>SOPS01000001.1 GCA_005239175.1 halophilic archaeon SHRA6
AACCGGAATGTGTGCCTCTCGAAAGAGAGGCGGGTGGCGGGTGCTTCACGATCGAAGCACACCAAATGTCGTATCCAATTATGGTATATTGCATGGTCCGTTGGATCGGGTCACCGGAATGGTGACTATCAGCGTAGTGCTGAGTGGTCACGAGTATTCGGGTGGCACCGATCCAGTATGGCTCACATCAGATTGCCTCGTGTACGGCGTACCGCAGGGGGGCAATCCTCATTCCTTCTGGGTCTGAACGAAACCGATCAGGGTGTATAAACCCGTTGAATCGATTCGCCCACGGACAAACCGTGGCGACCCGCGACTTCGAGCCGAGTTGAACGGCCCGAGACCGCGTTGCGTTCTTCGCATTCATTTTGAGGAGAGGGTCGTACTTAACGTCGTTGATCTCACCCGATCGTCGAAAAACAATGACCAATTGCTGTGAATATAGAAACATATGTCTGGTTATCGCATGATAACTGGACACACATCGATCGGCCCGAGGATGGCAGTAGCGACAAAACACGATCGACGATCGTACGTCCTTAGCCGGTTCGGACGACTGCAACGTCACCCCCCGCGATAGTAGCGTTTGAAATTATAGTAGCGTTTGCAATTATGTTCCCACTGCTGTTCAGAAACTGCCTGTTCAGCCGCTCTCGAACCGGATGTGGTACGATCCGTTGTAAAGCGTTGCAAACGCTACAATAGCTCACTGCTCACGACACCGCATTTGATTTGGCAATGAAATCCGCAACGACTCGGTTTTACGGACTTCGAGAAGATCGCTTTCTAAATCACGATCGGCACACCCTGTGAATGACAATATTTGTCATATTACACTCAACGTTTATATTGGTACACGAGTATACTCAGGTAGTGGCATCCCGACAGGGCGGTCCAAGCGTCGAAGAGATGCTCGGGATCGGTTCGCTCCCCGAGCCGGAAGCGTACGCGGCCACGGTCCAGCGGTCGGCCGTTGAACCACAACCACAGTCTCCAGCGAAGAACCGGACGCCGGAGGATCCCCCAATCAGAGACCCGTCTCGATACGCACAGACGGACCACCTCCGCGATCGCCTGACCCAACCGGGGCGATATATTTCGCTCCCGATCATTTCTCGAGCGATCGAAACTGGTCAGCTTCGGTGGAACTCCTCGGACGGCTGGCGATTCGTCCTCACACGAGACGGCGTTGAGTTTGTCGTCGTCGTCACAGACACCGAAACCCGATCGCCAGTTGTGGTCACCGGCTGGACCGAGGTTGTCGACGACGATGTGGCGGGACGATCGCCACAGTGGACGGACACAGATATCGAGACGATCAAGCTCCGCTCAGCGTTGAGTAGACACCGTGAGGCGCTCGTCCCCGATCAGATTCAGCCACGAGCAGTCTGTGAGCCGTTTCGGATTGGGCGACATTCGGTGACGACCGAACCCGGCTGTCGAGACGTCGTCTGCACTGACTGTGGCGGGCGGTTCCGGTCGAAATCACACCTCTGTGAGTTTCCCTGTTCGCGGTAGCCGAGCGTCCTCACTCGAACGCAGCAATCCCTGTCAAGTCGTGCCCAAGAATCAATGAGTGGATGTCGTGGGTTCCTTCGTAGGTGTACACGGTCTCCATATTGCTCATGTGTCGCATCGGAGAGTAATCGGCCGTGATCCCGTTCCCACCGAGTATCTCACGGGCGATCCGAGATTGGTCTCGAGCCATTCGGACGTTATTTCGTTTTGCCATTGAGACCTGTTGTGGACGGAGTCTGCCTTCTGATTTGAGTTCGGCCAACCGGTAGGCCAATAGCTGTGCAGTCGTGATCTGTGTCGCCATCTCCGCGAGCTTTTCTTGTTGGAGTTGGAATCGCGCGATCGGCCCGCCAAACTGCTCGCGGTCGAGGGCGTACTCCCTTGCGGTCTCAAAACAGTCACGTGCAGCACCGACCGCTCCCCAGGCAATGCCATATCGCGCCTGTGTGAGACACGACAGCGGCCCTTTCATGCCGCTGACGCCGGGGAGCACGTTCGATTCGGGGACGAACACATTCTGGAGGCTGATTTCGCCGGTGATCGACGCCCGAAGCGAGAGCTTCTCGTGAATCTCATTCGTCGTCACGCCATCGCGATCGGTTTCGACGAGGAATCCACGGACTGGCGATTCGTCCGCGGATTGATCGCGCGCCCAGACAACTGCCACGTCAGCGATCGGTGCGTTCGTGATCCACGTTTTTGCGCCGTTGAGCACGTAGCCGTCGCCGTCGCGATCGGCTTCAGCGTGTGTGTCCATACCAGCTGGGTTCGACCCATGCTCGGGTTCGGTCAGCCCGAAACAGCCGACGGCTTCGCCACGGCCAAGCTTCGGTAACCACTGCTCACGCTGTGACTCAGACCCGTACGCGTGGATCGGATACATCACGAGCGCGCCCTGGACGCTCGCCATGGATCGAAGCCCCGAATCGCCGGCTTCTAGCTCTTGCATGAGCAGCCCGTATGCGGTTTCGCTCAGCCCGGGGAGCCCGTAGCCATCCAGATTCGGTGCGTAGAATCCAAGCTCACCGAGTTTCGGAATGATATCCGTTGGGAACGTCCCGTCGATGTAGTGCTCGCCGACGATCGGTTTGTACTCGGATTCGACGAACTCCCGCGCCGTGTCCCGGACCATCCGCTCTTCTTCATCGAGGTCCGCCTCGAGATCCACATAGTCGAGCATTACGAATGAGTTCGATCGATGCGGGCTAATACCTTCTGTTGGTCTGCCCCAATACCTTCTGTTGGTCTGCCCCAATACCTTCTGTTGATCAGTCCCAATACCTTCTGTTGATCAGTCCCAAAACGACTGCGTTCGCGCGTATTGGCGTTCTTGTTTCAGGATGTCACGGTAGAATTCGTCTTCATCCTCGCGGAGCTTTCCAATGATGCGAGCGGCGTTGTGTGGGCCGACACCGCGTGCGGCCATCGCGATCACCGCGGTTTTGCCGTGGCTTTGAACAAGACTGGCCGATCGGTGCGCTCGGCGGGTCATCTTCTCCTGTTCGGCATCTTTCTGCGTTGCGTTGACTGCACTCACGACCTCGTCAGCCCACGGATTCAACGCCGCAATACGAGTCGACTCACAGTGCGGACATCGCGGCTGGTCACGGATTCGACGCACCTTGGTTCGCCGCTCGTACTCTCCGCAGTGCAGACAAAACAGTAACATCCGATCGTTTTTGATTCGATCTCGCACGGTTTCGATAACGCTCGCGTCGGCGTTTTCTGGAACCAACAGCTCTCGACCGGCCGATCGGCCGTCTGTCCCGATCGGCGTTTCCCCGCGAGCGGTTTCGATCGCAATTTCGTCCGTCTGTATCGCCGAAAGCACGTCAGCGGTTCTGTCGACGTCCAGATCTCGGTGGAATATCTCCCGAACAGCTTCGTCGTACACTGGGGTGTCTTTGAGCGCAGCCACGAGTCGATCGCCGCCGAAGCGCTTCGATCCCTGGTAGCGCTTGAGCGACCCGAACTTGGCAGCGACCTGTGCGAGGGTGAACTTCAGCGAATCCGATCGCTTCAATGCGAGCTCAAGATACGTCTCAAGATGATCTGGGTCTGTCGTCTCCAGAATTTCGATGAAGGCTCCTGGGCCGACCCCACCTGGGACTTCGAAGCTGATCCGGTAGGGATCGACCTCCATCGCGACTGACGAGCCAGTCTGTTGGCCAACCAGCGCCGACAGCAAGCGCCCGAGCGTCTCGTTGATCTCGTGGCCGAATGCGGCGTTCAGCCGAACCGTCCGCCCGTAGCTTTCGACGACGATCCGATCGTCTGTCGGGACCGGATGACCCGCCTCGACGTGCCGTTCAATCGGTTTGAGCGCCTCCTCGATGGCATACTCACCTACTGGATATCGATGTCGAAGTTCCCGACCGATCGCGGCCCGCGAGCCACCAGCCTCGAACTGTGGTCCAACGGTCCCGCGGATTTCGCCGACTTCACCTGCAACGGCCGCAGGGACGGGAATCTCCTGACCGACCCACGATGGCACCTCCCCGCCCGGGTCTTCGATCGGGGAAACGTTTACGCGCGTCTCCTCGTCGTCAATGTCGTTGATGCGCCACATCTCGCCGCGCTGGATGAATACCTCCCCGGGCTCGGCGAAGTTGACGACAAAGCGCTCATCGAGGGTTCCGATCTGGGTCCGCGAAGACATGTCGTGCACCTCGTAGTTTTCCTCGTCAGGGATCATCGAGAGATTGGCGTAGAAGTACTGCCAGGTTCCGCCGGATTTTTCGAGCCGATCGTGCTCCTCGTCGACCCACACGAGCCGGTTGCCGCGAAGCTCGTCGATCACCGCGTCGAACGCCTCGGTTGTGAGGTCACGAAACGGGTAGGCACTCGTCACGAGCCGGTACGCATCCCGGATCGATACGTCACCGACGTCCATCACGAGCCCAACAAGCTGGTTCGCCACGACGTCGAGGCTGCCGTGATGGATGCCGGCGGGTTCGACCGCGCCGCTGACTGCGCGTCGGGCGATCGCGATCGACTCGAGGGTGTCGTCCGGCGAGCCAGTGATGATCGTCCCGTGTGAGACTCGATCGTGGCTGTGGCCTGCCCGGCCGACACGCTGGAGCAGCCGAGCGACCTCCCGTGGACTCCCGTACTGGACGACGTGATCGACCCGCCCGACGTCGATCCCAAGTTCCATCGAGGACGTACACACGAGCGCGTCCAACGCACCGGATTTGAATCGATCTTCGACGTCGATTCGTGCGTCCTTTGCGAGGCTGCCGTGGTGGACCTCGATCGGCAGCGAGAGCGATTTGAACCGCGAGCCAAGCGCCTCAGCGGTCTGTCTCGTGTTCACGAAGATGAGGACTGATTCATGGTCGACCACGATGTCCCTGATCGCGCGGACGTGGCTGGCCATCTCGGGACTAGTTGCGAGTTCACCGGCCAGCGCCTCGTCGTCAGTTGTGATCTCCGGCTGGACGACATCGAATGCCACTCGGCTCCCAACGTCGACTTCGACGATTTCGAACCCGCGATCGGCGCTCGGTGATGGACGGGATTCACCCTGATAGCCGGTGAGAAAGCGGCCAACTTCTGTTGGGTCACCGACGGTCGCAGATAGCCCGATGCGCTGGAACGAGCCAGCTACGACGCGGAGTCGCTCCAGTCCGATCGTCAACTGTGCGCCGCGTTTTGATGCCGCAAGCTCGTGTACTTCGTCGACGATCACGTGTTCGACGTCCGAGAGTGCCGATCGGAGCCTCTTGCCGGTCAACATCGCTTGTAGAGTCTCAGGTGTCGTCACGAGCACGTCAGGGGGGTCTTCGGCCTGCTTTCGGCGCTGGTACTGCGTGGTGTCCCCGTGGCGAACGTCGATATCGATATCTAGGTACTCGCCCCACCAGTCGAGGCGCTCGCGCATATCACGGTTGAGCGCTCGAAGTGGTGTGATATACAGCGCAGAGATCCCCTCGGTTGTCTCGTGTTCGACGATCGAGTTGAACACCGGGAGCATCGCGGTTTCGGTCTTGCCGGTCCCTGTCGGCGCGATGACGAGCGCGTTGGCGCCGCTCGCGATCGGCCCGATCGCCTTCCGCTGGGGATCGGTTGGGGTCGAAAAGCCACGCGCAGAAAGCGCTTCTCGGACCCGATCGCCGAGTTCAGAAAACACGTCCATTCCAGACGCCTCGGGGCCGCTACTCATTGTATGGTTTAGCCCTGCGAGCGGATTAAGCCCAGCGGTCGATACCAGTTGACGCCGGTTCGTACGTGCCGTACTGCGTGTCGTTACACCTGCTCGTACGTGTCGTGCACCGTTCTCACACCTGTTCGTAGTCACCAAGACGTGTCCCGTCGAGCAGATACGCTTCGCCGTCGACGAGCGCCTCTGGCAGGAACGGCGAGAGAAAGCCCTGTCCAGGGACATTGATCCACGTGCCGCCCGATCGGTCGTTGAACGCAGGGAAGACGACGACCTCTGGGTCAGGCAGACTTGCCTCTCCGGTGGCTGCCGTTGTGTCGAGCTCCGCGGCGATCAATTCGCAATCGAGTCGGCCCCGAAGCCAGACGGGCGCTGTACGGGTCCCACCGACGCTGTCTTTGAGTCGAACTTCTGGGTGTTCGTGGCCCATACAGATCACCTCCGCGGACAAAACCGAGCGATCGGGCCACGTGTGACCGTGGATGAGGCCGACTGCGTCGTTGTCTGGGCCACCGATCGTTCCGCCTGAGGAGGGGTGCACAGTCACCCGTTCACGCGTCGCGTATCGGTCGGCAATCCCGCCGTCGTGGTTGCCGGTCGCGATCGACAGCGGGACCCGCGCGGTCACCGCCGAAACAAAGTCATCCAGTTCCGCTCCCTCCGCTCCGGCCGGGTTGCCAATTCGATGTCCGAGGTCACCGAGCACAATCAGTCGATCGGCCCCAGTGTCGTCGATGAGTTCTAACACCCGATCGAGCCGAACGGCTGCGTTGCTCGGCAGCTCTACTCCGCGTTCGTACCGTAGCCCGGCCTCGATACCGGCGTGATAATCCGCGATCGCAACTGCGCGCCCGTTCCCAGTATCGATCGTCGCTGCGGGTTTGTCTGGAACCGGAGAGACGCGACTTCGGACGGTAGCCATCAGATCGATTTCAGGATTCCGTCCGTTGGCTCGTAACACCGCCCGCTCAACAGCGCCTCTTCGATCGCATCGTCGACCGCTTGCTGCTCCACTCCGTGTGTTTCAGCGATTTGTGCGGTCACAGTCGATCGTGCAACCCCATCACCGTCATCGAGTTCGTCCATGAGTTCGATCGCGGCATCTTCGAGATTCACGTCGGCAGAGACATCCGCGGATTCACCGTCAGAATCTGTCTCGGAGTCGTCTGCGCCGGAATCACTGGCAGCCTCTGATGGATCACTGCTGACATCGGGTTCAGCTTCACTAGCTGAGTCGTCGGCGATCGTATCCTGAAAGTCGCCGAGTCCAGAGCTGGAGTCTGTTTCCGATTCGGCCGAGGAGTCAGCCTCCAGCTCGTCTGCGTCTGGGACATCAATATCCGCTTCACCAGCCGGATCAATCTCAGATCCGGTCGAAAACTCCGTTCCGAACTCCGATTCGACTGCCTCACGCTCCTCGTCGTCCATTTCGTACATCCCGTCGATGTCTGTTGGATCGAAATCGGATTCGGGTTCAGGTTCAGGTTCGGGTTCGGGTTCATCCACAGAACCCGCCGGAGACGTGTCCGCGTCAGCTTCTGGTGGCTCAGTACCTGTTTCGGGAGTCTCACTGCCGGTCGAATCCGCGTTCACAGTCTCATTTGCGCTCGTCGATTCATCAGGAGTGGACACGGATTCCGCGGGGTCCACGGCTGACTCAGGGGAGTCCACTGCCGATCCAGTCGAACTGGATGACTCCATCGGACTTGGTGCGTCTGTCGATGCTGCCGAACCTGTCGATTCTGCAGCGTCCGATGGATCCGGCGATTCAGCTGTCGAGGCAGGTGCTGTCGATCCTGTTTCACTCGGCGACTCAGTCGGCTCAGCTGACGAGGCCAACTCTGCACTCATCTCTCGTTCGGATGCAGCCGTCGATTCGAACTCCGGGAGAGCGTCAGAATCGGTTGTATCTGTTGCATCTACGGTATCTGCTGCATCTACTGTGTCTCCTGCGTTTGCTGTATCCGCTGTATCAGCTGTGTCCGCACCCGCTGGCTCGGGTTCGGTTTCCGTGGCGACGCCGTGGTCAACAGCCTGATCGTCGATCGTCACGTTCGTCGACGGGAGCATACCGATCGACGTTGGGGCGGGGTCGTCCACCGAAACGTTGAGTCTCCCCACCTCTTCGCGGTCCCCGGTGACGACCGCTAAAGCATCAACGGCCAGCTGTCGCAGCGCTTCAACGTACGCTTCGGTCGTTCCGTAGTGTTCGATCGCCCGTGGAATCCCCGCTGCTAGCGACTGCGGGGCCCCGCCTGCCGAAAGCGCCGCCTCCAGTGCGTCCCCACGGAGATCCGATTCAAGCGCTCGCTTGAAAACGGCGAGTCGATCGAGTGTCGATTTTGCGGCCGTGACAATCGCCCGATCGCGAGTCTCTGCATCGACGACTGCGAGGCTTTCAGGGCGGACTGACGTATACACCATGTCCGAATCTTCTGGTTCGAAAGTCCGAGCCTTTCCGGTCAGCGAGACAAACGCCGGCGGCGAGGCTGTATCCAGAAACGTCTGTTCGGCCGGCTGATACTGGCCCGCGTAGGTGACGAACGCGCCGGTCGGATCGACGACCCGCCCGCGAAGCGTTTCGTTGTTGACCCGTTCGACTTCGGTCAGCACACCGGCGACAAAGAGCCGGTTTACCCGCGCGCCCGTGGGCGTAACGACGTAGTTCGGCGCGCGCTCTTCGTCGCTTTCGGAATACGAGAGCGTTGTATCATCGAACTCGGCTGCGAAGAGGCGGTGGGCGACCTCCCGTTGTCCTGGGCCAGAGTCTGTATCTGCACCGCTCATGATCGCACCTCCGTCAACACTGCACGTGCAGCATCGGCTGGCGATTCGTCGATCGGTTCGAACTCGTCAACGGTGAGGTTCGCCCCATACTCATCGACTGAAAGCCGTCCACGCAACCGATACGCCCGTCCGACGAGCGTCTCGGCAATCTCGTCTGTGACGACTCCCTTATCCATCGCCTCGCGAGCGGCGTCTTTCGCGGCCTCGACACCGCCACCGTAAATTTCCGCGGTCAACTCGGTTCCGAGAATCGCAGTCAGTGCCTGTGTACCGTCGTCGACAATCGCTTTGATACGCAGATCGTCTTCACCGTCGACCGCACCGTGGCTCCGACACTGCCCGTTTTGAATCACGCGCCCGCAGTCGGGACACCGCTCAATCAGCCCCGAGCCGTCGCGAATCTCGAGGATTGTGCCTGTTACGGCAACGTCGTACATCCCGCCGGCTCCGACGGCCTCAGCGATCGACAGCTCCGGTGGCTCGTCGTTAATGTCGATTGACCGTTCCAGCAGGGAGACCGTCGAAAACTCCGAGAGGTTGATCGAAGGGGCGCCACGGAACTCTCGAACGTAGACATCCTCGATTCGCACTTCGGCCCCTTCAGCGATCTCCGAACGGGGCTGCCAGTCGGTGAACGGGAGTCGGGTCGTCTCATCTGCGAGCACGCCCGAGAGGATTTCTGTCTCGCCGTTTCGGCCGTTTATTGTTCGCTCTTCGACCTCGATGACGCGGACCTCGACAGTGCGACCCCGATCGCCCGGCTCCAGTTCGAAAAGCGTCGCGTCGCCTCCGACATCGTACGGAACCGACACAGATTCTTCAGCGAATGCGACGGTCGTGTTTGCGCCGAGATTTAATTCGGGGTGTCCGTCCCACTCGCGCACGCCGGCGTTGCCGATCGTCAGCGAGTCGCCGGGCTCGAAGCCGAAGTCCTGCCAGGACGTGTACGAAATCACTCCGGTCTCGTCTGCGAGCTTCCCCTCTCGAATGGTACTCTCTTCGCCTTGGTACTGGATCGTCCGTGTCCCGACAGTTAACACCCGAACCGTCACATTGACCGAACCGTGATCGGTGGTGACGTCTTCGATCGAGACCGTCTCCGGTGTAGACGACTGGGATCCGCCACCGCCGTGTTTTCGGCGAATACTCTGTTTGGCTTCGTCGATCGGAACGCTGTACTGCAGCAGGTTCTGCAGGTCGGTTTTGACCTCCGTTTTGTCAACACCGAGAGCGGAGGCGAGCTCTTCGGCATGGCTATCGATATCCATCGTTCGTTGTTGGGACGGCTTGGGGTAAAACTGTTCGCGCGCTACGGGGTGCGATCGGGTCAAATGCCACGCTCCTCGGGAGTGCAAGCGGACAGCAGGACTAACTACCATGACCCTGTAGATGCCCGTATGGCTGATCGCGTCGAGTATACCACGTCAATCGAGAATGGCCGAACAGAAATTAGGGTCTCTGGAGAAACAGACGTTGCGTTCGTCATTCGATCCGAAAGCGGCGAGCGGATCTATCTCCCCCCAGAAGAAGCCAACACCCCCGTCCCCCGTGACCGCCAGACACCCTACGATGGCGCAGGTACCAGTTACGATCGACAGAATCCGTACCAACCCGATGAAAGCTCCTACCAGCGCGGCGACAGCGCGTACCAGCGCGGCGAAGGAACGTCGTATCAGTCTGCGGACTCACAGACAAGCACGCGAGGTGTCATTCGGACTCGTCGGGGGTTCCGAATCGTCCATCCCGAACCAGCCACCGAGATTACTGTGGTTCGAGACGGCGACATACCTACGACAGCCTAACGAATCTATTGCGCGATAGAATGACGACGCTGCGAACAGACCGCTCCGTCAATACTCCGTCTCAGGCCGTGACGTTCTCGTAGAGTTCGATAATCTCTTCTGTCATCTCTGCCCACGTGTACGGCTCGTACTCGGGTGGTTCGGTCCGGCTAAGTGCTTGTTGGATCCCGTCGGCGATCGATTCTGAATCTGGCGTTACCTCGATCAACAGCCCATCAGGAAGCGTTTCTCTGACACCGGATCGCGTCGCGACAACGTGTGCGCCCGCGGCTAACGCCTCAGTGATGGTCAGCCCAAACGGCTCCGCAAGCGACGGCGACACAAACACATCTGCTGCTTCGTAGTAGTCTCCTAACGTCTCACTCGGGATGTAGCCGACAAACTTCACCTGCTCGTCAATGCCCAGAAGCGACGCAAACTGTTTCAGCTGATCGGTCTGGTGACCGCTCCCGCCGATAACGAGGGTCACATCAGTTCGGCGAATCTTTTTCATCGCGTACAGCAGGTGGCCAATTCCCTTCTGGTCGGTGTGCCGTCCTACAAAAAGCAGCATTGGCCCGTCGATTCCGTGTTCGGCGCGAACGTCAATCTCACCAGAGGGTTCGACCGAGGCAAAGCCGTTGTGAATCACGGTCGACTCTGCGCCGTACAACTCACGGACGTCGTCGGCAACGATCTGACTCACCGAGATGAGGTGATCTGCCTCATTTGCCAGCTTCTGTTCGGTTTCGACCTCGATTTTCGGCGGGTCGATGTTTCGATCCGACGAGAGTGAGTGAAACGACGCAACCCACTCGGCGTCGCTGTTTTCTGCAGCCTGCTTGCCGGGAGCGTATCCGAACCAATCGTGCGTGTGGATTATGTCAGCATCCGCAGACCGTTCGACGAACGTCCCGGTGAGTCGCCCAATACGGCTCCTGATGTCCCCCTCACCGGTCTCGACGGGAACAAGCTCAGGGCGTTCCTCCTCCGGTGCGAACTCCGCTGGGAAAATCAGTTCAATATCCACCCCATGGTCGACGAGTTCGTCGACGAGATACCCGACATGGGTATCCAGGCCGCCCGTGACGTTTGGCGGGATTCCCCAACCGAGCATTCGAACAGAAAGCGACATACCAGAGCTACCGCAAACACGGACTTAGTTGTTTGCCATTGTATACCGATCACCCTCTGTCACCAGGTAGTTGACAGACGTGTATTCGATCGGTTTTTACCTGTAACTATACCGATATTTAGTCGGATGTCCCCCGACATCGTAACGTCCATACCGCCACCACCCGATCGATCACGCATGTACGTCGTGGTCAACGCGGCAATGAGCGTCGACGGAAAGCTCTCCTCGCGTCGGCGCGAGCAGATCGCGATCAGTGGGCCGGCAGATTTCGATCGGGTCGATCGGATCCGCGCCGCGGCCGACGCCGTGTTAGTGGGTATCGGAACCGTCCTCGCAGACGACCCACACCTCACCCTTGATGTCGAGGACCGCCGCGTCCAGCGTCTACGAAACGGTCGCCCCGGGAACCCCGCTCGTGTCGTCGTTGATTCGCGAGCCCGCACCCCAACGGACGCTCGGATTCTCGACGACGAGGCAACCACCTACCTACTTACTGCGGAGACCGCACCGGACGACCGCATTGGGACGCTGACAGATTGCGGCGCCGAAGTCGTTTCTGCAGGAGATTCACGGGTAGATCTCACCGAGGGACTCGCCGCACTCGAGGCCGAGGGGATCGATCGGCTGTTGGTCGAAGGCGGCGGCGAGATCATCTACTCGCTGTTCGAGGCCAGCCTCGTCGACGAGCTCTCGGTCTACGTTGGCTCGAAAGTCATCGGCGGGCGGGACGCGCCGACACTCGCCGATGGCGAGGGATTCGTCTCATCGTTTCCATCACTGGAATTGATTGACGTGGAACGGCTCGACGATGGCGTGCTGTTGCGCTACGACGTTTCATAGCTGAGTTGAGCAACACAGCACCAGCGATCGTTACGCTTTGATTGAGCAGGAGAGACAGCAGGTGCAGGATGTCGCGGAGCGATCGGAGCGAAAGCGTCTGTGTCTGCTTTTGCGGTGCGTTGACTCACCGTGAGTGCTGTCGCGTCAGTTGGCGAGCCATCTTTGAGAAGCGCTGCGAGCTTCCGTACTGCGCCACCGACAGCATCGGACTCGAACGAGCAATCTTCGCGACAATGGTAACAGCCACCCACGATTGAAGCCGTGGGATTTCTCCGTGATTTCTGTACGCAGCCGTCGACCGGTCACAAAGCGAAGATAGCTCATTTCACTTTCACTACGGTTGGCTGGTACTTTTTACTACAGAGCACAAACGAGTACATGGAACTTGGACACTGTCACACGCTCCAAGTTCCTCCCCCTTACACTCATGTCGCACGCAGCATCTACGCTCGGAACGTGCCCATTCTGCAGCGCCGCTGTCCCCGAGACTGCCGTACTCATCGAGTACGAGGTGAACGGCCAAAGGCGACTCTTTGCAGAATGCTCCCAGTGCGGTGACCCGGTGAGGCCGCAGTAGTTACGTCGGGCTCGCGCTGGTTGGAGCGATCGCTCATTCGTCAGTTGGATACTTCCGGGCACCGCTTTCGATAGCTTCGATGACTGCGTTCTGTTCTTCGGGACTCATCGATCGCCACGAGGTAATCTCTTCGATAGTCCGTCCACATCCGGTGCATTCGCCGTTATCAAGCATGCAGATGCCGGTACATGGACTTTCCACCATTGTACCATTATATTCATCCATCCAATAAAACAAGTATGCATTCTATTGTACCGTGTTACCCTGTTCACTCTCAGACATATTCCCCTCCGAAACAACTGTTCACTAAACACTGTATATAAGTTCAGTGTATATACACTGAACTAGTCTTGAGTGACTGCTTTGAGCGATTGCTCCGTCGCACCTGCGGGCGGCTCGTGTGTCCCAAAGTCTGGGTGAGTTTCTTCCATCCAGCCGTACACGATCGCGCCAGAGAGAAACATGAGAAGTGCAGTCATGTAGAATGCAGCTTCGGCGCTGAGGAACTCCATCGAGAGCCCGATCAGGATTGCACCGACTGCATAGCCAGAGTCACGCCACATCCGGTAGACCCCCATACCCGCTGACCGCCACGTCGGGTGGGCGGCGTCGCTTGGCACAGTCATCAGGTTCGGATACAACAAAGCCATACCAAGACCGGAGATCGCGGCCATGACTGCCCACGCGAGATACCCCTCGACGAGCACCATTCCGAGGACGCCGGCACCTGCGAGGAACATCCCCCAGATTACAGGCGGACGACGGCCAATACGGTCAGCGAGGCCACCGGTCGCAATCTGGAGGAAGTACATCGCACTGTGGACGCCAACCACGACACCGACTGCCGCGATGCCGAGTCCCTGGCTTATTAGATATAGCGGGACGGCGATCCAGAACAGGGTATCCACGAAGTTCTCAATGTGACCCGCTTGAGCGGCAGCAAACAGCGTCCTGTCACCGTAGGTCGCTCGTTTCACCACCTCGTTGAACGGCAGGTTCGCGTCGTGGTGGTCGTCGGTCCCTTCGGCCTGAGCGTACTGGACCGTTTCTTTGATCAAGAAGATGGATATAAGAAACGCCAGTATGACGACAATTGCGAGGAAGTAGAACGGTTCGGGGCGAAGACTCCACTGCCCAGCGATGACACCCGTAATCCAGGCGCCGACTGCGACACCGCTGTAGCCGAATGACTCGTCGATACCAACCGCAAGGCCGCGCTGATCGGGCCCCGCGAGGTCAATTTTCGCGTTGATTGCCATGCTCCACGTCAACGCTTGATTAATACCCAATAGGATGTTTCCGACAGTGATCCAGCCCCAACTCGGAGCAAAGATGAGGATGATCGGGAGGGGGAGCGCTGTTGCCCACCCTGCGACGAGTACTGGCTTGCGGCCGTACTCCTCTCCCCATTTGCCAGCGTAGAGATTGAGAATCGACTTCACAATCCCGAACGAGACGACAAACGAGCCGATAACCAAAAATGACGTGACGCCGAGCACCTCCTCGCCTAAAACGGGGACGACAGTCCGTTCAGACCCAATGGTCAACCCGGTTGCGAACACTAACAAGACGTGTAACGAAAACTGTCCGAGGTGCTCCCGGATACCTTGTTTGAGATTAGTAGCCGTGCTCATGGATTCAGTTCGCTGCGCAGTTGTTGGGACCTAGTTCCAGTTCAGCCAGCTCGTCAGCCGGGACCGATTCTTGTCCTACGTTTGTCCGCTTGACGCGCTCGAAGTTCGGGGGATGATCCGGGATATCGGAAGCGATCTCTCGGAGGAACACCTCGCGATCGCGTCCAAGGTCCTCGTTCTGTTCTTTGACTTCAGCGAGGGTCGCCGTCACCGGTGGTTCAGGCGAACCAGGATCGTGTGCTGGCAGCACAACTGCATCGTCTGGCCTGTTGAGCAGCCGCTGAAGACTCTCGTAGAGTGTTGCAGCATTCTGTTCACTGTCGGAGTCTTCAATACCGGCTTCGACGCCGAGTTCGACACGACCAACGCTCTCGTGGAAGAGCGTATCGCCTGTGATCAACGCTGCACCCTCAATATCGAACGAGACACTCCCTTCGCTGTGCCCCGGTGTGTGAATGACCTCAATATCGAGACTGCCGATCGTGACAGTCTGTCCATCCTCAATCGGCGTCGCATCGATGGCGATCGCATCCTTCGGATGGAGATAATACGGGACGTCATGACAATCCGCGAGTTCCGCAGAGCCCGAGACGTGGTCCGCGTGTGCGTGGGTGTCGAAGACCCCGATGAGGTCGGCGTCGTGCTCATCCAGAATCGCATCGTATTCATTGAGATAATGTGACGGGTCGAAGACTGCGGCTTCACCGTCTGAAATAAGGATGTATGACAGGCAGCCCTTTCCCGGACGTGCGAGTTGAATAATCGTCCCGTTTAGGTGGACTGGTACTTTCGCGTGTCGGTGGACCCGACTCCAGCCGTTCATCCCATCTGTGAGTGTCATTGCGTTGTAGTCCAACTCTCCGAGCACGTCGGTCGCCGTCTCCGAGACAAGACCCACAGCACAGATTGTGACAATCTCCTCTTCGGGAGGGAGGCCCGAAAGGGCCTCCTTGGCCTGTTCGGGGTCGTCAGTTAATTCGTCGTAGACATCGACGTTGATACTGCCCGGAATATGCCATTCATCGAAATCGTCTTGATGGCGAATATCGAGGACAAGTGGTGGACGATCGTCGTTTTGTAGCCGTTCGCTGAGTTTGCCTGGCGATATCTCCTGCATCGGTATTCGTGGATACGACATAGATTAGTATATAGTGACTGCCGGACATGACCGGCACTGTTAATTTTGTCGGCACAAAGTTATCTGTATGACCTTGTACGAGACCTCGATTCGGGTCAAACACGAGTGTCCGTACCGGAAGATTTCGGAACAGCACCCGGATTTGATCATCCGTGAGTGGCCACTCAGCGACTGCCAAGTGCTCGAAATCACATCAGAGACGACGCCGACTGAGGAGTTACTCGACGATATCAGCCAGATCGGGACCGTTTTGCACGAATCGAAGGGTACCGAGGGGTATCATATCGTCACGCAGTCCTGTCTATGTTCACTTGAACAATCAATCATCGACCGCTTTGAGAAACACAATTGTCTGTACCAGTCGCCGACGATCTACCGCCAAGGGTGGGAGCACTACACAGTTGTCGCGTTTGACAGTGAAGACATTCGAGACCTGCTCGATGATCTCCGCTCTGACAGAGAGATTGAACTACTCTCGAAAGCCTCGATTTCGGAAACACAGATTCCCCACAGTATGCTAGCTCCGGCAGACCAACTGTTCGAGACCATCACCGACCGACAGCTAGCAGCACTCCAACTAGCACTGGAACGTGGGTACTACGAGCAACCGCGAAAAACCTCCCTCCGGGATCTGGCGGATCAGACGGCAGTCGCTCGCTCAACGTACGAAGAACACCTCCGAAAAGCAGAGAATAAACTCCTCACGAACGCGGGACAGTACCTACGACTGGTTACCGCGACATCGACGGCCGATCCGTTACAAGTGGAGAAGACTCGACGAACCGAACGAGCTGCGGACTAGTCTGTTAGCATTTTTCCAGACAATCATTTAGTTTATCCAATCGCAATTTTCCTCTGAGATGAGCGATGTCCAGAGTTTTATTCGATTCAGTGAGACCGAGTTTGGGACTACGATCATGGATCGAGAGGCCGCCTACATCAAACAGTACGTCGCTGCAGATGATCGAATTTTGAATGTTGGATGCGGCATCGGCTCACTTGAAGAGCGCTTTCCAGAGTACCAGATAATCGGTTTAGATCGCTCGGAGGAGATGGTGCAAGCAGCCCGAGGCCGCGTTGCTGCACCGATTATTCTCGGTGATGCCACCGCACTTCCCATTGCAACGGCATCAGTCGATACGATCGTCTTCGTTTCAACACTCGAATTCATTTCCGATATCGATTCCGCACTAGCCGAGGCAACTCGTGTCCTCACTTCCGAGGGGACCATAGTGACGCTCGTGTTGAACACACGCTCCGAGTACGTTCAATCGAACCTGCAGCGAGAGGGGTCCTATTTCCAGCGAATGATCCACCGAGATTCTGAGACGTTGGCCAAAACGATATTACATCAAATTGATGGTGAGCAAGAGTTCTTTTTGGGTATCTCCGACAAGGAAGTCTTCGAGAGTTCAGAACCGACGACTGCCGCTATCTCATCAATAGTTGGGACCCCAACCGGCTGACCAAAATATGCTTGGCTGGTCCCGCAAACACAAAAGACATGACCGACTCGCCCGGTGCAAGCTCATCTCCGCTTTTCGACGCGAAAGAATTCGACGAACCATCTGTTTTCACACCAGAAGCGCTGCTGGAGAACGCCCGACGGCAGAAGGATCTCCCCGAACGCTCAGTACCTGATATCTGTCTCCTCGACCCGGATGGGGATATTGTGCGCCAACTGAAGGCCACCGGAGAAGCATATAAAGACGAAACGTGGCCCGGCTACCACACAGATCTCTATCGGTTCGAACGGAACAGTGAGGAGTGTGGTATCGTGGGATGCGCCGTTGGGGCATCGTTCGCTGTTCTCGTTGCGGAGCAACTGTTCGCCGCTGGCTGTCAATTTCTCATTAGTGTAACCTCTTCGGGGCAGATTGTACCGAAGGATGATCCACCGTACTTCATCCTCATTGAGCGTGCGCTCCGCGACGAAGGAACGAGTCATCACTACCGTTCAACGAGTCGCTATGCAACTCTCAGTGACGAACTCAGCGCTCCGATCGAAGAAGCGTGCAGGACAGTATCGCGTCCGGTTTACACGGGAACGACATGGACGACAGATGCGCCGTTTCGAGAAACAGCGACTGCAATTGAATGTGCTAAGTCAGACGAAATTCTTGCTGTCGAAATGGAAGCAGCGGCGCTGTACACGTTCGCGGAGGTTCGAGAGTTGCCAGTCGTTTGTTTTGCTCATGTGACCAATCAGATGGGGCAGACTGAGGATGATTTTGAGAAAGGGCACGCAGCGGGAAGACAAGATGCGTTAGAGGTAATTGATGCAGCCGTTACCGCCTGGAAATCACACAATTGAGTAGAAATTCATGAGACAGAAGTCAGTTTCCGACACAAAGTAGGTGGTGTGACAGTCTACGTTGATACGTGAGTTCCCTATCTTGGCCCCATATACTGGTCGGCCGATATTGTGACTGAGACAAGTGATAGTGAGTTCACAGAATCACTTCCACCGTTGTGAGCGAACGTACGCACCGTAATCTATGTTGTTGAAATACTGATGTCCTGAAAGGGCTGTCGCGTGAGATATTGAGGAGGGTTCTGTCACAACCGATCGTTCGTAATAATGGCCTGTTGGTACCGCAAGTGAGTTTCAAGACGCAGATCGGAATGTATACTGTCACTGAAACCGTTAAGACGGTCTTTAAGACGGATCTAAGAAGCGTTCAGAAACTGAGTGGGCCAACGCGGATTTGAACCGCGGACCTCCCGGTTATCAGCCGAGCGCTCAACCTGACTGAGCTATTGGCCCAAGGTGGCGCATTTACGGGTTGCGCGGGGTTCTGTTTAAGAGTTTCCTTTCGGGATCGCCATCCCGTCATTCGGTTTCAGGGGTCACAGTCACAACCCGATCGCCCCCACACAGATTGCTCAAAACCCCGTTACTCGCGATCGGTCGATCGAACGTCCTCATCTGCGTCGACCGTGTCGAAATCAACGTCAACGACATCGTCGTCAGATCGGTTGACCCCATCACTCCCAGCAGCGTAGCCGCCGAATGGCTGTCCATCGTTGGCTCCGCCGCTGTTGGCCATCCCGCCACTATCTGGGAAGCCAAACGTGTAGACGTTCCCCGAGACGAAGCCGCCCGACTGTTTGTCGAGATACGGGCCAATAACGTACCGTTTGAGCACCGCTCTGATCGGGTACCGCGTAACCGGAACCGCAAGCAGGAAGCCAATAACGTCAGTGACGAGTCCGGGGGTGAGTAAGAACGCACCGGCGGCGATCAACAGCCCGCCGTCGAGCAGTTCGTTCGTTGGCACGTCACCAGTCGCGAGCTTGCGCTGCGTGCTGCGGATCGTCGATCGGCCCTCGGCGCGAACAAGGAGCATCCCAAGCAACCCGGTCAAAACGACGAGTGCGACCGTCTGCAGTGCGGTCAACAGCCCCGAGGCGACGATCGCAACGAGCACGAATGAGTCCACAAGGGGGATCAAGAGCAAAAGCGCGATCAGAGTGCGCGTGCGCATGTCCGGAGGTTGACGCTCCGGTGTCATAGCCCTTTTGTCCGCCGCCGAGCACAGCAATATCGCCCGCTGTCGGGTCTCGAAGCGCTTAGGGCCGCCACGTCCCACCACTCGGTATGAGCGAACCAACGCGGGTCCAGTGGCGATCATGGGGCCCAGACGCCTTCGCGGAGGCCCGCCAGACCGACACGCCGATCCTCCTGTCGCTGACTGTGACGTGGTCGGCTGAGTGCCAGGAGATGGATGCTCGAACCTACGCAGAGCCACGGATCGCCGCCAACGTGAACGATCGCTTCGTGCCGGTTCGCGTCGACGCCGACAGACATCCTCGCGTCCGCGAACGGTACGCAATGGGAGGGTTTCCGACAGTCGCATTTCTCACGCCGGACGGCAAGCTGTTGACCGGCGCAACATACGTCGGCCCCGAAGGGTTTCGCCAGATTATCGAACGCGTCCGCGACATGTGGCGACAGAATGGGGCAGACGCCGGGCGCGTCCCGCGATCGCTCGCGGACAATCCGACGCCACGGGCATCACTAGACGCGGCGATCGAAGAGCATCTCGCCGGACAGCTCACAGAACAGTTCGATCCGGAGTTCGGTGGATGGGGGACCGACGCGAAGTTCCCCCTGCCACGGACGATCGAGTTTGCGCTCAAACGCGAACGTGAGACCGCAACCCGGACACTCGATGCGATCGAATCGAACCTGTTTGATTCGGTTGCCGGCGGCTTCTTTCGGTTCGCCGGCAACCGCGATTGGAGCGACGTTCGATACGAAAAGACGATCGAAGACAACGCCGCACTGCTCAGCGCATTCGCAAACGGCTATCTATACACCGGCGAGGAGCGCTACCGCGAAACCGCAGCGCAGACGATCGACTTTCTCACAGATGAACTGTGGACTGGAGTCGCCGTCGGCGGGAGCCTCGGTCCCGGCCAGGGGGCCTCGTACTACGCAGCCGACGCTGCGGAGCGTGAATCGCTGCCCGGACCACAACGCGACCTGACTGTGTTCGCCGGCGGGAATGCCCTCGTCGCGGATGCGTTGTTGAGCTACCACGCGTACACCGACGACGAACGTGCACAGACCTACGCCGATCGCATCCTGACAGCGATCGAAAGCGATCTTCTCGAAGACGATGTCGTCGTCAGGTTCGACGACGGGACCGAACAGGGCGAACGGCTGCTTTTGACCGACACCGCCCGCGTGATTTCCGCGTTCGTCAGCGCCCGACAGGTCCTCGGCGACCGCACGCGGCTAAGAAAGGCGACGGCGATCGCCGATCGCGCGATCGATGAGCTGTTTATCGAGGGGACGTTCTGTGACGGCCCGCCAGTCGATATTGGGATGCTCGATCGACCGCTGCGGCCGCTGGACGGAACCGTCGAGATGGCCGACGCACTCTACGAGCTGTCGATACTCACGGGAGACGACCGATATGAGTCTGTCGCGCGCGAGGCGATCGAGGCCTTTGGCGGCGCCTGGGACCGGATGGGCGTCCACGTCGCTGGCTACGGCTCGATTGTTCACCGACTGCTGGAGGAGCCACTCGTCGTCGAAATCGGTGGGAGCGCAGGCGGTGATCTCCACCGCGCGGCCAACCGGATCGCCGATCACGAGGCAGTTGTTGTTCCTGACGCCGAGGGGGTCTCTCCGGGCGAAGCGACAGTTCGGGGGAGCGACGCTGTCGCAACACATCCAGAGGAATTACTCCCAATCGTCGCTGACCGACTGCCGTGACCGCGGTGGCCGCAACCGGGTGCCGCGCAATCACGTTCGACTGTGGCCGTAGAATCAATTTCCACTGGGTTGTTCAGTTGTAAACGTCCGGTGTGTTTTTTATGCTGGTGGAGCCTGAGTGTACGTATGGCAAGTCTTCGCGACCTCGGGCTCTCTGAGTACGAAGCCCGATCGTACAAATCATTGCTCCGAACCGGGCCGACAACGGCCAAGGAGTTGTCTCGTACCAGTGAGGTACCGATGGGGCGGATCTACGACGTGCTCAACAGCCTCGAACAACACAGCCTCGTTCGTAGTCAGGCGGCGAGCCGACCGAAAAAGTACGTCGCCGTCGAACCGGAGGCAGCGCTCGATCGGTTGCTCGAGAGCAAACGCCGCGAGCTCACAGAACGAGCCGAGCAATATGAGGCCGTAGTTGACGAACTCGCCGACGAACTCGAGTCCACAGAGCCGGTGAGCGGGAAGTTCTGGACCGCCGCGGTTGGGAACGACGAGACGATCGATCTCCTCGTTGAGCGCATCGCTGCTGCTGAGGACGACATCGTCATGATTGCCGGTGCCCCGGGATCTGGGTTCGATCTGGCTGCGGTCGGCGACGAGGTCACAGAGTGTCTTGAATCGGCGCTCGACCGAGGGGTCGAGGTGTCGCTGTTGATGGCCCGATCACTCGTCGACGAGCTTCCAGAGAGTGTCGGCGAACGCTACGTCGATCGGCTCGTTGATCATCCTCAGTTCGAAGTACGGGTGGCCAACATGGTCAACGGGACGTTCAATATCATTGACGGGGCTGAGGTGTGTATTGAGGTCCCGAATCCACTCGATCCCGACCAGCTGTTTGCGATGATCGACCTCAAGGATCCGGAGTTCGCAACGGACGTTCAGGAAGTGTTTGCACCGCAGTGGGAGAAAGCGACGCCACTCTCGTTCGGTCGGAAATAGCCGGCGAGACACCAGAATGGTCGCAGACGTGTTTGGTCATTCGAGCGCGCTAAAGCTCACTTAAGACGATTTGGTCGTTGGGGCGCGCTAAAGCTCACTTGAGACGAAAATGACCGGTTCTAATTAGGCCGATCCGTTCAGCTCCTTGCGGAGTTGGCCGATCGTCACTTCCCGTTCGGCATGGGCGTTGTGCTGGTGGATCGACTCGTCGTTTGACTGCTTCATTTTGACGATCGCCGAATCCGAGAGGTGGTCGAACTCCTCGACGACACCTTCGGCGATGGCCCGAACGCAGTCCTCGACGAACTTCGCATCTGAGTGGGCGGCGAAGGTCATGTGGTCCTCGTCGGGCCGCTTTGCCATATTGTAGATTCGTGCGCTCATCGAGTCACGAGCAATATCGATGATCTCTCGCAGATCGACATCTGGATCGCCATCGCTCGTAATCGTCAACGTGGCGTGTCCGCGCTGGGAGTGGCCGGGCTGTGGGACACGATCGAGGAAGGTGTCGATCGTCTGACGGTCGACATTGAGCTCCTCGAGTTCCTCTCGCGCACGGGACTCAGACATCCCCTGTGAGCACGGACAGACAGTCATGCCCGTGACTTCTGCGCCGATCTCCTCTCTGGTTCCCTCGTCGGTCGCGACAGCACTTGCGATGATATTCGCGGTCGACTGGGTTGGCCGATCGCTCGCAGGCGTACGCTCTTTTGTCACTAGCTCCGCGCTCATGCGAACTTCGGCGGTGGAAGTGTAGTCGTGTTTTGCCAGCAGCCGTTCGGCGGCATTTCCACAGACGTCTTCGACGCGATCGAACTCTCCATCAGTCGCTTCCTCGAGGATCTCGTCGATCGTCTCCATGTTGCGGCTCATGTCGATTCCCTTGCGTCCGCCCGGGAGGTCGACAAACACTTCGAATTCCGCCATAAGAACGATCGGTCGCTTCCCGTTGCGGGCAAGTTTGACCAGTTTTTCGACCCCTGTGACCCCAACTTGGCTGAGCCCGACGGCGATGTCTGGGCGACTCGCCTGTACGTCGGGCAGTTGATGACTCATTACCTAAATGAAGGGTTCCGAGTTCATTAGGGCTTTCGATGCCTGCGGTTTCGACCGTTTGATCTGCCCTAGACCGTGGTTCCGCTTACGGCCAGTCGTCGCGATCTGATCCCTCGAACGGATCATCTTCGGCCTCAGGATCAGTGAGATCCCAGCCGGCCGCGTCAGCAGCAGCTTCGAGATCGAGGAACTCCCAGCCGCACTCCGCAGCGATAGCCTCGTCTTCATCTGTGGTTCCGATAAAGACGTGCCGATCGGTGTCGAACTGCCGTTTGACGTTTGAGAGACTCTCGGTGACGCCGCGGGGCCCCGAAAAGAAATCCTGTCTGATTCGTTCTTTCCGGGTGAAGTTCGTGACGACGTAGGTTGGTTTCTCGCTGACGACGCCGACATACTCGGTCCACCCGCGCGCGTCGTTAAATACCGTATTCGGATCGGCGAGCCGCTTGAGCGCGGCGAGTTCGAACGCGAGCGTCATCGATCCACTGGTGTCGCTACCACTGTCCATGATCGTACCTTCCCTCGGTTCGGTGAAAACGGCTTCGTCTCCGGTGACGCGCCTTTGTGACCGAAAAGTGAACAACCGCAAAGATTTACCCTAACCCGAGTAAGCTATCTGTATGGCCAAAGACTACGCTGACTTACACGACCCGAACGCGGAGTATACAATGCGCGAGTTATCGGGCGAGACGATGGGTGTCACCGCCTCGCGAGGCGGCGATCGCGACGTCGAGATTACCGACATCCAGACGACGATGATCGACGGCAACTTCCCGTGGACACTCGTGCGCGTGTACACTGACGCGGGGGTCGTTGGTACCGGCGAAGCGTACTGGGGAGCAGGCGTTCCTGAGCTCATCCAGCGAATGAAGCCGTTCGTGATCGGCGAAAATCCTCTCGATATCGATCGACTCTACGAGCATCTGATTCAGAAGATGTCTGGAGAAGGCTCGGTCGAGGGTGTTACCGTGACCGCGATCTCGGGAATCGAAATCGCGCTGCACGACGTCGCCGGGAAGATCCTCGACGTGCCAGCCTATCAGCTGCTCGGTGGCAAGTACCGCGATCACATGCGCGTGTACTGTGACTGTCATACCGAAGAAGAAGCCGATCCCGACGCGTGTGCTGACGAAGCCGAACGCGTCGTCGACGAGTTGGGATACGACGCGCTGAAGTTCGATCTCGACGTTCCCTCTGGGCTCGAGAAAGATCGCGCGAACCGCCACCTCCGTCCGGGCGAGATCCGTCACAAGGCCGAGATCGTCGAGAAGGTGACAGAGCGGGTCAAAGACAAGGCGGACGTGGCCTTCGACTGCCACTGGACGTTTTCGGGCGGCTCCGCAAAGCGGCTCGCCGCAGCGATCGAAGACTACGACGTCTGGTGGCTCGAAGACCCCGTACCGCCGGAGAACCTCAAAGTCCAAGAGGAGGTCACGAAATCGACGATCACGCCGATCACGGTCGGTGAGAACCGCTACCGTGTGACCGAGCAACGGCGGTTGCTCGAAAACCAGGCCGTCGACATCATCGCCCCGGACATGCCGAAGGTCGGCGGAATGCGCGAGACGCGAAAGATCGCCGACGTTGCGAACCAGTACTACGTCCCGGTTGCGATGCACAACGTCTCGAGCCCGGTGGCGACGATGGCGTCCGCACACGTCGGCGCGGCGATCCCGAACTCGCTCGCAGTCGAGTACCACAGCTACGAACTCGGCTGGTGGGAGGATCTGGTCGAAGAGGACGTCATCAAAGACGGCTACATCGAGATTCCGGAGGAGCCAGGGCTCGGAGTCACGTTGGATATGGGCGCCGTCGAGGAGCATATGGTCGATGGCGAGACGTTGTTTGACTGAGCGAAGCGAAGTTAAGTTAGTGAATCTCTGATTCACGTTATTCGATTCTGCTTGACCTCCTCCCACGACTTCAGTCGTGGGATTCCTCCGTGGGTAATCCAACCAGCTGGTTACCCCGGCTGTGAACTTGCGGGTTTGCTGAGACTGGGTTGGTCAACTGACCACGACTGTTCCCCAAAATCCGCAGGTGTCCAGTCGTGTTCATTCCACTGCCAGTACGCCCCCTCACGAGGTACGTCCCTGCCGCGTTCAGCAGACAGGGCAGCAGGCCGGGCCATCGGCCCTACTTCAGACTGCAAGATGTTCCACGCCCCTGCCACATCACTGTGTGCTTTAAGATCACAGTCGTGACACCGGAACGAATCGCTTGCCCGAGTCACATCGCTACTTCCACACTCGGGACACTTGCTACTCGAATCGGCTTCGGTCACTTCGGCAACAGCAATCCCAACATCACCGAGTGTGAGGTTGATCCGATCCACGAGTTGCCGGTGTGACCAGAAATTATGTGTCTTCTCGTTCACGCCAGCACTCCAATGAGTGTCTAACACGTCGGTCAAGTCACCAACGTACACCGTGTCCACGTTTCGGTTGAGCAACCACTCAGCGGCGTGCTTCACCGCTGCGTCACGGCTGTGGTCACGGCTCCGTGATCGAGCGTCGTACAGCCGCTTGATGCGATGGCTCGTGTATTTGTCATCTGGAAGTTTCGATTGGAGTGTGGCGATTCGCTCTGAATAACTCTGGAATCGGTCGAACTCTGGACGAGCGTGATACACCGCCGTATCACCGGCTTCAGTGACAATAGCCAACGTATTATTTGCACCGACGTCGATAGCAGCGACCTGCGTCGTGTTCTCGGTGTCGAGTGTGTGAGTGAAGGCATCCGCCCGCTGTTCTCTGAGTTTGTCTGGTTGAATGCGAACAGGATGCTGGACACGAAGCTGGTCAGCGTGCTCCTCGTAGATGAGTTCCAATCGGCTATCGTCACCGTTCCACTGTGGATTACCTCGCACTTCGAGCGTGATGCGCTCGTTGTGGTCGAAATCGTAGCGGTCTTCAAGCACGTCACCGACGCCGAATTCAAGCGTGCTTTTGTCTTCGTCCCAGTCGAACGTGTAGAGGTCGTTGCGGACGAGACCGTGGAGTTTGTAGCCATCGCTTCGGTTGCCCCAGTATCCTGGCGGTGACGGTTTCTCGGTCACTACTGGGTTGGATTCGTCGTGGTACTGCTCGAGCAACCGGAAGTGACTGCGCCACGCTTCGCTGTTCTTCCGAGCGACTTGTTGGCACGTTGCTTTGCCGATGATTGGGGCGTACTCGTCGTAGAGGTCGGTGTACTCGGCGTCCCACACGTCACCATCGTCACTGAAGTACGCTTGGCGGCGTCGGTAGGTGATCTGATTCCAGAGAGGAGCGTGGGCGGCCAGCCAATCGAACAAACACTGCCGATACCGTTCGGTAGCGGGGTCAGCAATGTATGTGTTCGTTCGCTGTGCTCGGTCGCTCACACACATAATGATGTGACAACCAAATATGAATGTTGGGATTACAAACTGCCTATGTCGTGTGGTTTGTAGCATGTCGTGTCGGCTTCATCCCACGAGTAAAATCGTGGGCTTTCGCCTTGAATTTCTGTAAGCGGATCGAACCACAACGTATCAGCAAAGAATAACCTCAAAAAACGTCCACCGACGGGATCGGCGATCGGGTAACTGGCTACTGTTCAGTCGTCGCCGCGAGATCGTCGACGGAGAAGCCCTCTTCCATGAGGACTTCCTTTTGATCGCCGACGTAGACCTGTTCGCGCATGAGCTTTTTGTAGGCGCTCTGGGCGGCAAGGTTCCCGATGAGGACGCCACCGACGATCTTGCCGTCTTTGAGCGCGACACGACGCCACTCGGTGTCAGAGAACTTCCGCTCGACAGAATCGTCGCCGAGCGTCGGGTGACCGAACGAAAGGAACGGGAAGTCAAAGTGGGTGATCGAGTACGACGACACCCACCTGAACTCCTCGCTTTCGGGATTGACCATGTTGCGCGCGGCGATCGTCCCCTGTTCTTTCGCGGAGCCCCACGAGCCGTTTTGGGCGCGCTCGCCCAGAATGAGGTCGTGGAACTGCGTGAGATCGCCTGCGGCATACACATCCTCGACGGAGCTTTGCATGTACTCGTCGACGACAATGCCGTTGTCCAGTTCGACGTCAGTGTCTTCGAGGATCTCGGTGTTGAAGTTCAGCCCGATCGCAATGCCAACGAAGTCTGCCTCGTAGCGGTCGCCGTTGGGGTCGATCGCAGCGGTCACGTGGCCGTCATCGTCGACCTCGAAGCGATCGACGCCGCTTTGAAACACCGGCTCGACGCCGCGTTCGCGCATGGCGTCGTGCATGATCTCTGCGCCCTCCTCGCTCAGCGCGTAGCGCCACCACGCGTTGCCGCGCATGAGGTACTTCCCAGAGACGTCCTGTGCGCCACAGATCGCTGCCAGATCGATCCCGAGCAGGCCCGCCCCGACAACGACCGCGTTGTCGGCGGCTTCCATCCCCGCTTTGATTTTCCGGGCATCCTGGAACGTCCAAAAGTGACTGATGCCGTCGGCATCGGAGTTCTCAACCGGCAGCTGCGTCGGCGTCCCGCCGGTCGCGACGAGGAGCTTGTCGTACTCGATCGTCTCACCTTCGTGGGTGTCGACAGTGTGCGCGTCCGTGTCGACATCGGTGATGAGCGTGTTGAGACGGAGGTCAATGTCGCGATCGGTGTACCACGACTCGTCGTGGATCGAGATTGGTGCCTCGGGGAGTTTGCCTTTCGCGAACTCCTTGATGAGAATCCGGTTGTACAGTGCCTCGCCTTCGTCGGTGATGACAGTGATGTCGGCCTCGGGGGCTTCCTCCCGCAGTGTCTCCGCGGCCGAACTGCCCGCGATCCCGTCGCCGATGATCACATACGACGCTGTCATGGTGGGGCGTTCGTATTCGGGGTTAATGTGGGTTGCTATTAACTGATCAATAGTGAGAGAATAACACACCCGCTATTTTTTATTTCTGCTATGCGAAGTTCTCTAGAGCGTACTGTTCAAGTTGGCGCAGACCATATTTGCGGTATAGATGAAAATTCACCAGAATCCGCGACACTGGGCGGCAAAAAAGGCGCTAACGACGCCAGGAATCGCGTCAGTCGCCAACTACGGTCTCGTCAAACTCCACACGCGGATCTTCCTCGGGAAAGCCGAGGAAGCACACCGAGAGGAACGCCGCGAGCACCTCGACGACTTTTTTGATGCCACAATGGACACCTACGTGGCGGCCCTTCAAGCGGGCTACTCGGAGGCCCAGGCTCGCGAGATAACCCACATTCAGGCCAACTTCGACTTCTTCAACCATGGATGGACGGAGATGATGGAGATCCCCGGCGACGAACTCGAAGCACACTATCGCCGATACGACGAGTTCTTTACCGAACACGGGATTACGATCGACGACCCACTCGGAGACTTCCGACTATCGAGCGGGATCGCGGAGGCACCTTCGACGCCTGAAAAGTTCGAAACGCCGGAGTACGAGAACGCGATCGCCGGCTTTTCGGACGACGTGTACACCGAAACCGAGGATGGCGAAATCGTCGTGGGCGGGACTGCCGAGCCAAAAGAGGTCGATCCGACGAAGGCCCCCGGCGTTCCCTCCGGAGACGCTGACGGCGAAGCGAACGCGTAGGCATCGCCGACAGAGGCGATCGAGTAGCCATCGACGACTGATGCGATCGAGTGACTGGAACGCGACGTTTAACCGATCGCCGCGAATACACGAGGTATGGCCCAACCACGCGTCCCTGGTGGACGTGGCGAGGAGATCGACCTCCCCTGTGGAGAGACGGTCACGGTCAGGGAGTTCGACCTCGGGATGCGAGAGTTCACGTGCGACTGCGGAGCGGTCCATGCAGTCGTCATGGACGTCCATCCGCCCGATCGCTTCCTGCCAGAGTTTCTCGTCGGGGTGCTCCAGGAGGCGATCGAGACGACGAGCGAAGAGATGCCGGAGTTCGGCACGCCACACCTCATGGGAATTGTTCTGGAGGAGTTTCCCAATCGCGTCGTCGCGACGGATGCGAGCAACGACCAGGATGTTGGCTTTTCGATGTTGTGGCTCACCGATTTCGACTCGCGACGGCTCCACGAGGTGATCGTCGAGCTCGTAATCGAGCTAATGGAGCACGCGGTAAGCCACGGCTCCGACGATCAGGCGCTTACACAGTTCGAACAGCAGATGCTCGAATTTGACGTGAGTGAGTTCGTCACGCAGTACCGCGATCAGCGTGATCTCAGCGACGATGACGTGTACGCACAGGGGAGTCAAGGCGTCTGACGACCGTCTTACGTAGGTTGAAGTCCGATCGGGCCTATGTAAGACGTATGCGCGCCCAAAACGCCGAGTTCGAACGGCTAAAAGGTGTGCTCGCCGAGGCTGACGAGCCGCTGACTGCGCGCGAGATTATGTCGCTCCTCGAAGAGCACGACGAGGAGACCTTCGAGAGTGCTCACACCGTTGCCACTATTCTGGGCCGGCGAGCCCAACGCGGTGAGGTGACCGTTATTTCCGATCGCCCGTACCGCTACCGACTTCCGTAGGATCACGCCACGCGGCACAACCGGTTGGGAAATCCACAGCAGCCACAAGAGCGATCAGACTGGGGTATGCCGGCAACAATCTATGCCAACGCGTGTCTTACGAAATACAAACTCTCGTTACGAAATTCGTATCTTTTCGCCGGGCTTATTACGATGAGCGTACTCCACTCCGCTAATGAGCGACGAGACGACTCAGACGATCGCTGCGGACACGGACGTGAAGTCCGGGGAAGACAGAACGATCCTGCTGATCGGGAGCGGGCCGATCCAGATCGGTCAGGCTGCCGAGTTCGACTATTCGGGCGCACAGGCGTGCCGAGCCCTCAAAGAAGAGGGCGCACGAGTCGTCCTCGTCAACTCGAACCCCGCGACGATCATGACCGACCCCGACATGGCCGATCGGGTCTACATCGAGCCGATCACCCCTGAGGCGATCGCCGAGATCATCGAGACCGAACAGCCAGACGGGGTCATCGCCGGACTGGGTGGACAAACTGGCCTGAATGTTACCGCCGAACTCGCCGAACAGGGCATCCTAGAGGAACACGACGTTGATATTCTGGGCACACCGTTGGATACGATCTACGCCACCGAAGATCGCGATCTGTTCAGAAAACGGATGGAGAAAATCGGCGAGCCGGTCCCAAAGTCGACGACGATCTCACTCGACGAGGGTGAGTCTGTCACTGACTTCGACGAAGAGGCCTTCCGCGGTCGCGTACAGGACGCCGTCGACGCAGTTGGCGGGCTTCCTGTCATCGCGCGGACGACGTACACACTCGGCGGCTCGGGCTCGGGCGTCGTCGACGAGTTCGACGAGTTGGTCGAACGGGTTCGCAAGGGACTTCGCCTGTCGCGTAACAGCGAGGTCCTCGTTACGGAATCGATCGCCGGCTGGGTCGAACTCGAATACGAGGTGATGCGGGACGCCGCGAACTCCTGTATCATCATCTGTAACATGGAGAACATCGACCCGATGGGCATTCACACGGGCGAATCAACGGTCGTGACGCCCTCGCAGGTCATCCCAGATGACGGCCACCAGGAGATGCGCGACGCGGCGCTCGGCGTCATCCGCGAGCTCGGCATCCAGGGCGGCTGTAACATCCAGTTCGCGTGGCGCGACGACGGGACACCGGGCGGCGAGTACCGTGTCGTCGAAGTGAACCCTCGGGTGTCGCGCTCGTCCGCGCTGGCTTCGAAGGCAACAGGATATCCGATCGCCCGCGTCACGGCGAAGGTCGCACTTGGCAAGAATCTCCACGAGATCGAAAACGAGATTACCGGCGAGACGACCGCGGCATTCGAGCCAGCGATCGACTACATTGTCACCAAAGTGCCACGATGGCCGATCGACAAATTCGACGATGTCGACTTCAAACTCGGGACTGCGATGAAATCAACCGGGGAGGCGATGGCGATCGGTCGGAACTTCGAAGAGAGCCTGTTGAAGGCGCTTCGCTCCTCAGAGTACGATCCCGCTGTTAACTGGGGAGACGTCGACAACGATACGCTCGAAACCGAGTATCTCGAGCGTCCCTCGCCAGATCGTCCATACGCGATCTTCGAGGCGTTCGATCGCGGCTACACAGTTGAGGCAGTCGAAGCGCTGACCGGGATCATGCCGTGGTACCTCGAGCGGTTCAAGCGCGTGAGCGATTCCGCCCAGGCCGCAGCGGAGGGCAACTTCGCACAGGCGGCGACCGCTGGCCACACTAACGCCGAGATCGCGGCGATCGCTGGCGGCGTCGACGTCGACACTATCGAACAGGACGTCCCCGGTCGGACGTACAAACAGGTCGACACCTGTGCGGGCGAGTTCGCCGCACAGACGCCATACTACTACTCTGCACGGCAGTCTGAGTTTAACCGTGGACCACTGAAAGGCAAGGCGGCAGCGGGCGAGCTCGTCGTGGACAAAGAGATCGACAGCGTAGTCGTCGTCGGCGGCGGTCCGATTCGGATCGGCCAGGGCGTCGAATTCGACTACTGTTCGGTCCACGCGATCCAGGCACTCAGAGAGCTCGGTGTCGAAGCTCACGTGGTCAACAACAACCCCGAAACGGTCTCAACAGATTACGACACCTCCGATGGGTTGTTCTTCGATCCGATTACCGCAGAGGAGGTCGCCGACGTGGCCGAGGCAACCGGTGCGGACGGCATCATGGTCCAGTTCGGCGGGCAGACTTCGGTGAACATCGGCGAACCGCTCGAAGATGAGATCCAGCGCCGCGGCCTCGACTGTGAGATCATGGGGACGACCGTCGAGGCGATGGACCTCGCGGAGGACCGCGATCGGTTCAACGCGCTCATGGACGACCTCGGAATTGCCCAGCCGAAAGGCGGGACCGCGACCTCCGAAGCCGAAGCACTAGAGCTTGCACACGAACTCGGGTATCCCGTGCTCGTCCGTCCAAGCTACGTGCTCGGCGGCCGTGCGATGCGGGTCGTCCACGACGACGCCGAGTTGGAACACTACATCGAGGAAGCGGTCCGTGTCAGTCCGGATAAGCCAATTCTCGTCGATCAGTTCCTCGCAGATGCGATCGAACTCGACGTGGATGCGGTTTCAGACGGCGAAGACGTCCTCATCGGCGGCGTGATGGAACACGTCGAAAGTGCGGGAGTTCACTCCGGAGACTCCGCGTGTATGATCCCGCCGCGTTCGCTCGACAAAGCGACGCTCGCTCGAGTACGCGAGGTGACAGAGGACATCGCGGGTGCGCTCGACACGATCGGGCTGTTGAACGTCCAGCTCGCGGTGAAAGACGGCGAGGTATACGTCCTCGAAGCGAACCCGCGCTCGTCGCGGACAGTCCCGTTCGTCTCGAAGGCAACCGGCGTCCCGATCGCAAAGCTCGCGGCGAAGGTAATGGCCGGCAAGTCCCTAGCTGAACTCGACGTGGACGAGCAAATCCCCGAAGACGTAAGCGTCAAAGAGGTCGTCTTGCCGTTCGATCGGCTCCCGGGCAGCGATCCACGACTCGGGCCGGAGATGAAATCGACCGGCGAGGTGATGGGAACCGCCCAGTCGTTCGGAAAGGCCTACGACAAAGCCCAGGATTCGGTCGGCAAGCCAGTCCCCCGCGAGGGCGTGGTCGCGCTTGACCTCTCTGCAGACGAGTTCCCAGATCCCGACACACCGGAGGGAGAGGAACTCGCTGACGGGTTCGGCGAATTCTATGAGTTCTCCGAGGCGGTCGATCTGATCGACGCCGCCCGCAGCGGCGACCTCGACCTCATCATCTCGCGGGATCGCGACCTGCTGGAGGTCGCTGTCGAAGAGGAGATCACCTACTTCTCCACCAAAGCAAGTGCACGGGCGGCACTCGAAGCCCGCCGTGCAAAAGACGAGCCGATCGACGTCCTCGCGGTCTCCGATCGCCCACGTAACGTCGGGACGTGGGGCGGTAACTGACGCAGTCTGACAAATCGGCTGTCTCTGGGTCAGTTGGACCGTTCAGTGGTTGATACAAACAGTTCCTGCGGAATTAGCTCACAAATATCGGTAAAAGCACCTTCTTTTTACACATGTAGCTGGACTTTCACTGTATGAGTCATACGAAGTCGTCACGGGAGGCACCAAATCCGGCCGTCCGAGCGGTGTATGATGAGCTCGGTGCGCTCCTTGACCGCGGTGACGACGTGTTTGTTGAAGAGGGGCCGCCGCTCTTAGAGGAGGCAATCGAACGCGACGGGTTCTTCGAGGGTGTGACGTCGGATTCCGCACCACCGGACGAGTACACCCGCGAGAAGGTGATCGGCGATCCGGGCGAACACGTCATCCGGTTCATGGAGTGGCCGCCCGAGTACACGCTGATGCCCCACGAGCACCACGGCCGCCCGTGTTTTGAGGTCCTCGTGGAAGGACACCTCGTGCTTTCTGATATGAAACAAACCCGTGTCGGTGATAATGAGTTCACGTTCGAGGTGATCGACTCAACGGTTGCCCAGCCCGGCGAATCGGCGGTCGTCGATCCCCGCAAAAACGAGATTCACGCGGTCTACAGTCCGGTTCGGAGCAGGTCCCTGCACGTCTATCCCGAAGATGACTGGCGGGCCTACGGGTACGTCCACAAAAAAGAAGAGAATAACACCGACATCTACGAGCGCCGTGAGTTTCAGCTCCGGGAACCGGAGAACGGGCCGGACAATCAATAAGCGACGAGAAAGCACACCGAACGATGTCAACAGCGCCGGTCAGGACAGTTTTCCGAGCGCCTCAAAGAAATCACCCGTTGGGCCGGCGATCCGAAGCGGCGGATCGCTGCGGGTAATCGTCACCTCGGCGGGTGGTTCGATCGGGTGGGTGAGCCGACCGTCGCTCGCGACAATCGCCCGGTCAGTGCCCGTGACCGTCACTGTGATTGTCGCATCCCGATCGACTAACAGCGACGGCATACCACCTGTTGCGCACATTTCAGTGATGAGTAGCCCACGAACATCCGGATGAACGATCGGCCCACCCTCGCTGAGGTTGTAGGCCGTACTGCCGGTCGGAGTTGCGACCAGGACTCCGTCGGCGTGCCCGCTTGAGTACAGCGAGCCATCGACCCGCGTCTCAAAGTCAATTCCGGCCCCGGGACCCCGTCGCCGGCCCTGAACGAGCACCTCGTTCGTCGCCGCATCGCTCGTCCAGTCGCCGACGCTCGCCGAAAGCCGTGGCGCTTCCCGTATCTCTGCAGTTCCGTCGGCGATCGCTGCCGCCTCCGTTGGGACCGCATCGATCGCGTCGTCGGGATCGACTGCGTTCAAAAAGCCAACCTCGCCGAGGTTGACACCGAGGATCGGCGTGCCACCCGCCCCGCGTGCGGCGAACAAAAAGGTTCCATCGCCGCCGATGCTGACGACCAGATCCGATCGATCGAACGTCTCGATTGGCTCGCCGGGATGGCCGAGGTCGGCTGCGGTCGCGGCGTCGAGGCGAACGGTGACACCATCCGCGCGAAGGCGCTCACGGATCCCGTCGGCGATCCGGGCGGAACGAGCGTTGCCGCGCTGGGCGACGATCCCGACTTCCATACATCCTCGTTTCCGACCGGGAATAAAAAACACTCCGTGTCCGTTCGCTGGTTCCGGTGACAGGGTATCGCAGACCCGAGCGTTTGCCGTTATTTACCCTCGAATTCAGGGTCGTCGTCGCCCATGAACGCCGTGAGTCCTTCCATCAAGTCCTCGGTGCTAATCATGTGGCCGAACGCCTGAGACTCCATTTCGAGTCCTGCAGTCGTGCTCTCGCGACCAGCCAGCATAGCTCGCTTGGTGTATCGCTGGGCGATCGGCGGCCCACGTGCGAGTTTTTTCGCTAACTCCATAGCCTTCTCCTCGAGTTCGTCGTTCCCGACGACCTCGTTGACGAAGCCGTATTCTTCCATCGTCTCAGCATCATAACGATCGGCAGTGAAGATGATCTCCTTTGCGCGGCCTTCGCCGACGATCAGTGGAAGCCGTTGGGTACCGCCCCACCCGGGGATGAGCCCGAGGTTGTGTTCTGGCTGGCCGAACTCCGATCGTTCGCTGGCGATCCGCAGGTCCGCACACATCGACAACTCCATACCGCCGCCTAGACAGTAGCCGTCGATGCCAGCAACGACCGGCGTGTCAGCGGATTCGAGTTTGCCAAACGTCTGCTGGCCGGTTCGTGAGAGTTCAACGACGTGGATCGGATCCGCACCGCCGCCGGCCATACTCATCACATCCGCACCGGCTGAGAAGGCCTTGCCGCCCTCACCGGTAATGAGGATCGCCCGAACCTCTTCGTCGCTGTCAAGGGCGTCGATCGCCTCATCGAACTCTTCGAGCAGTTCGGTGCTGATCGTGTTCATCCGGTGGGCGCGATCGATCACGACGTGGCCAACCCGTTCGTCGAACTCGATCCGGAGGGTCTCGTAGTCATACTCGTCGCCGCCTTCCTCGTCGGCTTCGTGGAATGTAGCGCCCGCCTCGCCGAGCTCTCTGAGTAGCGACGTTGCCTCGTGGCGCGCGGACCCAGACGTCTCGTGTAACTCATCGAGGGTATCGAGAAGTACGTCCAATCCTGTAGCGTCAGCGAGCTTTGCCGGTCCATCGGGGAATCCTGCTCCGAGCATGACAGCGGTATCGATCGACTTGGCGTCGGCCACGTCGGCTTCGATCAGCCCCGCAACCTCGTTTGCCATCACTGCAAGCAGGCGGCGTTCGATCGCGTCGCTGCCGGCGTCACTTGGAATCTCGACGCCGCCGTTTTCGTAGTCATAAAAGCCGCTCCCGGTCTTTTTGCCCAGATTCTCCTCGTCGACTTTCGCTTCGAGCAGCGGACACGGCTTGTAGGCCTCCCCGAGGGTCTCGTGCATGTACTCGAGGACGTGATAGCCGACGTCAATGCCGACCTGATCGGCCAGTTCGAACGAACCCATCGGCAGCCCCATGTCGAACTTCGTCGTCGAGTCTACCTCGGCGACAGTCGCTTCACCTTCTTCGACGATCCACGCGGCTTCGTTCATCAGTGGCACCAAAATCCGGTTGACGATGAAGCCGGGGCTGTCCTTGTGGACCCGCACGGGCGTTTTGTCCATCTCCTCGGCCAGTGACTCGATCAGGTCGAGGGTCTCTTCAGCCGTATGGGCGCCGGAGATGACTTCGACAAGCGGCATCCGAATCGGCGGATTGAAAAAGTGCATGCCACAGAACTGTTCGGAGCGGTCTGTGACCTCCGAGAGCTCAGTAATAGAGAGGCTTGAGGTGTTCGTCGCAAAGATCGTCCGATCGGGTGCGTGTGCTTCCACCTCGTCATAGACATCCTTTTTGATATCCATGACCTCCGGAACGGCCTCGATCACGACGTCCGCGTCGGCGACGGCCTCTTCGAGTGGGACAACCGGCGTGATGCGATCGAGCGTTGCGTCCGCCTCCGCCTCCGTTATCTGGTCTTTTTCGGCGAGTTTACCGAGACTCCACTCGATGTCGTCGTAGCCGTTTTGGACGAACTCTTCGTTGATGTCCCGCAGAACCACATCGTACCCTGCCAACGCGGCGACCTCCGCGATCCCGTGGCCCATGTTTCCGGCACCAAGAACCGTGATAGTGTTGATATCTTCGAACTCCATGCACGTACCGACGGAAGACAGGAGTTTCAACGTTTCCCTCTCTCAGTGAAGAAACTGTAGTTAGATTTATTTTGGTGATTTCAGCAATCGCGGCGCTCACACAGTGCGTCAGCCACCGCACGCGAGGGGTCTTACCTGTCCAGGTTCGAACGGAGGATATGGACGAGTCGGACGCACACAGACTGACAGACGATCGAGGACCGTATGGGACGCTTCGAAGGACAGATCTGGCGCCGCTCGTCGATCGCTACGGCGAACTCGAACTGTCGCCAGCTGATGATCTCTTCGAACGAATGGTGGTCTCGATCATCAACCAGCTCATCTCGACGGAAGCCGCGCGGACGATCCGCGGACGGGTGTTCGATCGGTTCGAAATAACCCCCGCGGGAGTGGCGACTGCACCAGAGGAAGCGCTTCGTGAGGCAGGCTTGTCACCGCAGAAGATCGACTACATCAACCGAATTGCCGAGGAATTTGAGGCAGGAACACTCACCCGCGAGCAGTTAGAGGAACTGGACGACGAGACAGCGATCGATCGGCTCACCGAAATCAAGGGAATTGGCGACTGGACAGCGAAAATGACGCTCATGTTCGGACTTGGGCGGCCGGATGTCTTCCCTGTCGAGGATCTGGCGGTGCGTCGGGGGATGGAGGCGTATTTCGACGACGAGAGCCGTGCCGCAATGCGTGAGCGCGCGGCCGGTTGGCGGCCGTATCGATCCTACGGGACGTTGTACGTCTGGAAGGAGTACGTCCGCGAGAACAGTTCGGTCGACGAGCCCGTAGTGGAGTGAGTCGCGCGCGATCGCTCAGCTATGTACGCGCGATCGCTCAGCTACTCTTCGAGTAACTCTTCGCCTTCGCCGCTGCCGCCACGCTGGTCGCGATCGGCGCGCTTTCGGACGTCAACCCGGTAGTGTTCGAGGATGTCCCGGCCGAGCAACAGCGGATACTCCATGTGACCGCGATCCTCGACGCTTGCGGTGACGGTGTGTTGGGTCCCGCCGATTCCGATGACAAGGTCGATCACCGGCCGCGATCGGCCGCCCTTCACCGATCCGGATTTGATCTTCGTCATGCTCTTTATTGGCCCAGCGCCGATCTCGGCGGCGAGGTTGGTGTCGATGCTCGTCCGGGTTGCCCCGGTATCGGATTTTGCCATGACCTGTTTCGAGCCGCTGGTGCCGATGACGAGCACCTCCTCGATGTAGCCGATGAGCGGCGTGTCTTCGAGCGACGGCGGCTCAACCCGCGGCATACACGAGGGCGTCGAGTCGTCAAGGGTGGCCGACAGCCCCGCAACGCGATCGTCGTCGACGGTCCCACCGACCGATTCGATCGCCAACTGTGCGATGTACGGTGCCGGGCTGGTGCCGGTGGCCTGGTACAGTCCTTTGAATCCCGCGGTTGGGTTCACTTCGAGGACGTACCAGCCGTCGTGACCCTCAATCAGATCGACGCCGGCGTAGTCTAAGCCGAGCACGTCGGCAGCGTACAGCGCGGTTTCAGCGGCCTCGTCGGGCATCGTGTCGGTTGCGTCCTCGACCGCGCCGCCAAGTGCGACGTTCGTTCGCCAGTCGCCCTCTGGCGCATAGCGGTACATCGAGCCGATGATCTCGTCGCCAACGACGTACACGCGGAGGTCACGGTGTTTCTCCTCGTCGCGATCGATCAGTTGCTGTAAGAATGCCTGTCGATTGCCGACCTTCGGGTTGACCGGCTCTGTGAGATCGACTTTCCAGGTCCCGCCGCCGTGGGTCCCGATCGCCGTCTTGTAGACGGCAACCTCGCCGAACCGCTCGCGGTCCTGATTGAGGCGATCGTTCGACAGCGCCAACAGGGCGTCTGGAACACGAATGTTCCAGTCGGCAAGCGTCGCGGCGGTCGCAAACTTGTGAATCGACGCGAGCACTGAGTTTGGCTCATTCAACATCGGGCGGATGCGATTGAACGTGGTCGCAAGCCCCAGCAGTTCGGCTGGCTCTTCGGTGTTCGAGAGCAACAGCCGGTTCGCGATCACGTCGACATCGGGGTCGATCGTTACCTCGCTGTCCTCGACAGTAACCGCAGTATTTTCAGACCGTAACCAGAAGGGCTCGTGACCGAGATCCTCGACGGCGTTGAGGATTGCTTTCGTCTCTTTGCTGTTGTGGAGTGATAACACTCCAACGCGTACTGCCTCCCCGTCGCTCATATAGGATGATCCTGTGCCGGAGACATATGCGTGCCGGTCTACGAAGACGACAGGTGAAAAGTCGAATCAGGCGAAGATCGAGTCGACGTACGGCGAGTACAGGAACTGTAGCCCGTAGTAGCCTGCGTACAGCAACACGAAAAGCGACGCCACGATCGAGCTTTTCGGCCACTCGATCGACATCCGATTCCGCGCTTCGACCTTTCTGGATTCGAACTCGAAGAGGTCGGCTATGAACGCCGCGACAACCGGCAGCGCCATGATCGCGCCGCTCACGGGACGGTACAGCATGAACGCGAACACGAGGAAGACCAGCGCAAAGTTCGAGACGACGTGTGGAAGGTACGGCTCAATCGCCGAGTCGTCGCCCTCTTCAGCCTGGTTTCTATGTACCCTGTGGGCCAAAAATCGGGTGAGCATGTTTCCGATGGCAACAACGAGAAGTGCGATCGGAAGGAACTCGCCGATCGAGTCGACCCAGCCGAGCGGAACGAGAAACTGCAGTGGATCCATACTGGTGTGTGGGCGGACGACTCATTAGAGTTTTTCCAATCGCGGCCGACCATATCCGCCGCAAGTGCGTTCGCGACCGTCGATCGAGTAACCTGCGTTCTATGGGCGGAACATCACGGTTCGATCGGAACAACAAGTGTGTACGGCTCCCCAGCGGAGACACTGAGTGTTTCGCCCCTCGTCGTGGTCGTCCGCTCGACCCCGTCGACCACGACGGTGATCTCGTCGTCGCGCTCGACGCCGATCCAGAGTGGAACATCGTGGACCCACGATCGAGTGTGCGTCGAAAACGGGGCAATTGGGGTAACCGCGAGCCCGGCAGCCGCGTGTAACACGGGGGTTCCCACCGCGCCTGCGTATCCACCGCTGCCAAGTGGTGTTGCCACCACGACGCCATCAGCACGGAATCGCGATCGATCGCGCGTCGCCTCCTCACTGGGACGGACGCTGTACTCGGAGATGTGTGCGGGTTCGGTCGTCACGAGTGTGAGGTCACTCACAAACGTCGCCACGAACTCGTCGTCAATCGAGAGGGAAAACGACTGGTGGGTTTTGTCTCTGAAGCGACCAGCATCGATCGCCTTAACCGCGTCGCGAACTGCTGCCGGCCGGACTGTGTACGGTCGCGGTTCCTCGTCGACAAAGAGGAACTGCCCCTCCCACGTCGTGATTGCCTGCGGCTCCGTGACGATCGACAGTGACGCTCGTGGGGTAATCGAGTGGCCGTCGTTTCCGAGCGCGGTGGCGACGCGCTCGGCGAGCGACCCCTCACCGACGACAGCGATTTCCATGGTCCCTCCGAGAGCGATCGTTCATGATCGATCCTTTCGTCGGGGGCGCAAAAACCCCGCTGCTTCCGCCCGATCGCGGCTCGCTTCGACGCCGCTCAGTACGGCCAGTCACCAATGACTTTCATTCCCTCGGCCAGATCCTCGGCTTCGAGCGCGTCTGCGATCGCCGTCTCGGATTTGTGTGTTGGTTCGGCGGCGTCGTCTGCAAGCTCAACGACAAGCTCACACAGCAGGATCGACTGCTCGGTGAGGTTTCTGTGTTCGAGTTTTTCGAGCGTATCGGCGAAGGTATGTCCCCACCCGCGGCCGCGATCCTCGGTTTCGCCGCTCAGCATATAGCCTGGAACGCCGCGCTGAACGAACGGCCAGTGATCGCTGTGTGGGACGAGATTCGAGGACAGTGAAATCGGATGATCGAAGCGATCGCCAACCTCCTCTGCGGCCGCCTCCAACGCCTCAAAGCCGTGGTAGCCCAGCGACAGCGTCCGGCCGTAGACGTTGCTGTCGATGTTGACGATCGCTTTGATCGCCTCGAGATCAGCCTGTTCGGCCTCGTATTCGGAGCCGACGAGCCCAACCTCCTCGGAGCCGTAGCAGATGAACCGCACACGGGTGTCGAGTTCGGCTTCGCGGGCCGCCAGCGATTCGGCGAGCTGGACGACCGTGGCGGTCCCTGCGCCGTTGTCCATCGCACCCTCGGCGATATCGTGAGCATCGACGTGGCTTGAGACGATGATCTCTTCGTCGGTATCAGGGCCCAACTCGGCGTGGACGTTGCCGCTCGTCGCCTCAGGGGTCGCACACGTCACGTCGACGGTCACCGATTCGCCGTCGAACCGGCGGGCGAGCCGGCCGCCGACCTCCTGGCTTACCCCGACCGCAGGGATGTCGCCGATCGGCGCGTCTGCGGTCCCGACGCTACCAGTCGGTGGGAGACAGCCGGGGACGTGGTTCGCGAAGACGAAGCCGGCCGCGCCGCCTTCGACGGCGTAGTAGTACTTCTCGCGGCGGTGGATGAACCGATCGTAGTCGTCGGGGACTGTCGTCGAGACCATGACGATCTTGTCCTCGATGTCTGTCTCGAAGTCGTCTGGGAGGCCGTAGCCGAGGTCGACCAGCTCACCGGTCGCCGCTGCCGAGGGACTTCTTGGGAGTGCGATGCAGTCCTGTATCGTCTCGCCGGCTTCGATCGAACTCTCGCCGCGCTCCCAGCCCTGGATCGAGAAGTCGTCGATCCGGGCGTTTCGGGCGCCGGCATCCGCCAGGGCGTCACGCGTCAGTTCGAGCCCCGCCCGCTCGCCGTCGCTGCCAGCCATTCGGTTGCCGATATCGACGAGCGCTTCCAGATGGTCCCAGCCCGTCGTACTCACGAAGGTGTTGCCGATCCAGTCGGTCATACACACTGGTTCCGCGGATGCCTGCTAACCGTTTCGGTGGCCGACGGGTTCGCCGATACTTCGCGGCGCCCAGTAGGCTACAGGAAAACGATCGCTGCCTGCGCGGCCTCAAACGTCGAGCCGTAGACGTGATTCAACAACAGGTACGTAATGACGCCAAGCGTCAACGAGAGGAGCCACGCACTGGCAGCGATCCGTCCAACGCGCTTGTGGGGCGTCTCAGTTCGGAGCTCGTGGTCGGTATGTGTGAGTCCGAGGATGACCGCGTACAGGACGACGGGCACCGAGACGATCGACAACAGGATGTGGACCCCAAGCATGAGCAGGTACGCGTAGTACACTGGATCGGGCCCAACAAAGTACTTCGTCCCACCGCCGGCGACCCGCGGGAGGTACATGCCGAGGAACACGAGGATGAGCACGAAGGAGGTCGTCATCGCCATTGCGTGGCGTTTGACCTGTCCCTTTCTGATCCAGTAGACGCCGAGGCTGATGGTGACAATCGTGACGCTGTTGACCGCGGCGATCGCGTGCGTCAGAAACTCGACCTGTCCGCGAGACAGTTCAGGAAACAGTGCCGCAAAATCGGGGACCAAGAACACGCCCAACACCGCGACGTAGCCGATCGCCGAGAGGATCGCGGTGACCGTGCCGGGCCGCTCCCGTATCGGGCCGCTGATGACCGGATGTTCCATACCGGTTGTTGTGACTCTGGGGATATTCGTGTTCCGGAACGGCGATCGATTGGTGGTCAAATCCACGATCGGGCTGCGTGGAGAAACAATAGTCAGTCAACCGGTATCAGATAACGCCAGTGTCAGATAACGCCAGTATCAGATAACGCCGGTAACCGTCGCGGCCTCGATCGCAGCCTCCTCGCTCACGCCGTTGCCGAGGATCGTGTAGCGATCGCGGATCTGGTGGGCGGTCGTCAGCGCCTCGATGACAATCTCAGGCGCAATCTCCAGCTCGTCGGCCGTCGTCGGGGCGTCGATACTTCGGAGTGCGGATTGGATCGCCGTCCAGCGGCCGTCCATCCCACTGTGGAGATACTCTGTCATGATCGAGCCGACGCCGACCTGATGGCCGTGTAGCGCCGGTTCCGGGGCGATCCGATCGAGTTGGTGAGAAAACAGGTGTTCTGCGCCCGAAGCAGGTCGTGAGGAACCCGCGATCGACATCGCCACGCCCGAGGAGACGAGCGCCTTGACGACGATCCACGACGACTCTTCGAGGCCCTTCTTGATTGATCCGGCGTTGTCGACGAGCATTTCGGCGGTCATCTCAGAAAGCGCCCCGGCGTACTCGGAGTACTCGACGTTTTTTAGCCGCTTTGCGAGGCGCCAGTCTTTCACCGCGGTGTAGTTCGAGATGATGTCCGCACAGCCAGCCGTGGTCAGTTCCCAGGGCGCTTGCGCCATAATTTCGGTGTCTGCGACGACCGCCAGCGGCGGGTCTGCGGCCACGGAGTGGCGGGTGTCCCCCTCAGGGATCGACGATCGACCGGAGACAATTCCGTCGTGGCTCGCGACGGTCGGGACTGAGACGAATCCCAGATCGACGTGGTCGGCGGCCATCTTTGCAATGTCGATCGGTTTGCCGCCGCCGAGGGCGATAAGAAAGCCAGGGTCGGTGTCCTCGGCGGCCTCGGTGGCTCGTTCGACCGCCTCGAACCCGGCGCGCTCGACGATGATCGTCTCTGCGTCGGGGAACTGCTCGCGGAGACGATCGCCCGCCAGCCGGTTCGGCGTCGGACTCGTGATGATGAGTGGCGTGCCGGTCAGGTGGAGTTCGGCGATCGCGTCCCCGGTCTGATCGAGGGTTCCGTGGCCGACGAGGACGTTCCGCGGCAGTTTGATCCACGTCGATTTGTCGAACATACACATTCCGTCGTGGCCCCAGCATAAAAACGGGACCGGTCCAGTGAAACTCGCGCGTGTCGGCAGTGATGGTTGCGTATGCCAGCGGTGTGGTCACAGGAGCGTTCCAGCAGCGTCTGCGAGGAAGATGACGCCGAAGAAGGCGAGTGCGATCGCACTAACGCCGGCGACGATCGGGGCAAAGGAGTCAACCCGCTCGCCGACACCCACGAGTGTCGCCGGAAAGCCGGTGATCCACACGACAATGCCTGAAAAGAAGCCGACGATGAGCGTTGGGCTTCCAGTGCTGACGACGAACGAACCCGCGAGGTCGCCGACTCCCGGCAGGGCTGGCAGCGGGGCGAGGACGTCCAACCGACCGGGTTCGAGCAGGCCGACGCCGATCGTCAACCAGAAGATGATCTGGTAAGGATTCGTTAGCGCGAGCACGAACGCCTTCTGGAATCCCTTGCCGCTCTCGTCGGGATCAACGTCGTTGTGGAATGTCTCGGTTGCGCCTCTCACAGCGCCGTACGCGAAGTACAACATCAACACCCCACCGATCGCGACCATCACACCCCGGAGGGTTGGAAACCGCTCAACGACCGACACGGCGCCGACCAGCGCGAGCACGAAGAACACGATATCGGCAGTCATCGCACCGAGACCGGCACGAAAGCCTGCCGTCCATCCCCGGAGCACGCTCTCTTCGGCGATAATTGCGTTCATCGGTCCGGGCGGAGCCGCCAGGGCGATGCCAAAGACGACGCCGGCGACGGCTGTCGTCAGCACACTCATTGGGCCGGTTCAGCGATCGGCCGGACGCGTACCGACCGCGCGACTTCCTCTGGAAGGCTCTGCTCGTGTCCGTTTGGCGTCTCGACGGTCACCATGCCGAAGGGAGCGATCGCGACAATCTCGACAGCCGTCCCCGGGACGATCCCCGCCGCAGAGAGATACTCAAGTTCCGCCTCGTCGCGATCGTTGACCCGGGCGACGACGACAGTATCGCCGACGGAGAACTCGCTCAGCCGACCTGTTTCGTCGGCATCGAGTGGGCTGAGGTCCGCTCCGGGGATCGGATCACCGTGTGGGTCAACCTCCGGGTGGTCCAGCGCTGCGGCGACCCGCGCTTCGAACGCCTCGGAGATGTGGTGTTCGAGCCGATCGGCCTCCTCGTGGACCTCACTCCACGAATAGTCGAGGTGTTCGGTGAGATACGTCTCGAGCAATCGATGGTGTCGAATGACCTCAAGTGCGACCGTCTCGCCTTCCTCGGTGAGTTCGACGCCCTTGTACTTCTCGCGGTCGACAAATCCGTGCTCTTCGAGCGTCCCGACCATACTCGTCACTGTCGGCGGTGTCTTATCGAGGTACTCAGCGATCGCAGAGGTCGACACTGGCGGACCATCCTCGGCTTGGAGGACGTAGATGGCTTTCAGGTAGTCCTCCATCACGTCGCTGAGCATAGTTGGGCTAATCCCGTCGCCGGCAAATAGGTATCGCCTCCGTGTGGCCGCGTCTCACTCGGGCTTATACGCCTTGGCCCATCAGGTGACTCCTGAGGATGTCAGGCGTTTTTAGCCCGCTTTCAGTGTTCAACAGGACGATCCGATCGTCTGGCTCGAAGCCGCCATCCTCACTGTAGGCCCACGCCCCGGCTGCGGCCGCACCGCCACCAGCACCGGCTTCGAGCACCTCGTTTTGGGCGATCGTGACCGCCGAAGAGAGGATCTCGTCGTCGTCGACACGGATGCCATCGCCGCCGGATTCCTCGATCGCCTCGACTGCGAGCGCACCCCCGGCCGGATCAGGGACCTCAAGTTCCCCACAGATCGTGTCGGGCACCGCCCACGGTTCGGGTTCCGCGAGGCCGCGCTCAAGGGCCGCGACGATCGGCGAACAGCCGGTCGGCTGGACGGCAATCAGCTTCGGCGTCGACTCGGCCGCGCCGATCGCTTGGAGTTCGCGAAAGCCCTTCTGGAGTCCGACAACAAATTCTCCGGTACTCGCTGGAACGAAGACGTACGCCGGGAGGTCGCCATCGAGATCGCGGTACAGTTCGTACGCGATCGTCTTCGGTCCCTCGTGGCGGTACGGCGTCCTGAACTCCTGCAGCGGATAGTAGTCGGTTTTGAGCTGGTCGTCGACAGCGGCTTCGGCGTCAGCGTAGCGGCCGCCGATCACCCGCATCTCACCGCCGTGGACGTTGATCATCGCCTTGTTCGAAAACGCCGATCGAGAGGGAACAAACGCGTAGGATCGAAGCCCCAGTCGCCCGAGGTACGCCGCCGCCGACTGGCCGCCGTTGCCGGTCGAGGGCAGCGCGATCGGCTCGATGTCGTCGGTCTCCGCGTCGGCTGCTGCCGCGGTGACAGCAACGCTCATCCCGCGATCGAGGCCGCTGGCGGTCGGGTTGCGTCCCTCGTCTTTGATGTATACGGTGTCAACACCGAGCTCTTCGGCGAGCCGATCGGTTCGGACGAGCGGAGTGTTACCCTCAGCTCCGGAAATTGCCTCGTCGCGCGAGAACGGCAACAGCGGCTCGAATGCCCAGATCCCCGCCGCTCGGTCCGTCCGCTCAACGGCGGAAGGGTCGATCGCCTCGTAGTCGTACGTCGGATCAAGCGGTGCGCCACATGCTGGACACCGATCGCGGCGATCGGTTCCGTACGTCTCACCGCAGCCGATACACTCCAACCCAGTAACCGCTGACGTCCGCGCCATACGAGGTGTTTGGCCGCCGCAAACTAATCGCTTCCCGTCGGCGATCGAGAGAGGAGCCGGCAAGCGATCGAGAGGGAGTCAGCAAGCGATCGAGAGGGAGTCAGCAAGCGATCGGTAGCTTCGTAAGTCACGTCTAGTGGATAAACGAGAACCGCAACGTTATGCGTGTGGCCATCGCGGTGAGACACATATGGGCCGGGAACCCGACCCCGAAGCTACCGGCACCCGCCGGCGATTCCTCACAGCCGCTGCTGCGGCCGGGAGCCTGTCGATCGCCGGCTGCCTTGGTAATGGTGGCCCACCAGACGGAACAATTGGTTTCGACGGCTTCGAGGCACCTCCTGCAGAATCACTTCCGAGGCTAACGCGATATCGGACGGCAGACCGGAGTGTGCTTGGCTACCGACGCTACGACGCCGAGGCCGATCGACTCGTCGTGTTGGTCCACGGGGAAGCCTTCGACAGCCGGTACGTCGCGCCGCTGGCACAGTACCTGAGCGAGAATGCGATCGCGAACGTTGTTACACCCGACCTTCGGGGGCATGGTCCCGAACCCGAAACACGCGGCGACGTCGGTCACATCGATCACTTGCGGGAGGATCTCCGCGATCTGAACAGCCACCTCTCCGACATCTACGACGAAGACATGCCCACCATCCTCGCCGGGCACGCCTTTTCGGCTGGGTTAGCGCTCAGAACCGGCTACGAGCCGTTCATCGAGTTCGCCGACGGCTACCTGCTGCTGTCGCCGTACCTGGGTCGGAAGGCACCGACGACGCGGCCGCACTGCGGCGGCTGGGCGATCCATGACGAGGACTGGCTCGCCCCGCTCGCGGTGCTCAACGGATTTGGGCTAACGAATTTCAACGATCGTACGATCGTCGAGTTCGACGTGCCCGATCAACACCGCGATGGCACCGAAACGACCGCGTACAGCTATCGCCTGGAGCGATCGTTCGTTCCCGATTGGGACGACGAGGATCGTCTCATCGCGCCTGCGGGGCCGATCTTCGCCGTCGTCGGGGCAGATGACGACGCATACGTCCCCCACGCGTACGAGAAAGTATTCAATTCAGTTCCCGAGAGTGACGTGCGCGTACTAGACGAAATCGGACACTTCGAGACAGTCACAAGCGAGCGATCGTTCGAGGCGATCGCCGAGTGGCTCGCCCAGTTCGAACGAACATAATCCTGGAGGCCGTGAGTAGGCGGGGTCAGTGTAGCAGGCTCTTTGTACCGACCGATCGAAGGAACCGCTATGAGAAAGACCTCTGTCGTCGTTGTTGGCGGCGGACTCGCCGGACTCGTTGCTGCACGTCGGCTCGCCGCAGCCGGGTGTTCGGTCACGCTATACGAGCGTCGCGAGACCGTCGGCGGACGGGTGCAAAGCCGCGAACAGGACGGGTTTGTACTCGATCGCGGCTTTCAGGTGTTGTTCACCGCCTACCCAGCTGTACAGGCGGAGTTGGATCTTGACGCGCTCGACCTTCGGCCGTTCAAGCCCGGAGCCGTGATCGCGCGACCGGGCGAGCGATCGACGCTTTCGGATCCGCTCCGAGATCCCGCGGCGCTGTTCGAATCGCTGTTGAACCGCGAAATCACGTTTACCGACAAGGTCCGCACGCTCGCGCTCAGACAGGATCTCGCCGAGCGCCCGCCGGAGTCGTTCTTTTCAGGCCACGACACCACGATTGCCGAGTACCTCGACGAGTGGGGATTCTCCCAGTCGTACATCCAGAACTTCATCTCGCCGTTCTACGGCGGGATCACACTCGATCGCTCGCTGTCTACCTCCAAGGAGGTGTTTGCCTACACGTTCAAGATGCTCAGTACCGGCCAGATCGCGCTCCCGGCCGCGGGAATGGGTGCGATTGCCGACCAGCTCGCCGAGGCGGCAAAGACAGAAGGCGTCCGGATCGAGACGGGCGATCCGGTCAACTCGATCGAAGAGACGTGCCGCCACGCAGTCGTCGACACCGAGCACGATCGTCGGAAGGCCGACGCGGTCGTCGTCGCAACGTCACCGAAAGCGGCGATGCGGCTGACCAGTGTCGAGTCAATTCCCACGGAGGCAGTCGGTTCGGTGACCCAGTACTACCGCCACCCGACCGACGTCCCTCTTGATACGGGAAATCGGCTCGTTTTGAACGCCGCTAACGCCTCGCCGAACACAGTCGTTCCGCTCTCGTCGGTCGCTCCGGAATACGGCACCGACGACGCCGAGTTGCTCTGTGCGACGTTCCTCGGATCGGCCGCCCAGTCGCGATCGGACGAAGACCTCGCTGCCGACACGCGAGACGCACTCGCCTCGTGGTACCCGGAGCGATCGTTCGAGGGACTCGAACCGATCGCGACCGATCGGATTCCGTTTTCGCAGTTCGCCCAGCCGCCGGGATTCTTCGACTCATTGCCTGACGTCCGCGCGCCTGATGGTCGCGTTTACCTCGCCGGAGATTACACCCGCTGGTCCTCGATTCAGGGCGCGATGGAGAGCGGGGGAATCGCGGCGAATGCGGTGCTCGAAGATCAGTGACCGCGATCGGGGCCCGTAGTGCTTCACCTGTGGAGTTGCAGATCCCGATTCAGTCTATTAATTGTTGAATGACATATAGTTCTGGAGGCGTGTGAGATACAGGGTCGCGTAACTGCTACGAAAATCAGAACCGTTAAGCAGTGAACAGCAGTAAACAACAGTAATGAAAAAGGTGTACTCCATCGGAGAGTTCGCAGATGAGATTGGAGTCCACCCAGAAACCGTCAAAAAGTGGTGCCGAGAAGACCAAATCCAATACTCTCGAACCCCCGGTGGACACCGACGGATTCCGCACTCTGAACTTCAACGACTCACGGGTGAAACCTCACGGAGAAGCGATAAAGTCGCCATTTACGGGCGTGTTTCAGGCCACGCTCAGAAACAAGATGGCGACCTTGACCGCCAACTCGAATCACTCACCGGATACGCACACGACCACGGGTGGAGTATCGAAAACAAATACTCCGACGTAGGAAGTGGGATCAACGAGAATCGGCGTGGACTGAACAAACTGTTGGATGACGTAGAGGACGCCGACTACGGGCGCGTTCTCGTCACCTATCAAGACAGGCTCACTCGATTCGGGTTCTCATACCTCGAACGACTCCTCGACCAGTACGGCGTCGAAATCACAGTCATCAACGAAGAAACTGACAAAACAGCACACGAAGAACTCGTTGACGACCTCTTGCAACTCGTCGCCAGTTTTGCAGGCAAACTCTACGGGATGCGTTCCTCAAAACGCAAGCAGATAGTCGAATCTGTGGAAGCAGAGGTGGACACTGATGAGTAGCCATCTTTCACTCCCAATTCACTTACCGTTCGGGGAGCGAGAGCGACACGACCGATTGGGAATACTTACAAAAGGAGTGGCAAACACGCTTATCGAGCGATACTGGACGCCCGAACACCTCACCGGGATTGATGAATACTCGTATCAGGCGTGGAAATACTTTGATGAAACTGAAGCGTTTGCAGACGTTGACCTGTACCTCCCGAGTCGGTACAAGCGTTGCGTGATGCAGAAAGTCGGAGAAACCTTGCGGAGTCACGCGGACAAACGTGAAGCCTTCCAATCCATTCAGTCCGTTCTTCCAGACCACAAGATTCGGCGTATCCATAGCCGCCGAATCAAAGAACAACTGTGGGATTCGGAGGAATACATCACATCGGGCTACGTTGACCTGCTCATCGGACAACTCAACTCGTACTACGACAAACACGGTCGATTCCCTGAGTCGTACTTCGAGATGCAGGACTGTCCCTCGTACTCGAAAGGCGTGCTTCCGTACTCCGCAGACGACGGCCCGACGAGCGGTCAGGCGGTCAAATACGAGTACGACGAAGACACGCAGACACTCACTGTCAAACTCAAAACGCCCGATACGCTCGAACCCGAGGCTCGTGGTGATTGGACGTGGATGAAACACGAACTTGAGGGATACGAAGCGTTCCACGAACTGCTTGAACACGGCAGTCTCTCCTCACCCTCGTTCAACCCCACACAAACTAAGACAGGGGACGAATACTACGAACTTTCGTTCCCCGTTGAAGTTGAACACCAAGAGAAATCAGACGACGTTGAAACCGTCTTGGCAATTGATGGCGGTATCCGCAAAGATGCCACCGCTGTTGTCGTGAACGAAGATGGAGAGCAAATCTCTGTTCCGTATTTCATACAGAACACTGAGCGTGAACGGATGCAGAACCTTGCTCGTGAACGTAATCACCTCAACGCCAAACTCGCAGATCTGCGCCGAGAAGGACGTGCCCACACAGACTCTTTCAGACACGTTCAGGCAGAGTATGAGCGGGTGAACAACAGGATTCGACACAAGCGAGAGCAGTTAGTTCACGACGTGGCCAACCAGATTCTTGCTCTCGCGCTGGTGTACGACGTTGACGCGATTGTTCACGAAGACCTACGGAGCCTCAGCCCACCTCGTGGTGAAGGCCAACTCTCGTGGGAACTCTCATCGTGGGCACGTCGAGAAATAGTCTCGAAAATCGAGTACCGGGCTGAAATCGCCGGATTGCACGTGGAGCGAGTGCGTCCGGGCAACACGTCTCGATCGTGTCCTCGATGCGGTTCCACGGGCCACACCACGAAGTCCCCCGACCACTCGTTTGAGGTGTGGTGGGGCGGGCATTTCCGCTGTGACAACGCTCGCTGTGGCTTCCAAGCCGACCGTGACTACGTTGGTGCAGTCAACGTGGCGCGTGTGTTCTTCAGCAGTTCGGCTTCGCTGGAACACGGTTTCACGTCTTCCTATACGGGAGACTTTGAAATCGTGCCAGCTAGCCGTTCCGCTGGCCCGCGTCTCGTGTTCGGTGAAGCGCCTCTCGCGTTTGCCGGACAGTCGAATGAGGTGACTGCTGGTGGTGGGTCGTGCTTCATAGCGCCCGCTGTCACCCCGATAGAGACGAAAAACAACAGCAGTAACAACGATTTAGTGTCAAGCCCAGCGACACACAGTAGTTCTCAATTCGTTAAGAGGACTGCTGTTTCCTGCCGAAAATAGGAACGGTGCATAATTGAAACCGAAGAGACGGTGTTTCGGTCTCAACTAATCGAGACAAGCGGGACGAAATACCGACTTCAAGGAGCCCCGTTATCCAGGTCTTCCGTCGAATTAGTTCTTTCTTTTGGCTCCCTTTCACATGCAAGCAACAGGTAGTAGCCCTTGCTCTCCTTCTCTGAAGTGTATGAAGACTGTTATTCATGTCGTTTCAGGAGATGGGGCCGAACAGGAAACATCACTGGCTATTGCCAGAAACCTCTTAGATGAGGAAACTGGCAGTATAGACGATGTTGCGGTTGTCGTTCAGGCCGATGGAATAAAAGCGATCAAAACTGGCCAGGAGAGCGAGGAGCAAGTCCGAGCCCTATTGGACGATGGTGTCTCATTCAAGGCCTGCAGCAACACACTCGATATGATGGATCTTGACGAATCCGATCTCGTTGCAGGCGTTGAAACCGTCCCGGAGGGTGCTGTGGAAGTAACGCGATTGGAAACAGAAGGATACGCCTATATACGGCCGTAGTGTCCTCACGAAACTCTAAGTATCGGAGCCCATGTTCGCAGGCAGTCGGCAAAACGACGAGGACAGTCGATGGCCTCTAGATCTACAGAACCAGTTCACTACTGACAGCAGTCAGTCACCCGCGAATTCAGTAGATGGCTTTCGTCGATGAAACGAGATACATGAATAGGAATTCACGACAATCGAACGACAGTACGTTTCAGAGGAATCGATGGTAAACGTCGCGCTCTCAGCGGCACAACTCGTCTTAGCGCTGTTTCTCGTGGTGCTTAACGGCTTTTTTGTCGCAGCAGAGTTCGCCTTCGTTCGGATCCGGGGAACGTCTGTTGACCAACTCGTCGAGGAGGGGCGGACCGGCTCGGGGACGCTTCAAGAAGTGATGACGAACCTCGACAACTACCTCGCCACAACGCAACTCGGTATCACCATCGCCTCGCTCGGATTGGGATGGGTCGGCGAACCCGCCGTGGCGGCGCTCATCGAACCTGTGCTGGAATCAGTTCTCCCCGCAAATATTATCCATCTAGTCGCGTTCGCAATCGGCTTTAGTATCATCACGTTTCTCCACGTCGTCTTCGGTGAACTCGCGCCGAAGACGATCGCCATCGCCCAGACCGAGCGGCTCTCGCTGTTTCTCGCCCCGCCGATGAAGTTCTTCTATTACGTACTCTATCCGGGAATTGTGGTCTTCAACGGGGCAGCCAACGCGTTCACGCGGTCGCTCGGTGTGCCGCCCGCGTCCGAAACGGATGAGACACTCGGCGAGCGCGAGCTCCTTCGTGTACTAACACGATCCGGTGAGGGCGGGAACATTGACGTGGCAGAAGTGACGATGATCGAACGCGTCTTTGATCTTGACGACACCGTAGTGCGGGAGGTCATGGTCCCACGACCGGACGTGGTGAGCGTTCCGGCAGATACCACACTATCGGAACTTCATACGGTCGTCTTAGAGACCGGACACACGCGCTATCCGGTTCTTGACGCCAACGACCGTGACCAAGTGGTCGGATTCGTCGATGTCAAGGACGTGCTGCGAGCGGAAGTGGAAAGTGGGGATGCCGAGAGAGTCGGTGACATCGCCCGTGGGATTCTCATCGTCCCGGAGACGATGGCGATTAGCGAGCTCTTGAGACAGTTCAGAGAGGATCGTCAGCAAATGGCCGCAGTCATCGACGAGTGGGGGGCGTTCGAAGGGATTGCGACGGTCGAAGACATCGTCGAGGCCCTCGTCGGGGATCTTCAGGACAGATTCGATCTCGATGAGCACGAACATTCGATACGCCAGCGTGACGATGGGGGGTACGACATTGACGGCGGAGTCCCATTGTCGAATGTTTCCGACGCCCTCGATGGCGACTTCGATAGCGAAGCGGTCGAAACGATCGGTGGGCTAGTGCTGGAACAACTCAACCGCGCGCCAGAACCTGGCGACCGCGTCGAAATCGACGGTCACGTCGTTGAGGTGACGAGCGTCGAGGGCACCCGAATTTCGACGGTATGGGTTCACGAAAGAGATGCCGACGATCCAGCAGCGGACTGTTAGGAATTTGCGTTAATCCTCATACGTTCCAGATAGCAGATCACGAATCTGTTGAAATCGGCGTACAAGACAGAGAGGATAATGCCAACGATCACCAGCGGGAATACAGATGCTCCGACGACCATGATCGCTGAGAAGGCGGTCGACTACATCCGTTAGACGTGAAACTACATATCCGTGAGACGTGAAATTGCACTAGCCGAAGATGCCGGATCTTCTGGTCACTCTCGTTCGAACGCATCGTTCCCGTGTCGATCGATCGCGTCCATGAGTTCCTCCCGCTGACGCTCGAGCTCTGGCGGTGCGTCCGCGTAGGCGTCCGCGAACATCTGTTCGGGGTCGGGTTTCGCCGACTCTGCGACGTCGATGATTTCAGCGACCTGATCGTCCGCGGCCTGTTCGATCGCGTCGATCGCCTCGGTGTCGAGCCGGCCGGTGTCAATGAGGAACGCTTCGAGGCGATCGATCGGATCGCGCTCGCGCCAGCGCGCAACCGCTTCGGAGTCACGATACACTGAAGGATCGTCCGCAGTCGTGTGCGCACCATAGCGGTACTCGACCGTTTCGATCAGTGTGGGTCGGAGCCGGCCCTCCGGGGGATCGCGGGCGAGGTCGGCTGCGGCCTTCGTGACGGCATAGGAGGCCAGCGGGTCCATCCCGTCGACACGGATCCACTCGAAGCCGTACGCTTCGGCTTTCGCTGCGAACGATTCTGAAGCCGTCTGCTCTTCAGTCGGGATCGAGATCGCCCAGCCGTTGTTGTGACAGACAAACAGCGCGGGCGCGTCGAAGACGCCCGCGAAGTTCAGCGCCTCGTGAAAATCTCCCTCGCTCGTCGATCCGTCTCCGAAGTGTGCGACAGCGAGTCCGTCATCACCGCGGTAGTCGGCTGCCATCGCCCAGCCGACGGCGTGTGGGATGTGTGCGCCGACGCCGATGTTCAACGGAAAGACGTTGGCGTCCGCAAGCGCGGCATTTCCGGACTCATAGCCCATCCAGTACGCCAGGTGCTCCGGCGGAAACTCCCGAGCGAAGAGCACGCCGTGCTCGCGGTACTGGTAGAACAGCCAATCCTCGTCGGCGAGCGCGTACGTCGATCCGACCTGACTGCCCTCCTGGCCGGCCAACGAGGCATACGTGCCGATCCGGCCCTGCCGCTGGAGGCTGATCGCTCGCTCGTCGAACCGACGGGCGGTGCGCATGTCGCGGTAGATCCCGACGAGCTCTTCATCTGTCAGGTCCGGAACCGTCGCATCGGCAAGCGGGTTGCCGTCAAAATCCAACACGCGAACGAGCCCGTCCTCGCCGGTTGCGAAGCTATGAGGGCCGATAGTCGCTGTGTCGTCCGTCTCTGTGTCGTCCGTCTCTGTGTCGTCCGCCTCTGTGTCGTCCGCCTCTGTGTCGTCTCGGGTCAGGGAGTGATCACCGCTCTTCCTTCGATCTCGCCGTGTTCTAACTTTTCGGCAACGGTGTTTATTTCCCCGAGCGAGTAGCGACTCGTGTGCAGATCGACGTCCCCGCGATCGACCAGCGCCATCAGCTCCTGCAGTTCGGTGTACTTGCCCACGAGCGTCCCACGGAAGCCGAATTCGCCGTTGACGAGCGTCTGTGAGGGCTCGTGAATGTGGCCGCCGTAGCCGACAATGTGGTGATCACCGCCGCCTGCGGCGATCTGTGGGCCCATTGCCGTCGTGACGTCCGCGCCGACGAAGTCGATGATCTGCTGGGCACCCACACCGTCCGTGAGCGCTAACAGATCGTCAACGGCGTCGTCTCCGGACGGATCGAGGGTGTGGTCAGCCCCGAGTGATTCAGCGAGTTCGCGGGCCTCGGGTTTGATGTCGAGTGCGACGATCTCTGCACCGCTCGTCGCCCGGAGACACTGCAACCCGATGTGGCCAAGTCCGCCAACACCGATGACGACCGCGTAGTCGCCCGGATTGAGCTTTTGTGTGGCCTTTTTGACCGCGTGGTACGCCGTGATTCCCGCGTCGGCGTGCGGCGCGATGTCGGTCGGATCGACGCTATCAGGAAGCGGGATAACCGCCCGATCGGACGTGAGCAGGTACTCCGCAAAGCCGCCATCCGTCGTCAATCCTGGGAACGAGAGATTCTCACAGTGCATGTCGTCGCCCAGCCGACACGGGCGACACGTTCCACAGGTCATTACCGGATGACAAATTACCTTGTCGCCAACCGAAACCGTCTCCACGTCGTCGCCGATTTCGACAACTTCTCCGGCGTTTTCGTGTCCGAGCGTCATCGGAAGATCCTGCTCAACGTAGTCGGTCCACATCCCCTCGATGATGTGATTGTCCGTTTGACACCATCCTGCTCCCTCAACCTCAACGACGACGTGGTTTCCCGCTTCAGCGCTCGGTCGATCGACCTCGTCGATCTCGAGCCCGTTCGCCATGTCGTGTGTGTACTCGTGCAATCGTGCTGCTTGCATATCCGTATCGTACTCGGGAGAAAACATACATAAACGTTTGTTATAAACTAACATAGACCAGTTGTTAACTGTAATATCGCAGTTATCCACCAACGAACATATATAATTATTTTCAATGAATGTTATGTAGAGAGAGTACTGAGACACCACTACAATGTTCACCTACGAAGGCGAGGACATCTTTGTCATTGACGGGCACATCCACATGTGGGATGCGAGCGACGAGAACATCAAAACAGAGGGCGGTCGGCAGTTCATCGACTGTTTTTACGACTACCATACCGGATTCACCCCCGAAGAGCGACAGTGGGACTACGAGGAGTACCAAAGCTACGGGCCCGATCGGCTCGCAGACGACTTCTTCACGAACGGCGTCGTCGACATGGGAATCTTCCAGCCAACGCACCTGCGAGATTTCTACCACGACGGGTTCAACACGTTCGAGCGCAACGGCCGGATGGTCGATCGATACCCAGAGCGCTTCATCGTCAACGGCCGGTTCGACCCGCGTGAGGGCGAAGCTGGCCACGAGGAACTCGAACGACAAAAAGAAGAACGCGACATTCAGGGCGTGAAGGTTTACACCGCCGAGTGGATGGGCGACTCGAAGGGCTGGCGACTCGACTCCGACGAGTCCTTCGAGTTCCTCGAACACTGTGCAGATCTCGGGATCAACAACATCCACGCGCACAAGGGCCCGACGATCCGACCGCTCAACAAGGACGCCTTCGATGTTGGTGACGTCGATCTTGCCGCGTCAAGCTTCCCGGATATGAACTTCATCGTCGAGCACGTCGGGCTGCCGCGGCTGGACGACTTCTGTTGGATTGCCGCCCAGGAGCCGAACGTCTACGGCGGGCTCGCGGTCGCCGCGCCGCTTGCAGTCCACCGCCAGAAAAAGTTCGGCGAAATCATGGGCGAACTGCTGTTCTGGCTGGGTGAAGACCGACTACTATTCGGCAGTGACTACGCGCTGTGGAACCCAGACTGGTTGGTCGAGACGTTCCTCGAATCCGAACTGACCCCCGAGCAGCGCGACGAGTACGGCGTCGAGTTCGGTCTCGAGACGAAAAAGAAGATTCTCGGGGAAAATGCCGCGGAACTATACGACATCGACATTGAGGAGAAGAAGCGACAGTTCCAGTCCGACGACGTCACCCAGGAATACGGCCTTGAAGGGATGTACGGTTCGAATACCGACAGCGCGGTTGCCGACGACTAATGTCCCGATCGGCCGATAGATCGATCGACGGCTCCGCCAATGAGTCCGTCGTCGATCATGAGACGATACGGGACGCGATCCGACCGGTGCTCGACCCCGAACTCGACGAGTCGATCGTCGACCTCGGCTACATCGACGAGATTGACATTACGGCGAACGAGGCGTCAGAGGTCGCCGTCACAGTTCGGTTTACGCTTCCGACGGCGTGGTGCTCACCAGCGTTCGCCTGGATGATGGCTGACGGCGCGAAGGAGGCGGCCGAGTCAGTATCAGGGGTTACACACGCTGAGATAGAACTCCGAGACCACATGCACGAAACCGAGATCAATACCGGGATCAACGAGGGACGATCGTTCGCCGAATCGTTTCCGGACGCCGACGGCGGGCTCGAATCGGTTCGGGCAACATTGGACCACAAGGCCCGGTTGGCCCGACAACACGACGCGATCGAGGCACTCACCGAAGCCGGCTTGTCGCCCACACAGCTCGTTGCACTGTCAGAGAGTGATCTCGATCGCACAGCAGACGGCGGGCAGTATCACATCCTGCTCGGGGAGGGATCGTTCGGCGTCACAGTCGACGCCGAGCCGATCGACGAGTACCTCCAGATGGCCGCCGAAGACGGCTGTCTCGACGGCCCGGAAGAACCGATGTTCCGAACGCCGGAGGGCGATATAATCCCCGAGGAGATGTTCGACATGGTCCAACACCGTGCGCGATCGGCGAAAGTGAACTTGAACGGACAGGGAACTGTGTGTGAGGCGCTCAACGAGTCGCGACGGGCGGCGTTAGGACGATCAGACGACTAGCGCTGACTGACGGCCGACCCGTTTTTGTGATCAAAGAACACGCCTGAGCTCCGAGAGTGGCGGAAAACGAAGCGCTTCGTCGGTGTCAGCATCATAGACGATCGGCGAGAACCCACCGAGGTCAGTCACGTAGGGTGATCGAAGCGCCGACGTGTCCGCATTGTTCACGACGACACCAGGGGCGAGTCGATTGAACGCGGGCAAGACGAACACGGACGCGCCGTGGCGCTGATCGGAGCCCGAAAGGAAACACGGGTGACGGACACCTTCGATCTCGATCGCCGGGTGATCGTGGCCGATCACGACACGATCCGGTTCGGCTGGGAAATCCGGGGACATCGAACGGCCTGGGATCGTATGGCCGTGGGTGATAAGCGTATTCGGCTCCGCCTCCAGTTCGACGGCCGAGACCGTCGATCCGTCCCAGACAGCCGACAGAGCAGTGTCGTGATTGCCTTCGATAATCGTCAGCGTCGCATCGTGGTCGGCAACAATCTCCGCGAGTGACTCGAGGGTTCGGCGGGCGGCGATCGACGGGCCAGAAAAGCTGTGGAGCACGTCACCCGCAAAGATCACACGCGCTGGGTCAAACCGCGCACACAGCGCCTCGAGTCGCTCACAGAGGTCGTCGTGTTCGCCAAGCGGGAACTCCACCCCGGCACGCTCCTCACGACCGATGTGCAGGTCTGCACAGACGAGGGTATCCGCGCGCGGAAGGTACGCCGCGCGATCGTGGACGCAGATGTCCTCAAAGGCCACGCGCGATCGTTCGAGTGAACACGTAAACCTCTGCCGACCGCATCCGCCCGGGTTTATGTGGCTGCCGGTATCAAAGATAGCTATGAGCGATGCCCTCTCGGACAAGCGGACCGCGACACGGTTTCGCGTCCTCGCCGAGATTGCCGAACGACAGCCAGCGGTGAGCCAAGGCGAAATCGCCGCTGCGGTTGGCATCACGAGCCAGGCGGTCAGCGAGTACATCCGAGCGCTCGACGAGGACGGCTTTGTGACGAAAGACGGCCGATCGCGCTACCGCGTCACCAAAGAGGGCGTCGAGTGGCTTTTTCAGGAGGCGAAGGCGCTGCGGCGCTACGCCGACCACGTGACGACTGACGTGTTGGGCGACGTCCAAGAAGATGCGGCAATCGCGACCGACGACATCGAAGCCGGCGAGGTTGTCTCGCTGTCGATCGAACAGGGACTCCTCCGGGCAACTCCCGGCGATTCGGGGCCCGCAACCGGAACCGCGACGACGGACGCCGCGGCCGGCACAGACGTCAGCGTTACCGGCTTCGAGGGCATCATCGAGATGGAACCCGGCGTCGTCACCGTCGTCCAGGTTCCGCCAGCCCGATCGGGTGGCAGCCGCGCGATCGACCACGACCAGCTTCGGTCGACCTGTACATCCGCGGATCTCGTTGCCGCAGCAGGCGTCGAGGCGGTTGTCTCCCTGCAGTCAATCGATCGCGAGCCCGCGGTCACGGTCGCGGCTGGATCGGTGGCGGCCGACGCGGCCGCCCGCGGGATGGAGTGCGTCGTCGTCGCGACGATCGACGCTGTCGGCCGGATTACCGACACACTTCGGGACAGCGACGTGACCTATGATGTGGTGACGATCGACGACTAGCGTTGCAGCCGATCGCTTCTGCCATGCTCACTGGGACGCGCTGTTACCAGTAGTTTGGAAAACACACAATACTCATGTCGAGAGCGGGCCAATATTCTGTATGGACCTGAAACCCCGTTGTCGACGAATGGGATCGCTCGCAGTCGCCGCACAAGGGCTTTTGACTGCTGTTGCTCCGAGCCTGAGTGCCCGGCTGACGAAACGCATGATTGCCAAAAGCTTCGACGGAACAGACGAACTGGTTGCTCGCCCGTCGTACCTCGCGCAGGTGCGGGCGATCGGGATTGGCATGATCGCTGCCGGCGTGGCCGGTTACCTGCTTGAGCCAGACGAACCGGACGACGACGGAGATGACGACGCCGTTGGCTCGCAGAAGTGAGTGCAGGAGTACGAATTCAACAGTAGTGAGTGCAGCAAGTACGAATTCAACAGTAGCGAGTGCAGGAGTACGAATTCAACAGTAGCGAGTGCAGGAGTACGAATTCAACAGTAGCGACTGATCGTCAAACCCCAAAGACTGCCGATCAGGACTGTCGCTCGGCGTGATTCAACGCGGTCGAATAGGCTTCGCGAACCTGTGTAAACTCGGCGCTTGTTCCTCCCTGATCGGGGTGAACCTCCTTGACCCGATCGCGATACGCGCGCTTGATTTCAGACTCGTCCGCACCGGGAGTGATGTCGAGGCGATCGAAGGCAGCCGCGACCGGGTCTGGAGTGTTGTCGAGTGACGGCCCGAGCCGTGGGACCTCGAAGGGAAGCCGTCGGCCGAGTTGCGCGCCCGGCATCTCGTGTTCACAGAGAATGACGTATGGGCTGTGGGACTGCAGCGCGAAGTAGATCCGCGCGTCGAAGGTCACCACGACGTCTCTGTTCGGAAGGTAAAAGTCGACAACCTCGCCGTGGATCTCAGTTTCTTCGGTGAACGGTTCCTCGATCGCCCGGAGGTACGCGCGGATCTCCGATCGCCGGCGTGAGGTACCCGGGTTGTGTCGTTGGCTTGCTCGTTCGGGCGCTGGAAAGAACCGTTCGCCGAAATAAAACGCGCCTCCGACGGCAATCGAAGCACCAAGTCCGCCTAGCACGCCGAAGAGGAACCAGGAGGGAATCGTCGAGAGAGCGTCAAGCGGCACGCTCTCTGGTAGGGGATCGGGAGACAAGAATTGCTCGCTCGCGTGGGTCGATCGATCTCCAGTCGATCGCCGGGAATTCGTGCTCGCAGGCGATTCAGATCATGCCTTCGGCCTTGAGCCCCTCGATCACGTTGTCAACGAGGTCTTCAACGTTCTCGTAAGGGAACTCCTGGTGGCTACCGAGCTTTGCTGCCATCTCCATCGCGGTGAAACTCACGTCGCCCGCCTCGAATTTTGTCCCTGGGCCGTTCGGGAGCGCCGGCACGAGATCCATCTGGTTGCTCACGGGGAAGTCCGCACCCTCGAACGCCTCAGTAAACTGCTCTCGAAGCTCCGCTTCAACATCTGTCATACCTCCACATGCACGTATCGAAGGCAAAAACGTTCCGAAATCACACCAAACTAATTGAAAGTTCACACCTCGCGATCGCCGGTAGCTCGGCGTTTTAGTATCCACCAGCCGAATCACCCGGTATGGAGTTCGATTTCGACCTGCTGTGTGAGCTGACCGAAACGAGCGGTGTCGCCGGCTACGAGGATCGAGTACGGTCAATCGTGCGCCGAGAGTTCGCTGAAACCGTCGACAACGTTCGGACTGACGCGATGGGGAACGTCGTTGGAACGATCGACGGTGATTCGCCGTACTCCGTCGCGGTTGCGGCGCACATGGACGAGATTGGGTTCATGGTTCGGCACGTGACCGATGAAGGATTTGTCCAGCTCGACGCCCTCGGTGGGTTCGACCCGCGCGTGCTCCGTGCCCAGCGAGTAACCGTCCACACTGACGACGAGGATCTCACCGGGGTAATCGGGTCGGTTCCACCCCACACGCTCACCGAAGAGCAACAATCGGCTGACGACAAGGTCAAAGACGTCTACGTTGATCTCGGTCTCGACGGTGAGACGGTCGAAGATCGTGTGTCCGTCGGTGACCTGGTCACACTACAGCAGACGACGATCGAGATGGGCGAGACGGTCACCGGGAAGGCCCTCGACGATCGCGTCTGTCTGTTGGCCATGCTCGAAGCCGCGCGTCGGATCGAAGACCCTGCAGTGACGATCCACTTCGCGGCGACCGTCCAAGAAGAGGTGGGACTTCGCGGGGCGACAGCGCTCGGGGTTGACATCGATCCAGACCTGGCGATCGCGCTCGATGTGACGGTCGCAAACGACGTGCCGACGATCGGCAACGAGGCCGACGCAGTGACGTCGCTCGGTGACGGCGTGGCGATCAAGCTGAAAGACTCCTCGGTCATCACGAGCCCGAAGGTCCACCGCCGAATGAAAGCCCTCGCCGAGGATCGTTCGATTCCGTTCCAACTCGAGGTGCTCCCCGCCGGCGGCACCGATACCGCGGGATTCCAGAACACCCACGGCGCAACGCCCGTCGGTGCGTTGTCGATCCCAACGCGGTATCTCCACACAGTGACCGAAACCGCCCATGTGGATGATATCGGCGCGACGATCGAGCTACTTACTGCGCTTTTGGAAACAGAGACGGGTGAGCACGACTACACGCTGTAGTCCAACACCCACGACTACACGCTGTAGTCCAACACCCACGACTACATCCTATGGTCCAACACCTACGACTACCTAGGGTCGCCCGGCCGACAACCATCGACGGCGAACCAAAGTATTCACTACCATCGGATACAAACCCGGAGGCATGAGCGAAAACGCAGACGTTTCTCGCCGGGGGTTCATGCGCGCTGCGACCGGAGCGGCGGCCGGCGGCGCCGCCGTCGCAGGTGTCTCCGGTACCGCAGCGGCACAGGAAGAAGAACCCGACTGGGGCAGTTGGTTCGGCGAATCGAACGTGGGCAGCTACGAGGACGCCCGCGGCTCTGATGAGGTCACCGTTGCGGTTGGTGAGGGAAGCGACGGACTCGCTTTCGATGCAACCGGTGTGTGGGTCGATCCCGGGACGACGATCGTCTTCGAGTGGACCGGTGAGGGCGGCGCGCACAACGTCGTTGGCGAAGATGGGCCCGCAGCCGACGACCTCGACAGCGGCGATCCAATCGACGAGGAAGGCCACACCTACGAGTTTGAAGCCACTGAGGATTACGAAGGGATCACCCACTACATTTGTGAGCCACACGAAAGCCTTGGGATGCTCGGCGGAATTGCGGTTGGCGAGGTCGAAACCGTCGAAACCGGCGGCGGTGGTGGGAGCGGCGGCCCACCATCAGTTCCAGATTCCGCGTTGACGCTTGGGGTGGCCTCGTTTGTCGCGATGGTCTCGACGCTCGCGTTCGCGCTGTTCTTCTTGAAGTACGGCGGCGACTACGACGACCAGTAACCGTCGCTCGAACGGTTCAGCCGTCTCAGAATAGTCCGCGGTTCGATCGCGCGCGCTCGTAGACTGACAGATATCGATCGACCACCGACTCATAACTGTATGCCTCGTAGGCCTCGTCGATCTGTTTTCGTTCGAGCGATCGGGTTGCAGTGACCTCGTCGGCCAACTCCTGTGGGGAGGTGACCAACCGCCCACGCGTCCCCTGTAGTTTTGATTTGCCCTCGACGAGTTCGTGGGCGCTGGAGCCAACCTGGTACTCGACGATCCCAACACAGCCACACGCCAGCCCCCACAGCAACTCGGTTGCAAAGGGTTCGAACTCGGCTGTCTGGGCGAACACGTGGGCAGCTTTCATATAGGGGAGGCGCTCGTCGATCTGCAGATCACCGACGAATTTGACCTTGTCGTCGATCCGAAGGTCCGCAGCTGTTCGAACAGCCGCATCCTTATTTGGGCCATCACCAATAACGACGGCCGACCAGTCGCGGCGGCGCAACTCTGCGAGCGCCAAGAGGAACGTCTCGACGTTGGCATGTTCGTCCAGACGACGGCTGTAGACCAGATCCACATCCGCCGCAGGTTGTGTCTCTCGGATGAGTTCCATGTTGACGCCCTCGGGGATGACGTCGATAGCTGACTCGCTCGCGCCGTGTTCGCGGACCATCGTTGCGACCATCCGCGAGGGAACGACGATTCGATCGGCCCCAGATACCGCCTTGCGGTATCCACGCAAAGGATCACTGTCGACATCCGACCACCAGTCGACAACAACCGGCACTCGGAGGAACGTTGCTGTTGCGTTGGCGGCCCGGACGTGTGCCGGCGGGCTGTTGATCGCGTGAATCACGTCCGGTGAGAGTTTTCTGAGTGCGAACGGGAGCTTCGTCGCGAACGATCGCGGCGATCGATCGTCTGTAATCGCCCGGTAGGTGATCGCATTTTGCTCGAAGGTGTCGTGTTCGCCGTCCCACCACCGTGCACAGCACACGTAAACCTCGTGGTCGAGACGGGCAAGCGCCCGCGCGAGCCGGTGAACCCGGACGACCGAGGGGGTATCGCGCCAGTGTGGCGTCTCCATCGACACGAACGCGATACGCATACGCCACCGGAAGGACCGTCTGGTGAAAAATCCACCCGATCTGATCGATCGGATTATCCCTCATTTTCCGTTAGAGTCAAGCGATTGCTGGCCGAATTGTTCGCTATGAGCACAGATACCGCGCAACGATCGATCCGCTGTCTCGTGGCGAAAGTCGGACTCGACGGCCACGATCGCGGCGCGCACGTCATCGCCCGTGCGTTCCGAGACGCGGGATTCGAGGTGATCTACTCGGGGTTACACCGTGCACCCGAAGAGATCGTGCAGGCGGCCGTCCAAGAGGATGTCGACGTCCTCGGTATCTCGATACTTTCAGGCGCGCACAACACGCTCGTTCCAAAGGTAATCGAGGGGCTCAAAGAGTACGACGCCTTCGAGGATACGCTCATTATTGTCGGCGGAATCGTTCCTGAGGACGATCGCCAGAAGCTCAAATCACTCGGCGTAGCAGAGATTTTCGGGCCGGGAACGCCGATGGAAGAGACGATCGAATTCGTCCGCGAAAACGCCCCGGAGCGTCCCTGAGTCTCGATGAGTGAGGTCGATCACGACGAGCTCGTTTCGGCGCTGTTGGCAGGCAAACACCGTGCGCTCGCACGAGCCATCACGAAGATCGAAAACCGATCGCCAGGGTACCGCGAACTGGTTTCTAACCTCCACAGACACACTGGGACGGCGAGCGTTGTGGGAATCACCGGCAGTCCAGGGGCTGGAAAGTCGACACTCGTCGACAAACTCGCAAAGCACTACCGCGATCGCGGTGAAACTGTCGGAGTCATCGCCGTCGACCCCTCATCGCCGTACACCGGCGGCGCGGTACTGGGCGATCGTATTCGGATGGCTTCGAACGTCGGGGATATGGACGTCTTTTTCCGATCGATGAGCGCTCGCGGCCAGCTTGGTGGGCTGTCAACAGCGACTGCTGATGCGGTCAAAGCCCTCGATGCGTTCGGAAAAGACCGGATTCTGATCGAAACCGTCGGCGCGGGCCAAAGCGAGGTTGACATCGTCAAAACAGCCGATACGGTCGTCGTTCTCGTTCAGCCGGGGTCAGGCGACGACGTACAGATGCTCAAAGCCGGGATCTTAGAGATCGGCGACATCTTCGTCGTCAACAAAGCCGACATGTCCGGGGCGGCCAAAACCGTCGCAGACCTAGAGGAGATGATCCACATGCGGGACAATCCGACTCACGGCCTGCAGACGGGCCACCACGGATTCGAGATACCCGACCACCCAGATACCGCCGACCCAGCCGAGGAGAACGATCGCTGGGAGCCGCCGGTTGTCGAGACGATCGCCACAGCGGGAGATGGCCTCGATGAGTTGCTTGACGTGTTGTCGGCGCACCGTGAGCATCTCGAGACAACGGGCGGGCTGGATCGAAACGCACGGATCCGGGCGGCCGAAGAGATCAGACAGCACCTCCGATCGGACGCTGCGACGCTCTTAGAGGAGGAGATCGATCGACATGGCGGCATCGATGCGCTTGCCGAGCGTGTTGCCGACCGCGAGACCGATCCGTACACGATCGCAGACGAGATTCTCGATCCGATTCGAGAGGCCATAGGGACGCGATCCGATCGACAGGAGTAGCCTACACTTGGCTGGATACGCCGTCAGCGGACACGCTCTCGGATCCGACCAACTGCCAGCAACACGGGCCGCCGCTCAATAATCGAAACCCACAATACGAGCGCAGGTGGGAGCACGACCAGCGACGCGAGATACGCAAGGATAATGCTCACCGCGGTTAGCAGACCAAACTGTCCCAAAAGTGGAGTGATCGCGAGTACTAGTACCCCCGTTCCCAAGGCAGTTGTCGCCATCGTCCCGGTGAGCGCCCCGCCGGTTCCCCGGAGTGTCGTCACAACAGCGTGGTCAACATCGCCAGTCTCCTCGTACTCATCGTAAAATCGGTGGGCGACGTGGACCGTGTAGTCTACGCCAAGCCCGATTGTGATAGCCAATATCGTTGCTGTGAGCGCGTTAAACGGTATTTCTGCGAGGCGCATCGATGCAGTCAACACCGAGATCGCAACCGTAACTGGAACGAGTGTGACGATGCCGAGCGACGGACGGCCCAAGAAGATGCCGAATAAGACGACGAGAAACACTGCCGAGAGTCCGATTGCTGTGGCAAGCGAGATGATCGCCGAGTCAAATATCTCGTCGGCCACCGCCTGGAATACGATAATCTGGCCGGTTGCGATCGCATCACCGCGGTACCGATCGGCGACATCTCTGGCGTCAGCAGTGATTGCATCGTCGGCGGCGTCTGAGCGGACCTCGTAAACGACCCGAGTCGCACGGTTGTCTTCGGTGAGGTACTGGTCAGTGAATCCATCGAAGTCCGAATTCCGCAGTTCGCTGTATATCCGATCGAGATCTCGGTCCGGCATTCCACCGTCGAGCGCAGATTGGTTGACGAGCGCGGCGAATTCTGGATCCTCATCGGCGTAGGCGTCGATCGGGTCGGCGATACTGTCAGTTCGTGCACGACCATCAGCTTCGACGAACGTCGACGGCGGATTCTCCTCTGCACGTTCGAGGGATCGAAGTGCAGTATCGTCTGCCATCCGCGTCTCAATATAGATCGTGATCGTGTCATCTTCGGAGCTCTCGAAGGTCTCCTCTAAGAAATCGATCGTCGCGGTGACGGTGTAATCCTCCGGTTCCAGTGGGCCTGGCAAGTACTGGACGTAGGGGGGTTCCTCAGAGGGCGGGAGGAAATCTTCGTCTTCAAACGTAGTGTCAACCCCGGAGCCGTACACCGCCGCCCCACCAGCAAGCACCAACATCAACGCGACAAATACCGCTGGTGCAGGCCGTGACAGCCGATACAATTCTGGCAGTATCGATCCGAGAATGGACCCTTCCGAGCCCATGGGTCTGTTACTGAACACTGGTACGCCGCGATCGAGCCGCCACTCGTCGACCACGAGTTTGGCCGCTGGCAGGAAACCGACAAAAATGACGAGCGTGAAAACGATCCCGATTGCAGCGACAATCCCAAACTCTCGAAGCGGGTCAAGACTGCTCGTCAGGTTCGCAAGAAAGCCAATAATTGTCGTCCCCGCGATGATCGAATATGCGACCGACAGCTGTCGTAAGGAGGTTTCCATTGCAGTCTCAGGATCAGCACCACTGACCCGCTCCTCACGATACCTGTTGACCGTGTGAATCCCAAAGTCGATGCCGATCGCAAGCAACAGTACCGGCACCGAGATCAACACGTCCGAGAACGCGATCCCGACGTAGCCAGTGAATCCGAACGTCCAGATGATCGTCATTAGTAGTGCAACCGCGCCGAGAACGAAATCAAACGGATCACGATACGCATACGCTAACAGCCCGAGAATGACAATGAGCGCTGCCGGCACGACAATGGCTAACGAGTCAAAGATCACGCTTTCGAACTCGTCGTCAATGATGCCGCTGCCAAAAACGGTGATATCCCCCGAAGATCGGTCAGCGATGGTTTGTGCGTCCGTCTGGACAGCTGTCAAATCCGGCTCCTCTGGAAATTCATGTGTTATTACACCGAGTGATGCCGAGGCGGTCCCAGACTCCGGGTTGTAGTCGTCTGAGAGTAACGTCGAAAACGCAGGATCCTCACCTGCGTCGATAACTGCCTGGTGGATTTCAGCCTCAGTTGCGCCCTCGATTGCTGCTCGTTGTGCTTCGATCGTGTCTGCGTCCGGGTCAAGTTCTTGGGCAACCTCTGAGGCTGGTGAATTGAATTCCTCAGCCCGAAGATCATCACGGGTTTCGATCCGTTCAGCGGTCTTTAGCATGTCGAGAAGTCCTCTGCGGTCGAGCACGTTCGTATCCCGTTGGATGAGCTGTGTGGTTGGATCGTCGCCGCCGAAGGCCGGCTCAAACTGCTCGTTGACCCGATCGAGCGCATCGGATTCGGGAATATCATCAGCGAACTGATCGCTCCCTGCTTCAGAATCTAATAGCGTCATCCCCGGCGCAAACAAAACAGTGAGCAGGAGACAGGCAACGACAATCTGTCGTCGTCGAGCGATTGTTGTCGTCGCGCTGTCTTTGAGGAAGCGTTCGATGCGTCCCATCTACCTGAGTCGGTTCTGGAGCCAGTTACCGAGACGTTCGGCCCCCGCCAGTATCCGACCGCGAGTATAGACTGCTCCGATTCCGAGCAGTCCGATACCGAGGAGAGCAATCGATCGCCAATCTGTCGTGAGGGTTGTCAGTAGTGACTCGAGGAGGCCCTGATCCGTAGATTCGGTGACTTCAACAGGAAGTCGATAGGTATCTGTGAGTTGCTCGTCGCCGTCTTCGTCGAGGTATCTGAGGTCAACGCTCGTTGCGTACGTCTTTGCAGAGGCTCCGCCGTCGATCTCAATTTCGAAGCTCATTGTCGTAGACTCGTTTGGCTCAAGGGCGGTGACGAATGCCTCGTCGTCGGTTGCGTCCAGCGGATCGTTCGCGAAGAGCTTCGCCTGGACATCTTCGACGCGCTCGTCGCCAGTATTTCGGACAACGACATCATACCGGACGGTGTCTCCGGGTGTCGCGTTCGACGGCACGGTTGCGTTCGGTGTCGCTGGCGATACCGCAAAGACATCTTGCTCCTCCGCGACGGGGACGACAACATCGAGTGGGTTCGAAACCGTAACATCTCCGTCAGCTGTGCGGTACCGCGTTGCAATGTTCAGTGTGCGATTGCCGGCGAGGGCGTCGGTTCGGATTCCTGCTTCGAGTGTTACTGTGGCGGACTCACCGACATTGAGTGTCCCAACGGTCGCCTGGGTTTCCCGCGGAACAACGTTCGGGTCGGTCGGCACCGCCTCTTCAGTTACGCCTTCAACCGCTGGGGCCTCGTTGTCGAACACGACGATCACGTCCTGGGCGGGCACTGGTCCATCGTTCGTAACCTCGACAGTGAAGTGGCCGTCTTCGCCGATCTGCAATGAACTGTTTATCCCCCGGGCGGCAAACGATTGTTCGGCGAGTGGTGTGATCCCGGTCCGAACCGTTCGGGCGGTCGCGTCCGCAGACTCGTTGTCACGGTACGCAACGTCGAGTTCGAACGTCGAAGGGCGTTGCGTCGAATCCGCCGCCGCATCCATCCGGTAGGTGAACGTCCGGTTCTCACCAGGTTCCCACCGATCGACGAACGTATCAGTTGTTCCTGCGTCGGTCGAGAAGGAAATATCACCGTCGACCGGTGTCGCCGTGACGTCCGCGTTCGTTGCGACGCCGTCTGCAACATTCCGCATTGTTACGTTTACCAGCCCCGTGGTGCCTGCTTGAACTGTCGAATTGATGTCAACGACGGCAAACTGTGCGCGGTCCGTGATCTCTACCTCGACGTAGACAATTTCAGTCTCGTCGCGTTCGTCTTGGATCGTGGCACCGTCTTCGACCTCTGAATTGTACGCGTGGCGATACGCAAGCTCGATCGGGACCTCGTAGACGCCCGGCTCAGCGTCGGCATCCGGGACGACCGTGAACGAAACAGGGCCGGTCGTCCCTTCACCGATATCACCGACGGGCTGTTCTGCAGTCCGGACGTCGAATGGGACATCCTCCTCAGTTTCATCGTCTGTAACGATGCGAGCAGTAGCAGACTGCGCAGTGATAACGTCAGTTTCGAGGTTCTCACTGCCACGATCGCTGAGATCACCCCGGTTGTTGAACGTTACGTCGAGGCTGGCTTCCTCACCCGGGACAAACGCAGTCTCTGGCGCGTACGCTTCGATCTCCGGTTCACCACGTGCATCGTCAACATCCTGAGCGGTTCCGATCCCTGAGACAATGCCAGAGGTGAGCAACAAAAAGACAACCACCACCTGGAGTACCCTCATTTTCAGTTATCTCCGTGTATGGTATCTGCGTGTAATACCCTTCGCAAACAATGAAAAACAAATTATTTGTTTCTCGATATATTTGTTGTGGTGTATATAGGTAGACGGCATAGTACCCTGGCGTTATTTGGCGCAAAACGGGATAACTCGTTAGTGAATTTTTTTGTTTCCAGTTCCTTGAGAACAGTATGGAAACACTTCGAGAGTTGGGGCTGTCGAGTTACGAGGAACGATCGTACCGCGCGTTGCTTGCACTCGGGAGTGCCACTGCCTCAGATGTTGTTGAAAAAAGTGGCGTTCCGACCGGCAGGATCTACGACTCGTTGAGTGGGTTAGAGTCTCGTGGGCTAGTCAGAGTCCATACGATCGAAAAGCCCAAACGGTACGTCCCTGTCGAGCCAGAGACTGCCGTATCGCGGCTCATCGAATCGCGAAAATCTGAACTGTCCGCAGAGATCAATCGGTTGGAGGCGAACCAGTCGACGCTTGTTGACTCACTCTCAAGTATCGATCGGCCACGGGATGACTTCTGGACCGCTGCGGTAGGGCCGGACGATTCACTTGAACTCCTGTTCGAGCGGCTCGATACCGCCGAAGAATCTGTTGTACTCACCGCTGCGGGAGTTTCCGAGCAGTTCGACGTTGACAGCGAGGGAACTGTGTTGCTTGACTGGCTGCTTGATGCTATCGACGATGGAATCAACGTTTCTGTGTTGCTCTCACCGCCGGTGTACGCCGATGCGGTTTCGGCAGTCGATACAGAAAAAGCCGCGTTTACCATTGCCAAGACACCGTTTGAACTCCGAGTCACCGATGCAGTGTATGGGAATTTTTACCTCATTGATCGCGCTGAGGTCTGTCTTGAGGTACCAGACCCAATTCAGCCGAATCATCTCTTCGGCATGCTTAATCTGCGGACACCCCGGTTTTCCGCACGGGTCGCTGAGGGATTTGAATCCATCTGGGCGGCAGCGGAGCCGATCGAGTCGATCGAATGAGTCCAACAGATTGCTGACAGGCAACATCGGTCTTCGTGTGAGTCACCACCGCTTCGAGGAGGGGTTTAACACTCGTGACGGACTACTCATATGTATGAATCTTCGACGAGCGATCGGCTACACTGTGGTTGGACTCGGCGGGCTCGCAGCTGTCAACCGGCGACTCCAAAACAGCGCACCAGAGCTCGAATCGCCGCTTGCGGGTAGCCACGACGTGTATCGCTGGCGCGGGATGGACATTGCGTACACAGAGGCTGGCGATCCGACGGCCCAGACCGTGGTCTTCTTCCACGGGATCAACGCCGCCGGATCGAGCGGCGAATTTCGAGCGGTGTTCGACGAACTATCCGAGGAGTATCACGTCGTTGCGCCCGATCTTCCGGGCTTTGGCTGTTCGGATCGACCGCCGCTTCGGTACTCCGCAGCACTGTACGAGGACTTCGTGACTGAATTCCTCGCAGAATACGACGAACCAGCCGTGGTCGCCTCCTCGCTCACAAGCGCGTACGCGGCCACCGCAGCCACCGAGACACCGGTGTCGTCGCTGTTTTTGATCTGTCCGACGGCGATCGCCGGGCCCGAACCACCGAAGGAGTGGCTACTCACACTGGTTCGATCGCCGATCGTCGGCGAAGCGCTGTACAACCTCATCGCCTCGAAGCCGTCGATTCGCTACTTCAACGACGATCACGGCTACTACGACGCCTCGAAGGCTGGGCAAGAGTGGCAGGACTACGAATGGACAACTGCCCACCAGCCGAACGCCCGCTACGCGCCGGCATCGTTCATTAGCGGCTATCTCAACTCGGATATCGATCTCGCAGAGACACTCTCGTCGCTCTCGATTCCAGTAACCATGGTCTGGGGACGCGAGGCAGACATCACGCCGCTGTCTGACGGGCGTGAGCTAGCACAGAAGACGGATGCACGCCTTGTCGTTTTCGACCGCGCGATGTTGCTTCCGCACGTCGAATTCCCCGAGGAGTTCCTCTCGGTCGCAACTGAAGAGCTCCCAGAGTAGTCGATCGCCACGTTCGATTCCAGTCAGCTACGAATCCTCGACTGGTCGAAAGACCACGAGCCGATCGTCTGTCGTCTCGCGAGTTTCGACGCCGATCTGTACCTGTTGGCCCGTCTCCACCGCCTCAGGATCCCGTCCGCGGACGATTCCGGATACCCTAACCGGACCGAAGTCGACGATCGCGGTGGCGTAGGGTACATCGTCGGCAAAGCCGGGCGCTGCGACATGGACGACAGAAACGGACACGATTGTCCCTGTCTCGGGGAGCGGTTTGTGTGTCAACGCTGGGGAACCAGTGTGTGGACAGACCCGCCGCGGCGGCAGCGACCCGTATCCCGCGGGTGATTCGAGGTAGTATCCCTCCCCATTGGCGATCGCGTCCAGCCACTCCTCGTAGGAGCCGTGTTCACTCGACAGCGCGGTCTCGCCTGCGGAGTCACGATCGTCAGTCATCGGTCCACCTCCAGCACGTGAACGACAGCACTCGCGACTGTCCCGCCGGCGTTGTGCGTGACGCCAACTGTCGCATCCGGAACGTGATCGCTGTTCGGATGATCGCCGCGCAACAGCCGCGTCATCTCAGCGATCTGGCTCCCGCCGGTCGCGCCCACCGGGTGGCCTTTCGCCTTCAGTCCACCCGAAAGGTTGATCGGACGCTGGCCGTCGGCGGTCGTTTCACCGCGGCGGGCCGCGCCGATCCCGTCGCCCGGTTCATAGAAGCCCAGCGACTCGATTGCGAGCACCTCCGCGATCGTGAAACAGTCGTGGACCTCTGCGACATCGACGTCTTCGGGGCCGACTCCGGCGTCATCGTAGGCCGCAGTGGCCGCTCTCGTCGCTGCAGGGGTCTGTGCAATGTGGATTCGTTCCGCAAGCGCCGCCCGATCGCCACCCTGGCCACTGCCGGTGATGGTAACCGGCGCGTTGAGGTCGTGTTCCTCGGCGTACGATTCGGAGACGAGAACGAGTGCACTCGCACCGTCGGTGATCGGACAGGCGTCGAATAGCCCGAGCGGTGACGCCACCATTGGCGCGTCAAGGACCTCCTCGACACTGATCTCGCGCTGGTACTGCGCGTACTCGTTCACCAACGCGTTCTCGTGATTTTTCGAGGCGATGTGGGCCAGATCGGTTCGATCGCCGCCGAAGGCATCGAAGTACGTCTGTGCCATCAGCGCGTACGCACCAGGGAAGGTCACGCCGGCACGAACCTCGAAGAGCTCGTCGGCGGCGATTGCTAACGCGTCAGTCACCGCTGGCGTGTCGAGATTTGTCATTCGCTCTGTTCCCCCAGCGAGAACCACGTCCGCCTCACCCGCCCGGATCGCCCGGACCGCCTGCCGGACGGCCACGCCGGCGGACGCACACGCTGACTCGTACCTCGTTGCCGGACACTGGACGCCCGCAGCGTCGGCGAGAATTGGACCCTGGTGGCCCTGTCGCTCCGCGTCGACGCCCATGAAGTTCCCGACCGCGAGTTCCTCAACAGCCGATCGATCGACATTGGCGTCCGCAAACGCACGATCGGCCGCCTCTGCGAACAGTTCTCTGCCGGTGCGTGTTGGCGTGCGGCCAAAGTGTGTGAGCCCGACACCGGCCACGCGTACGGGTTCCATACCCAAACGGTCCTCGTGGAAGGGGTATATGTTTGCCGGCTACGGCGGTCCGATCGACAACCGCGCCCAATCAGCCGATATATCGGAGTTCGTCGTCAGTTGGCAGTTGGGCTTGCTGTTGGTCTTGCATCTCGCGGATCTTTCCGACGACCTCTTCCATCTCTTCTGCGCGATCTTCGAGCGAGCCGAAGTCAACCTCGAAGTCGAGGATTTCCTGGAGGACCTCAAGAACTGCCTGTGCGCTCTTTGGATCGACGAGGTAGCCGCTCGTCTCACCCATCATACAGACCGCATCGAAGCCGCGACGACCCCCAAGTCCGAGGATCAGCCCGCTGACGCCGACGATCCCACCGGCGGGCTCGTCAGGACGAAACTCGACGCCTGCGTCCTCCAGCGCAGCCTTTTGCTCTGCGGCCGTCACCGCCCCCAACACGGTGTACTCCTCAACGAGTTCGCCGGTCGGAACGCCACCGAGTGCGAAGGCGCGCTGGGAACCAAACTCCTCAGCAACATCGAGGATTGCGTCCGTCAGCCGGTAGTGGCCGTCGTTCGTCGATGCCTGGTGATCGCCGGTCAACACCAGCAGATCCGGGCCGTCTCCCTCGGTGTATACCGCGTGGAACGACGCGCAGGTGAGTGAGGCGATGCCTTCGTCGTCGATGTCCACTTGCGGCGGAAACTCGTCGGCGTAGAGGCGAGCGACCAGTTCGCTGTCCAACTCTTCGAGGAGGTGCTCGGCGGCGAGTTTCCCCACGTGACCAACCCCTGGCAATCCCTCGATCAACACCGGCTCCGCCAACTCCGGTGATTCGACGTACTCGATATCGATCGAATCCATGCTATGTACTCGTGCGTGCGCCGCATAAGATACCGTCGGAACGGATTGATCCGATCGGGCTTTTTACGCGATGAAAAATACGTCGCTACTCACGGCCGTCGCGAGCGCGTTTTTGTTTTCGGGTCCGCCGGTATTCGCCGTAGGGATCTTCCGGACTAAATGGTGCGGGGGCACTGTTTTCGGTGGGCGCCCCACAGTCGGGGCAGGTCGATCCGAGCGAGTACACCGGTCGATCGTGTGCGTCGCGCCACGCCGAACACACACGGATATCTGATTTCATGGAGAGATTGTGGTTACAACGACAGGGGCGGGTACAGCTTTACTCGTCGTCTTCGTGTCGTTCTCGGTGGAAGTCGCCCTCGCCGCCGATCGTCTCGATCGCTTCCTCGGCGCGCTTGGCGCTGGCTTCGAGTTCTGCCTCGGCGGTCTTGTAATCGGGCGCTTTGACCGTGATCCGGTACTCTGGTGAGCCGACGTACGAGACCGACAGTTCGACCTCGTCTGGAACTTCGCCGTTGCCCTCCGCCGCCTGTAGCGCCTCCTTGATCGCGTCAACGCCGTCGCCGGTCGCGATCGACAGGTCAACGTAGCCGGTGACGTTCACGTACGGCACAGAGACGTTCTCGCGGGCGGTCGAGACGATCGCCTCGATCTCCTCGTCGTCAAGGTCCGTGTCTTCGAGGGCTTCCGTGCCGTGGATTGCCGCCGCCTCAAAGGCTTCGTACATCGTCTCGTACTCCGCGAGCATGGCGTTCGCGACGGCGCTGTAGGTCTCGTCGTCAACGTCCTCGCCGAGGGCGAGCAGCATCCAGTTGTCTGCCTTCTGTTCGTTTTTCCACTCCTGGATCTTCTCTTTACGTTGGTGTTCGTTGACGTCCTTGATCGAGAGGTCGATCTGCTGGGAAGACTCGTTGACCTCCAACACCTTCGCAACCACAGTCTGTCCTTCACGGACGTGGTCGCGGACATTTTTGATCCAACCGCTGGCGACCTCGCTGATGTGGGCGAGCCCGCGCTTGTCCTCGTACTCTTCGAGGTCAACGAAGACGCCAAAATCGGCGATTTCGTCGACTTTCCCCACCACGAGGTCGCCAGGTTCGGGCCAGCCGCTGTACTTCATCGGTTATCGTGCCTCGACAGTCTCGACGACCTCGTGTTCGATCTCAGCCTTGCCGCCGGTCGGGGTCGCGAGGGTGGTACCGCAGACTGCACAGCTGACTGGGCTTGCGGCCTTTTCGAACACGATCTGTTCGTTCTCACAGTCGCCGCATTTGACGCGAAGGTATGCTCCTGGCATGATTACTCCTGGAATTCGAGGCGGCCGGCGCGCCATCCTTTTCGCATGTGAGCCTTGCCACAGTCGCTGCAGCGGTACTTGAGGTTCGTCTTCTTTGTCGGCTTGTCACCGCCGGGGACCTTCGAGAACTTCCCGGAGTTGCCGATCGTCGACGTCTGTCGGCGTCGCTGACGGTCCTGAACCTTTTTCATCCCGGTCGATCGGCCAGTTCGAACCTTCTCGACCTCGTGTTCCTGATGGGAGTTACAGTGCGGACAATACGTATTCATTCGGCGTGGCATCTGCATAACGATCTACCTTGCCGGAGGTTTGGCATCGGACGTTAAAACCCGTTTGGTTCGCCCCGGACGCGATCGATCGGGGGGCGATCCGATCTCGCCGCATCGAAGCCGTTAAGCGGCGACCTGCCGAAGCACCGGTCATGCAACACCTCATCGTGAGAGGGGATCCCGGTATTCGCAAGGGAGCGATTATCAACTACGATGGGACCGAACAGATCTGTTTTTCGATCCAACGACAGGGCGACTGGCACGGCCCTGAAGAGGTCCAACTGTGGTGTACGATCGGCACTGAAGATGAGTTCGAAAGCTTCCAAAAACGCGAGTACGTCCCGCACTTCCTCGAGGTCGAGACGATCGACGCTGCGGCACTCGACGTGGTGCAGGCCCGCAACGAGCTGTCTGTCTGATCACAGATCACTCACAGATCACTCACTGATCGCTCACTGATCACTCGGTTCGCCGTACCGATCGAGCGCTGAGTCAAATCCGAACTCTGTCTGTTCTTTCGATCGCCGCGCTTCCCGTTCGGCGATCGCCTCCAGGTCCGGAGACGCATCGTCGTCGATCCGAGCGAAGCTATTGTGAACCTTCCCGTGGCACCACCGGCAGAGCGAAACAGTTAGCTCGTGGGTTGGGTCATCGCTCTCGGGGTGGTCCGAGCCGCTGCCATAGGAGAGATGGTGTTCTTCGATCAGGGGGCGGTCGGCCTCGTGGGCGATCCGAATCTCTTCGAGCCCGCAGCGGACGCACTCGCTCTCGTCAGTCGTCCAGCGGTACTTCGGACACGCCCGCCAGTCGTCGGACTCGCCGACGTGACACCGGTACTCGTCGGCCGCACGATCGGCCGCGAACGACGGATCGGCTCCGGTGTACTCCAGCGCGAATCGACAGCGTCCGTCGTCAGTGAGGTGGTCGCAGTGTCCCGCGACCTCGTAGGGGTCGTCTACACCGACCGGCGTCCCGTTCGGCGTCTGTGCCATATCTGTGATAGCACACCCGTCCGAATATATGCTGCGGCACTCGGAGAATGTATACTACGGCGATCGACCTTGGGCATGCTCACACTCCCGGCGATCGAAACCCGTACGCCTATCATTCCAGACAGCCTGGGGCAATTCGTGAAGATCGTTCACCGAGACAGCGATGGCAACCGCGAGCCGATCGCGACGACCGTCGAGGTTGCGGATTCATTTCTCAGCCAGGCGCGCGGGTTGATGTTTCGTCGATCAGTTCCTGAGGAATACGCGCTTGTCTTTCGGTTTGACGGGCCGAAGCGTCGGGACCTCCACATGGTGTTCGTTCCGTTTGCGATCGACGCGGTCTGGCTTGTCAGCGGTGAGGTGACCCACGTCAAACAGCTCCGGCCATGGATCGGCCGTGGAAAAGCCCGTGCGGACACGATCATCGAACTCCCAGCGGGGGCGGCTGAATCGGTCGAACCGGGCGATTCGATCGAGATTGTCGATTGATCGCGGAAAAGAAGCCGAATAGGCGTCGATATCTACGATTTTATTGCCATCGTGCGTTCGATCTATGTAGTCGGCAGATATGGCTGAGAAGCCGCTCCTTTTAGTAGATCGAGCTACTGAGTCTCGAATGAGTATATGTCTCGTGATCGATTTATTGGGGTCTTCCCCCGATAACCACCCACTCCCAGTCGACGACGTACAGCTGCTTGACACGACGCTTCGTGACGGCGAACAGGCCCCAGGCGTTTCTCTCACCCCTGAGGAGAAAATTGAGATCGCCCAGGCGCTCGACGCGGCGGGTATGTCGGTCATCGAGGCCGGTAGCGCCTGTACCAGCGAAGGCGAGCGCAACTGCATCCGCGCAGTCACTGATCTCGGCCTTGAGGCGAGAGTCACAAGTTTCGCCCGCGGTGTGCAATCTGATATCGACGACGCGCTTGCGTGCGACGTCGATGGCATCACGCTCGTGGTACCATCCTCGGACCGCCACATCGAGACCAAGGTCGGAACGACCCACGAGGCGGTGATCGACCGCTCTGCAGAGCTGATCGACTACGCGAAGGACCACGGCCTCTGGGTCGAGTTCCTCGGCGAGGACGGCTCACGGGCGGATCCGGACTATCTGGTCGAACTGCTCGGATCGGGGCTTGAGGCGGGTGCCGATCGGATCTGCTTTGCGGACACAGTCGGCCACACCACGCCGGAGGCAACCTACCGGACCGTTTCGCGGCTCACAGAGCTCGGACCCACGAGCGTTCACACCCACGACGACCTTGGACTCGCAGTGGCGAACGCCCACGCCGGGCTCTCAGCCGGCGCAGACATGGTCCACGGCACGATCAACGGCATTGGCGAGCGTGCTGGCAATGTCGCCCTCGAAGAGGTTGCGATCGCACTCAGCCACGGCTACGGGATCGAAACACTCGAACTCGAAGCCGTCTACGAGCTCGCGACGACCGTTGCTCGAAACACGGGTATTCCGCTCGCACCGAACAAGGCTGTCATCGGCCAGAACACGTTCACCCACGAAAGCGGCATCCACACCGATGGAATGTTGAAAGACGTGGCGACGTACGAGCCGTACCCGCCAGAGACCGTCGGCCGCGAACGCCGGCTCGTGCTCGGTAAACACGCTGGACGCGCGGGTGTCGAGGCCGCACTGACAGAACACGGCGTCGACGTAACCGACGAGGAGCTCGCGGCTGTCGTCGAGCGCGTCAAAGCCCTCGGCGATCGCGGCAAGCGCGTGACCGACGCCGACCTGTTGGCGATCGCCGAAGACGTCCAGGGTCGCGATCGCGATCGCTACGTCGAACTCATCGAGTTTTCGGCGATCAGCGGGACCAACGTCCCAACCGCGAGCGTAAAGCTCCGAGTTGGTGACGAGGAGTACGTCGCCTCAGGCACCGGATCGGGCCCGGTCGACGCTGCCCTGAAGGCGGTGCGGACAGCGCTAGGCCAGCGTGCACACGCCGACTTAGAGTCCTACCACGTCGATGCAATCACTGGTGGGACAGACGCGGTCGTCACTGTCGAGGTCGAGATGTCCCGCGGCGACCACACGGTGTCTGTCGCCGCCTCGGAGGCCGATATCACGCAGGCGAGTGTGACCGCGATGGTCGACGCGCTCGATCGACTGCTCGTTGCCGCACCACCCGAGGAGCCGGTTCCCGGACCAGCCGACGACTGAACGAGAGCGATCGGCTGGTTTGAAATTCGGAGCGTATTTTATTCAGCCGGTCGAACGCGATGACGTGTTCGTCGTCGATATCAAACCCTCGGCCCGAAAGCGAAACCCCAACGTCGGCGAGGTAGTAAACCGCGAGGGGTCGACACACACCTTCGAGAGTCGGCAGGCCGCCGAAACGTGGGCTGAGGAGTTCGTTTCCTCGACGCGCGATCGGGTGTGGATCCAGGCCGCCCATCCAGCGGACCGATCGGACGTCGACGGCTATCTCCTCTCGCGAAACACCCGCGGCGCTGTCGAAGAGCTTGAGGGAGCCTACGACAAGCGGCGACGACGGCTCCGCGGCGGCGATCAATCCGCCCAGTCTGGGTTGCCGATCGAGTAGTCAGGGAGCCGACAGCCGCATCGCCAAACCGAATGGACGGATATTCCCGTCCGGGCGACGAGAGTCAGGATATGCAGCAATCTATCGTAAACAGCGGTGAGTTCGATCGATGACGCCAAATCGTGTCGATTTCATCGTCGATCTGTTGTATGGGGCCTTGATCTTCGTCGCCGTCGTGCTCATGCTTGCCGTCGGAACGATCACCGGAATCGCCTTCGGAATCGGGGTTCTCGTGTCGTACGTTATCCACATCGCCTGGAAGATGATGCGGTTCGACCCCGACTGGATGACACGGGAGGTCGAAAAGACGGTTGGCGATTCGGTTCGCAAAGAGGTTGAAAAATCCGTTGAGGATACCGTTAGCAAGGAAGTTGAGAAATCAGTCGGGGATACGGTCGAAAAGACCGTCGAAGATACCGTTAGCAAAGAGGTTGAGAAATCGGTCGGTGATACGGTTGAGAAGACGGTCGAAGACACAGTCACTAAAGAGGTCGAGAAGTCGGTCGAAGATACGGTTGAGAAGACGGTCGAAGACACAGTCAGTAAGGAGGTCGAGAAATCGGTCGGTGACACCGTCGAAAAGACGGTGAAAGATACAGTCGAAAAGACGGTCGAAAATACAGTCGAAAAGGAAGTTGAAAAGTCAGTCGAGGATTCGGTTGAAAAGACGGTCGAAGAGACTGTCGAGGATACAGTCGAAAAACAGGTCCGCAAGTCCGTCGAGGACACCGTGAGCAACGAAATAACAGGTGTCGCTGACCAAGTCGGGCGGATCGTCAGCGACGAGGTGACGAATCAGATCGGCAAGTCGGTGAGCACAGAGGTCGAAAATGCCGTCGGCCGGCAGGTCAAAGAGACGGTCGCCGCGGAGGCACGGAAGGCGATCGAAGGGAAGCGATCGGACGCAGACACGACTGATACGCTGTCAGATGACGACGAAGAGAACGGTGCAGATGAGGAGTCAGAGGTGGATGAAACGAAGGGGACAGATGAGGAGTCTGAGAGTGGTGAGGCGGACGACAACAAGAAAGATCGATAACATCGCGATGGGTCCGATCGGCAAGACTCTGTTGAAACCCTCAGTAATTGATAGTTTAGGAACGCTATGCAGGATACAGAGCGCACTTGCACAATGAACTGATCTGGTTGCCGTTGTTGTGAGTGGGGCAATAACAGTCGTAACTATTAATGACTCTCTCCGTGCGGAGGTGGTATGCACATTCGTCGAGCCAAGGCTGCTGAGAGCCCGATTCGTCGGTACATGGAAGAGCTCTGGGTGCCCTATAACCGAGAACTGGGTGAGACGGTCGAAGCGCAAGGGCTCTCTACAGAGTTCGATATAGAGGCAGAAATCGAGTGGCAAACCGACCACTTAGACACGCCCGACCGTCGTCTATGGGTGGCACTCGACGATGTTGACGATTCGACAGCACCGCTTGAGGAAATCGATGCGACCTTTGCAGGGTTTATTTCTGTAGATTTCAACCCCGCACCGTCCTCTTTCGACTGGCCCGACAGGTTAGTCATTGGTGATTTCTTCGTCAAGAAATTGTATCGTGGAGAGGGGCTGGCCGATAAACTAGTCGCACGTGCCGTGCAGTTCGCTCGTGAAGCGGGTTGTGAGCAACTTGCACTTGAGGTAGATATCGACAACGAGCGTGCGCTGGCGTACTACGAGAAACTCGGCTTCGAGGTTGGGCGGTACAGAATGCGAGCCCCAGTCAAAGAAATTGAACTTGACGTATGAGGATGTTAATCTCGTCGAGTCACTAGTGGTTTCGTGAAATCCACCGTGTTCCGCTGCTGCATAGACGCTCTGTATTCAGCAATCGATACCTATCAGTCTCAGAGGATTTCAACAGAGCCATCGGCGACAAAAGTACCGAGGGTGAGATTTGAACCGCAGTCGCTCCGCTCCTTGGTTCAAATCTCACGGCTCACGCACAGCCGCTCACGGGTCCGAGATCCACAAAAGGATCTCGGAGTGGTGTTCGCGGCAGAAGCGCCGAGGGTGAGATTTGAACTCACGTGTCCGAATGGACAGTAGATTTCGAATCTACCGCCTTGGCCAGGCTAGGCTACCTCGGCGTACACTCGCATCTGGCTGCCGCGGAATATAAACGCTTTCGATCGCACGCGGGCGCCGTGTGTCGATCCCTCTCGAGCGAGCCGGCTACCAGTCCTCGAGCGAGCACGCCGGCAGTCCTGAGCGAGCAAGCTACCAGTTCCCGATCAACCACCGAACAAATGCCGAACAGCCTAGAGCGATATCCAACAACTGCTAAGTCGATCGCGCCTCCTTGTCCGGCATGGAACGACAGGAAGCCACCGCCGCCTGCCGTGAGGTGACAGACGCGATCGGCGCTGCTGTCATCTGCGAGGAAGCGTTCCTCGATCGCGTCCTCCTCGGATTGCTCGCGCGTGGACACGTCCTCTTGGAAGACGTCCCCGGCACCGGGAAGACCCTCACCGCCAGAAGCGTCGCGACCGCGCTCGGACTCGAGTTCTCCCGCGTCCAGTTCACGCCTGATCTGCTGCCCTCCGACGTGACAGGCACGAACATCTACGACGAGTCCGACGGCAGCTTCTCGTTCTCGCCGGGGCCGATCTTCGCAAACGTCGTCCTCGCTGACGAGATCAACCGCGCGCCGCCGAAAACACAGGCCGCCTTGCTTGAAGCGATGGAAGAGGGACAAGTCACCGTCGACGGCAAAACCCACAAACTGCCGTCCCCGTTTTTTGTGATGGCCACGCAGAATCCCGTCGAGAGCGAAGGTGCATTCCCGCTCCCGGAGGCCCAACTCGATCGCTTCGCGGTCAAAACGAGTCTTGGCTATCCCGATCACGACGGCGAGGTGGAACTCCTCGAACGGCGCGTCGGCCGGATCGATCGCAGCCCATCGGTCCGATCGGTACTCTCACCTGAAGCGGTCAGCGACCTCCGGCAGGCACCCGAATCGATCCGTGTCGATCCCGATCTCTTCGATTACATGGTCGACATTGCACAGGCAACCCGCGCGGACCGCCGTGTCGACGTTGGCGTATCACCCCGCGGCACCCAGCGGCTGCTAGAAACCGCTCGCGCGCAGGCGATCCTCGCCGACCGATCGTTCGTTACGCCAGACGACATCACGGCGATCGCCGAACCCGTGCTCGCACATCGGCTCGTACTCACTCCGGACGCACTCGTCAATGATATCAGTCGATCGTCGATCGTTGCCGACGTGCTCGATCGCGTGCCAGTCCCGACCGTCGACCCGGAGTCGATCAGCACATAGACGGACTATCCTTGTCACCGGGGTGGAGCCATCGCTCAACGGAACGCAGAGATGACGATCACCGCACCGAAGAGCAACAGCACGACCGCCGTTGTCGACTGTCCGCCCGCGGTCGCGACATAGAGTCCATAGCCCACTGCCGCTGAGCCGACCCCGACAGCGAGGCTCGTCGCGGCGTGGACAGCCTCAAAGCGCGCGGTCGATGCGTCCCGGCCGATTCGATCGCCGAGTTCGATCGCCGTCTCTGCGAGGTCCCACGCGAGGACGACACACACCGCTGCAACGAGCAGGGGCTCCGCGGTTGCGCCAGTGACACCCGCGGCGACGATCCCACCGACCAACAGCAGCGATCCAGCAGAGACGATTCGCAATCGAGCGAGCCATACCCCAACGGCGAGGACAATCGTCCCCGCAAATGCTAGCACTGCGCCGTCGATCGACGCCAAGGCGAGCATTGCTGACGCGATCGCGGCGAACGCGACCGCCCCAATTGCACTCCGCGGTGTGGGAGTCCGATCGATCTCTCCGCTCGGCTGTTCGTCGGCTGCTCGTGCCTCGCTCACCGTGACCACCGCCGTTCAGCCGCGGCGATCGCGACGCGGAGTGGCTCGTCTCCCCAGTCGATGACCCGTATCCCAGCCCGCCGCAGCCGCATGAGTTCAATCGCCCGGTCCACACGAGCGAAGCGCGAACCAATACTCGTATCGCCCGTTTCGTTTGGACTGACGATCGTCACGAGGTGGCCGTGCGCATCAAGCCGACGCGCAGTTCGGGCAGCAGTCTGATCGCTAATCGGGGTCAAAAAGACCACCTGGGCATCTCTTGGCAAGCGCCGCCGGATTCGATTGAACCAGAGCGGCCAGTAGAATTTGCCGTCGCTGGGCGTACTCGCAAACGCCGGATGCGATCCAAGCTGTTCGCGGAGTCGCACGCCGTGTGCAGTTCCTGCCCCGGGAGCGATCCAGCAGTCCGACGGCGACATCGCCGCGATCCCGACGCGATCGCCGCTGCCAACGAGTGCAGTGAACAGTTGGCCCGCGGCGTCGACGCTCCGCTCGACGGCGTTGCGCTCCCCCGGATCTTGGGCAACGTACGCTGACACTCGTGAGTCAACGAGCAGGACAACCGTCGCTGCGCGCTCTTCGCGGAGTTCGAGCGTAGAAAGTTCGCCGGTTCGTGCACGGCGGTTCCAGTCGATCCGTTTGACGGGATCGCCTGCACGGTATTCGCGGGTCGAATGAAACTCGACACCCGAGCCGCCAACGTCAGTCACCACACGGCCGCTGTACTGCGTAGTCAGCCCCCGAAGCGGCAGATCCGAGCCGGCTTCGAACGTCGGGACACAGCGGACCGTTGTTTCGACCGATCGCTCAATGTAGCGCTCCCGCGATCCGCTCAGATTGCGCGCGACGACCCGCACGTGTTCCCAGGTGTGTTCCCCGCGAGCGGCGGTAACCGCGTATTGCATGGTGGCTTCCTCGCCGGGAGCCAGCGCGGCCGCCATCCGTGCCGGTTGGTCGGTTGCTTCCAGACCAGGGGGGACACCATCGACAATACGTAGATCCGAAAGCCACGTCTCCCCGGCGTTCCGGACTGTTAGTGAGACAAGCATTTCTTCGCCGGGATCGGGCGCATCAACGGAGACCGTCCGATCGATCTCGAGCGCCGGCTCGGGCGCATCGCCAAACGTCGTAAACGCCGCGTAGCCGATACCAATAACACCGACGAGCACGAGTGACGGAACTCGAAGCGCGATCCCAATTCCGACGACGAGTAGGATCACGCCATTGAGACCCGTCCAGCGATTCGTGTCGAAAGCTCTCATTCTCGTGTGTCCTCCTGCGATGGCTGTGTCTGCGATCGCAAGCGGCTCGAAGACGTTTCGCGATCGGACTCGCGTGGAGTGTCGTCCCATACTGCTTCGATCGCCTCGATCGAGCGCTCGATTCCAAGCGCATGCACTGATTGCCGACGGAAGAACGATCTGGCACGGATAGCGATCGGAAACCGCCTGTTCGACAGAAACGCTGCGGCCGCTGGGTCATCGGGCCACCTACCGGACTCGATGGCGTCCAGCGCGGCGGCTTCGTCGCGATCGGTACGGGCGGCGAGTGCTGCGACCGCGAGCTCTCGGAATCGTTCTCTGAGCCGGCGGCGGTGACTTGCGGCGCCCCGGTCGCCGCGCAGTGCCGACGCGGTTTCCTCATCGATCTGTGCTCCTGGCGCTGGAACCGTCTTACGACGTTCTGGATCGCCGAACGACGTTCGGACGCGATCGGCTCTGCGAGCGGCCGAAACGTATCGGAGCCCCTGTATGGCCGCAAACGCCCCAACAAGCGACAGGAACACCTCGGGGACCGATAGCGCAGCGGCAAACTCACCAACGACGAGCGCGATCGCACCTGATCCGATCAATACGAGACCGATCGTTGCGATCCAGCCGATCGAGCCGACGAGACCACCGCGGCTACGGTCAGCCATCAGATCCCTCCGCGTACGTGCGCTCGATCCGGCGCAGTGCCTCGACGGCTCGCTGTTCACGTTCGGGTGTAGCCGCAGCACCACCGTAGCGAACCGCTTCAAACACTTCAGTGAGTGCCTCAACATCATCTGGATCCATTCCCGCGTCAACTGCGGCAGCGGCAAACCCAGCAGGCGTGTGTGTCTCCGGCGAGGGAACGTCGAGTGATCGGGCCATTGCCGCCCACGCGCGGTACACCTCATTTTCGACCGCGCCGGTGGCCTCAATCCGATCAGCTGCCTGCCCTGCATGCTCGCCGATCGAAGCCATCTCCGCTGTGTCCGCTTGGTCGTCGTCGTCCGCCGTCGTCTCACCAGCGGACGCTGCAGCCGGCTCGCGGCCGCCGACCGCAAAGAGAAACACGCTCAATACCAGCGCAACGACGAGCACGAGACCGAACACGGCGGTTGGAAGCGGGACGGTCGTTGTCTCGCCGTTTTGGCCGTCGCCAGACTCGCCATCTCCGCCGAGGAGTCCGCCCACGCCGCCGCCGCTGGCGGAATCACCGAGCGAGATAGAAAGCTCGAACGGATCACCACAGACCGCAAGCAACGCATAAAACGGCCCGACGAGAAGCGCGATCGCGAGCATAACAACGCAGGCAGCGAACAGCGATCGAGTCTCAAGGTACGCAAGTCCGCCAACGATGAGCCACGCCAGGAGAACGATTGCGATCGTTCGCGGCTGTGACAGCGTGTCGATACAACCGACCGGCGGTGCGAACGACGGTGCCTGTTGCTCGTCTGTCGATTCTTCGGTCGACTCGGGTCCGTCCCCGAACAGGCTGCCGCTGGATCCGCCGGTTGAACCGTCATCCCCGGCAGGTACAGTGGTGTCGACGGTTGCTGCGCCGATCGCAAGTGCTGATACCGCAAGGAGGGCGACCACGAGCGTGGCAAGCGAGGTCCGATCCACGCAGACGTTTCGGGCATGGCCGAATTAGTCGTTTCGGCCACGAGCCGACCGTAGTTGCGGCTCGGTTGGTAGCACACACCACATCAGTAGTGCCGATGGAGCTCTCGGCAGGTCTGACGGATCACCCGCTCCTCGGCGCGAGTCATCGCTCGACTCGCCTCATCGGTGAAATCAACCTGAATCGAGCCACCTGTGGGGAAAAACCGCCCAGCCGCACCAAGGACGTCACTGGGATCGATCGATGTCTCGAAGACGAACGCATCCGGATACTGTGCGAGCGGTCCAGTGAACCGAAAGTGTGTGTCGACAAACGCGGTCGCCTCTTCCGGTGTGAACGCGTCACAAACAGCCGGCCAGAACGCGTCGCGATCGCTTTCGAGCAGCGGACCGAGCGCATCCCCGAACCGAACGGCTCGATCGATGAGCGCGCCTTCTATTTCGGTTCGCCGTTCGTCTTTGACAGTGGGATCGATCGCAGCAGCGTATGTGTCGGTCTCGAGCAGTCGATCATGGAACGCTGCGGGCGGCTCGTCGCTTTCAGCGTAGTCGAGGATCGCGCTGAACTGTATTGTAACGTCCTGGCGGTAGCCTCGCAGTTCCGGCTCGATCACTCGCCGGGAGAACGCATCAGACCGACTCAACATCGCATCGATAACTCGTGTTGAACCGTTCGTCGCGCCTCGGAGTGCACTAGCGAGACGAAACTCTGAGGCGGTCGTCGACAGCACGTCATCAACGAATCGTTCAAACCCTGCCTGGGCTGCCTCACGGGTCATCGACTGCCCTCCGAGAGCGATCGATCGAGCCCGGCCTCCAGACGCCGCCGCTCGGCCGATAGAATCCGCTCCCAGACATCGAACAACGCGCTGTTCAGTCCGTACCCCTCGTTTATTGCCCGGACCCAGCGATCGTCGGCAAACAACAGCGCCTGAAATCGCTGCACGTCGGGCGAGAACGCCTGATCGCCAGCATAGTGGGCGACCGTCTCCTCGTAGGTCCGATCGACGAGCGACTGCGGGACCTCGATGCCCGACTCACGAGCGACGTGGACGAACCACTCCAGGTGGAGAATCGCGTCCGCGAACACGAATCGATCGGCGAACCCAGAGACGTGGCTCACTGCTGTCTTCCCATTGAATCGCACGTCTCGAGGGCGCGAGAAGGTCGGAGCCCGAAGAGCCGTCGCGTCTGCAGGGTCATTCACCAGCGATCGGGCGGTCCGAGTAAGCCTGATATCGACGTACTTCACGGGCGCAATGAGCGCCGCCTCGTACCAAAGCGGCATCCACTCACAGAACGGCTCACAGAATCGGGCATCAGCGAGGAGATCGGCGACGATCGATCGCTGGAGCGACTCGGAAGCGTCCGAGCCATCAACACCCTGTTGGAGTGCCTGGACACCAGCCTCGTAGTCAACAAACTCGCTCGTGTCAAAACCCATTCCATCAGCCACAGTCTCGACGTACTCCGCACCGAACAGATACCAGTCGGCGAAGTGTGCGGGCCGCCACAGCCGACACAGCGAAAGGACCGTCACAGTCAGTCCGCCTTGGCCTGCCAGTTGCGGACGGTGTCGGGGCCAATACCGTCGACGGAAGTCGCGACGTCGTCCGGGTCTGCCTCCTTCAGCGAACTGACGTCGTCAATCCCCGCGTCTTTGAGCTTCTCGGCGGTCTTTTCGCCGATTCCCTTGATCGACTCGAGTTCGTTGGCGTCGGGCTGGCGGGCCTGAAACTCGCGATAGTTGCAGATCGGACAGCCGAGCTCCCACGGCTCGTCGCCGTTGTGGATCACGAGTTCTGGGAGGTCGTGTTCCTCACAGCGCTCGTCTGTGACCTCAATCTCCCCACGACGCGGCAGCGGCAACGAGTACTCACAGTCCGGATAGCGGGTACAGCCGACGAGTCGCGAGCCCGATCGGAGCTGTTTGATCGCCAGTTCGCCGCCGTGTTCCTCCCCGCAGTCCGGACAGACGCCGATGACCTCGTCATCGGCCTCATCAGCCTCATCAGCCTTGCACTGCGGACAGCCGTGGGTGAACGTCTTGCGGCCAGCGAGCATCTTCACGTGCCGCAGCCCGTGGTCCTCGCATTCTTCCTCAAGAATGAGCGGCTTGCCAGTCGATGGCAGCGGCAGCGTGTACTCACAGCTTGGGTAGCCGTCACAGCCGACGAAGTACGATCCGTAGCGGCTCTTTCTAAGGAGCAGATTCTCGCCGCAGTCAGGGCACGGGCCGAGCGTCTTGTCGGCCTTGAGTGACTTCTGGAGGTGTTCGCCGACCTCATCACCGGATTCCATCAGCTCCTCGAAGACGAGTTCGAGCATCTCACGGGATTCTTTCGTGACCTCGTCGTAGTCTTTCTCGCCAGCGGCGATCGCCTGCATGTCCGCCTCAAGTTGGGCGGTCATCTCCTCGCTCACGATTCGATCGGCGAACCGCTCAGATGCCTCGACGACCGCCTTCGCAAGCATGGTCGGCCGGGGCGGATCGTTTTCGATGTAGCCTCTGTCGTAGAGTTTTTCGATGGTATGATGGCGGGTCGACTTCGTGCCAATCCCCATCCCCTCCATGGTCTCGATTAGCCTCGATTGGCCGTAGCGTCGTGGCGGCTGGGTCTGTTTGTCTTCGAGGCGCACGTCGGCGATCGAAAGCGTCTCGCCTTCGACCACGTCGGGGACGAATGTCTCGCCCGCGTTGGAGTACGGGTAGACGGCGTGGTAGCCTTCCTCGACGAGGCGCTTGCCGTTGGCCTTCATCGAGAGGTCTGTGATCGTCTCGCCGTCGTCGGTTGCGATCGTTGCGTCGGGCACGACAGCAACCACGCGGAGGTGTTCCCAGATTGCCGCCTCGGCGACTGTCGCAAAGAACCGACGCACGACAAGCTCGTAGACCTCGCGTTCGGCCTCCGAAAGGTCCGACCCGTCGGGGAGTTCGCCGGTCGGATGGATCGGTGGGTGGTCGGTCGTCTCCTCGTCGCCAGCAGTAGGATCGATCGACTCCTGTTCGAGCAGCGATTCGGCGTCGTCGCCGAACTGCCGACTCGCCGCGAGCGCGTCGAGCAGTTCGCGGGGGTCGAGGTCGTCGGGGTAGACGGTGTTGTCCGTCCGCGGGTAGGTGATGTACCCGGCTGTGTAGAGGTCCTCGGCGATGCTCATCGCCCGCTGGGCGGAGTAGCCAAGCGAACCGGCCGCCCGGATGAACTGCGTGGTGTTGAACGGCGTCGGCGGGCTGTCCGTCCTCGTTCGCCGGCGAACCGCGTCGACGATCGTCTCCGGGGTGGTCGAAAGCGCCTCGTAGACCGCGTGCGCGCGATCGCCGTCCCACAGCCGTTCGGCCTCGTTTTCGTCCTCGTCTAGGTAGAAATACTGCGCCTCGAAGCCCGCGCCGTCGTCGTTTGTGAGATCACAGAACAGCTCCCAGTAGTCTTCGGGATCGAACGCTTCAATCTCGCGCTCGCGATCGACGATTAGCTTCAGCGTCGGTCCCTGCACCCGCCCGACAGAGATGAAATCGTTGCCGAGTTGGCGGGCCGAAAGCGAGAGAAATCGCGTGAGCGCCGCGCCCCAGATCAGATCGATTACCTGTCTGGCTTCGCCCGCGGCGGCAAGGTCGAAATCGAGCGCTTCGGGGTTCGCGAAGGCTTCCTCGACCTCTCGTTTCGTAATGGACGAGAAGCGAACACGGTCGATCGGGGCGTCCTCGTTGACCTCTCGGACGAGTTCGTATGCCTCCTTCCCGATCAGTTCGCCTTCCCGATCGTAGTCGGTGGCGATCGTCACCGCCGACGCTCTGCGGGCAAGCCGGCGGAGGGCGGCGACGATGTTCTCGCGGGTGGGTTGTTTGTCGATCGGCGCGTCGATAAGTTCGACTGGCTCGACGTCGCGCCAGTCGTTGTACTCGGGTGGGAAATCGACGCCGACGACGTGTCCAGAGAGGCCGATACAGCGCGTGCCGCCCCACTTGTAGACGTTGACGCCGTTCATTCGCTCCGCATCGGCGGAATCGCCGCTGAGGATCTCGGCGATCCGCCGGGCGGCGTTGTCCTTTTCTGTGATAATCAGTTCGGGACCACGACTCATTGAGGCGGGCTACGCCGTCTTGTGGTCTAAACCTTTCGTGGGGCCATGTACCGTGGGTGGCGATCGCGGTGCGAGCTGGCTACCGGTGGCCCTCGCTACTCTGGACCAACGACAAGTACCGGGACATCGAGGGAGCTGGTTAGTCGATCGGCCACTGGGGTCGGCTTCACCACACGCTCTAAGCCGGTGTGTTTCGGCGAGGCCACGACAACCAGATCGATGTCGTGATCCTCGACGTAATTAATCGCCTCAGCGTGGGGCGTGCCGTATCGGAAGTGTTTCGTCACGTCGACGCCGCGATCGTCAGCGATCGATTCGACGGACTCGACGGCGGCTTCGCCCGCTTTTTCGCGGCGCTCGACGACCATGTCCCAGTGTTCTGCGGTGTCGACGACATAGAGCGCATGAACGTCTGCACGTGATCCGGCAGCGAGGCTGACAGCGGTCTCTGCAGCCGAGTCGACAGCCGCGTCATCAGTGGTGACGACGCAAATGCGATCGAACAGCGATACCGAACTCGATGGGGGTGATGCGTGGATTGACATTCGTTGTTATTCACGATAGTTCACACGTATTGCAACAATAGTGTACATTTCGTGTTGAATATCGTATTTTCCTGTATATACGTAGGCACTACAGCTACATTAATTTCATCGACAGAGAAAATAATTAACATCATCATCCACGTCCATCGCCTTTTTCTTCGCGTTGAGCGTACTAGTAGTATGCTCAGATTCCTAATCGGTGTGATCGGTTTGTTCGAACTCTGCTATCCTCGTCGTGCAGTGTCGATCTGGACACGGATTGCCTACGAAAACGCCGAGGACGCAGAGCCGCGAAGCTGGCTGTTGACTGCGGCAAAAGCCGAAGGCACACTCTTGGTGTTACTCGCGGTCGCGTGGCCATTGGTCGGTGCTGTGAGCGACCGGTCAGCGGATACTGCTGCAGAGACTGACGAAGAAGACCTGTCGATCGACACCGCTGACGACGAAAACCCGGAAAACAGCACCGCTGACGACGAAGACACGGAGATCGATATTATCTAACTCACCGAATAGCAGCACCAACAGTCGTTTTATTGGACGTGGCGGTCGAGAAACGCCGCTACCTGTTCAAACTCTTCGATCAGATTTGATCGATCGGTCGTGTGGTGGCCTTCATCTTCGAAAATAAGCGTCTCGACGGGCACGTCTCGCGATCGCAGCGCATCGGCGATCTGTTCAGTTTCTCCTACGGGAACGCGTGGGTCGTTCGCGCCGTGTTGGATGAACAACGGACAGTCAATCGCAGCAACGTCGTGAATGGGACTAATCTCCTGTAAAACATCGCGATCAGCATCCAGAGAGCCGTATTCAGCTTCGCGATGCGTCCGTCGCCACTCGCCGGTGTTTTCGAGGAAGGTCTCGAAGTCTGCGATCCCGACGAACTCGACGGCGGCCTGCCACAGATCCGGATAGCGAGTGATCGCCGACAGCACCATGAACCCGCCGTAGGAGCGTCCGTAGGCGACGATGCGATCGGAATCGACGGCTGGCTGTTCGGCGAGCCACTCGACGGCGGCGCGGATGTCGCGAACCGAGTCCAGCCGCCTGTCGACGTCGTCGAGGCGTGTGTACGCCGTGCCGTATCCCGAGGAGCCGCGAACGTTCGGTTCGAAGAGTGCATATCCCTGCTGGAGGAAGTACTGCCCGATCGGGTAGAACCACGGCCGGCGCTGGTGGTGGGGGCCGCCGTGGATGTCGACGATCACCGGCGTCTCTCCCGTAGATGCGTCGGCTGGCAACGTCCAGTACGCCGGGATGTCTCGTCCGTCGAACGTTTCATAGCGGATCGTCTCAGGCGATCGAAACCGCTCCTCGGGGATGCCAAGCGTTCCAACAGGGACGTACGGTTTCGGTCGTTCACCCTCTCCGTCGCCGGCGTCTGTAGGTCCAACCGCAATGCTGTGTGGCGTCGATCGTGACGAATGGGCGATTGCGTAGCGCTCGCCACCGTTTGATACTGTGACTGATTCGATCACAGCCTCCTTGAGTGCTGGCTCGGCGGTGACAGCAACTGTGGTCCCGTCTCCCGAGAGCCGCCCGAGGTGCAGCGTGCTGTAGCCGTCGACATTGCGCGTGTACGCGATCGTTCCCGTACTGCGATCGAGATCGAATCCGTCGACGTTCCACCCCTCGCCGTCGACGACCGTCGCGATCTGGCCGGTGTCGGGATCCATCCGCGCGAGTACGAGCCTGTCGCCCGGTTCGTCGGTGAGACAGTAGATCGCGCCGTTCGGCCCGAACATCGCTGACTCGTACCGTGTGGTATCGTCGCGGTTCAGTTTCGTCTGTGTCCCGTCAGCAATCGAGATCACAAAGACATCCTGTGCGTTGCTCGATCGCGCCTTCGTTGCCAACAGTCGATCGCCGTCCGGACCCCAGCCGGCCACCGAGAGAAAGCCGCCGTCACCCTCGCGGACAAGCGTCGCCGAATCGGGGTCGCCCAAGCGCTCCTGTACGTACACGTCGAAAGTCTGCGGATCGCGTCGATTGGCAGTGAAGGCGATGCGATCGCCGTCTGGCGACCACCCACCCCATAGGTGGATCGACGAGGTGTCGTCTGTGAGTGCGTGCTGCTCACCCGTGTCGAGATTGTAGCGGAATAGCTGGTCGCGTTCGTCGCTGCCGGCGTCCATCCCGAAGACGAACTCCTCGCGGGTCGGTGAAGCTACCACGGTCGAGAACCGCTCGGACTCTGCGGTGAGCCGTTGGGGGTCGCTCGCAGCGTCAGCGCGGTACCACGCCTGCGGCGTCCCCGTCGTGTCGCGGAGGTATACCAACCCACCATTGGGGGTGAACGAGGGGGTTGTAGCGGCGTCGATGCTCAAAAACCGGCTGACCGGGAACATGCGAGATGTCCCGCGGCGATCGACTAAAGAGTTCGTCCCCCAGCAATCACGGCGAACAGCCAGAGTGCAGCGGTCGTACGGTCCGCAACCACAACGACAAGGTTACCCGGGGCCGTATTTGCCGTATGGCTCAGCTCCTCGTTGTCGGTGGCAGCGGCTTTCTGGGACGGGCGATCTGCCGGCAGGCCGTCGCTGACGGCCATACCGTCAGAAGCGTCTCGAAAAGCGGCCGCCCCGATGCGTCCCACGCAGATTTGTCACCCAAAACAGACTCCTGGATCGACACGGTCGAGTGGACCAGCGCCGACCTGTTTAGCCCACACGCCTGGCGCGATCGCCTCCGTGGCTGTGATCTCGTCATTCACTCAGTCGGGACTGCTCACGAAGCCCCGACCGAAGGCGTCACGTTCGAGCGAATAAACGGCGATTCGACGATTCTCACTGCACTTGAGGCCGAACGGGCCGGTGTCGAGTCCTTTGCATTTCTCTCGTCAGCGGCGAACTACCCGACAGCCCGACGAGCGTATCTGCGATCGAAGCGCCGCGCGGAACGGGCAATCTCGGACCTTAATCTCGAACTGACGGTGCTTCGTCCTGGACCAGTGTACGGCCCCGGACAGCCGCATTTCCCTGGCGCGGTCAACACGCTTCTTGAATGGATCGATCGGGTCCCAATGCTCTCCGAGCGACTTGGCGACGCCCAGCCACTGCCGGTCGACCACGTCGCACGGGTGACCCTCGACGCGGCGCTAGAGGACGATCGTCGCCTCCTGACGACCGAAGACATCGCGCGGGCGTGATCGGCGGTGGCTGACGCACGCAAGCGCGTCGACATGACGACCGGCGCGATCACACCACGGCTGTTCACGCTTGCGTATCCGCTCGTCCTCGGCAACCTGCTGCAGACGTTTTACAACCTCGCGGATATGTTCTGGGTCGGCCGCGTGAACGACACCGCGGTCGCGGCGGTCTCGCTCATGTTTCCGCTCTCGTGGATGTTCGTCTCAACCGCGATGGGGATCACCGCGGCGACGATCGCACTCGTCTCTCAGCACGTCGGCGCGGGCAACGATCGGCGGGCAGACCACGTCGTGGCCCAGACGACGCTGCTCGCGCTCGCGGTCTCTATTGTACTCGCGACTGTCGGCTTCGCGGTCCGTCACGACCTGTTGACGCTCATGGGCGCGCGAGACCAGGTGTTCGTCGAGGCACTTGCGTATATTGAGGTTGTGTTCCTCACCATTCCGCTGACGTTCCTGTTTTTCGCGTTCCGATCGTCGCTGCAAGGAGCGGGCGATACGAAAACAGCAATGTGGCTCATGATCGTCTCCGCTGGCTTCAACGTCGTGTTCGATCCGTTTCTCATCCTCGGGTGGGGGCCGTTCCCCGAACTCGGGACCCAGGGTGCGGCGGTCGCGACGTTAGTGGCACGCTTTATCGCCGCTGCCGGCGGGATATACGTCCTCTTGCGCGGCGGTTTCGGCGTCCAGCTCCGCGTCCGTGACCTTCGTCCGAATCCCGAAATTCTGAAAAAGCTCGTCGGGATCGGCTACCCGGCCACGCTCGACGGGTGGGCGCGATCGTTCGCGGCGGTCGCGATGGCCTCGCTCGTCGCGCGGTTCAGCGTCGCCGCGATCGCTGCCTACGGCATTGGCGTCCGGATGATGTCCGTCTCGTGGTCAGTGGCGGGCGCAGTCGGACAGGCGACGGCGACCGGCGTGGGACAAAACCTCGGCGCAGAAACGCCCGATCGGGCCGTCGAGGTGACGTGGAAGGCGACCGCCGGAACAATGGGTGTGTTGTTCGCCGCGGCAGCGATTGTCGTCGCGTTTCCCGCCGCCGCAATGGGGATTTTCATCAGCGAACAGGCTGTGATCGACGAGGGCATTCGGTTCCTGCGGATCATCGCCCCGTCGTGGGCCTTCTTTGGCGGGGTGATGGTGATCCAGGGGGCGTTCCGCGGCGCTGGCGTGACAAAGGTCGCAATGGTCCTGTCGTTCCTCTCGCGGTGGATTTTCCGGATCCCGCTGGCAGTTGTCCTCGCGTTCGCGTGGGTTGTGACGATTCCCGGGACGACGACCTCGATCGCCGCTCTTGACATGGGCGTTCGCGGACTGTGGATCGCCTACGCGACCGCTGCGGTGCTCTCGTTCGCCGTCGCTGTGGGTTGGTTTACCCTCGGAACGTGGAAGGGCGGGGTCGTGGAAAAGCCGAGCGATCGAACGCCGGGAGATTGACAACCGCAGTGCAGACGCGACCTGGACGGGCCGGCAATCACCGCGCTTGACTGTTGACAGGAAGCTGTACCGCACCGACGTGTTTGACTCCGGGAGCCGCTCCGAGTTGATCGGCGACTGGTCGGTCTGCTCGAAACAGGATCGAACGGGCGTGGACGAGCGCGATCGATCCCCCGCCCGATTCGATCGTTCGAATCACCCGTTCGATCGCTTCCGGACCAGCCTCCGGATCAAATGCCAGGACAAACGTCTCTCTGGTGGGAGCGCCTTCACGCTCGCTCATTTGGATTCCTCGGCCAGTTTTGTGGCGAGTTCTCGCCAGCGTTCGGCGCGGGTTTTCGAGACGCTTGCCACGTCGGCGATCGTCTCGATGTCGGCGCGTTGGATGTCACTCACCGACTCGATCCCGACCGAGCCCAGTCGATCGGAGTACGTTGGACCAATGCCGGTGATCGCAGACACAGGCTGTGTTGTGGCTGTCGGCTGCGTCCGTTCGTCTGTCGGGCTGGTTCGGTCGGGCCGATCGGTGCGGTCTCGATCGATCGTTTCGCCTTTCTCGTCGCCGGTGTCTTCGCTCTTGGTGTGTTCGGCCACCTCGGAGTCTACGCTCTTGGTGGGTTCGGCCACCTCCTCGTTGGCGTCTACGCTCTTGGTGTGTTCGGCCTCCCCGTTGGCATCTTCGCTCTTACTGTGTTCGGCCGAGGCGCTGATGTCTTCCCTCTTGGTGTGTTCAGCCGTGGTGCTGGCGCCGGAATCCTCCCCACCGTCGGCGGCTTCGCTAACAACCAGATCGATCTCCGTGCCCGGTTGGGCAACGTCACCGGGTCGGGGGAACTGCTCAACCACACGGCCCGCCGGCTCGCCCACAATAACCTCTCGATCGCCAACGGCGAATCCGGCTTCAGTGAGCAGTCGGGTAGCGCTCTCGATCGATCGACCCAGCACGTCCGGAATCCGTTGGTACATGAGCGCATCATCAGCGTCGCGCTTTTCGACGCCAAATCGAATTGTGCTGAGATTGGCTGCCACAAACTCCTCAGTGGGCCCTGGGAGGCGGATGCGGGGTTCGTCGTCCTCGTAGGCGAGGTTCGCCTTCAGCTCGACACTGTAGTCCGTAATTTCGTATCCCTGCGCAGAAAGCGCCTCACTCGCGGCCAGCCGCTCGGAAAACGCAGAGACAACGCGATCGGGATCGATTGCAGGGCGGTCCGCTTGCAGCTGATCGAGGCGTTCGCGGAGCCGATCTCTGTCGCGTTCGAGCGCGGTAGCGCGGTATTGTAGCTCGCTGCGTTCGGCTTCCAACTCGATGAGCCGATCGCGGAACTGTGTCTCAAGTCGCTCTTTGGTGTGAACGATACCAGCGAGTTCGCGCTCCTCGGTTCGGGTGAGTTTGTCGGTATTGATCGCTGGCAGCTCCGCGGTGATCGCCGTTTTCAGCCCGGAGGACCGATCACGCGAAGCCATTAGCGCTCTCCGCCGGGCGGTACGGGCGCGATCTGGACTCGAACCGTACTCGTCGCATTAATCGTAGTTTCGCGACTGCGGCGCGATCCAGCGGGTGAAGCGGCGATAATCGGCCGGTAAGCCCTGACCTCTCCAGCATCGTCGTACACCTCACGCCCGTGGAGCGACAGCTCAACGGAAAGGTCTGCCTCAGCAGCGGCAAACCGAAACCACGGCGCTTCGAGGCCAGCCGGAAGCGCACCCGCCTCAACAGCGGCACGGTATTCTCGTTCGATCGCCATCGATCGTTCATCAAGTGCGACCTGCCCCTCAGCCACGCCCACCGCGAGCGCTTCGATCACCTCGGGGATCGGCCGGGAAAGCCATCGATCCATTGGGACCGATCAGGCCTCCTGATCAGGTTCGGCTCTGATCACGTTTGGCACCGCCCCACTCGGCGCAGGCTTCGGGACCAACCGCGTATTTAGCCGGCACGCAGCGTTAGCGCTCAGTCCGTACACCTGACTGTCGTACTCGGTATGAGTCTTCACGGTAAGGCTCGTCTGCTGTCGCTTGTTGGTCTGCGATCGACTCCCACCAGCACGACCGCCGAGCGACAACGGGCCGATCGAGAGACTCACGCCCCCGCCACCGCCGAACTTTCGCTGGGACGTTTCGAGCTTCGTCTCGAGATCGCGGCTGAAATCCGAGCTTCGGCTGCCGCTTTGTTCTCGGGTGTACCAGCGGACCCAAAACCGGAGATCGATCTCAGTTTCGGCGAACTCATAAAACGTCGGAGTGATGCCATACGCCAGCAGTGAAAGCGGTGCGTCGTTCGTCACCGTTTCGACGTTGGTCACGTTGCCGTCATCGTCGGTCTCCTCGATGAGACTCAAAATGACTGAGTCTGGATCAAGCTTCATATCCGCGAGTGTCTGGGCGGTCTGTGCAGAGTTGATGTCGAGGGCGGTCTGGCCGTCAGCGATCGCAAGCGCTGACTGTCTGACCAACTCGGCGAACGGTATCTCTTTGACGATCTCGTTGACTGGGTCTGCCATGGCTGTTCTCCAGCCTCAACTCTCTACGAGTTGTTAAATGTTCTCTAGCATAGTCGTAGATATCCGTTTGGTGTCATATTGCCAAATTACAACGGATTCAAACGGAAAAATCGCGCTAGGGCGATTCGAAAAGAAACCCCACAACTTCAGTCGGTAAAGGAATTACTCTGTTACTTTGGTGGCCTGAGCCGGTAGTACCGACGATTGAGGTCGTACATGTACCCCTCACGCATGGTCTTGAGCACCGCGTACGTGATGATCCCCGAGACGATCGGCAACACGAACGCGAGGTTGAGCTGCAGCGCAAGCGACAGCGGAATCAGGTTCTGAACCGCGATCGCCGCGATGGTGATCGAGAACACGAAGCCGCCGACACCGATCGCCGCCCAGAAGGGCTGTTCGACCGGCCGTCGAGCGCTGCCTTTGTTCAGGAACGGCACGACGGCTACCGCGCTAACGACGACCACGTTCGCGAGCACGCCGTACAGCTGATCGGAGATGATCTTGTCGCCGCCAAGGATCTCCAATCCAGGGTTCAGTGGGTTGAGCTTGAGGAGCCCGAACGACCAGTAGAGGTACCAGTCGGGTAGAATAACCTCTGGCGTCTTGCTGGGATTTGCCGGCGCACCGAGGTGTGGCGGCACCGTCGCGGCGATCAACAGAATGACGCCGCTGAAGAACATTGTAATCGCGAGGTTGCGGATGACCTCGTGAGGCCACGTCGGGAATCCGAGCACGTCGCGTTCGACGTAGTCAGATTCGGTTCGGAGGTCTTGATCCTCCCGACGGGCCCGCTCGAAGTACTCGTAGGTGAGCCGCGAGAGCCCGGTGCTTCGCGTCTTGCGTTCCATCCAGGATGGCGTCTCGTCGTCAGGTGCGACTGCGCCCGAGCCGCCGGATTGCACGTCAGGTTTGGTTTCTTCGTCACTCATGGTTGATCAGTGTGGCTCCGCGATGCCCTGCATCCAGACGATGCCGACGTGGAGCGCGATGAGCGCGGTCACCACGAACGGCAACACGAACACGTGCAGGATGTACATCCGAACGATCGTTGCTTCTCCGAGGGTAAACCCACCGAAGAGCAGCTGTGCACCCCATTCGCCGATGATCGGCACTGCAAGCGCCATCTCAACGCCGATCTGTCCGGCCCAGAAGGCAAGCTGGTTCCACGGCAGGAGGTAGCCGGTGTACCCGAACACCAGCGTCAGGCTGATGAGCACGATGCCGAGGATCCAGTTGAGTTCACGCGGCTCTTTGTACGCGCCGGTGAAGTACACGCGGATCATGTGCAAGAACACTGCCGCGGTCATGAACTGTGCAGACCAGCGGTGCAAGCTCCGGAGGTAGAACCCGAAGTTGAGGTCCGTCGTAATCGCCACCACGGAGTTGTACGCCATGCTCGGATCGCCGGCCGTCGACGGCGTATAGTAAAACCCGAGGAGCGCGCCGGTTGCCGCCGCGATGATGTACGCGACGATCGAAAAGAATCCAAGTGAGTACAGCGGGTACCAGTACCAGAACTTGTTGTCGAGGTTGTACTGTTCGGTGTGGCTCTTCGGCATCTGGAGGTTGACCCGGTAGTACAACGTCTCCAGCACCTCGAGGTAGTCGACGATCCGGAGTCGCTGATCCAGGTAGATAAGCGACATGAGGAACGTCTTCTCGATCGGGGTCAGATCCTTGCGCTTGAGCCACGCGTTGTGATCGAATTCGTCTTTTTTCTCTAAACTCATCGTAAACTCACCGTTTGTAGTACGGGTAAATCGCCCGTTTGACCGTGTCCCACACGTCGTCTGTGTCCACCTGCCTCCCGTCGACGTCATCTTCGCGGATGTAGAGGTCTTCCCACTTGCGGCGGCGCTTCTTGACTATCATGACGTCTGGGAGGAACTCCTTGCGATACAGCGCGAGGATGAATCCGAGGTCCATGAAGATGATTGCCAGCACCGCCCCGAGGAAGCGATTACCGAACTCCGAAAGCCCCCAGCCGGACATAAATCCGTAGATCAACAAGAAGACAAAAACGACCTCAACCACCGTAAGGAGGACAATTGCGATCGCTGCGGCGGTGTTCTCTCTGGCGGGTTCGTATCGGTGGATATCACCGTAGGTACTGCCTGAAGACGACATTACTGGCCCCTCCCCGTGTTCGGCGATTCACCGTATTTGAGTACGTAGAACGTAAACACGAAACTCATTGCGATTCCGAGGAACGTGATTATACCGAGCCAGTGTTTCTGCAGCGGAACACCGACCTCGCCGATTTCTTCGGGCCATGCGCCGCCACCTTCGCCACCGACTTCGACGGTTTCGACCTCGCCGACTGCCACGCCGCCGATCATGCCGAGGCCCTCGTGGGGCACACAGACGTACTGCGTGATCCCTTCGTGGTCTTCGGTCGCTTCGAACTCGTAGGTGTGGCCCTCCTCGTCGATTGCGTCGCCGCTGTCGAGGTCGCCCTCCGCCGGCCCTTCTTGAGCAACGACGTTGTGGGCGCCGCCCTCGCCGGTCCACTCGAAAACGATCGTCGTTCCCGGGTCGACCCAGACACCGGTCGGATCGAACGAGAGGCCATCGCTGCCGGCGCCGACCTCGACAGTGACCTCATCGGAGCCGCGGGCGTCTTCGTAGGACCCCGTGTTTGTATCGCCAAACCAACTACCCCAGTCGGGCTCTTCCTCCTGGGCGGCGGCCGTCCCGCTCGTGGCCGTGACGGCCGTTGCGGCGGCGGCTGACCCACCAGCTGTACGCATAAAGTCCCGCCGTTTCATACAGCTATTGGTCAGAATGGGACGTGCTTAAACCCACCGACTACGGTCGATCGGAGACCATCGAGTACGGCGGTTCAGTCGCGTGATATCGGCTCATTTCCCTCAGCGTTGTCGGGCTCTCGGGGCGCTACCATCTCGGGACGCTCGCCACCCTCCAGCTGCACCGCACGGAGACGGTTCCGGTACTGCTCAGAGCGGAAGCGATCCGAGAGTCGCGCGTTCGCAACAGTCATGAACAAAAACAGCCCGATCGCGATGAACACGCCTGCAAGCAACAGGACGACGAGGTTGCCTCGATCGATGAATCCCGGAAGGGCCCAAGCGACAATCGCCGCGAGTCCCGCGAGGATCTGTCCGGCGGCGATAATCTGCAACATGAGGTTCCCGAGTTCGCCGCTCTGTTCTGTGACCTCCTCAGGACTTGGTAGCTCGTAGCGCTCGGGTGGCTCCTGTGGGGTGTACTCCTCCATTGAACAGAGCGCAACCGTTGGCTTCACGTCGCGCAAGACGGTTCCCCGGCCCTCGACGCTGCCGTCGGGGTAGACTGTGGCGTAGCCCTCGTCGGAGTACGCGAGGAGCCGTGGGCCCTCCTCGTCGTTGAGTCGTTCCAGTACGGCAAACACTTCACGGGTAGCGATGCGGGATTTGAGGTCCTGTTCGACCCGATCGAGCAGTGCAATCCCGGTGATCCACGTGTCAGGATCGAACGCCACGTCCCACTCCTCAGCCGTCATCTCGGCCATGTCAGCCGGCCTGAAGTCATCGAAATCGTACTTTTCGTCGACTTGCCGGCGGAGAGCTTCGAGATCCTCGGCGGGGTCTGCCTCGGACTCGTCAGTTGCGGGTCCGTCTTCCCCGTCGGGCGTCGGCGATCGCTTTTCACCGTCACCGTCGGCGGCTGTGGACGCGTTGTCAGTCCGGTCGTCCGAGGCCTCGCTCATACCTGCAGTTTAGGCGCTGGGGACTCCTTAGCGTGACGGTTGTCGCTCACGGCACCCAACGCCAGCAGATTCGGATCATTTAGGACCGCGCCAACCCTACCCTCGCGTAATGGTAAGCGACGCGGCGATCGCGACGATCGTGGGGATCCTCGTGACGTGCAGCCTTCCGTTCTATCTCAAGGGCGCGTGGATTATGATCGACGCCGAAACCGTCACGTGGGGGGTGCTCATGCATCACCTCAAGTATATTTTTGTCGGGCTCACGCTGACGACAGTGCCGATGGTCACGTGGATGATCCCACGGCTTTTCGTGCAACTCAACGGGATCAGCGCACTGCACGCGGTGTTAGGGCTGCAGGCATACGCAATGTTGTTGTTCGGTCTAACCGGAATCGTGCGGGTCTTTCAGGCCAAGCGCGAGGCCGATATGTACCACGATCCCGATCCGGACGTGGATATCGACGAGCTTCACGAAAAGATGAGCCACTGGCGCAAGCGGATCCGGGTCGGCGTGTTCGGCTACGTAATCTTTTGGCTCCTCGCGTGGACCACGGGCGTCGTGCGCTACGGCATTCGGTATCTCACACAGTACTTCTGAGAGGCGAGCACGACGCGGTCAGGCGTGCCAGTCTCACCACGGTTTCACCATGGATCGCCGCTGGCCAGGTCGACCTCGTTGTCGTCCTTCGAGGACGGACAGATGTCTTCGAGAACGCAGTCACCGCAGTCGGGGTTGATCGCCGTACACGTCTCGCGGCCGTGGCTAATCATCAGGTGGGTGAAATCCTTCCAGTCCTCCTCGGGAACGATCGACATCAGATCGGTCTCGATCGGCCCAGGATACTGTTCAGTTGTGAGTCCAAGCCGTCGGGTGATGCGCTGGACGTGCGTGTCGACGACAATCCCCTCGACGATTGCATGGCCATGCTGGAGTACAACGTTCGCCGTTTTACGGCCGACTCCGGCCAGTTCGGTCAGTTCGTCCATCGTGTCGGGGACCTCGCCGTCGTGTTTCTCGACGATGTCTGTGCAAGCCGATCGGATGTACTTCGCTTTGTTATTGAAGTACGTAATAGACGAGATTGCCTCCGCCAACTCGTCTTGGTCTGCGTTCGCGAACTCCTCCGCAGAGGTGTACGTCTCGAAGAGGTCCGCAGTGACGCTGTTGACCCGCTCGTCGGTACACTGCGCCGAAAGCATGACAGCGATGAGCAGCTCAAGACGGGTTGAGAAATTCAGCGAGATTGTCGTGTCCGGATACGCGTCGTAGAGTCGATCGATGACCTCAAGCGTCTGGTCTTCACGGGGCGAAAGCGGCGTTCCCATACCGCGTACTTTGGCCACGGAAGATTGAATGGTTCGATCCCCGAAGGAAATTCGGGCAGCTGAACAGCGGTCGGGGCAAAGGCTATGACGATCGCTGCACGTCAATTAAACATGAATATCTCGGAATTCGATCACGGCTCGTGGTACGCGATCGGGAGCGTTGCAGTCGGCTACACGCTGCTTTTAGCGATTATTTTTGTCGCGCTGTTTATCATTCCGTACGCCGCGTTCGTCGCGTTGTAGCGATAGACAGATGCGAAAACGACCGGTGTAAAAATAGCCAGCTGCTCGATCGAGTGTCTCCTCGCGCAGGTCAGGCGAACGCCAACGAGTCGCCGGTGTCTTCGTCTTCGATATTGACCTTCTCCCACGCGTCGATGAAGTCACCCATGTAGATCTCGGTACGGTCGTCGCGGATCGCGAACATCCCTGCCTCCGTACAGATCGCCTTGATATCCGCCCCAGAGGCGTCGTGGACGAGTTCGGCGAGTTCGGCGAAGTCGACATCTTCGGCGACGTTCATATTCCGGGTGTGGATCTGGAAGATGAGCTCGCGGCCTTCGATGTCGGGCTTTGGCACCTCGATGAGCCGATCGAACCGGCCGGGCCGGAGAATCGCCTCGTCAAGCATGTCGAAACGGTTGGTTGCGGCGATGATCCGGACCTCGCCACGATCCTCGAAGCCGTCCATCTCACTGAGCAACTGCATCATTGTCCGCTGAACCTCAGCGTCTCCAGAGGTCTTCGAGTCGGTCCGCTTGGAGGCGATCGCGTCGATCTCGTCGATGAACAACACGGCCGGCTCGTTCTCGCGGGCGACCTCGAAGAGGTCACGGACGAGCTTTGCGCCCTCGCCAATGAACTTGTGCACGAGTTCGGAGCCAGCCATCTTGATGAACGAGGCGTCGGTCTGGTTCGCGACAGCCTTCGCGAGCATCGTCTTGCCGGTCCCCGGCGGGCCGTACAACAGGACGCCAGACGGCGGTTTGATTCCGACCTTCTCGAACATCTCCGGGTGTTTCAGCGGCATCTCAACGGTCTCTCTGACCTCCGTCATCTGGTCGTCGAGCCCGCCGATGTCATTGTACGTCACGTCTGGGGAGTGATTGACCTGCATCACGCGGGCGCGGACATCAGTTTCGTTGTCGAGTCGCTTGACGATCGACAGTGAGTTGTTGACCGCGACGCGGGCGTCAGGCTCTAACTCTTCGCGCAGTTCGTCTGTGACCTCCGTCAGCGCTTCCTGGTTGTTGCCGTGCTGTTTGATGACCACGCCGTCGTCGGTCATCTCCTGGACTGTCGCGACAAAAAGCGGCGACTGTTTGAGCTTTTTGTTCTCGTGCGTCAGCCGCTCAAGCTTCTGTTGGTACTTGTTGTTCTCCGCGTTCGCATCAAGGAGCTTGTCGCGCATTTCCTCGTTTTGAGACTCAAGGACTGACAGCCGCTCCTGGAGGGCGTCTATTTGTTCTTGTTGGGACATCGTCTCCTCATCGTACGGGAGATCGACCTCGTCCACCGTGTCTGTCATTACGTTTTATACGGCGGAGAGAAATAAGAGGTTTCGGGTCACGGCCGCTCTTCGGTTTATCCGGTGAACTGATGATTAGTAGTAATTAAATACGATAGCAACTATTATTACACAGCATCCTATTAGTGTCTATACGAAATGAGTGCCACCAAGACCGTAGCAGCCGAAGAGGCAAGCGATCGGTGGGAATCCGTCCGTGAGTTGCCACCAAGTGCGAAGCTCGTCGCGAAGGTATTGGACTACAACGACACGCTGACCCAGAGTCAGTTAGCCGAAGAAACCCTGCTTCCGGCGCGGACAGTTCGGTATGCGCTGACCCGTCTTGAAGAAGAGAACGTGGTCAAGTCGCGATTCTCGTTTTCTGACGCGCGCAAGCGACTCTACACGCTCTCGATCTGAGGGACACGAGAGACAGATCACACACGCGCTCAATCCGAGAGACCACCCTGCAGGCGTTCTATCATAGGAAGCCACCCTACAGGCGTTCTCTCTGGGAGGCCACCCTGCACGTGGGAGTCAGCCTGCGCGCGCTCAATCGCCCACGCTCCGGCTGACCGCACCCGCCCCGGAAGTCAATCAGAGTGTTCAACGCCCAGACTTTTGACCGATCAGGCAGCAAACAGCGTATGCGATCGATCGAGTCCGTTCTCAACGCGCTGCAAACCAAGATGGCGACTGCTGTTGCCCCGTACGAAACCATCATCCGCGAGGCAGATCGTCTTGCCGATCGAACGACAACCGCGCCGAACGAGGCGTTTCTCGATCGGCTTGGGAAGGCGATCGACACCGCGGATGCAGCGGGCAGAGATGACCTCGCAGAACACGGGCGGGACTTGTTCGAAGAACTTCGATCGCGATCGCGCTAATCGGCAGAAGTACGCTTTGGGATCAGCCGGCGAGATGTAGTAACGTTTGGCTCTGATGAAATCCTTCGAATCTAACAAAAGTGTGTGCTGAATACAGCGCCCGTATCGGTCGCTTCCGAGCGACGTTTCGTGAGAAGTTGAGCAGTGGGTACAGAAAACCGTTGCAGCACTGACGGCCTACGAGTTACGTACGATCCACTCCGGCAGCTGGTGTCGGACCCGGGCTCGCCGTTCTCGACGAACCCCGTCGACAAAGAAGTCGCCACACTCCGTGGAGGACCACGTGCGGCCACGTGGGCTCTCTACAGACCTGATCGTGAAGTCAGATTACCTCTTTGCGAGCGCGGGCGGACTCTCGCCGAATTATGGAATCAGCCGTCCAGCGGCTCCTGTAACGCCTCCTCGATCGGCTCGTCGCCAGCCGCGAGTTCGAACGTTTCGCCATACGTGCTCTCGGCCCCGAGCGCCGCGACCAGCGTCCGGGAGACGTCCTCGCGTGGGATCTCGACGTCGTCCCCAGCGAGATTGGCGCCGGTTCTGATCCGTCCGGTTCCGTCCTCGTCCGTCAGCGGTCCGGGCCGGACGATCGTGTACGTCAGGTCACTCTCCTGTAGGTACTCGTCGGCCTCAGCCTTCGCCTGGAGGTACTCTCGCAGCTCTTTCGGACCATTCTCGGGCCGATCGGCGTTAATCGAGCTGAGCATCACGAACCGTTTGATGCCTCCGGATTCGGCCTCGTCGACGAGGTTGATCGCGCCGTCGCGGTCGACGCCCCACACGTCCTCGCCGCCCGAGCCTGCGGCGAAAATGATCGCGTCGATTCCCTCGACGGCGTGCGAGACGTCCCCGGTCAGATCCGCGACGACCGGCTCGGCACCCAGATCTTCGATGTCCGACGCTTGCGACTCCGATCGAACCATCCCCCGAACACCGTGGTCGCTCTCGGCGAGGATGTGGGTCGCGTGCTGGCCGACCTGTCCGTGTGAACCGACAACGAGTACGTTCATACCTATATCTCGGTTGGCATCATAAAGAGGGTAGCGGCGATCGGGGGCCCCGGGAGCGACGCAATAGAGTACATGGGACCACGTTGTGGTGAGTGCCGGATACCTCAATGACCTCGCGACCAACCTTGTGACAGCGCGCGGTCCCGACGCACGATCAGAGACTGGAGGGAGCCACGTTGCACACGTCGCGGAAGGCACCCTGGACGACCTCCGAGATAGCGGGGTGGACGTGGATCGTCTCTGCGATCAGCTCTGCATCGGCACCCGCTGCGACGGCCGTGCTCACCTCGTGAATCATCGTTGACGCCTCCGGTCCGATGATGTGACAGCCGAGAACCTCGCCCTCGCTCCCCACGATGGCCTTCGCGAATCCGCCCTCGTTACGCAGCGCCACCCCGAGCGCCGTGTCGTCGTAGGCGCAGGTCCCCACCTCGTAGTCGATCCCCTCGTCGAGATCACCCTCGTTTTGCCCGAGGCTGGCGACCTGCGGCGACCCGAAGATGGCGTGAGCCATCCCTGGGTACTCGACCGGTCGATCGTTCCCGCGAACGGCGTTCTCGACGACGTATTTGGCCTCTTTGTCACCAGCGTGTTTGAACATATAGTTGCCCGCGATATCGCCCATTGCGTAGACGCCGTCGACCGACGTACGGAGGTACTCGTCGGTTTCGACGAACCCCTGTTCGTCGGTCTCGATGCCGGCTGCGGAGACGTTCCAGAGATCGCTGTTCGGTTTCCGGCCCGTTGCCATCAGGAGCCGGTCACCGCGAACATTGATCTCCTCGCCACCGTCCGACTCGGCGGTGACCACGCGCTCGCTGTCCTCATTTGCGATTGCCGTCGCTTCGAATCCGAGGTGTAACTCGTGTTTCTCCCGGTAGGCTTCGGTAAGGCGCTCGGCGATCGCCGCGTCCTCTCGGGCAGCGAGTGCGTCGCCGCGACCGACGATCGTCACGTCGCTGCCTACTTGGGAGAAGAAGTGACTCAACTCGACGGCGATGTAGCCGCCGCCGACCACGACGAGTCGGTCGGGAAGCGCGTCGAGCCGAAGCGCTTCGTCGCTCGTAAGGTAGGGCGTTTCCTCGGTCCCGTCGATGGAATCCGGGATCATCGGTCGGCTACCGCCCGCCAGTACGATTTTCTCGGCAGTGAGCCGGTCGCCATCCCGGCCGTCGCTGCCGTTGACTTCCACCGCGTGTGGGCCGACGAAGCGTCCCTCGGTCTGATAGAAGGTGAGGTTGCTTCGGTTGCGCGCGCGGCGGGCCTTCTCCTCAGCCGCCTCAGTGACGGTCTCTATCACGTTGTCAACGATTTCGGCGAACGAGACGCCATCGACGGAACCCTCGATACCGAACTCGTCGGCGTGACGGATGGTCTCGGCGATGTCTGCGCGGTGAATGAGTTTTTTCGAGGGGTTACAGCCGCGATTTAGACAGGTGCCGCCGAGCTGCCCTCGCTCGACGAGCGCCGTGTCCATCCCCGCGTCGGCCGCCGCCGCGGCGACCTGATTTCCGGTTCCACCACCGAGCACGATGAGGTCGTAATCAGTCATCCTGCCTATCGGTTGGGTGCTCAGGGGATAGCTTCTTTTGCTTGGGAGGGTAGCCATGGCCCTATCCCTGTTCGTTTTTCCAGACCCTGGGCGCGAATTGAGCTGATGGAGCTCATACGTATACGAGCATAATCTTGTCGAGTTCTGTCACTCACTTACTCAAAAAGACACGAGACTGAAAAATCGAGGGAGTTCAAATTTGTATGAATCGAACATAACATTATGTCCTTAGGAGATAGCATAGCAGGATCGGAGTGGGATCAGATGTATATTAACGGTGAGTGGGTCGATGCCACCGGTGGCGAGACGCTCGAGGTGTCAAATCCGTCGACACGAAAAGCGTTTGCCGAGGTGCCCGCAGCGACAAAACAGGACGTGGATGCGGCCTACGAGGCGGCTGAGCGAGCGCAGCCGGGCTGGGAGGCTACTTCACGCGCCGACCGGAACGATCTCGTGAAGGCAGCACTCGGCACGATCGAGGAACGCTCCGATGAACTCGTCGAGTTACTTGCGCGTGAGGGCGGGAGTGCAAGCAGCAAGGCCCGCGGGGAAGTCGCCCTCACGCTGAGCGACTTCCAGACCGCACTCGACCTCGCCCCGCCGGAGGAGGAGGTTAGAGACTCGACGTTTACCGAGGGCAAGCGCCATCACATCGTCGAGGAACCGGTTGGCGTTGTCGGCATCATCTCGCCGTGGAACTACCCCGTGCACCTGACCACCCGCGCACTGGCTCCGGCGCTCGCGCTCGGGAATACAGTTGTGGTCAAACCGGCCTCGGATACGCCGATCTCGGGTGGACTCTTCTTGGCAGAGATCGCCGACGAGGTTGGGTTTCCGGATGGCGTCGTAAACGTGGTTACCGGCCGAGGGTCGGAGATCGGCGATCGTATGGCCGGGCACCCGGTGCCGCGTGTGATCTCTTTCACTGGCTCAACCACCGTCGGCAAGCAAGTCGCCAGCCAAGCGGGTAACAGTATCACTCTGCCGGCCCTCGAACTCGGCGGCAACGGTCCGAACGTCGTCACCGAAGATGTCGACATCGACAGGGCCGCTCGGATCGGAGCGGTCGGGTCATTCACCCACCAGGGACAGGTCTGCATTTCCATCAACCGACATATCGTCCACGAGGACGTTTACGACGACTACGTCGAGAAACTGACTAGCTACGCGGATTCACTCGACATGGGAGATCCCACCACGAATGAGGTCACTCTTGGACCACTAATCAACGAGTCTCAGCTTGATACCATCACGGAGTTCGTCGACCAGTCTGTTGAGCAGGGTGCGACCCTCGAGACCGGTGGTGAGGCCGACGAACTGTTCTTCGAACCGACGGTCCTCTCTGGTGTAACTAATGAGATGGCGGCTGCCTGCAACGAACACTTCGGTCCGGTTGCACCGGTAATTCCTGTCGGCTCTGACGAGGAGGCAGTTGAGGTTGCGAATGATACGGAATACGGGCTTTCGGCTTCAGTCCAGTGTGATGACAATGCCCGAGCGTGCTCTCTGGCTGACCAAATCGAATGCGGGATGGTCCACATCAACGATCACCCAATCCAAGACGAGCCCAATGCACCGTTTGGTGGACTCAAACAGTCTGGCCTTGGCCGCTATAACGGTGAATGGGTGCGGGATGAACTCCTCGAGGAAAAGTGGATATCGGTCCAGCACGAGGAACGTGAGTACGGTCTGCTTGACTGATCGGGATTATCGTAGACGGTCTCTGCTGAGGGATCGAGACACAGGGTCAAAAGATGGGTATCGAAGTCTCCGGATGGCTACGATAACCCCTATGAAACGACGTGCTTCACCCGGAGCAGTTCCGCCGTTCTAATGACTGCTGAATGCAACCTCTGTATCCAGCACGACTGCTGATACCGATCGTCTGTAGCGGATTTCAAGAAGGCCGAACGTTTGTAACGCTTTGCAACAGGCACCTCAAATTCTAGCCAGAGAGAGCCTAAATCAGCAGTTCTTGAAACAAAGTGGAAAAGTAATTGCAAACGCTACTAGTGTCGATCGGCCGAGTTTCACTTCCGCCGCACTCGCGGAACGCCTATCAGCCCCGACGGACAAAGCGGAGATAGATGACACGGGTGATCCACACCGGCGACACCCACATTGGGTATCGACAGTACCACTCGCCGGAGCGACGACAGGACTTCCTCGACGCCTTCGAGGCGGTGATCGACGATGCAATCGACGACAGCGTCGACGCGGTGATTCACGCGGGCGATCTATTCCATGATCGCCGCCCAGAGCTACGCGACCTGTTGGGGACGCTGTCGATTCTCCGACGGCTCGACGACGCGGGAATCCCGTTTCTCGCAGTCGTGGGCAATCACGAGTCGACGCGCAGCGGACAGTGGCTCGATCTGTTCGAACGGCTGGGGCTTGCGACCCGTCTGGGGGCCGAGCCGATCGAACTTGGGGAGGTCGCGTTCTACGGCCTCGATCACGTTCCCGAATCGCGCCGGGACGAGCTCACCTACCAGTTCGATCCGAGCGACGCGGCACACGACGTGCTCGTGAGCCATGGGCTCTTCACGCCGTTTGCACACGCCAACTGGGACACTGAACACGTTTTGGAGGCTTCGACCGTACCGTTCGACGCGGTCTTGCTCGGAGATAACCACGCCCCAGGCGTCGAGACGGTCGACGACACGTGGGTAACGTACTGCGGATCGACCGAGCGCGCGAGCGCGAGTGAACGCGATCCCCGTGGGTACAACCTCGTGGATTTCAGCGATCGAATCGACATCCGCCGACGGTCGATCGACACTCGGCCGTTCGTTTTCATTGACGTCGAGCTTGGCGAATCCGAGGGACCGGCTGTCGTCCGCGAACGGCTCCGACAACACGACGTCACCGACGCAGTCGTCATCGTCAAACTCACCGGCGAAGGAGAGCCGGTCACCCCTGCTGAAATCGAGGCGGAGGCGCTCGATCGCGGCGCGCTGGTCGCGCGCGTGAGCGATGACAGAAACAAGGGGGCAAACGCAGCCGCCGACCTCGGTGTCGAGTTCGCTGATCCTGACGCGGCGGTCGACGAAGCGATCGCAGACATGGGGCTGTCGACCGCTGGCGAGGCGATCGACGAACTTGTCCGGACAGAAACGATCGCCGATACAAACATCCGCGAGCGGACGAAACAGCACGTGAGTGAGCTGCTCGAGGAGGGCTTCGAAGCGTTCGAACCGGTCATGGGCGACGACCAAGAGTCCCAACCCGAAACGGGCGATCAAGAATCTCAATCAGAGAACGACGATCGAGAGTCTCAATCAGAGAACGACGATCGAGAGTCTCAATCAGAAAAAGACGATCGAGAGCCCCAACCGAAGACCGAACCAGAACCAAGCAAAACGGACAGCTCCGGCGCAGAAACCGGCGGAAAAAGTGTCACTGGAGAGAGGGAGGCATCGGCAGAACCGACGGCCGAAGAGTCGGGACAAGGCGGAGACACAGAAACATCAAAACAAAACGCCGACGGCCAGGCGTCAATGGGTGAGTTCCTATGAGAGTGACGCGCCTGTTCGTCGAGCAGTTCAAACCCTACGGCGAGGGTACAGTCGAGCTTCGCGACGGCGTAACCGTAATCCACGGCGTCAACGGGAGTGGAAAGTCCTCGCTTTTAGAAGCAATATTTTTCGCCCTTTACGGCTCGAAGGCGCTCGATGGAACGCTCGAAGACGTGATGACAAACGGCGCGGACGAGTCGACGATCGAACTCGGCTTCGTCCACAACGGCGACGAGTACGAGATTCGCCGGGAGCTGAAACGTTCGGGCGATCGCGTTTCCACCCGAACGTGCGTACTCGAAGGGCCAGACGTGTCGATCGACGGCGCGCGTGACGTACGGGAGTTTGTGACGGAACTGTTGCGCATGGACGCGGAAGCGTTCGTTAACTGCGCGTACGTCCAACAGGGCGAGGTAAACAAGCTGATCAACGCGACGCCGGCTCAACGGCAGCGGATGATCGACGACCTCCTCCAGCTTGGTGTCCTCGAAGCGTACCGAAACCGCGCCGGACAGGCACGACTCGGCGTTGAGGACGTGCGCTCGAATGCCGAAGGGGCGCTCGAAGCGGTCGAAGAACAGATTGAATCAAAAGAAAAAGACGATCCGTACAGCCGGCTCAACGCGATCGAATCGAAGATCAACGACGTCGACGAACGGATCGAACACTACGAAACACAGCGCAGTGAGGCCGAATCGACCAGAGACGAGGCCGAAGCGACACTGTCGGCGTACGAAGAACAGCGCGAGCGGCTCGAATCGATCGAAGAATCGATCGCCGAGATCGAATCCGATATCGCCGAGACCGCCGCCGAGCGTGAGACACTGCAGGAACAGATCGTCGAAGCGCGCGAACGTATCGACGAGATAGACGAACAGATCGACGAGATCTGTGCCTCACTCGACATCGAGGCGACCGATCCAGCGTCGATCGACGGCTACAGGGAGAATCTACAGGAAACAAAAGCCGAGCACAAATCCGATCGTGAAGAGGCGACAGTGGAAAAGACGGCGTTCGAAAACCAGGCCAACGCGCTCGAAGAGAAGGCCGAACGACTCCGCGAGGAGGCCGAGCGTCGGGAAACCGCAGCCGAACAACTCGAATCGGAAGCCCACGCGCTCGCCGAACAGATCCAAGAGCGCGAGGCGAAACGCACCAAGCTTATCGACGAACGAGAGACGCTTCGTGAGCGCTTCGACGAAACGCCAGTGGCATATGGCGAGGCGTCGACGTATCTCGAAACCCAGCAGTCGACTCGCCAGGAGCTTGTGACCGAACGAGCGGAGCTGAATGCGTCGATCGACGCGCTCCGATCGGATATCGAAGAGGCCGAAGCGCTGCGCGAGGCCGGCAAGTGCCCCGAGTGCGGCCAGCCGGTCGAGGAATCGCCGCACGTCGACGGGATCGAGGAGGACAGAGCAGAACTCGAAAACAAACTCGAAGCGCGCGAATCGCTTGAAGAACAGATCACCACAACCGAAGAGACGATCGAAACCGCAGAAACGCTCGTCGAGGCCGAATCGCGGATGGACGAGATCGACACGACAGTCGAACTGCTCGAAGAACGACTCGAGGAGATGCGCGAAACCCAACGTGAAAAACAAGACGAGGCGGCTACGAAGCGCGAAGCGGCCGAAGAGCGCCGATCGGAGGCCGAGTCGATCGCTGCGGACGCAACACAAAAACGCGAGGATGCTGCCGCGGCCGACGAGCGAATTGAGGCAATCGGCGATCGCCTCGATGATATCGATGCCGAGCTCGATCGAATCGATCGGGTTGAGTCTCTTCGCGACGATCGAGCCGCCGTCGAAGAGCAGACAGAGCGGATGCACGAAAAGCGAGCAGAACTCGAGTCCAGAAACGACGAGCGCCGCGAGTGGCTCACAGCGCGCCGCACCGAACGCGACGAGTTGGCGGCCGCGGTTGATGACGAAGCGATCGAGGCGGCCCGCGAGCGAAAACAGAAAGCAGTGGACTACATCAAACAGGTGACCGCTGAGCTGGAGTCTTTGGCCGAGCGCCGTGACGACCTGACGGATACCCGTGGTGCAATCAGAGCCGACATCGAGCAGCTCGAATCACTCAGGGATCGCCAGGAGGCGCTGTCGACCCGCGTCGACGCACTCAATTCACTTACTGAGGAGACGACAGCAATCGAGTCGCTGTACGGCGAGTTACGAGCGAGCCTCCGACAGCAGAACGTCGACACACTCGAACGGATGCTCAACGAGATCTTCGAGCTCGTCTACGCTAACGACGCCTACTCGCACATCGAACTCGACGGCGACTACGAGCTATCGGTGTTTCAAAAGGACGGCGACCGCCTCGATCCCGAGCAGCTTTCGGGCGGCGAACGCGCGTTGTTCAACCTCAGTCTTCGGTGTGCGATCTACCGACTACTCGCGGAGGGAATCGACGGCGCGGCTCCGACGCCGCCACTGATTCTCGACGAGCCGACCGTCTTCTTGGATACGGGTCACGTCTCGCGGCTGGTGGATCTGGTCGCCGAAATGCGCGGGTTCGGGGTCAGCCAGATCCTCATCGTGAGCCACGATGACGAGCTGATCGCTGCAGCGGACGATCTGGTCACCGTTGAGAAGGATCCCACGACGAACCGATCGACGGTTCGCCGAGAGTCCGCGCCATCGCTGTCAGCGCTGCAGTCTGCAGACGACTGAGGCTGCCTCTTTTCGGGGATCAGACGGGTCAGTCGCTCCTCGGGACTCAAGCGATTCAGTCACTCCTCGGGACTCAAGCGATTCAGTCACTCCTCGGGACTCAAGCGATTCAGTCACTCCTCGGGACTCAAGCGATTCAGTCACTCCTCGGGACTCAAGCGATTCAGTCGCTCGTTGTCTCGACGCCGTCGGATTCGATCGATCGAAGCGCCTTGATGCCCGCAACCGCAAGCGGGGTAGCTTCGTAGCCGCGAGTGCCGGCGACGTGGGTCTCGTCAACGAGTCCCGCCGCGCGGAACTCTGAGAGCAGCCCAAGGAGGTCGCTCTCACAGAGGTCAGAGACGGCAACGAGATCGACAGCAGCGATCGGTCCGCGGTCGACCACGGTGACGAGGAGGCCGATCGAGGGGTCGTTGTGTGTCGCCGAAAGAATTCGACGAACCGGCCCCGGAATCGCCAACGCGGCCGTTGTGAGCGCCGATTCGTCCGTAACGAGTTCGAGTTCCGATCGTGGGCGATACAGCTCCGTGCCGGATTCTGGGTCGTACAGCAGGGCTGACTCACTGGACTCCTTGCGGAGGAGGTACGTCTTGCCGTCTGCGTCGCGGACCGTTCGCATGGACAACTCTCTGAGCGGCAGGGAGTTAGCCGTTTTGCGGTGGCCCCCGATCGGATTTGGCGGCTACGTACGCGTTGTGGGCGCGGTACTGTCGATACGTCTGTGCGATCGCGAAAAGCCCGATGGCGAGCAGTATCCCGCCGAGGTTGAGGTCGCCTCGGAAGGCAATAAACATCGCACCGAGACTCGTCGACAACAAGCCGACATTCGCGAAGATCACCGCAACGACGAATCGCTTCGTGATGGCGGGGTCGGTGTCCTCGATCGCCTGTTCGAGCTGCTTGGACTCCGCTTCGATGTCGGTGGAGAACTCCCCGTCGCTGGTGGATCCGAGAAGCGGAATTCCGCCCAGCTCCTCGCTGTCAGAGGCATACCGATTGACGTAGTCGGCGACCCGATCAGATGGCCCCTTTCCGTCGTTGCTCATTGCACACTGTCGGAGAGCAAGCCGCAAAAACGTTGGTTTGTGGGCGACGATCGTTGAGAGTGGACGATCGATGACCGCCACATTCAGTAGTTGGGCGCAGGCGTATCTGTGTGGTCTCGACTAGGCGTAGTCTTTGAGCCGAACGACGCTCGAGGATTCGAGCCAGGCGAGTGGATTCTGTGCGTCGTAGAATACCACGCCGTTCTCAACGTCGTACATCTCAACGGTTGTCTCGCCCGCCGGGAGGGCGGGAGCTCCGTCAGCACGGTCCAACTCGTTGTCGTTGGCGCGGTTTGTCATACCAACACATGGTATATCATAACAGGCTATATGTCTTTTGTTCAGTACAACGTTTTGCCGGACCCGAACAATCGAACAGGATCAACCAGTGACGATCGAACTGGAGCAACTGGCGAGGATCGAATCGGATCAGTTGCTGACGATCGAATGGCCGTCCTTTTTATCGAGCAGGGCGGTACGTGTGGTATGACGCAGTCGGATCTCGGTCAGTTCGGTTCCGCGGGTAATTCCGCTGATGATGCGGAATCGACGGCCGATGTCGCCGAAGCCGCGACGGTCGCTGGAAACGGGGAAGGCCACGTGAGCGACGTGGTCAACGTTGAAGACGCCCGATTCCCCGACGCGACGGGATACGTCGAACTGGCAATTACGCAAGTCGACTACACGATCGAGGGGTCGGGCCGAAACGAATATCCGGTGATCCACGTCTTTGGGCGGACACCCGACGGCACGGCCGAGCACGTCCGCGTACTCGGCTTCGAGCCGTATTTTTATGTACCAACTGAGACGCTCGACGCTGACCCTGTCGAGGAGTACGATTCGATCGTCGACACGAGAGAGACCGATTACGACGGCAATCACTTCAAGAGCATTCGTGGCGAACGGCTCACGAAGGTCATCGCACGAACACCACGAGATGTGGGACAGATTCGTGACGATTTTGAGCACTACGAGGCAGACATCCTCTTCCCGAACCGGTTTTTGATCGACAAAGGCCTCGGTGGCGGCATTCGAGTGCCAGCACGGTACCTCGAAGATGACGGGCCGATCCAGATCCCCCACAAAGAGGCCGAACCAGCCGAAGTTGATGCGGATATTCGGGTTAACATGTTCGACATCGAAGTCGACGATCGAAACGGCTTCCCCGAGGACGGCGAGGAGCCGATCGTCTGTCTCACGAGCCACGACTCCGTCGACGACACCTACATCGGCTGGCTGTACGAAGCACCCGTGGGCGATGGACGCACACCCGACGACCTGTCGGAGTACGAGCCGCTTCGCGAAGACACTGACATCGAGATCCGATCGTTCGACAGCGAGGAAGCAATGCTCGAGGGATTCCTCGAGTACATTGAACAGACCGACCCTGATCTCCTGTCTGGGTGGAATTTTGAGGACTTCGACGCGCCGTACCTGCTCGATCGAATGGAGCTGTTGAATCCGAGGACCGACGCAGACCTTTCGATCGATCGGCTCTCCCGCGTTGGCGAGGTGTGGCGATCGGGATGGGGCGGTCCCGACATCAAAGGGCGGGTGGTCTTCGATCTGCTGTACGCGTACAAACGGACTCAGTTCACCGAGTTAGAGTCGTACCGACTCGATGCAGTCGGTGAGTTAGAACTCGACGTCGGCAAGGAACGGTACTCCGGAGACATCGGCGATCTGTGGGAGAACGACCCCACTCGATTGCTCGAGTACAATGTTCGAGACGTCGAGTTGTGTGTCGAGATCGATCGCAAGCAGGCGATCATCCCCTTCTGGGACGAGGTGCGAAAGTTCGTCGGCTGTAAGCTCGAAGACGCGCCGACGCCGGGGGACGCAGTCGACGTGTACGTCCTGCACAAAGCCCACGGGAAGTTTGCCCTGCCGACGAAGGGCCAACAAGAAACTGAAGACTTCGAGGGTGGGGCGGTCTTCGACCCGATCACCGGCGTTCGCGAGAACGTAACGGTACTAGATTTAAAGAGCCTCTACCCAATGTGCATGGTAACAATTAACGCAGGGCCAGAAACGAAGGTCGAGGAGGATTTCGACGGCGAGACCTATCGTGCACCCAACGGGACCCGGTTCCGCAAAGAGCCCGACGGGATCATGCGGGAGATGGTCGACGAACTCTTGACAGAACGCGAAGAGAAGAAATCGCTGCGGAACGAGCATGATCCGGGATCGGAGCCGTACGTCCAGTACGACAGACAGCAGGGCGCGGTGAAGGTCATCATGAACTGCTTTACCCCGGACACGGACGTCCTGACGCCGGAGGGTGTCCGATCGATCACCGAACTAGACGTCGGAGACCACGTGTACTCGCTCGATCCGAACACGATGACGATGGAAGTCAAGCCTGTAACCGAGACCCACTCGTATCCGGAGTATCGCGGTGACCTCGTCGACCTTCACACGGATGGAGTCGACTTCCGTGTGACGCCGAATCACCGAATGCTCGTACGAGACGCCGACGAGAACGCGAGCACCGAGGAAGGGTGGGAATTTGTCGAGGCAGGCGATCTCGATGCGGATGGACACTACGAACTGCCAACGGAGTGGACGTACGACGAGCCGATCGATCCCGCGGAGACAGTCGATCTCCGTGAACTGGTCGAAGACACGACAGGGATCGCCCGAATTGAAACAGATGGATCGGGGGCCGTTGCAACACCGGCTGGATCACAAACTGGCAAAGAGCGTGTCGAGCGCGTCAATCACGTCGATCGAGCGGCGTTCGTCAAATTGCTCGGTTGGTATATTACCGGCGGGGAACTGGCTCCCACAGAGACCGACCCATACCAGATCACAATTTCGGTGGACGATCTTTCGGGAGAGAATCGATCGAACCTAGACGCCGTCGAAGCAGTCGTGGGTAACCTCGTCTCGAACTATCATCGAGACGATGGAGCAGTTCACTTTTCGAGCGAGCGCCTGTATCGTGTGCTCGAACGCTGCTGTGGGGGCAGTGAAAAGAAGACGATTCCAGACGTCGTGTTCGAGAGTTCGAAAGGCGTTCGACGCGCGTTCCTCGACGTGTTGGTTGCGGGTGGTGGGCAGTACGAAGACGGCGAGCGATCGTTCACGTACACGACCGAAAGTCAGCACCTTCGCGACGACGTGTTGCGGCTGTGTCTCACGTTGGGCCACACCGGACAGTACACACGGGAAGCGGGGGTATGGCACGTTCGATCGGATCAGGCGCAGCAAGCGACGGTCCAGATGGATCGGGATAGCTCGATCGCAACCGCGACAGCTGGCGTCTACTGCGTAACGGTGGCCGACAACCACACGCTGCTTGCGGGGCGAAACGGGACGTTCCAGTTCGTCGGCCAGTCGCTGTACGGCGTGACCGGGTGGGATCGGTTCCGTCTGTACGACAAAGAGGGCGCAGCAGCGGTCACCGCAACCGGGAGAGAGGTTATCAATTTCACAGAGACGGCCGCGAATGAGTTGGACTACGAAGTCGCATACGGCGACAGTGTCACCGGCGATCGGCCCGTAGTTGTTCGAGATCCAGACGGGATGATGCAGGTCAAGCCAATCCGAGAGTTGTTTGCGATGGCGACCGCCGAGCCCGCTGAGAGTGATCTGGTCGTTACTGCAGACGGTGGCGTCGTCAGCGAAACACAGCGCGGAAAAAATCGTCGATCGCTTCCAGGGTGGGAAGCACTATCGCTGGCGGATGATGGGACTCCGGAGTGGCAGCCCATTTCGCAGGTAATCAGACACCAAACCGATACGCCAGTCGTTCGTCTCCAACACAAGTTTGGAGAGTCAGAAACGACCACTGATCACTCCTATATTGTCGAGGAGGCTGGACGCTACGTCGAATCATCGCCGGAAGACGTGACAGAGCCGCTGCGAATTCCGGACGTACCAGCGGTCGAGACGATCGAGACGATCGACGTGTATGAGGTACTCTCTGGGTATACGAGAGCATACGCTGATGGACGAAGCGTTGGAACAGCGAATGCAGAAACGAAAGTAAACCGAGTCCATGCAGATGATGATCGTGTCTGGTTCGGACATGCTCATCACGGTGCTCTCGATACCAAAGTTACCGTCCAGCGGTATATTGATCTCAACTCCGAGGATGGCAAAGCACTGGTTCGGCTGTTAGCGGCATACGTGACAGAAGGAAGTGCCTCGACAATCGAAACAACTGATACAAAGTTTGGCGTGAGTATCTCCGAAAGCCGCCGATCATGGCTGCAGCAACTGCAATCGGATTACCAGCGACTCTTCGAAGGCGCAAAAACGAGCATTATTTCCTCTGATTCGAAGACAAAACGGACTGTCGAATGGAACGACGGTGAAGCCTCGACGACATACAACGATGAGACGTTGAAACTACAAATGATGAACGAGCTCTCGGCAGTATTCTTCCGAGAGTTTGCTGGGCAAACCTCACGAGGAAAGCGTGTGCCGAATTGTGTGTACCATTTGCCTGAAGAACTGCAGGCATTGTTCATCACAACAGCCGTTGAGGGGGACGGCTCACGGAAGTTCCCTCGATATAGTGATGAATACTGTGAACGAAACTTCGATTTCGAGACGACAAGCCGTGAACTCGCAGCGGGGCTCTCGATGTTACTCACACAGCGTGGGCAGAGACATTCGCTCAAGTACCGGAGCGAGAAGGAAAGCTATACAATCAGAACGTGTGACTTCTATCGATCTGGGCGCGATCCGGTTGTAAAACAGATTGAGCATGATGGATATGTCTACGATCTGAGCGTCGAGACAAATCAGAATTTTGTCGATGGGGTTGGTGGGATCGTCCTCCATAACACTGATTCCGTTATGTTAGAGCTTGGCCGTGATGTGGAAAAATCCGAGGCGATCGACCAGTCATTCGACATTGAGGAGTACATAAACGGACGGTATGACGACTTCGCGCGCGAAGAGTTGAATGCAGATGTCCATCGATTCCAGATCGAGTTCGAGAAGCTCTATCGGCGCTTTTTCCAGGCGGGCCGCAAGAAGCGCTACGCGGGCCACATCATCTGGAAGGAAGGCAAAGACGTCGACGACATCGACATCACCGGCTTCGAGTACAAACGATCGGACATTGCCCAGATCACAAAAGAGGTCCAACTGAACGTGATCGAGACGATCGTCACAGGAGATGACATCCAGGCTGACCTCGAGGAAGTAAAGACGTATCTCAACGAGATCATCACTGGCTTTTTGAACGGCGAGCGATCGCTGGAGGAGATCGGTATTCCGGGCGGGATCGGCAAACGGCTGTCGAACTACGATACCGACACCGCCCAGGTTCGGGGGGCGAAGTACGCAAACCACATGCTGGGGACGAATTTCGATCGCGGCTCGAAGCCGAAACGGCTGTATCTGAAAAAGGTCCATCCGGATTTCTGGCAACGGATGGAAAACGAGCGTGGGCTCGATCCACAGACTGACCCGCTGTACGGGGAGTTCAAGCGGAATCCGGACGTTATCTGTTTCGAGTACGCCGACCAGGTTCCAGAGGAGTTCGAAATCGACTGGGAGAAGATGCTCGAAAAGACGCTGAAAGGGCCGATCGAGCGCGTCATCGAGGCGCTCGGGATGTCGTGGGACGAGGTCAAAAGCGGCCAGGAACAGACGGGTCTTGGCAGCTTCATGTAACAACAGCGGCTGTTTCTTCGGTCGATTCCCGGAAATCAAGTGAATATTATTCGGAGGAGAAATAATATACTTGAAAAAGAAGACAAGGTGTTTTGAATTTCACAAACAAAGTTTTCTAAGAGAGAATTACAGCGGGTAAATGCGTAACCATTATGCATCCAAACCCCTATCGTTCAGTCACGAGGGACAACACTACAATGGCAACACTCGAAATCAAAAACCTTCACGCTGAAGTGGCTGAAGAGGACGGCGAAACGATTCTTCGCGGCGTCGATCTTACGGTCAACTCCGGCGAGATTCACGCGCTCATGGGACCGAACGGCTCCGGGAAATCGACAACAGCAAAGATCATTGCCGGCCATCCGGCCTATCGCGTCACTGACGGGGAGATACTGCTGCATCTCGATGAACAAGACGTTGCCGACATCGACGAGGAGCTAGACGAAGACGATTACACCTGGAATCTCCTCGAACTCGAGCCGAACGAGCGAGCGGCACTGGGTATCTTCCTTGGCTTCCAGTACCCAGCAGAGATCGAAGGCGTAACGATGACCAACTTCCTCCGCCAGGCGCTGAACGCGAAGGCCGACGAGCGTGAGGAACTGTTCGAAGACGAAGACGAGGACGCTGCCGAGGCTGAGGAAGAAGAAGACACAGGCTACGACACCTCGCCGATGGAAGGTCCGGCCGACGACGGCGAAATTGGCGTTGCGGAGTTCCAACAGTTGCTCAAAGAGAAGATGGAGCTACTCGACATGGACGAGAAGTTCGCTCGCCGTTACCTCAACGCCGGCTTCTCCGGCGGTGAGAAGAAACAAAACGAGGTCCTGCAGGCTGCAATTCTCGAGCCGGCGGTCGCCGTGCTCGACGAGATCGACTCGGGGCTCGACATCGATCGTCTCCAGGACGTCTCGAAGGGAATCAACGCGCTGCGCGACGAGCAGGGAACGGGAATCCTCCAGATTACCCACTACCAGCGAATCCTCGACTACGTCGAACCCGACCACGTCCACGTCATGCTCGACGGCAAAGTCGTCAAGAGCGGCGACGCCTCGCTGGCCGAGGAACTCGAGGACAAAGGATACGACTGGATCCGCGAGGAAGTATACCAGGCTGCGTAACCAATTACAATTACGCACAGGCATATACGTTAGCAAACGAAACTACACATCATGAGTTCAGAAGACCACCTCAAACAGACAGATACCGAAGCTCGCTTCGAGTTCAAGAAGGAACAGAAGTCCGCGTTCCAGGCCGAGAAAGGCCTCACCGAAGAGACGATCCGCGTCATCTCCGAGGACAAAGACGAACCCGAGTGGATGCTCGAGCGCCGCCTCCGTGCGCTCAAGCACTTCCAAAAAATGCCGATGCCAACCGGCTGGCCCGAGATCCCAGATCTCTCGGAAGTCGACGTTAACGCGATTATCCCGTACATTCGTCCGGATATCGACGTCCGCGGCGGCGTTGACGACTGGCGTGACCTCCCCGACGAGATCAAAGACACCTTCGACAAACTCGGTATTCCGGAGGCAGAAAAGAACGCGCTCTCGGGCGTCGGCGCGCAGTACGAGTCCGAGATCGTCTATCAGAACATGCAAGAACAGTGGGAGAAGAAGGGCGTCATCTTCTGTGACATGGACAAGGCCGTCCAAGAGCACGAAGAGATCGTCAAAGAGTACTTCATGACGAAGTGCGTCCCGCCAAGCGACAACAAGTTCGCTGCGCTCCACGGCGCGATCTGGTCTGGCGGCTCGTTCGTCTACGTCCCTGAGGACGTGACCGTCGAGATGCCCGTCCAGGCGTACTTCCGGATGAACTCCGAGGGGATGGGCCAGTTCGAACACACCCTCATCGTCGCCGAAAAGGGATCCGAAGTCCACTACATCGAGGGCTGCTCGGCGCCGAAGTACTCGGCGTTCAACCTCCACTCGGGCGGCGTCGAAGTCTTCGTTGGCGAAGACGCCCACGTCCAGTACAGCACCGTCCAGAACTGGTCGAAAAACACCTACAACCTCAACACCAAGCGCGCGATCGTCGAGAAGAACGGGCGCATGGAGTGGATCTCGGGCTCGATGGGCTCGAAGGCAACCATGCTGTACCCCGCCTCGATCCTCAAGGGCCGCGGCGCATCGGACAACCACATCACGATCGCGTTCGCCGGCGAGGGCCAGAACATCGACACTGGCGCGAAGGTGTACCACAACGCACCCGACACCAAGTCGACGATCGAGTCCAAGTCGATCTCGAAGGATGGCGGTCGGACCAACTACCGCGGGCTCGTTCACATCGCTGACGGCGCAGAGAACTCCTCGACCGCTGTCGAGTGTGACGCGCTGATGTTCGACAACAAGTCGACATCGGACACCATGCCGTACATGGAGATCAACGAGTCGAAGGTCGATGTCGCCCACGAGGCGACTGTCGGGAAGATCGGCGACGAGGACATCTTCTACCTCCAGTCGCGCGGACTGGATGACGACGACGCGAAACAGATGATCGTCTCGGGCTTCATCGAGCCGATCACAGAAGAGCTGCCGATCGAGTACGCTGTTGAGCTGAACCGGCTCGTCGAACTCGAGATGGAGGGATCGCTCGGATGAGCGTGCAGGTCCCAGCAACGCTCTCGGCAGAGACTGTCGAGAAAATCGCTGAGGAGCGAAACGAGCCCGAGTGGCTGCTCGAGGCTCGCCTCGACGCACTCGACGCGCTCGAAGACGTCGAACTCCCAGATGTTATCCAGACACCGGGGCGACGGTGGACCAACCTCGAAGCACTCGATTTCGAGGCGCTCGTCGATCCGCTCAACCAGTCTGACGAGACCGAACGCGTGAGCGCCGAGGGCGCGACAGTCCTGTCGTTCGTCGACGCGCTCGACGAGCACGAGGACCTGCTCCGCGAGCACTTTGGGTCAGTGATTGATCCGGAGACGAACTACCTCACCGCGCTGTCGGCAGCGCTGTTTACCACGGGGACGTTCATCTACGTGCCAGAGGGCGTCGACGCTGAAGACGTGAAGATCCGCGCGGAGATGAACTCGCGAACCCTGTTCAGCCACACGCTCGTCGTTACCGAGAAGTCGGGATCGGCGACGATCCTCGAGTCGATCGAGAGCGGCGAGGACACCGATGGCGAGGACCGATACTTCAGCAACATCGTCGAGGTCGTCGCTGGCGAGAACAGCTACGTCCAGTACGGTTCGTTGCAGAACCTCAACGAGGACACCTACCACTACACGCTCAAGCGCGCGGACGCGGACACCTACGCGACCGCAAACTGGATCGAGGGTAACATCGGCTCGCGGCTGACCCGCTCTGACGTCGAAACCGAGCTGAATGGCGACGGATCGGAGAGCAAGATTGTCGGCTCGTTCTTCGGCCACGAGGACCAACACCTCGACGTCAACGCTCGTGTCTGGCACAAGGCCGAGCACACGACCGCTGATCTCGTGACCCGCGGCGTGCTCGATGACACGGCTCGATCGGTCTACGAGGGCGTCCAGGACGTTGGTGTCGACGCGTGGAACACGAGTTCATACCAGCGTGAGAACACGCTGATGCTCTCTGATGAGTCTGAGGCCGACGCATCGCCGAAGCTCATCATCCACAACCACGACACCGAGGCGAGCCACTCGGCGACGGTCGGACAGGTCGATGCAGAGGATCTGTTCTACATGACCTCGCGGTCGATCGATCCGCTCACTGCACGGAACATGCTCGTTGAGGGCTTCTTCGTGCCGGTGCTCGAAGAGATCGACGTCGACGAGTTCCGTGAGGACCTCCAGGAACTCATCGCGGCACGGCTCAGATAACGCGGCTGCTGTCGCGTTGTTCCAGGGGCCGCCAGACGGCCGGCGGCTGTCGCCTTTTATTTCGGAGGGAATCGCTTAAGTCCGTCACACGCTCACACCGAGTATGCGCTGTATCGCGTCGATAGAACGGATGTCACGGGTGAACCGGCCATGAGCGTCGGTCATTCGGTGACGTCGGATCACCAGCTCGCGCGGCTGTTGCAGATCGGAATCGTCCTCGAAGAGGTTGTGGAGGCGCGTGCGCACCACCACTACCAATCGCTCGCCGAAGAGGATCGCGACCTCGACGACGAGATCGAGTCGCTGCTGGAACATGCCGCCGAAGAGTCAGCCGAGCACCGCAATGCCCTCGAAGAACTCATCGCGGGGCTCGAAGCCGACAGCGTCCCCTTCGAAGAGATCGAGACGCTCGTCGAGGCCCAGTATGGGCAAACGAAACCGGAAGACTTCGACGGCATTCTGTACGATCAACTGTGCAACGAGGAAACCGCCTACAAGTTCTACGACGACCTGATCAAGGCGATCGAGGACAGTGACGTCGAGTTTTCGGTCGATCGAGCGACCCTGCTGTCAGTATTACGGGACCTCCGGGCGGCCGAACGCGACGGCGTCGAGCGGGTAACGACGATTATGGAGGAACGAGCATGAATCGGAATCCGGACCCCAACAGAAACGAGAACGAACGTGCGAGCGCGAATGGAGGCGACAAATGAACACTGCCGACCAGTATCTCAAAGCAATCTATCTCATCCAGCAGGCCGAAGACGGTCCCGCTGCGACCGGGAAGCTCGCCGATCGACTCGACGTGAGTCCCGCAAGCGCGAACGAAATGATCGGCAAGCTCGAATCCCGCGGGCTCGCCGAGCACGAAAAGTACAAAGGCGTCAAACTGACAGACGAGGGGATCGTCCGCGCCCGTGACGCGTTGCAGACGTACTGCATCATCGAGCGGTTCTTGGCGAACGTCCTCGCGGTCGAGGAGTTCCGATCGGAGGCCAGGGAACTCGAAGCGGTTATTGACGGGACGGTCGCCGAACGGCTCGACACGATCATCGAGCGGCGGCCGGAGTGTCCGGACTGTTTCGACCCCGAGGACGACGCGTGTGCCTGTCTTGAGGTCACGTTCGAAGAGGAGACGATCGCTGACTGATCGAAAATCGCAACGCGTTTTAGGGGGTAGGCGGTACTGTTTGATACGTCCAACAAGAGGGCGATCGGTCAGTCCCGTGGTGTAGCGGCCAATCATAATGGCCTTTGGAGCCATTGACGGCGGTTCGAATCCGCCCGGGACTATTTTGCCGCGAGCAACACCGCGAGCGGAAAATACGTCCAGCGGATTCGGGCCCAGAGGACGAGAGAATTCGAGTCCTCGCGGTTCGAATCCGCCCGGGACTATCCTGCTGCGAACATTGTCGTGAGCAGCAGGTATCCCTCGGGGATTCGAATCAGAGAGCGGAGCACCGCGGAGCGATCGTGGTTCGAATCCGCCCGGGTTGTATCTCATGCGTTCGCTATCTGTTCGATAACTCAAACCGATGAAACGAACAGATCCCAATTACGGAGTAGAGCACCACGGAGCGATCGTGGTTCGAATCCCACCAAGATTATACGACAAAATAAGAGTGCGACTTTGTCACTACTTTTGACGGCGGAGCGTCAGCTTTGCTTGCGCAACGTAGGTGTTCGAGTCACAACTCCGTGCGTCACTTACTTTCGATAATAGCGCTTCTGCGTCGACTGGCTCAAGCTGCTCGTTACGAACAAACGCTGTCAACAAAGTCGGCGTCGTAATGAGCCGGGTATCGACCAGAGACGCGTGAATAAGCGCGAGTTGGTTGAATTCGTCGCAGAGAAATTGCGTCGCGTCGAGGTCGTTGGCCAGTGAAACTGCGGCGTTTTCGCCATCGTCGAGCGGAAATTCCTCATTGCGTTCTGCAGCTCGGACGCGGAACGCAGCAAGGCGATCGAGAACGGCCTGTGCGGCGGTTCCCGATCGATCGTCGTACGCTGCGGTCTCTTGTAACTCTGCGACGACTTGCTCAGGAACATAGACCTGAGAATTCTCAAGAAGAAAGCGAAGAGGCGCGTACTCGTGAGTGGCAACAGATCCGAGACTAACAAGTGCAGACGTATCTGCGACGACGACTGCCATTTACGAGTTTGCCAGTTCCTCTGCGGTCTCTTCGAGGAATTCTTCGCTTAGTTGGCGCTTCAGGACGCGAAAGTTCGCTGCCTCCTCGTGTCCGACAAGTTCCTTTAATTGTTGAAATGTGATCTCATCATCGTAGTACGCCCCCGCGATTTCCTGCGTGATGTCGTCATCGTGAGATGCATCACGGAGGTACTCACGTAGTGCGTTGGTAAGGATGTCCGTGCGATCGGTCTCGAAGACGGTTGCAAGCGCATCGGCTCGCTCGATTAACCCCTGTGGGGCACGGAACTGCACTCGCTTCTTGCGCTCGGAGCTCATATGTGTACATTGTGAGTGCTAGTAATTAACGCTTCGCTCGTACCGATCGATCGCAGCCCAAATCCGCCCTGTCACAATCGATCGATGTCAAAACCCTCCACCTACGCGGGTTCGAACTCGTGAATCGGCCACTCGAGTTCGTGCTCGAGGGCCATCGCTCGCTCGTCTTCTTCGGGTGCGCGGATCGACAGGGAAACCGGCATATCGATCTCGGTGTCGGCGTAGGGAACCGTGACTCGACCGGTCAGCCGCGCCCCGGAGTCGAGTTCTACGATCGCGATCGTGTAGGGTGCCCGATCGGCGAGCGCTGGCGGCGGCGTCCGGACCTCGGTGTAAGAAATGACCGTGCCGGTCTCGGGCTGGCGTTCGATCTTGAGATTTCGACTCCCGCAGTCGTAACACGCCGGGCGTGGCGGCACCAGTCGCGTCCCACAGTCCTCACAGGCAGCCGCGAGCAGGCGGCCCTCGTCGAGCGCCGCAAAAAACCCGGGGAGCGTGAATGGGCTGTCGGATGTAAGTTCCTCGGGCGATCGCGGTGCAGTCGCGTACTTGTCGGGTGTGTCCACGTCTACATCGATATCTACAGCTGCATCTGTGTCTGCGTCGGTAGCGTTGGTGTTGGTATTGGTGTTGTCAGACATGGTTAGGCGGCTGAGAGTACGTGTGCGACGGTGACGGCGTCGGCGACGCCGCCCTCGTTGATCAGCAGTGCGGTGTCGGCGCCGTCGACCTGGCGCTCGGGCGTTGCGGTTCCGGTCAGTTGCTCGTAGGCCTCGACGGCCTGTGCGATCCCGGTCGCACCGATCGGATGGCCACGGGCCTTGAGCCCGCCGCTTGTGCTCAATTGAACATCGGTCCATCCGGCCGATCGATCCTCGGGCGCAAGCGGGCTCTCGTAGCCCTTCCCGCGGGGAGCGAGCCCGGCGGCCTCGGCCAAGAGTGCTTCACAGACAGTGAACGCATCGTGGACCTCCGCGATGTCGACATCGGACGGTTCAATACCGGCCTGATCGTACGCCTGGGTCGCCACCTCGTGGGCTCCTTCGATGAAGGTGAGGTTCCGGTCGGCGATCGAGAGGTTATTCGCGCCGGCGCCGACCCCCGCCACACGGACGGAGTCGTCGACCGAAAGCGTCGACGTTACGTCCTCGTTTGCGACGAGGACCACCGCGGCACCGTCGGTGACTGGCGCGCAGTCGAACAGTTTCAGCGGCGGCGAGACGTATGCGGAGTCCAGTACCGTCTCGACGTCAGTCTCGCGCTGGAACATCGCTCTGGGGTTAGCCGCGGCGTTTTTGTGGTTCTTAACCGCGATGCGTGCGAGGTCACGCTCAGTCGCATCGGTCTCGTGGAGATATCGCTGTGCGAGCAGGGCGTACTGGCTGGGAGCGGTAACACCAGAGCGTTGCTCGGTCGCGCGATCGAACGCCGCCGACAGGGCGTCGGTCGCGCCGGCAGTTCCGCCGGCAGTCATCTTCTCGACGCCACACGCCAAGACGGCGTCGCGACGCCCGCTCCTGACGTCCTCGACAGCGTGGCGTAACGCCAGGGCGCCGGCGGCGGCACACCCCTCGACGCGCTCGGCAGGGACGTGGCGCAATCCGCACCACTCGGCCATGAGCGTCCCGTACATAATCTGGTGCTCGTAGGATTCAGACTGGTTGCCGACGTAGATCGCATCGACAATCTCAGCGGGGTCAGGCAATCCCTCGAACGCCTCCGTGACGGCGACGCTAAAGAGGTCCCGACCAGTGAGGTCAGTACGGCCAAGCGGGGAGGTCCCGACGGCCGCGATTCGCGGATCTGTCACGGTTGCACCCAGACTGGCGGTGTAGTTAAGTGTTCAGCCCAAAGCTGACAGCGAAAGAACCGAAACGAACTGTGTCATCCCTCGACGTCGCCGTGGGCCTCCCGGAGTTCGACTTTGCGGATCTTCCCCGTGGCGGTCTCTGGGAGATCGTCGACGAACTCGACAATGGTTGGGCACTTGAATTTCGCCAGATTGTCGCGAGCAAACTCGATGACGCCGTCCTCGGTGAGGTCGGCACCCTCGGCAGCCACAACAATTGCTTTTGGCGTCTCGCCCCACTCCTCGTGGGGAACGCCGATCACGCCGACGCGCTCGATGTCAGGATGGGCGTAGAGGGCGTCCTCAACCTCGACGCTTGAGATGTTCTCGCCGCCACTGATGATGACGTCCTTTTTTCGATCCTTGATCGAAATCATCCCGCGTTCGTCGATGCTGGCGATGTCGCCGGTGTGGAACCATCCGTCGACCCGCCCGGAGAAGGCCTCACGGGTCCGCTCGGGCTTGTTCCAGTAGCGGTCCATAACCTGGTTGCCGCGGACGATGATCTCGCCCATCGCCCTGTCGTTGGACGGGATATCCTCACCGTCCTCGTCGACGACGCGCAGTTCGGTCCCGAGCATGGCGTGGCCCTGGCGGGTCTTGATCGCAAATCGGCCCTCGCTTTCGATCCGGCGCGGGGAGTTGCTCGTCGTAATCAGTGGACCGGTTTCGGTCAGCCCGTAGACGTGTAGAATATTCCAGCCGAGTTTGTCCTCGACAGTCCGGATCGTGGACTCAGGCGGCGGACTGGCCGCAGTCGCGATTCTGACGGGCTTGTCACCGGTCGCTGCAATGTCGTGGGTCTGGTAGTGGTCGATCATCCGATCGAGGACGGTCGGTGCACCACAGAGATAAGTCACATCATGGGCGTGGATCCGATCGAAGGCGTCTCCAGCGTCGAAGTGCCGCTGGCAGACGTGCGTACCGCCGACACCAGTGATAATGTAGGGATAGCCCCAGCCGTTGACGTGGAACATCGGGAGTGTCCAGAGATAGGCGTCGTCATCGCTGATCTCGGTGTGGTGAGCCGCGATCAACGCGTGTAGATGTTCGGTTCGGTGGGTTCGGACGACGCCCTTTGGTTCGCCGGTCGTCCCGCTCGTGTAGTTGATCGTCGCGGGGTCGTCCTCGGAGATGTCGGGGCGGTCGACCTCGCTGGGGTCGGCGTTCGCTACGAGTGACTCGTAGTCCTGCCAGTCGCCTTCGACGCGATCGGCTGGATTGGCGATAAACGCCGTGACGGGGACGTGCTCGCGGATTGCCTCGACCTTTGCTGCGTACTCGTGGTCAGCGACGATCGCCTGGGCCCCGCAGTCGTTGAGGATGTACTCGTAGTCCTCAGAGATCAGCCGGTAATTGAGCGGGACCGAGATGGCCCCGAGAACGTTGATCGCAAATAGTGTCTCCAGAAACCAGTGTGTGTTCGGCGCGAGCAACGCCACGCGGTCGCCCGAGTCGATCCCGAGATCCGAGAGCGCTGCCGCCGCACGATCAACCCGGTCGCCGAACGCATCATAGGTGTACTCGGTGCCGTCATGAGCGATCACGCCAACAGCGTCGCCGTAAACATCAACTCCCCTGTCGAGGAAGTCCAGCGTCGTCATCTGTCGATGCATGGTGTGTCAAGACGTAACTGTGAAACGTAAAGTTCTTTCTTAACCGTGGAGGCGAACGCCCAATCGGAGCCGAGAGCGACAGCCGCCGATGGTCATGTCGATCCGCAGAGCTAAACAATCGTCACCGTAACCGTACAGTATGGACGAAACACCGGAAACGACCGAGACGATCGAACTTGACCACGCCGAACGGGTCCGAATCGGCGCAACGCGCGGGGAATTCAACACTGAGATCGGCCGCCCGAGAGAGTATCCAGACAGCGCCGACGTGACGGTAACGACCGAGATGGGCGATCGCGTCGTGATGACTGTCGACGCGACAGCCGGAGATCACGCGACTGGCCACGCCGATATTGAGCTGTCGGTCCCAGACGCCAAAGACCTCGTGACGGCGATCGAAGCCGCGGTCGATCGACTCGAATAGCGCCGTCTTACCGCAATAACCGTTTTACGAGACGCTTGAGCAGTTTCAACGCGAGTCCCTGAGCAAGCTTTCGTGCGATCCACCCGAGCATACACGACACTCGCGCCGAGAATAGCCTAAAACTATCGCTGCAGGAGTGACAGCTATCCGTGTTCGATCGACACCGTCCACTCGCCGCCGCTCTCGACGAGCAGGTAGCCGACGCCAGAGACCTGCTCGGTTCTGGTCTCGCCATCGACATCCGACTCTGTGGCGAACAGCCGGAGCCCGCTGTATTCGCCTGCACGATCGAAGACATCAACGAGGTGACCACCACCGCCCGACGCAGAGAGGGTAAACTGCGTCTCCGCGTCGTCGGGGAACTCGATCGGCCCGAAAACATCGGTGAGGGTGCTCTCACGTTCGACTGGAGGTGACTCGCCGGTGTCGTACACCGGCAGTTCGGTGACATCGATCGTCCACTCGCCGTCAGCGATGACAGTAAGCTCGACAGTCTGGGGGTCGATCGAGTGGATCGTTCGGCCGTCAAACGGACCGACAGCGTTGATTCCTGCAGCGAGGACCTCGCCCGCTGAATCGAGAACGCCGACGTTGAACCGTCCCTCGCCCTCGTGGTCGTATTCGGCGATGATCGGTCCGTCTGTGGAGAGCTCAAAGCTGTCTATCGATTGCGGATCGTCACTATCTGGATCGCCCGATCCAGAAAACGAGTGGGTGACCGGATTGGAGCCGTCGGTTTCGTAGTCAAATATCGCGTCGGCGTACGGTGGCCACGGCGGAGACTGAGAGTCCTCACCGCCGAGACAGCCTGCAAGCCCAGTGAGACCGGCGAGCGCACCACTCGAAAGTGCGAGGTACGATCGCCGATTGAGACGGGCCTGTGGGGATGATCTGTCCATACCTCGTCTCATTCGGCAGGGTTGCTAAGTGTGACGCTGCAAATTTCAAATGAGATACTCAGGGCAGTGTGCGGCCGGCTACAGCGTGTCGGCAATCCGTTCGGCGATCCGGTGGGCTCCTTCAGCCGCCGCGAGGTCGGGTCGATCGGCGGTGACGACGCTCACATCGCGGGAGAGCTCTGCGGAGAGCCGCGCTTCAAACTCCTCGGCGATACCCGGAATACACGCCATTCCGCCGGTCAGCGCGATCGGCTTGCCCAACGCGAGCTGATACGGCTTCATGTGGGTGTTCGCGAGCTCTGAGAGGAAGTTATTCGCAATCTCATCGACTGCCTCGTCAACGTACTCGTCAACGGGGTCCATGAGACCGCGGTTGACGGTAAACTCGTGGGAGCCGCCGCCGGGCTGTTGGATCACGTCGGTGAACGGCTCGAAGTCAACAAATGAGGCGTGTTCCTCCTTGTACTCGCGAGCGGTGGTGAGATCGATGTTGACACGGCCCTGGGTTTCCTCTTCGACGGCGTTTGCGATCCGCCGATCGACTTCCGAGCCGGTGACTGCACCCGTCGAAAATGGGGCAAGCTGTTCGCCGTGACGATACGCACAGGCCTCGAGGTTCGTCGAACCCATGTTGATCGAAACAAAGACTTCGTCGATCGCCTCAAGCCCGTCGCCCATTGCCGGAATCGAACCACACAGTGATTCAGGGAAGCTCCGGATTGCCGCCTGGCCGATCGGGCTTCCCTCAATGACCTCGGTCAGATTTTCGAGCCCGGCTTCGTTGTCGATCGTTGGGATCGCATAAACAACGGCGCTGTCCTCGGGAATATTTTGTGCCCGAATAAGCTCGGTAAAGAATTTTGCGGCCAACTCCGCACGAGCATCGTCTTCGGGGAGGCCCGATCGAAGCATAAACTCGACTGTATCGGGGTATTCTTGGGCGGCCTGCTCACCGTAGAGGACACGCTCGGTTCCCGTAATCGGATCATCGTACGTTGCGAGACAGGTGAGCGTCCGAATCGTGTCGGGCTCTCCGTCTCTGAGGAGCTGAATAACCGTCCGAGTGCTCCCGAGTTTGACACCGACCGGGGTTGGCTCGTCGCTACTATCTGTGCTGCCGTCGAACGCATCGTCATCTGTGTCTGACATGATATGGAAACGGGTTATGAAAGCGAGGCCAGTGTTGCGATGTATAGCAGGCTCAACCGATGATCGCCGACCTCAAAGGATCGACAGTGGACGGGTTCGGGCATCGAACCAATCTCACCCGCAATTGCGTGTTGGATCTCCGGTGCGATCCAGCCGAGTTCGCGGTAGTACCGCAGTGCGTCTCGTGCGGGGCTGTGTCCGCCGACGAGGGTGAGAAACTCAACCCAGTCGTACAGCAGCCGTCGACCAACGTCTGATCGGGGAGCCGATTGGAGATACGGCCGTTCGAGGTCCGCTGTCGCCCGGGCGGTCCGCAGTGACAACAGCTCACGGAACTGCTGGGCACGGATCGACTCTTCGGCGGTCAACCCGGGACCCGTCAGTTCCGACTCCGCTATTTCTGGTTCGGCGATGCCCGCCAGATTCCGGAGCTCAGTCGGATCGTACTCCCGTGGATTGACAACCATGCTATCGTATCGCAGTCTGTCCGTTTGCTCGCGTTGCCGCTACGGGGAGACAACTCACGGACAGGATATCAGTATTTTGGTACTGATCGATCGAGAGAGCGTTCTAATAGCCCGATTCAGTCGAGCTCGAAGTTGATTCGCTCGTGCTCTGAGCCCTGGGTTTTCCGGCCAGTAACCGTGATTTCGCCGATCTCGCCAGTCGCCGAGACGTGCGTGCCTGCACAGGCAGTCCGATCGAGCGGCTCCTCATTCTCTCCGGCGATCTCGACGATTCGGAGATTGGTGATCGACGCCGGGAGGAGCGCGATTCGAGTTCGCTCGGGATCGAGTTCAGCCTCAGCGGTTTCTCGATCCATCGTGTACCACCGGACCTCGCGATCGTCTTCAACGAGGCCGTTGAGCGCAGTTTCAATGTCTGCGAGATCGGTTTCGGTAAAGCGATCGTACGCACAGTCGAGGTGTGCGTGATCGGCGTACAGCTGGTTACCAGTCGTTTCGGCGTCGTAGGCCGACAGGAGGTGCGCCGAGAGCAGGTGTTGTGCCGTGTGATACCGCATGTGCGCGTACCGACGAGGCCAGTCGAGTTCGCCGCGAACTGCCGTACCGGGTTCTGGGAGGTGATCTGGGCCGCTCACTGAATGGTAGATTTCGTCTTTCTTTTCGACAGCCGTGACCGTCCAGGTTCGATCGCCGTCGACCGTCTCGATCGTTCCGGTGTCGTGGGGCTGGCCGCCGCCAGTCGGATAAAAGTGGGTGGCGTTGAGCACGAGCCGATCAGACAACGTGCGCGCGACCGTCGCGTCGAACGATCGCACCGAACTGTTTTCGAAGTACAGCTGCTCGGTCATAGTCGACTTCAGGAGTGCGATCGGCTTACCGCTTCGGCTCGCGGCGATCAAACGCGTTGTGAGCCACGCGCGTCGTTGGAGGTGTCGTAACGCATAAGATGCGAAGCGGCGTAAATCTCTGTAATGATACATGAGAATCGACGCGCCAGGGGGTGGCCCCGTGGGCGTTGAAATAAAAGAATCCGCCGTCACAGACGAGGCCTTCGCGGAGATGCAGCGGTTTGTCTACGACTATCTGACCGCGAGCGTCGAAAGCGAAGGCGACGGCGGCCGGATGCGGTGGTACCCCTGGCACAGCGCGGAGTACCGCTTCAACCACATCAGAAACGTCACCGAACTGGCGACCAAGATTGCGAAAAAGGAGGGTGCAGATGTCGACGTCGTGCGGGTTGCCGCAGTCTTTCACGACGTTTCGAAGCTCGAGGCCGATCAGGAGACCCACGCAGAGGAGGGCGCGCGCGTCGCTCGCGAGTACCTCAACACCCATGGCGACTATCCGCAGTCGTTCATCGAGGAGGTATGTCAGACGATCGTCGACCACTCCTACCACGGCCCCCTCTCAGACGTGTCTCTCGAGAGCCAGTGTTTGATCGAGGCTGACGTGCTCGATAAGGTCGGCGCAAACGGCACGGCGCTGATGTTGCTCCGGATGGGATACGAAGCCAGAACCCATATGGACGCGGCTGGGATGGTCGATCGCGTTCTCGAACGCGGGCGCGATCACGTCGATCGAATCGAATCCGATACTGCCGAGAGCATCGCCCACCAGCGGCTCAAACGCGTTCGGTGGTTCCGCGAGTGGCTCGAAGCAGAAGTCGTCGAGATGAACAGCGAACTGGACCGAGATCAAGACATGCAATAACGCGGCGACGCACCGAAGAGCCGATCGCACAATCGGGCCACTCAGATCGTTTCGAGCACACCGAGCACGCGCGCTTCGGCGTCGCGTCCCGGATCGTACTCGTGGCCGTCTCGATCGCTTTCGAGATGCTCAGTCACAGTCGTCGCCATCGCCGTTTCCGGTGGCCTTGACTCCCACCCGAGCGCTGAGAGCTTGGCCGTCGAGAGCACGTGTGGGTACTCACGATAGAGAATGAAGTCGGCAGTTTCGAGGCCACCAGCGGCCAGTTCGCGATCGCCTGCGCGGACGATTTCGACTGAGGTGTCGAGTGATTCGGCGATGAGTTCGATCGTCTCTTCGAGCGTGAGCAGTCGGCGGTCGCCGACATTGTAGCTCTCACCGGGCTTGCCACGCTCAGCGACGATCCTGAGCGCCGAGGCAACGTCTTCGACGTACGCGCGGTGCCAGACGTTCTGGCCATCGCCGGGGATCACGAGGCGATCATAGTTCACAACGCGATCGATCCAGTAGTCCAGCCGTTCGGTGTAGTCGTGGGGGCCGTAGACGATGCACGGGCGAACGGACATGGCATTGACACCGCTTTCGGCGGCCTCGAAGACAACGCGATCGCCCTCGGCCTTCCGGTTGCCGTATGTCTCCGAGGAGTCGTCGACAGCCTGATCGGCCGAACAGGGTCGAAGCGGCGTCTCGCCCTCTCTTTTCGGGATCTCTTCCGCACCGTAGGCATCTCCGGTAGAGATGTACACGTAGCCGTCGACGTCTGCGAAGATATCGACAGCCGCGGAGACGTCTCCCGGCGCGTAGGCGACACAATCGATGACAATGTCGGGATCGACGGTCTCGGCGGCGCGTGCAAGCGCGTCGTCGTCTGTGCGATCGCCAGCGACGTGTGTGACTCGATCGTTCTCCTCGAAGGGATTCGGATGGTTGCCTCGGTTGAAGATGGCGACATCGTAGTCGTGCTCGAGCAGGTCGGTGACAGTATGGCGGCCAATAAATCGGGTCCCGCCGATGACGAGCGCAGTGTCGGTCATATCGATTCGACGGCTTGCGGGAGCAAAGAACTGTGGAAAATGACGGCAAGGGCAGCCGTGAAATCAAGGTTGATACGGTGATCGACGCGACTCGTAGTAACCGCTGTGTGCGCTCGATACCTCACCACAATCACAGATGAGCTACGGGCACTCAACAGCGGCGGCCGCGGCATCATCCTAGCAACGATCGCGCTCGGGTGGGGCGTGACGATCGGCGCACGCACGATCTATCCGGTTTTGTTGCCCTCGCTTCGCTCTGCGTACGACTTCGGGCTCACAGCATCCGGGATACTACTGAGCGTGTTGTTTGCCGCATACGCGCTCGGACAGTTGCCCGGCGGCGTGCTCGCCGATCGGGCTGGCGAACGAATAACGCTCACACTCAGTGTGGCTGTCTCCGGCGTGGCAATACTGTTCGTTGTCATTTCCCAATCGACAGTCGCACTGTTTGTCGTGACCGCCGCGTTCGGCTTTGCGGTCGGGTTTTACGCGATCGCACGGTTTACCGCAATCGCGGCGATCTACCCCGACAGATACGGAACCGCAGCCGGTGTGACAAATACCGCTCCCGAACTCGGACAAGCCCTGTTGCCGCCGATCGCAGGGTTTGTTGCGTCGGTCGTCGGCTGGCGACTCGGGCTTGGATTTGTGGTGCCCGTATTTGTGATCACTGCTGTCGGGCTCTGGGTGACGGTTCCGGGGCCCGCAACCGACGAGACTGACGACGATAAAACCACAGCGACGTCACCATCGGTTCGACGCGTCCTCGGGGCACTCAAGGACCCGGCAATCCTGCGTGCGACCGCTGCGATGATCCTCGGAGTGTCGATCTGGCAGGTGTTCACCGGCTTTTACCCGACGTACCTCGTCGAGACAAAGGGACTCTCGTCCTCGCGTGCGGCCGCCGTGTTTGGGCTCTACTTCGCTGCAACTGCGGTAATCCACCCTGTCGCCGGGGCCGTATACGATCGCTTCGGCGTACGGCGCGCCTATTTCCTCTCTGGGGTCGCCGCGGTGTCATTGGCCGCACTCCCGTTTATTGACGGGCTTGGCGGTGCGATCGCGGTTTCGATCGGGATGGGGACGCTCTTGGCCTTCGAGACCCCGACGGAGTCGTATCTGGTCCAGTCGCTGCCGTCGTCGATCGAGGGAACTGGATTCGGGGTACTCCGCACAACAGTGTTTGCTGTCGGCGCGGCCGGGCCGGCGGTTTTCGGCGTCCTTGCCGATCGTGGATACTTCGATGAGCTCTTTATTGCGTTGGCAATCATCGCGGTGGGGATGATCCTACTCGCGAGACAACTGCCCGCGGTGTCGGTCCGATAGCTCGAAGATCGGTAAGTTCCTTGCCGTGGCTCCCGTATCCGCGTGCATGCTCGGACTGCACGTCGCGTTCATTGCGTTGTTGATCGGAACGCAGGCGTTTTTTACCCTGCTAGCGATCAAAAATGTCGGCCATGCCGATCGAACGGTCCGCTCGCGGGCAGCGTGGCTCGCCGATCGGCTCGGTATCGACGATCACGAGGAGTTACTCCAGTATCACCGAATCACGACGGCGTTCTCCCAGCTCAGATCGTGGATTGCGCTTGGCGCACTCCTCGTGGTTCTCTACAGCGGGCTCTTTACCCGGGCTGTCGAAGCAGCAAACAGCTTCGAGTTCGGTCCGGTGCTTGAAGGGACGTTGTTTATAATCGGGGCGATCGTCGTGGTACAGCTGTTTTCGGTGCCCTTCGCCGTGGTCAGCACGTTCGGTATCGAAGAGATATTTGGCTTCAACGAGCAGTCGCCGACGCTATTTGTTCGCGATACCGTCCTGAACACGGTGATATCAGCTGGACTCACGGTCGTTGTCGCCGGAGCCGTTCTGTGGTTCATCGAGGCGTACCCGACGTGGTGGCCGGTCGCCGCCTGGGCGCTCGTAATCGGGTTCAGCCTCCTGATGCAGATCGTCTACCCGCGTGTCATCGCGCCGCTTTTCAACGACTTCGAACCGGTCGCTGACGGAGATCTCCGTGAGGCGGTCGAAGACGTGTTCGATCGCGCGGGCTTTTCGTGTGAACAAATCTACACGATGGACGCCAGCCGCCGATCGACGCATCTGAACGCGTACTTCACGGGCTTTGGGGAGACAAAGCGGGTCGTCCTCTTCGATACCCTCGTAGAGAAACTCTCGCTGCCAGCGGTCCAGAGCGTGCTCGCACACGAACTTGCGCACTGGAAGAAAGCCCACATCTGGAAGCAGGTCGGCGCAAGCGCGATCCAGCTCGCGATCGTCTTTGGCGTGCTCGGCTACCTCGTCTCCGCGGAGCCGCTGTACGCGATGTTCGGACTCCCAACTGAGGCGACATACGCTGGGTTGCTCGTTGGGGTCGTCGTGGTCTCGCCCGTGTTAGAGCTTACTGCGCCGCTGTCGAACCGCCTGTCACTGAAACACGAACGAGAAGCCGACGCCTTCGCGGTCTCGGTCATGGGTGAGGGCCAGTCGATGATCGACGCGCTCGCAGCACTGGCTCGTGAGAATCTCGCGAACCCGTTTCCAGACCCGACGTATGCGACGTTTCATTACAGCCATCCGCCGATCCCCGAACGCATCCGACTGATCGAAGAACAGATGGGGGACTCGACAGCGGAACAGTCGGGTGACGCAGATGGCAAGAGTCAGCCAACCGACGCAGACGACAAGAGTCAGCCAACCGACGCAGACACTGGTGGATCGACCGCTCTCTGAACGAGAAAGTCGATGGCAGAACCTGGAACGTACGTCCTTGTCATGGAACGCTCCCAAGCCGCGTCGATCGAGATCGGTGCGCTCGGAACGATCGAGTTTCCCGCCGGCGGCTACGGCTACGTCGGCAGTGCCTTCGGCCCAGGAGGGTTAGCCCGCGTCAACCGGCACCGATCGATCGCCTCGGGTGAGAAATCAACGCGTCACTGGCATATCGACTACCTGCTTGGCCACCCGGAGACGCAACTCGTCGACGTGGTACTGTTTCCGGGTCGTGATGTTGAATGTGCGCTCGCGACGGGAATCGACGCGGACTCCGTCGACCAATTCGGCGCATCCGACTGTGACTGTCGGAGCCACCTGTTGTACGCGGCCGAACCGAGTGCGATCGTCTCGGCTGCCGAGTCGTACCAGTGACGGGGATAGTGAACAAAAATACGAACGACCCGAAACCGGCGGCCCGATCAGTCGTCGCCGGTCGACATCGCACTGGCGTCGACGCGGGCGTCGATCGACGTTTCAGCTGATTCGGGCAGTTCGTGACGCACATCTGCGCCGCGACCCTCTTCGATGACCTGTGCGTACGCATCTGGGAAGACCCGCACGAAGTGTTGGCGTTCGGTCTCCCAAGATTCCAGCAGTTGTTTTGCCTTTTTACTATCGGTGTACGTGGCGTGATTCTCGATCAACCGTGCGAGCATCGCTTCGTCTTTCTCGGTAAGCGTCTCCGAGAGCGATACCATCCCGGTGTTGAGCTTCGGCTCGAGTTCGCCGTCTGGATCGTAGACGTACGCGACACCGCCGGACATCCCGGCACCGAAGTTGCGGCCTGTCTCACCGAGTACCGCAACCGCGCCGCCGGTCATGTACTCACAGCCGTGGTCACCGACCCCTTCGACGACGGCTTTGACGCCGGAATTTCGAACGGCAAAGCGCTCGCCAGCGACGCCGTTGATGTATGCTTCACCCTGGGTCGCACCGTACAGCGCAACGTTGCCGATCAAGATGTTCTCGTCGGCCTCGTAGGCAGCGGTCTCGGGAGTGTTGATCACGAGTTTGCCGCCCGAAAGCCCCTTGCCGACGTAGTCGTTTGCCGCTCCGGTGAGCGACATCGTGACGCCATTTGCGAGGAACGCACCAAAGCTCTGTCCGGCGATCCCGTCGAAGTCGATCGCGATCGTGTCGTCGGCGAGCCCTTCGCCGCCGTATCGTTTCGAGATCTCGTTCGAGAGCATCGCGCCGGCCCCGCGATTGACGTTCGAAATGTCCGTTTTGATCGAGACTGGCGCGCCGTTGTCCAGCGCCGGGGCAGCCTTCTCGATCAAGTCGTGATCGAGATGTGTCTCGATATCGGCGTGGTGTTGCTCTCTGACTTTGATCCGCTGTTCGCCAGCGGTTTCGGCAATGACCGTCGAGAGGTCGAGGTGTTTGGCCTTCTCGTGGTCCGTGATTCGCTGGCTGAGCAGTTCGGGCCGACCGATCATCTCGTCAAGACTGGTGAAGCCCAGTTCAGCCATGATCTCGCGAAGCTCCTGTGCGATGAACGTCATGTAGTTGATGACGTGAGCTGGCTGGCCGGGGAACCGCTCGCGGAGATCCTCGTTTTGTGTTGCAACGCCAACTGGACAGGTGTTCGCGTGGCACTGTCGGGCCATTACACAGCCAGCGGTGACGAGCGAAGCTGTCCCGAAGCCGTACTCCTCGGCACCGAGCAGCGCGGCGATCGCCACGTCTCGACCCGTCTTCATTCCGCCGTCGACGGTGACGCGGATGCGATCGCGAAGCCGTGTCGCACACAGCATCTGGTTGGCCTCTGCGAGGCCGAGTTCCCACGGCAGGCCGGCGTTCTTAATCGAGGTCTTCGGCGATGCGCCCGTCCCGCCGCTGTGTCCTGAGATGTGGACGACGTCGGCATTGGCCTTCGCGACACCGGCGGCGATCGTCCCGATACCCGCCTCGGAGACGAGCTTCACGTTGATGTCTGCCTCAGGATTTGCAGCCTTCAGGTCGTGGATGAGCTGTTTGAGATCCTCGATCGAGTAGATATCGTGCAGCGGCGGCGGCGAGATGAGCCCGACGCCCGGCGTCGCATACCGGACGTGTGCGATCATCTCGTTGACCTTTCGGCCTGGCAGGTGACCACCTTCGCCGGGCTTCGATCCCTGGGCCATCTTGATCTGAATCTCATCCGCGGAGGTGAGGTACTCCGAGGTCACGCCGAAACGTCCCGACGCGACCTGTTTGACACTGCACTCTTTTTCAGTCCCGAATCGCTCTGGGGGTTCGCCGCCCTCGCCGGTGTTTGACTTCCCGCCAAGGCGGTTCATCGCCATCGAGTTGTTCTCGTGGGCCTCCGGTGAGATGCTGCCGAGACTCATCGCGGCCGTCGTGAACCGAGAGACGATGTCTTCTACCGGTTCGACCTCCTCAACGGGGACCGACGTACGATCGGAGTCGAATTCCAACAGCCCGCGGAGCGTCTGGAGGTTCTCATTTTGCTCGTTGATCAACGCGGCAAACTCCTTATAGCGCCCGTAGTCGCCCGATCGGACCGCCTGCTGGAGCGTGCCGACAGTCTTTGGATTCCACTGGTGGTAGATTCCTTTGGTGCGGTGTTCGTACTCACCCTGGGTTTCGAGATCGGGATCCGCACCGAAGCCAATCGCGTGGCGCGTCCGAAGATCAGATTCGAGCTGTTCGAGGCCGATCCCCTCAGTGCGAATCTCAGTGCCCTCGAAGTACTCCGAGACGAGCCCCGAATCGAGCCCGACAGCCTCGAAGATCTGTGCGCCCTGATAGGACTCGACCGTCGAGATTCCCATCTTGGCCATGATCTTCAAGAGGCCGTGTTCGAGCGCGTGGATGTACGACTCGATCGCTTCGCTCTCGTCGGCACCATCCGGACCGGCGACGAGGTCGCCGATCGTCTGGTAGGCGAGATACGGGTTCACGCCGCCAGCACCGTAGCCGACGAGCGTCGCGATATGGTGAACCTCCCGTGGATCGCCGGATTCGACGACGAGCCCGACGTCCGTTCTGAGCCCGTGGCGAACCAGGTCGTGATGGACTGCACCAGTTGCCAACAGACTTGGAATCGCGATTCGATCGGTGTCGATATCGCGATCGGACAGAACAATGATGTCCGCGCCCGCGTCGATTTCCGCGCGAACCGACTCGCGAAGCGATTCAACCGCGGTCTCGAGATCGTCCTCGGGATCGTACGTCATCGACACCGTCGCGCTCTCGAAGCCGTCGACCTGCCGTGAGAGGCCCTTGATTGAGGCCGTCTCCTCGTCGGTGAGGATCGGAGAGTCAAGCACAAGCTGCCGGGCGTGTTCTGGCGTTTCGTCGAGGAGGTTTCGCTGCGCGCCGAGTCGCGATTGGAGGCTCGTCACCAGCTCTTCGCGGATATAGTCGATCGGCGGGTTCGACACCTGTGCGAACAGCTGTTTGAAGTATGTAAACAGTGGCCGATTGAACTCAGAAAGCACCGAAAGCGGCGTGTCGTCGCCCATCGAGCCGATCGGGTCCTTTCCATCTGTCGCCATGGGTTCGAGCAGGTGGTTCAGCTGGTCAGTTGTGTAGCCGAACGCAGCCTGATGTGCCCGCAGCGAGTCGACTTCTCCCTGTGGAAGCTTGCTGTCTCCAGCAACCTCCTCGAGTGATGCTTGGTATTCGTCGACCCACTCACCGTATGAGTCCTCAAGGAGTCCATCAAACACCTCCTCGTCAGGGATGACGCGGCCTTCCTCGGGGTCGGCCATGAAAATCTGCCCAGGCTTGAGGCGACCGCGCTCTTCGATCTCGCTCGGGTCGGTGTCGAGTGCGCCCGCCTCGCTGGCGAGAATCAACCGACCGTCAGTCGTCACGTCGTAGCGACACGGCCGGAGGCCGTTACGATCGAGTACCGCCGCGACCGCGTCTCCGTCAGTCGCAGCGACGAGAGCAGGGCCGTCCCACGGTTCGACGAGGCTCGCGTGGTAGTCGTACCACTCGCGGCGGGCGTCGTCCATGAGCTCGTCGTTTTCGTAAGCCTCTGGGATCAACATCCGAAGAACGTGCGGGAGCTCTCGACCAGCGTTCAACAGTAACTCGACAACGTTGTCCACGCTGGCAGTGTCAGATTGGTCGGCGATCGTGATCGGTTTGAGCGTGTCAATCTCCTCGCCGAACGCCTCGTGTTCGAGTGCCGATTCGCGGGCGCGCATCCAGTTGACGTTCCCCTGAATCGTGTTGATTTCGCCGTTGTGGATGATCTTGCGGTACGGGTGTGCAAGGTGCCAGGCTCCGAGTGTGTTTGTGGAGAACCGCGCGTGAACGAGGACAAGTTCGCTTTTGACACGTTCGTCCTGCAAATCGAGATAGTACTCTCGGAGCTGCTCACCTTTGAGTAGGCCCTTGTAGACGAGTGTTTTGCGGTCAAGTGAACAGACGTAGAACCGGCCCGACCCCTCGATCGTTTCGGCGGCGTGTTCGAGCGCTCGCCGGCCGACGTACAGCGCGCGATCGAACGCTTCGATGTCCATTGAATCTTCGACGGGCGCGACGAACGGCTGACAGACAACCGGCTCAGAGTCGAGGGCCGTTCGCCCGAGATCCGCATCGCCGGTCGGAACCGTCCGCCAGTGGAACACTTCAAGGCCGTATTCTGCCAGCGTCGATTCAAAACAGTCGATGAGGTCCGCCCGGACTGCATCGTCGGTCGGCATGAATACCGAGCCGACAGCGTACGTCTCAGGAATCTCACCAACTTCGTCAGCAAAGAACTCGTCTGGGCGCTGGATCATAATGCCTGCGCCATCGCCGGTGTTTTCCTCTGCGCCGGTGGTTCCTCGATGTTCGAGATTTTCGAGCAGATCGATCGCGTCGGAGACGACTGAATGTGACGGGCCGTTCTCAAGGTCGATGACCGCACCGACGCCGCAGTTCGATCGATCGTCGGTTGGGTCCGCGAGGCCATGCGTCGGCTCCGCTACAGAGCCCGATACATGGGTATCACTGTGTGGCTTGGTCATGTGTATTTTCTTCGTATACCCAAATAAAGCGTTGACCCTGAAAGGATAATGGTTCATAAGACACATATTAGGGTATACAAGGTAATTGATCATAATGGGATTGTTAGTATGTCGCGCAATCAATCGTGAATAATGTAGCGTAACCAGAGCATAGCGAGTCGGTGACGTTTTTATTTCTGCTGCCCGCAGGTAGTGTGTGCGCATTGAGAACAGTTTCATTCCGGTTCGCGGCGTCGGCGAACGGACCGAGCGAGGGCTCTGGGAGCAGGGGATCACAACCTGGGACGCGTTCGATCGCGCTGCCGTTGGGAAAACGACGGGCCAGCGGATTGAGTCGTTCATCGAAGAGGCAAGCACGCGGCTCGATCGGCGAGACACACAGTACTTCGATACCGTCTTTCCAAGCAGCGAGCGGTGGCGACTCTACGAGAATTTCAGGGACAAGGCGTGTTTTTTTGATATCGAGACAACGGGTCTCGATTCGGCTCGCAATGTCGTCACGACGGTTAGCTACTACCTCGACGGCGAGACGCGGACGCTCGTCCGTGGCGATACCCTGACCGCCGACGCGCTTCGGGCCGCCTTCGCAGATGCAGATCTACTCGTGAGTTTCAACGGTATTCGGTTCGATCAACCCTTCTTAGAGGACTGTTTCGACCTGTCGATCGACACCCCACACCTCGATCTGATGTACCCGTGCAAACAACTCGGGCTATCGGGCGGGCTGAAAGCGATCGAATCCGAGATCGGTATTGAGCGCGATCGGCCGGATATTTCAGGACGAGACGCGGTCCGGCTGTGGCACGAATACGAACGGGGGCGCGATGGGTCGCTTGAAACGTTGATCTCGTACAACCGTGAGGACGCAGTGAACCTCCAGCAACTGACTGATATTGTTACCCAACAGCTCCACCAGAATGTTTTCGAACAGTATCGATCGACGGCTAGCCAGTCGGTGTAGGAGAACCGTCCGCATCGGATGAGTCAGTGGCCTCTGGGTCGCGATCGTTCTCTGTCTCAGTCTTCGCGCGATTAGCCACGATCTCACCCTCGTCGTCTATAGTCTCAGTCTCTCCGCCGTTGTCCACGGTTTCAGATTCGCCGCCGTCATCCACAGCCTCAGCTTCCCCATCGTCATCCACAGCCTCCACGCCGTTGTCCACATCCTCAGTCTCCCCATCGTCATCCACAGCCTCCACGCCGTTGTCCACATCCTCAGTCTCCCCATCGTCATCCACAACCTCAGCATCGCCGTCATCATCCACAACCTCAGCCTCGCCGCCGTTGTCCACGGTTTCAGCCACCCCGTCGTCATCCGTGGTCTCGGTCTCCGCGCGGTCGGCTCCAGTCCCAGTGTCTCCGTCTCGCTCCACAGGTTCGCCTGAGTTATCTGCGTCACGTGGACCATCTGGCTCACGCGAGTCAGCTGCGTCGCGCGAATCACCCGAGTCACTTGCTGCGGCCGATCGCTTCGGCGTAATATACTGCATCTCGCCGCTCGCCTGAAGTGAGCCGGTAACATAGGCGCCCTCGTACACCGTGAGATCGCCCGCCTCGACGTTGCCGCGCACTGTTGCGTTCGGGTGCAGCGTCACCGAGCCGGTCGTCCTGACAGTTCCGATCACCTCCGTCTCAGCGCCAACTGAGATATCGCCGCCGCTGGCGGTAAGCCCCCCAAAGATCGTGTTTCGCTCGCCAACGTCGATCGACTCGGCGTTGATGTTGCCGTGGATCCGGCAGTCGTCGCCGATCGTCGCAGGCGTATCGACGAGCCACCGATCGTCCGAGATGACCGAGCCTGCAGGGATCGTCACCGGATCGACCTCTTCGACCTCCTCGCCGGCCAGCGCGGTGGCAAACTCCTCGGCGGCGTCTTTATCCCCCAGCCGGAGCAGGTGTGAGAGGACAATGAAGTAAAACAGGTACACCGGAATTGGATTCCGGATGACGATCCAGCCGTTGGCCTCGAATCCTTCGTCAATCTCGACGTCGTCGCCCACATCCAGGTCGCCTGAGACGAGGAGTCGGCCGTTGATCCGGACTCGCTCGCCCACGTACGCATCCGCCCCCACGAGGACGCTTCCGTCGACGTGACAAAAGGTATCCAGCCGACAGTCGTCATCGGCCTCGATGCTGCCGCCGATCGAGACGTCCTCGCCGGCCGCAACCGTGCGGCCACGAATTCCGAGTTCGATCTCGCTGTCGCGGCCGATCAACACGTCTCCGGTGGTGACGATATCGTGCTCTTCGACCGTGGTACCGTCAGGGAGTTGGAGCGAATTGAGCGGATCGACGCGAGATGACACGTTCGCATCCTGTCTCCGGGAACTAATAAAGCGTCCGGGACCACGGACAGCAGTGATCTCACTCCTCCGTTCGAGAAGCGTTTGACCGGCCAAGAGTGGCAAAGATGTATACTGTTTTAACCATGCCCCGTCCAGCATCCGATACCATGACCGAGCGATCGCCTCCGAGTGCACCCCCGAGCGACTCGGACGGCCCAGACGACCCAGACAGCCTGTCTGTCTGTGTGCTCTTGCCAACGCTCAACGAGGCTGAGACGATTGAGGACGTCGTCTCCGGGTACATCGACGCCGGGTACGAGCAGGTGTTTGTGATAGACGGGGGCTCCGAGGACGGAACGGCCGAACTCGCCGCGGCCGCCGGTGCGGACGTTCGTCAGCAAAGTGGCTCTGGGAAGGGACAGGCCGTCCGGGAGGCTGTCGAAGCGATCACCGCCGACATCGTGTTGATGGCCGACGCTGACGCGACCTACGATGTCGGGGACGCCGATCGGATGCTACAGCCCATCCTCGAGGGCGAGGCCGAACACGTCATCGGTAACCGCTTTGCGGACATGCAACCCGGTGCGATGACGCGGTTCAATAAGATTGGGAACCGGATTATTAACGCCGCGTTCACGGCGATCCACGGCAAGCAGTATCGCGATATTCTCTCGGGGTATCGAGCGTTCACGACCGAATCCTTCCGGCAGTTTAGGCTCAATGCCGACGGCTTCGGCATTGAGACAGAGATGGCCGTCGAGTGTGCCAAACGCGGGATCGACACCGCAGTTGTCCCGATTACCTACCGACCGCGCCCGCATGGATCAGACACCAACCTTCATCCGATCCGCGACGGCGGCATCATCTTTCTCGAACTGTACCGAAAAGCGAAGACCAACAATCCGCTGTTTTATTTCGGTAGCGTGGGGGGTATCGCAACCGCCGTCGGGTTCGTGCTCGGGCTCTACGTCATCTACGACTGGGTTGTCGCCGGCATCAGCCACGAGGTCATCGCAATCGGCTCGGTCGCAGGGGTACTGTTCGGCGTTCAACTGCTGATGTTCGGCGTGCTATCGGACATGTTACTGTCGTTTCACCGCGAACAGCTCGATCGGATCGATCGGATCGGCGATGATCTTGATGAGGAGTCCGAGTGATCTACAGAAAATTCGACCGCAAAGGGCTCGCTCAGAGTGCGTCAGCGAGGCGATCGGCCGCCTCCTCGACGCTGCCTTCGTTTTCGATAAACCGCACAGGTGCGTTTTGATCGCGTGCGTACTGGAGCGCCGCAGATCGATTGAGATCCTGCTCGAAGGCGATCTTGCGCTCGGTGGCGTCCGGTATCTCACGGGTACTGTTTTGTCGACGTTCGAGTATCGTCTCTGGACTCGCCTCAACGAGAGCGAACGTAGTCGGCGAGACGTCGTGGAGCACTTCGGTGGGAAGCCCCTGGATGTAGCCAGCCTGTGTCTCTACTGCCAAGTGCGTTGAGAGAATAATGTTCGTCGATTCAGCCTCGTCAGCGACAAACTCGCCCGCACGACGCTGGAGACGGCGTGTCTGTCGCTGCGACAGTGTGGCTAGGTCTCCTCGGCCGGTTGTGACGCCACTCGTCGCGGCCTGTTCAAGCATGACGTCCCCGAAATTGATGAGTTTGTACCCGTCTCCGAGCTTTCGTCGAACCGTTTGACAGACGCTCGAGAGCCCAACGCCGGTGACACCGGAGACTAACGTGACTGTCATTAGAAGCTCACCTCACTTTCGTCGTCTTGTGGCATCGATCCACGATCGTCGTAGTACCTGCGTCCAACAAAACTGGCCCCGACTAGCATCATTAACGTATCATACAGGTCATCGGCTGAATCGAATTCGTCCATTTCAGATCTCTCAATAACGGTTTGGATCGTCGTGCTCTCTCCGTCCGGCGGTGACAGTTCTGTACTTCCCACAGTCTCGACGACCGTGGCTCGTGAGACTGGAAAATCTAGTTTTCTCGCGAACAGATCGCGAGTCTCTGGCAAGCGCATATATACCATTTCGCGTTTGGTGTATTTAAAACTGGCATTACCCTAATTATTTATCATTTAGAACAAGACGCTGTGGGAACTTATTCACAAAGACGTCGGACAAATCTGTGGTGTAGCAAAGCGATCTGTCCTGCCACGTCTTGGTGGTACTGTTCGCCGATCGAGAGACAAACGGACAACTGTCGAGCGCGATTTGGGCGATCGAAGTAAAAGAACTGAACTGGGTGACTTTGACTACCGACTTTCCCGCGGTGCGATCTTGTTCAAATGGATAAAATTCATCATACACACTATTGAAACAGTTTTGTTGGAACCATCAATACCAATTTGATGGTAAGATTATTTATTTGTGGTAACGTATTTCCCTCTATGTCAACAGAGACGGATGCACAGGGACGGCTGTACATCCCGAAGGAGGTGCGCGAGAAGTACGGCCAGAAGTATCACATCGTCATGTACGAAGATAGAATCGAGTTGATCCCGGTCGCAGACGACCCACTCGCCGCTGTCCGCGAAGCGGCAGGTGAACTTCACGATGCGTCCGTCGAGGAAATTCAAGAGAACATCGAGGCGGAGGCGAAAGACGAAGCTGCGGAAGCCGGCGGTGACAGATGACGGTGTACGTCGAGACGGATTTTCTGCTCGCACTCGTCAAAGATACCGATTGGTTGCAGAGCTCCGCAGAGGACGCCCTCGACGAGTACGACGTCGAAACGTCGCCCTTCTCGTACCTCGAACTCCTCCTCGCCCGGGAACGATACGAATTCGACTACGTTCCGCTGGTGGCGAACCTGCTCGAACTCGTCCCCGTGCGAAACGAGGAAGAGGAACAGGTGGTTCTGAAAGCCGTCAACTACTACGACGAGGGGATGACGTCGTTCGACGCGTTCCACGCGGCGACGGCGGAAACACGTGGGATGGACGTGCTCTCGTCCGAGAAAGACTACGAAGATATCGAAGTCGAGCGAGTCCCACTCGAACCGATCGACGATGAATAACATCGGACTGAGAAGAGAGTACCAACTGAACGAAGCGAGGCACTCATAGCGGTTGTCGTGACCGCGAGTACGACAGATCTGATCGAATCTTCCGGCTGCTCATGAAGTCCAAAAATCCGGGCGGTGGCGCAAGATTCGACATCTCCATTCACTGATGTACAGCTAGAAGTCTCGTAGCAGTCGTTCTTCCGCCTACCGACTCTCCCGCTGCTCAACTTTGTTCAGCTCGATCAACAGCCGGAAGATCGCCTTCACAAGATTCGAATCGACTTCAAACCGTTCGGCGTTCTCGCCGGCGCGTTCCATGACGACATCCTCCTGGGATTCGTCAGTCGTCGGCAGATCGTGTTCGGCTTTGACCTGCGCAACCGAATCAGCGACATACGTTCGTCGGGCGATCAGCTCGACGATGTCGTGGTCGATCTCCTCAATTTCCTCGCGTAACTCCGCAAGCTCTTCTTCGGCGTGACTCTGGCTCATAGTGTTCGTGCTCCGTGTGTTCGTGTTTCGGTCCTGATTAGGGTTCCGTCCCGTGCGCCCCAGACGGACTCAACGGTGTCGATCGCCTCGGCGTCACCAACGGCGACAACACTCGGTCCGGTTCCCGACAACGAGACACCGGCGGCCTGGTCTAACACCTCGACGGTCGCGTCGGGCTGAAATCCAAGCGCTGCGGAGAACGCGAGCCCATTGACGCTCATTGCCTCCGTGTAGCGGCTCTCGCTCGCCAGCTCCTCGGCCAGTCGGGCCATCGGGGCGATCCGCTTGCATCGATCGACGTCCGCGTCGGCGCTATAGGCGCGCTCCGGTGGCGTCCACACCGCAACATCCCACGACACGGTCTCGCGCGACCGCAGCGTATCAGTGGTGTTGTCGGTCAGTGTGATCCCGCCGAGCATGCTCGCGCTTGCGTCGTCGAACGCGCCGGTTACTGTCACGCCCGCATCGCGTGCCGCGGTGACGCCAAGCAGACAGGCCTCGAGTCGATCGATCGGTCCGTCGTCTCCGACTGCCACGTCCAGCGCGTCACACGCGGCCAACACCGCCGCGTTCGCCGCCGCGCTCGAGCTCTTCAGTCCCGCGGCCATGGGAACGTCGCTTTCGGTTCGTACGACAGCCCCCTCGTCGTCGCCGAACCGATCGATCACCAACTGCACACAGCGTTCGATCAGTTCAGTATCGGCATCTGGTTCACCCGCAATCTGTCCGGTGACGGCCTCAGCGTTTGGCTCCAACTCGACAGTCGCTCGCGTCTCAATGTCGATCGCGAATGCCGATCCGATACCGGTCGCCAGCGCGTTCAGGATCGTCCCCGCGCCAGGAGCGGCTGCCCGTCCGTCCATACGAGTACTCCTGAGAGCGAATAAAAAGGTGTAGCGATGACGGCGAATACCGAGAGATCTGTATCTCGTTGCAGTAGAACTCAGGAGATACTCGTTACTATTACACTCAGGAGATGCCCATTGCAGTAGAACTCAGGAGATACTCGTTACTATTACACTCAGGATATGCTCGTTGTAGTAGCCCAGGATATCATCGCCTTTTTTGAGTTGAACGCGGTATAATAGTCAATGAATCCCCGTAACGACGTCCCCCCGAGCACACTCGGCGTAGAGCTTCGACCCGAGGGGGTCGTCGTCGAGTATCTCGACGGCCGAACGACGCTGTACCACGGCGTCCCCGAGACAGTCACGGGATCGCTCACCACGGCGCCCGGGAAAGAGACCCACGTCCTCGTGACCGATCCGACGGAGACTGAAGGCGTGATGATGTACGTAAACGACCGGAATACCCACGACGACATCCTCGAAGACACTGGTGTCGGGCGAATTCTCCTCGAACAAGGCGAAAGCGAGGAGATCTTTCCGGGAGTGACGGTCCGCCATCTTGAGGGCTATCGAAACGAAGTCGAGGCCGATCCAGCCGTCGCTCGGGGTCGCGTGTTCGTCTTTATTGAAGATGAGTGGGGCGAACAGAGCTACGAATTCGTCTCCGACGCGTAGCCGTCTCTGTGTGGAGTCGTCACTGCAGGTACGTCGGATCCTCCGCGTCGCAGGACTCCTCGTGGCGTTTGGCCTCCATTTCATCGTCGAGCAACAGGCCACAGTTCTCACACTGGAACCAGATGCCGTCGTCGCGCTTGACCTGTGTGACCATACTGCACTTTCGGTGCGCCAACGCAAAATGATTTCCCCGTCAGCAATGAGAAACTACATTTAAAGACCGATCGGGACGTATTAGCGATATGAGCGACAATCGCGGCGTCGAACTCACCGTCCAAAGCGCCGAAAAGCGCGACGCAGGGCGGGGGATCGCGCGCCTTCCCTCCTCAGCGATGCGTGCCCTCAGCGTTCTTAGCGGCGATACAGTCGTGATCGAAGCTGAGCGGACGACAGTTGCGAAAGTCTGGCCGGGCGGGCCGGGTGCGTCGGATGGAACAGTCAAGATCGACGCCGATACCCGATCGAACGCAGGCGCGTCGATCGGCGAAACGGTTCGCGTGTACAAAGAGTCCGTAGAGGCGGCCACGTCGGTGACGCTTTCGGCCCCCGAAGAACTGGAGGAAGTCGATCTCGACGCCGGGACGATCGAATCGGCAGTCAAAAACGATCTCCGCGATCGACCGATTCGATCGGGTGAAGGCGTCCGAATCGAGCGGTTGGCTGGCAGCCGCTTCGTCGTTACGGATACGGTGCCCTCAGGAACAGTTCGAGTGACAGGTGACACAACGGTATCGGTAACCCAAACCGGACGGATCAGTAAGGCGGTCGGTCGAATGAGCCGGGCCGACAGCGATGAGCCAACCCGGACCGACGGCGTCACCTACGAGGATATCGGCGGACTCGATGAGGAGCTTGAACTCGTGCGAGAGATGATCGAACTGCCGCTCTCGCGGCCGGAGGTATTCACCCGCCTCGGGATCGAACCACCAAAGGGCGTGCTCTTACACGGTCCACCCGGAACGGGGAAGACACTCATCGCAAAGGCCGTCGCGAACGAGGTCGACGCGAGCTTTCGAACGATCTCGGGGCCCGAGATCATGTCGAAGTACAAAGGTGAGTCCGAAGAGCGCCTCCGCGAGGTCTTCGAGGAGGCCGCTGAGAACGCGCCAGCGATCATCTTCATGGATGAGATCGATTCGATCGCTGGCAAACGAGACGACTCTGGCGATGTCGAGAACCGGGTTGTCGGACAGCTATTAACGCTCATGGACGGCCTCGACGCCCGCGGAGATGTAATTGTCATCGGGGCGACGAACCGTATCGACTCGTTGGACATGGCGCTCCGTCGCGGTGGCCGCTTCGATCGTGAGATCGAGATCGGCGTCCCCGGCGAGGCAGGCCGCCGCGAGGTACTTGACGTCCATATCCGGCGGATGCCGCTGGCCGACGACGTCAACGTCGACAAACTCGCGGCCCAGACACACGGCTTCGTTGGGGCTGATCTGGCCTCGTTAGCGAAGGAGGCAGCGATGACTGCGCTTCGACGAGCGAGACACGCCAGTGAGCCGCTGGAATCAGTCGAAGTGACACGATCGGATTTCGAGAGTGCGATGGCGAACGTCGAACCAAGCGCGATGCGTGAGTACGTTGCCGAAACCCCGACAACAGATTTCGATGACGTTGGTGGGCTCAAGACAGCGAAGACAAATCTCGAACAGGCGGTGACGTGGCCGCTGCGGTACGGGCCGCTGTTCGACGCGGCGGACACGACGCCGCCGACCGGCGTCTTACTGTACGGTCCGCCAGGAACCGGGAAAACGCTTCTCGCGCGAGCGATCGCCGGTGAAAGCGGTGTTAATTTCATTCAGGTCGAGGGACCTGAGCTGTTGGATCGGTACGTCGGCGAGTCAGAAAAGTCAGTGCGAGAGGTGTTCGAACGAGCTCGCCAGTCTGCCCCGGCAATCCTGTTTTTCGACGAGATCGACGCGATCGCCGGCGATCGAGACGGGATCAGTGGAGATTCCGGTGTCGGCGATCGAGTCGTGTCACAGCTTTTGACCGAACTCGATCGGCTCGCAGACAACCCAAACCTCGTCGTCATTGCGGCGACAAATCGTCGAGACGCGCTCGACCGTGCGCTGTTGCGCCCGGGACGATTAGAACGGCACATCGAGGTGCCAGAGCCCGATCGAGATGCCCGGCGGGCGATCTTCGAGATCCACACGATGAACAAGCCGCTCGGAGACGATGTCGATCTGGACAGTCTCGCCGATCGGACCGAGGGACACTCGGGCGCAGAGATCGCCGCAATCTGTCGAGAGGCCGCGCTGCTTGCGATCATGTCGGTTGCGAACGAACACGAAGGCGATTCCGCGAACGAGCACGCCGACGAGGTGGTGCTTACCGCCGACCGGTTCGAGCAGGCGCTGGCGGCCGTCAAAGTTGATCAATAAACCGCCGATTGTCACTCGAGTCGACACTGGGTGTTACCCCGTTTTGGGGATGGATTAATCCCGTCGGCGCGCGAGAAGCCACCTGATGACTGACGAAGAGCCACTCACGGAAGCACCGCTGACCGACGCTCGTGCCGAACAGCTTACCCGGGCCTGCCGGAGTGCGGTTGGAGACAACTGTCGATCGGTAATGTACTTTGACCCGACCAATTACATGCAGGTGTATCTCCGAAGCGATCTCGAACAGGATGCCGACCAGATGTCCTTTATCGGCCACGAGTGGCACGATTTCAAAACGACGACAGACGCCTACAAAGGCTCCGAGCTGGGACAGTATCGGTACACAATCCGGACCTTCGAGAACGGCTACCTCGTCCGCGCGGGTACCCAAGACGCTGGCGCGTTCGTGACGACCGACGGACTGACGATGCAAGATTTCGAGGCGCTTGCAACCGCAATTGTTGAGCTGTTGGCAAGCTGGGACGATCGAGAGTGACCACTCACGAGGTCGAAGCGAGATCGCCACAACTGGAAGATGTATCTGTCCGCATCACATAGCTGGAGATCGTGTCCAGTCACCCGGTAGCGTCGGCCCGTCGGTTCGTTCGATCGGTCCGACAGTGGTGGTACACGACGAGCGGTGAGCCCAGTCCGCTGGAACTCGCGGTCTCGTTCGGTTCGATTCCGTTGGTACTCACTGCAATCTGGCTGTTGCCGATCGGGTACGAATGGGGGTTGAGCCTTGCGGCCGAGTCAATCCGCGAACCGGGCGTGCTGGTTTCGGCGTACACGCTCAACTACGTCCACGTCGACGCCCAGCACCTGTTCGACAACGTGCTCAACTACGTCGTCACGCTCGCGGCGATCTATCCGCTCGTCGGGATCGCAGGCTGGCGGCGACGGCTGGCGATCGCTGGGGGAGTCTATCTCACCATTGCACCGGCGGCGATCACCTGGCTGACGCTGTCGGCGATCGGCGGAACGACCCCGCGGTTAACGGTCGGATTTTCCGGGCTTACGGCGACGCTGCTCGGCTTTCTGCTCGTCGTGTTGTTCGCCGCCGCCGAAACGGCGACAGACCGTCGTGTCCGGATGTCGTGGGCCGCAATTCCGTTTCTGGTCTCGGTCGCAGCCGCGCTGTCAATCCCTTCAATTGCGCCTGTCCCCCTTCGGGGCGGTCTTTTGGCGCTGTGTTCGGGGCTTACGCTCTTTGGCGTCGGAGCGATCGTCAGGACTCGCCCCCAGCGTCCAGCGCTCAACGACCACGCCCTGCTCGCGGTGCTCATCGGAGCGACAATATACGCTGTTGGGGTTCTTGGGGCGCTGTTTCTCGTCCCGGACGGGACAAACGTCTGGGGGCACTTCGGTGGGTATCTGTTCGGCTTTCTCTTTGCGTACGTCGCGTTCGTGGTTCCGCCCTCATTTTCGCGATTAGCACTGGGTAGCCGTGGCAGCGATCACGATCGCCACAACCCGTGAGAAGCGCCACTGGCCTAACAGCCCCTGAAGATCAAAACGGAAGCAGCGATCGCAGCCGACCGATCACACCGGAGCCTGCTTCAGCCCGGTACGTTTCGAAGACCGGGTGGAGCACTTCGAGCACCTCGGTCTCGTTTTCGAAGCGCGACTGTGCGAGACGATCGAAGGCCTTCGAGAGTTCGACGGTGTTGCCGGACCCGTCGACGGGGACCGCCGTCGAGTCGATCGCAGCGACGATCTCGTCGGCTGTCGCGGGATACTCGATGTCGGCGTCGTCTAAGCGGGCAGCCAACGCAGCGATACCAAACTCGAGGTGATCGGGGTCCGAGGAGTCGTTTGGGGGCGGACGTGCGGCCATTACATGGTATTCGGTGGTACTCGTTCAAAACAACTGTGGGTTCTGACTGTCCGTCGGATCACGAACAGCCCGGCAAATGATCGATAGCCTGGATCTGCCCGGTCGTCTATATCTGTTCGATCGCCTGGTTTTACGCGATCGCTTGATTCTACACGATCGCCTGGACCTACTCACTACTTACTCGGCTACTCCGCTATTCTATCGTCTCGATCGGTGGTTCGGCATCAACAACCCGCAGCTCAACGCCCCTCCCGGCACGATCGAAGGCTGCGGTCGATTCGTCGTCCCACGGCGGGATCGAGACAATAATTACGCCGGCGAGATCGTCGCGTTTTGTCACGCCGAGTGGGCCGCTCGGATGCGAGACGAACTTCGCGTCTGCACCGCCAGCAGGGCGACCGAGGTCCATCCCGAAAACGGAGTTGATCGACCGCCCGGCGTCAGGGAGATACATGTCGGTGATGATCCGTGCGTCCGGGTCCGCAATCGCAGAGAGATCGGACTCAAACTCGCTGACCGGCGTCGATCCGAGCGACAGCGTCACGTTCCCCGGATCGGCAGTCTCGGCCCGTTCGAGCAGCACCGACAGCAGCCCACGGGTAATGTACGCAGCCATCTCAGTCGGTGATAAACGATTTGAGCGTTTTGCCGTATAACGCTGGTGTGCGTCCTCGAGAGCCGTCGAGGGCGTCGCGCAGGATACGACTGGCGTTCTCATGGATGCCGTCGCCGTGGCCAACGAGGATCCGATCGGGAGCATACGACTCGAGCGCGCGTTTCGGTGGGAACAGCCGAAGCATTGGGTGAACGCCGAGTTGCTCGGTATCGGTCACGAAGTACGAGGCGGTCCCAACCGACTCGGGGACGACAAGCGTTCCGTTGTCAGGGTTGTACAGACCGGCTTCTTGCCACGGCGGCACTGACGAGTCGCGCACGACGAACGTCCGATAGCCGGTCTCACCCAGTTGATCGCCGAACCGCTTGACTGCCACATCGAGTTTGGACTCGACACCGGTCATCCACTCGGGGATGTGAACCGCGACGTCGTGTCGGGCAGCGATCGCCGCCGCATCGCGTTTGTGGCGATCGAGACAGACAGCAACTCCAGCGACATCGCCAAACTCCGCAATCAGGTCGTCGAGTCCATCAGCGTCGACAGGGTCGACGAGCCAGACGCCGTCGTCGGTGGCGAGCGCGTGGCTCGCACGTTCCATCGTTTCCTCCGGGTAGGCAATCCATCCGACACCGTCGTCGAATCGATCGATCTCGCGCAGCGCAGTCGACCCCGCGGCTTTCATCGGCATACCGATCGCTACGGGCTACATCCGGTTAAATCGTGTCCGATGGATCGTGTGGTCGGCCAAACGCGGGCTCGATCAGAGCCGATCCGTGTTGATCTCGACGTCGGCCGGCGCGACAATGAGGAACCGCCGAAAGTGCATGAGTTCGCCGCCCATGTCCTTGATTTCGCGGGCAAATCCGGCGGCGAGCGAGTTGAGATCGCCCTCAACGGCGAGCACGAGCACGTTCCCGTCTTGAACCACACTGATCCACTCTTCGGGCGGCGTGGTGCCGTCAAGCACCCCGAGGACCACATCGTCTGTCGGCAGGTCCTCAAGATGGTCCTCAGCATCCCGGAGATTGAGGTCGAAATCACTCATACGACTACGGTTAGTTGGTGATCTCAAAAGGTTTCGGGAGCCGAGAGAGGCGTCGCCGAACACAGGTGAGCCAGGCAATCCTGACGCCCGAAGTTGACAAACAGGGATACGGCCTTACCCTTCATATATAAATGACAACTGATATCGGTTTGTGTATTAGGTCTACATACACATATTAATACAAGGCGCCCCGTCGGTGTACCGCGGTTTTAGCTATTCTTTTCAAGAGTCGAGGTGGACGGATGTCCAGTCGCTTCGGTACTCCAAAACGTATAAATACTCCCACGACCCAGGGGCAAGTACAATGTCTCACAACGACACGGAGGATTTGTCGGGTACCCCGGCGGATCGAGTTCTTCCAGGGCACACTGGACAACACTGACGGGATTGAGTCAGTACGAATTTTCGACACGACGCTACGTGACGGCGAGCAGTCGCCACGCACATCCTTTGATTACAACGACAAGCGCGAGATCGCCGAGATCCTCGATGATATGGGCACCCATGTCATCGAATCCGGATTCCCGGTGAACTCCGAGCCTGAGTTTGAGGCGGTCGCGGACATCGCCGCGGCGACCAACACGACGACGTGTGGGTTGGCTCGGGTCGTCGACAAGGACATCGAGGCCGCGATCGACGCCGGCGTGGACATGATCCACGTCTTCGTGAGCACGAGCGATGTCCAACTCGAAGACTCCATGCACGCCAGTCGTTCAGAAGCCAAACAGCGCGCCGTCGAGAGCGTCGAACGCGTCCGCGAAGCGGGCGTCGAGGTGATGTTCTCGCCGATGGACGCAACCCGAACCGACGAGAGATACCTCGTCGAGGTCATCGAGGCTGTCGACGAAGCCGGCGTGGATTGGATCAACATCCCGGACACGTGTGGGGTTGCGACCCCAACGCGATTCGCAAAACTGGTTCGGACGGTCCGCGAACACACCGACGCGCGGGTCGACGTTCACGCACACGACGACTTCGGGCTGGCCTCGGCAAATGCCATCTCTGGCTTCGAGGCCGGCGCTCACCAGGCACAGGTGTCGGTCAACGGGATCGGCGAACGCGCCGGCAACGCGGCCTACGAAGAGGTCGTGATGTCCGCCGAGAGCCTGTACAACGTCGACACTGGGATCGACACGACCCGGATCACCGAGCTGAGCCGGATGATCGAGGAGAAATCCGACATCCCGATTCCGGCAAACAAGCCGATCGTTGGGCGGAACGCCTTTGCCCACGAAAGCGGGATCCACGCTGCTGGCGTGATCGAAAACAGCGACACCTTCGAACCCGGCGTCATGACCCCGGAGATGGTTGGGGCCCGCCGCGAGTTCGTGATGGGCAAACACACCGGCACTCATTCGGTCAGGAAGCGACTTGTTGAGGCCGGCTACGACCCAACTGAGTCGGAAGTCCGGGAGGTAACAAAGCGCGTCAAAGAGTACGGCGCGGAGAAACGCCGTGTGACTGACCAGGTCATTACGCGCTTTGCCGAAGAGGTTGGGGTCCGATCGACGGAGGAGGTCAGAATCTGATGGCAGTTTCACGGTTTTTTGCTCGCGAAGAGCGACAGCCGCAGGATTCGCGATTACCGAGGGGCGTACCTGCGCAACGCGGCCGTCAGCGGCCACCGATAACGCGTAATCGTTATATATCTCCGATCGGATACAACAGGTATGGTCTTGCAGTCGATCGATCTCCGCGTCTCGGCGTCCGGAGCGATCGCTGTCGACGGGTCGATTATTGTAGGGGTCTAACCCCTACCACACCCACACCCCTCGTTTTGACGAACAACATTCGACCACCAGCCCCGTCCACTTCGGACGGGCCGACCCACCCTCGACAGTAATGATAACCACGCTGACACGGACCCACGACGGAACCGAACGACCACGACCAACAGCCCGAACCGCTCGCGATTGGTTTGGCAACACCACACAACCCGCGAGGTCTCATCGATGAGCGAACACGCACCACCGACAAAGGAGCAAGCACAGGAATCAGAAGCATCGACAAGCAAATCGACACCGACACAGGTGACAGATGGCTCGACTGCGATCGTCCGTGCGCTCGAAAACGCCGGAGTCGAACACGCCTTTGGCGTGCAAGGCGGCGCAATCATGCCGGTGTACGACGCGCTCTGGGACTCCGAGATCACCCACATCACGATGGCCCACGAGCAGGGCGCCTCGCACGCGGCAGACGCCTACGGCGTCGTCTCGGGGACGCCAGGTGTGTGCCTGGCGACGTCGGGTCCGGGGGCGACGAACCTCGTGACCGGGATCGCCGACGCCTCGATGGACTCGGATGCGCTGATCGCGCTGACCGGACAGGTTCCGAGCCACATGGTCGGTTCGGACGCGTTCCAGGAGACAGACACGACCGGTGTGACCGCGCCGATCACGAAACACAACTACTTCGCGTCAGATTCGGACACCGTCGGCAAGACGGTCGGCGAAGCATTTGCACTGTCTGAGACGGGTCGTCCGGGGCCGACGCTGGTGGATCTTCCGAAGGACGTTTCCTTCGGAGAGACCGATCGGGATCCCGGAGAGCCAACGCCGCCACCGGGGTCGACACCGACACCGGCGGCGGATTCGGCGGCGGTTGACGCTGCCGTTGCGGCGATCGAACGCGCCGAACGGCCGCTGTGTCTGTTCGGCGGCGGCGTGATCAAAGCTGAGGCGTGCGAAGAGGCGCGGGCATTTATTCACGAGTACGATATCCCCGCAGTCACGACGATGCCGGGAATCGGCACGGTGCCCGAAGACGACGAGCTCTGTCTGTCCTGGGCAGGCATGCACGGGACTGGCTACGCGAACATGGCGATCACTCACACAGACTGTCTGATCGCCGTCGGCACCCGTTTCGACGATCGGCTCACCGGTGGAATTGAGACATTCGCCCCGGAGGCGGAGGTCATCCACATCGACATCGATCCCGCGGAGATCTCGAAAAACATCCACGCGGACTATCCGCTCATTGGGGATGCCGCGACGGTGCTCGAACAGGTCCACGACGCGATCGAGACGCCGCCAGCGACCCGCGAGTGGGTCGAGCAGTGTTCGGCGTGGAAAGACGACTACCCGATGGATTACCGGACGCCAGAAGACGAGCCACTGCGGCCGGAGTTCGTCGTTGAAGCGTTCGACGAGGCGACTGACGACGACACGATCGTCACCACCGGCGTCGGCCAACACCAGATGTGGGCGTCCCAGTACTGGACGTACAAAGAGCCGCGCACGTGGGTGTCCTCACACGGCCTCGGAACGATGGGGTATGGACTGCCCGCAGCGATCGGCGCGCGCTTTGCCGCAGACGACAGCCAGGATGTCATCTGTTTCGACGGCGACGGATCGTTCCTCATGACGATGCAGGAGTTGTCTGTCGCGGTCAGAGAGAACCTCGACATCACGGTGGCAATTCTCAACAACGAGTACATCGGGATGGTCAGACAGTGGCAAGACGCCTTCTTTGAGGGACGACACATGGCCTCGGAGTACAACTGGATGCCCGAGTTCGACAAAATGGCCGAGGCGTTTGGCGCAAAAGGCTGGCGGGTCGACGACTACGACGAAGTTGCCGATGCGATCGAGGGGGCGCTCGAATACGACGGCCCTTCGGTGATCGACTTCCACATCGATCCACGGGCGAACGTCTACCCGATGGTTCCAAGCGGCGGAGCGAACGGCAAGTTTGCGCTGACGGAGGACCAACTATGAGCGGAGAGGATCACGACAACAGCACACCCCCAAAACACGGATTGGCCGGCCGCCCACCAGAAGAGCGGCCGCATCCAGAAGGCAGACGGACCAGTCAGGGGATTCGGATCGATCCAGAGGCAGAAGCCGAACCGAGAGTTAGACAGGCCGTCGTCTCGGCGCTCGTGGAGAACGAACCGGGGGTGCTTTCGCGCGTCTCCGGGCTGTTCTCGCGCCGGCAGTTCAACATCGAGAGCCTGACTGTCGGTCCAACCACGGTCGAAGGAAACGCGCGAATCACCCTTGTGGTTGAGGAGACCGAACCGGGAATCGAACAGGTCAAAAAACAGCTCGCAAAGCTCAAGCCGGTGATGTCGGTCGGCGAGTTGGACGACGACGCAGTTCGCGCGGAACTCGTACTCATGAAGGTCCACGGTGACGAGCCCGACAAGGTCCATGCGATCACGCAGATGTACGACGGACAGACACTCGATGCAGGACCACGGACCATCACCGTCCAGGTCACCGGCAATCAGAGCAAGATCGACGACGCGATCGACGCGTTCAGGCAGTTTGGAATCATTGAGATCGCCCGAACTGGCCAAACAGCGCTAGCGCGCGGGGCAACCCCGACGACACCGGGTGAAGAGCCCGCGCCGGAGGGAACGATCGCCGACGAACCACAAAAGCCCCAAACACCCGCACAGCATTCGGACGATTAAAACCACCACACAAATACGATACACACACAATGGCAAACGAACTTAACGCGACAATCTACTACGAAGACGATGCAGACCCGAACTATCTGAGCAACGAAACGGTCGCTGTCCTTGGCTACGGGAGCCAGGGCCATGCACACGCGCAGAATCTCAACGACAGCGGCGTAGACGTAATTGTCGGCCTGCGGGAGGACTCTTCCTCGTGGGAGGCCGCAGAAGCCGACGGGTTGACCGTCGCAACGCCCGATGAGGCCGCAGCAGCCGCGGACGTTATCTCAATTCTCGTCCCAGACACCGTCCAGCCGGCGGTGTACGAGGCAATCTCCGACGGCATTGAGGCTGGAAACACCCTCCAGTTTGCACACGGCTTCAACATTCACTACAACCAGATCCAGCCGCCCGAGGACGTGGACGTGACGATGATCGCGCCAAAGTCGCCGGGACACCTCGTTCGGCGGAACTACGAAAACGGCGAGGGAACGCCGGGGCTTTTGGCCGTCTATCAGGACGTAACCGGTGACGCAAAACAGCGAGCGCTCGCGTACGCGCAGGCGATCGGCTGTGCCCGTGCGGGTGTCGTCGAGACGACGTTCCGCGAGGAGACCGAGACCGATCTGTTCGGCGAACAGGCTGTGTTGTGCGGCGGGATTGCCTCGCTCGTAAAGACCGGCTACGAGACGCTCGTCGATGCAGGGTACAGCCCGGAGATGGCGTACTTCGAGTGCCTCAACGAGATGAAGCTCATCGTCGATCTGATGTACGAGGGCGGCCTCGGCGCGATGTGGGATTCGGTCTCAGACACCGCCGAATTCGGCGGCCTCGTTCGCGGCGACGAGATCATCGACGATCACGCCAGAGAGAACATGGAGTCGGTGCTTGAGCGCGTCCAAAACGGCGAGTTCGCCCGCGAGTGGATCGTCGAGAACCAGGCTGGGCGACCGAGCTACACCCAGCTGCGGGAAGCTGAGGGCAGCCATGAGATCGAACAGGTCGGCGAAGAGCTCCGATCGCTGTTCGCGTGGGCCCAAGAGGACGAAGAAACCGACGAGGAGTCGCCCCGCGTGCAGGCATGAGTGAGGAGAATCGAGAGGCGATGGGAGAGATCTCCCACACGCATCCCTACACTGGCGAGACGTTCGGCGGTGTGTACCGTCGCGGGCCAGCGATCGCCGACGGCGGAGAGTCATCGCCAGTTCGGACGGGAGCGACTACCGACACGACACCGGAATCAACGACGGATGCGGAAGCGGAGACAGAGACGGATGCGGACACGGATGCGAATGCTGACACGGACACGGATGACGTCGCGCGAGTGCGCGACGTCGATCACGAATCGAGCGCGACCGCCAACGAGGTCTGGACGCGCGGCGGTGCGGTACCCGAGGTACCTGATAAATGAGTAACGGAACGCTGTACGACAAAGTATGGGATAGACACACGGTAACAACGCTACCGAACGGCCAAGATCAGCTGTTCATCGGGTTGCACCTCATCCACGAGGTAACGAGCCCGCAGGCGTTCGGGATGCTTCGAGAGCGCGACATCGACGTCGCGTTCCCCGATCGGACGTTCGCGACGACCGACCACATCGTCCCGACGACGCCGGAGGGTCGCGAACGACCCCTCAAAGACGACCAAGCTGAGAACATGCTGTCGGCGCTGGAGCAAAACACCGAGGAGGCCGGGATCACGTTCTACGGGCTCGACACCGGCAAGCAGGGAATCACCCACGTCGTCGCTCCAGAGCTTGGATTGAGCCAGCCGGGGATGACCGTCGTCTGTGGTGACAGCCACACGGCAACCCACGGCGCGTTCGGCTCGATCGGCATCGGAATCGGGACGACCCAGATACGGGACGTGCTCGCGACCGGCTGTATCGCCGCGGACAAACAGAAGGTCCGCCGGGTCGAGGTCACCGGCGAACTCGGCGACGGCGTCTACGCGAAGGACGTCATCCTGAAAATCATCCAGGATCTCGGCGTCGGCGGCGGCGTCGGCCACGTTTACGAGTACGGCGGCGAGGCGATCAAATCGCTCGACATGGAGGGTCGACTTGCCGTCTGTAACATGTCGATCGAAGGCGGCGCACGCGCTGGCTACATCAATCCCGACGAGACGACGTACGAGTACCTGAAGGGTCGAGAGTTCGCCCCTGAGGGCGACGCGTGGGACGAACACATCGAGTACTGGGAGTCGATCCGCTCGGACGAGGACGCCGAGTACGACGACGTTGTCGAGGTCGACGCCGACGGGATCGCCCCGATGGTTTCGTGGGGAATCAACCCCGGACAGGTCATCGAGGTCACGGACCCCGTTCCAACGCCTGAAGAGGTGCCACAACAGGATCGTGAGGCCGCCCAGAAGGCCTACGATCACATGGACGTCGAACCTGGCGAGTCGATGCAGGGGTACGACGTTGACGTGGCGTTCCTCGGAACGTGTACTAACGGTCGGGTCTCGGACTTCCGCGAGGCTGCAAAGGTGCTCGAAGGTCGCTCTGTAGACGACGACGTGTGGGCACTCGCCGTTCCTGGCTCCGAAACCGTGCGTGCAGAATGTGAAAAAGCGGGCATCGACGAGGTGTTCCGTGAGGCCGGCTTCGAGTGGCGACAGGCGGGCTGTTCGATGTGTCTCGCAATGAACGACGACAAACTCGGTGCGGGTGAGGTTTGTGCCTCCTCGTCGAACCGCAACTTCATCGGTCGACAGGGCGATAAGGCCGGCAAGACCGTCCTCATGAGCCCGGCGATGGTCGCTGCGGCAGCCGTCGAAGGTGAGGTCGTCGACGTTCGGGAGGTGTTGAACTGATGGCGGGCGTTCCACAGATTCGACGGATCGCTGGCACCGGCGTGCCGATCCGCGGCGATGACATCGACACCGACCAGATCCTTCCGGCACGGTTCATGAAGGAAGTCACCTTCGACAATATGGGCGAGTACGCCTTCTACGACGCCCGCCGCGACGAGAACGGCGAGCGCAACGATCACCCGCTGAACACCTACACGGGTGCGAACATCGCGGTCGTAAACCGAAACTTCGGCTGTGGCTCCTCGCGTGAACACGCCCCACAGGGACTCATGCGCTGGGGTATGGAGGGAATCGTCGGTGAGTCCTTCGCAGAGATTTTCCGAGACAACTGCAAGTCTCTGGGCGTCCCAGCGATGACCGCTGACGCGGAGACGGTCGATCGCCTCCAGACGTTCATCGAGGAGAACCCCGAGGCGGGGATCGAACTCGACGTCCGTGAGAAGACGATCACCTTCGACGGCGAAGTCGTCGATGCGGAGATCGACCACGCGATGCGCGAAGCCCTGCTTGAGGGGACGTGGGACACGACCGCAGTGATGCGATCGAACATGGATCGCGTCCGCGACGTGGCCAACAGCCTGCCGTACGTTGAGGATCGATGACCGAGGAGATCGTCGTCATCCCCGGTGACGGGATCGGCACCGAAGTGATCCCGGAAGCCCAGCGTGTGCTGGAGACGGTCATCGACGTCGAGTTCGTCGAAGCAGACGCCGGCGATGCCGTCAAGACTCGAACGGGCGAAGCGCTTCCGCAGGAAACCTACGATCTCGCTGCGAGCGCAGACGCCACGTTGTTCGGCGCAGCCGGCGAAACCGCCGCGGACGTCATCCTTCCGCTGCGCGAGGCGGTGGATTCGTTCGTCAACATCCGGCCGGCGAAGGCGTATCCGGGCGTCGACGCGCTGCGTCCGGAGACCGATCTCGTCTTCCTCAGAGAGAACACGGAGGGCGTCTACTCGGGCCACGAGGATCGCCTCTCAGACGATCTGTCGACGCTAACCCGCGTCGTCACGACATCCGCGTCCGAGCGCCTCGCTGAATTCGCCTGCGAGTACGTCGGCGATCGCGATGTGAACGGCTTTACTGTCGCCCACAAGGCAAACGTGATGCGCGAGACCGACGGTCGGTTCCGCGACGCAGTGGTGGCAGTCGCAGAAGACAACGGTGTTGAGGTCGACGAGGTGTTGATGGACGCGTTCGCAACTCGGGTCTGTCTCGACCCAACACAGTTCGACGTGATCGTCTGTCCGAACCTCGCGGGCGACGTGCTGTCAGACCTCGCCGCTGGGCTCGTTGGTGGGCTCGGATTGTTGCCGTCGGCGAATGTCGGCCCCGATCGGGCGCTCTTCGAGCCAGTCCACGGCACTGCGCCCGATATCGCTGGACAGGGTGTTGCCAACCCTGCAGCGACGATCCTCTCTGCGGCAATGCTGCTCGAGTACCTCGGATACGATGCAGAAAGCAACGCGGTGCACGAAGCTGTTGAGGGCGTCCTCTCGGACGGCCCGCGGACCGCGGATCTCGGCGGCGACGCCTCGACGACCGAGGTCACGGACGCAATTATCGATCGGCTGTAACCACCCGGACAGCGTCGCGACGCACCGAACGGCTGTAACCGGCAGGCCATCGTCGTGCACCGATCGACTCCTGGGTTGGCACATGATTTTTATTAATTCGCTGCGCACATCCGAACGGCCATGACAACCGTTGAACTCGACGAGGAGACGATCGAGCGGCTCGACGCGCTTCGGGAGGCGGATGAGAGCTACGACGATCTGGTGACAGAACTGCTCAACATATACGAGGCAAGCGAACTGACCCTGTTCAAAAGCGGCGGCGAGTAGCACGCTCGGCGGTGCAGCCACGAGCGTGGCGGCGGCGTTACTCTTGGTAGGCGATTCTGACCTGGTCCCACTTGCCTTTGTTTTCGAGATGTGCCTGGAGTTGATCGGCGTACTCCTGTGTGAGCTGTTCGGCCGCACGGAGCTGATCTTGATCGACGCCGTCGTCGCCGCCACCTAACCCGAGTGCGCCCTTGATCGACGAGACGATTCCGCCGCCAGAAGACGACGAGGAACTGCCGCCAGCGCCGCCCATCGAAGCCATCTGCGATTGGATGTTGTCGAGTTCCGGGATAATCTGTTCGACCTTTTCGGTATTCGAAACGATCCTCGCCTGCTCTGGATCGTCGGGGTGTTCGATTTCAAACTCCGTCGCCGTCATGATGAGTCCCCACTGTTGGCTGCTAAACTGCGATTGGGTTACGTACTCTGTGAACTGCTGGTCGACGGCCATCCGGTCACCGACGATCGAGTCTGTCCAGTTGCTCATACCACCGATACGACCACGAGCGGTATCAGCGTTTCCGTCCATGCGATCGCCGCGAGGCCGATGGCGGTAGCGCGATTCCGTAACGCTATCCCAGCGGGGCTGAGTACCTGCACCTATGTCGAAAGAAACCGTGCCGGAGTCAGTTATTATCCACTCCGGCATGGAGATCGTGTATGCGAACCCTGCATTTTGTACGCTCGTTGGGGAGAAATCAACAGCGCAGTTCACCGATTGCTCACTTGCAGAGCTGCTAACACCGCATCATCGCAAGCCATTCGGCGAACAGGTGGCACGTATCGAACGTGAAGATGCTCCAACGCTCGGATTGACCGTTGAGTTTCAGACGCGTACCGACACGCAACAACGCGCCATTGTCGTGAGTTCGCTGATCGAGTGGGAGGGGACCGAGCAGGTACAGACACAGGTGTTCCCGATCACGGGGGTAGACGCCGACAGGCGTCAGCTGCTGTACGATCAAGCGATGGACGAAGCACCCCTCGGGATCACGATTACGGATCCATCCCAACCCGACAATCCACTCATCTATGTCAACGAGGGGTTTTCTGAGCTCACCGGCTATCCAGAAGCCGAAGTGCTCGGGCAGAACTGTCGATTTCTGCAGGGAGAGGCAACCCGGGAGGAGCCAGTGGCGACGATGCGATCTGCAGTCGACGCCAAAGAGCCCGCAACCGTTACCGTACGAAACTACCGGAAAGACGGATCGATGTTCTGGAACCGTGTCACGATCGTGCCCATTCACGCTGAGACCGGGACAGTCACGAACTGGCTTGGCTACCAGCAAGACATCACCACTGAAAAACGGTACGAACAGGATCTGTCGCTGTTCAAAGCACAGGCAGAGGGCTCCGAGAAAGCTATTTTGATCACTGATCGGGCGGGGACGATCGAATACGTTAATCCTGCCTTTGAGCGGTTGACTGGCTACACCGCCGCTGAGGCCAGGGGGAACAATCCGCGGATTCTCAAATCCGCCCAGCAAGACGATGAGTTCTACGCGAGGTTGTGGAAACAGATTACGGCCGGTGAGGTCTGGGAAGCAGAACTGACCAACCAGACCAAACACGGCGAGTTCTTCGAGGTCAAACAGAAGATCATCCCCGTTATGGACGAAAACGGTGACATCACAAATTTCGTCGCGATCGAGCAAGACGTGACCGAGGACGTGCTCACGACACAGACGCTCGATGTGTTGAATCGAGTGCTCCGCCACAACTTGCGAAACGCCCTCAACGCGATCGACGGATACGCAGAGCTATTGGAAACTGCGGAGGTAGATTCTGAGACCCGGCAAGCATCGGTCGCGGCGATTCGAAACCAGGCTGAATCGATGCAGAAAATCGCTGAGAAGACAGCAGAGATTCGCTCAATCTGGGATCCAAGTGAAGACCACCGAACTTGGGATCGATTCGATATTGGGTCACTTGCGGAAAGCTATCGGCGCCAGTATCCAGACGCGGTCATTACCCCTACCGTTGGCGACGACGGAGAAATCCAGGTTCGGAACGCAGAACTGTTCAAAAAAGCCCTCGACGAGGCAGTTGAGAACGCAATCATCCACACTGATCAGTCGCCCCCCAAAGTGACGATCACAGTTCACCGAGACCCAGATGCCAACCAGCTGCGGATACGCGTCGTCGACAACGGACCAGGAATTCCTGCCGTTGAACGAGAGACGATCGAATCGGGCGAAGAGACGCCACTGACCCACGGTCTTGGGGTTGGCTTGTGGGTGATGGAGTGGATAACGACAACGCTCGGCGGTGAACTGCTGATCGCAAACAACGAGCCCAACGGCAGTGTGGTAACGTTCCGGTTGCCGGCTCCCGGGAAAAATATCCAATAGCGACGCGAATCAATCGATCATTACTCGCCGGTGAATTCGGGATCGCGCCGCTCGATGAACGCCGACACGCCCTCTGCGTGATCGGCCGACTCGATCGGTGCGGCCTGTGCAGCAGCCTCCTGTTCGATCGCCGCGGGTAGTGACGTTGTCGGGTTGTGTCGCAAGAGTCGCTTCGAGGTCCGCAGCGCGATCGGCGGCCCCTCGGCGATCGTCTCGACGAGCTCGTCAGCGCGCTCTTCGAAGGCATCAGTCGGATAGACGTGGTTCGCAATGCCGATTTCCTTCGCGCGATCGGCCGAGACCTGCTCGCCGGTGAAGACGAGTTCGCGAGCGACATTGTCGCCAACCCGGCGGGGCAACAGATATGACGTGCCCGAATCAACAGCCAGTCCGACCTGTCGGAAGCCAAAGCCGATCGTTGCCTCCGCACTAAAGAGGGCGATATCGCAGGCGATCGCGAGGTTGGCACCCGCGCCGAACGCCGCGCCGTCAACCTTCGCGACGGTTGGAAACTCACACTCGGCGACCTGCCGAATTGTCCGTCCGATGTCTCGGATCACGTAGCGAACGGCCTCCTCAGCTGTGCCATCTTCGGCGAATCGCTCGATCATGAGTTCGATGTCTCCGCCTGCGGAAAACGCCGGTCCATCGCCCTCGAAAACGACACACCGGGTGTCCCCGCCCTCGAGTTCGTCGAGAGCGTCTCTGATCCCCGTGGTCAGGGCTGCAGTGAGCGCGTTCCGGCGATCGGGATCTGCGAGCGTGATCGTCGCGATGCCGTCGGTTCGATCTAGACGAACCGTTGGGTCGGTGTCGCTCATTCGTCGGTGTCCGTCTCTCGAAGCTCGAACTTCTGGACTTTCCCGGTCGTCGTGCGCGGCAATTCGTCGACAAACTCGACCTCGCGGGGGTGTTTGTACGGCGCAAGCGAATCCAGACAGTACTGTTTGATTTCCTCGGCGGTGACGTCGCCGTCTGGAACCCTGACAATGAAGGCTTTGACCGTCTCACCGCGGCGTTCGTCTGGGATGCCGACGACCGCGGCGTCGGCGACTTCCTCGTGCTCAAAGAGGAGCTCTTCGACTTCTCGGGGATACACGTTGTACCCGCCAGAGACGATCATGTGTTTTTCGCGATCGACAACGTAGTAGTAGCCGTCCTCGTCGTGGTAGCCGATGTCGCCGGTGTGGAACCATCGGGTCCCGTCTACCTCGGTGAACGCTTCGTCGTTAGCCCCCGGAAGGTTGTAATAGCCCGCCATCACGTTCGGGCCGTTGATTACGAGTTCACCGGTGATCTCGTCAAGATCGACATCGTCCTCGTCGACCGGCCCTTCATCGATCGGTGAGACGTCCTCGAATTCGTCGGTAACAATCCGACACGAGACACCGGGCAGCGTCTTGCCGATGCTCCCCAGGCGGCGGCCGCGTTCTGGCGTGTTGAAGTGCGTGACAGGGCTCGTCTCGGTGAGTCCGTATCCCTCGTAGATTTTCGCATCGTACAGCTCCTCGAACTGGCGGACGACCTCGATCGGAATGCCGGCCCCGCCAACACCACACATCCGCAGCGACGAGAGATCGAAACTCTCGGCGTTCGGCTGGTTGATCACGTCGTTGTACATCGCCGGCACGCCGTGCATGAGGGTGAGTTCGGCGTCCTCGACGAGCCCCACCGCCTCCTGGGCGTCCCACGATGGGAGGGGGTAGTAGGCGCCGCCGCCGAATAGCGTCGCGTTCATTACAACGGTCATCCCGTAGATGTGAAACAGCGGAAGCACGCCAAGTTGTCTATCGCCCGGCGTGATGTCGTCGGGCACGATACTCACAGACATCTCCGCGTTCGATCGCAGGTTTTCGTGAGTCAATAACACGCCCTTCGGTTGGCCGGTCGTCCCCGAGGTGTACGGCTGGACAGCCACGTCGTCACTGTCGCGATCGACTACGTCCGTCTGCGGCTCGCCACAGAAGGATCCGAATTCGGTCCCAACGTCGGCCTCCCCAACGGTGACAACGGCCTCAACGTCAGTGTCCTCGCGTACCGACTCGACGATTGGCGCGAGATCGGCAAGCGTGACAACGACCTTCGCCCCGCTGTCGGCGAGGAGGTGTTTGATCTCCCGCGAGCGATACTGCGGGTTCATCGGGACGACAACGCCCCCGGCCTGTAGTGTGCCGTGGAACGCGACGACGAACTGCGGAAGGTTCGGCAGATAGATCGCGACGCGATCGTCGGCGCCAAGCCCCACCTCAGAGAGTCCTGCGGCAAACCCACCGATTTTGGCCCACAGCCGCTGGTAGTCGGCCTCGTACTCCTCGTAGACGACCGCAGGTTCGTCGGGATGTGCTTCGACCGTTGACTCGACGTTGGTGACGAGATTCGTCATGCGTTTTGTATTGGCAATCGAGCGGGCCTAAATCTATGGTGAATAATTGTGTTATCTGTTTGTTTCAGTTGTCTCGACGCCGATTCCCGCCCCGGATGGAACAGTCACACGGCCGTCAGCGACAGTCACCGGATCGGGGCCGAGATCGGTTTCGAGCAGGGAGGCAGTTGCGAGGCCGCACGGGCGAACGTCAGGGATCGCCGCGGCGACGTGGACTGCGGTCGTCCGCGCGACTACCGCGTCGATCGTCGTCGTTACTACCGGATCGATCCCGGCCGCCCGTGATCGGGCAGCCAGCGCGACAGTCCGGCGCGGGCCGCCGATCGCCATCGGTTTACAGACGAGGACGTCGGCAGCGTCGGCTTCGGCAATTTCCGCAAAGCCGACCGACGCCAGGGACTCGTCAAGCGCGATCGGCACCCCATTGCCGCGCAGTTCGGCGTGTCCAGAGAGATCATCCGCAGGGAGTGGTTGTTCGAGGTACTCGAGGGCAAGGGGAGCGAGCGCGTCGATCGCCCGCGCTGCGGTTTCGCGGTCCCACGCGCCGTTGGCGTCGATGCGGATGTCGACGGTCGGGCTGACCGCCTCCCGGACTGCGCGAACCCGATCGATATCCGAATCGAGGGCGTCACTGCCCGCCTTGAGCTTGAGACACGAAAATCCCGAGTCAACTGCCTCTGTGGCGGCCCGGACGGTTTCGTCGATCGAGCCGCCCCCGATCGTCGCGTTCACGGGGACAGACCCCGCGACATCACCGGCGCTCCCGAATACCTCCGTGCGGAGGTGCTCGGCGGCCGATCGGTCCGCTGCGGCCGCAGCCCGATCGATCCGCGCGGATTCGACAGCATGAGCGGCCGCAGGGGTTGTCGCTGGATCGACGCTGCGTTTCGGATCGTCGGCCGATGCGGCAGATCGGAGCGCCTGCTCACACGCATCGTAGGATTCAGTCCAGCCGGGCAGTGGCGCCGCCTCGCCGATTCCACTCGGCTCCGAATCTGCGGCGATCCTAACAAGAAAACCACGGCGCTGGGTGATTGAGCCACGGGCGGTCGACAACGGCGAGGCGAGCCGAATCGAGTAGGGATCAATATGCATCTGGCTTGTCATGGCGATCAGATCGCGAGGCCGATCGCGAACAGGACAGCATAGAGCGCGAGGAGTTTGCCAGTCCGTTCTAAAGCGGGATTCAGCATCTTCCCGGCGGTTTCGGTGAGAACGGTCCGGACGACGCTGACGCCGAGCGGAAGCGTAAGAAGCGGCAAGAAGACAGCGATCGACGCTGCCCCCGTCGCGACGAACCAGAGCGGAACCGCGTACGCGAGCGCAGTGAACGCGAAATACTCCGCACGACAGAATCGGTAGCCGAATCTGACCGCAAGCGTCCGCTTGCCGGTTGTGGCATCTTCCTCGCGGTCGCGGACGTTGTTCACGACGAGGATGTTCGTCGAAAGCGCGGCGATCGGCAGGCTCGCCGCGATCGCCTCGAGTGTAACGGTTCCCGGCGTGATCGTCATCGGAAACGGACCGGCAAGGAGCGACGCCGCTTGGACATAGTACGTGCCGGTTACTGCGACGAGCCCGAAGAAGACGAAGACGAACAGATCGCCGAGTCCGTGATAGCCGAGCGGATACGGACCACCCGTGTAGGCGATTCCACTGGCAACCGACAACAGCCCAATTACGAGAATCGGAACCCCGCCAACGTAGACGAGATACGTTCCGACAGCGATCGCGGCGGCGAAGGTGAGGTACATCGCTCGCTTGACTGTCGGGGGCTCAATCAACCCTGACTGGGTTACCCGGGTGAAGCCCTGTCTTGCCTCGGTGTCAGCACCCTGAATCGCGTCGTAGTAGTCGTTCGCAAAATTGGTTCCGATCTGGATCAAAAGCGCCCCAATGAGGGCGGCGATCGCCGGCCAGAACCCAAAAACGCCATTGCCCCACGCGAGCCCGACACCGACGAGAACTGGTGCCGCCGCCGCCGGCAGTGTCTGGGGGCGCGCAGCCATCACCCACGCTTTCGTCATCGAAACGTCCTGGACACTCATTGGATTATATTGGCCATCGGGGCTCAAAGCGGCTATGATTCTCCCAACTGGAGATGGTGAACGAGTTCAGTAGTGCCAGGGATACTCACGAAACTGCGGTTCGCGCTTTTCGAGGAACGCGTCTCGTCCCTCTGCAGCCTCCTCTGTCATGTACGCGAGCCGGGTGGCCTCGCCGGCGAACACCTGCTGGCCAACCAAGCCGTCGTCGGCGAGATTGAACGCATATTTCAGCATCCGCATCGCAGTTGGACTCTTTTGTGTCATCTCGTCGGCCCACTCTAGGGCGACAGTTTCGAGCTCCTCATGAGCGATCGCCTCGTTGGCCATTCCCATCTCGACGGCCTCGCTCGCCGAGTAGGTCTTCCCACGGAAGAAGATCTCGCGGGCCTTCTTTTGGCCGACCTGTCGGGCGAGATACGCCGAGCCGAATCCGCCGTCGAAGGAAGCAACATCCGGGTCGGTCTGGAGGAACTTCGCGTGTTCGTCGCTTGCGAGCGTGAGATCGCAGACGACGTGCAATGAGTGACCGCCGCCGACAGCCCACCCGGGCACCACCGCGACGACCGGCTTCGGCATAAACCGAATCAGCCGCTGGACCTCAAGGATGTGCAGCCGACCGGCCTTCGCCTCTCGAACGAGCGGATCGTCGTCGTCGCCGGCGTCGTCACCCTCGCGGTACTCATATCCAGAACCCCCGCGAACAGACTGATCGCCACCTGAACAGAATGCCCAGCCGCCGTCCTTCGGTGAGGGGCCGTTACCAGTCAACAACACACAGCCGATATCCGCCTGTTTGCGGGCATGATCGAGCGCGGCGTACAGTTCGTCGACCGTCCCCGGACGGAACGCGTTTCGCACCTCGGGGCGATCGAACGCGATCCGGACCGCCGGGACGTCCGTGCCGCGGTGATAGGTGATGTCCTCGAACTCGTCTGTAACCAACTCCCAGCGATCGGAGTTGAACAACTCAGAGACCATACCCCGAGTCGGGTCGGTGAGGATAAAAAATCGATGACAGCTACCAGGGGGCCTCGACAAGTGGCCTACTCAACGGTGATCGTGTGGACCTGCTGTACGGATGTCGCTTCCCAGACATTGCTGCGCATGCCGGCGCGTGAGAGCTCCATGTGTACTGTCGAGCCGGGCTGAAGCGCCTCGGCGGTCTGCTCAGCGGTCCGATCGGCATAGGAGACAACGTGAAAGGTCGAGTTTTCTGACTCGTGGGTGACCGTGAGTGCGCCGTGTGTGTTCTTCTCGGTGACGACTGTGAATTCCCCATCTACTCTCATATATGATAGTAAATAAGACAAACATTTAATTGTATCTCAATAGCTCTTTGTATACCTATTATTTCTCCCTATCGCTAGCACATACTTCATAATTATTCCCATAGAACTGTAGATATTCCAAGTGAGTGTGCAACAAACTATCATCCGTTGTACCGATCGCCTGTGTTCGCCCCCCAGGGCGGACGCATTTAAGCTTCTAACCGTCGTAGAGTGATTTGAAATGTACAGTGCACGCGATCGCGTGAAGAATCAACAGTGGGTCGATGCGATCTCGGAGGCGGCAGCCGAGCTTGAGCTGGATGCTGAGGCTCGCTCAAACGCAGTCGATCTGTTTGTCTCACACGTTCCTGACGCCGAGCGATCGAAGCCCGCTGTCGCCGCCGCGGCGTTGTACGCGGGTGCGCTCGTCGCCGGTGAGGAGCGATCTCAGCGCGCGGTCGCCGAGGCGATGGGTGTCACGCGTCTCAGTGTACAATCGAAATGGAAGGACCTGCTGTCAGATGCTGGATTTCGCCCACCAACGTGGTGACCACTGTCGGCGCCACGGTCACTTTTCAGGATTCGTGGCTGCACGTCCCTCACGATCGGGCGTGAGGTTGCCGTGGCGATCGATCTCGCCGTTGACGATCCGCGTCGAAGAGATCCGCTCTCCGTCTTCTCCATAGACGTGATCGACGACCTCGATACGGAGTGGGTCAAGCCCCTTCTGCTCTCGGATCTCGTTGATTCGCTCGCCCCCGTCGACGGTTTCAGGCGAGACAATGAGCGCGTCGAATCCTGGCTCGGTCGCGATACCCGTTGGTTCAGTCAACTCGCGGATCGTGAGCGATCGGCCGTGTCGCTCGGCGATCGGTTCGATCTCCGCTTTGAGGGCAGCCTTCCGCTCGTCGAACGGCTTGACGTATCGTTCGACATGCCTCGTCTTCGGCGCCAACTCATCGGAGGTGAGACCGACGGTAACGTCGCCAAGTTCGAAAGCCCGCTCGAAGAGTGCGAGGTGACCGTCGTGTACGGGATCGAACGTCCCACCGATCGCCACGTCCATACTCGAATCTGGATTGGTGGCGTCTTAAAAGCCGTTATATCGCGGTGTGAAATCGATGCAGTCGGAGTGTTCAGTTCTTGTCGACTGTGCCTGTCTCCGAGTGGCCGTCGTCGGCGTCAGTCTGGGGATCTTCGACAGTGATCGTCACCGGTGTGGTATCACTGTCGGCGTCCTTACCGCCCAGCCGCCGATCGAGATTGAATACCGTGTTCAGTTCTGACTGTACCTGCCCGACGACACCACGGACGAGTTCGCTCGGCGCGATCGCCTCGTACTCGTAGGGGTTGTTACCCGCGCCTTCGCTCTTGCGCTTCTGCCGCGTCACCGTCTCCTCGTCGTGAAGTTCGGCGAGTGCCTCCCGAACCGTACTCGGGTACAGGCCGGTGCCATCGGCGATCTCCTCGCTCGTCCGATTCGGATGCTGGCGGAGATACACGTAGATCCGTGCACGGGTTTCGGTATCGAGCACCCACGCGAGTAAGTCGACGATCCCCTCGTCGAACTCCGAAACGGCCCGATCGGCACCGCCTTCGAGCCGTTCTTTGGTTCGCTGGAGCTCTTCGCGGCCGACGGGCGATCGCGATCCGTCGGTTTCAGTCTCATCATCTGTCATACTGGTAACGGCGAGCCGGCGGTTAAAAAGGGTTTCTGTTGGACAACAAAGGACGAATCGGCTACGCCTCGGTATCTAAACAGAGCGCATCACAGAGTGCCGCCAATCCATGTTCAGCGTGGAGTCGTCGTTGACGGGCAGTACCGCTTTCATTGTTCAGGACGGTTCGGATCCCGGTTACGCCAAGCCGATCGGCTTCTCGATCGATTACCTCTGAGAGCGTGACAACGCCATCACCAGTCCGATCGATGAATGAGGCGTCGTGGCCGTGTCGGATCGCGCGCCACTTGTTCTCGTCGAGAATTTCTCGGCGGATGTCCATCGACGACTCACCGTCCGCGTATCGCTCGGCGAGATCCATGACGAGCGCATGGACGTATTCGACAAACGCGAGGACGACCGCAAGGTCAGACTGTCCGTCTGGAGTCCGGACCTCAACGGTCCCGTGACCGGTATGCGGGCGGACGTCGAACCAGAGTTCGCCCCGATCGTCGATCGCGCCGTGTTTCACCATCGTTCGCTCGAAGCGATCGAACGCGTCGTAGTCCGCAAAGGCGGTCGGCATCCCGGTGTTCGGCAGCCCCTCGAAGATTTTCGCGCGCGCAGAGGCCAAGCCGGTGTCGAAGCCGTTCCAAAACGGGGAGTTTGCCGAGAGCGCAAGCATCGGCGGGAGGTACCACCGTAGCTCGTTGGCGATCCAGACCGCCTTGTCGGGGTCGTCGACGCCAACGTGGACGTGCAGTCCCGCAGTAGTGTTTCGATGTTGGGAATACTGGATCCGATCGAGCTGGGAGCGATACCGCGGCTTCTGCGCGTGATCGAGCTCGCGCCATTTGGCAGCAGGATGTAACCCTGCGCCAGCGATTCTGTAGCCGTGGGCTGCGGCGTAGTCGACAAGTGCCTCTCGAACACGGCGGAGATGGGTTTCCGCAGTGTCAATATCCTCGATGAGCGGTGTTTGCGTTTCGATCGTACACTTGAACAGCTCGTGGTCGATCCGCCCAGAGAGCGGCGCTGGCGGGTCGGATCCGTACACCAGTTCGTCGGTTCCTGAGACGGGATAACCGGCCGTATCGACAATAAAAAACTCCTCTTCGATCCCGAGCGTTCCCATCCGCGTGAACGCATCCGGCGAGCCAGTATCCATTAGCTGACCCCTTTGGCCGGGAGGAATAAATAGGTCTTGAAGCCGGTAGACAACCAACACAACCGCAGCCGAGGCTTACTGTTTCCGTGCAACAACCCCGAGGTGATCGTCGTGATACGGCGCGAGCGATCGCGTTTCGAGCACCTCGTAGGTCTCCGCAAGTTCCTCGAGGACGCGATCGTAGACCGCCTCGGGGTCGGCAGTCACGTCCTCGCTGCGGGCTTTGATCGCCGCGAGCAGGAGTCCGTCATCGTCAAGGAAAATCGCATTCCGCGCCGCAACAGTTGCCTGTCCTCTCGTTGCGACGTCCTGGACGATCACGTCCAGGTTCGATTCGACGACGTGGGCGTACGTTTCGGGCCGCCGGGCGTCTTTCAAAAGCGGGAACAGGTTCGATCGATCTGCAGCTACCGACACGAGGTCTCGAACCGGACGTGGCGCGAACTCAACGGCATACGTTGGGCCGGCAAAATCAGCGACGTGACTGACCGTCGTACCGCTTGCCGCCCCGAGGTACAGAACGGATTCACCACCTGATAGCTGGACATCCATCCCGAGTTCGAACATTGCACCGAGCTTCGACCGGCCCACATCCCACACACGCCACTGGCCGTCTGTCGGCTCGCCGTAGACGGGTTCGCCGCTCGTTACAAGTCGCTCGCGGCCGTCGAACGCGCGTCGAACGACGCCGTCTGGAAGCGTCATTCGTCGCCTCCGTCGGTTCGCGCCTGGATCGTGGCGATCCGATCGCGCAGTTCCTCGTGGATTTCCTCACGGTACTCGCCGCTGTAGTGGTCGATCCGCGCGGCGATCGCGAGCTTCCCCGCAAATGCGCGGGCGGCAGAGCCGCGGTTGTCTGGGTGGGTTCCACGCACGTACTCGTGGGTGAAAATGATCCCGTGTTTTGGCGAGGTGCCGCGGCCGGCAAGGTGTGCAAACAGCGCGTCCTCCGCGCCAAGTACCTGTACGGTCCCGCTCGGTTTCTTTGCGAGAGACTCAAGTCCCCCCGCGAGCGCGATGAGCCGCGCAGCGAGCACCGATCCAGCCATCGCGTCGAGATTCGGCGCGATCTGTGGGGTTTGTCGCTCAATGAACGATCGCAGCGCCTCGGCTTCTTCAGCCAGTGCATCGACCTGCTCGGCCAGCGCGAGGACGTGCCCCTCTGCGTCGGTCTGTGGCTCGCGACCCGCAAGCGATCGGACTCCTGCGACCGTCGGCTCAGCCTCCTCAAAGAGCGTTCCCGCCCACTCAGCGGTCCGTTCGGCGAGTTCATTCGCGATGCGTTCGGTGTCGTCCATCGATCGAACTGCATGCACGAGCTGGCTGTCGTCTGCCTGCTCGCGGCTTCGAACGGCTCGTCTGGCGGCCTCGATCGTCGCGTCCCGGAGCCGATCGTAGTACTCGGCTTCGCTGTCGGCGTACCCCTCGTCGACGGCGATCGACGGCCATGCGCGGGGCGTTGCAGCGCTCCCCGACGCGATCGAATCGATCGCTTCCTCGGTGTCGCCGGGCGGCAGCCCCGCGAACCAGGCGTCGTCTGTCATACGATCCGGTACCGCACCCGCCGGTATGTACCCTTCGCACTCGGAGGGCCGCACATCGCAAAAATTCCAGCCAGCCCGATCAACACACCGGCTTCGGGTTTACACCCATCGATTCGAGCGAGTCAGTGTACTCCTCGTAGGCCGCCTGGATCGCCGCCGTCGCCGCCTCGACAGCCTGGTCGACATCCGCATCGTCCGCACACACGGCTTCGATCAGCGTGAGCGCCTGCTCGATCTGCCCTGTGACGTCCGAGCCGAGTTCGCGAAACACCGACGCGGTTCGTGGATCGGCGTCACCAACAAAGTAGCCGGTGTACTGCTCTTTGGATTTCTTTGCGACCAGACACCGACCCAACAGCGCGCCGGCGCGATCGATCGTCGCCTCGTACTCCCGGAGTACGGCCTGAATCGCCGGGACATCGTCTGTGTCAATTTCCTCGATTTCGTCTGGATTATCAAGTTTCGAGACAACGGTTTCGAAGTGTTCGGCCTCGACAGCGGCGATCGACTCGAACGTCTCGCGTGCAGCCTCATGGGATTCGTCTTCGGCCCACGCCTCAAGGGTTTCCTGGGCGGCCCGCTCGGCGACCGCGGCCGCGCGGAGCACGGTTTTCGTCTCGAGTTCACCGCCGGTTTCGGCGTACAGTGCCTTCGATGAGCCAAGTCGTGAGAGTGCGGTTGCGTTGTCGGTTTCGATGCGATCGCGGAGCTCCGAGGAAGTCATGCCTATCGGTTCGTTGGGCGTCGTGATAAAAAGTCGTCTTTGGTGGAGAGCGCGCTTACTCGCCTTTCTCGATCGGCGCGCCGACGAGGTTGCCCCATTCGGTCCAGGAGCCGTCGTAGTTTATTGTGTCGTCGTAGCCGAGCAGTTCGTGCAGTGCGAACCACGCGACCGAGGACCGCTCGCCGATTCGGCAGTACGCGACGGTCGTCTCGTCGCCGTCGATGCCCTTGTCGGCGTATAGCTCACGGATCTCGTCTGCGCTTTTGAAGGTGCCGTCGTCGTTCGTGACCGCGGCCCACGAGATGTTCTGTGCGCCTGGGATGTGCCCGCCGCGCTGGGCAGTCTCCTGCAGTCCTGGCGGCGCGAGGATCTCGCCGGAGAACTCCTCTGGGCTGCGCACGTCGACCAGCGGCAAACCGCGGTCGATCGCTTTCTCGACATCGTCGCGGTACGCGCGGATCGACTCCCGTGGACCGGAGGCGTTGTACTCCTGTTCGGAGAATGAGGGAACCTCGTCGGTCGTCGGATAGTCGTTCTCGATCCAGTACTCGCGGCCACCGTCGAGGAGCTTCACGTCCTCGTGGCCGTAGTATTTGAACTGCCAGTAGGTGTACGCCGCGAACCAGTTGGCGTTGTCGCCGTAGAGAACGACTGTCGAGTCGTCGGTGATCCCGTGTGAGCCGAGCAGCTCCTCGAAATCCTCTTTCGTGAGAATGTCACGGGTAGTCTGATCTTGCAGTTGGGTCTCCCAGTTGAACCCGATCGCTCCGGGCGCGTGAGAGTCTTCGTAGGCCTCCGTGTCCACGTCAACCTCGACCAGTCGGTGGGCGGGGTCGTCAGACTCGAAGGCGTCCAGGTTCGATTGGACCCAGTCGGCCGTTACGAGTACGTCGTTCGCATATTCGGATTGACTCATACAGCCACCTGTACGGTCTGGATCCCCTTAGACCCTCTATCGGCGGTGAAAACAGCCGACCGATCGGAAAAGCAGAAAAAACTGCCGCTAAGTTGGGACACACACAGCTACGTAGCCGCGGGGAGTCACAGGTTGGGGTCGGGCCAACAAACAACCAGCAACAATTGCAGCCGTTCGGTTTTCCGGCGAGATCTCGCGGGTGTCAGAGGATACAGGTACGTTGGGCGAATAGAACGCGTATGGATACACAGTGGCTCGTGTCGATCGAGGACGTACCGCTCGATGATCCATCAGTTCAGATCGTCGACGTGCGTGAGGCGTGGGAGTACGACGCGATCGGCCACCTGCCGGGTGCGGTGAACATTCCCTTCGAGCAGTTCCGTGACGACGCGTCGGCAGATCCGGGGACACTGCCCGGTCAGTCGGTCTTCGAGTCGTTGCTCGGCGAGTCCGGAATCGGTCCCGAGGATCGAATTATCGCCTACGACGACACCCATGGCGTCTTCGCCGCTCGATTGCTGCTCACAGCGATCGCATACGGGCATACGAACGTCTCACTGCTCGATGGAGATTTCAGCGCGTGGAAGCGGACCCGAGCGGTGTCGAACGACACACCCGAAGTCGACCCTGTCGACTACAGTCGACCGCCGGTCGGGCTCGATCGCGATGGCTCGCCACTCGTCGATACCGAAACCGTCGAGTCCCTGCTCGAGTCGGGGACAGTCACCCTCATCGACACCCGAGAGGCCCACGAGTACGCGGCAGGGCACCTCCCCGGAGCGATTCGACTCGACTGGATGGAACTGGTCGACACCGAGAGCCGAGGGATTCGTCCTGCGGCGGAGATCGAGGCAGTTCTGGAAGAAAGAGGGATACCAACCGATCGAGACCAGCCGATCGTCCTCTACTGCAATACTGCCCGCCGACTCAGCCACACCTACGTCGTCCTCCGGTCGATCGGCTTTGAGGATGTCCGTGTCTATGAAGGAAGCCTCGCAGTGTGGGATGGACCGCTCGAGGGAGACACAGACGAGTGAGCGAGTCGCGGGTTCGGAGCGTTGATGTCTGCGGCCGCCAAATGAGCGGCTAACGCATGCAGAGCTCAGATCCGACGGTTATCCGGTCGATTGCGGTCACCGTCGATGATCTCGTTTCGGCGCTGGAGGCGACCGAACGAACGACGACCAACGCGGTACTCCGAATTACGCCCCCATTTAACGGCCGAATGCGCGCACGGCTCCACGTTGCAGGCGGCGAGGGCCACTACGACGCCAGCCCACAACCAATTCACATTCATCCTCGGACATTTGTCGACGGACTATCGCCATACCCGGAGGTCGACGAAACGGCCCAGACGATCGAGGAAAGCGGTTATAGCGTCGAAGAACACCGCGCGGCCCACGAACGAGCCGTCGATCGGTGGCGGCAGTCGATCCGCGATCACCTCACAGACACCGTCGAGATCGAAACCGATCGCGGTGCACACAGTGTCGCCGTCAGCTATCTGGGATAATCAGCCGTCGCTGCTGTCAGTACTCGTGACCGGATGTTCGATCGCTTCGAACAACGAGAGGATCGTTGGCTCCTCGTCGGATCGAAGCTGTTCCGGATAGATCCCGACACCAATGACAAAATCATCTGCACTGCGGGCGGTGCCGACGTGACCGATCACGTCGATCGTCTGTCCCTCAACTGTTGCTTCAGCTGTGAACGCAGTGACCTCCGTTTCGGCGTCTACCATTGTAACTGTCGAGGAGCCGATCTCCTCTGGTGACGAGATCGAGCCATACTCACCGCTGACGAGCTCCAGGATCTCTTTGTTCGACAGTTCGCCAACTGGATTCAGCTCCTGACCGACGATCTCAACCACGGGCGTGGTGACGACGGCGAACACGCCAGCGTCAACCGCGCCGATTGCGGGGACGTCAATCGCCTTTCGGTAGACCAGTAAGTGATTCGTCGCCTCAACTTCCCGTGTTTGGCCCGCCGCAGAGACCTCCTCGTGGATCGTCTGGGGCTCACGGCGTTCGAGCTCGTAGCCGGTTCCCGAAAGTGCATCCTCTGAGACCGTCGCTTCTTCGGCGGTGACAGTCAACGGCTCATCGCCGGTAATGAAACCCAGACAGCCAGCGGTTGCGGTGACGGCAGTGACACCGAGTGCGATTGCTCCTCGTCGCGTGTACGTCGGCTGCATTCAGCTATCGAAAGCCCATCGCTTCGATCTGTTCTTGATATCGATTCCGGATCGTTACCTCAGTGACCTGGGCGACGTCAGCGACCTCTCGTTGGGTCTTCTTTTCGTTACAAAGCAGTGACGCCGCGTAGATCGCCGCGGCGGCGAAGCCGGTCGGGGATTTCCCGGACAGCAGGCCCTGCTCTGCGGAGACGTCGATAATCTCTGTCGCCTTCGATTGAACCTCCTCAGACAGTCCGAGCGAGGACGCGAACCGGGGGACAAACTGCTTTGGATCGACTGGTTTGAGCTCTAGACCGAGCTCCTGGGAGATGTAGCGATACGTCCGTCCGATCTCTTTTTGTGGAACTCGCGAAACCTCGGCAACTTCGTCGAGCGATCGCGGAATCCCCTCCTGTCGGCACGCGGCATACAGTGCCGCGGTGGAGACGCCTTCGATCGATCGGCCGCGGATGAGGTCTTCTGCGAGCGCGCGACGGTAGATGACCGACGCAACCTCGCGAACCGATCGGGGAACGCCAAGCGCAGACGCCATGCGATCGATTTCAGAAAGGGCGAACTGGAGGTTTCGCTCGCCGGCATCTTTGGTGCGGATGCGTTCTTGCCACTTGCGCAGTCGGTGCATCTGACTGCGCTTTTCCGAAGAGAGCGATCGGCCGTAGGCGTCTTTGTCCTTCCAGTCGATCGTCGTCGTCAGCCCACGGTCGTGCATCGTTTCGGTGATCGGCGCGCCGACGCGAGACTTGCTCTGGCGCTCGGAATGGTTGAACGCACGCCACTCGGGCCCCCGATCGATCTGGCGCTCGTCAAGCACAAGTCCACAGTCATCGCAAACCAACTCACCCTGGTCGGCATCAGTAATGATCTCATCAGAGCCACACTCCGGACATGAGAGAGTTTCGTCCGCTTGGTGCTCCGATTCGCGCTGCTTTTGACGCTGTCTGCTCGGACGCTCCATTATATCGGGTTGTTGTTCGGTGGGTATTTAAACCTTTGCGGTAACTATAAATGTTGAGAGGGGTTTGTCGATTTGAATGTTACGACAATTTCAGCCGACAAGGCGAGTATTCTCCTCATTCGCTCAGCTCCCGCATGTTATTACCGATAGGTATGTGACAAACGCTTTTGCATAACTATTGAGTATGATACGGTATGGACGAATTGAACCGATCCGAACACAGTGCGCACGATCACGCAGACCCGATCGAGCCAGTGGGGGGTAGCTGATGGCGACAAAACGCGCTCTCGCTGGGCAGCTGTCGGTCGTTGCAGGGTTCGACAACCCACGAGCCGAACTTGAGCAGTACCCGACACCGCCGGAACTGGCTGCCCACGTGATCCACCTTGCGGATCTCCACGACGACATCTCCGGACGCACCGTCGTCGATCTCGGGACGGGAACCGGGATGTTGGCACTCGGCGCTGCCCTCCGCGGGCCGGCGCGGGTCATCGGCGTCGAGATCGATCGCACGGCACTCACGACCGCAACGACCAATCGAAAACGGGTCGGAACGACGACGCCAATCCACTGGATTCAGGGCGATGGCGGACAGGTTCCGCTTCGCATTCCCGAGCCAGCGACGGTCGTGATGAATCCGCCGTTTGGGGCCCAAAATGGGGCAAAAGGCGCAGATCGGCGGTTTCTCGCCAGCGCGGCGGCGATCGCCGACGTCTCGTACTCGGTACACAACCGCGGTAGCGAGTCGTTCATCGAGGCCTTCGCCGCAGACAACGGTGGAGCGGTCACACACGCCTTTGAGGCCGCCTTTGACGTGGACAATCAGTACGACCACCACACGGACGAGCGTCGTGAACTCGCGACCGAAGTGTACCGGATCGAGTGGACATCGACAGACGACTGATCGCAGTCGCTATCTCACTCGCCGATCTTCGCCGTAGCGCTCTTTGTCGGCGATTCGGACGATCGTGTCTGTTTGCTCGTGTTCGACGAACAGCCGGCCCTCAACGTTGTGAAGCGTAAAGTTCCCGAGTGATGCGTTTTCTCCAGCGGCAGGGATCGCAGTTCGGATCGCTTCGTCGCTGTCGACGCGTTCTGCGGGAGTCACCGAATGGTCCTGCTCGTTCGTCTCGTTTGTCGCGTTCACCTCACTCGTCTCGTTTGTCGTGTTCTCCTCCCTCGTCTCGTTTGTCTCAGTTTCGTTGACGGCCGTCCTTGCGGGGGTCGCGACGACGACAAACTCCTCAGCTTCTGTAACGATCGACAGCCGACTGCCGGCGACGATCGGCTCTGCAGTCACGGGTTCAGCGAGATAGGCGGTTCGGGTCGTATTGTCGTGTGAAAGCGTAATGCGGTAGGTGGTCCCGCCGTTTGTCGCGACCCATCCATCGCGTGTCGCAACCACGGTTTCCTGCCAGCCGATACCGCCGACGCGGACGGTCGATCGGCCCTCGAAGCCGAGCCGGCCGGCTGTTGTCGCAGTCGTCCAGACGTTTTTGTCGGTGTTCCTGACGATCACCCCCGAGGTGTTCACCTGGGTGGTCTCGCCAAACGCCTCTACGTCGACAATCCCGACGAGGCCATCTGGGACGTCCTCACCGTAGGTGACCTCGTAGCCGTCGATCTCGATCGGATCGCCGGGGAGTGCAGCGTCGTCCGCAGTGGTGAGACTGACCGGAATCGTCGGGCCGACAAGCAGCGCGATCGCGACCACAACGACGAGCGCCGCAGCCTGTCGGCCAGTTGCCGAGGTGATCGATTCGCGAATCGTGTTCGGAGCCGTAACCGCACGGGCGGGGAGCAGGGGTCGGTCGCGAGCAGTCGCTGCGGCCGCAATCACGGTCGCAAGCACGAACACGAGTGCCAGTCCGATCGCCCGATACAGCACGTACTCCTCGCCGCCGCGGTACCAGTATATCGCCCACAGCGACTGGCTAATCCCGTACAGCAGCGCACCGATCCACAGCCGCGATGCCGCCGGGGGCGTGTCGCTTCGATACCACAGCAAGGCAAGCGCACATGCCACACCAAAGAACAGGCCGATCGCGTGTCCCTGAACGGCGATCCCGGCGAACCACGGCGTGTTGTAGCCGGGTTGGGCACTCGAAATCTGTACGGGATTTACGAATGCGTTGTAGAGACCGCCCAGGACACGGCGTGCCGAGAGGGCGACAACCGTCGCGATCGGATAGTACACGAGCGCGAAGCCGGCGAACGCGTACACGACGCCCGAAAAGCCGATCGAGGGACCGAGCGAAAAGATTCCGGTCAACATCCCAACGGCGATGACACCCGCTGGGAAGACGAGAAAGGCCCGCGCACGCGGGTCGGTCCACAGCCACGATCGCACATCACTGATGCTGGCCGACGGAGGACGGCTGAATGGACTGGCGGCCGCTGATCTCGTTGCCGCATAGTGGCCGAACGCGTATTCCGCAAGCGGCGCGAGCGCGAGTGTCCCGATCATGTTGCCGCGGAGGTGTCCGTAGTTCGCGTGGGCAAATCCCGATAGCAACACCGCGATTGGGTCGAAGTAACTCCACGCCCGAAACGGGATGACAGTCGGCGCGTATCGGTCGTTGATCCCGCCCTGGATGAAGAGGTAGACGCCGATCACGATCGCCATCGACACCAGCGTTCCCCACGGCACGCCGTAGAGAAACCGGGAACGAAGGGCCGCAATCGGCTCCAGTCCACCGTCGAGACGCGAAAGGACAAAGACCGAAACCGCGATCGTCGCGAGAAGTGCGATTCCGTGGATCGGCAGGGCACTGAGCACCGGCAATGCAGCGATGGCCGAGGAGCCGACAGCCGTGACAGAGCCAGCGATCGGCATATCTCATCCATCGACTGAGACGGTATCAATGCCTCGGTCCCATCGCACGTTCAATCGCGGGCGTTTTCGGCGTGAAGAAGCCGATCGTGAAGGCACCACCGGCACCTCCAGACGCCGAACCGAGTCGAGCAATCAGTAGCTCTTCGCGAAGTACGCCGTCTGAGTTGCGGGGTCGCCACAGATCGCACACGTGTCATCCTCGTCGATCTCTTCATCATCCTCGAAGGGACACATGACAATCTCCGCTGAGATCGGCTCTTTGATGACCGCCTCGCAGGCTTCGTCGCCACACCACGACGTCTTGACATAGCCGCCGTGTTGGCCGATCGTACCGAGAATTTCTTCGCGGGAATCTGCCTCGCGGACGTTTGCTTCGAGGTTCTCCTCGGCGGCTGCGTACAGTTTCGCGTACACTTCGTCGAGGTGATCGAACACGACCTCGTCGATTTCGTTTCGATCCTCAGTGGTCGACTCGCCGTCGGGACGGTGGACGACGGTCACCTCGCGGTCGTCGACCTCGTGGGGACCGATTTCGAAGCGGACCGGGACGCCGTTGAGTTCGTGTTCGTTGAATTTGAAGCCAGGATTGCGGTCGTCACGATCGTCGAGTTCGACCCGGACATCCGCATCCTCGAGGTCTTCATACACCCCTTCGGCATAGTCGAGCACTTCGTCTTTCGTGTCCTCTTGATAGATCGGGACGATCACAACCTGCTCGGGAGCGATCGTCGGTGGGAGGACAAGCCCCTGGTCGTCCGAGTGAGTCATGATGAGCGCGCCGAGCGATCGCCACGACAGCCCCCACGAGGTCGTGTGTGCGGGTCGCTCTTCTTCATCTTCGTCGGAGTAGGTGATGTCGAACGCCTCTGCAAAGGAGGTCCCGAGGTGGTGGCTCGTCGCGGCCTGAACAGACTTGCCGTCGGGCATCAACGCCTCAACGGTCGTCGTCGTGTGCGCGCCGGGGAACTTGTCGTGTTCGGGTTTACGACCGCGGAGCACTGGGATCGCGAGCAGATCCTCGTAGATCGACTCGTACTGATCAAGCCGCAGTATCATTTCGTCCCACGCCTCCTCGTGGGTTGCGTGGGCGGTGTGGCCCTCCTGCCAGAGGAACTCTTTGGTACGGAAGAACGGCTTCGTGTCGGTCGCTTCCCAGCGGACGACAGACACCCACTGATTGACCCGCAACGGGAGGTCACGATGGCTGCGGATCCACTGGGACATGTACGGAGCGATGATCGACTCGCTCGTCGGACGGACCGCAAGCGGTTCTTCGAGCTCGTTGTGTCCGCCTTTCGTGACCCACGCGACCTCTGGATCGAATCCCTCGACGACGTCCTTCTCGCGCTCGAGGTAGCTTTTCGGGATGAACATCGGGAAGTACGCGTTCTGGACGCCGGTCGATTTGAACTTCCCGTCGAGTTCGGCTTTGATCGCCTCCCACAGCGCGTAGCCACGCGGTCGGGTGATAATGAAGCCGCTCATTCCCTCGGGGGCGTAGTTCGCGAGCCCGGCCTTCTGGACGACCTCGGCGTACCACTCGCCGGTCTGGTGCTCTTTGGACTTGGTTATCCCAAGCGCTTGATCGTCGGTCATTACTCCGAAGTTTCCGAGCGGACGCTTAAAAGGTGCGAAGCTGTGGGAGACGATGCCAGCGGCGTGAGCGCAGCGTCGCGATCGAATAAACAGGCATACAAGATGGAGCGTGCGTATCTTGCACCAAAACTCGTTGGAAAACCGGCTGTTCGGATCAGTTAGTGCACAGGCTTTACGATACCGATCAGGATATACAGTCTCGTTCGTAGGTGAGTACTATGGATACCTCTGCCGATCGCTCAATACTACTCGCGTGTACGATTGTCGGAGTTATTGCGACTGGAGGGAGCCTCTATTTCAGCGAAGTGTTGGGATTGATCCCGTGTGAACTCTGTTGGATACAGCGAATCGGGATGTATCCACTCGTTGTCATCCTGGGAGTTGCCACCTACGAGAACCGAATCGAAGTCTGGCGGACAGCCCTTCCGCTCTCAGTCGGTGGTGGGTTCGTCGCTGCGTACCATTCGTATATCCAGCGTGCAGCAACAGTACGTTGTTCACTCGATGGAGGCTGTGGGAGTGTACAATACGAACTGTTCGGGCTTCTCTCGATACCCAATTTAGCATTAATCGCGTTCTCACTGATCTCGATCGGCCTCGTCTTCGGTGTGCGTCGGAATCGATGAACTCACACGCCTGCAGAGAGGCTGGTTCAACGCGACACAAACAAGTATCCTCGTGCTGAATGTATCCTCTACGTCTTGCACTTCTCACTCAGACACTGTCTGAACAGATACTGCTGTTTCGCTGTCTTTGGGAGAGCCAACACGGATTCTCAGCGATCGATCGAAAACGGATTCTCGCGTTCGGTCCACTCCCAGCCGGGCAGTCGTGTCTGAAATCCGGCGGCGAGCGCGGCGTCAAGGTCGTCCCCACCGGCGTTCTCGTCATCATCGCCGTGGGTGTGAATATCCGCGAAGTGGAACGTCGCCTGGGCCAAAAGCGCCAACGGCTGCCCGCCGGCGATCGTCGCCGCGAGTTCGCGACCCAACACTTCATCCACGATGAATCCCGCATAATCGCCGTCAACATCCAGCTCACGAAGCAGTCCAACGTAGCCGGTGATGTTCACCGCGAGGTCGCCGTCGGCGAACACTTCGTCGACCGCCTGCTGATACTCGACGGTCGTGACCGACGTGACGTCGGTGTCGAACAGTGTTCCGAGTCGATCGCGCGTCTCGTTGATGAGTGGAACGACGATCGACGCGCGGTCACGGACGCGTCGATGCTCGGCGGCGACTCGTTTCGGAGTGACGTGCATGGGTCACCAACGCAGTCAAGATGCTTCGGGTTTGCGAAGGCTTTTATAACGATAAGCCAGTAGAGACGACTAAGCGGGTTTTCGCTGGCTGTTCCCGCATTCGTACACCTATCAGACAGTATAGAGAGTATATGTGCTCGAACGGTGCGACACATGTGGCCGTATGGCCCTGTCGCGGTTCCGTCGATCGGCAACCGCACACCGTCGCGCCGTCGGGTTTCTCCGAGATATGAGTTCAGTAGATAAACAACTCGACGAACTGAAAGCAGAAGTTGAAGAGCAGATTCCGAACGACATCACCGTTTCGGACGTCAAATACGAGGGTCCCGAACTCGTCCTGTACACGCCCGATCCAAAGCGTTTTGCGAGCGACGGTGACCTGATTCGAACGCTTGCGAGCCGATTCCGAAAGCGGATCACCGTTCGGCCGGATCCAACCGCGCTGACCCAGATCGACGCCGCCGACGAGAAGATTCGATCGATCATCCCTGATGAGGCGAACGTCACCGATCTGGATTTCCACCATGACACCGGTGAGGTCGTCATCGAGGCTGCGAAGCCGGGAATGGTGATCGGCCGCCACGGCTCGACGCTGCGAGAGATCACAAAAGAGGTCGGCTGGACACCGGAGGTCGTTCGGACGCCGCCGATCGAGTCGTCGACAGTTTCGAACGTTCGAAATTTCCTCAAACAAGAGCGCGAGGAGCGCCGTGACATCCTCGAACGCGTCGGTCGACAGATCCACCGCGAGCAGCTGAGCCGCGAGGAGTGGGTCCGGATTTCGACGCTCGGGTGCTGTCGAGAGGTCGGTCGCGCGAGCTTCGTGCTCTCGACCGCAGACACCCGCATCCTGATCGACTGTGGGGACAAACCTGGCGCAGAGGGCGAAGTGCCGTACCTCCAGGTCCCGGAGGCGCTTGGCTCAGGAGCCAACTCGATCGACGCGGTCGTGTTGACCCACGCCCACCTCGATCACTCCGCGCTCGTCCCGCTGTTGTTCAAATACGGCTACGACGGCCCGATTTACTGTACAGAACCGACCCGGGATTTGATGGGACTGCTCCAGCTCGACTACCTCGACGTGGCGGTCAAAGAAGGCCGGACGCCGCCGTACGAATCCGAGATGGTTCGAGAGACAATCAAACACACCATCCCGATCGAATACGGCGACGTGACCGATATTGCCCCCGATATCAAACTCACCTTCCACAACGCGGGCCACATCCTCGGCTCTGCAGTGTCGCACTTCCACATCGGCGATGGGATGTATAACGTCGCGTTCTCTGGGGACATCCACTACGACGACACCCGCCTTTTCAACGGCGCGGTCAACGATTTCCCGCGCGTCGAAACCCTCGTGATGGAGTCGACGTACGGCGGACGAAACGACTACCAGACTGATCAGGAAGACTCCGAGCAGAACCTGATCGAAATTATCAACGAAACGTACGAGAAGGGCGGCAAAATTGTCATTCCGGCGTTCGCTGTGGGGCGCTCCCAGGAGATCATGCTCGTCTTAGAGGAAGCGATGCGAACCGGCAAGATTCCCTCGATGCCGGTCCACCTCGACGGGATGATCTGGGAGGCAACCGCGATCCATACGACCTATCCCGAGTATCTCCGCGACGACCTCCGCGATCGCATTTTCCACGAGGACAAAAACCCATTCCTCGCCGACGAGTTCAACCACATCGACGCCGGCGAGGAAGAGCGACAGGAGGTTGCCGACGGCGATCAGTGTATCATCCTCTCGACGTCCGGGATGGTCACCGGCGGGCCGATCATGTCGTGGCTGCGCCACATCGGGCCGGACCCAGACTCACGGCTTGTCTTTGTTGGGTATCAGGCGCAGGGGACGCTCGGTCGCCGAATTCAGAACGGCTGGGACGAGATTCCGATCAACGATCGAAACGGCAACGGCGGTCGGAATAACACGCTCTCTTTGAAGATGGACGTTGCGACCGTCGACGGCTTCTCCGGGCACGCCGATCGCCAGGGACTCATGAACTTCGTGCGAACGATGAACCCCCGGCCGGAGAAGGTGCTCTGTGTCCACGGAGACGAGCGATCGGTGCAGGACCTCTCATCGGCGCTGTACCACAAGTTCAACATGCGGACGTTCGCACCGAAGAATCTCGAAACGTTCCGGTTCAAGTAAGCGATTCTCAGAGCAACTGCGTCTAAGCGATCGATAGAAACAGATTGTATTCACTCAACGGAGACCGACGAGTACACAACGGTTCGGACTCGACTACGGGTATGGACGAAATCGACGTCGAAGCCGTCGATCGCGTTGACGAGGGCGACGAACCACCCGAGGGAGGCGATACTGTCGACACCGAAGACAACCAGATCCAGGTAACGCCGACAGTCAGCGGGCTCCCTGACGGCGTCGATGCGCCCGAGTACGTGCTCTACGGAGGAAAGGGCGGGGTCGGAAAGACGACGATGGCTGCCGCGACAGCGCTGTCGAGCGCTGCAGGCGGTGTCTCAACGCTCGTCGTCTCGACGGACCCTGCGCACTCGCTGTCAGATACACTGGGAGTGTCGATCCCGCCAAAGCCGGCGCGAATTCATCCGGAGATGCCGCTGTACGCCGCCGAGATCGATCCTGAGGCAGCGATGGAGGAGGGAATGTTCGGTGCGGAGGGCGATCCGCTCGGCGGACTTGGCGCAGCCGGCGAAGAGATGGGTGGGCTGTTCGGACCAGCGGGGGAGGAAGATGCCGAGGGAATGGGCGGGCTACTCGGGGGCTCGATGCCCGGTGCCGACGAGGCAGCGGCGATGCGACAGCTACTCGAGTACCTCGACGATCCGCGGTTCGATCGCGTCATTGTTGACACCGCACCCACCGGCCATACACTTCGGCTGCTCGAACTTCCCGAACTGATGGATTCGATGATCGGTCGAATCGCAAAGCTCAGACAACAGTTCCAGGGAATGATGGACAGCATGAAAGGCATGTTCGGCGGTGGTGACAACGGGGGTGACCCGATGGCCGACATGGACGAGTTGGCCGATCGTATCGAGCGGCTCCGCGGCGTCCTTAGCGATCCGGCACAAACCGACTTCCGAGTGGTAATGGTGCCCGAAGAGATGAGCGTCGTCGAGTCAGAGCGGCTTGTCGATCGGCTCGGCTCGTTCGGGATACCCGTCCAGACGCTTGTCGTGAACCGAGTTATGGAGAACCTCACCGACGTCACTGATGCGACGGTCGATCCGTCGTGGGTCGTCTCGCCGAATCTCGAAGACTGTGAATTCTGTCAGCGGCGCTGGAAGGTCCAACAGAACGCACTGCAGCGGGCAACAGAACTGTACCGCGGCCGAGACGTGAAGCGGGTCCCCCTGTTAGCCGAGGAGGTACAAGGTACAGAGGCACTCGGTGTCGTCGCGGCCTGCCTGGACTGAGTAGGTGGTTCAGCCGAGTCGTCGGGCAAGCGAGAACAGCTGATCGCGAATGGTATCTGGGAGGAATCGAGCCAGCGAACCGTATCGGGCGATCGGTCCGACCGGGACCCGAGCAGGCGGTTTTGTCGCACTCGCGGCGTTGACGATGTCGGCGGCGACTCGATCGGGCGAGACCGCACCCGGACCGTCACCGGCGATGAGTGTGGTGTCCTCGAAAATCGAGTAGAACGCGTCGTATGCACCCGATCGATCAGTCTCTTCGACCTCAGACTGCGCCCGGCTGCGGAATTCGCTCTCGACAGGACCGGGTTCGATGAGCACGACGTCGATGCCGTGTGGTTCAACCTCGCTTCGGAGCGCGTCAGACATCGCCTCGAGCGCGAACTTCGAGCCGCAGTAGGGACCGCCACCGGGGAACGACACCCGCCCGGCGAGACTCGAGACGTTGATGATCGTGCCGTCTTCTTCTCGGCGCATGTGTGGGAGCACCGCTTTCATAAGCCGGTGCGGACCGGCGACGTTCACGTCGAGTTGCTGGTTGAGTTGGTCGGTCGAGGTGTCTTCAACCGGACCAAACAGCCCGTAGCCCGCGTTGTTAACGAGACAGTCGATCCGTCCCTGCTCGTCAAGGACACGATCGACGACTCGATCGACGTCGTCGTCTTTTGTGACGTCGAGCGTTGCGAGTTCGCAGCCGCGATCGCCGAGCGATTCAATGTCCGCAGGGTTTCTGGCCGTCGCGTACACGGTCCAGTCTTCTTCTCTGAACGCGAGCGCCGAGGCGCGGCCGATCCCTGACGAACAGCCGGTGATGAGGACCGTCTTCGGTTGCACAGTCGCTTATTGCGCCGAGGGGGTGTTAATTATGAGGATCATTAGTCAGCAGAGATTCCGTTTGACCTCATCGGCGTAGCGATCGGCCGCCCGGGTCGGCTCAGGCAGTTTGTAGCCCGCACAGAGCGACTCGACAACATCGGCGGCAGTTTCAGCGCCCACGCGGTGGCCGGGGCTGACATACAGCGGATTGATGCTCGTCGATGCGTCGTGATTGTACTGTTTTGATTGTACGGCGTAGCCGATCGTCGTCCCATCGGGCGCATCGACGTTTGCGTCCGCGTGGATCGGCGTTCGCCAGCCGGCCGGGCGATCAGCCACTGGTTCCGCAGGGGCCCCACAGAGCAGCGACTTCGCGACGCCGATCGACGGGAGATCGTAGATGACGCCGATATGCGTCGCCAGTCCCGCCTGTCGGTAGTGGATTCGCCCGCTGCCGTCGAACAGCGCGAGGTCGGGCGTACACGAGAGGGTCGCAAACGCATCGCAGATCGGCCCGCCCTCGCGAAACGCCAACAAGCCCGGAATATAGGGAATAGACAGCGGCGAGACCGCGTGGGTTCGTTCAACCACGTCACCGGCCTCAAAGGCGACGATCGCGCTGATGACGCGATCCTCAAGGAACGCCTGATCGACGCCAACGATGGTTAGCGTCTTGAGGTCTGCTGGAAACGGCTCGTCGTCCGCGAACGTCGCTTCGCCGGCGATCTCACGCTGGAGAGCCTCCATCTCCGCCCGATCGAGATCCGGATCGGGACGGAACTCGGGGCGGGCGGGCTCGATCGGCATCTATCGCCGCGGCCCACGCCCAGGACCGCCTGGACCGCGGGGGCCGAGCTGAATTCCGGGCATCCCACCGCTGCGGGCCGGGCCGGTACCCTCAATTCGCTTGCCGTACGCCAGCCCGATGACGAAGCCGATCAAGTGCGCAAGGTGGGCAATGCCGCCAAGTCCCGCCGAGGCGGCGATCGACGGCTGGAGCACAAACACAATCGAGATTGCAGCGATCCCGTAGGTGAGGTATTTGATCTTCATCGGAATGACGAAGAACAGTAGCACTTCCAGGTTCGGGCGCAACACCGTGACAACGCCGAGAATCGCAAAGACTGCACCACTCGCGCCGAGGACGGCAACTGTGTCGCCAAGGACGATCGAAAACAGGACGTGCCCAAGCCCGGCGAGGATTCCGCTGACGAGGAAAAAGCCCAAAAATCGCTTTGAGCCGACGTAGCGCTCGACGAGCGGACCGAAAAAGAACAGCGCGATGCTGTTACCCGCGATGTGAAAGAGCCCACCAGGACTGTGCGAAAAGACCGAGATTACCCAGGTCCAGACGTATTCGGGATTCGCTGTCGACAGCGAGAACACCGCGCGGAACGTGTCGACCCCGAAGAATGCGAGCACAGCGAACTCCAGCACAAAGACGATCCAGAATACACCCAACAGCGCGTATGTGACGTTTCCACGGAAAAAGCCCAGAAAGCCGCCAGTACCGGTCACGTTCTGTTCGAACGATCGCTTCGCTCGGGCGATCGCACCGTCGCTCGTCGAACCGCCTTCGGCGTGAACGCTGTCGTCGAAGCCGCTGTCGAAGACGCCGCCCGGATCGTTCCAATCGCCCAGTCCCGGACAGTCGTGGTTCTCTGGGAGTCGGTGCTCCGCACAGAACGTCTGTCCACAGCGGTGACACTGATACGGGAGGTTTTCGTAGGCCCCACACTCGTCACACTTTGCCATTACTCGTTCCTAGATCCGGTAGGGTAAAATGGGTTTGGCTCGCGGACGATCGACAGACGCACCCGGTCGAACGGAGACTCGCCACGACAGCTATGTTTTTGACTCGCGGGTGTCGGAGGCACTGGCGGAATCCGATCGATCGGTGTCTTCGTCCGCGTCGGGGTCGAAGTTGGTGGGGACAACCGTGAGGTGGTTCATCCCGATCGGTTGGCTGCGTGCGGCCATAACAACAGTACATAGGGCCGTCTCACTCAAAAAATTACCCATGCGCATAACACATCGACAGTTCGTGACGTATGTCTAACGTGCATATATTCTCTGCAATGGGCCCAGCCAATACCTAATACTGCGACACCGTTGCGGTTCGATCGCCGCGAAGTTGGTCAGAATTTTTCGTCGTACAGTTCCTGGGAGTGTTCGATTGCGTCGATCGCGGCGGCTTTGTCCTCCCAGCCGAGGGTTTCGACCTCTTTGCCGGCCTCGAGGTTTTTGTAGGTCTCAAAGAACTCGTCGATCTCTGCACAGGTCTGGTCGGGCACGTCGTCCAGGTCTTCGAGGTGATCGTAGCGTGGGTCCTCAGTCGGGACAGCGATGACCTTGTCGTCCTGTTCGCCGTCGTCGTCCATTTTCATGAGCGCGATCGGACGGGCTTCGATGACACAACCAGGGAAGGTCTGGTCTTCAACGAGCACAAGGACGTCGAGCGGATCGTCGTCATCGTACCAGGTCTGGGGGATAAATCCGTAGTCACTCGGGTAGTGGACGTTCGAGTGCAATACGCGATCGAGCACGACACCGGGAAGATCCTTGTCGTATTCGTATTTGTTTCGCTCGCCTTTCAGACACTCGACGACCGCGTAGATCGTCTCCGGGGCGTCAGGCCCAGTTTCGAGATCCTCAAAGAGGTTGCTCATACAGAGAATCGTTTCGACAACACGCTGAAAGGGTTTTCGAGATTCCCCGGCAAGGGGTTCCAGCGGGGCTACCAGCGGACCAAAATCACGGCAATATTTATTTATTGGTGCAAAAAGGCGGATCACACGAAGACACGGAAGTTGGGTAATACAACGGTTGGAGATTGTCAAATCGTTAGACAGCGATGCATTTAGTTCACGAAACGTCAGTAGACTTACGAAACGTTATATATCTCCGTATCCTTTGATCATCTATGTCAGAGGCACATACGATCGCTGACGGGGTGGCTGAAGTACGAGACTTGACCGCGTTCCAGCAGAATATTCTCACAATTCTTGCCGCGGAGCCAATGTACGGCCTCGCAATCAAGCGAGAACTCGAGTCGTACTACGATGCGGAGGTAAATCACGGTCGGCTCTACCCGAACCTAGATTCACTCGTCGAGTTGGGCTTCGTCGAGAAATCTGAACTGGACAAACGGACAAACCAATACGAACTGACCAACGGGGGATACCGGGCACTCCTCTCACAGTTTGAATGGGCATTCGACAAGATCGTGACCGACAGCGATCGAGCTGACGATATCCGGGCACTCCTCGAAGAGTAATACGGCAGCTTACAACGGATACGACGCGTCCGCGTGGCTGAATGCCGTGCGGATCGATTCCTCAACGAGCGCTTGCTGGCGCTCGCTTGCCCACGCGTTTCGTGGGTAATACTCCTCATAGAACTCGGTGAGCTGCTCGGCCGTCGCGGTGTCAAGCGGCTGGAGGTAGTGGTTACCCATGAAATCCGCGAACGCTCGCACATTTTTCGCGTGTAACGCTGATTCGTTTTCGGAAACGGCCTCGACGATCGACTGGTTGTGTGTTTCGACCTCGGCCCAGCTATCGCCCTCCTGTGGCCCCAGCGGCACCTCGATCGCTCGGTCCGTGTCGTCGATTTTATCGAACTGAACGGTTCCGTCCACGACCCACTCGTCTGGGTACAACACAAGCGTGCGATCTTCATCTCGGAGTCGAGCCGTGTAGTCGTGATCGGCAACGAGCCGATCGCGCTCTCGGCGATATGCCGCTTTTGCCGCGTCGTCAACCGCCTCTGCGGCGAGCGCAGTGAGCCGTTTGGCCTCCGAAACCACGTCTTCGGGAAGGGGAATCTCGTCAGTATTGTCTGTCGGTCCGGTCGTGTCGTTTGTCGTTCCGTCAGTCATCTCGGCTGTGTGTTCTGTCATTTCAGTACTATCCCTCCGCAAACGCTTCGTTCGCGAGATCGTCTGCGCGTTCGTTGAGCTCACGGGGAACGTGTTCGATCGACCACTTGTCGAACGATTTGAGGCGCGATCGGACCTCGATTCGATACTCGCGAAGCTGAGGATTGTTCGTCTGCCACTCGCCGCGGACCTGCTTGACGACAAGTTCTGAATCCCCACGGATGTCGACTTCCGAGAGTCCGTAGTCGATCGCCGCCTCGAGTCCCGCGAGGAGCGCCTCGTACTCCGCACGGTTGTTGGTCGTCGGGTCGATCCGCCGACTCCCCTCCGCAGCGATGCCGTCGCCGGTAACGATGACCCAGCCGATCGCGGCCTCGCCAGGGTTGCCGCGGCTTGCGCCGTCAAAGTACAGATAGCCACGGCCAGCCCCCTCGCGCAATAACAGCGTGAGATTGTCGGGGTTCGATCCCTGCACGACGATCTTGTCGTCGTAGGCCACCGCAACCGCATCTCCCCGAGTTGCCCGCCAGCGCTCGTGAGGCGTGTTTCCATCGGTGAGTTCGACCCCCGCGGCCGCGAGCGTCTCAGCAGCAGCCGCTGGGTCGGCTTCGATCGTCGGCATACAACGTTCTTCGAACCGATCGCCGTTATGTCGTTCGCTTCGAATCGGCGGTGTCTTACCCGTGAGGCAGTCAGTGGCGTGTCGATCGAGCGCTTGCCGCAAAGTTTTAAATATGCGTCGAAGTTTACTATATAAATGCGATGAAACGGTCTACCCGCCAGCGGGGGCACCGATCGACAGGGACACGTGAAGAAGACACGGCCGAGTCGGCGGCCGAGGCAGAATTAGACCCCGAGGAGATCGATCCCGAGGATCTCGTTCGGACGGCTGATGGAGAGCTGATACACGAAGAGACCGGGCTGATAATCGAGGAGGACCAGATCGATCGGGGGCCCGAGTGGCGTGCGTTCAACCATTCGGAGCGACAGAACAAATCCCGTGTGGGTGCGCCAACGACGAAGACGATGCACGACAAGGGATTGACGACGACGATCGACTGGAAGGACAAAGACGCCTACGGCCGATCGCTTTCTTCTGAAAAACGCAGCCAGATGCACCGGCTGCGAAAGTGGCAAGAGCGCATTCGTACCAAAGACGCCGGCGAGCGAAATCTCCAGTTCGCCCTCTCAGAGATTGACCGGATGGCATCCGCACTGGGTGTCCCGCGATCGGTTCGCGAGGTCGCTTCCGTTATTTATCGCCGCGCACTCAGTGAGGACCTCATCCGCGGCCGATCGATCGAAGGCGTCTCCACCGCCGCGCTGTATGCTGCGTGTCGAAAAGAGGGCATCCCACGGAGTCTCGAAGAGATTTCGGAGGTCTCACGGGTCGATCGCAAGGAGATCGGGCGAACGTATCGCTACATCTCCCAGGAACTCGGCTTAGAGATGCGGCCTGTTGATCCGAAAAAGTACGTCCCGCGGTTCTGCTCAGAACTCGAACTCTCCGAGGAAGTCCAATCGAAGGCAAAAGAGATCATCGACACCACTGCTGAGGAGGGGTTGTTGTCCGGAAAGTCGCCAACCGGCTTCGCCGCCGCAGCGATTTACGCGGCGTCGCTGCTCTGTAATCAGAAAAAGACCCAGCGAGAGGTTGCTGATGTCGCGCAGGTCACCGAGGTAACGATTCGGAATCGATATCAAGAACAGATCGAAGCGATGGGCATCCACAGCTAGGACAGCGACGATCGTCGCCAATCTTCGATTAGACAATTACTCGCCGTCGATCTGCGACTCGACAATCACTCACCGCCGATCTGCGACTCGACAATCACTCACCGCCGATCTGCGACTCGACAATCACTCACCGCCGATCTGCGACTCGACAATCACTCACCGCCGATCTGCAACTCGACTATCACTCACCGCCGATCTGCAACTCGACTATCACTCACCGCCGATCTGCGAGTGAACAACTACTCGTCGGCCATTTCGCCGAAGACGCGGTCTGCGTCGGCGGGGACATCGAAGTCGTGGTAGTGTTCGCCTTTCTCGTTCGAGAGGATATTCAGCGCCGCGGCGGCCCCATCGCCCGCAGAGATCACCGCCTGCCACTCTTCGGCCCGAACCATCGCGCCGGTCGCGTAGGCGTTCTCGACGCTCGTTTCCATCGTGACATCAACGTCAACGAGATCATCGTCAAACGCACAGCCGAGTGATTCGGCGAGATCGCGATTTGCGCCCGTGGCCAACACCACGTACGTCGCCTCAACGCTCTCGTCGTCGGTCTCGATTACGAATCCATCCTCGGCTTCGGAGACAGTCGTGACCTCCGCACCCTGGCGACGATCGACGCCGAACGAATCGACCTGTGCTCGGGCGGTTTCCAAGAATGCCGATCCGTCGACAGAGCCAATGCCTAGGTAGTTGAACAGGTGTGCTTTGTGCAGCCACGTCGAGTCGGTGTCGAAGACGATCGTATCAAGGCCGTTCTTCTGGGCGAAAAGCGCCGCACTGAGCCCCGCAGGGCCGCCGCCAACGACTGCAACAGTTGTGTCTGACATAACAGCTATGCTTTGGGCTACAACCCTAAAACTCCAGCAGTGACATAGGTGTCAGTGGGCGAGCGAGCCGTAAGTGATCTATGGACCACACAGACTCACAGGTCACGGCGGACAAAGAGTACCCGCGCCCCGACGAGCACAACAGCAGTCGCCACGAGCAACACCCCCGCATCCCCGATTGCGTACGTTTCCTGCACGAGAATCGCCGTCGGATCGTAGTAGCCAGACGGCGTTAGCGACTGTACTACCGAGATCTCTTCAACGCTGCCGGCGATCGAATCCAGCAGATAGAGCGCGAATATCGCGGCGATCGCGGCGCGTTTGGCCACATCACCGCGGTCGAATTTGACAGAAAAGACAAGCCCAATCGTCGCACACAAAAGCAGATACGGGATTGAAAGGAGATGTACCATCACGAGTCCGAGGGCATCGATCGGCTCTCCGATTGCAATCGTTCCGGCATACACGAGTGAACCGACGACTACGTTGACCGCGAGGATTGGAACCACCAGCGCGGCGAACTTCTCGAACAACACGCGCGTCCGGGAGACCGGCAGCGAGCACAACAGATCCATCCGATCGCCCTCAATATCGTCGGCGATGAGTCCTGCGGCGAGGTACGCGAAATACAATCCGAGGACAATTACCCAAACAAAATTGTACAGTTCGACGGCCAGAAAGCCCTCGATCGACGCGAGGGTAACGAGGCCGAACGCCTCCCGCATCGCCGGGGGCCACGCCTCAATCATCTGGTCGATGTCAATGTCCGCGGTCTGAAACGACGGATACAGCGCGATGAAAAAGACAGCGACGAGGCTGATTCCCGCGGTCAAAACGACGGTGCCACGGCGTCGGCGATCGACCTCGTACCGGGCGGTCTCAAGCATCTCCTGCCTCCAGTTTTGTTGCGGGATCGTCGGTTTCAGTGTCATCTCCGTAGTAGTGCATGAATACGTCTTCGAGCGGCGGTTCGGTGATTTCGATGTCGAGGATCTCAAAGCTGGCTAGACGATCGAGGAGTTCGTTGTACCCACCTGCATAGGTAAAGTGCAGTTCGTGGCCAACAGTGTCGAGATCGAAGACGCCATCGAGCGATCGGACACGATCATGGACGTCCTCGGCAGCCCGAAGATGGACCCGCTTGCCGCCCTGTGCTAACAGGGTATCAATGTCTTCGAGCGCGACGAGCGATCCTTCACGGAGGATGCCGACGCGATCGCAGACGCGCCGGACTTCGCTCAGCACGTGTGAGGAGAAAAACACGGTCGTCCCGCGATCGCGCTCGGCGCGAATGAACTCATGAAACCGTTCCTGTTTGAGTGGATCGAGCCCGGAGGTCGGTTCGTCCATGATGACGAGGTCCGGATCGTGCATGAACGCCTGGACGAGCCCGAGCATCTGTTTGTTGCCTGTCGAGTACTCCCGGATCGGCCGGTCGATCGGTGGAGAAAACATCGCTAACAGATCTTGCCGACGGCTGTCACCCTTGACGGCCCCGTGATAGTCGAGGACATCCTCGCCAGTGGCACCTGGATCGAAGCCCAGGTTCGCCGGAAGATAGCCGACCCGTCGTTTAGCCTCGATCAACGCGGCCTCCTCCCGGACATCCGCACCCAACACCGCGGCAGTCCCGCTGGTTGGCGAAATCAGTCCCAAAAGAAGTCGGATAAACGTTGTTTTTCCGGCGCCGTTCGGACCGAGAAAACCGAACACTTCGCCGGACTCGACGTGAAAGGAGAGCGAATCGACGCCAAGGACCGAGCCATACGTCTTCGTGAGCCCACTCGCCTCGATCGGATGCATACCGGACGTCGACCGCGTGATGGCATAGTATTTTTGTCGGAGGACTGTCGCTGCGATCGACGGAGTGCATATAATAGCGCGGGCTTTATTCACACGCGATGGTAGGTCACGCATATGGCACCGACGATCGTGACCGCCGCCCTTGGAGCGATCCTCGCGGCGGCGCTGTTGGGAGCGGCGTTCGATCGCCGCTCGGTTGCGATCGTCACGGCCGCGGCAGTTGTCCCAGATCTGGATGCAATCACGAGCCTCGCAGTACAAAGCGGGACGAACGCGGTGTTGCATAACGCGTGGATCCCCCTCGCGATCGGCGTCGTGTTGTACTGGGACACATCGCGGGATGATTCGTGGCTCCGTACCCAGTATGGCTGGTACGGGATCCGTGTCGCGTGGGTTTCGCTTGCGGCGTTCCTCGTCGTGGGGATCGGCGTCGATCTCTTCGGTGAATCGGGCGTGAACCTCCTGTATCCGTTCCACGACGCGTTCTACCGGATAGACGGACGGTTCCTGTACTCCACCCAGCGCGGAATCGTCCAGACGTACGTCGGCTGGGGTGACGGGACGCTCGGCCCACTGGCGATCGACAACCCCGGCACCACCGCCACCTACCACGTCTCGACGTGGGTCACACCCGAACCGGATGTCGGACTCTCCGCTGACGTTGACCGCGAGGTAACGATCGTCGAAACCGGCTGGCAGGTGGTTCTCATCGTCTCGAGCGTCGCGTTGCTCGCGGTACGGTTCACCGAGTCGTGGCTCGAAAAACGAAAACACAACGGAACGATCGGATCCGACAGAGGCGATCGCTGATGCCATCAACCGTCGTCCACGTGGCGTTCGGACTCGTGTTGGCGATTGCACTCTTGAGGGGCACAGAGGACCGCGGCGCACTGGTATTCCTCGTTGTGTTGCTCGTACTCCCGGATCTCGACACGGTCCTGGGGCCGATCATGGCCGGCGCACACCGGACGGTATTGCACACGCTGTTGTTCCCGGCCGCGATCGCCGCACTCATGACGTACGATACGCGGGTTCGTGACCGATCGCTGCTCCGCGATCGTGTGGGTGAGCAGTGGATTCGGGTGGCCTGGGCAGGGACGTTCGCGCTGGGCTTTGGCCATCTGCTCTTGGATTACGTCTATCTCGATGGAATCAACGCCCTGTGGCCGCTTCGCGATCAGTTCTACCGGCTCAGTGGAGAGATGGTCCTCTCGACGAGCGACGGGCTGACCCAGACGTTCGTCGACCTCTCCCCGGACGCCCCTGAGCCCGAACGACGGTCACGACAAACCGTCCACGTCAACAACCCGGTCGAGCCGAGCCGGGATCCACCGCCAGCGGAACCCGTCGATCGGCTGTTTCCGTTTGCGGTCACCGGTCGTGAGCTGTACCTGATTGTCCTCTCAGTGTTCGTCCTCGCCGCGCGGCGGTTACAGCGTGAAGGACCCGACGAGGCGTAAGCGCGTCTACGCAGTCAATCAAGAAGGTTCGGACGGGAACGTTCTTGATCGTTGCCGGCGTACTTTCCGGTGAATGCGGCTGGACGACTACATCGAGCTCGAGGTCAACGAGCGCGCTGAGCGTCGGCGCCTCGTCGAGGAGAAGTCCTACGAGATCGTCGATCACCTCTCAGCGTTCGAAACTCGGTTCGAAGAAACCGTCCAGAACGGCGACCTATTTGGGAGTGTCTCGCCGTCGATCTTCGTCGGCCGATCGAACTATCCGAACGTCTCGACAGGATTGCTCTCACCGGTCGGCAACGAACGCGACGCCGCGCGATTCGAGACGAGCGCCGAGTGGTACAGAGAGGGCGTGAGCATCGAGGACGTCTTCGAGCGCCGAACGAGTCTCCTCAACTCGACACAGCGATCGCCCGTCGAAACGAGCGTACACGACGCGTGGGACGGCTTTCTGGGCGTTCAGCGAGAGGTTGCGATCGCCGACAGGCCGGTCCAAGTTGAGATCGGCCTCAACGAGCCGCCTGAGATTGACTTTGACGTAACGCCCGAAGATGTTGCAACCCCGACTGGGCCCCGGGCAACCGCCCGAGACGCCGCAGTGACGGAGAATCCCCACGTCCCACGGGCGATTAAAAAGACCCTCGAAGACGACGACTGGGCCGCCCAGGGCGCGATGACGTACCTCTACAACCGCGGGTTCGATGTCTACGATATCAACACAATTCTCTCAGCGGGCGCACTCGGCCAGGGCGAGAACCGTCGGCTCGTTCCCACACGGTGGTCAATAACTGCGGTCGACGACACAGTTGGCCAGTTCCTTCGGGGGCGGATCTGGGATGCGCCGTCGATCGACACGGTCGAGGTCCACCGAAACGAACACCTCGGCAACGCCTTCTGGATCGTCCTCGCCCCCGGCCAGTGGGAGTTCGAACTCGTCGAACTGAAAGCGCCGGGAAGCATCTGGAATCCCGATCCAGCCGCGGGGATGTGGCTCGCTGCAGACGCAGAGGGCAAGGAGGGACGAACGAGCTACGTCGAGGAAACCGCCGGCGCGTACTACGCGAGCCGACTCGGGGTACTCGAATATCTCGAGTCGATCGGCCGGCAAGCAAAAGTTCTGATTGTTCGGCACGTCTCCGATGACTACTGGGGGCCGGTCGGCGTCTGGCAGGTTCGAGAAGCCGTCAGAAACGCGTTCGACGGTGAGCATGGCGAGGCCGAAACGTTTGGTGACGCGATCCGTGGGGTCGTAGAACACGTTCCAGTGTCGATGGCACAACTGCGGCGAAAATCGACGATGGTCTCTGGCTTGCAGACGCAGTTGGCTGATTTTTGAACCGTTCGTTGGCCTGATCGACAGTCAGTTCACACCGACTCGAGTCGATCGTACACCGCGTTTACGAGTTCACCAGTTTTGTCGATGATCGCGTCCATTTCGTCGGTATCTTCGGCCATCCCCAGCATTTGAGCGATCCGCATGATGCTCACGTGGTATACGACCTGCTCGTTCGGCGCTCGCTCCCAGACGATCATGTTGCACGGGAACAGCCCACCGATCTTGTTGTCGGTCGCCGTCAGCGCCCGATCGGCGATCGCCGGGTTACACGCGCCGAGGACGTAGTACGGATCACGGTCCGCATCGACTTTCTCGTTGAGCATGTCGGACGGTGAAAACTCGACAGGGATACCGAATCCCTCGTCGAGGCAGATCTCACGAACCGTCTCGATCGCGGTTTCGTGGTCGCTTTCGAGCACAGTCATGTGTTCGCCGTACATCTCAGGATCGATCTCTGTGGGGTCAAACGGGAGCATCATACCACTATATTGTCCTCCACATGCAAAAACGGGGAGGGTGTGGGCAGCCGGATCGATCTGGTCGTGGGCAGCCGGATCGATCGTTGAAAAAAGGTGTCGATCAGTTGGATAGACTACTCGTCGGTCGCAAGATCACTCGTAGAGCAATCGTCGAGACTACTCGTCGGTCAACACAGGACCGCCACCGGCGACGGCGGTTACCTCGTCGATGAACGTCTGGCGACGGTCAAAATAGGTCGTGTCGATCGATTCGAGTACGGTCGACAGTTCGGTGGCACCGTCAGGCGTGCGAATTTCACTGTCGCCTTCCTGTTCGACGATCGCGCTCATTGTTGCGGGCCAGGTCAATCGCGAGGCGACGCGGGCGAGCGGTGCACCCTCAACGGAAGGGCCCGTTCCGAGTTCGACCGCCGGTTCGTCCTCGGCGTCCTCATCTGACATGTGCGGCGATTTGACGGGCGGGAGGGTAACCTTTTCGAACCACCGCAGCGAGGGCCCGTTAAGTGTTATGGTAGCATTTGTCACACAATTGTCTGACGTACTGTTTTGTATCGGGCGATCGTACCCCCGGGTATGACAAGTCTCTCCGAGGCGTACCACGGGGACGCCGCAACCCGGGCGGGCAGACGGCGACTCGCCGCAGGAGCCGGGTTGTTCTCTGCGGGAGTACTCCTCGTCGTCGCCGGAATCCTCGTCGCCGGGACGGAGTTGCTTTTGAACCGCGGCTACGGACTGGGAGACATTCGGCTCTACGGCGGTGTTCTCGGTGGGATCGGGGTACCAGCGGTGTTTCTTGGCATCTTCACCGTGTTACCGGCCAGCCGAAATACCCGAGCGGCGGCGGTCGTCGGGGCATGCCTCTCGGTATTCGGCGTTGCACTCTTCGTTCACGCATATCCCTGTGGATGGATCGGCAACTCCTGTACGGTCCAACAAACCGATCTCACTCTTCCAACCGCTGGAGTGTACTCTCTCGGCGTGATCACGACGTTCTGGTGTCTGTTCACCGGCGTTGTCAACTTCAAGACGCGGAACGATCCCGGTGGAACCGTCACGATGAACGTCACCCGCCGCGGAGAGACGAAGGTCGTCGAAGTCGAAAAGCCTCTTTCAGGATTCGGAAGCGTCGGGCTGTTTGGCAGCGACCCAGACGGCGAGGTCGAAACCCAAACCAACGCGGTGTCGCCGACCAGCGACGGGGGCGAGTCCACACAGACAATCTCCTCACCGATGGACCAACCATCACCATCCCAGACCCCGAGCGCGGACCGGGTTGACACGATCGGCCCGAACTCCCGATCGAACGGCCAATCGGCAGGGGAAACAACAACAAACCGACCCTCGGACGCCGCAGGAACGCAGGCTGCCAACACGTCCAACGAAGGAACCGCTGGCGGCATGGCTAACGACGGGTCAGTCGTTGAGTACCAGTCGAGTCCCCAGTCGGATGGACCGGTCGATCGCTACTGCGGGAGTTGCTCGCACTTTCAGTACGTTCGGACCGACGACGGCATTCAGCCGTACTGTGGCTACCACTCTGCGCTCATGGACGACATGGACCCCTGTGAGGAGTGGACTCGACGGTAACTAACTGCTGAGTGACGGTTACCGAACCGCTGGCCGATTATTTTTCACGGATCTCTTGGAGCCGATCGCGAACGTCGGCCCAGTGACTTCCTTTCCAGAACAGCTGTCCACAGGACTCACACTCCCAGAGTCGACGGTCTTCAGGAGCGTACTCCGGCACGCTGTCGCCATAAAATCGCGAGACGTGTCCGTTACAACGCCCGCAGTACTGTGGTTCTGCCGGAAGCGTCAGATCGACACCCGCGGCTGCGATTGACCCAAGCTGTTCGTCAAGGGCTGTCGACGCAACGAAGATCGAGCCGTCCGTTCGCTCGGCGAGTTCACGATCACGCGTGAGAAGTGTCCTGTCGGTCCACTCGGCGATTTGACGGAGCCGATCGTCAGCCTCAACCCCGATATCGGGTCCGTAGACGGTATCGTACCCACACATCCGAAGATAGGTGACGAGCGTGCCTAACATGGCGTCGACGAGGAATTCCTGAGAGCGATCGATCGGCTCGCTAGAAGACGCTGCACGTGGGCTGGGCGGAACCATCTCAATCGAGGAACGATCGCAGTTCGTCAGGCGACAAACAGTTGATCACGTCACCGGCTTCAGCCCAGCCGCGGCGGGCAGTGTAGACGCCGTACCGCACGTACTCGAGCGAGCCAGGGCCGTGCGCGTCGGTGTTGATCGAGATCGGTGCACCCGCGTCGATCGCCGCCCGGACGGCCTCGCCGTGCAAATCGAGCCGCGCGGGATTCGAGTTGACCTCGAGGGCTGTCTCGTGTGTAGCTGCGTGCTCAGCGATCTGAACGAAATCCAGATCAAGCCCTTCGCGGCTGTTGATAAGCCGGCCAGTTGGGTGGCCGATTACGTCAACCTCGGGATGTTCGATGACCTGACAAATGCGATCGGTTACCGCCTCGGTCTCCCCGTCAAGTGCGGTGTGTGGAGACGCAACGACAATGTCGAGTTCTGCAAGTACGTCGTCGCCGGTGCTGACGCCGCCGTCTGCGGTAATATTCGTCTCGACGCCGGCCAAGACTTCGATGTCGCGGTCCTCGTTCAACTGTTCGATCGTCGCGATCGACTCGCGGAGGTCATCGTCGGAGAGCCCAACACCAGCGACGATGCCAGGCCCGCTAGCGTGGTCTGTCACGCAGTGGAATTCGTAGCCGCGATCGGCCGCCGCGTCGACCATCTCGCGGATCGTGTAGCGGCCGTCCGAGCGATCGCTGTGGGTGTGACAGTCCCCTCGGATGTCCTCGACGGCTACAAGTTCCGGCAGATCACCGGCGAGTGCGGCGTCGATCTCACCGGTGTCTTCGCGAATCTCCGGGGGAATCACCGGCATATCGAGTGCGCCATACATTTCCGCTTCAGTCTCACCGCCCAGTCGGACACCCGCCCGCTGGCTGTTTGCGTCGTCAGGGACGTCTGAGACGTCGAAGACACCGTACTCGTTGAGTTTCAGTCCGCGATCGATCGCGACGTTCCGCAGGTGAACGTTGTGGGCTTTGCTCCCGGTGAAATACTGTAACGCTGCGCCGTACTCTTCGGGAACGACGACGCGGAGATCCACCCGGACACCGTCCGCACGGACGCTGGATTTGCTCTCGCCGGCCTCGATGACCGCGTCGACGCCGTCCCAGTCGGTAAAGGCCTCAACAACTGCCTCGCTGTCATCACTGGCGACGAGTACGTCGATGTCACCGATCGTGTCTTTCCACCGCCGTATTGAGCCGGCGACTTCTGCGGTCTCGACGGCCGATTGGCCCCGAATGTACGACAACAGTTGGTCAGCAACTGGGCGGGCGTCACCGAGGCGCTCGCGCTCTTGGGACTGTCGGGCGAACGGGATATTCTCGAGAATGTTCGACTCCGTCTTTGCACCGAACCCACTAATTTCCTGAATCTCGCCGGCTTCAGCGGCGTCTTCAAGCTCATCAAGGGTTGTAATCGAAAGCGCCTCGTAGAGCGCTCCGACGGTCTTCGGGCCGACCCCTTCGACAGCGGTGAGTCCGGCCATGTCGACGGGTAGTTCCTCGCGAAGTTCCTCGAGTTCCTCGATCGAGCCGGTTTCGACGTACTCGATGACCTTCGAGGCGATCGCCTCGCCAACCCGATCGATCGCTTCGACTGCATCTTGCCCCGTCGCAGCCAGCTGTTCGATCGCTTCGGGGTGATCTCTGATATTTTCGGCGGCCCGCCGGTAGGCGTTGGGCTTGTACTCGACACCCTGGGCCTCCAGCAGGTCAGCGAACTCTTCTAGTCGTGTCGCAATCTCGTCGTTTCTGCTCATATCGTTGTCAGGGCGATTATATCCGACCGCGCGTACCGCTCGTCTCTTCTCGGCCCAGGGCTTTCTTCAGGAAGTTCATCCAGCGTTTGGTGTCCGCAGCCGCCTGCCGGTCAGCTTCTGCCTGGAGGTCAGTTGGATCAAGCTGTTCGAGTGCGTTTAGCGCCCGATCGATCGCGATGATTGACGTTGCGATTGTCCGTCCCTTCTCGTAGCTCACCTCGTTTTCATCGATGCGGGCGAGCCGTTCGGTTCGCTCGCGGCGGAGGTTTCGCTTCGCCTGCTCGACCCGTTCGCGCTCGCCCGGAGGAATCGTGTCTCGACGTTTGATCTCGAAGACAAACGATCGGAGATCGATCTCTTCACCTTGGATCTCGATCGACTCCGGGAGGGTGACCCCGACGGTCGCGCCGTCGCGACCGATCCGCTCAAGCAGTTGTTTCCGCTGGTACTCCTCCATACGATCGATTCGGGCGGTTCGCACTTTGCTCCTTCGACCGTCGGACGTTCGAGCACACCCTCTAAAAGCCATGATAGGTCGCGCCCAGAATCTCCGCGAAACTGAAACTACTTATGGCCCTCTCCGGTAAGGACAAGTATGGGTTTGTTCGATCGGCTCCGCGGTGAGAAATCCCCGCGTGTGGCCTTTCTTGGTATCGACGGCGTGCCGTTCAGCCTCCTTTCGAATCATGAGGATGCATTTCCGAACCTGACAGCAATGGCCGAAGCAGGCTCGGCCGGGGAGATCGATAGCATCGTTCCACCCGAGTCCAGTGCCTGCTGGCCCGCGCTGACGACAGGGGTAAACCCGGGGGAGACTGGCGTGTACGGGTTTCAGGACAGAGAGATCGGCTCGTACGACACGTACGTGCCAATGGGGCGTGACGTGCAGGCGACCCGGATCTGGGATCGCGTCACCGAGGCGGGTCGAAACGCGACTGTCCTCAATGTCCCGGTCACGTTCCCGCCGCAGCGAAACGTCCAGCGGATGGTGTCTGGGTTCCTCTCGCCGGGCGTCGACAAGGCTGCGTATCCGGATGATCTGCGCAAAACGCTCGAATCGCAGGGCTACATCATCGACGTGAACGCGAAACTCGGCCACAAAGACGACAAGTCCGAGTTCATGGACCACGCGCACAAGACCCTCGATCGCCGCTTTGAGGCGTTTAAACACTACTTCGAGGCCGATGATTGGGATCTGTTTTTCGGCGTGTTCATGACGACCGATCGCGTGAACCACTTCCTGTTCAGAGACTACGAGCGCGATGGCGAAAACAAGGAGCTGTTCATGGACTTCTACCGCCAGCTCGACACGTACATCGGTGAGCTGCGGTCGATGCTGCCCGACGACGTGACGCTCATCGTCGCCTCCGATCACGGCTTTACGTCCCTCGATTATGAGGTCCACTTGAACGCGTGGCTCGAAGAGAACGGGTGGCTGTCCTACGAGGATGACGACCACGAGGAACTCGGAGACATCTCCGATGATACCCGCGCGTACTCGTTGATCCCCGGACGGTTCTACATCAACCTCGAAGGGCGCGAGCCGCGCGGCAGCGTCCCAGAGGACGAGTACGAGTCTGTTCGTGCGGAGTTGAAAGCCGAACTCAAGTCATTGACCGGACCCGACGGCACGCCCGTCTGTTCGCGAATCGTCGAAAAGGAGGCTGCCTTCAGAGGCGACCACGACGAGATCGCACCAGACCTCGTTGCGATTCCGAACAACGGGTTCGATCTCAAAGCCGGGTTCAAGGGCCACGACGAGGTCTTTGGGACTGGACCGCGAAACGGGATGCACAGCTTTGACGACACGACCCTCTTGATCGACGATCCAGAGGCGTCAATCGTCGACGCAGATCTCCTCGATATCGCGCCAACAATCATGGAGCTGATGGAGATCGACTACAACAGGACGGCGTTCGACGGCGCGAGTCTCGTCTGAGCGAGCCGAGACCTAGAACAGACTTTCGAGTTCGTCGGTTTCGAAGACCGATCGCCGATCGACTTCTGTTTGCTCACGCTCTTCTTCAAGTGCCAACCGTGCGCGTTCGAGAAATCGTTCAACGCGGTTCGATCGCTCAACCCCACCGAGGAGGATGAGTGCAGCGACCCGATCGGACTCGATCGGGAAGTCACCGCCGCGAACCTGCATGCTTCCAGTTTCGTCTTCGAGCCAGCGCCGCGCCTTCTCGACACCCTTTCGAGAAATTCGCTCGGAATTCCCGGCAATAACCAAGAGCGCGGAGTCGGCCTCGGTCGCTCCCGGGAGGCTCGAACCGGTAAGGAGCGCGTTTCTGGTTGTACTCGTGATTGCGTTGAGGTTTTCAGTCGGATCGTCGCTGGCGAGTGAGCTCGCGTAGCCGAGCGAAGCGAGCCCGCCAGATCGAAGCGTGTTGATAACTTCGCTCGTGTCGACAACGCTCTCTGCGACACCGTGAGTCGCCTCACCAGCGGCGAACAGCAAACCAAACCGTCGGGCAATGTTCTGATTGATTGCATCGTAGCCCTCGCTTACGCTCTCACCACTTTGTTTCCATGCGTCGTTGTCGACCAGCAACAACGAATCAGCCTCGCGAGCGAGTGTCTTCAGCGATCGCCCGGCGTTGACTTGATACAACGTTCCCTCGTTTTTTCCTGGCAGAATACCGAGCGCGTAGATCGGGACATCGTAGACTCGTTTGAGCTGACGGACTAACACGGGCGCACCACCAGACCCTGAGCCGCCGCCGAGACCGGCAACGACGACGACTGCTTCGGTGCGGGCATCAATCTTCTCGCTGAGCGTGCCCATCACCTCGTTAATGTCCGATTCCATGACTGCCGCGCCGAGTTCGTTGTCGCCGCCAACCCCGTGCCCGCTTACTTTGTCTTGACCGATGAGGGCGGTATCCATTGGGAGCCCAGAAAGGTCCGCCTGGGCGGTGTTGATCGCAAGAGCGTCGAGGACCGATCCAAACCCCATCTGATCGTCGAATTTCGCGAGCGCAGTGGTGATCTTTCCACCAGCCTGGCCCACGCCAACGAGGACTGTTTTCATACTAACAAGTGCGTAACCAGAACTATTCAATATTGCCCCGCAGTTTCTCGACGCGAAGTGATAGGGCGATCGAACGCAAAGTTCGCCACCAGCCAGCGGACGACATTGTAAGCCGAATCACGACGACACTCTAAGCTACCTCACAGCCGACACTGCGAGCCGACTCAACACGGCACTGCAAGCTAACTCACAGCCGACACTGCGAGCGGACTCACAACCGACACTGCAAGCTGAATCACGGCGACACTGCAAGCTGAATCACGGCGACACTGCAAGCCGATCGACTGACGACGTTTTTCCCTATCGCGTGCGGAGAGACGTACAATGGACAGTTACAGCGCAGTCTTGTTTGATATGGACGGTGTATTGGTCGACTCTGAGCAGTACTGGGAAACGGTGTGGCGTGAAACCATCTTTCCGCACCTCCAACATGGCACGCCAACAGTGGAGGAAGTGACCGGCCGATCGTACGACGAGAGCCTGGCAGAGTTGGTCGATCGCTACGACAGTGACGTGACACTGGACGTCCTCACCGAGATATTCCACGAAGAGGCGATCGACATATACAGCCAGAAGGTGTCGCTAACGCCGAAAATCGACGCGCTTTTTGAATCACTGACGAGCCGGGGGACAGCGGTTGCAATCGTCTCGTCGGCACATCCAGACTGGATCAAGACCGTCATCGATCGTTTCGATCTTCCAGCAGTCGAGGCGGTTGTAAGTGCCATCGAGATTGATGGTCCTGGAAAGCCAGAGCCGGATGTGTACCTCGCTGCGGCTGCAGAACTCGGTGTCGATCCATCCGAAGCGATCGTCGTCGAGGACTCTCGAAACGGAATCGAAGCGGCGCTCACAGCAGGTGCGACGGTAATCGGCTTTGCGAGGGATCACCCAGTCCCGGACGTTGAGGGACTTCATACGATTGCAGACACGCCCGAGGACCTCCGAAAGACGATCGAGTCGCTCCTGGAAAAATAACCCGAAATAACGGATGGGCCGCCCGCAAGACAACCGTTTTCTCGGTCGACCGTCGAATACGTAGTATGTTGTACGACGCTGCGTCGGAGCCGGCTGCAGGGACAGTATCTGCCCTGCGGGCAGCATACGACGAACAGCTGGCGGCAGTCTTCGAGTCGACAGACGTCGAGACGGCCGCGGCGGAGACCGGAATTGCTCCTGAAACGCTGGCTGCGATCGATGCTGGCGAGTCGCCAGAGGTGACCGTTCGAGAGGCTGCAGCCATCTTGGCGCTCGATCCAGAACGGCCGGACGCCGACGCAATTGTGTACGAGCTCCGCGATCACTTGCTCATGGGCATGACGACCGGCGTGTTGGACGTGGATACAATCGCCTCGCGAATCTCGGTCGACCTGACCGGACAGGAGGTCCAACAGGCACTCGAAGGCCGGACTGAGATGACACTCGATCAGCTCGCAGCGATCCAGCACGTGATTGAAACGCAAAACGACAAAAAATGACTGAGCCAGCAGACTCCGTAGACGATCAGGTCGACGCCGTAATCCTCGGCTGTGGGTACGTCGGCATTGAACTGGGTCGCCAGCTGACTGAAGCTGGGTTCGAGGTCGTAGGAGTTCGTCGATCCGCTGATGGGCTCGCTGCGATCGAGGCCGCCGGATTCACCGCAAAGGAGGCGGACCTGACCGCACCAGAGACACTCGAATCGGTACCAGATGCCCGGTGGCTCGTTTTCGCTGCAAGTTCGGGCGGCCGCGGCGCCGGTGCCGCACGACGAATCTTCGTCGACGGGCTCGAAACCGCGATCGAAGCGTACGGAACGCGATCGACCCCACCCGAGCGGCTGGTGTACACCTCAAGTACTGGGGTGTACGGCGATCACGATGGAGAGTGGGTCGATGAGTCAACGCCGATCAACCCAACAACTGACAAAACCGCGGTCCTCGCGGAAGCTGAACGAGTCGCGATCGAGCGCACGGCCGAGTACGGAATCGACGGCACTGTCGTCCGGTTCGCCGGCCTGTACGGGCCCGATCGCTACCGTCTCTCGCGGTACCTCGAGGGACCGGTGACGGAGGGGTACCTCAACATGGTCCACCGCGAGGACGCAGCGGGCTCGATCGCGTTTTTGCTCCGTGAAGATCTCGCGCGGGGGGAGACCGTCTTGATCGCCGACGACGAGCCAGCCGACAAATGGACGTTCGCCGACTGGCTGGCCGACCAGTGCGGCCGTGATTCGCCGCCAAAGCAGACGAAAGCCGAGCGTATCGCCGATGGATCGCTCTCAGCGGCTGCGAAGCGGCGGATCAAGACGAGCAAGCGTTGTTCGAACGATCGGCTCAACGAACTCGGCTACGAACTTCGCTACCCGACATATCGAGAGGGCTATCGGGCGGCGATCGACGCCTACGTTGAGAGCGATCGTTGAATTCGAGAGGGGGCGATCGGCCAGTCATGCTGCTAACGTTCTCATAGAGTGAATTTCAGGGATAACAGGGTTGAGAGCTACGTGTATGGAATCCTGTCAATCTCTCACAGACTAAGTTTTTTCTTTAACACATATGAACCTTTAAATTAATTATATTATCTCCACGGGCAATGTGGGTAGTATGTCGCAAGACAACAACGGCAAGATGGCACAATTCCTGGCAGAACACCCGCGGCTGATCGGCGTCCTGTTTACGATGATGTTGTTATTGACGCAGGCGGGGAATGTAGCGGCAAAAAACTCTGGGTCATTTGTTGGACCGTGAGCAGTCACCACTGTGACACGAACTCGTCACTCCATAGTAGCGTGTCATGATAAATGACGGGAATCGGAGTGGAACTAAAGAAGGTATTCAAATCGTCTTTTGAGACGGTAATTGTATCAATATAGCCTGATGATAGGTACCGCTTATCCACGCCCGGAATATACGGAATGAACAAGGTCCCCATATCTGACTTTTTTGTTGGATATGTTTCAATTGCGATTTCAAACTGATTCTCATCGGTGTCGTCTATTTGACACACAAACGGTGTAACGTTTGTCTCTTCTGCAAGCTGTAGATTTCCCTCTCCAATAACCATGTACTGGTTGCCAACTAAACGCTGTTCTCGGGCGATATCAATCGCCGACCGCAACGAGAAGCCATCCATGAGTAACCGAATAAATTTAGCGCCAATATCGACTGCCGGCGCGTTCAGCACCTCACTCGTTGTGACAACGCCACCGACGCATCCAGCGTCAACGAGCGCATGTCCTTGCGTGTACGATGCACATCCATTGAGAATGAACGCATCGACAGAGAAGCCGTCAAACTCACACGCATCAAAGAACCCGTCAGCACACTGGATTCCATCAGGGGTGACGTGGCCTACGTAGTGAACGAAATCCACGTCAGAATACAGTAGTTCTTGCAATGCTTCTGTTGTCAGGTTCTGGAGAATGGTCATCGAAACGTTCCGTTCACGAAGGGCCTCAAAAATATCCTCGAGAAGCTCACGCTCAGTAGTCATCGCATCGTCGTTAACGACAACCGCAATTTCGAGATCGCCTTCGCGTTCGAGCTCACGTGAAAGGCGGGTTTCAAACGACTGGACCGTCGTTTTGCCAATTTTGATCGGATCCGCGTCACCGATCCACGTGTGTTCGACAGAGGCTGCATCAGGCATGTCGACGAATGTGCGCTCGGTGGCACCTGCAGTACTCGCATCCCGGAGGAAGTCGTTGACAGACTCTGGAGTGGATTTAGTATTTGACGCGATCTCAAGTTCTGGACAACGAATCGCAGCAAGATCGCCAGCTAAGTACGGAAGTGCTTTGATATACTCTTGATCAGGTTGGATATCCGCAGTTAACCGCCATTCCGGTAACAGGTCAACAAGGTCTTCAAATGGAATTTCAAGATAGCGACCGATCCGATCGCTGATCGACATGTCATAGAGCGATTTGATATCGAATGAATGACGTTTTTCTAACTCGGTGCGCTCGTGTAGTTGGGTTGGATAGTACCCCTCTGTACGGACGATACAGTCAAGGAAGAAAACGTGCTGAAGCGTACGAGCAACATCGCTATCGTACGCTTTAACAGACCCTGACTCGCCCAATTCATACTCCCAATCGGGACCAACCAGTCGCGCATTCCAAGATGGTACCAGCGTCGCACCAAGATAATATGCCAACGAAGCTGCGGGGAATATGTACCGATACTGCGGAGGACAATACAGCTGAATACCGCTCTGGGGGCGGGAAAGATCTGATGGGATATCGGTCGTTTCGCCGATCGAGATCGTCGGCGGATGCCCACGGAGCGTCGGATACGATCGCTCCGAAGAGAGCGTTTTGAGCGCGGATCCGAAGTACGAAACGGCATCCATCACCGAGTACGGGTCTGCTTGTACTTGGATCTCCGCGGCAGGATGATCATGCATTGACCGGTAGCCGATATGCAATTCCGTCTGCGGTTTGAACTCGATCGTTGTCGAAAATAAGTCAGATCGAACCGCGACAGAAGAATCAACCCGAAGGTACGTTTTGATTCCCTCCGAACAGTCGATGAGGTACGTGTCCTGCGGGAGTTCAACTGGACTCCCATTCGTCGTTTCCGCGACGAATTCACCGTCTGCAGTCCAAATCTGAACATCCTGCAGCGAGTCGAACTCGATCGCACCCGTCTCGACACACACTGCATGATCGACTGGGAAGTGGAACAGCTCGGGGTCGGACGACCGAACCTCAACGGGCCCAGGGAACCCAAATCCGACAGAAGAGCGTTCGATCGGATCCCAGATCTCGAGTTCGCGGCGATCCTCCGATGATCGAACCTCTGGTTTTTTGACACTCATATGATCACCTAGAGCCGAACCCACTCTGTCGAGTAGTTGATTTGTGGGATGTGCCAGCGCTGTTCTGTCGGGATATCTCCCTGCCGACGGAGCTCTACCCTGGCGTCGAAGAGGTGTTTGAACTCCTCGACGAGCGGATCGTCGTCGTCGATCGGCAGGTGATAGTGGGCCATTCCTTCGACACCCTTGACGAGTCCGCCGATAATCCGGATGAACCGCGCGGCGTCGTAGTAGTCGAAGCGCTCGACGATCGGCCGAAGCGTGAGGAGACTCATCCGAAGCTGGGAGGATTCAAGGTCACCGTACTCCTCGTCGAGGTCGGCAATCTCTTCGCAGATCCGGGTCTGAAGGGGGCGGAGCCGGCTGTCAATCAGCGGCTTCGGGGTCGGGGTCGACAGCGATGGGTTCTCTGCGGCACTAGCGCCACGGAGCTGATCGGTCCCGAAGTCGATGACGCGCGGCGCTGGGACGTATCCCTGTCTGAGGTAGTGATCGGGTTCGATCGTCAGATCTGTCGAGACGAGAAGCCGTTCACGGCATTTGTTTGTCGATCCGAGCAGCTCCTGGGTCGCGTGAAACGAGACGTTCGGCGCCACTTCGCCCGTGATGAGAATGTTCGATCCGATCTGTTTGAGCTCCGAGAGCACCTCGACGAGCTGTTTTGACTCGCCGCCAGAGAACGATGACCCAGCGCGTTTCATTACTTGGCTAGGGTATGCAAAGAGCTGTCAAATAACTTGCTATGCTTTCGGGAGTTGGACATCACCAGCGGTTTGAGTGCAGTGATAGCTCCGAAACACCGAACACGACGCCGATCGTGGTGCGAATATGGACTACAAGACGCCGCAGTTTTTCCATCTGATGCAGTATGCTGCGAACGCCGATCGCGACGTCATCGATATGGTCAGCGGTAACCCAGACTGGGAGCCCCCAGCGGCAATCAGGGCAGGATTACACGAGTACGCCGACGGCGACTCGTCGACGTTTCAGTATCCGCCGAGCGATGGATTAGCCGACCTCAAAGCCGAGATCGGCGCACGCCGAAGCGTCGATCCCAATCGACTCGTCGTCACAAATGGGACCGGCGAGGCGAACTACCTCGGGATGGCGCGCGCGATGGAGGCCTGTAGCGGCGATCGAGTACTGCTGCCCGATCCAGTGTATCCGTATTACCCTGGAAAAGCGACGCTGCTCGGCGGGAAACCTGAGTTGGTGCCGACGAACGTTGACGGCTCGCTCGACGTTGACGCCATGTCTGGAGCGATCGACGACGAAGTTGCGTGTATCGTCCTCAACACGCCGAACAACCCGACTGGCGCGATTTACGACCTCGAATCGATCCGGGCGATCGTTGCGGCCGCGGAGACTCACGACGCGCTCGTCGTCGTTGATGAGGTGTACGATCACTTCGATCTCGCGGGTAGCTTCGAGAGCGCACTGGCGATCGACTCACCGAACGTCGTCGTCACCAGCGGCTTCTCGAAATCGATGGCGATCACCGGCTTTCGGGTTGGGTATGCGATCTTTCCAGATCCGCTAGTGGATGCGGCGAAGACGCGGCACATGCTGGTCAACGTTGCGGGCAGCAGGCCGGCCCAACAGGCCGTCTACGAGGCGTTGCGATCGACCCCGCCGACATACTACGAAGCCGCTAGAGAGACGGTTCGCGATCGCGTCGACACTTTTACCGCCGCACTCGATGCCGCAGGTGCGGCCTACAGCCGGCCTGAGGGGTCGTTTTACGTACTCGCGCGGTTCGAGGACTTCCCGGGGACGATGGCGAACACGAAGCGGCTGATCGATGAGGCTGGGGTGGCAGGTATGCCCGGCGAAACATTCGGCACCGCTCGCGACGAATGGCTCCGGTTTGCACTCGTAACACCGAGGGCACAAGAGGCTGCAGACCGACTCGCGGCGTACTTCGAGTGAGGATTCGAGCGAAGATCGAGGCCGAAACGGGTATCATCGCTCAGGATCGTATCATATGACAATGGATCGATCGGCCGCACTCGACCGCGTCGAGACACTCATCGATACCGTCGAATCTGAACCAATGGCAGTCCCGATACGGGAGATCTGGGTATACGGGGACGTAGCACTGGGGTTAGATCCGATCGATCGACTCGACGTGTACGTCACCAAAGATATCCTCATGCGATCGGACGGCGACGCCGCCGCAAAGTTCGAAGAGACCCACGGCGTCAAAGGGATCGGCAGAACGGTCCGCACAGAGTGGGCCGAACAGTTTCCTGAATACATCCGCACGAACGACGGTGGCTATGCGGCACCCGAGAAGTGCCTCGCTGCGCATCTGCTTGAGCCCGATGAGCCGATTCATCTTGAGGTCTGTAACGCGAGCTTCGACGATAACGTCACCCAGCGGCTCAAGGGAGCCCTTGCGCAGGATGCCTACGAACAGATCCTCGACCCACGCGGGGTCTGTCTGTGGCTCGACGGTCGCCGCGGCGAGGACACGATGGAGAAGCTCCGCGGCGGAGAACTCCCGTTCCCGACGCTTTCTGGAGCGCTCGAAATGCTCGGCATGGACGCCGACGACGCGAGCGAAGCAGCCGACGTGGTGCGATCGCGTCGCGCGGAGGCAACGGGTGTGAGCGTTCGCGGCGACGTGGTGTAGTTCAGGCACTCACGGCACCATGTGTCCGAAGGCACTCACTGGGCTATGTGTCCGACGACACTCGACCAACCGTGACATCAAAGGGAACAACCTCAACGCGGCGGTAAGAGCCGTCCTGCATCTGTTCGACGATCGATCGGCCCATCTCGCGCCACTGCGAACGAAGTTCGTCGTACGACGCGGGCGCTGTCTCAGTGTCGAGCCCACGCCGTAGCTCAGTGGCGAGGTCATCGAGCCCTGATCCACTGGCTTTCGCTGCCGCATCAGACAGTTCGGCCGAGGAGTACGGTGGCTCTGTCCGCTTTTCGTGGTGATACCGCGCTGTCGAGATTTCCTGGAGACCGATCGAGTCGAACAGCGACGGGACGGTATCACCGATCGAGACGTCCGTGTTGACGCCGCGGACAAACGCATCTCGTGCGGTCTGTTCGAGTCGCTGTTCGGCCTCGACTGTCGAGTCGACTCCGACGTGAGCGTTGTTTGGCTCGATCGTCGCCACGATCTCCGAAGAGACGCGAGCGAACTCCTCAAGCGCTGCGGCTGGCTCAGAGAGGTTGATCAACAGCGCCTGACAGACAACGAGGTCGAACGAATCGTCAGCAAACGGAAGTCCGGTCGCATCACCCTGAGCATACTCAAGGGCCGTCTCAGACTGTGCGACATCAAGCAGCGATCGATCGGCGTCGAGCCCCACGACGCGTGCGGGTGCTGCGTCCGTGTTCTCAGACTGCGACGCGGCTGCAAGGACCTGCGTTAGTTCGCCGGTTCCACACCCGACATCGAGGATCCGACGGCGGTTCGGGAGATCGAGATCCGAGAGCGCGGCGGTCGAATCGGCCCACATCCCCGCACGAGTGCGCGAGAGATACGCCGCCGAGAACCGACGCATCTCGACTCAGGCCTCATTGCGAAGCGTTCGGACCCGATCGATGTTCCACGCGAAGCTCTTGCCGTTCTCGGTCGGCGTTTCGAGCACCAGTGGAACATCGGCAATTGCAGGGTGATTGACAAAGGCGTCCATCCCCTCCTCCCCGATCAGTCCCTCACCGATGTGGGCGTGTTCGTCCTTGTTCGTCCCGCAGGCGTGTTTCGAGTCGTTGAGATGGACGCATTTGAGATGATCGAGCCCGACGACATCGTCGAGTTCTGCGATCGTCTCCTCGACACCCGTCGCAGTCGAGAGGTCATAGCCAGCGGCGAAGGCGTGGGCGGTATCCAGACAGATGTCGAGATCCTGCTCACTCAGCTCAAGAACCTGGGCGAGATGTTCGAACTTCCCGCCGAGTTTCGTGCCGCTGCCGGCGTCGGATTCGATGAGTACTGTGACGCCGTCGGGGATCGACAGCTCGTCGAGCGCGCTTGCAGCGTTTTCGAGCCCACCCTCAACACCCGCCCCGGTGTGTGCACCGAGGTGAACGTTGACGTACGGAATTCCGAGCTGCTCGGCTGCGTCAATCTCTCGTTGCATCGAGTCGATCGACTTCTCCCGAAGGCCGTCTTTCGGGGTACAGAGGTTCACGAGGTACGACGAGTGGATAACCCACGGACCCTCAAGGGTCGCGTCAGTCTCCGATTTGAACAGATCGGCTTCGCCGTCGTCGATATTGGGGTTCTGCCAGACCTGTGGCGAGTGGGTGAAGATCTGTCCGCAGTTCCCGCCGAATTGTTCCTGTCTGAACACCGCATTGGCGATGTTGCCGTGAGGCGGTTTTTCCGGATCGTTCGAAGCTTTCGAGGCAGAGATCGACACGTGGGCACCGACGCGAACTGTCATTAACTGAGACAGGATTCGGATGAACAAATGAACTTCGATCCGCCGGACGGGTTCGGGACGGATCGCTATGACGAGGTGTGACCGATCGCTGTGACAAGTGTGACCGATCGCACCAGTGTGACTACCGTTCGAGCACCCACGCGTCTGCGTTGTATTTTTCATCGACGCGATCGCGGGCAGCCGACAGCTCCGCGTCAGTCCACTCACCGGGGACCGCATCAACCCACGCCGCGAGCGTCTCCTCAAGCGTCGACACCGCCTCCGCCCGCGATATCTCGCTTTCCTCGTCGATCCCGGTCACCCGATCGCGGAATCGATCGACAGACACGGGGATCGAGCCGTCGGACGCGTCGGGGTCCGCAAAGACGTCAAGGTGGGTTTCGGCGTCGACGTGGTAGGTCAACGAGCCGTGTTGGATCACGGCATCCGCTCGGCGATACTGGGCGTTACCACTGATTTTTCGCCCGTTCGCCACGATGTCGTGGGCTGGGTGCAGCCCACGGAGGTAGCAGGCTGGCTCGTAGATCGCCGGGTGTGCTTTCTCGACGAACGACGCGGGGACGCCCATCCGATCGAAGGCCGTCAGGATCGGCTCACACAACAGCTCGTAGCAATCCATCAGATCGCCCGGAAGCTCGGATTTTGGGGCGACGATCGAGTACGAAATGTCGCCATCGTAGTCATGATAGATGCCGCCGCCGCCGGTCTGTCTGCGAGTCACGTCGATGTCGTTGGCCTCGCAGAATTCCCAGTCAACGGTATCAGTTGCCTGTGCGTAGCCAAGCGAGAGACAGCTCGGCTCCCAACGGTAGACTCGGATGGTTCGTGGCCCGCCCGCGGCGGCTGTTTCGGCGGCGATCTCGTCGAGCGCCATCTGCATCGGTCCCGGACGAACGTCCTCGCGGATGAGCCGCCACTCGCGATCGGCCAAGTCGGTCATACCGCTGACAAGCAGGCGATCGGGCAAGGCTGTTCCGCTCGAAAAGCGCAATCACGTAGCCGCCGGACACGACACCGTACCCGAACGAATAGAGTCCGAATCCTCGACAAATCCGAGGGTAATTTGGGACTGTCGAACACACGATCGTCGGATCTCTGTATTGGGGGTATATGTAACGGCGAACATATTCGGGAGGTGTTCTTGACCGATAGAAACCCCCATATTAGGTTATTTACGCCGTGTTCAAACGCTCAGTTGTGAGCGGCACTCGACGAAGCCGGCACACAACTCATGTCATCTGAGCAATCCAACCCGACGGCTGGGGAACGCACTGACACGGAAACACGCGAGACAGCCGAGGAAGCCGGCTTTACGCTGCCGAGCCTCTCGGTTAATCGCCGCGGCTTCATGAAGGCTGGCGCAGCAGCCGGCGCACTTGGCAGCCTCGCCGGCTGTACGAGCATGCTGAGCAGCGACGGCAACGGTGACGATGGTACTGTTGAAGCGGCTGGCGCCGATCATACAGTCCCACCGGGAGAACTGGACGAGTACTACGGATTCCTGAGCGGCGGCCACTCCGGGAACATCCGGGTGTACGGGATCCCGTCGATGCGCGAAATCATGCGGATTCCGGTGTTCAACCGCGAGAGCGCTCGCGGGTACGGCTTCGACGACGAGACCCGCGAAATGCTCGAAGACGCCGGCGGGTACACGTGGGGAGACACCCACCACCCACGGCTGAGCCAGACTGACAACGACTACGACGGCCGGTTCGCGTACGTCAATGACAAAGCGAACGGTCGGATGGCCCGAATCAACCTCAAGTACTTCGAGACGGACGCGATCGTCGACATCCCGAACCAGCAGGGAACCCACGGCGCGTGCGCCCGCTTGCCTGACACCGATCTCATCTTCGGCGTCGGCGAATTCCGCGTCCCGGTTCCGAACGATGGACGCGACCTCGAAGACCCCGACGCGTACGGATCGGTGATCGCGGCGATCAACCCCGAGACGATGAACGTCGAATGGGAGGTGCTCGTCGACGGGAACATGGACAACGGCGACGGCGGCAAGGAGGGCCGGTGGTTCTTCGCGACCGGCTACAACAGCGAAGGGGCGACGAACGAAGAAGGAATGACCCGCGACGACCGCGACATGGTCAAGGCCTTCGACCTCCCGGCGATCGAGGAAGCTGTCGAGGCCGGCGAATACGAGATGATAAACGACGTGCCGGTCGTCGACGGCCGAGCAGACAGCCCCCTGAACAGTGGAGACGATCCGATCGTCTACTACATCCCGACGCCGAAAAGCCCCCACGGGGTGAGCGTCACGCCGGACAACAAGTACGCGATCGCCAGCGGCAAGCTCGACCCGACAGCGTCGGTCATCGACATCGACATGATCGACGAGGTTGACGACCCCGCAGACGCGATCGTCGGCCGGCCACAGCTTGGATTGGGGCCACTACACACCGCCTACGACGGCCGCGGACACGCGTACACGACACTGTTCATCGACTCGCAGGTAGTCAAATGGGATATCGAGGCGGCTGTAGAGGCCGAACCGGGCTCGGAAAGCCCGGTGATCGAAAAGATCGATGTTCACTACAACCCTGGGCACCTGATCGCCGCAGAATCGTACACCGCCGATCCTGCGGGCGATTGGCTCATCTCGTTGAACAAACTCTCGAAAGACCGGTTCCTCCCGGTCGGTCCGATGCACCCAGAAAACGACCAGCTGATCTACATCGGCGACGACGAGGAGGGGATGCAGCTGATGAAAGACTCGCCGGCGTACGCCGAACCGCACGACGCCTCGATCTGTCACCGCTCGAAGATCGAGCCTGCGGCCACGTACGACCCAGAAGACCTCGAGCTGGAACCGACAGCAAAGGGTGATGAGTCGATCGAGCGTGACGGCGATCACGTCACCGTCGAAATGTACTCCGAGCGGAACCAGTTCGGCTTCGAGGAGATCGTCGTCAACGAAGGCGATACTGTCGAGATGAAGGTGACGAACATCGAGACGACGAGCGACATTCTCCACTCGGTGGCGATTCCCGAGTACGATATCAATGTGAAGGTCGCCCCACAGGAGACGCGGAAGGTGACGTTCGAGGCAGACAAGCCGGGCGTCTACTGGTTCTACTGTGGGTTCTTCTGCAGTGCGCTGCACCTGGAGATGCGCTCGCGGCTCATCGTCAGAGCAGACGAATAACCGCACACGAACACACGAGACACAAATCCATGGTACCCTCGATCGATCGGTTCGGCGAACTCAGACGCGGCCTCCCGCTGATAGCCGCAGCGCTGTTGCTCGGTGCACTGCTCGTTCCAGTGTGGCGGATCACACTTACTGCGCCGCAGTATCCCGGCGAGGCGCTGTTTATTGACCTGTACGCGTATCCACGGCTCGGCGGCGACTACATGGAGGTCCACGGGCTCAACAAGTACGTTGGGTTCTACTATCCCGATCCGGTGTTCGTCGAGCCGAACTTCCCGGTCCACGAGAAGTCGATCGCGACGCCGGAGTGGCTCCTCGGTCCTGTTGTCTTCGTCGCGCTCGCGGCGACAGGCGTGTTCGTCGCACTCGCACCAACAGTCCGGAAGCTCAAGCTCGGGCTGACCGCACAGCTCGTCGGGACGATCGGGATCTTCATCGCCCTGTTCGCGTTCATCCAGTTCCGGCTCTACCAGGCTGGGCACTCGCTGGATCCAGACGCGCCGATCGCCGGCGTCGAAGGGTTCACACCGCCACTGTTGGGCAGCTACCAGGTGGCGAACATCAGTGGATTCGCGTGGTTTGGCCCCGGCGGCTACATGACGTTCATCGCGTTCGTCCTGCTCGTTGCGGCGTTCCTCGCACGGGACACCGACGCCCGGTTCACGGACGTGCCAGCGATCGTTCGATCACAGACCCAACGGGTACAGACGAGAATCGATCCCCGGAATCGAGACGAGAAACAACCAACTGGAGACACAAACGATCATGCATAATACCGCCACCGAGATCGGGTTCCTCGCGCTCGCCTGCGCGATCGTGCTCGTCGCCGTTGCCGTGCCGTTCGTCGCGGCGACGCCAGATGCAGAGCCGATGGACCCGACCGCGGCGGCGGATTTCGCCCCGGGGACGGCCGCAGCCGAGGTGACAGCCCCTGATGCGGCCGGAACCGCGACAATCGACGGCGAGACGTACGAGAGCGTTTCTGCGGCGATCGACGATGCCGAGCCGGGCGACACGGTCGTCCTCGCAGGACAGTTTGACGAGCGGGTGAACGTCTCTGTCGACGATCTCGCCATCGTCGCTGATGAGAGCGGTGCGGTCATCGATGGCGGCGACGAGGGACGCGTAGTGACGATCAGCGGCGAGAATGTGACCGTCGCAGGCGTGTGGATCCGCGGTTCTGGTGCGGATCTCACCGAGGAAGATGCGGGAGTCTTCATCGCTGGCGACGGCGCGACGATCGAGACGGTTCGGGTGAGCGACTCGGCGTTCGGAATCTGGATCGACGGTGCCGATCGTGCGACGATCGCAGACGTCCGTATCGACGGTCAATCTGACGTGCACCCAGTGACAGAGCGGGGCAACGGGATTCAGCTATTCGAGACGAGTGACACTGTCGTTCGCGACAGCGAGATCACCGACACCCGCGACGGATTGTACTTCTCGTGGGCGACGAACGTGACTGCGGAGAACAACACGATGTGGAATACCCGCTACGGCGTCCACTACATGTACTCCGACGGGAACCGCCTCGTGAACAACACCGCAGTCGACAACGGCGTCGGCTACGCGCTCATGGTGAGCGACGAACTCGTCGTCAAGAACAACACCGCGGTGCGAAACACCGATACGAGCGGGCACGGAATCCTCGCGAAGGATATCGAGCGATCGGCGCTCACGAACAACACGATTGTCGACAACAAAAACGGCCTGTACGTCTACAACGCACAACACAACCGGATCACGGACAATCTCGTGTTGCGAAACGATATTGGGATCCACAGCTCTGCGGGCAGTAGCGGGCAGACCCTTGCTGGAAACAGCTTCGTTGAGAATGGTCGCGCAGTCGCGGTGTCGACCGGCAAACTCCACCAGTGGAACGACACTGACCGCGGGAACTACTGGAGTGATGCACGGACACTCGATCGAAACGGTGACGGGACAAGCGAGATCAGACACCGGCCGGCTGGACTTGTCGAACACCTGATCGCCGAGTATCCGCAGGCCGCAATCTTCGCAGATAGCCCGGCATTCGAGGCTGTCCGGATGGCTGAAAGCTCGTTCCCGATCGTCGACTCGCCCGGCGTCGTCGATCACCATCCACTGACCGAACCGCCACACGACTGGAAGCGGTACGTCGCCAAAGAGCCGGCCAGCCACGAAACATAGCGCACTCAACAGGAAGACCATGGAGATCAACGCAACTGACGTACGGAAGACGTATGGGGACGTGACCGCCCTCGACGGACTCTCAGTGTCGATCCCTAACGGATCGACCTTTGGGATTCTCGGGACCAACGGAGCCGGAAAGACGACGCTGTTCAAGCTGCTCATCGGCCACGATCGTCCCGATGAGGGAACGATCACCGTGGGCGGCGAGTCGGTGACAGACGCGGGGCGGCGGATTAGAGAGCACGTCGGCTATCTGCCGGAACACATCGGCTTTCCCCCGTCGTTGACTGGGCGAGAGGTACTAGCGTTCCACGCTCGCGTCCGCGGGCTATCTGCCGACGGTCGGATCGCCGGCGCGATCGATCGGGTCGGACTCTCACCCGAGGCAGCGGATCGACCGGTTTCGGGGTACTCGAATGGGATGAAACGGCGGCTTGGACTCGCGGCTGTACTGCTCGCCGAACCGTCGGTGTTGATCCTCGACGAACCGACTGCCGGGCTCGATCCTCGTGGCGTGACCGAGTTCCACCGAATCGTCGAACGGATCGGCGCAGAGACTGAGGCGACGATCGTCTTCTGTTCGCACGTCCTCTCGGAGGTCGAACGCCTCTGTGATCAGATCGCCATCCTCCACGAGGGCACGGTTCGTGCGAGCGGTCCGGTCGAGGAACTCGCAGGGGATCGAATCAAATCCGGCGATCGGACGATCGAGCGATCGGGACTCGATGCGGCGTTTCACGAGGCAGTAAGCGGATCACCAGACGAACGCAATAAACCGGCGGAGGTACCCTCATGAACAATAACGGCACGACAGACGGAGATACGGCCACGGTCGGCGAACTCGATCCGGACGAGCGGGCCGTCTCAGACGGTGGCTACGTCGAGGCCGTCAAACGGACGACCGGGCACGAACACGGCGACGCCACTGCGGGGGTGGAGGGATGGCGAACCGTCGCCCGTCACATCGGGATCGTCGGGGCGACTGAGTACCGCCTAGCGGTTCGAAGCCGCTGGGCGATCGCACTCGCTGGGCTGTTCACCCTCTTTGGGGCGATGATCCTCACATTCAGCGGGTCAGCCGTCGGTCCAGAGGGCTTAGAACGAGTTGTCGCCTCGCTGTCCAGTCTCGCGGTGTACTTAGTTCCGCTTGCGGCGCTGGCGTTCGGGTACGACGCGATCGTCGGCCGTGAAGCCGACGGGTGGCTCGCGGTCGTCCTCTCGCTGCCGATCGCGAGACGCGATGTCGTCGTGGGAACGTATCTCGGGCGGCTCCTCACGCTTACTGGCGCGGTCGTTATCGGGTTCGGCTTCACCGGCGTGTTGTTGCTGCGAGAGTTCGGCGCAGCCTACTGGGGATCGTACCTCCGGTTCCTCCTGGCAGCGATCGTGCTCGCGGCGGCATTCCTTGCGATCGCGACCCTGATTTCGACGGTCGCCCGCGAGAAGACACACGCCCTTGGAGCGGCACTGCTCGTGTGGGTGTGGTTCGTGTTGATCCACGACCTGCTCTCGCTTGGGTTTGTTGCGGCGTTTTCACTGCCGGACGCGGCGCTGTCGGCGCTGGTGCTCGCGAATCCGGCGAGTGTTTTTCGGGTGCTCGTATTGAGTGGGCTTGGTGCAACGACCGGCGGATTCGCGGACGCGCTCGCGGGGACCGCCCTCTCAACGGGTGTGCTCGCGGCAACACTCCTCGCGTGGTGTGTCCTTCCGATCGCCGCTGCAGCAATCCTGATCGATCGCCGGAGGCTGTGATGAGCAGTAGTGCGGATATGATCGATCGGTGCACCAGACGCCGGCTGCTCACAGCCACGGGAACAGCTGCGACGGTGTTCGCAGCCGGGTGTGTGAGCGATGGCAGTGAACCCGAAGCCGACACCGACGGGCCACCGCCGGAGCCGATCGATCTCGGCGGCGGCAAGACCGATGACCTCGGCGGGATGATCATTGGCGAACACGGTGGACCGAACGGTCAGATATTCTACGAGAACGAATCTCCGGATGGACGGGAAAATCCGGCGTGGTTTCACAGCCTTCTGGCGACGTTATTTCCGTACCACTTCGAGCGCGAAGATCGCGGCTGGAAACCCCGTATCTTGTACGTCACAGACTACTCTGCCGTCGACTACGAACTGACCAACCATGGCGGAAACGTCGTAATCTCCTCGCATACAGACCCGGAAACCTTCGCCGATGCCCGTGAGCTTCGGTACGTCGCCGGGAGCGACGTACTTGGCGGTATGGGGCCCGATTTGATTCCGTTCTCCGAGAACGCAGACCTCGAAGCGTTTCGTGGCGATCACGGCGGGGAAGTACTCGAATTCGACGAAATCACAGAAGAGCGAGTCACGGCGTATCAGTAGCGCCTGTCAGAGGCACCGATCACACAGCGATCGGCCCCCATATAGCTCAACGCCCGAACTTGTTCGGAATATTTCTCTTACAACGGGAATTATAAATCGAGTAAATACCTCGGAGGGTATATCGAGTAGTAGGGAACACTCATGACACCGACTACTCAAACCACAGACAAGCGGATCGATCGACGAACGTTTTTGACGGCCGCGGGAGCAGCCAGCGCAGCGCTACTTGCGGGCTGTATCAGTGCTCCGCAAGCTGGGCCAGCCGTCGCCGAGGCGACAGAATCCGAGGAACCAGTCGACGAGTCACTGCCGGACGCAAAGTCGACCACGATCGATTCAATTGCGGCAAACCCTGCGGAGCTTCCACCCCCCGTCGACTGGGACGAGCCGCGCGAACACGAAATCACGCTCCGAACTGAAGAACACGTCGCAGAAATCGAACCCGGTGTGACGTTCAAGTACATGACCTACGAGGGGCAGGTGCCCGGACCGATGATTCGGGTTCGAGAGGGCGACACTGTTCACCTCCGGTTTGAAATCCCCGAGGAGCTGAACAGTGAGCCGCACAACGTCGACTTCCACGCGGTGTACGGTCCCGGCGGCGGGGCGGTTCACACGACGCGCACCCCCGGTGGTGTCGCAGAATTGTCGTTCAAGGCAATGTACGCCGGCGTTCACATCTACCACTGTGCGGTGCCGGCAATGGACCACCACATCAGTGCCGGGATGTTCGGCGCGATCGTCGTCGAACCCGAGGACGGACTCTCCGAGGTCGATCGAGAGCTGTACTTCGGCCAACACGAACTTTACACCAAAGGCGACCTTGGCGAGAAGGGACACCACGCGTTCGATCACGCGGCGATGACAGCCGAGGAGCCAACCTACGTCGTCTTCAACGGCGAGGCGTACGGCTACGCCGGTGATCGCCACGAACTCCCAACAGCCGAGGTTGGCGAAACCGTCAGGGTGTTCTTCGCGAACGGCGGTCCGAACCTCATGAGCGCGTTCCACCCAATCGGAAACGTCTGGAGCCGGCTGTACCGCGACGGCGATTTGCTGTCGCCGCCGGCCAGAAACGTCGAGACGACACCTGTCGCCCCAGGAACCGTGATGGCCGCCGAGATGGACATGCACGTTCCCGGTCCAGTGAAGCTGGTCGACCACGCGCTTTCGCGGGCCAAATCACGGGGAACGATCGCGGTGGTCGACGTCCACGGTGAGGCAAATCCCGAAGTGTACGACGAGCGGTAGGTGAAACCGCTACTGTCCTTTGATTTTTCGTTCGATCGCCTGACTCGGCACCGAGAGATCATCAATGAAGTTCTTGATGACCGCCTCCTCAGCGCGGTGGAGCGTCTCACTGCAGGTCGACTTTGCGATCCCCGCAGCTTCGGCGAGTTCGGTCAGCGAGCAATCGCGTGGAGTATTGTAGTATCCCATCTCGACGGCCTGAAGCAAGAGGCGCTGTTGTTTTTCAGTCAGCAACTGACTCGTGTGCAGCCGTTCTTGGATATACTCGACCTCGAAGTCGAGTCCGAAGTTCCGAAACTGCGTGCCAAGTGCTGAAAGCCGCTCATGGCTGCCAGTCACATCTAACGTCGCCTTTCCGTTTTGCATTTCGACCGGGAAATCGATCGCCATCCCGGCCGACTGGGCCGAAAGCATGATGAGCGGCGCGGTCGTCTCAAACTGGACGGTCGCTTCCCCCTCAGTCCGTTGGAGAATTTCCATCTCAACGATCGTCTCATGTGCTCGTGCATCCGCTAACAGTTCGTCGATATCCTCGCTGATGAGCCGAAAGAGCGCAAATCCAGCGTCTTCGCTCGGAACTGCGCTCAGTACATGTAGCGTGGCCTCAGGGTACTTTCGAGAGATTTCCCCAACCCAAAGCAGCTCCGGCATTGTCAGCGTCAGCCGTGCCTGTGTCATAGCTCACTGTTGAGCCACCGGACGTAAAGTGGTTTCGAGAAGAGTCGAACATGTTCGACCAGAATGGCTGATCGGAGAGGACGTTACAGGTCTGTGACCCAGATCGCCGAGACAACTGCGCCGTCTGTCTGGACGCCGAGGAACGTCGGACCAGGATCCGTTGCTGTCACGTACGTGTAGCCTCGATCGTCGAGTTTTGGATAGAGAAACTGTGGGGCGCGATCGTTCAACTGTACTAGCACGGTCTCCGCTGGCAGTTCGGTCAACAGTTCCAGCGTTTCTTTGAGCGGTCCCGGCGGACCCAACTCGCGAACGTCGAGGACCTCGACGGGGCGATCGCGTGGTACCGCTGGCTCTGTGGATGTCTCAGCCATGACAAATAGAGGTAGCCACGGGCAATCCCAGTGGATTCTGCCGAACATGTTTGCCCATCTTGTCGCCGCCTGGGAATGATCGTGCGAGGTATATGTACTGCCACCATACCATGTAATGAGATCAATGACCGACAACAACCGGCTCGATCGGCGTAAGTTCGTACAGTTGACGGGCGCGACCGCAGCGACTGCGTTCATCGCGGGCTGTGCAGGCGGTGACGGAAACGGCGTCAATCCGAGCGAGGATGGGAACGGTGACGGTGGAAACGGCGACGATGGCAACGGTGACGGTGGAAATGGCGACGATGGCAACGGTGGCAACGGCAATGGCGGTGATGGCGAATTCCTCGCCGAAGAGCCGGACTACGAGGGCTTTTTCGATGGCGTCGAGAACTACGAAGGAACTGCCGACATGACCGGCCAGGATTCGGTCTCCGTCTCGGTCGGAGCCGGCGGCGGGCTCATGTTCGAGCCGCCCGCAGTCGCGGTCAGCCCCGGCACGACCGTCACCTGGGAGTGGACCGGCGAAGGTGGTGCACACAACGTCGCCGCCGAGGACGGTGCATTCGAAAGCGACACCGTCGAAGAGGAAGGTCACACCTTCGAACACACATTCGAGGAAGAAGGTGTCTTCACGTACGTGTGTACGCCTCACGAGGCACTCGGGATGAAAGGCGCGATCGTCGTACAGTAACGAGACCAGACTGGCGAACGATTCTCAAAGATCGTGTGGTCCGGCGAAACGATACACGATCGCGCATAGAACACTGAACTTCGAACCGTTTTTGGGCTCGACCGTCCAACAGCCCGCATGACCAGAATTGTCGTTATCGACAACCACGGGCAATTCACGCACCTGGAGCACCGCGCGCTCCGGGATCTCGGCGTGGATACCGAACTCATCGACAACGAGACCGCACCCGAAGCGGTCGAGGCCGACGGGATCGTCCTCTCGGGCGGCCCTGACATGGATCGTGCGGGTCGGTCTCCGGAGTATCTCGACGGCGATCGACCTGTTCTTGGGATCTGTCTGGGGATGCAGTTGATCGCCGAGGAGCTGGGCGGATCGGTCGGCTCAGGCGACTACGGCGGCTACGCAGACGTCGATGTCGAGATCGTCGACGATGAAGACCCGCTCGTGGGATCGCTGGCTCCCAAGACACGCGTGTGGGCGAGCCACGCTGACGAGGTCAAAACCGTCCCAGACGGCTTTACTCGTACCGCAAAAAGTGACGTCTGTGGAGTCGAGGCGATGAGTAACCCCGAGGCAGGACTGTACGGCGTCCAGTGGCACCCAGAAGTTGCGCACACAGAGCAAGGCCAGGAAGTCTTCGAGAACTTCCTCGCGGTCTGTGACTCCTGGTAGTGGCCGGGAGAACGAACGTGGGCTGGGTAGTGGCCGACAGAACGAACGTGGGCTGGGTAGTGGCCGGGAGAACGAACGTGGGCTGCGTAGTGGCCGGGAGAACGAACGTGGGCTGCGTAGTGGCCGGGAGAACGAACGTGGGCTGCAAGAGTAGCTTCCGTGGGCTTCTGCTCGCGATATGTCACCGGACCCGATCCCGGAAGTTCACCGATCGGAGTCGGGTATCACCGAGTCAACGTCAGCCATAGCCGGGTCATCTACGGGACGAATTCGCGTGACGAACACCGGAATCTCTGCGGTTCGGACGACCCGTTCTGTCACGCTGCCGGCGTGGATGAACCGCCCGATCGCCGATCGGCCATGCGTCCCAACGACAATGATATTCGCATCGTACTGATCTGCGGCCGCAACGATCTCCGCTGCGGGAACCCCTCGACGAAGGTGTTTGTGTACGCTAATTTCGTGCTCTGTAGCGGCTGTTTCGACCGCCTCAAGCGCTTTTGTGCCCTCGTCTTCCATCCGCTCGACGACCATATCGTACTCAGTTGCGCTCGGGTAGCGTCGATCGACGACATACAGCGCGTGGATCTCCGCGTCCGAGAGGCCCGCCAAGCGAATACTATGTTCGATGACCGGCGTAGATCCAGGGCTGCCGTCTGTCGCAACGAGTATCCGATCGTACGAATCCATGCGTGTCACTGACACGTACGGATAAAAAATAGTCTCCGGTCGATCAGGTTCGACGGAGGCGGAGCTCACGCGTCGATATTGATCCACAACTCGGGCAGACGTGGCGGTACTGCACCCGACTGCCAGTCGTCACCGCCTGCCACCCGCCGTCGGTATCGTCATAGCCACACGCTGGACAGGTCCGTCCGGTTCGATCGAGGCGCATTTTGTACCGATCGAGTGCCGTCGTGCCAATGGTATGTGTGGACATACCAGTATCTACGGAGTATATCTACATAATTATTCCGTATGAATATGGATTGGTCGCGCTGCGAGGAGATCGACTACGCAAACAGTTCGTCAACGGCTGATTCGGCCGCGTCAACCGCCTCCTGTGCGACCACGTCCGGATCGGGATCGTCGGGCGCGTTGAGGTAGACATCAACCTCCAGCACATCGTCTTCGAACTTCACTGTGACATCGAAGTCACGAACGTCAGACTGCGAATAGTTCGAGAAGATCACGCCCTCTGCGGCCTCCGCAGCAGCGTTGACGACCTCCTCGTCGGTCGGTTCACCCATATCGAATTATGCGCCGCCAGCGCCACCGGGGCCGGTTGGGCCGCCCGGACCGCCCATGCTGCCTTGCAGCATCTGCTGAAGCTCTTCTTGAAGATCCTCGAACTGGCTGCGAACGCGATCTTCCTGTTTGGTGAGCTGTTCAACACGAATTTCGAGGCTGTCGACCTTGTCTTCGAGGTCCTCGCTGGCTTCCTCGAGGTCCGTCTCGATGAAGAGTTCGCCGACCTCTCGGTACATCGTCGCGTCATCTTCAACATCGTCGAGCGCGTTCAGCGCAGTCTGGGCCTCGTTGAGTGCCGTCTCCGTAGACTGTTTCTGCTGGGCGACGTTCTGGGCTGTCTCTTGAAGCTCCTGTAGGGTCTCGAGCTTCTCCTGTGCTTCCGGTGGTAGATTACCCTGCATGGACGGATCGATGGCCGCCAGCGGGAAAAACCCGCGGGATTCCGATAGCGACCGCTCGGTCCGCTATTCGGCGGTTTGAGGCGGTTTCGACCCGTTTGCGACTGATTCAGCGACAGAGACAAGTCGGGTCCAGCTGTTCGTTCCGGCGCGAAGCGCGACGAGATCGCTCGCCGATACCCGAACGAGAATAGTTTTGTCGTCACGGTCGACCGTTGCGGTCGCTCTGTCGTCATCAATCTCGCCGACTTCGACCGCGATCGCGTCGGCGACAGTCGCTGCCAGTTCGGCGGAATCGTAGGAAAATGAAAGCGAAGCGGTGTGAGCAGCGCGGTCCATGCGGGCGATCGCCGCGTTACTTGACGTCGACTTCTTTGATGTCGCGGGCGCGCTCTTTCAGCAGTACCCGGTGGCCACAGTAGGGACACCGGACGCCGCCGTACTCGTCGAGTTCGACGTCGCGTTTACAACGGGAACACTTGTAGCTCATAGTGAGAGTTGGGGTTATTCTTCGTCCGCGAGCGCTGCGCGGATCGATCGTCGGACCTGCGTGCCGCCGGGAGTCTGTGGCTTGTACGCGCCGCCGGCGAACTTCTCGCCGGTCTCCTCGTTGATCCAGATGCCCGTCCCGATCCGCTTGACGCTGTCGCCGTCGACAGTTGCATCACGCATCTCGGCTTCGATGTCTTTGACCCGTTTCCGGGCGACTCGCCCATAGCGTGCGCCGAATCGACCGGCGCTACCGACGGTTCGTGCCTGCTTGTCAGCCATAGTGGGAGAGAGTATCCGAGGCGAGAACAAAAAGGTGTTGAGTCGAATCGGTCGTGTGCCGCCGTCACATCCGGCGTACGAACCGTTTTGATCGGCAGCCGTCGCGGCGTGGTCGATTGAGGGGTGGTAGTGCGAGGCACCTACGAGGCTACTGGAGCTCCGCTTCTCGGAGTGCCTCATTGAGATCGTCGCGGACCCGTTCGCCGGTTTCGCGATTCATCGCGGTCGTGACCACCCGATTCTCCTGGACGCTCGATCCATCGCGCAACAGCATCCGGACGTTGCCGTTGCCGTCCGCCCGGGTGATTTTCGCACGGAGCCCAGACTGCGATCCCGTTCCGCCGGCGTCGATCGGCCCCGGGATGATCTTTTTGACGTGTGGGTGACCCGCAACGACGGCGATCGCCTTGCGGCCCTTTCGGCCGCCGATCAACGTGGAGTGGCGGCCGCCGAGTTTCTCTCTCGGTGGCGTCTCGACGACCTCCAGCGCACGAGAGCCGCGGCGATCGATCACCGATTGGACGGGTTCGTCGTCGGGGACGCGGTAGAACTCGTAGTGCAGTTGAGCGTTGGTCTCACGGAGCGGTTCGCGCTCGCCGGCGGCGAAGACGGTTTCGGGGCGCTTGCGGCGAACCTCGTCGGCAACCCGGCCGGCGAAGTTCCGTAGTTCGACCACCACGGCGCGATCGTCTCGATCGTCGTCGGGTTCGGGCACGGTTGTGATCGTCGTCTCGCCGAGGATAGACTCTCCATCGAGCATTGTCAGCGTCGCCTTGTCGCGATCGAACTTGATCACGACCGCATCGCAGTTCGCGGTGCCACACGACAAACAGTAGTCACCGGGGCGATCGAGCGGGGTGTGACACCGCGAGCACTCCATTATCCGGTGTACGATCGGGACGGCTAAAACTCCGTTCGTTTCCGCCAGCCCCAGTTCGTGAGTTGAGTACCGATGAGACGTTTGTCGCCGACATCTCGCCACCGGGTAGCGTCAAACGACGTCGTTGCTACTCGTGGCCGGACACACGAACCGCCTCGTATGGTTCTTCGAGATAGTCGAGCTCACTGGCCGAGAGATCGATCTCGACCGCCTCGACCGCTTCTTCGAGATGTTCGACGCTCGAGGTGCCGACGATCGGCGCAGTCACCACGTCTTTGTGGAGTACCCACGCGAGCGCGATTTGCGCCATCGATCGGTCCTTCTCGTCGGCGAGTTCCTGTACGCGAGCGTTGATTTCCTCACCGCCGCCCTCCCGATACGGCCGGCCGATCGACGTCTCGTGTTCTCCGCGTGTGGTCGCGTCGTCTTGTTCGTAGGGCCGCGCGAGATAGCCCGCTGCGATCGGGCTCCACGGAATCACACCGATGTCCTCGTTTTCGCACACCGGAAGCATCTCGCGTTCCTCCTCGCGGTACGCGAGGTTGTAGAGGTTCTGCATCGTCTCGAAGCGAGCGAGGCCGAGCCGATCGCTCGTGTGCAGCGCCGACTGGAACTGGTGGGCCCACATTGAGGAGGCGCCGATGTGTCTGACCTGTCCGCGCCGGATTGTGTCGTCAAGCGCCCGAAGTGTCGTCTCGATCGGAACGTCGTAATCCCACCGGTGGATCTGGTAGAGATCGACGACATCCATCCCGAGTCGATCCAGCGAGTCCGACAGCTCCTGTTCGATCGTTTTCCGAGAGAGACCAGCCGAGTGGGGCTTCTCGCCCACACCGAAGCGTACCTTCGTGGCGACGGTGAACTCGTCGCGATCGTATTCGGACAGCGCCTCCCCGAGGATCTCCTCGCTCTCGCCCGCCGAGTAGACGTTTGCGGTGTCGAAGAAGGTGATCCCGAGCTCGATCGCCCGATCGACGAGTTTCTGGCCTGCCTCCGCGTCGAGCATCCACTCGTCGCGGTTTTCCTTGCCGAAGCTCATACAGCCCAAACAGAGTTTGCTGACCTCGATTCCTGTTGACCCAAGAGTCGTGTATTCCATAGTGGCCGATCGCCGGGGAGCCACATAGTGTTGTGTGTCCACCGCTCTCCGCGGTCGTCTGGTGGGTCCATCTCTCCTCGCGATCGTGAGCTATCGGGCGATTACGTAGCAGTCGGATTGCCGGACACACTGCTGGTTTCGCTACAATTAACCCCTGTTCACCGTAGCAATAGATAATGACACATGCGTGGAGAGACACCATTTCTCTGACCGGCGAACAGCGGCTCGTTCGCGACAGCATTCGGGACCTGTGTTCGGACTTCGATGCGGCATACTGGCGTGAGGCCGATCGATCGGAGACGTACCCTTCGGAGTTTGTCGACGCGCTCGCCGACCACGGCTGGCTTGGAATCCTCGTTCCCGAGGAGTATGGCGGAGCTGGCATGAGTACCTCGGAAGTTGTGGTGATGATGGAAGAGATCGCCGCCAGCGGCGGTGGCTTCTCGGCGCCCCAGGCGATCCACGGCGGGATATACAACAGCGTGCCGCTCGTGAAGTACGCGAGCGAGGAGCTCAAATCCGAGTTACTCCCACGCGTTGCCAGTGGCGAGGCGTCGATCCAGTCGTTCGGACTGACCGAGCCAAATGCCGGATCGAACTCGACGGCAATCGAAACCCGTGCCGAGCGGACCGACGACGGCGATGCGTACAGTATCAACGGCCAGAAGATCTGGATCTCTCGTGTCGATCAGAGTGATTACATCCTCCTCATGGCCCGAACCACACCTCGAGCGGAAGTGGAAAAATCGACTCGCGGTATCTCGATGTTCCTCGTCGATCTGGCGGACGCCTACGAACAGGATGGCCTAGAGATCGAAGCGATCGACAAGACCGCAAGCGGCTTCGTCCACTCCTTCGAGATGTGGTTTTCGGATCTCCGGGTGCCGGCAGAGAACCTCATCGGCGAGGAAGGCCGCGGGTTCTATCAGGTGCTCGACGGGCTCAACGAAGAGCGGCTCGTCATCGCCGCCGAGTGTGTTGGGCTCGGAGAGGCCGCCTTAGAGCGGGCGATCGACTACGCGAACGACCGGGAAGTGTTCGGCCGGCCGATCGGCGCGAACCAGGCGATCCAACACCCGATCGCCGAGGCATACGCGCATGTGCTCGCCGCCAAGCAGCTTGTGTACGCCGCGGCCGAAGAACTCGATGATACTGATCAAAAAGACGCCGGCGCGCGAGCAAACGTCGCAAAGTACCTCGCGGCGGACGCGGCGTTCAAGGCGGCAGACGCCGCCGTCCAGACCCACGGTGGCTTCGGTGTCGCTCGCGAGTACGACGTGGAGCGATACTTCCGGGAAGCACGGCTCACCCGGCTCGTTCCAATCACCCAACAACTCGCACTGAACTACCTCGGCGAAACAGTGCTCGGACTCCCGCGATCGTACTGATCGCCGACGAAGTGCTCGTATCGTGACTGCGATGATCGAGTATATATAAAACAGTCGGACAATCCCCAGCAGGTAAGGGAGGGCCGTCAATTACAACTTGTCAAAACCAAAAACCCAGTCTATGCGATACAGCGTCGTGTGGATGCCGACACCGACTGTGACTCCAACATCGGGGTGGAGAACACAGCCTCGTATAATGCCGACTTGTGGATGCAAAGACGGGAGGGACCACGCCCGATGATCGAGCCGCTGTTTGCGATCGTCCCCCTCGTGGTCGTGGGCGTGTTTCTCATTGGGTTTCTCTGGGAAGCCGCTCGGGTGATGCCATTGGCGTGGGGCGCCGCAGCGATCATTGGAGCCACCGTCTGGGAGATGCCGATCGAGTACGTTGTCGCGGCCAGCCTGAGCGGGGTGATGGCAGCGATCGAGATTCTCTGGATCGTCTTCGGAGCGCTCGTGCTCTTGTACACACTCATGCGATCGGGCGCGGTCGATCGAATCAACGCCGGCTTCGCGACAATTAGCGACGACCGGCGAGTGCAGGTCGTGCTGCTCGGCTTCTTCCTCGCAACGTTCATCGAGGGGGTCGCCGGGTTCGGGACGCCCGCAGCAGTCGTTGCACCGCTGCTTTTGGCGCTTGGGTTCCCGGCGCTCGCGGCGGTGATCGCCGCGCTCTTGGGGCACGCAGTCGCGACAGTCTTTGGTGCGGTTGGGACGCCGATTATCGTCGGCTACCAGCAGCCGCTGTCTGCCGTGGAGGCGCAGATTGCCGACGGAACTGGATTGACTGTTGCTCAATACGCCGGTGAGGCCGCGGTGTATGCGGCCGTATTCAACGGAATTCTCGGGACGTTGATGCCGCTCGTCGCCGTCACGATGGTCGTGTACGTCTTTGGCGAGGAGCGATCGATCGCACCCGCTCTTGAGGTCGCACCGCTTGCGATCGTCGCCGGGATCGCCTTCGCCGTGCCTTACGTCGCGACCGCGTATCTCGTCGGCCCCGAACTTCCGTCGCTGTTTGCGGCGATGATCGGCGGAGCCGTGGTTGTCGGCTTGCTCCGGGCGGGCTATCTCGAGCCGGACACCCGCTGGGACTTCCCGGATCGTGACGCCTGGCCGGATCACTGGGTCGGGACGATCGAACCGGGCGGTGGAAACGCAGCGAACGGCGGAGACGCGGCGACCGGCGGAGACGCGGCGATCGACGAAGATGTGGCAACCAGTGGCGACGCGTCGACTGGGAATGACGCTGCAGACGGAGTGGCGAAGCCGTCGATGGGGCTGTTCCGCGCGTGGTCGCCGTACCTCGTGCTCGTTGTTCTGTTGATTGTCACCCGCGTGTGGGACCCACTTGCGGCGTTCCTCCAGCGCGGGCCACTCCTCGCGATCGAGTGGGATATCCTCAGTACTGGGCTCATTGGCTCGATCAGTTGGGCGTACGTTCCCGGCACGTGGCTGCTCGTGAGCGCGCTTGTTGCGATTCCAATCTTCGGAATGAACGGCGCAACGGCGGCCGGCGCGTGGCGAGAGGCTGGGTCGAAGATCGTTGGCCCGGCGATTGTATTGGTGTTCGTCATTGCGATGGTCGAGATCATGCTTTCGACGGACGCCCACGGCGGACCCGTCGGGGCGAGCATGATCGTCGTCCTCGCAGAAAGCACGGCGTCGATCGTCGGGCCGGCGTATCCGATGGTCGCGCCGGTCGTCGGTATGATCGGCGCGTTCGTCGCCGGCTCGATCACGGTGAGTAACATCACCTTCGCGGCGTTCCAGTTCGAGGTCGGGGTCACCCTCGGCATGCCGACAGTCGTGCTCGTCGCGAGCCAGTCGATCGGGGCAGCAATCGGCAACACGATCGCGATCCACAACGTGGTTGCGGCGCTCGCGACTGTTGGACTCGTCGGAACGACTGGCCGGGTAATCCGGCTCAACCTGATTGCGGTCGCGTACTACCTCCTGGCCGGCGGGATACTCACGACGCTTGCGGTGTACGTGGTCGTGCCGGGGGCGTTCTGATGGGCTAGTACAGACTCACAGATCGATCGGTCCACTCTTCAGATACTCCCGCAGCACGACGGTCGCGTACGACCCGCTCGGGAGCGCGAACTCGAACCGAAGTGTTTCGGGATCGACAGACAGGTCAGTCCGAACGAGGATCGCTCGCCGCGTGCCGGTCGAATCGAATGCACCGGGCAGCGAGAAGTCGCTCGGTTCGATCGACAGCTCCTCGAGAATTTCGCGCTCGATGTCGCCTTGTTCGCCGTCAGCGAGTTCGGTTTCGGTGCCGACGAGCGGCGCAGTGACGAACGCCCGGCCGCGTTTGCAGTGTCGCCGCATGGTCTTGAGGCGGCGATCGGTTGCGGTCTGGAGCCGATCGGGATCGGGGGCGTACAGTTCGTCCGGTGCGTTTCGATCGGCGAAACAACAGACATCACCTTCGATCGGCCGGTCGAACGGCAGCCCGCGATCGAGCCGCTCGCTCAAGATTCGGTTGTAGACGTACGACTGGGCGGCGTTGACGAACAGCCGCTGGAGGTTCGAGGGGACCGCCTCCAGGGCGTGTCTGAAGTCGGCGTCCGTTGACGCGCCGTCTTCAGCGAGGCGGTGCAGCATCGATCGCTCGTAGCGGAGGTGGCCGGGCATTCGCTCGAGCGCCGCAGTCCAGTCAGGATCGGCCGATTCGGTCTGCTCGTCGACGAACGCGCGGGCGGTTTGGGTGCGCTCGGGTTCGGTTTCGGCGGGGCTGCCGACGTACGAGAGTACCGCTCCGCGCCAGTCACCGCGGACGATCGCGAGGCCGACCTCGTGGGTGATCGGCCGCTGGCTGCCGAAGCGCTGCTGGCCGAAATAGTTGGGCAGGCCGATCGTAGCGGTGATCTCGGAGTCACCTGTCGATTGGTCGCTCCCCGCAAACGCCGCGAGTTCGTCGGTGATTGATCCGACAGCGTCGGGACGTTGGGGCTCTCGGACGCGGATCGAAAACCGGTTGCCGTACAGATCGCCGAACGACAGCGGTCGGCCCGCACGGCCGAGGACGTCGATCGTCGCACCGTCGATCGATAGTTCCTCAATCTCGTCGGGGTCAGCTTTCGTAACGGTAAACAGCTGTGTCGTCACCGCATGTTTGTCCTTCGTGCCTGCCCACGAGACTCGTTCGCGACTGATTCCCAGCGCGTTCGAGAGTCGCCGGGCGAAGTCGTTCGTGTCCCACGATCGCAGCGTCACCCGACAGACGATTTCTGGGTAGCCGCCGGCGGGGGCGTCGCGATCGGCGATCTCGAACGCTTCGAGCTCCGTAACCCGGAAGTCGTCGGGCTCGGTTCTGAGCACGCCGCCGGTCCCGTCGGTCTCGCTCACGTAGTGGTCGATCCCGACGGCTCGCTCAATGGGATGGGCTTCACGCATTGTCGTCACCGTCGTGGTCCCGCTTAGCGTGGCGTCTGGGGTCCCGGTTAGCGTGACAGCCGTGGACCCGGTTAGCGTGACGGCCGTGGTCCCAGTTAGCGTGGCGTCTGAGATCGCAGTTTCTGTGGCGTGACATGGTCAATACAGCGGGAGATCGCCGGTCACCCGATCGACCAGGTCGTCGTCGCCCGGGCCAACCGCGATCGTCGTCGCCGTCCCCGGGTCGAGCTGGGTGTGGCCAGCGTCGCGGATGATCGCGTGGGGCAACCCCTCGACGCGGGCCTTCTCGGCGAGGTCGAACAACTGTGATTCTCCGCTGGCCTTGACGACGACCTTCTTCTGGCCGCCGCCTTTCCACGCGCGTCGGGTCCGCTCGTCGGTATCCTCGTACGCCGACAGCGAGGCGTGTGCAACCTGCGCGGCGAGTTTGCCGACGCCCATCCCGAGGTCGGTTCTGGCGGCGATGACCTGCTTCATACCACGGCTCTCGTGGCGGAGGCGTATCATGCGTTCGCTTTCGAGGCTCGAGTGACCCCAGTCGATGTACCGTAGTCAGCGCCGACAGCCGCAATCGATCGACGATCGGCGTCCGACCGTCGATCGTCGCCACGGTACCCAGTGAGTAAGTATATGTAGTTACGTCAGTGGGAAAAGAATAAACCCGTACCCGATTATCGTTGTATCGTATACGATGCAACGACGCGAACTCCTCGCGACGGTCGCGGGCGGAGCAACGATCGGGCTGGCTGGGTGTGCCAGCGCCGGCGGGAGCGACGGTTCGGCCGGGCCGACGATCGCCGAGGAGACGCTGACGCTTGCGACAACGACGAGCACCTACGACACCGGGTTGCTCGATGAGATCAACGCGGCCTTCCAGAAGCGCTACGGAGCCCGCGTCGACGCGGTCGCACAGGGGACCGGCGCAGCGCTTGAAACCGCTCGAAGCGGCGATGCAGACGTGGTGATGGTCCACGCCCGATCGCTAGAAGACGACTTCATCCGCGAGGGATACGGTATCAACCGCCGGGACCTCATGTTCAACGACTTCGTGATCGTCGGCCCCGAGGACGATCCTGCCGGGATCGACGAAGTCGGGGAAGCAATAGCCGCATTCGAGGCGATCGCCGACGCGGAGGCGACGTTCGTCTCCCGCGGCGATAACTCCGGAACGCACACGAAAGAGCTCGCGATCTGGGAGGCTGCAGGCGTCGAACCGGGCGGTGACTGGTACCGCGAGGCCGGCGCTGGAATGGGTGAGGTGCTGAATCAGGCGAATCAAAGCGGCGCGTACACGTTGGCCGATCGCGGGACGTTCATTGCCCAGCGATCGAAGCTTGCGCTCAGTATCAGGGTGCAAGGGCCGATCGAAGACGGACCAGAACTGCTCGCAAACCCATACGGCATACTCGCCGTCAATCCCGCGGTCCACGAGAACGTTACCTACGATCTCGCGATGGCGTACATCGGATTTATTACCTCCCAGAAGGGCCAATCAATTATCCAGGAGTTCACCGTTGATGGCGAACAGCTGTTTTTCCCCGAGGCGATCTCGGCAGACCCCGACTTCCAGCAGTACGTCCCCGAAGACTGGGAGCCTGCGGAGTGAGATCGACAGATGATCGCGCTCGAACCGACCGTCTTGTCGCTGCTTGGTGCGTTTCCGTTCGATCGCGTCTACGTCGAATCGATCATCTACGTCTCGCTGTACGTGAGTCTCACCGCGGTCGTGTTGAGCACCCTTGCGAGCATCCCGATCGCGCTGGGGGTCGGCTTCACCGACTTTCCCGGAAAGGGATTCGTCATCGCCGTGATCAACACCGGGATGGGGTTTCCGAGCGTCGTCGTCGGACTGTTAGTGCTATTTTTGGTGTCGAATCAGGGACCGCTGGGGCCGCTCGATCTCGTCTTTACGAAGGAAGCGATGATCATCTCACAGTTCGTGCTCGCGTTTCCAGTCATCACAGGCGTCACGCTTGCGGCAGTGACGAGCGTCGAAGACGGCGTCCGCGACGCCGCCTACGCGATGGGTGGCACGCGGGTGGATGTCGCGCTCGTGACGGTCAAGGAGGCCCGCTACGGGATCGCAACTGGAATCCTCGCGGGGCTGGGCCGCGCGATCAGTGAGGTCGGCTCGGTGCTCATCGTCGGCGGCAATATCGCCAGCGCCGACGGCACCGCAATCACCCGGACGCTGACGACAGCGATCCAACTGGAGGCCAGACAGGGCCGGTTCGATACCGCCCTCATTTTGGGTGCGATTTTGGTCACGATCGTACTGTCGATCAACGCGATCGTCCTCCGGCTCGGAGGTGGCCGCGTCTAATGGCCCAACGCGCAGAACAACACCGGGCGAGCGACTCACGGGGAGCGATCTCGATCGCTGACGTTACCCACGGCTTCGACGGCGAGTCGGTGCTGACTGACGTCTCGCTATCGGTCGATCGCGGCGAAACACTCGCAGTGATCGGTCCCTCCGGAACCGGGAAGACGACGCTGTTGCGGTTGCTGTCGCTGTTTCAGCGGCCGGACGAGGGAACTGTTGCGATCGACGGCCACGATGTCTGGGAGCGTCCCGAACGCGATCGGCTCGCAGCCCGCCGGCGGATCGGGATGGTGTTTCAGTCGGCGAATCTCTTCGACGGATCGGTCCACGGGAATGTGAGCTACGGCCTCCGGATTCGTCGCGACTGGCGCGATCGCCTCTCTGGGTGGGTGTCTGCCCTGCTCGGCAGCGAAATTGAACCACAGGTCGAACGGGCGCTTGCGCAGGTAGGACTCGCTGAGAACGCCGATCGCAACGTCGGGTCGCTGTCCGGCGGCGAGGCCCAGCGGGTCGCGTTCGCGCGAGCGCTCGCGTACGATCCGGACTTTTTGTTTTTGGACGAGCCGACCTCCGACCTCGATCCGCGAAACACCGCGGTTATCGAAGACGCGATCGATGCCGCTCGCGAGGATGGCCTCGGCGTCGTGATCGCGACCCACGACATGCACCAGGCCGAGCGGATCGCCGATCGGGTTGCAGTCCTCCTCAACGGAGAAGTGATCGAACTTGGACCGGCCGAGCGGGTCTTCGAGAACCCGCGTGATCGGCGAGCACAGAAGTTCATCGACGGCGAGCTGGTGTACTGATCACCGCTGGGGGCGAGGCGAGGAACTAACCCGATCGCCCGGATACCTCCTGTCGATGACCGACGTGCGCGGACGCGGAGAGGCGGCGCTTGTCGAGAGCGATATCGAGTTTACGGCCCGCGATGCGACACTGCTTCGGACGATCGACGAAACCGGCTCGGTGGCGAGCGCATCCGCAGAACTCGGGCGATCGCGAGCCCGCGCGCTGTCGCGGATCGAGACGCTCGAGTCGGCGTTCGGAATGCTTGTTGAGCGCCGCCGCGGCGGCAGCGGCGGGGGCGGTAGCCGGCTGACCGACGGTGCACGCGAACTCTTGAACCGCTACGATCGGCTGGCCGCAGCGCTCGACGCGGCCGCCGCGATTCCCGAAACCGTACTCTCGGGGATGGTCAACAGCATCGACGGCGAGATCGCTACGGTTGAGACGGCGATCGGGACGGTGCGCGGAATCGGCCGTGGGCTCAGCGTCGGCGATCGAGTGCAGGTACGGATCGGTGCAGACGCAGTGACCGTCAACGATCCAGACCGCGACGCCGAGCCCGACGCAACGAGCGCGCGGAACCGACGAGCCGGGAGCGTCCGGTCGATCGGCGGCGGCGAGACCGTTCTGGAGGCGGCGATCGACGTCGACGGAACGACGTTCACCGCGCTCGTGACTCGAGAGAGCGCGGATCGCCTCGGTTTGGCCGTCGATCGAACCGTCGTGCTCACGTGGAAAGCGACAGCGACCCGGCTCGTCGATCGGCAATAACGGGCGAAAACGCCAGGCGCTCACTCCACAAGCGAGAAAACCGATCGGCCGTCGACCGAATACGAGTCGATGATCGAACGCCCCTCAGCGCCAGTACAGAAGTCGACGTACGATCGCGCACGCTCGTGATCAAGCTGGGGGTGGCGATCCGGTGAGACACGAATCAGACTGTAGGGGTTCTGCAGGAGCGTCCCGTCGCGGACGTCCTCGATCGACAGGAGTTCGACGAGCGATCGAGTGTTCCGGCTCGCACGATACGTCTCGCGAACGGACAGACAGTACGCCTCGAGCTGGTCAGCGTGGACGAGTGTCTCACCCATTCCCTGGCCGATCTCGCGGTACCACTGGCCCGCTGCATCCACCGCGGCCGGATCGACCTCCGCCGCCGCCCAGCACGCACGTTCGGCGTGGTGGGTTCCCGATCCATCACCACGCGAAACAAACGGTGCCTCGGCATCGGCGATCGCCGCAAACGCCGCTGATACCTGGTTAGTTCCCTTGATTCCGGCGGGATCGTCCGGCGGGCCGACGATCGAAAACGAGCCTTCGACGAAGCGCTCGCGCGCGACGCCGTGGCCCGCCGAAACGAACGCCCGTTCGAGTTCGGGGGCGTGCGCCATGACGACGCTCACGTCGCCGCGTTCGCCAGACCGAAGGTTCCGGCCGGTACCCCCGATGACGGCGTTGACTGTCTCGTCATGGGTTGTCTCGAAGGCCGCATGCAGCGGCGACAGCACCCCCGTATCGGCGATGCTTGTCGTGACCGCAACGGCGATCGCATCCCGACCGTCACGGCTGAGGACCGATCGACCGCGCATCGCACCGAGAGAGCCGCTCGCAGCGAGAGAGCCCGCGCCCGCGAGAAAACTCCGACGAGTGATCGGCGGGTTCGACGTCCTCATTCTACACGAATCGATGGTAAGTAACTACTTATATCTACATTATGCGGATAGTGTGACCGTATTCAATTTCACATTAGCGGGTGCTGCAGCCACGAGCAGCTGGTCGAAACGCACAGCAGACCGGGTGTTTTAGGCCGATCGACCGTCGATGAGGGGTATGATACTCTCGGATGCGGATCTACAGCGTCGACTTGAGTCCGGCGATCTCGTGATCGAACCGATCGACGACCCCGACATGCAGATACAGCCGGCGAGCATCGACCTCCGGCTCGGCCCAGAGTTCCTGGAGTTCCAGCGGACGAACATCCCCTGTATCCACCCGAACAGCGCCGAGGAGGTCGACGACTACGTCTCGCGGACGTACGTCAACGAGGACGAGGAGTTCATTCTTCACCCCGGTGACTTCGTGCTGGGGACGACCAAAGAGCGCGTGGAGATTCCAGATGACCTTGTCGCCCACGTCGAGGGACGATCGTCGCTCGGCCGGCTGGCGATCGTCGTCCACGCGACCGCAGGGCTGTGTGATCCGGGCTATCAGGGACAGATCACCCTCGAACTGTCAAACCTCGGGGCCGCGCCCGTCGCGCTCTCGCCGGGAATGCGGATCTCACAGCTCACGTTCACCGAACTGTCCTCGCCAGCCGAGCGGCCCTACGGAGCCGGGCGGGGCTCGAAGTACCAGGATCAGGTGGGGCCACAGGCCTCACGAATTGGCGACGATCCCGAGTTCGAGAAGCAAGACACATGAACGCGGCCGTCGAACGCGCCCCCAGAGAGCAATGAAATTCATTGAGGAGATCGTCGTCGACGCGTTTTTGCCGACGCTGCGATCGATGCTCGCGGAAGCGCTTCGCGACCGCGGGCTCACCCAGCGCGAAGTCGCCGACGCGCTCGGGATCAGTCAGTCGGCGGTCTCGAAGTACGCCCACGGCGACGTAGCGAGACACGATCGGATCGTCGCGGACGATCGCGTCAACGAACTCGTCGACCGCGTCGCAGCGGGGCTTGCCACCGGAGAGCTCAGCCCCGTTGGCGCACTCGTCGAGATCGAGATCCTGATCCGCCAGCTAGAAGACGGCGACCTGCTTGCGGAGCTTCACGAAGAGGCGATGCCGGAGCTTGCAGAAACGGACGCGGACTTTTCGGTCCACGATCCAGACAGCCACCTCCGGACCGAAGAGCGGGTTCGATCGTCGGTCCGAAAGGGACTGCGGACGCTGACGAACACGAGCGGCTTCGCCGGACTCATCCCGAACGTCGGCTCGAACCTCGTCGAGTGTCTGCCGGAGGCCCGATCGATCGAGGATGTCGCCGGCGTCCCCGGACGAATCTTCGACGTGAAAGGCCGGGCAACGGTTCCCGGCGAGCCGGAGTTCGGATTGAGCGAACACGTCGCTTCAGTGTTATTGGCCGTCCGCGAACACGGAGACACGAGCGCACGCGGTGCGCTCAACATTCGATATGCGCCTGCGCTCGTCGAGACGCTGGCTGATCACGGCTACAGGACGATCGCGTTCGATCCTGAGGACGATCTCGACGCGGCGATCAAGGATGCGCTGGCGAGGACTGAGGTCCCAGAGACGGTCGTGTTGTATCAGACGGGAGCGGTCGGGGTCGAGCCGATCGTCTACGTGATCGCCCCCGACGCGCCGCAGGCGGCGGCGGTTGCCCGAGAGCTCAGATAGGCCATGTCCGCTCGACCGAGCGATCCCGTCCAGCGTTTTTATACTGATCGGGCACAGCTGTACGATCTGATCGCGACACGGGTGCCGGGGATCGGATCGATCCGGACCGCAGCGATCGATCACCTTGGCCTCGAGCCCGGCGAAACAGTCGTTGAGATGGGCTGTGGCAGCGGCGGGAACCTCCCGTATCTCCGCGACAGAGTTGGTTCGACCGGAAGGGTGGTTGGGCTCGATTTTTCGCCGGGCGTGCTGTCGATCGCTCGCGATCGAATCCACCACCAGGGATGGGACAACGTCCACGCGATCAGGGCAGATGCGACTGTACCGCCACTTGAGCATGATCGGGCAGGTGGAGTTGACGCGGTATTCTCGTCGTTTGTGAGTGGGATGGTCGACGATCCCGCGGCAGTTGTCGAGCAGTGGATCGACCTGCTCGGGTCAGGTGGTCGGATCGGCTTGCTTGATGCCGCCCGCAGCGGCGATCGAATCGGCCGGTTCGCAAACCCGCTCTTTGCGGCTGCGGTGCGGGCGAGTTCTCCGCCAGGGGTCAGGAGGCAGTCTGATGCGATCGATCGGCTTGACGACCGAGTGATCGCCGCGCACGAGCGGCTGCAGCGCGAAACCGTCGATCGGGCATTCGAGACCCACGTTTGTGGGTTCGTTCGGGTGAGCGCTGGGACCGTTCGGTGAGTCGGATCCCAGACGATCGGGTACGTAGCGAATTGGGACGATACAGTGAGTCGTATGCTGGAACGATCGGATAAGTCGCGGGCTGGGACGGTCCGGTGAGTATATGCACATGCCATGAATAGTACCCCACGTATGCGCCGCCGCCGCGTGCTCGCAGTGTCCGGTACGGTGATCGCGAGCGGCGCACTTTCGGGGTGTCTGCGTCGCAACGCACCGATCGGACTCCCCAGCGACGACGAAGAGCCACTTGTGGAGATCATCGAAGAGCGTCTCGTTCGCGAACGTCCAGGCACTGAGGAGGAAATCGTCCGTCTCGAAGGAATCGCGGCGAATACGAGCGACAGACAGCTCACCTATGTCGAACTGCAGGCGCGATTCTACGACGAAGACGAGGAACTGCTCGACAGCACTGTCGAACACCTCGACGATGTAACCGCCGGCCGCCGGTGGGAGTTCGCGATCGAGTACCCCCGAATTGGCGAAGACGCCGCAGCCGTAGCCGACTACGAGATTGAGGTTGTGACGAACATCTGAGCGCCCGAGCCGTCACTATGTCAAGGCAAGCAATCAACCAAACCGCGAAATCCGCAGTCGCGTGCCGTCCACGTGGCCTCCGGGGTCACAGCGAGGCGGGCGAATGAGCCTGCCGAGTGCGTTCGACCCGGACCCAGACCCGGACGCACCCGACGACGCTGAACCGATCAAGACGGAACAAAACGGGGAGGTGACGCTTGCAAAGCAGGGTGGAATCACGTTCATCGGCGATATGGTCAAGAAGTCGTTCGGATTTGTGATCATCGCGCTTATCACCCGACTCGTCAGTCCCTCGGTGTACGGCCTCTTCGTCCTCGCAACGTCGATTGTGTTGTTCGTACAGGTATTTGCGACCCTCGGGTTGCCGCGGGCGATCGACTACTACGTGCCACAGTTCATTGCCCGTGAGGAGTTCGATCGCGTCAGGGGTGTGTTCGTCCAGGTGGTTGGGTACGTCACCGTCGTCTCGGTGGTCGTCGGGGCGCTGTTGTTCGTGGGGGCGGGGCCGATTGCAGAGCTGTTCGGCGAGCCGGCGTTGCGGCTTGCGCTCATGCTGTTGGCATTCGCGTTGCCGCTTTTGGCTGCCTTCGGCGTCTTGTTGGCGTCGTTTAACGCGATCAAGCGGCTCAAATACCGGGTGTACGTCCGCGACCTCGTCCGGACGACAGCCAGGTTGCTCGCGACAGCCGGGCTGCTTTTAGCCGGATTCGGGCTGTTGGGGGTTGTCGGCGGGTACATAATTGGGCTTGCAGTCTGTGTCGTATTTGGGGCCGCGTTGTTGATCAAGCGCACTCGCAAGTATGCCGGCAACACGTTCAGTTGGGTCCCGCCCAAGGAGCTGTTGTGGTATTCGGTTCCGCTGGCGTTTGCAAGCGTCATATACGTCGCGCTCGGGCAGATCGACTACGTGATCGTCGGCTACTTTCTGAGCTCCCAGGACGTCGGATTCTACCGCGTTGGGTACATGCTGGGCCAAAACCTGTTGATCTTTTTCGGCGCGCTCGCGCCGGTGTTCAAACCACTCATTGCCGAAGAGCGGACGAACGACGCATCCGTACGGGATCGATACCGTACAGCGGTTCGGTGGTCGATCGCACTCACACTCCCGTTGTTGTTGATCTTGACGCTCGGTGCAACGACGTACCTCTCGCTCGTGTTTACCCCACAGTACGCCGTGGCCGCGCCGATTATCGCCGTGTTAGCCATCGGATACATCGTCAGTATCGCTGGGGGCGGGCCGGGTGGTTCACTGCTGCAAGGCCTGGGCTACTCGCGACTCGTGTTCTTCAATACGGCACTGCTATTTATTGTCAATATCGCCGTCAGTGTTGCGCTTGTCCCACGGATCGGGATTCTCGGGGCAGCAGTTGGGTCTGCCTCCGCGCTCGCGATCGCCGGAGGCGCCGCCCTCGTCGAACTCTACTACTACCGAGGCGTCCACCCCTTCACGGCGACACTTGCGCGGGTCTTCGCCGCCGCAGTCCCGGCCGCGATCGCCGGCGGGGCGGTCGTGCTGCTCGTGGACGTGCTGGCCGTTCGAGCCGTACTCTTGCCAGTTGTTGTGGTCATTGTATACGGGCTCGCGATCGGGGCCCTCGGTGGGGTGACCGAAAACGACATCGCCGTGGCGGGCGAGATCGACCCACGGGTCAAACGGGCGATAGTCCGTGTTAGTGCGGTTTCCTTCGGCGGTTTGAAATGACAACTGGGCTCAAATGAGGGCCGTTGCTGCGACCGCAACCACGGTGGAACTGAGACCGAAGCCGAAAAACAGGCGGTTCGCGGACGGGTTTTTCGCATAGACGAGGTCAAGACTGTAGTGGCGCTCCGACAGAGGTCGAAACGGCCAGATTCCCATCGGGGTAATGATATCACCGAGCAGGTGGCTAACGATCGCGAGCGTCCCTAAGACGGCTAGATGCGTCGAGACAGCGATCGCATCGAATGGGAGCGATGCAACGACGATCGTTGCACCCGTAAACAGCCCGACAGCCATCCCAGCCGCGAGCGCAAACCAGATCGTGTGGGTCGGCCCACGGTGGGAGATCAGCTCAGTGTACTCGTCCATGTCTGGTACGGTCGCGAGCGCGAGCATGACCGCGCCGCCAGCGATCGCAAGTTCGGTCGCACCAGCGCGGAGATACCATGCGGCAATAGGGGCGTATACCGTGAGCGAGATACCGAGGTGCCCCAGCGTGTACATACCGGCGCTACGCGGTCGACTGGTATGAACGCACTGGGATGCTGTCGCACCCGAGACAGCCGAAAGTATCTCGCATCGATCTCGATCAGTCGTCAGCGGGCGAGGCAGGTGCGGTGAAATCAACCGCTGGAGCATCGACGCCGAGTTCGTCGATCGCTGCCTGGGCCGCGCGCTTGCCCGAAAGCAACATCGCGCCAAAAGTCGGCCCCATCCGTGGGAGGCCGTGGGTCGTTGCTGTCGCAAGGCCCGTGGCAACGAGGCCGTCGTGGACGAGGCCCGATCGCTCGACGACCGCGTCCTCGGACTCGTCGACCCACATCGAGTCATGTCCCGGCGAGTCGTGACCGGGCGCGCCGTATTCGCCGTCTGCGGTGGTGTCCATTCCCGTGTTGTGCGTGGCGGCGTGTTCGATGCCCGACGCTTCGATGACGCCGCGTTCAGCCAGTTTTGAGACGACGACCGCCTCGTGGCCGGTTGCGTCGATCACGAGATCAGACTCGACTGCGATGGGATCGACGCAGGTCAGCTCTCGCGGCAGCGCGTGCACCGGGGTCCAGTTCATCACGATCCCGGAGACGCGGTGATCCTCGCGCATGACGATGTCGGTGAACTCGGTCATGTTCTGGATTTTGACCCCCGAGTCACAGGCCGCCGCAATCAGCGCCGAGCAGGCGTGCGGACCGCTCGCGGTGTACAGCCCCTCGGCCTCGTCGCTTTCCTCGTAGGGGACGTCCAGTTCGTCGAGGACCTCGTGGGCGGGATCGCGAACGGTGACAGTGTTCATCAAAAAGCCGCCGAGCCAGAAGCCGCCGCCGAGGTAGTTGTTCTTCTCGACGAGCATTGTCTTCACACCGCGATCGCTCAGCTCTTTTGCCACCATCAGTCCCGACGGCCCGCCGCCGACGACGATCACGTCGCTCTCGGTGAACTCGAGGAACTCCTCGGTCCACTCGGTTCCGATCGCTCTCGTTACCGCCGCCTCTGATGCTGGCGTGAATCCAGCAAACTCGGTTGAGTTGGTGAGTTCAGACATACAACTCGGTGTTATTACTTAGTTGTACAAATGCGTTGTGGTCGAGACGAGGTGCTTGGCTGATCGCAGTCAGGGCTGTGGATCGAAAGTCCACGAGGCCGCACTGCACAACCGCTCAATCCTTAACCATCTGAGTCCCGTACTACAGGCTATGAACATGCTCGTCGACGGTGAGTGGCGCACAGACACATACGAAAGCACGAACGAGGAGGGTGCGTTCGAGCGGAGCGAAACCGCGTTTCGCGACTGGATCGCCGGTTCGGACGTTCCCGGTCACGTTGACGCAGAGCCGAACGATCGCTTCCAGCCCGAGGCCGATCGCTACCACCTCTACGTTTCGTATGCCTGTCCGTGGGCGCACCGCGCGCTATTGGTACGAGCGCTCATGGGCCTCGAAGACGCCATCTCGGTGTCAGTCGTCGATCCCTGGCGGGGCGACGACGGCTGGCAATTCACCCCAGAAAAGGAGGGCACCACGCCAGATCATCTCTACGGGTCGGACTACCTGCGTGAACTGTACGTGAAGGCCGATTCCAACGCGACCGGCCGGGTGACTGTACCCGTGTTGTGGGACAAAGACGAAGAGACGATCGTCAACAACGAATCCCGGGAGATCATCCGGCAGCTCTCGACAGCGTTCGGCGAGCTTGCGAAAAATGACGTGGATCTGGTCCCCAAGGAGTTGCAACCGGAGATTGACAACACGATCACCGACATCTACGAGCCGATCAACAACGGCGTCTACCGCGCAGGCTTTGCGACCGAACAGGAGCCCTACGACGAGGCGATCGACGAGCTATTCGGAGAGCTCGATCGCTACGACGAGCGGCTCGGCGAACAGCGCTTCCTCGCAGGCGATCGGCTCACCGAAGCTGACATCTGTATGTTCACGACGCTCGTCCGATTCGATCAGGTGTACCACACCCACTTCATGTGCAACAAAAAGCAGATCCACGAGTACGAAAACCTCTGGCCGTACCTGCGAGACCTCTACCAGCTCCGCGGTGTCGCCGGGACGGTGAACATGGACCACATCAAAGAACACTACTACACGACCCATCCGGACGTGACGCCGAGTGGGATCATCGCACGCGGACCAGATCTCGATTTCAGTGAGCCGCACGATCGCCACGAGCTCCCCGGCGAAATTCCAGCCGATCTGCGGTAAGCCGATCGCGGCAAAACTGCAGTAAGACGATCGCGGCAAAACTGCAGTAAGACGATTGGGGCCACCCGTCAGTTGGGTAATCCCGGCGGTCCGTTCCGCTGACCGACCATTTTTGCTCGCGCCTCGCAAGGGGTGTGCATGCAGCTTTCTCACGCCGAGCGGATGGCGGCCAGCGAACAGTCGAGCATCCGCCGGATGTTCGACATGGCCCAGGCGGCCGATCACGACCTCGTTCGACTCGAAGTCGGCCAACCAGATTTTTCGACCCCCGAGCACGTGATCGACGCGGCCGATCGAGCCGCCCGTGAGGGCCACACCGGATATACGGCCAACGCCGGCATCAAACCCCTTCGCGAGGCGGTCGCCACGACGCTCGAAACCGAGTACGGCGTCCCCGCGACCCCTGAAGGGGTGGCGATCACTGCCGGCGGGATGGAGGCACTGCACCTCGCGATGCTCGGGCTCGTCGATCCCGGCGATCGCGTGTTGTTGCCCTCGCCGGTCTGGCCGAACTACCGCACCCAGACGACCCTGGCCGGCGGAACACCCGTCGAGATTCCGCTTTCGGCCAACGACGGGTACGCCCTCGACGCTGACGCGGTAATCGAACAGCTGGACGATCGAACGGCCGCGATCGTGCTCTGTACGCCCTCGAACCCGACCGGGCGGGTATTTGAGGAGTCGGCAGTGCAGGCGGTCGTCGACGCCGCCGCGGCCCACGATGCAGCAGTCATCGCCGACGAGGTGTATCTCGGGCTCACGTACGATCGCGAGCCGCGTGGAATCGCCAGCTACGTCGACGACGCGAGTCACGTTTTGACCGTCGGATCAGTCTCGAAAACCCACTCGATGACGGGCTGGCGGGTCGGGTGGCTCGCGGGCGATCCGTCGTTCATTGACGGCATCAATACGATCCACGAGTCGACGAGTTCCTGTGCCTCCTCGATCTCCCAACGCGCGGCACTAGCGGCACTCACCGGGCCCGATGAACCGGTCAAAGAGATGCGAGAGACGTTTGAACGTCGTCGGGATTTCGTCGTCGATCGGATCGAGTCGATCGACGGGATCTCCGCGCCGCGTCCACAGGGTGCGTTCTATGCGTTCCTGTCGATCGACGTTCCGGGAACCGCCACAGAGATCGCGACACGGCTACTCCAGGAGTTCGGCGTCGTCCTCGCGCCCGGCGACGGGTTCGGGACCGCCGGCGAAGGCCACCTCCGGTTGAGCTTCGCCAACTCGACCGAGCGGCTGGAAGCCGGGTTCGATCGGCTCGAAACCGCGATCGAAACCTGGTGAGCTGGCCCAAGTGGAGTTCTTATGTCCGTAGGCCGTAATTTGTCGCGTGCTCGGGCTCGATCGACTCAGTGCTGCCGTCGCCGCGGTTGAGCCGCCGCCACGGCTCGTTGACTGGTCGCTCTTTCTCGCAATCTGTGTCGAAGTCGTGACCGGACTTGTCTCGTTCACCATCGGGACACCCGACGGATGGCCGATTTTTTGGATTCACCGGATCGTCGGGCTCACGATCGTCGCGCTGCTGGCGTTCAAGCTTGCCCGCGTTCGATATCGCCTGACCGACAGCCGCCACTGGCAGCCCTCGACCCTGCTGTCGGTGCTGACGGCGATCGCGGCGATCGGCGCGCTCGCGACTGGAATTGTCTGGGTGTTTGGAGCGGATGTCCGTCTCTCGTACTGGACGCTGTTGAGCGTCCATGTTGGCTTCGGGCTGGCACTGTTTGCACTGTTGCTCCCGCACATGTGGACCCGGTTTCGACCGCCCCGACGGGTCGATCTCGCCGATCGGCGGGCGGCACTGCAGTACGCTGGCCTGTTGATTGGCGGAGCAATCGTCTACCGCGGTCAGGAGGCGGTGAACGCAGTCGCCGAAACCACCGGGAGCAAACGGCGCTTCACCGGGTCATATCCACGGACGGGCGAGGGCAACGGGAGCTTCCCAGTCACCTCGTGGGTCGCCGACGATCCCGAGCCGATCGACACAGCCGAGTGGACGCTTTCGATCGACGGACTCGTCGGCGAGCCGATCGCGATCGACTACGACGAACTCACCGGCCAACGAGAACAACAAACCGAACAACGAGCGCTGTTGGACTGCACGAGCGGCTGGTACACAGAGCAGTCCTGGCGCGGCCGTCGGGTTGGTGACCTCATCGACGCCGCGGGTGGGACGACCGCGGGGGGCGAGTGGGTTCGGTTCGTCTCGGTAACGGGCTATCGCTGGAGCCTGCCGATCGACGAAGCCCGCGAGGCGCTGATCGCGACACACGTCGGCGGCGATCGGCTCAGCCACGGTCACGGTGCGCCCGTACGGCTCGTCGCACCTGGCCGACGAGGCTTTCAGTGGGTGAAGTGGGTGACGCGGATCGAAGTCCGCGAGCGGAACGACCCAGCACAGTGGATCGTGACGCTGATCAGCGGCTTTGAGTGATGTTGTCCTCGTCGGTTACGTCAAGTGATCCTAGCTCCGTGGTCACGACGCGATCGCCCACACGCCACGAGCCGCCGCGTGTGTGAGAACGCTTGTGAGCATAACGATCGCGATCGCGAACAGTGACCACAACACGCCAGACGGAACATCGTTCGGGATAACTCCCAACCGGGAGAGGAGAAAACCGACGACGATCGGCCCGGCGAAGCCGAATGCAGCCAGTGTCTGGATCGTCCGCACCGCAAGATACGAGACCGGCCGATCGCGGATCGACTGTCCGTCTTGGAGAGCGATCGACAACTCAGCAGCGCCGTGAGCCAGTACGATCGCCCCAAGAAACAGCGCGAGCAGAATCGTCCCGTTGAGCAGCGTCATGCCGATCGACAGCAGCGAGCCGGGCTGCTCCGGCGGCGATCCCTCCGGCGGAGCCCCCGTCGGCAGCGCGGTGATCGCACCAAAAGCGACAACGACTGCTGTCACGATCGCTGCTATGAGAACTACGACAGCGACGATCGTCTCGAGGTGCAGCCCATACGAGCAGAGCCAGCGAGCGGCTCGCTCAGTGCGATCTGCGTTGGAGGGCATATGCGTTCGCTCACAGGCTGGGCACAAAAACATTTGAATGGGTTGCGCTGGTCAGATCCCACGGCTGCGTCACCCGCAGTCCGGGCAGTTGGTTCCGTCTAGACTTATTATCCATCCTGCCTATCGAACGGTAGATGTCCCGATCGTCGACCGATCGCCGGCCCTACTCGACCCACAGAGCCATGAGTACGATCAGTACGGTTCTGTTGTTGCTCATCGCGTTGACGCTGGCGGTCGTCGTCGGACTCGTTGTCATGGCTCCCGACGGGATGGTGCAGAACCCACCGGCGGTTATCGGAGCGTTTCCGGCGATCGACACGTGGCCGTGGTGAAAAGAGCGGGCTGGCTCATCAGGGGAGCTCGCCGCTGCGGATCGCGGCCTCGGCGTCCGAAAGCGCGTCTTCGGCGTCGAACCCGTCGATAATCGCAGCCAGTTCGTCTCTCGATGCATCCTCAAGCTCGCGAGCAGCGGCTGTGATCGCTGGGATTGCCCGGAGGATGTTGTCGACGATCGGGATCGCGGCCGCGCGTGCAGACCGCGAGAGCGGGTTGAGATCGATGACGATCTCTGTTTTCCCCATTGCGGCGAGCGCCTCCGCGCGATCGCCGTCTTCGAGCGGCACAACGACGACATCCGCAGTCCCGATCCCGTCAGCATCGACCTTTGCACGCTCGTGGCTCAAGCCGGGGATCCGCGCGTCGGCAGTGAGCCCCTTGACATCCGCTGCGCCGTGCTCGCGGAGGTGCGCTGCGATCGCAGTCATGCGCTCGTCTGTCCGGTTGAAGAGATTGATTTCGATGTCGGCATCAACGGCCGCCGCAAGCGCGACAACTTCCGAAGGAACGAGCGCTGCGACGTTGCCGTTCACCGAGATCACTGGATGGTCCGCCAACAGCAATGCCGCCGCAGCGGCACGTTCGGCGGCGGCTGCGCTGTCGATCGTCCGCTCGCCCAACAAGTAGTCGAAGGCCTCCCCACGACCCTCTGCAATGAGCCCCTGTTTGCTCGTGATCCCATTTTCGACGCCGGCCTCAATTCGGTGCCGTGTCAGAAGCGACTGGTATCTGGGGTGGTCTTCGGGGATATCGATCTCGGTCATACCGATACCTGCCTGCAGAGGATAAAAAGCCGATCGGGTTTAGGCTGAGATCACCGCGGATGCTCCGAGTCACGGACGAGATGCGCCCCCGCAGGATAACACCGACAGACGGCCGGATCGTAGCCGGCATCGGACAATCCCGTGCCGATCGCGAACACGGTCCGTCCAAGCATCGCCATCGCGGCCGTCCCACCAGCCTCCGCGACTGCTTCGATCGCCTGTTGGACCTCCGTGACCACTAGCCCCGCATCCGTCGAGAACGTGCGTGCGCCATGCATGAGCTGTTCGATCGTCGGTGTTGCGACCAGCGCCGAAAGCGCCTGTTCACCAGCCGCAGTGAGCGCTTCGGTATCCCCGGAGAGCACTGACTCCGTCGAGAGTTCGCCGAACGTACAGTATTCAATCCGCGGTGACGCAGGAATGCCGTCAAGCTCACCGTGGCCGGGCGCGCCCGGTTCCAGTCGAATTGGCATCCCTCCACGGGCCTGCGCGACAACGTCACCGAGGCCGGTGCCCGCTTCGACCTCTGCGCGGTGAGCAATCGCGGTGAGTTCGTTGACAGACCGACCACAGTCGAACCGTGCATTGGCTGAGAGCGCAGTGCCGAGTGCGATCGCACCCGAGACACCGAACCCCGCCCCGAGTGGGAGCGGAGTCTGTGCGTGGACAGCCGCAGAGACATCGAGCGATCGAAGCACCGACGCGACAGGCTGGATCGGCGTTGGCTCTCCGTTCAAAACGACAGTCGAGTCTGTGGCTGGCGAGATCGAAAGCGAGACGCCGTGGCTGAGCGCGATCCCAGCCCCACGACTGCCGGCAACGAGCGGATCGGGATCTGGCTGCGGGCTGAAAAATGCCGTGATGTGACCGGGGACGAATACGGTTGGCGCCGGATCGTCGCTGCCGTCCATATGTTCGGTTCGAACAGCGACACCGCAATGAACCCTTCTTTTTGACTGCTCGAAATTGGCTTGTTGTTTACGACGGCTGCTCAAAGAGCTGAATTACCTTACTGGTATGGCTTGTAGTTAATTATATTACCCGTCATAGTAGAGGATGCAATTTATGACATCGGCCAGTGCGTTATTGTTGGGTGCACAGGGCGGATTACTACAGTCTTCACGGACACAAACCGAGGTGTTCGAATACATTCTGAGTGACTCGCTGTTGGCGAGTTCCTTCGTCGTGAACATCGCGCTCGCGGGGTTGACGATCGTCGCGATCGCGTATCTCGCGAGAAATGTGACTGATCCGCGGGCAAAGCTCATCGTCATTTCGACGATGCTCATTTCGGTCGTCTCGATTTCGAGCTACACGGGGCTTGCATCGGGACTGACCGCGAGCTTCCTCCAAATGCCCGCTGGACACGCATTAGCCGGCGAAGAGGTATTCACCATGTGGGGACGGTATCTCACGTGGGCGTTCTCGACACCGTTCATCCTGATCGCACTGGGGCTACTTGCGGGCTCTAACCTCACAAAGATCTCGACATCAGTCGCGTTCACGATCGCGATGTGTGTTACGGGGCTTGCCGCAGCACTCACCACCTCGTCTGTCGTCATGCGCTGGTGGTGGTTCGTGCTGAGTTCGATCTTCTTCCTCGTCATCATCTACATCCTGCTGGTCGAGTGGCCCGCAGATGCACAGGCCACGGGAACGACAGACATCTTCAACACGCTGAAGATCCTGACCGTCATCACCTGGTTCGGCTACCCACTGCTTTGGTTCCTCGGCGTTGAGGGAATCGCAGTGCTGAACACCGGTATCACCTCGTGGGGGTACAGCCTTCTCGACGTGATCGCCAAGTACGGAGTGACCCTGCTGATCGTGACGTACGTCGCGAAAGAGCCAGACGAGGTCACCGCCGGATCCGATTACGGTTCCAGCCTCTCGAAGGTCGTCCCATCGGACGACTGAACAGTCCGATCAACTGATCTCATCTCGCTCGCACTGTGCGGGCGACTGACCTATTTTTAAAAGAATGAGAGGAATACTGATAGGTATATAGTGCGTAGAGGGGTATGTGCCGGAGCTTCACGTACTCACTATCGTGCCGGAATGGAACGATCAGATCGCCGCTACGATAGCTGGCCGTGGACATCGGGTCACAACTGCAGAAACGTCGACGGAGGCGGTTGCAATCGCACTGTCGGACTCGATCGATCGCGTCGTCGTTAGCAGTGAACTCGGCGACGAACTCGAAACGCTCCAGAACGTGCTCACAGAACACTGTCCAGGGCTGCCTGTGGTGTCGTTCACCCCGGAATCGACTGACTCTGTGAGCGCAAGTGCCAGTGAGCGGTCCGCAGCGCTTGTGCACGCAGATGGTGCGGACGCGATCGAACGCCTCGTTGCAAAAATCGAGACAGCAGAGCCACCGGTCCAAACGGACTCGAAAGAGCGCTCGGAGTCATCGCGTTCGTCTACGCGTGGTTCGACGGTGATAGATGACGGAGCTTCGAGAGCAGGTGAGCTAAGCGACGACCAGCTGTTTCGGGCGATCAACCACGCGCCCGTTGGAATCAGCCTCACCGATCCGTCCAAACCGGATAATCCACTCATATATGTCAACGACGCGTGGAAGGAGATCTGTGGCTACGAGCGCTCAGAGGTACTCGGAGAGAATCCTCGACTCTTGCAGGGAGCAGAAACCGATCCGGAAACAGTCGGTGAGATCCGCGAGGCGATCGAAAATAACGAGCCGATTACGACGCGGATCAAAAACTACACCGCTGATGGAAGCCCGTTCTGGAACGAATTGACCGTCGCTCCCGTCCGCGACGACACCGGAGAGGTCCGTCACTACGTTGGATTCCAAAACGACGTCACACATCTCCACGCGACAGAGGAACTTGCCGAACAGCGTCGTACAGATCTTGCCCACGAAGTTGCGGTGCTCGAACGGATCCTCTCACGAGTGAGCGGGCTCTTGTACACCATCACGCAGATACTCGTCACCGAAACCGATCGTCGAGCGATCGAGGCGCGGATCTGTGAGGTTATCGCCGAAACCGACGGCTACATCGCCAGCTGGTTTGGCACCGTTGATGAGGATGATTCGACGCTGACGATTCGAACCGCTGACGGGATCTCGTCGGTCCAATCAGAGTCCATCGGACTTGAGTCAGTGCCCAGAGAACTCGTCGAAAGCGATGTCGACGGAGGGGTGCGCTCAATCGATCTCTCGGCTGTAGGAGACCCGCGTCTCGTTCCCGAAGCCGACGATTCGGAGGCGCTGCTCGTCGTCCCACTGCGGTACTCACCAAAGCGCTACGGGCTGTTTTGTGTATACGCCAATGACGCGGACATACTCGATGATCGCGAAAAAGAGCTGTTTGAATCGATCGGCAATACCATCGCAACCGGGCTCCACGTGATCGAAACGGTGCGGATGCAAACCACCAAGCGGGTTCACGAGACACGCTTTGAGATCGCCGATCCGTCGTTTGTGCTCGCAGACATTGCAGCCCGGCTGGAGGCAGATATCGAGTATACGGGAATCACCGGCGGACGAGACGGGTCGGGGTACGAACTGTACCTCCAGGCGAGCGGGGCGATCGACCACGAAATCGACAGTCTCACCGAGTGTGAATCCGTCGAGTCTGTGCGGGTGATCACCGAATCCGACACGTCGGTTGCGTTCTCGGTGACGGCGTCGGCGCTCTCTCCGTTCGTCGAACTCTCACAGTACGGCGCGTCGGTCGTCGACGCGGCGGCGACCCCAGAGTGCGCAGAGATTGTCGTCGAATCTCCGGCCGAACAAGACATCAGGTCGCTTTTTGAACAGCTCGAATCGATGTACGAGACGGTTCGACTCGTTTCCCAGCGCGAGCGCGATCGCCGCCGCAAGCCACAACAAGAGTTCAGCGCACAGCTAGATACAGAACTCACCGGCAGACAGCGGACGGCAATCGAGAAGGCGTACTTCAACGGCTACTTCGAGTGGCCCCGACCGGTCGACGGAAGTGAGGTCGCCAAAACCATGGATATCTCAAGACAGACGTTCCACCAGCACCTCCGGGCTGCGGAAAAAAAGCTGATCAGCGCGTATCTCGGCGAGTGACGCGTTCGGATCGTCGCGATTCGCTGCGAGTGACGCGTTTGGATCGTCCGATTCGCTGCGAGTGACGCGTTTGGATCGTCCGATTCGCTGCGAGTGACGCGTTTGGATCGTCCGATTCGCTGCGAGTGACGCGTTTGGATCGTCCGATTCGCTGCGAGTGCGTGAATCGACGTATTGAGACTGACGCTACGGTGAAAGCCGCTGTCGATCGCGGGGGAACAACACGGCTTCACGGATGTTCTCTAAGCCGAGGACTGTCATGACGAGCCGCTCGCCGCCGAGTCCGAAGCCGGCGTGTGGCGGCATCCCGTATTTGAACATCTTGGTGTAGTACTCGAACGCGTCGGGATCGAGGCCCTGCTGTTCGAATCCCTCGATCAGGTGTTCGTAGCGGTGTTCGCGCTGGCCACCCGAGACGAGTTCCATCCGTGGGTGCATCAGATCGAAGCCGGTCGACAGCGACTCGTCGTCCTCGTAGTCCATGATGTAGAACGGTTTGATGTCCGAAGGCCAGTCAGTGATGAAGTAGTGCTCGCCGACGTCCTCGCCAAGGGCGTGTTCACCCTCTGTCGGGAGATCGTCACCCCAGACGAGCTGTTTGTCGAGTGCGCCCGTGGCGTTGATCCGTTCGATCGCCTCCTCGTAGGTGAGCCGCGGGAAGTCACCCTCGGGGACCTCAAACTCGTCGGCAATACCGAGCGCCTCGAGCTGTGGCTCGCAGTTTTCCGCAACCGCTTCGTAGACGGACTTGACGATCGCCTCAGCGACGTCCATCGCCTCGGTGTGATCACAGAAGGCGCCCTCGAAGTCGATCGAGGTTGCCTCGTTGAGGTGTCGCGGCGTGTTGTGTTCCTCTGCGCGGAAGATTGGCCCGATTTCGAAGACGCGCTCGATACCCGAGCCCGCAATGAGCTGTTTGAAAAGCTGTGGGCTCTGGTTCATGAACGCCTCCTCGCCGAAGTAGGTGATCGGGAACAGCTCCGTGCCGCCCTCCGTACCGGTCGCGACGATTTTCGGGGTGTTGATCTCCGTGCAATCGTGTGCGCGGAACGTCTCGCGTGCCGCGCGCTGAATCTCAGAGCGAATCTCGAAGATCGCCTTCACTTCCGGTTTGCGGAGATCGAGCGTCCGGTTGTTGAGCCGCGTCGACAGCTCTGCGTCGACCTTCCCGGAGGGGTCAAGCGGGAGTTCGGTGTCGGCTTCAGCAACGACCTCAACTGCCGTCGGTGTGATCTCAACACCTGTCGGCGCGCGCGGCTCCTCGTCAACTGCGCCAGTCACTGAGATAACAGATTCCCGGGAGACACCGAGACCAGTTTCGACGAGCGCGTCGTCCATCTCGTCTTTTTCGAATTTGACCTGGATTTTGCCCGTTCGGTCGCGGAGAATGAGAAAGGCGATCCCGCCGAGGTCACGGATCTCGTGGACCCACCCGGCGACGGTGACGTCCTCACCCGGCGCTGCGTCTTCAGTATACGTTCGGTTTCGCATACCAATTGGTTGCTGTGGGATACGCATAAAAGACCCCGTTTCGATCCGATCGGGGGGAAACGTGTCCTGGTGTCCTCACTCAGTCGACGGCGAGGTCGCGTGGGCGTCCTTGGCACCGTCGACAGTCTGGGCGACCGCCGCACAGCCTTCGTCGTGGAGCAGGTCGCCGACGACGATTACGTCCGCGTGCTGGCCCATCTCGTAGGCTGCCTCGTAGTCGCCGATCCCACCGCCGTAAAACAGCGTTGCGTCGTCGAGCCCATCCTGTGCAGCAGCGACGATCTCCGGGTCGCCAAACGTTCCAGAGTACTCGATGTAGACGATTTCCTGGCCGAACATCTTTTCGGCGACGCGAGCATAGGAGGCGACATCTTCGGGTGATTGATCGCAGTCAGCCTCGGTGTACTCGGCGACCGAAGCGTCAGGATTCATCACGATGTACGCTTCTGTCGTGGTCCGGTCCCAATCGAGGCCGTTCTCGATGCGAACCCACTCTTTGTGTGCGCCGACGATCCAGAATGGATCTGTCGAATTGAATACCGTGGGAATGAGGTAGCCATCGAGCGCCGGCGAGTCGATGACGACAGCCGGGTTCGAAGGCTCTTGATACAGCGGCACGTCGTAGGCCGCACACGCGTCGATCACCCGCTGCATCTTTTCTTCGGTCATCCCAAGGGTGCCGCCGATCTCGATCGCGTCTGTGCCAGTTTGACAGACGTCCTCGAACGTCTCACCAGCCAGCAGCTCCTTGTCGGGATCGATCTTGAGAATATGATCCCACTGCTCCCACGGATTGGTCATTACTCGTTGTTGTTCAGTGTGATAATATAAAGGGTGCGATGGCGGATGACGGCGGTATCTAGGGTGAATTATTCGATCTCAGCCGACCGTGAGGGCCTCACGATCGGCCGGCGACCCGCACCCCTAACACCGACGCAGAAACCCCACCGATCGCCGTCGGCAGCCAGAACATCCCGCCGCGAAACACGAGGACGGCCGCGGTGATCGACGCGACTGCGACGCCGGTCGTCGGCACAAGCAGCGCAACGAGTGCGGCTTCGATGCCCCCGAGGCCGCCGGGCAGCGGCGCGGCGCCCGCAAGGTACGAAAGCGGCACAACGAAGAGTGGAACGTACAGCGGAATTGGCTGGCCGATCGCCGCAAAGGCAGCCCCCAACGCAGCGGCCTGACAGAGCCACCCGATGAGAGAGAAGCCGAGGACACCCACGAGCACGGCTTGATTTTCGCTGAGCACTTCGATCCGATCGGCGAATCCTGACAGCCGATCGGCGATTGCCAGTTCGATCGCCGCGGGGTCAATCCCAAGTCGCGACAGTCGCCGGGCAACCCACCCGATAGCAGAAGGCACACGGGTGAGAACAACCGCCTGATAGCGCCACAGGATCCAAAGAATCAGGATGACCGCAACGATGAGCGCGGCGGCGGATCCGACGGCTGCTTCGACCCGATCGCTGAGCGCGGTGGTCGTCGCGTGGTAGCTGACGCCGACAGCAATGAGCGACACTGACGGGAGCACGTTGAGCACGTCGACAGTCGCGATTCCGGCGAGTCCAGTTTCGTACCGCGATCCCGAGACCTTCGAGATGAGGAGCGCAGCGATCGGTTCACCCCCGGCCTGCCCAAACGGGGTGACGTTGTTCGAAAATACGGCCCCCGCATAGACGAGGGTCGCCTTCGGGATAGACAGGGTAACGTCGAGCGTCGAGAGCACTGTCCGGAGCATGAGACTCCACGCGAAGAGCCACCCAAGCGAGAAGGCGATCGTAACCCCGACCAGCCGCGAGTCCGCCGAAACCAGCGCGTCGACCACACGTTGTGGCCCCACAATCACAAAGAGCGCAGCGAGAATTGAGATCGCCCCGATCGCGCTGAGAAGAGTGGCCCAGCCGCGCCTCTCTGCCATACCGGATATCGGGGAGGGTATCGACTTGAAACACCCGATACGCAGCTTCGTCGAGGACCGACAAAAATACGTGCTCGCCAAGTGACGTTCATGTAGATGGAGGACCAGCGATTCCTGGAGTCGGAGTGGGATTACTGCATCGTCCTAGACGCGTGTCGATTTGACACATTTGCAGAGGTGTACGCCGAGTACCTCGACGGAACCCTCGAAAAGCGTCGCAGCGTTGGGTCCTCAACACCCGAGTGGGCATTCCGAACGTTCACCGGCGAGCACGATATCGCGTACTTTTCGGCCAATCCGTTCATCAACAGCCTCGGAATCCCGCTCAACGAGCTGAAGTGGGGGGCGAGCTGTGACTATGAGTGGGCTGCAAGCGAGCACATCTCGACAGTGTTCGACGTGTGGAAGTCCGGATGGGACGACGACCTCGGGACCGTCCCGCCTGCGAGCATGATCGAGGCATTTGACGCCAACACGGCGGCGATCGATCGCGCCGACAGAACAGTCTTACACTACATGCAGCCACATGCGCCGTACCTTGCCCGCGAGAAGGGTGGAAAGCTCACCCAGATTCAAAAAGGAATCAAACAGCAAGAAGACGCCGACGAAGGCGGCGGTAGCGCGCTGTCGGGGCTCGCCGACACGATCCGCCCGAAGATCGAGGGGCGCCTCGACAACAGCACGCTCGCTCAAAAGGCCGGGCTGTGGCTCGAACTCGATCCGGCGGACGTGCTGAAAAACGGAACGCGCGAGGCGGCGCTGGCACTCTACGAGGAGAATCTCCGCATCGCGCTCGAATCGATCGCCGACCTCGTCGAGCGCCTCGACGGTCGCGTCGTCGTGACCGCCGACCACGGCGAGGCGTTCGGCGAACAGGGCGTCTGGGAGCACCACATCGAGACGCACATCCCGCCACTCGTCGAGGTCCCGTGGCTCGAGGTCGCCCAGTGAAACCGTTGAGACGGATAACCGAACATGAAGGTAGCACACTACTTCGAGTTCGAAGAGCACGTGACCGGCGGAATCCGCGAGTCGGTCATCCACCAACGGAAACTCCTCGATCGGCTCGGAATCGAGTACACGACCGAGCCAACCCTCGACGCAGACATCTTCGAGTGTAACCTTGTCGGGCCGCGATCGGTCTGGTACGCCCGACGGGCTCGAAAGCGCGGAATTCCAGTGATCGCCCACACCCACGTCACCGCCGAGGATTTCGGCGACAGCTTTCGGTTCACAAACGCGCTCTCGCGACCGTTGCGGCCGTACCTCGAACGAGCCTACGGGCTTGCAGACGTCCTCGTGTGTCCCTCTGAGTACAACCGAGACTTGATCGAATCCTACACGGATACCCCAACAACGGTGATTTCGAACGGGGTCGATCCCGAGAAGGTCGATGGGTTTGAAGCGCTTGAGGCGACCTACCGCGATCGATACGACCTCGACCCGCCGACGGTGTTCATCGTCGGCCACGTGATGAAACGCAAGGGATTGGAGACGTTTGTCAAACTGGCCCGCCAGATGCCGACAATCGACTTCGCGTGGTTCGGCCCGATCGATCGAGCCCTGAAAGGCAGAGAGACGAAACGGCTCATCGACAACGCGCCCGAGAACTGCACGTTCACCGGCTACATCGAGGATATCCGGGGCGCGTACGCTGCCGGCGACATCTTCTGTTTCCCAACTCACGAAGAAAACGAAGGGATCGCCCTGTTGGAGGCGATGCTCACGGGCCACCCGGTCGTTGTCCGTGACATTGAGACATTCTCGTGGCTCGCTGACGGCGAGGACTGCCTGAAGGTCGACGGCGGTGTACAAGCGTTTGAGACGGCAATCGAACACCTCACCGACCCCGAGTTCCGTGATCGACTTGGGACAGCCGCCGCAGCGAGAGCGGAGGGGTTCACACTGGCGTCGATCGCCGACCAGTATCGGTCGCTGTATGACACGATCGTCGAATCGCACGCACAACCAATCGCCGATCAACACACCAAACTCGCATGAGAATTGGATTTTTTACTGATAGTTACTTCCCGGGGATCGATGGCGTCACGTACACGATCAAGCTGTGGCGTGAAAAACTCGAAGCGCGCGGCCACGAAGTGTACATCATCTATCCCGATGGTGACTACGAGCCAGGAGAGCGGGAGATTCCGATCCGATCGCTCCCAAATCCCTTCTACCCGGGGTACCGTGTGCCAACGTTCAAGCCGCCATCATCGCTGCCTGAGCTAGATATCGTCCACTGTCACGGGCCGGCGCCCGCGAGCCTGCTCGGACGGTACTACGCACAGAAACACGACCTCCCGGCGATCTACACCCACCACACACCGATCGAGGCGTACCTGCATCAGAGCGTCGGCGTCGAATCGATCGCCGAGGCGATCGGGCGGCTCTACGTTCCCCTCGAGAACGTCTACCTCCGGAGCTTCGACGTCGTGACTGCCTCGACCGAGCGGATCGGCCGACGCGTCGAACACATCCCGTTGCCGGTCGGGATCGATATGGACTTTTTCAAGCCGACCACAGAGCGGTGGTACCGTAATCGGACGGTGATCGGCTACAGCGGCCGGCTGAGCATGGAAAAACACGTCGCAGAGATTCTCAAAGCGGCGCGCGCGCTCCCTGAATACGACTTTGTCATTGTCGGCGACGGCCCCCAGCGCGACAGGCTCGAACGAGAGGCACCGGAGAACGTCGAGGTTCGTGGCTTTCTGCCGCGTGAGGAGTTGCCGATCTTCTACTCGTCGCTCGACGCGTTCGTCACCGCCTCAAAAGGCGATACACTCGGGCTGTCGACGCTGGAAGCCAACGCCTGTGGGACGCCGGTCGTCGCCGCCGACACGCCCCCGTTCGATCGGACGATCCAGGCCGGCAACGGCAAGCGGTTCGCTCACGGCGACGTCGACGCAATGGTCGAGACGATCGAAACCGTCCTGCAGACCGATCGCGACACCCGAGCAGCGGTCGATCGCTTCGACGTCAGGCGGACAATGGAGGACCTCGAACACATCTACCGGCGATCGACGAATTCGACGGCCGATCCGGTCCCCGCAGAGGTTGGGGTCGGCTCAGACGACATGCCAAGAACCTAGCCGCTCACAACAGCCCAAACAGCGTTCCAGCGAGGAGGATCGCCCACAGGACCACGCCAGCGACAGAGAGCCCGTTCAGCCGTGTGGCTCGGGCCGCTCGACGGGCCGCACCGGCCGCAAAGAGCCCGATCGCAACGACGACGAGCATTCGGTGAACGACGACGTCGACCGGCAGCGATTCAATCCCGAGGTACCCGTAATCGAGCCACAGCCCGACCGCGAACGCGCCGCCAGCAACGACAGCGGCGTCCAGCCGGCGTTCGAGCCCGGCGGCGATCAGGTACGTCCCAACCGGGAGGCCGATCGCAATGAACGGGTACAGGAGTGCCGCGATTCCGTGCATCGAGATCCCGGTGTACTGTTCGAGCGCGATTCCACCGAACCGGACGCTCAAAAGCAACGCGGGGATGAATCCAGCCAACAGCAGGTGTTCGAGTTCGATGCGATCGGCGGCCACGGCGAGCCGACGACGGTCGGCCGCAGTGAGGTGTGCGGTAAGCCGATCGCGGAGCCGACCTACTGAGCCGACGACGACGGAGAATCCGAGAAGGATGCCGGTCGTGATCGTTCCGAGCAGATCAACAAAGGTGGCCCAGCCGTCGGCATCTGAGCCGTTTTGATTGCCGAGGTAGGTCCGGCTCACGTCTGTCCTCGGATCGATCCCTTGCAGTCCCATCAGGTCAGACTCCACGCGGACCTGCGCTTCCTGTGAGCCGTCCACGCGGTGTCTGAGAGTGAACCAGTCGAAGTGTTCACTGTGGGTTTGCATCGCGACCCACGGATCGTCCGGGTTCGGGTTCTCGTACAGCCGGATGTGGTAGCGGTAGCCGTAGTACGTCCCGTCGTGGACCTGAGCGGTTTCGGTGATCCACCGGCCGCCGGAGCCATCACCGGGATCGACGTACGCGTACCTGGTCGCCCCAGAGGTACGAGACCACGTAATTTCGGTCGAGCCGATCGAGATCCCCTCGTCGACGCTATCATTTGTGCCGTTGAGAAGCGCATGCGTCTCCGGATCGGCTTCGAGTTCATCCTCGTCGCTTTCGGTCCAATCGGCGTCGCGTGCCTGTGTCAACAGTGAGAGTACCGTGTCGGTGTCGCCAACGACGACGACGTTGATTGGACTTCGGCCCTCGAAAGATTGCTTCGAGTTCAAAAACGGCCAAAACCCGCTCTCGCCGCCTGTCGGATGAATGAGTTCCGGTTCAGCGTCGGGTTGTTCGGGGACCAGTTCGTTTGTCGACGGCGAAAACAACAGCGAGGGGCCGCCAACGAGCAAGAACGCGATCGAACACAGCGCGAGAACCACGACGATCGATCGACGCATGTGTCTGTCGTAGCATACGAGTGGACTTAATCTGTTGTGTCGGCGATCGCGGTGTTCCTTACTGTCGCATTATTGATAACGAGATCACGCCACTGATCGCGGTACCACGTCACCGATCGCAGTATTAAGTCACAGATCGCGGTACCACGTCACCGATCGCAGTATTAAGTCACAGATCGCGGTATCACGTCACCGATCGCAGTATTAAGTCACAGATCGCGGTATCACGTCACCGATTGCGCTATCACGTCACCGATCGCGGCATGCTGTCGACGTCGATCGCGCTGAGATCAACGTGCTCGCGGATCAGCGCTGCCGCGGCGGCATACGGATCGTGTGCGGCGTCCCCAGTGTCCCCAGAACCACCTGAACGGTCCGTCTCGGGGCGGGCTCGACCGGCTGACGCGTAGACCGCATCGACAAACGCCTCTCTGACGCCCTCGTTTTCGAACAACCCATGGAGGTACGTTCCGAGAACCGGGCCGTGTCGATACCCGAGCGCCGCCGATCGGGTACCGTTGCGGGCGAACGGCAGCGCCGCGGGGGAAGCCTCACTCTCGGCGTCGTCGACCAGTGTCGTCTCGCCGGTGTGGATCTCATAGCCCGAGGCGGTACCCGTTACGCCCGAGATCGGTCCCGAGCCGTCGACCGACAGCTCGACCGGGCGAACGCGTTTGTCAGTCGAAAACACGGTCCGAACGGGAAGCAGCCCGATACCAGTAACAGTCTCGTCGTCGATCGTCGTTTCGGTGGTTGCCTCCGCGGTGACGTTCTCCAGGCACTCGCCGAGCATCTGGTAGCCGCCGCAGATCCCGACGATCGGTCCGTCGAACTGGCGGATCCGATCCGCCAGCCCGGATTCGACGAGCGCAAGAAGGTCGTTGACAGTATTCTTCGTGCCCGGCAAGACGATCGCGTCAGCGTCCGACAGGTCTGCTGAGAGCGGGACGTACGCCACGCGGACACCGGGAACCATCGCAAGCGGTTCGAGATCGGTGACGTTGGATGCCCGGGGGAATCGCGGGACGGCAACAGTTACAGTCTGTTCCGACGGAACCTCGTCGTTGCCGACGATCGCGCGATCGTCCGCTGCGGGCAGCGAGACGCTGTCTTCTTCGGGGAGCCCAGGATCGTCGTACGGAAGCACGCCGAGAACGGGGACGCCCGTCCGCTCCTCGAAGGCGTCGAGACCGGGATCGAGCAGAGACGTGTCGCCGCGGAACTTGGTGATGAGCGCACCGCAGACGCGATCGCGGAGGTCATCTGGCATCAACTCGAGCGTTCCCACGAGCGACGCGAAGACGCCGCCGCGTTCGATGTCCGCAACGATCAGGATGTCGGCGTCGGCGAACCGAGCGGTTTCGATGTTCGCGAGATCGCGGTGCTGGAGGTTGATTTCGGCGATCGATCCCGCGCCCTCGGCGACAATCACGTCATGCCGATCAGCGAGGCGAGCGTGGGCGGCGATCGCTGCCTCGCGGGCCTTTTTCCATCCGTTTTCGTAGTACGACCCAGCCTCGAAGTGACCCACGCCGACGCCGTCAATCACCAACTGGGACTCGCCATCGCCGCGCGGTTTCAACAGCACGGGATTCATGTCAGTCGTCGGTGGGACGCGAGCGGCCCGCGCCTGGACGTACTGGGAGACGCCGATCTCGCCGTAGGCGGGTCCGTCGTCGGTGGGCCGTGGGACCGCACGAGCGTTGTTGCTCATATTCTGGGCCTTGTACGGCGCGACCGACACGCCGCGATCGGCGAGTAGCCGGCACAGGCCCGCGGCGACGGTGCTTTTCCCGACGTGGCTCGCAGTACCGGCGACGAGGATCGTCCGGGCTGAATCCGGCGCCATCGCCGCTCAGTACTCGGTGCCGCGGCGAGCGCGCTGGCCGGCGTCGATCGGGTGTTTGCGTTTCGTGACCTCGGTGACGAGATCCGCGGCGTCGTAGACGTACTCGGGTGCCGTGTGACTACCAGTGAGGACGAGTTCGAGGCGATCGGGCGCGCGATCAATAACCTCGAGGACGTCCGAGTCGTCGATCAATCCCTGATCGGCCGCGTAGAGGATTTCATCGAGGATGAGCATGTGGACCCCGTCCTCCGGTGGCGCGTCGAGGTCGATCGGTCCAGAGAGGTCCGCGTCGGCACTCGCGTCGAGGAGATCGAACGTCCGTTCGAGGGCCGCTTTGGCGTTGGCCTGGTGGGAATCGTCGTCGCTGCCGTCTTCGAGCCCGTGCCAGCCGTAGTGGCCGGTGTTCTCGTAGCTAAATCCGGGCATGGCTGCGATCGCGTTGTACTCGCCACGGACCGCCTCGACGCTGTCTGCGCCGCCTTTCATGAACTGCAGCATGTGGACGCGATAGCCGTGACCCGCCGCACGAAATCCCATTCCCATCGCCGCGGTTGTCTTACCTTTCCCATCGCCCCACCACACCTGCACGAGTCCGAACTCCTCGGGTGCATCCGGGGAGATCTCGTAGGCGGTTGGCGTGACACCGCGTCCGGGCGTATTTTTCCGTACCTCGGCTGGATCGGTCATGCTCGCAGTGAGGGAGGCGATCGATTAGTGTGTTGTGCTGTCTGGTGCGGTGTGTCGGTGGCCTCGAGACTCACCGATCGATCGAATCGACAGCGGCACGAGCCGTCGTTTCGACGCCGTACTCGGCTGTATCGACAGATTCTGGGATCGACTCGTCGGCGTATCGCGATCGGAGCGACGCACGAAGTGCATCTCGCACGCACGCGCGAGCGGCGGCACCGACGTCAGTCGCCGACCCAGAAAATTCGCACGCGTGGCCGTTTGGATCACAGCCGACGACGATCGCATCGCTCGTCGTCCCGGTAAACCCCGTCAGGGCGAGTAGCGTCGCCGTCTTGGCCTCCGTGACAACCGAGACGAGGTTTGCGAGCGCGCCAGGCGGCAGTGATGCCGTCGTTGTCAAGATGACGTTTACTGTTCCGGGCCTGTATTCCGACGGTCGATCGGGACACGATGGGCGATCAGACGCCGTCGATTGTGCGTCCGAATCAGCAACAGACATCGGCAGCGTTGCAGGGTTTGAGATGCCAGCGGTGACGATCGCTTCCACGCCGTCGAGACGAGCGCGCCGGGCGTGAATGAGGTCGACTCCAGTCAAGAGTGCCGGGCCAGGGTCATCGAAATCCGCTGTCGTGCGGCGGCGATCGACGTACTGACAGAGATCAGTCCGTCCCCAGCCGTCCGGAACCGAGATGTTGTACGCCGCGTTTGCACGCGTTCGACCGCCGTCGAACCCCGTCGAAAGCCACTCCGTTTCTGGCCGGCGGGCCTGTAAGACGCCCTCGCGGATCGTCAGTTCGAGGATCGCCTCAGACATCCAGGGCCTCCAGCAGCCGATCGTTCGCTGATCGACGTTTTACCGCGACCCTGACGTGCGAATTAAGCCCACGGAACGATCGCGCGTCGCGGATCGCCACACCGTGTTCACGCGCGCGATCGATGATGCGATCGACCGGCTCGTCAAGCACCTCTAATAGCAGAAACGGCGCATTCGACGGTGATACCTCGAAGCGATCGGCGAGCCGATCGGCCAGTCGCTTGCGCTCGCGTTCGACCCGGTCGATCGTTTCCTCGACGAACGCAGTCTGCCCGAGACAGTGCTCACCGACTGCGGCCGCAGGCGCCGAGAGCCCCCACGTGGGCTGGGCAGTCACGAGACGCTCAGCCAATGAGTCGGTTGTCGCAAGAAACCCCGCCCGGAGTCCGGGAAGTCCGAAGATCTTGGTGAGTGATCGGGCAACCACCACGCCCGGTCGGTCGGCCATGGACGGCTCGCGGGTAAAGTCGAGAAACGCTTCATCGACGAGCAGCGTCGTGTCGGCGGCCGTACAGCGCGCCGCGAACTGTTCGAGCCGATCACGATCGGACGTCTCGCCGGTCGGGTTGTTCGGGTTGCAAACGATCGCCAGCGCGTGTTCCGCCGGGTCGGTGTCGAGCACGCGATCGTAGTCGACGAACACTGGGGTCGCTCCCTGCAAGCGGACCTCTCGAGCGTATTCGCTGAAGCTCGGTGTCGGAACGATCGCCGAATCACCCGCCGAGAGCACACACTCGAGGACGAGTCGGATCCCGACCAGCCCGCCAGCGGTGGGGACGATCGTCGGCGAAGGTGTATCACCGTGATCTGTCGAGTTACCGGCAGCTCCGGCTCCGACCGTCGATCGTTCCCAGTCGAGATACGTCGCCGCAGCGGTCCGGAAGGCCGGGTAGTCAGGGTCGGGATATCGGCGGGCGCGATCGAATGCTGCCTCGTAGACATTCCGTGTACCCGCCGGCGAGACCGGATTCGTGTTCGCGCTAAAATCGAGCACGTCGGGATCTGTGTCGCCGCCGTGGACGACACGGCTGACGGTGTCGATCGCCTCGGAGTCCATTGGCGTTCGTCGGCGCTGGACGCACTTAATCCTCCAGTTGCGCGCTTACTCTGGAATGAGCCGGACGATCGGCGCGTCGGCGTCGTCGACAGCCACGTACAGGTGTCCCGTGTCAGGATCGACTTCAACTGCTCGGACCCGCCAGCCGCGATCGGTCAAGATTGGGTCAAGTGGCGTGACCGATCGGCCCTCCACGGCGAAGTGTCCCAGTTCCTGGCCTGCGAGGTTCCCCACGAACAGATCGCCCTGCCACTCGGGGAACGCCTCGCCGTCGTAAAACGTCATGCCGGCGGGCGGAAAGCCCCCCGATCCACAGGGCCAGTAGTACACCGGGTCGACGATGTCGTCCCGTTCGTGTGGGTCAACGCCGATCGGCTCGCCGGAGCCGTACGCACAGGCATACGTCGCGATCGGCCAACCGTAGTTCCCGCCGCGTTCGATGATCCGGATCGAATCGCCGTCGTTCTCGCCGTGTTCGCTCTGCCAGAGGTCGCCGGTTTCCGGGTGGACCGCCATCCCCTGGGCGTTACGGTGGCCGTAGCTGTAGATCGAATCGCGTGCGTCAGAATCATCGACGAACGGGTTGTCATCGGGGATCGATCCATCGGGTTCAAGCCGAAGCGTCGCGCCGAGTTCGTTCGTCAGGTCCTGTGAGACGTGATCGGGCCCGAAGTTTTTGAACTGCCTGTCGCCAGTGGTCATGTACAACTGCTCGTCGGTCCCGAAGGCGATCCGCGAGCCGTAGTGGGCCGTCGAGTCAACGAACGGTTCGGCGACGTGGAGCACTGACACCTCCCCGAGTTCCCAGGAGTCGCGACCGAGCCGACCGCGACAGAGGTGTGTCGCCGTGTCCCCTGCCTCGTTTCGATCGGCGTAGGTGAGATACACCCACGGTTCGTCGGGAAATGAGGGGTGGACCTCGACGTCCAACAGTCCGCCCTGCCCGGCCGCATAGACGTCCGGCACCCCGTCAATCGCTTCGATTGTCCCATCCTCGCGATCGACAGCGAGCAGCCGACCCGACCGCTCGGTGACGAGAAACCGCGATTCGTCCGGGAGGAAGGCGATCGACCACGGATTTTCAAGACCATCGACGACTGTCTCAGTAGCGTACGCGTGCTCGTCACCGTCGTCCGTCCCGTTCGTCTCGCCCGTCCCGTTACCATCCGCCTCATCGGGCGTGCCCGTGGGCGATCGCACACAGCCGGCGATCGACAGCGTGGCGGCTGTCGTGGTTGCCTTGAGTAGCGCTCGTCGATTGATTGGCGGCGATCGGGGTTGGGTGCGATCTCGATCGTCCATGTGAGTACATGCTTACTTACGCGGGAACGCTGTTTCACCGTTCCGGGCTGGCTGGCGTCTGAGGTGCATCACCCACACGTAGAGACATAAAAAAGACCAGCGTATACGGGGGAAAGACCGTGAACTATGCACTCGGTGAGAATCGGCTCGGGTTTATATCGGGTATCCAGTCGAATCTGTACCTGTAAGAGGTGACAGATGATGTCCACACAAACTCGCAACCAACTTGAAAGCCGCTTCGGTGGAATCACGCTCGAAGGAACGCCCCACGCTCTGTCAGCGTGGTTTGTCGTCGCACTGCGGTTCGTCATCGGCGGCATGATCCTGTTCGCCGGACTTGGAAAGGTCTCTGAGTGGCCCTTCGACGCCGCGGGCTACCTCGCGAACGTCGATCCAGCTAGCCCCGTCAGCGGCCTGTTCGCTGCGATGGCGTCCAGCCCAGCGTTGATGGAAGTCGTCAACGTGATGGTCCCAGCAACCCAGCTCATGATCGGTATCGCGCTGATCGTTGGTGGCTTCGTCCGCCTGGCTGCACTCGGTGGTGCGATGCAGATGATGCTGTTCTACCTCGGTGGGTGGAGCGGTGACTGGCTCGCGCTGTTCGACTCGACGCTCATCTACGCGATCGTCTTCCTGGCGGTCGCGGCGTTCGGCGCGGGTCGGATCCTCGGCGCGGACAAATACATCGAACAACTCGATATCGGCGGCCAACCGCTGGTCGAGCGCTTCCCGAAGGCGCAGTACCTCCTCGGCTGAACAGTCGCAGAGAAATTTCGATCGAAACTTCTGTTTTGTCTGTTCGCCGTATCGTGAACTCCGCTAATTGAGGACGCCCAGCGCTCTTTTCGAAACTCATTCTCCAGCTGCTATCGAGATACTGAACGACGACGGAGAATTGGCATTCATATTAGGAACTAAGCAATTATAGTTCAAACTATTATAGTTCAAACTCTAAGTTCGGAGCACATCTGTCTCCTTCACGACAACGAGCGGTATAGACCAGTTCGTCAATCGTATCGATGAACTCGATCGAGTGCTGGGTGTACCGCTGAATACTGACTCAACAGACAATGACATCCACGATCAGTCTTGACACCAGACATTTGCGATCTGCAGATCGCACGGACGGTTGACATTCACCGCCAGCGCCCGATTGCGCCGAACCACGAATTCCTCCCCCGACTCGGCCACGACGTTGAGACCGCAGGGTGCGAGCGGCCGATCGTAGTCCTCGGGTGTAAACGACGTGTCGACGCTGACGCCGAGCGATCGCTTCGTCGCAACCGGCACACAGACCGTCGTCGACTGTTCTGACTCGATCGAATCGAGAACTGAATCGACGATCGACCCCGTAAGCAACGGCAGGTCTGCTGCAACGGTCACCACGGGCGTCTCAACGCGATCGAGCACGACACCGAGGTCCTCGACGTAGCCGTTACCGGGCGTTTCGATGAGTTCGACGTCGCCAGACAATTGCCCCGATCGGAGATACTTCTCGGTCTTGGGGGCGTGCGGCGACACGGCGGCGACAATGCGATCAATCTCACTCGCAGCGAGTGCCGCACAGACGCGATCGATCATCGGCCGACCACACACCTCGACGAGCGGCTTTTCGGTGTCAGCGCCGAGCCGGGTGCCACGACCGCCACAGAGGACGATCGCTGTTTCAAGGCTCACAGGAACACCCACCCGAGCATCCCGGCGTGGAGTGCGATCGCCCGGCCGAGTTCGTTCGTCGCGCCGATCACATCGCCCGTGACGCCGCCGAGTTGACGGTTCGCCCACCAGAGGAGCACGAGCGCGATCGCCAGCGGCGACAGGAGAGCCGCAAAGATCGCGCCCGACGCGAACGCAGGTGGGTACAGCGCGACCGGCAGCGCCGCCAGCAGGGCCACCCCGAACGATCGCGGGCCGTTTACGTCAGTCAACTGCGATCCTAATCCCTTGTGGGCCGCCTCGCCGTAACAAATCACAAAGACCATCGCGAGTTTCGCGCCGACCTCCGCAGCCAGCACGAGCCGGAAGGCAGTCAGTCCGGTCCCAACCCCACTTATGCCGGACGCGCCAGTCAGGAGGACCAGAAGCATGACAGCGAGTGCGAGTGTGCCGCCAACGCCTAGTTGGGAATCGCTCATGACCGCCAGGCGATCGTCCGCGTCGCCGTGGACAACGGCGCCGTCGCCGAGGTCTGCGAGTCCGTCGGCGTGGGTGATCCCCGAAAGCAGGTAGATCGTGAGGAGATAGACCGCAACTGTGGTGTTGATCGGCAACGGCAGGACAAACGCGAGCCCCGCGACCGCGCCGACGAGTGTCCCGACGATCGGAATCGTCACCGGAAGCCGGCGGAATGCCTCCCAGTCGTCTTCCGTTGTTTCGACGGGAATTCGGGTGAAAAAGCCGATCGCAGCCCGCAGCGCCCCGATCATCTGCAATCACCACACACAGCCATCCCAGCCATCTATATCGCCCCCGACGGCGTCCCAATCGCCGTGACGAGCACACACGCGCCGATAAACAGCCATCCGGCCCGCGAGGCAAGGCTGACGCCGCGGTCGGCCTCGTCGTGGGTCGGGAGCTGACCCAGATCGTTCAGGACGTACGCGCCCGGCTTTTCGAGTTTAACATGCAGCGCGGCGGCGATCGTCGCCATCGGCCAGCCGGAATTCGGCGAGGGCGGCCGATCCGCCCAACGACGACCAGCAAGCAAGGGATCCGGACTCGGGACCGCCAGCGAAATGAACGCCGCAGCGATCCGCGCCGGAAGCCACATGACGACATCATCCAGCCGGGCACTCGCGGTTCCGACCCGCTTTTCAGGGTATCCGAGCATCGAGTCCAAGGTGTTGACCGCCTTCATCCATGCAGCGGCGGCGATCCCTGCCGAAAGTGGGAGCACTCCGATCGCGATCGGGCCAGTGCCGATCGAACCGACGGCGCCGACTGCACCGACCGCATACCACTGGACAACAAATCCGACGACAGCGAACGCACCGAGCGGCGCGACGAGTCCGTCGGCGAGGTTTTCGGCGGCGCTTTCGATCGCCGCGCTGCGGAGTTCCCCAGCCGACAGTGTCTCCGCATCGCGTCCGGCTAACGCACGGAGTTCGACCCGCGCGGCATCGATATCATCGTCGATCAGCCTGACCACCTCGGCAGCGGTGTCGATCAGCATCCGGTGGCTGAACAGCGAAAACAGGAGCACTCCGACGACGATCGGAGCCCCAACGGGCGAGACAGCTCCAACAACGGCCGTAGTGGCCCCAAAGACGGCAGCAAAGCCGATCGGCAGCACGATCGCCGCGAGTATCCCCACACTGAACGAGGATTGGTACTGATCGTCGATCGGCCCGATCACGCGACCCAAGAGCGCGATCGGGTGGACCGCCACGGGCGGTTCGGCGACGGTTCGATCGAGAACGGCAGCGATGGCGATTGCGATCGGCAGTGAGTACAACGCGATTCCCGATGTCGGGAGCGAGGCCGGGACTGTCATACGGACGCCTCGAAGCGATCGGCGAGCGCTGAAAGCGACGTTTCGGTGACGTTCACGAAGCGACCACCGCAGGCGGTGATGCCACCGTCGGTGGCTGGATTGTCGCCGACGTGGGTGATCGATTCGACCGGACAGCCGAGACGAGATGCAACGGTTTCGAAGGCCTTTGGATGCGGCTTTCGCCACCCACAAGCGACGCTCGTGACGATTGCGTCGAACGAGGCGCGATCGAGCGCAGATCGGATCAAAGTCCGAGAAACGAGTTCAGGGACCGAACAGTTCGAACAGATCCCGACCGGCCCACTGTTGGCGGCGGCGTCGACAGCAGCGACTGCCCCCGGACGCGTCTCAACCTCGGGATCGAACGCGTTTATCACCGCTCGTCTAACGGCGCTGTCCTCGAAGTCAACGCCGCGACTCGCAAGCGCGGCCGAAACGTGTGCTGGAAGCGGGACCTCAGCGCCGTCCGGTGCGTCGATGTGCGGTTCGACGTACGCGTCACTCCAGTCGGGCGGAACCGCCACGCCGAGCGATCGAAGCTCCTCGGCAATCACCGCCGCGGGCTCACTCGGGTACGTCGCGGTGACGAGCGTGTCGAACAGATCGAACGTAACTGCCACGGTTGACCGTACGACAGCAGCCGCTTGAAAACATCGGTCCACAGTGTACCCGACCGCCTCCGGCAGCTCGGAGGGTTAGCTCACCGGATGACGTTCGACTCCAAGTCTCGCGGGAAGTGCGTCAGCATCTCGGTCCCTGACTCGGTAATCGCAACCGTATCAGAGTGGCGGTAGCCGGCGGTGTCAGTGTACAATCCGGGCTCAATCGTGTACACGTGACCAGGAGCCATCTCGACGTCTCCGTCGTCGTCCTGTGCATCTCCCCAGCCGCGATCGATATACGGCGGTTCGTGGCCGCCAAGCCCGATGTTGTGTCCGACGTGGTGTTGGACGAGGTCAGTAACGCCCTGTTCGTCGAAGTACTCCCAGACGAGCTGATCGACGTGGCTGACGGGGACGCCGGGACCAAGCGCATCGATCGCAATCGTCTGGGCTTCCAACATGAGCTCGAAGTAGTGTTCGTCCTCATCGGTGTACTCCTCGACGAACATCGTCCGTTCGAGCTCTGAGTAGTAGCCGTCAACGTTCGCGGTCGCGCCGGTGATGAGCACGTCACCCGCAGAGAGTCGCTCGTTCGGGGTGTGCCCGTGCGGGAGCGCGGTCTCACGCCCGGAGATGTATCCCGCGTGGACTGGGCCGTCGCCGCGGACCCGAACGGCGTAGCGGTCGCCGAGCGTGTCCAACATCGCCCGAGAGGCGTCTGTTGAAGCACGCTGGCTGACCGTCGCCGGATGTTCGCCGGCTTCCGTGTAGTCCGCGAGATACTGATGGCCGAGGTTCGCCCACTTCGCAGACTCGCGGATGAGGTCGACCTCCGCGTCGGACTTCTCCCAGCGCATCCGAGTGACCCACGACTGCGTCTCGACGGCAAGAAACTCCGACAGCGCCGGCCCCTCGTAGCCCATCACGCCCGGCGCGCCGTCGCTGTCGGCGACGACAGATTCGACGCCAAGTTCGGCGAGCATTGAAGAGGCTGTTTCGATCGGCTTGCCGCCCGGATAGTCGAAGTAGTGGTGAACCGCGTCGATTCGCGAGTTCGGCTCGACCCGTTCGACTTCGAGGCGAGGAACCGTGATCTCGATCGTCTCTGGTGTCAGACAGAGTACGACCGGCCGTTCGGTCTGGATGTGGTGAAAGCCGGTGAGGTATTCGATGCTCGTCGCGTTGAACCAGACCGCCGCGTCAGCGTCGGTCGCTGATAGTTTGTCACGCACGCGCGAGATGCGATCGTCGAACGCTTCGGGCGGGAGCTGTGTCGCCATAGCGGGCGATCGGACCGAACAAATATATGTCTCAGGGAACCGGCGGTTCGAGGCTCAAAAGCTGAGATTGAGACGGTGATCGAGAAGAAACGGTGCCGTCTTACCCGTCTTACGCGATCCGCGCGAACGCGAGGTTGCCGCTGATGTTTTTGATGTAGATCTCGACCTCGTCGCCTTTCTGTGCGCCGGGGACGAAGATCGTGTACTTGCCCTTCTCGGCGACGCCGTCGCCCTTGCGGCCGGTGCCGGTGATCTTGACCTCGTAGGTCTTGCCCTCTTCGAGGTCCGGCACGTCGCGTTGGGCCTGTTTACGCCGGCGTTTCGCGACTGGACGGAACGCACCACACGCCTCACAGCGGAGCATCTGGGTTCGGTTCTCCATGACGAGGCGAGTATCCGGCAAGCCACATTCCGAGCAGGTGACGTACTCCTCGATGTAGGCGTCGATCGCCGCAGAGAAATCCGACGGCGTAAACGTCCCGTTGTACCGCCCCCGGCCGTTTTCAAACTGTCCGGCGGTCCCGAGCTCACGCTGGATCGCACTGTGGAGGTGCTCTGGGTCCCGCGAGAGCGCGTCCGCGATCGCCGAGAGATTCGTCAGCCGCGTAAACGCGCCGTCTTTCTGTGTTTCCGGGTCCGGAACCGACAGCCGCTCGTCAGAGCCGCTGAAGTCCGGGAGCTCATCCATCGCTCGATCGAGCCCTGCTTGGTAGTCCATATGCGAGGAAACGCCGGCGTGACGTATCAATTCTTGCATCTTCGTCTTCGCCGGCACCAACAGGAAATCACGCCGGGAGTGCCCTCACCACCGGTGATGCACGTGCTCGCGAATATGCGTGTCATACACGTCAGAAACGGCCGCGTGTTCGGCGTCTGACAGCGATCGTTTGTCGGCGGCCGCGACGTTCGATCGGATGTGGTCGGGGTTTGTCGATCCCGGAATCACCATGCTCACTGCATCGTGATCGAGGATCCACCGCAGCGTAAACGTCGCCAGCGACCAGTCGTCAGGGGCGATCGCCGCAAGTTCGTCGGCGGCTTCAACGCCCGTTTCGAACGGAACGCCCGCAAATGTCTCGCCTACGTCGAAGGCGTCCCCGTCGCGGTTGAAGTTGCGGTGATCATTTTCGGGGAACTCCGTGTCTTTCGAAAGCGCGCCGGTGAGGAGTCCAGAAGCGAGTGGAACCCGGACAATCACGCCGACATCGTTGGCTTTTGCCTGCTCGAAAAACAGCTCAGCAGGTCGCTGCCGGAAGGGGTTGAAGATGATCTGGACGGTCTCGACGCCATCGTATTCGATCGCTTTGAGCCCTTCTTCGACGCGTTCGACGCTTACGCCGTAGTGGTCGAGACGTCCCTCCTCACAGAATCGATCGAGCGCCGCAAACGTTTCGGGCTCGTAATACACGTCTGTCGGCGGACAGTGTAACTGGACAAGGTCGACCGTGTCGACCCCGAGGTTCTCGCGGCTGCGATCGAGAAATTCGCTGAGGTTTGCTTCGGTGTACCGATCGGCCTCGTGTGGCGTGAGTCGTCTGCCGATCTTCGTCGCCACGGTGACATCGTCATACGCGTCGCGTGTCTCAAGCACGTCGGCGATATGTTGTTCACTGCGACCGTCGCCGTACACGTCCGCGGTGTCGAGAAACGTAATACCCGCGTCAAGCGCAGCGTTGATCGCGGCACGCCCGGTTTCGTCGGAGACATCACCCCAATCGGAGCCAATGTTCCACGTTCCGAGACCAATCTCCGTAACCTCACCGACAGCACCGAGTGATCGGGTATTCATACTCGACGCTTGTGTGCCCACTCACAAAGGAATACGGACACCGGCGATCGGCCACGGCGTACGCCACGCGTCAGACATCGTGTCTCACAGTACGTCAAATCGGAGATAGATTAATGTAGGTACAGTCACATCACTCGGATATGAGTAAGGTCACGTTCCGAGCCGACGACGATCTCGTCGCTCGGCTCGACGCGCTCGAGGTCTCGAAAAGCGAGGCCATGCGCCGAGCGCTGCGCTCATACCTCGACGACGCAGAACGTGACGCGTCTACCAGACAGTCAGACGATCCGCCGTCGAACGTAAACGATCGGCCGGTTGGATCGTTCGACGCGATGCTGACCGATCGCATCGACGAACGGATCGATCACCGTCTGTCCACGTTGCTCTCGGATCATCATAACCGAAAACCTGCCGAGGCGCCGCCGGTAACGGTGAATGTGACTATCGATGAGGCGGGCGTGCGGACTGGCCGATCGACCGAACAGACGAGCGAAACCGACACAGCGGGCACAGACGAACCGGATACGAATCCCGCCGACAGCGCTGCCGAACCACGTAAGACACCACCAGCGCGGTCGGACGAATCAACCGAGTGTGGACAGTGCGGCGAGACGGTCGCACCCGAGCACGTATTCTGTCCAAACTGCGGCCAAAAGGCGGTACACCGGCTGTTCTGTGAGTGTGGCGACGAGATCCGATCGGACTGGGCGTTCTGTCCCAGCTGCGGCCGGCGAACACCAGCGGCGGATGTGTTACACAACGGGTGACACAACGTAAGACAAATAGCCGTATTTTGTCTTACATCGCCGGTAGTTTTTTATACCCTGCGGGTTAGGTTACCAATGCGTAAGACAGTCGTCTTACACCGGGGCCGATCGTGGATTCGATTGCGCGATTCGGCCCAGATCGTGAGACGACTAATGGCGATGTCGCCTGTCTTACCGGGGGAATACACAACTATGGAGCGTGTGACACTACGGATTCCGAAGCAGCAGATCGAGGAGGTTGAACAGATGGTCGAAACCGGCCAGTTCCCGAACCGGAGCGAAGCGATCCGGTCGGCAGTCCGGGAGATGCTGAGTGAACAGAGCGAGGCCGAGACGCGCCAACGGCCGACAGAGCGCAGCTGGGCGAAGGTGTAACTATGCAGGATATTGTTCAAGAAGCCCTTGAGAACGCCGAAGCCGAAAAGCGCGAGATGGACGTCGACAGCGAGGATGACGAGTTCGGCGATCCACGGATCGTCATCGTCGGTGCCGGCGGTGCCGGCAACAACACGATCAACCGGCTGTACAACATCGGTGTCGACGGCGCCGACACTGTGGCCATCAACACTGACAAACAACACCTCGAAATGATCGAGGCTGACACGAAGATTCTCGTCGGCAAGTCGCTGACGAATGGGCTCGGTGCTGGCGGCGATCCGAGCATGGGCGAGCGCGCCACCGAAATGGCACAGGGGACGATCAAAGAGGTACTCGGTAACGCTGACCTCGTCTTCGTCACTGCCGGGATGGGCGGTGGCACCGGAACAGGTGCGGCACCGGTCGTCTCGAAGATCGCCAAAGAACAGGGGGCGATCGTCGTTGGAATGGTTTCGACGCCGTTCAACGTCGAGCGGGCTCGGACCGTCAAAGCCGAAGAGGGGCTCGAACAGCTCCGCAACGCGGCAGATTCGATCATCGTGCTCGACAACAACCGCCTGCTCGATTACGTCCCGAACCTGCCGATCGGCAAGGCTTTCTCGGTGATGGACCAGATCATCGCTGAGACCGTCAAGGGGATCTCCGAGACGATCACCCAGCCGTCGCTCATCAATCTGGACTACGCGGATATGTCCACGATCATGAATCAGGGTGGCGTCGCCGTGATGCTCGTCGGGGAAACCCAGGACAAAAACAAGACCCAGGAGGTGGTCAACGACGCGATGAACCACCCGCTGTTGGACGTCGACTATCGGGGTGCGTCTGGCGGACTCGTCCACATCACTGGCGGTCCCGACCTCACGCTCAAAGAGGCAGAGGGCATCGCCCACAACATCACCGAACGGCTCGAAGCGAGCGCGAACGTGATCTGGGGTGCCCGGATCCAAGACGAGTACAAAGGCAAGGTGCGCGTCATGGCGATCATGACCGGTGTTCAAAGCGCACAGGTTCTCGGCCCCACGACCCAAAAGCAGGCCGACAAATCCCGTGCGAGCATCGACGGTGGGCCTGATCGCAACGGAAATACCAATGAGGCTCGATCGACAGCCACGAACAACAACTCCTGGCAGTCCGACGGCGGTCGTGACCAACTCGAGAAAAACAACGGTCTCGACGTGATCCGGTAGTCAGCTCGGACCGAACCACTCGATTTTTATACGGCGCTAATCGCATCGACGAGCTTGCACTTTCGACACCGCGTGCCGCTCGTCTTCGCCCCACAGTTTTCACATTCGTTGAGGTTAGCCTCGCCAGCGCCGCGGTACTCGTCGGCAGCCAATTTCGCGAGTTCTTCGTAGCCGGCGACGATCGAATGTCTCGTTCCGGGGTGATTTTCTTCGAGGTCCCATAGCAACTGTTGGATCTCTCCACGATAGGCCTCACTGGCATGGGGACATTCGGTGATGTGTGCCGGCAGGTCCTTGAGATGGGCGTACAGCGCAACCTCTTTCTCAGGGATGTCTCGGAGCGGCTTCGCTCGCGGGACAAATGCGTCCTGGCTGTGGCGATCCTCGAAGCTTCCCAGGCTCGCATCAAAGTGTTTTGCGACCTGTTTGACGTCGCCCTCAAGGAAGTTCATTAGCGCAGTCTGGGCCTCGTCATCGAGGTTGTGGCCCGTAAGGAGCTTGTCTGCGCCGAACTCCTCGGCGTAGCGTTCGAGCAGGTCACGGCGGAACACCCCACAGTACGCACAGGGAGCCATGTTCAGTGGGTCCGATTCGGCTACGTCGTCCATGCGGACGCCGAACTCTTCGTCGTAAGACACGAGTTCGTGGCGCATGTCGAGATCGTCGGCGAGTTCGACGCACGCCTCGACGGACTTGTCTCGATATCCCTCGATCCCCTCGTGGATCGTCAACGCGAGCATCTCGATGCGGGGGTCGTGCCCGAACGTCTCATCGAGAATGTGGGTGAGCACGACGCTGTCTTTGCCGCCAGAGAGGCCAATCACCCAGCGTTCGGGGTCTTCTGGCGTCGCGTCTTTCGGAAGCATCGCGTCCGATCGGATCCGGCGACGGGTCCGCTTTTCGACCGATCGACAAAAGTGGACCTCACAGAGGTGTGCGCCCGAATACGCCGCGTTCATGACCGCCTCGCGGTCGCACTTGTCGCATTCCATTACTGGTGGTTGTGAAGCGAACGGCATACCCGTTTCGTCTGCGTTCGGCAGCCGGCGATCACGACAGCGGCTTGTATGGACAGTCCCTATGACAGATATTGATATGTCGCTTGCAGGGACGATCGCCGACGTGATTTCGACGGACGCTGATGAGTTCCGTACGCGCGTGCCCGATCGGCTCCCGGAGAGATACCACCCTGATCGGCTGAACGCGCCGATCGACGCAGCGCCGCTTCCATCAGCGTCGGCTCTGGAGGGAATGGGCGGGGCCCTAGAGGACCGAGAGCGCACTCTCGTGTGGGAGCTTTGGGCCCTCGATCCGGGTGTCGGCATGACGATCACCCGCCCAGCATACCAGGACACGCCAATTCTCTACGCCAATCAGAGGTTTCGTGAGATCACGGGATACTCGATGGCGGAACTGCGCGGGCAGAACCCTCGACTGTTACAGGGGCCCGACACAGATTCTGCGGCGGTCGCCGCTCTCCGAGAAGCGGTGTCGATCTGGGAAGGTGTGACAGTGACGCTGCGAAACTACCGACGCGACGGGACGCCCTTTGAAAACCGGGTGACGCTGGTGCCGATCGCCGACGAAACGGGGACGATCGGAAACTGGCTCGGAATACAGGAACCGGCCACAGGTCGGAGACCACACAAACGCTCGTCTTCTCGACTGTACGAACGTTGATTGCTCCAGGCGTCCACATAGGACCATGGCCGAAATTCCAGATGAGCGACAACTCGTGCTCCGGGCGCGTTCCCGGTTGGACCAGTGGACGAAACGGGCCCGAATGGAGGCGTACGCGGAACTGTTCGACGGTGACGATCCCCTCCTTTCGACTGAAGAGATGCAACTGCTCGACGCGCTCGACTCTGAACTCGAGCGAGAGGGTGGCGATGGGGTCTGGGGAACCGATCAGTACGGGATCCATACGGCAGGAACCTCGCGTTCAGATAGGCCACTCGGCGTGGTCTGTGTGTACCATCCACAGATAACCAAAGACTCCGTCCTTCGTGGGGCTGACGATCTTGACGACGAGACCGAAGAACGGCTCAACACCGCACTCTGGCAGTATAGCGAGCGGGTTGCAACAATCATCGAAGCAAAACTCGACGAGTTTGTCCGTCAGAGCTAGCGGTAAGCCTGGACACTCGACGGCGGGTTCGGTGTCGCCTTCGAGTACGATATCGAGTGCTCCGTCCGACAGACTCGGGTTCAGTATTTGGGACGAGTTCGCCTGATTCCCAACCGATATGTGCCGAACCGCGCAACGTGGGACATGAAACAGATACGCTTCCGAGATGAGGCGGGCACGACGCGCATGGGTACGTTCGATGATGGGACGATCGCCGCGGCCGGGCGGACGTACGCGATCGACGAGGTCGAGGTGTTGCCGCCGTGTGAGCCGACAAAGATCGTCTGTATCGGCCGCAACTACGCGAAGCACGCGGAGGAACTCGGCAACGACGTGCCGGATCGTCCGCTCTTGTTTCTCAAGCCGCCGAATACGCTGTCGGCCCACGGCGACACGATCACACTGCCGGCGGGCAAACAGAAGGTCGAACACGAAGCCGAGCTGTGCGTGGTTATCGGCGAGCAGTGCAGAAACGTCGACGCCGAAGACGCCGAAGACGTGATCGCGGGCTACACCTGTATGAACGACGTGTCAAACCGAGACGATCAACGCAAGGAGAAAAACTGGGTCCGCGGTAAGGCATTCGACAACGCCGCGCCGCTCGGCCCGGTGCTAGCGTCGCCTGAAGAGCTGCCCGACGACGCGACGGTCAGCGCGCGCGTCAACGGCGAGACGCGGCAAGAGTCCACGATCGACCACATGATTTTCAAGATCCCGGAGCTGATCGAGGAGATCACGCAGTATCTCACGCTCGAGCCCGGTGACGTTATCGCAACGGGAACCCCAGAAGGCGTCGGCCCACTCGAAGACGGCGATCACGTCGAGATTGAGGTCGAAGGCGTCGGCACGCTGGAACACGACGTCGCTGAGTAGGGCCACCCCGAAACGGGCCCGCAGCCACACCGCGATCGGTGCACTCGTGCTCGTTCACTCCATCGCCACGAGCACGGGCCGCTCCGCCGATAGCAGAACCGACTGCGTGACGCTCCCGAACAGCGCTTTTCCGGCCGGAGACCGCCTGCGTCCCGAGAGTGCGATCAGGTCGGCGTCGACCTCTGCGGCCGCCTCAATGATCTGCTCTGCGGGCTCACCGTGGTCGCGCCGACGCTCGGAGTCACGTCCTGCATCGGCGAGAATCTCGCTTGCCGCATCGACACTCTCTGGGAACGATTCGGGATCGTAGATGTCGCTGCTACTGATCTGCCGCCCTTCATCGGTTCCGTGGAAGTCCTCGAACACGTTCAAAAGGATGACCTCGACTGACTCCGGGTCACCGGGGAGGTCCGCGACTGCCCGCGCGACGGCTTCCGCACGCTCATCGTTCGTATCGATCGCTACCAGTACGCGGTACATACGAGTCCAGTCGCGGCGAACTTTGATAAAGCCACCTCCGGGCCAGACTGGTATAACCAGAAACACCCCTCAGTCAACGCGATTCTCTATATCCGCATACGAACCCGTTTCGTCGACGCGATCGAGGTTCCGAGCGAGAATGTCCGCGACACGCTCGAGGTAATACGGCGTGTACCCGGAAACGTGGGCCGTGATGTACGCGTTGCCGAGCGACCACAGCGGGTGATCCGCTGGTAGCGGTTCCGGATCAGTAACGTCGAGCGCGGCGGCGTGGAGGTCGTTTTTTCGCAGCGCGGTCACAAGCGCATCGGTGTCGACGATCGGCCCGCGGGCAACATTGATTAGCGTTGCGTCGACCGGGAGCGCCGCGAGTTCAGCCGCACCGATCAGATCGCGCGTTGTCTCAGTCAGCGGGCACGCGACCACGACGTAGTCGGTGCCGACGAAGGCATCTGAAATATCGTCGAACCCGTACACCTCATCGGTCGGACCTCCCTTCTCCGGTGTGTAGCGGACGCCGACGGTCCCCACACCGAAGCCCGAGAGCCGATCGACGATTGCGGTCCCGATGGCGCCGAGGCCGATAACGCAGACTCGCGATCCTTGCAACTCCCCGAACGCCTTGAAGTGGCGCCACTCGGCGCGTTCCTGTCGCTGGAGTCCTTCGTCGAGTCGGCGAGTGATCAACAGCATCCAGCCGATGACATGCTCAGCAATATTCGGGCCGTGGACCCCGGAGGCGTTCGTGACTGCCACGCCCTGTTCGCGGAAGGCGTCCATGTCCAGCCGATCGGTCCCTGCCGAAGTGCATGCGAACAGCCGGAGGCGTTCGGCGCGGTCAAGCAGTGCTGCGTCGAGATCGCTCCCGACGATGACCTCTGCGTTGGGGACGAGTTCGTGCTCCGCTGCTGATGACTCGGCGAGCACAACGCTACGATCGGAGACCCGTTCGCGGAGCGCCCCAACGCACTCCGCGGCCGGTATCCCGTGGACTGCGTGGTTCAATACGACAATGTCTGCCATGGGGCCTCGTGGCTTCCGAGTTACAAATATGCAGGGGTCTCTAGCGATGCCCGAACCTCTCAACACCAGCGTTCAGGGACTCGTCAGAGTCTACCACGCCCGTTCGAGCACATCCAGCGCGTCCCCAACAGTGACCGTCAGCCCGGCCGGGGCTGCCGCGAGCACGTCGTTCGCTGCGACGTACTCCGCGATTCCTCGGAGATCGTCGCGCGCGACGCCGTCGAGGTCGCGCAGGCGGGCTGGAACGCCGAGCGCGTCACGGACCTCCTGGACGGCCGCAACCACGTCGTCTGCGACCTCGGCGTCCGATCGACCGGCGGTTTCGACGTCAAGTCCCTCCGCGAGGAGGCGCCGGCGCCCGTCGACGCGATCGAGAATGAACCGAAGCACCTGTGGCGCCATCACAGCATGGGCGACGCCCTGCTGGACCGGATAGCGACGTGAGAGCGCCTGACCGAAGGCGTGGATCACGTTAATCTGACTCTCGTATTGGACGAGGATCATGCCGACGACAGCGCGCTCGGTCGCAGTAGGGTCATCACTATCGAGTCTGGGGAGACCCGCAACGAGGTAGCGCAAGCCGTGGGTTGCGGTCGCATCTGTTACCGGCGATCCGCCGGCGGCGTAGACGGTTTCGAGCCCTTTGTTAAAGCCGTTCATCGCCGAGCCCGCGAGCGGACCGTAAGGGGTCGTCTCGTACAGGTCCGGGTCTTCAACGACGAGCGCGGGTGGGACGGTCCAGCTCGCGACGATCGGCTGGCCCGTGGGCGACTCCTCCCGCGGAAGGACGACAAGACTGCCACCCGCAGAGAGGTCCGCACCCGTCAATGTCGTCGGGATAACAGCGACCGGCGTGAGTGAGCCATCGAGATCGGGGGTCGCGACGCTTCCGTCCGCCGTTGCCTCGGCGCGCAGATCGGCCGCGGAGCGCCCGTCTGCCGCGAGCGCACTCATCTGTCTGGCAACGTTGAGACTGCTACCGCCTCCAACACCGACAATGGCGTCTGCGTCGACCGCACGAAGTGTTTCCACGGCAGCCGCAGCCGTCTCGATCGACTTCGCCGGGGTGGTCTCGTCGAAAACTCCCGCGAGCTGGTCGCCGAGGCCGTCGCGGACCGGCTCCATGACCGATTCGTTGGCGCCAACGTTCGATCCGCAGACCACGAGCACGCGGTCAATCCCGGTGGCTGCGAGCCGGTCACCGAGTTCCGTGACGCGGCCGCGGCCGTAGATGACGTCGCTCCCGAGGTACTCGAAATTGAAGGCGTCTGCTGGCTGGAACACGGTCGTAGGTGGACGGAAGCCGTCTTAATTGTGCGGTTAGACGCAGGCAGCACACCTGAGTGGCTGCAACGAGTTGACCGATCCGAACGTCTGACTACTGGGGCGTTTCACCCGAGCGAGAACTCGATTCCAACGCCCCGATCTGCCGCAAGGGCCGAAAGTACCTCGATCGTTCGTTCGTCAACTGGGATCCCCTCACGCTCGCGGCGTTCCCGCGTTCGGTGCTCCGGTGCGCCGGGCAACAGGGGCCGGTCTCCGTCCATCGCGTCAGGGCGCTCGATAGCCGGTGACAGCGTCGCCTCGGCGAGGTAGTTGTCGAAGGTTGTCACCGCCTCGCGAATCCGATCGCGAGAGGTGAACCGCGCGGGATCGATCAGGACGAACGCCGCCGCGTTGTTCACTGAGCCCGGCGTCGCTTCGCCAAACACTTCGCCGCCACCCACGACGCCCGCGAGCAGTTCTGCGAGGACCGCGAGACCGAACCCTTTGTGACCTGCCGATCGGCCCCCCAGGGGAAGCAGCGCGCCCGTGCCGCCCTCAAACGCATCTGCGTCGGCGACGGAGTCGCCGTTTTCGGTCACCGTCCACGCGGGAGGTGTCGGTTTGCCCTCGACACTTCGCTTCGTCACTTTACCGTGGGCGACCTGGCTCGTGGCGATGTCCAACACCACCGGGTGCGAGACGGCGCCGAACGTCGGCACACCGACGGCGATCGGGTTCGTCGAAAGCAGGCGCTCTGCGCTCCCCGGGACCGTCACCGTCCGCCCCGCGAGCCCGGTATTGACGAACGCGATGAAGGCGAACCCCTCACTGGCAGCGCGTTCGGCCCACTCGCCGATTCGACCGAGATGCGCACCGTTCTTGATCCCGACCGTTGCAGTGCCACGATCGGCGGCGACCGAAACCGCGGCGTCCACTGCCGCCCGCCCGGTCAACTGGCCGAACCCGCGGTTGCCGTCGACGCGGATCGCTCCCGGGTCTGCGTCGTCAACGGTCGGGGTCGCCGTCGGGTTGAGGTCCCCCTCGTCGACCATCTGTGCGTACATCGTTGCGATCCGGACCACTCCATGGGAGCCGTGGCCGCAGCAGTCGGCGTCTACGAGTGAGGCGGCGACCTGGGCGGCCGCGTCCGTCGGCGTGCCAAGCGCTTCGAGCAGCACCGTCGCTCCCGCCTCCAGCCGGGCGGGGTCTATCCGTGGCATACGTCCGCATGCGCGGCGGGGAATGAAGCGTTTTCGGCGCTGACAGCCACGCCGGATCACCGAGACCGCGTGGTCCAAAACGCGTGTGAATCAGCCGCATTCAGAACAATCAAGCAGTTTCGATCCGACTGCCGCGTATGAGTTGGGAAGCAGAGATCGTAAACGGACTACTCGACGCCGAGATCGACCTCGTCACGCAGCTGCCGGACGGGGCGATGGGCGCCGTGCTTGAAGGGCTCCACGAGGCGGACGTGGACACGCTCCGTGTCGAACGCGAAGAGAGCGCGATCGCGGCGGCTTCCGGCGCGTGGGTGACCGGCGAACGCGCGGCCGTAATGTGTCAATCCAGCGGGCTCGCGAATGCGATCAACGCTATCGGCTCACTATCGGTGCCGGCGCGTCTCCCGTTTCTCGCGTTAGTGACCCGCCGCGGCGATCTCGGCGAATTCAACATCGCACAGGTCCCCGCCGGCTACGGCCTCCCGGCAATGATGGATGAGATGGGCGTCAGACACACCGTGGTCTCGGAACCGGGAGCGCTCCGGAAGACGGTCCGGATGGCGGCCGACTCCGCCTTCTCGACACGGACACCGTACGTGGTGTTCCTCGATGCGACCGTCACGGGCTACGGACAGGAGGCACAGTGATGGCGGCTGATCAGTTCGCCTGCACGGCCGCGGTGGTCGAGGAGACGCCGGACGCGGTCGTCGTCTCGAACCTGGGTGTCGCCTCCTACGTCCTCGCGGAGGTTGCCGATCGCGATCGCAACTTCTACCTCTGGGGGAGCATGGGATCGACGACTGCGACCGGCGTCGGCGTCGCCCACGGTACCGACGAGCAAGTAACGGTGCTGACGGGCGACGGCTCGCTGACGATGTCGCTCGGCGTGTGCTCGACAGTCGTGACGGCTGACCAGCCGAACCTCACCGTGGTCTGTTTCGACAACGGCATTTACGGGACGACCGGCGGGCAGCCCACCCCCTCGATCGACTTCGCCGCTGCCGCAGAGGCGCAGGGGCTCTCTGCGACGAGCGTGGCCGACGACGACGCATTCGCCGCAGCCTACGCCGACGCTGTCGACCACGAAGGGCCTTCACTGATCGAGTGTGCCGTCGAGCCGACTGACCCCGAGGCGCGGCCCACGTTTGACTTCCCACACATCCCACGGCGCGTCCGAGACTCGCTGAACGAGTAGCCCTCGGGAGGGCGAGTGGGTATCCGAACAGCCGGTTCCCGGCGGAAACCGCCGCGACCCGCTACGCCTTTTTGTCGGTCCGCGTCGTAGAAATGTCATGGTAGATCATCTCGCATACACGGAGGTTCCAGATAACTCCGACCACGACGGCTTCGAACAGCACATCCTGTTGTACAACTACAACATGATGCTGACCCACAACGTCATCGAGGTTGGCGCAGAGTCGCCGTACCACAATCATCCCCACGAGCAGATCGGCTACGTCGTCAGCGGGACCGGCACTCAGATCGTCGACGGCAAGGAGTACGAGTTGACACCCGGAACGTGTTACCTGCTGGACTCCGGCGAAAAGCACGCGATGCGCGCCGACGGCGACGAGCCGCTAGAGGTCCTCGACATTTTCCACCCTGTCCGCGAGGACTACATGCCGGAGTGAGGTCGCACCGCGAGCCCCGGAAGCGTAATCACTGAGGGATTGTTACACAATCAATTACGCTGGCGCGTTTGCCAGATCCCAGCCGATAAACCCCTCTTCAATCGGGACAGCAAGCGCGTCCATTGAGCGGACGATCGTCGCGTACGTACCCGCGAGCATTCCGATCGCAACGATCGTCTCCTCGTCGTACCCCTCGCTCACGCGATCGTGGAGATCGTCGTCAACAGCGCCGTTCAGGTACGCTCGAACGTACGCCAGCAGCGCTGCCTCGTCCTCATCGAACCGTTCCAGCGCGTTGGCGCCGACGGCCCGGATGTCGTTGGCGGGTAGGCCGGCGCTGAGTGCGATCCGGCCGTGCTGGTGCCAGACGTACCGCGAGTCCAGTTCGCGGGCGACACGGAGGATCGCCAGCTCTCGCGTCCGCGCATCGAGGTCTGCGTCGTTCCACAGTGAGCCAGCAAAGTCGCGGAACGACGCGAGCAGCGCCGGCGCGCGACCAAACGCCGCGTAGACGTTGCGTTCCGAACTCGACATGAGGTGGCGGTACTCTGGCGCTAGGTCCGCAGGTTCCCGGAATGCGGCGATCAGGTGTTGGTGCTCCTCGGGCAGGTCCGACCGCTCCGCGAGGCGTATGCGAGCCATGCTGATTGGTAACGTGGGTATAACTTAGCCTTACCGCGGGGACAGCCCAACGGTGTGTGGTGGACGCTCGCTGTTCTGGAGTAGTTTCTATGAGACGATCGTTGTTCTGAAGTAGTTTCTATGAGACGATCGTTATTCTGGATGTGGATTCTAGGAGACGATCGTTGTTCCACGTGGTTTCTGGGAGCCGCTAATCGTTCCAGATGTCGTTTTCTGTGGGATATTGATTGGTCCGTCTCGTTTTTGTATACGTTGGTCATTGACAAACATTCATGTGCGATCCCGCCGTCCACCAGGTGTGAATAGAGCAAACACGCTCAGAGAGCGGGTTGAACGCGATGAACCAGTGTTCGGCGCGAGTGTCGCAACGTTTTCGCCGGCAGTCGTTGAGGCGTTCGGCGCGATCGGGCTGGATTTTGTCTGGCTCGACTTCGAACACAGCGGGCCGAGCCCGTACGACAGCACCGTCTTCGAGGACCTCTCAAGAGCCGCTGATGTCGCGGATATCGAGCTTTTCGTCCGGCTCCCCTCCGGCGAGCCGTCGCTGATTCGAAAGGTGCTGGACGCCGGCGTCCGCAACCTGCTTATCCCGCGAGTCGAGACTGCCGCGGAGGTTCGGGAGGCGGTCGCAGCCACCCGATTCAGTATCAACGGTGAGCCCGGCGATCGAGGCATCGGCGTCGGCCGGAGTTCGACGTGGGGCGACGACTTCGACGACCACGCCGCGCGTGAGGATGCGGAAACGTTCCTCGGCGTGATGATCGAAAACGAAACCGCGATCGAGAACATCGAGGCGATTCTCGACGTGCCTGAACTGGGCTTTGCATTCATCGGTCCTGCGGACCTTTCGGTCTCTGTCGGTCGACCAATGGAGAAAGATCACCCTGACGTGACCACGCTGATCGACCGAGCAGAGGCAGCGGTGCGCGAGTCGAATGTCGCGCTGGCGGGAATCCACAACGAGCCCGACGCCGTCGCAGACGCAATCGATAACGGATATCGAATCCTGCGCGTGGGCGGCGACATCAGTGACGCCAGCACGACCATCGGAAACCGACTCGATGCGATCGACGACAGACGAGCCTAGCTGCGACCAACAATACTCAAGCCCGACTGGCGACGAACCACCCGATATCGCTTGTACCGAAAAGTGACCACACAGCGGTCATAACAATATCTCCCGGATAGAAATGTACATGAACGAAATGCATATATACGCACATCGTCCTCACTCTATGAGAGGCGGTAAGAATCATGAAAGACTGGAAAACGGCAATCGGTAACGGCAGCAATCGGCGACAGTTCCTGAAGGGCACTGGTGTCCTCGGCGTCGTCGGACTTGCGGGCTGTACCGGCGGGGATGACGGCAACGGTGACGACGGGTCCGGTAACGGTAACGGTGACGACGGGTCCGGTAACGGCAACGGTGACGATGGCTCCGGTAACGGCAACGGTGACGACGGATCCGGCAACGGCGATTCCGAACCCGTCAGCTGGACCATCGGCACGTCCGGTCCGGACTCTGCGACCCACGCGTCCGGCGTCGCGATGTCGCAGGTCATCTCCGACAACTCGGATATGATCGACATGACGGCCCAGACAACCGGCGGGACGGCGGCAAACCTGCCGCTGCTCGCCGAGGAAGAGCTCAACATCGCCCAGAGTACATCCTGGGGTGTCGTGCAGGCAAACGCCGGTAACCCGCCGTATGAGGGCGGACTATCGAAGGTAATGACGCAGGTCATTCCCTTCATGTCCATCGAGTACTTCCTCATCAAGCGAGATGTCGACGAGCTTTCAGACATCCAGTCCGTCTCGGACATCCCGCAAGACGGTTCGATCGACATGGCATTCGGCGATCGCGCAGGGACAAACTACTTCGCAGGCGTCGACGCGTTCGAACTGTCAGGAATCGACAACCCTGATGAAAAATACAACATTACCTCATTGGACTGGGGCAGCCAGGGCGCCGCGATGCGCGACGGTCGTCTCGACATCTGTATCGGCTACACAGTCAGTCAAGTGACGACAGTGGGCTGGGAGCAGGAGGTCGACGCGACCACGGACATCGACATCGTCGAATGGGAGTTCGATGAATCCGCAGTGGCGGATTCTGGACTGCCGTACTTCTACATCGAGGCACCTGGCGACCTGTGGGAACAGGATGTCTCTGTTGAGTCTATTCCGTCGCTTGGTGTTGGGTACGAAACGGTATTCCCCGCGGACGTTAGCGATGAGCTCGCCTACGAGTTCATCTCCATTGTCCACGACAATATTGACCAAGTCCGTGATGCCAGCGCGGTGTTACAGGGCGCGGGTCCAGAGTTGACCCAAGATCTGATGCTCGCGTCGCCCGATGCGCCTGTCCACCCCGGTGCTGAGCAGTTTATGCGCGAGGAGGATCTCTGGAGCGACGATCTGACAACGCTCGAAGAGTACGAGTCGAATCAATAACGCGGGGAAAGAGGGACTAACCCCCGCTTTGATAACCACCCACGTTATCCGTTCTTTTGACGTGGTCCGATCGGACGCACATCACGACATATGACCGACACAGCAGACACACAGACGGGGCGGAGCGGCGTCGAGCGACGCCGAATGGCGAAATACGGCGTGTTGATCGCCCTAGGCGTCCTTATTGCGGTCTACCACCTCGCATACGTACGAACGTTCTTTGTTGAACAGAACCAGCACCGACTTCTCCACGTTGGGATGATGACTCTCGGCGCCGGCATCGTCGCCTACGACGTGGACGCACAGGCAGCTCAGGATCGGCTCGGAAACTACATTGGACTACTGGAGGGGCTGGTCGGCATGGGAGTGACGCTGTATCTCTTCGCCAGCTACGAGCGCATGGTGTACGAGCAGCTTGGTGTGTACACGACCACCGACATGGCCGCAGGTATCCTGATGATGGTGGTCGTCCTCGACGTCACCCGCCGGGTGTATGGACCGATCCTCTCGATTGTGGGGATCAGCGGCCTCATCTATGCCTACTGGGGACCGTACTTCCCCGGTATCCTCAACCACAATGGAATCAGCTTCAATCGTCTCGTTCAAGGATTGACAATCGACTTCGGGAGCGGTCTCTACGGCGTCATCACAGGGGTCTCAGCGACATACATTATCATCTTCATGATCCTCGCCGGGCTGCTGGAGGCCTACGGCGCCCTCGATTATTTCATCCAGATCGGGACGATGGTAGGCCGGCGCGTCAAGTCAGGCCTCGCGCAGATGACTGTCGTCGCCAGCCTCGGCATGGGGTCAATTAACGGGAGCGCAGCCGCAAACGCAGCGACGACCGGCGCGTTCACGATTCCCCTGCTGAAGCGGCACGGACTGGATGAGGATACCGCTGGCGCCTTCGAATCAGTTGCATCCAGCGGCGGACAGATTATGCCGCCGATCATGGGCGCAGCCGCGTTCGTCATGGCACAGATAACCGGGAACAGCTACCTCGACATCATCGCTATCGGCGCACTGCCAGCGCTGCTTTTTTATTTTTCTGTCGCAGTCGGAGTCCACTTGACTACGACGAAAGAGGGAATCGAAGAAATCGACCTGGACAAGCTGGAAATCGACGCGGTCGGTCTCCAACGCGAAGAAGCGATCGAGAACCTATTCGGGCGCTCGACGGAATCGGTCTCGTTCGATAATATTACGGTCCGTAACCTGGTCGTCGAGGGCCTCTCGCTGTGGATCCCTGTCGCAGTCCTACTATTTACGATGATCGTGCTCACGTATGACCCGCTGTACGCTGGATTCTGGTCAGTGGCCTCAGCCATTCCGGCGGCGTTTGTCCAGAGCGTCGGACTCCGCGACAACTATGACCTGAAAGACTTTGTCGTGGACACGCTCGATGGCTTCGGCCGCGGGCTGGAGAACGCAGCGCCCATTGGCGTCGCAATTGGCGTGATGAACATCTTCGTTGGCGTGTTGAACATCACCGGATTCACACAGGTGTTCGCGAACAGCCTGCTATCGCTGTCCGGTGGCGTGACAGTGGTCCTGCTGGTTTTGACGATGGTCGCCGCGTTACTGTTCGGGCTGGGAATGCCCACAGTCGCGGCATACATCACGGCAGTACTGCTGATCGCACCCGCGCTCGCCGAAGCAGGCATCCCGCTGCTCGCGGCGCACTTCTTTGTGTTCTACTTTGCGATCCTTTCGGCGATCACCCCGCCAGTGGCTATCGCATGTCTTGTCACATCCCGGATAAGCGGCGGGTCATTCTGGGAGACAGCGCGGCGATCACTCGTTCTGGCAGCGCCGCTTTTCATTCTCCCCTACGTGTTCGTCCTCAACGACAGCCTCCTGTTTTGGGAGTTCCCGGCGACCGGGATCGCGTTTGTCTTCGTACTCATCGGATTCGTTGGCATTGCAGCCGCACTGATCAACTACATCGACGGACCGATTCCGTTTGTGGTCCGTGCAGCGCTGCTGGTGTTGGCGGGACTGCTATTGTTTGCACCGCTGCTGCCTGCGGCTGGCGTGATCAGAACGGTTGCGGGTGCGCTCACGATCGGCCTCCTCGTCTGGCAGGGGAATTTCCTCCCGAACTCGATCGCGGCGAAGCTTCCGGGCGCTGCGCGATAGCTCGCCGTCTGGGACGTTCGCCGTCTTTTTGCCTTAGCCGTAACCGCCCGGCCGCTTTATCACCGCTCCTCGCGTCTCTTTGAACCGATGGACGAGATCAGATCCGACGCCGTCTACCGTAGCCGATCGCCGCTCTCACAGGGAATTAGACACGGGGACACCGTATACGTCTCAGGACAGGTTCCGAAAGACGAACACGGCACGCTGGTCGACGGTGACCTTGGCGCGCAGACCGAACAAGTCCTTGACAACGTGGAAGCGGTACTCAACGAGGCGGGGCTCACGCTCGCGAATGTGGTTAAGGCGACGGTCTTCCTGACGGACATGACCGCGTTTGACGCGTTCAACGCGGTCTACGAGCGTCGATTTCCCGACCCAAAGCCGGCCCGCAGCGCGGTTGCAGTTGCAGACCTCGCGGTCGATGCGGATGTGGAGATCGAGGTAATTGCGGTCGTAGAGTGAGATCGAGGTAATTGCGGCCGTAGAGTGAGATCGAGGTAATTGCGGTCGTAGAGCGAGACCGAAGTGATCGCGACCGCGGAGTGAAGCCAAGGCGATTACGGACGCGGAGGAAGATCGAACCGGCCACATCAGCTCAGCGCCAGGGCTCAGGAGCGATGCCGAGTCGGAGCACGATCGGCCGATAGAGCGAGGCAATAACGATGACAACGGCGAGTTCAATCCAGAAGCCGAGATCGCCGACCAGCGCATTTATCACCGAGAGCGCGCCCGCAATGATCAGCAACATCGCGATGTAGTGCGGAACCACTGCGATGACGTGGTCTAGGTCCATACACGGTGTAGGACGTCACCTCTCGTGAATCTTCGCTCCGCCGTCACGGAGACCCGACCAACGCATGCGCGAGCAGGTCGCTCGGCGTTTCGCATGAACCGTACAAGCTGACAGAGCACGGAAACCGAATTGATATATCGGTATGTGGTTTATTGGGTGACTCGTCGGGCTTTTACTGCCCGCTATCGGAGATGGAGACATGGTACAGAATATCGCGGCGATCGTCCGCGAGCTCGAACCCGAGGACTTCTACCTGCTTTCGGGGGTCGAACAGGGAATGCGGTTCTCCGAGTGGGTCAACCGCGAGAAGCTCCCGAGCTACTCACAGCTCACCGCCGAGGAAATCGATTATCGGCTCGATCGCTGTATGCGCCATGAGCTAATCGAGCGCCGAACGATACAGTACGAGGGCTATCAGCTCACCTTCGAAGGGTACGACGTCCTCGCGTTGCACACGTTTGCCGAGCGCGAAACCGTCGACGGCATCGGCGCACCCCTTGGCGTTGGCAAGGAAAGCGACGTCTACGAGGCGATCTCCTACAAGCCATTGGCAATTAAGTATCACCGTGAAGGGTACACGAACTTCCGAGAAGTGCAAAAAGAGCGTGATTACACCTCGGATCACCACCACGTCTCGTGGCTGTATACCGCCCGAAAGGCGGCCGAACGCGAGCACGAGGCGTTGCAGGCGGTGTATCCGAACGTGTCGGTGCCACGTCCGATCGACCAGAATCGCCATGCGATCGTGATGGAGAAGTTCGACGGCGTCGAACTCGCGCGTGCAAAACTCGAATCCGAGCAGGTCGTCGCCATACTCGATTTAATCCTCCGAGAGCTGGCAACCGCCTACCGCGAGGGCTACGTCCACGCAGACATCAGCGAGTACAACGTCGCGATCGCCGAAAGCGGGATCACGATCTTCGATTGGCCCCAGTCGGTGCCGACCGATCACGAAAACAGCGACGAGCTCCTCGAACGCGACGTCCGAAACATCCACAAGTATTTCAAACGCAAGTACCCCGCCGAAACGCCATCAATCGACATTTCGGGTGTTGCGGGGGCGATCGCCTCGAAATCGTTCGAATCGATCCGTTCGCACGAAGAGCAATAAACTGTATTATGCGATATCAAATTTCACTATTCGAGAAACCACACCGAAGCGACCATGAGTGAGACAGATCCCTACAACCTCGATTCGGGGCCAGATCCAGCGACGTATGCGGCCGCCGAACCGGAGTCGAACACTGATGCCGATCGATCGGTCTCTGCGGTGGGCATCGGCCCGGGCAACCTAGAGTACCTGACGCCGCGCGGACGGCGAGCGATCCAAGAGGCGGACGTCATCGTGGGCTTTCAGACAGTTGTTGACTACATCGCCGACGAAACCGACGCCGACCTGCTCACCTGCGGGTATGCCGATGAAGCAGACGCACTTGGTGAGTTCGCCACTCAAGTGCATGATGACGCGATCGGGACCGCCGTCCTCATGGGCGATCCAAACTACTCGGGATATCAGTTCCTCGGGAAGGTCCAGCGGGTCGTCGACATCCCTGTCAGGGTGATTCCAGGTATCTCCTCGCTGCAGATCGCCGCCAGCCGTGCCCGGACGCCGATGGAAGCCACCCAATTTGTCACGCTACACAAGAGTGGATCAATAGATGCCGATCTGGATCGACTCGCGGCGGCGGCCGGGGAGCGCCATCTGCTCGTGCTTCCGCGTCCGTTCGACTGGATGCCGGGGGACATCGCGGCGTTTCTTCTCGATGCGGGTGCCGACGAGAGCCTTGATGCGCTCGTCCTCGAGCGGCTGACGCACGACGACGAGCAGATCACCCAGACCACACTCGGCGAGCTCAGTGTGTCTGCCGGCGGCAGTGGATCCGAGTCAACGCCGTACTCAGATCTCTCGGTTCTTGCCGTCCGAGCGCCGATCGAAGCGGAGGTCGATCGATGAACGAGAATACGGAGGCCGATCGATGAACGAGAATACGGAGGTCGATCGATGAACGGCTTCGTCCTCGCCGGCACAAGTTCCGGCGTTGGCAAGACTGTCGCAACACTGGCGATCATGCAGGCACTGCAAGAGGACGGCTACAGCGTCCAGCCGGCGAAAGCCGGGCCAGATTTCATCGACCCGAGCCACCACGAACAGATCGCCGGACGACCGTCGCGGACACTCGATCTGTGGCTCGAAGGTGAGGAGGGGCTGCGTCGCAACTACCATCGGGGCGAGGGAGACGTCTGTGTCGTCGAAGGCGTGATGGGACTGTACGACGGTGACGGCTCCAGCACCGCCATGGTCGCCGAAGCGCTCGGGCTGCCGATCGTGTTGGTCGTCGACGCGAAAGCCGGGATGGAGAGCGTCGCGGCGACCGCCCACGGTTTCCGCGAATACGCGTCTCATGCCGGACGCAATATTGACGTCGCCGGGATCATCGCCCAGCGGGCCCACGGCGGACGCCACGAGCGTGGCATCAAAAACGCACTGCCGGAGGAGATGACATACTTCGGACGGATTCCGCCGCGATCGGCGCTGGAAATTCCCGATCGCCACCTCGGGTTGCACATGGGTGAGGAGTCACCGCTGGAGGTGGACGCACTTACCGATGCAGCCCAGCATATCAGCACCGATCGACTGATCGAAGCTGCGGACACACCGTCGCGTCCGCCATCGCAAGCACCATCGACAACGGTCAATGCACGGGTCGCCGTCGCCCGCGATGCCGCGTTCTGTTTTGTGTATCCAGCAACACTCGAGCGATTACGAGAGCGGGCAGAAGTCGTGCTGTTTTCACCCCTCGCTGGCGAGGAACTGCCGGTGTGTGATGGCGTGTATCTGCCTGGTGGGTATCCTGAGTTGCACGCAGAAACACTGGCGGACAGTCCCGCACTCGACGACATTGCCGATCGTGCAGCCAACGGACTTCCTGTCCTCGGCGAGTGTGGAGGACTGATGGCGCTCACCGAGTCGTTGACGACTGACGATGGAACCTTCGAGATGGCAGGCGTGTTGCCAGCAGCGGTGACAATGTGCGATCGATACCAGGCGTTAGACCACGTCGAACTCGAGGCGAGAAGCGATACCCTCACCGCGAGTGCGGGAGCGACACTCCGAGGCCACGAGTTTCACTACTCCAGCGCCGACGTCGGTGGTGATGCCCGGTTCGCCTTCGACATCGTGAGAGGCAGCGGGATCGCGGATCAGCGCGACGGGCTATCGGAGTACCAGACGCTCGGGACCTACTGTCACGTGCACGCAGAAAGTGGGGCGTTTGATACGTTTATCGAACAGCTGTGAAACGCCCGAACGGGCGTTGTGTTACGCCAGCCGCAGCGTGATCGACTCGGCTTCGATGTCTTCGACGAACGCGCCCTGGCCACCGATCGCAACGGCGTCGCCGTCGTCGGTTTCGACCGTGAGGCTGTTTTCCACCGGAAACATGTTGTTCGTTGGCGATACGAGCCCTTGGACGACTTCGACAACGCGGCCTTCCACGGTGACGGGTTCGTTCGTCTGAGTGTCGCGGCCAGTTACCTCTGCGCGGAGTTCTGATTCGGACCACAGCCACAGCGTCGACTGGAAGACAGCCCGCCGGAAGTCGGTGTACGTGGCGGGGAGCTCATTGGGTTCTGCAACTGAGACCTCCTCAGCGACCGGCCAATAGTTCCCGAAGAACGAGCCGACGATCACCGGGCCGAGCTGTTCCTGTGCGAAGACGATTGCCTGTCGGCCGGTGTTCGATCGGACGAGCATTTCGGCGGGCGCAACGAGCCCGAGGCGACGATCGACGGTGACGAGCGTCGGCATAAGCTCACGCCAGATTCGCGTGACGCTGGCGATCGAATCTGCGTGTTCGGGCGGCTCAGTTGTTCCTGAGACGATGAGCAACACGAGGACACCACGATCGACCGCACGTTCGAGGGCCGGCCGAATTACCTCAAGCATCGCTTTGGGCACCGAAATCGTGAGTTCGGCTTCGGCTTCGTCAATGAGTGTTTGGAGGCGTTTCTCGACGGTGACTTTTGATTTGATTACCTCGAACTGCTCGATAGCCGGTTCGGTCCGCGAAAAGCGCGCCTCAAGGGCCGGCTGCATGGATTGAACATCGTCGGTCAGTTGGGTGACGACCTCTTCGGGGTCTTTGGCTCTGATGACAGTCGGAACCACATGATCGTCTACGTCAACGAACCCGCGGGCTTCGAGCGTCTCGCTCACGCTGTACACGTAGCGTTTCGAGACGCCCGCAGCCTCTGCGATCGTGCTCGCCTTCGCTTCGCCGTGTTCGAGCAGCGTCAGGTAGGTGTCGATCTCCTTCGCCGAAAAGCCGAACCGGCCGAGGAGATCCCGCAGCGTCGAATCGTCCATATACCACACAGCCCACGGAGGCTATTTATATACAATGGTGAGTGGTCCATTTTTGTTGAAGCTATGAATAACAATTACACCAATAATTTATACGTGCGGAGTGCGCTGGATTCGGTAATGCAGTTACGCGACGCGCTGGACGATTACAAGCGATTTCGGACAGACGAGCGGCGACTCCCGGGTGAACGTCGGACGACACGAGGGCGGTTTTCCGGCGACGAGGGACGGTTAGTACACGTCTCGCCTGACGGGTCGATCCGCGACTTTGGCTATCCACTGTCGGGATTGACTGGGATAACACGATCGCGGTTCGGGATCCACGTCGCTGGGCAGACGAGGTGGTTCACTGCGCAAAAAGACACGCAACGATATGTGGCGGACTCCTCGATCGTCGAAACCACCCACAACACGTGCGTGGGGACCGTTGTGCAGCGCGATTTCACGGCCGGTGGCTGCCACCTGACCGGGTTCGAACTCGACGTTGATCCGACGCTCGCGGGCCCGATCGTCGACTCAATCAAACTCGTCGCTGCAGTGTCGCTGTCGCCCGACGGCCGAGACACCAGAATCGGAACGCTCACGCACGAGGCAGCGATCGAGGTGTACCACGGGACCGAACACGACTTTTTCGCAAGCGCAACCGCCGTTGAATCTGTCCGTGGACAGGTTCCCGGAGTGTTCGAAGAAATCCTCGCTGAAGCTCCGATGGAGTACCCGCTGCCCCCTGCGGATGGACGCTACGAGGAGGACAAACTCAGTGGTGATTTGGTCTGTCACGTTCCGCTCGAGTCGGGCTCGACAGTCATTGGGACGCTGTTGACAGACCAGACAGAGACCGATCGCGAAGCTGCGGTAACCCAGCTCGCCGAGCAGGTCAAATCCGGTCAGGCCCGGCTCTTCGATCCGGATCACCGGGAGGCCGCTCAAATCGCCGGTGGTACGACTGGAGCGACTGCCCAGAGTGAACTCGTTCGAGAGGATCTCCACGTGCTGTCACTGTTGTCCGCCCCGTCGGGGCTGCGAATCGCCGGCCCAGATTTCGATCCGTACTATGTTCACTCGGGCGGGTACGGCTACACGTGGTTTCGCGACGACGCAGAGATTTCGCGCTTTCTGTTGGACGCCGACGATCGGCTCGAACTTGGACTCGACAGCTGGCACGAACGAAGCGCGCGGGCGTACTGTCGGACCCAACGCGAGGACGGAAGCTGGCCGCATCGGGTGTGGCCACGAGATGGGTCGCTGGCGCCTGGGTGGGCAAACGCCCGACTCGAAGCCGGCACCGACGATGACTATCAGGCCGATCAGACTGCTAGCGTCATCTCGTTTCTGGCGTCATATCGTGGGCAGATCGACGATCGAACGTTGCGCGAGCAGGTGGACAGCACGCTCAGAGACGCCGTCGATAGCCTCGACGACACTCTCAAGACCGATGGGTTGCCGATGGTCTGTCAGAACGCGTGGGAAGACACGACCGGCCGGTTTGGCCACACTGCGGCGACCTTCCTCGAGGCCTACAGCACCCTCGCAGCAACAGACCTGTCGATCGCTGACCACGCCGCCATGCAGGCCGATCGAGTCTACGAGGCAATCGACCGGCTGTGGGTCCCCGAGCGAGGACAGTACGCGATGCGTGAGTGCCAGAGCCCTGTACGATCGGCTGGCACGTGGCTCGACCCGCGGGCAGATTCGGCGACGCTCGCGCTCGCAGGGGCACACCAGTCGTATGCAGCGATCGGTACTGTCGACGACCAGCGGCTCGATCGGTTAGTTGCGCACATGGAGGCGATCGTCGATCGGCTGTACCGCGATCCGGACGGCACCCCTATCGAAGGCCTCGTTCGCTACGAGGGCGACGACTGGCGGACCGGCGAACAGGCCGGCGAGAAGATCTGGACGGTGTCGACCGCGTGGGGGGCAAACGCAGCCGCCCAGCTCGCAGTGCTGCTTGGGTCAGATCCCCGAGCCGAGGAGATGGACGCGCTCGCACGCCAACTGCTGGCACTCATCCGTCCTGACGGACCACTCTGTGCGCCGACGGGATATCTCCCTGAACAGTTTTTCGACGATGGAACCCCAGACAGCGCCACACCGCTTGGCTGGCCGCACGCGTTGCGGACGGCAACCGCAGTGTTGCTACGCGAGTCAGCAACGACGACAGGTATAGCAACGGGCGAGTAAAACAAACGGACGTTACGCCAGTGCGGAGAGACGCTGTTCGTCAGCATTGACGACCTCACCGTCAGGGTCAAACAGGTGCAGATCGCGATCGTCGAAGTCGACGGTGATGCGATCGCCGATCGCAGGCTCCACGTGAGAGTCGACGCGGACGATGAAATCCGTCGCGAGATCGAGATGAATGTAGTTGTCGCTGCCGACGGGTTCGACGACGTCGACGGTGGCGTCGATTCCATCGGTGTCGACCACGTGGACATCTTCAGGGCGGATCCCAGCGGTCAGTTGCGTCTCAGTGTCGATCGTGGCCGAGTCAGTCTGGTAGCGGAACGAGCCATCCTCGCTTTCCAGTGCAACCGCGTCGCCAGCCGGTCGGGCGAGCACGTCGATGAAGTTCATGCTTGGCGAGCCGACAAAGCCACCGACGAACTCGTTGACGGGGTGTCTGTACACCTCTTTTGGGGCGCCGATTTGCTGGAGGACGCCGTCTTTCAGGATGGCCATCCGATCGCCCATCGTCATCGCCTCCTCTTGATCGTGGGTGACGTAGATCGCCGTGATGTTCAACTCCTCCTGGAGCCGCTGGATCTCGGTACGCATCTCGACGCGGAGCTTCGCGTCAAGGTTCGACAACGGCTCGTCGAAGAGGAACACGTCGGGCTCGCGGACGATCGCCCGCCCGAGCGCGACACGCTGTTTTTGTCCGCCTGAGAGCTCGTCGGGCTTTTGCTCGAGTAACTCGCCGATCCCCATCATATCAGCGGCCCACTCGACCTTCTCGCGGCGTTCGGACTCTGAGAGGTCAGTTGACATCCGTAGCCCAAACGCCATGTTCTGGAACACGGTTTTGTGCGGGTACAGCGCGTAGTTTTGAAACACCATTGCCACGTCGCGCTTGCGTGCGGACTGGTCGGTCACATCTTTTTCACCGATGTACACCCGCCCGTTTGTTGCGCGCTCGAGGCCGGCGACCATCCGCAGCGTTGTCGATTTGCCACACCCCGACGGGCCGACAACGGTGAGAAACTCGCCGTCCTCGACGGTGATCGACACGTCGTCCACCGCGACGATATCCCCCGCGTCGAACTCCTTTCGGAGGTTTTCGAGCCGTACAGTTGCCATATACTCTGTGTGGGGGTGTGTCAGGGTATAACTCTTTTCCTTCTGGAGAGATTTATGATGCGATAATTCATCGTGAATTTAGCAGTGAGCGAAACAGCGGACGACAGCTACGAGTCTGATTCGTGCCAGACTGCGGCGGAAACGGGCGGAAGTGTGATCTCACATCCCGTCGCGCCTGTTTTGACACCGTCTGTAGAAATGAGGACATCGACAGCGGATCCGGTGGTAGCACTGTCTGTGCGGCCAACGGGAATCGAAACAGAATCAGCGCCGCGGTTGAGTCCTACCACGGTGTCCGGATCCCCAAGCCGCCGATAGATGAGCAGATCGCCGGCAGATCGATCGCGATCGAAGCGAACCCGACCGTTGCGGAGCGCGTCATCAGCTGTTCGGGTCGCAATGAGTTCGCGAACGAACGTACGAAGAGCGAGATCTTGCTCGGTGCGGTCCCAGATCATCGGTCGGCGGCAGTCGGGATCGTCGCCGCCGGTCATTGCGATCTCGTCGCCGTAGTACAGACACGGCGCGCCGCGGAAGGTCAAAAGCAGTGTCAGCGCGAGTCGGAGGCGATCGCGATCGCCATCGAGGCGGTGTAAGAGTCGGGGCGTGTCGTGGCTGCCGAGAAGGTTGAACATGACGTCGTTGACGCGATCGGGATACCGCGCGAGGAACCGATCCATTCGGTTTGCGAACCCGGCGGCGTCGATTTCCTCGTCAACGAGAAAGCCGTAGACCGCGTAGCTGAACGGATAGTTCATCGCGGCGTCGAACTGATCGCCCTCCAGCCACGGCTGGGCGTTGTGCCACACCTCGCCGAGGATGTACGCGTCGGGTTTGACGCGTTTCACTTCTCGGCGGAACTCCCGCCAGAAATCGTGATCGACCTCGTTGGCGACGTCGAGCCGCCAGCCGTCGATGTCGACGGTCTCAATCCAGTAGGTCGCCACGTCGAGAAGGTACTCGCGGACTTCGGGGTGTTCGGTGTTGAACTTCGGCATATACGGCTCGAAGGCGAACGCGTCGTACGTCGGTCGAGGCTTCTCGCGGATCGGAAACTCACGGATGTGAAACCAGTCTGCATACTCGGAGTCCGCGCCGTGTTCGAGGACGTCCTGGAACGGCTCGAACCCACGTCCGCAGTGATTGAACACCGCGTCGAGTACCACGCGAATGTCCCGATCGTGGGCCGCATCCACGAGTTTCGAGAGCGTTTTTTTGTCGCCGAAGGCAGGGTCGATCCGCTTGTAGTCAGTGGTGTTATACTTGTGATTCGAGGGGGACTCGAACACCGGCGTCAAGTACAGCGCCGTTGCGCCGAGATCGTCCACGTAGTCGAGGCGATCGATGATGCCCTGGATGTCGCCGCCGAAGAAGTTCGATCGGGTCGGCGCGTCTTCCCAGTCGGCGACCCCGTCTGGATCGCGCGACGGCGAGCCGTTTTCGAATCGCTCAGGGAAGATCTGGTAGAACACCGCATCGGCGGCCCAGGCAGGAGGATCCGCAATGTCGACCGGATTGATGAAGGGGTACTCAAAGTAGTGCAGAGCCCGCTCACTCCCCTTCGTGGGAAGGTCGGTTACCGACCCCGGTTCGAATCCCCACTCGGTGAGCCATAACGACTCGTCGCCGTCTGCAAGGTGGAAGGCATAACAGAGGCGCCGGTGGGGCGGTTCGATCGCGACCTGCCAGTAGTCGTAGGTGCTGTCCCGGCCGATCCGTTCCAGTGGCACGCGAGTTGCGCTTTCGGGAAAGTCGTACTTGTCGGCTGCGAGTACTTGCACCCGTTCGACGTCACCTCTGGCTGTTTGAAGCCGGATGTGGACCGTCGTCTCCGTGTGTGCGTACGCCTGATTGCTCTTTGGGCGATGAGAAACCGCCCCGCGACAGATCGTCATAGTGGGAATGTGACGGTGTCTCCGGGCGAATCCACGTTGTCACGACTGGATCGATCGCCCGAAGATGCACCGTTTCGTGTTTCGTAGAGATCCGACACGGGTGCTTTACACTTATGGTGTATAATTACTTCGTACGTATATCTGTGTTTGAGGGTTTCTACCCTGTGTTTTCGCGACTTCTGGAGATTCAGACAACAACTATCACGAACGTATATCCCCAACCTTTAAATCATTGAATTGATTATTCATCATAGATTCACGCATGACCTGGAAGCGACGAAAGCTGCTGACGACACTGGGTGGAACAGGCGCGGTCGCACTGGCGGGCTGTGCGAGCGTCGAAGAAGATGGAAACGGCGGCAACGGAAACGGTGGCAACGGAAACGGTGGCAATGGGAACGGCGGCAACGGCGGCAATGGTGACGACGGGAACGGAAACGGCGGTGACACCGTCTCAGGGGAAGCCGAGCTGTGGTACGACCTGCAGGAAGGCGAACTGGAGATTATGGAATCGTCGCTCGAAGAGTACCGCTCCTCGACTGACTTCGAAATCGAAGGCGTCGACATCGCTGAGATGCAGGATCGGCTGACGAGCGCGATCCCAACCGGTGAAGGACCGGATATGTTCATCTGGGCGCACGACTGGGCGGGCGATTTCTCAGACAGTCAGTTCCTCACCCCACAGACGGGGAACTTCGACGTCAGTATGGATGCATTCACCCCGGCAGCTCAGGACGCCGTCGAGTTCGAGGGTGAAGTGTACGGACTGCCGTTCGGTGCAGAGACCGTCGCGCTGATATACAACCGTGAGATGGTCGAGGAACCGCCAGAGACGATCGAAGAGATGCAGTCGATCATGGACGAGTACCACGACCCGGCGAACAACCAGTACGGGCTGTCGTACAACATCGACGCGTACTTCGTGAGCGGATACGCCCACGCCTTCGGTGGATTCTACTACCAGACAGATGGCCACGAGCTGGGGCTCACAAAGCAAGAGACGATCGACGGCCTCAATGTCGTGATCGAAGAGCTCGACCCGTACTCGCCGGACGATCCCAACTACGACCCGCAGGCAGCCGTGTTCGCGGAGGGGAACGCGCCGTTCGCGATCAACGGGCCGTGGGAACTCGGCAACGTCGACTTCGACGCCGGTGTGGCAAAGCTGCCGGCACCAGAAGGAGGCACGCCGGCACCGTACTCGGGCGTACAGATGTTTTATTTCGCTGACGGGGTCGAAGACGAGGAATCGACGATAGAGGCCGCACGCGATTTCGCGGAGTGGTACACCACGAACACCGACGTGTTGACCGAACTGGCCGAAGAGCAGGGGTTCATCCCGGTGCTCGACGAACTCGCGGGGTCCGAGGACCTCCCAGATGCAGTCCAGGGCTTTTCCGCATCGGCCGCGGACGGGACGCCGATGCCAGCACACCCACGGATGAACGACGTATGGGAACCCACCGAAGACGCGATTTCCAACGCGTTGACGGGAGAGATGTCTCTCGAAGATGCGCTCGCAGAGGCCGAAGAGCGCGTCCGTGACAACTGGGAGTAATGGCGACCAGCGACGTCACCCGTCGGGTCGCCGCGATCGAACCGCCGCGGTGGGTGAGTGACAACGTCGGGCTGTTTTTAGTGTTACCGGGACTGTTTTTCTTCCTGTCGTTCGTGGCGATCCCGCTTGTGTATCTGATCGGGCTCTCTGTGACGGACGCGACGCTCGGGACGATGTTTCGCGACGCACCCGGGTTGTGGGGCACGGTCTTCGGCGAGGCGCAGTTCGTTGGAGTCGAAAACTACGCCTCGCTTCTGGCTGATTCACAGTTCTACCGATCGTTCGGAATCACGTGGCTGTTCGTCGCCACGAGCGTCGTCGGCAAGGTGCTGCTCGGTGTCGGATTGGCGATGTCGTTGACGCATTCGTGGGTCCGCGGCAAGCGCGCGATGCGTGCGCTCGTCATCCTCCCGATGGGACTACCCGCAATCTTCACGATCACCGTGTGGCGCGGCGTGTTCTCCTCGGCGCAGTTCGGACTCGCAAATCAAATGCTCGGCGCACTCGGCATCGGATCGATCGCGTGGTTCAACAGCCGGTGGCTCGCGTTTGCGACGTACAACGTCGCCGAGATGTGGCTCGCATATCCGTTCATGGTCATTATCACCGTCAGTGCGCTCCAGAACGTCCCCACGGAGCTACACGAGGCCGCGAAGGTCGACGGCGCGGGCTTCTTCCATCGTTTCTGGCATGTTACCGTCCCGGCGATCAAGCGGCCGGTGCTGTTTGCGTCGATCCTCACCGCCGCCGCGTCGTTCCAGCAGTTTTTGATCCCGTTCATCTTCAACCGGGGCGGACCGGCGCGGGCGAACGAGCTCATGCTCCTGTATGGCTACCGTGAGGCGTTCACCTCTGGCGAGATCGGCGAGGGGTCAGCAATCATGCTGACCGCGGTCGCCATCATCGGCCTGTTCATGATCGTTGCCGCAACGAAAGGCGAACTCGCGGAGGGTGCACACGGATGACGCTGCTTTCGTCTATCGCCCAGAAGATACGGGCGGATCTCCGGGCGATTCCGGAGGCGATCGCCGACTGGGGCAAAAAATCGCGGTACAAGATCGATCTGTATCGGCGCGGCAAGATCGGGGCACTCCAACTCATCGCCCCGGTACTCGCGACAGCAGGCGCACTCGTGCTCGTCACCGCACTGTTGTTCCCGGTGTACTGGATCGCGCTGGCGGCGCTGTCGGGCGACGGCGGCTCGCTGTACTCCGCAAGTGGATTCAAGCTACTCCCAGATGGATTCAATCCGGCGCTGCTCGTGACAGAGGGCGATCTCTGGATGGGGATGGATCTCTCCGCGTTCGTGTGGGTGATTGGGGACCTCGTAATCCCGAGCCTTCGGATCAGCATTCCGCTGACGGGGCTTAGTATCGTCACGAACGAGATCGTACTGTTCGAGGCCGCAAACTACGGCGTCGACAACCCCTCAGAGTTCACCCACTACGCGTGGAACTCGCTGACGGTCGCGATTCCGACAGTGATCCTGGCGATGGCGGTTGTGGTGCCGGCGTCGTACGCGCTTTCGCGGCGTGAGTTCCTCATGCGAAAGAAGGTGCTGTACGGCTACATCCTCTTCACACAGGTCGGCGGCGGACTTGGACTCGCGATGCTCATCGCCGTTTTCGCGATCTTCGCGGAGTTCGGGCTGACGAACGACAAGTTCGCGCTGGCGGTCTACTACGCGGCGATGGCGGTGCCGTTCAACACCTGGCTGTTGAAGACGTTCATGGACTCGATCCCGGCGTCCTACGAGGAGGCCGCGGTGATGGATGGCGCGCCGCCGTGGCGGGTGGTCTGGGAGATCATCCTCCCGCTGTCGAAAGCCGGCCTCGCGGCTGTGTTCATCTTCGTGTTCCTCACGGGGTGGATGGAGTTCATCGTCGCCCAGACCGTGTTGCGGCCCGAAAACTACACACTGCCGGTTGGGCTGTTCGCGTTGATCGACGAATACACCGTGCCGTGGGCACGGTTTTCGGCATTTGCGCTGACGTTTGCCGCGCCGCTGATGTTCATCTATCTCTTTGCTCAGCGGTACATCGAGTCGGGGCTGTCCTTCGGCGGAATGGAAGGATAGGCGGCTCGATGTGTGTGTTTCGGGCACAACGGGCCAACGGCTTTCGAAGCCCTTAATTGACCCACGAGGGTAGCTCATACAACTCGCTGGTGTGCGGGCTTCCAGTGGGCACCCGAACAGTCGGGACGATATGTGGCGGTTGAACCGCTGAATCACCAATCGCCCGCGGTGAAACAATGGCACGAAGCTTCTACTCACACATCAAGGAGGCGTGGCGAAACCCGAAGGACGGGAAACTCGCCGAACTGCAGTGGCAACGAAAACAGGAGTGGCGCAAGCAGGGCGCGATCGAGCGGATCGATCGCCCGACCCGGCTTGACAAAGCTCGCGAACTCGGCTACAAGGCCAAACAGGGCGTCATCGTCGCTCGCGTGTCCGTCCGCAAAGGCGGCGCGCGCAAAGAGCGCTTTACCGCCGGCCGGCGATCGAAGCGCCAGGGCGTCAACCGGATCGGTCGCCGCAAGTCGATCCAGCGGATCGCCGAAGAGCGCGCGACGCGCAAGTACCCGAACCTCCGCGTGCTGAACTCCTACTGGGTCGGCGAGGACGGCTCCCAGAAGTGGCACGAGGTCATCCTGGTGGATCCGAACCACGGGGCGATCAAAAACGACGACGATCTCTCGTGGATCTGCGAGAGCCAACACACCGATCGTGCGCTCCGTGGGCTGACGAGCGCGGGCACAAAAGGTCGCGGCATGCGAAAGCGCGGCAAAGGGACCGAGCACGTGCGGCCCTCTGTCAACGCGAACAGCAACCGCGGCAAATAACGCGTCTCGAAACTCTCGTTTTTTGTCGACCAACGCCCTAGCGACGCAATTATCAGAGCTCGAGAATTGCGGCCGTGGATTTAGTATTCGACAGAAGAACGTCTGCGCATGCAGTCATCGCTTCGGGACGGATACGAGTCCTTGCTGTGGAAAACGATGGACATACTCGGGGTGACAGAATCTGTCGAGCGGAAGATCCTCGTCGCGGTCGGCATTCAATTCAGCGTGTCGATCGGGATGTTCCTCGCGCCGCTCGTGGTTTCGGGCACCACGCTCTTAGTAACGCAAGGCGGGCTCTTTTTCGCGGCCGGTGTCGCGTTCGTCAATACGACGCTGATCGCCCGCCGCGATCTGGTCACTCCCCTCGACCGTATCGCGGCTGCGATGGATTCGATGGCTCGCGGGCACGTCGACACCGATCCCATCGAAACCAGCCAGCGCGACGAGGTTGGGGCGCTCGCCCAGTCGTTCAACGGCCTCCAGTCGTATCTGCGGACGGTCGGCGGACAGGCCGACGCGCTCGCCGAACAGTCATTCGACGATCCGGTGCTCGAGGAGCCGGTGCCGGGACCGTTCGGGGAATCGATCGAAACGATGGCCGAACGGTTGGAAGCACACACCACCGAACTCAAAGCTCGCTCTGAACGGCTCGAAGGGCTCGTCGCTGCCTTCGAGTCTTCGACAGCGGCGGCTGGCGATGGTGATCTGACAGCGACGATCGAGGCCGATCTCGGCGACGACGAGACGTACCGACAGGTGATCGACGGCTACAATGAGCTACTGGGCCGCCTCGGGGGATCGATCGGCGACGCCAGCCGGTTCGGCCGGACCGTCGCGGCGTCGGCCGACGACGTAGCCGATCGCGTGGGTGAACTCGATCGCGCGGGCACGGAGATCGCCACGGCGACAGATGACATCGCCGCGGGAGCTGAAACGCAGCGCAACCGGCTCGAATCGGTGTCTTCGGAGGTGAACACCCTCTCGGCGACCGTCGAGGAGATCGCCGCAACCGCTGATGCCACAAGCGACACCGCGACGACCGCAAACGAGATTGCTCGGACGGGACAGTCAGAAGCAACCGAGACGCTTGCGGATCTCTCTGCGATCGAGTCAGGCATTGAAGACGTGTCTGCGTCCGTCGAGGCGCTGAGCGAGCGGATCGACGAGGTCGACGAGATCGTCGCGCTGATCGAAGAGATCGCCGAGGAAACGAACCTGCTCGCGCTCAACGCGTCCATTGAAGCCGCCCGCGCCGACGGCGGCGACGGCTTTGCGGTTGTCGCAGATGAGGTCAAATCGCTCGCCGAGGAGGCTCGCGAATCCGCCGAGGAGATCGCGACACTGCTGTCTGAGATACAGCGGCGTTCCGACGAGTCGGTTTCGGAGGTCCAGACCACAAAAGACAGCGTCGCCGAGAGTATCGACTCCGTCGAGTCGTCGTTGGAACGATTCGACGAACTCGCCGCTGTCGTGACCGACGTGACCAACAGCGTCCACGAGATTAGCGACGCGACCGATCAGCAGGCGCGATCGGCCGAAGACGTCGCAACGCTCGTCGAGGAAGTGACCGAGATCAGCTACTCGACGGCCGACGACGCTGAGGCCGCTGCAGCGGCTGCAGAGGAGCAGACCACCGCGCTGTCTGGTGTCGCCGAAACCGTCGAGGAGCTCTCAGCTGGCGCGACAGAGTTGGCCACGATGTTGGAACGCTACCAGACGCCCGAGGCTGACGGGAACGCGGCGGTCGAAGCGACCGGGTCGGTCCCGACCGCAGACTGAGACTGTTCGCAGGATCGAGCCCACAGCGGCCGGCGAAGGCTTATTTCCAGCCCTGTCGAACCAGACGGTATGACACTCTCACTCGATTCGACACAGCTCGATCGATACTCCAGACATATCATCATGGACGAGGTCGGACCCGAGGGCCAAGCGCGGCTGCTGTCGGGATCGGCGCTCGTCATCGGCGCGGGCGGACTGGGCGCGCCGGTAATTCAGTATCTCGCGGCGGCGGGAGTCGGAACGATCGGGATCGTCGACGACGACGTCGTTGAACGGTCGAATCTCCAGCGGCAGATAATTCACACTGACGCGAACATCGGCGTCCCAAAGGTCGACAGCGCGGCGGCGTTCGTCGAAGGGCTCAATCCCGACGTGACCGTCGAGACCTACGAGACCCGCCTAACGGCCGACAACGTCGAGTCGTTGTTCGAGGGCTACGACGTGATCGTCGACGCCTCTGATAACTTTCCGACCCGGTATCTCGTCAACGACGCGGCGCGGCTCGCGGGTGTGCCGGTGAGCCACGGTGCGATCTACAAATTCGAGGGACAGGTGACGACGCTCTCTCCCGGCGGGCCGTGTTATCGGTGTCTGTTCCGCGAGCCGCCTGAACCCGGTTCAGTGCCGGACTGTGCGACTACTGGGGTGTTAGGAGTGTTGCCCGGGACCGTCGGATGCATTCAGGCAACAGAGACGGTGAAGTTGCTGTTGGACAACGGCGAACCGCTCGTCGGCCGGCTGCTGTTTTACGACGCCATGGACATGACGTTCGAGACGATCGACTACCAGGCGAACCCCTCGTGTCCGGTCTGTGGCGATGACCCGATCGAGTCGATCGAGGGGATCGAGTACGAGGGCGGCTGTCAGGTTCGCGCTAACTGATCTATCTCTCGGTTGATCGTCGCTGCGCACAAAACAACCGATTGTGCGATTGTTTCGGTTCACGGACGTTTTTCAAATCGGTGGCCGAGTAGCGTATATGGACGGGCTCGCGGAGCTGTTAAACGACACACCATTCGTCTCTGAGATGGGAATCGAAGTACTCGAAGCAGCCGACGGGGTGGCGACCGGTCGGCTCGAGCTGGCTGAACGACACTCGTCGGTTCCGGGCGGCGGCGTCGCCCACGGCGGGGTCACGTACGCGCTCGCGGATACCGTCGGCGGCGCGGCGGCAATCTCGCTGGCGGGCGAACCAACGCCGACGATCGACATGCGGATCGACTACCTCGCACCCGCAAAAAGCGACCTCCGAGCGGAGGCGACAGTCGTTCGTGCCGGTGGAACCGTGACAACCGTCTCGATTCGGATTACCGACGCAGACGACACGCACGTCGCCGACGCACAGGGGACGTTCAAATCCGCGGGCGGAGCAAAAACCTCGGTGTGGGGAACGCCAACCGACGCTGAATCGGCCGATCGAACCGAAGACAACTCCCGGCAGGACAGAGGGTGATGCTAAAGGTTATTACTTTTAGGGTGTCTTGTTAATATATGACTGTTGTCAGCGTCTCGATGCCTGAGGAACTTCTCGAACGGATCGATCGCTTCGCGGACGAACACGGCTACACCGGCCGCAGCGAAGTGGTCCGAGAGTCCGCACGGAACTTGCTCGGCGAGTTCGAGGACAAACGTCTCGAGGATCGAGACCTGATCGCGATCGTGACGGTGTTGTTCAACTACGAGACGACGAGCGTCGAAGAGCGGATGATCCGGCTTCGACACGAACACGAGGGACTTGTCGTCTCGAACTTCCACAGCCACGTCGGGAATCACTACTGTATGGAGCTTTTTGTCCTCGAAGGCGAACTCGAGGATATCTCGACGTTTGTCGGAAAAGTACGGGCAACCCAAGAGACACTGACAGTCGATTACTCCGTGATGCCGGTCGATGATTTCGGGCCGTTTGCGTCCGAGACGAACGGCACGCACGCCCAAGATCACGATACTGCAGACCGATCGACGCAAACGGAGTGAGCCCGATCACGATCGGACTTCGGCTGACTCGTCCGAGTCAGTCGATGAGCGACCAATGAACGAGCCAGTCTTCACGTAGCGCCGAGCGCCCTCAACTGAGACGACCGCGAGGACCAATCCGGCTAACACGTCGAGCAGCCAGTGGATACCGAGATACATTGTCGAGATAAAGACGCTAACCGCCAGCACTGTCGAGACCCACAGCCAGATGGGGTACTCACGACGGGTGTGAAACGCCAACAGCGCAACAGTCGCCGACAGGGATGTGTGCAGCGAGGGGAACACGTTCGTCGGCACGTTGACCGATCGCGTGAGAAACTGAAACTGTGGATACGTATCGAACAGCAATGATTCGACGAGACCAGGGCCGAACGAGTTGCGTGGCCCGTACGCAATGAACAGCAGATAACAGAGCAGTCCGAGACCGTAATTCAGCGTATACGCAAGAACTAGGCTCCGAAAGTGCGTCTGATCCGACAGTGAGAGGTACGCCAGAAACGGGAATATCAGCAAGAACGCGTATCCGAACACGTAGATATACGAAAAGTACGCAGTGAGAAGTGGCGTCGCAAATGACTGGATGTAGATGACGACACCGCCTTCGATCTGTCTAATGAGCGGTGTGACGTTCCAGCCGAACACCCACGAGAGGTTCTGTGTCGCGTCGCGAATCAAGCCATTGGTGACGAGCACGACGAGAAGGACAGCGATGAGCCGCTTCGAATCGAGCAGTCGCGGGATAGCTTCACTGCGCAGTTCGAGCAGCCGCGCAGGCCCGATGAACGCGATCGACGCAACGAGACACGCCGAGACGATGAAGATCGCGACCTCTGTGAGTACCGATAGCAATCCCATCAGCGATTCCTCACGACGAGTTCGTCCTCGTCGTTGTACTGGAAGCCGTGTTCGGTGAACTGTTCTCTGGCCATCGTGACGTTTAGCTCGCCAGACCCGTCGTCGAAGAACGGAACAGTGGGGTCGCGTCCATCCCACTCGAGCGACGGCGCGAGCCACTCGGTCCCGGCAAGCGGGCTTGCGATCGGCTCACCGAAGCCGTCGGTCACGTCCTCGACGAGCGCGTCTTTGTCGATCAGCTGTGCGACAGTGCGTCGAAAGTGTGGATTGCCGAGCGGAGCCCGACGCGTATTGAATCCCAGGTGGTAGAACGCATGTGATTGGCTGGTGATGAGATTCAACGCCGACTCGTCGTTGATTCGCTCGATGACGCCTGGACCGAGCGTCGAAAGTGTTGCGTCCGCGTCGCCGATCGAGACAATCTCGATCGTACTGCTGTCTGTGCCCGCCAACTGGATCTCAAGACGATCAAAGGCGGGGCCGGACGCGTACGGCTCGGGGATTTCTGTGTCGCGGCCGTCAACGAGGAAGTAGTCCTCAAACAGTTCGAAGGCGGCGCGTTCGCCATCAGTTGCGGATTCGAACTGAAGCGGACCGCTTCCAACGGGCTCAGGATTGTTCCACACAACTGCTTCCGTCGTTTCGCTGTTTACTTCAATCCCGGCGATCGTCGCAGGCCCGGTCTTCTCCGTCCAGATGTGCTCGGGGAGCAGCGGGACGGTGAGCGCAATTGGCGCGATTTCTCGGCTCACGTCCTCGAAAGAGATCGTAGCCGTGCTGTCGGATTCGACGACGACCTCAGAGACGAGCGAGGAGCGGCCACGGAATTTTGGTGTCGGAATCGGATCCTCAGCGTTCCCGAGAGAGGTATCTGTGAGAAACCGGTAGGTAAACGCGATATCTTCGGCAGTGATCGCGGTCCCGTCGTGCCACGAGAGGTCCGGACGAACCCTGACGATCGCTTCGACCCCGTCGTCACTTCGTTCCCAGTCAACAGATTCGGCGAGCCATGGAATCAGTTCGTCGCCGTCGCGCCTGGTGAGCGGATCGTAGAGCAATCCAATGATCGCACCGTGTCGTCGGAACTCCGCGGCGATCGGGTTCCGGTTGACGGTGATCCGTTGGTCTGTGCTCGACAGCCGGAGGGTGTCGGCTGTGTCCGCAACGCGTTCGAGTCCTAATAGCCCAAGCGGAGCGGTTGGCCAGACGGGATCCCATCCATCGAATCGGTCGGTCCGAACCGCTGTCAGCTGGTCGATGAGTGCGATCGGAACGAACGGGCCAGTCCGTGCGACGTGCGCTTGGAGGTCCCGAACGGTCTCTCGGCGCCGACCACCCGTCTGTGTGCGCTGAGACTCAAGCAGATCGTTGCACTCGAGATTCGTGAACCCGAATGGATTTTGCCAGCCGGGTTCGGTGTCGAACTTCGAGTGCAACAGCGGGTACAGCGCATCGGGGTCAAATTCGAACTGTTCGGGAAACTGACCGACGTAGATGTCGAAGTTGTGGTTGATGAGAACCTGTCGGTAGAACTCCTCTGGTTCAAGCGGCGTGAGTTGGGCGGCGACTCCAACCGATTTCAGCGCCTCAACGAGGCGGTTTGCGGTCGCGAGTCCGAATGGATCTGCATCACCGGGGATTGTTTTGACGTCAAGTGAGAGCTGTTCGGGGCGATCGCGGCCAGCGATGTTTCGCGCCTGACGGACGCAGCCAGCGCTCGCGAGTGCGCCGAACGCACCACCGGCTGCGAGGAGCGATCGACGAGTCGGCGTGGAGGACAGTACACTCGGCATTCGTTGTCTCTGTAGAGTATTGGGTACTACATATAACAGTACTGCGATCGGCCGTCAGATGTCGGCGTCACTAAGAACGCTGGTGGTTAGCGACCTTCGACGAGTCGGCGGAGTTGTTCTGGTGGCACAGCCCCCCGAGCGGCGTATCCGTCGTAGGCGAACGTCGGAACGCCAGTAATCCCATGGCGCTGAGCTTCGGTGAATCGCTGTCTGACTTCCTCACGGAGCGTTTCGTCGTCCAGTGCCGATCGAACGTCCTCGGCGTCAACGCCAGCGTCGGTCGCGAGTTCGACTAACAACTCGGTATCGCCGATGTCGCGGCCCTCCTCCCACAGCGCCGCAAAAATGGCCTCGTCGAAGGCGAGCCATGTCTCGTAGTCGTCGTGTTCGTGCACGTAATAAGAGGCGATCTGGGCCGGTAGTGAGTCGATGTCGGTTGCGATGTCGAGGTCCATCTCGACGTCATATTTCTCTGCGAGGCGGCGGACGTTTTCTTTCGCTTGCTCGAAGTACGCGTCGTCTTTGCCGTCGTCGACCGAGTGATCGATCGTTCCGTCCGGACGGCGCTTCTGACTGCGAAGATCGAACGGATGCCACTCGATCTGGAGTTCGTCTTCGCGTGTCTCCTGATACTGGTCGAGGGATGTCCGACCCAAATAACAGAATGGGCAGACGTAATCGGAGTAGACGGTGATCGACGCTGGGCCCGTGTCAGCCGAGCCGTCCGTCGCCGTAGATGAATCGTTTTGATTGTGGCTCATGGTAGTCTGAAGTCGTTCGACAGGGAAGAACGTACGGTGGTTTTCGTGCCAGCCTGCACAGCCGGTCACGCCCAACCAACTGACGCTATCGAGAGCAGCGACGATCACGTCAACAGCGCGATCGACATACGTATGATTATCCAGTAGTATCACCTACGTATGATCTCGTACGAACCACGATCGCCGCCGGTCGCGGCGACGATCGCTGGCAGTGACAGCGGTGGCGGCGCAGGCATTCAGGCGGATCTGAAGACGATGGCGGCCCACGGCGTCTTCGGCACCTCGATCGTGACCGCAGTGACCGCACAGAATACCGGTGGAGTCGAAGGGTCGTATCCGCTCGACCCCGAGCAAGTCCGAGCCCAGTACAAGGCTGTTGTCGATGATTTCGATGTGGGCGCGATGAAGACCGGCATGCTCGCGACCGCGCCGATCGTCGAGACTGTCACCGACTCAATTCGCTCATTCGAGGGGCCAGTCGTCGTCGATCCGGTGATGATCGCCGCGACGGGCGATCGACTGTTGAGCGAGGCCGCCGAAGACGCCTACGGCGAACTCATCGCCGAGTCGACGCTCGTGACCCCGAACGCGGACGAGGCGGCAGCACTGACCGAAATGAGCATCGAAACGACGGCGGATGCAGCGGCTGCAGGGCGAGCGCTCGTCGATCGCGGGGCGGATGCAGCGCTCGTGAAGGGCGGTCACATCGACGGCGAAACTGTCGTCGACACACTGGTGCGTCGCGCACACGCTGAAGTTACAGTCGATCGGTTCAAACACGAGCGCGTCGATACTGACGCAACCCATGGTTCGGGATGTACGCTTTCGAGTGCGATCGCGGCGCGGCTGGCGCGGGGAGACGATCTCGGCTCGGCGGTCGAAGCAAGCGTTGCGTTCATGGGCCGTGCGGTCCGCTACGGCGTCAACGTCGGTAGCGGCCCCGGAGCGGTGAACCCCCTCGTCGACATTGGAGAGTGACGTCAGAAAGAGTGACGTCAGATCGAGAACGGATCGGCCCCGAATCCTTCGTGAACCACGAACTCGAGCGCATTGACGATGTAGTGTGCGACGAAGACCGCCACGAGGCTGTCGGTAACGATGAACAGCCACGCTAACGCGAATCCGAGTGTGCCCGTGACCGCGATTCCGGCTTTGCCCTGAACACCGTGGCCAAGTCCGAACGCAACTGAGGAGCCGATCGCCAAAAGCCACGGTGAGACCCCGAATCCGGTGTGCATTGCCCCGATCAACACACCGCGGAACAACAGCTCTTCGAATCCCGCGATGACCGGAAGCACGACGACGAGGAGAACGACCCAGCCGCCGATCGACTCCGGTGCAAGCAGCGTTCGAAGCCGTTCAGACCCAGAAACGCCCCACTCGCGGGCATGGCTCGCGCCCATCTCATTGAGCACGTAGAGCACGACGCCCGTTGTCGCCCCGAGTGCGAGCGCACTCGGTGAGAGGCTCTCGGGGGCGATGCCGATCGCCGATAGCGGGACTGCCGCGAGCCAGATGGCCGCAACGAGCAACCCAGCGAACAGCCCGTGCGTGAACAGCACGTTTGCGAGCAACAACCACGATGGAATGTGCTCAGTCCCAGAGGCGACCGTCTCCTCCGGTAACGGGGGCTCGGTTGCAGCGGGATCTTCAGAGGACGACTCGAGCGGGGCTGGCTCAGATCGATTATCCGCGATCGAGGTCGACTCAGATCGATCGTCCGCGATCGTCGGCGTCAGTTCTTCACTGCGGGTAACCGCTGGGCTCGAAGCACGCGCTAAGCCAAGCAACAAAACCAAAAGAACGAGCGAGACGGCAGTAAACGCCGTCCACGCTGTCATCGTCTACTGCGGACTCGGACTCTTCGGGCCGGCGACGGCCTGGTTGTCCGCGAGCGCAGAGCCGGTGATGCTTTTCAGCCGCGAGACGAGCGAGTCCTTGTCGCCCTCGCTTTCGAGCGCGATGTCGAGTACCTCGCTGATATGGCTGACCGGCCGAATGTCGACCATCTCATCGTACTCGTCTTCGATCATCACGTCCTGTTCGTTCGCCTTCGGGATGATGACCGTATCACAGCCGGCCTTCGCAGCGGCCTCGATCTTGTGAGTCACCCCACCGACGGGGAGCACGTCGCCGCGGACCGACAGCGAGCCGGTCATCGCCAGCGATTGGCGCACGCCGACGTTCTCAAGCGCGGAGATGACCGCCGTGGCGACGGTGATCGACGCGGAGTCGCCGTCGACACCCTGCTGGCCGGTCTGAACGAACTGGATGTGGACGTCCTTTTCGGCCAGATCCTGATCGGAGAACTTCTTGATAATTGCCGAGACGTTCTGGACAGACTCTTCGGCCATCTCTTTGAGTTGGCCAGTGGCAATCACCTGTCCGGGCCCCTGCGATGGCGTGACCTCCGCCATCACAGGCAGCATGATGCCCGAATCCTCGCCCATCACGGCCAGCCCGTTGACCCGGCCAACCTCGTAGCCGTCCGAGACCTGCAGTTCGTAGTCCTTGCGGCGCTCGATGAACTCGTCGGCCAGTTGCTGTTCGATCGACCGCGAGCGCTGTTTTGCCTGCAGCACGTGATCGCGAGTGGTGTATTCCGAACCCTCGCCGCGAGCGATGTCGCCGGCAACCCGAACCAGCCCACCGAGGTTCCGGAAGTGAAGCGTCAGGTGACCCTTCCGACCAGCCCGGCGCTTGGCTTCGAGGATAACCTCCTCGATCGCTTCGGCTTTGAACTCCGGCAGCCGACCGTCGTTTGAGACCTCTTGGGCAACGAACCGCGCGTACTTGCGGCGCATATCGGGGGTGTCGTCGATCGTGTCGTCCATGTACACCTCGTAGCCGTATCCCTTGATCCGGCTGCGCAGTGCCGGGTGCATGTTCTCCATGGCGTCAAGGTTCCCGGCTGCGATCATGATGAAGTCCGTCGGGACCGGTTCGGTCTGGACCATCGCACCCGAGGAGCGCTCGCTCTGGCCGGTGATCGAGAACTCGCCCTCCTGGATGGCAGTCATGAGGTGCTGCTGGCTGCGGATGTCGAGGGTGTTGATCTCGTCGATAAACAACACACCCTTGTTGGCTTTGTGGATCGCACCGGCCTCGACGCGGTCGTGGCTCGGCGTCTCCATCCCACCGGACTGGAAGGGGTCGTGGCGGACGTCACCGAGCAGCGCACCCGCGTGCGCGCCGGTCGCGTCGCGGAACGGCGCGGACTTGGTGTCGGCGTTGTTCACGAGCAGGTTCGGCACCATCGCGTCGCCGCCACGGGAGGCGTAGCGGAACGCGAGGTAGATGATACCCGCCGCGAGGATGCCAAGGAGGATCTGCCCGGCGATGATGAGCGCGTAGCCGAGCACCACCGCGATGATGATCCACATGAGGAACGTCCGCATCTGGTTGCGCTTTCTGGCCTCCTCTTTGTGGGCCTCGACGATCTGTTCGCCCTTGCCCGCAGGCACCGTCCGGACTTTCGGCTTGTTGCCGTCGTCAGGGTTGTGGTAGACGAGAACGTCCTGCAGTTCCTCTTTGGGGAGCAGTTCGGTCATCGCCTTTGCGAGCATCGACTTCCCGGTTCCGGGCGAGCCGATCATCATCACGTGGCGGCGCTGCTTTGCGGCCTTGATGATGACGTCGCGTGCGTGTTCCTGGCCAATCACCTGATCGACGAGCCGATCGGGGATGTCGATTCCTTCGGTCGAATCGATCTTGAGGCCGCCAAGGAGGTCGTCCTCGTCGATCTCGTCGGCAATCTCGGCGTTCACTTCGACGTCGCTGCCGAGGTCTTCGATCGAGGGGAGGTCCTTGTCGGCTTCGTCTTCGGCTGCACTGTCGGACGCTTGTTCGCTGTCCGCAACAGCACCATTCTCTTGGACCGGTTCGAAGAGTTCGTCGTCGGTATCGGCCTGGTCGGGCTCGGATGCCGACGGCTCGTGGGACCCGTCCGTGTCGGTGCGCTCAGTGCGGCCCGATGGGTCGTCCGAACCGTCAGCGAGATCCGACGAACGCCCGTCTTCCGTCGGGCTGTCGTCGTTATCGGTTTGGTTACTCATAGAATCTTTTCGCTACCTAAAATAACGTGCTGTCGACTGATATACTTTCTCCCCCTTGCCGAGTTTGCCGTTTTGGTGTAAAATGCCGTTAGCAGCGCTCTACGTCCGATTAAGCAGGTCAGTCACGACTCGCGGGGTTTATAAATAATCCGTTTGAATTACCCGTATGCGTGGGTTCTACATCGGCCGGTTCCAGCCGTACCACAACGGCCACCATCACATGGTCGAGGAGATCGCCAAACAAGTCGACGAACTCGTGCTCGGAATCGGCAGCGCGGGCGACTCACACTCCCCGCGGAATCCGTTCACCGCCGGCGAGCGGGTGATGATGCTGACCAAATCAGTTGCGGAGTTTGATATGACGACGTACGTCGTCCCGATCGAGGATCTGGAACGAAACTCCGTGTGGGTCAGTCACGTCGAGAGCATGTCGCCGGCGTTCGACGTTGCCTTCTCGAACAATCCGCTCGTCGTCCAGCTGTTCAATGAAGCTGGCGTCGAGGTGCGTCAGTCGCCAATGTTTAGGCGAGAAGTGCTCGAGGGCACCGAACTTCGCCAGCGAATGATCGAGGGAGACGAATGGCGCGACCTCGTTCCCGAGCCGGTAATCGACGTGATTGACGAGATCGACGGCATCGAGCGAATTCAGCGAGTGAGCGACACCGACGCAGACACTGTATGATCACCATTGCCTCCGATTTTGGCTCGGTGTATCCGGCCGCGATGAAAGGGGTGATTCTACAGGAGACCGACGCGAGGCTCGTCGATATCGCGCACGATCTCCCACGTCAGGACCCACGGGGAGCGGCGTTTTGGCTTCGATTCGCGCTTGTTGAGTTCCCGCCGGCGGTCCACCTTGCGGTCGTCGATCCAGGCGTAGGGACCGATCGCCGGCCGATCGTTCTCCGTGCGGGCGAGCACGCGCTCGCCGGTCCTGACAACGGGTCGCTCGTACCAGCCGCGCGGGCCCTCTCCGAGGGCGCGATCGACGCGTACGAGATCGAGATTCCAGATCCAGCCTCCGCGACATTCCACGGCCGAGATGTGTTCGCGCCCGCGGCGGCGTGGGTGCACGAGCAGGGTGTCGATGCGATCGAATCGATCGACCAACTCTCGGCGATTGAGAGCTACGTCGATCTCACACTCCCTGACCCCGACATTTCGGGCACACGGATCGAGGGGGAGATTCTCGTTGTTGACGGATTCGGGAACGCGATCACGAACATTCCGGGATCGGCAATTGAGGGAATCGGTCGCTGTCTCGTCAACGGCGAAGCGATTCCGGTCGTCGAGACGTTCGAAGCGGTCGATCGCGGTTCAGCGCTCGTCACTGTCGGAAGCCACGGCTACGTCGAGTTGGACGTAAACCACGGTCGCGGCGATGAACGCTTCGGGATCGAAGCAGGTGATTCGATCGAGCTGACGCTCGCTGAGGAGAACGAGCGATAAAATTGGAGTGGGCGAGAAGCCGCGTTATTCGGCAGCGATCACGTCGTCGATCCGGAGAATCATCGTCGCGGATTCGGTGGCAGACTCGATCGCCTCGCGTTTGACCGCAGCAGGGTCGAGGATGCCCGCCTCGATCGGGTTGCCGATCTCACCGTGTTGTCCGGTTGCGATAACGCCCGCAATGCCATCGCTGTCGTAGCGGGCACGGAGGTCGACGAGCGCGTCGATCGGATCCATGCCGGTGTTCTCCGCCAGCGTTCGCGGCAGCGCGTCGACCGCGTCGGCGAACGCCTCGATTGCGAGCTGTTTGCGGCCTGCGACACCAGCAGAGCTGCTACGGACGTGTTCAGCGATCGCGACCTCGGTCGCGCCCGCGCCGGGAACGACGCCGCCGTCTTCGAGCGAGTCGATGACAACGTCGATCGCGTCGTTGAGCGCGCGTTCGAGCTCGTCGACAACGTGTTCGGAGCTGCCCCGGACGAACAGCGTGACGTTCTTTGCGTCGCTGCCGCCCTCGATGAACGTGAGATCGTCGTCGCCGAACGTCTCGACGGAGATCGAATCTGCTGAACCGAGATCGGACGCTTCGATGTCCTCGAGCGTGCCGAGGCGCTTCGCGCCGGTCGCGCCTGCAAGCGCTTTTGCGTCTTTGGATTTGACACTCTTGAACGCGAGAATGCCCGCATCTGCAAGGTAGCCGGCAACGCGGTCTTCGATCTTTTTCGTACAGAACAGCACGTCGACGCCAGCCTCCGAGAGGGCCTTCGCGTAGCCGCGAAGCTCGCCCTCTTCGGCTTCGATCGCCGCGTTGAGCTGATCGACAGAGGTGATGTTGTACTCGGCGTCAGCCTCGCCGGTCCGGACATCGAGTTTCGAGTCCAGAATGGCGACGGTCGCGTCTTCGACCGATCGCGGCATGTTGTCGCTGACAGGCTCTTTGTCAATAATAACGCCTTCGACGAGCTCCGTTGCACTCGTCGATGCGCCGGTACGGGTGTGGATGCGGATCTGCTCGCGTGGGGCGTCCGCGCCGGCGACCTGCTGGACCGCGCTGACGACCTGCTTGGCGAGGACATCGGCGGTCACGTCGCCGGTTCCCTTGCCCGTCATGCTCGATTCGGCGACCTGTTCGAGGACCTCGTCGTCAAGATCGACATCGAGAACCTGACTGTCGATCGCCTCCTGGGCGATTCGAGCAGCCTCGTAGTAGCCTTCGACAATGACTGTGGGGTGAATATCTTGTTCGAGGAGATCCTCGGCCTGCGCCAATAGTTCGCCGGCGAGCACGGCAGCGGTCGTGGTGCCGTCGCCGACCTCGACCTCCTGAGTCTCTGCGACCTCGACGATCATCTGTGCGGCGGGGTGTTCGATGTCCATCTCGTTGAGGATCGTCGCGCCGTCATTCGTGATGACGACGTCCCCAGACGAGTCGACGAGCATCTTGTCCATCCCGCGCGGACCGAGCGTGGTTCGTACCGAGTTCGCGACGGCTCGTCCGGCCCGAATATTCGAGTCTTGGGCCTCCTGGCCGCGCGTTCGTTGACTACCCTCCGAGAGGATGAACAGTGGTTGCTGCATTCGTGATGCCATGATGAGTAACCTCGTTAGGGAGATGGTTTGCGGTTCTATATAAACATTTCTAATTCTGGGTGCAGAAATCGCCAGACTCCGGCACGATACGGTGTATCACACACCAGCGCAATGAGGTACCGATTGGGCCGATACCAAGCCGTGAAACCCATGTATCCCGCCTGTATGGGTACACACGATGTTGGAGCTCGAACACGGCTTTCGCATCGTTGATGTGCACGCGCACCTCGACGCTGATGCGGTTGCCGTAGCGGTACACGGCCGGGATATCACACCCGAACGGCTAGAACGAGAGCTCCATCAGGCAGGGATCGTCCGATCGGTCGTCGCGCCAAGTCCCAGCCCTCCCGAGGAGGGATACCTCCGAGCTAACAACGCCGTCGCCCGACTGAGCGTCGATCGCCCGTTTCTCGCGTTCGCTCGACTGAACGGCCCCAGACGGCCCGTTGTTGGGACGGGGGCACGACTCCGAAACACCGTCGCTCGGCCAGAAGATCACCACACGAAGCCGGATGACGTCGAACAGTATGCCTACGACGATCGGTTTCACGGATTCGTCGTCGACCCCGCTGCCGACGGGATACCAACGCCCGCGGTGGTGGAGACGTTACGGCAGGTCAAAGCGCCCGTGCTGGCGTTTGCGCGCCCGGAGAGTCCGCCAAGCGCGATCGTCGATGCCCTGTTGCCGGCGCCGCATCCGGTGGTGGTGACTGGCTTTGGGGGCTACCCGATGGACCGCGATCGAATGGAGCAGTCGATCGAACTGCTCGGAGAGTTCGATTCGTTGTACCTCGATACGTGGGCAGTTCGGTACCGCGATCTACTGAAACGTGGACTGTTGGAACACCCCGATCGAATTCTGTTTGGCAGCGGAACACCGGAGATCCATCCAAACGTCGCCGTCATGGAAATCCTCACGCTCAACGTCTCCGAAGACGCGATGCACCGCGTGTTCGATAAAAATCCGAGACGTGTGATACCTGGACTCGGCCCCGGGACCGTGTGATCGCGGCCGTCGTTTTGTTGGTCAGTTGGTGATCAGCCAGTAGCCTGGCGGTCACTCAGTCGACAACTCGACGCCCCGCCAGTCGTATCGCGCGACCGCTCGATCGGCCCGTTTGGAAATACCGTGCGGGTTTCGGGTTTGGGATCGATCGCGAGCGCGGGCAACCAAGCCGTCTGAGAATCCCGTTGTCATGCCACCCAGTACCCGCCAGCCGGTTCCGAACCATGCGGTCGGGCGGTTGTCCCCGCGGAGAACGTCGCGGGCGGCCGCGAGACTATCGCTGCTGGCGTGCGATACTGTTCGGCGAAGTACAGTCGGGCGAATACCGTAGTTCTTCGCGAGTCGATACGCAAGTGCACGATACTTCCACCCCCAATCACGCTCTGGCGGGGACGCACCCGGCGCAGGCGTGACCGCCATCGCAGGCTCGTAGGCGATACGTTCGTCCATCCCTGCGAGGCGGTGAGACAGATCTCGCGAGCCCCCGGTCGCGAGGTACTCGTCGTAGCCATCCGCTGCGAGAAGCGTGTCTGCGTCGAAGGCGACGTTGCCGCGCTCGATGTAAACGACCTCTCGGCCGGCGATCGACCGTCGTTCAGGCTCATTCGTCGCGGAATCCGCTTCGGCTGTGACCGGTCCAGTGACCACGGTCGCCTCCCCGAGGCCGGCTTCGATACCTGCAAGCCAGCGAGGTGTGACCCTGAGATCGTATCCCAAAAGCGCAATCACGTCGCCGGATGCAACCTCAATGCCGGCGTTTCGGGCGACGTTGACCGTTCGATCGGAGATTTCGACGAGCACGTCGACGTCGTCTCGATCGCGGATCATCCCGGTCGTCCCGTCTGCGGAGGGGCCGTTGACAACGATCGTCTCAGCATCAGGCGCGACAGCGGTCAACGCGTCGAGGCACCCGGCGAGTTGGTCGCGGCCGTTGAGCGTCGGGACGACCACCGACAGATCCATAGTTGGTACTCGACGAGCGACTACATAAAAGGCCGGATGGCAGACGGCGGGTCAGTCAACGCCGTCAACCAGCGGCTGCAACTGAATTTCCCTCAGGTGTTGAGGTAGTACACCTGTTTGCGGGCGTCTTTGAAGCTGTACCGCGAGCCGATGAGCCCAGATTCGTCGAGGCGGTTCAACGCGTACCGGACAGTGCGATCCGGTAACAACGATTCCTCGGCGAGTTGGCCCTGTGAGAGTGGCGCATCGGTTTCGAGTACTTTTGCGACGAGCTTGGCGCTCGGTGGGAGTTCGCGGAGTCGGTCACGGAACTCCGATTCTGAGAGGTGTTCCTGGCGATTCGCCTCGACTGGACTAGTGCTCATACTATCCGTGAGTCAGAGCTACATGGTAAAGGTTAGCTACATATAGGCCCAACAGATCAATATAATATAATGTGCTAATATCACACTAAATTTGTATGGTAGATCATGATAATAGTACCCAACGCGTGTCAACCGTCTATTAGAATTGGGAGTCATCAGTACGGTTTTACTCCTTGGGCGTGCAGAACGTGATACCGTGAAAGGAAAGGAGTGGTATCAGGCCGACGAGGTCGCCGAGGAGTACGACAATAAGCGATTCTCGGAGGGCGGACGGCTGATCGACCATCGTGAGAAGGCCGCGGTTCTATCGGCGCTCGGCCCCGTCGAGGGCAAGCAGATCCTCGAAGTCGCCTGTGGAACGGGCCGATTCACCGTCATGCTCGCCGATCGCGGCGCTGACATTGTCGGGTTAGACATCTCGCCGGCGATGATGGCAAAAGGACGACAAAAGGCCCAGGACGCCGGTGTCGCCGACCATGTCGAGTTCATGCGCGGCGACGCCGCGCGCTTGCCGTTTCCGGACGATCACTTCGACGCCGTGTTTGCGATGCGGTTTTTCCACCTGGCAGATACCCCCGTGACCTTCCTCCGAGAGCTGCGCCGTGTCTCGAAGTCACAGGTGTTTTTCGACACCTTTCGGCGGCCAAGCTCCCGGGTACTGTACAACTGGCTGTTGCCGATGGGTTCGCGGCTCTACTCGAACCGAGACGTCGAGAGTCTCTTAGCCGACGCAGAGTTACGGCTCGAAAACGCAAGCTACGACTTCGTGTTGCCGTACGGGTTTTATCGGAGCCTGCCGGGATCGATCGCGCGGCCGTTTCGCTCTGTCGACACCGCAATCGGGGAGACAGAACTCGGCGACTCAATTGCGTCGGTCTCGTATTGGGACACTCGCGTCGAGTGAGGAGGGTGTTTCGTCGAAACGCTATATTTCTTCGTCGACGATTTCGCCGACCGCAAAGTTCGATTTGACCTCTGTAACCTCAATTTTGACCCGTTCGCCGACCTCCGCGTCGGGAACGATGATCACGTAGCCGCGTTCGACGCGGGCGATCCCGTCGCCTTGTTTGCCGAGGTCTTCGATTTCGACGTATCGGAACTCACCGGGCTCGACCGGCGGCTGTGGGCCGTCAGTCGGGGTGTGTCCCTCGCTCGGGACATCTGTATGTGAGTCCGGCGTCGCCTGCGAGATAAGCGCCACGCGGTACGTTTTGCCGGCTTCGATCGAGCCGGTTTCAATCTCACGACGTGGGATTTTGACCGTGTAGGAGTCCCCATCGTCAGTCACTTCCGCGCTAAACAGACAGAGGAGTCGATCCGAGATTTCCATAGGACGTACCCAAACATATGTGGCGATACTCATAGAATTACCGCCCGATCGCGGCTCAATCGGGATCGATCGGGGTGCCATCGGGTCGCTTTGGGCCCTCCGAGTCGTAAACAACGATTGACTCGTCGCCAACGCGAGTGTACGAGTCGCGGACGCCGATCGCCTCGGTCAACTCCCGAATTGCCCGTGTTTTCAGCGCCGCAGCGAGCGCCTCGGCGTCCGATCGCGAGATGTCGCGGCCAAGTCCCTCACACTCGTGGGCGCGAACGTGCCCGACCTCGTCGACCGCCTCGCCCATCGGCTGGCTGGTGCCGCCGAGAGCGACGCTGAACGGGTATGTCTGACAGATCAGCGGTCGGTCCTCGTGGATCGAGCACGCGCCTACGCCGTCAGTCTCGGTGTAGAAGGTGCAGTCGCCACAGCCGTCGGTCGATAGTGCCCACTCGAACGTCTCGCCCGTCTGCGTGCCGTCTGTCTCCGAGAGCCCGTACGGCATCGGCCTCGCAACGTCGCGCCAGTCGTAGCCAGTCACGTCCTGAATATCTCTGATTTCGTCGGGGAACACCGTCGCGGTGTGAGGCTCCCGGTCGCCGTCGTGGCAGGCGTCCCCGGCGTCGTCTTCGGCCGTCGAGTCGTTCTCGGTTGGTTCGTCGTAGCCCTTACAACACGCGCCACAGCGGGTGCACTCGAAGCCGATCGACTCGATCGCATCTGCGAGGTCCGATACCGACAGCTCACGGGCGCGGTCGAGTTCGGCCTCAAGCGATTCCATACAGTCGTTCGCGGACGGAGTGACAAAACCCCGTCGGCAGTGAGCAAACAGCCGTCACAGCACGTCAGCGCTCGAGCCGTCCCACACGAGTTGTCTCTCCGCAGCCAGCTTCTCGAGGTGAGCGATCGTGCTCAGGCGGGCGAGATCGCGGACGCCAGAGAGATCCTTGTCGTAGGCCGCCTCGACGATCGCATCGGGATCACGCGCGCCGTCAGCGACTGCCTCGTAGATTCGGCGCTCGCGATCGAGGCGATGCCGGATCAGCCGCTCGATCGTCCCAGCCGGGTCGGTAATTGGCTCGCCGTGTCCAGGGTACAACACGTCCGGATCGCGGTCGGCAAGCAGTCTGAGCGACCGGAGATACACGGCCATATCAGCGCCCTGTCCTCCAACGAAGACACTTCCCGGTTCGATCGCCAGGTCGCCGCAGAAAATCGCGGTCTGTTCTTCCTCAAGTTCGTAGGCCACGTGATCGGGCGCGTGTCCGGGCGTGGTGATCGCCGTGAGCGGTCCGATCCGATCGCCGTCTCGAAATGTCGACCCGGGATAGAGGTCGATCGCCGCTGCAAGCGCATTCTCGGCGCCGTGGAGCGCCCAGATATCCGCATCAGTCTGCATCCCGTACGCCACGACGCCGCCGAGATGATCTGGGTGGGTGTGCGTCAACACGATGTGTGCTGGGGGAGTGTCGACGATCGCCGTATCGAGCGCAGGGGTGCGACCGGCAGGATCGACGAGAATCGGTTCGTCGCCGTGGACCAGGTACGTGTTCGTCTTGCCAGTTGGGACTGATCCGTCAACAGGGACCGGAAATCGATCGACTCGATCGCTCATTAGTCAGCATCTCCGGCGTCAACCAGGCGACCGTCCACGCCGGCGAACGCCGAGAGGTCAACCGTTCCGTCGAGTGCGTCGCTAAGATCCGCCGTTGAGGCGTAGGGCCGTCCAACAATGAGGTCGCCGGCGCGCTGGCGACCGATCTCCGGCAACGCGGTGAGTTCGGCCATCGACGCGGCGTTAAAATCGAACGGATACGGGACTGCGGTGACCGATCGGTAGCCGTGATCGACGATCGCAACGTCGATCACCGATCCAAGCGGGCGCTCGCCCGGAAGACCGACGAGAAGCGGATACGTCCCGAGTTGGCGGCCGAATGTCCGGCCGTCCTGGTGATACTCCAGATGCACGTCCGGGAGGACGGTCCCGACGGGCGCGAGTCGTTTGAGCATGGGCTGGTCGATTTCTTCTCGAATCTCGCGTTTGTAGGATTTGAAGCGCTGTTTGTGCTCGTCTGCGATCGCCGCGCCCGTTTCAGACATCTCGGTCCCCGAAAACGCCATTACCTGCCGGATGTTGATCCGTCTGACCATCAGCCCGGCGTCATACACTCGCTGGAGGAACCGCTTGTTGTGTTCAAACGTCTCCAGGGATTCACCTTTCAATCCGTGGAGGAGGTTGATGCCAGGAAGGAGCTTCGGCAGGCGGTTCGCGGCGTCAGGGCCGTGGGTTGGCGCGTCCGCAGGGTCCTCGCCGGGTCGCCAGCCGGCTTCCTCGTTGACGACTTTGATCGCCTCGAAACACTCGTCAGCCGTAACGTTGAGGTTGTTCTCTTCCTGGACGATCGGATCGGCCGATTCAAGTCCGAATGCCGCCGTGTCGCCGGGGGTGTTGTGTTCGGCGATGATCCGGATGCACTCGCGGCTCTCCTCGGGCCAGCGGGCGATCGTGATCGGGTTCATGTTATCGAGGTGGAGCGTCCCGATATCCGGAACCGCCTCGCGGATCCCGCCGTAGAGCTCTCTGAGTGCGTCTGGGTTCGGCGCCTCGCCGTCGCCGCCGAACGCGAGGATGTCGGCCTGTCGGCCCAATCGGAAATGGTTCGCGCCGCGATCGGCGAGTGCAGCGACCTCCGAGACGACTGAGTCGGCCGTTCGGAAGGCAGGATTCCCGTACAGCGGCTCTGTACAGAACGAACAGCGGTACGCACAGCCCCGGGAGGTCTCCATCTCACAGATGAGATGGTCGGGGTGATTCGGATGCTGTTCGACGACGAACGCGCCCGCAGTCGCCCAGCGATCGAGTTCGGCGTTATCACGCATCCGGTTGTTGAACCCCTCGAGCCCACTTTCGATGAGATCGAAGGCGGCGGCCTCAACGTCGCCCTTTGCGACGAAGTCGTAATCGAGATCCTTGCGCTCGGTTTCGATGCCGCCGGCGTTCTCTTCGCCGACGCCGAAGCGGACCGGTCCGCCCATGAGCGCGACGCCGTCGGCCGTCCACGCCAGCTCTTTGACCTCGTCGGGTTCTGCTGGTGTGCCGCCGACGTACTTGCCGGGGACGGTCATACCCCCGACGTAGATGAACAGGTCTGCGTCAGCAACGTCACCGCGTTTGTGTCGATCCTCGCGGAGTTCGTCGATCGTGTGATACGTGATCTGCGACTCGGGAACACCGGCGTCGACGAGCGCGCCCGCGGTGACCCGCGGGTACGTCGAAATGTACGGCGGCACGCCGAAGTGCGCCGGCTCGTCTACGTACCCGTCGACGATCGTGACCGTGAGATCTGACGGGTCTGTCATGGGCGTTGGTTGCGCGGGAAGACGGTAAAGTCGTGCGGATCAGTCGAAGCGTCGACTGGATCGTGCTCCACGCGATTTAAGACGCTCCCGGTCGAATGGTTCGGTATGCCTTCGACGAAGGAAATCAAGTGTCTCAGCGACGACTGTGAGTTGGATATGTTCGAGAATCATTACACCTACGATGTCCCCGAAGAGCACAGCGTAGACGACCTCTCGTGCCCGTACTGTGGCCGAACCGACAGCCTCGAACTCATCGAACTATGAACGGGTTCGCAGAATACGGCCGATCGGCCGTCAAGGCAGTGTTATCGCGGGTCGGTCGCGGTCTCGGACAGGTCCAAGAGCGGCGACCGCTTGCGTACGACCTGCTGGAAACCGACGAAGAGTACCTCGTCGTCTTTGACGCGCCGGGAGTCGAGCCTGAAGACGTCCAGGTCGAATTCGCCGACACAACCGTCGAGGTTCGGCTCGATCGGTTCCGTGACTTCTATGATGGCTTCGAGATGCGCTTTCCCGGCCGTGGGCTCCGGCTGTCCGGCTCAGTTACCCTCCCAGAAGATGCGAGCGTGACTGGGGTTGATACAGACGCTGCGGCGACACTCACCCGATCGGGGACGCTGCAGGTCACCATCCCAAAATCATCAACTGCACAGACTGTTGAAGTCGAAGCCGAGCCCGAGACCGAGGCAGAGCCCACAGACGAATCGGAATCTGCGGACGAATAGCTGCCCACACGCTTTTTTCACACGGGGAAGTCAGCGTCAGGATCGACGACTCGATCGGCCTTCGGCGGGAGCGACCATTCGGTCACGAGTTCCAGCAGTTGAACGAGCATTTCTCCAGTCGCGCCCCAAACAGTATAACCGTCGACGCGGAAAAAGTGGATCCGAATGTCGCCGTAGGATGGATGTTCTCGGCGTTCGGACTCGTAGTTGTCCAAATCAGTGAGCTCACCGACAGAGAGCAACACGACTTCAGCGACCTCCGCTTCGTTGGGAACAAACGGTTGATCTGGAACAGTTGCAACGAAGGGCCGGACTGCGTAGCCAGTGGACGTCTCGATTTCGTCGAGTTGGCCGACAAATGAGACGGTTTTGGGAGCCAGCCGAACCTCCTCGTAGGCCTCTCTGAGCGCGGTGTCGCGGAGATCATCGTCGATCGGTTCGCGGCCCCCACCGGGGAAGCTCATCTGCCCAGGGTGTTCTCCGAGGTGTTCGGCCCGCTTCGTGAAAAGCAGGTGCGGCTCTCCGCTGCGGTCGACGATTGGTGCGAGCACAGCCGCCTGTTTGCGTGGATTGTCGATCGTCCGCGGACGATGCTCGCGCAGCGGCGTAAGATCCAGCGTGTACACGTCCTTGCTCGCTGCTACGGCGTTCTTGGATAAAAATCCGATCGGATTTTGTACGCACTGGCTGGGAAACGTTACTGGACAGCGGGGGATGCGTCCGCGAGATCGGCTGATGCAGCGGTACGAACATCGTCGGGGTCGATCGGCGCATCAGTCCACGCGGGGAGACGATCGTCGCCCATTGGCGGCGCGATGGCGTCGGCGTACTGCTCGACCTGTTCGAGTTCCCCAGTCCGATCGTACTCAAATCCGTTGAACGCAGCATCGAGCGCGTACTGGTCGACGAACTCCCCAGCGACTGCACGATAGCGACCGGGAAGTGTCTCGAAATCAGGGTCGACACCATGCTCTGTGAGCGTCTGAAAGAGGGTCTGACCGACAGATCGGCTCATATCAGACAGGCCAGTCGGCCCCTCGACCGAGCGGTGTTCGTGTTCGTAGCTTCCAAGATCGACCTGTGCGGTTCGATCGAATCCCGCGTGTGGAAAGACCTCGCCGAGCGTTCCCACTTCGAGTCCCCACGATCGGGGAATCCGAACGTGTTCGAGCAGCTCCGACGTCGCGGCAAACTCCCCAGCGAGTGCGTACCGGAACGCGCCGAAGTACTGGAGGATCTCGGCGTCGTGAGTGTCCGAAAGCGCCCGAATGATCGGCGCGTAGAACAGCCGAAACAGCCGACCGTAGAGGCGGTTGTTCTCGATTCGGGCGTAGTAGCCCTTCGAGAATGTGTACCCGTGTGCCAAGGGGAACACGAGCCGCGGGACGTATGTCGCATCGTACGTCTTCGTGTCCGCATCGTGGACGGCGACGAACTCTGAGTCGAGGGCGAGACCGAGGGCGAGCCACAGATCGCGGCCTTTGCCCCGATCGCCGTCGAGTCCGTTGTTGGCGAGCAGCGCCGAGACCGCTGGTCCGCTACACCAGAGCAGTTCAACGTCGAGATCGAACCCCGCGAGCCAGGAACGAAAGGATCCAACCGAGTCAGCGTTGGTTCTGAGGGGGACGATGACGCGTTCGGGTGAGACGCGTTCGAGTTCTGTGAACATACGGATCGCTGCTGGGGACTCAAACTCGCGTTGAGTCATCGGCACGACGACGGCAGTTCGATCGACGGGCGCAGGCTGGCAGGCCGTCGAAAACGAGTGGAGCGTAGAAATTCGCTCTTGGACGTACTCCATTTACCACGTTTAGGGGAGATTCACGCAAATATGTCTCGGTGGTAATCAAGGCTGAGAGTGCAGCGATTCGGGAAACGACTTGCTCAGGCGCTCGACTCCCCGGGGAGGTAGCCGGCCCGATCGATCGCGAACAGGCCGAGGCCCATGAGGATGAGCACGGCTGCCGCCGTACCGAACACCGCGTCATAGGTATAGCCGGCCTCGATCACGTACCCGGTTGCTGAGGAGCCCGCTGCCTGAACGAGCATGGCGATCGAACTGAACATGGCGTACGCGCTTCCCCGCGTGGTGTCGGGAAGCGTGTCGAGAAGGTAGGTATCGACTGCCGGGAACGCCGTGTGGATCACGAAGCCGATGAGCGCGGTCATGATGATGATCGCAGGAAGTGAGCCAACAAGAGTGAGCACGAGCAGACACGTCGAAAAGGCGAGAACGATCCCGATGAGATACGGGACGTGCGGGAGTCGATCGGCGAAGTCCCCGCCAAAAAAGAACGCCGGAACGCCGGCGGCGAACACGAGCGTTAGCATCGTCGCGGCCATACCCGAAGAGAGCCCTTTCGCCTCCATGTACAGCTCGTAAAAGTTGAACACGCCTTGCCAGACGAATCCGATCACGCCGACCAACACGACCGCAGTGACGATGATCCGCCACTCGGTCTTCGCCGCGCCGAGGAGGTCTCGATCGGCCGTCCCCGCAGCCGGGAGGTCAGTCCGACGGGCAGCAAACCAGGTGTAGGCCGTGATAATCGCGCTCGCAGCGGCGATCGCCCAGAGCGAAAGCCGCCAGTCGACAAGCAGCGTCACCGCGACGAACGGCGCAGCGATGACCGCGGCAACCTGGCTTGCGGTCCCGTGAATGCCCATCGCGCGACCGACGCGTTTAGGATACAGCTCGCTGAGCAGTGGATTCGCGGAGACGAAATAGACCCCCGAGGCCAGCCCCATGAGGAAGGCACCGATCATGAGCTGGACGACAGTCACAGCGGTCGCAGCGATCGCCGAGGCGATCGTGAGGATGACCCCTGATGCCAACACCACGTGGTGTCGAGGGACCTTGGTGAGAATCCAGCCCGTCGGGAGCCGAAGGGACGCGCTGCCGACCCACGCGAGCGTCACGATAAGTCCAGCAGTCCCTTCGCCGATTGCAAACTGGTCGATGAAGACACTCAGGAGGGGCGCGAAGACGATTCTGGCGAGGTTGACGAGAAAGACCAACCCACAGAGCGAGCCAAAGAGCCGTGTACGTCCCACAGCGAGCGTATCCGTCGGGACGGTTCAAACGTTCCGAAACGTGCTCGACAGCCGCGAGAATCAGGCGTCAGACGAATGGCTGCCGGAGTACAGGGTCTTTTTGAGAGTCCGAACCGAACCGCCGGGTATGGACTCGACTCGGAAGGGACTCAGGAAGGGCGATCTGTACAAGGACAACTACGAGCGGCTGAAATGCAGCACGTGTGAGAAGACGCTGAAAAAAAAGAACGACCCAGATGAGGTCTTTTCAGTCCGAACGTGCCCGGAGTGCGGCATGGAGTGGAAAGAGCTCAGGTAACACACCGCGAGCGACGAACAAACGCGAGTGATGTGGATTGTTTGGACGCGATACCGCGATAATGCGGATTTTGGGGCGTGATACCGCGGTAATGCGGATTTTGGGGCGTGGTACCGCAGCGGTGCGGATTGTTTGGATGCGGTACCGCAGTGGTGTGGGTTATTGAGGGCGTAGTACCGCGATGTGACGGCCGATCGCGATCGAAACCGAACGAAGAGAATCCCTCGAGTGGTCTGATTTTCTATCTGCACTGTTGACAGTACAGTATCCGGACCAGTTCGGACAAAGTTCTTAACGGATGACCTTGAGTATGGAACTGTATGGGCACCGCTGTCAGCGCTGGGGAGCGTTACGCTGAGGTAACTGAACTTGTTCGGTCGGAGCCCGGGCTCGTCGCGATCGCGGTCGCAGTTATACTGGGACTCCTCGCGATAGCGTACCTCGTCGCTCGGTGGCGGCGGCCAAAGGGGAAACGCTTCGCGAGGCTGATCGGCGAGCGCGACGAGATCGCGATCCTCATGCACCCGAACCCCGACCCTGATGCGATGTCGGCTGCGATGGGAGTGGCCGCACTCGCCGAACAGTTCGACACTGAGAGCACGATCCAGTACGCTGGACAGATCCGTCATCAAGAAAACAGGGCGTTCCAGACGGTGTTGGACCTCGAGTTCGATCCGATCGACCACGTGACCGACCTCGCCGCCGAAGACGTTGTACTGGTCGATCACAACGAGCCACGGGGCTTCACCGGCGCAGACGGCGTGTTGCCGATCGCAGTGGTCGACCATCATCCGGGTGACGGCACCGGCGAATTCTTCACCGACGTTCGGACTGACTACGGAGCGTCTGCGAGTATCATCGCGGAGTATTTCAGGGATATTGGCGCGACCCCAGTTCCGGCCGATCGACACGCGAGTGAAACCAGATCGAAGTACACCCTCCCCTCGGCAGTGGCGACCGGGCTGCTCTGTGGGATCCTCACCGACACAAACCGACTGACGATCGGCGCGACCGCCGCAGACTTCGACGCGGCCGCGTACCTCTATCCGGGCGTCGACGACGACAGGCTCGATCGAATCACGAACCCCGCGGTCGATGCGGAAGTGCTCGAGGTGAAAGCCCGAGCGATCGCCGGCCGGAAGATTCGAGGCTCCTTTGCGGTGTGCGACGTCGGCTCGATCAACAACGCGGACGCGATTCCACAGGCGGCTGACGAACTCATTCGGCTCGAAGGCGTGACTGCGGTAGTCATCTGCGGGGAACGCGACGGAACGCTTCACATCTCCGGGCGCTCACGAGACGATCGGGTGCACATGGGTCGGGCGCTTGAGAACGCGGTCGAACATGTCCCGAACGCCGGTGCTGGTGGTCATGCCCGCATGGGTGGCGGGACGATACAACTGCAGCCGGGATTACCCGACGGCGGGGAGACCTCACCAGAGTCACAGTTTTCCAGAGAGTCGTTCACCGATCGGCTGTTCAGGAGCCTTGCCGGCGACGTCTGATCCGTATCCTTTTGCGCGCTCCGAACCGATCGAATGCTATGGGAACCGCGGATGGCACCTGGCGGTACCGCGATCGTTTCGGCGGCTCGTACGGGCGAACATTCTTCCGGCGGTACCCGCCTGGGGTCTGTTCGAGCATTGGGCTCGGGACGTATCTCGGCCCGGCGACCGACGAGCGCGACGAAGCGTACGTCGACGCAATAGTCGAGGGGCTCGAACACGGGATCAACGTCGTCGACACAGCGATTAACTACCGCAACCAGCGCAGCGAACGGGCGGTCGGCAAGGCGATCGAGCGGGCCGAGATCGACCGCGAGTCGATCGTGGTTTCGACGAAAGGGGGATTTCTGCCATTCGACGGCGAGCGGCCAGCAGACCCAGGCCAGTACATCCGCGAGACGTTCATCGACAGCGGGCGAGTCGATCCAGCTGGACTGGTTCGAGGCAGCCATTGCATCGAGCCAGCGTTCATTGACGACCAACTGGACGCGTCGCTCGCGAACCTCGACGTAGAGACGATCGACTGCTACTACGTGCACAACCCCGAGACACAGCTGCTCGAACGCGATCCAGCGGCGGTGTATGACACGCTCGAATCGACGTTCGAACGGCTCGAACGGCGACGGGCAACCGGCGATATCCGTCAGTATGGCCTTGCGACGTGGCACGCGTTTCGAACCCCTTCATCTGACGATCGGCATCTCTCACTAGCGCGGCTGCTCGATCTTGCGGGCTCGGCGGCCGATCGGGTCGGCACAGTCGAACACGGGCTGACGACAATCCAGCTCCCGTTCAACGTTCATATGGCGGACGCGTTTACCCAGAAGTGCCAGACGGTGACTGCGGCGGACGGAACCACACGATCGGTGAGCGCGCTCGAATTTGCCCACGAACACGGGCTGTTTGTCTTTACAAGCGCGAGTATCGGACAGGGTGAGCTATCGGAGGGGCTTCCAGCAGACATCGCGGAAACAGTGGCCGGCGACACCGCAACCCAGCGGGCGATCAACTTCGCTCGAAGCGCACCGGGGGTGACCTGTTCGCTCGTCGGGACCGGCTCGCGATCTCATCTCGCAGAGAACGCCGCAGCCGGGACGTTCGATCCGTTAGGTGCGAGTGCGTTCGACGCGGTGTTCGAGTGAGCCCGGCCATGACCGCCTGTGGTTTCGGGCCGTCGCGGGGGGAACGTTGATACGTTGGGACGTGAGATATCGGGGCGAAATGAGCTATCGGATCGCATTGATCGCTCACGATCGGAAAAAAGACGATTTGATTGCGTTCGCACAGGCCCACGAGGACACGCTGACCGAGGCAGATCTGCTCGCGACGGGAACAACCGGAAAGCGGCTGATGGAAGCGACATCCCTGTCGATCGAACGGAAAGAATCGGGACCGTTGGGTGGTGATCTCCAGATCGGTGCAGAGGTCGCCGACGGAATCTGCGATGCGATTATCTTCCTCCGAGATCCACTTCGCGCACAACCACACGAGCCCGACATTTCGGCGCTGTTGCGGATTTGTGACGTTCACGACGTGCCGCTGGCGACGAACGTCGCCTCGGCGAACCATGTGTTGGCTGGGCTGTACGCCGACTGAGACCGCAGATTATCAGCGGTGAGTTTCACATCACAGCAATTATGTTGTGTGACATGATCCGCTCATGTATGCAAGCGGTTTCGTCTGCTGTTGCGATCGGATTCGCGATCGTACTCGTCGCCTCACTGGCAATGCCGGTCGGGGCCGCGATGGGGATCGATCGCGACACGGCACTGAACAGCCACAACAGCGTCGGAACCGAACGGGTCGGGCCAGCACCCCAACAGCAACCGCCCGTCCGCGCGTGCTTTCCCGGTGAGGGCTACGAGTTGACGATCGGTTCAGAAGGTCCGCAAATCGACGCGATCGTCCACTATTCGCTGTTTACGAACCTCGGTGCACCGGGATCAGTTGGGATCGAGTTGGCCGGCACCACTGGCAGCGAGTACATCATCACGCTCCGGACCGGCGTGTTGTTCGAGGGCGTTGGGGACGCACAATCGTTCATCGCAGATCCCGTCTCGCAGTTCGCGGTCGCCTTCGATTTCGACTTCTCGCTGCCAATGTTAGGAGGCGCCACGGGCGGAGACTTTGACTACGACAGCGACGAAGCGCCGATCGATCGACCGATCGGTGATGCAGTCTGTGAGTCCACTGCTGGCTGATACTCGGTGATAACTGCGCTACCGTTCGACAGTGAGCGTGGCAGTGAGCGGCGCCCCGTTCGAGAGCGCAGCGACTAGATCGCGATTGAGGTCCGCGGCAGCTTTGTCCGTCCCAACGGCAATCGTTCGGTCGTCCACATAGTCGCTCGTGCGCGCGACTGCGCTGCGATCGCCCTCGAACGTGAGCTCGGGATCACCCCGACCGATGATTGTCTCCGTGTGGCCGTCGGCTTCGAGCGTAATCTGTATCGTTGCGTTCGCGTGCGCACACGCTCGTTTGAACTCGTCGGCGAACGTACTGGGCGTTCGATCCGCCTCGATCGCCAGAATACAGTCGCCAGCAGGAGTAAGCCAGTCGTCGCTCGTGAGTTCGAGTGTACTTGTGTGTTGGGCTGAGACGTGTTCGTGGCCCCGTGCACGAATTGTCTCCGAGAGATCGCTCATGTGGAGCCGTCGACCCTCGCCGCTGAAAGCGCTAGCGGATCGCCGGGGCCAAGATCACGGGTCGAAGCCGGCAAAGCTACTCTCGCGAGACCGTGATCGTCACCGCGCCGCACGTACATTCGTACACCCGCCGCGTCCCGACAGGGGTCGTCAGAGCCAAGCGAAACGCCGGCTCACCGAGCACGCGATCGCAGTCTGGCGCATCGCAGACGAGTTCGATCTCCTCGAGCATGAATATACAGAGGGCTGTCGGACATATCAACCCGCGCCAACCGCTCGGTGAAAGTGAAAGTAAACGGCGCTCAACCGAGGGAATTGGGCCGCGATTTATATACCAACGGCAAAAACATGGTACCAGCTAACATGCCGAATTCGGGAGGTATGGTACCTGTATGCACCCGAATTCTCACCGATATATTTATATGTAGCTGGCGGGTATGTGCAGGTACCAGAGCGCCTCCGGCGCTGGTGGCATCGCACGCAGAATGATCGGGAATTATTATCCACGGAAGATTGCGTACCGACAAGCCACTGCCACGCGCGGAGCGGTGATGGTATCGAGGTTCAAATCATGAGTATTGCTGAGGAATTCAACATCGAAGAGCTCGAAGAGTCAGACAACGTAGACCTTACAGACGAACAGCTAGAAGACGGATCGAAGGGGCAGCTTATCAAGCGTGCCGGCCAGCTTCGAGACCGACGAAACGAACTTAACCAGATGGCCTCTGAGCGGGCCTCTAAACGAGACGACCTGAACGCGAAAACCCGCGAGAAGGTCGACAAGGCCCAAGAGCACCGCGAAGAGCGCGATTCGCTCAACGAGCAGGTCCAAGAGCACAAAGAAAAGCGCAACGAGCTGAACGCGAAGGCCAACAAGCTGTTCGACAAAGTCGAATCGATGAAGGAGGATCTCGAGCTCAACGACGGCAAGTCGATCGAAGAGCTCAAAGAGGAGATCCAAGCGCTCGAATTTCGACAGCAGACCGAGGTTCTCTCCGCAGAGGACGAACGAGAGCTGATCGAAAAGATCGAAGACAAGCGCGAAGAGCTCGCCGAGAAAAAAGACAAGGTCGAAGACGGCGGCGAACTCGAAGAGCTCGTCGAGGAGGCAGAAGAGGTACGATCGGAAGCCTCGAAACACCACCAGAAGGTGACTGAGCTGGCCGACAAGGCTCAAGAGCACCACAACCAGATGATCGAGGCCTACCGTGAGGCCGACGACGTCCGCGACCGTGCCGACGAGATGCACGAGCTGTTCGTGCAGGCACAGGAAGCGGCCGATCGCCACCACGAGGACTTCGTCCGCGTTCAAAAGCGACTCCGCGAACTGGACAAACAGGAGGAGAAAGAGCGCAAGGACGAGCGCGCCGAAAAGCGCGAAGAAGAGAAGGCCGAGGCCGAGGAGATCTACCAGAAGTTCAAGGAAGGCGAGACCCTCGATACCGAGGATCTGATGAAGCTCCAGAAGACCGGCCTTCTATAACCACACCGCTCCGGTGTTTTTTCGAATTTGTTTAGCACAATCGACCCGTACCTGCGGGTGTGATCCAGTTTAGCCGATCGGCGTACGACGAGGTCGTCTACCAGGCGTACAACGGCGGCGACGAGGAGATCTGCGGCGTGTTAGCCGGCGAGTACGACGCAGACCACAGCCGTGTGACGGAAACACACGTGGCTGAGAACGTCGCCGAAACACCCCAGACGAGATACGTAATGGACCCAGAGGAGCAGTTCGAGATCATCGAAACGATCGAGGACGCCGGGTCGGAGATTGTCGGCTTCTATCACTCCCATCCGGCCGGTCCGACGAATCCAAGCGAAACGGACGCCGATCGGGCGACGTGGCCGAAGTATTCGTACGTCATCTGTGCGCTCGATGGCTACCCGTTCGTTGGCTCATGGCGTTGGCGGGCCGACGAGGAAGCCTTCGAACAGGAGACGATCGCGATCGAACAAAACTAGCTGCAACCGACACAGATAGCATTTATGAAGTGTCTGGAAGCCATTCTGTGGAAACAGCGACGATAATGAAGGAAGTTACACCAGCGGAGGTCAAAGAACGAATCGAGTCCGGAGACATCCAGGTTGTCGACATTCGATCGCCCGCGGAATTCAAGCGGGGGCACATTCCAGGAGCTATCAACATCCCGATGATGGAGCTTCCCGTGCGCGTTTCAGAAGTCGACTGGGGCGATGAGATCGTCTGTGCGTGTCCGATCGGACAGTCCTCGATTCAAGCCGCCCGCCTGCTCGCGAGCTTCGAAGGCGTACCAGACGATGCGAGCGTTGCAAGTATGGAAGGCGGATACGAGGCCTGGGACTACGAACTCGAACGCGAGTCCTAAACCGTCTCGTTTTGATTTTTCTGCAGCGTAGGTTCAAACAGATTGTTTACACACACCGCTGAGCACACAGTATTTCCTAACTCGAGGTTGGGAAACGAAGCGTCCATCCGGTGGATATTTTTTACTTGCCGTTCGAGTAGCAGCAGTAAACGCACAGGTGGCCACGTACGGGATGGCTTTTTATTTCGTGGGGTGCTTCGGGGGACTGTGACCACGTTGGTTCTCTGTGTCGATCGAACGAATGACATCGCCGGCAAGACGAGCGTGCAGTTTCCCGTCGCCGGCTGGGAGGCAGTTCGTTCGCTCATCACGGAGATCGGACTCGCAGACCCCGAGAGCTCTGCGGTTAATTGCCTGCTCGAGGCGCTTCGCGTGACAAGAGAGCTTCGTGATGAAAACGAGTCAACCGTCGTCGCCGTGGTATCCAGCGGCGGTGACTCGCTCGTGAGAGCCGATCGCTCGCTTGCGGACCAACTCGATACCCTCATCGATCGATACAACCCCGACACTGCGATCATCGTCACCGACAGCGCACAGGACGAGCGAGTAGTGCCGGTGATCGAAAGCCGGCTGCCGGTCGACGGCGTCGATCGAGTCGTCGTTCGGCAGGCACGAGACATCGAATCGACGTACTATCTGCTCAAGCAGTTCCTCGCAGACGAAGAGCTCCGGACCACGGTCCTCGTGCCGCTCGGTGTGGGGCTGTTGTTGCTGCCGGTTTTGTTGACCCAGTTTACGCCGGCGGTTGCGCTTGCAGCGCTCGCCGCACTGCTCGGAGCAGGGCTGTTGTACAAGGGGTTGGGTATCGATACAATCGTGGAAACGGTTCCCGAGCGCACCCAAGAGGCGCTGTACTCCGGACAGGTGTCGGTCGTGACGTACGTCGTCGCTGGCGGACTTGCGCTCGTCGGGATGTTTATCGGCGCACTTGCTGTGTCGGAGCCGGTGGACGGGAATACGGTATTACTCCCGACGATGCAGTTCGTTCACAGCAGTGTGCCGTGGCTTGCGGCCGCCGGCGTTACCGCCAGCGCGGGTCGGCTCCTCGACGAGTCGATAACGGGCGGGGAAAACCTGACCCAGTACCTCAATCTGCCGGTCGGGATCGTCGCAGTTGGCGTCGTTGTCCGCGGGTTTTCCGGATACTTCCTCGATCGTGGAATAGCCGTCGCAGGGTTCGCCCTGAACGCCGGCCAACGACTTGCTGCGTTTGTTGTGCTGGGATTGCTAATCAGCATTGTGGGGATTCGTGTCGTGATGTCGATCGAAGACGCCGTCGAACTCACTGCAAAAGAGAGCCGCTGATCGTCGAATCGGTCACCAGTAGTGAAGAGCGTTCGTGACCGATCAGTTCATCGCGCGGTGTTCGCCGTATTTCACACCCAGCCCGAGCATGATCGCGCCGAAAATCGCCATCGACGGGGCGACCATCATGAGAACGGTACCGGTGGTCATAACACCAGATCCGGCGAGGCCGCCGACACCGATCGCGATGATAACTGCAAACAGTACGAGTGTAGTGACGCCGTTGAACTCCATACGATCAGTATGAGTTCCCCAAAAGTAATCCCGTCGATCGAAAGCCTAGAGAACAACCGGGAGTCGATGGTAGCGATCAGTCGTCTTTCGGCCGAATCAGGTTCGCGAGTGCAACCAACAGGCCGAGACCCCACCCCAGCGGGACTGAGATTGCGAGCCACATCAAGACGTATCCGAGTCCAGGGAGCCCGAGATCTTCCCCAAACGTATCGAGGTTGCCCGTCGCGTGGATGTACTCGTTGATTCCTCCGATGCTGAGCGGGTTCGCGAGAATCCATACCGCGAGATCGTAGCTCGCTGGCAGAATAATACTCCCGAGCGGTTCATACGAGATTGCCGCAACCACCGGCGGGAGGAACAACGCTGTCATTGCGGCGGGATACGCCAACAGCACCGACGTGCCCCGGCCGCCGATACGGCTGAAAAAGACCGCCAAACCTGCGGCGACCGTTGCGACCGCACTGGCAGCCAACACTGCCATGAAACCATCAAACGGGAGCCGGATACGGGCGAGGAGCGTAAGCCCTCCCCAGACAACCACAGATACGAGAAGAACACCGATAATCCCGAGACGCGTAGCTGCGGAGTCAAACTTCCCAGCGTAGAATCTCGTCGCAAACCCGATCAATAACAGCGGATAGCCGATGACGACAAGCGGGAGGCCGATCGCGGCCCAGCCATAGTATCCGATCTTTTCTGGCAGCGTTTCCGGCATCCACTTTCCAAGCACTCTGCTCGGGTTCAACTGACGCGGAAATAGGATCTCCATCCACGTTTCGTGGAGACGGATGATGTCGATCCAGATCGCGCCAAACAACCCCGGTGACCCACTTGACATTGTTGAGTACTGTTGGCCGGGGGGATGTGAACTTTGTGACTTTTCCGCTCAGGTGGCCAACTGCTCGAGTGCGCGAAGTCAGCGCCTACTGGTTCCACGGTCCGAACGACGGGTCAACACGCCGATCGGTCCGATCGATCGCGTCGATCCGAGCAACCTCCTCGTCGGTGAGCTCGAGGGCGACCGATTGCCAGTTGTCGAGGATATGTTCCTCGCCGGTCGCCTTTGGAATGGCCGTGACGCCCTTCTCACGGAGCCACGCGAGGCTGACCTGTGCAGCCGAGACATCGTGTGCCTCTGCGATCTCGGTCAGTTCGGGGACGTTAAACACCTCACCGCGGGCCAGCGGCGAGTACGCGACGACCTTGATATCGTGTGCGGCGCTCGCCTCGCGGACGGCGTCCTGGGGCAACAGCGGGTGACACTCGACCTGATTTGCGAAGATCGGCGCGTCGCTCAGTTCGACAGCGGTCTCGATGTCCTCGGGCTCGAAGTTGCTGATCCCGATTCGATCGATCTTGCCGGCGTCGTACAGTTCGTTGAACGCGCGAAGGGTTGATTCGGGCTCGTATTCGCGGGCTGGCCAGTGGACGTACAGCAGGTCGACCGAGTCGACGCCGAGCCGATCGAGACTCGCCTCAGCAGTTTCGAGGACGTCCTCGTAGGCGAGGTTGTCGATCCACACCTTCGTCGCGAGGAAGACATCCTCTCGATCGACGTCCGCCTGTGCAATTCCCTCGCCGACGGCTGCTTCGTTGCCGTACGCCTGGGCGGTGTCGATGTGACGATACCCTGCGTTCAGCGCGGTTTTGACGCTCTCGACACACGCGTCGGGATCGTCGTTTTGCCACGTCCCGAGCCCGAGCATTGGCATCCCGTTGGCTCGTGGACAATCAGTCGCAGCAGGCAGCTGTGTTGAATCCATACTCGATAATACACGGCGACGACTCAAAAGAAGATGGAAAGCGGCCGAGGCGATGGCTTTTCGGGCGGATCGGTTCTCATACGTTACCGCCTCTGTCTGGTGGTCCAGTCGATACCAGTCAGCACGCAGCTCGTATCGGGTTCGATGACGGTGGCCTACGCCGACGGTAGTCGATCGTCGCTGCGAAATCGACTCTTAATGTTGACGAAAACATAACTCCAGCGGCGAACCCACCCCAATGAGAAAACGCATAAACTTGATATCCGCTGTGAACGGGCTCATAAATATGAGCAAATCAAAGAATCTACCCCAATTCTCGATTACAGCCACGGGCAACACCGAGACAAAAACGACCGTCTCGGTACGCGATTTCGAATTCGTGGTCGATGAACCCGCCGCCCTTGGGGGAACAAACGAAGGGCCGAACCCAGTCGAGTATCTGCTCGGCGCGTGGGCCGGTTGTATCAACGTCGTCGCCCAGAAGGTCTGTGACGAACACGGCGTTGAACTTGCCGGACTCGACATCGAGGTCGAAGGTGATCTCGATCCCCAGAAGTTCCTCGGGATGGCCGACGAGCCCCGCGCGGGATTCCAAGAGATTCGCGTTGAGCTGGCTATGGAGACTGACACCGACGACGAGACGCTCAAGACTATCCTCGAAGCGGTCGAAGCCCGCTGTCCGGTCGGCGACAACATCATGAACCCGACGCCGACAGACGTCACCATCGACGCCGTCTGATCTTCTCAGCTGTGCAACCCGTACCTCGTTTTTTATCCGAGAGCGCGATCAGTTCAGACGTTCGGTAGTTCGATCGACGAGCGCAGCCACGCCGAGATCCAGATAGATTGAGTGATCAAAAACGCACCCGCGAACCGGAGTATCCGCGAGGGGAATGTTGCCTCCGGTGGTACAGGTACGGCCGAAATCACGCACGCGAAGGAAGTCAAAGATTACAACTAAACAGGATCACCGGTTCTCACGCGGAATCAGACCCTTCTGTCTCTTCGGATAGGTTGAGTTCCGAAACGAGGCGAGCGGTGATGACTTGTTCGACAATATTGAGTAGCTCTTCGTCATCAGATGTGTAATCTTTAAAGATACCCAGCGAGATTTCAGCGCCCGCCGCATCGTGGTGGCCGCCACCACTTCCGACATCTTTGAACGCTTCGTGCAAGATATCGCCGACGTGGACCCGTGGATCGGGCGATCGGGCGCTGATGTGAATCGCGTTCCTGACGAGTCCGAAGACGATGGCCGTTTGGACGCCCTCTAACCGAACGAGGTAATCGACGGCCTGCGGGAGCGAATCCCGCTCTGTCGTCCGGCCAACGTGAGAGATAAGCACCGACGCATTCGTCCGTCGGTTATCGATCGCCGTCGAGATTGCGTCGAGTGTTCCCCCAGAGACCGACGGCGTTGAAAATTGCCGGATCATCTCTTGGTCTGCGTGATCGTGAAGGAATCCTGCTGCATCATATTCTGCGGGGCTCGCTCCGCGGAGGAAATCGAGTGTATCCGAACGAATGGCAAACAGGAGTGCCGTCGCAAGCTCTGTATTGAGATCAACATCGAGGTCGCGAATATACTCTGTCAAGATCGTCGCCGCGGCCCCGAGTTCCTCACGGTGATCGACGAATCGGGCATCAATATCCTCAGCAGGGTGGTGGTCGATCACAATATCTACGGCGGTATCCGCTGGAACCTGATTGTTTCTCCCGGGGGTCGAATGATCGACAAACGCCAACAACGAGTCCGAGGGGCGATCTTTGACTGTTGCATGTTCGAACGGCTTGAGATCGATATTGAGCAGATTGACAAAGGCCCGGTTTTGTTGATGAGAGATATCGCCACTGTAGAAAATATTACGTTCATCGATACCAGCGGCAGCCGAAATCCGACCCAGCGCGAGCGCGCTCGCAAGACAATCCGGATCGGGATTATTGTGACAGATGATGTTGATCTCACTGCTTTCACTGAGCAGCTTCTGGAGTTGCTGTGGCAGGCTCATTATTTGGAGCTATAACCTCGACACAAATAGGAATGGAGGCATTATCGAACCCATGCCCGGTGTCTCACGCAGTAGACAACAGTTTCAGCGGCTGACGAGAGTGGTACCGTGGCACGATCGCGGCGACGTGTTGCCGGCTGAGGGGTAAATAAGGGCGGACGAGACTATCGCCAGCTCGATCGATTCGCGATCCGCTCTTTGGCGTACTGCGCCAAGAACGGGATGTCCGAAAGGTGCAGCAGCTTCCGCAGCGCGGGGAGGTTGCCGCCGTTTATTTCTGACAGTGAGTCGAAGCCGAGCCGGTCGAGATCCGCCATAAGCGTATCATAGCGCTCATTCGGCGCGAGATACAGCAGTTGGGTCATCGTCAGCCGCGATCGCATCTTCGGCGCCACGTTTTGGTGCCACAGCGTATCGTAGGTTTCCATCGCTGCCGCAGAGATATCTGGCTTTTTCGGTGTGAGGCATTTGTCGACGGTGATTGCGGCTGCCCGCCCAGAGCGCATTCCCTTGTGGATTCCCTCACCCCACAGCGGATCGATCGTCGGAACAGTGTCGCCGACCGCCATGAAGCGATCGGTGCTGAGCTTCGCGGGCATCTGGATGTGCGCGGAGCCGCGGTGTTGTTTGCCTTCGATCTTCGCAGCGTTGTCGAACCGCGGATCACTCTCAAGCCAGTACTCAAGGTAATCATCGACGGTCATCCCCGCCTTCGCGTACTCCTGATGGCGGTTGTTCTGGATGTAACAAAGTCCGACCTTTGCGGTGTCCTCGCCGGTGTGGAAGATCCACGAGTACCCGCCCGGTGCGAGTTCGTGGTCAAGCCGCAGCATCATCGCGTCGTGGAGGTCTGCGTAGCGAGGATGGTCGATCTCGATCCCCTCCATCTCGTACTCGATGCCGATCGCCTGATTTTCTCGTTTCAGGTCACAGACGTCAAGCGCCTTCGCCAGGGGTGCAGCCGGGCCAGTTGCGTCAATCACGATGTCGGCATAGACCTCCTCGTCGCCGTTGTATCGGACACCACAGATCTCCTCGCCGTCCATGATCGGCCGAGAGACCCGCGAATCAAACCAGTACGTTGCGCCTTTGTGCTGGCCATCCTCAACGAGAAACCGTTTGAAATCCGCAAACTCCAACACTGCACCGGGTTGGGGCTGCACGAAGTGGTTGTTCGGCGATTCGAGCACGACGCTGTCGGTGAACTGCATCACCACTTCGTCGGGAATCCCGAACGACGCCATCATGGAGGGAAAGGTCCCCGCGGTGGACTTGTTGCTCTGTCTCGGGAATTCCTCTTCGGGCTCAGTTTCGAGCACGACGACGTCATATCCCCGGGCTGCGATGTCCCGCGCACACTGTGCTCCCGCGGGACCCGCCCCGGCGACTATCACGTCGAAACGATCGGACATATACTCGAAGGTATGGCCTCGGGATAATGAGTGTTTCCGAAGTCACCCGATACGGCCGAATTCCGACCGAAAACACAGGTCAGATACCGATGGCGAAGAATGCTCGCTCAGTAGAACTCTCGAACCAAATCCATCGCGTCTTCGGGCGCACCGTCGCCAATCTCGGTCATGTCTTCGGTGACGCCATGGGCCTCACCGTACGACACTGCGTTCTCGTCGCGGTACATCACGCCCTGATACTCTTTTTCGGAGTCGAGAATGACCGATTTGGCCGCCTCGTAGTCGGTCGGGTCGTGGCCCTCGTCTTTGAGGTCGACCAGCGAGTCGCGGAAGTAGTCGTAGGTGTCGACGTCGTTGAACGTCACACAGGGGCTGAACACGTTGACAAAGCCGAAGCCGTCGTGTTCGATCGCCTCCTGGACGATCTCGGCGTGTCTGAGCGCGTCCGAGGAGAACGACTGTGCGATGAAGCTCGCACCCGAGGCGAGCGCCAGCGCGAGTGGGTTCACCGGCGACTGTTTTGGCCCCTCCGGGGAGGTCGAGGTCTCGAAGTCCGATCGAGACGTCGGTGAAGCCTGTCCCTTTGTGAGGCCGTAGATCCGGTTATCCATGACGACGTACGTCATGTCGATATTTCGCCGAACCGCGTGGATGAAGTGGCCCGCGCCGATCGAGTAGCCGTCACCGTCTCCGCCGGCGACCATCACCTCGAGATCGGGGTTTGCGAGCTTCACGCCCGTTCCGACCGGCAGCGCGCGGCCGTGGACGCCGTGAAGCGCGTAGCTGTGCATGTACGTCCCGATTTTCCCCGAACAGCCGATCCCGGCGACAATGAAGGTGTTGTCTGGATCGTTACCCGTGTTCGCGAGGGCTTTCATCATTCCGTTCATCGTCCCGAAGTCGCCGCATCCGGGACACCACGTCGGCTGTTTGTCCGATTTGAAATCGGTGAATCTAACGTTCGAGCTCATTGGCTGACCTCCGCGGGTGCTGTGTCCGCGAGTGTGTCGGTAATTCTCTCTGCGAGTTCGTCGGCCTTGAACCGCACGCCGTTGTACTTGTTGATGCGATCGAGGCGACGGAGTGCGTCGTGTTCGAGGACGTTGGCGAACTGGCCGGTGTTGTTGCATTCGACGACGATCACGTTCTCGGCGGCGTTGATCTCCGCGGAGAGATCCGGTCGCGGGAAGATGTACGGCACCGAGATGACGTGCACGTCGATCCCGTCGGCTTCGAGGAGTTCAAGCGCCTCGACGAGCGCACCCTCGTTCGAGCCCCACGAGACGACGAGGTTGTCCGCGCCGGGGGTCCCGTACTCGCGGTAGTCGAAGGACTCGCGTTCGATCGCAGTCTCGACCTTCCGGTTGCGCTTGTCGACCTGCTCGACGCGCATCTGGGTGTCTTCTGTTCGTCGGCCGAGTTCGTCGTGCTCGAGACCGGTTGACATGTGTGCGCCCTTGGCGGTCCCGGGTTTCGAGCGCGGACTGACTCCGTCATCTGTGATCGCGTGGGTTCGGAAGTGACCGGACTCGTCGAGCCACTCGTCGATCTCGTCTTCGTCGACGAGTTTGCCGCGGTCGATCTCGACAGCGTCCATGTCGAACGCCTCCGGTTCGAACGTCTGTTCGGTAACCGCAAGCGCGAGGTCGGCGGTGAGGTACACCGGGATGTTGTACTTCTCGGCGAGGTTGAACGCCTCGACAGTCTTCCAGAAGCACTCGTCGATCGTCGTTGGCGCGAGGACGAACCGGGGGACCTCGCCGTGGCCGCCGTAGAGCATCTGGTTGAGATCGCCCTGTTCCTGTTTGGTCGGCATTCCGGTCGAGGGTCCCGATCGCATCACGTCGACGATGACGAGCGGTGTCTCGCTGGTGGCGACGAGCCCAAACGTTTCTGTCATGAGGTCGATGCCAGGCCCGGAGGTGGCGGTCATCGATCGTGCGCCTGCGCGGGCGGCGCCGAGGGCCATGTTGATCGCCGAGAGTTCGTCTTCGGCCTGCACGACGTGGCCGCCGTAGCGCTCGATCCGGCCGACGAGGTACTCCATGACGTTGGTTGCGGGCGTGATCGGATACCCGGCGTAGAACCGGCAGCCTGCGGCGAGCGCGCCCATGCCGATCGCCTCGTCGCCGTTGAGCAGCACGTAGTCGCTGTCGGTTGTCTCCAGGCTGTAGTCGAACTCGTGGTCGTACTCGTCGGTGACGTAGTCACGGCCGAGACGAGCGGCCTGTTTGTTGTTGTCGACGAGCTTCTGGCCCTTGTTGCCGAAGCGTTTCTGCAGCGCCGAATCGAGGTTCTCGATCGGGAAGTCGGTAACTGCACACGCCGCGCCGAGTGCGACGACGTTGCGCATGATTGCGCCGCCGGCGTCCTCAGCGAGCGATTTCAACGGGACGTCCAGCCCGATCATCCCGTCTGGAATTTCGACGTTCTGCATCGTCGTCCGATCGCCGTCGTAGACGATTACTGATCCCTCGTGCAGTTCCGAGAGGTTCTCCTCGATCGTGCGCGGGGTGAGCGCGATCAACACGTCAAGTCGGTCCACGACGCTCTGGACCTGCTCGACCGACGTGCGGATTTTGTACGCCGTGTATCCACCGCGGATACGTGACGCGAAATCCTTCGACGTAAACACGTGTCTCCCAGCCCGAGAGAGCGCCTGAGCGAAGATCTTCCCCGTGGAATCGATTCCATCGCCGGCTTCGCCACCGATGGCCCAATTGAAGTCCGCAGGCATATGCTATCGTCCGAACCTTCCGGTGGACAAATCAAAAGCCTTCTGAAAGGCCACCTAGACGATTTTTATGACGATTCGAAATATTTGCCGTATGATTGCCACGAATGTGGGATTTTATTGGCTGTCCCGGCGGTATAGTTATTGGTTTTTTCGTCAGCGAGGCTACGATCGGCGGTATCCGAACAAATCGGCAGGCGGTATCCGAACAAATCGGCAGGCGGTATCCGAACAAATCAGCAGACAGTATCCAACTAAATCGGCAGGCGGTATCCGAACAAATCAGCAGACAGTATCCAACCAAATCAGCAGGCGATACCCGAACAAATCAGCAGACAGTATCCAACCAAATCAGCAGCATCGAGCCGGTACCAACAGGGCTTGAAAACGCAGTGAGATCGGTGATTACAGGATTCAGGCACGAGAGAGTTCGATCGGAAACAACGCGACGAAGTTTGATCGGAAACAACGCGACAGAACTCGATCGGAAACAAACAGCCTTTGATCGGCCAGCGCCAGGGTAGTGTATGGACGCAACAGTCACGGTCCGATCGACGGCCGAGGTCGGCCCGGACACGGTCGCGATCGAGTTCGATTCGCCGGACGGCTTCGAGGCCGAACCCGGCCAGTTCGTCAAGCTCACCGGAACCGTCGACGGCGAGTCGTACTCACGGTTTTATACGCTTTCTTCGCCTGACGTGATCGAGAGCTTCGAGGTGACAGTCGGGATCGACGAGGCGGAGGGCGGACCGTTTTCGGTGCACCTGGGTTCCCTGTCGGCAGGCGATACCCTGGAGATGACGGGCCCCTTCGGGAACAACTACTACGAGGGCGAATCCCGCGTGGTCGTGCTCGCAGGCGGACCGGGGATCGGTCCGGCCGTCGGGATCGGCGAGCGCGCGCTCGCAGAGGGCAAAACGGTCGCGGTCGTCTACGCAGACGACGAACCCGCCCACGAGGCCCGCCTGGCCGAACTTGAAGCCACCGGCGCGACCGTCTACGTGGTCTCAGGAGCGATCGAGGACGCCGTTGCAGCAACGCTCTCCGAGGAACCCGACGAGCAGGTGTTCGTCTACGGCTTCGGGTCGTTCGTCGAGGAAGCCGAGGCGGCGATCGAAGCTGCTGGCGGCGATCCCGCAGAAGCGAAGGTCGAAAACTTCGGGTAGCTCGATCGTCCGGACGTCCCGTCCCGAGTGGCCCACCCGGAATCCTTAATGATTAGTCCGGCAAAACTTGCGGCATGTACGACCCCGACGAGCTCGATCGGATCCGTGAGGCGAAAGCCGAGTGGGACGAAACAACTCTCGGACCGACGCTGGAGCGGTTCGGGGAGCGAAAAGAACGGTTTGCAACGGTCTCGAATCTTGAGGTCGATCGGCTTTATACCCCGACAGACGTCGCCGAGTTGGACTACCTCGAGGATCTCGGCTTCCCGGGTGAGGAACCGTACACCCGTGGGGTCTACCCAACGATGCACCGCGGGCGGACGTGGACGATGCGGCAGTTCGCCGGCTTTGGGACCGCCGAGGAGACGAACGATCGGTTTCACTACCTGATCGAAAACGGACAGACCGGGCTCTCGACGGCGTTCGACATGCCGTCGCTCATGGGGAAAGACTCAGACGATCCTCTCTCGGACGGCGAGGTCGGCAAAGAGGGCGTCGCGGTCGACACCTTGCGGGACATGGAGATCCTCTTTGAGGGGATTGACGTCGGCGAGGTATCAACCTCCTTTACCATCAATCCGAGTGCGCCGGTCATCTACGCGATGTACGTCGCACTCGCGGATAAGAAGGGTGTCCCTCGTGAGGACATCCGCGGTACCCTCCAGAATGACATGCTCAAAGAGTTCATCGCCCAAAAGGAGTGGGTCATCCCCCCGGAGCCGTCGCTCTCACTCGTCACCGACGTGATCGAGTTCGCCGCCGCCGAAACCCCGAATTTCAAGCCGATCTCGGTGTCGGGATACCACATCCGTGAGGCGGGTTCGACGGCGATCCAGGAGCTCGCGTTCACGCTCGCGGACGGCTTCGCATATGTCGAGGACGCGATCGACCGTGGGCTGGATGTTGACGAATTCGCGCCACAGCTGTCCTTTTTTTTCAATTCGCACAACTCGATCTTCGAGGAGGTCGCGAAGTTCCGCGCGGCGCGGCGGATCTACGCGCAGGTCATGGACGAGTGGTACGACGCCGACGATCCGCGATCGAAGCAGCTGAAGTTCCACACCCAGACTGCCGGCCAGTCACTGACCGCCCAGCAGCCGCTGAACAACATTGTCCGGGTGACGATCCAAGCGCTCGCGGGCGTCTTGGGCGGGACCCAGTCACTGCACACGAACTCCTTTGACGAGGCGCTCGCGTTACCCTCCGAGGAGGCCGTTCGAGTCTCACTTCGGACCCAACAGATCATCGCCGAGGAGTCCGGCGCAGCCGACTCGATCGATCCGCTGGGTGGGAGCTTCATGATTGAGTCGCTCACTGACGAGACCGAACAGAAGGCGATGGCATATATCGAGGAGATCAAATCGATGGGCGACGGCTCAGTCCGCGACGGCGTGCTCGCCGGGATCGAGGAAGGCTACTTCCACCGGGAGATCCAAGACGCCGCCTACGAGTATCAATCGCGGGTCGAGGCCGGCAAGGAGACCGTCGTGGGAGTGAACAAATACACGATCGAGGAGGACACCAGTCCGGACCTTCTGCACATCGACGAGACGACACAGGACAGACAGCTCGATCGACTCGAATCGGTGAAAGCCGATCGCGACGACGCGGCCGTCGATCGGGCGCTAAGTGATCTTGCGGCGGCGATCGATGCGGGCGAAAACGTCATGCCAGCTATGGTCGAAGCGGTCAAAGCGTACGCGACAATGGGTGAGATTATGGATATATTCGAGGCGACCCACGGCAGCTACCAGGAGATGGTGCGGATCACGTAGCTGCCGAAATCTCTCGGCTGCGGTCGAAGCCGGTACCGCTGCGAGTCCTGTCGCGAGACCGACGACGTTGTCCGGAAAAATCATGCGTCGCCTCCTCGAAGGCATGATGTGGCAACGAGTTCGGCGACACCAGCGCACACAGGAACCGCGAGATCGTCGGAACGATCACTTCGACAAACGGAAACGCGTCGTGCAGCTAGTCCGTCGATCGATCGAACGTCGAGAGGGTACCCGTGAGTAGCAAACGCGAGCCGACCCCACCCAGCGAGCGGATCGTCAGCATTGATGTGCTCCGCGGGTTCGCCCTCCTCGGCATCCTGTTGATCAACGTGTGGGTGTTCGCGATGCCGGAGGTGACGCTGTCGAATCCCACGGTGTACGGTGACTTTAGCGGAGCCAACTACGCCGCGTGGCTCGGGAGCCACGTCCTCGCAGAAGGGAAGATGATCTCCATCTTCACGCTGCTTTTCGGCGCCGGCGTGTTGCTTTTCACCGAGAACAAACCCGGAGACGCTACCGGGCTGTTCCAGCGGCGCAACGCGTGGTTGCTCGTGATCGGGCTGGCACACGCGTACCTACTTTGGTACGGCGATATCCTCGTCACCTACGCGCTGTGTGGATTCGCGGTGGTGTACATCCGCGAGTGGCCCGCCCGGACCCAGATCGGCGTCGGGATTGCGCTGCTTGCGATCATTTCCGTCTCTGAGCTGGCGGTGGCGGTATCAGTCGGGGAAGACGCGATCCGCGCCCAGTGGGAGCCGACAGCGGCCGCGATCCAATCGGAGGTCGAGACGTACCGATCGGGCTGGCTCGCGCAGATGGACCACCGCGTCCCGACCTCGTTTCGCCGGCAGACGAGTGGCTTCATCGGCTACTCGGCGTGGCGGGTTGGCGGGCTCATGTCGATCGGTACGGGGCTGTACAAATCCGGGGTATTGACAAACGAGCGATCGGCTCAGGAGTACCGCAGGCTGGCGCTCGCAAGTGGAACCGCCGGGTTCGCGATGGTTCTCGCCGGCGTGTGGTACATCACGGCTGCCGACTGGGGTGCCGGCGCAGCGCTGTACTTCCGACAGTTCAACCACTGGGGAAGCTTGCTGGTTGCGCTCTGTTACGTGGCGGGCGTCATGCTGTTTTGTCGCCGCTGGGGAGACGGACCTGTCGCGGGAGCCTTCGCGGCGGTCGGCCGAACCGCCCTGTCGAACTACCTGCTCCAGACCGTGTTGGCGACATCGATCTTTTACGGCCACGGGCTCGGGCTGTTCGGCTCGGTGAGTCGCGTTGAGATGCTCGGCGTCGTGGTTGCGATCTGGGCGGTGCAGGTCCCGCTGTCGGTGGTGTGGCTTCGGTACTTCCGCTTTGGACCGATCGAGTGGCTCTGGCGGACCGCGACCTACGGGGAGCAACAGCCGCTTCGCAAGTAGCGGGATCGGTTTGTGAGCGCCGCGTCACGTCTCGTACTCGCTCGCTGATGGCCGAACGGTTGTTTCGTCGAGACCGTACCGTCGGAGTGCGGTTGTAGCCACACAGGGAGACCCACGACGTTTTGTCTCACACTTTTTATCATTAACACCCCCGTTTATTATGACCTACTAATTGTATTAGGATACCCATGACAGATGACGACGGAGAACTCGAAGCGCGGTTGGCCGAAGGGGAGTCGTTTGAGCCGCCCGCATCGTTCGTTGAGCAGGCGAACGCCGCTGATCCAGCGATATATGAGGAGTTTGAAGAGAACTGGCCAGACTGTTGGGAACAGGCAGCTGACCTCATCGATTGGTACGAAGACTACGACGAGGTGTTAGACGACAGTAACGCCCCGTTCTATGAGTGGTTCGTCAACGGCAAGACGAACGCCTCGTACAACTGCCTCGATCGGCACCTCGAAGAGCGAGGCGACGAAGTTGCCCTCCAGTGGGTTGGGGAACCGGTCGACGAGGCGGACCGATCGTTCACCTACGAGGAACTCCACGAGGAGGTAAACGAGTTCGCGGCAGGGCTCCGTGAGCTTGGTGTCGAGGAGGACGATGTCGTTACGATGTACATGCCGATGGTTCCCGAGTTGGCGATCGCGCTGTTGGCGTGTGCGCGCATCGGCGCGCCTCACAGCGTCGTCTTCGCGGGCTTTTCGGCGGACGCACTTGCGACACGAATGAACGCCGCGGAGTCGGAGTACCTGCTCACCTGTGACGGCTACTACCGCCGGGGCGACCCCCTCGATCACCTCTCGAAAGCGAACAAGGGGCTCGACGGGGTCGACCACGAGGTCTCGACGATCGTCGTCGATCGGCTGGGCGAGGACGGCTTCGGCCACGGCCTCAGCGAGGATCAGACTGCATACGCCGATCTCCTCGCAGCCAACGAGGGGGCGACGGTCGAGCCAGTCGAGCGCGACGCTGAGGACATGCTGTTTTTGATGTACACCTCGGGGACGACGGGCAAGCCGAAGGGCGTTAAACACACGACTGGTGGTTATCTCTCGTGGGCTGCGTGGACCGCACAGAACGTCCTCGACATCAAGCCCGAAGACACCTACTTCTGTTCGGCCGACATCGGCTGGATCACGGGCCACTCCTACATTGTCTACGGCCCGCTCGCGCTCGGGACGACGACGATGATGTACGAGGGAACCCCAGACTATCCGGACAAAGATCGACTCTGGGAGATCATCGAAGAGTACGAGGCAACCCAGTTGTACACCGCGCCGACAGCGATTCGGGCATTCATGAAGTGGGGGAAATCCTATCCAGCGGAGCACGACCTCTCCTCACTCCGGCTGCTCGGGACGGTCGGCGAGCCGATCAATCCCCGCGCCTGGAAGTGGTACTACACCCACATCGGCGACGAGGAGTGTCCGATCGTCGATACGTGGTGGCAGACCGAAACCGGCGGCATGATGATAACGACGCTGCCAGGGCTTAAAACCATGAAACCAGGGGCGGCGGGGCCGCCTCTACCGGGCGTAGACGTACGGATCGTCAACGCCGCTGGCGAGGAAGTCGATCCCGGTCAAGCAGGGTACCTCACCGTTCAAAAACCGTGGCCGGGAATGCTGCGGACGCTGTATAAAAACGACGATCGGTTCATCGATGAGTACTGGCGAGAGTATTCGGATCCGGACGCTGACGAGTGGGTGTACTTCCCCGAAGACGGCGCAAAGATCGACCACGACGGCTACATCACCGTCCTCGGGCGCGTCGACGACGTCATCAACGTCTCCGGACACCGCCTTGGCACGATGGAGATCGAATCGGCGATCGTTGGCGTTGAGGGCGTCGCCGAGGCCGCCGTGGTCGGCGGCAGCCACGACATCAAAGGTGAGGCCGTCTACGCCTACGTCATCACTGAAGAGGGATACGAAGAGAACGAAGAACTCCGCCAGCGGATCATCGACGGCGTGAACGAGGCGATCGGGCCGATCGCAAAGCCCGAATCCGTCGTGTTCACGCCAGAGCTGCCGAAAACGCGATCGGGCAAGATCATGCGGCGGCTACTCGAAAACATTGCCAACGGGGAAGAACTCGGGAATACGAGCACGCTGCGGAACCCAGACGTCGTCGAGGACATCCAGGCGAGAGCACAAAACGACTGATACTGGGACGGTTCGTCGGAGGCGTGCTATCTTTTTGTCGCAGTAGGCCTCCCGAAGTGATGTTTGTACCCCCACGCGGACCAGTTACGGTTCGGTGTCAGGATTAACCCACGTGTGGAGACAGCGTTCATCACAAAGGTATCGGGCCGCCTCTTGATCGTCGTCAGGTGAGAGTCGTAGTCGGACAACGATGTGTTGCTCCGAGAGTCGTAGATGACTCCCACAGTTTGCACACGGCTCGATCGACTCGCCGCGTTGGTCCCACAGCCGATGGTAGTTGATACGGCGGATTTGCGCTGGTTCGTCGAACCCTGGCGGGGTCGTTCCGGTGTAGTCCGAAAGGGACATACCGGTTTTTTTAATCCGTTTCTACCTAAGTATTTTCAACTTTTTGATATTTAGACGGACAGACTCCTACCACCCGACCGTCATGCGAACGTATGTCACAAGTGATGTCGCAACGACCGACAGATAGTTAGACCTCACCTACCGGAGAGGTCGTCATTGTCGGTCTGTTTGACCAGGAAAACGGGGATTTCAGTCTGTTTAATTACGGTCTCGGCCACGCTACCCAACAGTAGTCGATCGAGCCCCGATCGGCCGTTGGTGCCCATCACGATGACGTCGGCGTCCTCCCCCTCGGCGTATTCAACGATCGTCTCCGCCGGAATGCCCTCGCGGATGACGGTTTTGGAGTCAATGTCTGCTGCAGCGGCTTTCTCAGCGACCATCGAGGTCGCCCGTTCACCCTCGGCAGTCAGCGCCTCACGGATCTGTTCGGAGCCGAGTTCGGGCGCCATTCGGCCGAGTCGTTCGTGGTCGACGACGTAGAGGATGTCGAGATCGGCGCCGTGTCGCTCAGCGAGATCCAGCGCGTGTTCGAACGCGGCGATCGCGGCGTCGCTGCCGTCCGTTGGAAGGAGAATTCGATCGTACACAATCGGAGATTACACACCAGAGAAATTGAATCCGACGGTCTGTTCTCAGTGGCTGGCAACCGCTCAAGACTGACGATCGCTAGAGTCGTCTACCAGCCCGAGCAGCCGATCCCAATACATTTGTTCACATACGACAATAATACGGTATGGGTGTCGCCTACGCCGCCGTCGAGGCGGCTAACCTCCTCGCAATCGTGGTGTTAGTGGGGGCAACAATATCGATGGTACTCGTCGTGCTTCCGGTGGTCCGTCGGGGAATCGTTTCGACGGCCGTTGTCCGATCGATCGGCCGGCGCTTTGCCGGCGTTACTGCCGTGTCGGGGACCGGAGTGCTCCTCACAGAGGCGTATCTCACGTCGACACAGCACACACTGTCGTCGCTCGTGACGACGATGTCTGGTCGCCTCGTGCTGGCGTCGATGCTACTTTGGGTCGTCCTCGTCGCCTGCGTGACGGTCGGAACCGGCCGGTTCGCAAAAGCGGTGGCGATCGGCGAGACAGAAGCCGCTGCCGCACGGAGTCGGCGCTGGTACGAGATCTCAGCGATCGTGGGCGCGGCAAGCATCGCGTTGACTGGGTTGTTTTGAGCCGAGTCCACAGCTCGCCGCAGTCGACGTTTCAGGTGTACTTCCCAAGAAGCTGTTCGAACTGTGATTTCGGCTGTGCGCCGACAATCCGCTCTGTTGGAGAGCCCGCGGCGAACAACACGAGGTTCGGAACGCCCTGCACGCCATACTGGGCTGCGAGACGCTGATGTTGGTCGATGTCGACTTTCGCGATCGCCGCGTCGGTTTCAGCAGCCAGTTCTTCCAGCGTCGGCTCGAGCATCTTGCACGGACCACACCACTCCGCAAAGAAATCAACGAGTACGACATCGTGGGTATTCGTGACTTCAGCGAGGTGATCGGGGCCGTTGATGTGAATCGGCGTATCGGGGGAATCAGCGCTTTGACTCTCGTCTTCGCCGGATTCGTCGGCGAGTTGGGCCGCTAGCTGTTCGCGTTTTTGTTCGCGGATCGCGTCGAGGTCGTCTGAACGACTCATAGAGGGTGATACGGTATGAAGAGAGATAAGTATTGTCCAAGTTGTGCACAACTGCTGGAAAACCGCCGGGGTGGAAAACCAGCGATCAGCGGGCAGTCCACAGTCCGCCAGCACCGGAGGCGGTGTCAAGGAGTGCAGCCTACAGTCCGCCAGCTCTGGAGGCAGTGTCAAGGAGTGCAGCCTACAGTCCGCCAGCACCGGAAGCGGTGTCAGGGAGTGCAGCCGCTTCGACCGGGAGCCCGAGTTCTTCAAGCGCAGCTTTCAGGTGTTCGCCTTTTGCGTACTCAGAGCCGTCCGCGACGCGCTTTTGATGTGCAAGCGCGAGTACCTCGCCGCGGCGATCGTCGGGAATCTCGTATTTGTCCGTCGAGAGTTCGATCACGAAGCCGTTGTGGTCGGTCGTGTACAGCGAGTAGAAGATCCCGCGGTTGAATTCGTTGAACCGGTAGCCGTTGTCACGAAGGCCCTGTTTGACCTCCTCAAGTCGTTCGGGTTCGAAGCTGAAGGAGATGTGGTGGACGCCGCCCAAGGGCGTGCGCTGGGGCGATCGGTTCGACTGTCTGCCGTCCTCGACGAAGAACGTGATAATCCGGCCGTCGCCAGCGTCGAAAAACAAGTGCGTCACGTTCGGCGCGTCGAGGTTCGGCTGTTTGAGCACGAGCGACAGCCCGAGGATGTCGCGGTAGAACTCGATCGTGTCCTCGGCGTTGCTGCCGACGAGCGTCACGTGGTCAACGCCAGTAACGCCGACAGCGCTCTCTGGGTTTTCGGCGGTGATCGGGGCGTCTAACTGATCGGCTGGAGTTTGATTGCTCATACGCGGTATACGTGTTCAACGCCTATATATTCGGCAGCGACGATCGCGTGACCACGTGACATCGGTGTCCGGTGATGGGTGTACACACTGAGCGTGGGCGATCCGCTGAGAGAGATCAGCGGTCTGGGGTCTGGCGATCGTACGCCCCCTCCTTCCGCAGCCGTCCGGCCCGTTCGAGCACCGCCGGGGTCCGACAGATTCCAGGCTCGCCAGCGGCCTGCGGCACGACGCAGTTATTACAGTTCTCACAGACGACAGCGGTATCTCCGTCGGCGTCTGCGGCGAGCAGACGGGCGGGTAGCTCCGGTTCGGCGTAGAACGGCCGTCCAAGCCCAACCATGTCGCAATCAGTCCCCAGGAGTCGATCGATCGTCCCACGCGTCCGGATCCCGCCCTCTGCGAGGACAGGCATATCGACCTGGCGGCGCACCCGACGACACAGTCCAGCGTTCCACGCGGGCTCAAAGTCGTAAACGAATGACTCCACACGATTTGCGGCAGCGACAAGTGCGGCTCGCAGCCGTCCGCCGAAGGCGTCGGCGTACCCCGCCTCGAAGCGATCGTCGCGCCACCCTCGGCCCGGATACTCGCCTTTGATGATACTCATATCCCAAAAGACCGAGCCCGTGACCGGGACAACCGCGTCGTAGCCGATCGCGTCGAGCCGCCCACAGATGCCGATCGCCGCGGCAGCGTCGAGGCGGCGACGGATGATGGGCGGGGCAGCTTCCTCGGCAGGGACCTTTGTCATGATTGGGACCGATCCGGCCTGCGATCGGATCTCGTCGTAAACGAGTTCAAGGAACCGAACACCGTCGGCAAACTCGTCGTCGCGGCGGTTGTAAAACGGCGAGAGGAACTGGTGAATGATCCCCATGTTCGCGCCAGCGAGGTGGATAATATCGTAGCCGGCGTCGACCGCATAGCCGGCTGCACGGCCGAAATCCGCCGCCAGTTCGTAAACCTCGGCAGTCGTCATGACGTGTGGATCGTAGCTGAGAAATCCCGTCTTTGCGATCGCCCGCAGTAGTGCCGGCGGCTCTGAGACTGCAAGCTGAGAGAGCTCGGGGGTACGCTCGCGGAAGCCCGCGTGCCAGGTCTCCATGCTCCGCAGCCCGCCGTGTTCGAGTTGGATTGCGATTGACGCGCCGTGGTCGTGGATCCGATCGGTGAGCGTCTGCAGGTCCGCAACGAAGTCTGGATCGTCAACGTAGGTCATTCCCGGCGCGGCACAGCCGCCAGGCGAGCGGACGATTGTCGCACCCTGACAGACCAGCCCCGCGCCGGCGGCCGCCGCTGGCTCGAGGTCGGCGATGAGGGTCTCGATCGTGTCTGGCCCGTTGCCCGCACATTCTAGGAGTGGGGCACGATACAGCCGATTTCGGACCGTGTGGCCGCCGATATCGATCGGCTGGTGCAGCGTCGCCATCGACCGGATTTACAGCGGCCATACGTTTATCCGTTATTCGTCCGAGAGCCCGGTATGGCGAATCAAGCGCCGTTCCGCTACGACGCGGAGGTTGATCCCGGCGATACCCGACACGTTCGGTGTGAGATCAGCGAAACGTACCTCGGCGATCCGATCGAAATCCCTGTAACGATTATCAACGGCGAACACGACGGGCCAGTTGTCTACATTTCTGCGGCGTTACACGGCGACGAACTCAACGGAGTGAAGGTCGTCCAGGAAGTCGCAGACCGGTACGAACCGACAGACATCCATGGGACGCTCGTGTGCCTGCACGTCTGTAACGTCCCCGGCTACCTCGCCCAACAGCGCTACATTCCGATCTACGATCTGGATTTGAACCGATCGTTCCCCGGAAAGGCCGGCGCGAACACCGCAGAACGGATGGCAAACGCGCTCTACTCAACGTTCATTTCCCAGTGTGATCTCGGAATCGACCTGCACACCTCGACGCGAAATCGGACGACAATGTATCACGTCCGCGCAGACATGGAGAACCCAGCCGTTGAGCGGCTGTCGCGATCGTTCGGCTCGAACCTCGTCCTCTCTGGAGAGGCGGACGGATCGAGTCTGCGATCAGTCGCCACAAATGACGGAATCCCCACGATCACCGTCGAGATGGGGCGGGCCCACCGGTTCCAGCCGGCGTTGATCGATCGCGCACTGGCAGGGATCGAAAGCGTGTTTGCAGAGTACGAAATCGTTCCCGAGGCGACTGTCTCGTGGCCCGGCTGGACGAAGATCATCAATTCGTCCGACGAGAAGACGTGGCTCCGCGCGGACACCGGCGGACTCGTAGAGATGACCTACGAGCACCCACTCGTCTACCAAGGGGAGACGATCTGCCGGATTACGAATCATTTCAAGACCCGCGAGAAAGTCGTCACCGCGCCATTCACCGGCCTCATCGTCGGAGTGTTACAGAACCCGGTCGCGGCACCGGGGCACCCGCTCTGTCACTTCGTGAGCGTGGACGAGACGACCGCCGCCGAAATCGAACGCGAGATCGAATCCGGCGAGTTCTCCGAGGACGCGTGGATCTAGGCGCAACGTCAGAGGTGCAGTTCGAGGCTGTCGGGTCGTTCGCTGCCTGGTTCGGTCCCCAACTGCTCGTGGCTATGATGAAAGAATCGAAGCTTCGCTCCCGTCTCTTCGGCGATCGGGTCGAAACACACCCGCTGGTAGCGAGCATTGTCGAGGAGATTGACCATCACGCCAGATTCGTGCTGTGAGACTGACTCGTAGGGACACGCACAGACCGGACACCGATCGGGACGCTTGTCGGGCACCTCCATACGTACACAGAGGATTTAGCCAGACAAAAGCGTACAGTTGACGAGCGGACAGGCAAAAGAGAGGGAGTCGCCGACGGGGGCTGCTCGTTCGAGTTGTCGTCGAATCAAGCGTGTGTCGATCAGACCGCAGGCTGTTCAGTCGGGGTGTGACCGTCCTGCATCGTGGTCTCAGGACGGACATCCGCCCAGGTGTGCCCGATAACGTAGTACGCAGCGACAACCGTATAAAACGACACGAATGCCGCAGCGATGAAGCCGGCAACTGGGATTGCACTGACGAGTCCACTAACGATACCGCCAGCAACGAGGACTACCGTCGCGGTAAGCCAGCCGATCGCGTACGTTCGATCGACGAGCGCCGGCCACAGCGTCCGGATCGCGAAGCCGTCACGGATTCGGCCGGTGTCAGCGTAGCGGGCGATCGCGGCCGGGGAGATGTACATCCCGGCCAGCGCGATGACGACGCCGAAGAGGCTGAGAATAACGACAACGCCAAACCCAACAACGCCCGAAAGCGTCGCCAGTCGTGGGGGAAGCGATGAGGCCGACAGGACAGACACCGCCGCGATCGCGGCCGCGATTGTCAGGATGAGCGCGGGCAATACGAGGTACACAAAGACGATGACCGACGCCTTTGCGCCGTCGACAGTGGTATCGACCCATGCCTCAAACGCCGGTGGCTCGTCGTTACCGTTCGAGGTACGGCGGATAACCTCGAGGATGTACCCGGTCACGGTGAACACCGGGAGCAAAAGCGGTGAAAGGATGAGCAACAGGCCCCCGATGAGTATCGTTTTGACGGGGTCTGTGGACGATCGAAGGTATTGAAGTGACTCGTTGAACATGGTGAATCGAAGATACTGACGCGTTGTGACTATTTAAATAAGTGCGTGGCTCGTGAGCGCGCGCAGAGAACTGTTAACGATGATGTGTCATCGTATCAGAAGTCACGAGTGGCAGTCGTATCAGAAGTCACGAGTGGCAGTCGTATCAGAACCCGCCTTCGCGATCGAACATCTCCGCCGAGAGCGGTGCAGGATCACCCTCGGTGACGTTGTACCGCGAAAAATCAGTCACACCGGCGGCCTCGAGGATGTCTTCGACGTACTCGGCGTTGCCAGTGTACTCCGCGGGGTCCTTCGAGAGCATCGTAAGCACCGCGTCAGAGACGATTTCGGGCGTTCGCCAGTCGTCTTCGGTTCCCAGCCCGAAGTACCGCGTGGCGCGGGTGTCGATCGCTGTCTTCGGCCAGAAGGTGTTACAGCCGATGTCATGCGCTGCGAGCTCGTCGGCCAACGAGAGCGTGAGAAATGACATCCCGAGCTTCGACCAGGCGTAGGGGGCCAATCCCGGCGCGCGATCGACCGTCACCGGCGGCGCGTTCGTCAAAATCCAGCCCTCGTCGGAATCGGTCAGGTGCGGGATAAATGCCCGGGAAACGAGGTACGTGCCGCGGACGTTGACATCGGTAAGCAGATCGAAGCGCTTCGGCGGAAGGTCTGCGACGTTCGCAAGCTGGATGGCACTCGCGTTGTTGATGACGATGTCGACACCGCCAAACCGCTCGATCGTCTGCTCGGCGGCCGTCTCTACCGCCTCTGGATCGCGGACATCCAGTTGAACTGCAAGCGACTCAACGCCGCGCTCCTCACAGGCGGCGGCTGTCTTGTGAATCGTCCCCTCGAGATCGCTGTCGGTGTCGTCGACAGTCTTGCCGGTCGAGACAACGTTGCACCCAGCTTCTGCGAGCGCGAGGGCAATCGATTTGCCGATGCCGCGGGTGGTACCCGTAATAAATGCCGTACGACCTGTGAGATCCGGTGTGTCCATGGGCCCACCACGATGGCCGATGTAAAAACTGTACGGGTGTGGATTGTTTATTACATTTCGTCGGGTGTGGGTAGTACATCCGTTCGATCGTTCCATACCGAGCGACAGTGGATACCAGATATAAGTGGCTACTCGTGAAAGCGGGATGCATAGATGTGTTCGCGGCTCAACGCTGATCCAGAATCGATACGGCAAACGATCGATTCGGTCACGTTACCAGCCTGGTTCGAGCCGGTGTTCGATCGATACGAACGAACGGTTGGGGACCGCGATCGATTACTCTGGAAGTGGCTGTACCACATTATCCCGACTTTTCAGCTTTCGTCAGTATCGGAGAGATACGCCGAGTCCGCACGGAACGCGAACTTCGGGATGTCTGTATACATGACGATTCTCGATGATATCACCGAACGACATTGCAATCGGCCCCTGTTTGAGGAAGGAAGGCAGATTCCGTTTTCGAACACTCCCGCTCGGACATCGACCGACGACACCGAGAGTGAAGTCCTCGCACTGCTCGATCGCGTATGGGAGCAAACCGAGTCGTTCCTCACAGAGGGCCCGCGGGCAGATGAGTTCCGTGAGATTCTGGAGTTCGACCTTCGACAGTCACTCAACACGATGGAGTATACCCGGCTCGTAAGCGCTGATCCACGGATCGCAAGCCCTCAATCGATCGATCGCCACGACGTGTACAACATGCTGTTGTTCATCTACACGGACATTGATCTCGCGTTCTCGCCGGGGTTCGATCGAGACGAGCTTGCGGCGTTTCGAGATCTGGTGTGGGACGCACAACGGCTCGCGCGAATCAGCAACTGGGTGACGACATGGGAACGAGAGGTTCGTGAGGGCGATTACACGTCGAAGGTGGTGCTGCGCGCGATCGAACGAGAGGTCGTACCGATCGAAACGCTTGAGAAGGCCCCACAGGAGGCTATCGAACGCATCCGTAAATCGGACATCGAGTCCGAACTGCTCGCCGAGTGGGATCGTCGGTACGACACACTTCGATCGAGCGAACCCACCGTATCGACGGTCGATACAGCAGCGTTCATTGAGGGAATGCGGTACATCCGGGCGGTCGATCAGGCGCTAGAAGGACAGAAGTGAGAGAGAGAGGATCTTGACCTACTGCCCTAAGCCAGCAACTGGTCCGGAGGGTTCGATCGACGATCGTCGATGAGTATGTGTGCACTGTCAACGGCCACGGGATCAAGCCCAGAAATGCGCTGGCGGTGATCTCTGTAGACCCAGTAATTAATATACACCTCCGGCATAACGTTGTTATATAAATGCCGGGGGAGAATCGGAACGTATACCGAGACGTTTTCCAGTCGATTCAAAACCCCGCATTGATCATCGATCCGAACTTTGTCGTTCAGGATGCAAATACCGCCGCGGTTACGTTTCTCGATTATCCCACAAAAGAGGCGATATGTGGGACCTCAGTTGCGTCGATGCTCTACGATCCAGACGTGATAGAGGAGGTCAGTGAGGCGATTACTTCCGGAGAGCCGTGGGAAGGACGAACCGAACTCGTGACCCACGACGGAGAGGTTATTGCTGGACGCGGATCCGCGGTGCCGATCACCGACAATGGGGAACTTATCTGTATCGCTGGGCTGTTCGTCGATCGAACGAGCCACGAGCGGTACACCCGATCGCTCAATATTTTAAACCGCGTGCTGCGGCACAATATCCGAAACGAGGTCAACATCATTCAGGGAAACCTGAGTATGATTGACGAGGAATGCCTCTCGGAGCCAGACATCGCCCGGCTCAGATCGGTGAAAAAACGGTTGAATACGATCGTCGACCGCGCGCATACCGCCCGGCGGTTAGAGGAGCTACTGGATTTCAAAGACGACCAAATCGAGGCCACAGTTCGGATCGACGAACTGCTCTGTGAGGCGATCGCTGAAGCCGCCGCTGAGTATCCATCGGCACGGTTCGTGTTCCCAGAATCGTTTGGGGCACGCTACGCGACCGCAAACCGCACAGCGGTGCGGGCATTCGAGGCAGTGTTAGAAAACGCCGTCGAACACAACGACGCCGAAGAGCCGACCGTCTGGATCGATATCACCGAAACAGACGATTCGGTCACCGTAGAAATTGAAGACAACGGTCCGGGGATCGAGCCCGAACGGGAGGATATCGTGTTCGGCCGCGAGGAGACTGACCAACTCAACCACGGCGACGGGATTAGCCTGTTTTTTGTCGATCAACTATTCAGGATATACGGCGGCAGCGTCCGGGTCGAAGAACGCGAGGAAGGCGGTGCGCGATTTTGTCTGCGGTTTCCAAAATCAGGAGACGCCGAGTAGAACTACTCCGATCGATTTGACTCCCACAGGCGAATCCACGCCGCCAGCGGCGCCCGAGTACCGTCAATAGTCACCCGGACAGTGCCGTCGAACCGCCAGCGTGCTCGCGGCGGGTCCTCGCCAAAGCGGGCTGGAACGTCGATCGACAGTTCCTCGGCAGTCAGCTGGATCGCTTCGGATCGATCGACACCCTCGTCTATAAGCCGGTCCATAACTGACAGCCACGATTCATCGGAATCGTCTGTTGGATGCTCAAGCATGTCGGGTGCTGGTGGGTCCGTTCGTCCGCTCATACGTGGACATCGGAGCGCAACTACCTTACTCCACCGGCGATTCCCAGTCAATGCGACACCGTGTCGTCGGTCGATCCTCCACGCAGTTATCCGAGACTTCGGAGCGTCGCTTTGAGGATTCCGATCGGCAGAACAGTCACGTCATCAGCGCGGACGATCGACCGAACCGAACTGTCAGCCGGGAGCCCGTCCAACTGAGCAACTGGGGCGCGTCGAACCTGGAGTTCGAGGCGTGGAACCATCGAAAACGGGTCCCGATCGGACGGGACAGCGAGGGCGAAAAGCGATCGAATCCGCTCGAGGAGAGAGCTGAGCTGCGAAAGCGAGCGAAATGAGGGGGCGTTGAGTACGACTCGATCATCCTCCGACCAGACCGAAAACGACGTATCGTCGGTTTCGAGTTCAAGCGAAACGTCGATCGAGAGGGTGGATGGCACGATTCGGGGTCAGTCGTCGCGTTCTTTCGTTCCGATAGTGAGCGATCCATCAACGCGCCAGTGTGCGTACTCGGGATTCTCACCGACCTTGCTCGGCACGTCGATTTCCATGTCCTCGAACTCGTAGGTAATCTCCGCACCGCGGCCGGTGAGTCGATCGTACAACGCGATCGCAAGCTCAGGCCACGTTTGCGCCCCTGATTCGTCGTCGTACCGACCGGTGGGACCTCCCTGTGTCATATTCTGTTGTTCGGTCGCCAACCGCTTAATCTTCCGGATCGGTTCTGGGCTGTGCATGCGTCGGTGGTGAGTGTGATGACATTAACAATTAACCCACCGGCGGATAGAGCGTCAGTATGACCGAAATTCATCCCGATCAGCGCGTTGCCGTGTTGGCTGACTCCCAAAACCTCTATCATACCGCACAGAGCATGTATTCGCGGAATATCGACTACTCCTCGCTGTTGGAAAAGGCAGTCGCGGATCGATCGCTCGTGCGAGCGATCGCGTACGTTATTCGTGCAGACTCACCCGAGGAGGAGAAGTTCTTCGAGGCACTCGTGGATATCGGCTTCGAGACAAAGATCAAGGCGATCAAGACATTCGGCGACGGCTCGAAGAAGGCCGACTGGGACGTCGGAATGAGCCTCGACGCGGTGACCCTCGCGAGCCACGTTGACACGGTTGTCCTGTGTACCGGAGACGGCGACTTCTCGCGGCTGTGTTCACATCTCAGACACGAAGGGGTCCGTGTCGAGGTGATGAGCTTTGGCTCCTCGACTGCCGAGGAGTTGATCGAGGCGACCGACACGTTCATCGATCTCGCCGAGCGCGAAGATACCTTCCTGCTTTGAGGATGTCCGACAGCACCACCTCGGAGTCCGAGCCGTTTCCGGTCGAAATACTGGCTGTGCCGTTCATTGTTGGAATGGCCGTCGGAATCGCCTTCGGCCGTGTCGCATTTCAGAGCACGCTCGTCGGTTTCGCGATCGGGGTGGCCCTGTTTGGGCTGCTCGCGATCGTCCGTGTTCGGCTGCTGCCAGTTCAGTCGAACTAAAACAAGAGGACGATCGCTACGGGTTCGTGACGCAACCGATTTGTACGACTACGCGGTATCGCGTGCATGAGCAACCTCGCCGATGAGACCGCCCTCGATCCGCTCCGAACGATCGCGGACTACCAGTTCGGCTCGGCCGCGGGCCCGGCGCTGTTTCCGGCCGACGAGCCGATCGAGATCCGTCGATCGAGCGGCGGCCGTCCACGACAGGTGCTCGTTTCCGGTACCCGCGTGGTCTCCTATGGGACCGACGGCCGATTCAGACTGGGCTACGAGGGCGGCAAACGACTCCAGGCCGCGCTGGACCCACCGGCCTACCGGGTTGTCGTCGGCGACGAATCTGCTCCCTTCGTCCGAGACGGAAAGAACGTCTTTGCGAAGTTCGTCACCGAGGTCGATCCGGCGATCCGCCCCGGCGACGAGGTGCTGGTCGAACATCACACCGGCTCGCTGTTGGGCGTTGGCCGCGCGGAGCTATCAGCCGAGGGAATCGCCGACTTCGAGTCGGGGATGGCCGTTAAGGTGCGGGACGGAACTCCGGAGTGAATTATAATCCGATAACAGCTACTGGGTCACCGAACCGCAACGATCTCGACGTCAAGGACGAGCGTTCGCCCGGCGAGTTCGTGGTTGAAATCAACCTCGACGACGTCCTCACGGATCGCCGTCACGTCTCCGTGCATTCCGTTTTCGGCGTGGACGTGCAGCCCGATTTCCGGCGGTTCGCCGACCATCCCCTCGAAGGTTTCGCGATCGTACTCACGGATTTTCTCGGGGTCGAACTCGCCGTAGGCCTCCTCGGGTTCGATTTCGATCGTTGCTTCCTCCCCGGCAGCGAGCCCGATGATTGCCTCCTCGAGTCCCTCGATCACCGCCCCCTCGCCGACGACGAACGACAGCGGAGTATAATCGTCTGGATCGCGTCCCTGTGCCTCTGCGAGCCCTGACTCGGCCGCGACCTCCCACTGGGAGGTCCCGAAGACGGTGCCGTCGGGGAAGCGGCCGGTATACTCGACGACCACGTGGTCGCCCGGTTCGATGCTCATAGAGGCCGTTCTGTGCGATCGGGGTAAGGTTCGTCGATTGTGGCGACTTGCGGAGAGTTACACACTCCGGCAGGGAGACGGGGATCAGTCCAGTTCCACGCCGCTTTTGCTAATCGTCCCCCGGTTTGTAGGCCCCGGGACGTTTTTCAATAGTATAAATCCATACCGTTTGGTCAGTCTGAGTTGCCTTACAACCGAGCCGAAACGCACCGATTCGGAGTTTTGAGTGGGGCACACCAGTAAGCGGCTCCAGGTAGTCGATCGGATCGCGTCACTGGTCGGTAACGATCTCATCGAGCTTTGAGACAATACGCTCCTGTTCGTGCGACTGGAGCTTCTCGTACGCCCGTTTTGCAGGCTCGGTGAACTTCCAATCCCACTTGTCGTCACTCGCTGGCATCCGTATCTTCGTTCAAACCTGCTCGAATCTCGTCGCTGCTGTAGGTTCGCCCCTCGCCGGTCGCCAGTTGGTGTTCGCTGGCGACGATGTCCTTCCACCCTTTGCGCGAGAACGATGGATGCTTGATAGCATCCCGGAGCGCCCATCGAATAAACTCGCTTCGGGACGGGAAGTTTTCCGCCCGCCACGTCGCATCAAGATCGTCGAGAAACGCCTGCGGAATCTTGAGCGTGATCGTCGTCATGTTGGGGTCATCTTTGGCTCCTGCGTCAGCATCAGACATACCTGCGTATTACGTGTGTATTATCATAAGCGTTGTCGATGCGTGAGGATGAGACAGATCAGAGAATACCCACGAGACCGATCGCTTCCAAAAGTGGCACGCCGGCGATGATCGACCCGAGGAGGTAGCCCCCGATCGCCCCGCCGTTGAGAAGTGGCAACCCGGCGTGTGCCCGGCCTTTCATGACCATCCACATGAGCACAAGAAGCCCGAGGAGGGTGCCGATCGCCGCGGCCAGCGCCGGCGTGTTGAGCTCAACGAGCGGGAGGTTGTAGTTCGGTGCCGAAGAAAAGAACGCGGCGCTGGCGACGAGGACTGCAGGGATCACCGCGTCGCCGAGCCCGATGAACAGCGCGTCACGATCGCCGATCGGGTTCGCGTCCGCGTCGGCTTCCTGCGCTGCCGTGTCATCGCTTTCCATGTTGTCAGCGGCTGTTGTAGCCTCGTTTCCGTCCCCATTGTCCTCACTAATCGGCGATCGATCCTCGTCGAACATTGAGTACGACAGCGAGAGGGGAACGACGAGGATGACTGGGATTCGAAGGTCCATGACGCCGTCGGCGAGATCAAGCATGTGCTCGGTGCCGTAGACGCTGATCGCGTCGTACACCGCAAGGACCGATAGGAGGATCAACGCCGGAAGGAGCCCAAACGAAATTCCGAACAGTCCCGCCGCGCCTGCGCCCATCAACACGCCGGCGGTGTCGATAACGTACCACTCAGGGTAGACAAACAGCGCGATCGCGACGAGCGCCCCGAGTCCAACGCTGACCAGTGGCGAAAACAGCGCTGAAAAGACGTAGAACGCGAGCATTCCGCTGACGAAGATGATGAGCCCGCGGATGATCCAATCGAGGTCGTATTTGAACGCCGCGAGCATGAGCACGGTTGCAACGAGGATCGCCCCGATGTAGACGACGCTGTTCGTCGGATCGTCAGGGTTCTCGACGGCCTGGTATCCCTGCTCGAAGAACGTCTGGACAAGCGCGAGCGACCCAGCCTGCACGAGGACGAAAAGCAACACCGCAAAGGCGACGCCGCGGTACGCACGGGAGGTCATTGGTCGGTATTACGGGAGGGGCCGTTTGCCGGTTGTGGTTTGCTGCGGGACGATCGGCCGGGAACTCACCATGTAGTTGTTCACCGCGCGTAGAGCTTCTGGCCGACAATCTCCGCGAGCGTCCGCGAGCCCGAAAGCGTGACCCCAACGTAGGGCCGATCAACAGGGCCGAACACGTCGACGACGCGGCCGACCGTCGTCATGGATTCGTCGATGACCATTGTCCCGATGTCGGGATAGGAGGCGTCTTCACAGTGGACGATCGCGAGTCCGCCGGCGGTTCGAGAGACAGTTCCGACGCGCGTGAGGCTCATCAGGTCACCTCCTGAACGGAACGATGGGTTCGCGTCATTACTCTCTGAGGATACCGATATAGGCGGCGACCGCCTGCACGAGGTCGTTTTTCGAGGAGTCGTCCGATCGGTTGACGAGCACTCGCCCGCGAGCCTCGTACTCTCTAGAGTACGTCGCATCGCGTTCGATTGTGGCATCGTAGCCGATCTGCTGGACGGCCTTCGCTAGCTCATCGACGGTCGGTTCCTCGACCGCGAGGTCTTTGGGAACCCGCCGGCCGTCCGAGCGGCTCAACTCGGCGTCGAAGTATGCGGGGTAGATGACGTTTTCGACCATGCAGGAGGTGGCGCGGCCGATCGTAATACGGTTTCGGAGCGCGGCGGCGATCGCAGTGGCCGCGGTGTTCGACGAGTCTGGGACAGATTATCGATCGCGGCGCGCGAGCAGGGCACTCAACGCGATCGCGAGTGCGGCGGCGGCGATTCCGAACCCGGGAACGCCGTCGTCGGCGGTGGACTCACTCTCTTCGGAGTCGTCTGTGTTAGCGTCGTCAGCGTCGTCTGTCGATTCCTCCGTAGTGTCGTCACTGTCTTCGGAATCATCCATCTCCTCATCGTCCATCTCCCCATCGTCTGTGGCCTCATCTTCGTCGTCGGTGGCGAGTTGATCGCGCGCTTCCTCACGGCTCACGAAGTCAGCCTCGTCGTAGTCGTCAGGGTGGAGCCCCATCGTGATATTTTGCGTCGCGTACACGACGCTGCGTGGTGCAGGCTGGTTGAGGTAGTTCACGTCAACGCTGACCGTGGTACCGTTCTGTCCAGCAGCTGTCGAGGCGTACGGCTCCTCGTTGACGATGTACCCCGTGTTTTCGGTTATCAGAAGGACTTCCGGATCAAGTTCGAGGACGCGTTCGTCGTTCATCTGCTGGTAGCCGTCGAACTCCTCAGCACCGAGGTTCTCCGCGCCAGAGGTGACGATGATCTCGTCGATAAACGTCTCACCACCGACGACGAAGCCGCCGCCGAGTGGGTACATGAGTCCGGGACGATCGACATCCGCAGTCGCGTTATTGACTGAGTCAACGTTCGCGTTCATCCAGGCGATCGCCTCGGCGGCTCCCTCGCAGTTGCCCGTTAGCTGGCCGGTGACTTCTGTCGCCGTCGCGACGTCCTCGAAGTCAGTGTCCCGTGGGAAGTGATAGACGGTGATTCCGGTGTCTCGCAGCGCCGCGATCGTTTCTTCGTCGGTCGAGTTTGGCGCGAGCACAAGGTCTGGCTCTGTCGCGACGACCCGCTCAACGCTCACACCAATATCTGTTGAGGAGACGTTTGCCACGTCGTCGTTCGGCAGTCCCTCCAGGTAGTGGGCAAACTGAGAAGTGCCAACGACCTGCTCTCTCCCGCCGATCTCCCACATGATCTGGGCGGCGCTCGGGTTCGTCGTCGTCACCCGTTCGGGGCGCTCTTCAATTGTCACTGTTTCGCCGGTTGCGTCTGTTACCTCGATCGGAAACTCACAGGAAGCGTCGACCTGTGGCGCGGGTTGTGAATTATCCGATACGCTCGCAGGTCCGATCGCTGCGGCGGGTGCGGCGGCGAGCATCGAAACCACAAGCAGCGCCGCGAGGGCGATCGAACCGATCCGTTGTCTGTCTCGCATCGTCCAGATCCAGACGCTAACCCAATAAGTATTTATCTAATGCAAGTGCGTTTGCATACAATGGGCGTTCGACAGCGAGCGGTAGCGTACTCGGCGGCGCTAACGGCGGTGCTCGCGGTCGTGATGACGGTCAGCGCAGCGATCGGACCGGTGTACGTCGAGCCGATCGCGGTAACGAAGGTGATACTGAACGCGGTTGCAGTCCCAGTAGGGATGACCCTCTCGTCGACACCAGTCGCCGGCAGTCCGCTACAGGTACCGGGGATCGAACTCATCTGGCACGCTCCGTTTTCGTTCGGGACCGAACGCGTCCACGAGCAGATCGTCCTCGGTGTCCGGCTGCCGCGGATCATTCTCGGAGCGACAGTCGGGTTTGCGCTCGCGACCGCGGGGACGGTCATGCAGGGATTTTTCAAGAATCCGATGGCGGATCCGTCGATCATCGGGGTCTCCTCGGGGGCCGCGGTCGGCGCGGTCGCGTTCATCGTCGTTCCGTCTGCAATCCCATTCGGAATCGGATTGCGCGGCGCGGCATTTGTTGGTGCGGTGCTCACCGCCTTCCTCGTGTACCTGATCGCCACACAGGGCGGACGAACGCCAGTCGCGACGCTTTTGCTCGCAGGGATCGCCGTGCAGGCGTTTCTCGGCGCAGTGATCTCGTTTTTGCAGTTGTACAGCGGTGAGAGCCTCCGGCAGGTCGTCCACTGGCTGATGGGCCACCTCGGCAACGCCCGCTGGGGAGACGTGGGTGTGACCGTCGTGTTGGTGCCCGCGTTGTTCGTGATTATTCTGGCGTATGGACGCGATCTAAACGTCTTGTTGCTGGGCGAGGCAGACGCGAAGAGTCTTGGCGTGGAGGTCGAGCGAACGAAGAAGATTCTGCTCGTGCTCTCGAGCGTCATCACCGCCGCCGCGGTGGCGGTGTCCGGCGTGATCGGCTTCGTCGGACTCATCGTCCCCCACATGGTCCGACTCATCGTTGGGCCCGACCACCGGGTATTGTTGCCTACCGCGGCGCTCGCGGGTGCCTCGTTTCTCGTGCTCACCGACACGATCGCCCGGACTGCCCTCGGTGGGTCTGACATTCCCGTCGGCGTCGTGACTGCGGCGCTTGGGGCGCCGTTCTTTTTGTATCTGCTTCGATCCCGGGAGGTGCATTCGCTGTGAGTGACGCGCACGCTGTAGGATCAACGAGTGAGAACACAGCCACGAACGAGGACACAACGGAACCGATCGTTTCGGTCGAGAATCTCGGGGTTTCACTCGGCGGAACAGCCGTGCTTCGTGACGTGGCGATCGACGTACCCGAGGGACGGCTGGTTGGGCTGATTGGCCCGAACGGCGCGGGGAAGACGACCCTGCTTCGGGCGATCAACGGAACCGTGTCGATCGATTCCGGCCGGGTGACCGTCGCGGGCGTTGACGCGGCGACCTGTTCGTCGCGGCGGCTCGCACGGCTCGTCGCAACCGTCCCACAGACAACGACGTTGTCGTTTGGATTTTCGGTGCGTGAGACGATCGAAATGGGCAGACACCCACACGTCTCGCGGTTCGGAGCGATGGACGACACTGACGTGGCGGCCGTCGACTCGGCGATGGCGGCAACGGCGGTCGAAGCACTGGCCGATCGGCCGATCACTGACGTCAGCGGCGGCGAGCGCCAGCGGGTGTTGCTCGCGCGGGCGCTCGCTCAGGAGACGCCGGTGTTGGTCCTCGACGAACCGACGGCGAACCTCGACATCAATCACGCCGCGCGAACGCTGGAGTTAGTTCGAGACGCCGTGACGAACGGAGCGCTCTCGGGACAGGCAGCGATCGCGGCGATTCACGACCTCGACCTGGCTGCGCGCTACTGCGACGAGCTGGTGTTGCTTGCAGACGGTGAGATCAAAGCCTACGGCCCACCGGAGGCGGTACTGTCCGCAGAATCAATCGGCTCCGCCTTCGACACCGAGGTGTCAATCGGAACCGACCCGGTCACCGCAACCGAGCGGGTCGTGCCACGGGCGACAGTCCCAGCAGGTGATACAGCCGCCGATCGCTACGTGCACGTCCTCGGTTCTGGGGCACTGGCCCGCGAGGCGATCGCCCGCTTGGCCGAGGCGGGCTGTTCGGGAAGTGTTGGACCGATCCCAGCGGGCGACATAGCGGCCGAAACAGCGCGGCTCAACGGCTTTAGGGTTGTCGACGCACCGCCGTTCAGGTCGCTTTCGACGACTGTGAAAGATCGGGTTCGATCGCGCTGTCAGGAGTCCGATGCGGTGGTCATAGCCGGGGAGATCGGTCCCTGGCAGCAACAGCTGCTTCGTGAGCTCGACTGTGCGACGATCGGGGTGAGCGGTGGGCCAACACAATCAACCGAGGGTTCCTCGGCGGGCAGCGCGGGCAGCGCGGACAGCGTTGACCGGCAGTGTTCGATCGAGAGACTGGTCGGTGAGCTGGTCGATCGAGAGAGTGCGTAACCAAACGGTTCGATCAGGATCGACGGGCTAGTCATCTTGGGGACTGCCATCAGGCTTGGCCGAGACCTCCGGTGGGGCCGTTGTCTCCGGGGCAGCGGCATTCACCCCGAGTGTCGCAGTCCCACCTTCTTCGTGAACGATCGTCACGTCGCGCTTCGGGAACGGGATCTCGATGTTCGCCTCGGTAAGCGCGTGATAGATCGCCCGATTGAGAACGTGGGTCGCCTTGCTTGCACGGACCGGCGATCGGACCCAACAGAGCAGTTCGTACTCCAACGCTGAGTCACCAAATCGGCGAAACCGCATCCGGGGTTTCGGCGAATCCAACACGAGCGGCTCGTCGATCGCAAGCTCGGTAATGAGCGCCTCGAAGGCGTCGATATCGGTTCCGTAGGCGATCCCAATGGGGACCTTGATTCGCTTTCGGTGGTTTGGCGCCGAGTGGTTGATGATCTTCGCGGCGTTGAGCTGGCCGTTCGGGACTGTCACGACGACTTCGTCGCGGGTCATGAGCGTCGTCGATCGAACCCCGACTTTGACAACCGTCCCGACCTCACCAGAGTCAAGCTGAATGTAATCGCCGATCTTGTAGGTGTCGTCGAAGTACAGTGCGATGCCGCCGAAGAAGTTCGCGACCGTGTCTCGGGCCGCAAAGCCGATCGCGATGCCGGCGATGCCAGCCGCACCCAAAAGCGGCGAGATGCTGTACTCCCAGATCGACAGCAAGATGGCGATCGTTCCAATGATCACAACGAGCGTCCAGACGTTCGAAAAGACCGGTGCGAAATCGAACCGTGAGCCTTTGTCTTTGACCTCCTCAACTAAGCGGTTGACGGTCCGGTTGGCCGCAAACGCCCACGCGAGGAGGATAACCGACAGTGACGGCCTCCCGAAGAACGTGTCGAGCTGTGCAGGCGTGAGCAGCACGCTCTCGGTGACCGACGGGAGCTGCGTGAGCAGATAGATACCGGCGAGTCCGGCGGTGACGACGATCGGGAGACGAAGCTCAGCAACGATGATGTAGTCGTATTCGGTCTCAGTTCGGCTCGTATACTGCAAGAGCGATCGGAGTACGACCCGTTCTAAAAACAGCGCAAGTCCGATCGACAGCCCGACGAGCAAGACGGTCGCTTGCCAGGCGGGGAGCATCCCGAACAGATCCCCAACGGATCCGGTGAGCGTGACAATCATCCGAAAAGGGAGGAGACGGATCGACCTAACCGTTTCTGCTTTGATACAGGGGTTACGCTCGCCAGCGATCGTGAAGTCGATCGCCGACAATCGTGCCGATCAACACGGAGATGACGACAAACGAACCAGCAGAAATGAGCACGAATGTGAACCACTGAGAGATGGGATCGGTCGGGGGCCACAGGAATCGCCTCGACGCAGCGACGGCGTCGCGGAAGACAACGAGCTGGAGGAGAGCAACGATGGCACTCACCGCCGCCCGGGTTTTGAGCCGCTCGATCGACGGCCCCGGGGTCGGCTGCGGAAACCGATCGTCGTCGGGGAGCCCGTCCATGCGATCGGTAGCGGGCGTGATCGAAAAGAGTCGTCGGTCTCCCAGCGAGCCAGAGCGACGCAACGTAACCCAGAGCCGGGCAGAGCGAAACGGTTCGCTTACCCGCGCCCGCCGCGATCGGCTTCGTATGAACGACGAGGCGGCTGTCCCGTGCGTTCGCGTCCCGCGGACCGACGGCGAGGCGACGCGACAGGCACTCGCGGCCGCGGATCTGCTCGATACGGATCACGAGATCACGGTCGACGGCGAGACGCTCTACATCCCTGTCGTCGACCCCGAGGCAGTTTCCGACGACTATGAGATCGTCCAGCGGTCAGCCGAGCAGCGCAGATCCCCGAAATCGCCGGCTGAGCTGCTCGGGTACGAGCCTTCGATCGAACGCCTCGGGGATCTGGTGATCCTCGACGAGGACGACCCCGATCGGGCCGCCGAGATCGCCGACGCGGTTGTCGACTCACACGTTCCCGCGCGGGCGGTGTTGAACCGAGCCTCGCCGATTCAGGGCGAGCTTCGGGTTCGTGAGTGGGATGTCTGTTACGTCGACCCAGATGCGCCGGGCGATCGATCGCCGACAGAGACGGTCCACCGCGAGTACGGCCACGAGTTCGAACTCGACGTCGCGTCGGTGTACTTCTCACCACGGTTGGCAACCGAGCGCCATCGCGTGATCGAGCAGATCAAACCGGGTGAGCAGGTGTTCGACATGTTCGCCGGTGTTGGCCCGTTCGCGATCCCAGCCGCAAGTCAGGGCGCAACCGTGGTCGCGGTCGATCTCAACGAGACAGCGATCGAGTACCTGCGCCGAAATGCCGACAGAAATGGGGTGAGCGATCGCGTCCGAGCGATCCACGGCGACGTCCGCGAGGTCGCCGCCGAGTACGAGGGGTGGGCCGATCGAATCGTGATGAACCTCCCACACAGCGCCGACGCGTTCGTCGAGACGGCGATCGAACTGGCCGGCGAGACGTGCGTGATCCACTACTATGACATCCAGCCGGACGACGATCCGTTCGGCGCGGGGATCGAGGCGATCCGATCGGCTGCCGGAGACCAGTACGAGGTTTCGGTGCTTGAGGAGCGGGTCGTGCGATCGTACGCGCCACACGAGGAGAACGTCTGTCTGGATGTGCGGCTCGATCGCCGAGTGTGAGAGTGAGCTCGATCGGGAGGGGAGAGGATGGAAACGAGAACGGCTCGATCGGGGGTGTGTTTCGCAACCCTTATTTGATCGATTGGGGTAGTATTGAGTGGACACCGATCGATCGGTGGTGTGCCGGAGTAGCTCAGCTGGCAGAGCGAATCCTTCGTAAGGATTAGGCCGAGGGTTCAAATCCCTCCTCCGGCTTTTTTGCGGAACGAAGTGAGGTTGAGAGCCAACTGCGGGATTTGAGCCAAGGAACGAAGCGACGCGGGTTGACTGTGGTTCAAACTCACTCCTCCGGGTTGCCTAAAAAGATTCAGATCCGGCTTGTGAGTCGGAATGATAGAGAGAATCGTGATGCCGTCGCGACTCATCTCTTGTATTCGAACTAAAAAGGAATACCGTAGTGTTAGCAGGCAGTCAACCAAGCGCACGCTGTTGGCTACGGCGGTTAAGATATTACTATAATTATCATTGCCCGAGCTAAGTGCTCGATCGACGAACGGCTGCTGAGGAGGGGTTCAATTAGGCAGTGTCGACAAAATAGACGGTCTGTATTATCCTGATCATTACATTGCATTTCCCCATTGGAAAATATTTAATAAATGGATCGGAGGGAATTGTTGAGCATATCGAGTTACGTTACTTTCGGAACTACGTCGAACACAACTCGATCGGTACTGCTCGAAGTGGTCTGTGCAGACGAGATTGAGGCTTTTGAAGCCGAAATTGAGGAACTCCGTGAAGAGCGAGACAACTGCGAGAAAACACTCAACGCAATGGAGAGCAAGCTTGCTGACACACAGTCTGAGGTTGCAGAACTGAAAGCTGCAAACGAACAGCTCAGAACATCCCAAACCATAGACTTTGAGCCAACGGTTGAGGAACGGAAACGAGTAGACTTAGCTCACGAGCTTCGTGAGCAGTCATGGTTTGACGAGCTCGATTACTGGTGGCCGATGAACAAAAAATACAAGACTCCAACAGAAGCGGACTTCGAGGAGGCTACCGATCGGCTGACCGTCGATGAAAATACGTACACAGACAACTTTTTTGATTGTGTTGACTTTGCGACCGCGTTGCGTGCCGAATTTGCGATGGAATTTCAGATCAACGCGATCGGCACAGTCATCACACGCAACGGTCGACCTCATGCGTTCAACGCCGTCTACACTGCTGATGAAGGGATGCTACTCTGGGAGCCCCAGTTCAACCAGGCGGTTGAGGCCAACGAAGGCGATCGGTATCAGATGAATGATGCAGTTATCCATCTTTGACAGTGTTTGGCGATATACCTCAAAATTAAATACGAATTCGCACGAATAGAATGTGAGACGCGAGTCTACGAGTATGAATTAGATACACAAGATCACATTGTCAACAAGTGTTAACCAACGGAACCCGTCGTGTCGATCGAGTCTTTTTATTTATCCGCCCCCACAGAGACGGACGTGAAGGAGACGTACCGTCGTGAGGACGACCGCACCGGCTTCGACGAGACCACGAACTACCTCACGGTTACCCTCGGAAAGCTCGTGCCGACAGCACTGGCTCGGCGGGCCGTCGCAATCGACGTCGAGACCGATCGCACGACCTACCGGCAGGGCGAACCCGTTGAGATCACGGTGACCCTCCGCAATCGCCTTCCGGTCCCTGTCGAGGTGCCGACGCCGACACGGCGACGCTGGAGCTGGACAGTTGATGGCGTGCTCGAAGCGACGGAAGAGCCGCGGTACGTCCGAGACAACGCGTTTTCGTTTGCGTTTCGCGCACGCGAAGCGAAGACCGCGCGAGTCGTCTGGAACGGCTGTATTCGGCGATCGGGACCAGACGGCCTCGACAGCGACGAGCCGGTCAGCCGCGGTGAACACACGATCGGGGCGTTCGTCGCGATCGGTGAGCCCGGCGATCGACCAGAAGCAGAGACAACCGTTCGTATTGAGTGATCCAGCAGGGAGAGACAGGTCAGTCCCCGCGGTGCAGATGGCAGGCGACGACGTGTCGATCGCCAGCGAGTTCGGGGGCGATCTCGTACATCGGTTCTTCTTTCGCACAGATGCTTTGATCCGCAAACGACTCGGTGAGGAGTGCCTCCGCCTCGTCTAAGCGATCGGCCGCAATATGGTCGATTGCGTCGGTAACGATCCGACCGGCCTCACCGCGGAGGTCGACATCATCGAGGAATCGCGATCGGACCGCCGAGGGCTCTCGTTCCTCGAAGTTCCGACGTTTGACCGCCCGCTGGAACTCAACGACCCGCCGCCACTCGTCTTCTGTGAGGTCGTACGCCTCCGGCTGGATGAGTTTCTGACACCGGGTTCGGAACCGACAGCCCGATGGCGGATTAATCGGCGAGGGAACGTCCCCTCGAAGGACGGTCCGTCGATCGGCCGCCCGTGGGTCCGGTGCAGGAATCGCGTCGAGTAATGCCTGCGTGTATGGGTGCTGGGGATTCTCGAAGAGCTCCTCTTTGTCCGCAAGTTCGACGACCTGCCCGAGGTACATGACCGCGACGCGATCGGAGATGTGCCGAATCACAGAGAGGTCGTGGGCGATGAAGAGGTAGGTGAGGTTGAACTCGTCTTGGAGCTCCTGCATCGTGTTGAGCACCTGTGCCTGAATCGAGACGTCAAGTGCGCTCACCGGCTCATCGCAGACGATGAAGTCAGGGTTGACAGACAGTGCACGAGCGAGGTTGACCCGCTGGCGCTGCCCGCCCGAGAAGGCGTGCGGATAGCGGTTGTAGTGTTGCGGGTCGAGTCCGACCTTCTCTAGGAGCTCTTTGGCCCTGGCTTCTCTGCCTTCGGGATCAAGCATGCCGTGGGCCTTCATCGGCTCTTCGACGATCGGCCCGACCTTCATCCGCGGATCCAGCGAAGACTGAGGATCCTGGAAGATCATCTGCATGTCTTTTCGGGTCTTCCGGAGTTCCTCGCCGTCAAGATCGGTGAGGTCAGTGCCCTTGAAGTAGATCGATCCATCCGTGGCATCGAGCAATCGGAGGACAGTCCGGGCGAGCGTCGACTTCCCGCAACCGGACTCGCCAACCAATCCGAGCGTCTCACCCCTGTGGATGTCGAAGTTGACGTTTTCGACGGCTTTGACGTAGGAAGACTCTCGTCGGATAAATGGGAACTCGTTGTCGACGGTAAAGCCGCCGAGGAGCCCCGACTCGTTGTTGTAGTACTTCCGAAGGTTCTCGACGCGGACGATCGGTTCGCCCTCACCGGCAGTTCGGCTCATCTGTCACCTCCGTCGGTCTCAGCCTCCGGCCCCGTCTGGGTTAACCCCGCGCTGAAGCCGCCAGTCGCTTCGGTCTCAAGCGGCGGGCTGGCGTCGTAGCCGACGTCGAAGACATCGTACTTCACACAGGCCGCACGGTGTGGTCTGTCACCCTCGGCGAGATCTCGGGGCTCGGGATGGACCCGCTGGCACACCTCACGGGCCTCCGGGCACCGCGAGTGGAACCGACAGCCAGACGGCGGGTTGATCGCCTCCGGCATCACCCCCTTGATCGGATCGAGCTCCTCGATCGTCTCATCGGGCCGCGGAATCGAGTTCAAAAGCGCCTGGGTGTAGGGATGTTTAGTGTTGTAAAACAGGTCATCGACGTGGGCCTGTTCGATGATCTCGCCGAGGTACATCACGTTCACCCGATCACAGATCTCCGCGACAACGCTCATGTCGTGAGTCACCCAGATGAAGGCGGTGTCGTATTTCTCCTGGAGTTCGGCGACGAGTTCGAGAATCTGTCCCTCGACGGTGACGTCGAGTGCGGTCGTCGGCTCGTCAGCAATGATGAGGTCTGGCCGGCAGGCGATCGCCATTGCGATCAACACCCGCTGGCGCATCCCACCAGAGAACTGGTGGGGATACTCTTCATAGCGGTTTACGGGATCAGGTATGCCGACTTCCCGGAGCATGTCGATCGCCTCCTGTTTGGCCTCCTCCTTGGGGAGATCGCGGTTGAGTTCGATGAACTCCCGGAGCTGCCCGCCGACGGTGAACACCGGGTTCAGCGACTCCATCGGGTCCTGGAAGATGATCGCGATTTCGCGACCGCGGACCTGCTTTCGCATCTCCTCTTCTGTGAGCATCTCCTCGCTTGGTCTGGGCTCGCCGTCAGGGCCTTCTTCGAGCCCGAACAGCGTCTTGTCTTTGAACGTGATCGTCCCGTCGACGATCTCGCCAGGGCTGTCGACCAATCGGAGGATGCTGCTCGTCGCGACGGACTTGCCCGCGCCGGACTCGCCGACGAGCCCGACGATCTCGCCGGGATAGACGTCGAAGGAGATGCCGTCGACGGCTCGTACGGTTCCGTCTTCGGTGAAAAACTGTGTCTTCAAATTGTCAACGGTGAGTAGCGGTGTAGTCATGGATATCGATGTTAGTTGTTGATCCGTGGATCGAGCGCGTCCTGGAGCCCGTCACCGAGGATGTTGAATCCGATGACGGTAAAGAGAATCGCGAGCCCCGGCCAGATGCTGAACGTTGGTGCCGGCAGCATGTACCCCCGTGATTGCGAAAGCATCTGTCCCCACGATGGGGTCGGTGGCTGTGCGCCAAAGCCGAGGAACGACAGTCCGGCAACGATGAGGATGCTCACACCAACCTGCAGGGTCGCTTGCACCAAAACCGGTGCGAAACTGTTTGGGATGATATGCCGAAAGATGATGTGTCTGTCTTTCACGCCCGCTGCCCGGGCGGCTTCGATGTAGTCCTCCTCGCGGATCGAGACGACCCGCGATCGAATCAGGCGGTTGAACACCGGAATGGCCGTGATGCCGACGCCGATCATCGCGAAGGTCAGATCGCGGCCGAAGGCGGTCATGAACGCGATGACCAACACGAGGAAGGGGATCGCGTAGATCGTCTCGGTGAACCGCTGGAGCACGTCGTCGATCCAGCCGCCGTAGAATCCCGAAACCGCGCCGACGAGCGTCCCGCCGACGAGCCCGATCGCCGTCGCCATGAACCCGACCGTCATGGCGACTCGCGTGCCGTAGACGAGTCTGGAGAAGATGTCACGGCCGCGGTGGTCGGTGCCGAGCGGGTGTTCGAGGACACCCGAGCCGAACTGATTCTCCATGCCGACCGGCGGCAAGAGTCGGTTGACCTCGTCTGGATCTCGTTCGGGATTATACATGATCGCTTCGGCGATCGCATAGTCGAAGATGTAGTAGTCGATCGCCGCAAAGAGCGCGACGAGCGTAATGAAACCAACAATGTAGATCCCGATGAGCGCGGTCGTGTCGCGTTTGACCTGACTGAGCGTGTACCGCATCCCGACACGGGATTGGACGTCGCCGGCTCCAGATTCCTCTGTCGCAGTACTCTCCTGGGTGGTCTCGGTGTCAGGATCGCCGCCGTGTGGCGTGCTCATGTCTCATCACCATAGGTTACCCGTGGATCGATGTATGCGTACGCGATGTCGGTGATGATCACGCCGACAACGTACGCCACCCCAAACATGAACGTCGTGCCCATAATCAGCTCGTAGTCCTGGTTGTTTATTGCGGTAATGATCAGCCGACCCATCCCCTGAATCTCGAAGACGGTCTCAGTCAACACTGCCCCGCCGAGCGCGGTCGAGAGTCCGAGGCCGATGATCGTGATCACCGGCAGCTGAGCGACTTGGAATGCGTGTTTGCGGACGATCGTTGACTCGGGAACGCCATACGCACGGGCGAGTTTAACGTACTCACCCTGCAGGGAGTCGACCATCGCGGACCGCTCGATGCGGGTGATCTGTGCCATCTGGAGCGTGCCGAGGGCGATCATCGGCAAGAACAGGTGGTGTGCGGCGGTCCGAATTACCTGGAACTGTGTCTCGGCGCCGCGGACATCTGCGGGATCAGCCCACGGGAGAACGAGCCCCCGTGCGGGGAACCACCCGAGATAGAACGCGAAGACGATAATCAACACGAGACCGATCCAAAACGACGGCGTCGACACGCCGATGAGAGAGACAATCCGCGAGACGTGGTCTGCAGGTTTGTTACGGCGCTTCGCGGAGATAATTCCGAGCGGGATTGCCGTCGCAATCGCGAAGGCGAACGCCGAGAGCATGAGCAACAGCGTCACCGGTAGCCGAAGCATTATCATCTCGAGCACGGGACGATCGTAGTAGATGCTCAATCCGAGGTTGCCGGCCGCAACGCCTGAGAGGTACGAAAGGTACCGCTCGTGGATCGGACGATCGAGCCCGTACCTCGCCTGAATCGCCTCAACCTGCTCTTGACCGGGGTTTGGCCCCAACATGGTCTGAACGGGATCACCAGGGATCTGGTTCGCGAGGAAGAACGTGATCGTGATGATCCCGATGAGGACGGGGACCGCCTGGACGACCCGCCAGAGTGTGTATCGCGCTAGTCCCATACTATCTTGTGGTGCGTTTTTCCGCCATGGGTATAGTATCTTACGTATAGCTTGTGGCAGCTGCTAATGTTGCCGTATCGACAGCTGTCGGCTGTGTTGCCGGTGCAAACAAAGGTGTGAGGCCTGCAGTGGCGTTACTCCACCGAGACGTTGTTGTGATCGGTGAAGATCTGGACTTCTGTCGAGATCGCGTGTGCGCTGAAGTCGCTCACACGGTCGTGGATGCCGTAGGAGTTGTTCAGATTGTACGCCGGGATGTGTACGCGGTTTTCGAGCAGCGTCGTCGTCGCCTCGATGTAGAGCTGTCGGCGTTCCTCACGGTCCGCAGACTCACGTGCCTGCGTGAGCTTTTCGGACGCCTCGTCGTAGTCGTGGAACGTGCCATTGGTGACACCTTCTGTCTCCTGGCTGAGTAGTTGGTATGCGAATGCGTCCGGATCTGGCGAACCAGACCATCCAAGCGTGTACATATTGAAGTCGTCCTCGCTGCCGGTGACGTACAGATCAAGGAACGTCCCCCAGTCGAGCCGCTGGACTTGGACGTTCTCGAAGCCGACGTTCTGCAGCCCGTCGCCGATCGAGACACCGATCTGTTCGCGCATGTCGTCCGGCGGAACGATAATCCGCCAGTCGTAATCGAAGTCCATGCCTGCTTCATTGAACAGCGATTCGGCCTCGTCGAGGTCACGATCGTGTTGGATCTCGCCCCACTCGTCGAGCGGGAAGTCCCACTCCTCGGCGAGCGTTCGCGGGTACGGGCTGACCTGTCTGAGTCCCGAGGGCTCGACGAAGTTCTCGATCGCCTGGTCCATCGAGAAGCAGTAGTCGACTGCCTCCCGCACCATCGGATCCGCAGTTGGTCCTTCGTTGCAGTTGAACGCGAGGTAGAAGTAGCCGACGCCCGGCTCCTCGTCAATTGAGGCGTTTTCGTTCCCCTCGACAGTCTCGTACAGCTGCGGTGGGATCGTCTCGATAATGTCGACGTTGCCGGTTTCGAGTTCGGTGACCCGCGTGGTCTGTTCTTCGATCGGGTCGAACTCGATCGTCGCGACATTCGGAAGCCCGTTGTCGTCGTCCCAGTAGTCGTCCCAGCGTTCGAGCGTCGCAAAGTCTTCGGGTTCCCACTCGACGAGCTGGTACGGTCCGGAGGTGACCGGGTCGGTATTGTACGCTTCGCGGTCTTCCTGACGGACCGAGGCGTTGACGACGCTACGGACGAGTGACACTTCGAAGGCACCATACGGGAACTTCAGGTCGACCTGCACCGTGTTCTCGTCGATCGCTTCGGCCGTGTCAATCATATCGAGCTCGGAGGCGTTTCCAGTCTCTTCTTCGACCGGCGCCACCAGCGTATGGATGACGTCCTCGGCAGTGACCGGATCGCCGTTTTGGAACATCGCGTTTTCTTCGAGCGGGATGATATACCGGGTTCCGTCGCGCTCGACTGTTGGTGAATCGGAAGCGATCTGTGGGGCAATACCGACGGTATCTGTGAATTCGTAGAGACCGTCGTAGATCTGTCCAGCAATCTGCGCCGACGGGACGTCGTTGAGGACGATCGGGTCCAAGTCGAGGGGACCTTTGACCTGTGCAAAGTATAGCTCCTGTTGCGGCAGGTCGTCGCCGTTACCGTTGCCGTCGCCATTGCCGTCACCGTTGCCGTTGCCGCCGTTACCGTTACCGCCATTGCCGTTGCCGTTATCACCGTTACCGTTGCCGTCGCCGGTACAGCCAGCGAGGAGGATCGAGGATGATGCAGCCGCTCCAGTCGCGAGGAGTCGGCGTCGAGTAAGTTCGTTGCGCTTGCGTGGCATACTTATCACTTCTGACCAATCTTAATAAACGTTGCGAAGGGTGCTGGATCCCGAAACCAAACGCAGGAAGATGTAAACAAACAACCTGTTAATTGGATAATAGATGAACATATCTATATTGTTAAGAGTTATTCATGATAGTAAATTCATATTCATACAGAACACATCGACATTCACACATCGCGGGTGATGGTTGTTCAGCCGATCGACCGGCGTATTCTCCGCCCATCGACCGGCGTATCCTCCGCCCATCGACCGGCGTGTCCTCCGTCCATCGACCGGCGTATCCTCCGCCCATCGACCGGTGTATCCCACGTGGATCGTCGTCTCAAGACCGTTCGAGTACCCGATCGAGAAATCGCTCCCACTCCTCTGTCAGGCGATCGCGTGCGGTCGCGTCGTCGACCGCCGGGGAACCATCACCGCGTTGGGGGCCGTACGCACCGAACTGTGCGTGTGTCATTCCCTCCATAGTGACGATCGTCGCCTCGGCCGGGAGATTCGATCGGGCCGCACGCTCGGCGTCTGCGTTGATCACCTCATCGTTGCTTCCCTGCACCGACAAGGTTGGAAGCGATCGATCTGAGATGTCGACATCACAGTACGCGGCGTGCAACACCAACCCGTCGAGATCGTCGGTTTCGGCGGCATAGCGGCAGGCGGCCGCGCCACCGAGAGAGTGACCCCCGACGACCCACCGATCAATTGCGGGATAGTCTGCCCGGACTGAATCAGCCCGATCGACATCGATGATCGCCAACTCAAGCGGGAACGTCGGGACGATGATCAGGACATCGCGTTCGGCCGCAAGCGGCGCGAGCGTCGGAATGTAGCTCTCGGGATCGACGAGTGCGCCGGGATAGTAGACGATCCCCGTGGTGGCTTCGGTCACCGGTCCGGAGGCGATCGTGTACCCTCGATCGGAGCGTTCGACGACCACGTCGTCATCGGCTTCAACGGCCGCCACTTGCTCGGGATTGGCATCGTAGCTGTAGGCGTCGGCGGCGAGGAGCCCCCCTGCGGCAGCCGCACAGACGAGCACCACAAGCCAAACTGCAATTCGCTCACCGTTCATACAGAAGAATCTCAGCGCAAGGGCGTATCCGTGTCGGTCATTGTGAGGCGATCGAAACGGTCGGAACTGGCCGTTGAACGCATTTTCGCCCCGAGACGGACGGCTTAACCTCATTCGGGACCCAGCGCTCGTATGCTCATGTTTGTCGGATTGGGACTGTACGACGAGCGATCGATCACCGTCGAAGGACAGAAAGCGATCCAGGCGGCCGATCGCGTCTTCGCGGAGTTTTACACCAGTCGACTGGTTGGTGCGACAGTTGCCGACCTTGAGGCTGCACACGGCGTCGACATCGAGGTTCGCGATCGCGCCGGCGTCGAACAGGACCCTGAGCCGATCCTCGCTGCCGCGGCGGAATCGGACGTGGTCTTTCTAACCGCCGGCGATACGATGATTTCGACGACCCACGTCGATCTCCGCATTCGCGCCGAATCGCGCGGGATCAAGACGCGAGTGATCCACGGTGTGACCGCCGAGACGGCCGCAAGCGGGCTCACCGGACTGCAGAACTACCGCTTCGGCAAAGCCGTTACACTTCCGTTTCCGTTCGTCCACGGCGGTGATGACGTGCCACAGAGCGTGGTCGACTCAATAGAGGCCAACCGTGAGCGAGGCCTGCACACGATCGTCTACCTCGATATCAAAGTCGACTACGTCCCTCGGCGGGGCGGTCCCGACAATCATGAGGAGTTCATGACCGCCGACTACGCCGCCGAGTTGCTCGCGACGGGCTGGGCCGACGAACTAGGGGTGGTTGTTGGGCGGGCTGGGAGTCCTGAGCCGGTGGTCGCCGCCGATCGGCTCTCGGCGCTTGCGAAGCGATCGTTCGGTGACCCACTGCACCTGCTCGTGATTCCCGGTGAGATCCACCACGTTGAGGCCGACGCGCTCGCCGCGCTTGCGGACGCGCCGCGATCGCTGCTGCCGGCCGAATGAGAACGCGATTCCTCCCTACTCAGTCCGCCTTTGATTGGGCGATCGCCGGATCGATCCCGACTGGTTCACGCGGGAGATCGAGTGCGGACTGCAGGTCGTGTTCCTCGCCGGTTAGCAGATAGAGGATGTCTTCGGCGACAACGAGCAGCTCAGGCAGCTGGCGGACGACGAGATACGCAATGCCCATGAGTGCGATCACCGCGCCGACCTGGCTGAGAATCCGATCGGAGACAAAAAACGACACCCGATAGGGGTTGCTGTCGCCAAAGAGGAACAGGACAACGTCGGGATACCAGTGCATGAGCTGTCGGCCCGAAACAGTGATGATGAAGATCGTCCGGAGGATGTTGAGCGCGAAGATGATCGGAATTGAGACTGCAAGCGCACGGAGCTTGCGACCGATCGGGGCTCGAACCGCAGCGATGAGTCCCGAAAAGATCGCCATGCTCCCAATGCCGGTACACGCGAGCACGACAGAGATCCGGTATCGATAGCCATCTGGGGTGCCGTCGTCGATCACCCACAGAAAGCCGGCCTGGTAGCCTTCGATGCTCTCGGTGAACTCAGGCGAGTAGCCGAGTGCAGAAATACCGACAGCGGTGAGCTGGGCGACGAACTCGATGAGGACCTGTCGCGGTTCGGGGATGTACACGCCGGCGATCGTCATCGCCGGAATCGTCTCGAATGGGAGGTAGATGAGCCCCATCACGCCGATCGCCCGCGAGAGGATAAACAGCGTATCGCGGCCATCGTATAGTTGTTTCGCGGCGTACAGACACATTGGCAGGGCGATCAAACTGAGAAAGCCCTCCACGTAGCTTTGGTGTTCGAACGCAAAATACGGGAAGACGTTGAGCCAGAACAGCCCGAAGACGGTGAAGCCGGCGATCGACGTATAGCGGGCGGTGTCAAGGCTGCCGTTTGATCGATGCGCACGCCACTCGAAAAGCCCGGCCGCAATGAAGAGGCCGGTCGCCGTCCAGATCATCGCGTTCGCGAGCGTGCCGAAGGCAAACACCTCGCTCGCGAGCCACTCGATCGGCGTCATTGATAGTGTGGTGGCGATCGAGTGATAAATCCCTTGTCGTTCCGTGTGCGGGGCGCGTCCGATCGGGAAAAAGAGACGAAAGCGTCGTTCGTACCGATGATGCAAATACGATCGCGTACGAACGAGTAGTATGGAGCACGTATCGGAGATCAAAACACGGCTTCGACAACTCAAGCCGAGATTAGAAGACTCGTATGGAGTCGACGAACTTGCCGTGTTTGGATCGTGCGCGCGAAACGAAGCAACCGAGGACAGCGATATCGACATTCTTGTTTCGTTTTCGGAGCCGATCGGGCTGTTTGATCTGATGCGACTCGAAGACGAGATTGCCACAGCACTTGGGCGTGACGTCGATCTGGTGACAGACGGATCGTTGAAGCCACGTATCGGCGAGCGTATTGCCGACGATCTTGTCTACGTATCGTAGACACGGCGGTCGATCGACACGCTGTTGCAGAGTCGAGAGTAGTGAATTCTCTTTATTTTAACAGCGCAATTGCTCGCAGTCAGCGATCGGTTACTTTCGATCGGTCAGTGAATCACCTCGGGGTCAAGCCCCGAGGCTTCCCGTTTCTACGACGTGACTTGCAGACACACGCTGAAAAGTAGCGGTGTCCGTAGCGTTGACGAGAGCGAAGCTCTCGTTTGCACACCAGAAACGCGTCGCGTTTCTGGGGACGGTCACAGTCTCCACGGGCGTTGATTTGGGCCATCCCAGCCCTAATTCAGAAAAGCCGCGTTTCAAGACGTTCATCGCCGTCGCAAACGCGCAGCGTTTGCTGCCCGTCAGACACGGTCTGACGACCGCGTTCGCATCCCTATCCGTTTCAAACCTGCACGAAGGGCAGGAGTGTTCCCTGACCCAGAGGGGTTTCACCGTTTCTACACCGCACGACGCACACTCTTTGGTCGTTCCTCGTGCTTCAACTTGGACGACGTGACAGCCGTACAGATCGGCCTTGTATTCGAGAAGTGTGATGAATTGTCGCCACGCCGCATCCTGTTTGTTCCGAGCGTTGTGCGACTGTTCCAACATTCCCTTCACGTTCAAGTCCTCGACGAACACAGCGTCGTACTCTCTAACCAACCACGTCGTGATTTTGTGCTGGTAGTCCAACACTTTCCGGCGAATCCGACGTTTGGCTTTTGCGACTTCGACTCGTTGTTTCTCGTAGTTGCTAGACCCGTGTTCTTTCCGTGAGAGTTTGCGTTGTTCGCGGCGGAGTCGCTCATACTCGTCTTCAAGATCGAGCCAATCCACGGTCTTCCCATCGCTGGTGTGAATGTAGTTCCGGATGCCGAGGTCGATCCCAATGCTGTTGCTCGCGTCGAGCGTGTCGAGTGCGGGCTTCTCGGGAACGTGTTCCTCATCAGTTTCGAGACTGAACGAGACGAACCACTCACCAGTCGTCTCCTTCTTAATCGTGACCTCGTTAATCGTGGCGTGGTCGGGAATTGGTCGGTGGTACCGGATTTTGACCCAGCCGATTTTGCTGAAGCGGACGTACACAAACCTATCACAGCCCCTTTTTTCATCAAGGTCGAAACCGGACTGGTTGTACGTCACGCTCCGATAATCAACAGGTGCTTGCCATGTGAGCCGACCGACTTTGTAGCCTTTCTCTTTGAGTTCACGCAAGACAGTGAGATTGTGGTGGAATCGTGCGACGGTGGCTTGCGCGGCTTTCGAGTGCAGCTCACCAAATATTGGCCACCGCTGTTTCCACTTGGGAAGTTTGTTGTTTTGGTCGTACTCACTCGGCTTTTCGCCCTTGGGACTGTTCTCGTAGTCCCAACGGACGTGATTGTAGAGTTGGCGATGAACGTCAAGATGGTATTCTAGTCTGCCCGCTACCTCTTGTGTCGGGTAAGCGTGGTAGCGGTGACTGTATTCCATCGCTGTTTATCGATTATAGATGTATTGACTTAATGATTTGTGTCACGAGTTGTCGGCTTCATCCCCGAGGTCAAGCCTCGGGGTATTCGCCTTGGCCGCTGATAAAATAAAAAACGCCCCGCCGGCACGAGGCCGACGAGGCGTGAAAGGGGATCAGTAGGGTGTCCCGAGAGGGACAGTGTTACTGATTAGTTGTTACGGCGGGCTGCGAGCATCGCGGCACCGATGAGCGCGATGAGCGCGACAATGACACCGAAGCCGGGCACGCCGCCCTCGTCGTCGGTCTCATCGTCGTCGGTACTGTCGTCGTCGGTACTGTCGTCGTCAGTACTGTCATCGTCGGTACTGTCGTCGTCAGTACTGTCGTCGTCAGTACTGTCGTCTTCAGAGTCGTCATCGGACACTTCTTCAACAGTCAGCGTTGCCGTCTGCTCACTGTCGTCCGTGAAGACGCCGTGCTCGTAGTCACCGGGTTCGAGGTCGCTCGTGTCGATGTCCGAGAATGTGACAGTCGTGTCCTCGCCACCGTCGAGGGTAACCTCTTCGGAGCCGAGTTCGTTGCCGTCAACCTGGAACGTGACATCCTGCGTCGCTTCCTCGTCGCCAGTGTTCTCGATCGTTGCGGAGACCTCGATCACGTCACCCTGCTCGACGGAAACGTCGGTTGGGTTGAGATCGGAGACCTCGAAGGCTGCGGGAGCAGCCTGTTCGACAACGACACCGTCAGTCTCTGCGCTCGATGCGAGGTCAGCGCCACGGATGTCGGCGGTGAATTCGTCACCAACCTCACGCTCGCTGAAGTCGAAGGTTCCGCTGAACGTGCCGTCAGGCTGAACAACGAGGTCGCTCTCGGTCGTGCGGAAGCGAGCGTCACCCTGTCCGGCAAGGCGGATGTCGAGTTCGCTGCCAGGTGCGATGTTGGTCGTACCCGTAACGTTCTGATCTTCCTCAGCGAAGACAGTGACGACATCTTCATCGTCGACTTCCTCCGTGTCGAAGGACGCTTCGCGGTCTGCGACACTGAACTCGGAGCCGATGACGAGGTAATCGTCCTCGAACTCGTCCTCATCTGCAGAGGTTAGAATTTCGTCATCGTCAACCTCAAGCAGGCGTTCGTCGCTCACGACGAGGTCGACAGTGAACTCGTCGCCGTCTTCAGGCGTTCCGTCGTCCCAGACAGCGCTGTCGGTCGGGAACTCGGTGAAGGTAACGTAGAGTTCGCCACCCTCGTAGATGACCTCGAAGTCATCTGCATCGAGAGCGGTGTCATCAAGAGTCGTTGGATCCTGGTTTGCACCAGCACTCTCGTCGGTTTCGATGATTTCGATATCAACGACACCCGCCGTGAGGGCGGCTTCGAGCATTTCATCAAGATCGTCCTCACCAGTCGCGGCGAGGAAGCCACCGATACCGTCCAGTTCGATCTGGTGGACGAGTGCGTCACCGAATGCGACCGTGTCGGTCTCGGTCAGCGTACCGTCTTCGGCCGCATCAGCAACATCTTCAGCATCTTCGATATCTTCTGCATTACCCGAAGATGCGGTCCAGAGGTTCATGTCACCGGCGGTCCGCTCGTCAATAAACAGGCCACCGATTTCATCGGCATCGTCAACGAAGTCGTCGACGTTGCTCTCGTTTGCGTTATCGATCGTCGATCCACCGAGATAGATGTCGTAGTCCCCAGCATCGAGGATCGAGCTCAGTTCTTGCCGATCGTTACCCGATACCGTGTTGAGTTCGACATCAGCATCGTCTGAGGTGACGATGTCGTAGCCTCCACTGGTGTCGCCAGCGGTGTACGTGTTAAATTCAACCGTGACGGTGTCTGCGTCATCATCAACGTTGGTGATGTTGACAACAGCCTGGTAGCCATCGTTATCGAAGTTACCGATAACGAGGGTACCCTCTTCTGCACCACCGATGATTTCGACTTCGAACTCAGCGGTGTCACCTTGAGTGACTTCAACTGTGTCTTCAACGAATTCAACATCTGCATCTTCACCTTCTTCGACAGTTATCGAGGCAGTGTCTTCACCAACGGAGTCAGTGACGTCGAATTCGAATTCGTAATCGTCGGCGTCAATGTCTGCGAAGTTTGCATCAACATCTCCATCACTGACATCAGTGAGAAGAACACCGTCAGCAGTTTGAGAGACGTCAGCGTCGCTATCTTCGAAGATAGCAAGCAGGTCATCATTGTCGAGACCGTCGGCAGTCACCTGCACACTGTAGGTGGACCGCGTACGATCGTCGAATTCAACCGTAGTAGTTGTCTCGCCTTGATTTTCGACAGATTCGTCGTCAAACTCAGCCGAGAAGCTTGGCGCAGTTAGAGAGAAGTTTCCGACTACATCATCTGATTCGTTCACCAGTGTGTAGTCTGCTCCTGTCTCAAGATCGTCAGTCGCGAAGGACACAAAGCCACTGCTATCAGCAGTTTCTACGCCTTCGAAGACATTGTCATCTCCGTAGTCGCGGAAGAGTTCAATTTCCTCATCCGAACTGTCGCTGTCAGTTGCTTCGACGAACTGACCAGCGTAGACACGGCGGTCGTCATTAGTAACGTCGACGCCAGTGACGTTAAACGTATCTGAGCTGTTTTGCGAGCTATCGGAGTCGTTGATGTTGACTGTCACACTGCGTGCAGGACCAACGTCCGAGAGGTCGTGCGTCAACTCAGCTGTAATCGTTGCCGAGGACGTCGAGGAGGCGTTCTCTTCAAGTTCGATGATAAGATCGGTACCATCAATCTCGAAGTCGCTGACTACCACGGCAGCCTCGTTGTCAGACGAAACATCCGCTGCGTACGGGACTGCACCCGCAGCGTCTGCTTCGCTAAGATCGACAACAACTTCTTCTGTTGAGTTTGCACTAAGTTGTACATCGAACGATACATTCTGCGTGTCAGCAGATGCACCAGCGGTAACGTCGTCCGCGCTGGCATTACTGACATCGTCGGTAGCCGCAGCCGCACCGCCTGTAAAGGCGATCGGTACAGCCACCATGGATAAGACCATGATCGCAGCAAGGAACACTGCGCGTCCCTTGGTACGATAGTCTGTATTATTTCCTGTCATAGTTTGTGTTTGTTCTATTGTTGCCTGATGCCTCGCAGCCGCCAACGGCACCTGGCCTCGATCGACGATCGATCGAGAACCGATCACCGCAATGCCGGCTACACGGTTTGACATCAAGCGTGCACTTCCAACATACAGTGACGTTGGTAAATACTTTGTGTAGCTGTTCGGGTATGTGAAAACCTACCAAACAAGAGGAAGAGGCCGTCTACTCCCAGATTACGAGATCTCATAACGCGGCGTTTGAGAGCCGATTGAGTGGGAAGATTAGCGGTCGATCGAAACCACAAATGTCTGCATCGCCGATCAATAAAACCGCCACATGTCAATCGGATATCCAAGAAATCATGACGGTTTTGCCCTGCGGGCGAGTGCGACCGGGATCCACCCAGAAACCGACAAATAGGAGAAATAACCCGCCGTGCGCGGGCAATGATTTGCAGTGTGCGATCAATGATTTGCAGTCAATCGAACGCTTACAGCGACTCGATCGACAGAACGAGGAATCGACAGGCCTCCGATCGCCGGAAGAAACAATCTACAGGTATTCGATCGACGAAGATCGATGTGACCGGAATCAACCAGATGCCGACGATCAGGATCGATCGCGACGGACGCTGAGCGCGATCGACGCGAGTACCGCAGCGATCGCAGCGATCACCCCAAATCCAGGGCTGTCGTCATCTAAAACGTCTTCTTCTGAGGATGCAGCCTCGTCTGCTCCGTCGCCGCTGTTGCCGTCATCTGTTTCCGACCCACCTGTGGAACCATCATCCCCAGCATCCGTAGCTCCCCCGTCATCGGCAGCACCTGTATCGCTATCCTCGTCAGTAGCGGCTCCTGTACCGCTATCCTCGTCAGCAGCCGTCGTTTCATTCGTGTCCTCCGCATCGGCAGCAGTGGTCTCGTTCCCAATCGCGTCATCATCAACGTCCTCATCATCGACCTCGCTATCGGTGGTGTTCTCGTCGATCGCATCATCTTCACCACTCGCGCTGTCAGTTTCGTCTTCAGTTCCATCGTCCCCAGCGCTATCAGCGTCGGCGATCGTATCACCACCGCCTCCGCCACCACTACCGCCGGCACCGTCGTCAGTGGAGCCGTCGTCTGTACCACCGGAGACCTCGCTCGCATCGATCGGGACAGACAAATCAACCTGAGCAACAGCACCGGATTCCCAAATCACCTCGTCGGGGTCAGTATCTGCCTCCGTTCGATCGAACCCGTCACCACTGACAAAGAACCGAACCTCCGCACCAGAGTGATCGCCCTCTGCGAGGAGTTTGTCGTCCGCGACCGTCGGTCCGCCGTACTCGCCGGAGTCGTCTGTCGTGATCGAGCCAACAACCTCGCCGTTGACTTCCGCTTCGATCGTGATACCCGCAGGCGCAGGCTCGCCGTTGAATTCGATCGCACCGTAGTAGCTGGCCGGCAACGGCGGCGGATCATCGTCCTGTGCAACCACGGGCGCGGCGACCGCAGCCGAGAGTAAAACCAATCCAACAATCAAGACAGTGCATGGGATCGTTCGTGTGCGTGTGCGCGAAGCGCTTGGAGTGAACATGAGTGCTAGGGGAATGTATCGTATATCGTGTACCGTGTATCGTTCGTCGTCAGTCGTTCGTTGTGAGTGATTTCCAGCCGTGAGCCCGATCCATGCGGAGGGATGGCTATCCAGGTCGAGACCGATCGAGGGAGGTTAGGTTCGGATCCGCCACGCGATCGTCGTCAACAACAGCGCGACAAGCGCGGTGAGGAACCCAAAGCCAGGGACCCCATCGTCGGTAACTCCATCCGCCGCATCATCGGTTGTTTCATCGTCAGCCACCGTGATCGTTCCCGACTGCTCGTCGTCCGCTGAAGCAATCGAGAACGACACCTCTCCAGTGAGGTCTGTGGTATCGACGTCTGCGAAGGTGACGGTCGTCTCTTCGCCACCTCCAAGCGCCACGCTCTGGGTGGCGACAGATTCACCGTCGACAGTGAGCGTAATGTCCTGCGTGTCCGACGCGTCACCGGTGTTAACGATCGTCGCTGCCACGTCGAACGATTCACCGGCATCAGCAGTCACCGTCGTCGGATCGACCGAGTCGATCGCGAACTGTGCTGGATCCGGCTCATCGCCCTCAACAGTCAGTGTTGTCGACTGTGACGCATCGCCAGCAGAGATGACCACATCGTACTCACCAGCGGAGAGTCCGTCAGTTGGAAGCTCATCAAACTCGACACGAGCCTCCCCGTCGGCGTCCACGTCGACACGCTGGGTGGCAACGACCTCACCAGCAATGCTGAGTTCGACCGCAGCGGTCCCAGCCGCAGAACCGAGGTTACTGAGCGGCACGTCAATGCTCGCGCGGTCACCCACATCGATCGTGAGCGGTTCAATGTCGCCGAACTCGAAGACCGCGCCGTCACCCTCAATAACCAATGTCCCCGAACGGCGATCATCATCGGTGACGATCTCATAGGCGACGTTACCGATCGGCAATCCGTCGGTGTCGACATCCTCGAAGGTGACAGTGACCGTCTCACCGGCACCGATCGAAACGGTTTGGGTAGCGACCGACTCGCCGTCGATGACGAGCGAAACTGTCTGTGAACCAGCGACAGCCTCATCGTTCGTAATCGATGCGCTGATGTCAACGGTCTCACCGAGCGTTGCATCAATTGACTCATCGGTGAGTGCGTCGATCGAGTAGATCGCAGTCACATCCGCTTGATCCTCTTCAGCAGGTGAACTCTGCGATCTGGTCGTCGATGAATCCTCCTCATCTTCGGGTTCAACGACGGTGATCGTTCGTGTCGTCTCATTGTCTGCATCGACTGCCCTCACCGTGAGACTGCGATCGCCAAGAGAGTCGAGCGCGTCGGTTTCAAGCTCGAACGTCTCCGAACCACCAGCGTCGATCGTCTGTGAGCCATCGTCCTGCACCTGGCCGTCAACGAGCAGCTCGACGGTTTCTGTGCCCGCTCGTGGGCCGTCGTTCGAAACCGTCGCGTCGACGCTCACCCGATCGCCCTGTTCGATCTCGGTGTCAGGCGCGAACGTCGCGTCTGCGTCGTCGAACCGGAAGGCTGCTTGCTGCAGCCCGACGACGTTCTGTGAGAAGCTCTCAAGCGTCGTTCGGTAGACGAACTGCGAGCCTTCGTCGCGGACCAATTCAGTGTCTTTCTCTTCGAACGGATCGCCATCGTCGTCGCTGTGGAACAACACCACCGCATCCTCAGCGTCGTCCTCATCGTCAATGTCGACCTCGGCGTCAGAGAGAGTGGACTTGCTCACACGGAAGTCGATCGTCGCATTCTCGAGCGTTGCGCCGTCGATCGAGGTGTTGAACACGTTCAGTTCATCGACGCCGTCCTCGGCGATCGAGCTGCCGTCGGCTGTCTCGAATCCGAACGTCTCAGGCTGGTCGGCTTCCTCGACATCCGTGAGATTGACGTCGAAGTCACCACCCTCTTCAGTAGCCACATCGACCTGATCGAAGACGCCGTCATCGTCGCTGCCGTCGTACACGTCAATCCGTGGCTCATCGCCGGCATCGGCGTTCTGGTAGTTCAAGAAGACGCTCCCGAACTCAACCTCAACGATCGTATCAGTGTTCGAAAGCGAAATCACCCGGGCCGACTCACGCGGATCGTCCGTCAACACGACGAGCGTCCCAAAGCGTGGCACCGGCTCGGATGGCTGGAACTGCACCTCGATCTCGGCGGAGTCACCCGCATCGAGGGTCTCGCCTTCGATATCCGAGACGATCGTGAAGTCATCGTCATCGAGTCCCGTAATCTCGGTCGACTCGATCGTAATGTCTGCGGTCGCGTCGATCGTATTCTCGATCGTCACTGTTTCGTTCACTGACTCGCCGAGTGCGACTTCGCCGTAGGAGATCCCCCGGTCGGACGCTTGCAAGTCAGGTGTGATTGCAGTTCCTTCGAGTTCGGTGGTTTCCTCGCCGGCGGCCTCACTTGAGACAGTCACCGTTGCGGTTTGGTCGATTCCATCGAGTGCGGCGTCGACATCCGCTGGAGCGAACACGATCGGAACTGTCGCTGTATCGCCGCTGTCGATCTCCTCGGGCGCGTCTGAACCGAGTTCGAACGCCGAGGCGTTCTCACCGCTGATCGACACGTCAGTCACGTTCAACGGCGCGTTACCGTCGTTGGTGATCACGAATTCTTCAACGGCGGCGGAATCTACCCGCGTGTCATCATAGCCGATCGACTCATCAACGTCAATTCCAGGTGCGGTTCCACGGGCACCGAGGGAGGCACTGAGCGTCGTTCCATCCGTGTCGTCTGTTTCGACGTCTAGCGTCGCCGAAAGTCCGCCGCGGACGGTCGGTGTCACAGAGACGGTGAACGATTCAGTTTCACCGGGGGCGACTTCGGCACCGTCGTCGAGATCGGTCTCGAACAGACCACTGTTGGAGCCTGAAATATCCACATCAGTCACATTGAACGCAATATCACCGTCGTTTTCGAGTGTGAGCGTTTCAGTCTGGGTTGAATCAAGCGCCACATCGCCAAAGCTGACAGATGATGGGTCGATCCCTGCGCTGGATTCGACACCCGTCCCACTCACATCGACGGAGAATGTCTCAACATCGGGATCGTTGATGCCATCGAAGGTCACTGTCGTCGTGTCGTCTCCAGCGCTATCGGGTCCGAACGCGATCGTGTATCGCTCGCTCGACCCCGGCGCAATCCGCGTCTCGCCAGACGGACCGCTCACGATCGAGAACGCGTCGCCGCCAGTGAGTGTCGCCTCGTCGAGACGAAGTGGGGCCTCGCCGTCATTCTCGACGACGATCGTCACCGTCCCCGAACTCCCGACCGCAGTATCACCGATGTCGATCGTCTCGCCGTTAGTGAGCGCACCCGATCCGGACTGTCGGACCGAGATATCAGGCGCAACGCCCGTCGCACTGATCGAGATCTCATCGTCTGTCACCGGTGTGCCATCAACCGACAGCCCATCCGTGTCGTCGGTATCGATCGGCAGCGTTGCGTCGATCGGTCCGGTCGCGTCGGGCTCGATGGCAAGGACGATTGTCTGCGCGCCACCGGGTGCGACGCTGAACGCGTCTGTTGGTGTGACGACAGACACCGCATGGTCATCCACTGCTTCGAGCGAGTCGACATTCAACGAGACGCCCCCGTCGTTCGATAGGGTGAGTTCAACGAGTTCACGATCACCAAGCGCGACAGTACCCGCGTCAATTGAGTCTGTCGAGGCGACCGCATCCGGTGACGCCCCGACACCGCGAAGCGGCGCACGGACCTCGGAGTTGTCTGGATCGTTCGTTTCGACGACGAGGCTCGCTCGCTGGACGCCGTCAGCGTCGGGCGTGTACGCGACTTCGATCGCTTCCTCCGCACCGCCGGAAAGTGACGTCGGCTGGTCAGTCACAGTAAACGCCGAGGCGTTCGGCCCGTCGATCGACACATCAGTAATATCGAGGGTTGTGTCGGCCTGTCCGTCGTTTTCGAGCACAATCTCGTTTGTCCGGGTCTCTTCGTCTACTCGTCGGAAGCCGAAGTCGGTGGTCTCATCTTCGATCACCGCAACCGGTCCGACCGAGTTGCCAGCAAGCGCGACGCGCGTGCGATCGTCATCATCACCTTCTGCTGCATCGGCGGTGACATTCAAGCTGGCAGTACGCTCGCCGATCGACTCGGGAGCAAACTGAACCGTAACAGTAGCCGACTCACCAGCCGCAAGCTCGGATGGGGGATCCGCTTGGAGTTCGAAGCTCTCAGCGTCTTCACCCTCGAACGCTGCTGTGAGGCTGGTGAGATTGGATTCACCATCGTTTTCAATGGCTACGGACGCTTCAGCGTCCGATCCATTACCAACATCTTCGAAGTCGATAGTAGACGGTGATGCACTGAGGTCCGACTCGACACCAGTGCCGGAGAGAGTCACGTTGATCGACTCGTTGCCTGGATCAGTTGTCGTCGCAGTGAGATTCGAATCGAACGTCGAAGCACTAGTTGGTGTGAATCCCAGGCGCGCGGTTTCGGTCTCACCGGGCTCGATCGAGACCGTCTCATCGCGGACACTGAAGACAGCAGTATCCGAGATACCGTCAGAGAGGTTCACCGACAGGGTTGCATTACCCGTGTTTTCGAACGCAACGACCGCCGTGTCTGTTGCATTCACTGGTGTGTCTGTAAACGACACACTGTCAGATGCGTTCACGACAGGTGTCTGCCCCGTCGCCGAAAGCTGAACACTCTTCGGCTCTGTCAATTCGTTTGTATCGACGGTCAAGGTGCCAGATACGTCACCGAGCGTCGCTTCGGTGATCGAGACGTTCACGTCGATCCGTTCGCGCTCACCGGGGTCGAGATCGAACCCACTCTCGGACACAGCAAACGGCGCGTCTGTCGTAATGTCGACGTCCGTCAACGGTTCGGTTCCGTTGTTACGGATCGACAGGCTTCGTTCGCCAGTTTCACCGACGGTTACGTTCCCAAACGCAATCGCATCTCTGGACAGTCTGAAGCTCTCTGTGGAACCGGTTCCAGTCAGTCGAAGCGAGGCACGTTCTCGCGTTGGGTCATCCGTCGCGATCGTGAGTCGATCGGCGAACGATCCCCCCACATTGGGCTCGAACCTGACAGTTACGGTGGCTGTCTCTCCGGCTTCAATTGTGCCGGGTTCGTCTGTGACGGTAAACACGTCCCCATCACGGAGCGCCACGTTTTCGATCGTGAGCGGTTCGTTACCGCGGTTTTCGATCTCGATCGTCTCATCTGTGGTTTCGTCTGTCGTGGGATCGACACTGCCAAACCGGATTGGGTCGTCAGTCAAAACCTCGAACTGCGGGGCGATTCCAGTCCCGTTGAGCGAGACCTCGACAAGCGGCGATTCTGGATCGTCACTCGGGATTTCGAGGGTCGCGGGCGCGTTCGATCGGGCATCCGGAACGAACGAGACCTCGATCGTAGTGTTCTCGTCAGGAGCGACCGTCTCCCCGCTCGGATCGGTTGCGAGCTCATACTGATCAGCACCGTCACCGGCGAGATTCAGACTGCCAATGTCAAGCGGTCCGGCCCCATCGTTTGTGACGGTGACGTTCTGTGATTCGGTATCAGAGAGTCGTACTTCACCGAATTCGAGATCACGCGGCTCGACATCGATTTCTGGATCGTCGACGAACGCACGGAGTCTGACCTGTTGTTCAGTGCCGGGCCCCCATTCGATCGTTTCGGGCTCGGTTCGATCGATCTCCTGTCGTGGAATGTCCGGGGCGTCGATGTAGAAGACAACCTCGTCACCTTCTGCAATATCATCTTCGTCTGGAATCAGAAGCTTGTCGTCGCCGATTCCTGGCCCACCGTACAGGCCGGCCTCTTCGACGGTGATCGATCCTCTGACTGTCCCGTTCACTTCGGCCTCAACGACCGTCCCGACGGGTGCTGGATCGCCATCGATCGTTACCTCGCCGTAGTAGCTCGCCGGGAGGTCCGGCGGGTCGTCCTGTGCACCGACTGATCCGACACCGATGGCAACGACAGAGCTGAGCATCAACGCCGCCATGGCGATCGAGAGTAGTTGTGATTGAGAGATCATGTAGGATTTAAGTGTTGTATGAATCTTGGTGAGATGTTTAACCGACGATCGCGATTTCGCCGATCTGTTCAGTCTCTTCGCCGTCTTGATCCTCAGCGGTAACCATCAGCTCATCAAAGGTCGCATACTCGGTGGTATTGCTCTGTGGGAAGGCACCCACCACATACTCGCCTTCGGGTAGGTCACTGGCGTTTACAGTGAACTCAACGGTTGTGTCCTCACCTGGCTCAAGCTCCGCAGTTGTGTTGGTATCAAGGACGATTGCATCGTTCTCATTGTACTCGAACGATCCCGAATCAAGATCCACCAAATACGAATCTTGTGGCACAGCCGCGAGTGTGACGTTTTGGGCTTCGGAGGTCACTCCGACATTCTCAGCGTCGACAGCCACAGTCGTCTCTTCAGTTTCATTGAGTTCGATTGGCTGGGTAAGTCCCGACATGTTGAACCGTTCGATCACACTATCATCAAAGAGGGAGATAATGCGGTCTTGGTCTCCGGTGTCGGAGATCGCAAATGTAGCGAACCCGCTCGAAGAAGACACATCTGTGGCGTCAAATGTCGTAGTAAAGTTTCCATCTGCTTCGACGACATCTTCTGTTGTCACAGCGTCTCGTTCATCAAAGTACGAGACCTCAAAATCGTCGTCCAGCCGATCGTCACGATTGATGCTAACCTCAATCGTTCCGTCGCTGCTGTTCTGTTCGAAGCCAGAACCACCATCGTAGCCGATAATCGCGGTGAATGGGTCGCTCGTATCAACGATTTTTCCGCCATTGTGGAGCGATACCTGATACGATGCCGAAAAGTTCTGCGTGAACGTATCCATATCGCCGCTCACGTTCACATCGAACTCTTCAAATTCAGAGTTCTCGGTACGCGTGAGGATCTTCGGGTTGTTTGCAATCTCACCAGTTTGGTTATAAATTCCTCTGAACCGAACATTATCTGCAGTCTGTTCTGTTTCGACTTCTGGTGTCACTGTAACCTCACTACCGGTGTTGAGATTCTCAATAACGAACGTCGTGTCAGAGTCTCCACCGAAAGTAAAGTCTACAACAGGAGCATCCGCTGTGATTGACGAAGCGTAGTACACTGTATCCCCAGTAGATACATCTCCACCTCTTGACGTTCCGCTTATTCCCGCAGACAGCTGTGTCTCCTCATCAATACTTATTTGTGCATCATCAACAACCGGACGAAGCGAATCGCCGGCTGGCGACAACAGGGCAGTTTTCTGGGCTGGAATCCGATCGCCGTTCGCATCTGTTCCAGCCTCGCCGAGGTGTGGCATCGCGAAGTACGTCGCTGACTCGTCGATCGTGCTTTCATTTCGCTCGCTGTCGTCACCCGCCGCACGCGGTTCCAACACATCAACCTGGATGTCTTCGTGGCGTTCGTTGAACGCCAGATCGCTCACAGAGACGCCGACGAACGAACCAGGTCCGCCGTTATCCGCCTCGTTGTGAAGGTCGATGTGGAAGGACGCAGACTCTGCCAGTTCACCGTCGTACCGTATCTCGGCGGCAGCGACCGTCACGTTTTCAGTTGGATCCTCATACGCATCGTCCTCGAATCTGAGCGCAGTCAGGTTGTAAACCGGAGCCGAGTCGGTAGACTCGACATTGTCTAGCGTTTCCACAGAGACGTTCTGTTGATCGAGTGAGTCCGCAGAAACGTCATCACCGTTAATGACGTGGACCGCATAATCCTGTCCTCCTTCGATCGAAATATTCTCTGGGTCAAAAGATTCGCTAATAACCACAGTCTCGTCGATAACGGGCGAAGGCGCTGTGTCAGCAAACACGATCGGTGCGCCCTCGTAGTCACCATCCGCTGGGCGTTCGGTAACGACAATAGCGTCACCCTCGTCTACAGTGACATTTTCGAGGAGGAGCTCTGCAGGCGCATCGCCGCGTGTGTCAATCGCCTGTTCGGGTAGTTCGGCTGATGGGTCCTCAAGTTCTGCAGGGTCGAACAGTTCGATTGGTGCGATTCCAACGTCATCAAAGGTCTCTGCAGCATCGCTGAACACCAAGACGTCCTTTTCACCGGGATCAAGTGCGGCATCCGCGAGCGAGACAGTCGTTTCGACCGTCCGGCTCTCGCCGGGTTCGAGTTCGATCGTCTCGATACCAACGGTAATCGCATCGTCGCTTGTTCGAGCGAGTCCAGATTCGCCGACCTCGATCTGAACCGTCTTCTCAGCCGATTCGGCACCTGCGTTGACGACCTCGTATTCAACCGTGAACTCTCCGTCAGTGCTAACCGCATCTTCAGAGACGGAGACCGAATCGATGAGGAAGAGCTTGTCTGCATCAAGCCTGACCTCATTGAATTGGTCAGTAGCGAGTTCAGTGTCGGTCGGGAGATAGTTCGGTGTCCCGAATGGGTTTTCAGCACCAGAGACCGTCGCAGGCTGTGGTGTATCGACTGGGACGTGGTTGAATTTGAAGACTGGATCAGCAGTTGTCGGTCCGTATGCACCACCAGCGATTTCGACCTCCGTTGGAGCAGGGACCGGTTCGCCAGTGGAATCTCCAACCACTTCACCCACGAGCGTGTCAGTTTCAAATCCGAACGCATCGTTCGCTTCGGTTCGGGTCACGCCTTCGGTGATCGGACCACCGACGGTCCCATTGTCACCGAAGAAGACGAAGTAGCCTTCGAACGGCGCGACAGTCTTGTCAATGTCGTCGACCGAACCAGCTCCGTCGAACCCGCTGTTCGGGACCATCGCGGTGTCGGCCTGCTGGGTCGCGTCAATGATCAGCGACGGGGTCGCGTTTTGCGTGGTTGCGGCGAACGCCTCACTCGGCGTGCCGTACTGCGGCGGCGTCACGAAGTTGAATCCGGGTTCAACCGACGCCTGTGTCACATCAGGGACGGTATCTGCGTCTGCGATCTCCACCGTTGCAGTTGTATTCTCAGCCGGGACAACGACGACCGCCTCAAGCGGATCGGGTGACTCGTCTACGTCAACCTGCTCCCACTGTGCAGCGCTCGCGTTGTATCCAAACACCACACCCTGGGTATCTTCACCGACCACATCGAGGATGGTCTGGTCGGTCGGGCCTGGGAAGCCGATCGCCTGCGGCTCGCCGGCTTCGAGCGTGAACTCGTAGTTCGGCAGCGTGTCGATCTCCGCATCAACCTGTGTATCTTCGTCGCGATCGGAGACTTCAAAGGACTCCGTTGTCGAGTTATGCGCCGGAGCTTCGACGATCGCCGTGTACGATCCTGCATCGGGTATCAATGCACCGTAGAATCCTTCGAGGTCGGTTTCTGCTGTGTCGACAGGCTCGTTCGTGTCCTCATCGATGATGGTCACAGATGCGCCGGCAACAGCCGTTCCGGTTTCATCAGTTACCTGCCCGAAGACAGCTCCTGGGTCCGAAACCGTGACTGTCTGTTCGTCGGTTTCGTCATCGCCCCCGTCTCCGCCGAGGATAGATGGCGTTCCGTTAACCGCGATCTGATGAGTCACCTCGTCGCCATCGTCCGCAAACGCGCCCCACGGAACAGTGAACGTAACTGTCTCACTGCTATCGGGTGCGACACTGACAGGCTCAACGAGCTCAGCCTCCGGATCGAATGAGCCGTTGACAGCACCAAGGGTGACGTTAGTCTCTTCGGTGAAGTCTCCGGTGTTTTCAACTGTGACTTCGACGGTTGATTCTTCGTCGGTGTACACGACTTCGTCGGCGGGCGCGTCGACATCAGTAATTGTTAGCGGCTCGGAGGTGGCCTGCGCCCCACGAAGTTCCGTCGGACCAGTTACTGGGGTTTCGCCGTCAACGAGGAACTCTCCATCAGGCCCCACGAAGGTGTGCTGCAGATCGATCGTCGTCCCTGCCTCCGCAGAACTGTTTGTCTCGACAGTGACGACGACCTCCCCGTTGAACGTGTCCGCAAAGTCAACGGAGACCCCGTCCTCAGCAAGATCGCTCCCATTGGCCTCGATCGTCTTGGACTCCGTGGAGTTGTTGTATTCGATTGTTACTGACTCGATGTCCTCAGCGGTTGCCGTCGCACTCTCGTTGAGCGACACCGTGTAGGTGTCCATTTCGAACATTGCGAGGTTCAGTTCGATCGGCTCGCCGGAGGCAATCTCGTCTGGCTGTGGGTTGGCAAGATCGGCGGCGGTCGTTGGCGAGACATCGATATCTGCGTCGGAGATATCTTCACCATCGACCGTAGCGCTCGTGCTGCCCTGGAAAATTGGGTCCTCAACGCTGACGTCGTAGCTTCCATTGAGAACGTCAAAGCTGTAGACGCCCTCTTCATCAGTCCGGGTATTTCTAATTCCGTCCTCATCGATTGAGACAGGAACGCCACTGATTGGTTCGTCCGCCCCCAGCGTCTGAGTTGTCCCGTTGGCGAACACAAACGAGAGTTCATTCTCAAACGTTACTGTACCCTCGATCGTCGACACGTTCTCGTCGTCGATCGATTGGAAGGCGGCGTAGGCGTCAATGATCCCGTATCCGTACCGGACGTCGCGAACGGTGTCGTCTTCCAGCGCGTCGGTATCGTCGAGTACAGCCGCATCAGCTTGTACTTCCGACGAAATATCGATCGGATGTGGCTTCGTCGCACTCGCTTGGATCAGTTTCTTGGTTTCGTTGGGTGTTCGATCGGTCTCGGACATGATCAGTGCCGCGGTTCCCGTAGTGTGTGGCGCAGCCATGCTCGTGCCGCTGAACTCTGCGTACGGTTCGTCAAAGTCAAATTGCTCGGCAATGTCAGTCGGAATCGAGCTCGTTACGAACACACCAGGCGCAGAGACGTCAGGCGTTTTGTACTCTTCTGGCCAATCGTCTGGGGCAAGTGGCCCCCAGTCCTCAGTCGTATTCACGCGATCGCCAGTCGAAAACCAAGCGACCTGCTGGGACTCGTCGGTCGCTCCGACAGCAATTCCGTCATACACATTGCCCGGTGTCCCAGTCGAATCGACGCCAGCGTTACCTGAAGACGAAACAACGAGCGTGCCTGCGTCCATTGCGTTTCGAACAACGTCGATGTAGATCGCGGCAAATCCTGGCCCACCGAGGCTGAAGTTCGCAATGTCGACATCCTCGTCAACCGCGTGTTGCAGTCCGGCGACGATCGCTGCTAATGATGTGCCCATCATCGGATCGGGGAAGACGTTGATCGCGTACAGTTCTGCGTTCGGCGCAACACCGATTGATTCACCGCTTGCATCGCCACCGAGCACCGTACCCGAAACGTGGGTTCCGTGTGCATTAGCGTCGAACGGCTCAGAGAATTCCTCATCCTGCTCGTGGAGTGGCTCTCCGCTGTACCCGAAGGCTGCCCAGTTGTCTTCGTCGTACGATTCAAAATCGGGATGATCGGGATCAATACCGGTGTCCACGACTGCGACAGTCACGCCCTCGCCGGTCGCGTCGAAGTCTTCCCACACTGAGGGAGCGTTCACCTGATCAAGACCGTAGGTAGTCGACTCCGTCGAAGGGATGTGAGCGTCTTCTGGCCCTTCAACTGGCTCTGGGGATTCAACCTCGTAGTTTGGGTGAATTTCGGTGACGCCGTCAATCTCAGCGATGTCAGCAATTGTGATCCGTTCAGGATCGATCTCAATGAGCATCGCGTTGTCAAGCCAGAACGACTGTGCAACCTCCACCCCCGCCGTCTCTTGGGCAAACTTGGCGAACGGTGCCTGTGTCGTCTCTGCCTCATATCGGAGGTCATCCGGAGAGTTTACCTCAATCGACTCACCGGCTTCTGAGATCTCCGGATCAAATCTGACGTACAGTTCAGAAGTGTCGCCGTCTACCTGCTCCACGGCCGCCGACGCTTGCTCATCGATATACACGTCGTCGATCGATTGGGTCTGTACTTCGACATCAGCCAACGAATCCTCGTCGAACGGTTCATCTGTGTTCGCTGAGGCGGCGATCGCAGGCCCCGCCGTGGCGAACAGTGAAAATACCATCACTGCTGAAAACGCTATGGCGAAAAGTTGCTCCCTGTTTGTTGCCATGTAACGCATTAACGAATATCCTAACATATAGCTTACTATGATAGTCTGGATTCATTATGTATCTGTGGCCAGGATACTAAATAGGTCAATATCTCCGGAATAAGATTGGTTAAATCAGTGATTAAAATAAGCACACGTTATCGATTTTAATAATGATTTCAAGTACTGTCGATTAACTATCGTATATAATACTGACTATTCAAAAATCAATACTATTTTTATATTTCTCCTTTGAAAGAAAGGAAAAAACCAGATCTACAACGACTCCATCGCCGAGAGCCGACTCACCCGCCAGGCGGCGACGCTCGCTGACAACGTCCCCATCGCGATCGCGATCGCAACCCCAGCGAGGATCACGTCCGTCTGGACGACAACAAGCCCCTCGAAGCCGGTGATCTCGGCGGCGACGAAATTGAGCGCACGCGCGGCGGGCGGGGTCAGTGCCGCGCCGATCGCCCCGCCGAGAATCCCGATCGCAAGCCCGTGGCCGGCGAGCAGCCCAATGATTGTCGCCCGAGAGACGCCGATCGCGTTGATCGCCGCAAGCGCCTCTCGCTGTTGGTAGACCACCATCGCGAGCAGGTTCGCGGTGAGCGCAAGTCCGGCGATGAACGCCAACACGACAAGCGTGACCGCGCCCGCGAGCACGAGCGACTGGTGTTGTAACACCGCGTTGAGCTGTTCGGCGTTCGTGCGTACCTCGTACTCCGGATACGCCGCCTGCAACTCGGCTTGGACTGCCTCAGGATCGGCGTCGTCCTCCAGCGTGATCGTGATGAACGTCGCCGAATCGACCCCCGACGAGCCCGTGATCGTCTGCAGTTCGCTGAGCCGGAGCGTGGCCGTTGGCGTTCCGAGGAACTGCGAGAACGTCCCCGAGATCCCGACGACCGTGAACTCGTTTTGCTCGGCCGATCGAGTTGTCCCACCCATGTATACCGTGTCACCAACAGACAGATCGTAGCGATCGGCCAACTGCGGGTCGATCAACACCTCGTGTGTCATGGGACCGTCGTATTCGCCCCCGGCGTAGTGGGTGTCACCGCCCGAAAAGCCGTCTCCCTCGCTGATCGAGACTGCGCTGCCAGTTCCGGTCGTTCCGGTTGCGACGATCGTATCGAATTCCTCACCGTCCTCGCTTATGTACACAGTCTGGAACCCGAGCGGTACCGCGGTCCGGACGCCGTCGATCTCGTTCATCTCGTCAGAGACGACGTGTGCATCGTACAGTGTGTTCTCAAAGCCGCCGGTCGCTGCCGACAGCGCCACTGGACCGCTGGTCACCCACAGATCTCGATCGGCAGACTCGAACTGCGACTCGCCAGTCTCAAGCACCCCAAGGCCGGTTCCCGCCAAGAGTGTCATCGTCAACATCGCTAGGACAATCCCAACAACCGCCAACAGGGTCCGAAAGCGGTGGTATCGAAGCTGTGCGACAGCGAGCCCGGCGATCGCTGGAATCCGCCGAAATGGACCGATAATGCTCATCGCAGCACCTCCGCGACCGTGCCGACACGGCGAAGCAGAACAACAAGATACGGCAGCGACAACAGCGCGATGACGAGTGAGACCCCCAACCCGTACGGAAGCAACAGCGGATCGCTCGCGGCGACGGAGACGACCGTGAGATACGCCGCAGAGATTTCATTGACCGCGAGGATTCCCACGAAACCGAGCCCAATCCCGACGATCCCGCCGAGCAGTGTGCTCAACACAGTCTGTACCGACAGGAGCCACAGCCGACTCGATCCAGAGATGCCGATCGCTGCGAGCGTCCCCAGCCGAACCCGATCGGCGGTCACCTCCAGACCAGTCATCGTCATCACAAAGAGGGTTCCGACGACGACGGCGATCAAAAACGCCGTAACCGACAGCGCCAGCGGAAGTTCCTCGTCAAAGACCTGCTGGGAGGTCACGCCGGCTCGGCTTTCGACCGTCGATCGCGGGTAGACATCAGTGAGCTGGTTTCGAACGCTGGGGTCGTTTGCACCGACGAGAATCTGTTCGGCCTGATCGCCGTCTGCAGCACCCGCGATCGTCTGCAGTTCGCTGAGTTGCATCACCACGATCGGGAACTGGCTGCCCTGTTGGTCGCCGGGGTCGACATTCGAGACGTGAAACGACTGATTCTCCGAGACAGTCGGCCGCCGAACGGTGATCTCGTCACCTGCCTCGACGTCTAAAAGTGAGGCCGCACCCGCAGAGACGACCATTTCACCGGTCCAGTTCCCGTCGTACGTCCCGTTTGCGTAGTAGGGGTCTCCAGCGGTGAGCCCAGACGTAGTCACGCCTGAGACTTGGGTGAGCGAATCGTCACTGACGATACCGATCGCAAGCACGTACTCGCGTTCACCGCCCGGCGATTCGATCAGCATGGCCTGGGTCAAAACAGGAGATGCATATCGGATATCATCGTCTTCGCGGAGCCGATCGCTGACGTCATGGACACTCCCAAATCGCGGCGCGTCGGTCTCAACGAGCACCGACGAGCCGCCTTCGGTTTCGGGCGTGATCCAGTAGTCAATATCGTCGCTGTAGACCGTTGACTGGGTCGCAATCCCAACCCCGATCGCCGTGACGATCAACATCAGCGCAACTGCGAGCGAGACACCACCGACGCGCGACCAAAAGCGACCGGCATCCGAGCCGGTCGCCTGGACGATCGATCGCCGAATTGCGATCGCGGTGTACGCGAGGAGTCGTCTGAGCCGACCGACGAGCCCGATCGCTGCCGGTGCGGGACCGTCCGAATCAGCGTCAGCCATCAATCTCACCGGGCGTCCCCGAGTGAGCGCCCGCAGGATCGATCGTGTGGCGGTCACGATCAGGGCCTGACTCCGCAACGCGTTGTCCATCTCGAAGCGAAACGACGCGATCGGCCACCGCCAGCGTATTTGGATCGTGCGACGCGAGGACGATCGCCGTCTCCTCGGCAGCGGCCTGGAAGCGCTCGAGGACCTGTGCGCCGGTTTCGGTGTCGAGCTCGCCGGTCGGCTCGTCAGCGATCACGAGCCGGGGATTTGTTACGAGCGCACGCGCGATGGCAACCCGCTGTTGCTCGCCACCGGAGAGTTGATCCGGTGTGTGCGTTAACCGATCGCCGAGACCGACTGCTTCGAGCACTTCGGTCGCACGTTCGCGACGCTCGCGTTTTCGAATTCCTCTCTCGACAAGGGGTAATGCGACGTTTCCGCGTGCGGACAGCGCATCAAGCAAGTGAAAATGCTGGAAGACGATGCCGACGTTGTTGAGCCGGTGGCGGGTCCGTCGTCGCCCAGAGAGCGATGCAAGGTCTGTTCCGTCGAAGCTGACGGTCCCCGACGTCGGCGTTTCAAGCCCGGCAATGAGGTGCAACAGCGTGGATTTGCCGCTGCCGCTTGGGCCTGAAAGGGCGATCGTTTCGCCCGGCTGAACCTCGACAGAGACCGAATCAAGCGCGGTGACCGTGGGCGCGTCCGATCGACGACTGAGCCGACCGTTCGAGGCGAGTGAATACACCTTTGAGACGTTGATACAGGAAACGAGTGGAGGATCGTCTGTCATAGCAGCCACAGTTAGTATGTGACACGTTGTGCCGGGGAGCGATAAGACGTTTCGGGTTGTGCTATTCGGTAGTGCGGTAGTCGCAAAAAAAGAGCCGATCGTCGGTAGCGGTGTCGCCTACTCGGATCGCCGGGCGGCGAGCAGCGCAGCCGCGAGCAGTGCGACGAGTGCGACGATCACACCGAAGCCGGGGATGAAGCCGTCGTCATCAGGCTCACCATCGTCGGCTGGCTCGTCGTCAGCTGGTTCGTCATCGTCGGCTGGCTCGTCATCGTCAGCCGGTTCGGGTTCTTCGACGGTAACTGTGCCCACGTCAACGCCGTTGATGGAGATGTCGAAGGTACCAGCCTCGTCGAAGGTCTGGGTGAAGCTGATCGTCTGCGTATCGCCCGATTCGAGTTCGATCGTCTGTTCATCGACAGTTTCGCCGTCGACTTCGAGCGCAGCGGTGAATTCACCCGATCCACCCTGGTTTTCGATCATCGCGCCGACGTCAACGCTGTCACCGGTTTCGATTTCGGTGTCGCTGATCGAGGTTTCGATGACCTGTGCGTCAAGGTCTTGAACAGTGACTGCGTACAGCGAGAGTCCTGGCGAGTCGGCCGAGAAGACGAGTCGACCGTCTTTCTCACCGACGAACTCGGTTTCGAGTTCCTGCCAGTCGTCATCATCACTGTCCTCGTCTTCGCGGAGCAAGATCACGTCTTCCTCATCGCGATCGAGTTCCTCGAGCCGATCTTCACGCACCGTGAATTTGTACTCAGCGTCACTGACGCTGTTGCCAATCTCCTCGGGGTAATCTAGATCGAGGTAGCTGAGCCCGCCGGTCGATGTCGGCACGTCCGGTGAGCCCTCCGGTGCGGTTCTGGTCCGGGTTGCGGTAATTTCGCCATCGATGTCCTCGTTTGCCGTGAAGTTCACGTCAGTGAACGAAACGCCACTGTCGCGATCTTCGTCGGTTTCAGGCAAGCGAACGTTCGCCCGCGTGTTTGCGGGGACCGACGCGACGACCGACGCGGCGTTGTCCGCAGCCGGCGTTGCATTTAGCACTTGTTGGGCACGTTCGGTCGGAACATCGTCCACGTCATCATCATCGTCATCGTCATCATCTCGTGGCCGCCGTGGCGTGCGCCGATCGTCGTCATCATCGTCACCATCGTCGTCATCGTCAGCCGCGATCGGGAACTCAAACGTCCCGGCGTCGGTCGAGAACTGTGTTGAGTCGCTGCCAGACGCGATGTAGACGTACTGGTAGGTGTCGTCCTCCCACGACTCATTGGTCTCGATCGTGAGCTCTGCATCCTGATCGAGATTGCCCTCAGCGACTGCCGAGGCGTTCAGGACGTCGACACCGCTTGTAACATGGTCAGTGGTCGGTTCGCTCGCTCCCGCTTCGGTGAAGATGAAGCTGACTGCATCAGCGAGAAGGAAGTCAGAGGAACTCCGAGCGCTGATGTCTTGACCAAGGACTGAAACATCATCTTCAAGTGTTGCGGTCCCGCTCACGCGCTCAATACTGTGTTCGATGGTGAAGTCGTCTGCTCTGGTGTCGTTATCAATATTATCAGGAGGAACGATCGAAAATAAGGAATTTTCGAAGTTATCTTTGTGATATACCACAAGCGTGTGATTTACTTCACCTGCACTCCCGAAGTCGGAGTTCGAATTTACATCGAACGTAATATTATCACCAGCGCTGGCCTCCTCAGTGTCGACACTTGCCGCCGCACTTGTCTCTTGCACTGGGACAGACTCCGCGCCGATGATCCGAATTTCGCCGTCAATACCGGTCAGTTCGTTGTTGCTGATCTGGATCCCGTCATCGTTGTCATCTAGCGTTACGGATGCAAACGCGAGATACATCCCAGAGTCGTCGAAGTCATGACTGAAGTCGAAGTCCCCCTCAGAGCCGATCTCTTCAGTGCCAACTTTCTCTATCGAGGCGTTGTCGTTGAACTCATCCTGGCCAAACAGATCGCGAAGTTCACTCAGCGATCCCGGGGTTGAGTCGACATCGTCGCTGCTGATATCCTCTTCGAGTTTAATGACGTAAATATCGGCATCGTCACCCGCCAACAGCTCAGAGCTTGCTCCCTCAACATCACGGTATTCGAAGTTAACTGTTCCAGGCTCGTAGACGCCGAACTTTGCGAGATTCGGTTCTACATTGTCGCCATCTTGTCGGAACCTAATATTTGGCGCAGTAACCGTTGTTACTGCGTCCGATCGATCGGCACGAAGTGGAAGCGCTGACCGCTCCCAGACGCTGACCGAATCAGTTATATTGAACGAGTCGCTGTCTGTGTCGTTAATATCATTAAATTCTGGTGACGCAGAAATTGCGTTCTGCGATCCGCTCGATCCCCCCCCTGAAGCCGCCGCTGCCATCGGCGATCCTAACATTAGGACAACCATAAACAGCGACAACAACACGTCCTGTCGCGATCTTATCATACGTTTGTAGATTACGACAGCACTGTATAATATTTTCGGCTGGGCGTAAGTTCATATTAGTTGGCACATACTGCGTCACAGAGCTCCACAGCAGTCGTTAGGCCAATATTACTGTCGAGCTCAGTTAGGAATCAACACAGCAGAGAAAGCAATTGTCGGTCGAAAAAGTCTACACCTGAATATTACTGACTTTCAGGAACCTGTCACAATTGTGTACCATCCTCTACTTAGCGATGACATCAGTGGAGATATATAATGACGTATCATCGCCCAGTTAACACAATAGTAACAATATTGTTCATAGCCACATGATACAACGGATATGGCAAAGGCCCTCCCGCTCGTGATACTGAGTATCGCACTCTGTCTGTCGCTTTTTGTCGGATTTGCCGTCGGTGCAGATGGATACTCACTAGACGTTCAGGATACGTTTGAGACGCCCGAGGAGACGATCGAGGTCGAACAAGATGGCGAGACAGAATCGTATACGATCGACGAACTAGCTGTCGTCAGCGAAGGAGAAGATCTTAGATACACCACGCGCGTTCCAGACGAAGATACCACGGTGGAGGTGTTCCTCTACCGGATCGAAGACGGTGAGCGGACTACAGTAGACCGCGAGGTCACCACCGGCGAGGAACAAGTCGAAATCGACACGACAGGGATCGAACCCGGAAGCTACGTGCTGGCGATGTACGACGGAAACTACCGACACATCGTGCCAGTCGTTATTGGGGGATACGAGGTTACCACGATCGACTACCCCTCAGAAGCAAGTCAAGACGAGACGATGGACGTGAGTGTTGAAATAAACGAAGTCGCACCGAGCGATGCTGTGACCGGCGTGGATGTCGTGATCTGGGACGACAATAGCCGCGAGGAGATATCGCTTGAGGAAAGCGGAGACGGCGTATACGAGACAACGGTCGATCTGAGTCAGTTCGAAGACGGTGATTACGAGCTCTACGCGATCGTGCGAGGGGAAGACACCGTGTACGAAAACAGACGAGACATACTCGGGGCCGCAGACTCTGACGGACTGACTGTCACAGACGGCTCTGAGAATCAAGATGGCGACGGGAGTGACACGGATGACGATTCCGATGGAGACAACGACTCCGGTGGTGAAACTGACGAGCCCGATGACGATAGCTCTGGAAATGAGACCGACACAGACGGGAACGAGACTGACACCAGCACTAACGAAACGGATACAGACGGAAACGAGACTGACACCAGCACTAACGAAACGGATACAGACGGAAACGAGACTGATACCAGTACAGACGACGCTGATGATGAATCAGTCGACGATGATGACAGCAACAGTGTCGATGACGAAGACGGCGAAGATAACGAAGACAATGGATCCTCTGTGATCGAACCGAACGAATCAGACGCAGATAGCAACGAGAGTGAGGATTCCGATGGTGACGAATCGGTCGACGATGGCGGGACAGTGCCGCTGTCAATCTGGATCGCCGTGGTTGCGATCGTCGCCAGTGTGCTCGCGCTTCGATCGACCCTCACGGAGTGATCCGTGACTGCTTGGCTAGCGATCGAATAGTCGAGTCGACTGTTTTAGTCAACGCGACAAACGTATGTAGCGTGATCAAAACGTGAGTAGCGCGATCAACAATCAGTACTCGCCCACGTGGTGAGACTACCCTCAGCGTCGACGCGCACCATCACATCGGTACAGTCGCTGTCATCGGCGTCAATTGTCGACTCCTCCCACTGATCTGCGTCAGATAGTCGGGTGACAATCGTGAGCGATCGTCCAGATTCATCCTCGCTTTCAGTTTGACTCTCACCCTCATCGGGAGCTTCGAGATCCTCAAGAGCGACCTCAGAATCAGCGTCAAGATCGTAAGTTTGCCAGTGGAACCGTTCCTCACCCATGTAGGCGAGGACGTGCAGTTCGTGGCTCTGGTCGTCGGCATTCAACAGCGTGATCGTCGGCATCGATTGTTCAGAGAGGTCTGTACCAGAAGCGGTGGCTGCTGAATCATCTCCATTCCCATCCCCGCCCAGACAGCCAGCGAGGCTGATCGTCCCCCCGACAGCTGCGATCGACCCGAGGAGTTGGCGTCGATCGATCGGCAGATCGCGATCGCGTTTCATAAAAAGGATGCATAAACGGGCAAATAAGTACGTTTCCCTCTGTCAGACTTCCGGCTGACGGCTGACCGACGAATGTCAGCCGATTCTCGGTAAGCACAATGCGGACGCTGCAACAAGAGTTATAGCCAGCCTAACAATAGACTCATGTGAACATGTCACCCAGCCCAAGTGATTTATTAGAGGGGCTCGCGGCCACGGTCGCGTCGATCGAGGACGCAGATAACGCGATCGACGAACTCGACGTGACGCTTACAGGCAGCGCACCGGACGGTCAGGTCCGGGTGACCGTTCCGCTCTTCGGGGACGACATACCCGAAGAAAGCCAGGTCACCCTGACATCGGCGGGGATCGACGGAAGCGACCTCGTTGTCGACCTCGAGATTGAGGTCGATGATGACCGTGAGCTGCCTGCTGTCGAAGCCGAACAACTAGAGGCAGCCTCCACAGCGGAGGATCGATCGGCCGATGCAACGACGGCAACGGCAGATGACACCGTCGAGAGGGCAGACTCAGAGTCAGCCGCGGATGCCGATGAGGAAATACAGACCGAAGGTTCGGCCACGGATACCGAAGCCGAAATACAAACCGAAGATTCAGCCGCGGATGCCGATGAGAGAACCCAGACCGAAGATTCAGCCGCGGATGTAGAAGAGGACACAAAAACGGAGGGGTCCAACCCAAGCGAAGAAGTCGAAGGGACGACAGCGGAGTCGACTGCGCGACCCGCGTATCGCGATCCCGATCGGCTGGCAGCCGTCTACGATCCAGAGGCGACGTTTGCGGAGATGACCGAGGAACTTGGCGTGGACGTCACCGCACAGACGGTCCGAAAGTATATGATCGAACACGGGATCCACAACCCCGCGCCGCGGCAGTCTGAGAGTGGAGCTGATGCAGCGGGCAGCGAGAGCGAAGCCGAGTCTTCATCCGAAGCGCAATCCGATCCGAGCGATGGTGTTGGCGAATCAGAGAAGCCCAACAGAACCGAACCGGAGGAAATCGACGAAGCAGACGTTGATAAGCCAACACAGAGCGACGGGCCTGATACCGATCAGAACGAAGCGCCCACCGAAACGGATGAATCCCGCACCTCTCGGGAGATCGTCCCACCGACGAGACTGCCGGATGGAGTGACCATTGAAAGGCTCGTCGAGGTGCTCACCCGATCGCGGACCGTCTACGAGGTCCAACGCGGACTCGATCTCGACGGGAAACAGACGCGATCGCTGTTGCATCGACTGAACCTGATCGATCTTGTCACTGGCCGGATCAACAAAGGCGATACTCCACCAACCGAAGAGGAGGTCCTCAATCGACTTGCGGACGGCGATCGCGGGCCCGATCGAGCAGAGGTTTAATCGGCCCGAGAATTGTCTTTTATATGAAATATCCAAAGCGTTCAAGAGCCCAGTCACGAATACCATGATATGCACAGTGATCCCATTGGGGTAATCCTCGCAGCCGGGGAGGGGCGGCGACTGGAGCCGCTCACCAATCGTCGACCCAAACCGATGCTCCCGGTTGGAGACAAGCCATTATTGGAACACGTCCTGACCGCCGCCAAGGAAGCGGGTATTTCGGAGTTTGTTTTTGTCGTCGGCTACGAGCGCGACCGCATCCAGACCCACTTTGGCGACGGCAATCAGTGGAACGTGTCGATTCAGTACGCAATCCAGGACAAACAGCTCGGGACGGCCCACGCACTTGAGGCGGCCTCGGACCTCGTAGACGATCGGTTCGTCGTGCTCAACGGCGATCGGATCATCGAACCGTCGATCGTCTCGAAGGTGTGTGAGACGGTCACTGCCGGCGCAACCACTGCCGCGGTTGCAGTGACGCGGCTCCCAGATGCGACCTCCTACGGTGTCGTTGGCCTCGACGGTGATCGCGTTACAGAGATCATCGAAAAACCAACAGAATCGACCTCAGACATCATCAACGCCGGCGTGTACGCCTTCGATCGATCGATTTTCGATGCGATCGATCGGATTGACTCTGGTGTCGGCGGCGAGTACAAACTCACCGACGCGATCAACGCGCTCGCCGACGAGCAGTCGGTCGCCGCCGTCCGCTACGACGGTTGGTGGCTCGACGTCTCGTATCCGTGGGACCTCCTCTCGGTTACGGGCCGCGTCCTCGATCGGAGCACCGAGACCACGGCTCCAGAGACGAACGGATACGTTGCTCGGGGTGCCCACATCGCCGACTCCGCGTCGATCGGACAGAACACCGTCGTCGGGCGGGGGAGTTCGATCGGACAAAACGTTCGAATCGGCCCCAATGCAACTGTCGAGCGATCGGTCGTCTTCCCGGACACCACGATCGGTGCCGGTGCGGTCGTGAAAGACTGCATTGTCGGCGCGAACGCGTCGATCGGGGCGAACAGCACGGTGCCGAGCGGCGAAGCGACGATGATCATCGACGGTGAACTGCACGAGGGCGTTCGCTTTGGTGGGGTTGTCGGCGACAACGCAACAGTCGGCGGCGCAGCCGTCCTCGCTGCGGGGACGGTCCTCGGCGACGGGGTCTCTGTTGGTCCGGGCGCGAGCGTGAGTGGAACTGTCGAAGACGGCGTCGAAATCAGGAGGAGCTAATCATGTGTGGAATTGTCGGCTACCACGGAACTGAGACTGCCTCGCCGCTGTTGGCGACTGGATTGCAGAATCTCGAATACCGCGGCTACGACTCGGCGGGGATCGCCCTCGTCGATTCGGACTTGACAGTGTACAAACGATCGGGCGAGGTTGAATCTCTGCTGGAGGTGCTCCCGGAGTCATCGACCCAACAGCGCGGCATCGGGCACACGCGCTGGTCGACACACGGCCCGCCGACCGACGAGAACGCCCACCCCCACACAGATGAAGACGGCCGCGTCGCGGTCGTCCACAACGGCATCATCGAGAACTACGAGGCGCTCCGCGCAGAGCTGTCCGATCACACGTTTACCAGCGACACGGACACCGAGGTCGTCCCGCACCTGATCGAAGAGGAACTGGAGTCGGGTGCGACCCCGCGGGAAGCCGTCGAAGCAGCGGTTGCTCGCTTAGAGGGCACCTTCGCGCTCGTCATCGCGATCGCGGGCGTCGAAGAGCTGTTCGCGATCCGCCAGGACAGCCCGCTCGTAATCGGCCACGGCGAAACGGGGACGTTCCTCGGCAGCGACGTGACCGCCTTTCTCGAACACACCCGAGAGGTGACCTATCTTGACGATGGCGAACTCGCCGTTATTTCCGGGGCAGGAGTCGAGCTGTACCGCGACGGCGAGTCGGTCGAGGTGACGACCGAACAGCTCACCTGGGAGGCCGACGCCGCCGAGAAGGGTGGCTACGAGCACTACATGCGAAAGGAGATCCACGAACAGCCCCGAGCGCTCCGACAGACCCTCTCCGGTCGGTACGATCTCGACAGCGGGACTGTCGATGTGGAAATCGACCTGCCGAGAGAGTACCTTCGATCGATCGAGGAGATCCAGATCGTCGCCTGCGGGACCTCAAACTACGCAGGACGGTACGCTGCCGAACTGTTCGAGTCGCTCGCAGACGTTCGGACAACCGTCGAGATCGCCAGCGAGTACGAGTTCAGCGGGGGCCGCGATCCCTGGCGGACGCTCGTGGTCGCAGTCACCCAAAGCGGTGAAACCGCCGACACGCTGTCGGCGATCCGCAAGGCGATCCGAGCTGGCGCGCGGACACTGGCAGTGACGAACACACTTGGGAGCACGGTGACTCGAGAGGTCGACGACAGCGTGTTCATCCGTGCGGGCCCGGAGATCGGCGTCGCCGCGACGAAGACGTTCGCCTCACAGGTCGCAACGCTCGCGCTGTTGGCAGTGTACGTAGGCCGAGAACGCGGCGCGCTGTCATCGAACCGAGCGCGATCGGTATTGCAGTCGCTGCGGAGTCTCCCGGGCGCTGTTCAGCAGGTGCTCGATCGGGAGGATGCGGTCCACGAAGTCGCGACTGCGTACGCCGACTCCGAGGCGTTCTTCTTTATTGGTCGAAAGTACGGCCGGCCGGTCGCGCTGGAGGGCGCGTTGAAGCTGAAAGAGATTTCCTACGATCACGCCGAGGGCTTTGCTGCCGGCGAGCTCAAACACGGGCCGCTGGCGCTCGTAACCGCTGAGACGCCCGTGTTGGCCGTGTTGACCGATGGATCGGCGGCGACGGAGACGCTGAACAACGTCAAAGAGGTTCAGGCCCGATCGGCTCCGGTGATCGGCGCAGTTTCGGGTGACGTTGGCGAGTCCTATCTTGACGTGACCTGGGAGGTACCCGACATTGGCATGTTCGAACCGCTCGTGACGAACGTCTACTGGCAGCTATTTGCCTACCACGTGGCCGACGAGAAGGGCCGATCGATCGACAAGCCGCGCAATCTGGCCAAAAGCGTCACTGTCGAGTAGGTGTTCGGTTGTCGTTCGTGAACCAACAGCGTCGATTCAGTTGTTCCTTCGTGAACCAACAGCGTCGATTCAGTTGTTCCTTCGTGAACCAACAGCGTCGTGTGTTGAGTCGCAGAATGCAACCGCTATTTTGGACGACTCGACATCGCTGTCCGTCTAGCACGTCTGTTGCGATCGGCGCGGAAACCGATCGAACGATGTCCGCAAACGAGGCGCGAAATATTTGTGTTTGTATACACAAACACAAGCTATGGGAACAAAAACAATCGGCGTTCGAGAAGAGGTGTACGAACGGCTGAGAGCTCGAAAGCGCCCTGATGAGAGCTTTACCGATCTCGTCGATCGACTGTTGGATGAGACGACTGTCGAGTGGCGTGATGGGTTCGGAACGCTTCCGAAAGCGGACGCAGATGAACTCGAACAACTCGCAGATCGCTCACGGAGCCGAACAAGTACCGCTCTCAGCGATCGCCAACGTGAGGCAGTAACAGATCTAACTGAAGTACAATCGGACGATGAAACTGCTTGATACGACCTTCCTCATCCACTATTGGGGTGGTCGAGAGTCAGTAAAGACATATCTTGAAACTCACGAACGCTGTGAGTTCGTCACGACGACGATCAACATCAAAGAAATCGCCGTTGGACGAGCACTGCAAGACGCGCTTGACCCATTTGAGATTCGATCGACATTCGATTGGCTGACGATATGCCCGTTTACTGCAGAGCACGCGTTCATCGCCGGAGAGTTAGAGAGGTCTCTCCACCAAAACGAATCAATTAACCAAGACAAAATTAACGCACTTGCCGGTGATGTTTTGATCGCTGCTGTCGCGAAAGAGATGGATGCAACCGTGGTAACGCAGAACGTTGATGATTTTGCAACCTTTGACGGCGTTTCTGTTGAAACGTATTGAGGACAACGGTCTATTGGTTCGCACTTGTTCAATAGGATTCAATTGTTACGGGCGATCGCCCAACACCCCGCCGCGATCACCGCAGCAACGGCCGCCGGCCACCGATCGCTCGAGAGATACAGCCCGTCGATCGCGAACCGCTGCGCCGTGAGCGGCCACCACAGCGGGGCCATGTAGCCCGAGGGCTTGAACAGCAAGGCGTCGAGGACAAGATGTGAGCCCGCACCGATCGCCAATAGGGCGACGACTCGGCGGCGATACGCAGCGTCGGTAAGGATGACACCGATCGCGATCGAGATCGCTGCGCCGCCGAGGGTGTGGATGCCGCTCCACTCGAAGGGGACCGAGAGTGCGGCCGCGACAACCTCACTGGGAACGACGAGCTGGATTTTGGTTATATCGGGGATGAACGCCCCCATCATACAGACGGTCACGTACTGTGGTGTCACCCACTCATAGCGAAGCGACAGCAGTGTCCCGAGGCTGTAGCCGACGAGCGCGTGGGTGAGTAGATCAACCATTAGCGATCGCCTCCTGACCGATCACCGCGCTCGTTCGCGCGTGGTCGAAATCCTCCTGTCGATCGATCGAGTTGCCAGCCACGGAGGAACCGACTGAGCACCCACAGGCCGGCGATCGCCGAGACAGCGTACATGTAGTACAGTTCCCACGGCTCCCGGGCGTAGTTGCCCGTTGCGCGAATCGTCCGCTCGTCGGTGAGCGTGCCGTGGACGACGATCTCGTCGCCGATCGACACCGCACTGCCGACGTTCGTGATGGTGAGTTCGATCGGGTCCTCGAACGTCGGGTCAGCCTCGATCACGAGCGGGTCGGTACTGACGACCCTCCCGCCGATCGTGACGCGATCGCCGGTAGCGACATCGCCGGCGATGAGATCGTCTTCGTTTGGGAAGTCGTTTCGCGTGGGATCGGGCGTGAGCGTTGCCCCCGCTGCGACGAGCGTTCCAAAGAGGATGAGACCGCAGATGAGGAGGGCCGTGAGTCGCGCCGATCGAGTGTCGATCATCTGGCTAGAAGGGCGATCGGGGAGTGCATCAAGCGTTTCGCTTCCAGTCTGAGCAGCGGTACTGGCGATCGAGATACCACGCGGGGTGGTGTGAGGATCGATCGACTCACTTTATCAGATTTCAAGACGAATACGCTGAGGCTTGAGCTCTGTCTCTTACCCGCAAATTGAGTCGGTATCGTGAGAGAACGAGATCGATGACCAGGACGTGATCGTGTTCGAGGACTTGACCGATATCCGTGAGCGGCTGCCACAGGCGAAGTGGCACCACATCTGGGCATTTCGTCGATTGGTTGAGTATGTTGAATATAAAGCACCAGAACGGGAGGTGTCGGTCAAACAGGTTGAGCCGAACAACACGTCACAACGCTGTTCACGGACAGACTGTGGGTTCACACATGAAAATAACAGAGATGGTGAACAGTTTTGTTGCCTGAAATGTGGGTATGAGGTGAATGCGGATTATAACGCAGCGAAGAACGTCGGGATACGGTACGCTCGAAAAGAGCATCACAGACTCCGTTCGTCGCCCACGTCGGCGAGCGGAGACGCACCAGTAGACGTGCGTGTGAATGGTGGGGTGTTGAACGGCGACAGGTACCAGCCTATTGCTGGGGACTGATTGCCGGGAGTCCACACCAAAGCCCTACCCTCAAGGACCGAGGCGCACAGCGCCGAGGGAGTAGGGTGGGGTAGTTTACTCGTTGCGTGTGATTTCGGCCAGTTGGCCGTCGGTGAACTTCGCTTCGAGACTCACGTAGTCACCATCGATCGTTCGATGGAACTCAAATATCCCGTGATACTCCATATCTGCCCATCCCAGGTGTATCTTCCTCATACTCCCTGCCATTTCCCTCATTGGACTTTCAAATCCGCCGATTGCTTCGTCGTAGTGCGGCCGCTCCTCTTCGGGCACGTGCTCATACTCGGCTTCTTCCTTGAATAAGCGTCCAGCTGCCGTTATTTTGTAGTTCTCCATCATCGGATAATCACGAGTGATCGATTTCGTCTGCCACGTGACCTCTAACGGGTTGGTACCGATGTCAGGGAACTCGATATCAAGACCGTCTTCGAACGTGAGGTGATCGAACAGTCCCATATTATTTTGTCTCCTCCGCGTGTGTACAGTGGTCTGTTCCGTCAGGGAATACGGCCTGATCAGGCCGATCGAGTAAGCGCAGGATCGTCTGCAGGAGTTCCTTCGAATGGGCATGGTCAGTAGCCAACTCGAAGGCGAGAGTCTCATCACCACAAACCGGACACTCGATTTGTTCGTTCACGTCTGCTTCTAACGCTGTTTTGACGATTTCTCTGTCCATGAGTTACCTCCAAACACCCCCACCGGAACATCCCCTCGATCAGGTAGTGGAGAGATCTGGGGAGGAGCCGGTGATACGGGCCATCTTGTGGTCCGCATCTACGGTTGTATCCTATTTGAGAACTACGGCGGCATGCTAATCTGTGTCGCTAGTTGGTTGATCTTCCTCGCGAACAATCGAGCCGGATACGACAGTATACGTGACCGCATGCTCGGTCAGAACCGATCGGTTAGATCAATCGCATCGAATCGCCGGAATCATCTCCAATGACATCGGCTAAGCCATAAACAGCGATCGCATTCGCGTACCCCTGTGCTTGGACTGCGTTCTGGATACCTTTTCTGGCTGGCTTATCATCTGTCAGCACGACAACCTCCACCGTTTCGCGGTCTCTGATGTACTGGATGGCCAACCCAGCGAGAATCGTATCGGTTTTTTCGACCTCGTGTTCGGCCTGATTGGTTTCGTTCGCGATGGTTCGTCTGGCTATATCGCTCGCGACGACAGCGTCGCCATCCGTCGGTGATGGAGCATCGATGATTTCGGCCCAGCCTTCGTCGAGTGCCGTCCGGACCCGGTCTGTCTCTGGGCCACCGAGTTCGCCGATCACGCGTTGAGGAAGTTTGCAGACGACGCCGGCGTTCTGGATTGCGCTCCGAAATTGACTGTATTGTGGATTCGACGGGTGCCCGATCGCATAAAAGATGTTTGCGTCAACGAGGACGTCCCGGTCGGCCGATAATGGTGTATCACGACCCATCGAACAAACTCACCGGTCAGACGAGGGAGTCGGAGCGCGATCATTCTCGTCGAGAGCAGGGACATCCATCTTGTCGTGCACATCTGGGAAGAGGTGCTCAAAGAACGGATCGTGCTCTCGACCGACGACCAGTGCCGGCGTGAGCGCGTAGATGATCATCATCGCTTCTGTCTCGCGGACGCCGATGTCGCTGGCGACCATTCGCTGGGTTGTCTGTCCGGAGAAGTGGAGCCCAGCGCCCCGTAATGCAGCGATGAGCTTCCCGATTCCGTAGCGATCGATAAAGTACTCGACGTCCTCGTCGATGTCTTGGAGAGCGAGGGCGTGAAGCACGGTCGGCGTAATGACGATCGGTGCGTACTGCTCGACAATGATGATCGGATCCGCTGTCAGTTGCTGAGGACGCGTCGAGTCATCGCGGTCCACGAGGCCGAGATCCACAAGCTGATCGACATACTCGTAGGTGGTCGATTTTGAAAGCTCAAGCGCCTCCATGATTTCCGGCGGAGCAACTGGGCCCCAATAACAAACGTAAACGTAGACCCGGGCCAATGCCGGGTGGTTGAGTAATTGGATGACAGTTTCGAGCCTGGGAGCGTTCTGTGCCAGCGTCTCTGGCTTGAGCGCCTCTTCGTCCATGACATCCAATGGGGGCGGGTCCAGCGCGTCGATCCCGCCATCGGGACGGACATGGTCGTAATCAGCGGTCATATTCAGTAGTTCGAAGTCTATGAACTTTAGACTAATGATGGCGATCGATACTCTCGGTGGTGAGGTGTCTGCTTGATTTGATCAGTTGTCTTCGCGCGATCGGCTCACTTCCCAACGATCGAGTGAATCCGTTTCTCGATAGAGACAACTCGAATCTGGCAACGGCATACGCTCGAGGCTTTCGCCTCAAAATTCAGTAACCGTCACTTTGACCTCAACACCCCAACAACCGACACTGCATGCAGGCACTCGTCCCAGCGGCTGGTCGCGGGAGCCGGCTCGCACCGCTCACAGACGATCGACCGAAGGGCCTCGTCGAGGTCGCCGGGCGGCCGTTGCTGACATATGTCTTCGATACAGCAATCGACGCCGGAGCAGAATCGATCGTAGTCGTCATCGGGTACAAAGGCGCCCAGATCAGAGACACATTTGGCGAGACGTACCGCGGAGTTCCGCTTACCTATGTGACCCAAGACGATCGGCTCGGGCTTGGCCATGCAGTACTGCAGGCACGACGAGTGATTGAGGGCCCGATCCTGCTTTTGAACGGCGACAATGTGTTTGCCGACGGGGTGAAACGGGCGATCGATCGGTTTGCTGTGGCGGACGTTGATGCGGTTCTTGGGGTTGAAGAGGTGTCTGAATCGGTTGCGCAAACGACGGGCGTGCTCGAAACTGTCGACGGGACCGTGGTCGATATCGTCGAAAAGCCAGACGACCCGGCGTCGCGGTTGGTGACGACGGGCTGTTACGTGCTGCCGCCGGAGATCGTACACGCCTGTGCGTTGCTCCAACCGACCGCAGAGGGTGAGTACCAACTAAGTGAGGCGGTTGGGTTGTTGGCGCACGCCGGCTATAGAATCGAGACAGTGTCTCTCGGGTCACGGGTGAACGTCAACCGACCCCCGGATGTCGATCGGGCTGAAGCGATCCTTCGTGATGCGTGACGATCGACTGGTAGTCACGACGGATCGGAGTCAACGGAAACAGAAACAGTCACGCCGACCGAAGCCGGTGCTGGCGAGTCCGTAACAGACGATTAGCGCCGGGGCGATCGGTTCTGGGTTACGCAAGCGTAGTTTTCCTCGATTTCGTGACTCCCAGCAGGGGCGATTTGAAGATAGGCCGATCGTACCCAACACACCCACACATCACCATTTCAACTGTTCGCTCCTGGACGAAGCAGATCGGACAACTCGAAGAGTCGAACGTCCTCACGTGTATCAGCGGTGTTTTTGAGGTCATCAGTGTACCCCGAGCGGCTGAACAAGACGTACAACGTCTCTCCGTCTGGTGGTGCTTTCGACCATCGGACTTCCGACGCTGTCCGTTCGAGGTTGGCGAGGACGCCTTCGCTCACAGGGTGGGATGTGAACTTACACTCGCCGGCGACGAGGCCCTCAGCAGTGAGGCCAAGGATATCCAGTTCGTGTTGTTTGAACCACCACTGTCCAACATCTCGGAACCGTCGGTCGATACGGTCTGGGAGTGCGTGCTGGCAGAGTCGTTCGAACAGCGGACTCACATAATCCGCCAGTTCTGGTGCGACAAGTTCGTCGTACGCGTCCTCGCCGAGGATCCGAAGCTGGTCCTGATGGCCGTACACAAATCGGAACCAAAATCGGAACAGGGGCGCAGCGATGCGATACCGACCGCGTTTCGAGGCCGTCGGTGACGCCGTCACGGGGATATGGCGTTCGACAAGACGGAGTCGGCGGAGCTTCTGGAGGTACGTACTGAGTGAGCCTGACTCTACGCCGGCCATACCTGCGATCTCGTTCGGGGTGCGTCGCCCGTGGGCGAGCGCGCGGAGAATGCTAAAGTACGTGTTTGGCTGTCGGAGTTCGGTCCGGAGTAGGAATTCTGGTTCGGAGTATAGCAGCCCGCGCTCCGAGAGAATCTCCTGTTGGACGTTCGTTCCGAGCGACTGGTCGGGAACGATCGTCTGGAGGTAGTAGGGAGTACCACCGTAGATCGACCATGCCGTGATGGCTGTCTCCGGATCGTACTCCGGGAAGAACTGGCGTGCGTCGGGTACGTCGAGGGGTTTGAGGTCGATCGTTGCCGTCCGTCGGCCGTACAGCGGTGCGCTTCCAGAGAGGACCTTGTCCTCCATGACACTAATCGACGAGCCGACCAGGATGAGCGTCATACCGGTTTCCTGCAGTTCCATGTCCCAGACGCGTTGGATTCGTGACGGAAGCGATTCATCTTCCTCAATGAGGAACGGAAACTCGTCGATAACGACGACGGCGTCTTGCTCGCCGAGTGTTTCTAAAAGCACCTCCCAGTCGCGGCGGACGTTCTGCAACGACGGGAACTGTGCGGTGGCGGTGTCGACGAACTGTTCGAGTTGATTCTGTGCGGTCGACTCGACCGCTTGGTAGTAGACGGTGTCATCGCGATCGGCGATGGACTGACGAACGAGCTCGCTCTTGCCGAGGCGACGACGACCGTAGATCACGACGAGGTCTGCCGTCTCGGATTCATAGCAGTCTGTGAGTTGATCGAGTTCGACGTCCCGATCAACAAAGTGCTCCATACAGCCAATAGTACCCCGATCCAAATAGAACTCTCGATTTTGGAAATCGCGATTTCAGAAATCGTAATTTCTACTTTTGAGTCGGACGTTCATAGAGGGGGATACTCGCCACGAAGCTGACGCATCCGCTCAGGAATTGTCTCGTTGCTTTCTGCGCTGCCTCGATACTTTGTGAAGGGGCAGCGGTTCGAATGTATAAAAAGCGGTACGGGTTCAATTCTGTATCAAGCTTCGATAATTTCTGTTTGAAGATAGATGGGAGAATAAAACGAAACACCGACACCAGTATTTCGAGTGTAACTCAAATACTACTCGGGTGCAGCTATAGTTGGTTCCAAGAATACGCGGTCAGACACTACTATTTCGAATGTATATCTGTCTGTAAGCCCCTCTATGGACTAGAATAAGGCGTTTACACTCGAAACGGAGGTGTGTCTGCACGATCAGAGACTTTTCGCATCGGTGAAGCTGAGATCATGATCCGAGTACGTTTCGACAGCTAATCATGATGTGGATAAAACACCAGTGTCCACAAATGCGCTCATCAATACAGAATCCCGTCGATATCCTCCTCATCGGTCTCGACTCCTGAAGCGATCATTCCCTCGTTGAACTGTGCGAGTTCTTCGGCGGACAAACTCACTGCAGTATCCCGGAATGAGTCAATAAATTCCGATCGGGACGCACAGACTGACTCGACGAGACGCGAGAGTACTTCCTGCTGGGTGACTTTCTTTCCAGTCTTCAGTTTGATCTCAGCCTGTAGTTCTTCAAGTTTCAACTTTGTTTCCTCGTCCATTTTTACCGCTGTCGGCATACGAAAAGTTGCGTCTAGAACTTGGTTAATATTTCTACAGATGTGCTGAAGGACACCGCGCATTTCAGAATCAACGCGTGTGATCGGCCACAGCCATTCGTGAGACCACACGAAATGTACTCTCTATCCAAGTTCGATTTGCCTCCCTACTCGTGAGGCGATCGTCCTGGATACGCGTGCAGAGATCGTCGAACTGTCTGAGTGAAAGCACACGAAATGTACTCTCTATCCAAGTTCGATTTGCCTCCCTACTCGTGAGGCGATCGTCCTGGATACGCGTGCAGAGATCGTCGAACTGTCTGAGTGAAAGCACACGAAATGTACTCTCTTGCTGTACTCATCTTGTCTGAACACTCGACACGGTGGGGTGAGTGTCCGATCGCCCTACAGCGAGTCTTCCCCAGTATCGTCGGCAGTTTCGTCACTGGCTGGTCGATCGCCAACATCTTCTGCGGGCTCGTGATCCCACCGACAGGTGACGATCGCCTCGAGACGGCCCTCTGGATTGGCGACCACTTCAGTCACAACGGGGGTGTCAGCAGCCTGGGCGATCGCACACGCAAGGACCGACACAATGGGGGATCGAGTCGATCGATCGTCCTGAATTGGAATCAAGAAGCGCTCGTGTTACCGACGTCAACTCGCGCCGACGGAACCACGAGGACACGAGCACGGCGGCGCTGACCTATGCGATCGCTCGGCACAAGATGAACGTCGATATCGACACCGACATCCACCGCCACGGCGTTGTCGGCCTTGCGACGCGGCTCATCTTTACCATCGCCCGTAACAGTCGGTGACAATTCGAGGTTCCGTATGCAGATTGGAACGTGCAAACTTGTGCCCCACATGTGAGAAACGGTTAACGGGCGGCGTGAGAAAGTCAGGTGCGTGGCTGACGATCTCGTATATCCCTCTGTTGAACTTATTCTGAGCCTCCACGAACAGATCGTGGCAGAAGGCGACACCACGGAACCAGGTGTTCGGTCAGAAGGTGCGATTGACTCCGCGTTGCAGTATATCTCGGAGGGGTTCTTCGGGACGGTACCCAAGACGATTCATCACAAAGCAGTCCATCTGATGCGATTGCTCGTTGCGGAGCATCCATTCGTCGACGGAAACAAACGAACAGCGCTCCGAACGGTGGTCGTTTTCTATGTGATGAACGGGTATACGTTCGACTATGGTGATGAAATCCGGGCCCTCTTGCATCGCTTTGCAACCGACGAAGCCGCGATCGACATAGATACTGCTGTCATCTACTTTCGGGGCTGCGCTCGTCGTAACTCATAAACGGGCGCACAGAGTATCCTCAATAGACCAATGGCGTCCAGCACTGACTCCTCGACGGCGATCGACGACGAGATCCGTCAACTCTACGAGCGCTATCAGGCAGCCGAGAGCGACGCCGAACGTCGCGAGATCGCCCTCGAGATGGGGGCGCTCGACGGACGCCGCCACGCGGAAATATACGAAGCACTCGAAGACGAGTGAGCAGGATTGTGTCGGCCAGTGCGTGAGGGCTCGTTTCGACGGGTGGCGACACCGCTGGATCGACCTGTTTTTGCATACTGACTGATAGCCAGGGCGTGATGGATCGCGATCGCTGGCTGTTGTTGGTGCCCGAGCCGGTTCGGCGGCTGCCTGCCGATCTGGCAGCGACGATCGGGCTGAAGCGATCGTTGGCAATACGTGACAATTCTTGACGGGAGACACTTAATCGCTTCACAGGAGCACGCGCGGCTGTATCAAATCGTATCAACACACTTAACAAATAGCACCGGTCGATCGTAGGTATGGACGTTCTCGTCACCGGGGGAGCCGGATTTATTGGTGGCCATCTCGCCGAGCGCTTTGTACGAGATGGACACGACGTAGTCGCCTTGGATAATTTTGAGCCGTTCTACGATGTTGGAATCAAAGAGCATACTGTCGAGGTGTGCCGATCGGTTGCGGCTGAGTCTGACGGCAGCTACACGCTCGTTAAGGGAGATGTGCGAGACGCGGCCCTCGTCGATCGGTTAGTCGGAGCGGCCTCGATCGTCGTCCACCAGGCCGCACAGGCGGGGGTGCGTGCGAGTGTTGACGAACCGCGGAAGGTCACCGAAATCAATGTCGATGGGACGGTCAACGTGTTGGAGTCCGCAGTTGAGAGTGACACCGATCGGGTGATCATCGCCTCGTCATCATCGGTGTACGGAAAGCCACAGTATCTGCCCTACGACGAGGACCATCCCACCGAACCAGTAAGTCCCTACGGCGTGACGAAGTTGACCCAGGAGCATATGGCACGGGTGTACCACGAACTCCACGGACTCTCGACGGTGTGTCTGCGATACTTCACTGTGTACGGCCCGCGGATGCGGCCGAATATGGCGATCTCGAACTTCGTCTCACGGTGTCTCAACGACGAACCACCAGTCATCTACGGCGACGGGACCCAAACGCGAGATTTCACCTACATTGAGGACGTCGTCGACGCGAACGTCGCGCTGGCTGAATCAGATGTCGCCGCTGGTGAGGTGATGAACATCGGGAGCACAGACAATATCGAGATCAAGCGGCTCGCAAAGGTCGTCCGCGATCAGCTTGCACCAGAGTTGGAGTTGGTGTACGAAGCCGCCCGGGAGGCCGACGCACAACACACCCACGCAGGAGTCGAGAAGGCTGGGGAACTGATCGGGTACGAGCCCACTCGATCGATCGAGGAGGGCGTAAGCGAGTTTATCGAGTGGTATCAGGAGAACCGCGAGTGGTACGAGCCGCTCGTGCGATCGTCATAGCAGGGGCTGGAAAGCCAGGAGCATTGCTTAACGATTGGCGTGACAGACCGTGAGAGCTATCACACGCTAGAACAGATCACCGGCCACTGTGCTCGCACGAGAAGGGTATTGGGAGCTCGTCGTTGCGATTGCCGCCGGTATCGTCCAGGGTGTGGTCGAATGGCTGCCAGTCTCCTCGCAGGGAAATCTCTCGTTATTTTTGACGCTCATTGGAACCGCACCGGACGATGCGTTGCAGTTGGCGCTGTTTTTACAATTCGGGACAACCCTCTCTTCGGCGGTGTATTATCGATCGGACATCGCAGAGAGCCTCCAAACAGTCCCCAACTGGCGACCGCGGGCGGCGTTCGATGGAGACAACGCTCTCCCGTCGTTCATCGTCGTTGCCTGTCTGGCAACCGGATTCATTGGCCTGCCACTCTACATCGTCGCGGTTGATTTTGCGAGCGAACTCTCCGGCGGCGTCTTCATCGCCGCGATCGGCGTCCTGTTGGTGGCGACTGGGGTTGCCCAGATTGTCTCCGAATCGGTCTCGTTGGCCGATCGGCACGAGCCAACCCTGGTTGATGCAATAGTGATCGGCGGGCTACAGGGACTGGCGATTCTGCCGGGCGTCTCGCGATCGGGGATCACGACAAGCGGATTGATCTTTCGTTCGTATGAGGCACCGGCAGCGTTTCGGCTCTCGTTTCTGTTGTCGATTCCAACTGGGATCGGTGCGGGGGTGCTCATTCTCGTGACCGAAGGCGGTGTGCCGGGCGTGGGACTGGCGCCGGCTATTGTTGCACTTGGGACGAGCGCGATCGTCGGCTACGTGACGATTGGGGCGCTTATGCGGATCGTCGAACAGATCCCGTTTTGGCTCGTCTGTTTCGGCCTTGGCGGGCTTGCGATCGTCGGTGGCGGTGGCGTTGCGGTGTTGACAGCGTGAGGTTGGCGGTGGCGTAGAAATTGTAGGGATTTGAGAGGGATAATAATTGAGCGACGAGTTGGTAGGTGTCGACACAGCTCTGTTGGTGTATCAGCATTTCGATTCTCTCGGTTCGTCACTGGTCAGTGCCGTGTAGTCGGTGCGTTTATCACAGGCCATTACAATCTTCGAATCAGTATCGGATGAGTGCCGAAGGAGACGAGACGCGCGATCGCCGACTGGCGGACCTCCTGTTTGCGATCGCGGGTGTGGTCGCACTCGGGCTGATCGCGGTGTCGCTGTCGGTATCCGGGGGCGTGTTCGACAGCCCGAGCACCGACGCTGGCCAAGCAACGATTGGCGGGGAATCCGACGAGCCGTGGCTCACGGACAACCGAACCGGACTTGTTGGTGGGGGGAGTCTTGGGGCCGCAGATCGGAACCCAATCGGAAGCGGCCTCGACGGCTCCGACAACCCCTTTGCGAGCCGGTCTGACGATCGGCTCTTCACGGTTGAAACAGAGACGCCGACATATTGGCGTGTCGACGGCTACGATCGCTACGACAACGGCACGTGGGTCCGAACCGGCTCATACGAGACCTACGACGGCGAGATTTCGCCACGCGGAGCAGTGACGAGCATCGTCAACCGGAGCGTCCGGCTTGATCGCGACGCAGCAGTGCTGCCGAGCGGCTGGCAGGCCGCCAGCGTTGACATTAGCGCGGGATCGGAGGAAGCAGTTGCAGTCAGTTCCGAGACGGGCGTTCACACGACACGAGCGGATGCGGTCGGGACAGCGTACACAGTTGAGAACTACTGTTATGCACCCGACGCCGACCGACTCCGCAACGCCGGCGAATCGTATCCACCGTCGATCGCAGAGCGCTACACGCAAGGAACTGACTCGCTATCTAATCGGACGGTCGAAGTGAGCGACGAGCTAACCGCCGATGCGAATTCGCCGTACGAGGCGGCAGTGGCGATCGAATCAGGGCTTGCGGAGGACCGCGGCTACAGCCTCGAGACGACCCACGATCCGGGAACTGATCCGGTTGATTCGTTCCTCTTTGAGACCGAAGCTGGCAACGGCGAGTACATGGCGTCGAGTATGGTGATGTTGCTGCGGGCCCAAGACATCCCCGCGCGGTACGTGACGGGCTATACACCGGGGGCGCAGGTGAGCAATACCACCGATGCGTACGCGGTGTATGAGGTCAATGCCCACGCGTGGGTCGAGGTGTACTTCCCTGGTCACGGCTGGATTCCGTTCGATCCGACACCAGCGAGCGATCGATTGACCGTCGAGAATACCGCGACAAACACGTCGACGGGTATGTCTGAGACACCAATTCGACATGCGTGTCCGGTCGATCCAGACGACGATACCGTGGATGAGGACGATCCAGACGAAGGGGCTGGAGACGAGGAGGAAGAGACTGGGAACGAGACTAGCGAGGATGACGACAATCAAAACGGAGACGAGGAAGCCGCCGATCCGGACAACGGATCGGACGAGGACGGCGTCGACGAACCCGAACCGATCGAGATCGAACTTGCTGAGGAGGACCCACAGCCGGGAGAAACGGTCACTGTCCGTGTAACACGTGGGAATGATCCGATCGAGGGTGCAATCGTGCGATTCAACGACGAAGAAGTCGGGACGACAAACGCGAGCGGCACGGTGCGTGCCACTGTGCCGTACAGCGATCGGCTCGTAGTAACCGTTAGTGTCCCGTCGGAGAACAGCGTTAGCGGTGGCGCGATCGACGCGCAGACGCAGATTCACACCTGGGATGAGGCCGTCCAGTATCGACTCCATCCACAAGTTGCGGCGAACCAGACATACCAAAACACGACACGGACGTATGCGCTTCCGGCGGCGATGGAAGTGCAAGCGGAACCACTCCCACTTATCATCGGTGGGGAACTGACGGTGCAGACAGCCCTCAACGACCAACCGCTTGCGGATGCGGCTGTCTTCGTCAACGGTGAGCAAGTGGGTCAGACGGACATGGATGGGAGACTTCGTGTGACGCTTCCGGCGGAGTACGACGAGCCACAGGCGACGATTTCGATCCGCCGAGGAGAACTCGAAGCACAGCAAACCCTGCCTGTCGAAGCGCTTACCGTTGAGGCGGCGACCCAACGCGTGCTCGCGCTGCCGGGACAGACCGTTGCAATGACCGTTTCGGCAGGTGGCGCCCCGATCGAGAACGCGACAATCACAGCTGACGGCGAGCGTATTGGGAGCACAGACGCAAATGGAACGGCAGCCGTTCCGGTTTCAGTCCGCCCCGAAACGGCCGTGACTGCAACGTACGCCGGGACGGAGACAACAACACAAGTGGAGAATCGGCTGGTATTCGTCGCTGGAATTGTCGCCGTACTGACCGGCATGGTCGTCGGTGGCACAGTGGCTCTCCGACGACGCACGACGGTCGGCGATCGAGTGCAGGCGGGGTCGACACAGCTGCTGGGACGGCTGCGTCAACGGGTCGTTGATGCACTGTTCTGGCTCAAGCAATTGCCGAGGACCATCGGACCCGACGGTTCCGGCGGTTCCGCTGGGTTCTGGAGTCGACTCGAAAGCCCACTTGCCGTCGCGAAGCGGCTGTGGGCGCGACGGCCCGATGCGATCGTCGCTTCGATCATTGCCGCGATCGCTGGGATGATTGGTGGCGTTCGTGCATTGTTCGCCGGGCTGTGGCGTGGTGGCGGTAGCAGCGACACAGGTGAAGCGTCCGTTGGCGGTTCGTCAGCATCGGGCGATGACTCATCCCGATCTCGATCGGTACGGCGGATCTGGACGGCGTTCGTCCGGTTGGTAATGCGGCGGATCGACCCGACCCGAACGCCCGAGGAGATTGCCTCAGCTGCGATCGAACGTGGCTTGCCTGCCGGACCGGTGAACCGCCTCACTGACTCGTTCCGTGTGGTCGAATACGGACAGGGAGATCCGGATCGAGAGGCCGAGACAGCGTCAGCCGCCATGACAGAGATCGAATCGCAATCGGATGCTAAAGTGGAGGCGAGAGACACATGATCGCTGAGATGGGCCTTCGATCGCGGATTATCGGAGCAGTGATACTCGTTCTCCTGGCTGTTGGCGGGCTCGTTGGACTGTTTTCGGGGCCGCTTCCCGGTGCGGTCGGTGCGCCGATCGCCGCGGCGCTGTCAGTGGTGCCAGGATCGATCGTTCGAGTGCTTGTCGTAGGGCTGTTGCTCGTCGGTGGGCTCTACTACCTTCGAGATCGGCCGGGAGACACAGAGCCGCTCGTTCCAGATGGTCGATCGCTGGAACAGCCGCGAAACGCCCCGCAGATTGCCGGGGAACCGTTCGACGACGCGATCGAGACTGCCGTGCGTGAGATCCGCCTGAAAGGGACGCCAGTCGAAGAGACCGAGCCGTATCGAGTACTTCGATCGCTCGCCGAAGATGGTGTCGCGCTGCGTCGTGGCTGTAGTGAGACACAGGCAGCAGCGATCGTCGACGATGGGGAGTGGACGGCTGATCCGATCGCGGCGGCGTTTTTAGGGACCGTCGAGTATCCCGTTCGGTTTCACATGCTTCGGTGGGCCCAGCCGGCGGCGGCCTACGAGCAGGCGATCGAGCAGACAGCTGTCGAAGTGCAACAAATAACCGCCGGGATGGGTGTCGCGGAGACGGGTGGATCAAGCGGCGAGTGGGCTGGGAGCGATCGCGGTGAGACAGCGAGTGAGGAGTCGGCGGATTCTGCGCAACTGGCGGAGCCGTCCGTTGGAGGTGACCAATGACGATCTCGCGCGCGCTTCGATTCCGAGTTGGGATCGGCGCAGCGTTTGTGCTCGCGGGTGTTGGCGTGTGGTCGGCAACGCCAGTACTCGTGGTTGCGGCGATAGCACCACTCGTGTTCGTCGCCTACAGCGCGCTAACGAGCGTCACGCCAGTCGGCGAACACGTGTCGGTAGATCGGTCCGTAACGCCCGCACAGACGTACCCCGGAGATACCGTGTCGGTGACGCTAACAGTGGAGAACACGAGCGATCGGCCGCTTGTCGATCTTCGCGTTGTCGACGGCGTCCCAAGCGAGTTGGCTGTGATTGAGGGCTCACCGCGGGCAGCGGTGAGTCTGTCCGCTGGCGAGTCGACGACGATCGAGTACACGCTTCGAGCGCGCTACGGCGAGTTCGACTTTGCGGCAGTGCGGAGTCAAACACGCAGTCTCGCGGGGACGACCGTGGATACCGCTGAGTTGGAGGCAGATGGCAACGGACGCGTGGCCGCCAGTCTCGACACCGAGACGTACCCAGTCTCTGAGCAGACGACAGGGATGGCAGGGCTGTTGACGACTGATCGCGGCGGAGAGGGCCTGGAGTTCTTTGGCATCCGGACGTACCAGCCGGGCGACCCGATCAATCGGATCAACTGGCGACAGTATGCCCGCGAGCGTGAGTTGACGACGGTCGATTATCGCCAACAGAACGCGGTCGAGGTCATGTTAGTTGTGGACGCGCGCGAGCCCGCCGGTGTCGCCGCCGAGGCGACGGCTCCGACCGCCACTGAGTTGTGTGTGTACGCCGCGAACGAACTAGCCTCCGCACTCATGGCCGATCGCAACCGGGTTGGCGTCGCCGTCCTTGGAATCGAGCCCGTGAGTGGGGACGGATCGCTGGCCTGGGTGCCACCGGGCAACGACAGCTACGTCCGGACGCAGCTGCGGGCGCTGCTCGACGCGGCGGCTGAGACTGTCGAGCCGGGTGCTGTTGGCACTGCTTCAGAGCCGATCGAGCCGATCGAACTCATCGAGCGAGTTCCGCCACGGACCCAACTGGTGGTGCTGTCGCCGCTGGCCGATCAGTATCCGATCGAGCTGGTCCGACAGCTTCGCAGCGCTGGGCGATACGTTCAGGTGTACACCCCGGACGTGTTCTCGTCGGGGTCGATCGGCGGCACCGTTGCCCAAACCAAGCGCGCTCACCGGTTGCTTGCGCTGCGTGGGTCGGGAATCGAGACCGTTGAGTGGGATCCAGACGAACCGCTCGAAGCTGCGCTCACACGCGGTGTACAGCAATCGACGGTGCCGAGGTGAGTAGACATGAGTACACTGAATGCTGGAGCCGAGCAAGCCGATCGATCGCCGTGGTACCGCCCGCCAGTCGTCGCTGGGGCGGTTCCGCCGCGGAGTGCCGCGATCGGCGCGGTCGTGGCGCTCGTTGCGCTTGGAGGACTTGCGGTGGGCAGTGGTGCGCTTGTTCTCGGTGGAGCGGGGGTAGTTGTGGGGGTGCTCCTTGCAGTCTCGATCGCCGGGGTCGGCCTCGATCGAGCGGGGTATACGATCGTCGGTGGGGTCGGTGTGCTTGTGACGACCGCAGCGGCGATCGGGCTGCCGCTCTATGGGTTCGTGAGTGATAGTGGTGTGGCCGGTGGGATTGCGCTTGCAGGTGTGTTCGTCGGATTCGGGCTCACGCGGTTTCGGGTCAACGCCGCAGGCGCTGGGGCAGTCTCGGTGGCGATCGGCTGGCTGCTCCGCGTTGGCTTCGTGCTCGGCGGGCTCGCGATCGCGATTGGGATCGTGCGGATCGATCTCATCGCGGTGTTGACGCGGGCTGGGCCAGCAGCGTCGCTGCTTGTGCCTGGCGAGGAAAGCGGGGCGATCGTCGGCTTCGTCGTCGTCGCGTGGCTCGCACTCGGCGGCATCTGGGCGGTCCTCGTGAGTCTGCCGCCCGCAGAAATCCTGCCGCCGGGCGAACGCGATCGGTATCAACGCGTGACGTCGCGGGTACTGTCGGGAGCGGTCGCGGTGCTTGGGTTCGGGTCGATCGCACTCGCGATGGCGGCTGCCGTGACGCGACAGGTCGTTGGGTCGGACGTGCTCTGGGGGATTGTCACCGCCCCCGGCGTGCGAACCCTGTTGGTTCGGCTTGCGGTGACTGCGGTGGTGATCGCGATTGTGATTCGCGCGGGGCGATCGATCGGCGCGTCGTTACTGGTCGGGCAGTCCGCGTGGGTCCGGTCTGTGGTGGTCGTGGTGCTCCCGCTTGGCGTCGCTGGAGTGATTGGCGGTGCGCCAGCAGTGGCTGCGCTTGGCTCGGCCGGGGGTGTCCCGTCCGGCGTTGAAACGACGGTTGTCCCGCTCGTGGGGACCGCAACGATCGGCGTGGTCGGCGTGGCTGCGGCGGTGCTGGCTTTGGCGGGCGTGTTGGCGCTGTTGCCTGTGTTGTCAGGCGTTGGGCTTGTCCCGAGTGCGACTGCGGGCCCGCGGATCGCGTGTGGTGGATTGCTCGTCGGCGCGATCGCGGCCGCGATCGGGGGCGCGGGGACGGTTGCGATTGTTGGCGTCGTCGCAGCTGGCGTTGTCTGGGACGTGACTGAATACGGGGTTGGAGTGGCTGTTGATCTTGGCGATCACGCAGGTGGCTCGGACAGTGAACTCATCCACGCTGGAGCGAGCGTGGCTGTTGGGCTCGTTTCGGTCGTCAGCCTCGTGGTGTTTCAGTCGCTACTTAGGGGTGTTGAGGCGGCCCCAGACGGCGCGATCGTGACACTTATGCTCGCGATCGGGGTGGTTGTGTTGGTGTTTGTTGAGTTGCGTGGGTGAGCCGGATCGATCGCGCGTTCACGCTATTTGAGTCCGTGTACAATCTCCGAAGAGCAGTATGAATATAGCTGTAATACTTATTCGTTATTACCGCTTGAACGAGGCCATGCCACGTGTCACCACCAAAGGTCAAGTAACCATCCCGAAGGACATTCGGGACGCCCTCGGAATTGAACCCGGTGATGAGATCGCATTCGAGAAGGTCGACTCTGGGTATAAGATTGCCAAGAAAGAATCAACCACGGCAGACGGAGACGACCCCTTCACAAAGTATCGCGGCAGCACAGCAAGCGACGAGACAATGCCAGCGCGGATGCGTCGGCTCCGTGGGGAATATCCCCGCTCTACCGGCGATAAAACCGAAGACGAGTCGGAGATGAACTGCCCCGGGGCTTGAGTGGTCAGCGGAAGGTTTGAACGTTCGATCGGCCGGTTGGTTACTTCAAAATTGCAAATCGATGATTCCGTTGCAATTGATTCGCTCTCGTTCAGAGAAAGGTACAATGGTTGAGCAGATCACTCTGACCCCGAGGCACTCAGCCTGCTCCGCCTGTATAGTAAGATATAATATATAATAAAATATACTATTTGTCTCAAATCAGCCAAGGTGTTTAAATACTTTACGGGCAATTATGAGACAACATGATAAGTAAACGAGGGCTTCGAGTTCTCTCGGCGCTTGACACGCCAAAGGGACGTCAGGAGCTGGCTGATGAACTAAATTACCGAGCGGATACCGTCTCGGACACGCTCAACGACTTGGCGCAGCGGGATCTGGTCAACAAGGAACGGGTTGGCAACAGAACCATCGCCAAGCCGAGTAGTGCCCGCTGTGTTGAAGTGTTCCAATCGCTGACGAAATCGAATCCACACGTCGACTTTCCTAATTTACTCACGCCTTCGATGCTGAATATCCTGTATTACCTAAGTAGCGACACCGAGTGGACGGCAACCGAACTAGCAGAGCAAACGGGCCACGCACGGGCAACGATTTACCGCGGCCTACGGACGCTCACGAACCGAGCGATGGCCCTCAAGCAACATAGTCAATACAGGCTCACGGATACGTTCAATGATCTCCACGTTTTTGCGTACGAGCTCCGGCACCACACCCACCTCGTCCAGATCAAACAGGACGTAGGAAGCGGAACGATCGTATGGGAGTCACACGAGGAGTATCTCGTCCGCACCGATACTGCTGTCGAGCATCCTGACTACCATCAAACGGGACTCGATGCCTTTGCCGAGCACGGACTCCAGTTTTTTACCACATCCGACCAGTACTACTTTTATTCAGATGATCGTGAAGCGCTCACCCCGGAAGACCTGTTCTGCCACCTGCTTCTTATCGAAAATGATTCTCGCCACCGGAAGTACGCTCTCTTGCTCGCTGTGAAGGCAGAACTCTCACTGGAGCGTTTACAGTTGGTTGCTGATGACTACGGGATTACGGACATCGTCGAACCGCTGGTGGAGTTTCTGAAGACGGAAGGCGAGAAGCCGTCTGCAGCAACGCCCCGGTGGGAAGCGTTCGAAACGCTGGGCGATGAGTACGGGGTCGAACTATGACTCGAGAAGCTACTTTCGGCGGCGATGCGATTCGGGGACAGTTCAGCGAACTTGCGGGCTTGCTTGAAAACGAATTAACCGTCTATCTCATCGGGGGCGGTGCGCTCACACTGGATGATCTCAAAAACGCCACGAAAGACATCGACTTAATCGTCCGGAAACGGGGCGAACTCCAACGATTGTGGCAAGTACTAACGGCTGCTGGATACAATCCCGAACCGGATCTTTCTAAAGAATACGACGAACTCGGGGCTGCGTTCATTCTACAAAAAGATTTGCGGCGGTTCGACGTGTTCCACGAGCAGGTCGCTGGCGTCATCAGATTGACTCAGCCGATGGTTGACCGGAGCCGTCATCTATTTGACGAGGGTCATCTCACCATCAGAGCGATCTCGTTGAACGATATTTTCCTGTTCAAAGCCGTCGCCAATCGAGAGGACGATGTCGATGATATGATTCGGATCGCCCAGGGCGGTATTGACGAGGACCTAATCGTCGAGGAAATCTACACCCAGCTCGAATTGCTCGGGAGAGACGAGTTCATCGGGGCGATGAAACACAAGCTGGACCGGTTGCGTGAACAGGGGTACGTCTTCGATATTCACGAGGAGATCAGCGTGCTACACGATCGGGTTCAAGATGGACAAGCGGTTAGCAACGCCATTAATGCCCTGCTCGAACTCGAATATGACGACGATCTCTACCGGGGGGTTCCCGAGTCGGCGATCCACCGACGGGTTGGTGATGAGACCGCGTCGTCAGGAATTGAATGGTTAGAACAGATCGGTGCGATTGAAACGGCGTCGGATGATACGTTCGTGCTCACTGATAGGGATTAGCAGCCGAGTCCCGTAGATCGGTATCTCACGCTCACTCGTCTCACGCGATCGCGTCCATCGCCGGAACCTCGATCGACTCGAGCGTGTCTTCGATCACCGATGCTCGGGAGATGCCTTCAACCATCGCGGCGGAGGTGAGCACGAGTCGGTGCGCCAACACGGGCCGAGCGAGGAACTTCACGTCTGCTGGCACCACGTAGTCACGGCCCTGGATGACCGCGCGAGCGCGGGCGGCTTCCATGTGGCGTTGGATCCCACGCGGGGAGACGCCAACCGCAGTTGCGCGGTGCTCGCGGGTCGCCCGACCGATCGCGACAATGTAATCGCGAATCTTCGGATCGACGTGGATGTACTCGGGGAGTGCCTGGAGGTCCCCGAGCGTGTCGGCCTCCACAAGCTGGTCGACCGTCGGGGCGGCGGTCCGCCGATCGATCCGGCGATCGAGCAGCGTCCGTTCGGCGGGTTCGTCGGGATAGCCGATTGCCGTTTTGATCATAAAGCGATCGCGCTGGGATTCTGGGAGCGCAAACGTCCCTTCCTGCTCGACGGGGTTTTGGGTTGCAATGACAATGAACGGCTCTGGGAGGTCGAACGTGTCACTCCCGAGGCTGACCTGTTTTTCTTCCATCGCTTCGAGGAGCGCCGCCTGCGTCTTGGGGGGCGCGCGGTTGATCTCGTCGGCTAACACGATGTTCGAAAAGATCGGTCCGCGGTTGACAGAGAACTCACTGCTCGCTTCATCGAAGACGATCGAGCCGGTGATGTCGCTCGGCAACAGGTCCGGCGTGAACTGAATCCGGTTGAACTGGAGGCCAAGCACCGCCGCCAGCGATCGGGCCGTGAGTGTCTTGCCGGTGCCGGGGACGTCCTCAATGAGGACGTGCTCGCCGGCGAGAAAGCCGGTGAGGATCGTCTCGAAGAACTCATCAGTCGCGACGACGGTATCCGAGAGGGTTGTGAGAATCTCGCCAGTTGTTTCGGCGGCGTCCTCGATCGAGATGGGTGGGTCCGAAGAATCTGCTGACATATACGTACCGTTGGGCGGGTCAGTTATATCAATTGTTGTGTAATGGATCGAGTGGTGTCGCTGGTGGTGGGAGATGACCGAGTGGGAGGGTAGTGCTTGCGGACAGCTCGAGTGTGATCACTGTGTTGGACAGCGATCGAACCGTTTGTCGGCAATCGATTCGTTGCCAGCGATCGAACCGTTTGTCGGCAATCGATTCGTTGCCAGCGATCGAACCGTTTGTCGGCAATCGATTCGTTGCCAGCGATCGAACCGTTCGCCAGCGATCGAACCGTTCGCCAGCGATCGATTGTGGTGTGGCTGGTGCGAAGCGTCAGGGAAATTGAAAGCTTTTAGACTGCCGCCCATCACCTACGTGGTAATGGCTGAGGATTCCCGGTTGTCGTCCGTTATCGACGAGGAAGGCAAGCTTTTCGGGGTGGTAAACGTGATCGACGCGCTCGTGGTACTGTTTGCGGTGGCGATCGTCGTTGCCGGGCTGGCGCTTGTGGTCCCTTCTGGTGGCGATGAGACCCGCTATGCAACGATCGAGCTTGGCCCGCAACCGGCGTACACCGCCGAACAGATTTCGACTGGCGACGAATGGGAAACCTCAGGGGGTTCGTTGCAGATTACTGACGTCTACATGTTCCCGACTGACAGCGACGAGGGCGACGTGAGTGTCATCGTCCGGGCGGCCGTGAACGGGACGGCGATCGAAACCGAAGATGATGAAGCCTCGGAGACGATTCAGTTCGCCGGCGAGCCCTTGCGGTACGGGCAGGAACTAGAGATTCAAACGAACGAATACGTCGTTGGGGGAACCGTCACCCGAATCGATGAGTCGGGTGAGTCACTCTCGGTTGAGTCGGAGACGTTCGTGCTCGAGACCGAGATCGACAGCAGCACCGCGGCTGAGGTTTCTGTCGGCGACGAATATCGCGTGGGCGATCGGGCGTTGCTCACGGTTGAATCGCTGACAGTGTATGCAACGGGTGAGGAGGAGACTCGTCGACTCGTCCTCGGGGTGACCGCCGAGGCGCGGCAAGACGGCGAGACCGCCCTGTTCGGCGATCGCCCGCTGCGGAGTGGCTCGACAGTGCCGATCCAAACGGGGTCGTACGCGCTGAGCGGCAGCGTGGTCGCGACCGGCACGCTCGAAGAACCGGGCACACCGGCCACCCGGGAGGTGACCGTCGAGGTTGAAGGCCTGTCGCCCTCTCGGGCGAGTGCGATCGACGTCGGGGCTGTCGAGGAGATTCGATCGACCCAGACCGCGGAGGTCGTTTCGGTTGACGATCGACCCGCAGAAACCGTCATTGAATCTGGTGATGGCTTCGATATCGTCGAACATCCCCGGGATCGTGATCTTACACTGACTGTCGAGCTGGCAGTGCAGGAACGCGAGGATGGGACGATCGGGTTCCGCAGCGAACAGCTCCGGATCGGCGAGGATCTCACCTTCGAGTTGACCGGGACAACGGTCACCGGGGAAGTGACGGCGATCGATGAATAGCATGGTGGCGCGATAATACTGGAGTGCAAATGGCACAGACACGAGAGCAACTCACTGAGGGGTCGACGATCGTCACCGGGATCCGAACCGTGCGTAAGCGCCTCGATCGAGCCCTCGCCGAGGCCCGGGTGGTTGAGTCTGTGCGATCGCTTCGCAGTGGGTCGAGTGTGGTCGGGGAGCGCGATCGGGAGCATGCTGGTGGGGAGACTTCGGGTGGTGGTGATGCGGCGGCGATCGGTGAGAGCGAAGCAGAAGAAACCGACGAGAGTGAAACAGGAGCGATCGGTGGCGATGAAGACGAGGCGATCGGTGGGACTGCAGCGGAGGCGATCGGTGGGACTGCAGAAGAGGCGATCGCGGACGATGACGGGGCAATCGACGATCGCGAAGAAACGGCCAGTGTCACGTCCAGTGGGGCAGATGCAGATCAGTCGGATCCCTTAGTCCAACCGCAAGCGGAGGGGCAATCGTCTGTGGTGCGATCGTCCATGGTCCGATCGCGATTCACAGAGCAGTCAGCAGCCTACGGGCTGTTTAGGGCTGGTGCGTCGTTCGTGCGATCGTCGTACCTGTACCAGTGGTTGACCGCTGAGCCGGAACCGGAGGTGATCGTGATCGACCTCCGAGAGACGTGGATTATCGGGCCACTTATTGACCAACTCGACGCGGCGATCTCGATCGTTGAACGCGAAGGCGAGACAACGACTGCGACGTCAGCCGCCCTCCGGGTTGGGTATCGCGTTCGAAACGCGTTCGTCGATCGTCCGCTCCGGGTGCTGAGTTTTGGGGTGATTGGGCTGGTTATCGTGGCGTTCGTGTCGATCGCACTGGGTGGGGGCGAGCTTGGGCCAGTGACATTCGTGTTGTTTGCGGCGTTGTTGCTTGCGGTTGCTGGGACACGGAGCACGCGATCGTGGGCGGCGGTGACACAGAGTCGCGGGTACGAACTCCTCGTGGCGGCGTTCGAACCACCCGAGCCACCCGAACGGGTTAGTGGGCCTGACTCACCCGATCAGAGGGGTGATGAGGAGACAAGCGTCGAGCGATCGGAGCGTGGGTCGGTAAATGAAGAGTCGATCGATGCGGGCGACGACAGCACAGTCGGAGAGCAAGTAGAGGGCGGGGACGCTACAGACAGTGTCGACGAGACTACGGCGGCTACAGACACCGTCGACGAGACTGCGGTAGACAGGTAGAACGATTTTAAAACACACATGCAATCCCGATCAACGGACTTTTTCATTGAGACGAGGATCTGTGGACGTCTGTCCGACAGTCGGATTCAGCGCGGCCACACAGTTGACGACGGATCGCGGGGCAGCGCTGGTATCGTGGGTGGCTGCGGTCCGCTGGGTGGGCTGAGATGGTCTGTTGGCAGACAGTACCGTCTCGATCGCCCCGAGAGCGTGGGAGTCAACTGGGTATCCTCTGCTATAGGCGGTTTGAGAGGTGACAAGAGATGACGCTGGACGATCGACCAACGCTATCACTCCCGGTGTTTCCGCTGTGGGCACATGCCCTGATGGTACTCGCAGTTGCAGGGACCTTGACGTACTTTTCGATCCGATCGGTGCCAGGTAGTGGATCGGTCCAGACTGGGCCGTTCGGGCTCTTCCCAATTTCTGCGTGGCTGCACTTTTTTGCCTACGGTGGGCTCGCGCTGGCGCTCGCGTACGCGACTCAGCACCTCCCGTGGCCGACGTGGCAGGTGCTTGGGGTGGTGTTTGTGGTGACCGTGTGTTATGGGATCGGGATCGAACTGCTCCAGTCGGTGACCCCCGGCCGGACGTTCAGCTACCGAGACATGGCCGTGAACGCGATCGGTGCGGGTGTGGCGCTTGGCTGTTGGCGAGCGATGCTCGCGTACGTTCGGTTTTATCAGGTCGATCCGCTCGCGCCGATCGAGACGAACTAGTGAAGGCGGTCGAAGGCCGGTCGGGATCAATCAGTGATGGAGACTGAGCTCCAATCACGGTGGGCACAAACTCATCAGCCAGCTCACCGCCAGCGGTGTTCTCAGACATGGCAATGTGATAAGAAGACACAGTACTTTTATCACATGACTAACATTGTTAAGACAATGCTAACCGGGTGGAGGTACCGGATTGGGGGGGCAGTGGGGGCGATCGGTCTCACCGTCGGTGTGGTACTCCTTGGGAATCAGCCGTTCGCACAGACGTTCATGACGGAGTACGTGCCGTTGTTTAGTAATTTAGCTCCCGAGTATCTCACGGGGCGATCGCTAGGGCTTGCAGTTATGATGAGCTGTCTCTCGGTGCTGGCGTTTTCGGTGCCGCTTTTCAAACCCCGCCCGCGGCGGATCTTGGACACGATCTTTTTAGTCCAACAGCGGGTGTTCGTCGCGGGGTTGGCGATCGCAACGCTCGGGTATTTCCAGTGGTCACACCGACTGCCCAGACAGACACTCGTGTTTTCGTTTGGATTGTTGTTCGTAGTGTTGCCACTGTGGTTCGTGTGGATCCGGCGGGCACCACAGAGCGAGACCGATCGGGCGATCATCGTCGGGGACGATCTGGATTTGATCGACCAGATTGAACACGAGGCCGATCTGCCGTTCGTTGGCTACCTCTGTCCGACGAGTGTATTCTTTGATCGCGACGGTGAGCGGACGGTCGAAGCGGTGGTGTCGCCGCGGGAGGCGATCGCCGACGGCGGCCAGCTGGCACACCTCGATCGCCTCGGCGGGCTCTCGCGGTTAGACGACGTGTTGATCGAACACAACATCGACACCGTGGTGTTGGCGTTTCGGGAGGCCGATCGCGAGGAGTTCTTCGGCGCATTGGACGCCTGTCACGAACACGGCGTCCAGGCGAAGGTCCACCGCAAATACGCTGACAGCGTCTTGACGCCGCAAGGGGAGTTGGGGACGATCGTTGACGTGGAGATCGAACCGTGGGACGTACAAGATTACGTGATTAAACGGGTGTTTGATGTACTGTTCGCGTGGGCTGGATTGGTTGTGTTGAGTCCGGTGATTCTAGTTATTGCAGCGGCGATCAAGTTGGATAGTCCCGGCCCGTTGTTATACAAACAAGAGCGGACGGCTGGATTTGGCGATACGTTTCCGGTGTATAAATTCCGGACGATGGTGCCTGAGGGTGAATCAGTCGATCCGGTGGATGACGACAAGAACGATCGGATCACCCGCGTCGGGCGAGTGTTACGACGGACCCATCTCGACGAGATTCCGCAGTTGTGGTCGATCTTCGTGGGCGACATGAGCGTTGTCGGCCCGCGGGCAGTGTGGGTCGACGAAGAGGCGCTGCTCGAACAAGAGGCGCAATCGTGGCGGAAACGGTGGTTTGTCAAGCCAGGGTTGACCGGGTTGGCACAGATTAACGACGCAAAGAGTACCCATCCTGAGTTGAAATTGCGGTACGATCTTGAATATATCCGGCGACAGTCGTTTTGGACCGATCTGGCGATCGTCGTCCGACAACTCTGGAAAGCCCTTGGCGATACGCTTGGGGTTGTACGTGGTGGCGATCGTGAGGCAGAGGATTACGAGTAGTCGATCGATCTAGGTGAACATACATTAGATGTACTCCCTTATTACGGCGTAGTGGGTGTATCGGTTCCCGTTGTAATATCTCGATCGGTTGGTTATACTGGTGGGGTGGGAGTGTGTTTGGACCGCGATCATGAATAGAAACGCATCATTGGACGGACAGCGTAAGCACTTGACACCCATCGTACAACAAGAGCCCCGGCCAGGCGTTGTAAGTCGTGTCGAATAGCGTTGGCGAGGATACAATAGCTCGATTGTCTCAGTTGAAGCTCCCCTGTGATGTAGAAAGCGTCTCATAGTAGTCTTTTTGAGTGAAATACAATATTTCACTTGAAGCGGTGGTGTGTAGACGAGTCGAACTTCCATACGTCGATCGTACGCAACGCACCCACACACCACTATGTCAACTGTTTTTCCCATTCGAACGTACCTCCATTTCTCATTTAGTACCGATCGTACGCACACAGACACACCACTATTTCATGTGAAGCATGGTGAGAATGCAAGGCTGGTGAATAACAATTGACAATCGAATAGCAACCGTTCACTTGCAACAGTGGTGTGTCCATATGAGTTCACTTGAATCAAATGAAAAGGTAGTTTTATAAATAATACCTGCGATCAACGTGTATATGCACCGGTTCGAGCGGAAAGAGAACGTCTTCCGCAACAAGGACGCACTGGGAGAGTCTTACCGTCCAGAGACGATCGAGGAACGCGACGAAGAGATTGAGGCGTATATGCAAGCACTCCAGCCGGTCGTTGACGGCTGGGAACCGAACAACATCTTCCTCTACGGAAACACCGGCGTGGGCAAAACTGCCGTTACCAACTATCTCTTGGAACGGTTACAGGAAGATATTGAGGCATACGACGATGTCGATCTTTCTGTGGTTTCGCTGAACTGCAAGACGCTAAATTCATCGTATCAGGTTGCAGTTGAACTGGTCAATGACCTTCGGCCGGTCGGCCAAGAGATCAGCTCGACAGGATACCCTCAACAGACGGTGTTCAACAAGCTCTACAAAGAACTCGAAGCGCTCGGTGGGACCGTCATCATCGTTTTAGATGAGATCGACTCGATCGGCGACCGTGACGAACTACTGTACGAACTTCCGAGGGCACGGGCAAACGGAAACCTCGAAGACACAGCGGTTGGGCTTATTGGGATCAGCAACGATTTCACGTTTCAAGATCAGCTGGACCCCCGTGTCCAGGACACACTGTGTGAGCGGGAACTTCAGTTTCCGCCGTACGATGCACCTGAACTCGAAAACATCCTCCGCTCTCGTGCTGAGGTCGCACTCGCAGAGGGCGCGATCGGTTCGGGAGTGTTGGAGTTTTGTGCCGCGCTGGCGGCTCGCGACAGCGGGAGCGCTCGACAGGCACTCGATCTGCTTCGATTAGCTGGTGAGATCACCGAGAATCACGACCACAAAGAGATCTCGCAGGATCACGTTGAACGCGCCCGTTTGCAACTGGAACAAGAGCGCGTTCAACAGGGGATGCGCGAGTTGACGACGCACGGACAGCTTGCATTGCTTGCGGTGGTCTCGAAGACCGCAAAGCGAGACACACCATGTCGAACGCGAGAGCTGTACGAGGAGTACGTTACACTGTGTGATTCGTCAGGGACGAGTGCGCTGTCGCAGCGATCGGTTCACAACCATCTCTCCGATCTTCGGATGCTCGGCATCCTCTCCGCGCATGAGAACCGAAGCGGCTCCCGAGGAAATTACTACAGTTACGAACTTGACGTTCCCTTCGAGAGCGCGATCGAGGCGATGGCAGACGTCGTTCGACTCGATACCGAGATCGGTTCGATCCGAGAAATTGCGTCGCTGAATGATGTGTGACTAGGACGAATACGGTGTAGTTGGCGGCATTAATACCGTCTCCACTTAATGTATCAGCGACCGATGTTAATGTCAGAAGAGTTGCTCAGAGTAATTCACACACCACTATTTCGTGTGAAACTCGGAGCCACACGATCGAGCATCGCTAATAAAGTATTTTTCATACGAGCACACACGTAAAGGAAGCTAAAGCAGTTTTTGACTGTTCGCTAGATTACTGAAGGTAGCCGAGTTGTCGGAGCCGATCATGATCCGGTTCGACATTTTCATCCTCTTTCTTTTCAAATTTGCCAGGTGCTGTCGAATGAACTGTATTTACTGAGAAAGATGGAGATCCATATTTCAGTCGTTTTTTTGCTACAGAACGATACAATCTGAATAATTTGAACGGAGATACCGAACGGGATAAGTGGGAATGGTCATATTTGTACCAATGAGCTCCAAAAGTGAATAGAGTGTGTTCAGATAACGATCCAATTCGCTGAACATAGCCACCTCCATCGTCCCATAGAGAAGTTGCGGCATAGTCTATTAGATCATACTTGGTCTGATTCCATAAGTCAGCGCGCACTTTGCGCCTTTCTAGCGGAACTTCCTCCCAAAGGTCTACCCCTTCCATTTCCCTCGGCACATTTCCTTTGAGAAGCGACATAATTGTCGGAGCAATATCTATACCTGATAACAGACGCTCATATTGCCTCTCCCGGGGAATCCCTGGCCCTATAAATAACATTGGCACCTCAACCAGTTCGGGCGTAATAACATTCCCGTGCCCCCAAATCCCCCCTCGCTCGCCAAGAAGTTCTCCATGATCTGAAGTGAATATAACAAGCGTTTCATCAAGGATGCCTGCGTCGTCTAAATCATCGATTAATTCTTCGAACCGCGAAACAGTGTGTGTAATTGCCTTTGCATACCGTTCTCGGTGTTCTTGTGCAGAAAATGATCTAAAATAGTCTTCCATCGATTGCCAGTCCGGAGGCACCGTATCACCATACGGCGAATGCCCCCCCATATGATGCATAACATACAGGAATGGTTTTGATTGGTCTAATTCAGATAACGCAACTGGACCGTCCCCCGCTTCGACCGCTTTAACAGGCCAACTAAATATATCCGATGTTCCATATCCGGCATTATTTATATGCGTAAAAACTGAATTTCCTTTCAGACCAGAATCAAACCCCCAGATACGATGCGATTTAGGATATAGCCCAGAAAAAATTGACGGAATGCTTGAGGCTGTGAAGGTGCTGGGAGCGATCGCTTTACCTAACAACCCCTTCTCAGCTAAAAAAGACGGGATATGGTCATATCGAAAACTGTCAGAAATGTATACAACTATGTTTTTGACATCTCTTTTTGTCATTTCTGATAGTGGTTTGGTATGCATATACAGATCTTATTGTCAAAGTATTATTTAGAATGATCGCATTCGCTGCTTGATAACAATAATATCATATGTGCCTGACGAAACCGACATCTCTAAACTTCCCGATGACACAAAATAGGTTCTTGCTGAGGGGTTATCATGCTCGACTTTAATATCTTGATTTGATGATCCAAACGCGATGCCTTGAACGTGGTCGACAAATCTATCAATGTTGTCCGATTGGTTTTGCCCCCATCCGTTCTCAGTACCTCACAAAGCATCCTCGGCTAGCTGTTTCTGAAGCCTGAGTTCTGTGGCGGAGCGGTTCCACTGGTGGTCTCGACGAGAGGATCTTGGACGAACCAACGGAGAGCTGTCGCTGTCGGCGGCGGCTGCCGCCGACGCGACAGCGTCGCCACTCTCGCTGGAGGCTGTCTGGGCGGTGATTACCGGGTGAACCGGTTGTCCGGTGGCCGGTTCGCGGGGACGGCCCGACGCACCGCGAGGGCCGTCCACGCTGCCCGTCGAATCATGTTGATGAACTCCTTGAACGACCACTGCCAGAGGCGACGCCCGCCTCGGCGGGGCGTCGCCACGTACTCCCAGTGCAGATACCGCCAGACGTTCTGTAACAGCAAGCTCACCACGACGTACAGCAACCGTACGACCGGATTTTGTGTCGAGGTCGCCGCAATACTTTGTTCGGAGAGTCGATAGCTCGCCTCGATACCGAAGCGTTTCGCGTAGTGGTATCGAGCGTCTCGTGGTGAGTCGATGAACGGCGCGTCAGCGGCGTAGCCGTGACGCGCTACGCCATGTTCGTCGTACCGTCCGTTCTGGTATGTAAAGTCGATGTAGACGGGAAACTCGACGGTCCAGCTGTGACCGTCGAGTTTCGCCGTCAGGCTGTGCTGAATCACCCGACTCCAGCCTTCTGAGAGTTCTTGCTTGATCGTCTGTCCCCAGCGGACGATCGGCATGACGTAGGCGTGGTTGTGCGCCTGAAGCAGCGTCAAACACTTGCTATCGTAGAATTCGCGGTCAAGATAGACGGCCTTGACCTCGAGGTTAAGACCGTCAAGGATACCGAGAAACTCTGCGAGGACACTGCTGGCGGTGTCGCCGTCGGTCAGACGGCGCACCGCCAGCGTGTAGCGTTTGTTCTTCACACGCGCGTAGAGTGTCGCGTAGGCGTGGAACGCGGTGGTTCCACGCTTCGCTTGGGAGTGATAGAGACCGTCGGTGTCGTTTTCGTCTCCATAGTAGGGCCGCAGGTGGAGGTCAGAAACGACCTCCACCTGCTCGGGAAGGACGTCAAGAACGTCCTTCTGGAGAAGCGTGTTTCCAACTTGTTCGAGCGTCTCTAGGTCGAACTTGGTGCGGAGATGGTAGAGAACCGAGTTTTTGTGCGGTGCATCTTCGCTTCTCTCACAGAGCGTTGAGACCGAGGTCCCGTCGGCGCAAGCGCCGACGAGGACCTCGTAGATGTCTTTAGCATCGAGTTTAGCGTTTTCAGCGAGTGCGAGAGTAACTTCCTCGTCAAGAGTGTTGACGAGGAAGTTAAGCAGGTGGTCCTCGTGGATTTCATCGTCTGCTTGCTGGGTTTTGAACACACCTTCTGCAAGCAGACGTCTCAACTAACCGGCTTTGTGATGTACTGGTTCTAGTTTAGCAGAGTCTCATCTGATCAGACATCGTTGTAACTACCTATCAGAGAAACCCGGTGGAGAGTATGAGTTACACACCACCGGATTCAGTAGTTGTGAATCGGATACAAAGAGCGTTTCCCTCTGATGAGTTGCGCGAACGCGTTCGCGCAACAAATCTCGTTGAGCGTCAGCGAAAGTTAAACATTGTTGCGCTATTCTACACTCTCGCGTTTGGTTTTTCTGCCGGGTCAGACCGCACTCTACAGGCATTTCTTGAACGGTACGTCGAGATGGCTGACTGTGACAAACTCTCCTACGCATCGTTTCACGACTGGTTCGAACCAGGTTTTGTTGCACTCCTTCGAGAGATTCTCGATGATGCTATCGAGAATCTCGATACCGGACGAAGAGACCTCAACGGTCGTCTCGAACGCTTTCGAGACGTCCTTATCGCTGACTCAACCATCGTTTCATTGTATCAAGACGCCGCTGATGTCTACGCAGCAACTGGTGACGATCAAGCTGAGTTGAAACTCCATCTCACCGAATCCCTCTCTACGGGCCTCCCAACACGATACCAAACAACCAGCGGGAAAACTCATGACCGGAGTCAGCTACCCACCGGCGAGTGGGTAGCTGACGCCCTCATCCTTCTCGATTTAGGGTTCTACGATTTCTGGTTGTTCGACCGCATCGATCAGAATGGCGGCTGGTTCGTCTCTCGTGTCAAAGACAACGCGAACTTCGAAATCGTTGAAGAACTTCGGACGTGGCGGGGTAACAGCATTCCGCTAGAGGGTAAGTCGCTGCAGGCCGTCCTCGACGACCTGCACCGACAAGAGATCGACGTACGTATCACCCTCTCATTCGACCGCAAACGAGGGTCGAGCGCAAGCACGACCCGGACATTCCGATTAGTCGGCCTCCGGAACGCCGAATCCGAAGAGTACCACCTCTATCTAACGAATCTTCAGAGAGATGACTACCGCGCGCCCGATATCGCACAGCTCTATCGGGCGCGCTGGGAAGTAGAACTGTTGTTCAAGGAGCTAAAATTGCGGTTCGGCTTGGACGAGATCAATACGACCGACGCTTACATCATTGAAGCACTGATCATCATGGCAGCGATCTCATTGATGATGAGCCGAGTTATCGTAGACGAGCTACGGGAACTCGAAGCACAACAGCGAAAGACGACTGCCGCCGCTGACGCCGACGAGTCGGCGTCGCGGCTCCCCCGTCGTCGATGTTCGCTAGCCGTTGAACGGCATGCTCATCTCATTCAGCTGTATCTAATGCTTGAGTTAGGCTACGAACTGCCGGATTTGGATGAGTTGTTGCTGTGGGCGTCGCAAAATCCAAATCCCCACAGAGATCGGTTATGTAGACAGGTTGAATCGGGAGAGTTTGCCTTTGATCGCCACTAAACTAGAACGGATGGTTTTGGCCCATAACAATTAATTTAGCTGCCACAGACATGCTGCCGATTGATTTTTTGGCTTGTGACGACTTTGTAGACCGTTCCTTTTTTGATTATGTCGTTTACCGTTTCTGACCAATCGGTAATGTTCCACCGATGGAGTAATTCGTCAGTTTTGGACCCCTTGAGCGTTCGATTTCCGGATGTTAAAACCTCAAGGTTATCGTCGCCAGTAACGGCCGCCGCATCCGTTAAATTCGTTCGCACAACGTCGTGCTTGATCAACAGTCTCTGTTGCGTACGATCGAGAACAGCGCTTTTCCCTGGCGTCTACTTTTATTACTTCACTTGAAACGGCAGTGTGTCACTGGTATGAAAGTCGGCTACGACAGCATGACGGTCATTACTTTGTTTGATTATTTATATACTGATTTCTCTGGATTACTACGGTGAAGCCCCAACGGCTTCGAGCAAGTTGCGGATGGAATACACCACCGTTTCATGTGAACAGCGTTGTGTTCAATTGACGGTATATGCTGTGGCCGTACATACGCAATGATCGATTGTCGATCGATGGTACCCTTCTCTTTCGCTAGCTTCACGTGAAATTGTGGTGTGTCTCTTCTGCCTGACCGGCATCAAAAACGATTTTGGATTCCGTGACGACCTCTCGCCGGGAATAAATGACACCCTTTGTGAGGAAGAGATCCACTTTCCACCGTACAACGCGCCGGAGTTGCAAGCGATTCTTGAAGAGCGGGTTGCGGGTGCACTGTACGACGACGCGGTAGAGACCGCCGTGGTGGCCTTGTGCGTCGCGATCGCAGCCCAGGACACGGGGATACCCGACGGGCGTTGGATTTGCTGTACAAATCCGGTGAGATCGCGCGAACAAACGACGACGATCGGGTGAGTGAAGCCTACGTCCATTAGGCCCGTGACAAGCTCGAACAGAGTCAGATCAAACACGAAATGCGCAAACTGACGAAACACGGGCATCTCGAGCTCGTGGCGAGGTTACAACTCACCTTCAAACCGGAGACTCCGGTGCAGATCCGAAACCTGTATCCGCTGTGTCAACGTATCGCGGAGGCATCGGATGTCGACCCACTTGTCCGTCGGCGGATGCACGACCACCTCACAGATCTGGCGATGCTCGGAATCCTCGATCGACGAATAAAAAACGAAGGGCGCGCCGGCGGGCACTACTACGAATACGAGTTCGACGTCGACTGGCGATCGTGAGTGAGGTGGTTCGGGGTTTCGAAGCGATCGCGCTCCCGAGCAAGGTTGCGACACAGATTGCGTGACGTGGTTGGTCTGCTTTTTGTAGAACAGTTCTTCCTGTCCTCGTCTTGTTTGGACACTCGACGCGGTGAGGTGTCGGTGTTTGATGAGGTACCTCTTTTGCGCAAAACACTTGACACGGTGGGGTGGGAGACTGTCAGGTTATTTGATCGAGACGATCCAATTGGCCTGCTGAGAGACGGAAGGTATCCTGTACATCTCTTGTGACCTTCGGGAAGCAGCGCTTAATATACGGGAGTATACGTGAAAAATATTCACAATAGCTTGTCAAGGACAGACAAATTACAGTGACGAACAGACGCGTTTATTAGCATGCTGTTATTCAATAGAAATAACCTAACGGTTATATTTCAATGAGTGCTGATGATACTGAGTCGGTCTCCAGACGCGAAAAGATCGACGCCCTCATAGATGTCGCCCAGTACAATCCTCGGTTCACGGTTGGAATTGTGCTGCTCGGGATTGTCGCAGCGATTCTTGAGGGCGTTGGATTAAGTTTTATTTTACCGATCATCGAACTGGTCGAGACGAGTGATCCCGCGAGTGAAGCAGACGGACTAATGGGCGTGTTTGTCTCCGCGTATGAGCTCGTGGGAGTACCGCTCACACTCGGGACGGCCGTGTTAGGCGTGTCGCTGGTAATGGTCGTCCGCTATACGTCGAGTTTTGGTGTTGGGTGGCTGCGTGAGGTTTTGCGGACGCACTATATCAGAAACTTGCAAGACCGTGCGTTTCGAAATGCCCTTGACGCGAGAGTGGCCTACTACGATGAAAAAGGATCTGACGATATTTTGAATGCGATCGTGACTCAGACGTATTACGCTGGGCGAGTGATCCAACGTGCGATTCAGCTACTCGAACAGACATTCATTGCAGGCGTGTACTTCCTCATCGCATTGATTATATCACCGTCTCTAACGCTCTTTACGGCCGTCGTACTAGGTGGTTTTACTGTCTTTTTCCGTCGCGTGCTTGAATCCGGCTACGACATTGGCGATCGAGTTGCCGAGGCAAACGAACAGCGTCAACAGGCCGCCCAAGCTGGTACCCAAGGAATCCGAGATATTCGTATTTTCGGAGTCGCAGATGAATTGTATGAGGACTTCCAACAAGCGATCGACAAATACACACGGGCACGGATCCTCCAGCGGCGTAACAGCACTGCAATAGGTAATTTCTATAACCTCGTTGTCGCTGTTTCCGTCTTTGTGTTGATTTATTTGGCGCTGGCATTTGCTGACTTGTCACTTGGTGCACTGGGTGTATTCTTATTCGCAATGTTTCGACTGGGACCGCGCGTGAGTAATCTAAATAGTATGTTTTATCAGATCGAAAACGATCTGCCCCACCTCGTCCGTACACTCAAATTCATCGCCGAACTTGAGAGCCAAGAAGAGCCAAATGAATCGAAACAGAGAGTGCCTGGAGAAATCACACAGATTGAGTTTGATACAGTGGAGTTCGCTTACAGCGGTGAGGAGCAAGTCCTTCGCGGGATCGACTTCGAGGTTGAGAAAGGCGAGTTCGTCGCATTCGTTGGACAGTCAGGAGCCGGAAAGTCGACGATCGTCTCACTGTTAGCTCGGATGTACGAAGTCGACGAAGGCGAGATTCGAGCAAACGGAATTCCAATTCAAGAGATGAATATTGGAGAATGGCGCGATCGGCTCTCTGTCGTGCGACAGAGTCCCTTCATTTTCAACGACACGCTACGCTACAATCTGACGATCGGAAACCGAGACGTATCGGACCGCGAGTTGGATCGAGTGTGTGAGATCGCGAAGGTGGACGAGTTCATGACTGACCTTCCGGAAGGCTACGAGACGATGTTGGGTGACGAAGGAGTACGCCTGTCCGGGGGACAAAAACAACGCGTGGCGCTGGCTCGAGCGCTTATTGAGGACGCTGACTTGTTGATCCTCGACGAGGCGACGAGCGATCTGGACTCGAATCTCGAAAAGCAGGTTCAACAGGCAATTGAGGAGATGGATCGAGACTACGCAATTATTACGATTGCACACCGGCTGTCAACAGTAAAGAACGCCGATCGGATATATACAGTAGAGGACGGCCAAGTCACGGAGACGGGACAACATAGTGAGCTAGTAAAAGAGGGTGGCAAATACGCCGAGTTATACGGAATTCAAGCAAGTCAGTAAATTTAGACATGTGGCACTGATAGATGGAGATTAAATTAAACGGGGTTCTTCGAGAGAAGTCGGAAAGTGCTGTTTGAAAAACCCCAAATACACATAACAGATTCTTTGTATATGGGGTTTCTCTGCACTGTCTATCGTAGCGTTTATAACGCTTTGTGGCAGCTGTCTCGATATCTGGTTCGAGCAGACTTGATTCAACAGTTTCTGAACAGGAGTGAGTATATAATTGTAAACGCTACTATAATCGAGCCGAATCGGCTGATTTCAACTGTCTGAGAGTCTATGGTGGTTTCGGAGAGAATGAAATTCTTTATTTATCGAGAACAACACAGAGAGCGTCTCAGAAACTTGGTCGAGAATCACATTCGTTCTGATTCCAGTTTTTCTAATCTGAGACACTGATTCGCCAGACTCTGCTCATCTATATAGTGCCATCATATAGGAGTCTTCTCTTTCTAAGTCTGCGGAATACAAATCTTAAGTATTTAGTAGTCTTGTTGACTTTCAAATTTGTATGGAAAGGGGAATTTTGTATATCGCTAGTGGGTCAAGATATATTGAGGACGCAATTGAGTCTTCAATAAGTATAAAAGCACATACAAATCTTCCCGTCACACTGGTTGCTGACAGATCTGTTGAAGATCCTCACTTTGATAGAGTAATTGAGTCAGATGACTTCCTGTATCATTATGGTGATAGTGTGTTACAAATCCCAAGATTACCCTACAAAAATACGATATTGCTTGATACTGATACAATCGTATCAGACAACTTTGACGAGTTGTTTTCATTGACGAGCAACTTTGATGTCGCTGCGGCTACCATCGCCGAGTCCAAATTCGGTATCGGCGACAAAGTACCGGGTTCCCTCCCGGAATTTAATACAGGTGTAGTTCTGTTTAACAAGAATGAGAGAACCTCACGCTTTATTAGCAAGTGGAAGAGCCTTTATAAAGAGTACCTTGACAAGAACGTCCGTATGAATCAACCAGCATTCCGTGAGGCTGTCTTTCAGAGTCCTGCTCGGTTTATTACTATACCAACAGAATACAACTGTCGTGCGAACTTCGGCGGATATCTAACTGAGAAGGTCAAAATACTACACGGCTCATTTGACGATCCAGAACAGATTCTACGTGACCTAAATGAATATATCGCACCGCGGGTGTATTTCAATCAAGATAGTGGACTGACTGTCGAGAAAGTGAATACTACAAACAACCGGTTTGGTAGGTGATTTTATTCAGATCAAATGCCAAACCCATGCAAGTGATCGGCTCTCGTCAGCCGCAAAACCGAACACGAATTACCACACGAGGGCAGGTATCTGTGCCTTGCTATGGATTCGACCACGCCGAGTTCCTCGGGGGTTCTTTTCGAGGAACTTGAAGGGAAACAGTGTACTGAGCCGACGAATAGTCCAAGGTGAGGAGGTTTGTACACACTCAAAACCTCCTCATTCCTTCGGAAAAGTAGCTCAATAGGCCGCAGCTGTCACACGGCTCTTCTCTTAGCTAAAGACAGATAGAATACATTCTTCACTCACCGTCTACTTCAGGCTATTATGGCTGAGATCTTGGCAGTCATTCCTGCAATGGTAGACGATGAATTATCAAACAGGAATTTAAGAGAAATAAAGGGGAGGTCGCTAGTTGAGATAGCGATTCGACAGGCTACGAACTCTGAACTAATAACCAATATCGTCCTTAACAGCAACAGTGAGCGCATTCTTGCAGAGGCAGAAGGGTACGACGTCATCACGTACGATCGGCCCGATCGGTTCGCTCAGAGAGACCGGTTCATGGAGATGGACCGACTGTTGATGTGGCAAATTGAACAATTAAAAGCCGATAACCACGATATCGACGTTGTCGTTCTGTTGTACCCGACTTCTCCGTTGCGAACTATTGAAATAATTGACAAAACCATCGAAAAAGTCGTCGACGAAGATTACGATTCAGCACTAACGCTGTACGAAGACACTCGATATCTATGGAAAAAAGATGGGGTAAAAGTTACTCCGGTGAACTATGATCCTCAGAAACGAGCGCCGAGCCAACTTGAAGACTGGAATCAGTGGGTCGAAAACAAAGCCGTCTATGCTGTTGAAGAAACCACCCTGCTTCAGATGGGGTCGCGCTTGGGCAACAACATTGGCTCAGTTGAAATGCCACAGTATCGGTCATTCGATATTCGGACACAAGTCGACTTCGAATTAGTCCGATTTATCGCCGAGGTCGACGGGGTAAGTTGGTAATCACACCCGAGGAGCACAGAAATTAACACTTATATGACAGTCTTAATTACCGGCGCACACGGCACGGTCGGAACCGCCCTTACACAACATTGTCACTTCGAGTACGACCTCCTTGACAAACAGGAAGCCACGGAGAAACTCGCTGACGGCACCGCACACCCTCACTTCGAATCAGATCAAATAACTGTAGATATATCAAATAAAGAAGAATTGACGCATGCATTCAATGGTTATGATGCTGTTGTCCATCTCGCTGGCAGTTCCGAGGTGAGTTCCACATTTGAACAAGTGTACCGGAACAACATCAGAGGCATTTATAACTGCTTAGAAGCAGCTAAGCATAGCGATGTCGACAGTTTTATTTTCGCATCATCAAATCACGTCGTCGGTCAGTATGAAAAGGAACACGCTCCAAACCTATACGAACAGGATTATGACCTCACTGTTGACCACACTTCACCTGTTCGACCTGATTCACATTACGGTTCCTCGAAGGTCGCGGGGGAAGCTTGGGGAAGACAATATGCGGATAACTATGGGATACAATTTTATGCTCTTCGCATCGGCTCGGTTAGACCTCCCCGATGGGATCATCCGTATGGCGATGCAGAACGGGGTGTTGAACAAGGAAGATGGGACCGTGAGAGCGAAGACTACTATGAACAGGTCAACAGATTAAAATGTACCTGGCAATCGCGCCGTGACTTTGCACACATGGTCGAGCGGTGTCTCGCCGATGAAGATGTGACGTTTGACATCTTTTATGGGGTGAGTGACAATGAACGGTCTTGGCTTGATATTGACCACGCTCGCAAGCGTATCGGATATGATCCTCAGGATAGTTCCGAGGAATACGGTTCGCCGAAGCCGTTCAGGACGTAACCGTATCTAATTCACTCAGATTTGATGTCCTCCGTCTCGTTCAGTTCGCCGACACGGTTTTTTAATGTCGATCGGAGAATTTCAACATCGCCTCCAATGTCGATTAGCGTGTACCCGTTGTTCATGGCCTTCCGTGCACTCTCAACATTCGAGACGCCACGCCCCAGCGGAACGTCATTTTCTGCACATACTCGCTCTATCTTCTCAATTGCGTCCTGTACCTCCGGCTTCTCGTACTCTTGGGGATGTCCCAACGAGACGGATAGGTCACCGGCCCCTATTTTGACAAACCCGAGCTCAGGGATAGACACAATCTCTTGGACATTCTCAACCGCGGACCTTGTCTCTAACATAATGCCGACGAGAATTGATTCGTCCTCACGCTCTGTGTAACCATCCGGACGGACACCCCAATCGTTCGCTGGCCCAGTCCCAAACCCCCGTTTTCCTGGTTCCCCATCGTATCTGTATCGTGATGCACAGACAACGCGCTCTACTTCTTTTGCTGTCTCAATTCTAGGAACAATAATTGTACGAATACCTGCATCTATAACTTTTCGGACCATCGACGGTTCAGCAGCAGGAAGACGGACAACGAGACCAATTCCAGCACTCTCCGCCATCATTTGCACATTCTCAAGACTAGTGCTATCATACGGTGAAAACCCTGCGTGCTCCAGATCAAGGTATCCGTACTCTACATCCACTTGTCCCAGAACTTGGAGCAATGTTGTGGAAAAACTTCGGAGTCGGACGCCAAATACTGGCTCGTTGCGCTCCAATCTACCTCGTACGATGTTCTCAGTTCTCATATTGATGTAATCCAGCAACTATCTCATTAACCCTGTGTCAATGTGGTTAATTTCTCTCAACGACGCACCGCTTACTTACTAATTGGATCCACGTCATATTTTTTTGCTAGTGCATCGAATTCTTCAAGTTCGTGTTTTGGAACCGGGATACCTCTTTGTTCACGCTCACCTTTGGCTTCCTTTTCGGGATCACCAGGAACGTAATTCGGCGTTTCCTCGTTCTGTCTCGGTTCGTTTCGAACCTCCTCCGCAAGTTGCTGTAGGCGCCGTTCGAACTCCTCGACTTCGACAAACGCATCGATGCGGAAAGCCGCGTAGTAATGACCGAGATTCCGTCGATTGGATATATCCTCTCCGTACATTTCGGATACCTCCCTTCCAACAGACATTCCCGAAAGCAGCCCATTGAAGATGTCCACTACCATCGAGAGTCCAAATCCTTTGTACCCTCCCAGCGGCAACAACTGAACGGCCTCCTCCGGATTGCGCGTTGGTATGCCACGTTCGTTAGCGGCCACGTCACGCGGTAGTTTCGCCCCGGCGTCCTGTTGTTTCCGAACCTCGTTAAATGTGATTGCTGAAGTGGCGGCATCGTAACAGAACGGCTCTTCATCGGACATCGGGGCCGCGACACAAATCGGGTTGCTTCCGAAGAACGGGCGAACTCCATTCGGCGGGCGAGTATTCGCCGACGTTTGTGTAGTAGCTACGCCGATCATCCCTTCTTTTGCTGCTTCAAGTCCGAAGTAGGCCATCATACCGTTGTGGGTAGAGTTACTGACGCTCACATGGCCTACTCCAGTGGCTTCCGCCAATTCGATTGCATAGTCCATCGCACGGATACCCGCTGCAATTCCATACGTATGATCTGCGTCGAACTGGCCGACCGCCGGTGCTTTTTGATCGAAACTGAACTCCGGTTCGGGGTTAATCCGGCCAGACTCAAGTTCTTTGATGTAGTGTGGCAATAGTCGAATCCCGTGTGAGTCGACGCCTCGCATCGAAGCCATTACCAACCCTTCTGCAGTGTCTTCTGCAACTTCTTCCTTGACACCAGCATTAATCAGCACGTCTTGTACGAATTGTTCGACCGCCTCGCACGACACCCGTAATCCGTCGGTGGAACTGTTGCTCATAATGATCTAATGTAGCGATGTACAACGATATTAGCCTGGTGGTTTGCTGTGCACATCACAATCGAGAGTAATAAGAATGATTATGCTTGATGTTTTGAGTGTATCTGTGAACGTTTACGCTATCATCCCTGCACGAGGGGGCTCAGAAGGAATCCCAGGAAAGAACTTAAAAAAAATCGACGGTGAACCGCTTGTCGGGATTGCCGCAAGCCAGGCGGTTCAGGCTGAAGAGATCGACCACGCGGTCGTCAATAGTGATGATCCAGATATTCGGGAGGCTGCCAAAGAACACGACGTCCAAGTAATGGATCGTCCGAAAAAGTACGCCCAAGGCGATATGATGATGGGGGTAGACAAATTCCTCAACTGGCAGGTTTCCGAACTGGAGGAGCAAGGCCACGAAATTGACATTGTGGTGTTATTGTACCCGACTGGGCCCTTGCGGCCAGTAGACAAGATAGATGAGACAGTGAGAAAGGTCTCTGAGCAAGAGTTCGATTCGGCACTCACTTTGTATGAGGACGATCGATATCTCTGGGAAACAGAGGAAGAAAAAACCAAGCCGATAAATTATCATCCTGCGAGTCGGGGGCCACGCCAACTTGAAGAGTGGAATCAGTGGGTAGAGAATAAAGCCGTCTACGTGATGACGCGTGATTTACTAATAGAAACGGGATGTCGGCTTGGAGGTGATATCGGCTATGTTGAAATGTCCGAACTGCGGTCAGTAGACATCGATACTCCTACCGATCTGAAATTGGCAAAACAAATAGTGGAAATAGAGGGCAAGTCTTGGTAAAGTTATCAAATAAAATATTGTGATTATTTGAGTGTGAATAGGTCAAATGAATCGCTATACTGAGGCGACCTTTAGTGAGGACTCACATCGATCGAGGCGTCGCTCTGGAACAGATGACTGTGACGTTGAGAATTCCAGCAGTAACGAAGCGAGCGGACGCTCTCACATTTCTATCGAATCACTGGAACCCGATTTCGTATGGAGATTCATTAGGACTAGTTCCGCGGAAAACTCTACAGAAAGCCTGGCGACGAAGCACTCAAGGAAGCCAAAGAATGTGGTATTCTGAGATTAAGAAAGAACTTACGAAGAGTTTTAATTGTATTTTTATGAGTTGTCTTCTTTCTATACGCCAACAATATCCTCTAAATTCACTCTCGGGTGGATTTCAAGTTCCCCTCCAATTGTAGCATTAAATATCTCCACATTCTTATCTAAACAGATGGTTCGCGCTGAAATATGGGCTTTTTTTTGTTCGATGTTAATATGACGTTGGTCTTTTGGTTGTTTCCAATAATCCTCGATGAAATGATCTTTATCGTCGGGGAAAAAATTTCTAATCTTAGAATTGGCAGGTGATCGTAGCAACTGATATGCAACGCCATTCAAAAAAGACTTTACCAAGAATTTATCCTCCCAACTATCTTTTAAAAATTCAATTTCTGCTCCAAGCCGACTATTTGGGTCGCCATAGTCTAAGGGATCGATTCCTGTGTCAAATATCATATGTGGGTCATGTTTCCCATACCCAAGATCACATCCAATCAAGTAAATTTTACTAAAGCCCATATATGCAAGTAATTGAAAAATAATATATGTTGAATGATAAGCATATAGTTGTTTTCTTGGATTATCTGACCAGAACTGATAATAATCTTCGAGCGATAACTCTTGGAACTTTTCAAAAGAGGTTTTATGAAATTTGTTTTTTTTGCCTAACAATGATTTAATACTAATATAACAAATATTTGATGCAGTTCCAAACTTACGTTCGAATTTTTTATCTAAGAAGCACTTGGCACCCATGCGAATATTTTCTTTTACTTCGGACTCCAAGCCAGTACGCTCTTGCCTGTATAAATAAAAGTCAGGTCGCCAATCGGTTGTTTGATAAATTGGATTGATATTGTTCAGGGCAAATGTATACTCGTCTTCAAGCCAGTTGAGGGGCGTGTTAGCTAAGCTTGGACCATTTCCTATTAAAAAAACCTGTTCACTCTTGTATCTGTCTTGGAGTGATCCAACGTCCATATCAAGTCACGTTTTTGTACCAGTCATATTTAAGTTATAGTTTCAGAGTGCACCGTCTAAATGACCTCCTCAATTGGTGTTCGTCTATTGAGAGTTTGATGTGATCATTGAAAGGGCACTCCTATGAAAATCCTGTACCAGAAATTCACGATTCTCAGCTAATAATTGTTCGGGTGGGTCCTTGACGCACCCGAACAAATCCCAAAATCACCAGATGGTAGTTGAATGATACTGCTGAACAGCCGACAGGCGGCGGGGACGTGATTGCGGTAGCGGTCGCTGTACGGGTGCAAGCAAGCCGTCGCTGCCTGAGCGATCAGCCGGATCGCTCAGGCACTCACCTCCGGTGGATCATACAACTCGTTCCGTGAAAGCATATATACTTAACGCCGAAAGTTTTGAGATACAGAAGCACATCGTTTGAGTATGTCCAAGGACGGGAACAAGATTCCCGATCTTTCAGTTGAGCGCGTCCGCGAGCAGCTCGCGGACGAGCGTGATCCGAAAGCAATCAAACGGCTCACTGCTGCACGCGAATATCTCGCTGGGCTATCTCCAGATAAGATCGAGGAAAAATACGGATGGCCTCGTCAGACAGTGTACAACTGGTTGGATCGCTTCGAAGAGCGCGACTTTGAAGACGCGCTCTACGACGACAAACGTCCAGGAAGACCGCCTGAGCTCTCTGACGAACAGTTCCAACAATTCGCTGAAACACTCAACCAATCACCCGAAGAAGCTGGATACGATGAGCCTGCTTGGTCGAGTATACTAGCTCAACAACACCTCATAACTGAGTTTGATGTTGCACATTCCCGGCATCACGTTCAGCGACTAATGAAAGAGGCCGAGGTTTCCTGGAAGAAACCTCGGCCAGAACCAGCCTCGGCTGACGAGGAAGATCTTGAGCGGTACGACGACGAGCTCAAAAAAAGTCGGGAGACGGGATGAAGACAGGCTTGTCATAACGATTGATCAGTTCAGGAAATCGGTTGGAGCTGATCTCAGATATGCGTGGTTTCCGATTGACGAGAGGCCGACAGTGAACGTGTCGGCCTCTCGTGATGGAATCAATTTCTTGGGCGGTCTCACCGAGAACGGCGAGACCATGTTTTTGGAATGCGCTGGTTCGTTCAACAAGGAAACGACGGTTCGATTTCTCCAATCACTTCAGGCAAGATTCGGAGAGAAGCTGCTCGTGGTTCTCGACAAGGGTTCCTATTTCACAGCGAAGAAAGTCAAAGAATTTGCCGAGAAATCGAAGCTAAAGCTTCTATATCTCCCGACTGGGATGGCTAAGCTAAACCCAACGGAAGAGTGTTGGCGGCAACTCAGATCAGTTATTGGTAATCAGTACTTTGGAGAAATTGACGAACTTCGAAGTGAGATCCGCTCAGCGATGAACGAGATTAATCCGCCCGGAGTGTATCAGTATCTCTGTCGGTGAGTATAGTAGATTGAGACTAATATCTTCCGTGCGGTAGCAACGATTGCGACCTGATGATTCTTCCGTCGTTTGAGTCGTGTGTAGAAATTTCCGAAGTAGTCATCACACCGGACAGCTGTATGGGCAGCCTGGACGAGGGCCCAGCGCAACTGCGCTGAGCCCTCTTTGCTAATACTCCCATGGATCTCCTTCTCACCGGATTGGTGAACGACTGGATCAAGACCGGCATAGCTGACTAAGGATTTATCTGAATCAAATCGCTCAATCTCACCAACTTCTGCAACGATAACCGCTGCAGTGAATTGTCCGACACCAGGAATCGTCAGCAGCCGCTGGGCTGCTGGCGATTCCAAGACGTGTCGCTCAATTTCATCTTCAAGAGCAGCAATCTGCGTATCGTATTCATCAATGACTGAGAGATGAGCTTCGATGATTGTTCGATCTGCGGTACTAAGCGAGAGTTCCTCTAATGAGTATGAATACTTTTGCAAGTAGAGCTCACTTTTGAGGTAATGGGCTCACGTCGAACCGAGATCAGGCGTCACCTGCCGGAAGAAGAGATCGACGAGATGCTGAGGGGAGCTGAAGACGATCACCATCTTCGCCGAGTCGGCTTCGTCAAGAATCTCTATTAGGGCGATACGATTCCTGAGGCTGCTGATCGGGAAGGTCGATCAGCAGCAACAGGGACACGCTGGGCAGAGGGCTGGAATCAAGGAGGCTTCGAAGAACTGATGCCGAGTTTCGGGGGCGGTCGGCCCCCGAAACTCGACGAGGATGAGCAAGACGAGTTGGTTGAGATGCTTCGTGACGGACAACCATGGAAATCACAGGAGATTCAGCATCTTCTCCAAGAGGAATTCGGCGTTTCATACAGCCCGAATTATTTGGGTATCTTTCTCCGGGAACTTGGTCTTTCGTACGCGAAACCACGGCCAAAGCGTCCACATCGGCCAGAGAACCCTGATGAAATCCTCGAAGAGCGCGTCGACGACGCGCTCGACGAGGACGACCAGCCACACAACAAACGTGACGGAGAAGACGAAGAAGGGTGGATTGTTGAGGACGATATCTGTACTGATGGCGGTACCGTCCTCGGATTTTTTGATGCATCGAAGCCACAGCCGTACGATAATTCACGGCGTGTCTGGTACGTAGATGATCCACACATTGAGCGGGAGTTAGTCAAGACACACGATTCGGCGGTCGGATTCTACGCTCTCAACGGTGAGAGTCTGGTGACGTTCACCGAAGACGAAAAGAAAGAGCGAATTTGTGGGGTCTTAGAGAAGATACGCGAGCAGAATCCCGGCAAGCGGATTCTGCTCGTCTTGGACAAGCACGGTGCACATAGATGTGAATACACGCGGAAGCGCGCGCATGAACTCGGGATCGACCTGATTTTCATTCCGTCAGGCTCACCGCACCTGAATCCAATCGAACAAGTCTAGGACTACCTCAAATGGACGATGGCACCGATCGTCGTCGAGAATGAAGGAGAATTCAAAGAGCTCGTTCAGGAAACCTTCGAGAAAATAACGAAACGCATCAGCTTCGCACAGAAGTGGTGTGAAAAGTTCCTTGACTTTCAAAAGTTATCGTAATCATTAAGCGGTGATCGCTTTTTCTCCCGATTCACCGAGTATGTCACCGGCGAACATGCAAAACATTTCATTTTAGCATTATGCAAAGAATTCGAAGATGATTTGATTGTCGTCTTAGATGGAGCACCATATTTCCAGGCGTCGGCCGTCACGGACCTGGCGGCCCGTGACGACCTCACCTTCGTGACGTTACCATCGTATTCGCCGGAGTTGAATCCTGTCGAAGAGTGCTGGAGACAGCTTCCAGCGTCTCTAATCAATCGGTTTTTTGACTCACTCGACGAGTTGACGATAGCGATTGATACAGCTCTTGACCAAGTCTCAATTCCAAAAGTGAGCAACTATTTCTAATCACTACTATAGTTCGGCATTTTAATTCTCTGAAACACGTTCAACGGTGATCCGTTTTCCATATTAGCGGTAAAGACCAATGTACGACCGTATTAAGAGGCGTGTGAAAAGATTAATAACTCATCGAATACGATCATGTATAATTAGGGTTGGAATAGTTTTGACCATCTATCAATCAATTATTATTGTGTGAGAACCTGAACAGTCAAATCTAACATTCGATAATATGGATATTAGCATTATCATAACCTCATATAATGAAGAAAAGTATATTTCAGAAGCGATTGAAAGTGCTCTTGCACAAACACACAAACCCTATGAAATCATTATAATTGATGCCGGTTCATCTGATAGTTCTAGGAACATAATAAACACATATGAAAGAAAAAATCAAGATATAATATCGTTTTATTTAGATTCCGACTATAATATACCAGAGATGAGAAACTTTGGGCTCAGAAAGGCACAAGGAGATTATATTACATTTTTGGATGGTGATGATCGGTTCCGACCACAAAAGCTAGCGTATGAGTCAGACATTATTCAGTCAACTAAAGACTCTAAAGTTAGCTATTCTAATGTAGCGTATATTAATGACAATGGTTCCATTACTAAAAAATGGAGTGAAAATAGAGATCCACCCAGCGGAGATGTTCTATTTGAAATTTTAACCCGGGATTGGCCAAAAGGATCACTTTACCGCGATGAATTGATATCCAAAGACTTTGCCGAAAAGATTGGATTATATAACGAGAAAATGTTAATATATGAAGATTGGGATTTTAAGATTCGAACTGCAGCAAATACTAATATAAGTTATTGCCCTCAAGTTCTTACTGAATATAGACAGCATAGCGGAGGAATTTCGTCTCTATCCAACCATAATTTGTATCGAGATATGACAAAAAAAATACTTATTAATAATCAAAGTATTATTGAAAATCTTGATACTAAGAGGCAGAAGTTAGTAAAGAACTTTATTAAATCTAAGTGTTGTAAACATCATGCCTTCCACCTAGCTGAATCTGGTAAGCAAAGCCAAGCATTGAAAACTTATTATACATACTTAAGTCGAAACCCAAGGAATGTTAAGACACATATTCGCTTTTTCCTACCTAAGACGATATATAGTCGGCTACAAAGAGTACGTAGTTCCCTTGGGTGAACTATTTACATAACTTTACTACTTGTAACCTAATGCTTTCAACTGCTCATTTAGCATACTGCTATCAGTATCTTTGCTACTTTGTGCACTATTACCCAAATTTATTTCACGCCGAGAGTTCGGAGATTCCACAACGAACCACGGTATCTTGCAAAGTTCCTTAGTCTTAGGATTTTGATAGTGTTCATATAATTTCCCTAAGAGTGCATACGGCTTCTCACCAAACATTTCTCCATGATCTGAACTTATCACAATCTTACCATCTATATGTTCGAGCAGAGAGGACACCTCCTCAAGAACAATTTTGAGCGTTTCTCGGTACGCACAATGTGCCTTCCTTTCAGAGATGTCCCCCGAAGCAACAAGTTCCATAATTCGTTTCCCTTGAAGAGAATTATTCCCAGGAGCTGCACCACCTATTTCGAATTTTTTTCTAATTTTATTTGCAGTAGGACCTAAAGGGGGGTCATGAGGTTGCATATAGTGAACGATTATACGCTTGTTTGGGTATTGCCTGTGCGCCTTAATCGCGGAGGAGGTTACTTGTTTTGGGGGAACACACTGTAACTCAGAATCCCAATTGGATATTGGTTCAGTAATTATATTGTGGAAGGTGTTTTTATCAATTAGTCCAACATGAGGATTTGCAGTGACGTATACCGTGTCCAGGTGATTTTTTCCAACAAAATTCTTTCTTATGAACTCGTCACTATCAACCCCTTTGGATATTTTTGAGGACAGATCACCTGGGATATGGTTAACGTCATTAAAGTCGTCATATCGGCAGGCATCAAGTAAAATGAGTGTATCCCAATCTTCATCGAATACATCTATTCCTTTGCCATGATTTATTTCAAACCAGATATTGTAAATATATTTTAAATACCACAACAGTATGCATGTTGACTTGTTTGAAACAGTTGGTTGTGGTATAATCTTGTTTTTAAGATAACGTATTGATTTTTTAACAAAGGTATGAAGCCCTTCTTTTTGTATAGTTTTTTTGGATTCTTTTATCAATGACATATTTATTTTGTATTGGTAATTATTTCTATCGAATTATTGCTTTTACGGATGTGTCCGAAATAACAACGAGATCAATGTAGAGGATCGGCGCAGACTGGATGATGGGTCTCCAAGTGTCCTCATCAATATACACATTGTACTTTAAGAAATGAAACCGGTCAGCCAAATTTCTATTATTCATAATGGCGACTCCGATACTGTTCATACCATTTGATGGTGGTTTTAAGCCCATCTTTGAAACCCGTTGAGGCTTCCCAGCCGAAATATTCTCGCGCACGTTTTGTATCGAGTTTTCGGCGGGGTTGGCCGTCAGGTTTTGATGTGTTCCAGTGTATCCCCCCTTCGAAGCAAGTCAAGTCAACGATTAACTCAACTAGATTCTGTATACTGATTTCATGTCCGCTCCCCAGATTGACTGGATCACTCCGATTATACCGTTCGGTTGCATCAAGAATTCCTTCAGCGGCATCCTTGACATAGAGAAATTCTCGAGTCGGCTTTCCAGTCCCCCAAGCTGTAATCGTATCCTCGCCTTTTTCTCTTGCCTCAATGCACTTTCGGATGATTGCAGGAATAACGTGTGACGTTTCTAAATCGAAATCGTCTCGTGGCCCATAAAGGTTGACCGGCATTAGATAGATGCTGTTAAAATCATACTGCTTGCGATACGCACGCGACTGAGTCAATAAGGTCTTTTTCGCAATACCGTAGGGAGCGTTCGTCTCTTCAGGATACCCGTCGAAGAGGTTCTCTTCTTTGAACGGGACCGGGGTATGTTTGGGGTAGGCGCAAATCGTCCCAAGAATTGTAAACTTCTCTACGTCAAAGTGACGAGCCTGTTCAAGAAGTTCGATTCCCATGATAGCGTTATCGAAGAAGTATCGGCCGGGGTTCTCCCGATTTGCCCCAATTCCGCCGACCGTGGCAGCAAGATGGATAACGACGTTGGCGTGCGAGTCCTCGAACGCACGTTTGATGTCGTCTTTTTCGCGGAGATCATACTCGTCGCTTCGAGGAACAAAGATATCGACCTCATCTGACCGAGATTCGAGATCTTCAACGAGGTGACTACCAAGGAATCCGGCCCCACCTGTCACCATGACGGTCTTGTCATCCCAGTAGTCGTGTGTGTCGCTGCTCATCGCCAGTCCACTCGTCCGTACCACTTCTCTGGATTGTTTGCATACCAGTCGATCGTCTGTCGGATTCCTTCTCGCCAGGAAATCTTCGGTTCCCAGCCAGTCTCTTCATTGAGCTTCTCGTACCCCACAAGCAACTCTTCGACGTCACTGTCACCGGGTCGGAAACGATCCTCATCCTGAACGATCTCGGGTGCCTCCCAGTAGCCGTGTTCGGTACCGACGTCGAGGATCATCTCAGTCCATTCGCGCATTGAGAGGTTCTCTCCGTACCCGTATACGTACTGTTCGCCTGGATTCCCCTCGAGTGCGACGTGGAGGTGACCACGGACACCATCGGAGACATAACAGAGATCTCGCTTCGGAGTCAGGTTTCCGAGCTCGACAATATCTCGTTCGAGCGCTTGTGTGATGATCGTCCCGGTAATATATCGTGGGTTTTGTCGCGGCCCGTAATTGTTGAACATCCGCGTCGTGACGGTCGGGAGCCCGTACGCGTCGTGGTAGTTCATCGTGAGAAAGTCCGCAGCCAGTTTCGATGTTGCGTAGACGCTTGTCGGGTTTACTGGCGATCGTTCGCTGAGGAGAACGCGATCGTCGCCGTCGAATTCATGTTTTTCGACCATTTCCTCATTGATATTCCCGTATTCCTCGCTGGTTCCAGCAGTATCGAATTTCGTAATATCGAGGTCGAGATCGACGACCGATTGCAACAGGTTCAGAGTACCAGTAATATTTGTTTCGACGGTTTCGTAGGGTCGTTCCCACGATTCTCCCACGTGGGCCTGCGCACCAAGATGAAATATTAGAGAATCACTGTGTGGTTCAAGGGCCTTGAGCGCAGTTTGTACAGAATGTTTGTCACGAAGATTCCCTCGGTGAATCGTAATATCTTCTGCGTGCTGTCGAATGTTTTTAATTTCTCCACTAGAGGTTGCTCGGACGAAGGCGTGAACATTTGCCCCCTCTTCGAGCAATCTATCAACGAGATGAGAACCAACAAATCCGTCAGCCCCGGTCACGAAGACAGGCCGTTCAGTCAAATTGGTGCCGATAGCCATATGCACATGAAGGCTATTATATAGTTATGTCTTTCTATTGAAATTCATCCAAGGTATACCATCAATTGGCTCTAAAGAATCACTAGCCCAGGTCGGTTTTAACCGATTGAAATTGGAAGCCAAAGCAGGAGATTCACGATAATAAATATCAAATTTCTTTTAATTTAAGTATATATGGATCACGTTGATTAAAATGTTGTTGATGACCGATTACACACTTATGTCGCTCCACTGCCTGCAGATTTACCTTGAGGAATCCTACCGTAACGCACTTAATATTCCAAGCGAAATGACATATATTCCTACCAAGATCGGCCTCGAATTGAGCGATCTTCCTCATCACTACACGCTGATTAGGTTGGATAGGTTCAAAATGAGCTCCGACTTTCGTCGGAACTGTGCTGGCTTTCAGGTCACGCTGCCGTTAATACCACGTTTTACACCGTGAAAACGCTAGCGAGCACTACTTCCGTCAAACGAACTATCGTATTTAAATACTCCAAAAACTGCTCTCGTCGATACAGAATCTCAAGCAGTCCTTGGCGTTCACTATATGACTGAGAAACCCACGACACACAGCCCGTGTGGCAGGTCGCCTGCCCAACGCAGGTGAGTTGTGTAGCCTCGCCGACGACAAAGTTTATAACTGGATAGATTTACGCAAATAACTTCGTAAAGAAGAGATGAGATCGCTGATTAAGTATTTCTTCTTCCGGCCCATCAACCACGCGCACAACGCGCGAATCGATGGGCCTCGCTACCGGCAGGGAAAGATGTCTGAAACCGTCTTTTCGTCGATCAAGCATACAAACGGTAACTCCATGCGAGTGAGAACCTGGTGCAGAAAATTTGTAAATTCATCATAAAATGCATCTATCAAAACATCAAGAGAACGTAAAACAGTGAAATCAAGAGCCGATTGGCGGTTCATCAGGACTGCCCTAACGAACTTAAATTACAATAATTATAAGTCAAAAATGGGTGACTATATTCTCTGCATAGGAGTCCCAACTAAAGTTGTCTTTTATATATTCATACGCATCCTGTCCAAATTTCTCTAAATTATTATTAGTTAAAAAGAGAGGGTCATTAAGCGCGGATACTACATTTTCGGTTGAGAGGTCGTCAACGGTTCTTCCAAACCCCTGCTTCTCAATGAAATTTAATTCTGGATCATTGTAAGCTATCACAGGACGACCGCAAGCGAGATATTCGTAAACCTTCATAGGATGACCAGTGGTTTGTGGATCAATAATACCATACAGTAAATCACATGAGCACAAATACTGAGACACCATATCATGTCGAATGAAGCCGGTGAAAATGACCTTATCTGAAATACCCAATTCAGAAGCTAGTTCTTCCATTGGCTCACGCTCTGGTCCGTCTCCAACGAGAATCACACTTAAATTAAGCCTATCTGACATTATTTTTATAGATTTTAGTAATAAATCTAATCTATGGTATTTTTGAAATGATCCGGCGAACCCAATAATTATTTCGGATGAAGATAAGTCAGATGAGATCTCATTCCTGGCTTTATTTTTATTCATTGGGTGGAAATTTTCATAGTCGACTCCATGATAGTGTAGAGATACAGAGTCCGAACTGATACCTGGAAAAGCTTGTAGCCATTGTTGAGCCTGTGTAAAAGCAGCTATGATATGAGTACTGCTATATATATTCAAGGCTAGTACAAAATCTGAAATTGTTGAGGCTCCTGGGAATGGATTTATTTTTTTAATGTTTTCTGATTCGATATCTTCAGCCAATTCTAATAAAGGAATGCCATATATATTAGAAAAAATTGGCTGTGCTATATTTGTCGGCTTAAGGGGTGATACTATCCCATCGATATTATCATCTTTTTCTAAATATACCAATCTTTTGAACATAGGATATTGTACCTTGCTGTGCCAATAGATCGATCTCTTTTTTTTAGATGATAGTTTTTTAATACATATATCATCCCTATCTAATAGCTTCGTATTTTCATATTTGGGCGAGGGACAAATGATTGTGAGTTGGACATCACTACGATTAGCTAACGCATTTGCCACTGAACTTGAATACACACCTTGCCCACCTGGCTGTGAGATATCAACTTGTGTGGCATACACAATATGTTTTCTTTCACTCATTTTTTGGTTTAATTATTAACTACTTTAGATATAATTCATTATATTTTTACGACGTCTAATATTCATAATTATTTAACTACCCTGGAAAGTAATTATCTTTATAATATAAAGGCTGTGAAACACAGATCGGCAGTGTTCAAATAAGGATTGAAAAATGAGCCGAAGCGTTTTCTGAGTGATTCACGACTGAAAACGCTCGTCTCAACAATTGTTTAGATGAGATAAAATTAGAGTTTATCGAATGGGGAGCGAAACAAGATCCAGTACCTCACAAAGCATCGCCAGTTAGCCTGACCTAAGCCACCTGTTCTGCCGTGATGAGTCGTCGGTAGTGGTTGAACAACGCTGATCGATGGCGGAGCTGTCGCTGTCGGCGGCGGTCAGCCGCCGACGCGACAGTGTTGCCACTTGCAAAAACACTTGCTTGGTCAGTGACTACCGGTCGACTTGGTCGTCAGGTGGCCGGTTCGCGGGGACGGCCCGACGCACCGCGAGGGCCGTCCACGCGGCCCGCCGAACCATATTGACGAACTCCTTGTACGGCCACCACCAGAGGCGACGCCCGCCTCGGCAGGGCGTCACCACGTATTCGTAGTGCAGATACCGCCACGCATTCTGCAAGAGGAAACTCACCACGACGTACAGCAGTCTCACCGTTGTGGCTCGTGTTGTTGCCGTCGCTATCGCTTGCTCGGGCAAGCGATAGCTCGACTCGATACCGAAGCGTTTCGAGTAGTGGTATCGAGCGTCGCGTGGAGTCTCAATGAACGGTGCGTCAGCGGCGTAGCCGTGACGCGCCACGCCGTGGTCGTCGTACTTCCCGTTCAGGTACGTACAGTCGATATAGACGGGAAACTCGACGGTCCAGCTGTGACCGTCGAGTTTCCCTGTCAGGTCGTGTTGAATGACGCGACTCCATCCTTCCGAGAGTTCCTGCTGAATCGCCTCACCTCACTGGATGATCGGGACAACGTAGGCGTAGTTGTGCGCCTGTAACAGCGTGAGACACTTGCTGTCGTAGAATCTGCGATCGAAGTAAACGGCCTTGACGTCAGTGTCAAGGCCGTCGAGGATACCGAGGAACTCAGCGAGGGCGCTGCTGGCGGTGTCGCCGTATTCGACACGGGCGCACCGCCAGCGTGTAGCGTTTGTTCCGCACGCGTGCGTAGAGCTTGGTGTAGGCGTGGAACGCAGTGGTTCCACGTTTGGCTTCCGAGTGATAGAGGTGGTCGGTGTCGTCTTCGTCACCGTAGTAGGGCCGCAGGTGGAGGTCTGCGCAGACCTCCACCTGCTCGGGGAGGAGTTCGATAATGTCTCGGCGAAGAAGCGTGTTAGCGACTCGTTCGAGCCGTTCCGGCTCGAACTCCGTCCGGAGGTGGTAGAGAATCGTGTTCGCCGATGGCGAGTCTTCGCTGGAGTTACACAGTGTCGAGATCGAGGTCCCGTCGGCGGTTGCGCCGATGAGGACCTCGTAGATGTCCTCTGCATCGATTTCAGCGTTGTTGGCGAGGTTCAGAGAAACTTCCTCGTCAAGTCGGTTGACGAGGAAGTTAAGAATCTGGTCTTCGTGGATTTCATTGTCTGCTTGCTGCTTGGAGTGCACGTCCTCAGCAAGCAGACCTTCTGACTAACCGGCTTTGTAAAGTACTGAGCTTATCTGAATAATACTCTTGGCAACAGGCGCTCAAGATTCAGTCCTATAGGGGTGAACTAACAGTTCCTGATCCGTATTGAAAAAATTCCAAATGCAACTATAGTGGTTCGACAAAGCCTGCGTTTTGTATTGTTAGCGCTCCTCCATGTTTGCTGCTCCTGCTGCAAGTAAGAGGAAATAAATGAACGATATTTGAGGTATCCTTGGAAAGTTCCCACCAATACTTTGAATGAGCAATGTTGCAAACCAAACAAAACCAATAGTGCCAATTAGACTGTACTTATCGATTTCACTCCATTTTTTAAGAACAATTATGTAAAGTATTATGAATAATAAAAAACCAATCACACCCATCTCGGCAAGTAGTGTGGTATAATGGATATCAAGATATCCAATTCTGGATGGTGATGAATACCAGCCGTGACCAAATACCGGATATTGATTAAATAACTCTATCGCCTTATCAATCAGTCGTATTCGGGTTCGGATTGGATCCGCGAATCCTGAGTCTGTTAGAGATAATTTACCGCTCTCAAAGGTTATCCAGCCTGTTAAGCGATCAAAGTAGAATTTTGGCACAGAAAATAAAATTAAAACAGTAGAGAATAATGTGCCGGCGAAAATGTATGTGATGAGCATACGACGCGCGTTGTTTTTTCCATAGACTATTGTTAATATCGATATTGATGTTACTAAACCAAGTATTCCTGTTCGTGATCCAGTTAGTATTAGTGCTGTGCCAGCCAGTGCTATGGCTGTTAAGCACGTAATAGAACTATAATTGGTTTCTTCAATGAGTGTCACTACACCCATTATTATGACCAAATTTAGGAATGTAGAGAGAACATTCGGATTTCCAAAGAAAAATGAGAGACGAAAAGGTTCGAATATATAATAGTACGGCAGCGACAAAGCGGATAAAAAAATGCCTGACAAAAATATAGACCTAAATACCAATTTCCCAGATTTAGGAGTTAAGTAATTTTGTGCCATGAGAAAGAGACCGATTCCTTCAAACCATTTTAATATCCATAGACTACTCGCTAGAATAGATATATTCGTACGTATAGATACTATGACTGAGGTAAGGATGATCCATCCGCTAATTATAAGAAGGACAGCGGTTATTTTAGGCATTGTTATTTTAAATTTTCTTATTTTCTCCGAATTAAAAGTAAATGCATAATAGAGGAATAGAAAGAAAAGCACAACATCCACAGAGTTTATTGATGCATAATTCGACCCAAGTCCGCCGATAGGTAATTGAAGAGGGAAAATTATAGAAATGCTCAGGAGAAAAAATAGCACCGCAGAAATGTCTTTTTCACCCATTTTCATTAATTTATCAACCCCAGTATTTTATTTCCAACAGTTGTGTATGAACATTCTTCTTTCACCCACTTCTGGGACTGGCATCGTTTTTGTTGGAAGTCTTCTTCACCTATAATCACCGATGTGAGTACTTTAGAAAGTTCTTCACCCGACTTTTCAGAAATTACTAATTTATCTGAAAACCGATTCCTTAGATCGCTCATGTCTGTTGAGACGACTATTGATCCAGCAGACATAAAATCAAGTAGTTTTGAGGGGAATGTATACTTACTTATATTATGACTTGGATCTTGGAAATTCACCAAGATGTCGGCGCTAACTACACGTCTCCGGTATTCATCCCATGGAAGTGTACCGAAGTAGACAAAGCGATTATCAGCAAGTTTTTCAACCCGGGTTTTTATACGGTTCAGTTCTGAGTCCGCACCATATCCGGATATCCAGAAGATGGTATTTTTTTGTTTGATATCTACATTTGATGCAACATCAAGGAACATATCAATTCCACGTACCCTATCGAATTTGCCGGCAAACATCACTATGGTGGCTTCTTGATTATAAGTCGGCTCCGGAAGTTCGTCTGGCATCCCTATCGACGGGAAGCCCCGGACGATAGTGGTATTATTCGTAGGTATCAAGTTAGATAACGGTTGATTAACACATACTGCACCATCGACAAACGGTCCAATAAGGCGCCGCAAAATGATAGCAGAAGATTTAATTATAAAATTGTCTGAGTAAAATAAACCATCTTCGTACTCAAGAATCAATGATCCTTGACATAGAATGGAGCCAAGAAACGCAGGAAGAGCAGTTTCTAGTTGGAAGTCATAAAATATTATTGCATCATAATCATTTTTATACGTTAGTTTTATCGTAGTAATTATTGATGAAATAAATAGAAACAGGTAATTTAACGCATATATGTCAACAGTAGCGGGAATACGAAGAATTGATTCTAAATCTTCATCAAAAATATCTTTCTTCGCATGATAGTTAAAATTATTATTGTTTACAAGAATAGGTGAAACAATAGTTGTGTTTGCACCAGCAGAGTGCAGTGACTTTATTATTCCACGCTTCTTATTTACTCCCGCCATAGAATAGTACTCTAGCTCATATTCATGTTCTATGAGAGTATTTACTATTGACCCAATGTAGAGAATATTTTGACTCATTTTTTACAACTTCTGCAGCCGTATAGGCTGCGTAAACCACTTAGATAGCTTCGACCCCATATAATCATATAGTTAGTTTTGCACCCGTATAGACGCTTTCGATGCATGCATATAGAATTCCCCACTCTCAGTTGGAACTGGTATACAAACCGTATCATAGAGTACCAGAGGCTGCAATTTGTCTGCGAATCGGCAGTAGTGTTCTGCACAGACGTCTATATCGCCTTGTTTCAGGATTATTGTGACGTGCACGTTTAAGCATGAATCCATCAACATATTGTTAAGTTGTATCGTTTTAATATCTGAACCCAGTAACTCATATCGTAGCAGTGTTTTATCGCCGTTAAGTATCCGTGGTAGGTTACATCAGCGTCCGAGTGTGACAAAAGATAGTACAACTACGCCGGGTAGTACTGTATCACTCACTACATCTTCGTCAGGATCCTGTCGAGCCACCATTCATAGCACCTAATGGCGGTGGTGCAGAACTGTTCTCATAGCGTGATGGTTGGGCTAGCGACATCGTTTCCTCGATGGTGATTAGCGAGTGCGACGGCCAATCGCAGGCAAAGAGCGATGAAGACGTGTGCTTTGACGCGTCCTCGGCCTCGGAACCGGCGGGGTCCCGAGGCCGAGATCCTTGCAGACGCCAATCGCTGTTTCAACCCGTGAGCGTTCTGCATACGTTTCGTCGAACTGGTGTTGCCAGAGACGAACCGTGTCGCTGTGCTCTTTGATGCGCTCTTCAACGCGGTATTCTATGTCTGGCGGATCGTCTGTATTCCGTGGATTGTACGGCGATATCGGCACGACTGACTGCTCCAGCAGCCAGTCGTGCCACCCCAGCATATCGAACTCTGAATCACCGAGGAACCAGCGTGGAGTGTCAACAGCGAGCGCGTCAAGCGTGACGCGCATCGCCGTCTCCTCATCGACCTTCTTCGCTGGAGTGAACGCTGCTGCGACCGGAATGTTGTGTGCCGCAGTGACGATACAGCAACCGTAGCCGTAGTAGTAGTCGTCCTCTGCGTGATCGTAGTTCCAGTCGGCGTCCTCGTCACGCTGATCAACCGGGATATCTGTCCCATCGATCCGGAAGAGCTTGCCGAGCGGCACCTGCTCGGCAAGCTCGTGGACTAACTCGATGAAGACGTCTTCGGCGACGGGTTCGAAATCAGTGATGAACCGCGAAAGTGTCCGCCGGGACGGCGGACTCTCGAAGCCACACTGTCGCCAGACATCCTCGTTGTGGAGCTCCCGCGCTATCGGACGAGGGCCGTAGATGTCGCGGTAGAAGCAGTGAAGGACGCCTTTCAGGAGTTCTGGTGGTTCGTGAACCCGTGTTCGCCCCCTCGGATCGGGGGCGAACACGGGATAGTCAGTGAGGAACGACAAATCGAGGTGTTCGAACAGTGCCGTTGTCTCTGTCTCCAGTGCTTTGAAAACCTGTTCGACCGTATCGTTACTTGGTAGGACGGACTTGCTGCTGGACACATCAATTTCGTCCTACCGCTCCCTTGTGAAGGCTTCTGCACCACCGCCAGCACCTAATATAAGCTTTTGAGCAGTAGATATGAAAAAAGAGATAAGAGTTGTTTTTTGATTCGTACTCGTGGTATGGATTCCTCAATACCTTTCGCGAAGCAGAATCGGTCAGTACAGAGACTCTAAATAACGCTACCGAACTCGCTGGTGGGGGCGGACACGACACGTTTGCCGAGGCCGTTGCGGCCCTCCCCGCGAGCGGTGGCCGGGTGATCCTCGCCGAGACAACCACCGAGACCGCAGACTTAACAATTAACAAGCGACTCCACGTCGTCGGACAGGGTGCCCCCGCAGTGAATCGGGACGCCCCGGCCTATATCGATATGGGCGGTAACACGCTTCAAATCGCGGAAGACGGACAAACGTGGGAACAAACACAAGTCCAAAACGGCCACGTCATTATCGGAGAAGACGGGCAGGTGGGCGGTCAAAATGATATTACGCTCGCCTCATACGGGTCCCGGAGTCATGGCGTCGAACTCCGCGGCAGTCAGATCGAATCAACACTCGACCTCCGCGGATACAACGCAACGGGCGACGGGATTATCTTTAATCCAGATACAGATACATCCGCGGACTATCTCACGGACTCGGAGGCACGACTCACCGGACATTCTAACGGCGGGCATGGAATCAACTTTACCGGGCGTGGGAGCGGGACGGCAATGATAAACGGGGTTGTGATTGATGGGTTCCTCGCCGAGAACAACACCGACACCGGATGGGTCGCCGATTCATCCGTTGAGTTCGAATCGGTTGACATCCGTGGGTATGGCGTCGAAGACGGCGACGGCTACGATGTGAGCCCGGCCAATAGCAATAATGTAACCGTGTTTGTTGACCGACTTCGTGGGGGTGGTAGCATGAATATCAACGGCATTGTGCGAACGAACTTCCCCGACGCGGCCGAGATTACCGGCGATGATAGCCTCGAAGTGTTAACGTCGGGGAATCGGACGCTTAAGCGGTCGGAAACGGACGAACTACTCCACCGCTGGAACATCACCGATGGGAGTGAGACGGTAAACGACATCCGGGAGAGGGCTCCGTCTATGAAGTTGGGTCGACCGCAAAATCTATCGGGAATATCTCCGTGACTGCCGATTTGGTTGTCATGGGACAACTCGAGGGCGGCATTACGCGGTTCGTTGATCACGTTCAGGCCATCGCGTTTGGGACCGCAAACCAAGATATTAAGATTGGGCTCTGTAGTTTCGGTACACAGCGGTTGATTTCACGGATATCTCACGCTCCGGCGAGGGTTGTAGACGGTCGCTTTCAGCAGCATTTCACGGAATTCAAGCCACCAACTCCGCGCACGCACGGCAGCGCCGAGCGTGCGCTTGATTGACGAGAAGACGGTTTCTGACATGGACCGCTGGTGATACCGATCACCATCCATGCGGGCGTTATGAGCGTGATCGAGCGGATTCATGATTCTGTGCTTGATCAGCGGTCTGATACCGTTTTCCCGGAGTTCGTCGCGGAAGGCTTTCGCGTCATAGCCTCGGTCAGCGGCAAGGCTTCGCAGGTCGCCGGCGTTGCGCCGGGCGACCTGCGGGCCGATCTTTGCGTCGTGTTTCTTCGAGGTCGTCGAGTGGATGTCGGTGATGTACAGCGTTTCGACATCAACCAAGGCAGTGACTTTCAGCGCTCGAACGCGGTAGTTAGTGCGGTTGGCGTAGTGGCGGCTCGGCTGATCGCGGTCAAAGCCAGTCGAATCGATAGCTGCGTGGCCAGTGCGTTTCTCGGCTGACGCGCCGAGAAACGCACGCCACGTCTTGGTGGGAATCCGCTCAAACCACGTGCGAAACACGGTGTAGTGAGGCAGCCGCGTGAGGCCAATCTCTTCGAGGACGCCGGGCATTTCTGAGAGCAAATCCACCGCGACGCGGTAGGATTTGCCCAGCTCGATGCGGAGCGCATGCAGCGTGAGCATCGCCCACTCGGCGAACCCGCCCCCCCTTCGGGGTCGGCGGGTTCGTCCGGGTTAGCGACAATTGATTTAGTCTTAGCCACCGTAACACGCGTGAGGAGACGGAATTCCGATACCACAACATTCCGTCTCTTCGCTTTCTACGGCAATAACGCAGTCGCGGCGTCTCCATCTAGCGAAACTACAGAGCCTAAGATTGAACGAGACGCGCCAGCAGACCGAGATTACACAGTAAACAGCGGGAGTTTGGAGATGTCGATGGCATCGGATACATACGACGTGATTGTGATGAAACGCCGGATGCCGTCATTTTGATAGCCAAACAACGCTACCGAAACAGTGATGGCGTGGAAAATGCGGTTTTGCGGTATGGAAGGGGAGAAGAGCATCTATTTCCCTGCTTATCCACATGGCCTGTAACTAAAGTATAAAAATATATAATACTTTGAAAATTAGCTCTGTGTATGCGTCCCAAACCACTGTCAGAAATGACAAAAAATGATGTTAACAACATAGTTATATACACTTCTGACAGTTTTCGACATGACTATATTCCACCTTCTTTGACCGAGAAGGGATTTTTAGGTAAAGCGATCGCCCCCAGCACCTTCACAGCCTCAAGCATCCCGTCGATATTTTCTGGGCTGTATCCCGAATCGCATCGTGTCTGGGGGTTTGATTCTGGATTGAAAGGTAATTCAGTTTTTACCCATACGCTCTTGTGAAGTACATTGTTGGTGAGTCAGAGAACTTCTCGAATAATCTGTTTCAGTGCTTCTCGCCCCGGTTTGCGGAGGATTCGTCGCCGAAGTTGGAGCGGTCTGAGATACGCGGTCAGTTTGTCCTTTGAGACCCCTCGATGCGGCGAGAGCCACCGTCGCGCATAGTACCTAGCGTAACTTCTGAAGATATCCACCAAGATACTCGTCAATCCACGAGGCTGCGAAACTCAGCCGAGCCGTGAGTTGCTCAAAGAGCCGAGAGAGGAGAGCGCGGTATTCTGCCGCGCTCTCCACGATCAACGGTGATGCTTCCCATTTGAGACTCTTCCAGATCTGCTCGATTGGATTGAGATCCGGTGAACCAACGGGGAGAAACACGAGGTCGATACCGAGTTGATGAGCTCGCTTACGTGTGTACTCGCACGCGTGTGAAGAGAAGTTATCCAAGACGAGCAGAATCCGCTGGCCCGGATTCTGCTCGCAGATCACTTCGAAACACTCGCAGATTCGCTCTTTCTCCTGATTACTCGGAAACTGAACCACACTCTCACCGGAGAGGGCGTAGAACCCGACCGCTGGTTCGTCTAACTTCACCATCGGTCGGGTGATGTGTGGGTCATCCACGGTGTAGAGCCGCTGTGAGTTGTCCCACGGTTGGGGATGCGACGTGTCGAGAAATCCAAGGACAGTTCCGCCATCCGTCCGGATTTCCTCCTCAACGACCCACCCTTCCTCGTCGTCTCCCTCGCGTTGATTGTGCGGCTCATCAGACTCCTCGTCGAACGCGTCGGCGACGCGTTCGTCGAGAATCTCTTCGGCGTTCTCCGGACGTGATGGACGCTTTGTCCGCGGAATTGCATAAGAAAGACCGAGCTCTTCGAGAAACGTACTGAGGTAGACTGGATGAAATTCTACGTCGAATTCTTCGTTGATGAGATGCTGAATTTCCTGTTTCTTCCACGGTTGCCCGTCACGAAGCAGTTCCAAGAGGCGTTCTCGTTGGTCCTCGCCGAGCTTCGGGGGTCTGCCGCCCCCGAAGTTCGGCATCAGAAGACCGAGACCGCCCTTGTTCCATCGACGAGCCCAGCGTGTTCCTGTCGCGGAGGACCTGCCGACGTCGTCGGCAGCGTCCTCCAGCGTTGCTCCTTTGTAGATCCGTTTGATGAAGATCAGCCGCTCAGTGAGTTTCTCATCAGTAGACTCCGCAAGGAGTCGGTCGAGATCGTCCTCACTGAGGTGACGGACGATTTCTTTGCGGCGGTCTCCGGACATACTCTCATACTAGCTGCCACCTTCATAACTTTCCCTGACCACTACGCCGAGCGTGCACTTGATAGTCGAAAAAACGGTTTCACACATCGCTCGTTGGCGGTAGCGAGGCCCATCGATCCGCGCGTTGTGCGCGTGATCGATGGGCCGGAACTCTCGATGTTTAATCAGTGGTCTCACGCCCTCTTCACGGAGTTTTTCGCGTAAGTCCATCCAATCGTAGCCTTTGTCTGCGGCGAGGCTGGCTAGGTCGCCCGCATTGCAGAGGGCGACCTGCCAGCCGAGCTACGTGTCGTGGCGTTTCTCGGTCGTACAATGAACGTCCAAAATCGCTTGACTTTCTGTGTCTACGAGAGCAGTCGTTTTGAGCGTCTGCACGCGGTAATTCGTCCGACGACAGTAGTGTTTGCTAGCGTTTTCGCGGTCGAAAAATGTCGCATCAATGGCGGCGTGACCGCCCGGGTCGTGCACCTATGGAAACGCTGCTAACCAAACAAACCACCGCTGGTGACAAAATAATTACGCCGTTCGCCTATCTGCTGTCCTTACAGCCGGTAGGCGGTCGGAACGTGTCTGCGGTGCGGTCGCTGTCTGACGATAGCAGTTGCTCCCGCTGGCCTCGGCTGTCCACTGAGGGCCGCCCGCTCGGCGGCCCTCAGATTCCGTGCCTACGCGGTCACGCCTGGTGGATCGTACACTTCTCCCCGATCAAGCATGTGGTAGATCGATACCAGCATTTTCCGAGCTGTCGCCACGATCGCTTTTTGTGAATTTTTTCGACGTGCTAACCGATCATAAAATCTGGTCAGATATTCATCATTAGAGGCATGTACTGCAGTATGAGCAGCTTGTACGAGCAGCCACCGAACACGACCAGAACCACGTTTCGAGATACTTCCCTCGATCCGCGAGTCGCTGACTCGCGGATCGTCGGGTTCAACCCAACGTAACTGACGACCGCTTTATCACCGTCGAATCGGCTGATCTCGCCTAACTCCGCGTAGATCGTTAACGCCGTGAAGTAACTCACGCCGGGGATCGTCATGAGCAGCTGGGTCTCCTTTAGAGACCCAGCGCGCTCTTCGATCGTCTCTTCGAGCTTCTGAATCTCCTCGGTGAGTGTCTCGATCACGTCAAGATACGACGCAAGCAACGCGTCCCACGGCGTCGGGAGCGAGAGTTCCTGCAGGAACTCTCGTCCCTCAACAGACAGCGGTTTCACGTCTCCAGTGATGCCGTGATCGGAGAGGAGCCCGTGAATTTTGTTCGCATATTTCGTACGGTTCTCAACCAACGTCTGTCGCCCGCGCACGAGTGCGCGGGCTTCCCTGACTTCATCGGTTGGAACGTAGCTTTCAGGAACCGAGTTCAACCGCACCATTCGCGCGAGTTCTTTGGCGTCGACGCGATCAGTTTTCTTGTCTGAATCAGCGATCTGGTTCAGATTTTTCGGATGAGCGACAGTCACATCCAGATGCTTCGACAGCGTATCGTGGATGTGATAGTAATTGCTGGTCGCCTTAATTGCAGCGTCTGCACCAGCATACCGCTGGGCAAGGTCATCGAGGTTCGCGTTCTCGACGCGAACCTCTTCGACGATCTCCCCAGTCTCATCCATTACTGCCACCTGTGCGTACCGTTTGTGGACGTCAATTCCGAGGTACATAGTTTGTTCACCCGGGACACCAGTGCGTGAAGCAGAGATGCACCTATTCGGGCTTTCCCGGATGCCGCGCCGCCGTGCGGCATCCGGGCTGTCACGCCCATGACTCGGCTTCTTTCGCACACGGACCAGTCAGCTGCACGTGCTCTGTAGCACAGCACGACCATCGGTCTCTTGCGCCCCATGCTTTGTTTCACGTTCTCATGGCGTAGCAGCGTTTCCATCGAGTCAGCTGCGTCCCAAAATCGTAGAACGATTTTGTGGGCTCCCAAAAGCTTGCTTTTGCGAACGCCGAGAGGCGCAGCAGCACTCGCCAGAGTTCTGTCTTGATCCTATCAAATTCACTAACGTCGAGTGATGCGGGAGATCGGCCTCGAACCGTCCGATCTCCCCGAGTATTTGTGGCATCTCGCTCAATAGATCCAACGTCTCTCGGTAGGACTTCTCCAAGTAAACCCGAAGACAATGGAGCGATACGACCGCATAGTCGGCGAAGCCGCCACCCCCTTCGAGGGCGGCGACTTTGCCTCGGCCACCGACAGCATTTTTAGCTAACTGGACCGCTTTCTTCGTGAAGCGGGAGATCTTCGACATGGACATCGGCGGTTTCCCGCTTCACTCCACTAGTTCTGACGTTCGAACCTGAAGCAGTCTAGTGATTCACCAGAGCCGTTCTCATCGACTCGCTCGGGGTACGGAATATGGGGAGAAGGATTGAGGATAGAACTACCGACGGCCTGGAACCGCCAGCATTCCTTCCCCAATCAATCCAGTCCGTGAACATCTCGCGAGATTCCTACTGACTGAATAGTCGGTGGGATTCTTGTACCTGAATCTCCTACCGCTCGGAATCCCTCCGCGGTCACTCGGAGGAGGATGTCAATCGAAAATCCAGACGAGATGCCTCTGGTCCGTCTCTCTGTCTAGCTCACTCTGGTACCAGTTGAGGTCTTCAATCGTATCAACCTCAAGCCAATTCCCCTCAATCGGCACAACTTGTACGAACCATCCAGTCTCGATAAGATGCTGGATGAAGTGTGTCATTTCGACTGATGTGGTACCGCCGTCGGAGAGTTCACCATAGACTGCTTCGAACTCATCCAAATAGTCGTGCCGGACTTTGAGGAGGCCGATATACTGCCCTTCGATTTCGTCGTACCCCGCGGGCCTCGAGCCGATTTCGGTGATGTGACCCTGATCGTCGACCTGGAGCGTTTCGGCATCGTCGAGTGGACTATCGAACCGTTCGGCCCAGAGTTCCCGCCAGTTTCGGTCGACGACGACACACATCGGTGCATCACATGCCAGAATCTCCTCGACGACAGATTGCTCGTAGAGAATGTCGCCATACGAGATGAGGAGTTCACGGTCTTCGGGGAACTGATCGGCGGCACAGAAGAGGCTGTAGACCATCTCCGTCTCGTCGTACACATCGTTGTGAACGGTCTCGTATCCCAGGTCGCGAATCTGATCAGCACGATAGCCCGTCACGACCAGCTGGTCATCAACACCGGCTCGTTCGAGAGTTTCGACGTTGCGTTCCAGGAGTGACTGGCCGCCAAGTTCGACCAGCGGCTTGGGTCGATCGTCCGTAATTGGCCGGAGTCTCGTTCCCTGTCCTGCTGCGAGGTGAATCGCTCTCGGTGAGTCCTGCTCGGTCATTGTTTCTCACCACTGAAGACGTGATTGAGTATCTGTCGGTCGAGCGCTTCCGATGGCGACTCGCGCTCGGGATGCCACATGATGGCCCACACTGGCAGGGATTCGTGGACGACACACTCGACCGTGTCGTCCGGGGCGGTTCCAAGTACACAGAGTGGTTCTCCCACGTCCGTGCTTTCAATCGCGTAATCGTGATAGCTATTGACCGTCGTCCGGTCGGGGAGTGTGAATTCGGTGTCCGCGGTGTGGTCGGAGTCATAGAAGTCGATGTCGTGAGTACAGGCGACGTGGCCGGTCGTCGGGGAGATTGTTCCACCGAAATACTCGTTGATGAGTTCGAGTCCGCGACAGACGCCCAGGACTGGAATATCGTTGTCGATGGCATATTCGAGTGTGGTGACTTCGAAGTCGTCGCGCTCGGGTGCCGGCGTCGACGGGTCGTCCACGCTTGTCAGGTCGTTACCGCTCGTCAGGACGATTGCATTGAGGTCCAGCGAGTCAAGATAATGGTCGGCCTCGTTCACGCGGTTTGGCAGTGGAACAGGTGTGTATCCGAGAGATTCGAGCAGCACGGTCCACTGCTGGTCGAGGCAGTCCCGTCGCTCGCCGTACTCCTTGATGACCTCGACACGCTGGGTGAGTCCGACACGAGTCATTGGATCACGCGCGTATCCAGCGCCGCGCAGTTCAGCTCGAGGACGTCTGCCCGCCGCAGCGTGTCGTAGTGGTTCTCGCCAACACCGATAGCTGCAGGCAAGGAAAACTCCGCCGCGCGGACTGCCATGTGAGAGTTCGAGCCGCCGTACTTGGTGACGAGGCCGGCGATGTCGTGGCCAAAGAGCCAGTCGTATCCGGGATCAGCTTGCTCGATCAGGACGATTTTCCCGTCGATATCCTCGGGTTCGACGTCCTCGGCACCGAGTTCGACCACGTCCGCAGTGACTGTTTTCCCAGTGACGAAGTTCGGTTCGCGTGCCGGTCGCTCGAACACCAGAAAGTCCGTCTCGTCGTACAGCAACGGCGGGAGTTCGACCGATGTAGTCATTGAGTGTTTCTCACGCCCCTTCTGTACGCGGTCGGCGAGCCAGGATTCGAGATTCGATGGCGAGTGGTCGAGCGTGAGTTCGAAGAACGTCTCCAGGGAGACGTAGGAAAGTTTCTCGCGTGAAAAGCCGTGCTGGTCGCCGAACTCGGCGATGCGTTCGAGCGCGTCGCTCAAGTTGCGTGAAAACACGAATTTCGAGTGTTCGCGCCCCTCAATTGCGTCGACGAGAAAATCGATGAACCAGTCGGCGTCTGCTGGCAACCCGAGCCCCTCTAGTTCCTGTTCGATCTCGCGTTTAGTCTCCTCGTCCCAGACGCCGACCGGATCCGGATGGGCTTCCGGTTCAGTGCCCGTCTCGACGATGGGTTGGAGGTACTCCTCGGGATTCTGGCTGTAGGCCGGCGAGGTAATCTCGTAGGTGCCGGGCCGAAGATGCCCGTATTTCTCGACGAATGCATCCCACTCCAACTCGTCGGTGCTGACGCGGTAGCCATCGCGCTCGAACTGCCGGGCGACCGTGTTGAGCGAGTTCTGGAATGCACTGCGTTGCTCTGCGGTCAGGACGCCGATGCGTTCGAGTGAGCGCAGCAGCGACGTGGCCACGAACGCAGTTCTGGCAAGATGAGCGAACGGAAGGCTTCCCAGTCGTCGACAGTCGTTGAGGAGGTAGTACGCTTCCTCGAGTGGCAGAAGGTCGGCATTGACGATCTGTTCGTACCGGGATTCGAGCAGGTCGATTTTCTCCGTGTCTTCCTCGGCTTCGATGCGGCGGAATCCCTCCTCAGTGATTTCACGCAGCCCCTCCCGGAATGGCTGGAGTTCGTCATTCGTAAAGCCAGCTTCGAGTAGCGGCTCGATCTGGGTCTCGTAATCAAACGTGAGACACGTGAGCACGATATCGAACTCGACCTTGTCGTGGTACTCGGGATGGGCTTCCAGGCGCTGGAGGTAGTACTCGACGAGGTCGGTGGCCAACTCGTCGGGCACCGAGGCAGGGATGAAAGAGTTGAAGTCGGCCCGGACGTCGACGTACGGCTGACCAGCGAAGCTCTTCATCAGCGGGTGCGGGCGAACGTCGCGATACCCGTACTCGGCGCGTTGCTGTGCCCAGGTCTGGTTCATGATGAGATACCGGTACAGCGAGGCGGCGAGCTGTCGGGGCTGGCGGCCGATGATCTCGGCGGGGTTCCAGTCGGGCATCACGCCGTAGATGGTGCGGTCACCGAAGACCATCGGCGGGGAATTCTGGGAGGAGAGAAACTCCGCTCTGCTCTGTTCGAGTGTCTCGAACAGTTTTTCATCGTCGACGGTGTTTTCGGCCGGATCGATGGTCATCGGGCGTGCCTGCAACACGTAAACTTCGTCGAAGCTGTCGATGGTGAACTCGACGTCAAGGCTGTCGTGGCCGATGAGTTCCTCGAGTTCGCGTACAGCTGTGAGGAGTGGTTCCAGCGAGAGGTCGCTTGGATACTGGGGGCGGTCGTTGTTGTTATCCGAACGGAGGTTTTCAATCACAGTCTTGGCTTCGTGTGCGACATCTTTCCGGACGATGGTGGTCTGGAGGTGTTCGCCGGTGCCATCGGTGACTGACTCGGTGCTTTCGGTCGTGGCGTCGTAGTTGATGACGTAATATGGGCTGGCGGTATCCAGCGAACGTGTCATGACGACGCCGCTCTGGTTGACGTCGTCGATCATCGGCTGGACAAGGACCTGATTCTCCGGGTTGTCGTCGTGATACGAGTCGATGACCTGTTCAATCGCGTTGGAGAGGCTCGTGGTATCGTCCGAGGGGACATCGAGGACGCTCTCGAAGCGCCCGGCGTTAGATTCGTCCCAGCTATCCTCGGAGAGTGCGCTCGAACGAACGATAACCGGGTCGCCCTCGAAGGTGGCACTGATAGTTTCGCAGATGGCGTCGTAATCGTCCTCCCAGTCCTCGACAGTGAACGTGTGCTGGTCAAGGATGGTGCTCTCGGTGACCATCGACTGCAGCCGGCGGAGGGTGTTGGCCTTCGTGTCGAGAACAAATCGGGAGAGATCTTCGACGGTCTCGAGTTCGGCCCATTCTTTGCCGATATCGACGGCGTTGATGTCGATCCCGGTAGCGTTCAGGGCCCGGAGCAAGTCCGGTAGATTGGCTTCTTCAGTGAGGGTTCGGGATTCCCAGAGTGAGCGTGCGCGGGCTGTTGCCTCGGGTGTCAAGCGGAGCAACCCGGTGAACTCGGCGTGTGCCTCTTCGCTGGCGAGTTCGGTATCGGCGTCGGACAGTATGCCGTTCTCGAGGCAGACTTTCTCGGCCCTGTCAAGGCTCTCTTCGGACCGGTCTTGATAGCGGGTCTGCCAGCTCCGGTCGATGGCGATGGACATGCTCCCCTCGAGTGCGTCGACTGCCGTCTGTTCGAAGACTGTGTCGGCATAGCAGACGTAGACGGGCCTGTCGGTCGGGAGTGGGGCGGTAAAGAGTGACGCAACTGTTCCGGTCGTCTCCCACTCTTCGTTCTGTGAGAAGTGGATGTCCGTGTATGTGTCGACGATCTCTTCTATACGATAGCCGCCGACGAAGTGAAACTCCGGGTCCGGGAGTACCTGGGAGAATGCTTCGAGCAACCAGTCGAGTACGCGTTTGCCGCCTGAGGTCTGTTTCAACGCTGCCGGCTCGGTTCCGGCGAACGGACGGCCAGCACCGAGTATCACTACGAAAGGGCGCTTCATGTTTTATGATGTCTGTTTGGGTCTAAGAATATGACGATACGACTGGTTTTGTGGGGGTTGGTAGGGAGATGGTGGATGATTTTTGTGTCTTTTGGCGTTTGCCACTGTTATCGAAGCTTGTGGGGGAATTCAGTCACGAGCTAGGCGTCCAGTTGCACAGAGAAGAGCAGGGAATCGACCGGAAAACTGCCGAAGATGCCGCATCAACCATGGTACTAATGCTCCTTGGCTAACCCTGGAGAAGATCACTGGGCCGAGTTCGGCGATTTTCTTCAGTGGCGACACTGAATCGGGCACCGAGGACCGGGCGCCGGCAATACCAACCCCAAGCCGGTCGACGAGGCATGCGACACGCCCGCCCGAGACGCTGGAGACTACCTCCGTCCCAAGCGTTAAGCAACACTGGCGGCTGTGACGCCGCGATCGTTCTCGACCGTAGTTTGATCATTAGTCATTCAAGAGATCTTAGACGAATTGGAGCGAGGTGGGTTTGGCGTCGTTGTCAGCGCAGACTGATACGTTTGTTTGCGGGGCTCCGGTACTAATTGTTGGTAATTTGATGTCTTTATATACTATGGGTCTATGCGAATTTTTTGGGTACCCCGTGGATCTACCCAGACGCGAAAGACGGTGGAGGGTACCACCTCCACCCGATGTCGAGAGACCAAGCCGCAATCGGGCAATTGATAGTGTGAATTTGATTTCTTCATTTGGGGTGGTGGGTGGTTACGAAGCCTGATCAGTGCCGTGCTGTTCGACTGGTATCACTCGGAACTCACCGAATCCGTACTTCGAGTGTGTCTCGACACGATGGATGCCGTTCTTTGCTGTTTCGACTGGGTTATTGCCACAGTACTTGACGACCTGTCCGTGATCGACAGTGGTGAGTCGATGCATGACGCGCTGCTCGACGATCCGCTCTTCGCGCTCACCGAGTTCATCTCGGGTCTCTGTCCACCACCACGGCACGCGTTGGTCGTCAGCCTCCGGATACGTCGATTCGAGGACGAACGGTGTTGTGAGCTTGATACTGAATGCATCTGCATTCGTGAGCGTGGAGTAATCGAGAGTGTCGAGATCGACGAGTTGGGTGTCGACAAGCGTTGTAATCCCGTAGCCATAATTTCGCTTCCCGCCGAACTGTACCCCGTCGAGGACTTCTTCTTCGAGTGGCAGGAGTGAGTCATCTGTCGCGCTCAGGTACGCACTCACGAACCAGTTTGTCGTCCGCAAATCGAATTTATGTGTTTCGGGAAGACCGAGCTTCGTCTGACTGGCTAAGGCCGGATGGCCACTCTGCACGCGCAGATCGTGTGTGTTCAGCGCATCGCGGGGGCGGGAGTCTATCAGCCACGGCTGGTGTGGATCACGGAAGATGAACAGATCCTCGTAGGCAGCGACCGGCCGACAGCCATTGCCGAATGCAGGATGAGCGCCACTTTGTGAGTGTTCCTCCGGATATGTGTCGTACTGGCCAGGCACGAACATGCCGTGACTGGCCCTGAGTTTGCGGTGGGCTGCTGGGGGGAGCTTGTGTCCGAGTGCATGGCAGATGGCGTTCCCGGACACGTAGTAGGGATGCCCAATGTACTCCATCTCCAGTTTCCAGTGGATCTGCTGAATGGTGGTCATTGTCGCCTCCGGGTGAACACTTCGAGATACTGCAAGGCCGTTGACCACGAGCCGATCCGGCGCAGGTTCGCATCCAGAAACCGATCGTCTCGGCAGCTGTCGGTGTTCAATGGATTGCCGGCAAGTCGTGACCAGACCGTAGCCCACGATCGGGAGGGCCGGGAGCCAAGGGCCGCTGATGGACTGCCCTGTGGATTGGCAGTGATGCGAAGAGCGAACTGCTCACCTGTGTAGATCGTCTGGTAGGGAATGATGACATCCTCCGCGTCAACGACGAGTTCGAGGTCGTCGAACTTGCTCCCGGAGCGGTAGTTGTCGAACAGTGCCGCCACGAGCAGTGTGTGGTACTTTAGGCTCGTGTACGGGTAGTAGACTGACTCGTTGAATCGACTGGCGACTGTTGAGGTTAAGACCCCGTAGGCTTGAGAAGCAGTATTGGGAGAATGAACTAACCATTGGTGAGATTGCTAAGAAGGCAACAGTCGCAACGAAAAAAGTTGTAGACGCTATGGATGCGTTTGGGATAGAGCGGCGAAGCCCAGTAGAGAATTTACCAGACCGACATCCATCATCTCGAACTAATCATTGTGGTCATCGGAGATATAAGCACACTCATAAAGGAGAGAGTTTCAAAATCATGCTCCACAGGCTCCACGCAACGCTACTTGTAGACGACATAGATGAGCTGAAAGGGATGGAAGTACATCATGTAAATGGTTGTCCATTCGACAACAGATTAGAAAATTACCAGCTTATCACACCCGACGAGCATCGAAAACTTTCGCCTCAGGGGATCAAAGCAGATAACAAAGCACTCTGTCGGGAATCTGGAGAAGTTCTCTATTCGATAAACAACCCGGTATTACGATACTGTCCCAAATGTGGTTCTCAATACGATGCTGAAGAGATCGTCAGTTGTGAATATATAAATTGGCAAATACAACACTGAGGCCATTCATGATGTCAATAACTCTATTTTATTAAGAAGTCGATTATCTCTCTGGTGTGGGGGGCAAGTCGGTTGTCAGCGATTGTCGCCAACGGAGACCGATACGTTTGTTTGTGGTGCTCCGGTACGGAGAGACAATGCGAATTCTCCGGGTCACCCCATGGATCTACCCAGACGCGAAAGGCGGTGGCGGATACCATGTCCACGCGATGTCGAGAGACCAGGCCAAACGGGGCCACGACGTGACCGTACTCACGACGCGCGAGGATGCGTCGCTGCCACAGATCGAAGAGACAGACGGCTACACGATCCTGCGCGTCTCTCCGGGCGTGACGCTGCTCGGCAACGACATCTCGCCTGCAGTGGCGCGGTACCTGTGGGGCGTCGAGAGCGATGACTTCGACGTGATGCACGCACACTCACACTACTACTTTGTGACCAACCTCGCTGCTTTGAAGCGGCGGCTTGGCGATCTCCCGCTGGCGATCACTAACCACGGACTGTACAGCCAGAACGCCCCCGAGCGGCTGTTTTCGGTGTACTTGCAGACGCTCGGCCGATGGACGTTCAACCAGGCGGACGTGATCTTTTGCTATACTGACGTGGATAAAAAGCGTGTACGGGAGCTGGGTGTGCGATCGCCGATCGAGGTCGTTCCCAACGGGATCGACACTGAGCGGTTCACTCCTGAGGGACCTGAGAGTGACTTGATTGACGCTGAGGGGCCGGTGGTGTTGTTTGTCGGACGGTTCGCCGATGGGAAGCGGCCGTGGCTTGCAGTCGACGCGTTCGCGGCGGTGCTTGAGGAGTATCCGGACGCGGAGCTGTACCTGTGTGGTGATGGGGCGCTCCGTGACGATCTGGAGGCGCAGGTCGCGGAGTTGGGGATTGGAGAGTCGGTGACGTTCCTTGGACACGTCCCCTACGACGAGATGCCGAAGGTGTACCGCAGTGGCGACGTGCTGGTGTTACCGAGCCGGGCGGAAGGAGTGCCGCGGACGGTGTTGGAGGCGATGGCGAGTGGGACTGCGATCGTCACGAGTCGGCTCGAACAGACGGCTCAAATAGTCGATTCTGTCGGCCAGACCGTCGAGGAGGCATCCGGTGAAGCGTTTGCTGCATCTCTCCTAGACTCGATCGAGGCAGGGGTTAGCTCGGGTGGTGAAAATGATGCAGTGAGTGAGTATCAGTGGCGATCGACTGTTGAATCGACGACTGAGTACTTAGAGTCGATCGCTCACTGAAGATATCCTAAGTCTTCCAAGCGATCTTTTGTTGCGTCGCTCATGTCAACCTCGCCCGTGGCGTCGGCGTGTTCGAACGAGTCGAGCCACGCATCGAGTTCGGCTTCGAGTTGGGATACTTTCTCAGGGCGCTTCGATGCGAGATTCCTACGTTCCTCAGGGTCCTCGGCGACGTGATAGAGTTCGGTAGAGCCATCTGAACCGCGGATGAGTTCCAGTCGTGGCTTCGGAGCGCCCGGAGCGATCGATCGTATTTGTAGACGTCTTCGGGAAGATCGCCGACGCGCTTTTGTAAGGCTTCCATCGAGGGCTGTGGGGCCATGTACTCGGCAAAGACGTACTCCCGTGGTTCGGTTTCTGAGTCGGGGTGAAAAGAGACGCCGTCGAACTGCGCTCGTGCTTCTGGAGCGTCGATGTCGAGTACGTCGAGGATCGTCGGCGGGAGATCGATCAGCTGGATGAGGTCGTCTACCTGATCGTTCTCGAAGGGACCACCGTGGATGAACAACGGGACGTGAAGGAGTGTGTCGTAGAGGGCATATTGGTGGTCCATCAGCCCGTGATCGCCGATGTTCTCGCCATGATCACTCGTCACGATGAACAGGGTCTCTTCCCACTCGCCTTCAGCTTTGAGGAGATCGACGATCTCTTCGATTTTTTCTTCGAGGTAGGCGATCTCGGCGCGGTAGAGCGCACGGAGGATCTCGAAATCGTTGTCGGTCAGTTCGACTTTGTCGACGATTCAGATGTGTGAGTATCCGCGATACTGAGGTATATATTTTAAAATGCTTGTCTGTAAAAATGGGCCAACATCTCTTCACCAGTACGATCCCAGCTTGAAATCCCATTCAACCGGGTAGAACGTTTCTGACCCTGCACCAGGCGCCAAGGTCATCTCTCCGAAATAGATTCTACTATCACTAGTATGATACAGATCTACACGGATAAACTCAAATTCTTTCCCCAATTGTTCAGCAATATCTATCATCTCGTCTAGGCGGTCAGGCTCATCAATTACTGGGCCCAGTGGATAGTCTAATCTAAAGTCGTAGGCTTCCCACTCTTTATCAAAAAACCTGCGCGATCGATTACCGGAAAAACGATTGAAATCTACGTGTACGAATTCAACCCGACCGTTGAAGACATAAAATTTGAAATCCGGGGGCACATTATGTTTTGGATCATCGACATGTTCTTCAATGACGATTTGGGGCGAAATTGCTTCATACCAGTACTCTCTTGATATCTTCCCATATGATGTCTCAAGCCAGGATTTGCATTCAGATCTGATCGAATCAAAATCTTGTTTTTCTTTGTCATTCACCACGACAGCCATTCCGCTTCCGTGCGTTGCTTTAACGACGAATTTATTGGGTAGTTCCTCAAATAATATCTTATCAGGGTCATCTCCAACAAAATATAGTTCCGTCAATGGGTTTGCACCAACCATTTTTTCAACGTACTCGCGAACTGCGTACTTATCGGATACTTTCGAGAATAGTTTAGTTCTCTCGTTAGAGAGTTTACGCACGATTATTTTTTCGCTGAACGACCGAGGTTCGTCAAGTTGTGGCCAATACCCCAAAACAGGAGCTGCTATGAGCTTTTCATGAGTCTCAGGAGATAAGATACTTGAAAGAACAGTATAGCCTGGTTTCTGCAGTACGAAACGAACTGAATGTCTGAGTGTCGGAACAATACCCCGATGTTGTAGCGTGTTTTGTAGCTTAGGAAAATAGGTCATGGGTAATTTGGTAGCGTCTTATTAAATATAGGTGTCGAATCTGTTGAAACGTTTCCAATTGGTTTATTTCAGTCGTGTATTTTTGAATCATCCGATCAATAAACACTCATGACGGACTGAAGGCTATCACAACTTGACCGTTCGCTGGATTACTGAAGGTAGCCGAGTTGCCGGAGCCGATCCTGATCCGGTTTAAAATTCCCATTGTTTTCCTTTTCAAATTTCTCTGGTACCATAGAATTAGCTGTATTTAACGAGAAAGATGGGGACCCATATCTCAGTCGTTGTTTTGCCACAGAACGATATAATTCGAATAATTTGATCGGAGATAACGAACGTGATAAGTGGGAATGGTCATATTTGTACCAATGGGCTCCAAAAGTAAACAGGGTGTGTTTAGATAACGATCCAATCCGATGAACATAGCCACCGCCATCGTCCCAAATAGAAGTTGCAGAATAGTCTCAGTACTTCACAAAGCCGCTTAGTTAGAACGTCTGCTTGCTCAAGGTGTGTCTACGACCCCGCAAGCAGACAGTGTGATTCACGAGGACCAGCTTCTTAACTTTCTCGTCAACCGCCTTGACGAGGAAGTTCCACTTTCCTTAGCCAATAACGCTGAAATTACTGCTAAGGACATCTATGAGGTCCTCGTCGGCGCTTAGTGGTTAGGGAAAGTTATGAAGCTTGAGTCTGTTGTGAGTGTATGTCTGGAGGTCGCCGCAAAGAGATCATCCATCACCTCAGTGAGGATGATCTCAACCGACTCCTCTCTGAGTCTACTGATCAAAAGCTCACTGAGCGGCTCATCTTTCTCAAACGAGTCTACAAAGGAGCGACATTGGAGGACGCTGCCGACGACGTCGGCAGGTCCTCCGCTACGGGAACACGCTGGGCTCGACGGTGGAACAAGGGTGGTCTCGGACTTCTCATGCCGAACTTCGGGGGCGGCAGGCCCCCGAAGCTCGATGAGCAACAACAAGAGCAGTTACTCGAACTTCTCCGTGACGGCCAACCGTGGAAGAAACAGGAAATACAGCATCTTATCAACGAAAAATTTGATGTCGAGTTCCATCCAGTCTACCTTTCAACGTTCCTCACAAAACTCGGTCTCTCATACGCAATTCCTCGGACAAAGCGTCCATCACGGCCAGAAAACGCAGAAGAGATTCTCGACGAACGCGTCAGCGACGCGTTCGACGAGGACCAAACACCGCACAACAAACGTTCTGATGATTCTGAAGAGGGATGGATCGTAGACAAAGAAATCTGTACGGACGGTGGTACCGTCTTGGGATTTCTCGACGCTACCCATCCACAACCTTGGGACAATTCACAGCGACTCTACACTGTAGATGACCCACATATCACCCGACCGCTGGTTCGTCCAACTTCACCAGCGGTCGGGTTCTATGCACTCTCTGGCAAGAGTGTGATTCAGTTTCCGACGAGTCAAACAAAGGAACAGATCTGTGGATGTCTTGAAGAGATACGCGAGCAGAATCCCGGCAAGCGGATTCTGCTCGTCTTGGATAACTTCTCGTCGCACGTGTGCGAACACACGCGTAGACGAGCACATCAACTGGGTATCGATCTCGTGTTTCTTCCAGTCGGTTCGCCGGATCTCAATCCAATTGAGCAGGTCTGGAAGAGTTTGAAATGGGAAGCATCTCCGCTGATTGTGGAGAGCGCGGCAGAATACCGCGCTCTCCTCACTCGGCTCTTCGAACAACTCACAGCTCGACTAAGCTTCGCAGCCTCTTGGATAGACAATCACCTCAGTGGATTCCTTCAAAAGTTACGCTAGGGACTACGCCGAGCGTGCGCGAACCTGGTACGGTGAATTTCGGGAGCTTGTCCTGATGTGTACGGTTCACAACATCAAGCAGTCTTTAAATCCATGAAATTAAGCTAAGTCTGGCGATTCACCACGGCCGTACAATACTATAACTTCAGCGACCACATCAGGCTCTCAATGGACGAACACCAGTCGAGGAGGTTATCTAAACAGTGGCGATCGAAGAGATATTTTACATCGTTGAGAGGAAGCGATCTAAGCCGACTGCTCAATTTGTTTGTTTCTCGGCTATGAGTATTAATCCTTCTAAATTTTGCCCAGAAAGTCCAAGATGTAAGCGGCAATATAAGCAAGTTCAGGTTGAATATACATCCAATTAGTTGTTATCTTTCTCAATAAAATTTGCGAGTTGCTTAGCAATAAGTCGGTTGTGGTGAGGAGATGGATGACCACCCAGACGGTCTTGAGACACATACAAATCTTGTGGATTCTCTACTTGCTTCCAAATATATTCTCTAGAGTCTATGATATTCAATGTTGGATTGTTTTGCCTAATATTATCCTTTAATTCTTTATCTAGTGGATCATATCCCTCATTATATACACTGTAATGACGGACTGGAAGTAAGACAGGTGTAGCTCCCTTCGAATTTGCATACATTGCAAATTCTGCTATAATTTCACTAAATAGGTCATTGAATTCCTTCTTTATGCGCTTTTGATATTCTCTTTTATTATTTAAGAATTGTTCCCTTTTTTTATCATATAAAATATTTTTATATTTACCTGTAGCGTTTGAAATAGGAGATAACATAGAAGTATGCTCCGCAATGTAATGCGAGACAGAAAACAGCATATGTGGTGCGTTGTATATATTTCTAAACCAATACGTAAGATGAGGTCTTCTTTGATAGTATTGCAAAAACCAATTATTATAATGGTAATCGTTTTCACGGAGATATTTTTTATATTTTGATATATTTAGAATATCTTCTTTTTTTTCAATGGGAGTAGGCACAATCTCAAGCCCATACTTATTTAATTTATATCTAGGTTTTATTGCAAAGGTATTTCCAAACTCATAGTAGTGTTTCCACAGACTGAGGGTTCGTTCGATCGAGTTAACATCAGAAAAAATTATGACTATATAATCAGCAGGATCATTTTCAAACCGTTTTTTCATTCTAAATAAGGACTGATCTAGCCCATAATTTCCAACGCCGTAGTTACTAACATGCACATTGAGTAACTCCGAAGTGTAGTGTTGTATTGTTTCATTATCATTCACTTCGCGACAAAAACAATAGGAGTCTCCATAGGTAGTAATGCTAAATTCATCATCTTTTCTAGGCACTTCGCACACTCGGCTTCCGTATGAGTCAGTTGAGTATACCACTTTATCACTATCTGGATTATCTGGCTTCTGATGCCCTGTATCTTTTTTTCTAGTTTCGTTAGGTTGTCTTTCCCATCCTAGATCAGGGTCAAAGCTGCTAAATTTAGCAATATCAGACTTTGATATTTTTGGAAATTCTTCAAATAATACGTGATTTGATAAACGAGTTACCACTGGTTTTGTGACAATTTCAGCTATTACAACTATCGTAATCGGTAGCGATATTAGCAATAATGATTGTAATAATGACATGCTTTTTCGAATTTCATCAAATTACTTAGTGTGGTTTGATATTTTTTGAAACAATCAATATAGAAATTTCTGTTCTATTTTTCTAATCTTATTTCTTGCTCTTTTATCTAGCCTATTAAATTTAATTATTTTCAATATTCTTTTCACACTGCTTGGAAGGCGTTGAATCAACAAATCTCGTGTATCCCCAATCTTCAGGCATACGGATCCATAACTACGGGCGGCAAAAGAAAGCTCCGGATCTACCGGATAAACTGGCGGCTGTTCGTTTTTGGCTAATGAACTTATTAAATCAATGGTGAGATTCGAACTATTTCCTAAGTGGCTGTAATGTTGTTTACGTTCTTTTTTAATATTTCTTTTTAAATATCCCATATTCTCATATATATTTTTTATTTTATCACTCAGATCAGACAGAACTACTTTTTTAACGAAGTCCATTTGGTATCCTTTATTACCAGCTGTTCCACCCGACCGTATTGGCCAGTCAACTACTGAAACAGGTATCGTATCTGTTAAAATAGATTCATTTAAAACACTCGATTGATCTGAAACCACGATATCTGCTACCCCAAGGCACTTCATAATATCTTCCTTGGGGTCAAATATGAAGATATCCTCCCTTGTTTGGTATCCTTCATACAATTCGTTAAGATCTTCATAGCCTTCCGCATATTTTAATTTTTCATATGGAGCATGTTTGATCAACATCTTATCAGCTACATGCTCGCAGTTTGTTATGAAATCATGGATTTTTCCATGGTCCTCGCTTGTTGGAGCATACAAAATGGTTTTGTTGGATTTAATACCGATTTCTTCAACTAAATTCATAATTTCTGACTGAAATTGTTTTGAATAAATTCTATCAGTCTTCGGCCAACCAGTGGTAAATACACCGATTTTTGGATGTGCTAATGGGTAGTAGGACTGTTTTTTCCAATTTTTAACCGATACATTTCCAGGGAGTAATCCTATATCAAACTTCGACCAATCGTGATTTCTCCAATACGCGTTTCTATAACCGTCATCAATACCATGAAACATAATTACAGACAGATCTGATTTAATTTTGGCTGGATTTCTAGCATATACCCCAATTTCCGATGGTTCAGAATAGTCTGTTGAAAATTCTATTTCAAAACCTTCACGCGAGGCCACCTCTGCAAGTGGTTCCATTGCAGCCATATCATGACCCCCATCATCATACTTATGAAAGAACGTTATTTTTTTATTCATTTTCGTATCTACCCTTTCATCTCGAGTATTTATATTCACCGACAAAGAAGCTACTACTGCCGCATCAAGTCTGAACTGTTAGAATCAACCGAGAGACTCTGTATCGCAGGAATCTAGCAAATCACGGCTGAAGCGGCACTAGTAGAGGGCCTCTATTTTTCTCGATCGATAGATCGCTCACAGCCGATCGCCCTCACTCCAACTTCTGTAACACCGCCTCAACAACCGGCGATCGAACGGCCGTCGAGAACGATCGCTCCTCAGATGAATTAGCCTCCACGTACGACCAGCCGTCGAGGTCCACAAGATAGTACCCGTTAATCGAACCCCCTCAACCACCACCGGCAGTGGCTCCTCGAACTGTTCACAGATCGCTTCGATGACGAGCTCGGCCCAGTCAGCCTTCCACGCCGCATCGGTCTGCTGTTGGAACCGAGCAAGTCCTTCGATCGCCAGAAACCAATCACTTGGTTGCCACTCGATCGCCCGTGGCTCGTCCGCTTACGTCGTGTCGAAGTACTACGGTTCGAGGAGCGGCGCTGACTTATCAGGAACGTTAGGTTCCTTCTCGTTCATGTCGTACCCACTCACCGCTTTTTTATTAGCCAGGAATTGCGTGATCTCGGAAGTCAACGGGTCAGGATTTTGGTCGGCAAATGTGAGGACTTCACTAGCCGTTGTTGGAAAGATCTCCTCAGTTCAGATTTCACACTATCATGGTACACATTCCCCTTCTGGCAAGGGATATGCTTCTCCACGCTGAGATTCATCCGACACTTCTCTAGGAATTATTCCTCGTCACACACGACCTCTCGAAGTTCCTTGAGGAGTTCAGGGTGAGTTTCTTTGAGGACTGCCACATCAGTCGACAGTTCCTCGTTAATCCGAGAGCGAATCTCCGAGATAGCCTGATAGCGACGGTTCCCACCCTCTTCATCGGCAAGCAACTCTCGATCGCGCTCAGTCAGGAGCGCCCTTGTTCGGGCCATCTTTATTTTCTATTCGCACATATTGTACTTTCATGTACCGTTCTCAGTTGCGTGTACATTAGCGCATATGAAAACGTTTGCTCATGTGTAAACTTTTATTAGGCTGGCGCTGTGTAGATGTAACTGAGAAGCGCGGGACACCGGCTGAAAGATGGCCGAAGCGTGCGGCAACACGCCCGACCGCGCTTCGTTGGACAACGAAGCATGCAACTCTCAGACGCCAACTCCAAAGAGTCTGTTGAACAGCCAGCCGACCAACCGACAACCCCATTGTGTCGATGCTTGGTGTGTGGCGCCACCGGCCTCCCAGAGCGACTCGCCCTCCACGACTGCCCCACACCAACGAGTCCACACCACGAGGGGGACGATCGATGACGGCCCCTAACGCAACCCCACCGCTGGAACCGAGCGGGATCGCCCAGTTCGTCGAACACGATCGGTGCCCACGCTACCTCAAACAACGCGTCGAGCCGGGCGACGAACCCAATGCTCGAGACTGGCGGGAGGCCTTCGGGGTGATGAACATCGCCTTACTGGGCAAAGGCCACGAGTTCGAAGCCGAGCAACTGGAGTGGCTCGCCGCCGATGCCGCCCACGTGATCGCCCCAGACCTCGAGGACCAAACGAAAGCGGGCGTGCCGGACATCCCGATCGACGAGACATGGGCGGCCACCGTAAGCGATCGCACTGCCCAACTCACGGCGGCGATCGAACACGCAGCCACCCACCCCACACCCGACGACGACACCCCATACACCCTCTTGTATCAGGCCCCACTTGGGGGGACCCTCGGCGAGCAACCCGTCTACGGCGACGCAGACTGTATTGCGATCGCGCCCGCCGACACAACACCACACACGAACTCCGACGACACCGACATTGAGGCCGCCGTCGTCGCCCGGGTCATCGACTGCAAAAGCGCCCACGACGAACAGCCGGCCCATCGGGTCCAAGTCGCGACCTACTGTGCCCTGTTAGAACAGACCCTCGCCGAGGGGCCCAGCGATATCGACTGTCGCATCGAAGCGAGTGTCCTAACCCAAGCCCAAGGCAGCAAAAACACCCCTCCACAGTCGCCGTTTGCCCTGCCGACCTTCCGCCGATCGGAGTGGGAGCTGTTTGTCACCCAACTACTAGCTGAGGACGGCCCCGTCGACACAGCCCTCACCAGCGATCTCCAGGCGCTCCCGTTTGCGCTCGATCAGGTCTGTAACAACTGTGCGTACCGCGAAGCGTGTGCAACACGGGCGGTTGAAAACCCACGGGAGCCCCAGAGTCTTGCCCTGTTGGGACTGGATATGAGCACCCAACGCACACTGCAGGAGGTGGGCCTCGACAGTCTCCATGACGTGGCAACCCTCTGTGCACCACAACGAGAGACGACCCCAACTGCTGAGCCCCCACAGCTCCCGATCGACCCTCCGCAAAAGCGCACCCTCGAAAAGGCCCTGCCCATGCCAATATACGAACTCGTCCTGCGGGCGCAAGCACTGTACGGCAAGATCGAACCCGACTACCCCGAGTATCGGACGCCACCGGCGATCCCCGGCAACGACTGGGTGCCGCTGCCGGACGATCGCTGTGCTGGGTGGGGCAATCTCGAGACAGCCGAACCGGGCGAATTAATTCACGTCTCGCTGTTCGTCCGACCGGAGGCCACCATCGATCGGATCGGTGCCCTTGGTGCGACCGTCACAGCCGACGCATACGACGAACAGATTACGATCGGGGAGGTAATCGAGGCGGTGCCCGACGACCCCACCATCGCCGCTACCGTCGAAAAGCGCCTCCTCAACCGATTTCTGCGAGAGCTGTTTGGGGCGATCGAAACGGTCGCAACCGCCCTCGGCGACCCCGAACAGGCGGTCATCCACGGGTATACCTTCAGCGACCACGAACTCGAAGCGCTCATCGAGGCCCTTGAACGCCACCGCGACACGCTCGATCGCGCTCGCGCGTTGCGAGCGCTGTGTAGTCTCCACGAAGACGGCCACACCGACCCCGACCAGTCGATGGTGACCGCCGTCCAACCCATCCTCAACGAGCAGTTCGCATTGCAGTCGCCGTCGCAGGGCTTGGTGAGTGTCGTCGAACAGTTCGATACCACCTGGACGATCAACAGTCTTGATCCCCTCGATGGCCGCCCTGACAGCCCGCTGCTACGAGAGATTTTCGGCGAGCAGTTTCTCAGCGATGCGGTCCCGTATCTCAGCGCCGATCCCGATCCGGGGATTCGCCTGCATCTGGCGCGGGGGCCCCTCGCCGAGGGCCCAACCGCCGAAGCCCTCGACCGTCCCAATGCGACCCCCGATGGGTGGTATCGCATCCGCAAACGCAGCGGCGGGCAGTTCCCGATCGAGTACCTCTGGGCGGCCGTCCCGAAACGCCCCGGCGAGGACACCCCTCGCTTGCACCCAGAGAGTGTCGACGAGTGGGCCGTCGACGAGGAGCATCAGCCGTTGTATCGTCAGGAGATCAGACGGTTTTACGATCGGACCGACGCCGCCACAGAGGCCATCCAACCCGACGACGTGGCGTATCTCGCCGAACGACTCAGTAAAAGCCTCCAACGACTCGTCGAAGCGATCCCGTACAAAGACGCCTACCAGCGGAAGGAACCGATCGATGTGACCCGCCTCGACCAATTTGAACTGCCGGTGCGGACGCTGCCGGGCGCCGCACGAGATGACCTGCGAATGGAGTATGGGGCCGCCCGCGAGGCGACGATCGAACACTACCGTGGGTCGCTTCGCGAACGCGCTCGCAGTGGGCGCTCGATGCCGATCCGGTGTACCGACTACACGCTGGCAGACGACGGCACATTGAGGATCACCGCCGAGTTCGCCTACGAGGCGTTGTTCGCAGACCCAAACACCGCGGCTCGTGTCGCCCAGCAAGCGCGGCTACGCGCAACGGAGGGGACAAGCGGCGGCAGTTGGCGGCTGTTGACCCCACTGAAATCCACCGACCCTGAGGCTGCTACTGCCATCACCGCGGTCGCCGGCCAGCCACGGGTTGAACCGGCCGTTGACGAGCCAGCGGACACAAAGCATTCCCCGCCGGTGTTTGTCTCCGAGCTCGATGGAACCACGGGCACGATCGTCCTGACAGCCCTGCCACACCGGTTTCGGCGCTACGGGAGCCGCTTTCGGGTCGATCACTGTGGCTGGCAGTGTCCAACGGGCAGTAACCTCACCGATCCGGACACGCCGCCGGCCGAACGCGAGGGCTACGTCGCGGGCCGGTGGCCGGTGTGGATCGAACCCGGCGAGCGATACTGTCTTGACCCGATGGTCGATGCCTTCAGTGCGCCCAAAGCCGATCGGGCCCTGCGGCCAGAAACGGTCACCCACAACGTTGGCTACCACCAGCTGCAGGCGACCTACAGCCGTGGCCAGCCACAGCCACGGCCACTCGAAGAATCCATTCGAGCCGGCGTGGAACGGTTCTGTGCGCAACTGGCAGCAAGCGACGCCTGTCTGACGCCCAACGCCGCCCAACAGCGCTTCATTACGGCGCTCGAGCGCCCCCTTGTACCGCTGCAAGGCCCGCCGGGGACGGGTAAAACAAGCGGGGCGATCGCCCCGGCCCTGCTGGCGCGGGCGTACGCACACACCCGCCAAGATCGCCCGTTTACGGGACTTGTGGTCGCGCCCTCACACGAAGCGGTCGATGCCGTCCTCGCCGGGGTGGTTGGGTGTCTCGATGACTGGCGGACCGACTGGACGGGCCTCAGCGAGCTCGAGCTACTTCGGGTCACCCCCACCCCAATCCCGCCGGACACCCCACGGGCGGACACGACGGCGACACAGGTTGCAGTGACGTATGCCGCCTACCACAGCGACGCCGGCGCCGAAACGATCGAAACCCTAGCGCCCACACCCGAGGAGGCGCCGACACCGCAACTGGTCTTTGCAACGCCACCGACGGTGTATCACATTCTTGGGCTCCTCGCGAAGGCCACGCCAGCGATCGAGGGCACCACCGCCCCCGCCGCGATGCGGTATCCGCCCGGGCTGGCCGATGTCGTCTGTCTCGATGAAGCCAGCATGCTGACGATCCCCCAGCTGTTGGTGGCCACGAGCGCGCTCGCACCCGACGGGCAAACGCTGCTTGTCGGCGATCACCGCCAACTGGCGACTGTCTCGACCGTCGAGTGGGCCGAGACACGCCGCCGGCCGCTGACAGAAACCGGGGCGTACCACTCCGCATTGGCGTACGTCCAACAACTCGCTGCAGCCACCGCGTCCGACACGTTGACCACAGGAGCGGGCACGCCCACCCAAAGCGTGTTGTCGCAGTTTGGAATCGACACCACCACGGAGGGCCCTCAATGACAGCCAACGAGCCCGACGAGCCACAGCCTGCAGCCGCCCCACTGCGGATCGAACAGCTCACCGAATCCTATCGGTTCGACGCGGAACTGGCCACCCTACTCACCCAGTTTCAATACGAAAAGGATGGCCTCACACTGACCGCCGCCGAGTCACGACCCATCCCAACCCACCACATCACGGCCCCGACGGCGGGGCTCAACGCCGTTTTTGAGGCCGGTGCCTCGCTCGTGTTCGTCTGTTATGCCGACCGCGAACACACCATGGTGAATCCGATCGAGACGGTGGTGATTGCGGCGCTCATGGAGGCGATCGAGCAGGCGCCGACCGCTCGTTCTGACGGGGGGACAGACAGACCCCTCGGCGAGGGCCCGACCGCCACCGCTGACCGACCAGCCACCCACCCAACGACACGTCCCACAAAAACGACAGGAACAGAGCCACACCCGACCGTCGGGGTCGTGAGTCCACACAACGCCCAGCGGGGCGTGCTCAACACCGTCCTCGCTGAGGCGGTGACCGCCAACACCGTCGAGAAGTACCAAGGCGGCGAGCGCGACATCATCGCGGTGTCGGCGACGGTGTCGGACCCACAGTTTGCCCGCCACGAAGACCGCTTCATCCTCAACCCCCGACGATTGCTTGTCGCCATCTCCCGATCGAAGCGGCTGACCGTCGTCGTCTGCAGCACGGCGTTGTTCGAAGTCGCCCCCCAAGACAGCGATCGCCTCGATGCGGGTCCGATCTGGGCCCGATTGTTCACCCAAGCGGTCGGCCGCGATCCCACCCCAGCGTGGGCCGGCTCGCTTGGGGCGTTCGTCGGGAACACAACGGGCGAACACGCCGCCGTGCCCGTAGAGGTGTATCCCAGTACGATCGCAACCGATGGCGGTGATCGATGATGGGGCCACGTGAGACGGATCCCGATCGAACCAGTAACTGTGAGCACAGTGGTGCGCATGCCGTCATCGCCACGCTCGAACAAGTGCTGGCTGGCGTTCCGGTGGGCGAGCACACGCTCGAACTTCAGTGCAAAAAGTGCACGCGGAAAATAAGAGACGGCGACGAGATCACAGTTGAGGCGTCTCGAATGGCCGAACCACTACGGTGGCAACTGACTCGGTGGTGGTGTCCTGACTGTGTGCCGGCGCCGATCAACTCACCGACTCCCGAGGAGAGAACAGCCCGATGCAGTTGTCGGGTCGCCACAATCTCAGATGGCAAAACGCAGCACCACTGGCTGTGTCTTCTCGAGCCAACGGTGACGGCGATCGTGCCACCACAGGTGAGACACCACCATGACAGTCTCTCCAGATAAAAAATCAAGGTAGAATAACAAAATCGGATTACCAACAACTGATCGGAAAGAGGCGGTCACTGATTTGGCGTTGGTCCACAACAAATATAGATATTCGCAAAGAAAGCATTTTTATTCAAAGCCCACTATGATCTTCTATGGCTGATGACGCTCGTGAGCACTGGGAAGGAGACGTCAACGAGGCAGTACGCAAAGAGTGGAAAGCCGAGACCACGCCCTTCGAGCGGGTACAAGCGATTCTTCGAGCTACGTCAACACCACAGTACGCCGGTGAAATCGGTGACCGGGCGAGAGTGAGCGAACCCACCGCTCGAACCCACCTCAAGCGGCTGGTACAGACCGGCCACGCCGAGGCAGTGGAGACAACCCAGGGAATCCAATATAAGCGATCCCGCCAGACAGTCGCAATGAGGCGGATCGTCGAACTCCATCGAGAACTCTCTAGAGAGGACCTTATCAGGGGGCTCAGGCGGCTTCGAACAGACATCAACAAGTTTCAGGATCGATTCGATGCGACGGATCCCGACGATCTTGCGATCCAAATCGAGGACGGGGACGCAGAGAAAGCGTGGAAGGCGGTCACTGAGTGGCGGTCACTTGCGGAGGATCTAGATATCGCGAAGGCGGCGTTAGCACTCTATGAGTTCGATCCAGATGCGGGAAGCGACCGTAGCGGAGCAGACACGTCGAATACCGGCCGTGGCGCGTTTGCAGAGTCGAGTTCCAACGCCAATGCCGATCGCCCCAACCTGTCGGAAACAGCGTGAGCGATGAGAATGCCGCATTCGGAGACCATCGGGATTCCCGAAGCAGAACTCGAAGGGGATATCGGAACGCCTGATATCGACGTGATGGCCGACATTCGAGATCTGGTTCTCAAGGCGGAACCACTAGTCAAAAAATACGCTTGGAACGACCCACTCTCCAGACGGGAGTTACGTATTCACTTTTCGACGGGTATCAACGCCGACTGGTGTCGACTTGACGTGACGTGGTACACTTCTGGGGCCTACAAGTTCCATTACACCGACGAGAACAACCACAATTGGCGATTTGATCGGCATCCAAACACCCACTCAGACGAGATCCATTTCCACGAGCCTCCTGATGCAGATTCTGCGTCGGCCGTCAATTCCTGTATCGCCGTCACAGAGCCGATGTTAGTGGCACGAGCAGTTTTGAAACTCTGGCGTCGAGCCGTGATGACTGGGTCGTTCGACGCGGTGAACACAGCGCAAAACCCTCCCTAAATTTCTTCGGAAGCATCGAAGCAGTTGTCCGCAGGGATCGGCGGCGAAACCTCTTTTGACCGGATTTTTCCCCGTCCCGGTAGATAGCTTTTTCATCAAGTAAGTTGTTATACTCTATAGTGATTTAGTACTAGTAATGGATACGAAATCAATAAAAAGTATAAAACAGGGATTGTCACGGCGGGAAGCTCTCGCACTAACCCGGCTCGCAAGTCAGAACCAGACCATTATTACAATCGACGACATCCAGACGGCCATCGATGTCCCGTACGACAACGCAAAGAAAATTGCGAACAACCTCGTGCACAAGCGGTGGCTTGACCGATTGAAAAGCGGGACCTACCTCATCGTGCCACTGGCCGCGGGTGAGACCGGCGAGTACACCGAACACGAGTTCGTGATCGCCGCCCATCTTGTCGACCCGATGTACATCGCCTACTGGACCGCCCTCAACTACCACGGGTTGACAGAACAGGTCCCACTGACAGTGTTTGCCGCGACCACAGCACAGGTACCGCCCCGAGAGATTCACAATGTGACCTACACGTTCGTCACGGTGACCGAAGAGAAGTTCTTCGGCTACGACCCGGTAGCGATCGACGCCCAGCAGGTGAACGTAGCGAGTGTCGAAAAGACCCTCGTCGACTGTGCCGACCATCCGGAGTACTGCGGTGGCATCGGTGAACTGGCGAAGGGGCTGGCAGCCGCTGACTTTGAGCAGGCGACGCTGACCGAATACCTGCGCCGGCAGGGGAATGGGGCCGCGATCAAACGAATCGTGTACCTCGCGGACCGCTTGGAGATCGAACTTGAACAGCGAGACGAACTCGTTGCTGGGTTCACCGCGGGGTATTCAAAGCTGGATCCGACTCGCGGTGACGAGGGACGACATATGAGTGAGTACCGATTGCTGGTGAATGTGCCAGCAGACGAGATCACAACCATGGTCGGTGACAGATCGTGATTTCTGAGACGAGAGTACGGGCGTTGGCACGGCAGGACGGAGTGACGGCGGGGTTGGCAAAGAAACACTATGTGAACTCGTGGGTGCTGTACGCTATTGCGACCAGCCCCCTCGGTGAATCTCTCGTGTTCAAAGGCGGGACAGCACTCAGCAAGCTGTATTTCCCCGAGATCTGGCGATTCTCTGAAGACCTCGATTTTACTGCAACCGAACAGCTACCTGATATCGAGCGGACACTGGAATCGGCGCTTGCTGACATTGAGGCAGAATCTGGGATTCGATTCGAGAGACGGAATATGCACGCGGCCGGTGAGCCGGTTGAGTATGTACAGTTCGATGTTCAGTACGATGCGGTGTTGGGCCAAAAGAACACAACGGACCTCGATATCACGTTCAACGAGCCACTGGTATTCCCGATCGTCAATCACGAGCACACGTTCGAAGACGTTCCCACGTTCAGCCTTGCGGCGTACAGTATCGAAGAAATCTTCGTGGAAAAACTGCGGAGCCTGTTTCAGCGGGCGCGGGCCCGAGATTACTACGACATTTACCGGTTATTAGAACAAGAATCGTTCAACGATGCGGAGATCGTCGCTGCCGTCCACGAGAAAGCACGTGCGCACGAGGTGGAGATAGCTCTGGGTCAAGGAGTGCCCGAGGACGACGTGGAGGCGGTTCGGGCATACTGGGAGCAAGCTTTGAATCGGCTCGTCACAGAGCAACTCTCGTTCGATGCAGTGATTGAGCGAATCGATACATACCTCATGAAGTTGGAGAAACTGGCGGAGTAAAGACTGGTTTTGCTGATCTGGCTGCAGGCGGGGACGCTGGGTCAGCAAACAGAACTTTTAACCAACAGCCTGCAGATCATTTGTTCGACTGTTGGTTAATAATCTACAGGAGAGACAGGCTGAGTGCCTCGGGGCTTGACCCCGAGGGTGAAGGCCGTAAGCTCCGCTAAACGTGTTCCGTTCGCTCAATATACTGTTCAATCGTCTCGCTCGACACTGTGCCTGCCGTCCCGACATAGTATGACTGCTCCCAGAATCCACCACCCCACAAATACTGTTCCAGAAACGGTTCGTGTTGCTCCCACATCTCTCGCGCTGTGATGCTCTTAATCGTCCGTACAATCTTGCTCGGCGCGTGTTTCGGATGCGCGGACAGGAACACGTGTACGTGGTCAGGAGAGATATGCAACGATTGTAGGCCATAACCGTACTCATCGCATACCTTCTGGAAACACTCGTCCAACGAATCCTCGATTGGCTCCAGTATCGCGTGGCGGTACTTCGGACACCACACGAAGTGATAGTTGACGTTATACACCGTGTGATTCGACCGCTTCTCCCCCATATTGGACACACCACACCGATACACCCAAGTATATCCAAAGGATATACGCAGGTATGGCGAATCGCTTTGAAATCGACGGCGAAGAAGTTCTTGACGGAGAGGTCAAACCGTTCGGGAACAGCGCCCACGTCACCGTCCCCAAACGCTGGCGTGGCGCGGACGTGAAAGTCGTTCGCACCTCAGAGCCTACCGAACAAGACGAAGAATGACAACTGAAGAGCCGACTCTCGTGAAGACGCTGGACTTCCAACTCGACATCCAGAGTGACAACGAGAGTCTGCTCAAAGATGCCACCCTCGAAGCCCGCTGGGTGTACAACGAAACCATCCGCCTTGCCAAAGAAGGCGTGGACTGGGACGACATTTCTCCTCGCCTCGAAGACGAGGCCGACCTCATCAAGAACACGACCCAACGCATCGTCGCCAAAGCCTTGGAAGCGATGGAGAATTATTACGACTACGACGACTACAACATTCCCAGCCACATCAAAGATGGCGCGTACCCACTTCGAGCCAACTACAAGGAAGGCTACAACCTCTCACTCACCGATGATGGCGAAGTGGCGTTTCGCATCAGCGCAAAACCCTACAACCACGTCAAAGGCATCCTCAAAGGCGGTGACGCCCACCTTGATTTGCTCAAGAACGCACTGATGAGCGACGAGTGGAAAGTCACGACCAGCGAAGCCCTGTGGCGCGGGGGAGAACCCGAACTTCACGTCAATATTCGCAACACCGAACGTACTGTGCGAGACAAGCAGGACTCACGAACGGTCATCGGTGTAGACGTGAACGAGGACAACGTGGCCCTTACTGCACTCTCAGCGGATGGTGTCGAAGACACGTTGGTCATCGATTTCCCCGAAATCAAGTTCGAGCGCCATCGCTACTTCACGATGCGGAAGCGCGCCCAGAACGCGGGGAAGGACAGCATACACGACACGCTCAAAGGGCGCGAGAAACGGTTCGTCCGCGACCGACTCCACAAAGTGAGCCGTCACATCGTGGAATGGAGTCAGCGGTTCGAGAAGCCGTGCATCGTCTTTGAAGACCTCAAAGAGATGCGCGACAGTATCGACTACGGCACGCGGATGAACCGACGCTTGCACCACCTCCCGTTCCGCGCTCTCCAGTTCTATACGTCGTACAAGGCTGCGTTCGAGGGAATCCCCTCGGATTCGATTGACCCGTACAAGACGAGCCAGCGGTGCCCGTTGTGTGGGCACGCAGAACGGGCGAATCGGCGGAAGAAGCGGTTCAAATGTAAGGACTGTGGTCATCAAGACCACAGCGACCGTGGTGCAAGCGTCAATATCGCCGTGAAAGGCGTGAAGAAACTCGATTGGAATGTGCCTGCTCTCAACAGCCTTCTCGTTGTTCGGAAGGTGCGACGGCAGGCATCGGGGCTTGTGGACAGCCCGACCGTGACCCACCCGACCGTTCGAGGCCACCCAGCCGATGGTCAGGTGGGAGTATCTGATTAAACCACGGGAAGAAGCCTCGGGGCTTGACCCCGAGGCGGTTCACAAAGTGAGTTCAGGGTAGCATAACGGTTTGAGGTGCTTGATGAGCTTTGCTGCTGTTCGACTGATCCGATCGCGCCGGTCGCGAACGACGTCGGACTCATCCGACTCCCAAGTCGTGACTTCCTCCCACGACTGAAGTCGTGGGCTTCCCCTCCGCTGGCACGTGATTCAGTCGTCTGAAACACCGGGGGCAACGTTCCCAGTCTCGTGACTGGTACTCTGGTTTGCGGGTGCCTCTTTGGTCGAGTGACCATCGTGTTCTACCGTCCACGCATGGTCGTTCCACTCAAGGCATGGTACCGAATTTTGGCTTCCATCCACCTTCGTGTTCTCTCCAGTGGCCGCGGGCCGAGCCATCGACCCACTCGTCTGTATCTCTATACGCTCCGCAGCGTGCTTCTGAAGGAAATTCACCGACCCTGCGATATCCGAATGCCCCTCACGTCCACACGAGTGGCATTGAAGCAAGTCTCCACTCCGATGCACGTCGTCGCTCCTACACGCGGGGCACATCGACGACGTCCCTGCTTCTGACTTCTCGGTGACTGTTATATCGTACTCGAACTCCAGAACCTCGTCGAGCCGTCGTCGGAAACGCCTGTGCGCCCAGAACAGGTCCGTCTTCTCATTCACCGTCGCGGACCAATGCTTCTTTCGCACGTCACCCAGCGCACCGACGAGGAGTTCCGTGACACCTCTCTCAGCAAGCCATTCGCCGAGGTCACGTATGAGAGCATCCATCGCGTGGTTGCGTTGCTCACCGCGCGTATGGTACATATCTCGAATTTGCTTGCTCGACCACTCGTTGTCCCCGAGTATGGATTGCAATTCAGCGATTCGTACAGTGTGAGCGTGGAATGTGTCAAACGCGGGTCGTCCGTGGTACAGGCGGTGGTCGCCTTGGGTGGTCGTGACGGCGGCGAGATTGTTTGCACCGATGTCCACCGCTGCCACTACCGCTTCGCCGCTGCTAGTAGTGGCCAGTGAACTGGGTTGATAAGAGTCCCGGCGGCGTGGAGGGTTGTCCTCGTCGCCGACGGTTCTGTATGCAGTGAACGTTTCGGTGTCTCTATCGTACACGATCTCCAAGCGACCCTGCTTACCCGTCCAACGGGGCTTCCCTGCAACTTCCAAGCGCACTCGCTCATGGTATCCGAGCCCGTATTTCTCTTTGAGATCCATCCCCACAGGGATTTCGAGACGGCTTCTGTCGCCGAGTTCGAGAGTGTACTGGTCGTTGCGGATGACGGTACGTGGCGTACGCTTGCCGTCTTCTTTCCAGTATCCGGGTGGACTTGGCCTATCTGCGACTGTTGAGTTGTTTGGGTCTCGGTATTTCGAGAGGAGCGAGAAATATGATTTCCACGGCTCCCAGTTTTTCTGCACGAGTTGCTGGGGCGTGCTGGAACTGAGGATTTGGATATACTGTTGGCGGTATTCCTCTTGGGTAACCGCTTGTTTGACCGTGGATTTCAACTTGCTTACGGAGACGCGGTTGTCCGCGTTGTCTGTTGTCTCGAAGAGGGTTTGTCTACGGTCGTAGTTGACTTGGTTGTTACAGGCTGCTGACGCGTCTAATAGTTCGAGGAGAAGTAGCGTATCTCGGTGAGAGCGTGGTCTCACTTCAAACGTATCACAACGCGCCATTACCACTTATTACGAGATACATGGTTATAAACACATCGGTTGGCGTCGAAGCAAATGGTTAACATGCTGGAGATCGCATGATTGCTCACTATGGATCGAGAGAGAGAAACAGGGGGCGAGTTCAAATCGGTCGTTTCCGACGACGAGGTATTGGGTGTGTTGAGCAATGCTAATACCCCTGTTTTGACGACGCAGATGATTGCCGATGAGTTGCCAGTGACTCGTCAGGCAGTATATTATCGGTTACAAGAGTTACATAAAGATGGGAGTGTGGGCCGAATGAAGGTTGGCTCTCGGGCGGTGGTATGGTGGGTTGCCGAAGAGTCGGAGTAACGTGGGAATCACTGGATAAGTGTCGTGCGTAGTTTGTGTAGTTCTTCCGACCGCTTGGACCCACGACTGAAGTCGTGGGCTTCCGCTATCTTTGTGTCAAGTGAACTACCTCTGCCTACTCGCCACCTTCGGCGGCTCCTTGAGGAAGGGGCTTACCGCCTATGAACAGCTAAGATTGTGGATTTCAAGCCCATGGTGTCAATCTGTTAGGCCAAGAGAGACACGTAGTGCTTTCTCAATCTCTTCGAGTTGTGAAGCAGTGACAAAGCCGTAGTTGTTCGTTATGCGTCCGTTGATATCGACAGTTCGTATCTGGTCAAGTTGGACATGTGAGTCCATTCCTAGTTCATCCATTGATCCGGGAAGATTGACGTGGAACGGATAGTTCGTATGACCCTTAGAAATAGGAGCGATAATAGTTGTGGGTGAATATTTATTTCCAGTATCGTTTTGGATGACAACGGATCGTCGTGATTTATAAATCTCGCTTCCGCGAGTATCGTCATCGTGCTTCCCACCTAAATCAACCCTGACGATGTCTCCTCTCCTGACTTTCATTCTATTTCCCGGGGTGGTTCTCCAAGCTGTCTGTTTGCCTCGTTCGAGACGTGGCTCCATTGTTCATTGACTTCTGTGGCGTGGACAGCATTCTCCTGATACGCCCGTGCGAGTTCCGAGTCTGATGGGTCCATTGCTTCGTCGATTGCTTCTTGAACGAGCTGGGAGAGGTTGACCTGTTTATTTTTAACCCATTCGGACTGATCTTCCCGTATCGTGATGTTCTTTCGTTCCATGAAAGTGTGTATGTAGTGTGTATTAGTAAATGTGTCGGTCAGACTCGACTCATCACGTTCTCGAATGCGTCAAGTTCGTTGTCCGTCAGTGGATCTTGCTTCCCCCCAGATCTCGGCTCTGTTGTAGTCTCATGGGGCGGACTGGTTTGCGTGTGCTTCGAACGATGAAAAACAGCATTCGAAGAGAGCGCCCGAAACCCGCCGCAAATCGGAGCTTCTGGCCGTTCAAAGAGCCGTCCTGTCGATGCCCGCTCCAGTTCCGGCGTGGCCGGTGTCACGTGCCGAGTCGAGGCACCCCAGACACTCACACAGCAGTCGCAAATAAAAATAGGTCCGATCGGCGACTTACCCAGCGTCAGTAAGTAGCTGGTCGAACAGTTCCGGCGTGACTGCTCCGAGCGTCCGGATCGCGGTACACCCAGGGGCCTCGAAATCATACCGATCCAGCGGTGTGGTCTCGGCTTTCACCGCCGCGGGATCGATCGGCAGCCGCGACTCGCCCGCTGAATCCCCAACTAACACCTCGACGACGCGATGGCCCAGCTTCCGATTCGAGACCACCCACAGCGCGGCCTGCGGATCAACCGCCGCCATCGCATCGTAATCGTCGGGCACGCCCGTCCGGAGGTCATTCGTTGGCCGTTCGACCTCAACGGCGATCACTACAGTCTCAGTCGCATCCAACCCGACCACGTCCAATCGAGTGTTTGCGTCCGGCGGCGACCAGTACCGCTCGACACGATCGATTGGTGACGATCCGTCGTTCGCCAGCGTCTGCAGCGCCCGCACCGCTGTCTCAACGCCTTTGATGTGGGCGGCAGACTCATTCGAATCACCGCGTTTGGGCTCTGGTGGGGCCCGGCCGTTGCGAATCTTCCGGAGCAGTTCCCGGCCCGCATCGGTCAGATGATAATACTTTCCCCGAAGGTCCGTCTGGAGGGTGATGTATCCGGCTTCTTCCAGCAGTGCCTCATCGCTCGCAGTACAGCCCGCAGCCTCTCGCAGCGGGAGCATGGTGTCTGAGACAATGTCCCACGCACGGACGTCGATCGCCCGCCGCCGTGCGCGCTCGATCAACCGCAAAAACATCAGCTGTCGAACCGTCACCGGGGCCGTCTTTGCCTCCCAGGGATCAACCGTAAGACCGATCTCGACGATCGGCAACGAATACTCACTCGGAGCGGTCTCTTGTGAGCAGGCTGCGGTCGCCGCCCAGACCCCATCGAACGTCGGGGGCCACCGTTTTGGATGCGATCGATCAGCCTCGAGCGACGGCGACGATGTGGTCGATGTTGAGTCTGTGTCTGGATCCGTGTCTGCCCGCCCCCCAGACTCACGCCCAGCGCCGACGGCCCCATCTGCACACACCACCGAATCGGTCCCAGGATCGTACGCGATCGGGGCGGGCAACGAGGTCTCCTCGAGCCACAGGGTGTGGCTGAACGCACGGCGGATCTCTGGGTCCGAGAGCTCGGTGTGGGTACTGCTGACGGTCGCTTCAACGACCCACTCGTACTCGAGCGAGCGGGTTCGACACGCCCGGATCGCCTGCGAACACTCGGCGACAACCCCCGCTGTGGCCCGCTCGGTTGAACCGGCTGCAGACGCAGAATCGGTCTCGTGTGTGGGCGCTTCGTCCCACTCGGGATGGCCCTCCCGTAGCTGTGGGGCAGCGACCACGAACGGCTCAAACGGCGTTTGCCCCCGTGGCGCACGGGTCCGCACAAGCCAGTCACCAACCAGCAGCGTCGCAGCGATCCGGTTGGCCGCCCGTTCAGCATACTGATGGCTTAGGGCCGCCTGGATCGCCGCCGTGTCGGTGTGACCAACAATGAGCGTACCGATGTTCCCGCGGATGTGTTCGCGAAGCTCCTCACCGAACTGCGCTAACAGCTGGCTCATCAGGTACACCGAAATGTCGAACGAACGGCCCTCCGAAAGCAGATCCAACAGCGTCTGGAGGTCGCCCAGCGTGTGGGCTTCATCCAGATACAGATTTGCCAGTGGTCTGTCACCGCTTCGGCGGCCGTCGCGTTGGCGCAGCCGGCCGGCGATGAAAAATCGAGTGACGATCGCCCGCGCAAGCGTTTCGCGGTGGGCACTGTTGAGCCCGCCCATATCGATGATTACCAGCCGATCGCTATCCAACAGCGAATACCAATTTACCTGCGCGGTAGGGTCAGTAGGCACCGTCCCAAAGGCTTCGCCCATCAAGGAGGTCCGCACCAACGGGGTGATACGACGGAGCGCACCGTTGACAAGCGCCGAGCGCATCTTTGGGGAGTCACTCGCCTGTGCCTCCAACAGTTGCTGGAACCGCCCGTCATCAACGCTGACAGAAAAGGTTCCATCCCGGAGTTTCTGGAGTTCGGCGATGAGATCGGTCACCGAAAACGCATCGACGCCCGAGCGAAACAGCGCGGTCGCAACCGACCGCAGCAGTTCAATCGATTGGGCGGCCGCCCCAAAGGCCTCTTCGTCGCCGCCGGCGGCCGCAAACACGTCGATCGCCGCCTCGACGACGATCTCGATGAGCCGTTCGCGGCTGATCGTGAGTTCCTCGGAGGAAAGATACGGCCGCAGATCAAACAGCGGCAGCCGCGGCAGCGCTTCGGCGGCATCCAACACGACCACCTCCGAGAGATCACCGTCCGCATGATAGTACATCGGCAACAGCTCTGCGGCAAACCCGCCCTTTGGATCGACGACGAGATCGAGCCCCTCGGTCGCGAGGGCGTTGTCCAGACAGGCGATCTGGGCGGTGGTGGTCTTGCCCTCGCCAGTCCGGGCGAGATGAGCAACGTGTCGGCGCTGCAGGGCCGGGGGGATCGACAGCGTGCGATCGGCGACCTCCTGGCGGGTTCGATACGGACGGCCGATCGTCAACCCCGGTCCACTGAACCGTTCGGCCACCCGCCCGCCGGCGCTGTGTTCACGCAACTGGAATGCAGAGGGTACTTCAGAGTCAGACTCAGAGTCAAACCCCATTGTCACGGGCTGTACCTGCGGTTGTTTTTGCCGTGTCCACGATCATATTTACCAGTAGTGTTGGTGGGAGAATCCATGTTGGCTCGTTTACCAAGCGAGATAAACTCCCGAATCTGGTCATCGGCGACGGCAATCGTGGCTCTGCCAGTGCGGGGGTCGCGCGGATCGATGGCTGCACGTAGCGACGGCTTTGGGAAGACGACGCCATTGCGAAGCTGGTAGGTTGCGGTCTGGGGGTCCGCTGGGATCGGTTGCACAGTCGGTGCAAGCGGCTCAAGCTCTCCAAATGTCGGTAAGATGGACGTCGACGCAGAGTCCTTGCGCTGATCAATCAGCTCGATCGGCGACAGAACGTATACTTTGTTGGTTTCGTCGACGTGGTGATCCCATCGTTTGTGTGTTAATGTGTGAAACAGTTTGTAATTCAGCCGGTGGAATCCGTCCGGGGGTTGTGGCCGCCTGTGGGGGGGTGTAGCCGACGAATCGAGACTGCCCTCATACGTATAGATGTTCAGCCCGAGAATCCGGTGGACGTCCGGGCTTGCCAACGCTTCGGTCGCAAACTGTAATCGGGTTTTGTCCTGCCGTGTTTGTGTGTCGGCTGCCGCAGCCGGGATAATTGGGGTCATCCGGTCGACAGCAAGCCTGCGTGCGCCTGTAACCTGACAGTCCTGGCCCCATTGGTTAAATGGGTCATCCAGCCCGACTCGCTCCACAGAAGTGTCGACGATACTTCCTGCATCGATCGTATCGTTGTGTCGGAGCACGTACAGGGAGACTGAGTCAGAGCCCGCAGTAGTCAAGATAATGCTAACGAAGCCGCGGTCACAGCGTAGCCCCTGATTCGATTGCCCATTGACAATGGCTTGGAGGTCGTTGTCTGTTACCTGAGAGACATCCATCTTATAATACTGGGCTTGGTCAGCTAGGCTAGTGGGTGGTTCAATCATCAAAATCACCATGGTGTTCCTGGCCCCCAGCGGTGGGCGATGCGATGAGCCAGTCTAGCGTCTCGGATCGATCCTCGATCGCCGAGGGGTAGCGGGTCGATTTAGTCCCGCGGTACCAATATTTGCCCAGCAGAACTGCCTCTTGATATTTCCGATACGTCAAAAGTATAGCTATTGTGAGGATAAATGTCAACACAACAGCTGGAATCAGCGCAAAAACTAGCCGAAGAGCGAGTTCCCAGAGAATCCCGGAGACTCCGTCTCCCGTGAGCCAACTGTAAGATCCGAGCGGAGGTAGACTGTAAAACTTAAACAGCAGGGCGATAAACCCAGCTGTAGGGACTAGCTGGAGAATTGCCACGGCTTCGTACCACTCTTTCCGACTGCTCAGGTTTGCGGCTGAGTCTGAGGAGGTTTTGGGGTCCATCACAAACAAATTTTACAGTTATGATAAAATACTTTACGGGGGCCTATGAAATGAATTTGACATTATACTGCTGCGACTGGCGACGCCGTGACGACGCTGCGAACACACAGACCTCACAGCCTGACACACAGAACGCTCCCAGCGTATGCACTCGCCCACACAGCCACAGTGGGACTCCCAAAGCGCTATCGGTACGGTCGTCGATCGCTGCGGTCGACGCCCACCGCCAACGAACAACGCTTGTCAAAAAGTCTCATCAGTGCCGGCAGAACGAGCCGAATAGACAAGAACCTGTCAGAACCCAACCTACGACCGCACACACTGGAACACACCAACACAGACACAAACGCCACACAGTCTCCACAGTGTGACAAACCCGTATCCGGTACTGAGCGGGATTGTCACGGGCATATACAACTCAGCTCGTGTCTCACCGTGTCGACAACAGTATCGACCGCCAAGTAGGCTCATACGACAGCATGTCAGTATCTACTAATATTACAAACACCGATCGGCCCAACCAAACCCACGCTTGTCGGCCGGCGAGTCGGTCACAGCCACACCCACCCACAGACTCCCAACCCCACCTGAGACTGCTAGCTGCACCAGAGGGCGGTCGGCCACAAGTGCCCGCCGGCAATCGGGTCGAATCCAACCAGCACCCGTCAGGTAGGGGCCACCACACGGGAGGACCGACACGGCGCCCACAGCACCCAACCACACCAGGCGGGGCAAATACCCACCCAAGCGCAGACCACGTAAGTGACCGAGTGCGGCCACTGCGTTGCCACCAATCGAACACCACCGCACCCGCTCTCGCCCAACCAATACAGCCCCACACAGCCACACACAGCCACACAACGACAGCGTGTGACCGCCGCACTGACAACAGCCGTTCGGGCCGTGACAGCGCCGACAGGCGCCCTCGATCGGTCTCAGCGCCGCAGAGGACGCTGCCAAACCCACTGGCTGGCCGGTAACTGAACGCCGAGCCGACACCCCACCGGTCACCCGCCCTGAGATCACAGCACACACACCACCGCAGATACAGGCGATCGACAGCGGGGCCGACGCCAACAGCACAGACCCAACGTGGTGAGACCCACAGTACAGTACAGTACAGTACAGTACAGTACAGTACCACCACACCGACCGCACCACGGTAATCGATCCTCGAGCACCACACGATCTGGGCCGTCTTTTGACACCCACCACAACTGAGCCCGCCAACCGAAAAAAGAACCTCACACACAGAGCGCACTGATTCGGCTTGATCGAGGGTCGATCGATCACCTACCACTCATCACCGACCATAGCCCACAACGCACACGGCACACCCAACCAACGGGTGAGAAACCACATCGATCGACTCGAATGAACGGAAATTAAATCCACTGACCTGAAAGCGACGATCGACGCCAAAGAGCGATCACCACGCCACACCCCGCCAGTGTTCGCTACGGCTGCAGGCACAATCGAACACCGATCGGAGACACAAATAAAGAGCACAAGGAGGGCGATCGAGAGCGCCCCGAGTGAGCTACGTCGAAGCCACGAGACGAAACACACCGACACAGGGAGGCGTAACCAGTCCACAAGAGCTATCGGGCGGGCGTGCTCCCCAAGAGCGGATGGCTGGCCGCTGAGTCGACACTCCCCTGCGCGGAGATGCGACCACTGACCGCCGCATCGACACACTCAGGCTGTCATCCCGCCCAGTCGCAAGCGAGGGTCTGCGGAGAGAGGAGATCGAGACACGTGGGTTGGCTGGTGTGCAACTGGAACGTACCGCTTGCACCTCCCAGCATGGCCCAAAGACACGACACAGTGGTGGGCGCCACCACAGAGTCGACGATCGCTCACACCAACGGGGAGGCAAGCCAATCCATGATCGATCCAACTACGAGCCAACGCCACAGTTTGACGGCTGGCCTTCGAAAACCCGAACCCACCGAAGCTGAAATCGCTGCGATCGACAGGACCGCCAGTGCCAGTTTGAACATGGACACCACCATCGCCAGCAAAGCGAAAGCGGGCTCCGATCGCCGACAAACCGGCAGGCCATCGATCGACGCTAAGTTCCCAGCCAACAGTCGCCGGCAGACGGGTCGATTGGCCGCTAATCGATCGGCCACAGCGAGAAGTTCCTCCCATGGAACCAGGTCGGGCAACTACCACCGGATAGGGGAGATCGGCGTGTCGTACATGTGAGTCTATGTTCCGGACAACGCCAGTATCTGTCACAGGGCTATGAGCGGCGTAGCATCGGTTATAAGATCTATAACGTGATTAAAATAAATACGTACTTGTGTCAGTAAGTACTGAGTAATTGTATTAAATCGCTTTTTTCATCTAACTATCAATCATACTCTATCTTATATTTGTTCAGAGTCGGGACGATCGAGCAGACCATTTTGTTCTAAAAGCCAACACCGATCAGTCCCTAATAAGTGTGGAACTCCCCTACGAACTCGATACATCCGAACGACGGAGCGATGCCGTAGCGTGTGGTGCGGTTTCGAATCGGGTTCACGAAGTGAAGAACAACCTCCCAATACTATACCGTCAATTGGCCACCAAGTAACGTCGATGGGATCGGAACCGCTAGGGGCCTCCGCACTACTGGCACCATCCAATCGTACCCATCTTCACTCGGATCGGAAGACCACCACTACAACTACTTACAACATCTCAAACGAAACTGCAACTGCTCACAGACCATGCACCTCAATCGACCTTATGATTGCACAAAGGGCTACCGTATAGTGTATCGATCGATCGTCGTCGGTCACCATCACGGACCCACCCCGGACGATCGGCCGAAGACACCAGCTGTCCACGGACCGAGTACAAAGAGGGATCGATCACGCCAACGAAACACACCTCGTACCGAGTGAACACGCGGTCGAGTGTGTGTTTCCGCTGTAACCATCACTCATCGGTCATCACCGCGGACTCGCCCCAGACGATCGCCCTCACTCCAACTCCTGTAACACCGCCTCAATAACCGGCGATCGAACGGCCGTCGAGAACGATCGCTCTTCGGCAGGATCCACCTCCACGTACGACCAGCCATCGAGCTCCACGAGGTAGTACCCGTTAATCGAACCCCCCTCAATTACCACCGGCTGTGGCTCCTCGAGCTGTTCGCAGATCTCCTCGATGACGAGGTCGGCCCAATCAGCCTTCCACGCTGCATCGGTCTGCTGTTGGAACCGAGAGAGGCCTTCGATCGCCAGACACCAATCCATCGGGTGCCACTCGATCGTCCTCGGTTCGTCAGCCTGCGTCGTGTCGAGGTACCATGGTTCGAAGAGCGGTGCTGACTTGTCGAGAGCGTCAGACTCGCCACCGTTACCACCGGACTCACCCCAGGCATTTGCATTTTCACCAGACCCATTCCCAGCGTTTTGTCCAGCCACACACAACGATCGAATCCCGCCGTTGAGGTCCGCACGAGTGGCGAGCACCGATCGCGGCTCCTCATCGTCTGCGTCATTGTACACCGCAAGCGTAACCGGGTATTCGATCGCAACCGTCAGCTCGTCGGATGGCATTCTCGGAGCAGGCATCGGGAGCGCATGTCGTGTCGCGATGTCGTGGCACAGTTGTGCGGCTCGATCGACCTTCCACGGGTGACTCACGAAGTCCGGCAGTGTGGTGAGTCCGTCCAATAGTATTCCTGCATCCGCTGGGTGATCGTGGACGGTCATACTCATGGTGAGTCCGGCAGCAGAAGAGTATATATTACAGTTCTCGTTGACATCCACCAACGACTGAAGTCGTGGGATTCCTCTCGTGGGAGCCTCAGTCGTTCTGAGCCTCTCCGAGAGCGACATTCCCACCCGATGTGGTACTCTGGTCTGTGTATTCCTCGTTGGCTGTTGTCTCCACCACAACGGAGGGCGGGTTATGGTGTTCCCGCCATTCGTGTTTGTTCCACTTGAGGTACACAGGGCGTGCCATCGCCCCGACCGCACTGTTCTGCTGTCTCAGGAACGATTCGGACGCCACCAAGTCGGCGTGTCCTTCAAACCCGTACGGGCACGTCAGCGAATCCTCGTGGCGAATCGTGTTCTCTCGCTCGCCACAGTTAGGGCACTCCTGACTCGTCCACGCCTCGGATTCCTCGTTGACTGTGATGCCGCATTCTTCACACACATCTTCGAGACGGTTGATGAACCTTCGGTACGCCCAGAAATTGTGCGTCTTCTCGTTCACACGAGGCGACCAATGCGTGTCGAGGACACCCTTGATGTCGCCAACGTACAGCGTTGAAACGCCTTCCTCGTGCAAGCATTCAACGAGGTCACGAACAAGACTGTCTTGGGCGTGGTTGCGTCGATTCGTGCGCTTGCGATACAAGCGGTCGATGCGCTTGCTGGACTTGCGCTGGTCTTCGAGACGTGACTGGTAGTGTGCGATTTGTTCCGTGGTTTCACGGAACTGCCCGAACAGGGTGCGTCCTTCGTACAAATATTGAGAGCCGGTCGTTGTCGTGCAGGCGACGAGGTTGTTCGCACCAACATCCAGAGCGGCTTCTTCAGAAGCCAATGGTGAATCCAGTCGAGAATCATCAACGGTGACTGGTTGGAAAGCCCTGCAGGTTTCAGCGGTTTCGTCGTACACGATTTCAACTCGGTTCTGCTCACCACTCCATTTTGGGTCGCCCGCAATCTCAACTCGTAAGCGTTGGTTCCGGTTCAACTCAAGTTCGTTTTTGAGCTCGGAACCAATAGGGACTTCAAGTCGGGAACGGTTCCCGTACTCAATGGTGTACTGGTCGTTACGGACGTAGGTGCGTAGCACTCGCCCATCTTCTTCGTTACCCCAGTACCCCGGCGGTGACGGTCTTTCATCGAGTTTCCCAGCGTGGTACTTCTCGTTGAGGCCGAAGAACGACCGCCACGCCTCCGAGTTCTTACGGATGATTTGCTGGGCAACACTACTGCTGAGAACGCCTTTGTACTTGCCTTCGAGATTGCCGGTATCGGCGTCCCAGACGCTTTCGTCGGAGAGGAAGGCTTGGCGGCGAGCGTAGTTTGTCTCGTTCCAAAGACTTGCAGAAGCATCCAACCAGCGAATGAAAACCTTTCGCTCTTTCTCGGAGCGAGGGCGAACATTGAACTGGTTGGTTCGCTTCATCACCATATTCTACGAAATGTTGGTTCGTAAAGGTATGGATTGGCATTGGAGACTCAGGCCTGCTATTGAACGTGGGTTGTGGAGTGTTTTGTCGGATTAATCCCACGACTAAAGTCGTGGGCTTTCTCCTTGATTCTGTGTAATTGGGCATCGATTCTCAATTTCAACGTGTTACCGTTACACTACCCAATGTGACCGACCCCGAATCTCACCGAAATTACTATAAGACACAAAGAGCTACATTGGGACACAACTATGCCTGTTCATCTTGACACTCACGAACCCGACGTCGAACTCACGCCCGGGACAGCCAAATCCGACATAATCGCATTCCTCTACGACAACACCGAACTCGGCTTCAAACCCAAAGAACTCGAAGACCACCTCGAACTCCCCCATGGCACCGTCACCACAACGCTCACCCGGCTCTACAACGACGGCTACATCGGGAAAACTCGGGACAGCCACTACCACGCGCTCGAACACCGTGAAGACCTTCGCCGGTACGTCGCCAGCCTCGACCAACTGGAGAGAATGTTCGAAGACAAAGAATACGTAGGAACTCCAACAGAAGACGTGGACGAAGACGAGCTTGACGCCGAAATTGCCGAGCTAGAGGATGAATAAATACCCGATAGGGACAATCTGTTGGGCGGTTGACCCAACTGGTGCCCACGAACAACGTCCTGTCGTTATTCTCTCACACGAAAAACACCCATTTAGCGCCACTGACTGTACAGTAATGTGTATCGGGACAAGCGCCGGTGACTACGATCACTACTCACCAGAACTCAAAGACAAACACCTCTCAGGGATCAGTTTCGACGAAACGAATTACCTTATGCCATGGGCGCTCCACACGATCCCTCCTGGTGGACTCATTACCACTCAAACAGGAGAGCTTACTGAGGACGGCGAGAAACTCGTGAAACAAGCCCTCCTCTCCCTCTTCAAAGTTTGACCTCCTCCCTCACCTGAAGATACGGGAATCCCGACCGCGTTGGGATAAGAACCCGGTCAAACAACTTCTCAACGCACCACCACGTACCGCGCAGTTCCGTGCCCCGCGGAGTCACTCGGCCACTCTTTTAGTGGTCGCCTGACCGCCGTTCGGGGATCCCCGTCGGTCGTGCCCTTCCTTCCTGCGGGAGTTGCCGGTGACAACAATAACGACTTGCTCCTACATCCCTACGACGACGTGATGGTTGAGTAGACTGCCTCTCCCATGCACACTACCCGAAAATCTCAATTTAAGGATTGAAGACCAATTACCTAGGACTGATTAGTATTGTCTGGTGAACGATCGCCCGGATCCAGTCAATGAGATCGCCTCGGCGCAGCGTACCACGCGACAGGACCTATTCGCGGTCAGATTCCCCGTCAGCGATCGCACTGCCCGCATCAGTAATCTCGTATAACCCACGAGTGACCTGACGGACGTAGCCGGCTCGGCCCAACCGGACGAGCACAGTGTTGACCGCTCCTTTGTCCAAGTCAGTCCGTTCTCGGATCAGATACGGGTTTGCTCGTCCTTCAGAAAGAATCGAGAGTACCAATCGATCGCGATCGTCCAGTTCCACCATACCAGGTACTGGTAGTGTTATGCGTATTAGGATCGTTGTTTACTTGCTATCAGCGTCGACATCGTCTACCACTCGCCCGTCTGTGTCTGCCTCAATGAGTTCGATGATCCGCGTTTCGAGGCTTTTCGATCGCGGGACAGTCTCTTTCCACGCCGCCCACGTGTCGTCGTCAATCTGGAACTGATATTTGACCATACCGTCGCTTGGATCGATCGTTTCATTAGTGTTTCTTACTCCGCATGTGTGTCACTTATACTTTGTTATACTTAGTAAAACTTAGTGAGTTAATACGGTCCACGACAAGGATCTACGTAGCAGCACATCTCGTCACAGAACTCTGTGGCCCGGTGCACCACCACCGGACCGGTGTGCCTGCGGATCAGGCAATGAACGCTACAACGCACCCATGTGAAACCGTTTCGGCTGGATCGCCCACGACCATCCTGCGAACAACCCGATCGACCCGCGCAGATCGATCGGAGGTCCCACAATGAGTGGGCTATCGATCGCCACACAGCCAGACGACTCGATCGACCACCTCACGATCGCCTACACGCCACCGAGTGGCCAGCCGCGCCGGATCGTGTTCACGACAACACCGGAGACCGCGGGCTGGCTGCGGATCGAATCGCGCTGGACCGGCAGCGGGTGGCGCGAACGCGCCTGCGATCGGGTGACCGACCTTACAATTCACCCAGACCCAACCCACGCGATCGAGGTGGAGACGGATGACTGAGGACGCCCGATCGCCGTCGACGGCCACCCGAGCCACCAACTTCGAAGCAACCGAAACCCAGTTCACGGAAACGATCGCCGCCCTCACAGAGACGATCGACGATCTCACCGCCCGCGTCGAAACACTCGAAACGGAGGTTGAGGCGCTCGACGCAGAGAACGATCGCCTTCGGGACCGCCTAGATGATCAGGACGATCGCCTCTCTGAACATGACGATCAACTCTCAGACCACGCCGACCACCTCTCCAACCACGACAATCGTCTCTCTAACCACACTGATCGCCTCACCACCCAGACCCAGACAACAACCGAGTTGGACACCCGGACCGAGGCGATCGCGCGGAAGACAGACGCGATCGCCCGCAAAACGGACGCGAACAAGACCCGAATCGAGGAACTCCAGTCGAGAGAACTCGAGAAAGGCGCACACCTCCGCACGGACACTGTCGATCCGACCACGATCGAGGTCCTCGGCGATCGCCTCGAAACACTCACCAAAGACGACGGCCACGCGTACTATCGCCTGCCCGAACAGGCAGACCCACTCGATCGCAGCCGTCCCCACCAGACGACGCTCACCTACGGAGATCTCCTGCCGATCCAACAGCTGGCCCGGATGGACGAGGACATGCTGCGATCGAACGCCTCTGCACTCCCGACCCGACTCGCCGCCAAACTCTGGAAAGCGCGGACGGACGAGACGATCGGCGACAATCCGTGGAAGCGCGGCTCCGCGTCGGTGCGCGAGTACGTCAAAGCGAGCGATCTCAAACACTGGATCCGCAGACAGGAACGCGGCGTAAGCGACACCTACGCGAAAAAGCTCGTCTCCCGGACGATCGACGCCCTGTTGGATCTCACGAAGAACCGGATCGCGATCAGACGCAAAACCGAACACAAAAACGGCCTCTCCTACACCGAACGCCGGATCATCCTCCCGAGCGACGCCGAAATCCCCGGCGAGACGGGGCGCTCACAGACGACCACAGGCGATCGATCGAAGGAAAACACGGAAACGAAGACACGCGATCGATCGTCTCGAGACGCTACAGGTCGATCGGAGGCCACAGGTCGATCGGACGCCACAGATCAATCCGACTCAACAGATCGATCGGACGACACCACACGATCCGCCCCAGAGACACCTGGCGTCCACGGCTGACCCTGTCCACCGATCGAAACCACACACCAAAACACACCAAAGCACATCCCACGCGGGACACCACGCGATCAAACCAACACTAACCACCGATCGACCCGACTATTTGCAGTAGCGTTACCGTCTGGTGTATCGATCGATCGGTCGTCGTCGGTCACCATCACGGACCCACCCGGGACGATCGGCCGAAGACACCAACTGTCCACGGAGCACAGATGAGGAGCGATCGATGCTGCTGCGATCGATCAATCTTGATCGCTTCCCACGCTAAATAGAGGCGAGCAGTACACCAATCGCCATGCGATTAGGACATGATTCGAGTGGGCAACACTCACTCGCGATCGAGTGCGAGGGCTCGCTCGTACAGATCATCGGCAATCCAGAATCCCGCGTCCCGTAATGCGTTGAGTTCAGATTCGAGGTCAAGTCCGTCTTGCCGGGACGCCCGGAGCAAAATTCCCACAACGCCGGTGACAGGGACATCGTGACGACTGGCGGCTGCACGTCCCTCACGTTCGTCAAGAAGGATACGTTCGGCGTCAGTATCGATCGCGTACGCGAGGGCTGCCGCCTCTCCAGCATCGAGCTCTCGCTGAAGTTCTGTCAGAAGTTCCGTCGATTCTGGAGATACAATGCGAAGTCCACCACGATCCCGTAGTGATTCAATTTGATCGACACCAGCAGCCCCTGCCTGGATCTCGTGCCATACTGTCAGAGGAATCACAACCTCATCGAACTGTGCTTCGATCAACGCGAGCCGCCCGATCAAAGCGAGATTCAACAGCGGGGAGGTGTTCGAAACGACTGTCATTCGCGGGCGTATTCGATATCGAGCGTGAGATCGGTGTCAGTGTAGTGTCGTTCGACGTTGCGCTTGCCGAGCAAGCGATGAAAGTCAGCCTTTGTGAGCCCGGCCAGTTCTCGTGCCTTTCCAAATGATAAATATCCTTCCCGATACAGCGAGACGGCCAGTTCCTGTCGAACAATGGGTTCGCGTTCATCTGGTGGGGCAGCGATCGCGTCGAACACATCAGCGGGAACCTCGATACTGCTCATGTGGAGGTATTCGGTGCCACAGTACTTTAATTATCATCTCAGAGTGAAAATGGCAGTACGTTTGCCACGCCAACTATAGCAGGAACTCGATCGAATACTGCGAGCCAGAGAATCTCAATCTCTCGGCGGAGACTATGTGATTCCTCTCGGGTTTCTTCGAGGCGATCGGCCGTCGTCGGTCACCATCACGGACCCACTCCGGACGATCGATCGAAGACATCAATTGTCCACGGAACACAGATGAGGAGCGATCGACCACGCTAGACACACCTCGTACTGAGCGAACACGCGATCGAGTGCGTGTTTCCGCTGTAACCACCACTCATCGGTCATCACCGCGGACTCGTCCCAGACGATCGCCCTCACCCCAACTCCTGTAACACCGCCTCAATAACCGGCGATCGCACGGAAGACAGACGCGATCGCTCTTCAGCTGAATGAGCCACCATGTACGACCAGCCGTCGAGGTCCACAAGAGAGGAGCCGTCGATCGAACCCCGGTTGATTACCACCTCCTGTGGCTCCGCAAACTGTTCACAGATCGCCTCGATGACGCGCTCTCTGCGGTCATCGAGCGATCGCGTGTTAGTCGTCGTCCGCGGTGTATGCGCCGCTCCGGGGCTTGATCCGGTGGACCGACAAAAGACATCTATCGCGCGCGAATGACACAGAGAGGCGATATTGACCGATTCGGATCTTCCGATACGGACTGTTTTGGGGCGGTTCACCGTAGTCGGGGGGGTCGCACCACGGCGACGAACAGATTTCGTCGAGTTTGTTCGCTATCTGTGTCTGTGTCGATGAATCGAGGCCGGCAAAATCGTCGTAGGCCCGCCCGGTAAACTCCCATGACCACTCCGCATCTTCCTCGGCTATCTGTCACTCTCCGTCGTCGAGACCAAACTCCGCAAGAATTTCCTCACGGGAATGCGTCTCTCCCGTCTGAATGTCGCGCTCCCCGAGTGCGATCGCGAGGAGTTCGTCGCGGTCAAAGGTTGAGTGTTCAACGGCGTCCTGAAGAACGTACCGGATGTATTCACTCCGGGAGTTGAATCCACGGCCCTGCCATTCGTTGTCAACCCGATCAAGCAAGGTTTGCGTCAGCCGAAGGTTAATTTTCACAGTCTCCGGCCCGTTCGATTCCGTAGTTGCGTTCGACATACAAACGTACTACACAGGTGAGTGTGTTAGGCGTATCGGTTATAAAGAACCGAAAACAATACCTGACTCATAGGCCAGGATTCCCTCCGTGGCGGAAGATGGGGACCGCGATTGCAGTTACGATCGGCTCGTGAAGGGACCAGACGTAGCCAGTTGCGTGCGATCGGACACACAGTGCCGCTGCTACCACACCGTCACCACAGCCGCAAACACGAAAGTGCGGAACCGAAGCACTGAACGGCCGTCTCTGCGGACGTCTGTCCATGCAAACCGATCGTGTCCTCCTCACGAGCGCCACAGGGATCATTCGATCGCCTCTCCGGAACCAACCCCAGAACCACCTCGACAGCCGACAACGATCGTGTCCGTATCACGGAGGGGCAGCATGAGCGACGAGTGGATTCAAGCCGACGACTGGCGGACGATCGTCGCAAACGTCCCGATTGTCTCCGTCGATCTCCTCGTCAAATACGAGGGAGGCCTGTTGCTTGGCCGCCGGATGAACGAACCGGCGAAGGGCTACTGGTTCGTGCCGGGCGGTCGTGTACTGAAGGGCGAGACGCGACGCGAGGCCGTCGATCGGATCGCCCAAGACGAACTCGGCCTCGAGGTCGAGATCGTCGAATCACTCGGAGCCTTCGAGCACATCTACGACACCTCGGACGTGGACGGCGTTGACTCGAAGCACTACCTCGCAAACGGATACGTTGTCGATGCGATCGCTTGCGATGTCTCGGCCGACGATCAGCACGATGCGTTTCAAACCTTCCAGTCTGCACCAGAGCCGTGCCACGAATATGTCGAGGCCTACGTCAACGCGTCGTCGGCAATCAACGGGTGGGACTAGAGAGACCATCTCGTACCGCTCACGCCGGAGCGATCGTTCACGTAATCCAACAATACACCTGTACGTGTGAGTCAGAACACTCGACACAGTGGGGTGTCACTCAACAGCAAAGTACGGTGCTACCCAACAGGTGACCCTCTCTATTCAGTCAAAAACATTCGACACGGTGGGGTGTGAGAGAGAATTCGATCGCCGACGCTTATCGTCGAAGCACTCGACCGAAAGTGACAACAGTCACACTGTCTGGGTAGCCTTTTGATCGGTGTTCTTCACTCGGTATGAGGTGTGGGTCCGCGCTTGAAGTCACGCTTGACGACAAAATATCAACCACTAACAGTTGTTGGCAATGTGATCGTCTGTATTCAGTCCAGAACACGTATCATACCGTTCTGGACCCTATTCAGTCGGATTCGTATATAAATGTGGGTCATATTTCCAACGACTGTTACCGGAAGCGAACTTGCTGACGAACTCGCCGAAGACTTCGTTTCCGAATTGGAGTAGCTTACCAATTGTTAGTAATACGATTTCTTTATTCAGTGGCGATCCGGTGGCAAACCGTGATACACCATCATTACATACCTCGTATTGAATAATAAAACTGTGTTTTCAACTACTGTTACGCAAGTGTCACACCCAGTAGTTGACACCGTATATTTTCAGCACACAACAACTATCCAATCAAAAATCGAGGCAGTGCCCCCTACGCCAGAATATCGAACACCTCGACTGCTTTGTACTCCTTCCCGCGTTCTTTTCCAGTCACTTCCTCGATGAGGCCATCCGATTCGAGGTCGTCGACGATCTTGTATGCAGTCCGGCGTGAGACGTCGAGATACTCCACGAGAGCTGGTGCCGTGAAATACGGATACTGGAGTAACTGCCGAGCAAACATGTCCGTATTCGTACTGCCTGGGTACTCGGTCTCGTAGCGCTCCTGGAGATCACGGAGTCGGTGCGTCCGATCGTACGAGGTCTCAGCTTGACTTCGGAGGCCTTCGAGGAAGAACGTGAGCCACTCGTCCCACGCCCCGTCCTCACTCACCGCACGCATGCGTTCGACGTACTCGACTGTGTGACGATTGAAGTACGCGCTCGGGTAGATATACGGACTTTCGAGATACCCTTCGCTCGCCAAATACAGAATAATGAGTAGGCGACCGAGTCGACCGTTCCCATCCGAGAAGGGATGGACTGTCTCGAAAAAATAGTGGATGATGGCGGCGTCGACGAGGGGATGGTACTGCCCACCCATTTGAATGTACGACGCAAGTGAATGCATGAGCGCAGTGAGTCCCTCCGGCGGTGGCGGGACGAACGGACGCTGTCCTGGCTGTGGGCTCGTGAGATGCACCAGATGATCGCGGAAGTCACCGACGACGTCACCCTCGTTTCGGACGTCCTCAAGCAGCATTGAATGGAGTTCTCTGAGAAGCGAGAGCGTTATCGACGCTCCGCCCTCGATGCTGTCGAGCCCATATGTGAGTGCAGTCTCGTAGTTGAGCGCCTCTTTCAGATCTTTCTCAATTGCCGTGTCACCATCACCTGCAGGATGCTTTGTGTGGTAGGCTTCGACATCTTGATACGCGACGTCTGCCCCTTCGATACGTGCTGACTCAACGGCCTCGATACGAATGAGAGAGGTGTACAGAACTGCGGAGAAGTCGACTGTCGAGCTGATACCGTCGACACGACCGATTTGATACGCTGCATCGGCCACCAGATCGTGTGTCTGGTCGGAAAGCTCAAGCGGCGGCTCGACTGGGAGTGGCTCCGGTGAATAGTATGGGTCCGGATGATAGGGGACGTATTTCCCCGGGGCGCGATCGGGAAGCTCTTTTGTGGGCATCTCGGTGATACCACTATCTGGCTCTGTTGGTATAGTTGTTTTTATAGTAGGTATACGTATATCTCTGTGAGCGCTCTCGTGGGAGCTATAGCGCGAATAGTATACGTGCGGCCGTCGCGACAATATGTAGGTATAGTTTGTATATAAACATGTATACTAAGATTGTGGATTTCAAGCCATGGTTTCACGATATAACACTAAGACTGGAGAGGTGGGTGTGCCGGTTGCTTCGTGAGAAAATTTCAACCGATAATAGATGAAATTTGAAGCAAAACCTTCTTAAATGCATATATCCGAATATATTGTATGGTCAAAACCATTCGAGTATCCGAAGAATATCATGAGTGGTTGACGGCACACAAAGAGGGTGACGAGACGATGGAAGAGACGCTTCGCCGAATGACGCGCGGCCCTCGGCCGGGCGACGTCGCCGGACTCCTAACCGAGAAAGAAGCCGAAGCGGCCAAAGAAGCAGTGGCGGGGCTCCGAGAGCGTGACCGCGACCGTCTTGATGCGGCCCAGATCGCCTTCGACGACAGTGACAGCACCGAATGATCATCGATTCGTCATTCCTTTTTGACCTCATGGCAGAGGACCCAGATGCGTTCTCGAAGGGTGTGGAACTCGTTGAGAACGGCGAGATGCAGTGGCTGCCAACGCCAGTGGTCGCGGAGGCGTACTACGGTGTCGCCACCGTCCGCAGCACCACCACCGAGCAGGAGTTGCGGAATCGCCTTCTCGGGTATCCTCGTATTGAGGTTGACGACGAGATCGCACGGAGAGCTGGCGAACTCCTCGCGGCGGCAGATGACCGTGCCGGATCGAACGCGGGTGTCGGGGCGAACGATGGCTACATCGCTGCGATGGCTGACGTCCTCGATGACGCGGTTCTCACAAACAACGTCGACGATTTCGCAAGGCTGGGCGTGCCAGTTGAAACCTATTGATCGGTGAACGCGTCGGTCGCGGGCATCGGCGAGGTCGCCAATAAATAATCAAGACTGATCGCCCGTAGCCACCCGATCGATCGCCCACGACCATCCTGCGAACAACCCGATCGACCCGCGCAGATCGATCGGAGGTCCCACAATGAGTGGGCTATCGATCGCAACACAACCAGACGACTCGATCGCCCTCGGCTCGTCAGCCTCTATCGTGTTGAGATACCACGGTTCGAGGAACGGTGCTGACTCGTCGGGATCATCAGGCTTGCCTCGGTTCCACCGGGCGCAAACGAGTTGTTCACCGTGAGACAGTATAGTTCCAGCACAGAACAGTTTTATATATCAGCGTAATAGTGGGTATTAGGTGAGAAAAAATGGGAGAAACATCGGTTGATGGGAGCCACCGAAAAGAACTGTCGCTAACGGTAGACGACAGAGGACGAGTCACGCTTCCAAAAGACGTTCGAGAACAGTTGGGGATCGAGTCGAACGATGAGCTACCGGCGACGCTTGTCGGATCCGTCCTGGAGGTCAACCCCAAGCCGAGTTCGAAATTAGCGCTCGCGACGGCTGGCCGGGATGACTGGGAGAACACGACGCCAACCGATGCGGGAGACGCGCTCTTTGGAGCGATGGATGAGTGATCGGAACTGATGGCTGACCCACTCCCGACAGAAGTGACGGTGCTCACGGACGTGAACATTCTCGCGATTGGACTGACCGAAGATCATCCAGTACACGACGATGTATATCCGTGGATTCAAAACGCCCTCGACGGACCAAACGTCTTGCTTGTCTTCGATTATTATCCACTTCGAGCACAGTATCTGATGACGAATAAATTTGGCGTGGACGCTGTTGCGGCTCGAAACGCAGTCCAGTCGCTTATTCAGAGCCCGGCACGGATTATTAGTGCGACTGAGACAACGCTGTTAGAGGCATACGAGATCAGCGCCGAACAGAACCACGACGTGTACGATTCGTTTATTTTGTCGCTCGCACGAGCCTACAGCGCGGATTATCTCATCACGACTGACGATGATTTCAACGAACTCTGCGATGGTGAGGACGTTACGTACACGAATCCGATTCCAGCCGACGATCGAGAGAAACTAGCATTCATTCAGGGCTGAGACGCGCCCCAGATCTACGACTCGACGTAATCCAGCAATACATCTGTACGTGTGAGTCAGAACACTCGACACAGTGGGGTGTCACTCAACAGCAAAGTACAGTGCTAACCCAACAGGGCACCCTCTCTATTCAGTCAAAAACATTCGACACGGTGGGGTGTGAGAGAGAATTCGATCGCCGACGCTTGTCGTCGAAGCACTCGACCGAAAGTGACAACAGTCACACTGTCTGGGTAGCCTTTTGATCGGTGTTCTTCACTCGGTATGAGGTGTGGGTCTGCTGTTGAAATCACGCTTGACGGCAAAAGACCAACCAATAATAAAACGTATATATCGAGGAGCGACCGGCTGGTTCTTCGAGGACTGCTGCCGTCGGAGCATGTGTGATACGCGTTCCGAACTGAATACAGACGATCACATTGCCAACAACTGATAGTCAACAAACGTGTTCGATTGAAATCTCAGGAAGCGAATGTGCTGCTGGGTCCATCTCAGCGAACGACTTGTCGTTCGTGAAAATAGTCGGCGCACGATCACGATGCTCAAATGCCAGCACGAGGATTGGAACATCTTTTGCTTGGATTCCACAGACTCGAGCGAGCGTCTGCACCGCGGCCGCTGATCGTTGTTCTCCCAAGAGCGACTTATTCACGTCGCGACTGGACGGTGCTTCGATGAGCCCGGTCATCCGCGTGAGTCGTGTGAGAAACCGGGTTTTGACAGCATCCCGATCTACCGCCGAGAGACTTTGAGTGCGGTCGAACGCAGCGAGCGCTTCCTGAACCATGTACGCGTTGATCGCCGAGATTGTCTCACCTCGATCGATTTCAGCAAGCAGTGTAGCGGCTTGATCGTTGGTCCGCAACGTCCCGAAGACCCACAGATTCGTATCGAGGATCGAGGATCTTCACGTGTCCGACCCGTACACCTGCTCGGCCGTTTCCTCACGTGCTTCGTTGACGGCGCGTTCGAGATCGTTCGAATCGACTTTTTCCCCGAGTGCTGTAAGCTGGGTATCGATATCACGATCAGACTCGCGGCTCTGTTCGGCCTGCGCTAACAGCTTTTCAAGTCGAAGTGCGGCGATCGCCGTGTCGTCGTTGAGATCTCGGAGGTGGCCACGGCAGGCTTCTTTGATGAACTCACTCTTATTCGTGTAGATTCCCGTTTCCTCGAGGAACCGTTCGATTTCGGTATCAAGTTCGACAGGGAACTTGACGCTGACACTGGCGTACCTCATAGTAATACCATCGTGCTACGATAATATAAATGACGTGCTCGAACGGGATGTCGGTCATAAGAGTGCCCGCGGGTAAATAGTGCTACGGTACTGTATCGCAGACATCGGGTGATGATTGGTGTGTTGAGAACACACGTGCCATTGAGACCTGCGATAGCGAATCATCTCAGTTTCCAGAGGCAGAGAGTCACACAACTCCCGAACACGAGAGTACAGATTCCGGCGAGAGAAGATACCTACTCGATCCCAGAACAATCGTCAGCGATCGCACTGCCCGCATCAGTAATCTCGTATAACCCACGAGTGACCTGACGGACGTAGCCAGCTCGGCCCAACCGGACGAGCACAGTGTTGACCTCTCCTTTGTCCAAGTCGGTCCGTTCTCGGATCAGATACGGGTTTGCTCGTCCCTCAGAAAGAATCGAGAGCACCGATCGATCGCGATCGTCCAGCTCCACCATACCGGGTACTGGTACTGCCATGCCTATGAGGATACTTGTTTAATCCTTATAAAGAACTTTCTGTAGGCTTACGTAGTAAGTACTAAGACACTGCCGATCAAATTCCCGGTAGGAGCACAACGGCCACAGAATCGAGAGTGGTCGGCGGCGCACCACCGCCGCCAACCGTGCTTCTAGGACAGAAGCAATGAAGCCTACAACCACAACGCACCAAACTGTTACGGACAGCGAGACGCTCGACCACCTCACGATCGCCTACACGCCACCGACTGGCCAGCCGTGTCGGATCGTGTTCACAACCACGCCGGAGACTGCGGGCTGGCTGCGGATCGAATCGCGCTGGACCGGCAGCGGGTGGCGCGAACGCGCCTGCGATCGCGTGACCGATCTCACAATCTACCCAGACCCAACCCACGCGATCGAGGTGGAGACGGATGACTGAGGACACCCGATCGCCGCCGCCGTCCCCACGAGCTAACGACTGCAAAACAACCGGAACTCAGGTCGCTGAAACGATCGCCGCCCTCAAAGAGACGATCGACGGACTCACCGCCCGCGTCGAAACACTCGAAACCAAGGTCGAGACGCTCAACGCAGAGAACGATCGTCTTCGGGACCGCCTGGACGATCAGGACGATCGTCTCACTGTGCATGACGATCGACTCTCCAACCACAACGACCAACTCTCCAACCACAACGACCAACTCTCCGACCACAACGATCGACTCTCCGACCACAACGATCACCTCACCACCCAGACAATAACCGAGTTGGACTCCCGGACTGAGGCGATCGCACGGAAAACAGACGCGATCGCCCGCAAAACAGCCGCGAACAAGACACGAATCGAGGAACTCCAGTCGAGAGAACTCGAGAAAGGCGCACACCTCCGCACGGACACCGTCGATCCGACCACGATCGCGGTCCCCGGCGATCGGCTCGAAACGCTCACCAAAGACGACGGCCACGCGTACTATCGTCTGCCCGAACAGGCAGACCCACTCGATCGCAGACGTCCCCACCGGACAACCCTCACCTACGGAGATCTCCTGCCGATCCAACAGCTGGTCCGGATGGACGAGGACATGCTGCGATCGAACGCCTCCGCACTCCCGATCCGACTCGCCGCCAAACTCTGGAAGGCCCGGACGGACGAGACGATCGGCGACAATCCGTGGAAGCGCGGTTCCGCGTCAGTGCGCGAGTATGTCAAAGCGAGCGATCTCAAACACTGGATCCGCCGCCAAGAACGCGGCGTGAGCGACACGTACGCGAAAAAGCTCGTCTCCCGGACGATCGACGCCCTGTTGGATCTCACGAAGAACCGGATCGCGATCAGACGCAAAACCGAACGCAAAAACGGCCTCTCCTACACCGAACGCCGGATCATCCTCCCGAGTGACGCCGAAATCCCCGGGGAGACGGGGCGATCACAGACGACCACAGGCGATCGATCGAAGGAAAACACGGGCATAGAGACATGCGATCGATCGTCTCGAGGCGCGACAGATCGAACGGACACCACAGGTCGATCGTCTCGAGACACCACGGACCGATCGGACTCCACAGATCGATCGGACTCCACAGATCAATCAGACGCTACAGATCGATCGGACGACACCACGCGATCCGCCCCGGAGACACCTGGCGTCCACGGCTGACGCTGTCCACCGATCGAAACCACACACCACAGCACACCAAAACACATCCCACGCGGGAAACCACGCGATCAAACCAACAGTAACCACCGATCGACCCTGTGGTTGCACGAAGCGTTACCGTCTGGTGTGTCGATCGATCGGTCGTCGTCGGTCACCATCACGGACCCACCCCGGACGATCGACCGAAGACACCAGCTGTCCACGGAGCACAGATGAGGAGCGATCGACATGGAGCAGCAAAACGATGTGGAGCGATCGCTCAGTAAGCGAGAATCCTCCGATACCAAACCTTTGTAACAGTTCCCGACGTACCGCCCGTATGAGCGATGCAGACGATGTTGCTGAACTCGGTCATCACACCCTCCGTACCGCACGGGTGGCGGGACTCCGCCAGCGAATGAACGAATTTATTGAGTTACACGGGCACGAACAGGATCTTAAAGAACTTCGTGTCGGCGTTGATTCGATGGCTGAGCTTGTCGACGACGGCCGAACTGAGCGGATTTGATGTTATTTTTCGATACGTCCGCACTGGTCAAGCGGTACGCGGATGAGCAAGGGACACAGACGGTCGATCGACTCATCGAAACACCAGAGAGCACGATCATTGTCACATCACTCTCTGTGATCGAGATTGCCTCTGCATTTCGCCGGAAGTACAACCGAGGAGAGATTAGCGAGCAACAACGAGACGGCCTTCTTGTATCTTTTTTTGAAGAGGCAACGGAACGATTTACTATTATCCCAGTTGATGAGCGCATCTTCGAAACTGCGTTCGATCTCGTTCTCGGTGATGATCTCCGAACGCTCGATTCACTCCAACTCGCTGCAGCACTATCAGTACCGACGCCTAACTCTGATATTACGTTTGTCTGTGCGGATAAGACACTCGTCGATGTTGCGGAACAACACGGGTTGGCGACAAACAATCCTCGGAATTGAAAGAGTAGTGTATCTGTCCACTCGTCATTCGCGGGCGTATTCGATATCGAGCGTGAGATCGGTGTCAGTGTAGTGTCGTTCGACGTTGCGCTTGCCGAGCAAGCGATGAAAGTCAGCCTTGGTGAGCCCGGCCAGTTCTCGTGCCTTTCCAAATGATAAATATCCTTCCCGATACAGCGAGACGGCCAGTTCCTGTCGAACAATGGGTTCGCGTTCATCTGGTGGAGCAGCGATCGCGTCGAACACATCAGCGGGAACCTCGATACTGCTCATGTGGAGGTATTCGGTGCCACAGTACGTTAATTATCATCTCAGAGTGAAAATGGCAGTACGTTTGCCACGCCAACTATAGCAGGAACTCGATCGCATACTGCGAGCCAGGGAATCTCAATCTCTCGGCGGAGACTGGGTGATTCCTCGCGGGGTTCTTCGAGTCGATCGATCGGTCATCTTCTGTCACCACCACTCGTCGGTCACCATCACGGACCCACCCTGGACGATCGGCCGAAGACACCAGCTGTCCACGGAACACAGACGAGGAGCGATCGTCACGAACGCACACCTCGTACCGAGTGAACACGCGATCGAGTGCGTGGGCCCGCTGTAACGGCGCTTGGTAACGTGATGGGTCGGCGATCGACACAACCGTCTCCGCATTTGTCGATGAAAAATAACAGGAAACGATACTATTTCAGTAATCCTTATTGCAGTTTGTGTGCAACTTGCAATTAGAAATGGCAACGAGAGACGCAAACTGGGAAACACCGCTCGATACTGGTGGTGAGGCATTCGAACTCCTCAGGAATCCTCGCAAGGCGTGGATATACACGTACATCCGCCATCATCCGACAATCACGGTTCAAGATATCGTCGAGAGTCTTGACCTTCCGCAGCGAACGGTCTACGAATACGTTGCTGACCTCGTCGATGCAGGATTTATTGCACAATCAAATGAGGGGCGACCAGCAACGTACACCGCACAGGAGATCGACCTCCAACTGGTAACGAGCGATGCGAAACAACGGATTACTCCGGAGTTGATTGCGGCGATCGCTCGTCGACTGCGAGACGAAGATATTGACACGTATATCGATCGCCACGGATTGGACGGCCTCGCTGTTGCGCTTGAGTATACGCACGAGCACGTCGACGGGACGGTGACGCACCAGATCATGGCTCGCGAACAGGAACTATCGCCGCTTGAGGCAGGAGTAATTTTGGACGCACTTCGTCCGATCGTCGAAGCATGAGTATGGGATGCGCTAGAGAGATCATTTTTATTGATTCATCAGTGCTGATCAGCTGTGGTCGCCGCGAAAGCCCACGATTTCACGCCCTCGCTCGTGAGGCTCGAAACCGCGATACCGTCTTTCGTCTCTCTCCGCAAGTGTACGCCGAGGTCACTGGCGATCCAGCACTTGACTCATACCTCCCCGAGCGATCGCTCAGTGGACATCGTCGAAAAGGCAGATACAGAGATCGTGGGATTGGCGCTCGAAATGCTGTTGGATGGGACCGCGACACAGGTCGTTGTCGTCACAAACGACATTCCACTCGGCGAAGCAGCCGAATCGTTGCTTCCGAAGCACGGCGTTGACGATGAACAAATCACGTGGCTTACCGGAAGCGAACTTGCTGATGAACTCGCCGAAGACTTCGTTTCCGAATTCGAGTAGCTTACGCAAGTATGAGTCGACAGCAGCAAAGACACCGCCGCAAACTCCCACCACACACGTTCAACACGGAGCCATCATGCTCACAACCCACAACACACAATGATCGATGTTGTGGTTGCCCGAAGCGTTATCGTCAACTCTGTCGATCGCTCTCACATACCGATCGTTCTGAGACCGGAGGGACCCCACCATGTCCGCATAATTCCCTACGCGGTAATGCGGTCCATTACATCACGAAGCCGCTCGTTCTCCCGAAGGACGTCGATCGTTGTACCGAGATCGGCACCGAGTTCAAACAGATAGTGTTGCCCGCCCTGTATGCCCGTGTTTCGTTCCATCGCGTTCACGACACCTGCAAGATTGAGGTCCTGAAGATGGTCACGAACGCGGCGCATCGCGATCGAGTCAGCACCAATATGTGTGGTGATGTCTACTGATAAGCGACCGAGCGTGCGTAGTGACCGATGGGTTCAAGTGTGTTTGTAAGGAATTCTTACACAGAGTCCCAACATGGCATCTAACGAACCGGAAGTGACCACAGTCACCTCAAAGGGTCAAATCACGATCCCGAGCAGCCTCCGAGAGCAGTTTGGGTTGCAACAAGGAACGAAGCTCATGGTCGTGCCGACAGAGTACGGACTCGTGTTGAAGAAAATTGACCTCCCCTCGGTCGAAGAGTTTCAACAGCGGGTAGAAGAACGTGCGAAAGCAGTTACTGTCTCTCCAGAGGACGTGTCCAAGCTCGTCCACGAGGCACGGGGCGATGATGAATGAGAGCAGTCCTCGACACGAACGTTCTCATTTCAGGGGTCATTGCGACCGGCGTCCCGCACAAGTTACTTGTTAAGGGATTCAATCACGAGTACCAAATCGTCGTCTCTGTGGAGACACTCAGTGAGTTCCGGAAAACGCTTTTGAAATATCCAGATCGGTTCCACATGGACGAAACCGAAATACAAGGGGAAGTCGAAACGATCCGCTACTTTGCCGAGTTCGTGAGCCCAAAAGAAGATATCAGAGCTGTTGAAGATGACCCTGACGACGACAAGTTCCTTGAAGCAGCAGTGGCTGGCGATGTCGATTATCTCGTTTCAGGTGATAAACATTTACTCTCGCTGGATTCGTTTCGTGGCATTGAGATCGTCGAACCGAGAACCGTCTACGACCTACTTGATGAGCAATAAAGCCACATCAAAATACCTGAGAGCGATCGCGCCACAGCAAACGCGAATTGAGTCGTCCGATGGCGAGTGAGCTAGACGGAGCCTTGTCATCGGAAGCCCGCCTCTCGGACGGGGGTCCCTCGCTCGGTGGCGTGTCTTGGTGGGCCTGCCACTGGCCCCCGCTCCATGGCGAGTCATCGCCTGCTGATTTCCAAGGCAGGCTCTCTCCCCACGGATTCAGTCGATTAGCTATGTTCGCCGCTGCGTTCAAATCCGCTTGATACTCCGCAATCTGTCGATCGATCGATCGATCGTCCCTCATGACCACAGACCCGCCTCGGACGATCGGCCAAAGACACCAACTGTCCACGGAGGAACTCCACGGGTGTAGCCGTGTGGAAAATATCAGTTTTCGAGAAATCTATTCAGTTCGGCAAACTCGTTGGCTGACAGAATGATCTCGGTCTCGAACGCATCAAATCGTTCAAAATCATCGTCAATCGTCAACACCGTATTCACGCCTTCGTCGATCGCAACCTGCGCATAATATCCGTCCCAGCCATCAACGTTTATTTCGCTCGCCTGTGAGAATCCACCTCGAACGACAGCTTGGGGCATCCGATCGTACCAATGGATTCGCTTCGCATCCATGAAATTCTGGAGTAGACGCGAAGCATCTGCGTTTGAATACCCATAGTACGTCGTGAGAACAGTATGGGCGCCGAACAGCGCAGGGTAGGGAACAACAGCATCGATGTCTCCAGCGATACCCGCTCGAACGTGCGAGAGTGCAGACTCACGGACCGGCGCCGTTGAGTGTGCGAGAGCAATTACCCCGACATCGAACAGATACGGACCACCAGCGTCACTCATCGCAGTGGTTCTCCGCTCCTCGACGAACGGCATCGCGATGCTTTTCCGCAATCGGATCGGCTCCGTCAGAGAGCGGCGTTGTCTCCCCTCGGTTCAAAGATGCGTCTGCAATGAGCTGTTCCATCCGCTCAAGAATTTCTTCGGGGCAGTCCTCAGGCTTCACAACCGCTTTGCCGTCTTCTTCGTGGACCACTACCTCTGTGCCCGGAGTAATACCGAGACGTTCTCGTACGTCCTGCGGGAGCACAATTCGGCCTTTTGAATCCACCGTAGGCACATTCCCACATAAAGTGGGAATAAACATAATCCTTTGGTTCGGATACTGAGACATCGTTGCGGTACCTTCATGTGCCAAGCCTAATTCGATCGAGACTGTCCGACGGCAAACCGATCGCGCCGGGGATTGGTGGACGATCGACCGAAGACACCAGCTGTCCACGAGACATAGACGAGGAGCGATCGACAGTAGCAGGCACACCGATCGCATCGCAGAGAATACGTCGTGAACGTAATTTTCATTACTTACAGACCTAACGCATTCACACACGATCGTGTACATCTGCCAGAGATGTCGATCGATCGGGAGACGTTCGAGAACACAAGTGAAGAGGAGCTTGCAGGGCTTTCAGTCCCCGATCAGGTTCTGGGATTCCTCGCAACGCACGCCGATCGTGCGTTCAAAGCCCGAGAAATCGCGTCCCAGATCGATCTTGATGAGGGTGCAGTCAGCACAGCACTCTCACGGCTCAAAGATCGAAAGCTGGTCGAGCACAAAGCGACATACTGGGCAGTGACAACCGACAAAGACCGTCTCGAAGGGTACAGCGGCTACGAGCGTGCGACCACTCTGTTCAATGAACAACTCGGAACTGAGGATGCGGCTGCGTGGCGCGAACACGCGCCTGAAGAACCACACCCAAGCATCAAAACGGAGGACGATCAGTGAGCAAGCGATCACCGAGGAGATCGAGGCGTGGCAGACGACCTACGACGTCGAGACGTGGGAGGAGCTCGAACAGTGCTCGCCGACGCCGACCTCGCAAGTGCCGAACTTCACGACCGCCGCGACGTGATTACCCGCTGGGAGGAGAATCTGGAAGATCGCCGGCTCATCAAGCACGCGTTGGCGCTCTACGCGGATGTCGAAGCCGCTCGCGAACAGCGGATCAACGTGGCTGACCGCACCACATACTAATTCTCGTGATCGTCGGACTTGCGGGCGTCATCGAGGGCGACACAGCTACTCGCAAGACTGCTCGTCCGCCTTTTCACGGAGGTCGATCGCGGCCTTCTCGAAGTGTTCCGCGAGGAACGATGTTCCCGATGTCGCCCGCTCGTCGAGGAATGTAACGCCGTCACTGACAGTCTCAGCATCGTGCTCTACAGCCGCGACACAGTCGACGTACCCGTCGAGTGCCCGTCTAAATGCACGCGAGAAGTGGTCGTATGCGCCATCGACACGCTCCATGTTGTCATCGAGCGACTCGACAAGGGCGCGGTAAACGATCGCCGCCGACACGAACCGCCCTTGCTCGCGGTACTCATTCGCGAGATCGAACCACTGTGTGAAGTCGATCGGCTCGAAGACGACGTGATACTCTGGGTTTATCTCCGCAAACCGCCGGTCGATCGCGGTGCGAACCTCGTCGACTGACTGTGTCGTCGGCTCGCCGACTCGGGCGAGAAACCGATCGCGGAGATTCGCGTCGGTCGCGAGTTCCTCACGTAGGAACCCGCGGAGTTCGTCGGCGTCGGCACTGTTGAGTGCAGTGTCGAGTCGATCGCCGTCGTCTGGCGGTGGATCGTCAATACACCGAAGCAGCACGGCGACGACGTGCTTGCACGATCCCGGGCCGTCGTACGGACAGTCACACCACGGGGCAAACCCATTGGTGGCGAGATCAACACGGACATCGTACTGGCGGCTGCCGCTCACGACGGCGGTAACGGTGGTGTCGACGCGGTGAATCTCGCGGATGCGGCCCTCAGCACGGTATCGTTCGCCGCGTTTGAACACTGCGTCCGTGCAGACATCTCGAACTATGTCCTCGGTTACGTCCATGTGCGTGGACGATGTTCCAGCGCGAACGGCAAAACTGATACGTCGATCTGGCTTTCGCACCGGATTAGAACGGTCTGGTTTTGCGAGAAGCCAGGATACTGTTGTGGTACCACCTAGAACCCCCCGCTTGGCGGAGTCCTATTCGGTGGCGAGTTCCTCGTAGATATCCGCGTGCTCGTCGAGGTCCTGGCGACCGAGGAACCGGATGAGATACTGCCGTGCCTCCTCGGGGGACATCTCATCGGGAATCTCGGGCTGCTCACTTTCAGCGGCCATGCTTACTCCTCACTATGGGGGTCGTGGTCATAACCGTTCGGTTCATGAGACTCATTATCAACTGTGTCGTGCTCCGTTGGCAGCCGATCTGTGCCGTCAATTCGTGCCAACCAAAGGTTGATCGTCGCCTCGTACTCCGGAGCGAGCGGTTCTGTATGCTCTCGGAGATAGTCGATTACGTCACCGTCATCGACACCAGCCTCATCCGTGGCGAGTGACTTCAGAATCTCTTTGATACTCCGATCATAGTCGAAGCGTAGGCCATTCAAGGCGTAAAAATTCGAATCGACATGAGCGCCGTTCGCTTGTTGCCATCGACAAATGGATGATTTGCCGTGATGAGCCGTAGCAGCTGGAAGGCTTTCTCGTGGAGCGACTCAGGCACCTGACCGAAATGACCTTCCTGCATATGTTCTACGGCATATTCAAGATCGCCTGGCGAAGAGATTCCAGCGGTTGTCTCTGCACTTGTCTCCACGATCAACTCGTGGATGTCATGGATGTCAGCAGCCGACAGATAGCGGATCGACTCCGATTCTTCGTCCATTATTTGTATTCTCTGTTACAACGCATATCTAACCTCTGCTTTCTGCAGATGCTCCTCGTTTCTGTGGAGTGCTCTTTTGGCCCACTCGGTATTCACCGTCCAACTGTTGTACTGTGTCTCGATGAGCCCGAACCGTTGATGGTGAGATGTTGGCGGTTTCTGCAGCTTCGGATTGTGTCAGCCGTTGTCCCTCCTCGCGACTGGCCTTATAGAGACAGGCCGCGGTGAACCCAGCCGGATGGACGCCCGTCGTGACGCCGCGCTTCTCGGCCTGTTCCGCGAGGGCTCGAGCCCGCTGTCGAATCACGTCCGGACACTCGAGGTCCCTCAGAGAGAATCGAGAGTACCGATCGATCGGTCGTCGTCGGTCACCATCACGGACCCACGCCGGACGATCGGCCGAAGACACCAACTGTCAACGGAGCACAGATGAGGAGCGATCGGCCGCAGTTCCTCAAAAAAGCCCGTAATGTCTCCATGTCGTTGCTCGTTACTTCTGTTGCTGTTTGAGAAACGCGAGGAGCCTCTCAATATCCTCGGCCGAGGCCGATGAGTGGCCAAAGAGACTCTTGAATCGGTGATCGAGTCCACCCGCTTCGATGAACGCTTGTGCTTCACTGAGCTGCTGACGAAGGGCATCAGCATCACCGCGATGTAGATGCGTCTCGACCGTTCCGAGGTCGATCGACGGAATCGCAGCGAGGACGTCAGCGAGATCCGTTTTTCGCCCACTATGGAGCTTGGCCGCAACGAGCACTTCCCCATCAGCTGCTCGTGCGGTTGTCGACCGGGTACCGCCTGAAATCGTTGTCGGAGAACTGTGCTTGCGCAGATAGTCGAACGACCACTCTGCTTCGGTCTGTCGACAGCCGAGGCCGTTCACAAGAATGTCTGCACCGACCGGGTGAGGAAGGCCTTCAGTACGCTCGAAAAGTTCGATTTCGCGATTGTAAATGGTCTCTTCTGGGGGTACTTCTAGATCGGTCTGTCGTTCGAAACCGTGCGCTTCAAGAAACGCAACGACTTCATCGTAGTCGTCCGGAGCGATGACGAGGTCGAGGTCGGTCGAAAACCGCGTCTCGAACTGGCTGATCGCGTACCCACCAACGAGGACGAACCCAATATCTGACTGTTCTAGTTCTTCGAGCACGTCGATGAGTGCCGCACTTCGGTCTTCGTGACTCATGGTCAGGCGGGCTCCATGCGGTAGCTCGCGTCAGTGTCGACGTCGTCGTACATCCGTCCGAGCATGTCGAGTGCTGACTCGAAGGTTGCGTAGTACTCGTTTGCGAACGCTACGGTTTCTTGGAGTGAGATGACAGACCGTCCGTCGACCATCTCGGCATCGATCTCTGGCCGTGGCTCTAGAACGACCTGGATAGCGCCGTCAAGAGCTCCAGTGGGCTGGCGATTTGTGGAAGTCGGGATGCCGAACCGATCGAAGAACGCCGTCCAGGCCTCAAGCTCGGATTCGTGGACGGCGATGAACAGCGGATAGTCCGCCGGATCGCGAGCAACCTGGTAACCACCGCGGGTCCAGACGTAGACCGCATCGATGCCAGTAAACGCATACACCATACCTGCGAACTGTGGGAGGACGTACGCCTCCGAGATCGACGGGGGCGAGAGGGCTGCTGTCGCCGTCAGGAACTCGAGACCGACGTCTCGGATTGTCTGATCGACGAGCTGGAGACCATCATCGTACACGACGTATCCTGCCTCTTCGAGGCGATTCACGACGCGCCGGATTGTCTCTCGGTTCTCGTCGATCTTCCGCGCGACGCCAGAGATAGAATCCCCTGGATCGAGCGCGAGGCAAACTTTGAGTTCCTTTTCACCGCATATCTCGTACATCCTATAATTACACAATTTTGTGCAACAGACAAAGAGATTACTATTCGTGAGGAATATGCTGGCTGGATCTGACGAGCGTCTTCGGCGAGGCCGTGGATGTTCTCGCGACGTGTCTAGCTATTCCTGCGGTCGTATTCCAGCGTTTTCGCCTTTACCCCAGTTTTGAACTGGGCTTCAACCCGTGTCCCGGTTCGGCGTTTGGGCTTCACGATACAGCGAGACAGCCAGTTCCTGTCGAACAATGGGTTCGCGTTCATCTGGTAGGGAAGCGATCGAGTCGAACACATCCGCGGGGACCTCGATACTGCTCATGTAGAGGTGTTCGGTGCCACAGTACGTTAATTATCATCTCAGAGTGAAAATGCCAGTACGTTTGCCACGCCAACTATAGCAGGAACTCGATCGAATACTCCCAGTCAGGTAATCTCAATCTCTCGGCGGAGACTATGTGATTCCTCGCTATGCTCTTCAAGTCGACCGATCCTGCTATACGAGCCCAGTAACCCCAAGCAAATCCAAGCCGTCAGTGCCATCCCGGAACCACGACCGTGAGGCCGATCGGAAGCCGACGAGCGAACACCTAGAGGGCGGCTAATTCAACCAGGAGAGACAGTCTAGCGCAGCGGGTGGAACCGAGAGTAAGCCAATATTATCTCAGTTACATGTGCTATAACAAACAGCATAGAAACGTGGTTTCAAACTGAATGAAGCCAACGATTACAACACGACGCAACGTCATCAAAGGAGCTGGAGCTGCGGGGATCGCCGGGATCGTCAGCGCGAGTTCGGGCGCGTCTGCATCCACACACGAGGGGAGCGACAACGGCGAGGACGCCAACGGCAACGGCGGTGGCAATGGCGACGACGATGATCACTTTGCCGCGGTCCGTGTCGGGAACCTCGTCCCAGACATCGCCGTGACTGAGGACGGGGGCGGCCCGCCATCGGATTCACCAGGCGAAGGCCGGGGACCACCGAGCACGCCGCCCGGACTGAACGGCCCGCATGCGCCAACCTCAACCGCGGGCGATTTGTACGTCGGCAAGCAACCCGATCGCAATCCAACGATCGGCGAGGTGTACTACCCGACGTTCGGTCCGGGGGCAGGCGATGCGTATCTGCAGGTTCCCGCCCGGGAGTACAATATCTTCGTCGCCCGATCGGGAACGGTCGATCCGCTATTCGAAGAACACGTCGACGTTGAGGCCGGGTATCGGTACACCGCACTGGCGATCGGGAGCGTCTCCACCGAGGATAGTGAGGAACTACAATCACTAATCATCGAGGACGCCGACAGTCGTGAGGAAGCAACGCCCGACGCCGATAGCGTTGAAGTGAGTTTCGTCCATGCATCACCGAATGCCGGACCAGTGGATATTGTCGTCGATGGGATGACCATGTTCAAAGATGTAGAGTTTGGAGCCGTCACTGATTACATGGGTGATATTCCACCCGGCGAATACACCGTTGAGATACAGTCCGGCGGACAAACGGTCCTCTCACTGACGCGGGAGTTGGTCGCGGCCACCCGGCTAACCGTATATGTCACCGGATTCGCAGGAGTCGACGAGTTCCCCGATGAAGACGGGCGGTTCGGCTTGAGCGCCGTTGCAACGATCGACGGGCTAAATCCACAGCCACGAAATGTGTTGACCCGATAGCCAACTAGTGATAAAATTTTGATTAATGACCATGTCAACGACGATTCCATCGACGTGCCCAAACTGTGAGTACATGCGCCCCAAAATCTCCAAGCAATATATGGAACAAAAAGGGTGGGTGACGGTTGTCGATTGCCCAGAGTGTGAGTTCACACAACAGACCGAGTAGTGAGTTCACACAACAGACCGAGTAGTGAGTTCACACAACAGACCGAGTAGTGAGTTTACGCGGCACAGGAAATAATCCAACAGACGACAGCGTGCCGCAGATCGCCAATCGTGATTCGCCCAATCCGCTGCATCTCCCAGTCGCTTATACCGCACTGATCGTCCCATCTGCGTCCCCAGCACCCAGCGCAAACGCGCCAGACACGATCGCATACATCACCCCAAACACGAGCCCGTACAGCACGAGGCCACCCAAACTTGCCCAGTGAACGAACGGGATCGCCAACTCACCCTGGATAACCAACTGAACCCACAGTGGCACGAACACAACCACCCCACCAAGCCACGCAATCACCCCAAGCCCAGCGCCGATCGCACCCGCAAAAAGCGGCGCAGTCTGATACTGCCGCGGTACAACCAACAGAAATCCGACCGCATACCCGAGCCCCACAACAAATCCACCCGCAAGCACGACCAGCACACCGATCACAACACCATCGCCACCAACCAGCCCGGCGACGGAGTCAAACGCCCACTGCGTGCTGACGACCGCCGTGAGCGCGATCGTCGCGAACCCGGCTGCAATCGCCCCCGAAACACCCGTAATTGCCACTTGCCCGAGTCCCATCCGTGCGATCGTCTGTCGATCGCGAATGCGGTATGCTAGGGAGACGATCGACAGGGCGAACAAAAACAGGGCGATCGCAAGCACGACGCTCACGTTCTGACGATCGCGGACGGCCGGGGTGTCCAACACGTAATGAAACGCAAATAGTGACATCCACGGCGAGTTGTGGATCGCGAACAATTCAGCCCCAAAGACGGGCGCAATATGGTGGAAATCAGGAATCAATCCCCAGATCCCGCCGAGGGGGACGATCCACATGATGATTGTCTGGTCGAAATCATACCGGAGAACGAACGGAGCCGCAGTCAAAAGGAGGAGGGACGCACCGACTAGAAAGTGCGTGATAGCGAAGGCCATACAGCTCAATCCGTGCCTGAGGCGGAAAATTATACTGGACGCCAGCAACGCTAACCACAGAATAACAAGGCGTACAGCGGCAGTTGCCGACCATGAGCGATTGTGACAAACCGCAAGGCTCAAGCGTGGTGAACAGTCCTTATAGCAGATCGCCGATCAGTGTGGTGCCGCAGCCGTCTACGCATGGTGTCGGTGGATCGACGGCCACCGAGAGGAGGTGCGTCGATCGATCGGTATCACAGCAAATCGATCGGCATCACAATTCGTTTATATGTTTGACCGTGGTGGGTTCAATATGGACAACAAGCGGGTGCTTGTGACAGGCGGTGCAGGATTCATCGGATCGAACCTCGCGAACGCGCTCGCGGTGGATAACGAGGTAATTGTCGTCGACGACGGCTACCTTGGGACTGCCGAAAACCTCGACGAAACCGTGGACTTCCGCAACGAGAGCGTCCTCGCCGAGGACCTCCCGACCGACGTCGACGTGGTGTTTCACCTCGCGGCGCTGTCGTCGTACGCGATGCACGAAGACGATCCCTGCAAAGGCGTTCGCGTTAACGTCGAGGGGTTCGTCAACGTCGTCGAGCAGGCCAAACAGAACGGCTGTGAGACTGTCGTGTACGCCTCGACCTCCTCAATCTACGGCAGCCGAACCGAGCCCTCGCCCGTCGACATGCCCGTAACGGTCAACACGGGCTATGAGGCCTCAAAACTCGCCCGCGAGCGCTACGCAGAGTACTTTTCGAACCACTACGGGCTTACACTCGCCGGGATGCGGTTTTTCTCGGTATACCAGGGCTACGGCGGCGCAGAGGGCCACAAAGGCGAGTACGCGAATGTGATTGCCCAATTCGCCGACGACATCGCCCACGGCCGATCGCCAGAGCTGTACGGCGACGGCACCCAGACCCGGGATTTCACCCACGTCGAAGACATCGTCGACGGCCTCGTGCTCGCAGCCGAACACGAACTTGATGGCGTCTTCAACCTCGGGACGGGCGAGGCGTACGACTTCAACACGGTCGTCGACCTGTTGAACGAGGAACTCGGGACTGCCGTTGAACCGACGTACGTCGAAAACCCGATTCCTGACTCGGTGTACGTCCACGACACCTGCGCGGACTACTCGAAGATGCATGCCGAGACCGGTTGGGAGCCGTCGATCGAGTTCGAAGAAGGGATCGAACGCGTCTGCTCGGTGTACAAATAGCGGCGAGGTGAGAGCGGCGATCGAACGGGTCCAGCACTGTCGTAGCCAGCGTGGTCTTTTCAATCCGCCCCCGACCTGCCGCCAATCGTCCAACACGAGCAGATAGCGATCCTCAGCCGTGAGGTCTGGTGTAACCCGCCCAAACTCGGCATCCTGGGTCACCATTATGCAGACGATCATATGATCGTGTTCATAGTGGAGGTTCGGTTGATATCCACCGATGATCTTAAAACTGTAAGAGATATTAAATAATTACAATCGAAGTAGGTGAAACATACCTCCCCTCACATCAATATTTCGTGTATGGGTACCCACATATAAATTATGACAAGAATATCTCCATCAGTGACGAGGTCTATCGAGGGTTAAAACGTGAAAAAGGCAATCGGAGTTTCAGTGAGGTGATCGCAGAGAAACTCGACAGTGGGGGAACGATCGCAGACGTCGCCGGGCAGGGTATTTTCGATGCCGAAACGAGCGAGGAGGTGACCGAGACGATCGAGCGGTTGAGTGAAGGGACGACGGATCGGGAGACCGACGAAACTCAGTGACACCACGGCCATCGTTGATATCGATCGCGGTGGTGTCGATCGGGAGGTCGCAACGCTCGACGTGAAAGGACGACACGGGATTAATTTCTATCCGAATACTGGACCACAGCCACGAGCGCCGATCGATCGAACCCAGATCAACAGAAATCCTAATTTTTATATTTGATAGCGATACACACTAATGTGATGACAGCTCGTTGGTGGCAGATATCAGTTCTCGATATGGGCAGTAGATAGCGAGGCAGAATCGGCCACCGTGAGCAGTCAGTAGCTGAGGATGATCGAATGAGCGACGAGAACCATCTACCAGCAGATGACGTGCAGCATGACGATCGACCCAACCACGAATCCGGAACTGAAGCTCGTGTCACCCACAGCCGAAATTTGATTGCAGACGCCGGCGGTGGCGAGTGTCGTGGTGGCGGTGGCAGTGGCGGCGATCGCCCCGACGACAGTCGCGGCATCCTCGCGATTCCACGCCGTCGGATTGCGACGATCGCCCTCAGTCTGCTCGGGCTGAGCGGCGCTGTCTCCATGACGAGTGATTCTGCTCGCGCGGAGGCCTCGATCGATTTCACCGCGGCCGATACAGCGACCGAGAATAACGACGGAGCGATCACTTCGGTGTGGATCGAACCGACCATCGATATTGAGTGGGAGAACTTCTCTGACGGACTCGAACGGATCGATCTGTCGATCGATGCCTCCGTCGGGGAGAGCACTGATTCGATCTACGATGAGTCGGTTGAGAGCGATCGGATTGGAGATGAAGTCGAATTGAATGGCGATTCGTTTGATTTTGTGGAAGGACTTGTCACAGCTGCTTTCGACCAAGTTGACATCACAGATCGCGGCACCGAGATCGACGATTCGACGTTCGATAATGGTGGGGTCGACTCAGGGAATACGGAGACGACAACCGTCTCACTGCTGGTGTCAATAACACTTGTTGGCGCAGCGACAGAGGAAGTTGCCTTAGAGAGCGAGTCAACCTTCGACGTTGACGTTTCGAATCCTGACGCAGACGCGACCGCAACCGGGAGTGCAAATACGGACAGCGAGTAGCCGGATCACATTTCGATCGGTTCGGAGCCGTTAAGGCCCGCTCGGAACCAGTAGCAGATACCCACGAATGAACGCCGACGATCGCCGTCTCATCTTATTCACGTCCGGCGCTCACGGCTTAGTCCACACGTACGAGCTATCGATCCCGATTTTGATGACCGTCTGGCTGGTGGAGTTTTCGACCACCGCGGCGCTGCTCGGTGGGCTCGTCACGGTCGGATACGGCCTCTTCGGCGTTGGGGCGTTACCCGGCGGCGTGCTGGTCGATCGCTTCGGCTCGAAACCACTCATTATCGCCTGCCTGTTCGGGATGGCCGGATCGTTCGTCGTGATGAGCCTCAGCCCCTCGTTGCTCCTCATCGGCGTCGCCGTCGCGCTGTGGGGTGCGGCCGCCAGCGTCTATCATCCAGCCGGACTGGCGCTGCTGTCGAAGTCGGTCGATCGGCCCGGGATCGCGCTGGGATACCACGGGATGGGCGGCAACGTCGGCATCGCACTCGGACCGCTGGTGACCGCGTTGCTGTTGCTCCGGTTCGACTGGCAACTCGTCGCTGCCGCGTTAGCGATCCCGGCGATCGGTGCGGCGGTGTACGGACTGACCGTCGATCTCAACGAGACCCGTCACAGTGGGGTGGCTGCCGACGGTGGAGATGATAACACCACAGCAGACACCGAGACGACAGGAGACAGTAACAGCAACAGCGACAGCGAAGACACCAGCAAAGGCGAGGTGTCGCTCACGACGATCGTCTCAGATACCCGAATTCTGTTGACCGGGAGCTTCGTCCTCGTGTTGCTCATCGTGACCCTGAACGGCCTCTACTACCGTGCCTTCCTGACGTTCCTGCCGGATCTCCTCGGAGACTTTCTCGACGGCCTCGTGACGCTACAGTTGGTCGACCCCGAGAGCCCCTACGCTGAGGAGTTCGACCTCGCACGGTACCTGTACGTCGGGATCTTGATGGTCGGGATCGGCGGCCAGTACATCGGCGGGCAGGTGGCCGATCGGATCGCCACAGAGCGCGGGCTCGCGTATGTCCTCGCGACGCTGGCGGTACTCGCGTTGCTGTTCGTCCCGGCGACCGCGAGCGTCTGGACGTTCCTGGCCGTCTCGTTGCTTCTTGGTGTCGTGCTGTTTTCCGTCCAGCCGTTGTCACAGGCGACCGTTGCGGCCTACTCGAACCCCGAGACCCGAGGGATCTCGTTTGGCTACACCTACCTTGCGATCTTCGGCGTCGGCGCACTCGGTGCCGGCCTCGCGGGGACGGTGCTGACAGTCGCGAGCGTCCAGGTCCTGTTCATTGTGCTCGCAGCGATCTCTGCAGTGGCAGCGTCCACCAGCTTCGTCTTGCTTCGCGTTGGGACCCGTGTCTCTTGAACCGGCAAACAGAGATCGGCGATCGGTGTCACGTCCGGTCTGCCGACAGACGACGACAGACGACAAGAGACGTTAACATGCGGGCGATCGACTGTCAAGACATGCCGCCTTCCGATCGCTCCGCGTCAGCGTCCACACCAGACGATCGTCCCTCAGCACCGCAATCACCTACCCAGTCGCGACCAGTCTGGATGAGCGCCGTGTACATCGGTGCAGGGATCGCCCACTTCCTGATGCCGAAGGCGTTCGCGCGAGCGGTGCCACCCCAGCTCCCGCGGCCGATCGGACTCGTGTACCTCTCTGGGCTTGCCGAGATTGGCCTGGGCCTTGGCGTGCTCTACAACCGAACCCGCCGGCTGTCGGCATACGGACTCATCGCGCTGTTGATCGCGGTGTTCCCCGCGAACCTGTACATGGCGGTGAGCGATCCGTTCGACGAGGAGATCCCCGATCGCCTCCAGCCAATCGCAGATGCCGGCGCGTGGCTCCGGCTGCCGCTACAGCTGGTGTTGATCGCGTGGGCATGGAAATACGCCAACGCCACACCCGATCGGTGATCGCCTACCGACGCCCGCCAGCGAGCATCGCCGACTCGGGGCGTCGTCGCAGCGCGAACATCGCTGCAACGCCGATCGCCGGCCCGATCGCAAGGGGCGCAAACGCCCACTGCCAGCCGATCGCCGCGGCGACGATCGGCGTCGCCTGGATCGATCCGAGCGTCAACAGAAACCCCACCGCCGTCTGCAGCGTGAGCGCTGTGCCGACGTACGCGTCGTCAGCCAGCTCTGAGACCGCCGTCGAGAACTGCGCGGAGTCGGCGACAATGACGAACCCCCATCCCAGAACGAACGGCACGACGAGCCACGACGACGCGCCGAAGACGAGCCCCGCAGTCAGACACGCCGCGCCGCTGGCAACCATGCTCGCGATCGTCACCGTCGTCCGCCCAATTCGATCGGAAACGAGTCCAGCCGCCACCGCACCGGGACCGCCGATCGCGATCGCCCCGAAGGCGACGAGCGCGGCGAATCGATCGCTCCCGGTTGCGCTGACCTGAAAGCTCTCGGCGAGAAAGACCGGAATCCACGCCCAGACCGCGTACAGCTCCCACATGTGCCCGAAATACCCCAGGTTCGCGAGCATCGTTCCACGATCGCCCACGATCCGGGCGGTCGCCCGCGGATCGAACGGGGCAGCGGGCGCTTGATACGGCCCCGGTCGAACGAACAACACGAGCACGCCGCCGAGAAGCGCAAGCGCTGCCGCGCCGAGAAGCACCCACGTAGGATCGCCGACGCCCCCGACACCGCGCAGGAGATGCGGCATCGCCGAGCCGACGGTGAGCGCCCCGACGAGTACGCCGATCGCAAACCCTCGGCCGGATCGAAACCACCCGGCCATGACCTTCATTCCTGGTGGATACACCCCAGCGAGTGCGACGCCGGTGACGAACCGCAACAAAGCGGCCGGGAGAAACGAATCGACCGCGAGTGCGATCACGGCCGTCGCGACCGCGCCGATCGCGGCGGATGCGGCGAAGAGGTACCGCGGCTTGACGACATCTGCCAGCGTCACCGCCGCCGATCCGAGCGCACCAACCACAAAGCCAAGCTGAACCGCGTTGGTGAGCCAGGCGGTCTGTGCAGCCGATAACCCCCACAGATCGGCCAACTCCGGACCGACAGCCGAGGCACTGAACCACAGTGCCATCGCCAACAGTTCGGCGATCGCGAGGATCGCAAGCGCGCCGTACTGCTGTCGACGATCCACAGATCCCTCCTCGATCGAATCGTCGGTTGTTGTCACAACCCCGATGTAATCCGTATAACCAATCAACGTTGCGGGGTCGTGCGCCCGCACCGTCGCAGTGTGTCGAAGATTATTCCCACTCGATCGGACGGTGTGTCGTCGTCCACCCGTTATCGACCTCGCTAACCTGATCCGCCTCGCTAACCTGATCGACCTCGTACAGCTGGATCCGCCGCTCCTGTTTGGTCATCACGGGCGTGTCGTAGTGTTCGGCGTGGTAGCCAAACGCTTCCCCGTCGGCCTGTCGCTCACGCACAAACTGCTCGTGGGCACGAAGCCGGGACCGGCCGACCTGCCGCGAGAGCGCGTCGACAGACCCGACCCGGTCTGCGAAGGCATCCACAAACGCCGATTCGAGCTCGTAGCCGATCGAGTCTCGGGCGGCGACCATCGCCGCGAGCGTCGTCGTGCCCGTCCCCCAGAACGGATCCAACACGGTGTCGCCGTAGGCGCTGTACATGTTGATGAGCCGGGAGGGAATTTCGAAGGGATACGCGCCCGATCGCTCCCGAAGGTCCTCAGTAGCTGTCGCCTGCTGGACCCCGCGGACGTCCGTCCAGAGGTCCGAAAACCACTCGTTTCGCTCCTCCCAGAAGTACGCCGCGTTGTAGCGCTCGGCCGCACCGGGTTCGAACGATCGCCGCGCAGATCCCTTCCGAAACACCAGAATGTACTCGTGTTCGAGCGTCACGTACGCGTTCGGCGGCACCATCCCCGAGCCCATGAACTTCGTCGCGGCGTTGGTCGGCTTGCGCCAGACGATCTCCGGCAGCGGCTCGAAGCCCCGCGCACAGAGCCCAGAAACGATGCGCGATCGGTTCGGATACACGCGAAAACTCCCGCCGAGGGTTCGCGTCGCATCGCCGATGTTGATACACGCAATTGCCCCGTCGACAAGTACCCGTTCGAGTTCGGCCCAGACCTGATCCAGTTGGTCGTGCATCCGATCGAACGCGTCCAAACCCGCTCCTGCGTCGAGTAACGACCCGATCGCCGGATCGAGGTCGGCGAACAGTTCGTCCCACATCTCGATCATCGGGTACGGCGGCGAGGTGACGACAAGTTCGACCGATTCGCGATCGAGCTGCTGCATGTCCCGGGCGTCGCCGACAACGACCCGGTGGTCGGTTTTCATCACCGGCACATCAAAGCGACAGGGCATAACGGTTGGCTTGCAGTCGGGTCGTGCACAGCCTCGATCGACGCGCGCTCACGCCGAACACTCCATCTCAATCAGCGTGAGCTGTCTGAGATCCTCTTCGTACTCGCCGCCAACCGGACTCTCTTCGTACATCCGGTAGACCACGATCCGCTCAACCGAAGACCCGTGAGTGTCTTTGGCCTCCCTGCAGGCCCACTCGCCGTAGGCGATCGCGATCGTCCCGTACTCCTCGCCGTAGGCGGAATCACGAACGGTTTCGAGGTACTTGCGCTCCCGGAAGCTGTCGTACTTTTTCGAGGCGTCGGGCGGCCGATCGAAATCCGGCTCGCCACCGTTCAGCGCCTCAGCGGTCGAGCCGTTTGCGAACTCGGCTTCGATCACGAACCAGCTGTACGATTGGCTGGGGTTCGGCGCGTACAGCCCCCAGCTCTGTTGGTCGAGGTGCGGACTATCGACTTCTGCGGGGACATCGGCTTCCGTCACGTCGATCGCGGTGAACGCGACGATCCACACAACCAATAGAACCCCAATCACGGTCAACAGCGATTGGCCGTAGGAGACGGCGTAGTCGGCAGCGTTGCCGTGACCGCGATCGCGAAGCACCGACAGCGCCCGCCGCTCGATCGGCGGCGCTGAGAGACGACTGTCATCTAGCTCCCACTCACTGACGCGATCGGGAATCCGACGAGAAATCACGTCCCAAAAGCCCGAGCCGAGATACGGAAGCACCGCGGCCGTGAGTACGAGCGGGAACAGCCCGACCATCATCGAGAGCGCCATCCCAACGAACGCCGAGATGTACGCTAGTGCGGCGATCGTCCGGGGCCAGCCGATCGGGACCAGCAAAAACAGGATCGAGCCGCTCAACAGCACGACCCAGCCGTACGTCAGCGCCGTCAGCAGGGTCGGATACTGGGCGATAACGTTGCCGAGGTAGATCGTCATGACGTCGTTTGCCATCGCGATACCCAGCGCCTCGCCGGCGAACCAGGTACTCCCCTCGTGTTTGAGAACCGCGTTGGCTGAAAATACCGCGAGCGGCTGGAGCAACAGCGCGGCCGTAGCGAAGCTTGCGACCGTGTGACGCGCGTGACCCCGTCTGAGCGCGTCGATCGACCATCGCTCGCCGAGCGGGCTCGCAAGCGCAACCAACAGCAGCACGCGAAAGAGCCGATCGCCGCCGTTCAACACCGCGGGGTTTCGCGCGTGCAACGAAATCAACAACAGCAGCGAGATGAGCCCGACCGTTCGGGTCCGATATCCCACAATGAAGGCAATTGCAAAGAGCCCAGCAATGACGAACAGAAGCTGTTGGAGCCACAGATCCCCGGACAGCGCGTGGAATGAAAGTCCCGAATACTGGGTGTACGTGGTCTCGTAGACGGCGATCGGGTACACGCCTGCGTCGGTGTAAAACAGCTCCAGACTCCCCGCACGGTGGAGCAGATCAATGAGAATGGTACACCCGAGCGCGATCCGCACCGCCGCAAGCGCCCGCGTGTCAACGCTAAAGCGTCGGTAGATGGCCCGAAAGACGGCGTTGCCGTACCCGCGGACCGAGCCGTTGTCACGGGCTGTCTCGACGGGACTCTCGGCCGCACGATCGGAGTCAACGGGTGGCTTCGACGTCATAGGAGGGGGCCATTGCGCAGGGCCGGGCGGGTCGATCGCCGCGCGTGGCACCGATTCGATCGCCGTCTCTGGCGGCCCTCGCTGAAGTACTCGTAGGTAGATTCACCGATCGGTGTATATCTTCTGGTCGGTCCCTGGAGCCGAGAATAATCACAGCACTGACCCAGTCAAATTATCGGCCATCAGAGTTGCGGATACGTCGGTACAATCGAACTCAGTTGTTCGATCACGTGGTGTGCGGTATCCTGTCAGTACGAATTTATGATCTCTGCAGCCCATCGTATAACGAGTCATCTGGATATTTCAGGGACAGACAGATCATGTCAACAACAACTACCGAAGTCATACCCGCGCTTGATTCGACCGAAACCACTCCCGGAGGAACCATACTCGCAGCGATCGCGTTGCTCGCCGCCGCCGCATTCGCGTCTTTGGCCATTCCTCTGGGATTTAGTTCGCTATACGCCCGCCTCAACATAGCTGAAACGTTCCTCCTGACCAGTCTCGGCGGGGTTGTGGCGACGCTGACCCTGGGCGCCCTTGCGGTTGCGTACCTCCAGAGACGCGATATTGAGATCCCCATCACCCGACCAGCCGGGCGAGAGTGGAGCTGGATCGTCGGTGGGATCGTCCTCTCGCTGATTGGTGCGATCGTGTTCGCAATCCTCGAAAGTCGCTTCGCCACAGAGATGGTGGCTTCCTCGAGTAGCAGCCTCGCAGCCGGAGGGTCCGCGGTTACGATCGTGCTCGCGGGCGCTTACTTCGTGTTGGTCATCGGCCCCATCGAAGAGTACCTCTATCGAGGCGTTATTCAGGGACGGCTCCGCCAGCACTTTGGACCCGCGGTGGCGATCGGCCTCACGTCACTCGGCTTCGCTGTCGGTCACGCTCCAAACTTCTGGCTGGCCGGCTCTGACGTCCTCTCAGTGGGTGTCCTCATCGCACTGGGCGGCATCGCCGTCGGCTCAGTCATCCTCGGAGCCATCTACGAAAAAACGGCGAACTTGGCAGTTGTTGTACTCGTCCACGGACTCGTCAACACGATCCTATTCGGTCTCGTGGTCGCTCTCATGGCGTAGGGCATTCGCCCCAGCGCAAGCCACTCTGAATCGGTATTATCATCAGATAAGATGGTTGATTCTCCCTGTGAGCACAGCCAGCACAGATCGTACTGTCGTATTTATTACCTAATCGAGCGTAGTTGTAGCGTTATGAAGCGACGAGCGTTCGTAGGTACTGGAACCGCTGTAATCACCGGGGCGTTAGCCGGCTGTCTCGCACGAGCGGAGCCGACTTCCAATGAGGTCACAGAGACTGTGTCGCGCTCTTTTGCCGCGCCTCAGGTTCAAGCGATACGCGTCCGAAACGACATCGGGAACGTCTTGATTACAGCCCAGGGAACGGGGGATGTTGATGTCCGCGTCCTCAAGCGGTCAGTCCGCGGCCAGCGCGGCCTCGATGACCTGACCGTCGATATCGACGTCGATGACGGGACGCTCATCGTGGAAACGGCCCTCGATCGCCGGGGGATCATTTCGACCCGACGGGCACCGACCGCAGACGTGACGATCACGGTCCCCGAATCCCACGGCCCGGAGATCACCGCGATCGCCTCCGAGATCGGTGACGTAACGCTGCTCGGAACCCGTGGCGATACCACTGTTCAGACGGACATCGGGAACGTAGTCGCCTCCAGCGTTGATGGCTACCTCTCGTTGTCGTCGAGAGTTGGCACAATTTTGGCCGCAGACGTCACCGGCCTTACCGCAGTCAGCACCGAAATTGGCTCGATCAAGGCCGATCTCCTCGACGTCCGGGGCGACACCCAAATTAGCACCGACGTGGGTGACGTGACGCTTGGTATCGCTGACGATTTGGACCTCGATATCGTCGCAGAGACCACCGGCTCGTTCGACTCGAATCTCCCCGTGGCTGATAGCCGAAGCGTTGGCACCCGGTTTACCGGGCGACTCAACAATGGAGGCGACCAGTTGCGGGTGATCAGCAACCTCGGTGCCATCTCGCTCCGATCGATTTCGCGCTGACAGTGAGCCAGCGAACCGGAAAATAACGTGACGTGGAGATTGCTATTACGTGTCAATATACATATATCTTGCTTCGAGTCCATCAGAGTGCATGCGAAATTACTTCGATAACAGACCGTTCCAGCTGTACGCCGCGCTCGTCCTTGGGCTCCTCCTGTTCGGCGTGACAGCCCGTCCAGCAGTGGCGTTTCTCCTTCCGGAGCTGTCAATGATGGGGCTCCGCGTGACGATCAACTGGGTGTTTGTCAGCTTGGTAGTTGGCCTGGTGGCCCTGCTCGGCTGGTGGGGAAAGATCCGTCTCACTACACCCATCGCAGAGGATGGCCATCGCTACCTGCTGCTCCTCGCAGCGCTTGTCATCGTTCCGATGCTCGTCACGGTGCTCCTCATCGCAGATCCGTTTGCCGTTCCCGATTGGACGGTTATTGCGGGACAGGAACTGTCGGCCTTCGGCGTCGCGCTGATGGTCGTGGTTGGTATCGCGCTGGGTGCCGCCATCTCCGAAGAACTCCTGTACCGGGGCGTGGTCCTTCGATCGATGGAATCCTACGGCCGCCTCACTGCCGCGCTGGCTTCGAGCTTCCTCTTCGGGGTTGCGCACCTCTCGTTGCTCGCTCTCGGGGTTTCACTGACCGAGGCCGTCGTCGTCGCTGTGCTGTCGATGATTGGAGCCATTGGGCTGGCAGCAATCACGTTCCGGATCGGGACGCTGTGGCCGCTGGTCGTCTGGCACTTCCTGCAAGACAGTGGCCCGGCCTTCCTCACCGCGCAGGCCATTGAAGTGTATACAGTTGTCTACGCCCTCCTGGCGCTCGGACTTGCCGTTTTCGGCCTGTGGCTCCTCTGGACCGATCACAAAACTGGCCTCGGCCGTGAGTCGGCAGATCGATCGATCGGCTCAGCGTGAACACACGGCCGCACGCCGCTGGCAGATTCTGTTGTCGTTCTCAAAATCAACACACCACTAGTACCGAACGACCGCGTCGACGATCCCGATCGTCTGGCCGACCCCAACAATCGCTAGCCCGATCGGCATGGCCGCTCCAGCAACACCAAGCAGGCCGATCGTATAGGAGAGTGCCCCGACGATCGACCCGATCGCACCCAGAACGTACGGCCACGCGTCCGCGTCCATCGCCAAGGCGGTGTAGCCGTAGCCGATCGCCGGCAAAAGCATCCAGCCGTACAGCGCAACCGCGAGCAACGCCGCCCCGCCAGCCGACCACAGGCCGACGACGCCCGCGGCAGTGACAACGAAGCCGGCAGTCACAACCAGCCACCACGCCCGAAGCACGCCAGTGTGCATCTCCGCACGGCCGGTAACCGAAAAGAGCGCGAGCAGCGCTGCCATGATCGCGTGGCCGATGAGCGCAGTTCGATTACTGATCACGCCGAAATGAAAGGCGATCGCAAATCCCCACGCTGCTGGGACCAACCCTGCCGGACCGTACTCTCTGAATCGTCTGAACATACCGAACGTTTCTCACGACACCCAATCAGTTTCCCGGCTCAGCGCGCTCGGTGTCCGATTGCTCGTCGTTGCGGGCGCGGTAGCCGATCGTTAGCTGCCGAACGATCAGGTAGCTGGCGATAGAGAGAACCGTCGCGATAATGAGGTTTCCAATGAGTATCCGCCGGACGATATTGACCGCCGCGTCAAGCAACACGATACCGAACGGTTCGATGGTCCGTGGGGAAAAGAAAAACCCGCTTATCTGGTAGCTCGCCGCGTGGACAAACGGCTTCGTCGCGGGGTTGAGGACGATCGCCGCGGCGATGAGCGCGAGCTTGTTCACCCAGCTGAAAAAGTACGCGAGGATCACGAAGACCCCGTATCCGAGTCCGAGCGTCGGCAGGGTCGTAATGAAGATCCCGACCGCGAAGCTGAGTCCGATCTCGTGAGGCGTGTGCGACTCGTTGAACGCCGCCTCAAGTGCCGATCGAACCCGCGAACGATACGCTGCAAGCCGCGCTTTGAGCATCTACTGTCCTGCTACGTGTACGACGGCAAATAGCTGCCGGACACAGCTCAGCCACGACTCGATCGCCGTCTCGATCACCGTCGATCGCCGTCTCGATCACCGGGTAAACTCGGTGACGAGCGACGTCAGCGCCGGACTCGGATCCTCAAGCGACGCCATCGCTTCGGCCGCTTGATCGGAGAGCTCCGCAACCCGCTCTTCGGCGGCCTGGTACGCCGGATCAGACGCAATGGCTAACGCCGAGGCCTCCGATCGCAGCGTCCGGAGCTTCGCCGAGAGCGCAAAGTACTCTCTGACCGCACAGTCGAATGCCTGTACCGCGAGCAGTTGGTCGACGGTTCGATTGACCGTCTCGCGGTCGATCGGCTTGCGCACGTAGGTGTCAAGCGGCATCGAAAGAATATCGATTGAGGGTGCGTCAGCGGTTATCATCCCAACGGGACAGGACGACTCCGCACGGATCGCCTGAAGTATCTCTGTCCCAGATGCTCCCGGGAGCTGGCGATCGAGCAGCGCAGCCTGTACCTGATCGTCGAAATACTCGATCGCTTCCGTGCCATTGGCGGCGAGCCGGAGCTCCATACGATCGCCCAGCCAGAGGTCGTACAGCTCACGAAGCCCTGGCTCGTCTTCGGCTATCAACAGCGGACCACCGTCTGACGTGTCAGTTGACATGATGGGCGTGGGCTACGGTACGAATAGACGATTACACCGGAGTGGTATGTATCTTGTCGGCGATCCCTGACAGATGCATTTGGCTCGACCGGTGGCCAAATAGTATGATCCTGACTACAGGTCGTACAGCTCGCCGTACTTTTCGGTCACGTACTCGAGGAAGTACGAGGCCGTGAAGTCCTCGCCAGTCGCTTCAACAACGAGATCGTTCGTTCTGTACCGCTGTCCGTGTTGGTGAACGTTCTCACGGAGCCACTGAGTGAGATCGTCGAACTCGCCGGCACGAATGCGATCGTCAAGTGACCCAAGATCGTCCTCGGCGGCTGCAAAGAGCTGGGCGGCCATCACGCTGCCGAGCGAGTACGTCGGGAAGTACCCAAAGCTGCCGTGGCTCCAGTGGATGTCCTGCAGACAGCCGACCGAGTCGGTTTCGGGGCGGATACCGAGGTACTCCTCGTAGAGATCGTTCCAGCGATCGGGCACGTCCGCCACGTCGAGTTCGCCCGAAATGAGTTCGCGCTCGATCTCAAAGCGGATGATGATGTGCATGTGGTAGGTCAGCTCATCAGCCTCGACGCGGATGAAGTTATCCTCGTACACCTGGTTGGCTGCCTCGTAGGCCTCCTGGGCGGTGAGATCGTCGACGCCGTCGAAGTGTTCTTTGACCGTCGGGAGGGTGTGCTCCCAGAACGGCTTCGATCGGCCGACGTGATTCTCCCAGAGTCGTGACTGGGATTCGTGCACCGAGAGGTCCCGTGACGTGCCGAGCGGCGTCCCGAACTCGTCCTTCGGGAGGCCGAGGTTGTACCACGCGTGGCCGAACTCGTGAATCGTCGCGGTGAGCGCGCCGAGTGGATCAGACTCGTCGAATCGGGTTGTCACGCGTGCGTCGAACTGATTACCCGACGTGAACGGGTGCGAAGAGGTATCGAGACGGCCGTGATCCCAGTCGTATCCGAGCGTCGAGAGCACGTCCCGCGAGAGTGCCTCCTGGGTCTCTTCAGGGTACGTGCCCGAAAACGCGTCCGTTGCCAGCGACGCGTCGGACGCGCGGATGTCCTCGATGAGTGGGACGAGCGTCTCACGCAACTCTGTGAGGATGTCCTCAGCCTGATCGAGCGGCAACCACGGCTCGTAGTCCGCGAACAACACGGCGTAGGGATCGGCGTCGGGGTCGATGTGCTCGGCGTACTCGCGTTTGAGCTCGACCAGCGTTTCGAGGTATGGCGCAAACGCTTCGAAGTCGTCGTCTGCCTTCGCGGACTCCCACGCGTTCAGCGCCTCACTCGTCGTCTCGGAGATCTTCGCAACGAGTTCTGTTGGAACCCGCTCGGCTCGCTCGTATTTGCGGCGAACCTCGCGAACGACCGCCGCCTGGTCGTCGGTGAGGTCCGCGTCGTCGAGCTCTTCGAGGAGGTCGCCGACCTCGCCGTCGACGAGCAGTTCGTGCGACAGCGACGATAGCGTTGACAGCTGCTTCGATCGGGCGGGCGTCCCGCCGGCGGGCATCATCACCTGTTGGTCCCACGAGAGCACCCCCGAGGCACTCTCGACCGCGGTGATTTGTTCGATCTCCGAGGTGAGTTGCTCGTAGGCGTCTGGCGTTTCTTTTGGAGACTGTGTCGACATTGTCCACATATGTGGGTTCGATCGGTATGAATCCGGCGTATCCGGACGGCTGGGCGGGTGATCGTAGCGCAATCCAACGGCGCGGCCGATCGCTGCTCGCCACAAGAGGACCGATCAAAACCGTTCGGCGGCCGTCCGGTAGATCCGCTCACAGCGATCGAGAACGTCGATCGCCGCGCTCTCAGATTTCGTGTGCGCCTCGCCGGGTTCAGAGGCCCCACAGACGACACAGGAGACGCCAGCCTGCACGAGCCAGCCCGCGTCGGTCGCGTGTGGCTTTGTGACGTGCTCGGGAGATCCATCCTGGGCAGCGACGGCTGCGTCCAACACCAGCTCGGCAAATTCCTCGTCGTCGCAGGCCATCGGTGGGAGATCCTGCTCGACGACGTGTTCGACGCCGTCGATCGCGGCCGCCTGTTCGAGGTCTGCGTAGCCGCCGGGGACGGTCCGCTCGTCGATCGTCACCGTACACTCCTCGGGGACGACGTTCCAGGCGGTCCCACCGTCGATTTCGGTCACGACGACGCTCCCCTCGACCTGTGTGCCGAACACCTCAGCGGTCGGCACACTGAGATCACGAACGATGTCGACCGCATCGCAGGCCCGGTAGATCGCGTTCGTGCCTGCTTCGGGTTCACTCGCGTGGGCAGCCGAGCCACTGGCGACGAGCGTGGAGGCGCGCCGCCCCCGGTGGGCGACAACCACGTCCGTCACGCCGGGCTTCGAGTAGTTCGTCGACCCTTCGGCGACGATCGCACAGTCCGGGGCGAAGCCCGCCTCGATCGCCGCGCGCGCACCAGTCCCGCCGATCTCTTCGCCGACAAAGCTGGCAAAGACCAACTCCACGTCAGGTGCAATCGCAGCGTCTCGAAACGCCAGCATCGACGCTGCCACCGCCCCCTTCATGTCGGCGGAGCCGCGGCCGTAGATCCGTCCGTCGCGGGTCTCAACGACGTACCTCTCGCCGTCGAGTTGTTCGGGCGCGGGCGGGACCACGTCGTGGTGGCCGACGAGCGCGAGCGATCGCTGTGGCTCCGCAGGACCGCTCCGACGCGCGATCACGTTTCCTGTCTCGTCGCGGGTCACCGCGGCGTCAGTTTCGGAGCGAAGCCACGACTCGATGCGATCGCCAGCTTCGGTCTCGTCCTCGTGGCTCGGTATCGAAACCAGTTCGACGGTGAGTTCGGCGAGTTCGTTCACAGCCGTAGCTCGTCGCTGTGAGGCAAAACGGTTGTGCCGGCGGCCGAGAGAAGCGATACGTCATCGCGGTAGCCGCGATCGGCTCCGTAGAGATCGAACCGATCGACAAGATCCGTCACGTAGGGTGTGACTGTGAGTTCTGCGACCTCGGTGTCGGCGATCCGCTCGCTATCGGGTCGTGCGGTCGAACGGAGCAACAAGTGCCGCGCGATGAGGATGGAAACCGGTCAAAGCATAGGGATTCGAGAGATTTTATTGAAGGAAAAAGTGAATATCACTGGTGAGTCAACCAGAGCAAGACTGGAAGCCGAACGAATTGAATTTAGATCCGCTTGACCAGAATGCCCGGGATTTCGGGCCGTATGACGAGGATTTCGACTACGCTTCGGCGTTTGAGACACTTGATTTCGATGAAGTAAAATCGGATATCGAAGCGGTACTGACGACCTCACAGGACTGGTGGCCGGCCGATTACGGGCACTATGGACCGCTTATTATTCGGATGGCGTGGCATAGCGCAGGGACGTATCGTACCGGTGACGGGCGTGGTGGTGCCTCGGGTGGCACACAGCGTTTCGATCCGCTCAGTAGTTGGCCAGACAACGCGAATCTTGACAAAGCACGCCGACTCCTCTGGCCGGTCAAACAGAAGTACGGTCGGAAGCTCTCGTGGGCCGATCTGCTCGTCCTATCCGGAAACGTCGCGATGGAGTCGATGGGCTTCGAAACCTTCGGCTTCGGTGGCGGCCGTGAGGACGAGTTCAAGCCCGATGAGGGCGTTGACTGGGGCCCCGAAGAAGAGATGATGGAAGACAAACGCCACGACGAGGAGGGGAATCTCATCGGAGATCTCGCCGCCGACCACATGGGCTTAATCTACGTGAACCCAGAGGGCCCAGGGGGCGAACCAGATCCGCTCGAGTCCGCAAAGTACATTCGACAGTCGTTTGATCGGATGGCGATGAGCGACGAGGAAACCGTGGCACTCTGCGCTGGTGGACACACCTTCGGCAAGGTTCACGGTGCGAGCTCGGATTCGAACCTCGGTCCCGAACCCGAATCAGCACCCATCGAGCAACAGGGCCTCGGCTGGGAGAACGAACACGGCGACGGCAAAGGCGCCGACACAATTACCAGCGGCATCGAAGGCCCGTGGACTCAATCGCCGACCAGCTGGGATCTCGAATACGTCGATAACCTGCTCAACTACGAGTGGGAACCACACAAAGGTCCGGGGGGTGCGTGGCAGTGGCGGCCGAAAGACGAGGAACTACAGGGCTCCGCAGCGCACGCCCACGATCCATCGGACAGTGCGACACCAATGATGCTGACAACTGATGTCGCACTGAAGCGCGATCCGGAGTATCGAGCGGTTCTTGAGCGGTTCCAGGATAATCCGATGGCGTTTGGGATCGCGTTCTCGAGAGCGTGGTATAAGCTCATCCACCGCGACATGGGCCCGAAAGAGCGATTGCTCGGTCCGGAAGTCCCAGACGAGGATATGCTCTGGCAAGATCCAACGCCTGCGGTGGACCACGAACTCGTCGGAGACGACGAAATCACGGAACTCAAAACAAAAATTCTCGACACAGAGCTATCTATTTCCCAGCTTGTCAAAACTGCATGGGCGTCAGCGTCGACGTACCGTGACAGTGACAAACGCGGCGGAGCAAACGGAGCCCGAATTCGGCTTGAGCCACAGCGAAGCTGGGAAGTCAACGAACCAGCAGAACTCGAGACTGTCCTCGAGACATTCGAACAGATCCAAGACGAATTTAACAGTAGCCGATCCGATGACGTACGTATCTCGCTCGCGGATCTGATCGTCCTCGGCGGCAATGCAGCGATCGAGCAGGCGGCGCGAGAGGCCGGATACGATGTCGAGGTTCCGTTCGAACCGGGTCGGACCGACGCCCGCCAGGAGCAGACAGATGTCGAAGCCTTCCAGGCGTTGAAGCCGGACGCTGACGGCTTCCGCAACTACTACACTGAAGATGATGTGATGAACCGTTCGCCAGAAGCGTTGTTGGTCGACAAAGCGGACCTGTTGACGCTTTCGGCCACCGAGATGACGGCGCTGGTCGGTGGGATGCGCGCCCTCGATGTTACGTATCAAGATTCCAAGCGTGGTGTCTTCACTGAGGAACCGGAGTGTTTGACCAACGACTTCTTCGAGGTTGTCCTCGATATGCGCTACGAGTGGGAGCCCACTGACGAGGACAAGCTCCACTTCGAGCTCCGTGACCGCGAAACTGGAGACACGGTGTTCACCGGCTCGCGCGTGGATCTCGTGTTCGGATCGAACGCTCGACTGCGTGCCATTGCAGAGGTGTACGCTGCTGAGGATGGTGAAGCGCAGTTTGTCCAGGACTTCGTCGATACCTGGAGTAAGATCATGAAACTCGATCGCTTCGATCTAAAGTAATCGCTCCGCTGTTCGACCCGTTAGCGACTCAAGCGGGTCAGTTCCCCAGACAGAAATCGTGAGATACCGCTGGCCGACACGGTGACGGTTGACGCCAAAATCGATCGATCGACGTTGCGTCCGGGATCGATCGCAGGTGAACATCCTTATTCGTTCGCCGGCATAAGAACAGTTATGAACGTTGTGCCGGACACGAGCGCGGTAATTGACGGCCGCGTGTCCGAGCGGATCGCCGATGGTACCTACGAGGGCGCACGGATACTCGTCCCCGAGGCCGTCGTCGGCGAGTTGGAATCGCAGGCAAACGCGGGCTACGACAGCGGCTGGGACGGTCTCTCGGAGCTGCAGCGGCTCACGAGCCACGCCGAAGACGGAACGATCGAGGTCGAGTACGTCGGCCGCCGCCCACGGACCGATGAACAAGAGGGCGCAGACGAAGGCGAAATCGACGCGCTCATCCGCGATCTCGCGGTCGAACACGACGCGACGCTGCTGACGAGCGACGTGGTTCAATCGGAGGTCGGCAAGGCCAAAGGCCTCGCTGTTGAGTACGTCGAACCGCGAATCCGCGGAGACGAAGAGCTCCCCATCATCGACTTCTTCACCGACGAGACAATGTCGGTGCACCTGAAAGCTGGGACGAAGCCAAAGGCCAAACGCGGCGCGCTCAGCGACATGCACTACGAGACGATCGCCGACGAGATCTCGACAGACGAACAGATGGCCGACTGGGCCGATGGGATCGAGACGCTGGCTCGAAAGAGCCGCGAGGGCTTCATCGAACTCTCCGAGCCGGGGATGAAGATCGTCCAGTACCGCGACTACCGGATCGCGATCGCCCGCCCGCCGTTCGCCGACGGGATCGAGATCACGGCAGTCCGGCCGATCGCAAAGACCACCCTCGATGACTACGAGTTCGCCGACGAACTGCGCGAGCGGTTCCTCGAACGCCAACGCGGCGTGTTGATTTCGGGTGCGCCCGGGGCCGGCAAGTCGACGTTCGCCCAGTCGGTCGCGGAGTTCCTCAACAACAACGACTACGCGGTCAAGACGATGGAGAAACCCCGAGACCTCCAGGTCGGTCCGGAGATTACCCAGTACACCGCCCTCGGCGGGGACATGGAGAAGACCGCCGACTCGCTGTTGCTCGTCCGGCCGGATTACACGATCTACGACGAGGTCAGAAAGACGAAAGACTTCGGCGTCTTCGCGGACATGCGGCTCGCTGGCGTCGGGATGGTCGGCGTCGTCCACGCCACGCGGGCGATCGACGCGCTCCAGCGCCTCGTCGGCCGGGTCGAACTCGGAATGATCCCACAGGTCGTCGACACCGTTGTCTACATCGAAGCCGGCGAGGTCCACACCGTCTACGACGTGGGCACAGAGGTGAAGGTCCCGTCGGGACTGACTGCCGAGGATCTCGCACGGCCGGTCATCCAGGTGACGAACTTCGCGACCGGTCGTCCCGAGTACGAGATCTACACGTTCAACCGCCAGGTCGTTACCGTCCCACTCACTGACGAAGAGCCAGACGATACCGGGGTCGATCGGATCGCGAAAAAAGAGATCGAACGCGAGATCAAATCCGTCGCCCGCGGCCACGTTGAGGTCGAACTCCAAGGGCAGAACACTGCAGTCGTGTACGTCGATGAAAACGACATCTCCTACGTGATTGGCAAGGGCGGCGGCCGGATCACCGAGATCGAAAACCGTCTCGGGATCGACATCGACGTTCGCACCCACACTGAAAAGCCGGCTGGCTCCGGCGGCGTTGCCGGCGGAGACGGCGCTACCGGAGACACAGTCGAGCCGCAGGGACAGATCGTCCAGCCGGAGATCACCTCCAGACACGTCGTGATCCGGATGGACGACCACGTCGGCGAAACCGTGGAGGTCCGCGCCGACGGCGAGTACCTCTTTACCGCGACGGTCAGCCGTGGCGGCGACATCCAGGTCTCACGAGGCTCTGCGATCGCTGAAGAACTGGAAGACGCGATCGATCGGAAACGACAGATCACTGTCGTTCCCGCCTGAACAGGAACCAACCTTCGATTTTACAGCACGGACAACCGATTCCCTGGAGCCGACCGCATCCCGTAGAATCGATCGTCGGCCCGTACGACGAGTACGTCGGCAACGAGGTACAGCTCTGCAGCTCGACCGAGGTCGTCGGGAATTGGAGCATCCCAGCGCCGATCGCCCTCGGGTGAGATGCTGTACAGCCGCGGCTCAGCGCGGCCCGGAACGGTCCCGTAGCGATAGATGCCGTTCTCATCAGCGACAGTCCTGGTAACCGAGTCGTAGTCGTCCCCGAGCGTCCAGTATCGATCGCCGCTTTCGAGGCTGTACGCCGACAGGCCATCCGCTCCCGAGAGATACACGCGGTTGCCGCCAACAATCGGCCGATCGCGTCCTGTGTCGACCGGCACCTCCCACCGAATCGAGCCATCAGCGACGTCGATCGCGTAAACCGTCCCTGCACCAGGTACAGAGACGACAATCGACCGATTCGTGACGATCGGGTCGGGAATCGAGACAGCACTGGCGTCTGAGGCGGATCGAGTAACCGTCCACGACTCGGTTCCGTCCTCCGGATCGACTCGTCGACAGCGCACGTCCTCGCCGTCGATCGTCAGGCACGTGAGTACGTCGTCGGCCGCTGCGATCGCCGGCTGGGTGTCGATCGAAAGGACCCACTGCCGCTCGCCTGTCTCATCGTCGAGACAGTGGACCGGCCCGCCGTCTTCTGCCGCGAGGACGTATCCGCCCCCGACTGCGATCGACCGAACCGCATTTGACTCCGCAAACGTCCACCGAGGCGGATCCCCCTCACGGCCGAAAGCCGCCGTCGCGATTCCACCGTCGACTGTCGGCACGTACACGCGATCGCCCACGGCGGCCGGCTCACCCCGAAACTGTGGTTCAAATCGTACTGTCGACGCCGATCCATCGGGCGTGTACCGCGTCACGACCGTCTCGTCGGCGTCGATCCACTCCTCAGCGTCCCAGTCCATCCGCATCCCGGAGACGTTTCGCGCGGCGAAGACCGCGCTGTCGCTGGCCACGACGGCTACGTCGCCGCTGATCCGTTGGGGCTCGTCCCACGCGAGTTCACCGCCGGCAGGTTGGTACCCACAGCCTGCGAGTCCGCCGGTGACTGCTGCGGCTACGGCCGCAAGGGCCGATCGGCGGGAGCACGCAGTCTTGGAGGTCAGCGGTGGCCGTCCGCTTCTATCTGGGGGACGTTCGGTCATGCGGTCTCACCCGCGAGCTCGCGGAGTCGGTCAATCCGATCGCGAGTCGGTGGGTGTGTCTCCGGGAAGATGTCCGTACTCACGAGTTCGGCCTCGTCGAAGGTCCGCGCTTCGAGCGGAACGATGTACAGCGCCTCTGTACCGCCGTCGAGCGCCCTGAGATCGCGATCAGGAATTGATTCCATGGTTCCGTCGATCGTCTCGAGCGCAGCAGCGAGCGCGAGCGGATCGCCGGTGAGCGCGGCCGAAGCCCGGTCGGCAGCGTACTCACGGTACCGCGACAGCACCCGGTGGACGAGCACGCTTGCGGCCCAAAACAGCGCCGAGATGGCGAGCGTGACGAGCGCCGAGACGGCGATTGCGGCGATCGCAGCGACAATCGCCCGACCATCGCCGTTACTTCGACTCCTGCCGCCGCCGCTGCCAAGCACGCGAGTAAGTCCGTAGAGGACGTAGCCGGCGGCGATCGCGAGGTAGTAGGTGGCAGTCGGCAACAGCCATGCGACGGTCATGACCGTTGCGTCCCGGTTCCCGAGGTGCGCGAGTTCGTGTGCGAGGACGGCATCGAGTTCGTCGCCCGACAGTGTCTCGAGCAATCCAGTCGTGACGACCACGCTCCCCGGTCCTGAAAGTCCCCCAACCGCACAGGCGTTCGGCGCACTGTTCGTCGCAACACAGATCGTTGGGACAGGGAGATCCGCCTGCCATGCGAGCCGCGTAACGCGCGCATGAAGCTCCGGGTACGTCTCCGGATCGACAGGCCGTGCATTGAGCGAGCCGGCAACGGTTCGCGAGCCGTATCGGAGCTGGATCGCGACACCGACGATGACGACGACCGTCAGCGCGATCGGGTCAATGTAGAACTCACCGGGCCACGGGCGTTCTGTCACCCACTCTAACAGCGCGATGCCGATCGTGTTCGCTGCAAAGACGAACGTGTACGCGAACGCAAACGGAAGCGCGGCGATGAGGAGCGCCGCAAGGGCGATGCGAAGCCGGAGCTCGCGATCGGTGCGCCAGTGCATCGACGCTCACCGGATCAATCGCGTGATCCGTCTGTTCGACTGGAGGGACATACAGCTAACTGAACCGGCTCATCGTCGATAAATATGTCGGGCAACTTCCAGCATGGAAACCCCAAGACACCGCCGCAACGACATTCACGCGGCAGAGATGGTAACCTTCCTGAAAGATAACGCTTTTTTGAGTGCCCAAGGAACGCTTATAGCATGTCAGACGAGCTGAAGCGTGGACTGGAAGGCGTCCTTGTCTCGGAGTCCGATCTTAGCTACATCGACGGGGATGTTGGTAAGCTCGTGTACCGGGGCTACGCGATCGAAGACCTCGCGCGTGACGCCAGCTACGAGGAGACCCTGTATCTATTGTGGCACGACGAACTCCCCAACCGGGCACAGTTGGCGGAGTTCTCCGAGGCCATGGCAGCCGAGCGATCGCTGTCAGATGGCGTCTTGTCGGTGATTCGTGAACTCGCCGCTGCAGACGAAGAGCCGATGGCGGCGGTTCGGACGATCGTCTCCTCGTTTTCGGCGTACGATGAGGACGCGGGAACCTCGACCGACGACCAGGACGCGAACGTGCGCAAGGCGCGACGGATCACCGCCAAAACGGCAACCGCGGTCGCAGCGTACAATCGGCTCCGGAACGGCGAGGAACCTGTTGAGCCCCGCGAGGACCTGAGCCACGCGGCGAACTTCCTCTATATGCTCAACGACGAGGAACCCGACGACGTGCTCGCAGATACCTTCGACATGGCGCTCGTGTTGCACGCCGACCACGGGCTCAACGCGTCGACGTTCTCGGCGATGGTCACCGCCTCAACGCTCGCGGATCTGCATGCCTCGGTGACGGCGGCGATCGGCACCCTCTCGGGGAGCCTCCACGGGGGCGCGAACGCGAACGTCATGCGGATGCTCAAAGAGATCGATGACAGCGAAATGGACCCGATCGACTGGGTCGAAGATGCCCTCGATTCGGGCCGGCGGGTCGCTGGGTTCGGCCACCGCGTCTACAACGTCAAGGATCCGCGGGCGAAGATTCTCGGCGAAAAAAGCGAGGCACTCGGGAAGGCCGCCGGCCAGACAAAGTGGTACGAGATGTCCGTCGAGATCGAAGACTACATTATCGACGAGAAGGGCATCGCGCCAAACGTCGACTTCTACTCGGCGTCAATGTACTACGTGATGGGCATCCCGATCGATCTGTATACCCCGATTTTCGCCGTCAGCCGCGTCGGCGGTTGGATCGCACACGTGCTCGAACAGTGGGAAGACAACCGCCTCATCCGACCACGGGCCCGATACACCGGGGAGATGGACGCCGAGTTCGTCCCGCTGGACGATCGGTAGATCGGTAGCGACACCCAGGTGAGAGTGAGTGGTTGCTGTTGACATTTCATCCCGCTCGATCGCGTAAAATCGGTCTGCGTAATCTGGACTGCTGGCAGCAGCAGCACGATACGCCGTTGTGTCTGACCTTACCGTCTGTTGTGAGTGGATACCGATCGACGACGAAACCAAGTGATCGATGCGGTATCCACACTCATTGACATTATGACTCGACGAGTTCACCGACCGTCGATTCGATCGATTCGACCTGCTGGACCTGTTGTTCGTTCGCGGCGGCGACGCTTTGGATCTCAGCGGCAACCGTCTCGGATTCGTCGACAAGTTCGTCGATCATTGTCGAGACTTCCTCGGTCGACGCGGCTTGATCGTCAGTTGCGTTCGATACTTCACGAATCCCATTTGACGCCTCTTTGACGGCGTCTTCGATTTGCGTGAGTGTATCCATTGCCGCTTCGACCTGATCAATTCCTTCGTCGACTTCCCGAGTCGTTTCTGCGAGGCTCATCACGGTTTCGTCGGCATCAGTTTTTATTCTGCCAATCAGGCGCTCGATCTCTGTGGCGTGCTCTTGGGAATCGCCAGCGAGAGATTTGACCTCGTCTGCGACGACCGCAAAGCCGCTTCCGGCCTCGCCGGCGCGGGCAGCCTCGATAGACGCGTTGAGCGCGAGAATGTTTGTCTGATCTGCAATACTGTTGATCACTTCGACGATTTCGTCGATTTTTTCGATTCGGTCCTGAAGGGAATCGACGTCAGTCGTGACCTCCCGAGCCGCCGTTTCGATTCGATTCATGACTTCGATGGCATCGATTGCGGCTTCGTTACCATCCTGGGCGAGAGTCTCGGCTTCCTGGCTCATCATGGCGACCTCCTCGGAGGTCGAGGCGATCTCTTCTACCACTGCCGACATATCCGCCGTCTCTTTGCTGACCTCGTTCATCGAGTCCGACGATCGGTGCGCATGAGCGGCGATTTCCTCGGCGCTTTCTGCCACGTCGTCAGCCGTTTGTTTGGCCTCTGTGACGCCTGTTTTCACCTCGGCGGCAACCGCACGCTGGCGATCGAGTTCGGTTTCAATCTGCTGTTGTTTTTCCGACTGGTTGCGGTAGTTGGCGATAAACGAAATGAGTGTCTCCATCAATTCGTGTTCTTCGTTGAGCCAGGGACCGTCGTCCTCTTCGGGACGAACTTCGGTATAGATGATTTCGACGACGATCTGCGTGCCGTGGTCGGTTCGCGTTTCGTGACGCAGCGGATGGGCTGCCTGCTTGAACCCGGCTGATTCGACGCTATCGTCGGCCACAGTTATTTTCGCTTCCGTTACGTCTGGATACTGGAACCACTGTGGAAGTTCATTGACGTAGATTTCGATGAGTTCGTGGAGTTGGGTATCAACACGACCGAACAGCTCGTTCGCACGGGTGATCGCTTCTAGTTCTTTGGTGCGTTCCTGTAGTAAGACGCGCGCTGTTGTCGGTGTGAGTTCTCTGTACGTTTCGGCTAATTCGAAGTGCTCGGACGGTAGCTCGTCGTCGTTGTGGTTCGTCGACATATCAGGTTCCCCATCGCTCGGGGAGTGGGGCGGATCAGATGGATCATGCCAGCCAGGCGTCCCCGCGGTTTGTGACTCGGCTCGTTTTGGGTCGGCACTGTGAGACTGTGTCCCTGCGGATGCCGTTTGAGCCGTTTCGCTGCTTGCGCTGAGCAACAAACCATTGAATATGCGTTTCATGTAAATACCTTGACCACAGCATATATTATCCTAGCTGGTTATTTATCAAGTATGATAGCCTCCTAGTTATATAATAAATTCAGCATACGCAACGATATATACACATACGTATATTTTTCGCCGTATTCTTATACAGTTTCAGTCGTTCGCGCCGGCACTCCCGCGCTCGTGCATCATCTCGGCAGCGCGGGTTGCCCAGTTTCCGTATCCAAACGCGACGACCACGAACAGCGCCATCCAGACGTACGCGAGAAAGATCCCAACGTACGCGCCGAGTATCCCCCATCCAAGGACGTGAACCGCGAGGTACGAGAAGCCGACAAAAAAGCCGAACATCCCGGTGAGCCGCGCGAGAAATGGCGCTCTGGTTTCGCTCGCGCCCTGCAAAGAGCCCGAGACGCCAATGAAAAGCGCAAGTGCCGGTGCAGAGAGTCCGTAGACGATCGCAAAGCGCGTCGCGTAGAACAGCTCTTCACCCTCGCCGCTGCCGAGCAGTCGGACGATAGGGTCGGCTTGCCAGGCCAACACGAACCCGATCACGCCAACGGTACAGACCGACAGCGCAGCGACGGCCCAGCCGTTGAACCGTGCGGTCCGATCGTCACCGTCGCCCAACGCCTGTCCGACAAGAATGCTCGCGGCGACGTTGTAGCCGCGGCCGAGCGGTCCGGTCACCTGCTGGTAGACGCGCCGGCCGATCTGAAAGCCGGCGTTGGCGGCATCGCCAAATCCCAAAAGCAGCGCGTTGAACGGAAATTCCGCGAGTTCAGCGACGAACCCCTCGGCCATTCGCGGTGCGGAGATGACGACGAGCTGTTTCGCGATCGTGAGGTCGCGCGGGCGAACAGCATCAATCCCAGACGCCGGTCGGTAGATCGCGACGAGCAACAACCCAGCAGTAACAACGTTCGCCGTCGTCGTCGCAAGCCCGACACCGATTACGCCCAGGTCAGGAGCACCGAACAAGCCCAGTCCGAGGATCGCCGAGCCGGCGATATTAACCGAGTTCGCGAACACGTTGATGTACATCGGCGTCATCGTGTCGCCGGTCCCTTGCAGCGCCCTGGCACCAATCAGTGCGACGTGTCGCGCGGGGGCAGTCGCAAAGATGATCGCGAGATACACTGCGCCGGCCTGAACAGCCGCCTCGCTCGCAGGAAACAGCCCGATCGCGAACTCTCCAAACACGAATCCGAAGGCGACAAACGGGATTCCCAGGAGGAAGCCCAGCGTAAGCGCCTGAGTAATCGCCTCGCTGCGATTTGCCGTTGCACCACTCGCGGTGTCTTGACTCGACAGCGCGATTGCGCCACCGCCGAGTCCCAGCCCGATCCGGAGCGGAAACCGCGCGTAGAGGTCCGCAAGACCGATCGCGACGACCGCTGCCGGAGAGATAAGCGCGGTAACGATGATGTCGACCGTCCGCATCAGGGTCCGGAACGTCTGCTCGGCCATCACCGGCCACGCAAGCGCAAAGATCCGTCGCCAAACCCGGCGCACCCTCGAGAACTCCATGTAACCGTGATTCGGTATCCTGCCGTTTGATCGTATCGACCGACTCGCTGCGCACACGATCGCGCGCCGGGCGTGACGATCTTCGATCGGTACGATCGGTGGGTTATGTACTGATATTTCTTCTCACAGACAGACGGCTGACAGCCGTCATACGAAAAGAAAAACGCCGCTACGTCACTCGGTTTTTACTTTCACTCCGCGTTCCTCATCTTTATATAGGTGCCCGTCTTCAGTGCAACTGCACGTCACACGCGTGCATTCCCCCTTTCCCTTGCTTTTCGCGGACAACCCAGCCACCGAACAGCCGTTAGAGCAGACTCTACGGAAAAGTTGTTGGCGTAAGCTCTACCGAAAAGTCGTTAGTGTAGGCTTCACCGAAAGCGATTAGCAATAGCCGACGGCATCCCCGGGTATGCTTTCGCTTTCGCTTTCGGATATCGAGGCCGCTCGGGGTCGGATCAACGAGGTCGTCCGGCGCACGCCGTTGGAGTACTCGTACACCTTCTCGGAATGGACCGGCGCGGACGTCCACCTCAAGTTGGAGAACTTCCAGCGAACGGGCGCGTTCAAGATCCGAGGCGCGATGAACCGGATTACAACGCTGACAGACGAGCAGCGATCGGCCGGCGTCGTGACTGCAAGCGCTGGCAACCACGCCCAGGGCGTCGCGCTGGCGGCGACGCGGGCGGGCGTCGACTCAAAGATCGTCATGCCCGAACACGCCCCGATCTCGAAGGTCAAAGCCACCCGGCGGTATGGCGGTGAGGTCGTCCTGTACGGCGCAGACTACGACGAGGCGCAGGCGAAAGCCCACGAGATCGAAGCCGAGGAGGGCCGGACGTACGTCCACGCCTTCGACGACGAGTACGTGATGGCCGGCCAGGGCACGATCGGCCTCGAGATCATAGAGGACTGCCCGGAGGTTGAGACGGTCATCGTCCCGATCGGCGGCGGCGGCCTCATCTCGGGGATCGCAACGGCGATCAAAGCGATCGAGCCCGACGTCCGGGTGATTGGCGTGCAGGCCGAGGGCGCCTCAAGCGTCGTTGAGTCGCTGCGCAAGGGCGAGATTCATCAGATCGAAGCGGTCGACACGGTTGCTGATGGAATCGCGACGCGATCGGTCGGCGAGAAACCCTTCGAAATCATTCGCGAACGCGTCGACGAGGTCGTCACCGTCTCCGACGCCGAGATCGCACTCGCGCTTACGGTGCTGCTCGAACGGGAGAAGGCCCTCGTCGAGGGGGCCGGGGCGGTTGCGTTGGCGGCGCTGTTGTCTGGTGCGATCGACTACGAGCCAGACGAGACAATTGTCCCGGCGCTCTGTGGGGGCAACATCGATCTCAACGTGCTCACGACAGTGCTCGTCCGCGGACTGGTCCAGCTGGGGCGCTATCTCAAGATTCGGACCGTGTTGAAAGATCGCCCGGGCGCACTGCAAGGACTGATCGACATCATCGCCGAACAACAGGCGAACATCTACGCGATTCACCACGATCGCACCTCCAAACGGATCGGCGTCAGCGACACCGAGGTCGAGATCGAACTGGAAACTCGCGGCGACGAGCACGTCGCCGAACTCGTCGCCACGCTCGAAGCAGAGGGCTATATCGTCGACATTCTTGAGTGAACGATCTTCGACTACATGGCCCACAAATACGAGCACGAACGCGCCTGATCACGACCGAAACGCTACATGCCGGGGGAGTTGGCCGATCGCAGTCAGTAATGGCGGGATGCCCGGTGATCGTTACGCCTGTCTCATTCCCAGTCCGGAATGTCGCCAAGACACGCATCTGCCTCTTTCGAAACGCCGTCCATCGTGTCGTGGAGTTTTTGAATGCGATCGGCTTGTCCGTGATATCCAGCTGCCAAATCCGCTTGCGTGATCGGCGGTTCGACAATGATTTTCCCCGATTTGGTGTAGATTTCCACGTCGTCGCCGCAGCTGCTATCGAGCTCCTCACGCAGTTGCTTTGGAAGCGTGATCTGTCCAGAATCACTGACGCGTCGTTTCATTATGTCGATCGTACGTCGTCATACCACATCAATATTCAGACAAATATCGGATGGGACAAGAAGGGATACAACGATTTTAATCACTCCCAATCGAACGCTTGAGCATGAAACGAACGATCAGCACAGACGCCGCGCCGGATGCGGTCGGCGCGTACAGCCAGGCAACGACGAACGGCGATCTGCTTTTCACTGCGGGACAGATCGCACTCACCCCAGACGGTGAATTACTCGCAGACGCCGACGTCGCGACACAGACCGAGCAGGCGCTCGAGAACGTGATGGCGATCCTCGATTCGGAGGGACTCGACGCGGGATCGGTCCTGAAAATGACCGTATTCCTTGACGATATCGAGGATTTCGAGGCGATGAACGAGGTGTACGCGACGTACTTCGACGACGAGCCGCCGGCGCGCAGCGCGATCGAGGTCGGCGCACTCCCGAAGGGTGCGGCCGTCGAGATTGAAGCGATCGCAACGATCGAGTAGCCGTGGATCCCCGACAGAAATCGGCGGTCCTGTGGGGGCTCGTCGGTGCGATGGCCGTCGTCGTGGCCGCACAGGGGTATCTGGTGGTTGGTGAATCGCTGCCGATCGGCATCGCTGCAGTTGTCGGGCTTGCGATCGCGGTTGGAGCCCTGACGGCGATCGTGACGTATGCTGTCGAATACCGTCTGCTCACGAAAGGAAGGACTTAAAATCCGCAAGGGGGTATCCACGGATAGAGCCAGGATGGCCGAGTGGTAAGGCGCACGCCTGGAAAGCGTGTTCCCTCTGGGATCCAGGGTTCAAATCCCTGTCCTGGCGCTTTTTCCCGGATCAGCAACACCCAGCGACGCGTTTGATCGCGTCGTGAACACTGCTGATCCGTGAAGCGGTAACTGACAGGGATTTGAATCAGGGAGCGGTGCGTGGCGCGTAGCGCCACGCTAGCGAACGGGTGCTTCGCACCCGTGAGCGAACGAATGTGAGCGATCGTGGTTCAAATCCCTGTCCTGGCGCTTTCTTTCGGATCAGCAACACCCAGCGACGCGTTTGATCGCGTCGCACGAACAACACTGCGAGCACCGCCTTGCGTGCACACAATCCATTAAATCCTCACACCAGATATTCAAACCACAAACCAGACGATTACAGCGTTTTTTTCATACAGGTGGCTGTCGTGGGGCACAATTCGGTGAATTCAGTCGTCTGCTGAATCGCCTCTGGCACCGCACTCCGCTCGATTGTAACGTAGTCGAGGGTTGCAAAGAATTCAGATGCAGTCGTGGTGAGCAAATATAGTGTTTCGACGCCGTCAACGGAGGCTTCTCGTTCCAGTGCTTCACAAAGCGCCGTGCCGAATCCGTGCTCTCGTGCTATTTGTTCGATAACGACTGATCGGAGTAATCCATCACGGCCGTAGATTTCGATTCCTCCGATTCCGACTCGTTCGCGATCGTCGTATCCGATATAAAAACAATCGGGCTTTGCTGCCACATCATCCGACGGCAGCCCGTTCTGCTCCAGCAGCCTTTCAACGTACGCGATCGTCTTCTCATCAGCCCGCTGGAGCGAAATGGAGACACCACCCATATCGGGCTTTGCTATTGGAAATGGCTTAATGCTTCCTTCGGACTGTCTGCGTGTCCGGTGCGCATCGTATGTCCAGCAAGCCGGTTATATCAACGACTGAAAATGTCAACAGGACCACTGAAACACAATCCCCGTTCTATTACAGAAATGTGAGGAGAAACTCAACGACTTGAGTCGTGGAGAGACTCACTCGCTGACAGAGACCGTCACGTACCCGTCGAAGGTGAGAATGACCTGTTGGGCTGTATCGCCGAAGATCGCTTTGCCGGCTGGTGATCGACGCTTCCCGTGGAGGAAGACGTGATCGCAGTTGTGCGCCTCAGTTGCGTCCAGAATTGTCTCTGCATGATCATCGTCATCTGTGACGTATCCTTCGATCGTGTACTCGAAATCGGCGTCGGTGAGGACATCCCCGACGAGCGACTGGGTTGCTCGTTGGGCGTATTCTTCCGGTGTTTCGCTGCTGAAATCCGCGTTTTCCGCCGATTCGATCGCCTCGATGACTTCCTGGTCGTTCTCGTACGCTGATTCGGTCACGATTCCCAGAACCAGCATGTCAGCAGTGGTCCCAGTGACGCACGCGGCGGCTTCTTCGAGAAGTCCACGGTCGTCTGCTGATCCGTCGATAACAACGGCTACTCGTTTCATATGCGACACCTCACGCGGCGGATGGAAATAGATAGTGGAAACACGGACAATAGGGTCATATACCTGACTTTATGGGAAACTGAACGATATACGCCGATCGTCAGTAGTTTGTGCTCTGGTGTTACTGAAACAGTTTGAGAAATAGGAATCTCTGCATGTATCTCTCAAACAGCCCATTGGACACTGTTCTGAGTATCATGCTTTCGTATCTGAAGCCCCGTGTTTCTCGCGGAGTTCAGAACTCATCGACATCCGGACATGCTGCTCGCGGGCGTCACATGCCTGTTGGGCAGCTCTGTCGTCACGTCCGACGGTTGATTTGAGCGTGTCGTTGGGTTCAGGATCGAAACCCATTGAGAAATGAATTACCGATCACAAAACAGAGTCACAGGCAGGTGCAGTAGTCCTGTTATCCGTGGCCGCAACTGTCGTGTTTTTGTACCAAACGCTAGTGGTATGTAGTATGAAACGGATCGATATCGACGAGATCGAAAACAGCGTCCAGCCCGCGGCGGTGATGCGGAAGCTCACGAAGCCGCTCGGACTCACGGACGTCGCGATCAACTACTACGAGCTCGAACCGGGAGATAGCTTCGCGTTCGCGTACCACAACCACGAAATCCAAGAGGAGGTGTTCTTCGTTTGGGAGGGAACCGCCACGTTCGACACCGAGGAGGGGACAATCGAGATCGGCCCCGGAGAGGCCGTCAGATTCGATCGCGAGGAGTTCCAGCGGGGATGGAATCGCGGCGACGAACGGGTTCGCGCGCTGGCGATCGGGGCACCGCTCGAGTACGGTAAACAGATGAAACTGCGCTACTGTCAAGCCTGCGAGGAAGAGACGGCCGCACAGCTAACACGCGCAGAAGACGAAGCGGCAGTGATCGCCAGCTGTGTGGTCTGTGGATCCGAAACTGGGAGATGGTACGAAGGATCCATGGAGGGAGAAGTCCCATAGTGGACCTCAGATGGTAAATATTGCTCGTACAAAGCTTCTTTACCATGGGAAGAGCTATCATATACTGCGATGCCAGACACCAAATCCGGTCGGGAACGAAAGGGACGCAACAAGCGCGCACAGCTCGAACGCCAGCTCAACAAACAGGAGTTGCGGGCGCTCGACGGCGAGGAAGAGCCCCCCGAACCGGCAGAACCTGACTCAGAGTTCCTCACCGATCCCGACGAACTCGACGAGTAGCCGACCGATCGCGACATCCCACGGTCTTATTCTGTCTGCAGCCGTACCACGAGCCGTGCAACCACGAGCGACCTACGAAACGGTATTTATCGGCGAACAGCTCGGTCCCGAGGACATCCGCCTCGCCCTCGAGTGGGCGGAGTATGTTGGCGATGAGACTCGGGAAGTGACGATCGACATCGACGGCGAGCCCACTGATGGACTGTTCGGCCTCCAAGCGTTCGAAGTAGGGACATACGGCCACGAGGTCGTGATCAACGGCGAGCCGCTGTCGGGGTTCGACATCCCCCCGAACGACGGCTGGCAGTACTGGATGGATGCGCTCACAGGCGCAACACTTCAGTCGGGCGAAAACACGATCAAAATCGTTCGTGATCCGGGAAGCGACGATGCCTTTGCGATCGGGACAATGGTCCTCCAGTGGAAAGATGGCGCCGACAAGTGACCACAGTAGCCACACGTTGCTGATCGGTGACCGTGACGACCGGCGAGCGGCGATCGCCGGCTCGATCTGTGGGTATATAAATAACCGATAATCCCAGACGAAGATTCTTGCTAACAATTCTCACGAAAATCACATAATCAGCAGACGGTATCCGTATTATCAGCAGAGATTGAGCCCGTAGATCGAGACCGTGATCACCGCATACCGATGTGTTTTTATAGAATCACAAACAATCATTGTGATGACTATGAGTCAGCGAATGCAGGGACAACCGATGATCATTCTCGGAGAGGATTCCCAGCGCGTCAAGGACAAAGACGCACAGGAGTACAACATTTCTGCGGCACGGGCGGTCGCGGATGCAGTTCGCTCCACGCTGGGGCCGAAAGGGATGGACAAGATGCTCGTCGATTCGACGGGCGACGTAACGATCACCAACGACGGCGTCACCATCCTGACCGAGATGGACATCGACAACCCGACAGCGGAGATGATTATCGAGGTCGCCGAGACCCAAGAGGACGAGGCCGGTGATGGGACGACGACCGCGGTCGCGATCGCGGGCGAACTCCTCAAAAACGCGGAGGATCTCCTCGAACAGGACATTCACCCAACAGCGGTCATCAAGGGCTACCACATGGCCGCCGACAGAGCCCGCGAAGAGATCGACGATATCGCCGAGACCGTCGACTCCGACGACACGGACATCCTCAAGAAGGTCGCCGAGACCTCGATGACCGGCAAGAGCGCCGACCTCGATCGTGAGGTCCTCGCCGAGCTCGTCGTCGGTGCGGTCCAGCAGATCTCTGTCGACGCTGACGACGGCTCGACGGTCGTTGACCTCGAGAACCTCAAGATCGAGACCCAGACCGGTCGCTCGGCACGTGAATCTGAGCTTCTGAAGGGCGCGGTCATCAACAAAGACCCCGTCCACGACGACATGCCGACCAACTTCGAGGCCGCAGACATCATGCTCCTCAACGAGCCGGTCGAAGTCGAGGAGGCCGACGCGGACACGCAGGTCTCGATCGAGAGCCCCGACCAGCTTCAGCAGTTCCTCGACCAGGAAGAGGCGCAGCTCAAAGAGAAGGTCCAGCAGATCGTCGACACTGGCGCGGACGTCGTCTTCTGTCAGAAGGGCATCGACGACCTCGCTCAGCACTACCTCGCTAAAGAGGGCATTCTCGCGGTCCGCCGAACGAAGAAGTCCGACATCAAGTTCCTCAAGAACGTCGTTGGCGGCCAGATCGTTTCGGATCTCGACAGTGCGAGTGCCGAGCATCTCGGCCACGGTTCGATCACCCGCGACGAGGAGGGCGAACTGTTCTACGTCGAGGGTGACGGCGACGAGGTCCACGGCGTGACACTCCTGATCCGCGGCTCGACCGACCACGTGGTCGACGAGCTCGAACGCGGTATCGAGGACGCGATCGACGTCGTCGCCTCCACGGTTGCTGACGGCCGCGTGCTCGCCGGTGGCGGCGCGATCGAGGTCGAACTCGCCTCCCGACTCCGCGACTACGCAGACTCGGTTTCGGGTCGCGAACAGTTGGCTGTCGAGGCGTTCGCCGACGCCGTCGAACTCGTTCCGCGCGTCCTCGCAGAGAACGCTGGACTCGATTCGATCGACCTGCTCGTCGACCTGCGTGCCGAACACGAGGCAGGCAACGCCCGTGCAGGCCTGAACGCCTTCACCGGCGATGTCGAGGATACCTTCGAGGCAGGTATCGTCGAACCCGCACACGCCAAAGAGCAGGCTGTCTCCTCGGCTGCAGAGGCCGCGAACCTCGTCCTCAAGATTGACGACATCATCGCCGCGGGCGATCTGTCGACCGAAGGCGACGGTGACGAGGCCGGCGGTGCTGGCGGCATGGGCGGCATGGGCGGTATGGGTGGCATGGGCGGCGCGATGTAAGCCCGCTCGACTGCCAACATCCATTCAATACCGTCGCGCTGCATCGCCGATCGAACTCACGTCCTATTTGTTTCGATCGGTAATCAGAGCCACTCGGAAGTAATGTACGTCACTGTCTCCATCGCCTCTCGATTGGGGAACGCTTGGATAACCCGCTGGATAATGTGGAAGAGTTCGTGCGGGGGAAGTGACTGGTCGGGAACGTAAAACACGCCGCTGTGTGAGTCCGCTGGCATCTGGACGAAGTCGTCGTCGCTGGTGACGATGAGACGATCCTCTTGAACGGCGTACAGACGAATCGTTGTGTCGTCGATACCTTCGCCCAACTCACCCACATCAACGACGCGCTCTACATCGTGGCCTGCTTTGGTGAGTTTGTCAGCAAGTGGAGCTGCGATGTTTTCGTCAAGAAGAAACGACACGTCCATGGCTACGATTCCGGTAGGTCTTCGGGCCCGGTGATGATTTTTGCGTCTTCTTCAGCGGCTTCGTGAAGCGCTTTACGGCGTTCTTCGACCGCCCGCATCTCTTCTGGGTGGTCGTGATAGTACGCCAGTGCGTGGTAGACGTCCGAGGCGGTGAGATCAAAGCGGTCCGCAACGGTCTGAGCGTCAAGACCGCGCTCTTCAACCAGCGCATGGATATGGCTCACGGTGATCCGCCGGCCCCGAATGTGGGGCTCGTCATGAATTTCTGACTCGTTACCTGAGACGACGGTGTTCATTTGCTTCGACATACTGTAGACAACTAGTGCAGTAGTCTTCAGTCTTTGCCGGTATCGGCGGTTGCCTCCCACACAACGTTTGCTGTGTGAACTACTCTCAGTTCCTGGCACTTCGCGCCATTCACATGGTCAGCAGGACTGCCGATCCAGTTCGATCAAAAAGGTGATAGATTGCAACATACGCAACCACGCAGGTATCGCCGGCTAGAGAATCGACAGACACTAAGTTCGATCCCGTAAATGTTGCCGTATGGAGACGTTGCTTCTCAACAGCGACGACGTGAACGAGAACGCCCAGATGGGAGAACTCATCCCCGTGATCGAGGATGCGTTCGCCGCCTACGAGCGCGGTGACGCCCAGATGCCGCCGAAGTCCTACATCGATCTGCCGCAGTACAACGGCGACTTCCGATCGATGCCCGCGTACCTCGATGCCGGCGAGTGGGACGCTGCAGGGATCAAGTGGGTGAACGTCCACACCGACAACAACGAAAAATACGATCTGCCGACAGTGCTCGGGACAATGATCTACTCGGACCCAAAAAACGCCTTCCCGCTCGCAGTGATGGACGGGACGTCGCTAACGCAGCTTCGGACGGGTGCAGCGGCTGCAGTCGCGACTGACCATCTCGCTGTCGAGGACGCGACGTCGATGGGAATCGTCGGCGCCGGCGTCCAGTCGTACACCCAACTTGAGGCGATCGCGACGATCCGGCCGATCGAAGAAGTCGTGATCTCCGACCTCGACGAGGAGCGGGTCGCAAAGTTCATCGACGCGTTCGAGGATCGCTTTGAGGTCCGGGCAGGATCGATCGCCGACGCAGCCGCCTGCGACATTCTCTCGACGGTAACACCTGTCGAGTCACCGATCGTCTCCCGCGAGGACGTCGGCGAGCATACCCACATCAACGCGATGGGCGCGGACGCTGAGGGCAAACACGAACTGGCTGACGAGATCCTCCTCGACGCAAAGCTCGTCATCGATGACTACGAGCAGACGACCCACTCCGGAGAGATCAACGTCCCCTGGGGCGAGGAAGTTCTCACCGACGAGGACATCTACGGAGCGATCGGCGAGATCGTCGTTGGGGAGGTACCCGGCCGAACCGACGCAGACGGGATCACCGTCTTTGATTCGACCGGGCTTGCGATCCAGGACGTGGCAGCTGCTCGCGTCGTCTACGAACACGCCGACGAGAACGACAACGGGTATCCGTTCGATCTGGTTGGGCTCCACAGCTGAGTTCTGCCCGGCGACACCGCAGCGTCCCGATCGGTTTTAAAAGGAGAAGTAAATTAGCGTACGTTCTGCCCGCGGATACTTTTGCCCAGCCACAACAGACCCCACACGGCAGCGATAACCGGCAGCATCGGGAGGATGAGGATCAAGAGCAGCCCGATCAAAACGAGACCAATGAGGTCCATTTCACGGTCCGGACGATCGCCACGGCGGGTGCTCACCGATCGGTACAGCTTCGAGGCGTACGGTTTGATTTCAGTGCTTTGCGCCATACCATTCCTAGGAGCTCTGGATGGTTAAACACGGACATGCTTGATCGAGAACGTCCTCCTCGATCGGCTACTGGCTACACCCGTCGAAGGTTGAGTCAGATGGCATGTCTCTGAGTGTCCCATCAGGGCCGATCCGTACTGTCACTGAGTAACACTCGCCTCCATCAGAGGGGTAGGTCCGATCGATCGAATCGTCAGACTGCAGCGTTGCTACGACCGTGTACTCGGCTGGGTCGGTTGGAATTCCGTCTGCACTCGTGAGTACCGGCTGGGGCTCGTCGGCCGGTGGCACCTCGCGATCGATCTCGAACACCGTTTCCCCGCCAGTCTCGATCTCGACGCGGAGCGAATGGGGCTGGTTGTCTGCGTTCAACAATACGAGTTCGCCAATACGGGTCCGGGATGGCCGTAGCGTCCCAGCACACCCAGCAAGGGCCGAAAGGAGACCACAGCCGAGCCACGCGATCGTCGTTCGACGGGGAACCGACATACCTGAAGATTGGCCACGAGATGGATTAATACGCTGTGGATCTGCTGAGTCTGAGACTCGACAAAACAGCTATGTCGATTTGGCCGTGTTATAGTGGTATGGTCCTCGATGCGCTCATATCCCTCCCGAGCAAGCTTCGATCGGCCGTCCGAAACCGCGTCTTTTCCTCGGCGATCGAGCGCCGCGAGTGGTACGCGATGGTAGCCGACGACTGTCAACTCGTCATCTGGACCTGCGAGCGGAGCCAGTCGGGACATGCAGACGTCCGATACCTCCGTGGGGCGTGTTTCGAACTACTCGCTCGGCTCGACAGTCGCCTCGCCACTGTCCCGCCGACGGTTGACGAGGATGTCGAATCGACCGTCAAGGAGCTCCGCGATCGCACGCGCAGACGGGCGAACGCCGGGCGGCTCCATCACGCTGATCCGGCAGCGTTCGAACCCGTCATCTCAGAGCTCCACTCACTGGAGGCGCGGTGTCGGCTTCGCGCAGAGGGGTTGGCGTCGGCCGACGAGGAGGGATCCATCGCTGCCACTCCGCAAAGTGAGGTTGACGCGTAGCGACTCCTGGTCGTTTCTGCTGCGGCCATGTCAGGCCGTCCCGTCGGATGGAAAGGTATAGGACGCAAACGCGACCACGTTGGTATAAACAGATGAACGACGACGGCTACGACCACCGATCGGTCGAACGACGCTATCAGGAGGCGTGGGACGAGGCTGACGTCTACCGGACCCCCGACGACGTGTCGGATCCGACCTACGTCCTCGGGATGTACCCGTACCCGTCAGGGGAACTCCACATGGGTCACGTCCGAAACTACACGATCACCGACGCGTACGCGCGATTCAACCGAATGCGCGGCGAGGACGTGCTCCACCCGATGGGGTGGGATGCATTTGGGCTGCCCGCTGAAAACGCGGCCAAAGAGCGCGACACCAACCCCCGCGACTGGACGTTCGACTGCATCGACACCATGCGCGGGCAGATGGAGTCGATGGGATTTGGCTACGACTGGGATCGCGAGATCACCACCTGCACGCCCAAGTACTACCGCTGGAACCAGTGGCTGTTTCGCCGGCTCCACGAGGAAGGACTGGTCGAACAGCGCGACGCCGAGGTGAACTGGTGTCCCGACTGTGAGACCGTCCTCGCGGACGAGCAAGTCGAAGGCGAGGCCGAACTGTGCTGGCGGTGTGACACCCCCGTCGAACAGCGTGAGCTCGAACAGTGGTTCCTGAAGATCACCGAGTATGCCAACGAGTTGATCGACGCGCTCGATGAACTGGAGGGATGGCCAGATTCAGTCAGACAGATGCAGCGCAACTGGATCGGCCGCCAGTACGGGACGACGCTGCCGTTCGAGATCGACGGCCACGGCACCGTCGAGGCATTCACGACCCGCGCAGACACCGTCTACGGCGCGACTTTCTTCGCGCTTGCCCCGGACCACCCGATCAGCCAGGAGTTGATCAAAACAGACGACGAGGTCCACGAGTTCGTCCACCACGAGACCGATCCCGAGGGCGACGAGCCCAACGGCGTTCGGACGGATCTGACAGCGACGAATCCCGTGACCGGTGAGGAACTGCCGGTGTTCGTCGCCGACTTTGTCCTCTCAGACGTAGGAACCGGCGCCCTGATGGGCGTGCCCGGCCACGACGATCGCGACCACGTCTTTGCGACGAAGATGGGCGTCGATATTGTTCCCGTGATCGCCCCGAGCGACGAGGACGATGTCGACGTGAGCGAGTCAGCATTTACCGACGACGGCGTGTTGATCAACTCCGGAGAGTACAGCGGGCTGGACAGCGAGACCGCCCGCAAGGAGATCACCGAAGACACCGAAGGCGCGGAGCTGACCACCCAGTACCGCCTGCGTGACTGGGGAATCTCCAGACAGCGCTACTGGGGGACGCCGATCCCGGTTGTCCGGTGTTCGGAGTGCGGTCCCGTGCTCGTGCCCAAGTCTGAACTCCCCGTCGAGTTGCCCGAGTTCGTCAACACGACCGGCAATCCGCTGGACGCAGCGACTGACTGGAAGGAGACGACCTGTCCGAAGTGCGGTGGTGAGGCCGTCCGCGAGACCGACACGATGGACACGTTCGTCGACTCCTCGTGGTACTTCCTGAGATACGTCTCCCCGGAGTTGACGGACGCGCCGTTCGACCTCGATCGCGCCAACGACTGGATGCCGGTCGATCAGTATGTCGGCGGAATCGAACACGCCGTGATGCACCTGTTGTACAGTCGCTTTATCACCAAATTCTTCGCCGACGCCGAGGGGCTCGAACACCGCGAGCCGTTCACCAACTTGCTCGCACAGGGCATGGTGCAGTTGGACGGCTCGAAGATGTCCAAATCGAAGGGCAACGTCGTCTCTCCCCAAGAGATCGTCGAAGACTACGGCGCAGACACCGCCCGACTGTTCATGATGCAGGCTGCCCAGCCCGAGCGGGCCTTCGACTGGACCGAAGAGGGCGTTCGATCAACCTACGCGTTCTTGACACGGCTGTACGACCTCGTCGAGTCGTTCGATCCCGAGACCGCCACGGGCGAACACGACGCGGTCGCCGCCTACGTCGAAAGCGAGATCGACGCGACGATCGCCGTCGCGACCGAAGAGTACGAGTCGTTGACCTTCAATATCGCCCTGCGGGAGGCACAGGGACTCGTTCGGACGCTGCGGCAGTACGCCGACTACACCGAACCGCACGCGGCGACGTTCCAACGCGGCCTGGAGACGGCCGTGTTGTTGCTCTCGCCGGTCGCCCCGCACATCGCGGAGTCGCTGTACGACGAACTGGGCGGTGAGGGATTCGTCGTCAACGCGGCGTGGCCAGAGAGCGACGCCGATCGATCGACCGCCGAGGATCGCCGTCGACTCGTCGAGAACACCCGCGAAGACGTCCGGCAGATCATCGAGGTAGCTGGGATCGACGATCCCGAACGGATCGATGTCGTCGTTGCGCCCGAATGGAAATATCGGGCGCTCGAGGTTGCCGTCGAGAGCGACGCGCCGAACGTGATCGGCGAACTCATGCAGATTCCGGAGATCAAAAAACAGGGCCAAGCGGCTGCCGACTACGGCAAAGACCTCCAGGCCGAGCGCGAAGCGCTGTCAGTTGGACTTGCGGTGGACGAAGAGTACGAGGCGCTGTCAGCAGCGGCGTGGCTGATAGAACGGGAGTTCGACGCGCCAGTCCGCGTGGTCCATGCGGCCGACGCCGACGAGTCGACAGTCGCGAAGGCGACACCCGGTCGACCAGCGATCGATATCCTCGAACCGTAGCACAAAAACAGTCGGCGGGTGAGACTAGTCGATGTCGATCCGGTGGCCGCCCTCGTCCTCGGTGGGTTCGAGTTTGGGAACCGTGACGGTGAGGACGCCGTTCGTGTAAGTCGCAGTGGAGCCGTCGACGTCGATCGCCTCTGGGAGACGAACGCGGCGGCTCAGCGTCTCGCTGCGTCGTTCGCGCTGGAGGTAGGCGCCGGAATCTTCGTCGGTCTCGTGGTGGCGCTCGGCGCGGATTGTCAACAGGTCCTCGTCGAGTCGAAGGTCGATGTGTTCGCGATCGAAACCGGGGAGATCGGCCATGACGACGTACTCGGTGTCGTAGTTGGCCACGTCAATGTCGATCCCGCCCCAGTTGCCCGCAGGCAGGCGCATCTCCTCGAAGCCCTGGCTCATTCTGTCAAAGAACGATTCGATGTCGTCGAACGGTGTTGATCGTCGCACCATATTGTGTTTCACCAAAGGACAGAATAGGCGGCAGTGATATTAAACAGTGTAGGACCATGTATAGCAGATCACACAGCATTGAGCTATGGACAGCTACCCGCAACTGAAGTCGTGGGCGTTCTGCTTGACTGTCGGTTATCCGATGCGCTCGACCGATGTCAATAGGTAAACAAATGAGAATGTGAGAGTCTGGGTCAACGCCACAGATATCAGGACGGAGGATAACACTCCATATCCATGGCCCTGCGAGCGAGCGCACCATCTGAACATGGTGAGGACATTAATGACTACAAAAAAACAGGTCGTCTCGACCGAAACCCTGCTTGACATCGTTGCCAACCCGCGGCGGCGAACGATACTGCACTACCTGAGTACCAATGGAGATGAGACGGTCAGATTGGACGAGCTGACTCGATCGATCGCTGCCGATGGAAGACACACCGCAAGCTCTCACAGCGGAGATTCCACAGCCACAGATATCGAACTCCACCATACGCATCTTCCAAAGCTAGCGGCCGCCGGCATCATCGAATACGACGCACAGCGTGGGATAGTAACATATCACTCCACGGGCCGAGTCGAGAAGCTTCTCGAGTTTATTTCGACAGAAATAGACTAGTTGGTTCGCTGGACACTGTTTTGCGCTTATTCGTAGGTGACGCCGTCCAACTGAACCTCAACCCAGCCGCGGCTATCGACCTGAACGGCAACACCGTCGTACATGAACGACACAGAGACAGCATTCGTTGTACCGTCTCGCCGTGATTGCATGAGCCGATCGAGTGCATCAGGGTCAACGTGATCGTACAGCGGAGACGTGGCAATTGGATCCTGGTTTGTCGCGGCAGCGACGGCTTCGACCACAACGGTACTCGGCCTGTCTGAGTCAGCCCACTCGTGACGGATTCGTCCGGTTGGCGATACGGCAGAGTCGTTCTGTCCTGACGAAGTATCACTATTAGTCATTGCTTATAATTTTTTGAGTAACAGAATATAGAGGTGCTTTCAACATCAATAGGAAACGCGAATTGATATACCGTTTCATATAGGTACCTACGAAATGCCCACATAATATACTTTTGTGAGAAACAGGGTGAAACAATGTATCGTTGGCATTTGATGCCAACTAATTGAAAATCGCGTGATCGCCGTTGTGGTCATCAGGGGACACAGCAAGCAAAAAATACTCAGACCGGGCCAAGAGAACTGACAGGCGGTCACTGACAGTCACGATCGCTCTCTGTCGTCGATCGAATTGAGAGCCGCCCACACGGGGTGACGGGCGGCCTATGAGATTTCGATCCGCTTGCCGCCGGCATCGTCAGGCGACTGTTTTGGCAGGGTAACTGTCAGGACTCCGTTTGCGTACGTCGCGTTCGTCTCTTCTGCGAGGACCTCTGCAGGAAGAGAGATCCGCCGGCTGACCGATCGCTGCTGTCGCTCACGGCGGTGGTAGGTGACACCGGCCTCTTCACCCTCGTCGGTTGCTTCGGATTCGGTGGTCGCATCGAGGACGAGCGAGCCGTCGTCAAGACGAACCTCGATCGAATCGCGATCGAAGCCGGGCAGATCGGCAGTCACGACGATCTCGTCGCCGTGATCAGCCACATCCACGCGGATTTCCTGTCGGAGCCCCGGCTCGAGCGACCGGCCGATGCCGCCGAACTGTTCGTTCATGCGTTCGAGGAACTCATCCAGCTCGCGGAAGGGATCTCGTTTGTCGGGCATACATCTAGTCGTTCGGCCGGCAGCCTAATCAATCTTGTCGCCGAAAAAAGAACAGTATTCGAGGTCGCGAAATCAGTACATCACGTGCCGGGTATCGTAGGAGCCGAGCACGCGAACCCAGCCCTCGCTGGCGATTTCTTCGATCTCTTCGACGGCGGCCTGGGTTCGATCCTCGTAGAGACCCCCTTCCGCGTCGAGGTGGAACAGGTAATCCCCAAGGCGCTCGCCGCTGGGGCGAGACTCGATCCGCGAGAGGTTGATGTTTCGATCGGCGAACGCTTCGAGCAACTCAAGCAGCAGTCCGGGATAGTTGACGTTCGGGTAGACGATCAGCGTGGTCTTGCCGCCGGCGTCCGATCGTTCCGACAGCGGGGCGATCACGAGGAAGCGAGTCACGTTCGAAGTTCGGTCCTGAATCCCCGTCGCGAGGACCTGCAGCTCGGTGCCGTTCGTCGCGTTGTCGGGGTGGCCGATCGCTGCAACGGTCGGGTCGTTGCGGGCGCGTTCGACCCCGCGAGCGGTGCTCGCGACTGCCTCTTGGGCAATCTCCGGATACTCGGCTTCGAGGTAGCCACGGCACTGCGCGAGTGCCTGCGAGTGACTTGCGATAATGTCGAAGTTGCCCGACTGGGCCAACAACGCGTGTCGGATCGGCGTGACGACCTCGGAAACAACGCTCACGTCGTGTTCTGAGAGCGCGTCAAGGCTTTCCGTGACACTGCCTTCGATCGAGTTCTCGATCGGGACCACGCCGCGTTCGAACGTGCCGTCGGCGACGGCTTCGACGATCGCGGTCACTGATTCGCGAAACGAGACCGACTCTGCAACGGCGCTGGCCGCGCGGTGCGAGTAGGTGCCCGCGGGCCCAAGAGTAACGGCATCCATTGCCGGAACGGTTGTCGGGTCGCCGAAATAAGTCCGTCGGCTTCCTGCCAGTGAGCCACGCGATCGACCCGGCAAATGCTGGCGGTCGGCCGATCAGTGAAACCGCGATCGCAGTTCGTCACGTAACTCATCCACAGTGAGTCCCTTCATCGAGAGCAACACGAGAAGGTGATAGACGAGATCCGCGGATTCGTACTGGAGCTCTGCGGCATCGTCGTCTTTCGCCGCGAGGATGACCTCCGTGAGCTCCTCGCCGAGCTTTTCGAGCACGTAGTTTTCGCCTTTCTCGTGGGTAAACAGCGTCGTCGTGTACGAGCCCTCCGGGAGGTTTGCTTTGCGGGATTCGATCGTCTCGAACAGTTCGTCAAGGACCGCTTCAGGATCTGCGTTTTCGGCGCTCACTGCAGATTCGGTTGTGTCTTCGATCGACTCGTCGTCGCTCATACGTCCATCTCAGCCGGTTGCGCCGTCGAAAGCGTGTCGATCGCGTCCGAAAGCACCAACCGGTGCAGCCGATCGTCGTTGGTCAACTCCGGGTGGAACGAGGTCGCAACGACCGGCCCGTCCCGCACTGCGACCGGATCGTCGTCCCAGCGCGCCAGGACCTCGACGTCCTCGCCCACCTCGTCGATGACGGGTGCGCGGATGAACACCGCCGGGAACGGCGTTTCGGGATCGGCGATTCCGTCGATCGACAGCGGTGCCTCGAAGCTGTCGACCTGCCGACCGAACGCGTTTCGATTGACGCTCACGTCGAGGACGTCGAGCGACTGGACGCGGTCGTCCTGTGGGTCTGCCGCGGCGACGATCAGTCCTGCACACGTCGCGAGAACGGGTTTCCCGCTGGCGACGTGTTCGATGATCTCCGCGTCGATACCTTCGCGATCGAGAAGCTGTGAAATGGCTGTTGACTCCCCACCCGGCAGACAGAGGACGTCACAGTCTGGGACGGTTCCGGCCTGTCTGATCCGCTCAACTGCGACGGACAGGCCACGACGCTCGCCCGCGCGCTCGATCGCCGCGGCGTGTTCGGCGACGTTGCCCTGCACGGCGATCACGCCCACTCGGATGTCCGGCTCGCTCGCTTCGGTCATAGCTGTATGTGGTGATTGTGACGCAAAAAGGGCGCGCTCGACGCCGCTCGGCGGGTGGTTGATTTGCGCTCTTCGTTCAGGCGACCGTCAGCGTCAAGAGCTGCACGAAGACGCCAAAGAGGATACAGAATGCCATCACCGTCTTGGGGTCGATTCGAATGGCGTTTCTGTCCTCGGAGTCGAAGTACCGAACTAGCCCCGCACTCGACATCAGGCCGCCGGAGTTTTGCCCGCTGCTCATACCCTCTCTGTGTTCGTCGGGATGCTAAACGTTTCGTTCTCCGCAAGCCGCCGCCATCCCCCATGAGCAACTCTTATGATTGCGGATGAGAAACAACCCGTAGCACATGACTGTTCGACTCAAAGATTTCTATGCTGACTGGTGCGGCCCGTGTAAGACCCAGGATCCGATCCTCGACGACCTCGAGGAAGACTACGGCGATGTCGTCTTCGAGAAGGTCGACGTCGACCAAGAACAGGACGTCGCGAACCAGTACCAGGTTCGATCGCTCCCAACACTCATCGTCGAAAACGACGACGGCGTCGTCGATCGATTCGTCGGCGTCACCCAGCGTGAAGACATCGAAGAGGCACTCGTCGCAGCGGGCGCACAGGCCGCAAGCGCCTGAAACGTTCAGCGACCGGCCAGCGCGAACGCTTCTCGCAACTGTTATACGGAAACCCCTGTTACCGGGAGGTATGCCGAGCAACCCACACGCCGAAAAGCGGATGTTGGACCGACAGATCTGTATGCGCTGTAACGCTCGAAACGCGATGCGAGCGACCCGCTGTCGCAAATGCGGCTACAAGCGTCTTCGCCCGAAAGCCAAAGAACGCCGCGCAGTCTAAGACGGACGATTACTCGGGGTATTTTGGCTCACGACGCTCAGCCCGCGTGAGTGCCCGCTCAATTACCGCTCGAACCGAGTCTCCGGCCGGATCGGCGGTGAACACGTCGCCGTGGCCGGCACACATCGTTGTCACCGAGTCAGGAAGCCGATCGAGCAGCGTCCGCAGGCTTTCGATCAACCGCTGGCGGGACTGCCCGGGCATATCTGTTCTGCCGAAGCTGCCGTTTTCGAACGCGCCGTCGTTGTAGACGACCACGTCACCGCTGAACAGCGTTGTCTCGCCCACAAAGGAAACGTGATCGCTGGCATGGCCGGGCGTATAGACGACCTCGAACGACTCGTCACCGATCGTCACCGTGTCCCCGTCGTCGATCGCGTGTGTCCGGAGCGGGTGCTCGCTATAGGCGTACACCATGGGGTCGAACGCGTCGACGACCGCGTCGAGTTCTTGAATGTGATCGCCGTGTTGGTGGGTCAACACGACTCGGTCGATCGCGTCGACGTGCGCTGTGATCTCGTCAACGACACCAGCCATTGTCCCGGCGTCGACGAGGGTTACCTCGCCGTCGGGGACGAGAAACGCGTTACAGGTGAACGTCTCCGCGTCAGCGGTTACGTTGATCGGTGTCATATCCGGACAGTCAATCCGGAGCGGCAAAAACGTACGCGGACCGGCAAGCCGACGAGAGGATTAGTTGTCGATCAAACTGCAGTACTCAGGCTCAGAACGTAATGACTTCGTAGCCATCTTCGACGAGCGATCGGACGCTCGGGTGGCCGTCGTTCTCGTTGAGGGTGACGACGCCCGCGTCGGCGATCGCCTTGTCGACGCCGAACGCACCGGCACAGTACTCACACGCCGACGTCTGCTCGCGGAGCGATTGATAGAGTTCGTGGTAGTCGTGGCCGTCGTCCTCCAGTTCTGGAATCCATTGTGTGCCCGCGCCGTCGAAGATGAGCTCCAGCTCGTCCCCGTCGGATTCGGCGAACTCCCGGGCGGTTTCGAGTCCGTTTACGAGTCGGCCGAGGTCACCGTGCGATTCCGTATCGGCGAGAATGATAACTGCTGCTTTCGTCATGTATCCACGTGTACGGCGGTAGGACACAAAAGGTCGCGCGGAGGAGTTGGTAACCGGGTAACACTGTTGTCACCCGATCGGCGTCAATCAGTTGTCGATTAGTCGTGTGAGTGATCGTGATCGTGCCCATGATCGTGATCGTGGTCGTGTCCATGATCGTGATCGTGGTTCCCGCCGCGTTCGAACCGCCCGGAAAACGCTCGCTGGACGACTTCCGGCAGCGCAGGATGGATGTGAACTGCCTCGCGGATGTCCCGAACTGTCCCGCTTCCTGCCTTCATCGCAACGACGACTTCCTGAATGAGCGTCGACGCGTCCGGGCCGATGATATGACAGCCCAAGATCGTTCCCTCGAGATCGATGAGCACCTTCACGAATCCCTCGGCGTGCATTGCGCCCCCGCGAGCAGTGTTCTCGTAGCGGTAGGTGTTTTTTGCGTACTCGCGATCGGCGTCGAGCAACTCGCCTTCCGTCTTGCCGACGCCAGCGACCTCAGGGGAGCCAAATACGGCTGCAGGCATCGCACTGTAGTCAACCGGTTCGGGCTCGCGGCCGAAAATATTTCGAGCAACAGCCTGTGCTTCGTGGTTCGCACTGTGTTTCAGGAGGTACTCACCAACGATGTCGCCGAGTGCCCAGACGCCGTCGGCGTCAGTGCTGAGGTACTCGTCGGTTTGGACAAACCCTCGATCGTCCGTCTCGACGCTCGTCGCTTCGAGGTTCAGCGTGTCCGTGTTCGGTCGTCGCCCAGCCGCGATAAGCAGTTCATCGCCCGTCGCAGTCACACGATCGCCATCGACAATCCCGGTTCCGTACTCGTAGGGCGCGGCCTCGAGCGTCACCTCGCCATCGGCAGTCTGCACGCTCGTCGCCTCGTATCCGGTGTGGACCGTGATGTTCTCACGGGCACCGTAGCGATCGGTGAACGCCTCGGCAACCTCCTCGTCGGCATCCGGGAGGAGGTTCGGGCGGCGGCCGACGATCGTTACCTCGGTCCCGAACGTCCCAAAGAAGTGGCCCAACTCGGCGGCGATGTAGCCGCCGCCGACGATCACGAGCCGATCGGGCCGATTCTCCAGCTGTAACGCCTCGGTGCTCGTCAAGTAGGAGACGTCGTCGAGTCCGTCGATCGGCGGGATGGCGGGTCGAGTCCCGGCAGCGATGAGGATCGTTTCCGCGCGAAACTGTTCGCCGTCGTCTGCGCCGCCGTTGATCTCGATTGTGTGATCGTCGACGAACCGTCCTTCTCCCTCGTAGAGTTCGTGATCCGAGGAGGATCGCAACCCCCGGCGGATCGATTCGGAGTCCTCGTGGACGTCTTCGGTCACCCCGCGGACGATCTCGCCGAAGGCAACGTCTTCGACGGTCGCGTCAATACCGAACTCGTCGGCTCGTTCGATCGTCTCCAACACGTCGGCGTGGTACAACAACAGTTTCGAGGGGATACAGCCGCGGTTGAGACACGTGCCGCCGATTCGCCCTTTTTCGACGATCGCCACGGATTGGCCCTGATTAACTGCGACGTTCGCCACGTCGAGCCCAGAGCCAGTTCCGATGACCGCGAAATCAAATTCCTGCATGCGACCACACAGACGCTCACGCGTAATGAATCACGTACCTACGTGTAAGTAACCATGATTGAGATAGCAGCGTCGGGATGGATTTTTGTAGTCGATCGGCGTCGGTGATGCATATGACACGCGAGGATCCCCGGGCGACTGGCGACTCGGTGGAGCACTCGGGCGCAACAGACGGCGTCGAAGTTAGCGACGTCCTCGAACAGTTGGAGGAACTCGAAGAGACGGTGACAACAGCCGAAGGGAGAACACACCTACTGGAGACCAAACGGCTGCTCGAACGGCTCCCCGGCGGCGACGAGTTCGAAGAACAGATCGGCAAGTACACCTCCCGAGATGTCGGCGAGGCGTTCGTCGGCAGTGTGCTCTTTGCGCTGCCGCTGCTCGTCGAGGACGGCGTGTTCGTCATCGCCGATCACTTCCTCGAAGCGGCCGTTCGGGGAGTGCCAGTCTTTCTCGCGGCGAACATCGCCTTCGTCATCACCCTGACCGCTGGGCTGTTGTACGCCGTCGATATCAAGGAAGTCCAGATCACGAATCCACTCTTTGGATTGATCCCCCGGCGACTCGTTGGCGTCCTGTCGGTCTCGTTTTTGACCGCTGCGGGCATGATGGTTATGTGGGGGCGGCTCTTCCTCGATGATCCGACGAACACAGCGGCGTTCGCCCGGATTACCGTCGTCTGGGCGGCCGCTGCACTCGGCGCATCGCTCGGTGACATCCTCCCCGGTGAGAGCAAAGGGACCGACCTGACGATCGGCAATCTCGACGACATCATCTACTCCGAGTGATTGTCTGAGCGTCCAGGCCGGGCAACAGACTGGTGAAAACCGTGTCAATTGACCGTCACAGTGTTTTTTACGCTGCGAATCGAACATTCATATGTATATGGGATTCGGTAGCTACGACGAATCCGAACAGGAGAATCAAGAGTTCGACACAGACTTCGAGGATGAAGACGGCGTGTCGACCAGCGAGAGCACCCACGACGGTGACGTGGAATTCGAAATCGGGGCATCGAACGACGAGCTGCTCGATCGCCTCGAGGACATGAAGAAGTAGTGACGGATCCAAAGGGGGGAAGTCGCGCGCTGGGCATTGCGTTCTCAGACGGGGCCAATCAGAGTGCCCTCGGTTGTGTTGTCGTCCGCGCCGATCGAGTCGTTGACGGCTTCGTGTTTTCGACGTGTACAGTCGGTGGGCTCGACGCAACAGCGGCTGTGATCGAGGCAATCGAGCGGCTCGACCGCCCGGATATCCAGTGGGTGATGCTCGCTGGTGTTGCCCCGGCGTGGTTCAATATCCTCGATCTCGAAGCGATCGAAACGGCGGCAGATCGCCCTGTACTCTCGGTTTCTTTCGAGGAGAGCGAGGGATTAGCTGCCGCGATCGATCGGGAGTTCACTGGCGTCGAGCAGACCGAGCGCCGGCAGCGGTACGATCGGCTGCCACCACGGCAGGAACTGGTCGTCTCTGGAGAGACGGTATTCGTCCGATCGGTTGGCCTCGACGAGGAGGCGGCCGCACGGGTCATTCGCGCCTACACGCCTGAAGGGGGTCGTCCGGAGCCGCTCAGAGTTGCTCGATCGGCGGCCAGGGCGTATCGGCGCGACTGTGACAGCCCGTAGCGCGCTGAGGCCGGCGAGACGACAGAGGCGATTGATCACTTCGATCGAAAGTGGATCGCGATCCCGTCGGGATCGATCGCGTTGGTCCCCGCAGCGTCGTGGGCGACGATCACGTCGGCTTCCGAGAGCCGCGATTCGAGCGCGTCCATCGCCGGTTCGGGGACACACAGTTCGTACCACGCCAAGCCACGGCCGTCGCCAGCCGGGGCAGTGCGTCGGTTCCACGTGTTGATCCCGACGTGATGGTGGTACGTTCCGGCGGCGAGAAACGCCGCATCAGCCCCAAACCGCTGGCGGAGCCGCAAGCCGACGGTGTCGGCATAAAACTCGGTCGATCGTTCGAGATCCGTTACCTCCAGATGGACGTGACCGATGTCCGTCTCGTCGGGAACACGATCGCGGGTGACTCCCGACGAGTCGATGTTGAAAGCCGAGCGGACGCCGTCGAGATCCAGCGCCAGCGTGTCCATGTTGACGCGTCCGTCGGGGGCGTCAGGCCACTCATCCTGAGGATAATCACGGTATATTTCGACGCCGTTACCCGCCGGATCGCGGGCGTACAGCGCCTCGCTCACGCGATGATCCGACGCACCGGTCAGCTCCCACTGCGATTCGAGCCGCTTGAGGGCTGCACCGAGCGCCGCCCGACTCGGCACTCTGAATGCCACATGGAACAGCCCAGCTGCGGTGGAATCCCGTTCGGGAGCATCAGAATCGCTCAAGAGTGTGACGAGCGGGCGATCGCCTGCGCCGAGAACTACCATGTCGTCGTCACGGTCGATCGCCTGCAATCCGACGATATCAGTGTAGAACGCAGCCAGCCTGTCGAGGTCACCCACGCGCAGTCCGACGCATCCGAGTGTCGTTTCTGACGGAAGCGTCCGTTTCATGCGTGTCCCGTTCCGGCGCGATCGGATAGCTCTGTTGGCGGCCGAGTGTGACAACGACAGGTCGCGGGATCGATCCCAACAACGGTTTGTCGACGGCGGCCGTCGATCGGGCATGGACACAGCAGACGATGGTGACGGCTTCGATGGCCTGCGCGTGTGTGACTGTACGCGCTGTCCGGCGCTGGTCGAGTCGCGGAGCCAGATCGTCAACGGCGTGGGTCCCTCGGACGCGTCGTTGCTATTTTTGGGGGAGGGCCCGGGTGCGACCGAAGACGAACAGGGAGAGCCGTTCGTCGGTCGATCCGGTGACGTACTGGCGGAGGCGCTGTCTGCGGCTGGCGTGTCGCGCGAAGCGATCCGAATCACAAACTGCGTTCGGTGTCGTCCCCCTGAGAACCGTGACCCGAAAGCCGAAGAGCTTGACAACTGCCGTGGGTATCTCGAAACAGAGATCGACACAGTCGACCCAGACATGGTTGTGACGCTCGGGAAGGTGCCGAGCCAACACCTGCTCGATCGATCGGTGGCGATCACCAAAGAAGCGGGCTCGATCGTCGAAACCCGTCTTGGCGGCACACCGCGACGAGTACTCCTCTCGATGCATCCGGCGGCGACGCTGTACGACCGCAGCCAGCGCGAGCCCTTCTTCGAGACGATCGCCGAGGCGGCGGCGATCGCTGGGCTGGCCGACGATAGCGGCGGGGATGGGCAGTCGCGACTCGGCGAATTCTGATCAATATGTGCCGGCAGCTGCAGCTAGATATCGGCACCAACACGTTTTTACTGGGCTGGTGGCGGAATATTGTATCTATATAGTAAACATATAGAAAATAATAAAAGACACCACACGGACAACCAAACATGTCCCACGAGACACGGTGGTCAGCGAATCGACGGACATTCATCAAATCGACAGGCGTCGCAGGTGTGGTCGGACTCGCCGGCTGCACTGGTGGAGGCGGAAATGGAAACGGCGGGAACGGAAACGGTGACGGAAACGGAGACGGCAACGGTGATGGCAACGGAGACGGCAACGGCGACACGACAGGCAACGGCGACGACTCGCCGACAGAAGTCACCTGGGTCATGAACCCGGCCGAAGAGGAGATCGACATCCAGGTACAGTATCAACCGCTCTTCGAGTATCTCGAATCGGAAGCGGACGTCGTCATCAACGGACAGCCGACCGCAAGCTACTCTGGGACTGTCCAGGAGCTTCGACGTGCTGGAGAGGACGATCGGGTCTTCGCGGACACCTCTCCCGGCGCAGTCGCACAGATTCCAGACGAGATCGACGTAACTGGGATGCGCGTCGCGTACGGTGCTGAACAGTACTTCTCGTTGATTACCACGACGGCCGACAGTGACATCGAGGAGTTGGCCGATCTCGAGGGAGAGGTAGTCGCGTCGGCCGCGCCGACCTCGGTTTCGGGCACCTTGTTCCCGCTTTTGATGCTGAAAAACGCCGGGCTCGACATCGGCAGCGCCCCAGGCGGATCGCCGAACGACTTCGAGCTGCGAACCTCCGATCACAGCACAGCACGCGAACAGCTCCTCGCAGACGACCGAATCGCCGCAGCGGGTACCGGCGCGTTCTCGACGGCCGCGCTCGTCCCCCAAGAGCAGTTTGACGAGATGTCCCAGGACTTCGTTGATATCTCTGCGGAGTACGAGGGTGCAGGTGAGAACATCGACGACGACGGCAGCAACGAACTGCAACTGCTCGCCGTCTCGGATCCGATCCCGCGCGCGCCGATCGTGAGCAACGGGGCGTGGGACGAGCCGCTAAAAGAGGAGCTTCGACAGCTGATGATCGACGCCCCACAGGAAGCGCTCGAACACGAATCGCAGGCCGCGATCGCCGAAGCGCTGGGCATCGATCCAGAGCTGCTCGAGATGGACGAAGACGAGCTCAGTGACGACGAACAGGATGATGTCGAGTTGGTCGAGGCCCACGAACTGTGGTTCAGCGGAGTCGAATCCGCGACCGTCGAGGACTACGATCCAGTCGCCGAACTCGGACAGGAACTCGGTCTCGACTGGGCAGACCTGTAAGCCGATACGAATCGAAACCACGTACCATATGACCCATATCGAAGTCGAGGGCCTCACAAAGACGTTCGGAGAGACCGTCGCGTTAGAAGACGTCTCCTTCGAGGTCCCCGAAGGGGAGTTTGTTATCGTCCTCGGCGTGTCGGGCTCGGGCAAATCGACGCTTTTGCGATCGATGAGTGGGCTGCTCGCACCGAGTGAGGGGGAGATCCGCATCGACGGTGAACCGATGCGCGAACCCCGTCCGGAGATCGCGATGATCTTCCAACAGCACAACATCATCGGCGACATGACGGCGTACTCGAACGCGCTTTCGGGCGGTGTACACCGCTCGGGATTTCTGTCGAGTGTCCTGCAGCTCCAAGACGAAGACGAAAAATACCGGGCGCTCGAGGCGCTCGAGACGGTCGGCTTGCTCGAAGAATCAAAACAGAAAGCGCGTCGGATGAGCGGCGGCCAGCAACAACGCGTCGGGATCGCCCGCGCGCTGGTACAACGGCCGAATGTGTTGCTCGCCGACGAGCCGGTCGCGAGCCTCGATCCCGGTAGCGCACAGGACGTGATGAAGTACCTCCGAGAGGCCTCAAAGGATCGCGGACTGACGACCTTCTGTAGCCTTCATCAGGTGAACATCGCCCGAAAGTTCGGCCAGCGGTTCATCGGGCTCAGGGACGGCCACAAGGTGTTCGATGGCTACCGCGAGGAGCTCACGATCGACGCGATCGACGAAATTTACGGAGACATCGACACTGAGGGGATGTTCGTCGGCGCGAACGACGCCAGCGAGAGAGCCGAAGAGGAGGTTGCGAAACCGTGAGCACTCTGGAGATGATGACTCCGTGACACCAAACGATCGAGACAAAGACCCAGACGGAGACCGCACGGCATCGAACAACACCCAGACAGTGAGTGATGGAGGCGTTGCGCAGTCCGAATCGGTCGATCGGACACCGCCGTTGACAGAGCAGTTCCAGAGCATCAAACGGAGCCGCAAACGGCGGGCTGTCGGTTGGGCTGCACTCGTCACGTTTCTCGCGTTTACGACCCTGCAGGCGTTCGCTGCCACAGAGCTGTTAGATCCCGACGCGCGGATCGGGACGTTCGTTGAATCGTTGAGCGAGTTCTTCCCGATCACGCTGTACGGCGGCGTCATCCCGTTCCTCGATGTCGGCGAGTACATCGGGTTCATGCGGCAAGAGAACCTGTTGTACGACCCCGAAATCGGCGGGATGTTGTTCCAGTGGCCGCCGAATCCCGTGGATATCTACGCGTTTTTCTTCCAGGAACTCGGCATTTTCCAGATCTTCGGGGAGGCGGGGATCACCCTCGCGATGGGCTTTGTCGGCACCATCATCGGCTTTCCGTTCGCATTGGTGTTCGGCACGCTCGGCTCCGAGCGGGTCACGCCGTTCCCGTTTAATTTCATCTTCCGCGGCACGATGTCGTTCATTCGGGCAATCCCGGCAATCATCTGGACGCTCATCTTCATTCCGTTCTTGGGGCTCGGTCCCGCATCGGCGGCGATCGCGATCGCCTTCGACACGATCGGCAACCTCGGACGACTCTTTGTTGACGAGCTAGAGGAGATCGAAGACGGACCGATCGAGGCGATGCGAACCACCGGTGCCAGCAAGCCACAGATCGTGTTCTTCGGCATGTTGAGCCAAGTACGGACGGCCTTCATCGCGTGGACGCTGTACATCTTCGAGATTAACGTCCGGATCGGCGTCACGGTCGGCGTCCTCGGCGCAGGCGGGTTGGGGTACATCGTCACCGCCCAGCAGAACCTCCTGCAGTTTACGAATATGATGGCGAGCCTGCTCGCGATCTTCATCCTCATCATCTCTGTCGAGCTGTTCAGCCAGCGGCTTCGATCGCGGCTGCGCTCAGATGAGGTCCAGATGAGTATCTGGGAGCTGATTCTCGGCTTCCCGCGACGGATGGCCGAATCGGCGTTGAAATAACGGCCTGCTCGAAGAATAACCTCTTTTCACACTGCTCGAAGGACAACCTCTTTTCACACCGCCCGCGTATCGGCGAGTATGAGCCAATCCACAGCCGAGTCGGCGTCCGAGACGGCCGATCGCGCGTCGGTCGTCGTCGTCGACTACGGCCTCGGCAACCTCAGAAGTGTCACCCGTGGCCTCGAACGCGCGGGTGCAGGCGTCGAGATCACCGACGATCCGGACACGTTTGCAGACGCCGACGGCATCGTGTTGCCGGGCGTCGGCGCGTTCAAAGAGGGCATGGACAACGCTGGGCCGTATCGGGAACCACTCGCGGCTGCGGCCGATCGCGGCCAGCCAATCTTCGGGATCTGTCTGGGGATGCAGATGCTTCTCGGCTCCAGCGAGGAGGCCGCCCACGCTGGCGAGGGCGATGTCGAAGGGCTGAATTTTGTCCCCGGAACGAACGTCCGCTTCGGCGACGACGTGAAGGTCCCACACATGGGCTGGAACGAACTCACCGTCGAGAACGACCACCCGATCGCGGCGGGAGTCGACGGCGAGTACGCGTACTTCGTCCACTCATACTACGCAGTCCCCGACGACGCCGACGCGATCGTCGCGACGAGCGACTACGGCGATCGGTTCCCGGCGATCGTCGCAAACGAGTCAGGAACAGTCTTTGGGACCCAGTTTCACCCCGAAAAGAGCGGCGAGACCGGACTCAGAATTCTTCGGAACTTCGTCGATCTCTGCGTGAACGACTGAACCCCCTCTGCGTGAAGCCTGAGCTTCTGTGCGTGAATGACTGAGCATCTCTACGTGAACCGCTGTACCTCTCTGCGTAAACGACTGAACCTCAGTCGAACCGCACACCGAGATCGTGGAGGCCGCTGTTGTTCATCGCGACGTTGATCAAAAGCGGCGTCACCGACTCAACCTCGGCGGCGTTGGCGAGCCCGCCCGCATCCAGCGCGCGCAGGCCGTCGATCCCTTCAGCCAGCCGGGAAACGGTGTCTTTTGCGTCCTCGTCGTCGCCGATGACGAGCGTGTCGATCCCGAGTTCGGCGTCAAGGTTCGCGAGCCGACCGGCCGCGAGGTTGTGGAACGCACCGACGACAGGGATGTTGGCTGGCGCGGCCTCCGCAGCCAGAGCAGTGACGCTACCTGCACCGGGTCGGTGGTAGTGAAAGCCGTCTTCGTCGCGTTTCATGCCTGACGCCGGCGAGACGAGCACGTCGCCCGCCGAGAGGGAGTCGGTAACGGACTCGACGGTGTCACTTACGTGGTACGGCGGGATCGCGAGGACGATAATGCTCGCGCGATCGGCCGCCATTGCGTTTTCGAAGCCGTTGATTTTCACATCGACGCCACGGCTGTCGAGTTCTGCCTCGTACTCTTGGGCTTTCGTCCGGGCTTTCTCTGGATCCCGCGAGCCGATGATCACCTCGTGGTTGGTGTGATACGCCCACCGCAGCGCCAATCCTTCGCCAATATCACCGGTGCCGCCAAGCAGTGCAATTCGCATACCAGTACTGAGGCCGGATCGATCCTAAGACTTGCGCGACCGGCGACGGTTCCCGGTATCGAAGCCCGATCGCAAACGAACGCGGCCACGGTGCGATCGAAAGCGTTCTCGACCGTCAGCGATCGAACGCGTTCTCGATCGCACTCGGATCCGCGCCGTACACCGCGTAGAACGCGACGAACGGCGAGAGCAGGAGCGTTGCCCCGATGATGTACAGCCGGATCGTCTGGTCGGCAGTCAACACGCCCGCAGCCCCAAACCCGAGCAGGTCGATACCCAGCATCAACAACAGAAAGCGCAAAAATGGGCTCATCGTGGATCACAGACCGTCGGGAGGTCGTTGATCGATTCGATGACTGCAGCGGCACCAGCTGCCTCGAATGCCGATCGGCCCTCCTCGCCTGTCAGCCCACCGGTCAGCGCGCCGATTCCAGCGTAGGTGCGATCGGGGTCTGCCTCGTCGGCGTTCACCGCAGTCTCGATGTCGTCGAGCGTGTCGCCGACGAAGACCACAGACTCCGACTCGAACCGATCGGCCAGCCGGACTAACGCAGCGGGATGTGGCTTACCGTGCTCCCAGTCGTCCATGGTAAAGCGGTGCGCTGGGGGGATCTCTAGCCCGACGCGATCGAGCGCAATCTCGGCTTCTGCGCGCGGCCGACCGGTGACGACGCCGACGTTGTAGTCCTCGGTGAGTTCGTCTTGAACTGCAGCGGAGAGAAGCACCGGCTCGTCGTGAATGTAGCCCGGCGCGTCGAACGGCGCGTCACCGCCTTCGAGTTCGGCGTACAGTTCGGTGCCGAGGTACAGCGCCTGGAACGTCTCGTGGAGGCGATCGCGATCCCACCGATCGAAGAGGGCGGCGTCGATTCCATCGAGGGCTTTGGTCACCGCTTCGGCGGCTTCGAGCCCGCCACCCGCCGCGGCGATTCGATCGGTAAACGACTCGACGGAGACCGTCGCTCCCGTCTCGCGGGCGAGCACGAGGAGTGCGGCGGCGTAGGTCAGCTCCCAGTCGTTGTTGAAGCCGCCGGCATTTTTGAACGCCTGGATGGCTTCCGGGTCGATCGTCGCTCCGTAGACGCGCTCGATCGACTCGACGATCGCGCGCCGGTACGAGCCCGAAACGTCGACTAACACGCCGTCAATGTCGAGGACTACGGTGTCCGCCTGCATGGCTGTGCGATCGCAGCGGCAGGTCAAAACAGTTGTTCCTCATCGATGATCGGCCGGCCTGTCGGCGTCCACACAGTACAACGGTTCAGAGAGCCCGTCAACAGAGAGTCGATCGACCGGCACCACGGGCTCTTCAAACCCCAGCGTAGTGAACAGACAGTCGGCGTCGACTCGTGAGGCGACGGTTGCAGCCGGGCGCTGGAGTTCGGCCGGGAGGTTGAGCCCGTATATCGCGTCGACCTCGTAGGCGTCCGGGATCGTGGCGGTCTCGCTTCGCTCGACGAGGTCATCTCGAACGAACGAGACGCCCTCAGGGACAGTCTGGCCGTGGACATCCACGGCGGTTACGTCGCAGCCACGATCGGCGAGATCTGCAGCGACTTCTGGGCGGCGACCGATGCCGACCTCAACCAGCCGGTTGTACTGGGCGAGATACCGTACAATCGGACGACGCGATCGGTATGCCACGGCGGGAAACTTAAGAACCGCCCGAACATAACCGTTTGTATGCTTGTCGACATCGTACCGATCGGGGATGTGCCCGCACAGGTCAAGCGGGAGTCCTCTGCAGCGCTGCGCTCGGTCTACGACGTGAACGTGAGCGTCCACGAGACCCAGTCAATCCCCGACGGTGCGTTCGATCGCAGTCGCAACCAATACCGCGCCGAGGAGTTTATCGACCTCGTCAGCCGCGTCGGCGCAGGCGAAAAGAACATCGGAATCACCACACAGGACCTCTTCTATCGCCGGCGCAACTACGTGTTCGGGCTCGCGTATCTCAACGGCAACGGCTCAGTCATCTCGACACACCGGCTGCAGACATCCTCGGACGGCGGCATTACGACAAAGTCCGCAACCGACGTCTTCGCCGATCGGGTCCGCAAGGAGATCGTCCACGAGATCGGCCACACCTTCGGGCTCGAACACTGCGACAACACCAAGTGCGTCATGTCGTTTTCGCCCACGGTTCGAGAGGTCGACGTCAAAGAAGAGAACCTCTGTGGGAGTTGTAGCCGGCTCGTGCGTTGAGCAGTCGCCAACGCCCCGTACATTTCTGCCGTCGATAACGCGCAACACCGGCCGAATAAACTCGTTACGAACAGATTTGGCGTTCACGTAGCTCTTTTGCCGTGTGACTCGATGACGAGGACATGTCACGAGAGCCCGATCGCAGTCGCCGAAACTACTGGACGGCCGATTCGACGCTGCAGCGGGTCGTTCGGCGGGCGTATGAACGCGCCGATTCCGCGAACAGTGGGGCCGACGAACGGCGATCGGGTGGTTCCGCAGCGGACAGCACCCGTGAGTCCGATCGGTTCTCGATCGCCGAACCGTACCTCCGCCATTACGGTCGAGTCGTGGCCGAAACGATCGCCGACAACGCAGATCTGATCGACGATCGCGGCCCGACGCTTCACACCTACGACCGAGACGGCGAGGTTCGCAACCACGTCGAGTACCATCCCGCACAGTTCGAAAACGAGCAGCTAACATACGGCCCGGATGCGGGCGTCGTTGCCTACGCGTTCCACGCCCCGCCCGATGGCGAGGAGCCGCTCGGGCTGTTGCACACGCTGTCGATGGGGGCGCTGCTGTCGTACGCCGACCCCGGATTGTACTGTCCGGTGTCGATGACTGCGGGGGTTGCGCTCGTGCTCGATCGCTTCGATGACGGCCGCCTGGGGGAGCCGTTCGAACGGCTCACGACGACCGAGTACGACGAGCTCGTGGAGGGCGCAATGTTTCTCACCGAAAAGCAAGGTGGCAGCGACGTGGGCGCAAACGAGACGATCGCGCGGCCAATCGACCGCGAAAACGGGATCTACGCGCTGGAAGGCGAGAAGTGGTTCTGCTCGAACATTGACGCGGAGGGAGCACTCGTACTTGCGCGGCGGCCGGATGCGCCGGCGGGCACCGCCGGACTGTCGCTGTTTCTCGTCGGACGAACCACGGCAGATGGAGAACTGAACGACATGCTGTACCGTCGGCTGAAGGACAAACTCGGGACAATCAGCGTCCCGACCGGCGAGATCGAACTCCGCGGGGCCCGCGGTGTCCTTGTCGGTGAGGCCGAAAACGGCTTCAAGCAGATGGCGACGATGCTGAACTTCGAACGGCTCGCGAACGCCGCCGCCGCTGTTGGGATCATCGGCCGATGTCTGCTCGAGTCGACCGCCCACGCGAGCGAACGCGAGGCGTTTGGCGAGACACTCGACAGTTTCCCCCTGATGAAACGCGACCTCGTCGAGATGGCCGTCGATCACGAGGCCGCGGCGACGTACACCTTCGAGGCGGCAACGTGGCTCGATCGCGTCCACCGCGACGCAGACGACGAGCACGCGTTCAAACTCATGCGGCTACTCGTGCCGATCGCCAAGCTCAAAACCGCCCGCATGGCCGTTGACACCGCCTCCTATGCCATGGAAATCCACGGCGGCAACGGCTACGTAAACGACTTTGTCACCCACCGGATGCTCCGAGATGCGCAGGTGCTGCCGATCTGGGAGGGTTCGACGAACGTGCTCGCACTCGACGTGTTACGCGCGCTCGATCGCGAATCCGCCCACGAGGCATTCATCCCAGAGATAGACGATCGGCTCGCGGTGATCGAGACGCAAGCGAAACCTGATGGAGAGCTCACCGAACTTGCGACGGTTGTTCGCGAGGCGTTCGTCGACCTCCAGGGATTCCTCGGATCGCTCGCCGCCGAAGAGCCCGAACGAGCACAGCTTCGCGCGAAGGAACTCGCCGAAGACGTGTTCGCGGTCGTCACCGCGACCTGTCTGCTCGAAGCGGCACTCGAGGCGACCGCCAGCGGCGGGCACAGCCCCTCGCGGGAGCTCCTTGTCGCCTCGCGGTTCGTTCGATCGACATTCGACGCCGCGGGAGCAGTCGGTAATGCGCAGGATCGCTCCGCGCTCGACACCTTCGATTCGATCGTCCAATACGGTCAATCCCAATGACCGTCAAGCAAGACAGAATGTAACAAAACCTATGCCGACGGCGACAGACCTTCGGGTATGAGACGAACCAATCGACATGGCAGCGGTGATCGGCGATGATCGATCCCGTTTCAATCGCGCTTGTGCTCGCTGGCGTCGTATTGCTGTTCGGCGGGGCAGCGCTGTCGAGCTACGGCGTCGGATTAGCCGGAGCGATCGTCGGCGGTGCCGGCGGCTACCTCGTCGTGCCGGGGATCGCGGCTGCAGCCGGGCTTTCGGGCCCTATCGGACTCGCCGCTGGGATCCTCCTCGGTGCAGGTGTCGGCGTCCTCTTGACGTACCTGCTGTTTTCGATTGCCGTCGCGGGAGTCTCCTTCGCCGCGGGCACGCTTCTCGGCTGGTCAGTGATCGCGCCGGCGTTTGTCAGTGGCGCGTGGTACATCGAGATCCTCGCAGCGATCGGAATCGGTGTCCTCGCGGCGGCGTTCGGGACGTTCATGACGAAAACCGCCATGGTGTTCATCACCTCGTACCTCGGGGCAGTGTTCGCCTCGCGATCGATCACGTTCGCAAATCTCGACGCTGCACGCGAGGCGGTTAGTCCCGATCCATTGCTGTTCGATCCGACTGACCCAATTCTCCTTGGGCTCTTTGTACTCGGTGTCCTCACGCAGATTGGACTGGTCAAACTCGGCTACGTGACCAAGCTGCTCGGCGTGTTGCCCGGCGCGCGGGCATTGCGAAACCGCGGCGACGAGGACTGACAGAATAGCAGGACAGATCAGACTGAGTAGTAGTACTCGCCCGATCGCTTCTGTGCTTGATCCTTCTGGCTCTCTGGCTTGTTGATCCGCGGGCGACCCGTCCGCTCGTCGCGGCGGAACGTGATATTCAGGTCCGCGAGGAAGTCGTTCATCCCCTCGCGCATGCCTTTCGGTGGCGCGGCCTGCCCGTGGTTGGCCGGCTCGCCGTCGAAGACCATGAGTCGATCGGCGATCAGGTCGATCATGTAAATGTCGTGGTCGATCACGACAACCGTTGCGTCGTGGTTTTCAGCGTACCGGCGGATCGCGGTCGTCGCCCGGACACGCTGTTCGACGTCAAGGTGTGCAGAGGGCTCGTCGAGCAGGTACAGGTCGGCCTCGTCGGACAGGCACGCGGCGATTGCGACACGCTGGCGCTCTCCACCGGAGAGGTCGTTGAGGTTCTGTTCCATGATCCGGTTCAACTGCAGCGGATTTGCGACCTCGGTGTTCCAGTAGGAACTGCCGAACTGGTCGGTGATCGACGAGAGGAACGTGTCGACGCGCATCGGCTGGTCGATCTCGATGTATTGGGGCTTATAGGAGATGTCGAGCCGGAAGTCGAGCGATCCTTCGTCGGGCTCTAATGCGCCGGTGAACAGTTTCGCGAGCGTCGATTTCCCGATTCCGTTGGGACCAACGATCCCGAGCACTTCACTCTCGTAGATCGTTCCACCCTCGACGTCCAGGCTGAACTCGCCCTCGCCATAGGATTTGTGCAGATCTGGGTATTCGACGAGCGGCTGTCCCGTGGTTGATTCACGTGGCGCGTGCTCTTCGAAGGTGATCGACTCCGGGCGGATCCGCATGTTCTCGTTGGTCAAAAAGCCCTTGAGATACTCGTTGATCCCGTTTCTGACCGACTTGGGATCGGTGATGACACCGAACGCGCCCGGCTCACCGTAGGCCACGTGGAGGGTATCCGCGAGCAGATCGAGGATCGCGAGGTCGTGTTCGACGACAAGCATCGATCGATCGGCTGTCTCGTCGGCCGCCAGCTCCTGAATGAGCCGCGCGGCAGTCATCCGCTGGCCGATATCGAGGTACGGCGTGATCTCGTCGAGGAAATAGAAGTCTGCATCCCGGGCCAGACACGCGGCGATCGCGACACGCTGGAGCTCTCCGCCGGAGATCGAATCAATGTCCTGATCCATGACGGGAGCGATACCGAGGCGATCGATGAGCGAGTCCAACGCGCCGCGCTCGTCGGTGTGTTCCAGCAGCTCACGGGTGTTGCCGTCGAACTGCTTCGGGATCTGATCGACGTACTGCGGCTTGCGCGCGACGGTGATGTCGTCGGCCATCAGCCGCTTGATGTAGTTTTGCAGCTCTGTCCCACGGAAGCGATCGAGGACAGTCTCCCAGTCGGGGTCGATGTCGAACGCACCGAGGTTCGGGACGATCTCGCCGGCCAGCGCTTTGACCGCTGTCGACTTTCCGATTCCGTTGGGGCCGAGGATTCCCGTGACTGTACCCGGCTCGGGGACCGGCAAGCCGTACAGCGAAAAGGCGTTGTCGCCGTAGCGGTGCACCGGATCCTCATCAAGCTCCTGTGGGAGGTTGATGATCTCGATCGCGTCGAAAGGACACTTCTCGACGCAGATGCCGCAGGTTTCGCCCAGACAGATCTCCTCGGAGATGCGGATCTGCTCTGGACCGCCCTCGTATGGTTCGTCCTCGTCGAAGTGATCGCCGCGGGTGACGATGCAGTCTTTGCCCGTGCGGTTCGGCGGGCAGTAGTTCGCACACTCGTAGTTGCATCGATCGGGTTGACAGCGATCTAAATCGACGACGGCGATACTGTCGTCGGCCATCTTACAGCTGGACCTCCGACGTGAGGAGGATTGCGAACGTGATGAACCAAAGCGAGAACGTCATAAACGACACGTAGAGGTTGTCTTTGATGCCAAACTCCTCGAGGTTGACGCCGATCACTTTGTAGATCGGATACTGCACGAAAATGAACGCGGCCATGATCACCACTGCAAGCGTGTTGTTCGCAGCCGCGGGGTCAGTCCCGACGACCACCGCGGACGCGACACCCGAAATGATACCTGCGAGGCAGGCGATCGTGGTGACGGTCACTCCGCGGACGTGATCAGAGAGACCTGAGGCTGTCGTTTCTGTCGCCATACGGCTATCTCCGAGAGCCGCCATCAAAAGCCGTTCGGCTTGGATACGGCACAACTCTCTCCAGAAGCGACCCCAGATGCCACCGGAGTGCGACACGGTTCCTCAAGCTTTATGCAGTTGCACCGTTTCGATTCGTAATGATGGCTGGAACCTCAAAGGAGAGCTTAGACGATCTCCCACCGAGTGCAAAGCTCGTGTTCAAAGTGCTGGAGTACAACGGGCCACTGACCCAAAAGGGGATTGTCGAGGAGTCGATGCTCTCCGCGCGGACGGTGCGATACGCGCTCGAACGGCTGGAAGGGATCGGGATTGTTGACGAGGACGTCTACTTTGCAGACGCCAGACAGAACCTCTATCAGCTCACGCCGGCGGCTGATACGGTCTCCGGTGACGGCGAACCCTGCACGGCCGACTGAGCTACTTGCGTACGATTATTCGTCACTTGTCCGCGTGAGTCGATACGCCGTCACAATCGTGAGGACGATCGTCACGAGAAGCGTCACGGCGACAGCTAACACGAACGCCAACAGCAGGAACCAGCCTTCCGGACCGAACACGGGATACTGACGAGTCCCCGCAACCGGACCCAGGAGCTCAAAAACTCGCACGAGGTACAGGGCGGCGGCAACGGCTATCCCGACGATCGCCCCGATGGTCGCGTTTCGCGGGACCGCTAGCTCGTCGATCAGGATCGCCGTCGGTGGGCGATCGGGTACGTTTTGGCTCACAGTTGCCGTTGGATCCGGATCGTCAAATCGGCACCGATCGAACCGCCTAAGGTCAGCCCGACCGATATCGAAGCAATGACTCTCACGGTCGGAACCGCGAGTGCGCCCCCCGGCGAAACCGACACGGGGCGGCTGCAGGTCGGTGAGACACGCGATGGCAGCCCGGCGGCATTACCCGTCGCAGTGATAAACGGTGCGGCCGACGGCAAACGACTCTACATCCAGGCAGTCAGCGACGGCGACGAACTCAACGGGCTTGGCGTGGTGAGCCGGCTGGTCCCACAGCTCGAGCCTGCGGAGCTCTCCGGAGAGCTCGTCGTCGTCGGGATCGTCAACTATCACGGCTTTCAGGTCGCAGAGCATCGGAACCCGATCGACGATCGGAAGACGAACCGAACCTATCCGGGCAACGAGAACGGCTCGACCTCCGAGCGCATCGCCGCAGCGACCTACGAGGTCGCCCGCGAGGCAGATCTCATTTTGGACCTCCACCAGGGATCGACAAGCCAGATGCTCACAGAAGCGCGGATTCGCTGTGGACAGCGCCACAGGCTCCACGGAGAGTGTCTCAAGCTCGCGAAGGTGTTCGGCACCGGCTACGTGATCGACCAGAAGGGCCCGGACGGACAACTCGCCCGCGTCGCGCCGGACAACGGCATCCCGACGATCGACCCCGAACTCGGTGGCTGTGTCGGCTGGGATCAAGAGAGCATCTCAACCGGGCTGACCGGCATCTACAACGTCCTCAAATACTACGGCTTTCTCGACGGCGAAGTCGAACTCGAAACGCAGACCCGCGCGAAGGGATTCGATCAGTACGGCTCCCCGTCCGGGGGACTCGTGACGTTCAAGTGCGAACTCGGCGAGCGGGTACGGCCGCGCCAGACGCTGTTCGAGGTGACAGATATGTTCGGCGAGCTCAAAGCCCGCGTGACCGCGGACAACAGCGGGATCTTCTGGCGATCGCGCCGGCTGCCACAGGTCGCGACCGGCGAATACGTCTGTTCGGTCGCGACAAATATCGACACCTACTGAGCGGACGATGACCATAGATAATTCCTCCCGTAACCCCGACGTGGCCCACCTCCGCTGTCTCGACTGTGCGAGCACCCACCGCGATCGCTGGCGCTGTACGTGCGGCGGCGTGCTGACCTACGACGGGTGGCCGATCGCAGACGGGCCGGCGCCCGATCCGGCGACGTTCGACGGCAGAGACGGGCTGTGGGCGTTTGATGCGTTCATTCCCGAACAGCCACACGTTACCCTCGGCGAGGGGATGACACCACTCGTCGACGCCCCCAACTGGAATGCATCGTTCAAACTGGAGTACGTCTTTCCGACAGCCAGCTTCAAAGATCGCGGTGCAACGACGATCCTCTCGCGAGCGACCGCGGTCGGTGTCGACACTGTTGTCGAGGACTCCTCGGGGAACGCGGGCGCAGCGATCGCCACCTACGCCGCCCGTGCGGGGATCGACGCCAAAATATACGTGCCGGCGGCGGCGAAAGCCTCGAAGCTCCGGGCGATCGAACGCGCCGGCGCGACGCCCGTTCGCGTCGAGGGCACGAGACAGGCAGTCACCGACGCGTGTCTCCGGGCGGTCGAGTCAGGTGAGGCGTGGTACGCGAGCCACGCGTGGAATCCTGCGTTCCTCGCGGGCACGGCGACGATCGCCTACGAGATCGCCCTCCAGCGCGACTGGGACGCACCCGACGCCGTCGTGTTGCCACTGGGCCACGGGACGCTGTTTTTGGGTGCCTATCGAGGGTTTCACGCACTCGAACGCGCCGGGTGGATCGACGAGATGCCGAGACTGTTGGCCGCACAGGCGAGCGGCTACGCTCCGATCGCCGACGATCGACATTCTGACGCGATGGAGACTAATGCGACTGAGACCGGCGCGACGGAGACCGACACAAACGAGATCGCCGACGGGATCCAGATCCGCGAGCCAGTCCGGGCCGAGGAGATCCACGCGGCGATCGAGGCGACCGACGGAGACGCGATCGCCCTCGGTGCGGACGCGGTCGAAGCGGCGCTCTCGCGGTTGCATCGCAATGGGTTCTACACCGAGCCGACGTGTGCGATCGCGCCCGCAGCGCTAGAGGTGTACCGCGAGCAGGGGACGATCGATCGCGATGACGACGTTGTCGTGCCGCTCACAGGAAGCGGGCTGAAAGGCTGATCCAACTCATCGCGTCAAATTCTGTTGAGCCGCTTTACCGCTCCGGATGGATCGCTGCGTCGAAGCCGCCACGAACGAGCGGCTTTGCGATGTGGCGACGTGCACAGGGCGGAACCTCGTACCAGCCCGGTTCGATCGATCGCTCGATCGGGACCTCGACCTTCCCCGGCGCGTTTGTCCCACAGTCGCGACAGCGGTAGCCGGCGTCTCGGCCGGCCGATTTCATCGACCGGCTGCACTCCGGACACGTCGGCGTCCTGTGTTCGCTGTCGATGAGCGATCGCACAGCGAGCTTCTCGAGTTTCACCGTCCCGTTGCTCATCTCGCCGCACGCTGTTATCCGATCTCCCGCCCGAAGCGCTCGAACCCGATCGCGAAAACGCTTCGTCGGTTCGAACGCAGCACAGTCGATCGTCGGCCCCTCCCGAACGACAGCGTCCGCCTCAGCCGCCGGCGGGACGAGTTCAAAAAAGACGTGGCCGCCGCGTTCAGTGTGCGGATCACTGGCAACGATCCCGTCAACTCGATAGCCACGGTCCTCGCGCAGCGATCCGATCGTCCCCGCCCGGAGGTGTGCGTCGGTCCCCTGGTTCGTCCGGAAGGTCACCGCCCGATCGACCGGCTCGCTCTCGATCAGTGACGCGACTCGCCGGCACGCGTCGGGATCGTCACCGCGAATCCCGTGCAGGATTGGACCTGGCGCGTGTGGCACGCACACCGCCTGTTCCTCAACGCGATCGACGGTATCCCAGACGGTCGGATATTCTGCATCGGCGGCAGCCACGACCGAGTCGTAGTCGACAGCTCGGGGGGTCCCACAGCGATCGAAGACGCGATAGGAGATGTGTTCGTAAGTCGGCTCCGCCAGGGTCGCCATCAAGCCGATCGCCGCCAGCGCGCCGATCCGGCCGCGGCCGATCGTCTCACAGCCCGCGGCGGCCCAGCCGCGGTGGGTGTAGTCGTAGGTGTCGGCCAGTTCGATTGCGTCTGCCAGCCCGTGGATTTCTCGGAGTGCCTGCTGGCCGAACTGTTGGACGGCTGCTGGCACGTCCGAACGATCGCCGGGCGCGACGACGAGACCGGGACTCGTGTGAGGGTCCTCACTGATTGCGCGGGATTCGATCGCTGCCGTGGCAATCTCGGTAGCAGCTTCGACAGAGAGGTCGGTTTCGATCGCCAGCGCCGCGTTCCCGCGGGTTTTGTGCTCGACGGCGGGATTGAGCCGGAGCAGCCAGTGGCCGTTGAGAGAGCCACCGGCGTCGGCGATTTCTTCCCCGACGAGCGCCGCGAGGTACGTCGTACACATCCCTCGCTCGCGGGAATCCGTGTCGTCGAGCGCGACGATCGTCATAGCCGCCCGTCGGTTATGAGTGCCCAAACCGGTTTCGCTCGATAGATCCGCCGGGAACAAAATAGTATATAACCGTTTCCACCCGCCCACTGGCAGAGATCGCCCGATAGCTATACGATCGGAGTGGCCCTGGTGCCACAACGCCTATATATGATGAGCCGCTTACCTTCGGATATGTCTCGGTCCGCTCTCGTCGGAAACATCGCCGCCATGCTCGACGACGCAGGCTTTCTCGTGAGCGATCGGTGTGCGCTCCGGCCGAAGAGCTTCGACCTCGCGGCTCGCCGCGGCGAGGACCTGGTGTTGCTGAAAATCCTCGGCAACATCGACGCGCTGGACGCCGAAACCGGTGCTGAGCTGCGCCGGCTCGGCGAGTACCTCTCGGCGACGCCGATCGTAATTGGGCTTCGAACCCGCGACGAGGATCTCAACCCCGGCGTCGTCTACTTCCGTCACGGCGTTCCGGTGTTCCACCCCGACACTGCGTTCGACCTGTTCGTCGAAGAGGTCCCACCGCTCATTTATGCGGCCCCTGGGGGACTGTACGTGAGTATCGACGGCGACCTGCTGGCTGACGAACGCGAAGAACGCGGGTGGAGCCTCGGTCGGCTCGCAAGCGAGCTTGGCGTCTCCCGTCGGACGGTCTCGAAGTACGAAGACGGCATGAACGCCTCGATCGACGTCGCAATTCAGCTCGAAGAGCTCTTCAACAAGCCGTTTTCGAACCCGGTGTCAGTGCTTGAGGGCACCGACGAGATCCGCGAGGCCGATCCGACCCCAGATGATCCCGCTGTGGATCCTGATGACGAACATGTCCTCACCGTCCTCACACGGGCGGGGTTCGAGGTGCACCCGACCGTTCGATCGCCGTTCAAAGCCGTCAGCGAGGACAGCGACAGCCGCGAGCGAAACGTCCTCACCGGTCACTCGACGTTCACAAAGACGGCCGAAAAGCGCGCGAAGCTCATGTCGTCGATCGGCTCGGTCACGCAAACGCGGTCGGTGTACTTCACCAAAGAGCAATCCAAGCGCGAGTCCGTCGATGGGACTGCGATCGTCTCCTGTGAGGAGTTGGCAGCGATCGACGATCCCGACCGAATCCGTGAGTTGATTCGCGAGCGAGCAGCCGAGCCCGATCGCTGAGGCCGGCGCGTCTCAACGCGGATGAAAAAGATTACGCGGCGCTGCCGTACGTCTCTTCGAGATACTCGACGATATCGCCGCTTTCGGGCATGCCATCGATCCCGTTGGCCTCGTCAATGAGCACCGGAACGCCAGTCTGTCCACTGACTTCTTTGACTTCGGTCCGTTCGTCGTGCGATCGCGGCACCATCCGCGATTCGTAGTCAAGTCCAAGCGCTTCGAGTTTGGTTACGACTTTCGCACAGTACGGACAGCCTTCGAGTTCGTACAGAATGAGGTCTGACATCAACAGCAAGTACGCGCCGAACCAACCTTAATGTCGTGGGGACGTGTTCGTCGAGTGCACACCCCCAGCGCCATTTATCACGCAGCCCGTAAACGGATTGGGTGTGCTTCCTGTCGGATCGACGATGGCGATCGCGGTCGTCCTCTTGGGGGTTGCTGGGCTCGTCACCGGGATCGCAGGGTTCGGTTTCGCGCTTGTCGGCACGATGGGGCTCGCAACGGTTATCGGCCCGCGGGCGGCGGTCCCGTTCATGCTGTTGCCGATCGTCGCGGCGAACGCGTCGCTGTTTCGCGAACTCGATCCCGGCGAGCTACCCACCTGTGCTCGACGATTTGGGCCGTACGTCCTTGCGACGCTCGTGGGAACGATCGCCGGCATGGTCCTTCTCGATCGGCTGCCAGGGCGACCGCTGACAATTGGGCTTGGCGTATTGACCCTCGGGTACGTCCTCACGAGTCAGGACGCGATCAAGATACCCGGCCTCGCAGCGCTCACCGAGCGGTGTTTCGTGTCGAGCCGGCGGGGAACGATCGCACTCGGTGCCGCCTCAGGGGTGGTCTTCGGCGCGACGAACGTCGGCGTCCAGATAATTGCGTATCTGCAGAGCCGCGATCTCTCACACTCAGTGTTTGTCGGCGTCATCGGCATGACGTTTCTCGGTATCAACGGCGTTCGCGTCCTTGCGGCCGGCGTGCTCGGGCTCTACCCCTCACTCGAATTTGTGGGGCTCTCTGTCATCGGGATTGTGCCGGGGCTCGCAGGCGTCGCAGTTGGGAAACGGATCCGAGGGGCAATTCCCGCCGAACGCCGAGAACTGCTCGTCCTGGGACTGTTGACCGTAATCGGAATCAGGCTCCTTGTCAGCTGAGAGCCCGCGCGTACCGCAGTTACCTGTGTTCGCTCACGCGAGTGTGCCGAACCGGATTGCGAAGTACACGACACACGCAAGCGCCATGATCCACTGGAACGGGTGAACCTGATCGGTTCGACCCGCAGCGACGGAGACGATTGGATAGCTGAGCAGCCCGGCGGCGATCCCGTAGGCGATGCTCGATGTCAGCGGCATGATCATGATAGTCAGCCCTGCCGGAATCGCGTGGGTGATATCATCCCAGGCGATCTCGACAACGTTTCGCAGCATCATCACGGCCACAACGACGAGCGCCACGTACGGTGCGAACGAGGGGATCGCCCCCAGAAGAGGCACGAACGGCAGCGCAAGGAGGAACAGTCCGGCGACGACGAGCGCGGTCAGGCCGGTCCGGCCGCCCTCGCCGATGCCTGCGGCCGATTCGATATACGTAGTTACCGTCGAGGTCCCCAGGATTCCGCCAACGGTCGTCCCCACAGCATCGGCCATGAGCGGTTTGTCGATGTCCGGGAGGTTCCCGGAGTCGTCGGTCATTCCCGCGGCCTGACCCAAGCCAGTGAGGGTGCCGGCGGTGTCGAAGAAGTCGACGAAAAAGAACGTGAACACGACGAGCGCGAAGGTGAGCGCCTCGACGTTGGCAAAGCCTGTAATGAACGCACCCGCGAGCGGCGCGATGTTGAACGCCTCGGCGCCGTAGGTGATCGAGTTGAATCCGGGTGCGAAGGTCGCGGTCTCAACGAGCCCGAGATCGCCACCGCCAGACTGCGGTGTGACGCCGATCGCCGAGGCCAGGTACGCGACGGCGCTCGTCAGGAGGATACCGATCACGATCGCCCCACGAACCCCGCGGGCCCACAGCGCGAACGTGAGCAAGATCCCAAGAACCGCAAGCACCGCGACCGGATCGGTCGCGATAATCGGGTTGATACTGACCTCGGCGGTGATGATCCGCATCTGTTCGAGGCCGATCAGCGCCAAGAACAGCCCGATCCCAGCAGCGACCGAGAGCTTCACCGGCTCTGGGAACAGCCGGATGACGTACTCACGCGCGCCGATCGCCGTCAGAATGATGAACAACACGCCTTCGAGAAAGATGGCGGACAGCGCGGTCTGCCACGGAATTCCCAGTTCAAGCACAACGACCACAAAGAAGGCGTTCAGTCCCATCCCCGGCGCTAATCCGAAGGGGAGATCGGCGTAGAAGGCCATGACGAGCATCGCGGCGACCGACGCAAGGATCGTCACGACAGCAAGCAGTTGGAAGGTGTTCTCACCGGCGTCGATCGCCGACGAGAGGATCGCCGGGTTCACCACGATGATGTACGACATCGTGAGGAACGTCGTCAGGCCAGCGATTGCCTCGGTTGTAACGGTACTGTCTCGCTCGGTTACGTTGAAATATGCTGATAGGCTATCTGTGAGCCCCATGTTACACGTATGGGCATAACTTCGAAATTTTACTTAAGCGTTCCCATAAACGTGCGTAAAATTGTGTATCAAATAGCAATTTGTACCGATTGTATACACATATATGCCTATTCTTGCAGCTAAAACAGCGGGTTGCCAGCGGAGTGTCCAATCACTCAAACCGCGACAGTGCGCCGACCGGCGCGTCAGTCATGCGTTTCGCCCGATCGATTCCTTCGTCGCCGACCGCAATGAGTGCGAACACGCCGGCGACCTCGGTGTCGGCCTGTTCGGCGATATCCAAAAGCAGCTCTTGGGTTTCGCCCGATCGGATCAGATCGTCGACAATCAACACTCTGTCGTTCGCTGACAACGCTCGTGCGGGGAGGTAGTATGTCAGCTCAATCCCCGAAGCGAGCCGCTGGCGGGCCTCAATAAAGTCCTCGACCGCCGTCTCTTTCGACTTTTTTGCGTACGCGAGGTTGGCGTCGAAGTAACTCGCCATCGCCGCCCCGAGTGTGATGCCGTCGGTCGCTGCGGTGAGAACCACGTCGGGGCGATCGAACGCAAAGCTGTCGGCAGCGACCGGTGCAACCAGATCCAGAAACGACTGATCGAAGACGACGCCGGAGTTGTCGACGTACCCCTCGTCGTCGAAGGTGATCCGCGATTCAAGCTCATCAGCGAGGGCATCCCGACCGATTCCGTCAACCACCTCTCGGGCGCGGTCGGCGCCTGGCAAGACATGGCCATTGACATAGCGGTTCAGGTCACCCGCAGGGAGTCCTGTAACCGCCGAGAGCTCGTCATACGTTCGCGTCTGTTTCAACATTCGCAGGACGGCGACCGCTTGCAGCTGGAGGGCGGCCTTCTCTGCTCTGTTCATACCGTGGGTTGACGAATTACGCAAATATGAACACTTCGATATCTACTATGGGTTAAGATACGCATAAACGTGGTATCTCACGTACACCGCGGATGAGTGCTCAACGGGGAGTCACCGTTCACGGACGACGACAAACTCCGCAAGATCGCGGAGGTATCCGCGTGCTTCAGTGTCAGGAATGCCAGTCGATTCCAGCGCTTCGAGCGCGCGATCGGACTCCCTGCGGGCCCGTTCGTTCGCTTCCTCGGGGGTTAGATCCGTGACCTGGACGAGTGAGGGACGTTCCATCGCTTCGTCTTGGCCTGCGGGTTTGCCGAGTTCGACAGCGGTCGCGGTCGCATCGAGCACGTCATCGCGGATCTGAAAGGCGATCCCGACCCGCTCGGCGTAATCACCGAATCCCTCGATGACGTACGGATCGGCACCACCGGCGACCGCACCGAGCTCTGCAGCGGCCCGAAACAGCGCGCCAGTCTTCCGGCGGGCGAGTGTCATGTACTCCTCCTCGTTGGTTGGCCTCGCGACGAGTTCCGTGGCCTCGCCTTCGCCTAGCTCGACCATCGACTCCGCGACAATCTGCATCGCCTGTTCGTTCTCCGAAAACAGCGAGAACGCCTCACCTAACAGGCCGTCACTCGCGATGATTGCTGGGCCGTAGCCATATTCGTTCCACGCACTCGGCGTGCCACGACGGACGTCCGATCGATCGATGATATCGTCGATAACGAGCGAGGCGTTGTGAACAAGTTCAATGCCGGCCGCAAAATCCACTGCATCCGCCGATCGGCCGCCGACGGCCTCACACGCGAGAATCGTCACCGCCGGACGGACCCGCTTGCCGCCCGCGAGCACGACGTGTTCGAGTTCACCGGAGAGCTCGTCGGGGTCGACGGCGTCGATGACCGCCCGAAGGCGATCGTTCACCATCGTGACCCGCGACTCCAGATACTCCATTACACCACTATACGGCTGTGACCCAGAAGTAGGTGACGAATCCCCGATCGATCGACCACCGCAGGTCGACAGACGAGCACGCCTACTCGTCGAATTCCTCAATCAGCGCCGGCACCACGTCGAAGAGATCGCCGATAATCCCGTAGTCCGCGATATCGAAGATCGGCGCGTCAGGATCGGTGTTGATCGCCACGATCGTCTCCGAGCCTTTCATGCCGGCGACGTGTTGGACAGCCCCCGAGATGCCGATCGCAATGTAAACCTCCGGAGTAACGACTTTGCCTGACTGGCCGACCTGCCGGTTCTTCGGTAGCCAGCCGTTGTCGACGATCGGTCGCGAAGACGACAGCGTCGCCCCGAGGGCGTCGGCGAGCCGTTCGACGAGTTCAATGTTCTCTTCCTCCTCGATCCCACGACCCACCGACACGAGCACGTCTGCGTCAGTGATATCCACGTCGCCGCCGCCGACCTCCTCAAAGCCGGTGACAGTCGATCGCATCGCCGATTCGTCGATCGAGACCTCGAACGGCTCGATCGTTGCACCGCCGTTCCCCTCGGCTTTGGCCCATTCGCTGCCACGGACGGTTACCGCGAACGGCTCTTCGGAGACGGTGACAGTCGTTTCGACCTTTGAGCCGTACATCTCACGGGTGACGGTGAGTATCTCGTCGTACGAGAGATCGATCGCATCGGTCACGAGCGGCATCCCGAGCCGTTCAGCGATTGCCGGCGCGTAGTCGAGCCCGTTGACGCTGTTCGGCATGAGGAGGGCGGTCGGGGTTAGTTCGTCGTACAGCGCCTCGATCGACTGGACGTACACGTCGTGGTTGAACTCCTCGCCGTGATCGACGGTGTAGATCGTGTCGACTCCCTCCCGATCGAGCGTCGCGGCGAACTGTTCGACATTCCCAGAGATGACCGCGAGCGCCAGCGTGCCGTCCATCGCCTCGGCCAGCGCCGCGCCGGCGGAAATGAGCTCGTAGCTTACGTCCCGTAGTTGGCCGCGCCGGTGGTCGACGACCGCGAGCACGTCGCTCATTCGGCGCCCACCCCCTTCTCGCGGAGGACCGTCGCAAGGTTTTCCGCAGCCGCGTTGGCGTCGCCTTCGAACAACTCGACATTGGATTCGCTTTCTGGCTCATACATGTCTGTGAGTTCGATCGGGCTGTCGACAACCGCTGGGTCGAGTCCGAGATCAGCAAGCGTCTGGACGTCGATCTCCTTTCGCTGGGCCATTCGAATGCCCCTGAGGCTCGCGTATCGCGGCTCGTTGATCCCCGTCTGGATCGTCAACACGGCCGGTAGTTCCACGTCGGTGAGCTCCTCGACACCGCCTTCGAGCTCTCGGCGAACGTGTGCAGTCCCCGCGTCAGCGTCGAGTTCGAGCGCATTGACCACCGCTGCGTGGCCGAAGCCGGCGGCCTCGGCGACCGCAACACCAGTTGCGCCAAAGGAGTCGTCGTGGGCCTGCACGCCGGTCAACACCAGATCGGGCGCTTCAGCCTCGATGACGGCGTCGAATAGCTCGGCCTTCGTTCGGACATCGAGCAGTTCGGCCGCGGCCAGCGTATCGTCCCACACCCGAATCGCCCGATCGACGCCCTTCGCCAGCGCCATCCGGATTGTCTCTTCTGCGCGTTCGGGGCCGATCGAGACTGACACGACCTCGATGTCATCGTCGTCCTCCGCGAGCTGGACGCCGGTCTCGATCGCGTAGTCGTCCCACTCGTTGAGGTCGTACTCGAGGTACCGCTCGTCGATCGTCGTGCCGTCGAGTTCGAAACCCTCCTCGACCGTCGCGACCTCTTTGACCGCTACGAGAACTTTCATTATTATCTGGGTACCTCTCCGCCGATGTAAACAGTTTCGAAAACCGCACCCCCGTGGTCGGCGGTTTCTGTCGTCGAAGTGGCGATCGTTCGTGTACTGAGGTGGTGTCAATCGTCGATGACTGCCACTTATTGGCTGCGGGAATCGGGATCTGTGTCGCTTCCCTCGGTTCCGTTCGTGGGGTCAGTATCGGCGGTTTCGTCGCCGGAATCCACCGGGGAGGTCTCCGGCAGTGAAATCAGGTTCTCTCGGCCCAGCCGGAGCTTCTCAACGCGATCGTTGGTCGCCATCGCCGACAGCAGCTGTGAGACTTTCGCATCAGACCACTCGGTCTCGGCGACGATCGCGGCCTGTTTCATCCGCCCGCCGTTCCGTTCGAGCAGCCGCTCGACACGCTCTTCGTCGGAGAGCAACGAGAGGTCTTCCTCAGTCCCGGCTTCCGATGCAGTTTCAGAGCCCGGACCTGATTCCGGCGGTGGTACACGCTGTGAGTCATCCTCGTGAGCGCCCTCACCTGTGTCAGCACCCGCGGGTGCGTCGGTTCCGTCAGTGCGACGCCGCCACAGAAGCACCCCGATCGCCAACCCGCCAAGTAGCACAGCACCGGCGGCAGCGAACGTGATGTATGCCGGTAACTCCCCGCCGTTCGGTTCGACCGGAGCGGATTCCTCGAAGGTCATCGAGATGTGTTCTTCGGTATCGAATTGGTGGGGACCGCGCTGTACGACGGTGTTCTCTTCAAAAGAGACCGTCGAGCTCTCGATCGAATACCCTGCTGGTGCGCGGATCCGGAGCACCTGGTCTTCTGAAAGCGATCGAAGCCACCGCTCGTCCTCGCCGACGACAAACACGTCGCCGAGTGAGAGCCGTCCCTCCTCACGGGAGAGGAATTGCGACCACGTGAACGACAGTTGAAGCTCACCGGCGGTCTGGTTGACTGTCGCCTCTCGAGAGACGGCGGTGATTTCCATGTCGCGATCGGTCGTCTCACTCGCCTGTGCAGCGATGTTCTCGAAGAGTTCAACTCGTGGGCCGGCCTCGCCATCTCCGGCCTCATACTGCTCGGCGGTTGTTTCAAACGCCTCGCGCTGTGCGGCGTCAGCGAACTCATACGACGTCGTGACGGTCCATTCGGCGCTTTGATCCGGCTGGAGTTCAACGACTATCTCGGTCTGCGATGCCTGATCGGCCGCTTGGATCTGAGCGATTCGTTCGGCGGGCTGGTCTGTCCCCGCGTGGACGGGCTCACCGCCGATTGAGGCCGCCGAGACGCCACCCGCGATCCCGAACGCAACCGCGGCTGCGAGGAGGCACAAACCGACAGAGAGGGCAACGAAACGGGAGACACACCGCATATTTCCACCCTCACATCCGCTTGGCAAAACGCTTTCCATCTCCCCGTTCCTGTTGATCTTCCGAAGTGAGGCCACGCGAGTAGATGAGTTTTTTGTGGCTGCTCTGCAAGTGGACGAATAGATGAAAGCGCTCCCGCTTGTGGTCGTTATCCTCCTCTTATCGGCATCCGTTGGGATCGGTGCGATCGCTCCCGCGGAGACGCCGACTGACGCATCGACCGAACGGCCGCCAGACGCTCCGACCGAGACCTCCGTCCCCAGCACCCAGTCTGCACCGACTGATGGGGGCGTGTTGAGCGTTGCTGCACCCGAGCGATCGAATTCGGCCCGGCAGCTACAGACGAACGGCCCAGAGCTCCGCCCCCCGTCGGAGACACAGACCCGAACGCTGGCGAACGAGCCTGAGGCGGTCGATCGCTACGAACTCGATCGCGAGCACGTCGACCTCGGACCAGCGGTGGGGTTTGATACCAGGCGAACCGCCGGAAGCTTAGAGAATGATGCGGTCGAACAACGGATCGAAGACGCCGACCCGAATGGCGAAACCCAACGACAGGTGTTGGGCGAACTAAACACGATCGAGCAGGCGATCGTCACACTTGAAGAGCGACAAGAGCGTGCGGTCGAACAGTACAATGCTGGCGAAATTAATAGTCATGAGTTCCTCGTCGCGCTCGTCAGGATCCAAGCCGACGCCGCGTTGCTCGAAACGCGCCTCGAGATGATTACCGCCGGCGCGGAGGAGGGCGGATACACGGTGAACGCGAATCGACGACAGGAGATTCAATCGAGCCTCGAACTGTTTTCGGGGCCTGTTCGAAGCTACGCCGAAGCAATTCTGTACGGCGACCGTGATCCCGATCGGATCTACGTCGAAACGACCGAACAAGGGATCGTCCTGAGTGCGATCGACGGGACGACCTATCAACGTGAGGTTCTTCGCACAGACCGCCGAGAGCCAAGCGGCGGAACGATCTCGCTTGAGAACGCTGAGTCGATCGTTGAATCAAACTATCCCGAGGTGTTCAATCAGAGTACGACCGTCCGCGTGAGCGGTTCAGAATCGGTAGTCCGCGTGACGATTCTCTACGACGGCGGCGAACTGGTCGCGTTCGTCGACGGCGGCTCCGAGCAGGTGTTCAAAGAGCACCGATCGGCCGAACTCAATGGGGTCGTCGCATCGGATGAGCGCTCGCGCGCGCAGAGCGGTCTCGATGTCCGCGTCAGACAGACGTACGTGGGCGGGCCTTTTGAGGTCGCAGTCGTCGATTCAGACGACGGCTCACCGGTGTCGGACGCGACTGTCACTGTCGGGCAGGGAAGCGAAGAAAGCGATGTCATTGGGACAACCAACGAGGACGGAGTTGTCCACGGAATCGAGCCGCGTGGTTCGTACACAGTCTCTGTGCTGCGTGGAACGAATACCGCATTCCTTGAACTCGACGCCACTGAACCGGTGACGCTCAGAGAAACGCAGTAGACAGTCGAGTTCGCCAGCGGTCAGGTTTTTATTCGATAACGCAGCCACAGCCTCGCATGCTGGATCGCGGAACGGTTCCAATCGTCGCACACATTCTCCTCGTCGGTCTTGTTGTCGTCACCGCCGCGTCGGCCGGGGCGATACTAGTCACGACGGCAGATGTGCTCCCGTCGGCGCCGACGTTCGAGCCGGATCGTCCCGCCGAGTCCGAACCGCAGATTGACCTTGAGGCCGATCGTGCCGAACTGACGCTCACACACCGCGGTCCTGACGCGATCGATCTGGGCGCGACAGCAGTAGAGATTACCGTTGACGGTGAGCCGTTGCGGTTCGATCCGACGGTGCCGTACTTTTCTATCGTTGGGTTTCGGCCGGGACCGACAGGGGCGTTCAATGTGGCCGGAGACGATCAGTGGGAGCCGAACAAGACGACCACGATTGAGATCGTTCCCCCGAACGATCCGATTCCACAGGCCGGCTCAGAGGTTACGGTCACTGTACACGTCAACGGTGAGCAGTACGCACGGGCAAGCGATACCGCCTGATCGGACCGTCTGGCGACGCCACCGTGATCAGCTACTCAGGTGCGCGAGCGATCGTGGTGATCGCCTTCGGGCTGCCGGGATACGCCTGCTGAATGTGGTGTTCGATGTCGACGAACCCCGCTTCTTCGAACATCCGATCGGCCTCATCGGCATCGTAAAACAGCATGATCGAGTCCGCAACGGCCTGCATCGCCGACGATCGCGGATAATCAGGGCCGACGACCAGCACCTTGTTGCCCGGTTTGACGACCCGTCGGAACTCTTCGAGGGCGTCAACGGGGTTCGGCCAGTATTCGATCGATCCCGAAGACCACACCACGTCGAAGCTGTTGTCTTGGAACGGGAGCCGCTCGGCGTCGCCGCGGTAAAACCGGACGCGATCGTGCTTGCCGAACTTTTCGAACGCTTTCTCCATCTGGTGGATGCTCTGATCGAGTCCGTGGACGTTGTCAGTGTAGCGAAGCAATCCTTCGGTCGCAAAGCCAGTTCCACAGCCCACGTCGAGAACCCGAGCACCCTCGGGGATGTCGAGCAGCGACAGCGCCTCGTCGCGCATCTCGTCGTTCCAGATGAACGGGTTGATCGTGTCGTACACCTTCGAGAGATATTTGTAGAAAAGCCGAGCCCGGGCTTTGTTCTCTAACACACCCATTGGTACCGATAGTAGCGGGTCCGCGGACATAATCCTGCGGTTTTTCTCGCGTCGCTCACCCGCAGAGCGAGCAAAAAGAGCCCAAATTGATCGCGGAGCAGTCGGTACTGTCTCCGGGCGATCGGTGCGTTCCGCAAACACCTTATACAGCGGTCGTACAATGTTGGAATGATCAACGAGTATGGCGAGACCAGAGGTTCTCGAACGGATACAATCGGCCGAGTCGGAGGCCGAAGAGGTAATCGCGGCGGCAGAGGCCGATCGCGAGGAACGCATCGCCGAGGCCCGCCAGGAGGCCGACGAGATACGCGAATCGGCCCAACAGGAGGCCGACGAGCTCGAGGCCGATCGGCTTGAAACCGCCCGCGAAGAGATCGACGCCCGGCGTGAGGAGATCCTCGAGGAAGGAGAGGCCAAACGGGAGGCCTTGGAGGCCGAAGCTGAGGATCGAATCGACGACGCCGTCGACGTCGCGATCGAGCAGTTCAAAGCCGAAATCACAGGCAACTGAGAAATGAGCGTGCTTAGACCAGAGCGGATGAGTAAGGTCTCCGTGACCGGCTCGAAGCGGGTGCTGGACACCGTAATCGAGACCGTCCACGGGCTGAATCTCGTCCATCTTGACGACTACGACGAGTCCTGGGAGGGGTTCGAAGCCGGCAACTCGCTGGAGGGCGCCGACGAGACAGCCGAACAGCTCGTCACCGTCCGATCGATCGAGAGCATCCTTGGCCTCGAGGAGGTCGACGCAGCTGGCGGGATTCGCCTCGCAGATGCCGACATCGCCGATCGGATCGACGATATCAGATCCCGTGTCAACGAGCTCGACGACGAACGCAATGAGCTCGACGGGCGGATCCGCGAACTGGACGAAGAGATTGAGGCAGTCGAGCCATTCGCCGAGCTCGGAATCGATCTTGACCTGCTTTCAGGCTACGACAGCCTCGACGTTGTCGTCGGCCGCGGAAAGGCCGAAGCGGTCGACGCGAAGCTCGCCGGCGCCGAGGGGATCGACACCTACGAGCTCTTTGTCGAAGGCCGCACTGTCGCTGTCTTCGCTGCACCCGCTGAGGACGTCGATAACCCGGTTGCAGATGCCCTTGTCGGCGTCGAATTCACGACATATGAGGTCCCGGACTCCGAGAAGAGCCCTGGCGCGTACATCCAGGAACTCGAACAGGAGAAACGTGAGCTGCAATCGAAGCTAGCCACTGTCGAGAGTCGCCTTGAAGAGACGAAAATCGAGGAGGCCGACTTCATCCTCGCTGCCGAAGAGGCGCTGACGATCGAGGCGCAAAAGAAGGAAGCACCGCTTTCGTTCGCGACGACAAAGAACGCGTTCGTCGCGGAGGGATGGATTCCAACAAAGCGCTTTGACGAGCTCGAATCGGCCCTCAATGCCGCAGTTGGCGACAGTGTCCTTGTCGAGGAGCTCGAAATCGCAAGCTTCGGCTCGGACGGCAGCCACGCACACACCGAACACGTCGAAAACGGCGGCGAATCGGTCGCGACTGACGGCGGTCATGCGACCGAAGCGGAGACACCGCCGGTAGTGCAGAACGCACCGAAGGGCGCCCGATCATTTCAGCTGTTGACCGAAGCGGTCAGCCGGCCAAAGTACAAGGAGTTTGATCCGACCATTCTCGTGTTCTTGACGTTCCCGCTCATGTTCGGCTTCATGATCGGCGACGTCGGTTACGGGTTGTTGTACCTCGCGATCGGATACTTCATGTACAGCAACTACGAGTCTGCGGGAATCAAAAGCCTCGGCGGCGTTGCGATGTGGGCGGGCGGCTTTACCGTGCTGTTTGGATTCCTCTACGACGAAGTCTTTGGGTTACACCTCCACGAGTACACGTCGTTCGTCTCCCAGCCGCTGCCTGAGTACGTCGGCTTACACTACATCCACAAAGGAATCTTCCCGGCCGATATCGACTGGGCGATCGGCTGGCTCGTCGTGAGCGTGCTGTTCGGAATCGTCCACCTGAACATCGGCTACGTTCTCCAATTCATCGAGGATCTCGAGTTCCACGGCGCGAAAGAGGCGCTGTTGGAAACCGGCTCGTGGCTCCTCATGCTCAACGGCCTATGGGTCTGGGTATTTAGTAACCACTACCGTGGTACGAAGCCGGATCTGCTGTTCGAGACGTTTGCCGCCGACAGCGTTGGCCCGCTGGCGATCGGCTTTACTGGTTTCTCGGAGACCATTGGACTGGTCGGGCTGGGTGTGTTCCTCGTTGGACTCGTGTTGCTCGCTGCGGCATCCCTCGCAGAGGTACTCGAATTCCTGAACGTGTTAGTCAACGGCCTGTCGTACACCCGGATCGCCGCGGTGCTCTTAGCGAAGGCAGGGATGGCGCTCACCGTCAACCTGCTCGCGTTTGGGGCTGTCCTCGAAGACGGAAAGTACCACTTCCTCGTTACTGCCGACAACCTCGCAGCTGCCCAACAGGGCGGCCAGGAGGTAGTGTTCAGCGGACTCATCACCTCAGGAAGTGTCGGCGGGCTGATCGGTGGCATACTCGTATTGGTCTTTGGACACATCGTCGTCCTGCTTTTGGGGATTACGAGTGCTGGCCTGCAGGCGATTCGTCTCGAGTACGTCGAGTTCTTTGGAAAGTTCTACGACGGCGGCGGCGACGCCTACGATCCGTTTGGCCACGAGCGGAAGTACACCGACGGCTGAGCCCAGCAGCTGAGTCGGGCGCGCGGTGTTTCGACAATCAGAGTCGGTCGTTAGCAGAGTCAGGTTGATCGGTGCAAAAATTGCGGACGATTGGGTTGCGCTGACACCCCATACTACAGAGAGTGTGAAGCCCGGAGAACGACCGCAAACGGCCGCTCATCGAATGTTTTGGGAAGCTTTATGTTCGTCGTGGATGCAACTGTAAATTGTTCGGATACAAACAGCCGAAAATCGACTGACTACCTATAATGATGGCAAACATGACAGAGATAGCTAATGTTGTACTGCAGGAAGGCGCGCTCACCGACCCGACCGCTGCGGCGGCGCTCGCCGTCGGTCTCGCGGCGTTCGGTGCAGGCTACGCAGAGCGAGGAATCGGTGCAGCGGCGGTTGGTGCGATGGCTGAAGACGAGGACCTGTTCGTTAATGGTCTGATCCTGACGGTGCTCCCGGAGACGCTGGTTATTCTCGCGCTGGTTGTCGTGTTCCTCGTCTAACTGCCCCGTTTCATTTCACCAATGAGCTTAGAAACAGTTGTTACGGACATCAAAACGGAGGCGGAAGCGCGCGCGGAGGAGATCCGCGAAGCGGCTGAATCGGAGGCCGACTCGATCATCGAGGCTGCCGAGGCGGACGCTGAGGAGATCCTCGAAGAGCGCGAAGCCGCGGTCGAGCGGCAGATCGCCCAAGAGCGCGAGCAGACGCTCTCGAGTGCGAAACTCGAAGCCAAGCAGGCACGGCTCGAAGCGCGTCGAAACGTCCTCGAGGAGGTCCGTGAGACGGTTGAATCGCGGCTCGCCTCGCTTGCGGGCGACGAGCGCGAGGAGCTAACTCGGGCGTTGCTCGAAGCAGCCGCCGAGGAGTTCGAGGACGCAAACAGCGTCTCGGTATACTGCCGAGCCGACGATGAGGCGCTGCTCGAGGAGATCCTCGCCGACTACGACGGCTTCACTGTCGCCGGCACGCGTGAGTGTCTCGGCGGCGTCGTTCTCGAGAGCGACGAATCTCGCGTCCGCGTCAACAACACGTTCGACTCCGTACTGGAGGATGTCTGGGACGACAATCTAAAAGCGCTAAGCGATATCCTGTTCGACCAATGAGCACAAGCGGCACATCGAACCCGGAGTACGTCAATGCCCGCGTTCGTGCGCGTCGTGCAGCGCTTTTTAGCGACGACGAGTATCAAAAACTGGTTCGGATGAGCCCGGCTGAGATCGCCCGCCGGATGGAAGAGACCGAGTACGAAGCCGAGATCAACGCGCTCGGCACGCGACACTCCGGCGTCGACCTCATTGAGTACGCGCTCAACCGAAACCTCGCAAAACACTTCGACGATCTGCTCGATTTCTCGGAGGGACAGCTCTATGATCTGATCGCCAGATACCTCCGGAAGTTCGACGCGTGGAACGCGAAGACGATCATCCGGGGGCTGTACGTCGGAGCCGATCGCGACTCGATCGAGACTGACCTCATCCGGGCCGGCGAGTTCAGCGATCGCATGATTTCGCGGCTGCTGGACGCCGGCACGATCGAAGATGTGGTAACGATCCTCAACGGAACGATTTTCGGAGAAGGCCTCACCGAGGCATACGCCGATTACGAGGAGACCGACCTGTTGGTTCCGCTCGAGAACGCGATCGATCGTGGCTTCTATGGGCACTTACTCGACGACCTGCCGAACTCGGAACCGGTGCAGCTGTACCGGGAGTTCCTGGTTGCCGAGATCGACTTCCGGAACGCACGGAACGCGCTCCGGTTGGCCCGAAGCGGCGCAGACATCGACCCGGCCGCGTACTACATCGACGGCGGGAAGCTTTTCAACCCGAGCGAACTCAACACGCTCGTTCAGAATCAAGAAGAACTCGTATCCCACATCCGCGAGAGCAGCTACGGACGAGAGCTAACCGACGTCCTCGACGAGCTAGAGGACGCCGATAGTATGATTTCGTTCGAGCGTGGGATCGAGAAGGCGCTTTTGGCCTACTCGAAACGCCTTGGCAACGTCCATCCGATGTCGGTCGCGCCGGTGATCTCGTACATCCTCGCAAAAGAGCGCGAGGTCGAGAACATTCGAGCGATCGCTCGTGGCCGAGAGGCCGGATTGAGCCAAGCAGAGATCGAATCGGAGTTGGTGATCCTATGAGCCAGGAGATCGCAGTTATCGGCAGCCCAGATTTCACGACCGGCTTTCGGCTCGCCGGTGTTCGTAAATGCGAAAACGTCCCCGACGATGAGAAGGACGAACAACTCGACGACGCCGTCGAACGCGTACTCGAAGACGATGATGTCGGGATCATCATCATGTACAATGACGATCTCGATCACCTCTCGCGATCGGCCCGAAACGCAGTCGAAACGAGCATCGAGCCGACGCTCGTCACCCTTGGCGGTGGCGCAGGCAGCGGCGGGCTCCGCGACCAGATCAAACGAGCCATCGGAATCGACCTGATGGACGAAGAAGACTAACTATGAGTAAAGCAACAGACACACAATCCGACACCGGCGAAAGCGGTGTCATCGAAAGCGTCAGCGGTCCGGTCGTGACCGCTCGCGATCTCGACGCCCGGATGAACGACGTCGTCTACGTGGGCGAGGAAGGACTGATGGGCGAAGCGATCGAGATCGAGGGCGATATCACGACCATTCAGGTGTACGAAGAGACCTCAGGCGTCGCCCCCGGCGAACCCGTCGTCAACACGGGCGAGCCGCTGTCGGTCGACCTCGGTCCAGGGATCCTCGACGCCATCTACGATGGTGTCCAGCGACCTCTGGACGTGCTTGAGACGAAGATGGGCAGTCCGTTCCTCGATCGCGGTGTCGACGCCCCGGGGATCGACCTCGAGACGAAATGGGAGTTCGAACCCGAAGTTTCCGAAGGCGACGTCGTCGAACCCGGCGACGTGGTCGGGGTCGTCGAAGAGACGGTCACGATCGACCACAAAGTCATGGTTCCGCCGGACTTCGAGGGCGGCGAGGTCGTCTCGATCGAGGCCGGCAGCTTCGACGTGACAGAGGCCGTCGCCGAACTCGACAACGGCGAGGAAGTCACGATGCGACAGGAGTGGCCGGTCCGAAAACCCCGTCCCTCCGTCGAAAAGAAGACGCCTCGGACGCCGTTGATTTCCGGGCAACGAATTTTGGATGGGTTGTTCCCGATCGCGAAGGGCGGGACCGCAGCGATTCCTGGTCCGTTCGGTTCGGGGAAGACGGTTACCCAGCACCAACTCGCAAAGTACGCCGATGCGGACATTATCGTCTACGTCGGCTGTGGCGAGCGCGGCAACGAGATGACCGAAGTGATCGAGGACTTCCCGGAGCTTGAGGACCCGAAAACCGGGAACCCGCTCATGGCCCGGACCTCGCTCATCGCGAATACCTCGAACATGCCGGTCGCAGCCCGTGAGTCCTGTATCTACACGGGCATCACGATCGCAGAGTTCTACCGCGACATGGGCTACGACGTGGCGCTCATGGCCGACTCCACCTCGCGGTGGGCAGAGGCGATGCGGGAGATCTCTTCGCGGCTTGAGGAGATGCCCGGTGAGGAGGGGTATCCTGCGTACCTGGCCGCACGGCTCAGTCAGTTCTACGAGCGTGCTGGCTACTTCGAGAACATCAACGGCACCGAGGGCTCGGTGTCGGCAATCGGGGCAGTCAGCCCGCCGGGCGGGGACTTCTCCGAGCCGGTTACCCAGAACACCCTGCGGATCGTGAAAACGTTCTGGGCGCTGGATGCGGATCTGGCCGAACGGCGGCACTTCCCTTCGATCAACTGGAACGAGTCGTACTCGCTGTACCGCGAACAGCTTGACCCGTGGTTCAAAGAGAACGTCACCGACGACTGGGATGAGATTCGTCAGTGGGCGATCGACATCCTCGACGAGGAGACGGAGCTCCAAGAGATCGTTCAGCTCGTCGGCAAAGACGCGCTGCCGGAGGACCAGCAGCTGACCTTAGAGGTCGCACGCTACCTGCGTGAGGGGTATCTCCAGCAGAACGCGTTCCACCCCGTGGACACGTTCTGTCCGCCGGAGAAGACGTACCTCATCCTGACGGCGACGAAGACGTTCCACGACGAGGCGTTCGACGCACTCGACGCGGGCGTACCCGTCGAAGAAGTCCAGGCTGTCGAGTCGGTGCCGCAGATTAACCGGATCGGCGTCCAAGAGGACTACGAGGCGTACGTCGAAGAGCTGAAAGAAGACATCACCGAGGAAATTCGGGGGCTCTACTGATGAAAGAATATCAAACCATCACCGAGATCAGCGGACCGCTCGTGTACGCCGAGGTCGACGAACCGATCGGCTACGACGAGATGGTCGAGATCGAAACGGACGACGGACGGACGCTCCGCGGCCAGGTGCTCGAATCCTCCGACGGTATTGTCGCGATCCAGGTGTTCGAAGGGACCAGCGGGATCGATCGAAAGGCATCGGTCCGGTTCCTTGGAGAGACCCTGAAACTCCCCGTGACCGAGGATCTACTCGGTCGCGTCATGGACGGGTCGGGCCAGCCGATCGACGACGGCCCCGAGATCGTTCCCGAGGAGCGCCGTGACATCATCGGCGCAGCAATCAATCCGTACTCGCGAGAGTACCCCGAGGAGTTCATCCAGACCGGCGTGTCGGCGATCGACGGGATGAACACCCTTGTCCGCGGCCAGAAGCTGCCGATCTTCTCGGCGTCTGGACTGCCGCACAACAACCTGGCGCTGCAGATCGCTCGGCAGGCGACGGTGCCAGAAGACGACGAGGAGGGCGGTTCGGAGTTCGCAGTGGTCTTCGGTGCAATGGGAATCACGCAGGAAGAGGCAAACGAGTTCATGCAGGACTTCGAGCGCACCGGCGCGCTGGAGCGCTCTGTGGTCTTCATGAATCTCGCGGACGACCCCGCCGTCGAGCGGACGGTTACCCCGCGACTTGCGCTCACCACCGCCGAGTATCTCGCCTTCGACAAGGACTACCACGTCCTCGTTATCCTGACGGACATGACCAACTACTGCGAGGCGCTCCGTGAGATCGGGGCGGCTCGCGAGGAGGTCCCCGGACGGCGTGGGTACCCCGGATACATGTACACCGACCTGGCGCAACTGTACGAGCGTGCGGGTCGGATCGAGGGCCGTGCGGGATCGGTGACACAGATTCCGATTCTCACGATGCCCGGCGACGACGACACGCACCCGATTCCGGATCTGACCGGCTACATTACCGAAGGGCAGATCTACATCGATCGTGCGCTCAACAGCCAGGGCATTCAGCCGCCGATCAACCCGTTGCCGAGCCTCTCGCGGCTCATGGACGACGGGATCGGTGAGGGGCTCACCCGTGAGGACCACAGCGACGTCGCAAACCAGATGTATGCGGCGTACGCCGAGGGTGAGAACCTGCGGGACCTCGTGAACATTGTCGGTCGTGAGGCGCTCTCAGAGCGGGACAACAAGTACCTCGACTTCGCGGACCGCTTCGAAGCGGAGTTCATCCAGCAGGGCTACGACACCAACCGATCGATCGAGGAGACCCTCTCGATCGGCTGGGAGCTTCTGAGCAGCCTGCCGAAATCTGAACTCAACCGGGTCGACGAGGAGTTCATCGAAAAGTACTACCTCGAAGACGACGCCGAAACTGCAGAAGTCACCGCCGACTGAACGGCGGTTGGTAGTCTCAGTCGATCGAAGTCTTTTGTGAGATTTACCCGCGTTTTGTCCACGAGAGCGATAGCTCCACATCTTCGTCGATCAGCTCAGCGACGTGGCAGGTCTGCTCGCCCGTCTCGACGATCCGTTCGAGGGTTCGATCGTCAGTCTCATCGACACCGACGAGTTCGACTGTCAGCTCGATCGACTCGACGGAGCCCGCTTTAGGCCAGCTTTCGGCTGATACTGCAACACCGTCGAAGTGGATGTCACGGATGTCTGCCTGGACGCCGATACTGACAGAGAGACACGCAGCGAAGGCGGCGGTAAAATAGTCGATCGGCGTTGGGGCTTGCCCGCCACCGAACGACGCTCCCCCGTCGTATGGCCACTCGTACCCGCCGGCGGAGACGAAGCCGGAGCGATCCGCAGCAAAGTGGGCGGTTGCCCGGCGATTCGGCAGCACGGTAGGCGTGTCCGCCGCTGCGTCGGGCGTATCGAGTTCGTCGAGTTCGTTGAGTTCGTCGAGAAGTTCGTCGATCGATTCTGCGGCAGACGCGACAATCCCGATCGGTGTCCCCGGCGGTGCGGTCTCATCCGCAGCGAGAAGCGATCGTCTGAGCACACCGTCCTCGCGGGCGGTAATCGTCGCTTGGATGTGTCCGGAGTGCACGTCGACGATCGGCTCGTCCGCACTGACAGCTTCGCCCACCGAGACGTGCCACTCGGCCACGGTCGCCGCTGCCGACGGATCATCGAGCCAGGGCGTTTTGAGAACGTACGCCATGTCGGCCTGTTCGATTGGCATGGATATGCTCGTTTCGGCGGACCGCCGGGGGAACTGGAAACCTTTAGGCACCTCCCAGCACAATCAGCCGCTAAGAGATGGCCGAGGACGTCAAACCGACCCGAAAGAACCTGATGGCGATCGAGGACCGCATCGAGCTGTCCGAGCGGGGTCACGATACCCTCGAACAGAAGCGAGATGGGCTGATTATGGAGTTCATGGACATCCTCGATCAGGCCCAGGACGTGCGATCGGAGCTGAGCGACGACTACAAAACCGCCCAACGGAAGCTCAACATGGCCCGGGCAATGGAAGGCGACGTCGCTGTTCGCGGGGCGGCCGCCGCGCTGCAGGAACACCCCGAAATCACGACCCAGTCGAAGAACATCATGGGCGTGGTCGTTCCGCAGATCGAGTCCACAAAAGTCAAAAAGAACCTCGGCGAGCGCGGGTACGGACTGCTCGGCTCGTCCGCACGGATCGACGAGGCCGCAGACGCCTACGAGGAGCTCTTAGAGACGCTCATTCTCGCCGCAGAAGTCGAGACGGCGATGAAAAAGATGCTCGAAGAGATCGAGACGACCAAACGCCGTGTCAACGCCTTAGAGTTCAAGCTCTTGCCCGAACTGTACGACAATCAAGACTATATCGAACAGAAACTCGAAGAACAAGAGCGCGAGGAGATCTTCCGGCTGAAAAAGATCAAGGGCAAAAAAGAAGACGAAGAGCGCGAGGAGCGTGAGGCCGAACAGGAAGCCGAAGAAGCCGCAGAGACCGTCCCGGCCGACGACTGACCCGTTTTTATTCTGGTCGCTATGGCATGTCCGAACTGTGGAGCCGACCAAATTTTCTTTCCCATTCCCACAGCGCTTCGATCGATCGCCGACAGTGACGCCGCGGGAATCTGTCCGCACTGTCTCGCTTTTGAGCCCGTCGAAGACCCAGCAGAAATCAGTGCAGACGCGAACTTCTCGGCGATCGAGGCGTCGTTTCCGGACGGAGAGCCGGGCGTTGCGATCGCGTTACTCCTCGCGCGGCTCGATAGCCTCGCGCTCCACCGCCAGGCGGTCGTCGAGCTGTTCGACTACGCGGAGTCGAACGGCGCAGACGTGTTTTTGACGCTCGATCGGCTCATCGAATCAGACTCGGTTGAACCGTGGTTCGATCTTGAACGGCGGCGATCGCAGCTGGACGCGTGGGTGCAGTAGTGCTTGCAGTCAAAAAACAAAATAGCGTTATCGTTCTATCGTGCGTCGATCACGACGCTCTTGTATTGCATCGCGAAGTGCATCAGCCTCGTCGTCACTCAAAATCCCTGCCAGTTCGAGTAGCGATCGCTCGGCAGTCAATCGGAGAATAACCGCAGAAAAGGTTTCATCAGGAGATCGACGAGCATCAAGACGTTCGTATGCTTCCTCAGATATCTCGATTCTTTTCGACATGAGATTATTTACACACCTGTCGAGTACCGCAAAATCCCGGCAATCCCGCCAAAGGCGTCGTAGAGCTGTTCGCCCTTCTCGAAGTCCGTCGAGATGAACTTCGTCTCCGTCCCGCGCTGTTCGGCGATGTTGATCAGATGATCGATCACGTCTTCGCGTTCTTTGACCGTGGCCTCCGAGCCGTCCGCACAGTCGTGGGCGGGGGTCGAGTGACGGCGATCGATCACTTCGAACTCCTCGGTTCCGTTGCAGTCGTAGATGACGACGTCTTTCCGGAGGTCTTCGGAGATGAGCAGCCGATCGACCGAACCCATGATGAGATTCTCACGGGTGGCCTCGAAGCCGTAGGTCGCCTCCTCGCCGGTGTGGAGGTTCTCGAAGAACTCCTCCATCTCGTGTTTGTCTTTGACGATCTCCTGGTCGGCGAGCACGTCGCTTGCGCGATCGACGAGGTCCTTGAGCCCAGACTCGTCGGTGTAGGAGACATCGAACTTGCCGAGTACTTTGTCCTGCAGTTCGTGGTGGAGGTAGCCGCCGTCGAGGAACTCGTCTTTCGTTGGAGACGGGCCGCCGACGAGGATACCGTCGAGTTCGTGTCGCTTCGATACGAAGAGATCGTTGGCCATCTCGGCGACCTCCTGATAGAAGTTGTCGATCGCCTCGAGTCGCAGCCGGGCGAACCGCTGGGCTGACTGGCCACCTTTGCGCTGCTTGCCAGGGACGAGCGAGGAGGCTGATTTAACCGCTTCGACGCGCTTGCCCTTGAGCCAGCCGACGTTCGCTTCTCGGCGATCGAGGACAATGAGCCCGAAGAGCCCCTTGTCCGAGAGCATGTGCTCGAGGGGCTCTGTGAGGAAGTCCGAGTCGCAGTGATAGCGGAAGGATTCGATCGGCTCTGGCGGCCGTTCGAGCACGCGGGTGACCATGTCAGTCTGGCCGCCGCCGCTGTCGACTGCCCCGGAGAACAGGACGATTCCGTTCTCTGGTGGGTACGTATCGTAGTATCGCAGTCGGTCTTTGATGCTCGTCAGCGCATCCTGCACGTTCGTCCGGGTCTGTTTGGACTTGATGTTCGCCGCCTCAGAGTGTTCTTGGGTAACATGGGCGACGACATCGGAGATCTGCTTGTCGTCGGGAATGTAGATCGTGACGAGCTGCGTGCCGGAGCCCTCGTACTCCTGGAGCTCCTCGATCACCTTTTTAAATTCGTATTTGCGGCGATCGGCGCTCGCCTCGTCAGCCTCGGTGCTCATTACCTCTACATGGCCGTGCAGCGGGTAAGTAAGCTTTGACCTGTGACGACGCCCGTTTGTGCGTGGGTGGCAACCGCGATCCCGTCAAGAGCGTAGTTTTATACTTGCGTCGGGGGTTTGTGAGACGTATGGCACAGGTGTACGCGATCGCCAGCGCGAAAGGCGGCGTTGGCAAAACGACGACGACGGCGAACCTCGGGGCGGTGATCGCCGACGCCGGCGCGTCGGTCGTCGTCGTCGACGGTGATATCGGGATGGCGAACCTCGGCGGTGCCCTTGGGGTCACCGACGTCTCGCCGACACTGCACGACGTGTTGGCGGGCAAAGCCGATCCAACCGACGCGGCCTACGAGGTGCCGAACGGGAGTGGACTTCGGGTCGTACCGGGCGATACCGCGCTTGATTCGTTCGCATCGGCCGATCCCGGACGGCTGGAGGACGTGGTCAACGCCTTTGCAGATGCGGATTTTGTCTTCATCGACGTTGGGGCGGGCGTGAGCCACGAGACGAGCATCCCGCTGTCGATCGCCGATGGGGTCGTGCTCGTTTCAACCGCCGAACGAGATTCGCTCATCGACACCGAAAAGACCCGCCAGCTGGCCGATCGGCTCGGCGGCACCGTCGTTGGGGCGATCATCACCCGCGTCGACCCTGGCGTCCCGGTCGCGGAGATGGTGAGGACTCACCTCAACGCAGAGATTCTCGGGACGGTTCCAGACGATACCGTGGTCCGCGAGTCGGTCGCCGCCGCCGAACCACTGCCGACATACGCCCCCTACAGCGCGGCCGCCGCTGCGTATCGAACGATCGCGGGTGCGCTAACCGAGTTAGAGATTCCCGAGCCGCCTGAGCCGCCGGCAGCGTTCACAAAAGGGGCAGTCACCACGGATCAAGACGATCCAGCAGACGACCTCGAGGCGGCGGCGACAGCTGAATCAGTCGCGGCCCGATCGATCGAGTCCGGAGCGGACAGCGGTGAGACCAGCGGTGGAGAGCGGACAGTTGACGATGACGCCCCCGAAGAGGCATGGGCAGATGCCGCCGAGAACCGCGCAGGCGGCGACGAAGCACCAGATTCCGAAGGGGTGGCCGACGCCGCCGACAGCGACACCGCCGACAGCGACACCGCCGACGCCGAAACTGACACAAAGTCCGACGAGGACGACGTGCCCGAAGACGCGATTCCATTTCAGGGACGATCGGACGAGGAAGATGAAGAACCGCCGGAGATTCCTGACGCAGAGGGCGGATCTGTGACCGAGACAGCCGAAGACGAGTCAGCTGAGGAAGACGACGGAAAAAAGAAGAAACGCGGCCTGTTCAGCCGGCTGTTTCGATGAGCGGATAGGTTCGATCGACAGCGCGGCCCCGGACGATCGCGTGACTGCGCTTACATCGAGTCGGGCGCGGCGACCCCGATGATCGACAGCGCGTTGGCGACCGTGTGCTTCGATGCCGACACAAGCGCGAGCCGTGCGTCCCGAACTGCGGGGTCGTCCGCAGAAAGTACGGGACACTCGCGATAGAAGCCGTTGAACGCTTCGGCAAACTCGCGGGTGTACGTTGCGACGATGTGTGGTTTGTGCTCGTCGGCGGCCGCCTCGACGACTGCCGGGAACCGAGCAATCGTCCGAAGCAAGTCGATCGCGGCCGGATCAGACAGCGCAGACGGATCGATCGCTGCCAGCTCCGGGACCGTATCTGCCTCCTCAAGAATTCCACAACAGCGCGCGTGGACGTACTGGACGTACGGCGCAGACTGCGCCTCGAAGTCGAGCGCTCGATCCCACTCGAAGGTGATTGCCTTCGTCGGCTGTTTCGAGACGATATCGTAGCGGACAGCGCCGATTCCGACCTGATGGGCGATTCGGTCAATGTCGTCCGCATCGAGGTCATCGTCGCGAATCCGATCGTCGAGACGGGATTCGACCTCCTCGCGGGCTCGATCGATCGATTCATCCAGCAGATCATCAAGCATGACGCCGGTCCCCCGCCGGGTCGACATCTTCCCCTCTGGGAGGTTCACGTACGAGTAGATCACGTCGTCGAGGCGATCGGTGTCGTTGCCGAGGATTTCGAGGGCGGCCTGTAGCTGGCCGGCCTGGAGTTTGTGATCCTCGCCGAGGACAGTCACCGCACGATCATAGTTGTCGAACTTCCACTCGTGGTGGGCGAGATCGCGGGTGGTGTAGAGACTTGTCCCATCCGAACGCAGAAAGACGAGATTCTTCTCGAAGCCGTGCGCTGAGAGATCGAGCTGCCAGGCATCCTCCTCGTAGACAGCGTACTCGCTTGCTTTGAGCCGATCGGCGATCTCAGTGGTCGAGCCGTCCCGCATGAATCGGGTCTCTTTGACGAATTCGTCGAACGCCGCGGGAAGCCGCGCCAGACAGTCTTTCATCCCGCCGAGGACCTGATCGACAACGGTTCCGACCCGCTCGTAGGCTGCCTCCTCGCCCGCTTCGAGCCCCTGAAGGATCGACGTGATCTCGGCTTCTGCGGCCTCGACCTCGGCAGGATCGGCGTTTTCGAGGAAGTGGTTACCCTTGCGGTAGTACCGCACGAGGTCGTACTCAACCCGATCGCGTGCGGGTTCGTCCTCGAGAGCATCCTCGTCGAAGGTTTCGTACGCCCAGGTGAACACGGCCATCTGCCGACCCGCGTCGTTGACGTAGTAGTGTCTCTCCACGTCGTAGCCGGCAAAATCGAGCAGGTTCGCGACCGCGTCACCGACGATCGGGTTGCGTGCCCGCCCGACATGGACCGGGCCCGTCGGATTCGCGCTTGTGTGCTCGACGACGACACTCGTCTCTTGGTCCTCCAACCGGCCGTAGGAGTCGGCCTGGGCTGCCTCAAGCGTCTCTGCGAGGTAGGCGTCGTTGGTGTGGAAGTTGATGTACGGGCCCTGGGTATCGACGGCCGAGAGATAGTCGACGCCATCGGGATCGATCGCGTCTGCGACCGTCTGTGCCACCTGCGGCGGTGCTGCGCCCATCTCGCCAGCGAGCCGGAAGGCCACGCTTGAGGCGAGTGTCGCCGGGAGGTCCTCGGGCGGTTCCTCGATGCCGAGGTCGTCGCTCGGCAACTCGAGCGATTCGAGCGCCTCGGTCAGCGCTCCGGCGACCGAATCGCGAAACTGTCGAAACATGTCCGTCCGTTGCGTTGGCCTCCTAAAGGCCCTTCCGAAGCGGATCGGCCCGATCGCGGACGGTGCTCGATCGACGGCTCTTTGGTCGATCGGTGCTGAGCAATAATACGGAAAATCGAATTCTGCGGATACCCATTCCACTTCTGATATGCATTCCATATTCGGTATGCTTATTCCGTCGGAGTGTTAACCAACGAGTATGCAGAACGCAGCCGCCGCCGTCGGACACGACGAGCTTGCGACCCTGAAGCTCGTCGCCCTCGAAGGGGGGCTCACCCAGCCCGCAAAGGTCTCGTGTTCGGGACTGGCCGATCGGCTCTCGGCGTCGAACCAGACCGCCTCTCGACGGCTCCAGGGCCTCGAGGAGGCCGAGTATGTCGAGCGCGAGGTCGTCAGCGACGGTCAGTGGGTGACGATCACGGACGCGGGTGAGGCCGCGCTCAGACGCGAGTACAGTGACTATCAGCAGATCTTTGAGCCGGAGAGTCCGCTGTCGCTGTCGGGAACAGTGACAAGCGGCATGGGCGAGGGCAAACACTATATTTCGTTGCCCGGCTACATGGAGCAGTTCACCGCAAAGCTCGGCTACGAGCCGTTTGCCGGCACGTTGAACGTTGTATTGGACGAACAAAGCGTTCGGGCGCGAGCGAGGTTGGCGTCGATCGACGCGGTGCCGATCGACAGCTGGGAGAGCGACGATCGAACCTACGGTGCAGCAACGTGTTATCCTGCCCGAATTGAGACAGTCGACGGTGACGCCTATGAGCCGACCCACATCATCGTCCCCGATCGGACCCATCACAACGAAGAGAATATCGAGCTGATCGCGCCGGTCAAACTTCGCGACGAGCTGTCGTTGAACGACGATGAGCTGTTGACCGTCCACGTGGAGGAGGCCAACTAATGTACGACACCAACGCTACGACCAGTGACGGACCCGCTACAGCCACAGCTGACAGTCAGATCGACCCCGCCATCGCGGCGTTTCGAGACGGCGAGGCTGTGCTTGTCCACGACTTCGCCGACCGAGAGGGTGAAACGGATATCATCTACCCTGCGGGCGCAGTCGAACCCAAAGACGTCGTCCGGCTCAGAGAAGACGCTGGTGGACTCATCTGTGTCGCCGTCTCTGATACGGTTGCGGACGCGTTTGGGCTGCCGTTCCTCGAAGACGAGATCGACCACCCGAGCGCCGCCAGCCACGATCTCGCCTATGACAGCCGATCGTCGTTTTCGCTGCCGGTGAACCACCGCGAGACGTTCACGGGGATTACTGACGTCGATCGAGCGCTCACTATCACCGAACTCGCCGCGGCAGCCGATCGGGCAGCCGCTGAGCCAGCGGCGTATACCCCAGAGACGTTCGCCGAGTCGTTTCGCTCGCCGGGGCACGTGCACGTGCTCCGCGGCGCACCCGGCCTGTTGGCAGATCGAACTGGACACACAGAGCTGGGGCTCGCACTCGCAGCAGCGGCCGGGCTCCCACCCGCCGTCGTCGTCTGTGAGATGCTCGACGGGGCAAGCGGCGCCGCAAGGACGCCGGCCGACGCGGCCGCCTACGCCGACGCCCACGATCTGGTCTACCTCGAAGGGAAGACGATCCTCGATCGGCTGGGATAACTGAAGATCCACAGTCGCCTTGAGAGGGGGTAATCTGGCTCGGATCGTATGCCATCTCTTCGCATCGATCTCGTAGATTTATACCACCCAGCGACGAACGTGTGCGCATGGGATTCGACGAGATGGATGTCGACACGATCTGGCAGAACGGCGAGTTCGTCGACTGGGGGGACGCGACGACGCACGTCCTCACACACGGACTGCACTACGGAACTGGAATTTTTGAAGGCGCACGGGCGTATGACACCGAACAGGGATCGGCAATCTTCCGCTGGGAGGAGCACCTCGATCGCCTGTTTGCGTCCGCAAAGCCCTACGAGATGGACATACCACACACTCGCGAGGAACTCACCGACGCAACCCTCGAACTCCTGCGCCGACAGGAGCTCAAAAGCGCGTACATCCGGCCGATCGCTTACTACGGCTACGACAGCCTCGGTGTGAGTCCACGCGATTGCCCGACCGACGTAGCGATCGCCTGCTGGCCGTGGGGCGCGTACCTCGGCGAGGACGCACTCGAAAACGGTATTGAGGTGATGGTGTCCTCGTGGCGCAAACACGCGTCTAGTCAAATCCCAACGAATGCAAAAACCACTGGCCTCTACGTCAACAGCCTCCTTGCGGGAGAGGAGGCCCGCCGCAACGGCTACGCGGAGGCGATCGTGCTCAACAAAGAAGGGCAGGTTGCAGAGGGCCCCGGCGAGAATATCTTCCTCGTCCGAGACGGCGAAATCTTCACGCCCGGACTCTCACAGAGCATCCTCGACGGCATCACCCGCGATACGGTAATTACGCTCGCCGAAGAGCGCGGCTACACAGTGCACGATCAGGCAGTCATCAGCCGTGGCGAACTCAACACTGCAGACGAACTGTTCTTTACCGGCTCGGCCGCAGAGGTCACCCCGATTCGGAAGGTCGACAACGTTGTGATCGGTGAGGGTACACGCGGGCCGGTCACCGAAGAGCTGCAGTCGGCCTTTTTCGATCTGGTCGAACGCCGTACGGACGCCCACGACGAGTGGTTCACGTACGTCTAGTCGGGATCGGCCGGCGACAACAGTAGTGGAGCGGCGATCGATCGCCGGGACAATAGACCGTGATCGTCTCAGTTGTTCGAAGAGGACTGTTCGTGATCGGTGTCTTTCCGCGTGACGCTTGGTCGGTTCTTTGCGTCGCCGTCGACCTCGCTAATATGCGTTTCTTCTTCGACTGGTATCTGATGTGCGGATTCAGCGAATCCAGCGCTGAGAACTCTGGTCAGGGCTTCTTCAACCCGCTCGCCGGTGTCCTCGACGCGTTCTGGCTCGACCTCGATGACGAAGCCGGTCGTGATATTGGGCGCAGTTGGCATGAACAGCACGATCTTGCCGTCTTGGGTTCGCTTCCCGGTTTTGAAGGCGGTCATGCGGACACCGGGCCAGGTCTCTAATCGAACGGGCGATTGGAGCTCGTCTGTCCCAGAAAGGGCCGTCTCAACAGCGAGTTTCGACGCGTTGTAGATCACTCTGAGCACAGGCACCCGATTGATCGCGTCGTCGATCAGCGACTCCAAAACCTTCCCGCCAGTTGTCCGCATCAGGTACCCCACCGCAAGGATGAGCGTCGAGACCACCGCGAGCGCGATCAGCGCACGAACCCCCGGCACGAGACTCGAGGGAACATTGAAAATCGTCAGATCGAGCGTGGAGATAAGCGGTACTGAGATGATCCTGACGTAGAGCCAGTTGATGATGAAAAGCAATACCGCAAGCGGGATGAGAACGATAAGGCCACTCGCGAAATCACGCTTCCACGTAGACATTCGATCGCTGATACGACGGGCAGGCCCTTAGTTGATTCCAATGTCTGCCGGCCAGAATTGGCCTGACAGCCGGAGACGACAGCCACTACCGGCCGAGGATGGCGCGGACAGCAAAGAGGGCGTTCTCTTTTCGCTCGCGGACTCGCCGATAAAAGTACGAGAACCACTTCTCCCCGTAGGGCGCGTACTGCCATACCTCGACGCCCTCGGATGCGAGCGATCGCTGGGCGTCCTCACGAACACCCATGAGCATCTGGATTTCGTAGTCTGCGCCGTGTTCGTCCGCCAGCGATCGCGCGTGGTCGATCATCTCGGGATCGTGACTCCCAATCGCGATGCCACGATCGCGGTGCTCAAAGAGGAACGAGATATCCTCGCGATACCGCTCGTTCACCTGCGATTTTTTCTTGTACGCGATCGATCGATCCTCATCGTAGGCGCCCTTGACAACGCGGATTTTTCCGGGCACGTCGACCAGCCGTTCGAGATCATCCGCGGTTCGCTTGAGATTGGATTGGATACACTGGCCGACCTGCCAGGGGTACGTCTCTGCCATGGATTCGAAGACGTCGAGAGTGATGTCGGTAGTGTCGGCGTCTTCCATGTCACACCAGACGAACACGTCCTTTTTTGCGGCGTGCTCGACGATGCGCTCGTAGTTCTCCGCGAAGACCTCGTCGCCAATATCAAGACCGATCTGTGAGGGTTTCACCGAAACACAGCCATCAAGTTCTGTGGCTGCGATCTCGTCGATCAGTTTGCGGTACGTTTCGGCGTCGGTATCGGCTTCCTGGCGATTGTCGTAGTGTTCCCCAAGGAGGTTGAGAATGACCTTCACGTCCGATTCGTTCAGCGCTCGGGTGTGATCGAGCGCGGCGGCGATCGATTCACCTGCGACGAATCGGTCGGCGATCGGCGGAATCATACCACACAGTAGCGACTATGCGTACAAGATTGTTAACCCGTCTTTGGTCGGGTTCGACAGCCACGCCGTCGCTGGGTCGATCGAAACCGCGGGGAGTTAAGCCGATTCCCTGACGAGAGTTCTCGTATGGTATGGTCTGTTATTGCGGTCGCATTCTGGGCGATGTTGCCCGCCTACGTCCCGAACAACGCGGCAGTCCTCGCTGGTGGGGGTGCGCCGATCGACGGCGGCCGAACGATGGGCGACTCGCGACTGCTCGGAGATGGCAAAACGTGGCGGGGAACTGCCGTTGGCACAGTAATCGGCTTTTCGCTCGCGATGGTGCTCAACGCGATCAACGAACCGGCAAGCGCGGCGATCGGTGTGGAGTTCCCAACGTTTCCACTCTTGACCGCGCTGGGGCTGGCCTTCGGTGCAATGCTCGGCGACATCACGGCATCGTTCATCAAGCGACGGAGCGGCCGCGAGCGGGGCGCAGCATTCCCCGGGCTCGACCAACTCGACTTCGTGGTCGGTGCGCTCACGATCGCATTTCTCACATCACCAACGTGGTTTCTCGAGACGTTCACGCTTGAGGTGTTGCTCGTCGTCGCAATCATGACTCCTGCCCTCCACGTCGCGACGAATATTATCGCCTACGCGATCGGTGTTAAAAATGAGCCGTGGTGATCGCCGGCAAAAACGGACCCTGGTGATTGCCGGCAAAACCAAACTGTGATGATCGCCGGCAAAAACGGACCCTGGTGATTGCCGGCAAAACCAAACTGTGATGATCGCCGTCAAAAACGAACTGTGATGACCGCCATCAAAAGCGAACCGTCGTAACTGGCTGTTGACGCGGCTGAAATGCCCGAATTGTGAGGAATCGCGACGACGGACAGGCTCAAACCGTGGGAACCCGTATGTTCACCGTGAGCCGGCCATGATTGACACCGACACGCGATCGGCGACTCGACTCGATCGCCCTGACCTCCCAGCCGGTGCGCTCGCCGGTCGACTCCGCAGAGCATACCTCGAAGCGATGACCGTCCGGCCGCTCGGTGCGGATCGATACATCGTCGAAACCGAGGGCGGAACGTACGTCGTCGACACGGCCGAAGGAAGTTGTACGTGTCCCGATGCGGCGATCCGCGGGGTTCGCTGCAAACATCGCTGGCGGGTGACGATCGACGAGCGAACCGGCGCGATCGGTACCGACGAGCGAGTCTGCGGCGTCTGCGGGGAGCCGCTGTCAGCATCGAACCCGACGCTGCTTTGTCCGCAACACCGCCCCGAACGCGGCGAGTTCGTTCGCGACCGCGAAACCGGGGGGATCGCGATCGTCATTGCCGTCACGCCGTTTCTGGCCGAGGAGTACACGACGCCGACCGGCGAGCCGATCGCGACGTATCCCTCGAACGCCAACTACGGCGACCACGAACCGGTCGTTCTGGCGTCGTACACGGGCTCAATCGGCCCGGACACGTCGATCGAAGACGCGCCACGGTACGCCTTTCCGGCCTCGCGGCTCGTCCGTTTTGCGGACGAACGTCAAGCCATGCGGTTTCCGGGGTTTACGGAGTGATCGGGCTGAGCTATAGTAGCGTTGGCAATTATTTTCTCACTTCGATTCAGTAACTTCCGGTTCACGCTCTCTCGGACTGTGTTTCGAGGTGCTTGTTACAGAGAGTTGCAAACGTTACTATAGTTGTCGACTCAGTCACGACGCGTCGCCGCCGAGCATCTCGGTCGCCTCCTCGACCGTCAACAGCCCTTCCTCAAGCGCAACGAGCACGTCCCGAATTGATTCCGTCTCGCCCGTGTCAGCGTCGCGAAGCGCCTCAAGCGGCGTTCCGGATTCGATCGCCGTTTCTTTTTTAACACGATAGTTCCCGCCGTCGGTTTGATACAGCGTGGCTGGGTGAAAACAGTACCACGCTTCGCGATCGAACCGCGCGGCCACGAGCGGCTTCGCTCCGAAATTCTGCGCGAAGTAGATGAGCGCTTCGACCTCCTCGCCGGAGAGGTAGATCGGCCGCCCCGCGGAGGCTTTCGCCTCGATCGCGTAGAAGGCGGTCCCGTCGCCGGCGAGGACATCTGGCAGCTCTCGTTCGGTCGCGCTGCCGCTCGCTGGTGCGCGCATGACGGCAAACCCAAGCTCGTCGAGGCGGTTGACGAGTTCGCGCTCGCGGCGATCGCCTTTCGCGTTCGAGCTCACGTGCCGTGATCCCAGCTGTCGAGATATTCCGCCTGCGTGTCCGAGAGCGTGTCGTGGTCGACCCCCTCAGCGTCGAGTTTGATCGACGCGATATCGCGGTCGAGTTCGTCGGGCACGTCGTGGACGCCGGCGTCGTACGCGTCGCCGTTTTCGGCGAGTTCGCGGACGCAGGCGGCCTGGACACCGAACGATTGGTCCATAACTTCGACGGGGTGGCCAAGCGCGATCGGGCTTGCGAGGTTGACGAGCCGCCCCTCTGCGAGGACATTCAGCCGTCGGCCGTCTGCGAGTTCGTAGGCCTCGACGCCGTCTCTGGCCTCGTAGCGATCGACCGCCAGCTTGTCGAGTGCGTCGAGGTCGATCTCGATGTCGAAGTGACCGGCGTTCGCGAGCAACACGCCGTCGTTCATGACCTCGAAGTGCTCTTCCACGACGACATCGCGGTTGCCGGTGGTCGTGATGATCACGTCGGCCTTTGCGGCGGCCTCCCGCATTGGCAACACCTCGTAGCCCTCCATGTGGGCCTCAAGCGCCTTTCGGGGGTCGACTTCGGTGACAATCACGTTCGCGTTCTGGCCGGCGGCCTTCTTTGCGACACCCCGGCCGCAGTAGCCGTAGCCGGCGACGACGACGTCCTTGCCGGCGTACGAGAGGTTCGTCGTCATTGCGATCGTCGCCAGCGAGGACTCGCCGGTGCCGTGGACGTTGTCGAACAGCGTCTTCATCGGCGTGTCGTTGACCGCGAACACTGGGTACTCCAGCGCCCCGTCGGCGTCCATCGCACGCAGGCGGTGAACGCCCGTAGTCGTCTCCTCACAGCCGCCGACGATCGACTCGAGCAGTTCGGGATGATCCTCGTGGATCGCCGCAACCATGTCCATCCCGTCGTCGACGGTGATCGTCGGGTTGATCTCGAGGGCCGCGTCGATCGCCGCGTAGTAGCCCTCCTCGTCAACGCCGCGAACCGCGTAGGAGGTGATGTTTTTGTGGGTGTCGAGCGCCGCGCTCACGTCGTCGTGGGTCGAAAGCGGGTTGCAGCCGGTGATCGTGACCTCCGCACCACCCAGCGCGAGGAGCTCGACGAGGTTCGCGGTCTTTGCCTCGACGTGCATCGCCATCGCGATCCGCTGTCCCGAAAGCGGCTTGTCGGCTTCGAACTCCTCACGAAGCGCCTCAAGGATTGGCATGTGTTGGGCCGCCCAGTCCATCTTGCGTCGTCCCTCCGTCCGGGCAGCCTCGACATCGTCGAGGTGCGCAGACACCGGCGGGTACGCCGTTTCGCTCATACGCTTCGTTCGGGAACGCGAGCAAAAACCCTACCGAAGGGGATACCGTCGCTTATGCCCGATCGACGAGCGCCGCCGCGTGCTCGCGGGCGGCCGAAAGGACCGCAGATTCATCGAGTGTCTGGACGACCCCATCTCGTAGCAGGAACTGCCCATCACAGATCGTGTGTCGAACATCCGATCCACGGGCGGCGTACGCGAGGTGGCTCACGGGATCATGTGCCGGCGTGAGGTGGGCAGCGTCGAGGTCGATCACTGCCAGATCAGCGACCGCCCCCGGTTCGATCGCCCCGCCTGGTAGGCCAATCGCCGCCGAACCGCCCTGCGTCGCCATCTCGACGACCGCCGCAGCGGGGACCGCAGACGCATCACCGTCGGCGAGTTTACCGATCATCGCGGCGTCGCGCATCTCATCGAAGATGTCGAGGTCGTTGTTCGAGGCCGCGCCGTCGGTTCCCAGTCCGACCGTGACGCCAGCCTCGCGGAGCCGCTGGATCGGCGCGATCCCGCTCGCAAGCTTCATGTTCGAGGCCGGACAGTGGATCACACTCGTCTCCGTTTCGGCGAGGCGGTCGATCTCGTTATCGTCGAGGTGAACGCCGTGAGCGAGAAACGTCTCTGGGCCGAGCAATCCGAGCTCGTCGGCGTACTCGATCGGGCGCAGCCCACGCTCGTCGACGATCGGCTCAACCTCATCAACCGTCTCGTTCGCGTGCAGATGCAGTCCGACTCCGGCGTCGGCTGCGGCCTCGGCCGCCTCACGGAGGTACGCCTCTCCGACGGTCGTGAGGCTGTGTGGCATGATTGCCGTCTCGATCCGCCCGTCAGCCGCGCCGTCGAGTCGCTTCGCGACCGCGATGCTCTCTTCGAGATCCGCCCACGCGTCGTCCTCGCTCTTGGCGACCGTGACGACACCGTGGCCAAGGCGCGCACGGAGCCCGCTTTCATCGACGACATCAGCGACCCTATCCTCGGCGAAATACATGTCGGCAAAGGCGGTAACGCCCGATCGGATCATCTCGACAGCGGCCAGTTCGGTCCCGACGCGGATGTCCTTGGGTGTGAGTTCGGCCTCGATCGGCCAGATGTCCTCCTGGAGCCACGCCTCGAGCGGCTTGTCGTCGGCGTACCCACGAAGCAGCGTCATCGCCGCGTGGCCGTGACCGTTGACGAGCCCGGGAGTGATGAGACAGCCAGCAACGTCGACAACCTCGTCAGCGTCTTCGTCGTCTCCGTCGTCTCCGTCGGTCCCTATCGACTCGATCGTCCCCCTATCGCGGTCGATCACCACATCTGTGTCGACGACTGTTCCGTCAGGACGGAGAACCGAGCCGCCGGCGAGCGAAAACGTACTCATGCGGTCTGATTTCGGGTATTCGGACTTAAGCGGACGGTGTTCGATCGCGATCGATCACTGGCGGGGTGTTGAGCGACGATCGCTCTCAGCGCTTTCACCGTTCCCTGAGTCGATCGATCCGCTGGCCGAGCGGCGGCTGGATCTCGACCCACGTGCCGAGACTCGCTTCCCCGGGAACGACGCCGCGGATGTCGGCGACAGCCTCGAACGCGTCCGCCAGCGCTGTAGCGCCGACCCGGTCGCCGGCCCGGCGATCCGCAAGAAACTGCAGCCGGCGCCCGAGCCAAAATAGCACCAGCGCAGCCACAGCGATCGCGAATAGGCCGTCACCGAAGTCGAGCCAGCCGGCGAACATCGCCGTCGCAATCCCGAGAACGGCCGCTGCCGCGGCGATTCGGTACTCGAGGTACAACAGTCGGGCCCGTTCGACCTCGGCGGCCACCAGTGGGGCCGAAATCTCTCGATCGAGCGTCTCCAGCACGTAATCGCTGACGAGCAGGTAGCGGTAGCCGGGCGGCCCGCGGATCGTGACTGAGATCGACGCCTCGCCAACGGTGTCGAGCACCCAAACCGCTGCGGGAGAAAACTCTGCTGGGTCGAGGAGGTCCGAGACGATCGCCGCCTCCTCCTCGGTGGGCTCCCGGGCATCTCGAACACGGAGCAACGCCAGCGGGCCGACGGTCGTCGCAACGAACAGAAACGCCACCGCAGCGAGCACGAAGACGATCGGATCTAACTGGACCTGCAGGAGCATTCGAGCGTGGTTTCGGGGCGACCGGCGAAAGGATTTCGCTCGCGAGGGGTGCGCCAGTGACAATCAGCGAACCACATAGGTGGCTCCGCCTCGTTTGCCCGTGCATGCAAGCCGACAGCCTGGATCCGCAGGCGAAACGAGCCGTCGATCGGCAGGATCGCATCCCGTTCCCACACAGCCGCCGCGCGCTACCGCTCGTACGCCTCCTCGAACGCGCTTTCACCCGTTTCGAAAACAGATCCCTCCCGAGCGTTGGCCGCACAGTCGATCGAACGATCCCCGGTCCCGCTGGCGACATCGACGCACGGTTGTTCCTGCCAGAGGGCTCTGGTCGGTTTCCAACCGTCGTCTTCTTTCACGGCGGCGGGTACGTCTTCGGGAGCATCGACACCCACGCGTGGCTCTGTCGACACCTCGTCCGCGAGAGCGGCTGTGCGGTGCTGTCGGTCGACTATCGGCTTGCTCCCGAACATCCGTTTCCTGCGGCAGTTGAGGACGCGTACGCCGCCGTCGAGTGGGCCGCCGCAAACGCTGATTCGATCGCCGGGACCGGAACGATCGCCGTCGCGGGTGACTCCGCGGGCGGGACGCTCGCTGCTGTGACTGCGCTCATGGCCGCCGAACAGGACGGCCCAGACATCGCGTATCAGGCGCTTTTGTACCCGGCGATCGGGGCGAAACCAGACCACCCCTCGATGGAACACGCGGGGATCATCCTCAGCGAGGCCGATCTGCGGTGGTTCCGCGAGTGCTACTACGATAGCGAGATACACGAGCGAAATCCCTACGGAGATCCGTCAAACGCAGCTGATCTCTCTGGGCTCGCTCCTGCCACGGTGTTGACCGCAGGGTTCGATCCGCTGCGAGACGGCGCGCGAGCCTACGCCGAACGGCTCGTCCGCGACGGCGTAAAGACGCGATACGTGAACTACGAGGCAATGCCGCACGGCTTTTTGACATTTCGGGAGGTCGACCGCACGCGTGAGGCGATCGCCGACATCGGCGACGATCTGGCCGACGCGCTTCTCAAAGACAACCCGCGACAATAGTCCTTATACGTCGGTACGGCGAACGCTCGACCATGCGTATCGCAGTGCCCAACAAGGGCCGCCTGCACGAGCCGACGATCGAACTGCTAGAGCGGGCGGGCTTGCACATCGAAAACGGCGCAGACCGCAAACTCTACGCGGAGACTGTCGATCCCGACGTCACGGTGTTGTTCGCTCGCGCCGCGGACATTCCCGAATACGTCCACGACGGGGCCGCAGAGATGGGGATCACCGGGCTCGATCAGGTCCGCGAATCGGGCCGCGAGCTGGCAGAGCTGCTGGATCTCGCGTTCGGTCGCTGCCGGCTCGTCCTCGCCGCGCCTGAGGACGGTGACATCACCTCGCCGGAAGACCTCGCCGACAAGACCGTCGCGACAGAGTTCCCACGGATTACGCGGACGTACTTCGACGATCGAGGGATCGAGCCGTCGATCGTCGAGGTTACCGGCGCGACGGAACTCACCCCACACGTCGAGATGGCCGACGCGATCGTCGACATCACCTCCACCGGAACGACACTCGCGGTCAACCGACTGGCGATCCTCGACGAGGTACTGTCGAGTTCCGTTCGGCTGTTCGCTCGCCCGGACGTGGTCGACGACGAGAAGGTTCAACAAGTGACGACCGCACTGTCGTCTGTGCTGGCTGCCAGCGGCAAACGATACCTGATGATGAACGTCGCCAGCGAGGACCTCGATGCTGTCAGAGACGTAATCCCTGGAATGGGCGGCCCGACCGTCATGGACATCGCTGGCACCGATGACGTTGCCGTCCACGTGGTCGTCGACGAACGAGAGGTGTTCGAGGTTATTACGGATCTCAAGTCGGTCGGCGCGAGCGACATCCTCGTGACGGAGATCGAGCGATTGGTCGAGTAACCCCAGGTCAAAACCGCGTCCCCGTCTCGTTTGCCGATTTCTCTGTACTCATGTCCGTGGCCGAACGACGACTGCTATGCAAACGATCGACGACCATCGACTTCGGTTTGGCGAATTTGCAGGTCCACTCGTCCACGGTGCCCGCGTATTCGACTGGCTGTTGATTTCTACGCAGGTAGTCGCAGACGCGTTCGAGTACTCCTTCGAGACGATCCTCGCTGACGACGGGATCCCGTACGCGCCCGTCGTTGCGAGTGGGTCGATCTCACGGTACCCGACAATCGGTGAGACGATCCAGGTAGAGGTTGTCCCGATTGCCGTCGGTACGTCGAGCGTAGAGCTATGCTACGAGATCTCGACCGACACAGGTGAGTCGCTGGCGACCGCTCGGATCCTCCACGTGACGATCGACCCCGATGGCTCGGCCAAAGCACTTCCTGAAGCGACCCGGTCGGCGTTCGAGGCGGCGGTGGTCGATCGAGATCCGCAAGTCGGCCCGACACACCCGGCGGCGGTGGACTCGGACGGGGAGAACGTATCGTTCGCGTCGTCGTTCCCGATCCGCAGCCCGCACATCGAAGGCGCGGAACTCGCGTACTTCGAAGAATACCCTCGATTTGCCGACGTTGCGATCGAAGAACACCTCGAGGCGAACAGAACGAGCCTTCCCACGCTCGTCGGTGAGAAACAGCCCTATCGGCTCCGGGCGTGGCGCTGGGAGTTCACTGCACCGGTGCGATTCGGGTCGACACTGCAAGTCGCTGCGGACGTGATCTCGGCCGACAACGAGACAATCCGCCTCGATCACCGGCTCTCGAGCAACGGCGAAACGAACATTGCGGGCGTCACCGAGTACGGCTGTTTTGATCGGGCGGGATCACCGACCACGTTCGACGAACCGATGCTCGCGCCGTTCAAAGCGGCGCCGACGCAATAAGCGCGACAACACCCACCAAGATCGCTCCGAGAAGGATCGTTACGACGATGTGGATGGCCGTAATGTATGCCGAGAGCCGCCGATCTTCGCCGTAGAGATACGAAATTGCAGCAAAGTCGATGGCGAGTGCAACCGGCAGCGCGATCGCCGCAGAGATCTCAAACACCTGTGACGTTGTGGAGATGACCGCAGGAAGCGGGCCAACGCCGAGTGCTGAAATGAACTTGACGTCCCCGAGAACGTTTCTCGCGGCGATGTGGGCAGTAATCGAAAGAAACAGCGCAAGCAACCCAACCGTGCCAAGAACGGCAGTCGTCGACGCGTCAGTCTGCAGTGCGATCGACGCAAACAGCTCCATAGTGCCAGTTCGTTCTAGGCGACACTATCGGTTTCGATCCGAGAATACCCAGACGTGCGTCGTCACAACAGGCCGAGATCGCCGAGTTTTTCCTCAATAACGGCGATCGCTGCGGCAGCGTCACCGGTGTCCTTACCGCCGGTGATGACGACTTTGCCGGAGCCGAACAACAACGAGACGACCTCCGGGTCGTCGAGCCGGTAGACGAGGCCGGGGAACTGTTCGGGTTCGTACTCGATGTGTTCGAGCCCAAGACCGATCGCGATCGCGTTGAGGTTCAACTGCACGCCGAGATCCGCGCTCGCAACGATGTTTTGAATCGTGATCTCTGGGGTGTCTTCGATCGGGATGTCGAGCGCGCGGAGCTTTCCGAAGACGATATCCAGACTCTCGTGGACTGCGTCGGGCGAGCTTGCACCGGTACAGACGATCTTCCCGGAGCGAAAAATGAGCGCTGCGGACTTCGGATCGGTCGTCCGGTACACCAACCCCGGAAACTGTTCTGGGTCGTAGTTCGCACCGTCAAGATCCATCGCGACGTTCTGGAGGTCGAGCTCAATACCGATATCCGTCGACGCGACGACGTTCTCGATCGAGATCGACTCCGCTGAATCGCTCATACACACTGGTTGGGGAGGCCGCCGTATAAAACCGACTTATATACTAGCTGCTCAGCGCGCCCCGTCTCGACGGCGGAGCGTACGGATGTTTGCGATGGTGACACCCGCGCCGAGGACGGCAAGAACGATCGGAATCCCGACCGCGATCGGACTCCCGCGGATGAGGAGGTAGCCGCCGGCACAAACCACGAGTGCAGTGAGCTTGAGGATAGCAAAGCCAACCGGCGTGGGACGATCTGAGAGGAGATACCGGACGGCGGGGTTGGCCTCAACGACGCCGGAACGGCGGACTGCGAGCACCGTCGTCAGATAATCGCCGACGCCGTAGCAGCCGATCGCCGCGATCCAAGCCAACAGATCGAGGGAGACAGTCGACGCGAGCACGGATGCAGCGAGGATGGGAAGATACTCGTCGGTTTCGATACGCTCATACCCGTTCTGGCCGACCCACCGGTGTGTACTGTCTCGAACTCGTCGGCGAGGAGGATCGCTTTGCCGCCCGCGAAGCCGAGGCCGCAGCGACGGCGATCGAGCGGGTCGCACCGGGAGTCGCGACTGCCAGAGGAATCGATCGTGAGCGAGCACAGGGGCTTGCGTACACCCGGTTTATCTCCGAGCTGGTCGGCAAATCAACCGCCGATATCGAGGCCGCTCGATTGATACTCGAGGCAGCATCGTTCGATCGAACCGGCTCGATCGCCGTCAGGGCTCGCGACGTACGCGCCAGCACCGAAATCGATACCCAGACAGCCGAACGGGTGCTCGGGAGCGTGCTGGTCGATCGCGGCTTCACTGTCGATCTCGACGACCCTGATCACGTACTGAGAGCAGTCTTTTCGCAGGGCACTCTGGACGGCGAGGAGCGATCGACCTGTCTGCTCGGCTGGCTAGCCGTCGAAACCGATCGGGAATTCTCCACGCGCAAGCCGACTGACCGCCCGTTCTTTCAGCCCGGCAGCATGGCCCCGATGGACGCACGAGCGTTCGTCAACCTCGCCGGCGGCGGTCCAGACACGACGGTGTTGGATCCGATGTGTGGCACGGGTGGCGTGTTACTCGAAGCGGGGTTGCTCGGCGCGCGGCCGATCGGCGTCGACGCCCAGGCGAAGATGGTTCGCGGCGCACGAACGAACCTCGCGGCGTACGTCCCCGACTGCGAGTCGGCCGTGATCCGCGGCGACGCAACTGACCTGCCGCTTCGCGACGGATCGATCGACGCGGTCGTCTTCGACGCCCCGTACGGCCGGCAGTCGAAGATCGCCCGCCACGGCCTCGCCGAGTTGGTCAGCGGTGCGCTCACCGAAGCCCATCGGGTCGCGCCCCGGGCAGTGATGATCGCAGACCGCTCGTGGGCAGACGCAGCCGAGGCTGCCGGCTGGACGCTCGAGGATCGGTTTGTCCGGCGGGTGCACCGATCGCTCGATCGGCACGTCCACATTCTTCGGTAGAAGCGGCCGACATGTGTACTGTTGTTCGATAACCAAACAAAGAATAAGAGACATTACCAGTCGATGGAGTCAGTTGGAGTATTCAGGTTCTAACGGTATCCGATCGAGGCCAACAGTATCGTAGTCTTGTTCCGTCGAAAGAACGCGCGTTTTTGTTGTCGTGACGAATCCAGCGTGAAGCGCATCAAACGGGGTCAGATCGTATTCATCAATGAACGCTGCAGCGGCCAGCACTACATCCTCATGTGTGTTCGGTCGGATCGGAACCAGTTCGAGAAGGTTAGTAATCGCCCGCGGCACATCAATGTCGTACGCAGCAGCCTCGCGGTCGTAAAACAATACCAAGACCTCGGCGTATGCGAGTATTGAGGTATGGATATCCTCATGCTCTTCGAGCGCGCGGATAGCAGCATCCTGAAGCCAATCGTCGTCTTTCACTAGCGCAGTGAGAAAATCAGTTTCGACATACACGGTTCACTCCTCGCTATCTTTCGACCGATCTTGTGCTTCCGCTCGAGCCTCTTGGGCGATCGACTCGCGCACATCCGTTTTCATCTCGTCGATAGCTGTCTCTGCAAACGCATCACCAACAGCTGCTCGGAGGCCGTCTACTGGGTCTTCGTCGACCGGAAAGAGCGCAACGTGGCTTGGGAGTTCGACAATTCGATACTGGTCACCGAATCGTTCACGGATATCTTTTGGAAGGTAGATCCGCCCCCGTTCATCTGTCGACTTCGACATAGCGTGTATATGTGTCATACGGGAAAATATATGAATATTCCCGTGTCCCTGATCGATCGCAGCAGCGATCCGTTCGTTTAACCGCCTGGACTGCGCTGTGATTGCTAATGGTCGACAGCGAACTGATCGCAGCACTTCGGGACGCAGAGGCGGTGCAGTACGGCGAATTCGAACTCTCTCACGGCGGAACGAGCAGCTACTACGTCGACAAGTACCTCTTCGAGACTGACCCGGTCTGTCTGGACCTGATCGCCGCGGCGTTCGCCGATCGCATCGGCGAGGAGACGCTTGCGGGCGTCGCCCTCGGGGCCGTCCCGCTCGTCTCCGTCACCGCTGTTGAGACGGAAAAACCGTACGTGATCGTCCGCAAGAAAACAAAGGAGTACGGGACCGCAAACCGGATCGAAGGCCGCCTCTCGGCGGGCGATCAGGTCGTTGTCCTCGAAGATATTGCAACGACCGGCAAGAGCGCCCTTGATGCAGTCGAGGCGCTCCGCGAGGCCGGGGCGGTCGTCGATCGCGTGCTCGTCGTCGTCGATCGTGATGAGGGTGCCGCCGAACTGCTCGCAGACCACGACGTGCAACTCGAAGCGCTCGTGACAGCCGAAGATCTCCTGGACGCCGATGCGTAGGCAGTCTGAGCGATCATATTCTCGTCTGATCGGCCGATACTGAAGCGTTTAAGCGACCACCGGATCTGGGTGTAGGTATGAGCACAGCAACCAAGATCACAGTTGGAACGATCGCGGTTTCGGCGATTCTCGTGGTCACAATCATCCTCTCGTTCGCACTGGTGTAGATGTTCGCTGAGCGATCACTATCGCCCCGCGTTGCGGCAGTCAAAGACGCGTACGCCCCCGGCGCACTCACGTTTACGATGGAGTCGGACAGCGAAACGCTGCCGCCGGCCGCCGCCGAAGAACTCGGACTGGTCGTCGACGCGCTCGATCCGGCGACCTATCCCGAGGAGTGGCTGCCCGACGACGCCCCAGCACTGCTGCGGCGCTATGCCGGTACCGATTTCACGATCGGGATGCCCGGTGACGGGACCGTCATCTGGACGCGCCAGACCGACCCGCCCTGTGTCTTCGTGAAACACCGTGGAACTGGAACGCCCGAGGCGTTCCTCGAGTTCTTGCTCGCAGAGGCGTACGTGCAACTCAACACAGAGGTCCCAGAGCACTTTCTGCCGTTCTTCGGCGCCCAGTACCGATCGCTCGCCACGGCCGCAAAGCTCGGACCGGGAGACACCTATCAGCTTGCGGCCGCGCTGTTCGACGCGTGGGTTGGCTTACAGACCCGCGAGGAATTTGCCGGCTGGGCCGACGAACACCCAGAGATTTACGACGCGTGGCTCGACGCCGGCTCGCGGCTCGAAGGCCGTCTCGACGACCTCTCCGGAGAGGTTGCTCGCGGCTCGACGAGCTTTGCGGAGGCGACCGAATATGCCTGTTCGGCGATGAAACACGATCTGGATCTTCCTGCCCCGTTCGCCGCGCTCGATACGCAGGCGTATCTCGAGCACGGAGCGAGCTATGCGGTTCGATGGACCCAAAAGACGTTCGAAACGCTCAGAGACGAGTGAGCACGCTGCAGACCGTTTTGTTTGATTGGCGGCGACAACACTACTCGTTCATTTCGACCTGCACACCGCCGTCGCCGTCGAGGGTGACAACACCGTCGAACAGCGACTTGAACCGATCGATCGTCGCCTCGTCGTGGACCTCGACCGAGAGGTGGAACAGCCCGACTGCGTCGTGTTCGTCCAACAGGTCGAGGAACGATTTCGTGGCCTCGTAAACGCCGTCTTCGTCGGCGTAGTACGCCATCTCGGTGAGCGAGTCAACGCTGATCCGGCGTTTGCCGTCGTGGGCCTCAAGAAACCGGCGGGTCTGTTCGACGATCCCGTCGAGATCATCCGGCGAGGAGACGTAGTGAACGTTCTCCGAGGAACGCCGCGAGTAGCCGCGCTCGACCGAGAGGGTGTCGAGGATAACCGCTCGAGACTCGTCGACATCGTAGTGTTCGAGCTTTTGTTCGACCTCGCGAGCGGTCGTTCGTGTTGAGACGACGAGAAAGCGATCAGTGTCTGTTTTCAGAAAGTCAGTGTCGATCCGATCGGTTTCGCCGATGCTCGGGTGAATCAACAACAAGCCCGTCCCGCCCGGAATCGAATCGGGCGCGTTCTCGATTGCCAACGAATACTCCATACCAGAGGCAACCGCTGTGTGACCTTAATCCTTGATGACACGGCAGGACGGCGGACGGCCGACGCCGATCGTCCTCTCAGCCGACGATCAGAACACGCTATCGGCGGTCGCTGCGCCAACAACACTGAACACCGCGCCGACGCTCACCGCTTTGAACGTCACAGCCGTCATCTCCACGGTCGTGAGACCGTTCTCACCGAGGAACGTTTCGGGCGCGTTGAACGCCAACGCGAGAACGGTAACCGAGCCGAACGAAACGATCATCAACGAGAGGAAGCGAACAGGAATCCCGGCGACCTCAACCTCGTGATCGGCATCACGCTTTGTGTCGGCCTTGTAGAGGGCCGCGTAGCCGATCGCGGCGACGATCCCGACAGTGGCGAGTGTCTGCCAGATGCTCATTGCCGCTGCAAGGACCCACACCTCCTCGGTGACGACGAACGGCCCGGCCAACAGGAAGCCGCCGACGATCTGTTGCGCCGAGTCGGCGAGTCGGAACTGCGGCTTGAGCCGCCTCGCCGTGTCCAGTCGCAGCCGTGGTCGTGATCTCATACCGGTGGCGTGGTCCCCGGCGGTGTTAGGCGCACCGATCGCGGCCCAGCACAGTGCTCGCGTCCCCAGACCGAACCCGTTTACCCGATGCCGAACCACTGACGTGTATGAGCGTTCGCGAGGAGTTCGACGAGTGGGCTCGGACGGGCCGCGATCGGGGGATGGAAGAGCGTCACTGGCACACCGCAAAGCACGTACTCGCACGGATGCCTGTGGAGGCAGGCGAAACAGTCCTCGACCTTGGCACCGGCAGCGGCTACGCGCTGCGGGCGTTAGCGGAGACGAACGAAATCGGCCGGGGCTACGGCCTCGATGGGGCCCCCGAGATGGCACACAATGCGGCGGGGTACACCACTGATTCGAACGTCGCGTATCTCGTCGGTGATTTCGACGCGCTGCCGTTCGACGATAACAGTGTTGACCACGCGTTTTCGATGGAAGCGTTCTACTACGCGGCCGACCCCGAGCACACTCTCTCGGAGTTAGCCCGTGTGCTCCGCTCGGGTGGCACGTTCTACTGTGCAGTTAACTACTTCGAGGAGAACGAGGCCTCCCACGCGTGGCAGGACAACATTAGCGTCGAGATGACGCTGTGGAACCGCCGCCAGTACCGCGACGCCTTTCGAGCGGCAGGGTTTCACGTCGCTGAACAGGACACAATTCCCGACCAAGAGATCGAGATTCCACCGGAATCGGCGTTCCCGATCGACGGCTGGGAAACCCGCGAGGCGATGGTCGATCGCTACCGCACCTGGGGCACACTGCTCACCGTCGGGGTGGTGCCCTAGCAGATGATCGACGAGGAACCCCCCGCTGAGCCGCCACACGAGGTCGACGACGTGCCGACGATCAGCTGTTCAGTCTGCGATCGCGAGTGGCAGCTGACGTACGAACTCGATGAGCTTCGGGTCGGCAACCGCGCGGTCGAGCAGTTCGCGCTCGATCACAAGCGCCACACCGGGCACTTCCCCGATGAGGTCATGCCGTGGGTCGTCACCTGCACGGAGTGTCCAGACGGCGAGGCGTATCTCGAGGAGCGACCTGCCGATCGGTGGGCGCACGCTCATGCCAGACACGCCCGCCACGCGGTCATCGTCGAACACGAGTCGATTGACGGCGAGCGGACGATCAAGCCGCCCGAATCGGACGACTAGCCCACAGACGGATCTGCGGAGTCGTGCAACCTTGTTGTGTGACTACTCTCACGACTGCAGGCGTCTCCTCAAATCGCTGTAATCCACAGGATGGGAGTCGGATGTGAGGCGAAATTTGAACAAAGTTTGTACGATATTTGAACACATTCTATCCCCTTATTGAAAAATTCCTTTTATCCAACCGTGTCTCCGCACCAGTGTGATGTCAGATAAGACACGACGGCGGTTTTTGCAACTTACTGGTGGAGTTGGGGCGATCACACTGGCTGGCTGTACAGGCAGTGATGGAGCGGAAGAAGGGATGGATGAGGATGGAATGGACGATGACGAGATGGACGATGACGGGATGGGCGACGAAGAGATGGACGATGACGGCATGGATGAAGATGGAATGAATGATGAGGAGATGGACGGTACGGATCCTGCAGAAGCACCACGTGCCTCCATCGATCGCTTCAGCGAGGCCGCCGGGACGTTGTTGGTACGCAACGACGACAACGCGCTTCCGGGCCCCGACGAACCGATCGATTTCGATCAAGCGCCGTTCATCACGCAGGGACTCGGCCCCGACGGCGAAACGGTACAGTACTACAACTTCGACGTCCAGCCGACGACGCCAGCGCCGATCTACGCCTTCTTCTACGAGAACGGAGACCCAGTCGAAGAGCAGCTGAACATTGTCGACGTCATCCCCGGCGACGAGGGCTATAACGACTTTTGGCAGGTGAACATGGTGACTGTCCCCGAGGAGTACGTACCAAACACGGTAACCAGTGTCGCCGGAATTTCCGAGGCGGGCTACGACATCGAGCCGACAAACACCATCAAAAACTGTCCGATCGTCCCCGAGGGATCAACGGCCGCACAACATGCGGGTGACGATCACGATGAGGCCCCCGTCGTGCAGGGCTGGTATGACAGCCAGGTTGTGGAGTACTTCCTCTTCGAGGAGGACAGCTTCGAGACCATGGACAGCAGCGTTCCGCTTTCGCCGATCTACGTCACCTTCAACACGAATCCAGGCCAGGATGGCGGCGGTCCCGAATCCGGCTTCAGGACCGAAGACGACAGTACACAGACGCACAACGTTGTTGGGACGCTGCCGGGCGATGCCGGCTACTCGCCGCTTTGGCGGGTCACCGTCTACGACAACGCGGACTTCGACGACGTCTCGGATCTCGATTCCGCGATGGATGCGACCATTCTCGACGACGAAGCAGCGCACGTCAACTGTCCGATCGTCTCAGTCGAGTAAGCTAAGCTCATGTGTGCCCAGTCCACAAGCGGTCACGGGTTGATTCGATTGCCACCTCGCGGACCAACAGCCGCATACGGATCCGGGGCGAAGAAACGCTGTTACGGTTACGTATCTATGAACACTGTCGAGATCTCCGCAGACATCGATGATCGGCGGTATACGCGCGGAGTCCCAACTACTGCTGAGTTACAATTAATGGTGGATGAAGGCAATCATTCGGCTGCTAAAAGGAGGGTGTTCGTGTGATGCGGTATCCAACACGATCGGAGTCGATCGTTGCGATCCTCGCTGGGATCACCGCCGTCGTTGGCTCCTTCGCAATGGCCGGCTACACGCGGTCATTCGTCATGCAGCCGGTCGATGACTTTGTTGTCAATACGACACCAGGTGTAATCTCACAGTTCATGATTGAAAACGTCGGCCAGGCGGCTCATCATCTCCATCGGGCGCTGTCGGTGTTGATCCTCGTTGGGCTCTTCGGCGTGTTTGCACTCGGTGGCTTCGCCGTTGCCAGACGCTTCGATACAGCGGTGGCCGGTATCGGCTTTGCAGGGCTGGGTAGTTGGGCGCTAACAGTCGCGCTAACTGGTGAACCAGTACTTGCACTTGGATCTTCGGTCCCCGTTGCGTTGTTCACCGCAATCGGCACCGTGCCACAACCAATCGAACCGACCAGTTCACGGCGGCGGGTGCTGGCCGCGAGCGCTGGGGCGATCGGATTCGTCGGCCTCGGACTCGGTGCTGGCAGCCTCCTTCACGAAAGCGAACTCGAAATCGACGAGCAGGTTCCCGGTATCGAGGGTGAAGCGATCGAACAACAGTTCCAGCAAGCCAGAAATCAGGAACTCGATGTTGCCAGCGACGAACTGCCAGGGCTCGTCAGTACGATCGACAACTTCTTTCGGACGAGCATCTCTGATTTCGATCCGACGATCCCATCGGAGGACTGGACACTGACGGTCACCGGGGAGGTCGGGATGGACACGGAGATCGGATACGAGCAGTTGACCGAGATGCCGATCGAACACCGGACAATGACGCTGCGGTGTGTTGGAGAGAGCCTCAATGGAAAGAAGCTGGATACGGCTATCTGGACCGGGACACCGATCAGGTCCCTCCTTGATTCGGTCGACCCAGACGGCGAGTGTGGGTGTGTGATGCTCCACGGCGAAGACGGCTACTACGTCCAGTTCCCAGTCGACGTGCTGGAAGATGGCTTTCTGGCCTGGGGGATGAACGGCCAGCCGCTCCCCCGGAAGAACGGCCATCCCGTCCGCCTGCTCGTTCCGGGCCACTGGGGAGAGACGAATGTCAAGTGGATTGAAACAATCGAACTGCTCGAAGAACCAGCGGACGGCTACTGGGAAGAACGCGGCTGGGAGGGGACCGGGCCCGTCAATACCGTTGCCAAGCTCTGGGAAGAGGGCGTCACCGAACTGTCAAACGGAAGGGTGGAACTCGCTGGGCACGCCTACGCAGGAACGCGTGCCATCGAAAGCGTTGAGGTTTCGATAGATGGCGGCGAAACGTGGAACGAGGCAACGCTATCTGTACCGTTGCCAGACGAGGATGTCTGGCGAATGTGGCGCTACGAATTTGAGCCGGCGGACAGCCACGAGATCGTTGTCCGAGCAACTGATGGCAACGGCAACCTGCAGGAACAGCGTCGATCAAGTCCGTCTCCGAGCGGGGCGACCGGGTGGGTCAAAAGAACAATCAATGGATGATAAAATCGTACAGGTACGAGCCGTTGGAGTTGTCCTCAACGGAGGGTAGAGATGTCGAAACGTCTTTGATTACAGGGTTTGGACCACCTACACAGCCAATGGAGAAGGCCCTATGGTACCTATTTGCTGGCACGCGCGGGGGGACAAACAGGGTCCGCATCGTCGATGAGCTCTCCAATCGGCCACGGAACGCAAACGAACTGGCGGAGAAACTGGCAGTCGATTACAACACGATTACCCACCATCTGGATATGCTCGAAGAACACAACGTCGTCGAACCGAGCGACCACGATTACGGAAAGCTGTATTTCCTGACCGATCAGTTCAAACAACACGAGGAGACGTTCGAACGGATCGCCGAAGAGGTAGTGTGACAATGGCGACTGAAGGGTTCAGGCTGATCGGGATGGTGCTTTCGGGGATCAACAGCGCAATGCTTCTGGTGTTGCTTTCTGTCTGGCTGCGGAACTACCGGAAGTTCCGCTCGAATATGGTGCTCGGGTTGGTCGGATTCAGCGGAGTCCTCCTACTGGAGAATCTGATTGCCGTGTTCTTCTTTTTTAGAGGTATGCAGATGCTGTACTCCTCGGATCCAGTGATCGGTCAAGTAGTCATCGCGATGCGGGTGCTTGAGTTGGTCGCGATCGGATTTCTGACCTACGTGACTGTGCAGTAGTAACCAAATTGTCGAGAGAAGTCGTCAAATCAGTTGTACGTGCTTTTATCACTACCCAGGTATCAGCCGACAAACACCCAAGTATCTCTTTGAGTCTCCCTGAGTTTTATTTTCGTTCCACCCGGTCATCGCATATGACACAGTTGCACCGGGCGAACACAATCCCCCGCGTCGTGCGGGAGAACCCGCTTCAGGCGGGCAAATTCGTGGGGATTTTGCTTGCCCTCGCCATGGGCGTTGCCGGGTTCTTTCGCATCATCGACGCCCAGGGCCTTCTCGGCAACCCGCTGCTCGGCGATGGGCAGTTTCTTGCGCTCATTACAATCCCACTCGTCAGCCTCGGACTGGTCTGTCTCGTGTTCGTCGAGACACTCGTGACGACCTATCGCGTCCTTCGATCGGACGCCGCCATCTCCGAGCAGATTACCGATCGCGTTGGGTATATTCTGCTTCGAAGCGTCGAAGCGGGGATCGCAGTGATAGGGGTCATAATTATCGGTACCGCGCTTCCAGTCCTGTTCGCCGAATCCACACCGGCACCCGCTGGTGTCGGCGCCATGCTCCTTTTGTTCGGGGTGGGGATCGGGATTTTGCTCGCGAGTCTTGTCCGATCCAGCGCCGAACTCTTCGTGTACGGGCGTTCGAACTGAGCGATCCAGCACGTTTCAAGAACCGACCGACACAATCCGAACAGCGTCAGGGTCGAACGCGAGTGTCACCTGCCCGTCGATCGGATCGGTTGTCCGCACGAGGAGTTCGGTTTCGCCCCACGAGACGTGAACTCGAGTCGTTTCACCGAGAAACTCGGAACTGACGACCGACCCAGTCAGTCGGTTCAACTCTCCGCCCGACTTTTTACCGCGGTCATCCTCACTAGCCGTCACTGACACGTATTCCGGACGGACACAGATCGTTACGGTATCGCCGCGGTCGATCGACCGATCCGCCGGAATCGCCGCGTGAATGGAAGCGCCTTCGATGGCGATCGTCGCCGTCTCATCATCCTGCTCAATCACTGTCACGCGGCCGGAAAACACGTTGTTGTCACCGACGAACCGTGCGACGAACGGCGTGTCTGGTCGCCGATAGATCGCCTGTGGGGTCCCGATCTGTTCGATCGCACCCCCCGAAAGTACGGCGACGCGATCGGAGACAGACAGCGCCTCTTCTTGATCGTGCGTGACGTAGACGGTCGTGATTCCCAGTTCAGACTGAATGCGCTTGAGCTGGAGTCGAAGCGACTCCCGAAGCTGGGCGTCGAGCGCGCTCATCGGCTCGTCAAGCAACAGCACGCGCGGTCCCGGCGCGAGTGCTCGCGCGAGCGCAACTCGCTGTTGTTGCCCGCCGGATAGCGAGTCGGGGTCGCGATCGTCCATTCCGGCCAGATCCACGAGCGCCAACAGCTCCTGAACTCGTTCGTCCGGCGACAGATCGCCCGGAGGGTCTGTGAACTGGAGGCCGTAGCCGACGTTTTCGGCAACAGTCATGTGCGGAAACAGCGCGTAGTTCTGGAAGACGACGCCAACCCCGCGGTTCTCCGGCGGAACACCCGCGACGTCCTCGCCGTCGAAGCGGATCGTCCCGCTCGTCGGCTCCTCGAAGCCCGCGATCAGCCGCAGCGTCGTGGTCTTCCCGCAGCCGGAGGGACCCACGAGCGTAAAGAACTCGCTGTCGGCGATCGACAGCGTTGCGTCGGCGATTGCAGTTGTCTCTCCGTACCGTTTCGACACGCCGTCGAGTTCGATCGTCGTCATCGATTGTGCCCTCCGTTACTCACAGTCCATCCGCCGTTTCTCACAGTCCACCACCTCGTTCTTCAACATCGCCGCCGAAGCGATCGACGACGACGAAGCTCGCCGCCGTCACAACCAGTAAAACACACCCCATCGCAGTCGCCGGACCGAGCCGCCGCCCGAGGTATCGTTCGATCGCCACGGGCATCGTGTACTCTCCCGAGCCGGTCGCGAGCACGATCGTCGAGTTGAACTCGCCGATGCTGATCGCGACGGCGAAGGCCGCCCCGGCGACGACGCCAGCCCGGACCAACGGGAGCTCAATGTCGAGGAGCGTTCTCGTGCGTGTCGCCCCGAGGCTCCGTGCAGACTCAATCATTGATCGATCGATTGCCGCAAGTCCGGGCGTCACGTTACGGGTAACGAAGGGATACGCGCTCACGGCGTGGGCGGCGACGATCGCCAGCGAGCCGCCGACCGCGATCCGCCAGCCGGCGATCTCGACGCCAAACACCAGCCCGCGAAGCAGTCCGAGCCCCACGATGATCCCCGAAACCGCGAGCGGGGCCATGGCGATCGCGTCAACGAGCTTCCGGCCACGGTAGCGCCGCGTGGTCACCACCGAGACGACGACACCCATCGGCACGGCGACGGCGAGGGTTCCAAGTGCAAACATGAGCGAGTTTCGGATAGCTCCGAGCGGGCGGACCTGAAAGCTCGCGCCCGTCGCCTGTCGTTCGACTAAGAACGCGTAGTGCGCCAGCGTAAACGAGCCGTCGCTGGCGGTAACGCTCGCAAGAATCATGCTGACGATCGGGCTGAGGAAGACGAATGCCGCGATCACGGCGTAGCCGGCGATCGCGAGCCGAGTCATAGCTGCCTTGGGTGTCCACCGATCAGGGAGTAACGACCGCCGTGGCGGTGGGTGGACCCCGCGGCGAGAAATTCGTTTGGCGTCCTCGTAGCGAAGATAGCCGTACAGCAACCCGAGTGAGATCACGAGCTCAATAATTGCAAGCGCCGCGGCCTCCGTGTAGTTGAGATTGATGAGCTGGCGGTAGATGAACACCTCAATCGTTGCCAGCCCGTAGCCACCGAGCGCGAGGACGATCGGAAACGACGCGAAGGTGAAAATGAACGTCAGCGCCGCACCCATCAAAATCGCGGGCATGAGTTGGGGAACGACCACATCGAGCGTGGCTCGCAGCGGTGACGCGCCAAGGCTCCGGGCGGTTTCGATCGCTCGGGCGTCCACTGACTCCCAGGCGGCGGTCACGATCCGCGCGACGAGCGGCGCGTTATAGAACGCATGGGCGATCAAAATCGCCTTGAGCGTGAACATGAGTTCGACGGGCCCGAGCCCGACGATCGCGAGCGCGCTGTTGAGCGTGCCGTTCCTGCCGAAGGTCGCGACGAAGCCGACTGCGACCATGATCGACGGCAGCACGAACGGCAAGATCGTCAGCGACCGTAGCGTCCGCCGACCCGGAAACTCGAACCGCGCGAGCAGCCACGCCGCGGGCAGCCCGATCGCGACGCTGAGCACAGTCGAGAGCGCAGCTTGATAGGCCGTAAACGCGAAGATGTCAAGGTAGAACCGATCGGTGAGGATGTCGACGAACGCCGAAAGCGTGGGCGATCCGTCGACGACCACCGCCTCGATAAAGACAGTCGAGACCGGATAAAAAAAGACCACAACCAGGAGGGCTGCGGTCACGATCGCACCCGCCTGGAGCGCGCGGGCTTCTGTCCCGCGGACGAGTCGACCTCGGCGGTCGTCAGACCGGCCTGTAGAGCGAGAGGCCTCGTCAGCGGTATCCGCGTCGCTTACGGGGGCGTCGACTCCCCCATCAGTTGCCGGCGAACTGTCGGTTCCAGGCGTCGACCCAGTCACTGAGATTCCCTTGGAGTTCGTCGTACGTGAACGTCACTGGTTCTGGCGGCTCATGGGCGAACTCGTCGTACTCGGGGTCGAGCTCCGCGGTCGAGGTGGCCGGGAAGACGACGTTTCGCTCGGCAATTTCACCCTGAACGTCCGGCCGAAGCACGAACGACATGAACGACTCGGCGAGATCGATCGCCTCGCTGTCCGCAAAGCGTGCCATGCCCTCCGGGTTCGCGTACGCCTGATCGTTGAGGAACCGGATCTGGTGTTTGCTGAGGTCTGCGTCCTCCATGTTTGCGAACACCTGATCGGTCGAGTACGAGACGACCATCGGTGCTTCACCCTCGGTGTACGCCGCGTACGAGTCCGACCACGACCCAAGGACCCGAACGTCGTTGTCCTGTAGCTCTGCCCAGTAGTCGAGGTACTCCTCTTCACCGATCGTGTAGATCGTGTGCAACAGAAACGCCCGGCCCGTCTGGCTTTCGGGACTCTGTGCGAGCAGCTCTCCGCGGTGGTCTTCCTCGAGCAGTCCCTCGAACGTCTCCGGAGCCTCGGTCTCGTTCTCGTCGTATACGAGGCTGATGTAGCCGGTTTCGAACGGGACCGCGCGGTTGTCTGGATCGAACACCAGTTGCTCGCGAATGTCGGCTGCCCCCTCGATCTCTCCTGCGGCCGCAAATAGCGATTCGTCGGCGTTTTCGTCAACCCGGATCAGATCGTCTGTGGTGACTCCGAGGTAGAGGTCGGCCTCGATCGTCGAGCCGGCGTTCGATCGCTCGATATAGTTGTTGAGCCCGTTCGAGGGCGTCTCCCAGACGAGTTCGACGTCGTATTCGTCCTCGAACGCGCCCTTGAGCCACTCGCCAGGGCTGGTGCTTGGGGCGTCCAGGAATGATTCGTACGTACCGACGGTCAGCGTCGTCGGCTCGTCATCGCTATCGCCGTTTGCGGTGCCGTCGTCGCTGCCGTTGGCGTTTCCGTCGTCACCGCCGTTGCCGCCGTCGTCTCCGTTCCCATTGCCGTCATCTCCGTTTCCGTTGCCGGTCCGCTCGGCGGAACACCCTGCAAGCAGAACCGCGGTCCCGGCCGCGCCAGCCGATCGGATGAACCGTCGCCTGTCTATGTTTGTCATTACTGGATAATCACACCCAGTGGTACTTATGCCATCCGATCGGCGCACAGGGCTCGAAGAATGAGCAGCAGCGATCGCTGGTTCGAACCCGGAGCCCTCGCAGTGAACGGTCTGCTTGCGTTTTGTAAACAAGTCTACTTTCTATTCAAAAACGTTTCTTTAGTAATAACCCACAAAAGTTGAAGACAGTTGGTGAGAATCCCACACATAGAAAAAAGATGGCAATTACCTCTGCAATCGGTAGGGAACGCACAACATTCGACTCGGTGACAGAGGTACTCGCAAAAGCCAACGAGCGCAAGACTGGCGACGAGCTTGCGGGTGTCGCTGCCCGATCGGATGCCGAACGCGTTGCCGCCAAAGACGCACTGAGCCAGCTCACACTTGAAACACTCCGGGAGAATCCAGTTGTTCCCTACGAAGACGATGAAGTCACCCGAGTGATCCAAGACACCGTCCGCGAGCCAGTCTACGAGCGAATCCGCGACTGGACAGTCGGTGAACTCCGTGAGTTCCTCGTCGACAGCAACACGACCGACGAAGACATTAGCGCGATCCGCCCCGGGTTGACAAGCGAGATGATCGCGGCGGTCGCGAAGCTGATGTCCGACATGGATCTCGTCTTGGTTGCTTCAAAACTGACGGTGACCGCTCGCTGTAACAATACGATCGGCGAGCCCGGCCGGCTCTCGTTTCGCTTGCAACCGAACGATCCGGCCGACGACATCGATAACATCCTCGATTCGACTCGTGAGGGACTCGCCTACGGCGTTGGCGATGCAGTCATTGGTGTCAACCCCGTGACTGACAACGTCGCAACGACGACCGAGATATTGGAGGCGACCCGCGGAATCATCGACGAATACGAGATTCCGACCCAGAACTGTTGTCTCTCGCACGTGACAACCCAGATGGATGCAATCCGTGAGGGAGCACCGGCGGACCTGATCTTTCAGAGTCTCGCGGGTACGGAAGCCGGCAACGACGAGTTCGGCGTCGATGTCGAGATGCTCGACGAGGCCTACGAGCTCGGAAAAAAGCGGTGTAGCTCTGCCGGCCCGAACATCATGTACTTCGAGACCGGCCAGGGCTCGGAACTTTCTGGTGACGCCCACCATGACGTCGACCAGGTGACGCTGGAAGCGCGGTGTTACGGGCTTGCCAAGCGGTACGATCCGTTCATCGTCAACACCGTTGTTGGCTTCATCGGCCCCGAATACCTCTATGACGGCAAGCAGGTGATCCGCGCTGGGCTCGAAGATGTCTTCATGGGGAAGCTGCACGGCATTTCGATGGGCATCGACGCCTGCTACACCAACCACATTCAGGCCGATCAAAACGATATCGAGCGACTGGCGATGTTGCTCGCAACGGCCGCGAACTACTTTATCACGGTTCCGATGGGCGACGATGTGATGCTCAACTACCAATCCAACAGCTACCACGACGCCGCCTCACTCTGGGAGTTACACGACCTTCGGCCGGCGGCTGCCTTCGAAGAGTGGCTCGAAGAGATGGGCATCATGCACGAGGGGCGACTCACGGAGAAGGCGGGCGATCCAACGCTATTCGCTGGAGGATAACCCAATGACAACCACCAATCCACCGAACGACCACGACGACCGTCTCGATCGCATTGCCGACCGCAACCCCTCTCGGCTTGGCGTGGGGCGGGCAGGGTCGCGGCCACGAACAGAGACATTGCTGGAATTCCGATCGGATCACGGGATCGCTCGGGATGCGGTTCAGAGCCACGTCAGCGACGCACTCGTCGAGGAGATGGGGCTCTTTGCCGTCCAAACACTCGTCGAAGACAAAGATGAGTATCTTGCCCGACCTGATAAGGGTCGAGAGATCTCCGCGGAGACTGCCGAGTTGCTTCGTGAGGAATGCCAACAATCACCGCAGGTACAGCTGATCGTTGCTGATGGCCTGAGTTCGATGGCGATCGAGAAGAACATTCCCGATCTCCTGCCGATTCTCCTCGATGGACTCGACCAGCGGGGACTTGACGTCGGGACGCCGATTTTTGTGACCTACGGCCGGGTTGACGTCATGGATGCAATCGGCGAGGAGCTCGACGCCGAATCCTGTCTGGTCCTGATCGGCGAGCGGCCCGGACTGGCAACTGCCGAAAGTCTGAGTGCCTACATGGTCTACGGGCCCGAACGCGGGACGCCGACGGCGAAAAAAACGGTTATTTCCAATATCCATGCTGGTGGGCTGCCACCGGTCGAAGCCGGCGCTGAAATTGTCGATCTGATCGCCGAGATGTGTGACAAACAGGCCAGCGGCCTCGACCTTACTGCCGCAGACCGTGAGTTCGCGAAGGGCTAAAGCTGCGGACACCGAAGCAGCGTAGCAATGGTATTCGACCCGCCCACCGATGCTGCGACGCTCACAAGCGTCGGGATCGACGTTGGGACCACAACCACCCATGTCGTCGTCAGCGAGCTAGCGGTCGAATCCGCCGGCGGTTCGGGAACCGAGAAACTCGCGATCGGCGATCGGACCGTTCGCTTTCGCGGCCCAGTTCACGAAACACCACTCGTCGATCCTGAAACCGTTGACATAGATGCGGTCTCCGAACTCATCGCGTCTGACCTCAAGACCGCTGGCGTAGCTCCTGAGGAGATCGATACCGGTGCAGTCATCGTCACCGGTGAGACGGCCCGCACCGCGAACGCGGAGCCGCTGGCGCACCAGCTCGCCGATGAGAGCGGGAGCTTCGTCGTTGCCACCGCCGGCGCAGCACTTGAGGCAATCCTGGCTGGGCAGGGTGCTGGATCGGCCGCCTACGCCGCTGATTCGGAAGCAACGATTGCGAACGTCGATGTCGGCGGCGGCACAACGAACACCGCGATTTTCGACCCCGACGGCGTTGTCGAAACCCGGTGTCTCGACGTTGGTGGACGGCTGGTCGGGATTACCGACGGGAAAATAACGAAACTGGCTGATCCAGCCCGTACGATCAGTGAAGCGCACGGCCTTGGTCTTTCAGTTGGCGACCCCGTCGATCGAGAGAACCTGTCCGCGCTTGCAGCGGCGATGGCTGTCCTCGTGATCGACTCGCTTCTCGGCCCGCCGTACGATCCGCTCACACGGCAGCTGTCGATCGGATCGCTCCCAGACGAGCCACAGGCGATCGATTCGGTCGTCTTTACTGGCGGGGTCGGCCGACTGATTGGTGAGTATACTGCGGCTGCCGAGGGCGATCTATTTGCCTACAACGACCTCGGGCCGTTGCTTGCTGCGGAACTCGCAGACGCGGCCGCTGACGCAGGGATGACAGTGACACGGCTCTCGGAGGATTTGCGTGCAACTGTCATCGGTGCGGGAACGCACACAACCCAACTCAGCGGTCGAACCGTCTTCATTAAGGCCGACCTGTTGCCGCTGCGTAATCTCCCTGTACTCTCAGCTGGCTCGCTGGCCGACATCGATAGCGGCGAACTCGCCGCGACATTTTCCATGGTTCTCTCACAGGCGACTCAGCGCCATGACGTTAGAGATATCGGCGGCGTTGCAATCGCGATCGATGACATCGGTGCGCTCTCGTACGATCGGCTTCGAGAGGTTGCAGCGTCATTTGCAGCGGCGCTGCAGGACGGCTATCCCGCATCGGTTCCGATCGTTGTCGTTACTGAGCAGAACTGCGCGAAGGCACTTGGGCAGTTGCTCCGCGCTCGCTGTGCAGACAGGCCACTGACAGTGATCGATGAGCTCGCTGTTAGCACGGGTTCGTATCTCGATATTGGCGAGCCAATTGCGCACGGGGAGACGGTGCCGGCAGTGGTAAAGACGCTCGTGTTTGGCTCGTGAGTACTCCCCCGACTGCAAGGTGAGGTGAATTCACCAATTCTGACACTCATTCTGTGCCGAAAGAGACGGAACACGGAGAGCAACCAGTCGCGTCTCACACTGCAACAACAGAAAACGTCGCGTAGGAGACGATCGTCGCCACCACCGGCACGATGTTTTGCATCCCAATGACTCGGGCGGTGGTCGCGGGATCGAACATATCTGCGGTCTCGGCGATTCGATCGCTTGAGAGGACGGGACGGCTCATAATCAGGACGGTTCATCATCAGGCCGATTTCCCATCAGGACGGTTCATCATCAGGCCGATTCATCATCGATCCCATGAATGTTTAGGTGGATCCGGCCTGTCGTGCTACCATGGGTAGCCGTGGGCAGGTCGTCGGTGCCGTGTTGATTGCGGCTGCAGCGCTTTCGATCGTCGCGCTGTGGAACGTATTGGGGACAGTACTGTTTGCGATCACGATCGCGTACGTGCTCACACCGCTTCGAACGAAGTTTCGCGATCGTGGGGCACCGAGACATGTCGCGAGTGTCGCGACAACGGCCTGTGCGGTGCTCGCGGTCGCGCTGGCGCTGGCGCCGATCGCCTATCTGCTCGTAATTCGCATCGGTGGCGTCGTCACCGCGATAGAAACCCTGCCGGATTCGATTCCCCTCGAATTCGCCGGCTTCACCTACACGGTGTTGCTGTCGGATCTCACCGCGTTTGCGATTGCCCGGGCTCGCCAGGTGGGAACGGCCCTCGCCGCGTCGCTGCCAGTCTTATTGATAAAGTTCGCGCTGTTTGCTCTGTTGCTCTTTGCGCTGTTGGATAACGAACAAAACATCCAACAGGGCATTCTCGGCAGTGTGCCACCAGAGTACCGCGATATCGTTGAATCGCTCGCAGAAAGTGCCCGCGAGACGCTGTCGGCGATTTATATTTTACAGGCGGCAACCGCATTCGGCACGTTTCTCATCGCGTTGCCGATCTTTGTGGCGTTCGGCTACGACGCGGCGATCGCACTGGCGACGATCGCCGGTATCTTGCAGTTTGTGCCGATTCTCGGGCCGACGGTGTTGCTCGTCGTCCTCGCTGGCGTCGAACTACTCGCTGGGGACACGGTTGGCGCCATCGTGATCCTCGTCGGTGGGGGTGTACTCATTGGCTGGCTCCCAGATCTGTTGATTCGCCCGCGGCTGGCGTCGTACACCACTGACATCCCAGGAAGCCTCTACTTCATCGGCTTCGTTGGCGGGCTGCTCACGGTCGGATCAATCGGTGTCATCGTCGGCCCGCTCGCGGTCGGGTTGTTGGTCGAGTCGGCGTCGATCGCCGCCCGTGAGTACAACGCCGGCGATCAACGACAGCTCTCAGACGAGTTCGATGATACGCGCCAGACAAGCGATCAGCAGTCCTCAGCGACCGGTGAGGACGGCCTCGGCGATGAAGGGAGTGAGGAACGCCTCGATGAATCCAGCGATCACGAAGACGATCGCTAACCCCAGAAGAACCCGGTAGACGAGTCGGAGTGCTACGGTGAGATCCTCGCGGGGTCGCTTTCCGCGAGCCGCGCCGATCGTCACCGACGCGAGATGAAAGCCCGCGCCGCAGGCGACGAAGATCGCCGGCAGTTCAATGATCCCGTGTGGCGCAACGAGCGCGTAGAACACGAGCGGATCGCTGATGCCGTAGATTCCCCCGACGAGCGCGCCATTGAACAGGAGGCTGACGATCGTTGGAACGCCAACGACGATACCACCGAACGCCGCGCCCGCGGCGACGAGCCAGTTGTTGATGGAAAGCGAAACAAACGTTCCGACGGGAAACGTCCCGAAGACTTCGCCGATGTTCTCGGGCCCCTCGAATGGGATCGACGTGCCGGCGGTCAGCGACAGCCCAAAGGCGACCCCACCGGCAAAGACAGCGAGCGCGGCGAGGTTGGCGATCGGATGATCGCGGATAAATCCGCCGAGCGATCGGACGCCATCCCCAAACGCGGTGATCACGCGATCGCCCGTGGGCGGCCGGTCGATCGGCGTCTCGGTCCGGTCTGCGTAGAGTGCAGTTTTGAACGCGTCGGTAAATGGCAACAAAACCAGCGGCCCTGCGAGGCCGGTTACCTGTGAGACGCCGAGAAGGCCGAAAATCGCTGAAAGCGTTCCTGAGACGGCGAGGATCGCGATCGCAACGAGCAGGTAGCCGCCAAACGCTACCGGGCGGTCGAAAATAAGCCCGAGGCCACGGCGAATCCCGCCGAACACCCCGACGTCGTCGACGACGATCGCTTGCCCAGCAAACGCCAGTCCGAGGATTGCGAGGAGACCGATCGCCACACCGACAAACAGCGAAAGAGCGATCAACAGCAGGCCGATCGGCGACGCGAACACGAGGGTAACGTACACAGACACGACAAGCGGAACGATCGCAACCAAGAGCAGTCCAAACCGCACGAACGCCAACGCAACGAACGATTGCCAGCGATCGGCCATCCCGTCGACAGCCGCACGGACCCCGTCACCGCCGCCGAGCGCCGCGTACACTGCACTCAGGGTCGCCGCCGCGGACACCCCGCGCGCGACGATGCCGACGATCGCACTCGCGAAGACCCCGAGCAGGAACAACGCGACCACCGTCGGTGTGAAGACGTCGAGCAGCGCTGCCTCGAGGCCGGGTGGAATCCCCTCGGCCGCGCCAGGGTTCGCCGGGTCGAACGTCCCGGGATCGATTGCGTCGGGATCGACAGCCTCGAGTTCGGCTGCCAGTCGTTCGAGCGCGCCGCTTCGAACGAGGAGGTACGCGATCGCGCCGCCAGCCACCAATACAGGGACCTGTGCGGTCAAGAGCAAGCCGGTCGCGAGCAGGTACACGGGGAGGATATCTGTCGGGCGATCGACGAGCAGCCGGCCGCCAGCGCGGAGGAACGCAGCGATCGTCATGGGCGGGCCTACAGCCCCCACGATTGTAGGTGTGTCCGTTTTACGACGCGTCTCGCACGTCGATCCGACGCCCGTGAATAAGTAGTCCGAACCCGACGAGCACGGCCCCCCAGCGGGTCGCGGTCCAGTACCACGGTTCAGTTGGGCTGTTGTGCGAGACTACCGCCGCCTCGTAGTAGCGCCCATCGTACTCGACAATACGATTGTTTTCCCAGAGCTCGATCGGCTCGTCGGTCTCACTGTGCCCGGTTTCGATCGATTCGATCACCGTATCGTCAAATTGTACGTGCTCTTCGGAGACCACCGCCGGATCCAGGACTGTTTCCTCGTCAACCGATTCGTGCGTATATGTTGCCGTGCCGTTGTCGTGATACGTCGTTACCGGTCGCAGGTAGCCGTGATCGGCGAGAAGAACCAATCGGCTCTCTTCGACGGTTCCGGTTCGATTCTCGTTGCGATCGTCCGACAGCGTCACTGCCCCTTCGTTGGCGACCCAGCGTTCGAAGTCACAGCGCCGCGTCTCGGTGGTAGTACAGGAGTCAACGTTCGGGGCTCGGGTCGCATCGATTGACGAGAGGTCGTCGGCGGTCGTCTCCTGGATCTCGTACTCGTAGGGTTGGGGAGCGATCGGGCCGACGGCGAGGGGCACGACGATGAGCACGGCACCGAGTAGCATCAAACCGACTGCGTATCGACGGGTGGAGGGCATACGCAACGATCCACACTGGAGCCGAAAAATAGCTTGTGGTGGCTCGATCCGAAAACAGTCCCGTGAATCCGCGATCGCTCGCCGCGGCTGTCAAGTACGTCGACCACCAACAAAATGTAATGAGTCAAAGCGACACTGGGCCACTGTCGCCGGATCAACCCGGCGAGGACCGGCCCTTCCGGGTGGACGCACCGTTCGAACCCGCCGGCGATCAGCCGGAGGCGATCGCCGAACTCGCCGAGGGGTACGAGAGCGGAATGCGCGAACAGACCCTCCTCGGTGTCACGGGATCGGGCAAGACAAACACTGTTTCGTGGGTCATCGAGGAGCTGAACACCCCAACGCTCGTGTTGGCGCACAACAAAACGCTCGCCGCACAGCTGTACGAGGAGTTCAAATCGCTGTTTCCGGACAACGCCGTCGAGTACTTCGTCTCCTACTACGACTACTATCAGCCTGAGGCGTACATCGAACAGACCGACACCTACATCGACAAGGACATGTCGATCAACGAGGAGATCGACAAGCTCAGACACTCTGCAACGCGATCGCTGCTCACCCGCGATGACGTGATCGTCGTCGCCTCGGTGTCGGCGATCTACGGGCTCGGCGATCCGACAAACTACGTCGACATGGCGATGCGGCTCGAGGTGGGTCAGTCGATCGGCCGCGACGAGCTGCTCGCACAGCTGGTCGATCTCAACTACGAGCGAAACGACATCGACTTCCAGCACGGGTCGTTTCGGGTCCGCGGGGACACCGTCGAGATCTTTCCGATGTACGGCCGCTACGCCGTCCGCGTGGAGTTCTGGGGCGACGAGATCGATCGGCTGATGAAAATTGACACACTGAAAGGCGAGGTCCAATCCACAGAGCCGGCTGTGCTCGTGCACCCCGCCGAGCACTACTCGATCCCCGAGGAGAAACTCGAACGCGCGATCGAGGAGATCGAGGACCTCATGGAACAGCGGGTGAACTACTTCCAGCGACAGGGCGATCTCGTCGCTGCCCAGCGGATCGAAGAGCGAACGACCTTCGACATCGAGATGCTCAAAGAGACGGGCTACTGCTCGGGAATCGAGAACTACTCGGTGCACATGTCCGATCGCGAATCCGGCGAAGCGCCCTACACACTTCTGGATTACTTCCCCGATGACTTTCTCACCGTCGTCGACGAGTCCCACCAGACGCTGCCGCAGATCAAAGGCCAGTTCGCCGGCGACAAATCCCGCAAGGATTCGCTCGTCGAGAACGGCTTCCGGCTGCCGACCGCGTACGACAACCGGCCGCTCACGTTTGAGGAGTTCGGCGAGAAGACCGATCGGCTGCTGTACGTCAGTGCGACCCCCGCCGACTACGAGCGCGAGCACTCCGAGCAGATCGCCGAACAGATCGTTCGGCCCACCCATCTCGTCGATCCAAAGGTCGAGGTCGCCGAGGCGACCGGGCAGGTGGATGATCTCATGGATCGAATCGACGCACAGATCGAGCAGGGCGATCGCACGCTCGTCACGACACTCACGAAGCGGATGGCCGAAGACCTCACCGAGTACCTCGAAGAGGCCGGCGTGGACGTGGCGTACATGCACGACGAGACCGATACACTCGAACGTCACGAACTAATCCGGGACCTCCGGTTGGGCAACATCGACGTACTCGTTGGGATCAACCTCCTCCGAGAGGGACTCGATATCCCGGAGGTTTCGCTCGTTGCGATCTTGGATGCCGATCAGGAGGGCTTCCTCCGCTCTGAGACCACACTGGTCCAGACGATGGGACGGGCCGCCCGCAACGTTGACGGGACTGTCGTATTATACGCCGATAAGCGAACCGACTCAATGGAGGCCGCGATCGGCGAGACCCAGCGCCGCCGCCGGATCCAACAGGAGTACAACGCCGAACACGGCTTCGAGCCGATGACGATCGACAAGCCAGTCGGCGAGACGAACCTCCCCGGCGCAAAGACAGATACCAGCTCGATCTCCGCGAGCGACACGCCCGATGACGCCAACGAGGCGGCCAGACAGGTCGAGCTGCTCGAAGATCGGATGCAGGAGGCCGCGAACAACCTCGAGTTCGAACTCGCCGCGGATATCCGCGACCGAATCGGTGATCTGCGCCGATCGTTCGATCTCGATACATCCGACGAGGGCGTTGCGCCCGAACGCGGCGCGGAGTTCTGATAACCGGGTGCGGTCGTGGCCAGCGCAACGAGGCCAGCAGTAGCAGAATTAGTCGTTTCGTTCGACGATGACTTCCTCGGCGTCAATCTCGTCAATGTCCTCCATCTCGTCGATCGCATCCGCCTCGCCACCAGCCACGTCGGCAGCATCGACATCTAACTCGTCAAGCAGTTCGTCGATGTTATCCAGTCCGAGCCACTCTTTCGTCTCCTCGTCGAACGGCAGGCTTTCGAGTGCCTTCGTGTCCGATTTCACATCGCTGCCGGAGAGCTGTTTGCCGTACCGGCCAACGAGCGAGGTGAGCTCCTGTGGGAGGACGAACGTCGTCGATTCGCCCTGGCCGATCGCCTCGAGCGTTTCCATGCCGCGTTCGATGATCGCCCGCTCGCCCATCGAATCGGCAGCCTTCGCGCGCAGGACCGTCGAGATCGCCTCACCCTGGGCTTCGAGGATCTGGCTCTGTTTTTCACCCTGGGCACGGATGATGTTCGACTGTTTGTCACCCTCGGCTTTCTCGACCGCGCTGCGGCGTTCACCCTGGGCTTCGAGGATCATCGCACGGCGACGGCGCTCAGCGGAGGTCTGTTGCTCCATGGCTCGCTGGACTTCCGGCGAGGGGCTCACCTCACGGACCTCGACCGCTTCGACACGGATACCCCACTCGTCGGTGGGTTCGTCGAGCTCTTTGCGGATCTTCGCGTTGATCGCTTCTCGCCGTGAGAGCGTCTCGTCGAGTTCCATGTCGCCGATCACGGCCCGGAGTGTGGTCTGGGCGAGGTTCGAGATCGCAACCTCGTAGTTGTCGACCTCTAAGAACGCCTTCTTTGCGTCCATGATGCGGTAGTAGACGACGGCGTCGGCTCGAACAGGCGAGTTGTCGCGGGTGATCGCCTCCTGGCGCGGTACGTCGATCGTCCGCGTCCGCATGTCGAATCGGTACGTTCGCGAAACAAACGGCGGGACAAAGTTCAATCCCGGTTTGAGGAGTGTCCGGAACTCGCCGAAGACCGTCAGCGCGCGCTGTTCGTACGCATCAACCATCTCAACCGCACTCGCGACAGTCACGGCCGCAAGAATGATCGCCAACAGCCCGACCGCGATGAACGGATCGAGCCCGTTGAAGAGCAAGAAGCCGACGATCGCCGCGGCTGCAACCGCGAGAAATCGCCAGACTCCATCAGGGACCCCGCCGGCAGTCGAAGCGGACACCTGTTTACTTGCTTTGCCGGCTTGGGCGAACAGGCTATCTTCCATGCTTATACTTACCACGCGACGTACTTACGTCTGTGGTCGGGGCCTCGACCAACTCGGCGCACGGACTGGTCGCGTCCGGGGCGTTTTTACTCACGAACACCGTAGTATCGGCCGTGTTCAGCCTCAACGTCCCCGTCTCGGGGCGGGTCCGTCGGCTCGCAAACGAACTGTACCCCGAACTCGTTTCGTTCGATCGGATCCGTGATCGACACACCCTCGTCCTCAAGCGCTTCGGCGAGGACCTCTTCGAACACCCCCACCGGGAGAGTACCCACCACGTGGCGACGCTGAAACGCGAGGTACGCCCGATCGCCGAGACGACAGCACCCTTTTCGGTTCGACTGACACACATCGATACCTTCGACGTGCCAACCGACGGCTCCGCGCCAGTTGTCTACCTCGCAGTCGAGAGCGAGGGACTCTGGGAGCTCCATTACCGACTTACTGACGCGTTCGGGGCGGTGCCGCGGCTCGAAGCTGACGAGTACACACCACACGTGACGCTGGCACGTGACGGCGACCAGGCGGTCGCCGATCGGCTCTGTGAACGCGAAATCGAGCCGATCGAGTGGACCGTCTCACGGCTCGGTATCTACGACGCGCGCTTTCGCGAGTCCGCAGGCGAGATTCCGTTGGGCGGCTGAGAGACGCAGTCTCGAGCGCTCACCGCTCGTGTAACCGCATCGCCATCGGCTCGCGCGGATGCATCGTCAGCGACCCCCGAAGACCGAACTGCTCGTCGCCGAGGTACTCCGCCTCGTAGCGCTGGGCGACGGTTCCGAGGATGAGCTTTGCCTCCAAGAGTGAGAACTGCTTGCCGATGCAGTGTCTTGGCCCACCACCGAACGGGAAAAAGGAAAACTGCGGGCGCTCCGATCGCCGCTCGGGGGCCCACCGCTCGGGTTCGAACGTTTCGGGATCGTCGTACCACCGCGGCGATCGGTGGACAACCCACTGTGGGATCATCAACCCTGCGCCCTCGGGAATACGGTAGCCGCCGAGTTTGACGTCGATTTTTGGCTCGCGGAACAGCGTGTACACTGGCGGATATAGCCGCATCGCCTCGTTGAGCACCCAGCCGGTGTATTCGAGCTTTCGAGCGTCAGTGGCCGTGGGCGTCTCGCCACCGAGGACCGACTCCAGTTCTTCGTGGAGGCGATCGCGAACTTCTGGGTGTTCCGAGAGCAGGTACCACGTGTACGTCAGCGTGAGTGCGGTCGTGTCGTGACCCGCGAGCAGCATCGTCATCATCTCGTCGCGGAGGTTCTCACGCGTCTGTTTGCCCTCGTCCATCGCTCGCAGGATGATCGAGAGGAGATCCATCGGCATGTCCCCGTCGCTCCCGCGGTAGCCTGATTGTCGTCGCTCTTCGACGAGTTCGTCGATCAGCGCTTCGAGCGTCTCGATCGCCGCGTCGAACTGCCGGTTCTCGGCAGTGGGTGCCCATTTGGGGATCAGAAACCGCGTCGGATCGGGTTCGAAGCGCGCGCCGAGCGGTTCGAGTTTCTCCTGGACCGTCCGAACCCGCTCGTCGGTGATATCAGTCCCGAACATCGCGTTGACGATGATTCGGACGGTGACGCGGGCCATCTCCAGTTGAATGTCAATCCGATCGCCGTCGTGCCACCCCTCGAGCATTTCCTCGGTGTGGCTCACCATCATGTCGTCGAGTCCCGTGATACGGCTCATTCGGAATGCGGGGTTTGCGATGTTGCGCTGTCGCTGCCACGTCTCGCCCTCGCTCAAGAGCAGGCCGTCCCCGAGGAGATCGTTGATCGCATCGTCGCCGAGGTCGAGTTTTTGATACTTTGGGGCATCCGACACTAACACGCGCTCGATGTCGCGGGGGTTCGTGAGCATGTAGGTGTCGATCGGCCCGAGGTCGAACCGGACGACGTCACCGTAGGCGTCCGCACACGCCTGCATAAACGAGAAGGGATCGTTCGCGTACTGTCGGCTGTTGCCGAACAGCGGGACACCCTTTGGTCCCGGCGGTCTGATACTCATATCACTGGTAGGTGATCGCCGATAAAAAGGGTTCTGTCGGGGCTCACAGTCCGATTCAGGACAATGGCCGCCGTCGCTTACACCGGGTCGTCAGGGTCGTGTTCGTCGGCCATCCGCGTCGCCTCCGCGGCAAAGCGTTCTCGATCGCCATCGTCGGCCGGATCGAGCTCGTCTTGGTCAGCGTCGATCGCCGCCGTCACCGGGCGACCACGCCGCCGAAGTGTTTCGATGGCAAACTGTTTGCGCCGGACGTATTCGCCGTCGGTGGTCGCGTACACGAGCGTGACCAGGTCGCGGGAGTCGACCGATCGATCGACCAACCACAGGTGAACCATACTCGCAGTTGCGTGGCCGACGGTTTGTGCGTGTCGCTCTCGGTGAGCGCTCGTCACGTTGAAACGTCTCGCGGACCGACCATATTCCGATGGATACCGCGGCGGTTCGAACCCGTGCATCGGCGCTTCCCTCCGAGCCGGGCGTCTATCAGTTCCACGACGGCGAGACGATGCTGTACGTCGGGAAGGCGGTCGATCTCCGATCGCGGGTGCGATCGTACGCCGATCCGCGCAGCGATCGCATCCGCCAGATGGTTCGCCGCGCCGATCGGATTGAGTTCGCGGTCACCGACACCGAAACACAGGCGTTGTTGCTTGAGGCGAACCTGATCAAGCGAAACCAGCCGCGGTACAACGTCCGGCTGAAAGACGACAAGTCGTATCCACTCGTGCAACTCACCGATCACCCGGTGCCGCGGATCGAAATCACCCGCGATCCGAACGACGCCGCGACGGTGTTCGGCCCGTTTACCGACAAAGGTCGCGTCGAGACAGTGGTCAAGGCGATCCGCGAAACCTACGGGCTCCGTGGCTGTTCGGATCACAAGTATGAGGGACGAGATCGGCCCTGTCTCGACTACGAAATGGGGCTGTGCTCGGCGCCGTGCACCGGCGAGATCACAGAAGCAACCTACCGGGAGGATGTCGAATCCGCGGTTCGGTTCTTTGAGGGGGAAACCGGCGTCCTCGCCGACCCGATCCGGCGAGCGATGGAGGCCGCCGCGGCTGAGCAGGAGTTCGAACGAGCGGCCAACCTCCGGGATCGCCTCGAAACAATCGAAGACTTTCACGGCGGCGGTGACCGTGCGATCGCGGCGCAGGACGACGAGCAGGAGGTCGACGTTCTCGGCGCAGCGGTCACGGGCGATCGAGCAATCGTCGCTCGCCTCCACAGCGAGCGCGGCCAGCTTGTCGATCGGTCCCGACACGTCCTCGCAGCGCCCGAAGGCGCCGATCGGGTTGCGGCAGTGCTTTCAGCGTTTATTCCACAGTACTACGCGGATCGATCGCTCCCAAACGCAATTTTACTCTCAGAGGAGCCCACCGACCCGGACGTACGGACGTGGCTCGAAGCCGAGGGCGTTGCCGTTCGAGTTCCCGGTGCCGGTCGAGAGGCAACGCTCGTCGATCTCGCGCTCAAGAATGCTCGCAATGGACCCGACCGGGGTGACCCCCTTGGCGCACTCGCCGAGGCGCTCGGGATCGATCGCCCGACGCGGATCGAAGGATTCGACGTCAGCCACGCACAGGGGACCGCCGCCGTCGGCAGCAACGTCTGTTTCGTTGACGCCAGCGCAGAAAAGTCGGCGTACCGACGAAAGAAACTCGACGATCAAAACGACGACTACGCCAACATGTACGACCTGATCCGCTGGCGAGCCGAACGGGCGGTCAGCGGTGAGGACGATCGGCCGAATCCCGATCTGCTCCTCATCGACGGCGGGCAGGGGCAACTCGGCGCAGCGCTGGATGCGATCGAAGCCGTCGGGTGGCATGTCCCCGCGATCGCGCTGGCGAAAGACGAAGAACTCGTCATCACGCCCGATCGCGTCTACGATTGGCCGAGCGATGCGCCGCATCTACACGTCCTCCAGCGCGTCCGCGACGAGGCACACCGCTTTGCCGTCCAGTACCACCAGACGCTTCGAGACGACGTGAGCACGGTACTCGATTCGGTTCCGGGCGTCGGGCCCCAGACGCGATCGCGGTTGCTGCGGCGGTTCGGAAGCGTCGAGAACGTCCGATCGGCGTCGAAAGCAGATCTGTGTGACGTTCCCGGAATTGGGGAAAAGACCGCAGCAGAAATCAAGCGACTACTCTGAGATCGAGTACGCGTAGCACAGCCGACTGCTCAGGCGAACAGCTGTCTGGCAGCGTCGACCGCTTCGACGAGCCGATCGATCTCTTCTGTCGTGTTGTAGATGTAAAACGATGCGCGAGCCGATGCGGCGACGCCGAGTTTGTCGTGCAGCGGCTGCGTGCAGTGATCGCCCGCCCGAATTGCCACCGCGTAGTCGTTAAGAATACTCGACAGATCGTGGGCGTGGACGCCCTCGAGGTTGAACGCGACGAGGCCGCCGCGATCGTCTCCCGGCGGCCCGTAGATCTCGACGTCGCCGTGGGCGGTCAGCTCATCGTAGGCGTACTCGGCCAGCAGCTCTTCGTGTCGTTGGACGTTCTCCATCCCGATGTCGTCGAGGTAGTCGATCGCCGCGTGGAGCGCGATTCCCTGCTCGATAACGGGCGTTCCCGCCTCGAACTTCCACGGCAGGTCTTCCCAGGTGGACTCTTCGTAGGTGACCGTTCGGATCATTTCGCCGCCGTAGAGATACGGGCTCATCGATTCGAGGATCGACTCTTTGCCATACAGGACGCCGATTCCCGTTGGGCCGAGCATCTTGTGTCCCGAGAAGGCGTAGAAGTCCGCGTCGATCGCCGCGACGTCGACCGGCCGCGTCGGAACCGCCTGCGCGCCGTCAATGAAGGCGTACGCGTCGTGTTCGTGTGCGAGGTCACAGAGGTCACTCACTGGATTGATTGTTCCCAGCGTGTTCGAGACGTGGACTGCCGAGACCATTTTCGTCGAGTCGTCGATCAACTCGGCGGCGTGGTCCATATCCAACCGTCCCTCCTCGTCGATTCGGATGAATCGAAGCTCCGCGCCGGTCTTTTTGCAGATCTGTTGCCAGGTCACGAGCGCGGCGTGGTGTTCCATCTCTGTCGTGACGACGCTGTCTCCAGGGCCGAGTTCTTCGAGCCCCCACGCGTACGCGACGAGGTTCATCGACTCGGTGGTATTTTTCGTAAAGACGATCTCCTCGCGGCCGGCCGCGTTGATGAACTCGGCGACTCGATCGTGTGCCTCTTCGTACGCCACGGAGGCCTCCTGGCTTAGCTGGTGAATGCCGCGGTGGACGTTGGAGTTGTAGCCGTAGTAGTAGTCGACGATCGCGTCGACCACCTGTCGGGGCGTCTGGCTTGTCGCGCCGTTGTCGAGGTAGACGAGTGGCTCTGTGTCTCCGTCGGATTCGCCGGCAACCGTCACGTCGCCGCCAACATGGCGATCGAGGATCGGGAAATCCTCGCGGATCGACGCCACGTCGATCGGATACGTTCGCTGGGTACTCATTGACCCACGATAGGGATTGGAAGGCTAACATCCCTTCGGTCTCGCACGTCCAACGGAACGAAATTCGGTTACTCGACGGCTAAGCACGCGGGTAGCGCACGTTGCTGTTTGGGCGAATCCTCCGGCGACGCGGCCACTGCAGTCACAGCCAGAGTAACTGTGCGTGCAGCGTGTCCTCGACTTCGAGGACGCGGTTTTCGTCAACGAGGCCCGCATCGATCGCCATGGTCACCGCCGTCTCGCCGACGATGTTTGCAACGCTGGCTCGTCGCAGGCCGTCGATCGCTGCGGCTTCGTCGACCTCTTCGGCCTCGGGGCCGCCGTAGAACGACTCTGTCACCTCCAGAGTGACCGGTCCCTCCGCGTACGTCTCGCCGAGGCAGTCGCGATCGCACAGTGACACCAACAACCCCTTCGGCGTCTCTCGTTCACGGAGGAGCATAGTGACGACCTGTACCCACTGCTCATACATCCATCTGTCGACTATCCGCCCGGGTAACCACTTTCAGCGTGGGCGTCGATCATCTACGTATGGAGTTCGAGACTGTTCAGGGTGACATCGCCGCACAGTCCGCCGATGCGCTCGTGAACGCTGCCGGCACCAGCCTCCGCATGGGCAGCGGGGTCGCCGGCGCGTTGCGTCGCGAGGCAAACGGCCCCATCAACGAGGCCGCCATGGCCAAAGGACCGATCGACCTCGGCGAGTCCGCCGTCACGGACGCGTTCGATCTCGACGCCGATTACGTCATCCACGCCGCAGCGATGCCCCACTACGGCGACGGCCGTGCGACTCGAGAGAGCATCCGTACGGCGACAAAAAGCGCGCTGGAGACCGCCGAAGAACTCGGCTGTGAGTCGATCGTGCTCCCCGTGCTTGGCACCGGCGCTGCGGGGTTCGACTTCGAAACGGGTGCAAAAATCGTCTGTCGGGCGATCGATCGATTCGACGCCGACACCCTCGCTGCGGTACGGGTGATCGCGTACACGAACGCACAGTACACAACGCTCGAGCGGGTCGCCGAGATCGTTTAAACAGGGCGGTTACTGACCACTTCGATGCTGCTCGATCAGTTCGTCTTCGGCCTCCGCACGGAGTTCGTCGGCCTGTTCCTGGACTGTTTCGGCCTCCTCGTAGTTACCGAGCTCCTCGAGCGCGAGTGCCTTTTCTTCTAACACTTCGGCGCTTCGCATTCCCAGCCGGATCGCGTTGTCGAAGGCGTCGACTGCATCCTCATAGAGGCCGCGCTCGGAGAGGAAGAAGCCACGATTGTACCACGCCTGCGGCGATCGCGGATCGAGTTCGACGGCGCGTTCGGCGTGGTCGAGCGCCTGTTCGGTCTCGCCGAACTCCCACAGCGAGTACGCGAGATTCGTCTCCGCGTCCGCAGCAAACTCCGAGTCGTCGTCGATTCGCAACGCCTCCTGATAGGCGCCGATCGCCTCGTCGTACTCCTCCAGTTGAGCGTGGGCAACGCCTTTGTTCACCCACGCCTCTTGGCTCTCGATAGAGTCCTCTTCGGCAAATCGGGCAGCCCGCTCGAAGGTCTCTGTCGCCTCCTCGTAGCGGTTAATCCCCATGTACGACAGCCCGACGTCGATCAGTGTCTCCACGTCGACACTGTCGGCGTTGATGTTGCGCCGATCGAGGATGTCGGTCAACACCCGCGAGTCGACCGGATCGACTTTTGTCGGATCAACTTTCAGCTCCGGTGGGTCCAGCGTGAACTCGTCGTAGTCCTCGTCGACGCCTTGGCCCTCCGAAAAGCGGTGGCGGCGCTCGCGATCATCAGTCATACCCCACTCTACCGCCGGAACCCGGGTAAGCGTTACGTCGTTGGGCGCAGAATCCACCGATATGCGGTGTTTCGTTGCGATCGACCTTCCTGAGACGCTCACCGACGCGATCGCTGACGCACAGGAGCGCTTTCGCGATGCGGCGGGACTCCGGTTTGTTGATCCCTCGCAGGCACACATCACGCTGAAATTTCTCGGTGATGTCGATCCGGATCGGACAGCGACCATTATGAACGCGATCGAGACTGCGGTCGCGGATGCGGGCGTGGGCAAGTTTCAGTGTACGCTCGGCGGATTCGGCGCATTTCCGTCTCCGGAGTACATCACCGTTGTCTGGGCCGGCGTCCACGAGGGAGCTGAGCGGGTGTCAGCGCTGGCAGAGCCGATCGAACGAGAACTCGTCGCCGTCGGATTCGACCCCGAGCAACACGAATTCACGCCGCACGTCACGCTGGCGCGGATGGATGACGCGCGCGGCAAAGACCGTGTCCAGCGCGAACTCGCCGCTGACGCCTCGATCGGCGGGTTCGAGGTCAGTGAGGTACGGCTCAAAGAGAGCGTGCTGGGCGAGGATGGCCCGACGTATCGAACGATCGATCAGATTCAGCTGCCGGCGGATACAGGCCCCTAATCGGAGATATTGACTGCCAGCCACGGTGAGAGTGAAATCGGCGGTGACTCGGGGCGAGATCTTTCGTTTCGTCCGATCAGGTCCCCACTTTCACCCTGGCTCCGGGGAACGATTAAGTACTCTGAGGATCGCACTCTTGACAATGGCTGATGAGCCCGAGGGTGGGATGCTGTCGTGGGACGAGACCGTGTTCCGCAACGAGCGGGTCTTCGAGATCGATCACCTCCCGGAGACGTTCCGCCACCGCGAGAGCCAACTCGAGAGCCTGAAGTACGCCCTCCGGCCGGCCGTCCGTGGATCACGCCCGCTGAACACAATGATCCGCGGTCCGCCCGGGACCGGCAAGACGACCGCTGTCCAGAAGCTCTTCGGGGAACTCTCCGGGCAGACGGACGTCCGGACAGTTCGGGTTAACTGTCAAGTCGATTCGACGCGCTACGCCGTCTTTTCACGGCTGTTCGAGGCGATCTTCGACTACGAACCACCCTCCTCGGGTATCTCATTTAAAAAGCTCTTTGGGCAAGTCGCCGATCGGCTCGTCGAAGACGACGAGGTTCTCGTGGTCGCACTCGACGACGTCAACTACCTCTTCTATGAGAACGAGGCCTCTGATGCGCTGTACTCGCTGCTTCGCGCACACGAGGCGCATCCGGGGGCCCGGATCGGCGTGATTGTCATCTCCTCGGATCTCTCCTTGGAGCTGATGGACGAACTCGACACGCGGGTTCAAAGCGTGTTTCGTCCAGAGGAGGTGTACTTTCCCGTGTACGACGTCGATGAGATCGTCGATATCCTCCGTGAGCGGGCCACCCGCGGCTTTCACGACGGGGTGCTCGGTGCTCCCGAACTCGATCGCATTGCCGAGTTGACCGCCGAAAGCGGCGATCTCCGGGTTGGGATCGACCTTATGCGTCGAGCCGGCTTGCACGCCGAGATGCGCGCGGCCCGGACGATCGCGATCGAAGACATCGACGACGCCTACGACAAGTCCAAACACGTGCACCTCTCCCGGCGGCTCCGTGGGCTTTCGGAATCCGAACGCGCGCTCGTCAGAGTCGTCGCCGACAATGACGGCAAACTCGCGGGCGAGGTCTTCGACGCATTCCATAGCGAGACAGGGCTTGGATACACCCGCTACTCGGAGATCATCAACAAACTCGACCAGCTTGGCCTCATCACCGCCGAATACGCAGATGTCGACGGTCGAGGGCGCTCGCGAGAGCTCTCACTGTTGTACGATTCCCAGGCCGTCCTCGATCGGCTGAAGTGACCTGCGACGATGTGGTCGCTGGGACGATCGGACACGCTCCGCACGAAGCCTCTTTTTCCCTCCGCGAGAATCGACAGCCATGAAAACCGAAGGCGGAAACGACGACGCAAAGCGCCGGGCCGGTGAGGCCGCTGCCGCCGTGGTCGAAGACGGCATGACGGTCGGGCTCGGCACGGGCAGCACGGCTGCACACGCCATTCGAGCGATCGGTCGGGCAGTCGACAGCGGGCTCGATATCCGCGGCGTACCGACCTCGTTTGCCGCCCGGGAACTCGCCCGCGAGCAGGCAATTCCGCTCGTCCCAGTCGCCGACGTCGAGCGAATCGACCTCTCCATCGATGGCGCCGACCAACTCGTTCCCGCGACCGGCGCGTGCATCAAAGGCGGTGGGGCCGCCCACGCCCGCGAGAAGATCGTCGCTGCCGCCGCCGATCGGCTCTCGATCGTCGTCGATCCGTCAAAAACGGTCGACGTGCTCGAGCGATCGGTTCCGATCGAAGTGCTCCCGGCCGCTCGGACGACAGTTGCGGCGGCGGTGGCCGCTCTCGATGGCGAGGCGACACTCCGGCGAGCCGCGCACAAAGACGGCCCTGTCGTCACCGACAACGGGAATCTCGTTCTCGACTGCTCGTTTGGTTCGATCGACAATCCTGCCGCCCTGGCTACAGAGCTTGCTTCGCTCCCGGGCGTGCTCGAACACGGGCTGTTCGTTGGCCTCACAGACATGGCGTACGTGGGCACCGCTACGGGAGTCGATCGGATTGAAATCGACCGGTGAACGGAGGCCGCTCACCGGTCAAAAAGGGGTAAAACCGCCTTACAGGTCGCGCGGCTGGACGGTCTTTCGGTCGTTCTCTTCCGCGCGTCGGGCGGCGTCTTCGAGCAGCTCCGCAACTTCCTCATCGAGCGCGTCGTAGAAGTCCGAAGCGACGTTTTTGTCGGCCAGCGCTTCCTTGACGGCTGCTTTGACGATAAGATCTGCCATGCAGTCGGTCGTACCGAGTCCGGCTTAATAAGGATTCCCATACTGTTCTGCCGAAACTACCGAATACCGTCGTTTCGAGGGCTCTACACCGGTACGTTTAAATACGCGAATCTTCGCCGAGCGCGCGCCGACATCGATCGACAGCCTCGACCCCCTTGATCGCCTCCCATTTGCTATGCGAGAGATCTTACGCGCGGTTGCTGAGGGCGAGCGCAGCGTTGCCGAAGCGGAGGCCGAGCTCCGCGGGTACGCAACCACGGAGTCCGGTCGGTTTGACGCAGCCCGTGAACGTCGCCGCGGGATCTGTGAGGCGATCCTTGCGGACGGCAAATCCGAAGCACAGCTCATCGAACTCACCACGACGGCACTCGAGACCACCGGGCGAGCGATCCTCACCCGTCTCGAACCCAACGTGGCCGCGGCGCTGAAGACACAGCTCACGGCAGCGACGATCGACCACGATCCGCAGGCCAGAACGCTCGTTGTGCGTGCAGATGGGGTCGAGCAGCCGTCGATCGACGCAACGGTCGCTGTCGTCACTGGCGGCACCGCAGATCTCCCGGTAGCGGGGGAGGCAGCGGCGATCGCCCGCGAGAGTGGGCCAACGGTCGAGCTCATCTGTGATGTGGGTGTCGCAAACCTGACGCGGGTTGTCGATCAACTCGACAGACTTCGCCGCGCGGACGTGCTCGTCGTCGCGGCCGGCCGTGAGGGCGCGCTGGCGACGGTCGTCGCAGGATTGGTCGATGCGCCGGTGATTGGGTTGCCCGTGAGTGTCGGCTACGGCGCAGGCGGGGACGGCGAGGCGGCGTTCTACGGGATGGTACAGTCCTGTACGGCACTTTCAGTCGTCAATATCGACGCGGGCTACACGGCGGGGGCGCAGGCCGGACTCATCGCGCGAGCGATCGCCGAGGCGCGATCGAGCGGCACCGAATCGTCGAGTCCAAATTCCGACAAATGAAGAGTATTTGAGCCTGTATCTCCAATATAACAGTGCCGGCAGCGGTTGAGTGCCGGTCCAACAGATGCCACGTTGTGACCACTGCGGGGGACACGTCTCGGATCGCTTCGCTCGCGTATTCGCCGACGAGCACGGCCAGCTAAACGCCTGTCCGGCCTGTTCGGCGAACGCAGGGATCGCCGAAGTGTCTCGTGACCGCTCCCGCATACAAAACCAATAACTGGGCCGCGGATCCAACCGCTCCACAAGAGTGTCCCCGATCGCCGGTAGCGAGACGGGGGCTGGGTGTGGGCCACGCGGTTCCAACGACCCGAATTTTTTATTACACCGCACGAATCAGCGGCTGTGAAATCGCACTACGTCTACGTCCTCGAATGCGACGACGGCACGTACTACACCGGATACACCACTGATCCCGATCGGCGCCTCGCCGAACACAACGCCGGTACCGGCGCAAAGTACACCCGCGGTCGAACGCCTGTCTCGCTCGTTCACCTCGAGTCATATGCCGACCAATCGGCCGCAATGGCCCGCGAATACGAGATCAAACAGCTCCGGCGATCGGACAAGGCGGCGCTCATCGAATCGTCCCCGGACCCTGAGCCAGCGCGATCGACCGACAGCTGATTACTCACGGTCGTGCAGTCGTTCGGCCGTCCAGACGACCTGACGGGCGACGCGTTCGAGTCGTTCTCTCGTGTCGGCGTCGACGATGCGATCGCCTTCGACCTTCCTAGACGCCTTTCTGAGCCCAACCTGTTCTGGGACTGTCCACCCATGTACTCCCCGAACAGTACTCCGCATGTGTTCGAGGGCCGGGCCGTAGGAGCCGCCACCGGCGGTCGCAACCAGCCCAACCGCCGTGTTTTCGTACTCGGATTTGCCACAGTAGTCGTGGAAGTTTCGGAACGTCGAGGAGTATGAGCCGTGATACACCGGCGACCCGAGAATCATGCCGTGGGCCGATCGAACTCGTGCACACAGCGCGGCTGACTCGCCTTGCTCGTCGCGATCGGGATGGTACAGCGGGAGATCAACAGTTCCCAGATCAAGGAGGTCCGGTTCCGCTCCGGCATCGGCAGCGGCGTCGAGTGCGTGGGCGATCGCTGCCCGGGTGGTGCTTTCGGCCCGTCGACTCCCACAAACGCCGACGATTCGTGTCATGCCCAGAGTCCGTTCTCCGTGCGAAAAAACACACCGGCATCCGAACGGAATCACGCGATCGAGCATCATCCCATTTTATTCCGGATCGTCTCATGAGATGTCGTATGGACAAAATTGCGTTTGGGACGGACGGCTGGCGGGCGACTCTCGACACCTTCACCGACGATCGGCTCCGGATGGTTGGACAGGCGGTTGCAACCCACCTCACCGAAGCCGGCGACGACAGGGCGGTGTTCGTCGGCTACGACGCACGAGATACCTCAGAGGGATTCGCAGAAAGCCTCGCGGAAGTGCTTTCTGGCAACGGCTTTGACGTGTTTCTCCCCGAGCGAGACTGCCCGACGCCGACTGCGGCGTATGCGATCGTCGATCGTGACCTCGCTGGCGCGCTCATGGTCACTGCCTCGCACAATCCCCCGGAGTACAACGGCGTGAAATTCATCCCTGACGACGGCGCACCTGCCCTGCCAGAAGTCACCGAATCGATCGAGGCGAACCTCGCCGAACCCGATCTGCTGCCCGAAGCCGAACGCGGGAGCGTCACTCGCGTCGATCCAGTCGAACCGCACGCCGACCACGCCCACGAACTCGTTGCAGAACACTTCGGCGAGGTCGACCTGTCGGGGTTGACCGTCGTCTACGACGCGATCCACGGCAGCGGCCGCGGCGTCACCGACGCACTCCTCGAATCCGCGGGCGCGACCGTCATCAGTCGTCGCAGTGAGCGTGATCCGACGTTCGGCGGCGGCTCGCCCGAACCGAGCGCAGAGAACCTCGCCGAGTTGGTCGACGCGGTCGAGGAACACGATGCCGACCTCGGTGTCGCAAACGACGGCGATGCCGATCGGATCGCGATCTGTACCCCCGAGGCGGGCTATCTCGACGAGAACCTGTTTTTCGCTGTCCTCTACGACGCGCTGCTCGATGGCGAGGCAACAACCGAACAGGGGACCAACGGGGCAGTCCGGACCGTCTCGACGACGTTCCTGCTCGATCGGATCGCGGAGGCTCACGGCGAGTCGATCGTCGAGGTACCCGTCGGCTTCAAATGGGTTGCCCAAGGGATGGACGACGACGGCGTCATCGTCGGCGGCGAAGAGTCAGGTGGGTTCTCCGTTCGTGGCCATCTCCGCGAAAAAGACGGTGTGTTGATGGCGCTGTTTGCGGGTGCGATCGCTGCGGCCGAGCCGTTCGACGATCGGCTCGATCGACTTGCCGAGGAGTACGGTGAGATCCACGCCGACAAGATCAGTGTCGACTGTCCCGACAACGCGAAGGGTGCGGTGTTGGACGCACTCGAGGCAGCACTGCCCGAAACGGTTGCCGGCAAGGAAATCGACTCGATCGTCACAAAAGACGGCTTCAAGCTCCTGCTCGAAGACGGGTCGTGGCTGCTCGTTCGGCCAAGCGGGACCGAACCAAAGCTTCGGATCTACGCGGAGGCGTCGAGTCCCGAGCGTCTCGCCGCGGTACTTGAAGCCGGCGAGGCAATCGTCCGTCCGGTTGTCGACGCCGAACTCGACTGATCAGGCTCGAACATCGAGTGCCGATACCACACGATCGGCGGCGGCCGAACGCGGTCCCGAAAGCGGCCGAATCGGGTGTATTTTTAGGGGGTGATTACGTAGCGAATGGTATATGTTCAAGGCCATCGTGAGCGCGTCGACGCTCCGGGACGCGCTCGACTCTGTGAGCGTGCTGGTCGACGAGTGCAAGATCCGGTTGAACGAAGAAGACCTCTCGATTCGAGCCGTTGACCCGGCCAACGTTGGCATGGTCGATCTCACGCTCGACGCCGCGGCGTTCGAGTCCTACGAGGCCGACGGCGGCGTTATCGGCGTCAATCTCGGCCGACTCGAGGACATCGCCGGAATGGCGAACAGCGGCGACCTCGTCCACCTCGAACTCGACGAGGAGACGCGGAAGCTCCACATCGAAATGGAGGGGTTGTCCTACACGCTTGCACTCATCGATCCCGATTCGATCCGACAGGAACCGGATATTCCCGAACTCGATCTGCCAGCATCGATCGTCGTCGAGGGCGCACAGCTCGATCGCGGGATCAAAGCTGCGGACATGGTGTCCGATCACATCGCGCTCCGCGTCGACGAGGCCGAAGAGGCGTTCTACATCGAAGCCCAGGGTGACACCGACGACGTCGATCTCAAGCTCGAACGCGACGATCTGATCGACCTCACCGCCGGGCCCGCAAACTCGCTGTTCTCGCTGGATTACCTCAAAGATATGAACAAGGCGATTCCAAAGGACACCGAGGTGACGATCGACCTCGGCGAGGAGTTCCCCGTCAAACTGCACTACGAGTTCGCCGAGGGTCTCGGTCACGTGACCTACATGCTCGCGCCGCGGATCCAGAGCGACTGAGCTGCTGATAACTTTTTGACTTAGGCTTCGCCCATCGGTATCCGCTCGCCACGTGTATCGCCGCGAACCCAGACGTACTCGCACTCGCCGAGATCGAACCGAATTGTGCCATCTGCGATCGCGTACGATCCCGGACCAACAATCTTCGTCGCAGCGTCAGCAGGAACCTCGAACGGAACAGTAACTTCTCGTTGGTCGGTGGCGGCATTGTGCGCAGCAATAAGTACCGTGTTGCGAGCGTCCATACGGTGAACAAACACCTCTTTCGGGGGGACGTCGAGGATCGAGTACGATCCTGAACCAATTTCAGGACACATCGTTCGGGCGTCAATCAAGGCCTTGATCCGGTTGAGCAACGATCCCGGATCGGCGAGTTGCTCGGCAACGTTGAGCTGCTCGTAGCTGTACTCACCCTCGTCGATGACGGGATTGTAACACGCTTCTGGCGCTGCGGTCGAGAAGCCGCCGTTGTCGTTGGCAGACCACTGCATTGGCGTCCGGACCGACTCGCGTTCCGGCAACGAGAGATCTGCACCCATCCCGATCTCGTCGCCCGATAACAACACGGGCGTCCCACGGAGAGAGAACATGAGGCTGTGTGCGAGCGCGATCCGATCGTGATCACCGGCGTAGAGATCCGCGAGCCGAAGGCGGTGTCCGCGATCGAAGATCCACGAGTCTCCCTCGTCGTCGCCGAAGAACTGCCGTGCGTGTTCGAACGCCTCACCCGGCAGTTTCAGGAGGTTGAACTCGTCGTGGTTCCGCAGGAAGTTCGCCCACTGGCCGATCGCTCCGAGGTCCGGAAGCTGCTCATTCGCGCGGTACATGGGCCACATGTCCTTGACGGCGATCGCGTACGCCATATGCTGGTTCGTCACGAAGTCGAACAGCATATCGAAACCGTCGCCGTCGGCGAAGTACTCCCGGAGGACCTCGGGCTGATCGTCGGCCTCCGCCAGCAGGATGGCGTCCTCGCGTTCGTCACGGACGACCGATTTCATCTCCTCGAATAGACCCATCCCGATGTCGGGCGTCACTGCGTTGTGGCCTTTTGGGTGCAACATGGGGTGGGCCGCGTCGATCCGGAAGCCGTCAACACCGATCTGCAGCCAGAATCGAAGCACGTCGTAGATTTCCTCGCGCACCGCCGGATTCGCGGTGTTGAGGTCGGGCTGGTGGTGATAGAACTGGTGGTAGTACCACTTGCCCGCTACGTCGTCGTGTGTCCAGACACCGTCCTCGCGATCGGGGAAGATGTTCGGGTGTGAGAACGCCTCCTCGGGGTGTTCGGTCCACAAATAGTAGTCGTGATACGGCGAGTGTGGGTCCGATCGCGCCCGCTGGAACCACGGATGCTCCGACGAGGTGTGGTTGAACACCATGTCGGTGAGGATTCGAATCCCCCGATCGTGGGCCCGATCAACGAGTTCTCGAACGTCACCGAGCGTTCCGAGGCGATCGTCGACGCCGTAGTAGTCGGCAACGTCGTAGCCGTTGTCTCGCAGCGGGCTCGGAAAGAACGGGCGAATCCACAGACAGTCAACACCCAATGAGTCGAGGTAGCCAAGCCGATCGATCAGTCCCTGAAAATCCCCCCAGCCATCGCCGTCGCTGTCGTTAAACGTCTTCACGTCGAGCGAATAGATCACCGCATCCCGAAACCACGCGGTCGCAGTCGTCATTGCAACGACGGTCATCGGAGAGTTACTTAACCGCTGGGTATCACGTCGATCAGCGCGATCGCGGTCAAGGCAGGCAGGACGATCGGACTCGTTGGCCGCGAGTGTACAAGGCCCTACCGGATTTGAACCTCGCCGAGACATTCCTGCTCGCTTCGCTGCGCGGGCTGTGACTCGTCTGGTTCAAATCCGTCTGCCATTCCCACGGCTCACTGTCGTTCGCCGGGGAATGGGCCCTACCGGAACCGCTCTGCGGAGGTTGCGCCCAGCTGGGTAACTCTCACGAATTCGTGTTGATTCAATGCAAGCGTTCATCATAGGTCTGGAAGGTAATCGCGGCGCTGTTCGGCTTTCTCGCGTGCGCTGCGCCGGTCGTAATGCTCATCGAGGATTCCCTCGCTCGCGTTCAAGCGGTCCGACACGACTCGACGAGGGACTTCCTCACGTCGGTACGCAGTTACTCGACCGCTTCGTACGTCATGCGGTGATCGCGAAGACGGACACTTACTCGCGTGAACCGCCTGTGTTGCCTCGCACGTCTCTATATCTCGGTCGTGTGGACAACCCGCACCACGCCAACAGGGACGAGTTACCCGATACAGGGTATCTCGAAGCGTCGACACGGAAGCACGGCCGTACGAAGTCGTAATGAGGGGATTTCTCCCGTGTTCGTCGGTCGTGTCCTCTCTCGGACCGTCGATGTAGTCCTCGAGGATACGAGCGACCCGCGGACTGATCGCATTCCACCGTTCGCCCCGCTCTTTGTTTTTCAGCGGCGTACCCGTCTCTGGGCGATGGCGGAATTTGATACCGGGATGGTCAGCGCTGAGATCCAGGTCGACGAGATCGAGCGAGCGCAGCCCGCCGGCACGCGCGCCCGTGTGCCACATCAAAAGGAGCGTTACGTGGTTGCGGCTGGCGTACTGATAGCGGTTCAGGAAGGTGAGGATCTCCCCGACGCGCTCGGGTTCGAGGGTCGTATTGCTGACGTTCTCACCACCACTGACGCTCGGAAGCGGTACGTCGTTTCGCAGGCCCTCAGGAACTGCTTCGATCTCCTCGGCGAATCGAAGGAACGCGCGCAGTGTAGCCAGCTGTCCACGGAGGGTGACCGTCGCGATCTCGTCGCGACCTTCGCCGTTACCCTCACGTCGCCAAACACGATACTGGTACAGGTCCCGACCTGAAAGGTCGTTCAGGTTTTCGAGGCCGAATTCATCGCACCACTGGCAAAACGCTTCTAATCGGTACCGCTGCGCATCGAGCGTATGCTCGCTTAGCTCATCACTACGAGCGTCGAGGTACATTCGAACCCCTTCGACAGGCCCGAGGGGTTCGAGGTCGCTACTCATACGAACCTCCGTCGCCGGTCGACAGAAGTCCTGCGCACCGCCTACAGGTGGGTTTCTCTCGGGATGCGTCGAACCCGTCGGGATGGCTTCCGCAGTAGAAGCACGTACCGCTGGAATTATTCGCCGCTGTTACGTCAGATCGTCTGGGGCTCCTAGGCCCCGTTTTGGTTCCGTGCATGGATATCACGGGAACCACCACGGGCCGCGCTGCAACGCGGCCTTCTTCACGAACCGACCAGAGTCATCAGTATCCTACAGGGCAGCTCCGCAGATCGAATGACTACCCCTACTTATTTAAATATTATCACTAAAAGGTGATCACGAAAAATGGTATCCGCGAGATAAAAACACGAATCAAGATGAGAACCACAGGATACCATTTTTTAGGTAGAGTTGAGTATACGTGCGTATGAGTGATCACTCTATGTCTGGGGACAATATCATTGTATACGATCCAGAAGAAAGAGAACTAACTCGACATCACAAATCTTTGGTCGAAAATTCACTTGAATATGATTGGACAACTGAATTAGATATTCATATTTTGGAAATACTGCTGTTTTCAAATTTAGTCTTGACACCCGCAATAATTGCATATAATATTAATAAATCTCGTGAAGGCGTATCTCGACGACTGAATAGTCTACAGGCTGGCGGTCTGGTAAATAAAAAAGATCGAGGGAAATATCAGATATCGGATGAAGGGATCAATTATATTATATCTAAACGGCTCTGTTGAGATCTTCAGCAAGTGATACATTTCGACCTGGTTCCGACAGTACAGGGAATTCATGAATCGTTCAGTACAGCGTAGACAGGTACCACATACTATGATGTGAGTTGCTATCAATATCTAGTCGAAAATGCCAGACGACGAATCTGAGATCAATATAAAAAGCCGAGAGGAGATACTGGCTGAAGCTGAGAGAGAAGCCGATCACAAGGGTAGTGGAACTCATTTAGCGGTGGTGAACAACGCTCTTATGAGAACCCAAATTCACCAACAGCAGCGACTTGAATTGGAAATTAAGGCACTTAGGCAAAGTATAGAGACGTTCACATTCTGGTCAAGGGCACTTACAGTCGTTCTAATAGTTCTTGGAATCCTCTCGTTACTTGCCCAAATTAATATACCCTAAATAAGGAACTGGCAAAGATATTTATATAATTGAATACGCATCCCTCACCTAACGGCTGTTTCAGACAATAATATCTGTGAAGAAGAGGGTTTCAACAGAGCCATCTAAACAGAACTCTGAAGTGACTGTTTAAAATATGGAATGAATAGTTATCGAAATATCTCCCAAAACTACTATATAATAACACAATTACTACATAATAATGTCTACCAAACGTTCTGATCTCGGGGATTCATCACCTGAAAATCAGGTCGAATTTGGACAAAAAGAGGTTGCAGAATTTCTTTTGAAAGAAATTGATAGTGATCCTAATATCCAAATCGCAATTAACGGTCCATGGGGTAGTGGTAAAACAACAATTCTAGATAAAGCATATAGTGAACTTCAACAGGATTCCTCAACTATCGCTGTGTGGTATGAACCATGGAGATACAGCCCGGATCAAACAACACTCCGTCGAACATTTCTAAGAACAGTTTACGAGAACACCTCAAGAGAAATAGAGGAAGTAGAACCAATTACAAATGACGAATTTCACTTTGATCAAATAAGTGAACAAACGAGAAGTATATCTGATTTCATCACCAAACTATACAAGAATTTAACAAATCAATTCAAGTTTATTATACCTATTCTAACAATTATTGGGCTATTATTGTTGATTCCATTGGCATTTAATTTATTTGACATGGGAATAATCGGTGCAGTATTCTCTCTTCTTGCACAATTAGCTGCTTTTACAATAATAGTAAGCTTAGGATTTTATTTGAGAAATGATCTTGTATCAATCTTATCTGAAGATCTCACATATGACGTGAGAGAACCAAAAATCAGCGAAATCGACCTGTTTGAAGACAAATATGAACAATTAATAACAAAGCTAGGAAAATCAAACAAAAATTTAGTTGTATTCATTGATGATCTAGATCGGTGTAATAAAAAAGAGATGCGTGAAGTGATTACAGCTCTTTCGACGTATCTCGATCCGGATAGTGATCAGACACCAGTATCATTTGTTACGGCAATAGATGGTCCTAAAATAGTTGACTCGTTTGATGATACAAGTGAAGATGATGCACAACTTAAGCCTAATATTTTAAATAAAACCTTTCAAATCGTTATTCCAGTACCATCCTTATCCAGATCAAATGTATCAAAATTAATTCAGATAACTGCCGAGGATTTGGGTCATCAAATGAAAAAAGAAGATATAACTAATATTACTAGAATTGCTGTATCCCACGCTGACTCCAATCTACGGATTATCCGATCCGCATTATCTGATCTTGTCTGGATGAAAGATCTTGGTGAATCGTATATGACGAATAAAGAATTTAGTGATTCAGAATCATTCAGAAAAATTATGAATGATGATTATGTTTTATTTCGAATATCACTAATAAAACTCCTAAGCAGAAATGAGGATCTTCGATCATTTGTTACTGACGCATCAATGTGGGTGAATAAAGACAATAGACGTGGTCATATCCTGTGGGATCTTTTTAATATTTCTCCAGCATTTGAACCATCTGGAATAGACCCTCGTCCACTGTTAGCTCTAAATAATCCAAATCGTTACCCGTCAAATATTCATGACTTTCGTGAAATAAATAACAAAATATCTGGTGGCAGGAACCCAAGCGATGCGATGCCACTTATTGAAAAATATGGTCCCGCAGCTCAAGTTGATATTGCATATAGGTTCTTAGACACCAACATCGACGATGAAGATCGAGATGTTAAATCTGCATACATAAGCACTATAATTGGGATTGCATACAATTCTATTGATGCGATAGATGAGAGGAACTCAGACCTGTTTGACGATTGTTTCGAGCTTGTCAAAAAGGATCAGAAGATTGTTTCTAATATTGATACTAAAGACTACTCAAAATGGGTGACAGTAGGACATAAAGTCGGTAAAGTTGATCAACTATTTGAAAAGTCATCACCGTTTATGAAACGAAATAAGACTCAGTTCCTTAGAGAAATATCGAATTCAATATCGGATTTCGATATGCATGTGATTGAGTTACTACTTGACGCAGAAATTAAGCAGTCTGAAAGTGGCGATGGGATTTCTTCTGCAACAAGGGTATCCAGAATTTTTGAACAAGACAAAACAACCAACGCAGAAAATGCGCCGGACTACCTCCTAAGTTTGCTTCGTCATTGGCCATTTGATGACAAACCATCTGGACCACCGGATAAAGTACTACATAGTGATGTACTCAGTAGATTAGAATCTGATGCGTATTTCGATGAAGCGGAGAAGGTTTTTCTCAGCGTAGGAAGCCATGGTGATGTATCGAGTGACTATCGTGATACACTATTGGACAAAGGGTGGCCAAGACCTACAGGTTTTGAACAAGATGAGGAATAATTTATGCGCAGTATGTGCATATATTTAGTACACAACTCTTGTCAGAGTCAAAAATTTGAATAGAATTATTCATTCCACATTTGAACAATTGGCGGCGGGCGATCACCAATTTTCACAGGTTCCTCAGATGTTGGTGAATCAACGACGTAATCCTCAACAAGTCCGACATCACTCGATACAGCATTCTCCAGCGGCATATCCCAATACGCGTAACAACCAAGATAGTCAATATAAGCATAAAATTCAGCAGAAGGCGGTAAGCTTGATTCAACCTCAGGAGTAACCAGCCCATCAAGCACGTCGTCGACAGCTTCCTGAAAATCGTCGATATCGTCCCACTGCCGTCGAGCGAGATCGTCAAGTACCGGGCCTTCCGCAGCTGCCGCTATGGAATCAATTGAAAACTCACGAACCGCTTGCCGTACATCTACATCTCGAGCGTGTTCAGGCCGTTCTATGCCCCTCTCAATATCCTTCGAGATCGACCAGAAGCGCCGACCAGTCGCCCAGTATATCCCAAGTTTCCACGTCGCAGCCTTGTCTGCGTACGATCCGTCACGAGCATCGTCGAAAGACTCAGAGGCGGCCGCTCGAAGTGATCCGAACGTAGCAGAGAGATACTTACCAAGGTACGCACCAGCTGTCCTATTCCGCATCTGTGTGTCTTCCTGGTCATCGTCGTCGTAGAAGTCGATCAATTCGTGCGAGCGGGCGTTGTCCTCGACCCACTCCTCGCCGTGATCGTGGTCGCCGTAGCGGTACCAGTCGACGAAACCCCTCGAAACCGGAACGTCGTACTCCTCGCCGTCGCTGTCGACAACTTTCTTGGTACCGAAATCACCCACGTCATCGAGATCGTCACGGAACACCAACGGATACAGGTCGACGATTTGACCCTGCCCGTAGTCCTTCCACTTCTTTGATAGCTCGCCCTTGTCGATCAGGAACGGCATTCCATCACTCTCGCGTGTCGGCACGTCGAAAAAGAGCACGTGAAGGTGTGCGTAGCCCTTCTCAGTGAATTCTAGAGCCTTGAGGTACGGAGGCCGTTCACGCGGCCGGCCCGTTACATGATCGTCGAGAGACGGTGACCAGCTGGCAACGCTCTCCTTTCGCGTATCGGCTTTAGTTGACGGGTCAGTATCAAAATACGACAGCAGTCGGTTAAAGTTCGGATTGATATTCTCAATACCCTCGTACAGCGACCGTGGATTCGGTCGAGTTGGATCGTCGTAGGTGCCCGGGTCTGTAGTAAGCGTGACCAGAACCGCGTTTTCGTAGTGCTCGTAAGCGTATTCGAGGGATTGGTTGAATCGAGCCCAAGTCTTGTTGATGCGTCCTTGACTGTTGAATCGAGTTTTGTACTCCTTTGTCATCCGACGAGTTGTCTGCCCCCCTCGTCGGCCGCAGAAGTGGACGTCGAATAAGAGCTGGTAGTTTTCTATCCGTTTGAGATACCGATGTAAAGAGTCCTCAAGTAAATCCTGTCCCCACGAATCGACGCTGTGAGCCCTCTGGAGGTAGTTTTTACAGAATTCACGATCATAGACCAGTTCCTCATTTGCACCGGCTGTTTGAGCAATGCCTTCTGATATCAAGTCTAGTAGCCGAATTGTCGGGGTGACCATCGTCGATCCTGCCGTCTGGCGTTTTTCGATAAGTGCAGGAACATGCTCAGCGAGATCGTCGACGAACCGATAGACAAACTGGTAATCACGGTCGGAACCATCGAAACGCTCGCATTGACCGACCGGCTGGCCTTTGATGCACTCAGAAACAAGGGTTTTCAGCATTATTCCCTCAGGAGCCGTAGAAATACGCTTTACCAGCCGTACACGTTCGTTGTCGCGCCCGCGTAGTTCGAGATCATCTTTTGGATCAGCCGAACTGTATCCGTACGCGAGAAGATCCAGATCTTCCAAGTACTGCACTAAGGTGGGAGTTTTACATCTCTCTGGCCGCAGTTGAGAGCCCCATACGTCCTGTAGCGCAGTCGACATCGGGTTTGACCGGCGTAATCACTCGTTTGGTGCTCTATTGGCAGACAGCGACGCAGATCGCCCCGCACCGCCTCTCGTTGGGGCCGTCCCTTCGGTCGGCCCCTGCGACCGAGCTTCCGGGTCAGCCCCCCATGTCAGGGGGGCTGCTGCCGGCTCTCGGTCTTGCGGTGGTTTCTTTGGACTGTCGTCGAGCCAGTCGTCCACCATAGGTCGACGGGGTGGGGTGGTGGGTAGGTGGCTGGTATTTTGGTGACGAAGCAGTTGGGCGATGACACTGATTCGATGCGGTGGGCGGGTAGCGTGACGACGAACGAATTCGTACTCCTCGAGCGGATCGAAGTCGATGCGCTTCGCGGGTTTGAGCCCAACACCGGAATTAAGCCGATCCTCGTGGTCTTCGAGCGCAGGAAGGCGGAAACACGGCCAGCACGATCTGGCTTTCGCGGGTTTCGAATCCGCATCGTTGATGCACCGATCCTGACAGTGACGACATTTGTAAGAAATCTGGTCTGAGCTTTCTGTATTCGGAACAGAGAGCTCAGAGATCGGACTTGCCTCACGCTGTGCAAAGCTTCGCACGCTGAACAGGGAACGAGCGATACCTGTTGTCGGATTGCTTCTATCCCATTTCGTCTCCTCGTGTCGATACATCCGGCGGTGATGAACAACGTCGACACGTCCATCTCCGAATACGTACACGTAGAGGTGCTGATCGTCTGGATTAGTGTGACACCTCGGCGATGATGTATCGACATCAAGAACCTCAGAATAATCACTATCCTGACTCATATCGTCGGAAGGACCAGAATCAACGGAGTTCCCGTCAAGAGAGGAACTCATGGCTCACCCCTGAACAGTTCAATCCCAACGTGTCGATCGTATATTTCGACCACGTCGCCCGCTTTGACACCGAGAGGCTCTAGAGCCGGTTTGAAAAGCTGCGATTGAAGCAGACCCTCACTTACCCTGTGGACCTTGTACCGGGCGAGTACGGTCGCTGCTGTGTGATACTGGCCGGGAACAACGAAGACGGAACTGCCGAGATCAAGGATCTTGATCGGATCACCGTGGGTAACCTCGATATGATCGAACGGGTTGCCGCGAATCGTGACTGAGAGATTCCCGTACGGCCGTAGCTTGGAAACGGTATACTCGCCGAGGTAACTCACAGGGACCACCTCGACGGGCTCGATCCGAATTGGAAATCCGCAAGCAGTGAGAGGTCTGCGACCGGCGATCGGTCGACATACCACTCACGAGGGGTTAGCTCGATTCCCTGAAATGCCCGAATATTCGGGATAGGGACGTTAATACAGCTGTTCAGTATCGAATTAAAATCGTGAGATGAACCGATGGGCCCTACCGGATTTGAACCGGTGATCACCCGGTGTCTCATTCCACCGATCGCGTGCCGGCGGAACTATGAGCCGGGGGCTTTAACCAGACTAAGCTAAAGGCCCGTTGTCCCCACATTTTTGATGCCGCCTATTGAGCCTATCGGGAGCCGATGACGGCAACGCGTTCGCTCAGTGATCAGATCACAGAGACGCCGTCGCCAGGACTCGAACCTGGGACCACCTCGTTAACAGCGAGGTGCTCTACCAACTGAGCTACGACGGCTCGCAGTCGTTCGTTTCGCCGTGGTATAATTAGGGCTTTCGTTTTCGCCTTACGGAAGCGACACGCTTTCACACGCGCCACAGAAATCGAGAGTATGGACTCCCTCGATCGCGTCCACGAGACCGTTCTCGATCGCGTCTCACCGGATGCCGACGAACGCGATCGCCTCGATCGCGTCGCCGCCGAGTTGACGCACGCGGCCGTCCGGGCAATTTCGGCGTTGCCCGTCGATGCGGACATCACCCGCGTCGGGAGCACTGCCCGAGGGACATGGCTCGCTGGCGATCGGGATATCGATCTCTTCGTTCGATTCCCGCCGGAACTCGATCGTGACGACCTCGAAAGCTACGGCCTACAGATCGGCCATACGGTGTTGCCCGACGGGCACGAGGAGTACGCCGAGCACCCGTACGTCACCGGAACGTACGAGGGGTTCGACATCGATCTCGTCCCGTGTTATGCCGTCGAAGACGCGTCTGGATTGGTTTCGGCGGTCGATCGAACCCCGTTTCACAACGAGTACCTCTCTGCCCGGCTGACCGACGAGCTCCGGGAGGCAGTCCGGGTCTGCAAGCGGTTTTTCAAGGGAATCGGCGTCTACGGGAGCGATCTCAAAACCCAGGGGTTCTCGGGCTATTTGACCGAGTTGCTCGTCGTCGAACACGGTGGCTTTGCGCCGCTCATCGACGCAGCCGCGGAGTGGCGACCGCCAGTCGTCTACGACCCCGAATCCCACGGGACGAGTCACTTCGACGACCCGCTCGTCGTCATCGACCCCACGGATTCCGATCGCAACGTTGCCGCGGTTGTCTCCGCGGAGAACGTCGCACGGCTCCAACACTACGCCCGAGAACTCCGCGCGGATCCGCAGCTCGAACTGTTCTTTCCACCCCCGGTCGAGCCGCTTTCACCCGCCGAACTCGACGCGCATCTGCGTCGCCGCGAAACAGCGGTCCTGGCGATCGTCTTCGAGACACCAGACATCGTCGAGGATCAACTGTATCCACAGCTGCGCAAATCACGCCGCGGGCTCGTCTCAGAGCTCGATCGCCGCGGCTTCGGCGTCTGTCGATCGACGACCGTTGCAGACGCCCAAGCGGTCATCCTCGTTGAACTCGAAACTGACACACTTCCTGCAATCGAACGCCACGAGGGACCGCCGGTCCACGTAAAGCCCCACGCCCAGGGATTCACCACTGCGTACGAGTCAAACGACAACGTCTACGGGCCGTTCCTCGATGGCGATCACTACGTCGTCGAACGGCCTCGTGAGTTCACCGACGCCCATGCGTTCCTCCAGAGCGATCAGATCTTCGAGGTCGGGCTGGGGACGCACATCGAGTCTGCGCTTGAATCCGGATACGACATCCGCTCGGGCGATGAGCTTACCACACTCTGTGAGCCGTTCGGTCGAGCGCTTCGGGAGTACTTCGAACCGACGCCCTGATCGTGGCACCCGTCGGTCACTAACAGCTTGGTCGCTACAGATCGAGAGCCGTGCGTAGCTCCGAGACGATCGCCTTGGTCTTGTCAGTGGGATCATCCTCACACGGCATCGGTTCGCGGCCATCGAACGTCTCGTGAACGATCGAAACACCCTCCGACAAGGTGTCAAGACCGTACCCACCCTCCAAGACAAACGCCAGTGGCATATCGAGCGACGCCTGCAGCGACTGCATCCGCTCAGTCATGAGTGCGTATCCCTCTGTCGAGACCCGCATCCGCGAGATTGGGTCATGTTGATGGGCATCGAATCCCGCGCTGATGATGAGCAACTCGGGCTCGAAGGCCTCCAGCGCGGGCGCGATCGCCTCATCGATGACGTACAAAAAGTCTGCATCATCGGCACCAGCGGCCAGCGGCGCGTTCAGATTCATTCCCTCACCATCTCCGGTTCCGATCTCGTCGCTGTCACCGGTTCCCGGGTAGAGTCCATCCTCGTGGATCGACGCGTAAAACACGTCGCCGCGGTCATAGAAGATGTCCTGGGTACCGTTGCCGTGGTGGACGTCCCAATCAAAGATCGCAACCCGATCGACACCGTGGTCGTCGATCGCTGCCTGGGCGGCGACCGCCGCGTTGTTGAAAAAGCAAAATCCCATGGCATCGTCCTCGACCGCGTGATGTCCCGGCGGTCGACCGACCGAGAACGGCGTTTGACGCCCGTCAGCTCCATTCAGCGCCTCCATCGCGGCCCACTGTGCCAAGCCCGCGCTCTGTAGCGCCGCTTCCCACGTCTTCTCGACGGCGATCGTATCCGGATCCCAACTGCCGCCGCCGGATGCGCAGAACTCCTCGACTTCGTCGACGTACTCGGCCTCGTGGACTGCCTTCACCATGCTCGCGTCTGCGCGGTCCGCGTCGTGATAGGAGACGCCGTGACGTTTCTGGAGCCCGCGTTTGATCGCGCGGAGCCGATCGGCTGATTCTGGATGGCGCTCACCGGGATCGTGTGCCAGACAGAGGTCGCTGTATCCGAACTGCATTACTCAAAGAGTGAAAAGTACGTCTCAATGTCTTCGGCCTGTACAGTCCGTCTGTCCGCGTGATGTGCGAGCTTTGTTGCCGCCCGGGCGACGTTGTCCGCGTAGTCTTCGAGGATGTCTGCGAGGGCAATCCGTGCCTCCATTGACACCCGATACTTATTGTCGATGTCGAGTCGCGCGATCCGATCGACGGGGGCGATCGGCAGTTCGAGTTCGTCACGGGCAATGACTTGCTCGACGCCAAAATCGCTCGCCATCAGCGTCTTTCGGCCGTCAGCTTCGGCAACCGCAGCGGCTTCACGGGCCAGAGACGCACCCCGACGTTGAATCCGGCGCGCAAGCTCTTCGGCGGCGCCGGCACTCACCCGAAGCGATCCGGCGTTGCGCCGGATGATCGCGTCAACGGGCGCGAACGGCAACTCAACGCTCATACGCACATACGAGTTCGATCGGCGTATAATCCTTTCCGTTGCGCCGCCGCAGTTTCTCAAAAGACGTCTTCGGCCTCGATTGTCCCATCCTCTTCGAGCCCGCGAACCGTTACCTCCTCGCCGAGGCGGACAGACTCGTCGGTATGGACGCTCCATGTCTCGTTGCCGTTCATCAACACGACCGGGTCGCCAGCCTGAACCACCGTTCCGGTGATTTCGATCGCCTCGGCGGCGACAGCACCGGCATCCTCACGCTCCTCAGTTGCTGGTGTCGACGCGGCATCTGTCGAGCCGCCAGCCCCGTCGCCGTTTTCGAACGCGTCTAATCCGACGTCGTCGGAGCCACTGGCTTGTGACCCTGACGTCGCTGTTGACTCGCCCGTAGCTGATTCCGTCTCGAGGACGCTCACGGCCGATCGCCAGCCTGCCGAGGCCTCGAGGTCGTCTTGCCAGCCCTCTTTGATTTCGACGTCGGTGAAGACGACACGGTCAGCCAGATCAATATCCGCGTCAGCCTTCTCGCCCCACATCGCAACCCTGATGTCGCCGGTGTCGTCCTTAATTCGGACGTTTCTGACCTGCCCTTCCGAGCCGTCGTCGCGATCGAACGTCCGCTTGGGATCGGCTTCGATTACGCCCCCAGCGATGTCGACGGTCTGGCCAATTTCGAGGGCAGCGATGTCGGTCGTTTCAGGGATGTACTCGATCGGCTCTTCGAGGCGCTCGATTGTCCCGCGGGAGCCAAGGTGTAACTCGATATCTCCATCGCGATCGCGGACGTAGCCGTCGATGACTTCGATCGACTCTCCGCCGTCGAAATCGTCCACGCGATCGGCCTTGTCGTCCCACAGCGTGAGCCGAACGCGGCCGGTCGGGTCACCGAGGGTCATATTCGCAACTTTTCCTTCGGAGCCATCGTCTCGCGAGAAGGTTCGGACGGTGTCGACATCGAGGATTTTACCCTTCAGAGTCACGTCCGAGGCGCCAAGCGTGAGGTCTTCGATACGGTAGGTGTCCATTACGGGGACGTCGATCTCGGCGTCTTCATCGGGTTCGACCTTGTCGGCGCTCACCTCGACGCCGTTGTAGCCGTCTTTCGGTCGTCCGGCGATTCTGAGGACCTGGCCGATCTCCAGTTGCCCTGGCTCGTCGTCGGTGCCGACCGCGGCCACTGCGAGTTGATCCCACAGCGAAACTCTGATCCGCCCGGTCTCGTCGGCGACCTCGACGTTCGCGACGCGGCCGTCCTCATCGTCGCCCTCCCGCTCGAACGTCCGTAACTCGCCGATCGAGACGACCTTGCCCATGAATTTGACGTCGTCCATCCCAGGGGCAATGTCGGCGATACCGTTGACTTGCTCATCTTTCAGTTCGTGAGCGATCAACATTGCAGCGGTTTCTTCGTCGGCGAGCCCCGCCATCTCCTCGACTTTCTGTTCGACTGCGTCGGCGAACTCCTCGAACGACACGTCGGTGTCGAGGTCGTCGTAGGCGTCCTCTATGGCTCCCATATTCGTAGCTTGTGGCAGGGCCAGCCTGCGGTTAAACGTTGTCCTTGGCCGGGATGGCCCCGAATTTCTGCGGTCCCAATCGTCGCTGTGCCTCGCATATTTGCCGGTGTGCCGCGATCACATAAGAACCGCCGGACTGTCCGTCAGGGTCTGTCTGCGGTTGCGACAACCGATCGACCGTTCACATCGTCGTGAGTCACCTGAATCCGCGTTGGGTCACCCGACGACGGGACACGCAGCCGCAGTTCGTACCTGATATTGATCAGCGCCTCCGTACAGACCTCGTCGTCGTCGGCATCGACGAACGTTTCGACGACGACATCGAGGGTGCCGTCCGCCGTAGTTTGCGTGAGTGGGACAAGCCGGGCGTCTGCACAGCCGTTTCGGCCGACAATGCACCCCTCGATCGCGATCGAATCGTCGTCCCACTCGATCGATGCTGATTCGGGGTTCTGACAGCTGTCGCTCGTTTGGAACGATTCCACGGTGATGTCGGGCTCGCTTGAATCGTCTGAATCGTCCGAATCGTCCGAATCGTCCGAATCGTCCGAATCGCCTGGATCGCTTGAATCGTCTGAATCGTTTGAATCGTCTGTACCGTCTGAGTCGTCCGTATCGTTCCCGGTATCGTCGGAGCCAGAGCCGTCATCATCTGGGCCTCCGGGACCCGACCGTGTGAGACAGCCCGCCACTGAGCTGATCAGGAGGGCGATCGCAGCGCGTTGGAGGACCGATCGGCGAGGATAGTTCATACGTACCCTGTCGCTTCCTGAGCATGAAAAGCTCGCGTACACACAAATGACCGTTTGTCTCATTCGCCGCGACACGGCCCAGATTCTCTAATGAGCGTGTCGATCGAGCGCACACAGTCGTCGGACCGTAACCGTCTTATGTCGGTGCCGGGTACTCATGACTGAGTCCTGGTAGGGTAGTGGACTATCCTCTTGGCTTGCGGAGCCAGGGACCGGAGTTCAAATCTCCGTCAGGACGTTTCTTTCAACACAACGCCGCGAGCGGAGCGAGCGGTACGTGTTGAAAGAAACTCCAGGAGATTTGAGCAGAGAGCGAACGCAGTGAGCGATCGACTACTGAGCGATCGAACCGTGATTTTGGACGATCGCCACAACGAGCCCGACCGCCGCTGTTTTCCACGCTGTCGCCCTTCAGACAGCCATGGACCACGTGCTTCGGGCAGGGATCGCCGTCTACAATGCCGGCGAGTTCCACGCCGCCCACGATGCCTGGGAGGACCGGTGGCTCGAACTTGACTCTGGGACTGATGACGAGCGGCTTCTCCACGGGCTCATCCAGTTCACTGCGGCAATTCACCACGCCCGATCGCGAAACTGGAGCGGCTGTGTCGGTCTCTGTTCAAGCGCGATCGGCTATCTCGAGCCGCTCGGCGAGCAGTATCGCGGCGTTGACGTTGCCCGCGTGCGGTCGATTCTCCGCGCACTTGAGAGGGATCCCGAGCGGATCGAACGACAACCCCCGCCAAAGCTACGCCACCGAGGCACCGTGGTAACTGTTTCGACGTTGCGAATTCCTGAACTGACGATCGCCGCGGCCACGATCGCCGGTGAGGGGGAGTACGACCGAACGATCCTCGAAGATGCGGGGACGTATGCGGCCGAAGAGGCCGATCGCGGGCAATCGCGGTTCGCCGGGCTGTTGACCGAGTTCATTCGCAACCGCGATCGACGCGCGGTCGTTTACGACCGCCTCAAAAGCCACGTTGAACGCCGGCGCGCGAGGGAGGACGACGTCTCGGGACTGTTCGACAGCGCAGACGAGTGAGGGATCTATCCGTTCGGCACCCATACTGATCGTATGACCTCCACAGACTGGACTGCGACGGACATGCCCGACATGCACGATCAGACGGTCATTGTCACCGGCGCGAACAGCGGCCTCGGCTACGAGGCGACCAAGGAGTTTGCTCGAAAGGGCGCGCGTGTGATCCTCGCGTGTCGCAGCGTCGATCGCGGCAAAGACGCGGTGCGATCGATCCACGAGGAGATCCCGAACGCGTCCCTCGCAGTCGGTAAACTCGATCTCGCGAGCCTCGAGTCGATCCGTCGGTTCGCGGACAGGCTTCTCGAGGAAGACACGTCGATCGACGTCCTCTGTAACAACGCGGGAGTGATGGCGATTCCGCGCCGAGAGACCGAAGATGGCTTCGAAACCCAGTTTGGGGTCAATCATCTCGGGCACTTTGCGTTGACTGGGTTGCTCCTCGATCGAATCTATGAGACCGACGGTCAGAGCCGGATCGTCACACACAGTAGCGGTGTCCACGAACGCGGTGCGATCGACTTTGATGACCTCCACAGCGAGCAATCATACGACAAGTGGGACGCGTACGCCCAGAGCAAGCTCGCGAATGTGCTGTTTGCCTACGAGCTCGATCGCCGCCTGACGCAGGCCGGTGCCGACGCCATCTCCGTGGCCTGTCATCCCGGATACGCCGCGACGAATCTCCAGCGCCGAGGACCAGAGATGGAGGGATCGCGGCTTAAGACGGCGCTCATGGGCCTCGCAAACGCGCTCTTCGGACAACCGGCCGAACAGGGCGCGTGGCCGTTGTTGTACGCCGCGACGCATCCAGAACTGTCCGGCGGCGAGTACGTCGGCCCCGGCGGGCTGTTGAACATGCGCGGCGCACCGACGAGACAGGAGTCAAGCGATCGATCGTACGACGAGGCAGACGCCGATCGGCTCTGGGACGTCTCTACGGAGCTCACTGGCGTCAGCTACGACTTCTGAGCGGTGGCGGTGATTCGACTCACTGCTCTCTTGGTGTGCCGTCGAGGTGGTACGCCGCGGAGTTATCCTGTGGATCGTACCCGAGTACCTCTCGGGCACGATCGATCGAGTAGTACTTGCGGTCGTTATCAGAGATTCCGTAGACGATCTCGAAGCCGTAGTCTGCCAAAATACACCGTTCGAACAGGTGTGCACAGTCACGGTGAGAGAGCCACATTGCCTGCCCGCGCTCGTAGTTCCGCGGCGGATGTTCTTTGGTGAGGTTGCCGATCCGAACCGCAACCGTCGAGAGGCCGTACTCGTCGTAGTAGTATCGTCCGAGAAACTCTCCTGTCGCCTTCGAGACGCCGTAGAGGTTGCCCGGTCTGGGCAGTTCGGTGCCGTCAAGACGGTACTCATCGGTCTCACGGTACAGATCCGGTGTTCGTTCCTCAGTCTCGTACGCCCCAACCGCGTGGTTCGACGAGGCGAACGCGACCTTTTCGACACCCGCATTGTGGGCTGCCTCGTAGATCGCCTGCGTGCCGTCAATGTTGTTTTTCAATACACTCGTCCACGGCGCGGTCTTCCGGGGGTCGCCTGCAAGATGAATCACGACACCCACGCCAGCCATCGCGTTTTTGATCGCGCGCCGATCGGTGACGTCAGCGACCGTTACCGCCGATCGATCGACTCCGTCGGGCAGTTTCTCGTCGGTCAAGGGCTCGCGGTCGAGCAATCGCCAGTCGTACGCGTCACCGAGGTGCTGCAAAATGGCCTGTCCGACGCGTCCGCCGGCCCCGGTGAGCAGGACTGGTCGATCCATTCGTTCGTCTAACCGTCGAGCGAGCGTAAGTAAGACGCGGTTTCCGTCGGTATATGTTGACAAACATGTATTTCTGCCCGGTGTCGATACCAATTAACCGCCTCAGGCGAAACGTCATGCATGGCAACCGATCGCGAGCAGGCGTGTTTCGAAGCAGGAATCAAGTTTGGATCGCTGTACCACCAGTTTGCGGGCACGCCCGTCAGCCCCGACAGTACCCGAAGCCTCGAGCGTGCGATGGCCGAATCGATCGAAAACCAGCCGTTCTGTGCGTCGGTCACCGTCGAAATCGACGACGAGGCTGTCGCGGCAGCGATCGGCCACGAAAACGGCTACACCGAACTGACTGGCTCACTCATGGAGGTCGAGATGCGGATTGAACGCGAGGGAACGACCGTTCGGACGCGGATGGAAATGGAGGATGGGTATCCGTTGATGAAACTCGTTGCAGTCGAAGAATAATCACGATGATCGCCGAGGCACCGAACTGAAACTGATCGGTCGACCGCGTCCGAAAGGCGGCCTCTCGGCTCGATTGCCTACATTTCACTTTCGCTTTTGGGGTCGGGTTTAAACGGCGAGCGGTCGAATACCCGCGTATGAGCCAAGCGACGTTCGACGACGACGAGCTGTTCAGCGAGGCTGCCAACGAGATGCGCGACGACGTCGAGGACCACCTCGACGCGGCGAAGGCCGCCCTGCCGACGACCGAGGACTTCTGGGACGTCGAAGCCGACAACGTGTTGGGTGCGCTAAACGCGCTAAAGGGATCGCTCGATCTCGGCGACGCCGCCGACGAACTTCGACAGGCGAAAAAGTGGTACGCGATCGGCGAGCGTGCGGACGCCTTCGAGGATGCAGAGGACCTCGAAGCCGAACTGGAGACCGTCGAGTCGTTGTTCGAACAGATCGAAACGACCCGAGAACAGGTCGCCACGCTCGCGGGGACCGTGCCACAGCTCAAGGGCGCATTGGACGAGGCCCACGCCGATGGGGCGGACGCCGACGACGCGTAATACTGCGTGCGCTCACCCGACCGGATACCGATCGACGTCGCGATTTTCGACCGCAGCTAACAGTTCGACGAGTGCGTCAGCCGCCCTCCCTAACAGTTCTTCGCCCAGTGCTGGATCACCCTCACTCGGATCGCCGACGACTCCCGAGTCAGTGAACTCACTGGAGTCGTGTGCCAGATTGACGCCAGCAACCCATTCGCCCCACCGATCGCTTCCGTCCGCAGCCGCCTCCTCGACGCGATCCTCTCGCACCAGTTCCGGATGGGTATGTCGCAACAGTCCCGTCTCCAGCGGCCCGGCGTGGCCCATCCGCTTCGTGTGCTCGCCGACCGCGTTGAACCACGTGAAGGCGACGGCGTAGGCGTCTTCGTGGCGTGACACCGTGGCTGCGGTCTCCGCCAGCGCGTCAATGTTGCCGCCGTGGCCGTTGACGATGACGAGCCGATCGATCCCGTGAAACGCCATGCTCGCGGCGGTTTCGCGGACGTACGCCCGGAAGGTGTCAGGAGAGACCCAGAGCGTTCCGTCGAAACGGCGGTGTTCCTCGGCGATACCGACCGGAATCGGTGGCGCAACGGCGACCGACTCACCCGTCTGTTCGCGGTACTGGTCGGCCGCCGCCTCGGCGACTGACTCGGCGTGCAACAGATCAGTGCCCAGCGGCGCGTGTGGGCCGTGTTGTTCGGTGCTTCCGACTGGAATCATGCCGAGAGTTGGGTCGGCGTCGCGGACCTCCGTCCACGTCGCCTCTGTCAGCTTCATACAGGACGATCGATCGGCGGGCACTTCAATTTCGCCGCTCGGTGGCGGTCAGTCGTCGTCAGCGTCGACTTCGGTGCGTGCCTGCCGGCGGGCGGCCCGTTCGATGAACTCCTGAGGCAGCGAGTCGATCTCGCCGGCCTGAACGCCCCACAGGTGTGCGTACAATCCGTCGTTGTCGAGCAGCGCGTCGTGGCTGCCGCGCTCGACGATTTGGCCGTCTTCGAGGACGACGATCGTGTCGGCGTCTTTGATCGTCGACAGCCGGTGAGCAATAGCGAACGTGGTCCGATTTGCGGTGAGATCGTCGAGGCTGCGTTGGATCAGCATCTCCGTCTCGGTATCCACGTCCGAGGTCGCCTCGTCGAGTACGAGGATATCAGGGTCTTTCAGGATTGCTCTGGCGATCGCGACGCGCTGGCGCTGGCCGCCAGAGAGCTTCACGCCGCGCTCGCCGACCATCGTGTCGTAGCCCTCCGGGAGGTTCGTGATGAACTCGTGGGCTTCGGCGGCCTTGGCTGCCTCGACGATCGCGTCCTTGTCGGCGTCGAAGGTGCCGTAGGCGATGTTGTCCTCGACGGTCCCGTAAAACAGGTACGAGTCCTGTCCCACGTAGCCCATGGACTGTCTGAGACTCGACAGCCGCACGTCGGTCACGTCCTGGCCGTCGATCGCGATCGTCCCCTCGTCGGCGTCGTACAGCCGGAGCAACAGCTTGAGCACGGTCGATTTGCCCGCGCCCGTGGGCCCGACGAGCGCGAGCGTGTCGCCGCCGTCGACCCGGAAGGACACGTCTTCGAGGATCTGCTCGCCGTCAGTGTAGCTGAACGATACGTCGTCGTACGTGACGGTGCCGTCGCTGATGAAAAGATCGTTGACGTCCGTCTCGGATTCGATTCGCCCCTCTTCGTCCATCAATCCGAAGATCCGCTCGGCGGAGGCCTCCGCCCGCTGGTACATGTTGATGATCTGGCCGAACTGGGCCATCGGCCAGACGAGCTGTTGGGTCAACAGGATGAACGTCACGAACGCACCCTCGTTGAGCGTGCCGGTGAACGGTCCGGGCCCGGTTCCAGTAAACACCCAGTAGCCGCCGACGAGGAAGGTGAGCACGAAGCCGATTCCAGAGATGAGTTGCAGGCCGGGGAAGAATTTGATCCGGATCGCGATCGCCCCCCAGTTCGTGTCGAAGTACTTCTGTGAGACGTCGTCGACGCGATCGGATTCGAAGTTCTCGGTGTTCGAGGACTTGATGACCTGGATCCCACCGAGGTTGTTTTCGAGCCGGGAGTTCACCTTCCCGACGCTCGATCGAACGGCGGCGTACTTCGGCTGGATTCGCTTGACGAACACGTAGGTGAACACGGCGATGAGCGGGACCGGTGACATCGCGACGAGTGCCAGCTGTGGGTTCAACGAGACGAGGATGACGGCGATCCCGAGGACCATCACGCCGAGGCGGAACGAGGAGTTCAGCCCGTCGTTGAGGAATCGTTCGAGCTGGTTGACGTCGTTCGAGAGGATCGACATCATTTCGCCGGTTTGTTTGTCCGCGAAGAACTCCATGTCGAGTCGCTGGATCTTGTCGTAGGTGTCGGTTCGAACCTCGTGTTGGATGTTCTGGGCGAACGCGTTGAATCCCCAGTTGCGGATCCAGTGGAACGCTGCGCCGACGAGGAACGAGCCAGCGATAATTCCCACGGTCAACATGAACTGTTCGGATTCGGTTGCCGGCAACCATGCTGCAGGGACCAACGGCAGCGCGAACGGCTCGTTATTGAGGAAGATGCCGTCGATCGCGATGCCGAGCAAAAGCGGTGGCAGAAGGTCAAGGATCCGGGCGAGGATACTCGCGGAGATTCCCGCAGCGACCGAAAACCAGTGCGGGCGACCATACTCGAACAATAGCCGTTTCATCGGCTTTTCGACCGACTCGCGCTGATCCTCGAACGGATCATCCTTCTCCCAGTCGATGCTACTCATTATACCCCGTTTAGCGCCTCTCCTGCAAGAGTATTCGCTTCGAATCGAAATAGAAGCGGACACAATTGCCGTTACGTGATGAGCGAGACGGCCGGTGAGCGCTATCGATCGTCACGTCGCTCGTCGAGGTCGATCTGGACGCGATCGCCCACCGACACATTGTGGGCCTCGGCGAAGCCCTCGTTCACTTCCAACACGTACATTCCCTCGCCACGGTACTCGGTCGACGAGTCGGCGTCGGGCTCTGTCGGCGCGGAGTGGATCTCGGTGATCTGGCCGTCGGCGTCGATGAAGATGATGTCGAGCGGGAAGTCCATGTCTCGCATGACGTACGTGTGTGAGTCAGTCTCGTCGTGAACAAACAGCATGCCCTCGTTTTCCTCAAGTGCCGCGGTGTCGCTCAATCCCGTGTAGCGCTTCGCGAAGTCGTCAGCAACTCGGGCGTCGACTGTTGCGAGGCGATCGCCGGTTTCGCTGTCTTCGATTTCGACGGTCGTCAACTCGTAGTCGCCGCCGGCGATGAACCCGAGGCTGTAGGCGGCGTAGCCACCGATCGCGGCGATGAGGAGGAATGCGACGATCGTCTGGCGCGCGTTCACGGTCGGTTTGAGGGCCGACGATCGGATAGCGGTTTCGCTGCTGTCGGTTTCGGCCGGGGAGAAAGAAAGCGTTATTCCTTCGGACGGGGTACGACGGGTACAGGGTTCGTGGTCTAGTGGTTATGACGTGTCCCTTACAAGGACGAGATCGGCGGTTCGATTCCGCCCGAACCCACTCACACCGGCGAGCGAAGCGAGCCGTGTGTGAGTTACTGTGAGGGCGGAATCGAGCCAGCGAGCAGCTGTGCTGCGAGTGAGGTTCGATTCCGCCCGAACCCACCCACCAGCAACCGAACCGGAGGGTGCAGTCCGATTCCGATCGAACCCACCCACCAGCAAACCAAGTGGGGAGTGAGGTTCGATTCCGCCCGTTGTCACACCAACCAGCGAAGCAAGCTACCTAGTGGTCTCGATCGATCGAGTTTTCCGGTTGATTTCACCGCGAAAAATATCACCGTGTAATCTCGTCGCGTTCAATGTTTCACCGCAGAAATTCACGAGGAGGTACTCATCTCGACAGCCCACCGGCGGGCAGATTCTCGTAGTACTCGTAGGACAGCCCCTCCTCGTCCAGCACCTCAGCGAGAGTATCGGTACCCGCGTCAACGTCGAGGCCGACTCCGTCAATGTGGTCTTGATCGTATGCCGTCGGCTCTAGCTCGTAGTGCGATCGCAGTCGAACCGATCCATCATCCTGGGTCCAGCCACGAACGTGTGTCTGCCACCAGACGTACTCGTGGTGGTGGATCTCACGGCGGTTGTGTTCGACCCGTGCGAGGTTCATGTCCTCGCCCCGCTTGTTGTACGAGAACGCCCAGTTTGGCGCAAAGAACTGTCGACCGAGCGCAGCCTCCACCTCAGTGAGATTCGCCGACACTACAAACGCCGGTCCGCTGTGCTCGGTAGCGGTAGCGACAGTCCGTCTGATACCTCGATAGATCGTCCGGAGGCCATCCCAAAGCGCATGCCGGAAGCTGGTCGGGTGGCTCATCAGCTCATTTCCCGGGGATCAGCCCACCATCTGTCGAAGCGTCTCTCAGAGTCCCGATCCGCGCCACCGTGTGTATCATTACGATAAATAAATTGACGATATACAAGTATGTTACTCAGTCGCACCTGCTTGGGTTATGGTATTTGATTCTTGAGCGGTTTTTCGATTCTTCGAACAGACAGAACCGATCGAGGCCGTCAGTCCTGCGTTTCGAGCTACTGCGAGGACATCTATCAGATCTGATAAACACAACCGCGCATATATATAACCCGCCGACGGACTCACCGATAATTGATTTATGAGTGAACCTGCCACCGCAACTGAGCCATCAATGGGAAAGCTGCGCACGTTTCTCCGACAGATTCCGGATGGAACACGGATCACTGACGCATCGTTTCAGACGCGCCATCGAGTCATACTGGCAGTCATCGCCCTGCACATCCCGTTTTTGTTCCTCTTGAGTAGACTCGTCGGGGTTGAACCCGTAACCGGAGCTGAGTTCCCGGTAATCCCGCTCGTCAACGCGATCGCCGGCGTGGGGATCATCGCTGGGCTCGTCGTAGGAGCTGCGATCCCGGTACTCCCACGGCGGGTTCGATCGACGTTCGCGTCGCTTGGATTCATGACCTGTGCGGCGGTGCTGGCGTACTTTTCGGGCGGATTCATCGAAGCGCACTTCCTGTACTTCGTTGGCGTTGGCGTCGTTGCACTGTATGAAGACTGGGTGCCGTTTGCCGTCTCGATCGGCTACGTTGCCGCACAACACAGCATCTTCGGGCTGTTCGGACACTTTGCGGTGTTCAATCACCCCGCGGCAATCGAGAATCCGGCCATCTGGGGGCTCATTCACGCCGTGTTCGTCTCTGGGTTGGCGATCGCAATCTTGTTCAACTGGCAGTCGCTCGAAGCGACCCACAGCGATCTGGACGATCGCGTCGCAGACATCGAAGCGCTCGAAGCGAAACAGCGGGAGGTCGCCGCCGCTCGCGAGGAGGCCGAAGCCCAGCGCGAACGGATGAGTGCGCTCAACGAGACACTCCAGACGGAGGCGGCGATCATGGCTGACGCCCTATCGGCCGTCGCAAACCGTGACTTGACACAGAGTCCGCCACGCGACAGCGACATCGACGCAATGCAGCAGGTCAGCGGTGCGTACACCGACATGACCCACGATCTCTCGACCGTCATTACCGAGCTTCGTCGGTTTGCCGACAGCGTCGAATCGACCACCGAATCGGCTCGCGGTCGCGCCGAACGGCTCGAACACACACAGCGCGAACAGGCCAAAGACGTCCGCGAACTCTCAGAGCGACTCCGCGAACAGGTCGAGGGACTTGAATCCGCGAGCGACGAGATGAGTGACCTCTCGGCGGCGATCGAAGAGATTGCCTCCAGCGCTGAAGAGGTCTCCGCAGAGTCCAGCCGTACGGCCGATATCACAGACGAGGGAACAGAACGGATCCAGGCAGCGATCGACGTGATGGACGATGTCGACGCTCACGTGAGTGCACTCGTCGAGTTGATCGAGGCGGTCGACACCCGGATGGATTCGGTGTCGGACGCGGCAGCACTCATCGACGATATTGCCGAACGGACGAACATCCTCGCACTAAATGCAAATATCGAGGCTGCACGCGCGAGCGGATCGGGCGAGGGCGGCGCCGGCGACGGATTCGCCGTTGTCGCTGACGAGGTAAAGAAGCTCGCTGACCAGACCCAAGATCACTCGGCCACGATCCGTGGCGATGTCGATGGAACCCTCGAGGAGGTGACAGGCGTCCGAAACGACATCGACGATCTCCGATCGCTAATCGACGACGGTCGCCGATCGGTCGATGATGCTGGAGAGAGCTTCGAATCCGTTGCAGAGTCGATGTCAGGGCTCGAAGTATCGATGGAGGAGGTTGCCCGCGCAACCGACGACGGTGCCGCGACTGCCGAAGAAGTGACACACGCGATCGTTACTGTCGCTGAACAGGCACGTGACATCGCCGACGAGAGCGATGCGGCTGCGGCGTCCTCCGAACAGACCGCCCAGGCGATCGCAGAGATGCGCGAAGAGCTCACCGCACTCGGTGAAAAAACCGGGACACTACAGACAGAGCTCGATCGATTTGACACCGTAGACGTTGAGACGCCCACCGCGAGAGCTGTCGAAGCACCGTCGGTTCCGGCTCGCCCCGACGGTGGCTCGACACACTGAAAATCAAACCGCTCTCCCCCGCAACTGTCGGCGGCTCCTTGTGTCCACGACTCGGGTTTCGATTCGGTCGCCAGCCAGAACCGGTTGTCAGCCAAACCGTTTGGGCTCGGTGATGGAGGCTACAGGAACGACAAACGCCACGGGTTAGCCGATCTGTGGTCGGCTATTCTTGTTGGTGATCGAATAATAAACCTGCTCCGTCCGTGGCGATCGACGAGACGCGGCACGCATCCCATAGCGTCGCACTGTTGCTAGTTATCACCGGGATCGCAAGTTCTGACTCGAGGGACTCGACCGCATCGATAGCCCGATAGTTCGTACAGGAGATGAAAATAGCATCGACACGTTCGGCCGTCTCGGAGAGTGTCACCACCTGGTCGTGTGCGTCGCCGGGTCCGAGCGCACCGATTTCCGTGTTCGCCTCGATCGCGCGGCCGTCCATCGCGACGATCTCGAAGCCAGCGGCCTCGAGGAAGTCTCGTTCTCGCTCATCGAGGTCAGCGGTGTACGGCGTTGCGACAGCGATTCGTTCGGCTCCGAGGGCGTTGAGAGCCCGGACGACCGAGCGGGCCGTGGCAACTGCTGGAACACCGGCTGCGGCCGAAAGCGTCTCCTCCAACTCGGCGTCGAACCCGGGGCCGTGGAGAAGGCTCCCGGTCGTACAGGCGTACGCGACGACGTCGACGTTGGCGTGCCCCAGCAGCTCGGCGGCCCGAGTCGCGTCCGCGCTCATCGAATCGAGCTCGTCGACCGTGACTGACTCGAGCGGCATTCGCGCCGCGTGAACCGAGACTCCTTCGGGGGTGTATTGGGAAAATTCGACCTCGGCGGTCGTGTTTGATGAGGGGATCACCAGGCCAAGTCGACCCCGTGAGTCGTCGTCGATCATTGGTCACCTTCGGTTCGCTTTCCGTCTGCGTGGTCTGCCGCCCGCGCCTTTTCGTTACGATCGTTGGGGTCGCCATGGCCACCGCCGCCGGGCGTTCTGACCGTCACTGTGGTCCCTGCCTCGACGTCGACGGTCGTCTTGGCCGGGACCGGCTCGCCGTCGATCAGATTCGCTCCCAGCCCCCCGTTTTTGCCGCCGTCGACGCCTTTCGGCGCGTGGCGACGGCGTTCGGTTAAAAGCGAAATCGTCGCGTCCCGCTCGACGGTAACGGTTCGCTCGATGCCGAGCCCGCCACGGAACTGGCCGCGACCGCCGCTGTTCGGCCTGAACGCGTAGCGTTCGACCCGCAAGGGGTACTCCGTCTCGATCGACTCGATGGGCGTGTTGAGCGTGTTCGTCATCCCGACCTGCACGCCGTCAATCCCGTCTTTGTTTGCACGCGCACCGAAGCCACCGCCGATTGTCTCGTAGTAGGTAAAGGAGCCGTCCCGTGCGCCGATCGTCAGGTTGTTCATCGTGCCCTGACTCTGTGCGGGAACGCGGCCGGGGGCAGCCGCTGCGAGCGCTGTGAAGACAACGTCGGTGACCCGTTGGCTGGTCTCGACGTTCCCGCCGACGACCGCCGCCGGTGGTTCGGGATTGAGCAACGATCCGTTCGGTGCCTCGACTGTGACGGGCTCATAACAGCCGTGATTCGGCGGGATCTCAGGATCTGTGACACAGCGGACGACAAAGTAGACTGCGCTCATCGCGACCGCAATGGGTGCGTTGAGGTTGCCGCTGACCTGGTCGGCCGTTCCGGTGAAGTCGACATCGATCGTGTCGCCGTCGATAGTTACGGTCACGGCGATCTCGATGTCCTCGTCTGTGAGCCCGTCACCCTCGAGGACGTCCCTCGCCTTGTACGTTCCATCCGGAAGCGCCTCGATCTCGCGGGCGATCCGCTCGCGAGAGTACTCGATCAAGGCATCGAAACCGTCGATGACGGTCTCGCGCCCGTGTTCGTCGAACAGCGAAGCGAGGCGGACCTCAGCGCGTTCGTTTGCTGCCAGCTGCGCACGGAAATCTGCCTTTCGTTCGCTGGGATTTCTCACGTTCGCAAGCACGAGCGAGCGGACGTCTTCGCGCACCTCACCGTTTTCAACGAGGCGAGTCGGTGGAATGCGAAGCCCTTCCTGATAGATCTCGCGTGCACCGGCGGGCATACTTCCGGGAGTCATCCCGCCGACGTCTGCGTGGTGGGCTCTCGAGACAGCGTACCCGACAATCTCACCATCGGGTGCAAGCGGTGAGACCATCGTCACGTCCGGCAAGTGGGTGCCACCGCTGAAGGGATCGTTGAGCACGAAGACATCGCCCGGTTCAGGATCGTACGCTTTGACAGCGTCGACGGCCTGTGGCATCGCGCCAAGATGCACCGGGATGTGTTCGGCCTGAGCGATCATCCGGCCGGAAGCGTCGAACAGCGCGGTCGAGCAGTCTCGCCGTTCTTTGATATTTGGTGAGTACGCCCCACGGATCAGGGTTTGTCCCATCTCTTCGGCGGCGCTTTCGAACTGGTTACGCAATACCTCGAGCGTGATCGGATCGATTTGATCGTCGGTTGTGTTCGTCATCGGTCGGGTCTCTCCTCCTGGCGCATAACGAGCGTTCCGTCTGCGAGCACGTCACCCTCCCAGGAGGGTGGCATGATGGTCGTACTCTCTGGCTGTTCTAACACTGCCGGCCCGGCGATCGTCGTTCCGCTCTCGAGGCGGTTGCGATCGTACACCGCTGTTTCTCTGGGACCGACGTCCGGGAAGTGTGCGTTGCGACTGCCGAGTACGGCGTCTCCATTGCCGTCGTGACGGACGACCGGTTCGGCTCCTTCGACCGTCGCCGTTGTTCGCAGATTGACGACCTCAATCTCCGCTTGCATCGTGTAGCCGTAGGCCCGATCGTGGGCCGCCTGAAATCGCTCTCGAATTGCGGACATGTCGAGCGTCTCGTCGACAGGAACAGTCAACTCGAAGCTCTGCCCGGCGTATCGACAGTCGGCCGCACGGGAAACGACCGCCGCATCGCGGTCTGAAACGTCTGCGAGGACGTCAGAAACGAGATCGTCATACACACGCTCGAGTCGGTCGCGATCGGCCGTGGACAGCTCAACACCCACTGTCCGCACGGCGTCGTAGCTCTCGTCGGCCGCCAACAGCCCGAACGCCGAAAGTACACCGCTGGGTCGAGGAACGACAACACGGTCGATATCAAGTGCCTCCGCGAGTGCTGTCGCGTGCATTGGGCCGGCTCCGCCGAAGGCGACGAGCGCGAACTCGCGTGGGTCGTGCCCGCGCTCGACGGTCACCGATCGGATCGTCCGGGTCATCGTCGCGTTGGCGACGCGGTAGACGCCCTGGGCCGCCTCGAGTGCGCCTGCCAGTCCCGCCTCCGCGGCGAGTGCCTCGAGCGCATCGTGGGCGGCTGTGACGTCGAGCGTCATCTCGCCGCCGAGGGCCGTCTCGGCACCGATGTAGCCGAGTACGACGTTGGCGTCGGTCACTGTCGGATTCGTTCCCCCACGGCCGTAGCAGGCGGGGCCAGGGTCGGCACCCGCAGATCGAGGGCCGACACGCAACGCACCACCCGTGTCGACCCAGGCGATTGAGCCGCCGCCCGCGCCGACGGTGTTGACGTCGACCATCGGCGTGCGGATCGGGATGCCCGCGATCTCTGAGTCGGTTGTTCGTTCTGCGTCGCCGTCCCGAACGAGACTAACGTCGCTTGAGGTCCCGCCCATGTCGAACGTGACGAGTCCCTCGACGTCGGTGTCGTCGACGGTCGCCGCAGCGCCGACCACGCCGGCTGCGGGGCCCGAAAGCGTCGTCGTCACGGCGTGTTTACGGACTGTTTCGGGATCGGCGATCCCGCCGTTGGCCTGCATAATCTTCGGCGCAGGGATCCCTGATACGTGCGCTTCTTCGACCAGTCGGCCGACGTAGCTGTCGATCGCCGGGCGAACATAGGCGTCGACGGCTGTCGTCGAAGTACGCTCGTACTCACGGAATTCTGCGAGCACCTCGTGGGAGGCCGAAACTGGGACGTCGAGTGCTTCTCGAAGGATCTCAGTAACGACTGCCTCGTTCGTGGGGTCTGCGTAGGCGTGCAGCAGAGAGACAGCGACCGCCTCGACGTCCTGTGCTCTGAGGGTCGCCGCGAGGGAGCGCACTTCTTCGGGATCGACCGGCTGTTCGACGCCGTCGGCCGTGGTTCGCTCTTCGACCTCGAACCGTCGTCGTCGCGGAACGAGCGGTTCCGGTTTCTCTACCTCGAGATCGTACAAGTCTGGTCGGTCCTGCCGGCCAATCTCTAAGACGTCTCGAAAGCCCTCGGTCGTCACGAGTGCGGTCTTCGCGCCACCACGCTCGAGCAGGGCATTGACCGAAACGGTCATCGCGTGGGCGAACTCGTCGAGATCGCTCGGATCGATTCCAGCCTCTTGGCAGGCTTTCGCGATCCCCTCTAAGACGCCGACGCTTTGATCGTCGGTCGTTGGTACTTTTGCCGTTACGAGTCGATCGTCTACCGACAGCGCTACGTCGGTGAATGTGCCGCCGACGTCGACGCCAATCGCAGTTTCTTTTTCCATGCTGATTATCCGATCAATCCGGTCAGGACCTCAATAAACGCCGGAAGATTGTCGTTGAGCGTCAACACGCTGATCATGATCGCGACCAGCGTGACGATACCTCCAAGGAAGTTCTGCACGGGAGAGTTCGTGTGCTCACCGAGCAACGCCTCGTTGTTCATCGCGTAGATTAGGAAGATCGCGAGAATGGGCAACAGCAGTCCGTTCGCAACTTGTGCGAGGAGAATTACTTCTACTGGATTGAAACCCATCCCGGAGAAGACTATGCCAACTCCGAGGATAGTCATCCAGATTGCCCTGAATCGAGTAGATTTGAGGTCCCGCTCCCAGCCGAGTGCACCCGCCGTGGCGTACGCCCCGGCGAGCGGTGCGCTCATTGCACTCGTAAAGCCAGCCGCGAACAAGCCGATCGCGAAGAACGTTAGCGCGTATCCACCCATGACCGGCTCGAGCTGGTCGGCCATTTCGCCGACATCCGCGATAGTGGTGCCCTCGGGGAACACTGCCGCAGCGGTGATGACAATTGACATGGTAATCAGCCCGCCGACCGCGACGAGAAGAATCGTGTCGTACTGGACCTCCTTGAGGTCATCCGGATCGCTCCACTTCTCTTGGACCGTACTCGCGTGCAAAAAGAGGTTGTATCCTACAACCGTCGTGCCGATAAGTCCGGCAATCAGCAACGCCGAACCGTCTGGTATTGTGGGGACGAGTCCGACACTCAGCGCGCCGAAGTCAGGTCGAACGGCGATTGCGTTCACGACGAATGCAAGCCCCATCACCACCACGAGCCCGATAAAGACCCGCTCGATGAGCTTGTAGTTGGCAGTGAACAGTAACGCCCCGGCGACGAGCCCAATAACCGGGCCCCAGACGTTCTCACCAACACCGGTGATCGTCGTGAGTCCCGCTGCACCGCCGGTGATGTTTCCAGTCTGAAACGCAGCTGTGCCAATACCGATCGCCGTCACCACCAGCCCGACCGCGATCGTGCTCAATACAGGATTGTCGAACTGCTTTCGCAACGCCTCCCCTAGCCCTTGCTGGGTAATCAACCCTAATCGGGCGCTCATCTCCTGGAGCACCATGGTCGCCAAAATCGAGAAGACGATTGTCCAAAGCAGTACGTAGGCGTATTCCGCGCCAATGACGCTTGCTGTCGTGACGGTACCGGGTCCGATGAACGCCGCTGCGACTAATGCACCGGGTCCAACCGATTTCAAACGGTCTGTGAGTGACATATTCGTTATCCACTCACAAGCCTCGCTGTGTTTTGTAAAAAGGTTGTTAAGCATTCCTCATACGCAGTGCGGCGGTAGAACACAAGATGTGAATCTGTATGAATTGATATGAACTAACGCATCACACCGAATCCGTCGCCGAACGCTCGGTAATGATCGCTTTTGAAACTCCTGGTTCGATCCTGATGTCCGTCGGGAACTCAACTGTGCTGCGCTCAATAAACCGCGACATGAACCAGCGAACGGGTTCAGATGGGAACACGACGTGATATACACCGTCATCCTCGTGTCGAACCGCAAGAAAGCCACAGAACGAGAGCCACTCGAGTACGTCCCCGACGTCGTCGAATCGTTCTGCGTACTCACGGGCGTGATAGTCCGAGACCCGATCGGCGGCCTCGACGAACGACGGATCGGTCCCATCACGATCGTAGACGTGTTCGAGGAAGGCGTGTAGGAAGTCGACATCTAACAGAATGTGCTCGCCAGACGAGAGCATCTGGTAGTACTGTTCTAAGCTATCACTTGGTTGAACACTTGCTGCCTCAAAGTTGGCCGCATAGAACGCCAGTGCCTGGCGGATAACTTCGCTTTGTCCGTTGCCCGTTTCAGTACTGAGCGTCTCGAGCGACGTCTTCGAATCGTCGTCGAGCGAGACAGTGACGCGTTGTGTCATACCCTGCTGGATGTACTCCGGACTGGTATAGTTCATGCAAATGGACAATTTTTTGACTACATATCCAATCCGGCTACCGATCGTGCTGTGAATACGAACATACAAAGTATAGTATACAGATTCCTCAACAGTTCGCGCTATCGACGCTTCCAACGCGCTCGATTCTTTTAGACCACTTACGACACGAGTTTTTCGTGCTGTCATTCTGGTGACCGGGGTCCCCGCCGCGCACGTTGTTCGCTTGTGCGGACTCCGGTCTCGCGTGAGGAAGGAGACGTAGCGTCCGCAAACAGTTGTACGTCAGATATTCATTGTGTCATTTCAGGTCTATATGTGATCCGGCTGCGTGAGGACGTCCTCATCCGCGGGCGATCGCGCGTCAAACTGATCGACAAGTGCATCGATCGCTGCCGGGTCGTCTGCGGCTGCGAGTGGTTGCTCAGCGGTCCGACACGCAGTCGTCACCCCGAGGCGATCGGCGATTTGATCGGCGACGGCCGCCGCCATCTGGCGGTGCGTGGTGAGCTTGCCGCCAACGATCGTGAGGAAGTTTTCGACGCCGTCTGCCCGGTGATCGAGCAGGGTGAAATCTCGTGAGATGCCCCTGGCATCGCCAGTTCCTTCGTCAACGGTGCCTCGATCGTCCTCGTCGAGCGCGTACAGTGGTCTGACGCCCCAGTAGGGCCGGACAGCGCTACGGCCCTTGAGCGCGGGCACCATCGCGGCGCACTCGTCGAACATCAGCTCGATCTCAGCAGCGTCGGTGGCGTACTCGTCGGGATCGTCGACCGCCACGCTTGTTGTTCCCAGGATTACCTGCTCGTCGTGTGGGATAATGATGTCGCCGTCGGCTGGCGGTCGACAGCGGTTGAGGACTGGCTCGATCCCTTCGTACGGAACGGCGACCATGACGCCCTTTGTCGGGCGCATTGGTACCGACACGTCAGCCATCGCTGCGCAGTGTTCGGCCCACGCGCCGGTGGCGTTGACGACAATCTCTGCGCGGATTTCGTCGTCCACGGACCCGCCCACCCAAACCGATTGGATTCGTCGGTCTTCGCCGTTAGTCGTTGCCATTGCTTCAACCGGCGCGTGTGTGTGGATCGTCGCCCCGTGTTCGACGGCATCTCCGGCCGTCGCTGCGACGAGCCGAGACGGGTATACGACGCCATCCGGGACGGCAAAGGCCCGCTGGACGGTGTCGGAGAGATCAGCCACGCGCTCTCTGGCCTCTGTGCCAGTCAGTTCAGTCGCCGGAATCCCGAGGTCGCGACACGCATCCAGCTTCGAGTCAAAGTACGCCGAATCATCTTCTGGAAGCTCAACAAACAGCCCGCCGCTGTCGCGAATGCATTCCCCGGCAATCTCCCGAAGAATCCGGTTTTCCTCGATACACTCTTTGGCACCGTTGGGGTCGGCCTCTGCGTAGCGCGCACCGCTGTGTAACAGTCCGTGAGACCGGCCGGAGGTTCCGCTTGCGAGTCCGCCGCGATCGACGAGAGTCGCATCGATGCCTCTGAGTGCAAGGTCCCGAACGATCCCGACGCCGGTCGCGCCGCCGCCAATAACGAGTACGGTTGTGGTTTGGGTCATTTGTGTGGTTTGCGCTCGTCAATAGCACCGTATACGGCGGTCCGAGCGCCCGAGCATATAATTAGGATTTCGTACGCAAAAGGCCGTTGCTGGGCGGTCTTTCAGGAATTATCTCGGGTTTTCCGTGATTGTCTGGGTGTACATCGAAACTATCATTACGAACGCTACCGTTAGAGGGACCAACGTGGACACGACGGTGTCGATCCTGACAACTCACTCGGACTCCGACGACCTTCCTTCCTACGTCATCACTTTCACATGAATACGGACCGCACACCGGACGTTTCGAACGTCCTTCTCGTCACGATCGATTCGCTCCGCACAGACGCGCTTGGCGCCTACGACGACAGCCGCCACACGCCCGTATTAGACTCGATTGCTGATCGTGGAACGGTCTTCGATCGCGCCTTTGCAACCGGCAACTGGACGCCGTTTTCGTTCCCCACTATCCTTGCGTCTCGACACGTCTTTTCCGATACGAACGACATTGGAATCGCCGAATCGACGCCACTCGCGCGGACACTCTCCGATGCCGGAATCGAAGCCGGCGGCTTCAACGCCGCGAACGGCTTTTTGACGTCCCACTGGGGGTATGATGAGGGCTTCGACGAGTTCGAACCCTTCGTCGCGAGCGTCGGGTCGGGGATCTACAGCCGCTATCTGGCGACCCACCCGACCGTCGAGGCGTGGATTCAGCTTGCGACCTCGCCGGTTCGACGCCTGAGCTCGTTGGTCCGCGGTGAAACCGACGATCGGCCGTTTCTCGACACCTCACGGATGTTCGACGTTGAACACGCAGCCGCCGAGTTTCTCGAGGAGACTGACGGGCCGTTCTTTTTGTGGGTCCACTACATGGACGCACACACCCCGTACGTCCCCGCGCCGCGGTACATTCGAGAGGTCTCTTCGAACATTCTCGGGACGCACCGAATGCTGCACGCGCACACCCGAACCGGGCTTGGGCTCGAAGTCGGCGAACGGACGCTTTCGGACCTTCGGACGCTATATCAGGCGGCCGTGCGACAGATCGACGCCAGCGTCGGTCGGCTCACCGAAACGCTCTCTGCAGAGGGATTCGACGACGATACCGCGATCATCGTCGCCGGCGATCACGGCGAGGAGTTTCAAGAACACGGCCATCTCGCACACTACCCAAAGCTGTACGACGAACTGATTCAGGTCCCGTTCATCGTCGACGTCCCAGACGCTGAGCCGCGCAACATTGAGGGACAGGTCGGCCTGGACGCGATCCCCCCGACGATCGCCGATCTCCTCTCTGTCGATCGAGCAGACGCGTGGGAAGGCCTGTCGCTCGTTGACAGCGTCTACGACGGTGAGGCCCCGCCCGATGAGCCGATCGTTTCGGTGTCGGTTCGTGGCGAGGACGTCACCGCACAGCCGATCCCGCGGGCACTGTCGGACGGAGACCTGCTCGTGAGTGTTCGCGACCGCGATTGGATCTACATCCAAAACACAGACACTGGTGATGAAGAGCTGTATCACCGGCCGTCGGATCCAACACAGCAAGAAGATCTCTCGGATGCGGACACTCCCGAGAGCCGCGAAGTCATCGACCGCTTTGAGCCGATTGTGAAAGCGCACGCCGATCGACTCCACGATCGGGCTGCACAGGGTGACGAAGAGCCGTCCGCAGCGGCGGTCGATGAGGATCTGGACGCGCGGCTACAAGCGCTTGGATACAAGTAATCATACATGATCCGGAGCTTCATTCGCGAGCTATACGAAGGACCGCTTGCGATCCGACTGCGGCGGTTCCTTATGGTCGGTGTGTTCGCTGCGGGCGTGCAGATGGTTCTCCTCTATTTGTTTGTCGACATTGCTCACGTCAACTACCTGATCGCGGCGACGATCGCGATCGAGGTGACGATCATTCTCTCGTATGTGCTCAACAACTACTGGACGTTCCAGGCCTCAAAAAAGACAGAGCGCCTCGAGTACGCGATCGGCCTGATAAAGACAAATCTCGTCCGCGGATCGGCGATTCCGATCCAGCTTGCGATCTTGTACCTGCTCGTCGATTGGCAGAACTTCCTGTATCTGGCTGCGAACGCGGTCGCGATCTTCGTCAGTGGGCTCTACCGATACGTTCTCGACGCGAGATGGACCTGGGGGTGAGTCAGCGTCAACAGTGAAGACTGCGTTGATGTTCGGCGGTGTGACGGCGTTTGTCGAATCCGCAACCGGCTGGCCCGGGATGATTATCATTTTTGTCTACTCGTTTCTGATCGCGTTCGTGCTGCCCGGACCGAGTGAGGTCGTGCTCGCGGCCCCGCTTGATCTCGGACTTCCAACGTGGGCGCAGCTATCGAGTATTATGCTGGTGAGCGCGACCGGCAAGGCCGCCGGGAGTGTGTTTGCATTCCACATCGGCCAGGAGGTCAAACGCGCCGGCCCAGTCACGCGATGGCTTCGGCAATCGCGCTGGAATATCCTCGAGTGGTCCGAAAAGCGGTCAATTCAACTCGCACGCCGCTACGGCTACGCAGGGTTGGCGATCGCACTGTCAGTTCCGTTCTTTCCGGACACCATCTCGATCTACGCGTTCGCCGTGCTTGATCGGAACTACGTCCGGTTTGCGATCGCGACGTTTATTGGGAGCCTCGGTCGGCTACTTGTGACGATCGGGATCGTGGGCGGGGCACTTTCGATCGTGTGATCGCCGACACTGCAACTACAGATCATCTCCGACCATCACCGGATCGCCGACCCGAAGCGTGCTGCCGCGATCGGCTTCGGGAATTCGCGCGATGAGCATCAGTGTATAGAAGTGATCGAACGCCTCCCGATCGGCGTGCTCAGGAAACGTCTCCTCGCGCTTTTGGATAAATCGCTGCCGGAACTCCGGGAGCGGTTCGCCGGTGTCTGGGTCGCGTTCGGGGACGGCACAGCGTGCACATGGTGTCACCCCCTCGACGGTCACCCCGTCGATCTCAAATGCTGGGGCGCGCTCGCCGACAAAGCGGTCCTCCCAGAACGGCTCAACGCTAGAGATCTCAATGTTCGCCCGGAGTCGCCGCCGCACGCTCTCGACGGTCAGGTCATCGAACCACGAGGCGACCGTCCGGAGGGTCGCGGTGGTTATGACTGAGGGGCCCATCTGCCGGCGATCGACAAACCCGATCGCGTCGTCTCGCCGCAACGAGAGGTCGGTCCCGAAGTAGCCGCTGAACCACTCGCTCGCGGTCTCGCGATCCGCTCGGAGGTCGAATTGTCGTGTGTCGCCGTCAGGCGGTCGAACCGTGAGCTCGCCGGTGTCGGTATCGTACGCGGTTTGGAGGCGGTGGAATCGATCGCTGCGCTTTGCGTTGAACACCTCGTCATTCCCGTCGAAGAGCGCGTACTCGCGGTCGTGTTCGATCGTCCCGCCGTCCAATACTGTCGCCGCCTTGAGGTCGATCGCGTCGAGGCCTTTCACCGGATATACCCTGAGCCGTTCGAGTTTCGCCATTATATCGTGTTTCGCCTGGTTGCGGTTAGGCGTTTCCGCGGGTGGGTGCGAGCGTCTCGGAGCGATGTGATGTACTGAACCGATCGGGAATTCTCTTGATTTTGGAACCGCCCAAACAGCTAAGTAGAGGTATGACATACCATAGCATGTATGGCCTCAGCACCGCGCACTGACGATGAGTTGTTCGATCAGTTCCTCGAAACGAATGGCCACGAGATGTCCGCGCCGCGATGGGATCGATCGTATAACAAAAAACAGTGCCCAGAGTGTGGGGGCATCCACGACGAGGCAGCGACCCGCTGTACCGTCTGCGGCTGGACGCCAGTATAGACGCCGACTTCGGTTCTGATTTTCGCCCGTCGAGTCACGTCGTTTATCACCAAGCAGCGCGTGTACGCGGACAATGAGCACAAACGTGACCGTGACCCGGTTGTTCGGTGGTCCCGGCAGCGGGAAGACGACCGCGCTGCTCGATCGGGTCGACGAACTGCTGGCAGAGGATGACGTGACGATCCGCGACATCCTCGTGGTCTCGTACACCCGCGCAGCTGCCGCGGAGATCCGCGAACGACTGGCCGAGCGAACCGACACGACGCCCCGGGCGCTGCAGGGCAACGTCTCGACAATGCACGCGAAGGCCTACGAGCTGTTGAACCTCTCACGGGGCGACGTCGTGAGCGAGTCCGACAAGGAGGCGTTCTGTGAGGAGTACGGCCTCGAATACGAGGACGAGTACAAAAGCGGCGGCCGCCGAACCGCCCGATCGACGACGATCGGCAACAAGATCATCGCCACGAGCCAGTGGCTCCAGCGAACCCGCCGCGATGTCGCCGACTGGTACGACGTCCCCTTCCAGTGGAATGTCGAGGAGGTCCGGCTTCCGCCTGAAATCGACCCGCGCGCCCAGGAGGGCAACAAGTACACCCCAACGTGGACGTCCGACGACGATCGAATCGAGATCCCCGAGGCGATCCGCGCCTGGCGCGCGTACAAAGGCGAACACGGCCTCGTCGGCTTTGCAGATATGCTCGAACGCGTCAAACAGCGATCGCTCCTGCCGAGCGTCGACTATCTCATCATCGACGAGTTCCAGGATATCACAACCCTGCAGTACGACGTGTACGAGGAGTGGAAACCCCACATGAAGAAGGTCCTCATCGCCGGAGACGACGACCAGGTCGTCTACGCGTGGCAAGGAGCAGATCCAGATCTGCTGTTGGACACCGAGCGGGACCACGACGAGATTCTTCCGAACTCCTACCGGCTGCCATCGAAGATTCTCAACGCCGTCAACAAAGAGATTCGCCACATCGAAAAGCGCCAGGAGAAAGATCTCAGGCCGCGCAAAGAGGGTGGCGTCGTCGAGGGAATCCAGAATCCATCGATCCTCGAGTTGGTTCGAAACGTCCGTTACACCGTCAACGAGGACGAGGGGAGCATCATGTTGCTCTTCCGGGCGCGCTATCAGCTGTTTCAGTTCATCGAAGAGTTTGTCGGGGAAGGAATCCCGTTCAAAGCGCTGACCGACCAGCGGATGTGGACCGATCGACTCACTGACTACGTCCGAGCGGTCGAAGCCTACGACGCCGACGAGGCGATGACGCTGTTACAGGGCAGGCGGCTCGCAGACATGTTGCAGTCCTCGGCGTTTGGATCGAACGATCGCGAGGAGTTCTACGACTTCCTCGAAGAACTCGAAGAGAGCGCTGACGCCGACGATATCTCGACGGTTCCGCTCGGTCCCGAGGAGGTCAAACGCTTCGCGCCGTTCATGCCAGACCCCACCTCTGCGAGCGACATGGTCCGGAAGGTGACGAGCTTCCAGCGCAAGTCGATCGACGCGTACTTCGCCGGCGACTACCACGGCCGTGACCCGAACGCGGTGCGGGTGGGAACGATCCACTCCGCGAAGGGTCGTGAGGCCGATCACGTCTTCGTCGCGACAGACCTGACCGAGAAGGTCGTCGAGCAGATGGCTGCAACAATAAGCGGGCGCGAGGAGGACGGCGAAGCCGAATTCACGAAACGAACGAGTCCAGTCCCACGGCTCACCGATAACGAACGACGGGTGTTTTACGTTGGGATGAGCCGGGCACGCGAGCGGTTGGTCCTCATGGAGAACCTGATTAGCGGCGCACCGACGCTCCCGATCAGCGTGTTGTTGCACAATGAGATCCGCGACGAGCCGCTCGACGAGCTACTCGAGGCGGCACAAGAGCCGATCGACGACCAGCTCGAGCCGGTCGAACCCGAGCCGTGAGCGGACAGTCCGACGAGCCTGCAGACGACGTGGTTCCGACGACCCAGCTGTCGTTTTTGCGGGAGGCAATTGATGCCGCCGACGCGAGAGCGTTCGTTCACGTGGGCGATCGGTTCGATGACGCGATGCGGTACCTGACGCGGTTTTCGGGGCCCGATCGAGCGTACGCGTTCGTCTACATTCCTGCGGACAGCCAAGAGCCGGCTGACACCGTCGATCGCGCGGTTCTGTGTGCCCCGCGGCTGTTCTGCGAGCAGGCCGAACGGGAGTTTGTCACCGCCCCCGAGGACATCGACTCAGTCGATCGATCAATCCGATCAGACGCCGCAGGCGAACCAGCGGGCGTTCGGGCAGTCGACGCGCTCGACGCAGTTGGCGTCACGAGCGGCAGCGTGCTCGTCCCACAGCACATTCCGCATGATGCGGCCGTGTACCTCCAGCAGGCAGGCTACGAGCTACGATCGACCCACGCGGTCGCCGAACAGCGAGCAGTAAAGACTGACGCGGAGCTCGATCGGCTACAGATGGTCCAGACTGCGGCAGCCGCTGGAATGGCCCGTGCAGAGCGCGTTCTCGCCGAGGGCGCTGCAACCGACACCGGGCTTCGCTGGGGCGGCGATCGGCTCACGACCGAGCGGCTCCGCCGAGAGATCAACGCCGAGTTGGCGGCCCACGGGGTCACAGATGCCGGAAACACGGTAATCGGTGCAGGCGAGAGCGCAGCAGATCTCCATTTCACCGGCGACGTCGCGATCGATCCTGGCGAGACGGTGTTGATCGACATCTCTCCGCGGGGACCACAAGGGTACTACGGCGATCTCACACGCACCTTCGTCGTCGACGGCGACGGTGGGTGGGAACGGCGCGCGTACGTCGCAGTCGAATCCGCACTGAATATCGCCTTTGGGGAGCTAGCTCCTGGAATCAACGCCGCGTCGGTGCATGCGGAGGCTGCCGCCGAGCTTGCCGCCTACGGGTTCCCGGCTGCCGAGGAGGGCGAGGCGGGGTTCACTCACGGAACTGGTCACGGCGTCGGGGTGGGTCTCCACGAAGCGCCCGGGCTCACCGCCGATACGGAACTGCAACCCGGTCACGTCGTGACGATCGAACCCGGGGTGTACGATCCCGATCGTGGCGGCGTCCGTTTAGAAGATCTCGTCGTTATCACCGACGACGGCGCTGAGCGGCTTGCGACGTATCCGCGGTCGATCGTCCCTGTGGCCGATCGGTTTCTTGACTGATCGACACCGGTCATGTTTGCCCGTCGTCGGGTGGGCACACGGCTGCGACCGATCGGCTCAATGATTTTATCCCTCGGTGTGGTACCAACCAGTATGGAAGACCTCAGCACTATGGAGATTGGCGACACTGTCGAGGACCCACGCGGGGACGGCCGAACGTACCGAATCGTCGAAACCGAGACGAGCTCGGTTGGCAAAATCACGGGCGTAATCCTCGAGCCAATCGATGGTGACGGCGACGGCGATCGAATTCGCATTCCGTCGACGGAGTGGAGCGATATCTGGACCGCGTAAAAACAGTCTGTTCGGTTGTGCTTGCGACCCGGTCAGAACCCGAGGGCCTCGTACGGCAACACGAGTAACAGCACGGTGAGGAACGGGAACAGCGCAAGCAACATCACGACGGCGTAGCCGAACATCTCGCGGGCTTTGATCCGCGTGATCGCCAGAAGCGGGATCGCCCAGAACGGATTCAACAGATTGGTGTGGGCGTCTCCAACCGCGTACGCCATTGTCGCCTGTCCGACGGGGACGTTCTGTTCGATCGCCGCATTGAGCACGGACGGCCCGAGGACGATCCACTCACCGCCGCCGGAGGGCACAAAGAGATTTACCGCAGCGGCCGCAAGCCACGCGAATACTGGGAACGTCTCTGGCGTCGACAGATCGATCAGTATCTGTGCGATCTCGCCCGCGAGGCCCGATCCGGCCATAATTCCCTGAATGCCCGCAAAAAACGGAAACAGAAGGATAATCCCTGCGGCGGCCCCTGCGGCCTCTCCGAACTTCGCACGGTAAGCCGAAGGATTTGTCCAGACCAACAGCCCGGCCATCAGGAAACCGAAGTTGACGACGTTGAGCGCCAGCGCGCTGCGTCCTTGATCGACGAACAGCCACACGACGTATGCAACCCCCGCCAGCGCAACAAGCCCACCTAACAGCCGGCTGTTGTCGATTATCTCCGCAGGGACCGGACGAGTCTCGGTTGCCTCCGCGCCCGGTTCCGGCTCTGGGTCGGTTGCTGGCGGCTCGTCAGGGTCGTCGGCACCCCCGTCGGCGGCGGCGTCGAACAGTTCGCTTTCAGGGATGTATTCTGTGATCCCGCGGGACCGATCGCCCGATGGCGTAATGAGATACAGGACGATCGCAGCGAAGATGATCGAGAGAACAGTCAACGCGATGCCGTAGCCGTGAAGGATCGTTTCACTGGCCGGGACGGGGCCATCAAGCATTGCAAACGCGGTGCCTTCGCCGACGGCATTCGCGTCCGTCAAAAGCAGCGGAGCCGATCCAGACAGCCCCCAGTGCCACGTCAGTCCAAGGCCCATGTATCCCGCAACCGCGAGGACTGGGTAATGGACGTCAATACCGCGCTCATGTGCGGCTTTTCCCATCTCACGGGCGAAAATCGCGCCGAGAATAAGGCTGAATCCCCAGTGGATCCAGGCGATCGCCATCGAAAACACGGCAACCAAGATCACCGCCTGGCCACCGTTTTTTGGAATCGATGACAGTCGGACCAACACGTCGTTGATCCGGGGATGGTACGCCAGCGCGAAGCCGGTCATGAGAATGAGCGTCATCTGCATGGCGAACGCAAGGAAGTTCCAAAAGCCCCCGTACCACAGTTCGATCAGTGCAAACGGCCCGGCGGTACCCCCGCCTGGCTGTTCAATCACACCGATTTGTCCGAAAATCAACGCGCCGAGGTACACGAGATACGTCAGGATGATCGCGAACAAAAACGGGCTCGGTACCCAGCGTTCGACCACCGTCGCGATGCGATACCCGATCGTCTCGATTGTCGACGCCTCCGCGTCTGCTGTTGCCATTGACCATATATCATGGATGTCCAGTATAAATCATTCGTCCCCGGATGCTGGCTTTGTCCCTAATAAATCAATGATTTGCTATTTGTTTGCTCATCAGATTTGGCTTCTCAGTAGTCGACGGTGGCTTCGGTTCGACAGAAGCCGTGGAACGATCGCTCCTCGCGCCCACCGGGCGGCGATCCGACGAACACGCCAAACATCTCTCGCTCAGGGTATATTGTCACGTCGGCTCGTTCATCGTCGAAAACAGCAGGTAGCGAAGCATGTCCTCAGAATCGTCGACGAGACGAACGCCGCCGGATTTTGCCGCCGTAAACACGGCATAGTCGCCTTCCCGAACCGAATACGACGTGCTATCGCATCGTCGCAGTCCTGTTCTAACGGGCAAATATATGACCTCTTGCTTCGCCGTATGTTAGTGGTACGGCCAAGAGTTGCCCGCGGTGGCAGTTCGTAGAGGCTGCAGCCGAGTTGTTTGCTCTCCGTGGACTCACTCAGTTGCTTACGCCGAAAGTCGGTGTTTCCCTGCATGAAAGTTGTTCACTCTATGTCAGATTCGTTGATTGGTCGCATGTCTCATACATGGCTGAATTTTACACTACATTCCGCGTTGATCGCATCCACCCGAGTTATGTGGGCCATACAGCTGCGATCGGCTCGCACACAGCGACGCACTTCAGCCACTCAGCTTCGATCAGAGCGAGTAGTCGACTCCTCACCTGCCCCATCACCGTCGGGTCGATTACCCTCGTCACGCCGCTGGAGTCGCTCAGGCAACAACCCAACAAAAAGTCGTTTGGCGGTCGTCTGCGGATCCAACACGTACTGGGGAACAGCGACTATCGCGTTTGCGACGACGATCATCCCGACATCCATCGCCGTCTCGCCTGCCAACAGTATGGTAACGCTGAAGTTTTCCATGGAAATAGAGAAAACCTACCTCAGGACCGTTGAGCCCGGCGACGCGGTCAACATCGAACAGGCAATGCCTGCGGACGGCCGCTTTGACGGCCACGTGCTTTCGTCATCACAACCGACGGCGCACGACGGCTCGCGACGTATCCGCGGTCGATCGTCCCTGTGGCCGATCGGACCCTCGAGTAATCTTGATCGACTACGGCCGTCCGTCCATCGCAATCAGATGAGCGTCGACGCGAAATCGAGCCCCACGTATCCGATCAGACACGAGCCGAGCAGTGCCGAGAGCCACGCCGCGGCTGTGATTGTGATCTTCCGCACAGAGACGCCCTCCGTACCGACGACGAGGCCGCTGCCGATGACACTCGAGATGATGATATTGTTGAGTGAGATGGGAAAGCCGAGGAGAATCCCGGTCTGGGTGATGACGAACGCGGGGACGAGTGCAGCGATGGATCGGCGGGTGCCGAGCTGAGAATACTCGTTTGCGACCGCCTGAATAATTCGGGGTGCGCCGGTCCAGCCCCCAACGAGGAGTCCGACAGCCCCCACCAGAACGACGTTTCTCGCCGTCAAAAGCGTCAATTCCCCGGCGAGGACCCCAAGTGGGCCGATCGCGAGTCCGACCTGACTCCCCCCGCTGGAGAAGGCGACAAGTCCGCCGAGCGCGATTAAAAACTGTTGGACCGCGACGTCGATTGACTGCCTCGTTTGGCGGCGGAGCACGAGGAATACGCCGAGGCCACAGACGAGGCTAGTCGTGGCCATGATGAGGTCGTAGGAGCCGACGATCGTCGGGGCAGAACCCAGCGACTGGGAGGCCATGTTGGCGATCGTCGGCCGGGTGCCGGAGGCGGCAGGGAGGACCTCAAGCGTGACGTTGGCGATTACGATGCCGACGAGCCCGCCCAACAGCGGGATCGCAAGGGTGTCGGGGACATCCTCACGCCGGAGTATCGAGGCGGTGAGATAGGCGATCGACGCGCCGGTCGGCGGAACGAGCACCCAGAAGATCGCCAGTTCGCGGTAGGTCTCGGTGGCCGGGTCGCCACCGAGTGCGAGACCGACACCGATTATGGCGCCCGTCGTCGCGAACGCGGCGGGGATCGGATAGCTGGTGGCGACCCCAATGGCGATAAATCCGGCAGCGGTGAGTAGTCCGACGGCAACGGCGAGCGGCGTCAGCGATGTGCCGAGAATGAGATCGTTCCCAACCGTCTCCGAGACGCTCCCGCCCTGCAGGATCGCCCCGGCTGCGGCGAGGACACCGACCAGGAGCGCTGCTCGCATCACCGTCAGTGCGCGGGCACCGACCGCCGGGGCCAGCGGCGGGGACGTACTACTGGCACCGAGTGCCCACGCCAACGAGATGCTGGCGAGCAACGCGATCGTCAAAAGCGCCACCGACGACATCTACTCGTAATTCTTCGTCGTATTGCAATAAATGTACATTCCAGCGCCACGGGTTCAGCGGCTGACGTACGAACAGCAGTTAGCGTGGGCTACCGATCGAACTCCAGTTCGACGTGCTGCGTTGAACGAAATCGGTCTTCGGGATCCCACTTCGATTTGACCTCGGCGAGTCGATCGTAGTTCTCGCCGAACGCTGCCCTGACGCGGGCTTCGTCGGTGTCCGTCTGGTTGTTAACGTACTCTCCACCGGTCCCGAACTCTCGGAGTGTCTCGTGGAGGTGCCTAGTCCAGCTAATACAGGACTCGTCATCAGCCTCGTCCAGCCAGTGGCCCTGGATGTGCACCGCGAACTGGGCGTCGCGATGCGGATAGGCGGTTGCGTCTCTGGAGACATCGTTGATCGCACCGCCGAGTCCGTAGATCGCGACGTTCGACTGGGGTGTCGGCGTCGGGAACGTCTCCGCAAGGAGCGTCTCGATGAAGGCCTCGTGTAACTCGTCGATATAGAACGACTCCCAGTGGTGTCGGTGGCCACTTGGTATCTCGAACGGATCGTACAACTCGGTATAATCGGTGGGATAGACCGCAGCGACGTGCGGATCGCCAAAGTCGGCGAAGGATTCCAGCGCCTCCTTGAGGTCGTCTCCCGATCCGACACCCATCACGTAGCCGGCGACAGCGGGTTGTCCGTGGAGCGATTCGGGCAGATCTGGGATCGGGGGGACCGTCATCACCGCGGCTGTTGGGAACGTTTCGTCGGGCAGGTCTGGGGCGACTTTGTTGAAGTAGTTCAGGTACTCTGTCGCCCCATCGAACGGATACAGCACGTTCGCAACGAGGCACTCTCGGGAAGCCTCCACACAGTCAAATTCAAAGGCGGTCACGATGCCGACATTGCCACTCCCACCACGGATCGCCCAGAAGAGCTCCTCGTTTTCATTTTCGCTCGCGGTGACGACGTCCCCGGCTGCGGTGATCACTTCTGCCGACCGCAGGTTGTCACAGGCCAGCCCATTCATTCGACCGGTGACGCCCATCCCACCGCCGAGGGTGAACCCGGCAACGCCGACAGCGTCCGGGATTCCAGGCGGAATCAGGCCATGATCGAGAGCGGCCGCATTGACGAGGTCCCACGTCGCGCCACCGCCAACAGTGACGGTCTTCGAGTCTGGATCGACATCGACATCCTGGATCGGAGTTAGATCGAAGACGACGCCGTCTTCAACGATGGCGTGGCCGGTCGTCATGTGGCCGCCCGCTTTCACCGAGAATGGAATATCGTACTCCGTAACCGCCGCAAGCGCAGCGACGACATCCGCAGTATTCTCACACTGGACGACAGCGGCAGGATACCGTTCGATCGCGCCGTTCCAGATGGCGATTGCTTCGCTGTACCTCGCTTCGCTGGGAAGCAGACACCGATCGCCGAATTGGGTTTGGAGTTCCGATACGAGGTCTGCCGGTACGTTATCACGGGTTGACATGATTTCGGCTACCAATGAGACCGACAGTATCTTAATGATTTTTTAAACATTGACCCAGTTGTATTGTTCAGACACAGAGTGCTCATCACACGATCACCCTCCATGTCCTGAGATTACAGCAGAAACCATTGATAGGATTTGACGCAGTCTTGTGAGGTGCCAGCGAGATTACACCGACCGAAACAGATGAAAAATACGGGTGCCTCTGGCGTGACCCTGAGGCGGTTCACTCGCGACGCTGTGGGGAGAAATTGGCCTCAGGACGCACGAGGCACGATCGACCTGTTGAAATCTGCGTCGTGGCTCGATCGAGGACCCGTGTCGTGTCTCAGCCAGTATCAGACGTTGAGCCGAATGGTCGTGTCGGTGATGTTCGAGACGTACTGGTGGGGTAAGCCATGGCTCTGCTGATTGACCGTGCCGTCCCAGTTCAGTTCTGAGAGCGTATCTGGATCGGCGTCCGGGCCGACTTCAACGTACAGCTCGCCGTTCCGTACGTCGTTTACCGTCCCGATTTCGACGCCACCCTGGTCGACCACCCGCTTTCCGATGTGTTGGTCGGTGTACTGCGCAACCATGTGACGAACGTCGCGCGCCAACGAGGAATGCGTTTGGGATGGGGTTGGTGAGGGCTGTCGCTGCGAGTCTTCGAGGTTTCAGTCCGGATCGCAAAGTTCGGCGACGATGGCGTATGAGTCTGGGCGCTCGATTTTGCCCCGAGCGATGTGTGCGATCGTCAGTCATTCCGGTATCGGTGAGCCTTGATTTCGGACAAGCGTTCGTGGTGGAGAACCGTCCAGTCGTTCGTCACTCATGGTAAGAACTAACATGCACGACAGATACATTTAGAACGGCGCTACAGCGAATGAAAGGTGGCGAGCGACGAGTCCATGTGGAGCGCCGTCTCCGGGGTGAAACCATGTCAGAAGGAGAATACGATAGCAAGGGTCTCGTCCGTAACTACCTGCGCGCGTTCAACGAACGAGACAGAGAGACACTCTCAGAACTTCTCGCGGAGGATGTCGTCGAGCACGGGAGTCACGAAGAGCGACATAACCTCGATGAAATAATCGAGTATCTCGAAGCCCTCTTCGAGACGTTCCCGGACTACTCCGGCAGTACCGACGAGATGGTCGCAGAAGACGATTTTGTCGTCGTTCGATACACCGCTCGCGGCACGCACACGGGCGAGTATCAGGACATCAAACCGACCAGCAAAACCGTCGAGTGGACGGGAATTGGAATGTACCGCATCGAGGACGGCAGAATCGATGAGATATGGCTCGAAGAAGACAGGGCTGGTCTCCTCGAACAGCTCGAAGTCGCCAGTCCACCGGCGCACCTCAGGATATAATCGACCCGATGCCGCCGGTGTTCGGCCTCATCCCAACACGCAGTTCACATTTTTTATAGTGTCTCACTTGGTAGGCAGAAGCAGAGGAAATTCTATTATGTTCGTTCACTTCTCGTCGTAAATTATGGATGAAAAGCTGCCCTCGACACTCACGATCCACAATCTATCCACAGTGAGGTAGAAGGATTGGCAGGATATCAAGCCGCCACAGGAGTTCATTCACCGATGATCGAGATCTACGAGGCTCCCCAGCAGGGTGTCGAGACCGTTTCGGAGGTGATAGTGGAACGTCGTTTCGGAGAGATCCATCATCTCGGCAACGTCTCCGGCGGAACTCGTTCGCGGCCAGTCAAAATACCCCGCCAGATAGCCCCGTTTGAGTGCCTCCCACTGGCGATCGGTCAGGTGTTCGTCTAGCGACTGTCGGATCTCTTTTGCATTTTTTGCTGGTCGATCGAATTCACGCTGTGCAACCAGTACGGAGTCAGGATACGTCGCTTGAAGTCGGTTTATTAACTTTCGAATGTTAGTCGTCTGGGGCGCTTCGATACAGAACCGCCCCGTTCCATCCACAATGCGAGCAGACGTGAGAATCGCTCCGTATTCAGTGAGTTTGTTAAGTGCCCGTCCCGACAGGACGACTTCAAGCAATCCGCTATCGTCCTCGGCTGCGATCACTCGAACGTCTGTTACGGTTGTCCTATCGCTCACAATGTCGCGAACAGCAGCCGGAGAGCCTCCCTCCACAGAAACGAAGACACTCCAGTAGCCGGACTCTGACTCAATGAACCCAGTAATACTAATCTCACAGGCCAGTCGGTCCGAGGCCTGGACGAACACCATACGCTGATCGGTCACCGAAAATTCGAGTTCGACGATCTTGTCGGAAAATAGCAAGCGACGATTTTTGATGGCGTTGATCGCGAACGCGACCGCAGTCCCAAGCGAGTTGAATACGTCTTGCTCTCGCCGACTAAACCCGAGCGGGCGGGAAGAAAACACTGCCAAAATGCCGTAGGTCGTCTCACCGTAAACGAGCGGCACGGCTGCTGCGGATCTGGCCTCCTGGTCGACGGCAGCCGGTCGCCAGCCTGCGAACGTCGGATCGCTGCGTAGATCCTGGCTCACAGTTATTTCACCAGTCCGAAACGCACGACGAGCCGGATCCTCGTGTGGATCTGTTCCGCCGTTCGTGAGCGTTGATTCCGCGTATGCGTTGTCGACCCCGGCACTAACACGAGGTCGGAACGGGCCGTCACCGGTATCCGGGCTGGCAATCAACGCGAACTCATACAATTCTGAGTTCGCCAAGGAATTACAGACAGTCTGCTCGATATCCGTCTGGTTTGGCGATTGAAACAGTTCACGAGTGATCTCGAGAATCAGTTCGTTGATGCGGTCGAGGGTCTCGAGCTCGTCGCGCTGGCGTTCGAGGCGGGCTTCCCGTTGGAGTCGTTCGCTTATGTCACGAGCGATGCCGAAGCGGAAACTCTCGCCCGTTCGAGTATCGGTAAACGTCGTTCCTTTGAACTCGTGGGGGATTCGATCGCCGTCCTTGGTGAGGATATCGAGTTCAACCCGCCGGTCCTCGATTGCATCAATCGCCTCGATCAGTCCGGGGGCATACTGGTGTTGATCTTCTGGGAGAAAATCCATTGCAGTCATTTCTCCGATCTCTTCATGGCTGTATCCGGTCGTCTCAGCAAGTGTCTGGTTCCAGTAGTACGATTGCCCGCCGTCGTGAAGTACGTACACGATGTCGTCGATCGCGTCGAACAGGTGTTCGATGAATTCGAACCGTCTCTCGTCCTCGATTTTGGATCGACCGTTGGTTTCTGTACGTCTGGCACTACAGATGAACTGGTGGTCCCCCAGCGTGGCCAGAGACATCTCCAGCGAGATTTCGCTGGCGTCCGATCGACGTCCAATGATCTCACCCTGCCACCGCCCTTCTTTTCGACACGTCGGGATGGCTACCTGTTCGAAGTGGCGCTGGGTATCCTGGACCAGCCAGTCCTTCCATGGCGCCGCTTCCAGTTGATCTGGGCTCTCGGCCTCAAAAAGCGCCGCGTACGGTTGATTAACCGAGAGATACCGTTCGCTGTCGATCAGTGCTGTAGGTTCCATTGATGCAGCCACTACCTGTTCACCGTTCTGTCGCTCTCTCGCTGCATCAGACATAATCCCGATCTACGTGTCATGTTGGTATATTTATTTAGGCATTTAACACAGTGAGAATGGGAGGTTCGTCCGTCACCAGGAGATCGCCTGTTCATTCACTGCAACGAAGAACGTCCAGAGAAACTTGGCGTCTGAGCGATCCGTGCCTGCATGGGTGCGTGGGCATCAATGAGAGACACCTGTAGGGATCGAAGATAGTTCCGGAGTGTATACGCCGATCGATCCACACTCTCCTTTTCAAGAGCCCAACCACGTCCTGGAGCGCGAGCGTAAAGCTGACACTCCGCCGCGCTCCTCAGAGCAATACAAGAGTCGTGACGTTTGAGTGAAACCCATCCCTAGAGATAGCTCTAGGACAAAATCGAACTCGGCCGGAGTGCCAGCACAATCAGCCATTGTACGCCGAAATCAGGAGTCTATTCGGGGACTGACGGACGTTCTGTAGCGACGAGCGTCGCAAACACGGGACCCGTTCGCTCTGCACCAACAGGCGTGGACCGTTCGGTGACTAGTGTAGTCTCTAGTATACTTATTTTGGATTTCCGCCGCACTGTATTCCCGTCGTCTTCACCCATAGCATACGGGGTTGGCGGCTGGTGGAGACAGTGGCGCAGGGAACGCAGTAACAGATCGAACGGCCGAACACTCACAGAAAAGCCATGAATGACGAACACAACTCCAACCGGCGAACAGTACTCAAGACGATCGGCGCAGGCGTTGTCGGAAGCACGATCCTGACTGGCACCGCAACCGGGCATGACGGACATGCCGGAGGAGACGGGACGAGTGCCAAAGGAAACAACTACGGCAACGGAAACGCGATCGGGGCGTGGCTCAACGAAGAGGCGATGTTCAAGAAGTCACCCGTCTGGGACACTGGCGTAGCTGACCGGACGGGCCAGGATGAGGTAGAGATTCTATTCGGTGGATTAACAGACGTGCTTCATCCAAACGAAGATGGAGAACTTGTCGAAGTTCCGGGGCCCTGGGGCATGGAGCCAAGAGCGGTCAAAGTTTCTCCCGGGACAGCTGTGACGTGGACGTGGTATGACGGGCCAGGCGCTATTGACGCACATCACCTGGTTTCGTATCACGACCCACCGTACGAGGAGGAGTTCGAATTGCCCTTCGGTGAGCACGACCATACGGACGGGCACGAACATCCGGGCGGAGAGGACGAATTCTACGTCCATGAAGACCTCGGCGACACGTTTACCTACACGTATGATGAACCTGGTACGTATCTCAATTTCTGCATCCCTCACGCAACACCCTTCTCGTTCCAGTTCCCAGAGTTGGGCGAAGTATCCAATCTATTCGGGCAGCGTGGGGCGGTCATGGTCGTCGACAAGTAACGCGAACGATCGGTCTCGTTTTTTATCAGTCCGCTTCAAACAACGCACGTCCCGTGAGTAAAGATTCACAGGTCTTCGAGACCGCGTTCGAGAGCCCGCTCGAACACCTCGGACTCTGGAAGGCCGCGAGCCTCGGCGATTTCCCGAACCCGATCGGAGATGTCGGCGGCCATAGCGTATGAGAGCTCGGCAACGTTGGTAAATTGGTGGCCTCGACACTCGAACGCGGACGACTTACCAGTACCACATTCAATCGCGTACTGCATCGATGTGTATTCAGTTTGCTGACTCATACGAACAGAGAAAGATTTGTCAAGCGTTTGCCTGCCAGTCTGTGATTCACACTCAAACTACCCCAATGCTGATACAGGCCGGAGATGAGATGGAGATATGCAGATTCGTCGCGTTCGAACCGACGAAGAAGAGATACGCACGTACGTTGAGGAGTGTTGGTTTCCTTATCAGGAGGAGATCACCGATCGGGTGAGTGCGTACTCGCTGGCCGATGATCTCGATACGGCGGATATTGTTGAATTTCATCTTGAGGAATTAGACTCACCGTCGGATCGGTTGTGGGTCGCACTTGATGGCGTCGAGAGGCCAGCAGTACGTCTCTCGGAAACCGACACAACCTTTGTTGGTTTCATCCGGACGAGTGTTCCCTCGATACCCGACCGATTCACTTGGCCGCAGCGCTTGCAAATCGGTGACCTCTGGGTACGAGAGTCCGACCGCGACATGGGGCTCGCTAGCGGCCTGATTCAGCGTGCAGTCCAGCAGGCACGTGAGGCTGGCTGTGAGGAGTTGTCTCTCAAAGTTGGTACGGCGAACGAACAGGCAGTCTCGTACTTCGAAGCGCTTGGCTTCGAGGAGAACGGCTACAGAATGAACGTTCCACTGACAGATGTTGCACTGGAGCGTGAGGATCGTGGTGAATCACACTCGGACGTTCGGTTCCGGCGGCTCCGTAGCGAACAGGGTGCGATAGAGCGGTTCGTCGACGAGTGCTGGCTCCCGTTCTGGGAAGATATGGGTGAGGCAACCGGCCGAGAGTATCTCGATTCCGACCTGGATCGGGCGTCACTCGTCGAGGAACTGTCTGAGAGCTACAACGTTCCGGACCGCCGGTGCTGGATAGCGCTCGATAATCCCGAAGACGAGGCCGCCCCGCTCGAAGAGATGGACGCGGAGTTCGCTGGCTGGATCAACGCCGGGCTCGAACCGACCGAGGAGTATCTCGATCCCCCGGAGCGACTATTCATCGGGAATCTGTACGTCGCTCCCAACCACCGCGGAACTGGACTCGTCGACGAACTCGTCGAACGGGCGATGCAGTACGCCCGCGAAGAGGGCTGTGTCGAGTTCTCCCTCGGTGTCGAGGCAACCAACGAGCGAGCGCAGGCGTACTACGAGAAACTCGGATTCGAACGATCTGAACAGAACATGACTGTCTCTCTCGAGTCGATCGAAGTGTAAATCGATGGCCTCGGCACTCACGACTCACAATCTATCCATAGTGAATACGATTAGCGGCTCTACCGAGTCCGCTCAGCCCGTAATTTGGGAATTCTGCATCTGCGATGGTTGGCGTCTCAGTCCGTATTTATCGTGTCTGGTCGCTAACTTGCCAGCAGTAATGATAACCGGGCATTCGTTGACGAACTTCTAAGCTTGTTTGACTACGACACAGAGACGTTCCTGATTCACCGATCTCGACTTGTATCAACATGCGTCTGAAGACCTCAATTGTAGGAAGGGTTATATGTTCTGATGAAGCATATAAGTCGTATGATTGGTAATATATATGATAAAAAACCGACGCAGATTAGCAGGCGGCAGATTCTTGCGGCAAGTGCCGGGCTTAGCACGATCGGGTTGGCAGGATGTGTCGATAGAGCGTTAGGTCGAGTCGGTCAGTCGGCTGCGGAGAACGCAGTAGCGAACAGGGACGCGTTCCCGGCAGCGTTGTTCGGGGGCGACTCCCGCCCGGACAGCACGCTGATCGAGACGGATTACACCTACCAAGAGTTCAAGATCGTCGTCTCCGGCGAGTACCAGGAAATCGAATCGTCGATCGAACTCTACGGTGACTATATCAATTCGCTGGTGAAAGCGGAGAACCACAACGCCTCTCGGGCGGACCGAATGGAAGAAATCCGTGAGTCTGACTCCAACGGTGAGAACCAGAAGCGGGCACAGGCGCTGTACGACTATCTCGACGGCGAGGCGACGGTCTGTGAGCGGTTCGTCGTTACCTTCCCGGACGCGCGGCTCCGGGACAGTGACAAGGCGCTCGCCAGCCAGGTGACGCCCCCACGGCTACTGCGGTCGACGACCGGCGAGACGATTGGTCGCGCACCGCAGAACGATGACAGCAACGTCTTCCGGTGGGAATCGGCAGTGCCGCGACTCTCGGCACAGATCAGCCACCCGTGGCCACCGCTCGGAACGACCGGGCCGTTCAATCCGAACGAGACGCTGCTCGCCGCCGGTGGAGATGGCGGGACTGACTCTCCGACCGTCAACGTTGGCCCATTGCTGGACCCAGCCCGAAACGACAACGAGTACGACGGGGTTTCGATCGCAAACGGTGCGGTCACCGGGTTCACGTGGGACGAGCTGGGGTCGTGGGGTGAGGAGACCCGTGTCGGTGCGGCCAGGGTCACGCCGATGCTCGTCGCGTCAGTGTCCGCCCAGCCCGAGGGCTGCCCGGAACCGATACCGGCACTGCTGTTCGTCCAGCGCATCCGTCACGAGGATCAGTGTATCTACGTCGGCGGCTGGACGATCAACGACAACGCCCTGTACCAAGACTCGGTGACGATACTGGCCGCCGAGACCACCCCCGAAGTCGTCCCGCTAGCCCTCGAAGACCCGGACGAGAACGACGACGAGGATATCCGACAGGCTATCCTGTCGGAGCTGGACACCCAAAGGTGCGATGAACGGTGCCGACTCGGCTCCGTGACTTACGACGGCGAATTAGGCGAAGACGGGAACCTGAATGAGGCGGTCGAACAGTTCCTGCCGACTGCCTACGGCGATGGGAGAAAACGCCGACTCCTCGCGATCGATGTCTGGGAGAGTGCTGGCGGTCGGGACAACCGGACATCGGTACAGGGCATGGTTGTGCCACTCAATCCGCCGATCGTCCACGTGGACTATCCGGCGTCAGCTGCCTGTCGACCCTGTGAGTCGTGGTACTGTTGGTGGGTCCCCTGTCCCACGACGAATCTGGTTCCAGCGGTCAACAATATAAGTTCCCGCTGAGTGTCGATTTATGAACAACCGTCGGTCGTCCCCTCCGGGAACAGCTCTCCGGAGCGGCTTTGAGCCAGCTCAGAAGCGGTCCTGATTTCTCAGCAATCCTGCCGCTAGACCAGTTGAGCGAATAAAGTATTATAAAGTAAATCGCCGAGGTTGTGTCTGCTATAATTTGATTTCTTAAGCCACAAAATGAATAGTGATCCGATAGTCGTCGGCCTCGGCACTCGAACCAGTAACTATTACCGACTTACGAAGATTTGTATACTAGAATTGATTCCGACTGCAAACTCGAAGTACGGTATATTGACTTTTATGAGGAACTCTTGGACCATATTCGCAGCTATCCTCCAAAAGACAGCTCTCGCAACTCAAATTACTCGATGAAAAACCATCGCGCCGAAATTCACCATTATATTCGGCATCAGACTAACGAATATCTGAGGAGTGCTTACCAGTTTTATATGCACTATAAGTCATACTCGCCGCAAATGCAATAAGTAGAAGCGCCATGATTTGGTCTCCCGTGAGTTCTTCAAATGAAGGTAGAGTGATAAGCGTAGATAACCAGTTGTATCCGCCCACAATTACAACTAAAGAAACAAAAAGCTCGCTGATTGCAACATAACCAGAGCTCAGTGGTGGCTCTTCTTGATTATATTTAGAAAGTGCCTCTTTTCGTACCTTCCTTCCCCAGTCTGTAAGACGGCGATAATTGGATTCGATTGATGATGAGTATGTAAGTGCGGTCCAAATTGCTACGAATGCTGCTGCGACTGAATCAAACCATGGTAAACCAGTGTTCGGCTCTGCGAACAGGAGTGCTACTGCGAAGATGAGACCAACTAAGAGACCGGTAGCCCGAATCCCCTGTGCGAGGACATATAGAATTCGGGCAACTGTTTTACTAACCAGGAGTCTTTCTGGAGTTCTCTGAATTACTGTTGTTCTCTTTACTATCGGCCCAGGTCTATTCGATAGAATGGCTAACCCAAGAGAGATGACAATAAGATAGGATGCAAGTGTGGTTATACTATAGTAGTAATTAGAAATAATTGCTCACTTTTGGAATTGAGAGTTGGTTGAGAGCTGTATCAATGGCTGTCGTCAGCTCATCAAGTGAGTCAAAGAACCGGTTGCTCAGAGACGCTTGAAGCTGTCTCCAGCACTCTTCGACAGGATTCAGCTCCGGCGAATACGATGGTAACGTCACGAAGGTGAGGTCGTCACGGGCCGCCAGGTCCGTGACGGCCGACGCTTGGAAGTATGGCGCTCCATCTAGAACAACAATCAAATCATCTTCGAATTCTTTGCATAATGCTAAAATGAAATGTTTTGCATGATCGGCGGTGACGTACTCGGTGAATCGGGAGAAAAAGCGATCACCGTTCTCGGTGATCGCGCCCAAAAGACATGTCCAGTCGCGTTGCCCAGAGAGTTCGACGGAAGGCCGCGTGCCGCGCGGAAACCACGCGGCACGCGGCTCAACTTGGACGGATTTCTTGGTTTGGTCGATACAGACTACGGTGGCGTCCATCTCCCGCCGCTTTTTTTGAGCTCTTCGTGGAACGCTTCTTGCTCGTTTTTATCGGATTCGGCGGCTGAACGGCGTGGTTTCTGATAGCTAAATCCCGCTTCTTTCAGCAACCGCCGACAACTCGGGATTGAATACTCGACGCCGTAGGTTTCTTCGAGAAACTCTTGGGCAAGCGCCGGCGTCCACGCCGGTGCGTCGATCCCGATCTCACTGGGTGGTTCGTGAACAGTTTCTTCAAATTCTTCTTGCTGTGTTTCTGAGAGTTTTCGCTTTCTCCCAGTTCGTTTATCATCAGACACGGCTTGCTCAAGCGACTCGTCAGTGTCGAGTCGCTTGAGCCAGCTGTAGATCGTCCGTCGCTGAACGTCGTACCACTCGGCTAGCTCGGTCTGGGTTACACCGTTCTTGTACGCGATAGCCGCTAAGAGTCGTTGTGTCGGCTTCTTTGCATCCACGTTGTCAAGAGCGTTTTGCAATTCCTCGACAGAGATCTCGTCGAGATGATTCACTATCTCTTGCAACAATATCCGAGTAAAAAGTTCTAACGGTTACTATAGCCATGCCAGTAGAATTCAGAAATTCTGTCTAAGTAATAAGTATTCTCAATACCGCTGGTGTTTGTGCGTGGTTTAAATGCTTAACACCGCACCTGGGTTCTGATGCGCCCTATGTTACGGAATTCCTCTCGACTGAAGGGAATCGTCCACGCTACTCAAACGAAGTAACCCGATTTGCGCGCTTTTTCGACGAACACGCACTCGAACCAGTAACTATTACCGACTCACGAAACTATTTATAGAAAAATTCGATTCGTACCTAAACCGATAGACGACGAAGAGATAACACCGAGATACGCCCTATGTTGTGGAACGCTCCACGGCTGCTTGCAATCGAATTTACTTTGCAATAGAAACAAATCACCTTGCGTGGTTCTAGAGTCGGTCGCCGATATCACGTCTCAAAAGGATACCAATTGCAGAGATACGGAGGCTCTTCATTATTTTCCCCGATAGAGAATTTAACAAATACACCAAATTTGTACTCTAACTCCTCTACATAAGCCGTGAGCTTCTCACGGTCATACTCGCCCGAACTTCCCGATTTCTTTGCTTCAATCACTAGAAGATTCTCGTAGGGTTCTCCCCGTTTGTGAACGATGACATCCGGGTAGACCGTCTTTGCATCAAGGTCCTCTGGGTCGGCACCATCTGGAATTATACTGTTGAGGTGCTCCATCGAGACAGCTTTACTCACGTCGTCCTTGCCGGCCCGATTATACTCCACATCAACATCCCATTCCTCGTCTACTTCTTCACGGAGATAGACAGCCAGTTGATGAGTGATACTCCTCTCGTTGACGTTATACTCCAGTAGGTCGGCATCCTCTTCAGCGACTCTCTCAAGCGCATTGGAGACCACCTGTCGGACCTCTTCTTCGTTCATATGCTGATGAATGGGTTATGCGTGAAAGCTTTCTTCACAATTTCGGCAGGTAGCCCACTGCCCTGCCTTCACCTTCTGTTTCTCACCGCACTCAGGGCACTCACGCCATACTGAGCGATTTCGATGGGACATACTCTTGCTAACACAGCCTTGGTGTAAATCTCTGCCCGTAATCCGAATGCCGAATCTTCGAGACCACCTTCACTCTGGCTGATGCCCCTAATAGTTGTTCACAATGACTCGACATGTGCCGACCAAGGGATAGAATCAACGTGAGAACTTATCTCGATTTCTGCCTCCCAGAGCGGTTCCGTCTCTTTGTCTCCGTCCTCAAAATCATAGCTGTAGCACAGTTCGATGACTTCACGGGAGTAGTCTTCGGCAATCTGTTCAGGTATTTCCAGATTCGGCTGAGAGAATTTGAAAACCACATTCTCTTCGCCCGGATGTAGGTAGTCCCCCCGACCTGTATATCCATTATACTCATCCCCATATCGCTTCGCCCGTCTACGTCCGATTATCCTTCCATCGTCTCTGATTCGGATAACGCCTTTAATATCCTCTGCAGGGGCATCCCCTATATTGGAAAGCTTGAAATCAAAATCTCCATCGGGATAGATATGAGAATCTTCACAAGTGAGATAGGGGCGTTTTCCTGCTGGCCCTATTCTCTTATCGTCCCAACTATCGGTGATTGTCTTGTATACCTCCTCTGCGGCGGATTCTACGTCTTTAGGACCGTCCACAACGACTGCTCTAAGGTCGGATAGCGGCGCACTAAATTCTCGAACTGCTTCAGCCTCGACATCTAACCAGACTGGAATAATAACATCGTCTTCTTCATAGACATTCCTGCTCGTGAACCCACGAAGTTCTCTTTTCGTCCACTCTTTGTCAAAGAATGAGTCAGAGAGAACAACAACACCCTTGCTAGACTTTGAGATTCCACTATCGATTGACTGTTGTAAGCTACTTCCAGGGACTATCTCCCAATCATCAAGCCAAATCTGGAGCCCCTTTTGATGAAGGGATTCAGCTAGAGGTTTCACGAAATCAGCTTTGTTCTCACTAGAATGGCAGATGAAAGCATCGTATTCGGGATTCTCGTTCGCCATCTCTACTACATCCTGTTTTCTGACAAATAATAAATACCCAGAACTGGCGTCTCTTAACGAGATAGGAATGGACTTTGAACCAGCTGGTAGAGTCCTCAAGAGTTACTTTGCCTTCTACGATACTATCACCATATGAGCGAGTACGTTGGTGTCGACTGGGCATCTAAGGGCTGGTTCGCTATCCATCTGTCTGAAACAAGTGAATCTGGAATGGGCTTCTATCCCTCGATTTTTAATCTTTGGCACCACCATAAGGATGCGGAGCGAATACTCATTGATATCCCTGTTGGGCTGTCTTCAAACAGGAAGCGAAAGTGCGATATCGAAGCCAAGGAAGTTCTCGGCACAGTAAGAGGTAATAGCGTGTTTTATACCCCCACACGCAAGGGCGTCGGAGCGCAGAACATCAAGGAGGCAAAACAAGCCCAAGAAAATCTGGACTTCAGCGTACAGAATCAAGCATGGGCTATCGTTCCTCGAATCCAAGAAGTAGACGAGTTCTTAGAGATGTTCAGAGAAGAGATAGGCAACACAGATATCAGGGAAACTCATCCCGAGATTTGCTTTTGGGCTCTCAACGATGGAGAACCCATGACGTACGGGAAGAAGACAGAGGAAGGAATTGAAGAGCGACTCGGCTTACTCTCGAACCATCTTACTGATGCCCGTGGTCTCTATGAGGATGCTGTGGAGACGTTCACAGAGCCCGAGTGGGCTCCAGTAATCGGGAAAAGTGGACGGGATGACATTTTGGATGCGATGGTCGCAGCACTCACCGCCAGGGAGTGCGGAGAGAATCCATCTCGGCTTCCGAAAAAGTCCGACCCGGGATACGATGATGTCCGGGGACGAGAGATGGAGATAGTGTTTTGGCCTGATATCGACTAGCTTGGGATACTCCGTTCTCGTGCGCTTTTGGGACACTCTCGTACCTGTTCGAGGTCATGCTGGTCCTCGATATTCCCGGCTAAGGTGAGTAATTCTCTTCCTCGTAGTTCAAGCCATGTCGTCCCGAGGTGACTCCGCTCCGCCTCAGTTGCAGGTATCCAATAACAGTCCCCGATGAATTCTTTGCTCCCCTTAGACGCGAACGCGAATGCTGTCGTCTCTTCCGGTATTGAGGTCAACGCCTCCTGAGCAGCAATCAGATACTTGGTCCCCAATGCGACGAAGATCAAGTCGTAACCTTCGGCAAAGATTTGCCGGAGGTCTTGAGGAACATTCTTTTCCCGACTGACGGCGGCTACCAACTCGTTGTTGGTCATTTTTTCTATATCTAGTCCGAATCTCTCCGCTCGTTCCCGAACCTGCTTGATTTCGTTAAACGTGCATTCGTAGGAGGGAATATCTGTCCTAGCAGGGAGGACACCAAACCCGGCAGAAATGATACACCAATCAACATTGGCGAACTCCGAAAGCTGTTGTACGGCTGATTCGATATGCTCGTGCTCGCGTCCTGTGTACATCTCAGCCGCCGATGTCACAGCATCTGGATACTCCCTCAGTAACTCAGCCTGCTCCCTCGAATCTATCTCTTCGGGACCGATTACGGCGTCAAATCTCTTCGTTCCGGAACAAGGTGAGATAACGAGTACATCCAATCCCATTGTCTATTCTTGTTCTGAATGATTACTCAGAGAATCAAACTCTTTGTGTGCGTACCGGTGTAGCATATGCGAAGAACAACGATGACACGACGCGAGGATATCGATCGACTCTACAGACTCTTTGAAGACTTAGAACAGACTGTCGGCGGGAAACAGAAGCTCAAGGACTGCACTGGCTACATGGATTGGCCCAACCGTGGCGTCTACATTTTCTTTGCTTCGGACGAATACCGAGAGTCTGGCGACCAGCTTCGAGTAACTCGTATCGGGACCCATGCAGTCTCTAGGGCAAGCGGTACCTCCCTCTGGGATCGACTCAGAACACACCGCGGAGCACAACGCGGAACCTACGAAAGCGGCGGGAACCATCGAGGCTCTGTCTTCCGGAAACGAGTTGGCGAGGCATTTGTCGAACGCGACGACCGACATGATGAGTATCCGTATTGGGGCGAGGGATCGAGTGCAAAGCGCGAACGTCGACTCGATGAACTTGAGATGAAGCGGCGAGTAAGCGACTATCTCCGGGACCTGCCGTTCCTCTGGCTGAACGTCGACGACGAACCAAGCGCCGAGAGCCAACGAGCCTACATTGAACAAAACACGATTGCACTCCTCAGTAACTACCAGCGAGGTGCCGTTGATATCCGCTCAGATGATTGGCTCGGAAAACACAGCCGAACTAAGAAAATCTGCGAATCCGGTTTATGGAATGTGAATCACGTCGATGAAGACTACAATCCCGAATTCCTTGATGGTTTGAGTGAGGCTATCGAGAATACGGAACCTGTGTAGCCGAATCGATACTCTTCAACGGGAGTATTTTAGTATCTGGTCACACCAGTGTCGTGACAATGAGTTTCCAATCTAAAACTATCGCCAATGCTCTTCAGGAACTCAATACGGCGACCTTTGTCCCGGCGATTCAACGAGAATTTGTCTGGACCGATGAACAGATCATCCAACTCTTCGATTCCATCCTACGAGACTACCCAATCGGGTCACTCCTCTTTTGGCGCGTTCGCGGTGACCTCGCACAAGAGCAAATCAAGTATAAATTCGTTCAGCACTACGTTACTGACCCTGTCCATCCAGAGAATCTAGGTAACGTCCACCACCGTAATCCTCAGGTCGAAGACTACGAGGATGTCCCCAACGGAATTCAGTTAGTCCTTGATGGTCAACAGCGCCTTACCGCGCTCTATATCGGACTAAAGGGTACACTGACCACAAAGCAGAAACATCGCCACAGGACGAATCCGAACGCGTGGGACCGAAAACAGCTCTATCTCAATGTTCTCTCCGACCCCAACAAGGTTAGCGACGACGACCTCAAGATGCGCTATGAGTTCGAATTTAAAACTGACCCCGAGATGTCCGAGGACGAATACTGGTACCGGGCTAAGGACATCCTCGAACTTAACGAATACGACGGTATCCACGACATTACTGAAGAGATTGATGCTGAGCTTTCCGAGCAAGATATCGACCATCCTTCGCAGTGGAAGTTCATCAATAAGAATCTCACCTCCCTCTATCGCGCTGTTCACGAACGCAGTCTCATTAACTACGACGAGAAAGAAGAGGACGACTTGGGGAAGGTCCTCGATATGTTCATTCGGACAAACCGCGGAGGGACTCAGCTCAGTACCTCAGAAGTGCTGCTCTCCATCGCAACTGCTCAATGGGCAAATGGGAATGATGTAGATGCCATCAATGCTCGAGAAGAAATCACAGAGTTCATTGACGACCTCAATCGGCGTCGACAGGATGCCGGATTTAGCTTCGATATCGACTTTGCGCTTCGGAATCTCCTAATGTGTTCCGACTTGCCAACCTCTGAATCGGTTCGCCATTTCAATCAGTCGAACCTCCAGAAGATGAAGCAGACTTGGACAGACGACGGTAAGATGCAGCAGGCGGTACGAAATGCCGTCGATCTCGTCGTTGATTTCGGTCTGGACTCTCGGAGTCTCACAAGTCGGAACGCGCTCGTTCCGATTGCGTATTTCTTCTATGTCAACAACAACCCGGACCTCGAATGGAATAGCGGCCACGAGGAGATCTCGGCTAGAGAGGAGGTCCACCAGTGGCTCTGTACGTCGATTCTTAATGGGACATTCTCTGTTGGTCGAGGAGCCATCGAACGAGCACGGTCGCTGATGCAGACTGCACCTGCTATGACGTTCCCCGGGGATGAGATTCACCGCGAACTCCGAAGCGATGGTCGAGTCTCTAGGTTCGACCGTGACTTACTGGAACTGCAACTCGATGGCCTTGAGTACGGGAGTCGAAAGACCTTCTCGTTCCTCTCACTACTCTACCACCCTGGACCAGCTCGAAGCAACACTCGCCACGATGTCGACCATATCTTCCCGCAGGACCAGTTCGATACGGAAACGCTAGTTCGGGATTACGGGCTAGACCCTGTTGAGGCGGAACGATATGCGGAACTCAAGGACCGAGTCGGTAATCTCCAGTTGCTTAATGAGAATGAGAATCGCTCGAAAGGCGGCCAGTCATTCCTCGATTGGCTCGAATCTCAGGATGATTCTTACTTTGAGAAGCACCATATCCCGCAAGACGAGGGCCTCTACAGGTTAGAGAAATTCCCCGAGTTCATTGAAAAGCGCGAAGAACTAATCATCGAAGACCTACTTGATAAATTCGGTCCCAAGGAGAGCCAGGACGCGTAATCTCGACCGAGCAGTATCATTAATACCTTGACAGCCATCCGAATAGATGGCGATTTTCGATGACTGATGCACCATTAGCACCGCGCCGACCGATGGACGACAACAAGGGATTAGGCGAGGGAATGACCAGTGTCGACATCTACTGTCACCGCCAGCACAAAGGCCAATGGCAACAAGAAGCCGGCGAACAAGGCCTAAGCCTGAGTCGCTATCTGGTTGAACTCATTCAAGAAGCTCGTTGGCAACGTCTTAACGACAATTGAGAGAGTAGTACAGTGATCCGGCGTTTCAAACTGATAGAGATGCTTCTCGCCCCGTAGCGGTTGGAGGAGTGAGGGCCGCGTTCTTCAGTCGGATGCTGATATACGTGATGAGCGCTAGGATAACCGGAAGCGCCACGCCGGTCGTTGCAAAGACGGTGCTGAGAAGTCCGGAAATGATGATTTCCTTGCTCATTTGTCGAAGGATATTGAGGACGGTACTCTCCAAACCGCCGTTATGGCCCCCATCAGGACTTGAACCTGCAATACCAGGATTCCCGTCTATTGTCCCCGACGCACCGTGCTTAGCCAAACATTCGTTTTGTCCAAAATAAATCTGTCCCACTTCACAACAAAATGTCTGAGCGGGATTATGCGAGATGGGCTCTGTTGAAATCCTCAATACCTGACAGAAAGCACGTGCTGAACTTAGGGGATGTAGTCAGCACGGGGACTGCGTTATTTTCACAAAATGAATCCTGAATTAGCCGGTAGAATAAGCCTGCGTATCGGTTATGGAAGTCCCATGGTTCACTACAGCTTGGGATATCTTTCATACGTATTATATCTGCCCAAGACTTATTTAGTGGGTCCACATACTCATGAGGGAGGTATCAAGATCACCGATGTCCAAAGACGAAAAACAGAAACGAAAACGAATAACGACCACTGTCAGTCCAAAAACCAAGATGGACCTCAAAGAGGGAGAAGGGCCGATGGGCGTACAGATCGATAGACTGGTTAAAGACGAGTCTGAGATGGATTTCCACATCATCAATACAAATGCGCAACATCTCGATGACGACGGTACGGAAATCTACCAAGCAGGGAAAGTCGTAACATATGGCTCCGAGAAATTCGAAAAGAAGCTGAAAAACATCAATCCAGGTGATGGAATTTTCTCTTATGTTAGCAAGGGAGAGGTAAATTATTCAGGAGGATTCAAAGCGTTCGGCATTGCTCGCGCACCATACGACGGGGTTCCAACTGAAGGCAATGCAAGGATTTACCCGAATGACAGTCACGAATATGAGTATCACGTCCCCGTTACTTGGCTAGCAGTCCTTCTGAACAATCGGACAGTTACAGTTTCCGAGAAACGCCGATTTGTCGGTGAACAACCCACGGACACGAAAATAAAGGCCCGTGATCAAGACCTTCGTCAGGGGTGCCGGCTACTTGCTGAGGTTATGCTCGGGAGATCCGGCTATCCACTATCCTGGTAGCCACCTGTAAAATGGATTCTCTGTATTGACCACAACCGAGTCATAATATATCACTTATTGAGGATTTCAACAGAGCCTGAACCAGCTAAATGAAATCCGCAGCCGGGTGGAAGAGACAAAGTTAGCAAAACAAAGAGCAGACAATATCGCAGAGATGCTTCCAAGAGTAATTATCTCCAAATATATCCCGGAAGATGGGGGTTCTAATGATTGGAAAAAGGTAACTGCAGATGATGTCTGTGAGTATATTCAGAGAGGAAAACAAACGGAGTATTCAGAAGATGGTGAAGTCAACATCATCAATCAGCGATGTATCTATTGGGATGGTTTACTTCTCTCAAATTCTCGAACACTCTCAGAAAACCAACGGCCGAAATGGCAAGATTACCGATATCTTCAGGCTGGCGACGTAGTTCTTAACTCTACTGGAGTTGGTACTGTTGGTAGAGCCCAAATTTTCCCTGGAAATGACGAGCCGTATGTTGTAGATGGTCACGTTACGGTAATGAGACCATCTAAACAAATCCGGCCAGAGTTTCTTTGGTACTTCTTATGGTCGGAGGGAGGGCAGAAGCAAATAGATGCCACCGGTAGTACTGGCCAAATTGAATTACGTAAGAAAGATGTACTCAACTTAGATGTTCCTCTTCCTCCACTTGACGAACAAGACGAGATAATCAAGAAGCTTGAATCATATCAGCGGCAGATAAATAACATCCAATCTGCTTGTGATGAGAGGCACGAAGTAGTTGACAAACTGTCACGCTCTATCTTAAACAAGGCATTCAAGGGACAAATGACTCATTCTACTTATAATAAATCCTTGGAGAAGAAACCGGAGCAGAGGAAACTAGAACAGTTCAAGTCGTCCTAAATTCCTGGGTTTTTGTGAGATAGCCAGGAGTCCTTACAATATCTAGCAATCGGAGGTGCCATAGACCAGCCACGGCACTCACGTTGTGCGCCGCTGCCTACTACCTATTGTTCTACGAGGGATAGAAGAAATGAAGGGTCGATAATAGTTTGGCCTCGGCACTCATAGGGATCGTCACCACGGGCTGCCACACCCGATCGGATCGGTGTGCGTCGTCATCGGCCGATCGATATTTCTAACCGAAGCCAAAAGATCGTATCGTCTCGATCGCCCTACCCCTGAGTCACCCGTCCTGCGGATCGACCATCGCCTGATTATTCCGATCGACCAGATTCGCAAGTCTTCGCGTACAGCCGGTATCAAACATCGCCGGGGCGCGATCGCACGCGGATCGCTCCGGAGCCTCGATTGTCTCTGGGTCGGGGCCAATCGCTCGTGGGGTCGCAATGCTGTCTGGAGTCTGTGCAACGCCGGTGGTCGCTGTCGAGTGTGTGTGCATGTTGGTCGGTGAAACGGTTAGCAGTCGGTGCAGCCTGCGAAAAGGATCGTTACCGTCCTACACCTACGACCAACATTTGTATTTCCACCAATAACCCGATACTACATAAACTTTCATTATAGATTAAAGCTTGCCGATCGGCGGGTGGTCGATCGGGGAGCCAGTTCACTGCGGCCGCCTCAATCGTCGATCCGTTCGCGTGCGGCGGCGACGAGCATCGGAAGGAAAACGGTCGCATCACCGGTGATCGTCGCGTTCCGCGCGTCCTTGCGGAGTTTCCCCCACGATCGCGCCTCATCGAGCGACGCCCCCGAGAGCCCGCCCGTGGAAGCAGGATCCATCGTGATCTGGACCGCATAGTCGTACGCCCCTGGCGTGACGAGCATCGTCTGCAGCGTGAAGTTCTTCGGGACGCCCCCGCCGACGAGCAGACAGCCGGCCCGATCGGCGTAGTAGGCGGTGTCGGTGAGCGCGGTCATGTCAGAGAGCGCATCGAGCGTAAGCCCAGAGGTTTGCGAGTACATCCACGCCTGCAAGCCCAGAATGGAGTCCTGCACAGCCGGACAGTAGATCGGCACGTCCGATTCGTACGCCGCCGCGGCGATTCCGGGATCCTCCGCGATGTCGTCGCGCTCGTTGGCCTCGGCGTTCGCTCGACCCAGTTGCGCACACAGCTCCTCGATCCCGACAGAATCCTCTTCGGCCAGCGGCGGAAACACTGACTCCCGAAGATGGCCCTCGAAGAGGGTGAAGTGTTCCTGTGGGAGGTAGACGTTGTAGATCCGATCGACCTCCTCGTCGCGCAGCGATTCGTCGAACTCCCGTTCGTCCATGTCGGGATGGTGATGTCTGCCGTGGTGGTGTTTACCGCCGATCGCCTCGATCGAGTCGTGGGTGAGGTTCGCGCCGGTCGTCACGAGCACGTCGACGTAGCCGTCGCGGATGAGTTCGGAGACGACCCGCCGCATCCCTGTGGGAACCATCGCACCCGCCAGCGACATGAACACCGTACAGTCGTCGTCTGCGAGCATCTCCGCGTAGATATCGGCAGCCTCGTGAACGCTTTGTGCGCCGATCCCGGCGTTGCCGTACTCCGCGACGAGGTCCCCGACCGTCATCCCGCCGCTGACGCGGGTGTGTCCGATCGGATCGTGATCGAACTCCGATCGCTCCGGCGGTTTATACCCGCCCGTGTCGTGGTCGTTGTGATCGCCGTGGGCATCGTGATCCCCGTGGTCGTCGTGAGCATCGGGTTCTTCGCGCCCGTCATGAGTATCGTGGTCGTTGCGATCGCCGTTGGCATCGTGATCTTCGTGATCGCCGTGGCCCCCGGCTTCGTCTGGCGAGCCGTGGTCCTCCTCGTCAGTCATGGCTTCGTCTCCGGCGGCGATCGGTTTGAAGCGCACGGATCGCACTCGGAAAATCCCACAGCCGTCATCCGCCGCTGACGGGCGGGAATAGCGCCAGTTCGGTGTCGTCGTCGATCGGGGTGTCGAGCCCATCGAGTGCGGTGACGGCGGTTCCGTCGACGAGGAGATTGATGTGGTCGGCAACCTCGCCGTCATTGTTCAATACCTCTGCAGAGAGGTCGGGATACGCATCCAACAGTGTGTCGAGGGCGTCGCCGACCGTTTCGTCCGTGTCGCGATCGAGTTCGATCGTCCGATCCCCGGCGGCTTCCGCCAAAGTCGCAAAGAGCTTCCAGTGCATATTCCAGAGAAGCCATCCCCACCGTATGAGCGTTGTGCCGGCGGCGAACGAGACGACAGCTACGATGGTCCCGAATCAGTTGATGTGGGAGTGTTCGCACTCGTACTCTCGCCGGTAGATTCTGCGGTAGAATCTCCATCGCCAGCGGAGCCGTCATCTGTAGAGCGATCGTCCTCTTTCGGGGAGTGTGCACGCTCTTCGAGCCGGCGCAGCACGTCTGGGCGACCGAGCGCGTACACCGTGTCGCCGTCGGCAAAGCGCCGATCGCGATCGGGAATTGGAACGGTAGTCCCGTCGACCGACCGGATCGCGACCACGATCACACCCGCCTCTCGGACCAACCCGCCTGAAAGTTCGCTGCCGGGGTCCACGTCGATCGCCGCCATCGTCTCGTCAACACCGCGAAGCAGTGTCGCAAACTCCCGATCCGGCTGCGGTTCTTCGGGTAACGTGACTACCCGATAGCGCTCGGTGGGATCAATCCGATCGGCATCGGCCGCATCAATCGCGACGGTGACCACGTCAGATGCGACCCCACGGAGCTCCCCAGAGACGAGCCGCTTCGGCTGCTCGCCGGAGCTCCAGATCTGTATCAAATCACCCGGTGAGGCGTTATTCGGTGGGTCTGCAGACAGTGCAACCGCGACAGTTCCCGGTGCAAGCGTTGGACCGACGCCAGCCATCCGCGAACCGACCGCGAGGTACTCAACCTCCCCCTCCTCGGTCAGATCCACGTCGACGTAACCGATCGCGTAGTCTTCTTTGATCCGCGATATGAGTCGTTCCCGAAGCACGCCAACGGTGAGCCGCCGCGGGAAGACGAGCTGTTTGCCTGCCATCTCCGTTTTTGTTTCTTCAGAGACTGGATCGTAGCTCACCATGTCTTCAATTTCATCGGGAAGCGTTACTGTGGTGGCGCGGCCGGCCGATCGCACGACAGTTCCCATGTCTCCTTCGAACTGTCTGAGTGCCGGCATCGACAGCACGTTCGTCGCGACCGCATCTCCGGCCCGCCTGCCAACCGGAGCCGCAAGGCTTGCGACACCCAACACGACCACGTTGAAAAGCACCGTCTCGATCTGAAAGAGATCGGTGCCGCCACTGCTGACGATTGCACCGAGAGAGGCGGTGTTGATGTACAACGCGACCACGGCGACGCCGATCAACACCGCGATCCCCTCTGGAACTTCCTCTGCGAAGTACCACCGGTACACGAGCGCGATCGCGGCCGCACCGAGAAGCGACAGCAACGCGAACGTGACGAGCGTGACAATGGCTACGAGCGGATCCCCGAAGGTGACACCCGTTTGGCCCACACCGCGGGCGAACGGATTAATCACGCTGCGGCCTCCGTGAACGTCTTGATCGCGGCAGGCGCGCCAATCACGTACAGTTCGTCGCCCGCCGACAGCGGCTGGGATCCCCGTGGAGCGACCACCCATCGCTCGTGTTTGACTGCGAGGATTGCCACATCGTAGGCCTCCCGGACATCAACCGCACCGATCGTATGGCCGTCGAGCGGCCCGCCAGCGTCGACAGTGACCCGCTTGAACCGAACGCCCGCTCGCTTGAGCAGTGTCGTCAGTTCGATCTCATGGTGTGTCCCACGAGAAAGGACGACGATCGTTCCACGATCGACCCCGAGCAGCCGTTTGGCCTCTTTGGGTGTGACCGCAACCGTCACGCGGCCCTCCCCACCGGTGGTGACTGCCGCAGCCGGAGCCGCTTGCACCTCTTCGGAGCCCCCGTCAGTTACGACCGGCTTCGAATCCGACGTCGGCTGGTCCTCTTTCGATTTCGCTCCCGTTTTGGCGGCGATCAACACGCCTTCGACGGTTACGTCCTGGGCGACAATGCGGACCTGTTCGCCGCGGGCTAATCCGGTGGGAACGAGCGCCGGGATCGAGACTGCGCGTTTTCCCGCTGGGACGCGCTTCGAGATTGTCCCGGTCGGCGGGGCCGCAGAAACCACCGCCTCCGCGTTAGCGTTCAACTCCACGGAGACGGCCGCGAGGTCGAGTTTGGATCGAAGCCGATCGGTGAATCGGGTCTCGAGTTCCTCGACGGGAAGGTCTGCGGGGAATCGCCACTCTCCTTCGCGGATTGCAGCCCGATCGGTCGCCGATAGCGGCGGGTATCCTTCGAGGTCGCCGATCTCGCCAATGACCGTGATTTTGACCTCGTTTCGACCACCCACGAGTTCGATCACGTCGGTGTTGAGTGTCCGGTCTCGGAGTTTTCGAAACGAGACCCGTCGGGGCACGCTCGCCCCGAGTTTGTCGCCCTGTGCGTGTGCGTACAGTGCGAGCATCAACACGACGAGAATGGCCGTCACGATTGCCGTTGCGTTCTCCGAAGAGCGGATCGTCGGGTCGTTGAGTGCCATCAGTCCACCGTTGACGCCGGCGATCGCCAGCGCCAACACGACGACACCTAACCCGGGGATCGTCACCCCCGTGAAGTATTTGAATACGAACCCGAGCACCCCGGCGATTACGGCCGGGATGATTCCGGTAATGATCCCTAAATAGATCCCCAGAAGGATTTCGAACGGAAGCGCCATATCCACCCAGATAGTCGCCATTTATAAAAGTCATCGGCCCTCTGGCTGTGGGCAACCTGACCTACCGCACGCCGATTGGTATCCTCGCTGGACTACGGGCTATTTATTTATACTGAAAAAAGAGGGCAGGTAATGGCGTGGAGTCGCGAGCTCATAACCGTCCGGGCGTCGATCCTGCTGACCTTCGCCGTGGCCGCGCTCTCGATCGTCGTCGGGTTGGTCCACATCTCGACCGGCGGTGTCGATAGCGCATACGCCCAGATCGTCCCGCCGGCGATCCGCCGAACGGTTGGGTTCACCGGGACCCTGACTGGCTTCACCATTCTCGCAGGTGCGTGGGCGCTGCGGAACCGCTACCGGATCGGCTGGTATGTGACCGTGGTGTTGCTGCCGATCACGGCCGCACAGGGGTTGTTGCAGGTTTCGCCGTTTTCAGTGCCCCTCGTCGTCCTGTCGGTCGTGTCGATCCCCGCGCTTGTCTACAACCGGAGCCGGTTCGATCGGGCGTTCTCACCCTCGATGACCCAGATGGCCGCCAGCCTCTCGCTCGTCACCGCGGTCGCGTACGGCACGCTGGGATCGTATGCGCTGCGCGAGGAGTTCAACAACCTCAACACGATCACCGACGCGTTCTACTACACGATCGTCACCGCAAGCACGGTCGGCTACGGCGACATCACTCCCGAATCTGAACTCGGTCTGTTGTTCGGGATCTCGGTGCTCGTGTTGAACGTTTCCGCCTTCGCGGTCGCACTCGGTGTCCTCTTGACTCCGGCGATCGAAGCACAACTCTCCAAAGCCCTCGGGCGCATGACAGAATCACAGTTCAACCTCCTCGACGACCACATTCTCATCCTCGGCGATGGGGATCTGACCGAACCGATCATCGAACACATTGACAACGGGACCGATTTTGCGATCGTCACGACGAACGAAACACGAGCGCGCCGGTATGCCGATCACGACTATTCAGTGCTTACGGCCGATCCAAGTGACGAAGAGCCGCTCGTTCGTGTCGGAATTAAGGACGCCCGCGCCGCGATCGTCGCGACCGAAAACGACGCCCAGGACGCGCTGGCGATCCTCACAGCCCGACAGCTCAATCCCGACCTTACGATCCTCGCGGCGGCCACGCAACGAGAGAACGTCGCCAAGCTCCGCCGGGCCGGCGCGGATCGAGTCATCAGTCCGGCAATGATCGGCGGGCGGCTGCTGGCGGCTTCGGCGATCGGCGGCCGCGACGCCGAAGATGCCTCCCAGCAGCTACTCGGCGAGGATTGATCCCCAGAGACTGCCAACCAGACGTCGGTCCTACTACAGTGTCGCAGCCGCCGAGAGCGTGATCGCAATCGCCCGCTCGACGTTGTTTTTCGCCTTCTCGGGGAGTTCCTCGTCGCTGTCAGCTCCTTTTTGCGTTCCCTCAACGAGGTTGCCGTCGACCGTACAGATCGCGCCGGCGCGCATCCCCTTGCGGCGGGCGATCGAGAAGACCGCCGCGGCCTCCATCTCGATCGCGAGCAGATTCGCGGCCTCCCAGTCGCGAACGTACTCGTCAGACTCGTTGTAGAAGGCGTCGTCGGAGACAATCGGGCCGACGTGGACGTCCTCATCGTTCGCCTCGGCGGCGTCGACGAGCGCGGTCAACACGCCATAGTCGGGAACCGCCGGGTAGGTCGCAGACTCGTAGCGCTTCGACGTGCCCTCTTCTTTCGCCGCGCCGGTCGCGACGACCATATCGCCGATCTCGATCCCAGCCTGCAGAGCACCGGTTGTGCCACAGCGGATTACCGTTTCGACGCCGGCGGCATTGAGCTCCTCAACGGCGATCGCGGCAGACGGACAGCCAATCCCTGTCGAGCAGATCGTGAGCTCACGGCCCTCGTAGGTCGCGTTGACGAGTTTGTACTCGCGGTTTTCCGCGATCGTCTCGGCGTTCGTACACTGGGCGGCAATGCGATCGACGCGGCCCGGATCGCCAGGAATGATCGCGATGTCGTGGACGTCGCCTTCCTCGATGAGCAGATGCGGCTGTTTTGCCATGTGCAGTCACTCGTGCGTCCGCGAGAAAAACGGTCCGATCGCGGGTCTCCACGCCGGCGGCGTTCTGTCACGCGACGACAGTGGTCGCAAGCACCGGAACCGCGACAGTCATTGTCACGCCAAAAATGAGAGACGAGCGGAGCCACTGTCCACGAACCGCCGTCGACTGTTCCTCATAGATCTGTCCGCCCGCGTGTGGGAGGACAATGTGTGCAAAGAGGAGGTAGATGAATCCAACGACGATCGCCGTCGCGACGACGTGAGCAGCCACCTCGACGCCGGACAGCGACAGCGAAACCGCAGCGGGAATCGTCCGACCGAGCCCGGTTACGAGCACGCCATACAGTGCCCCGGCGAGGACGCCGGCGACGTGGTGGGCAATCACGGCGTCGCGAAACGGAACGGACTCGGGCGATCGACGGGTGGCGACCGCTGCGGCTACGTACGCGGGCGTAAAGCCGTCGTCCCATGCCCGCATCGGCCAGTTCATTGCAATCGCTGCAAGGAGCCCAGCGGCCGAGCCGATCGCAACTAAAAACAACAGCTCGTTCATTCGCTATCTCTTCGGGTGTTGTCTCCCAGCGCCATAAACGTTCGTCGGACGCGATCGACGGTGGCGATGGAGGTGTACGCCGATCGTCGCCACAGGGCTACGCGCCGCCCGTCGCCACAGGGCTACGCACCGCCCGTCGCAATGAACAACAGCACGTTGTGAATCCCCGGGCCAAGACCCACCGCAGCAATAAAGCCCAGCAGCAGTCGTCCCTCCGTCGGTTCGGTCTCGACGTACTCCGCAAACAGGACGACGATCGCTCCCGCGAGCGCCAGTTTGACGAGGATGAAAAGCCACCCGGTGCCGAGGATCGCTTCGGTTGGCAGTGATTCTGCGATCGACAAAATCGCCTGCGACAGCGGCGTTCGCTCCCCAAAGCCGAGGATGTCGACGCCGACCGCCGTCGTGGCGGCGTCAAGTGCGTGTCCAAAGAGCACAAATATCCCGACCGAGCCAGTCACCGCCGCAGCCTCCGGGCGTTGGCGATCGAGGATCGTCCACGCGATCGCAGTGAGCGCGATCGACACGAGTACCCCGGCGAGCGGCCACACGACCGCCAGCGTTCCGCGCGCGGCGCCGTTCGCGAGGATTACCCCAGTCAACGCGAGCGCGATGATTCCACCCAGTACAGTGAGTGCGAGCGGAACCCGCTCTTGAGGGCCGATCTGGTCGATCGTGAGCCACGCCGCAGCGGCGATCGCACCTGTTGTGAGATACACCGCAGGGGTGCCACCGAGCGGTTCGATCGCCGGCGGGAGCGCACCCAACACGAACAGCACGTGGCCGGCCGCGCCGACCGCGATCCACGGGCCAAACGCGAGGATGTGTGCGGCGGTAACCGGCGGGCGACGGCGGATGAGAGCGAACCCGACCGCAGCGATCGCGGCCGTGAGCACGAGCAGATACGGAAGCGGCGGTAACGCAAAGCCCGCAGGGAGGAATGGGACCTGTCCGAGAACCGGCTGAGACATGTCTCGACAGCCGACGCGATGGGGTGAAAGCGTTACGAAGGGGACCGAGCTATTTTGCACCCGCAATCCGCTCGAACTGCTCGGCCGACAGCGTCACCGCTGCGGCTGAAAGATCCTCTTCGAGTTGCTCGACCGTTCGCGCGCCGACGATCGGCGCGGTGACCTGCGGATGCGCACACAGCCAGGCAAGGCTGACCTGTGCGGGCGTTGCGTCGACCTCGCTTGCGACGGATTCGACAGCCTCTAAGGCGTCGAAGTTCGCCTCGGTGAGGTACGACGTGGCGAATCGCTCGTCAGTTGCGCCCCGGGAGCCCGCTGGCGGCTCGGCGTCGCGGCTGTATTTTCCCGTCAAGAAGCCGCCGGCAAGCGGCGACCACGGGACCACGCCGATGTCGTAGTGATCGCACATCTCGAGGTAGTTGCCCTCGATTTCGCGGTTGACCGCGTTGTACCGTGGTTGGGTAATCGTAAACGGCTCGTAGCCGCGGCGATCGGCGAGTTCGTTCGCCAGCGTCACCTTCCAGGCGTTCGGCTCGAATGTGGAGGCCCCGAGATAGTTGACCTTCCCGTCGCGGACAAAGCCGTCGAGGGTCCGCATGAACTCCTCGACCGGCGTGTCGTCGTCCCAGCGGTGGATATAGAGCACGTCGAGGTAGTCGGTCCCGAGCCGATCAAGGATTCGATCGATTGTGTCTCGGAGGTGTTTCCGGCCGAGTCCGCGGCCGTTCGGATCCTCGCGCGTTGGCCAGAAGACTTTCGAGGCGAGCACGAACGACTCGCGGTCGCGATCGGCCAGCCAGCTACCGATGTATGACTCCGCGCGGCCGTCGCCGTACATGTCGGCCGTGTCGATAAACTGCCCACCGGCGGCCGCGTAGGTGTCCAAGAGCTCGTGGGCTCGCGGCTCGTCGATCTCGATCGCTCCGGCGTCGTTCTCGCGGCCGAATCGCCACGTCCCGAAGGCGATCTCAGAGACCGCTGTCCCGGTTCGTCCCAACGAAACCGTATCCAGCGACATACCGGCCGTTCGACCGCGACGTCATAAATCCGTCCGGTCCGAACTCGGGCGTCGCTGGTGAGGCGACGATCGACGGTAGCCTTACGGACGATCACCGGTAGCCTTACCGACGATCACCGGTAGCCGCACAGACGATCGCCGGCAACTCTCGTGGGCGATCGCGTCACTTACCACCGCAGCGAGGAAACTGCCGGCCAATGGATTTCCAACGGACCGGGGCGCTTTTTGTCCTCATTGCCTCGGCAGGATTTGGGACGCTTGCAATATTCGGCAAACTCGCCGCAGAGGCGGGGTTGAACACGACGACACTGCTCGCGTTTCGGTTCGCGATCGGCTCGGCACTGCTTTGGATCGGCCTGCGCCTTCGCGGGCCGATCCAGCTGCCGCCCGCTCGTGAGTTCCGCGTCGCACTCGCACTCGGCGCGCTGTACGCGGTCTTTTCGGCGCTGTATTTCTGGGGGCTGTTGTACGTCCCCGCGGGGGTCGCCGGAATCACGTTTTACACCTTCCCGGTGTTCGTCTACGCGCTGTCGGTGACCGTACTCGACGAGCAGCTCTCGCGGTACAAGCTGGCGGCGCTCGCGTGTGCAATCGCCGGCGTCGCGTTGATGATCGGCGCGGACACCGCGTCGATCGACGTTATCGGCGTCCTGTTGATTCTTTTGGCTGCCTTTGGCTATGCGACGTACATCACCGGCAACCGCGCAGCGGTCGCGAACACCCCGCCCGACATGCTCGCGGCGATCGCACTCGTCGTCACCGCCGGCCTGTTCGTCGTCGGTGGCAGCGTGACCGGCCGGCTGTCGGTGCCGAGTGGTCCCGATCAGTGGGCGATCGTCGTCGGCATCGCCGTGATCGGGACCGCAATGCCGCTTTTGTTGTACGTCACTGGCCTCCAGCGGATCGAGGCCAGCCGTGCGGCGATCGTGAGCACCTCCGAGCCGGTCGTCACAGTCCTGCTCGGAATCCTCGTTCTCAACGAACTGCTCACACTCTCGGTCATTCTCGGCGGCGGACTCGTCCTCGTCGGGGTGTTGCTCGCACAGACTGATGTGACCGGGAAGGTGCGCACTCCACAGTGAGTCGTGGGTGGTGTTCTCACAGTGAATTGAAAGTGGCCCACGCATAGTGATTCGTACAGAAGACAAGCTATTCGTGAATATCGACCGTACACCGGTGCATGGCAGATCTGAACCCGATCGCGAAGCGAATTCACAACATCACTCCCGATCCCGTCCGTGTCACGCTCGACGATGGCACCGAGGCGACGTTTCAGTTCTCCTGGACGGAGTTCTTCCAGCAGGAGTTCCAGGCCGAAGGAACGAGAGACGGGGACGATGCCGACTACCGACTCGTGTCGAGCGAAGACAACGAGACGATTCTCGTCGGTCGGCAACGAACGGGCGAGGACGGCTGGGAGATGATCGGTGCGATCGAATCCGTGACCCGCGCGGAGTGACCGCGATCAATCTGCTGCCGGCGTCTGTCGGTACCGCCGCAGCTCCGCGCGGATTGCCTCGCGTTTGATCAACACGAACCCCGAGAAGATCAACACAAAGCCGACGACTGTTGTCGCGGTGAGTCCTTCACTGAGGATGAGCCAGCCGGCGATCGCCGCAAACACGGGCGCGACATAGGAAACGAGGTTGATCTCGATCGGCCCGAGTCGGTCTAACAGGTCGAAGTAGATCAGAAAGCCGATCGCGCTGGCGGCGATCGAGAGGTACCCCAGCGCGAGGATGGCGTCTGTCGTCCAGGCGATCGACGCGACCGATTCACCGCGGACTCCGGCGATCACGTGCATCAACACGCCGCCGAGGAGCATCGACCACGCCTCCATAGGCTCAATTCGAAGGTCGGCGTCGATCCGGCGAGTGAGCACACTGCCGAGCGCAAACGCGATCGCAGCCACAAGCACGAACAGCTTCGCGATTGCTCCCTCGCCGAGAAGGTTGTTTGGATCTGGATTTGCGAGGACGACTGCGCCGGCGAACGCCAGCACCAATCCAACAATTCCGACAAGCGTGAGCCGCTCGCTTGGCAACAACAGCCGCGAGAACGCAGTCGTGAGTACCGGGCTGAGGCTGACGATCGTGGCGGCGATCGCGCTCGTCACGAGCGGGTCCGTCTGGCCGATGAAGAGAAACGAGTGATACCCCGCGATGAGGAACGTCCCGCCAACGGCGACGAGCGCCCACTGGCCCCGAGACCGCGGGATCGGATCATCAACGACCCAGACGGCGTACGCGAGCATCAACACGCCAGCAATGTCGTAGCGGATCGCGGCGAACAGGACTGGCGGGAAGAACTCGAGTCCGAGGTTGATCGCCATGAAGGCCGAGCCCCAGATCGCCGCGAGGAGTAAAAACAGCGAGAGGTTTCGATACGTGGACACATCCGATCTCTTGGCGGTAGCGAATAGAAGCTTACGAAGCCGGGTGAGGTCGCCGATTCGTCACCCCAATTGGCATAATCAGGCAAAAAAGTGCACGCTCGCTGCGTTAGGTTCAAGACGTTCGGTTGTATTTTGTGCTCTATGGCACCGAATAACACCGATGCGATGAACCGACGAACGCTTCTTACCTACGCTGGGAGCGCAGCTGCCGCGGTGACCGTGGCCGGCTGTACCGGTGACGGAAACGGTGGTAACGGCAACGGCGGCAACGGCAACGGTGGGAACGGAAATGGCGGTAACGGCGACGACGGCAACGGAAACGGTGACGACGGAAACGGCAATGGCGACGACGAGCCCTTCGAGGTCGGCGTGACGATGGGCCAGATGGACTCGGGATTGGACCCACAGGATCACGCCGAGACGAACACCGAGATCATCGTCGGACAGGTCTACGAGGGCCTGCTCGATCGTGACAAGGTCGGCGGGATCATCGAGGGCCTTGCAACCGACTGGGAGCGCGGCGACGGCAACTCGGTCGTGTTCACCCTTCGCGAGACGAACTTCCACAACGGCGATCCGCTGACCGCCGAGGACGTGAAGTTCAGCATCGAGCGAATCGTCTTCGAGGATGTCAGTATCGCAAGCCCACAGTCGAACGATCTGGGCAGTGTCGAGGAGGTCGAAGCCGGCGACGGCGAGGTAACGGTGACCTTCTCAGGGTTCAACCCGATCGCCTTCCAGCTGTTTGCGACAAACGGCGAGATCATGCAGCAGTCGTGGGTCGAAGAGAACAGCCGAGACTACATCAACCAAAACACGAACGGTACCGGGCCGTTCCAGGTGACTGAGTACGACTCAGGTAACGAAGTTATCTACGAGCCCTACAGCGACTACTGGGACGGCGAGCCCGAGGTCGACGAACTCACCATGACGTCTTCGAGTGAGTCCAGCACTCGGGTCAACCGCCTCTTGGCCGAGGAGACCGATATCGTGACCAACGTCCCGCCAAACGAGGTCTCACGTGTCGAAGAGTCCGACGTTGCCACGATCAACTCCGTGCCGAGCGCGCGGATCATCTTCTTGCAGATGCGCTACGACGTCGAGCCGTTCTCGAGCCAGCAGTTCAGACAGGCGATGAACTACGCGGTCGACGTCGAGAGCATTGTCGAGAACGTGCTCAACGGCTTTGGGGAGATTACCAGTCAACCAACCCTCCCCGAGCACGTCGGCTACAATCCGGACCTCGATCCGTATCCCTACGATCCAGACGAGGCAGAGCGGTTGGTCGAAGAATCCGGCCACGCCGGTGTCGAAATCACCCTCGAAACGCCGATCGGCCGATACCTTCGGGACGTCGAGATTGCCCAGGCGGCAGCCAACCAGATCGACCAGCTCTCGAACGTCTCCTGTGAGCTCGAACAGCGGGAGTTCTCGTCGCTCGTCCAAGACATCACGACCGGTGACATCGAAGACAAGCCGCACTTCAACCTCCTCGGGTGGGGTAACGGCGAGTTCGACGGCAGCCAGACGATCGTCCCACTCATGACGACAGGTGGTGCGCTCACTATCCTCGAAAACGAGGAACTCGATCAGTTGATGACTGACGCCGAGAACGCAACTGACTCCGACGAACGAGTCGAGATTCTCCAGGAAGCCAACGAGTTGGCACACGAATTAGCGCCGTGGGTGTTCCTCCACCAGCAGTTCAGTGTCTACGGCGTCTCCAACGAGATTGAGTGGGAGCCGCGGTCCGACGAGTTTATCGACCCCGACACGGCTACGAGACAGTAACGCGATACGGGTATCCGGTCGCCACTATACATGTCATTTGGGAGATTCGTATTCACACGGAGCCTGCAGGGTCTCGGGGTAATCTGGGGCGTGATTACCGTCGTGTTTGCCCTCCGGTTCGTTACGCCGGGAGATCCGATCAACGCGGTCGCGCCGCTTGATGCCACCCAGGAGACGCGGCGGGCAATCGCCGCCGAGCTCGGGCTCGATCAGCCGCTGTACATTCAGTACGGACAGTACCTGTTCGATCTCATGGTTGGCGATATGGGCTTTTCGTACATTCGCGGACAGGAAGTCACGGGGCTCGTGTTCGCGCGGGTGCCGGCGACCGTCGAGCTCGCAGTGACGGCGACCATCGTCGCAATTGCGTTGTCGATTCCGCTCGGGGTCATCAGCGCGACACGGCGAAACGAGCCCGTCGACTACGGCGCGACGCTGTTTTCGCTTGCGGGAATCAGTACGCCGAACTTCTGGCTCGGCATAATGATGATCCTCATTCTGGCCGTTGAGTTCGGAATCTTCCACACGAGCGGACGAGGGACGGACTTCGGCGATGTCGTCATCTCGGTTGTCGGTCCCGAACCGTTCATTTCGACGCTTGCATCCTGGCTGAAGTACATCACGCTGCCGTCGATCGCGCTTGGCACGTACTTTATGGCCCTCATTACCCGGCTGACGCGATCGGGGATGTTGGACGAACTCGGGAAAGCATACGTCACCGCGAGCCGCGCGAAAGGGATCCCAGAGACCCTCGTTCGGTATAAACACGTCCTTCGGAACACACTCATCCCCGTCATCACGGTTCTCGGCCTCCAGCTTGGGACCCTGATCGGCGGAGCAGTGATTACCGAAGCCGTGTTTTCGTGGCCCGGACTCGGGACGCTCGTCATCCAGAGCATCAATCTCCGCGATTGGCCCGTGCTACAGGGCAGCCTCATCGTGATCGGCACCAGCTTCGTCTTGGTAAATATCCTCGTTGATACGGTGTACGCGTATCTCGACCCCCAGGTTGTGTACGACTAATGGTTTCAGCACGTGTTATCCGGAATCTCAAATCGGAGTTCAAAACCAGTGCGCTCGCAAAGATCGGCCTTGCGCTCGTCGTCGGGATCATCCTCGTCGCGACGTTTGCGCCGTTTATTGCGCCGCACAATCCGACCGAACAGCGCCTCCCACAGAGCGAATTACCACCGATCGGCTTCACCGACACGAACGAGAAAACAAGTTCGGAGATGGTCGACGGTGAGATCCAGACCGTCACCGAAACGGAGGTGATCCGCGCAGACAGCGACTTCGTCCTCGGAACCGACGGTCTCGGCCGGGATATGCTGTCGCGGATCATCTACGGCGCACGGACCTCGCTCGCTGTCGGCGTCCTCGGAACGCTGTTCGCGGCGGTGATCGGCGTCCCGGTTGGGATGTACGCCGGCTATCACCGCGGACGGATCGACGATACGCTGATGCGGATCGCCGACGTCAGCCTTGCGTTCCCTTCGCTCGTGCTCGCAGTAGCGCTTATCGGACTGTGGGGACGCGCAGCGGTTCGCGTCCCAGACCCGTTCGTTGTAACTGGATTGGTGTCGGGAATGCCGGAGTACTTTGTGTTACCCATCACAGTAGTGATCGTCGTCGGGCTCGTCAACTGGGTGTGGTTCGCCCGCGTCGCCCGCGGGGAGGCGATGTCGCTTCGCAGCCAAGAGTACGTCAAGGCTGCACGAGCGCTCGGCGCGAGCGACAACCGGATTATTCTGAGCCACGTCCTCCCGAACGCGATCACCCCGATCATCGTGCTTGGAACCGTCCAGGTCGCGGCGATCATCCTCCTCGAAAGCGCGCTGTCGTTCCTCGGGTTTTCCGGGACAACCCTCTCGTGGGGCTTCGACATCTCGCAGGGACGTGACTACATCTCCTCTGGACAGTGGTGGATCGCCTCGATCCCCGGGCTTGCAATCATGCTCTCGGTGATCGGCATCAATCTCCTCGGCGACTGGCTCAGAGACGCCCTCGATCCAGGCATCCAAGGTGAAGGAGGTGCCGCATGAGCTACGAACAGACGAGCCGGCCCGCAGCCGATTCTGTCCTCAGCGTCGAGGGGCTCTCGACGCGGTTTTTCACCGAGGAAGGCCAGATCAACGCGGTCGAGTCCGTCTCGTTCGACCTCCGCGAGGATGAGATTCTCGGGATCGTCGGCGAGTCCGGCTCCGGGAAGTCGGTTACCGCACTGTCGCTTGTCGATCTCGTTGGGTCTCCCGGACGGATCACTGCTGGATCAGTGTGGTACCGCAACCCCGATCTCGCCGAGGAGTTTCGTGGAAACGACTCGGTCGAAGTTTCGGGCGATCACGTCGATCTCCGGACCCTTCCGCCACGGGTTCGACGATCGCTCCGTGGCCCCTCCTTTAGCATGATCTTCCAGGACCCGATGAGCAGTTTCAATCCCTCAATCACCGTCGGCGAGCAGATCGCCGAAGCGGTTGAGGTTCAACGCCGTGCGCGGGCGAACCCGCGATCGACCCGCTCGCGCACACAGGGATACGGTCTGTCGAACTACCTGCTCGACGGAATCGTCCCCGGTCGGAGCTACACGAGCAAAGCGAGTACCGAGCGCGCTGTCGAGTTGCTCGAGCAGGTTGGGATTCCCGATCCCGAAGAGCGCGTCGACGAGTATCCAAACCAGTTCTCTGGGGGCATGTTACAGCGCGCGATGATCGCGCAGGCGCTGGCGGGCGAACCCGACGTATTGATCGCCGACGAACCGACGACCGCGCTCGACGTGACGATTCAGGCACAGATCCTGAACCTCTTACGCGACATTCAGCGCGATCGAGGGATGAGCATCGTGTTGATCACCCACGACCTGGCAGTCGTCGCCGAGATGTGCGATCGGGTCTGTGTGATGTACGCCGGTGAGGTCGTCGAGCGGGGGCCGCTGGAGGCGGTGTTCGGCGATCCCGTCCACCCGTACACCCAGGGATTGTTGGGTTCAATTCCGGAGCCGGATGCGGCCAAGTCGCGGCTCGAACCAATCGCCGGCAACGTGCCCGGGTTGCTCGATTCGGAGATGGGCGATCGGTGTTACTTCGCCGATCGCTGTCCAAAGGCGATGCAGTCGTGTCTGGAAAAGCCAGCCGACGTTCCAACGTCGGCCGACGGCGAGCACACCGCCAAGTGCGTGCTTGCAGAACGGCCGTACGATCCGGACGAGGCGCTCCCAGACGAGTACTTCGGAGGTAACGAATGAGCGAACCGCTGTTGCGCGTCGACGGGCTCAAAAAGTACTACGACGACGGCTCGTCGATCGTCGATCGGATCCTCGGCGCGGAGACCCAAAGTGTCAAAGCCGTCGATGGGGTCTCCTTCGAGATCGAGCAGGGAGAGACACTCGGGCTCGTCGGCGAGTCCGGCTGTGGAAAGTCGACGACCGGCGAAACCGTGCTGCGGCTGCGGGAGGCGACCGCCGGTGAGATCGTCTTCGACGGCGACAACCTCCTCTCGATGGGGCCGGATGATCTGACGGAGTTTCGCACTCGTGCACAGATCGTCTTTCAGGATCCGTTTTCGAGTCTCGATCCGCGGATGACCGCCGGCGACATCATCACCGAGGGGCTGCGGATCCACGACCTCGAAACCAAACAAGAACGCCGGAACACCGCCCTCGAACTGCTCGAACAGGTCGGGCTCTCGGCCGATCAGATCGATCGATACCCCCACGAGTTCTCCGGCGGCCAGCGCCAGCGGATCGGGATCGCGCGGGCGCTAGCAGTCGATCCAGAGTTCGTGGTTCTCGACGAGCCAGTGAGCGCCCTCGACGTCAGCGTCCAGGCGCAGATTCTCAATCTGCTCGACGATCTGCAGGCGGAGTTCGGTCTCACGTACCTCTTTATTGCACACAATCTCGGGGTAGTTCGACATATCTGCGATCGGGTCGCGGTGATGTACCTCGGCGAGATCGTCGAGATTGGGCCCGTCGACGAAATCTTCGAAAATCCCGCACACCCCTACACCGAGGCGCTCTTAGAGAGCGTCCCGAAGTTGGATGCCGACGGGAGCGAACGCCAGATGCGAACGCTCGAAGGCGACGTCCCGTCGCCGCGGAACCCGCCAGCCGGCTGTCGGTTCCACACCCGCTGTCCGCACGCTCGTGAAGCGTGCCGTACGGAAGCACCCCCGACCTACCAGGCCACAGAGACCCAGCAGGCCGCGTGCTTCCGGGTCGACAGCGACCACGAGTACTGGGAGAGCGAGCCGATCGAAGTCGAGCCAGCAATGGAGCCTGACAGCCAGTAGCGAAACAACAGGCGACAATTTCGACCGGGTTAAAAACAAAAAACGATCGTCGATTCGACTACGCGTCCTGTGCGTCGACGACAGCCACGCCGGCGAGGTTGACAATGTCTTTGACCTCGTCGCCGCGCTGGAGGACGTGCACCGGCTTGTTCATCCCGACGAGCATCGGCCCGATCGCCTCCGCGCCGGCGAGCCGCTGTAACAGCTTGTAGCCAATGTTACCGGACTCGAGGTTCGGGAAGACGAGCACGTTTGCGGGCTCGGACAGCTCCGAGAAGTCGTAGGTTCCGGTCAAGATCTCCTCGACAACGGCGGTGTCGGCCTGCATTTCTCCGTCGACGGGGAAGTCAACAGTTGGGTCGTCGTGGAGCATCGCAACCGCATCCCGGGGCTTTGCGGTCCCAGCGTTCAGGACGCTGCCGAAGTTCGAGTACGACAGCATCGCTGCCCGCGGTTCGACGTTGAAGCGGCGGGCCAGATCGGCGGTGTGTTTTGTGATCTCCGCGAGCATCTCGGCGTCGGGGTTTTGATTGACCGTCGCGTCCGCACAGAAGATCACGCGGTTGTCGATCGTCAACATGTACACCCCAGCGGCGTAGTTCGCGTCTTCGGCGGTACCGATGACCTGCAGTGGCGGGCGCAGCGCCGACGGGTAGTGGTGGGTCAACCCCGTCAGCATGGCATCGGCGTCGCCGACTTCGACCATAACGCTGCCGAGGTAGTTCGTGTCGTTTTCGACCAGTTCGGCCGCCTCGCTGCGGGTGATTCCCTTTCGTTTCCTGATCTCGTAGAGCCGATCGGCGTAGTGGGTGAGGTCGACCCGATCGGGGTCGACAATTTCGGGCTCGAACGAGAGCCCTAGATTTCTCGCGGTCGCGTCGATTTCCTCGGCGTCGCCCAAGAGGATCGGCTCGGCGATCGCTTGCTCTTGGAGCTGGTAGGCCGCCCGAATCATCTTCTCGTCGGTCCCCTCTGCGAGGGCGATCCGTTTTGGATCGCTCTTGGCTTTGTTCAACACGACACGCATCAACTCACGAGACTTCCCGAGGCGAGCCTCGAGACGCTCTGCGTACGCCTCACGGTTGATATCCTTACGCGCGACACCGCTGTCGCAGGCTGCCTCCGCAACCGCAGGGGCGACCTCAAACAGCACCCGCGGATCGAGCGGCTTCGGGATCACGTAGTCGGGGCCGTACTGCAACGGCTGATCGCCGTATGCTTTGACCACCGCATCGGGAACGTCCTTGCGCGCCAGTTTAGCGAGCGCCTCGGCGGCGGCACGTTTCATTTCCTCGTTGATGTCGCGGGCTCGCACATCGAGTGCGCCCCGGAAGATGAACGGGAATCCCAGGACGTTGTTGACCATGTTCGGGTAGTCCGATCGGCCGGTCGCCATGATCACGTCGTCCTCGCGGGCAGCTTTCGCGTCCTCGTAGGTGATCTCGGGATCGGGGTTCGCCATCGCAAAGATGATCGGATTGTCGTTCATCGAGCGGACCATCTCCTGAGAGACGATTCCGCCAACTGAAAGCCCAACAAACACGTCCGCGCCAGCCATCGCGTCTGCGAGGTCACCGTCGGGACAGTCCTGCGCGAACTCGCGTTTGTATTTGTTCACCTCCTCGGCACGATCGGTCGTGATGATCCCCGAGGAGTCACACATCGTGATATTCTCGGGATCTGCACCGAGTGAGACGTAAAAGCGGGCGGTTGCGATCGCACTCGCACCGGCTCCAGAGAAGACAATTTCGAGGTCAGAGAGGTCCTTGTCGGTCAGATCAACGGCGTTGATGAGCGCCGCCCCCGAGATGATCGCGGTGCCGTGTTGGTCGTCGTGAAACACCGGAATCTCCATCTCCTCGCGGAGCTGCGATTCGATCTCGAAACACTCGGGCGCTTTGATGTCCTCGAGGTTGATTCCCCCGAAGGTCGGTTCCATGGCTCGAATTGCGGCCACGAGTTCGTCAACCGTCTCGAGATCTAATTCGATGTCGAAAACGTCGATGTCGGCGAAACGCTTGAACAGGACGCCTTTGCCTTCCATGACGGGTTTTGATGCCTGTGCGCCGATGTTCCCCAGTCCGAGGACGGCAGAGCCGTTCGAGACAACCCCGACGAGGTTGCCCTTTGCGGTGTAGTTGTACGCCTGTTCCTCGTCGTCGGCGATGTCGAGACACGGCGCAGCCACCCCTGGTGAGTACGCTAGGCTCAGGTCCCGTTGGGTGTTCGTCGGCTTTGTCGTTGCAATCTCGATCTTGCCCGGCGGATCCTCGCGGTGATACTCGCGGGCGTCGTCATCCAGCCCCATAGCCCTGTGCTTCGGGGGCACCGCCAAAAAGCTATCTTATCTGTCGTTATTGTCTTTCGACGATCGACGACAGCAGATCGTACTCCGGGGCCAACGATCGCAGGACGGAAAGTTCGTACGTCGTGACATACGTCACCACAAGCAGGCGGATCGGCACGACAATCGCGACGAACACAATCACGCCAAGGAGACCGATCGTTCCAAGACCAGCGAGGATCACGGTCGAAGCGACCGCTGCGTCGATCCCGCCGGCGAGCCCGAACACCACAACCAACGCGAGAAGTCCGACGATCGCCGCGACTATGCCAAAGAGGACGAACAGCACGATCGATTGTGCCAACCCGATTCCCAACAATAACAGAAAGTGAACGGCGATGTACACCCCGAACTGTTTCCACTCGTCTGCAAGAACTGGCGCGATCGATCGCCAGCCTGCGAGGACGCCCCCATTTGACCGGATCATTACGGGAACGACGAACTCATCGGTGAACCGAAGCACAAACACGACGATCAGTCCCCCAACGATACCGTAGAGCCCGAGGACGATCGCGCCGATCGGGGCGAGCACTCCAAGCGAACCGGGATCGATCGCGTTGTAATAGAACGCCAGCGCAACGGCGACGAACGGGAGTGCGAACAGCCCCGAGACGAGGAGTTTGAAGCCGACGAGTCGAATCGCCTGTCCAAGGCGACGTTTTGCCGGCGCGAGCAGCGTGACATCGTTACGGTCGATCGACTCATAGAAGACGAACCGGGCGGTCTCGGAGACGATTGTCCATACGAGGCCGACGGCGAGAACGGCCGCACCGATGAGGACAATTGTCGTCGGATCAGTCGGAATCGCCGCCGAGATCTCACGCAGCGCTGCGTCGATCGCCGGCGGTGCATCGCCCCCGTCCGCGGGAGCGTTCGTGCCGACACTGCCGACGTTACTCGAAACGCCGGTCGTATTCGTGCCACCGATCGATCCGAACAGGAGGACTAACAGCCCGAGTTTGAGCCATACCACGGGGTGAAACGGGAACAGAAACCGCCGCGTCGCGGTCGCAGCGGTGTCCACGCTTTCGACTGCGTACCAGGACATATGTATGCCGACGCAATATCGGCTCAAATAACTTGGTCGTCTGGTTCCGAGTGAGGAACAGCCCACAAGGTGTAGGTTCTGATCGGGAATCAACCCTTAGAGCGCGAGTGTCGATCGAAAATCAGCCCCCAGCGCGAGTGTCGATCGAGAATCAACCCCCAGCGTGGATTCCACTGGAAAAAGAGCTTACAGCCGGCGGATCGCAGGTCGTTCGATTGTCGTTTCCTCGTCGACCGACGTGACCTCGATCGTCGGCCACGAGTCGGTTATCGTCAGGGGGTCGATCGAGTCCTCGGTTACGAGTACGGTGCCCTCGCTCTTTGCGCCCTGAACTGTCGGGTTCCACGCGTATGCCATCGGCGCGTGAACTGGCGCAGCAAGCGACGGGGTTGCGATCCATTCGCGGCCATCGAAGCCGGCCGCGCCACCCTGGTGGTGGTGTTTCCACTCCTCGGAGTAACCAACCACATCGTAGGCGTCCTGGATTGCCCCGAAGACATCGGCAGCGGTCCCATCGGCGGCTGCGGCCCGTTGTGTGGCCGCGAGCGCGGTCGTCTCGACGCGTGCGGCAGCTTCGTGGCGATCGGCGAGCCACGCGGGTTCGTCGAAGGCAACGGTTCGCGTGAGGCTCGTGTACAGCCCGCCGCGTTCAGCGGTCACGGACACGAGCGCGTAGTCACCGAGTGCAGCGGTCGTCGGTGTATAGTGGCGGTACGACTGGGCGCGTTCAGCCCCACCAACCAACACGACAGGCGCGTTGATCCCCTGAGAGGCGAGTGCGATCTGCAGCCCCGAGGCGACCTCGTGTTCGGTATCCGCAGGTTGGAGTTCCGCACAGATTGTCTCGACAGCGGTGGCCACTTCGAGGCCGAGGTCCTCGTAGGCGTCGATATCTGCCGCAGTCAGGGGCTGTCTGAGTGCCGCCGCGTCGAGCCGATCGAACCCCTCGGCGTCGATCGACACGTCCGCTGCGGCGGGCGTCGGCGATCGATCGACGATTGCCTCCTCGATCGAAGCGCCGTACCACTGATGGGTTTCGACATCGAACGCCGAGGGTACCTCCTCGTCGACAAGCCGTGTCGCCTCGATGTTGTTAGTGAGCATGATGAGCCCGTCCTCGCGGGTGTACCCCGCGGCGGCGACTCCGATCGGGCTGTCGCGATTGACGACATTGCTGCCGCCGGTGAGCCACGCAAATCCGTTTGGCCGCGCGAACCAGATCCCCTGCAAGCCCTCCTCTGCGCAGGCTGCCTCGAGACGGTCGCGTCGCGATTGGAGCCGCTGATCGAGATCCGGGGGCGTCGGCTCCTCGGAAGCCGCCGAGTCGTCGGTAACGCCCATTCCAGCAGGCGCATTTGGGTTCGCGTTCGCGTCCGCGTTCTCGTTCATAATTGGGTGTGGAGATGGGCCCTTGAAACCGAACCGGTTTCTCGTCGATCGGCCCCAGAAGACAATCATAAGTACGACCAATCCCGAGATACGGTAATGTCGCTTCGTCCCGACTGGCTCACCTTCGGCCGGTTCGCGGCCGCGACGACGGGGTTGACCCTCTCGCTCATCACCCTCGGCGTCTACACCGCCGCAACTGGATCGGGGCTGGCCTGTAACGCAGAGTGGCCGTTGTGTTCCGGACAGCTCATCCCAGCGTTGACCATTAACCCGGACTTCATTGAGTGGTTCCACCGCTTTGTCGCAATGATCACCGGCTTTTTGATCCTCGGAACTGCCCTCTGGGCCTGGATCGGCGGGCAGAGTAAGCGGACACGGCTCGCCTCCACGCTCGCAGTTGTCCTGTTGCCGTTGCAGATCAGTATTGGCGCGGTGACGGTGACGATCGGCGGACTCGTCCCTGGCGGCTACTCCGTGCCGACGCACGCTGCGCACTTGCTGGTCGCGCTGTCAATCTTCTCGCTGTTGACGCTGACGACGCTCTGGGCCTACGACGGCCGGTTGTCACGACCGCGGGGCGATCGGTTGCGAGCGGCGTTCGGCGTCGGAGCGATCGGGCTCGCGGTGAGCACGCTGTTTAGCCGTGCGGTGCCGATCATCGTCTACGATGCCGGCGCACAAGCGTGGTTCGTCGTCGGGAGTCTCCTCGCCTTCAGCAGCCTTCTTGCAGCGCTCGTCTGGGCGTGGTCGGCTGGTGATGCGGTTCGAATCGCCGCAGCGATCGCGCTTGTGAGTCTGTTTGTGACGATGCTGTTGGGCCGCGACATCGTTCTCTACAGCTCGACCGCCCGAGTGGTCAACCTTGGCCTGCTCGTCCTCACGTGGGGTGGGCTGGCCGCTGGATACGTCCTGTTGCGCCGATCGACACCCGGTTCGCGGTCCGGTCCGGTTTCGGAGTCCGATCCGCTGTAGGTGAAGTGAATACCACAACTGAATTGGGCTGTAGATTCAAAGCTTTGTTATACTCCTGCTCACTTCGTTACAGACGACTATGCAACGACGTCAGTATGTGAAAGGCGCAGGAATCGCCCTTGCTGCGCTCAGCACTGCCGGCTGTCTCGGCGGCGACGATGGAAACGGTAACGGTGACGACGAGACCGAGACGATCGTCATCGGCTCTGATATCCCGTACCGTCCGTTCGAGTACTACACCGAAGACGACGAACTCGTCGGCTTCGATGTCGAGATTGCCGAAGCGGTCTTTGCCGGCGAGCTCGGCTACGAGTACGAATTTCAGGAAACGGCCTTCGATGGCATTATTCAGTCGCTCAACAACGGCAACTTCCGCGTGATCATGAGCGCGATGACGATCACCGAAGACCGTGCTGAGCAGGTTGACTTCTCTGATCCGTACTTCACGGCGTATCAGACGGTGGTCGTTCCCGTCGACAGCGATGTCGAGAGCCAAGAGGACCTCCGCGGTCAAACCGTCGGCGTCCAGCGTGGGACGACGGGTGCCGGCGCGGCCGACGAACTGCAAGAAGAGTTCGACGGTGATCTCGAGATCGATCGCTACGACCAGATCCCAGACGCGTTCCAGGCGCTTCTCAACGGGCAGGTCGACGCAGTCATCAACGACAACACCGTCAGCGCCGAGTTCGTCGACGAGAACGGAGACAGTGTCCGCTTCGTCGAGGGCGAAGGTGTCGCGGAGGGTGAAAACGCGCCGGACTACCTCACGCTGACTGTCGAGGAGTACGGAATCGCGTTCAGACAGGACGATGACCTTGTTGAGGATGTCAACGACGCGCTCGCGGCGATCCGCGACAGCGGCGAGTACGACGACATCTACGACGAATACTTCGTCGGCTAAGCGTCAAACGGTTAACGCCCATCCATTATGTCCGACGCATACACAGACGGCGCTGCGGCCGACGGGTCGACAACAGACCGGTGGTTTAACGACCAGACGCTGAAACGGGCAGGCGCAGCGATCGCCGGAGCGTTCACGCTCGCGGTCGGCGTGCTCTTGTACTACATCGTCGACTTTGCGGATCCGAACCTCTTCGTTCGGATTATCCCGCGATTCCTCGAGGCGTTCGTGCTCGTGCTCGGGATCGTTGCGGGCGGGAGCGTCCTTTCGATCCCGCTTGGGATCTTCGTCGGACTTGGACGCGTCTCGAAGACGCGCTTTACCAACGCAATCTCGACGGGATACGTCGAGTTCTTCCGCGGCACGCCGCTTTTGTTCCAGCTGATCGTGATCTACTACGGCATCCCGGCGCTTTGGATCCAGAACTTCGGGGACTTCCCGATCAGCAACTGGGCGATCCCGGCGGCGATTATTGGGCTCATGTTGAACCACGGCGCGTACGTCGGCGAGGCGATCCGCGGGGGGATCGGTGCGGTGCCGGAGGGACAAATGGAGGCCGCCCGATCGCTTGGAATGTCCTACGTGCAGGCGATGCGGGAGGTCATCTTGCCGCAGGCGTGGCGCAACGCGCTGGCGGCGATCGGCAACGATCAGGTGATCCTCGTCAAGGATACGTCGCTGTTGACGGTCATTGCTGTCCCTGAACTCATTAGTGAGTTTCGCCAGGTCAACAGCGCGACGTTCGATCCGTGGACGCCAATCATCCTCGTGGCGATCTTATACCTCTGTATCACGATCCCGCTCGGCAAGTTCGTGCGCTACCTCGAGGCTCGCTCCGACTGGGGCGGAGGTGATCGGCGATGAGCGCCCACTCGCTGCTGGAGTTCGACAATATCGACAAGTACTACGGAGACACCCACGTGCTCAAGGAGGTCAGTCTTGAGGTCGACGAGCAGGACGTCTGTGTGGTGATCGGCCCGAGCGGATCGGGCAAATCGACGCTGCTTCGCTGTGCAAACCGCTTAGAGGAGATCCAGGCCGGCGAGATCCGCCTCGACGGGACCGCGCTGACGCATCCCGAGGCGGACATCAACATGCTCAGACAGCGGATCGGAATGGTGTTTCAGAGCTTCAATCTCTTTCCGCACAAGACTGCGATCGAAAACGTCACGCTCGCGCCGCAGAAAGTCAAAGGAATCGACGATGAGATTGCCTACGAAGAGGGAATGTCGATCCTCGAAGACGTCGGAATGAGCGGCCACGCGGACGCCTACCCAAACCAGCTGTCTGGCGGCCAACAACAGCGGATTGCGATCGCTCGCGCGCTCGCGATGGACCCACGCGTCATGCTGTTCGACGAGGTCACAAGCGCGCTCGACCCTGAACTGGTCGGAGAGGTGCTGGAGGTGATGCGCGCTCTGGCCGAGGAAGGCATGACAATGATGGTCGTCACCCACGAGATGGGCTTTGCCCGCGAGGTGGGCGACAAAATCGTCCTTATGGCCGACGGGAAGGTCGTCGAAACTGGCGAGCCGAAGGCGTTCTTCGAGAATCCCCAGACCGATCGCGCCCAGCAGTTTCTCTCGCGGATGTTGTGACCGACTGGGGCCGGATCCAACGCCTCAGCCGAAATCCGTCACGACCTCAATCCCGTCGATCGCGTATTCGTCCATCGCCTTCAATCGATCAGAGACATCTGCTAAGGCGACTTCCTGGGTAATGAGCGCCCCTGGATCGATATGGCCAGCCTCAAGCAGCCCAAACAGTTCGCCGTAGCGGGTCGGCGGCATGCCACGCGATCCGAGGAAGTCAATCTCCCAGCGGGTCATCCAGTCGGTCGGCAGCGACACCTCGCCTCGTTCATCGTCGGTTGTGAGCCCAAGCTGGATGTGGGTTCCGCCGTGGCGAAGGCATCGCACGGAGTTGCGACACGTTTCGGCAATGCCGAGTGCGTCAACGGAGACATCTGCCCCGGCTGTGCCCGATCCGTCGTCAGTGATCGCAGCGATCGCCTCGATCGGATCTTCGCGTTCGGCGTGGACTCGCTCGATCGCTCCGAGTTGGCGAGCACGGTTGAGCGCAGTGTCTTGAACGTCGACAGCGATCGGTCGCGCGCCGAGCGTCGCGGCAAGTTGGATCGCCGAGAGGCCAACGCCGCCACAACCGTGGACTGCGACCCAGTCACCGGCGCCGACAGCCGCGCGGTGTTCGAGCGCGTGAAAGGCGGTCATGTACCGACAGCCGATCGCCGCAACCTCTCGAAACGAGACGCCCCCGGGGATTGCCATCGCGTTGTAGTCCGCGTGCGGGAGGTGGACGCGCTCGGCGAACGCACCGGGGGCATCGGGCTCGAAGCCGATCGCGTAGCCGTCCGCGCAGATGTTTCCGCGGCCGTTTCGACAGCGCGGACAAGTGCCGTCGCCGACGCTGAAGGGGACAGCAATTCGATCGCCGACAGCGACCGTCTCGACTCGATCGCCGACCTCGATCACGCGGCCGGCAGGCTCGTGGCCGAGAATCTGTCCAAGCGGGACGCGATCGTCGGCCCACTCACCGTGGCCCTTCCAGGCGTGCCAGTCGCTGCGACAGATCCCGCAGGCGTCGACAGCAACAACAGCGCCGTGGGGAGCTGGTGTCGGGTCAGGGACCGATCGAATCGATAACGGCTCGCCGTAGCCAGTCAACAACGCTGCGCGCATAGGTGGGGCATGACGGGCTGTGGTAAAACGTGTGTGGGTGCGCACCCAGTGCTAGCGATCGAGCGAAGCGATTACAAGAACATCAGATAAGAAACATTTACATGGTTGAGTGAGAAGCACAAATACGAAATAACCGTGTCAATCACTGCTACGGGGGACGTTCCGGAAACCACTACCAACCGGCGTTGCCCAATTTGAACGATGTCAGCCGAATTGAGTAGCTCCTTTCCGGGCGTCATTTACTGGTGTCTGACCGACTCGTCGTGGACGATGCTCGAGATCGAAGGCGGCTGCGAAGAGCTCACCGGGTACGACCGTTCGATGCTCAAACACGGCGAGGTAACCTTTGGAACCGATTTGATCCACCCCGACGATCGCGATCGCCTGCAGCGAGACGTCGATAGAGCACTTGCCGAGGGAGAGGCCTTCGAGGTTCAATACCGGATCGAGACCGCCGATGGCGAGACCAAGTGGGTCCACGAGTCTGGCCACGGCATCTCGGATGCCGGCGTGGAATCGCTGCCCGATCACGTCGATTCGATCGAGGACGCCGACGAGGCATTCCCCGTCATTGAGGGCTATATTCGTGAGATCCCCACCGAGTCGCCGCTGGGGGCCGAGCGCGATCGCAAGGCGCAGTTGCTCGATGCACTATTTGACTCGATCCCAATTCACCTCTTTGTCAAGGACGACAAGGGGCGACACCTCTACGTCAGCGAAGCCCACACAACCGACTACGACGACACGTTGATCGGGAAAACGGATCTGGAGCTTGACGGTGTTGACGAGTCACATCGGCGATCGTCCTACGAGGACGACATGCACGTCATCGAAACCGGCGAGCCGATCCTCGCCAAAGAGGAGTACATCGAGGCCTACGACAAGTGGAACCTCACTTCGAAGGTACCCTGGCGGGATGAAACAGGCGAGACGATCGGGCTCATCGGGATCGCACAGGATATCACCGAACGGAAAAAGCGCGAACAGGAGATCCAACGCCAGAACGAACGCCTCGAACAGTTCGCCCGTGTGGTCTCTCACGACCTCCGAAACCCGTTGAACGTCGCTGAGGGACGAATCGAGCTCGCACTCGCGGAGGCCGACGAGGACGATCCGAACCTGACGGCCGCACAGGCTGGGCTCGATCGGATGGAGCAACTGCTCGATAATCTGCTCGCGCTGGCCAGACAGGGCCAACCGATCGACGATACCGAAGCAGTATCGATCGACGACATCGCCCGTCGGGCGTGGTCCACGGTCCCTACCGAGGACGCGACGCTCACCATCGTCGACCCGATCGGTGAAATCCACTGTGAGGAGAGTCGCGTGCAGCAGCTGTTCGAGAACCTCTTTCGCAACAGCGTGGAACACGGTTCCACGGGCAGCCGGGCTTCGGCCGGCGACGCGATCGAACACGACAGCGTCGACGACGAGCCGATCGAGATCACGGTCGGCCCGCTCGAGGACGGGTTTTTTGTTTCAGATACGGGCACCGGGATTCCCGAGTCGGTCCGCGAAGACGTGCTCGAACCCGGCTATACGACCGCCGATGATGGCACCGGGTTCGGACTGTCGATCGTCAACGAAATCGCCGACGCCCACGGCTGGGAGCTGGCGATCACCGACAGCGAGACGGGTGGCGCACGGTTTGTGTTCCGCGGCGTCAACAGGGCCTAAACCGTCTTTGGTTGCGCTTTCAGGTCCTGTGCGAGGGGATTCACATAGAGAGATATCATATTGCCAACGGCGGTGAGAGGGATATCACCGATCGCGTTACATAAAGTCTGAGAGCCCTGCCTGGCCGTCGTCGGTATCAGCGGATCCGTCTTCCTCGTCAGTGGACTCATCGTTCAGCAGTTCGTCTGTTTCGGCGTCCGCAGTGGCTGGATCGCCGGCAGCGTCGATCAAATCGGATTCGCCCGGTGATGCGTCGTCAGTGTCGGCAGTCTCGTCGGTGTCGGCAGTCTCGTCGGCCCGCGGCGCGAACGCGTCGTCGCTGTGGGCTGTCATCGCCTCCTCGCGGAGTTCCTGGGCATCCTCGACGATCGAAGCGACCTTGTTGGTCGTCTTGCCGCTGCCGGTGACGAAGGCGACGCCCTCCTCGTCGAGGTCGTAGGCAGCCGCCATCGCAACGGTCAGCTCTCGAGGCTTGCAGTGGTAGGTCATCGCCGAGAGGTACGGGAGAATTTCGCGGCGGGCGATCGCCATGCTGACGCCGCTGCGTTCGGCGATCTGCTGGCAGAGTTGCTCGCGCGTCGAGTCAGATGAGCCCCAAAACTGCGGCCGGCGATAGCGGGTCCAACCGCCCTTCGGCTCATCGCGGGCCGCAGCGACACCCGCCGCAAGGTTGTCGGTCGCGTACCGCCAGTAGCTGTAGTTTTGACTCGCACGGACCCGCCCAAGCCAGCGATCGGCGTTCGCAAGCGAGTCGTACGCGGAGATTGCCTCTCTGGTGGTGTACACCGACAGAAGATTGTGTTCGATCCAGGCAGTCAGGTCGTCGGGCGTCTCGTCGACCGCGTACGCAGACTGCAGCGCCGCCTCGGCGGATTGCTCTTTGAGCACCGCGTCGAGGAACGGAAACAGGTCCATCGATCGGTCGCGATCGCTCGTGACGACATCCTCGAGTGTCACCCGCGCTTTGTCCTCTGCGACCGCCTGGAGGTCTTTGACAGCGCCGCGGAGGTCGCCGCTGTTGGCCTCGGCGATGCGATCGAGCGCATCGGTGTCGAACTCGATGCCCTCGCGGCGACAGATGTCGCGCAACACGGGGACGATCGATCGCTTCGAGACGTCGCGGAACTCGATCTCACGGCAGGCGTTTCTGAGCCCGCGGCTCATGTCGTAGAACTCGTTGGCGATGAGGACGATCGGCTGGCCCGAGGATTTGACGAGCCGGGTGATCGCCGAGGCGCCGCCGCGATCGTAGTTGCCGTGGATGTTGTCGGCCTCGTCGAGGATGACGAGCTGTCGGCCCCCACTCGTGTCGCCCCCGGCGTCGCCGCTGGCAACGCTGCCGGCAAGCGTGGCGTTTTGTGCAGCTCGCCCGGCGAAGCGCTCGATCACGTCGGCGGTCCGCTGATCGGAGGCATTCAGTTCGACGGTCTCCCAGCCCATGTCGGCAGCCAGCGCGTGGGCGGCGGAGGTCTTGCCGATTCCGGGGCTGCCGTGGAGGATCGCCGCCTCGCGATGGTCGTCCCAACTGGTTGCCCACTCTCTGAGCGCGTCGCGGGCCTTGTCGTTGCCGCGCAACTCAGAGAGTGACTGTGGACGGTACGTTTCGGTCCAGTCGGCCATTACCGAAGACAGGTGTGTGCGCCGTATAGTGGTTGCGGAGCGCCAGTCGCAGTCAGAACCGTCCAGTTCGATCGAGATCACAAATCACGGATACACTGCGGAACGGTCGAAGAAGGCAAGACATGTTCCCGGATCGTGCAGGTTCGGGTTAATGTGGACATTACCAGAAGGTAAGAATTGAATATAGAATTACACATCCAACCGATAATAGATAGACATGACCACTACAGTACTCACAGACGACGAGATGGCCGATTTCCTCAAGCCCGGTGGGACCGGCGTGATCTCGATTTCCCGGGGGGACGAGGACCCGCCGTATTCGATTCCAGTTTCGTACGGATTCGATCCCGAAGCCAATCGGTTTTGCTTTCGACTCGCCCGAACCGACACCGAGAAAAATCGGCTTGGTCGGTCACACCGGCCGATTACGTTCGTCACGTACGGGCGGGTGTCCGGGCGGTACCACAGCGTGATCGCCACGGGAACGCTCACGGAAATTGTTGAACAGTCGATCGATTCAGACGTGCTGGATTCAATGCAGCGGGTGATGATTCCCGTCGTCGATATCTTTGAGGCACATCCCCGAGAGATGTCCTTCGAGTTCTACCGGCTCGATCCGGAGACGATGACTGGAATCGCTGAACCAGTCCGTGATGAACCAGTCCGTGATGAACCAGTCCGTGATGAACCAGTCCGTGATGATTGAGACGTGATTGGGGCGTCTCCCTGAGTCAGCCACGCGGTCCGATCGATCAGTATCCCGCTACGCGATATTTTTGGGTGGTACATCAAACGGTGAGCTGTGATTGCAAATGGTGAGCTGTGAGGTCAAACGGGGAGCTATGAGTCCATCGATCGACCGAGGCGTGGATAGTGCCAGTTACCCATAAAGACACCAGTTCGACCCACATGAGTACAGCCGTCCGTAACTGACAAAAATGTGGTGAAAGGCGCAGAACGGATAGTGAGTGCCGTTTGCGGGTAGAGAGCAAAATGCCACTCGGTAGCATAGTGCATTCTAATGGGAAGTGTTATCTCTTAGCAAGACGTTACAGGGCTTCGAGCACTATGACTCACAACGCATCGGTAGACGAGAGTATCGCGATCGGGCGCCGCACAGCCTTGAAGACAGTTGGCCTCGGATTGGCTGGCACAGCTCTTCTCACCGGCCCCGTCGGAGCCGTGAGCGCGAGGAGTGACGCATTCACCCACGAGCTTGCACAAACCCGGGCAGCGACCCGAAAGTACCGGAACGTGGCTACCGCCCGAGAAGACGGATACGGCACCATGGTATCTCCGTACGTCCCGAACATGGGATTCCATTTCGTCAATCTGGCCCTCGTCGCTGCTGACGCAGATGCCGCTGTGGACCTTTCGAAGCCACCAATTCTCGTTTACTACACCACCGGTGACTACAACCCAGCACCGGGCGACATGCATGACCCTGCACACGACGACGATCTTCGGCTCGGGGCCGTTGAATTCGCCCACTTCGAGACTGGTGTCGCCGGCAATCTGTTCTCCGACGAGTCCGCCAGCCGGACGCTCAAAGTGTCGGAAGCGGACGGTTGGGGACCGATCCCCGGCACACCGCTCATGGCATTGCACGTCTGGGTGCACCGCGGAAACCCCGCTGGCGTGTTCAACCCGACGAATCCGACGATCGACTGACGAACTGTCAACAATCGTTCCGAGAGTCTGCTGAATTTCCGCTGTGCAGATTTTTCGTTTTGAAGTCGATCTCCTACAAGGCCGCTCGATTGGTGGAGTAGCGTTGTACGAGATTGCGATCGTCGATCCACTGAGGTAAATTGATTTTACGTATTCCTGCCACTGTTTTAGATTATGGCCTTGTTGAAACCCTCAATCAGTGATACATTTCAGCAGTTGTGCGGAATACAGAGCGCGAATCTGTCATGCCTCGTTCAGTGAGAAGCGGCGATACAGAGTGGTCGATACAATCTGTGGAGAGTATGGCCACTCAGTCGTCAAGATATGGTTTCTCGACATGTGGATCGCCCCCAATAAGCGTCGTCAGCCACCGAGTGACGGTATCGAACAACGCAACGAGTGGGCCCAGAGCGCGTTCGACGTACGAGATTGGGCGGGCGACTCGGAGACTCCAAGACTCTGCATGGCCGAGCCCGTAGGATTTCGGCACGATTTCTCCGAAGACGAGGATTAGAACGCTGACGCTGAGTGTTGCTATTACGACGGCGAATCCAGGAGGAACGAACCGTGCAACCAAAAGTGTGATAATACTGGTGATGGCGATGTTAACGAGGTTGTTCCCGACCAGCAGCGTGACGAGGAGTCGATGTGGGTTCGCACGGAGTTGTTGGAGCGTCCGACTATTTTGTGTATCATCTTCGGAAGCAGCCTCCACCCAATCATCCGGGAGCGAAAAGATCGCTGACTCACTGCTAGAAAAGAATGCACTCAATGACAATAGAGTCACAACTGCAATAAGGGACGATAACAAGAACAAGTGTGTACTCATATCTGTCTTATCCGAACCTAGGTGTATGAATACCGGTGGGTAATTCGCAGGCGTAGAGAGCGGGTGGTCCAACTTGTTCAATCTGCAACGAGAACCGCAACCGTGCTGAATACAACTTCTGTATTCAGCAGCCGCTTCCTACCATCTACTGGATAGGATGAGTGACGCCTGCGAGATACAAGGCGCATATCTCGCACGGAATCACCTCCAGATTCGACCAGCGCGAATTGTTCGATACAGGGGATCTACCCAGCCGTGCAGATGACAATCTAGCCAAGGTTTGTCAGGAACGACGTGCGAGATACAGAGACTGCAGTCGACACCCAAACAAGGAGACAGAGTTCAAGAGAGACGCCAGAGATAGCCCTATATCGACGACTGCTGGATCTCTGCAGCCGATTCGGTGAGTCCACCTGCGGGCTTTTGGACGGCGAGCGTGTAATCCAACTATGCGTCTTATTTACGTCTCTGTGCCGGAGCGAGACCAGCCTGACGTCTTCGCGTATCTTGAAAGCGAGGAAATCGACTACCTCGTGCTGCCGGCGGACAGCGAAACTGATACGGTGGTCATCCAGATTCCCCTTCCGACACCGGCGGTCGAGACGGTCCTGGAGGACCTGAAGGCGGCCGGACTCGAGAGCGAGTACACAGTGGTCACCAGCGCGGAAACAGTTGAAACGCCGAACTTTGAGGACATCGAGGACCGGTACACCGACGAGGGCAAGGACATCGCTCCTGCCGAACTCCGGAGTCGTGCGCTAGAGATGGACCAGCGGACGGTGATCTACTACATCACGACACTGCTCAGCGTGGTCGTCGCTGCGTCCGGTCTTCTTCTCGATGCGCCGGCCGTAGTGGTGGGGTCGATGGTCATTGCCCCGCAGGTCGGCTCCGCCCTCAAGGCCAGCGTCGGGACAGTGTTCGATGACCGTGAGATGATCGTCGACGGGCTGCGGTCCCAGGTTCTCGGACTTTTGTTGGCCATCGCCGGCGCCGCGGTGTTCGGCTTGGCCATCCAGTGGCTCGGCGTCGGGCCGACACGACTACCGTCGTTGGCCCTCGAGCAGATTCAGCTGCGCGTCTCGCCCGGCATCCTGTCGGTCATCGTCGCGATCGCCGCGGGGTTCGCCGCTGCGTTCTCGCTCGCCACGGCGGTTCCGACAGCGCTGGTCGGGGTGATGATCGCGGCGGCGCTCATCCCAGCTGCCGCGGCGGTCGGCATTGGCATCGCCTGGGGCGTGCCGACAGTCGCCGTCGGGGCGGCCGTCCTCCTCACCGTTAACATGGCGGCGATCAATATGACAGGTATCGCAGGACTTTGGGGGCTGGGATACCGCCCGGAGGATGACACCAGCCAAGATACGGAACGCTCTCGAGGGGTAGGCCTACTTCGACCGGCGGTAGCTGCGCTTATCATCATTTCACTGTTGCTCGCTGGTTCCGGATACCTCACAGTCCAACACGTGGCGTTCGAGCGGACGGCGACCGATTCGGTCGAGGAGGTCTTGTCACAACCCGAATACGATGATCTCGGCCTCGTCGCGGTCAAGGGCCAATTCAGCCAGACCGCGGTTCTCGACGAGCCTCGGAAGGTGACTGTTGTCGTTAAGCGGCCGGCGGATACGGAGTACCCTGATCTTGCACAATCGTTACAGGGACAGTTGACGGCCCGGATGGACCACCCGATAGTCGTCGAGGTGGAGTTCCGAGACGCTACAATCGCTCGTCCGGACAGGGCAGAGACCTTCAGTTAGCGACCATGACGAAGTGGCCTAAACGGCCCCACCAGACTGGGTCGCCACAACGTGACGCCAAAAGGCATAGGAACTGAGATCGCCTCGGTACTAAATCCAACCGCCAGCTCGCACGCGAATTTCGAGAGTATCTAACCAAATCAAGAACACCATCAGTACGCGCGTTGTCCGTATCGGCCGATGACGACGTCATCATGTGGATCAGTCTCTCCTGCAAGATACAGGACGCGTATTCAGCACGGTCGATGTGATCCATCGCCTATACAAGTTTCAACAGGGCCCATAGCCGAGTATTTTCACCATTGTTCCGGGTAACTCTCACAAGCCACAGCACAGATGGTTATGGCGGGGCTACAACACACTTGAGTTACCTGAAAGCCAACCACACCGATATGCAGACCATCCGTGCGGCTCTTCAACCCGGTGTCCCTTATCGCGTGAGACAGCGACTCGGTCCCTTGATCACTCGGCTTGGGCGAACTTTCGGACAGCCCGAGTACCGCCTTCGTGATACCGAATACGTCGGCACTGTCCAGCAACCGCTGGACGAGTTCACAGAAACACTCCAAGAACACGGGTTCGAGTGGGATCCACTGGCGTGGTACCACCAGCCGCCAGTCGGGTCCGAGCCAGACGGTAGCTGGGTGTATCGACAGACCCCTCTGGCCGACAGACAACTCCACGCGATCCTTATTGCCCACTCGCCGGAGTATATCGACGTGTTCGCCCACGAGGAGTACAACTGGCTACGACACCCGATCAAACACCTCCGGCAGGTCGGTATCGAGCGGAAAGCCGGGAGTAGCGAAATGCGGCGCTGGATCGAGCGTCAAGGCATAGAAGTCGATGCCAACTCGCGTCGCCGGCGACGGGTCACACACGCACTAAAAGACCTCTGGAGGTATCTCGGATCTATTCCTGAAAGATTTCGATGAGACTCGGTTCGAGACTGGGAGCCTCCAGCGGACCACGTCCGTTCAGGAGGTCGTCGTGTCTGATCCGAGGAGAATTGGGAAGATATCCCGGAAAAAGTGGATGGAAAATACCAGTACGAGAGGAGCGAAAAATATCCCGTACCAGCCGAATGTCACCGCACCGAGAACGTACGTCAGGAGCATCAGGCCCATATTGATTTCACCCTTCGAGACGTACGACCGGATGAGGATATCGGGAACCATATCAACGACGACTAACGTTACGAGGAAGAAAACAACCGGGAACCAGAGCGGTCCCACGCCAGTTGAGACGCTTTGCCAGACGAGGTAGGCGGTGTAAGGGAAGTAGACGAGTTTCATACCGATAGCCGGTATGAGTGTGGCCACACCAGTCAGGAGTCCCAGGAGGATCGGGAATTGGACACCCGTCCCGGCCGGAGCGACGAGATCCAGGCCGTAGAAGACACCGACGGCGAGGAGGCCAGACGCCCCGATCGTGATGAGATTCCCCGTATAGATCGTTTCCAGATCGTCGTCCACCTCTTCCATGAAGGTCACGGCAGCGGGCTGGTTCTCGAAGCTTCGACGGAACCAGCGTGAAATCTTGTGATCGTCGCGCAAGAGGTAGAATGCGAGCGTGAAGATGACAAAGAGACGCAATAGCCAAGTCATAACTGCAGCGGCGATGCCCCTCACCCCGGAGACGTTGTTGCGGAGAATGCCGAGGATGCCTTGTTCATTAATTCCCGGTACGAGATCGATGTAGGGTTCTAACACCGTCCTGAGCTGTTCGAGATCTGTGACCACAAACAGCCGGTCAACCTCGCGAATCCCAATGAATGCGGCATACGCTAAGATGAGGAGAATCGGCAGACCGACAGTCAGGAGAGTAATCATCGCACTGAGGCTCCGACGGTCGGTCCATGGGCTCGCCCACCGGTAGATCGATCGTGTTGCATAGTAGAGAAAAATGCCGACCACGATGGCACCGACGAACGAGTAGAGGACGAACGCGACCAACACTGTGATCACGACACCGACAATAATCCAGGTGATTGAGTCGCGACGGCCCGTCAGAGAGGATACCATACGATTCAATTATCCCCCAAGAGGGTACCTGCCACTGGCGTCAGGGACTTTCTCCACTCTCTGCCGTTGTCGAATACTACCTGCGCAGACTGGATTTGGGCCAGCGATCGGTGCAGACATCGTGTCTCGACCTCCACTCGGACCTCGCGATACCGGCACTGACCGGTCGGTGAAGGAGCGACCGACGGAGAGCGATCATCACCGGATTGATTAGAATCCAAGTCGGAAACCCCACGGGTACCATGGAGTGTTGTTAGTTCTGTGCTGGCTGGCGTCTCCTCGTCGTTCGTGATACCCACGAGAATGGGGCTATACATAGTTGGCCGTACCCTTCACTACGTAGTAGTCGATCTGGAATTCCTGCTCGCCAAAGGTTACAGCCCACTGCCACGTCTCGTTAGTAGCGAGGCGCTCGTGGCCGGTCTCTTCGCTTGCCGAGTCCAGCAGTTCGTCCTCGGCCTCGTTGCTATCGTGGAGGGTCACCTCGACGACAACGTTCTGGAACGGGCGGTCCCCAGCGTTCGTCGCGTCGCCCGCCACGACGAGCCCTTTCTCGCCCGCCCGCTGGAACGTGAACCCGTCGATGACGAGTTCATCGGACTCCTGTGGTGTGACTGTTCCGTTCGGATCTTCGTAGGGGCCGGGGTTCTCTGGAGCATTGCGTACCAGCGTTACCGAGACGTCCGCGTCGTCATCGTTGGCTACGTCAGTCGTCTCGTCTGTGGCCCTCTGGGGTGCGTTACAGCCTGCGAGGCTGGCAGTTGTCGCTCCAATCCCGATCGTCTGAACGAATTGTCTTCGTTTCATTATATTTTACTGATACTGGCTGCGTACTGAGCGCGGTGCTCCCCGGACGGAAAGTGACTGATGAGCAACCGTCGGAACGGCCCGTTACGCAGTCTTGACATCGATCACTGGATCTTTGCTTTCGGGAGTCTCGTTCGAATGTGCCGCCTAGTAGGCGTTTTTATACCGCTGGTTTGTCCGTAGAGAAGGTAGCCAAAACCCCCAACAGATAGTAACACAAAAATGAAAAAAGCGGGCAGTTGGGGGAAGCCCGTCACAGCTTGAATGGGCCCACTTCTGATTCCGACTGTAGCGTTGTATGTCGCGTGGATTATCGCAGCGATGATGAGTCCGTTGACGATGATCGGATCGCGGTTCCCTGGGTTGAATTTTGCTAACCCGAGGTAGTAGCCCACAAACGACGAATAGATGACATGCCCGGACCCGGCTAACGCGCGGGTCGCAGTGAGATCACCGCCGATACCGATCGAGGGCACCCTCAGAAGACTGGCACCACCGACGGCGAGGAAGAGTAATAGTGCAAGCAGGACCACGAGAAGCTGGCCGGTACGAACCGCCACTCGATAGACCGCGACCGAGGCGCTATTGAGGAGAGACCGCCGTTCCCACGATGAGACCCCATAGAAATCCCGCTCGTCGTCCGCAGCTTCGACAGGACCCGTATCGTCGTCTATGTCTTGCATGCTGTTTCTGTCAGGGGGAAGTTCGCCCCTCCAGCATAGCCCGGAGCGAACGTATCAATCGACGCTTGATTGCCCGGTAGCTGGGTCTACTCTCTGGATGTACGTTAAACAACAGTGTCTCTCAGTTAATCATTGTGAGGCCTAGAGTGACAGGATGAGGTCGTCGTGGCGAACTCATCCTCTGTATTCAGCAGTCGATACCTATCAGTCTCAGAGGATTTCAACAGAGCCATCGTTCACAATCTGGAGAGAAGCCTCGCCATTGCATACGAAGGGGGCGAATGTCTGTGATTCCGAGAGAAACGGACTGCTGAATATAGAGTGTGTATGCAGCAGAGCAGAATACTGGTAAAGGGAACTGTAGCTAATAGACTGGATCATCTCTGCGCGAAGAACACACCAGTTTCGTCACATACGACCTCGACCTGCTCGACGGCACAACAGGCCGAAAGGAAACGAAACACTGCAAATAGCCGAATATCACGCTGCCGGAGGCGGATAGACAGCCCAACGTGGAGTGGTCAGTTCACCTGTCCCGACAGCTCTGCCCCCGCTTTGAACTTCACCTCGTTCGACGCGCTGTCGGCGTTCACTAGGTGAAGCACCGGTGCGTCAAGCGCGAGATGCGTGATGATGGGCTCACCATCTCCCTCCTGCGTCTCGCCCGAGGTTCTCGACTTGTGCTGGTCGTACCCCTTCTTGCCGCCCGCCGTGAGGACGCCTGCTTCGACCAACCCACCAACGGTTCCCGCGTCGAGTCGTGCACCTCGTAAAGCGCGCTCACCAGAGGCCTCCCGCTCCACAACGGCCATGAGTTCATTCACATCGTTGTCATTCGTATAATCGAAGCAGCACTCGATACCGACGACCAGTGCAGAATCAACCAGCGTCAGCATCGTCAACGATGTCTCGTACAGCGCTGCGTCGTCGACGACCCATCCGCCCGAGTAGAGGAGTTGTCCATCACTTTCTCCACGACCCACGTAGAACAGGGCCGGGAACGGGTGTGGGCATCCCGGTGGCTGGACCTGCACCTGTGCGACGATAGTATCCTGAATCCGCCCCTGCCGGTCCATCGCACGGGAGAGATCTCCACCGAGGGTCCCATACCCCTGCAGGTTCTCGGGTTCGTACGCCTCACCCTCAGCAGGACAGACCAGTATCGACGCACCACCCTCTGCCGTCGGACCTGGACTCGTCACGACGAGCGTCCCGTCGGTCGCTCGAACCGCTTCGAGCGACCCAGCACTCCCGACTGGCTCCGTGACCTCCGCCACAAAGTGCGGTGAACTCCCACAGACCTTTCCCGGAGAGATGTCTGGGTCGCCATCGTCGCAATCGCCACCGCCGTCGGCAGCCGCATTGATATTTCCGCCCCACCCGTGGTCAGTCCCTTGTCCTTCACCCGTGAGGTAATCCATAATTCGCTTCGGTGTCACTCCTTCCCTGATGCTCCCGTTTCCACCGGGCACCTCCGCATCGGGCAGACACACCGTACATCGCTCAGCAACGACCGCCTCCCCGTCGAGATACCGATACAACTCGGCCTGTTCGCCCACACTGTACGAATCCGCCGGATCGAAGGTAGCTGGCGGCAGGAAATAATCCCCGAGCAGGAGGTCGTTGTCATCGTCACCACCGAGACCGAACGCGACCCACTCCTCGTTCTCCACGTGGGCTCTCGCTCGCAAGAGGTCGGCTTCCCTGTCAGCGACGTTCGCCAGTGCCGCAACACAAACCTCGTCCGTACAGCGCTCCAACTCGGCTCGAAGCGCCGCGAGCGCCGCGCCCACGTCGTCCAGCGTCTCCGAAGCCTCCTCGTCGAGTTCGGGATTCCGACCCGTCCGGGCACTCCGCTTCGAGATGGACCGCCACGCCGCCGCAGTCGCCTCCTCCAGTCGAGTATCCAAGCGTAACACGACCTGGTACGTCTCGTCATCCTTCTCGAGTTCGTCGTCGACGATGTCCGGCGGGCGAACGCCACTCCGATTGCTCCGCGTGTTGTTGTAATTCGCTCGTGCCCCGTCCGTACCGTCGTCCACGCCATCCCCATCGCTATCCGGGTCAGTGTCGGACGCCCGAATACCCGACCTGTTACTCCGCGTGTTGTTGTAATTCGCGGCAACAAGAGATGTCGCAGTAGCCCATCCCTCCAACTCCACCTCCCCGGAGACTCCGCCTGCTCCCCCAGAGATCGTTGGCGTCAACCGGAACACCCGGGGCTCACCAATCGAAACACGACCGCCACCCCCACCGCTACCCGCGAACACAGCCGCAGGCGATGCCCCAGTGTTCGTCACCGCCGAAGCCATCCGGTCTAGACAGCCACTCAGTCCACCGAAAACGACGATGCCACCTGCGGCAAGCACGCTCCGGCGGCTAATCGCTGTATCACCCGAGCTGTCAGCCCTGCTGCCCTGCCGCTGTGTGTTTATCATTAGGTAGAGGACGCTATACGTTAGGATAACCTTTCTTATGAGTAACACGTAGTCAGCTCCCCCAGCTCCGAATGGATGGGTGGCTACGTCGGCCTCTGGCATCGAGTTGAAAACAGATGCCTGACTCGCGCCCTGTATTCAGCAAGACTGCTGAAATCTATCACCGATTGAGGGTTTCAACAAGGCCCCCAGAACTAAATATTGACTTACTCCTCCCTTGGAAGTTGGGTAGTCTCAGTACTGCAGACCAATCTGCAGCTTCATCCTCTGGCGGTTGACCGGTACACTGTTTCCACATTATTCCATCCTGTCGATTATAAAAAGTAGTCCGCGCCTGGTGGTAGGATCGGCCTAAAAGTTGTCCTTGAGTCGAACCTCATCGTCGGTTACTGTATGTATGCGGTTATTCTCGAGGGGATAGTCGTCCTGGTCGGCCTCGCCCCAGCCGAGTTTCGAGCGGATCGTATCAGCGAGGCCCGGGTCCGCATCTACGTACGCGGTACCGGATCTGACCTCCGTGATCATCCCGATCTTTTCCCCGTGAGAGTCAACTACTGCTTTGCCTTCGTCGTCATCAGTTACGTGGTCTCGCTCCATTGCATTACAAGTTCATTACTCATGTGAATATTGTTATAACGGTGATATCTGAAACGGGGGATTGGTAGACCCGCGTTACACTAGTCCAGGTATTCGTATATACCCGTCAACCAACAGATTCGGACTGTCGGAGACATTTACGAACGATCGCTCTCTTGGGGTATACTGTGGGGGAGGCGAAGTAATGGTATCGTAGATGGATAGTCACACGAACGCCGGTCCCAATTCGATGCCATCGCAACGTCTGTGGGGGGACTAGTGATCGCGGACGCCGTCGGACGAGGCCGCTTCACCCACCGAATTCAGCCGTTCGACTATCGAGTCAAGATGATCGATACCGACCACGGCGACTATGTCTCCTTGCTCGCGGAGCTGTAAGAGTCGAGCGGCCATCTCTTCTTCTCTGGCCACATCTTCGAGACGAGAGGCCTGAGAGCGACTCGCAGTTCGAAACGCCTTCATAAACGAGCGGGAACGACGAACCTGCTTGCGCTCGTCGCGTGCCTGGTCGTCAGGTGCGTCTGTCCAGTCGATATCGTGTATGGCCGGCGAGTCGACTTCCAGTCGGATCGAGGTGCGTGCGCCGACAGCCGCCGCAGCACGGCAGGTAACCGCGTGTTTCGATATTCTGACGGAAGCCGAGATCACGTTTCGAACCGTCTGTAGTGATGGCCGTTCCCGAAGTAGGTTCCGTGCCAACCGTTGGAAGAAGCCGGCGGTCGGTCGGTCGATGCCGACAGTAGTGTCCGTGGTGGCGGCTTGAATCGCCGCACTCATCTCGCCGCCGAAGACGGGTGGGCATCGGTCGGTGCTCGCGTACTGCTCGAACAGCGGTATCGAAATCGGCGGCAGTTCCAACGCGAGCACTTCCGGGTTGAGTTCTGTGACTACCTTTCGAACGCGGTACGTACTGGCTGGATGGTCGTGGACGACGCCGACGAGTGTGAGTAGACCGTCATTACTCGACACCTGGCGTATGTACTCGCCAGTTATCCGTGGATCCGAGTCGATGTCGACAGCCGATGAGGGGTCCATTAGGATGGTATTACCATCCCTTAGTATGTGTCTATTTAAATCCATCCACAGGCCAGGCTGACGTACCTACGCCCGGTCAGTACGTAGAACCGTTCCAACGACTAATTCACATTTTATTCGGGAAAATAACGCAGTCTCTGTGCTGACTCCACGCTCTAAGTCGGTCACGCCGCTTCTGACAACACCTGAACACAGCTCAGCGACCGTGCTGCAACGGGGTGCGGCTCTCTCTTCTCTGGGCAGGTAACTAACTGGCGAACTCTGGAGTATGGATCGATAACGCCACCTATATGCTGTCGAACCCTATTGGTGACCAGTTATGTTCAGTATGACAGCCGAACTCAGCGACGGTACCACAATCGGAGACGTACAGGAAGTCGTCGAAGGTTCAAACGGCGTGCACTTGAAAAAGGAGGTCGAAGGGGGAGACGTGAAACGAGTGGCGTACATCCCCTATCCCCAACTCGCCTACGTGTCACCTGACAATTAACCACGAGTCAAACACAGTCACCTCACGAGCGAGAACCAATCCCTACTGCACGTATCCGTTGTATTCACCAGTCACCTCCAACAGTTATCAATTCAAAAGAATTTGAACAGAGCTGAATATCCTGCCCGGAGGACGATCTGTCTTACCGAAGGAAAACGGCTATGACGCTCCCCACAGAGGCTCTCGTATGGATCGCGCGACGCTCGCGGGGAAGATCGACCACACCGTATTGGGACCGAAGACGACGATCGCCGACGTCGAATCCGTCCTCTCGGATGCGGAAACGTACGGCATGAACGCCTGTATTCCGCCGTGTTACGTCGCTGAAGCGGCCGAGATGGCCCCGGATGTCACGATCGCAACCGTGATCGGATTTCCACACGGCCAAGACAGCATCGAGGCCAAACGCGAGGCCGCCGAACTCGCGTGGAAAGCAGGGGCGGACGAACTGGACATGGTGATCAACGTTGGCCGAGTCAAGGCCGGCGAAGACGACTTCGTGGAAACCGAGATCTGTGAACTCGTCGCGGCGGTCCCGATCCCGGTGAAAGTCATCATCGAGACGGCCTACCTCACCGACGAAGAGAAACACCGCGCCTGTGAGGCCGCCGTGAACGCGGATGCTGCGATGGTGAAGACCTCGACGGGCTTTGCAGATATCGAGGATCTCGACGTTGAGACGGCTGGTGCGACTGTCGAGGACGTTGCGCTCATGGCCGAGTATCTCCCGGTGAAAGCAAGCGGTGGGATCGGCGACTACGAGGCGGCGATGGCGATGATCGACGCCGGTGCCGAACGGATCGGCGCGTCCAGCGGCGTGACAATCCTCGAAGGGGCACCAGCATAACAACACGATCCTCGAAGGGGCACCAGCGTAACAACTCGATCGTCGTCTGGACCGATTCTTGTCGACAGAGCGGTAGATCGACGGCTCATCGGCTCGCTCATCGATATCGCACAGTTTCTTAAGATACACCTGTATACCGGCAGGTATGAATCGTGACGACGAGGCCGAGACCGATACCCCACTCGCGCAGGTGCCCGTACCGATCGCCAACGAGGCGGACGGACTGGCGACGGCACAGGCAGTTGAACCGCACCGCTCAGAGCAGGTCACGGCGCTGCACGTCGTCGGAGCACTCTTTGGTGCCAGCGTCGGGATCGCTGCGAGCGCGATCGCATCTAGACCCCGACCCAGCGGTCGCCTCAAGCGATCTCTCGCCGGGGCGTGGTCGATGCAGTCGCGCCCGAACGCACCAATTCCGAAATCCTCAGTTATGAAGCCAGGAGGAGCGGTATGAGCGAGGAAGAACTCGCCAAGGACCTCGGGCTCGTCTCGGCGATGACGATCGGAATCGGGACGATGATCGGCGCAGGGATCTTCGTCCTTCCGGGGGTTGCGGCCAACGCTGCCGGACCGATCGTTGTCGTCTCGTTCGTCGTCGGCGGAGTGATCGCGATGGTCAACGCCCTGTCGGTTTCAGAACTCGGCACGGCGATGCCGAAAGCCGGCGGCGGTTACTACTACATCAACAAATCGCTTGGACCGATGTTTGGGTCGATTGCCGGCATGGGCGATTGGATGGGATTAGCGTTCGCCTCCGCGTTTTACTGTATCGGCTTCGGGCAGTACCTCGTCGTCTTCGTCGGGTTGCCCTCGATCGCGTTCCTCAATCCGATCCAGATCGGCGCGCTCATCGCGGGGCTCGTCTTTGTGGGAGTCAACTACATCGGGGCGAAAGAGACCGGCGGCGTCCAGACGGTTATTGTCTTCTTGTTGCTCTCGATTCTCACTGCCTTCGCAGTCGCTGGATTCTTCTCGTTCGATTACGCCACGCTCGCCGGCACCGACGGACTCACGCCGTACGGGACCGGAGCGATTCTCCCGGCGACAGCGCTCGTGTTCGTGTCGTTTCTCGGCTACGCGAAAATCGCAACCGTCGCAGAGGAACTGAAAAACCCTGGCCGAAACCTCCCGATCGCGATCATCGGGAGCGTGGCGATCGTGACGGTCATTTACGCGATCTTGGTCACGACGATGCTCGGGGTGATCCCGTGGGCCGAACTGAGTCAAGATGCGCCGGTCGCACAGGCCGCCGAGGTTGCGTTTCCGTCGTCAATCGGCCCCATCGGGGGAGTCGCCGCTGCTGCTGCGGGCGTGATGACGCTAGGTGCACTGCTTGCGACCGCCTCCTCGGCGAACGCGTCGATTCTCGCGTCCGCACGGATCAATTTCGCGATGGGTCGCGACAAGATCGTCACCAACTGGCTCAACGAAATTCACCCCAACTACGCGACGCCGTACCGATCGATCATCGTGACTGGCGGGCTCATTATCGTCTTTATCGCGGCGTTGGGCCAAGAGATCGAGGTGCTTGCGAAGGCGGCGAGCGTCCTCCACCTCATCGTGTACGCGCTGATGAACGTCGGGCTGATCGTGTTTCGTGAGGCCGACGTCCCCGAGTACGATCCAGAGTTCACGGTTCCGCTGTATCCAATTACGCCGATTCTCGGTGCGGTGTTGTCGCTCGGATTAGTCGCGTTTATGGACGGCTTCGAAATCGCGCTCTCGGCGGCGTTCGTCCTCGCTGCGGTCGCGTGGTATTTCATCTACGCCCGAAGCAACACCGACAAACAGGGCGTCCTCTCTGAGTATATCCGCCGCCGCGAGGAGGAACTGCCCGATCAACTCGTCGACGCCGCTGACGCGGTCGCACCGACCGGAGTGAACGAAGCAGACGGACCGACCATCATGGTCGCGGTGTCGAACCCACGAACCGAGAGCGCGCTCATCACGCTCGCCGGCGCGATCGCCAAACACGAAGGCGGTCGCGTGCTCGCAACGCACATCGTCACGGTGCCCGACCAGACGGCGCTTTCGACCGCCGCTGAACACAGAGAGGGCATCGACGCCTCCTCGGAGCTGCTTCTCGACGCGGCAAAAGCCGACGCCGAGGCGTTCGGCGTGCCGATCGAGACCAAGACGATCCTTTCACACCGTGGCGTCGAGGAGGTATTCGACGCTGCCCGAACGAACGACGCGGACACGGTCGTGATGGGCTACAGCGGCGCTCAGTTCGCCGGGGGGCGCGCAGAGGGTTCGCTGGACGAACTGACACACGATCTTCCGTGTGACTTCCTCGTGTTGGACGGCCAGGAACTCGATCTCTCCGACATCCTCGTGCCGACCGCGGGCGGCCCCTCCTCGGACCTCTCTGCAGAGGTTGCTCGATCGCTTCGAGAGACGATCGGCGTCGATGTGTCACTCCTGCACATCGTCGAACCCGGCGAAGAAGACGAGGGGCGCGCCTTCCTCCGCGAGTGGGCCGCCGGCCACCAGCTTGCGGACGCGGAGTTGCGCATCGAAACAGGCGACGTAGAGGCGACCATCACTCGTCTCGGTGCGGACTACAGCCTGGTGATCGTCGGCGCAACCGAGCGTGGATTGCTCTCGCGGATCATCCGCGGTTCGCTGGTATTCGACACGATCAAAAACCTCGACACCCCCGTGCTCCTGGCCGAACGGCCGTCCTCACGATCGCTGTGGGAGCGGCTGTTCGGGTGAGCACCGCGGGACACGATTACCAGCACCGATCGGTTCGTGGCAATGACCCGACAACCAGTGCGATTTTTGCGCGGGGAGTGTGACTCACGGCGTACATGTACATTATTGTCGTCGGAGCGGGCGACATCGGGACACCCCTCGTTGAAATCGCGATTCAGTCGGAAAACGAGGTTGTCGTGATCGAACGCGAGGAGGCCAGAGCCGACCGGATCGCGAGCGAATACGACTGTCTGGTGCTCAACGCGGACGCGACTGCCAAAGGAGTCTTGACCGACGCGGGTGCCGAGCAGGCGGATGCGATCATCTCCACGACCGATCAGGACGCGACGAATGTCATGGTCTGTCTCCTCGCGACAGAACTCGAGATCCCGATGATCGTCTCTGTCGTTCCCAACCCCGAACACATGGACCTGTATCGGCGAATCGGCGTCAACACAATGGAAAACCCGCAGCGACTCATCGCGGAGTACCTCTATCGGTCGGTCGCTCGCCCGGCGATCGTCGATTATCTGCAAGTCGGTGACGAGGCAGCGGTGTTCGAGATTACAATAACCGAAGATGCACCGATCCGCGGGAAAACAATAGAACAGGCGGCCCAAGACGGGCTCATCCCAGAGGATGTGTTAATTATCGCAGTAGAACGGGATGGAGAGGGTCCACCGATCACACCCCGCGGAGACACCGAAATCAATGCTGGCGATCTTGTGACCGTCTACTCAGCGTTCGGACCAGCTCCGGATTTGACAGACCTGTTCGGACACGACGAGGATCACTGAGTCAGTACACCGCCTGAACCTTCAAATCATGAGAGCGAATATCGGAGCGATTGGACGGGACGTCGGACGTATCCTCCAGGCCGTCTCGATCATGTTGGCCGCCTCGATCGTTGTCGCGGTTCTCAACGCGGAGTACTACGCGGTGCCGGCGTTCGGGGCGGCGGCGCTCGTCTTCGCTGGGGTGGGTACGGGGTTATCGACCGTCTACGAGGACGCGGGTGCGCCGCGAAAGCTTGAGGCGATGATCACCGCCGCGAGCGCATGGGGTGTCACTGGGCTGCTCGGATCATTGCCGTTCGTGTTGATCGCGTGGACGATGGCTCTCGATCCGTTCCCAGCCTGGGCACAGACACCGGCGATGAACGAGACGATGGCCGTGTTTCTCTCCCCGCTGGATTCGGTGTTCGAAAGCATGAGCGGGTTTACCGGAACTGGGCTGACGATGGCCGCCGTCGAAGAGGACCTCCCGCGATCGATTCACTGGTGGCGCTCGTTCACCGAATGGATCGGTGGCGTCGGCGTGATCGTGTTGACAGTTGCGATCCTCGCCCGCCCCGGCAGCGGCTCGTTCACGCTCTACGAGAGCGAAGCCCGATCCGAACGAATCCATCCAAGCATCGTTTCGACCGTCCAGGAGATCTGGAAGATCTACCTCGGATTGACACTGGGTTCGATTCTGTTGTTTTTCGCGGTCGGGATGCCCCCGTGGGACGCGATTAACCACGGAATGACCGGCATTGCAACCGGCGGATTTTCGGTGCACGCAGACTCGATCGCACACTACAATAGCCCGCTCATCGAGTACGCCGTCGTCCCCGTGATGATCGCCGGTAGCATCGCGTTTCCCGTGCACTACCTCGTATTCAAAGGCGAGATCAAAAACCTGTACACGGATCTGCAGACGCGGTGGGTGTTCGGGTGGTTTGCGATCGGATCGATCGGGTTGACTGGGCTCCTCTATGCGAATGGCCAGTACGGATCGCTCGAAGAGACGTTCCGGATCGCGCTGTTTCAGTTCGTCTCGGCGACCTCGAACGCCGGCTTCGGGACGGCGACAGTAGGGGACGGAACGGGGCAGGTCTGGAGCGCGGGTGCGACGCTGCTTATGTGTCTCGGCATGTTGACCGGCGCTGCCGCCGGCTCGACGGTGAGCGGCATCAAACTCATCCGCGTCATAACGATCCTCAAAGGAACCGCGTGGCACATCCGGGGCGTCTTTGTCCCCGAGCGTGCGGTCCGGTATCTGCAAATCGGCGATCGCCGCCTCAGCGAACAACAGGTCGAACGCGAATACACCGAGGCGACGGTCGTGTTCATCCTCTGGGTGGCGTTTCTCTGTCTCGGTGTTGCGGTGTTCCTGTACGCCTTACCCTCGGAGTATCCGCTGGAGTACGTTATTTTCGACGTGATGAGCGCGCAGAGCAATGTCGGACTCGACGCGGGAATCACCGGGCCTGAGATGCCGTCGATCACCAAGGCGATGTTGATCCTCAATATGTGGGTCGGTCGACTCGAGATCATCCCGATTGCGGTGCTCCTTGGGGCGATCCTCGGTCGGCTCAATCTGTACAAGTGATGCGACGCGTGGGCGGGACTTGCGATCGTCCGGGTTTCGACCACGCGGCCGCGATCAGCGCTGCCTCGTCAGGATATTCATCTACGCGAGCGTCACCAGCGCCGCTTCGTCAGTATCTTCGTCGGCGCGATCGCGATTAGCGCCGCCTCATCAGGGTCCTCGTCGACGCGAGCACCAGCACGTTCGGTGGATTGCTCAACGTGAAACGGGAGACGAACGCATCGATGACCGCAAACCGGCGGTCGATCGTCGTCCTTTTGCCCGATCGGACGTAATCGAAGATAATCGAATGGCCACGTATCACATCGAGACGTACGGGTGTACGTCCAACCAAGGGGAGGGCCAACAGATCGAGCAGGCGCTCCGGGAGGGCGGCCACTACCCAGCGCCGTCGGTCGAGGCCGCCGACGTCGCGATCCTCAACACCTGTACCGTGGTCGAAAAGACTGAACGGAACATGCTCTCGCGGGCCAAAGAGCTTGAAGCCGAGACCGCGGACCTCATCGTCACCGGCTGTATGGCGCTCGCACAGGGCGAGGAGTTCGAAGACGCCGGTGTCGACGCACAGGTACTGCACTGGGATGAGGTGCCCACCGCCGTGCTCAACGGCGAGTGTCCGACAGTCACCCCCGATACCGAACCCATCTTAGACGGGATGATCGGCATCCTCCCGATCGCTCGCGGCTGTATGTCGAACTGCTCGTACTGCATCACCAAGTTTGCGACCGGGCGGGTCGACTCACCGCCCGTCGAAGAGAACGTCCAGAAGGCTCGTGCGCTGGTACACGCCGGCGCGAAGGAGATCCGGATCACCGGCCAGGACACCGGCGTCTACGGCTGGGACACCGGCGATCGAAAGCTTCCCGAACTGCTGGATCGGATCTGTACGGAGATCGACGGCGACTTTCGCGTGCGGGTCGGGATGGCCAACCCCGGCGGGGTTCACGGCATCCGTGAAGAACTCGCGGACGTGTTCGCCCGCCACGAGAAGCTGTACAACTTCATCCACCTGCCCGTCCAATCGGGGAGCGACGCGGTCCTCGAAGACATGCGCCGGCAACACCGCGTCGAACAGTTCGTCGAGATCGTCGAAACGTTTGACACGACACTCGACCACTGGACACTGTCGACGGACTTCATCGTCGGCTTCCCGACCGAGACCGACGCTGATCACGAACAGTCCATGCAGCTCCTCGAATCTGTCCGCCCAGAAAAGATCAACGTGACCCGCTTTTCGAAGCGTCCGGGCACCGACGCCGCCGACATGAAGGGCCTCGGCGGGACGAAAAAGAAGGAGCGATCGAAGGCGATGTCGGAACTGAAGATGGACGTCGTCGGAGCCGCCTATGAGTCGATGGTCGGCACGACCCGAGAGGTGCTCGTCGTCCAGGAGGGCGTCGGCGACTCGGTGAAGTGTCGCGACGGTGCCTACCGGCAAATCATCGTCCAGAACGCGTCCGAACACGGCCTCGAGCCCGGTGATTTCGCGACTGTCGAGGTGACGGGCCACCAGACGGTGTACGCGTTCGCCAGGCCCGTCTGAGTTGGCTGCTCTGGTTGTTCTGGCTGGTCTGGCTGCGCTAGCTGCTCTGGTTCTTCTGGCTGGTCTGGCTGCGCTAGCTGCTCTGGTTGTTCTGGCTGGTCTGGCTGCGCTAGCTGCTCTGGTTGTTCTGGCTGGTCTGGCTGCGCTAGCTGCTCTGGTTGTTCTGGCTGGTCTGGCTGCGCTAGCTGCTCTGGCTCTTTTGGCTGCGCTGGCCGGCCGTTTTGATCGGTTCGATCGAGCAATCGAGTTTTGCGTCCGCGGCCCGTTGTGCGGGTATGGGTCGCCGTTCACTCGCTGTCGACGTTCTCGGACCGATCGGGGTCGTCGTCCTCCTCGCGGCTGTGCTCGTACTCGCAGCCGGGATGTGGCCGCCGATGGTCGCCGTCGAGAGCGGAAGCATGGAGCCACACGCCGAGGCGGGTGATCTGATCGTCGTATCTACGACCGATCGATTCGCCGGCCCGAACGCCCAAGACGGCATCGTTACCGCCGAAGAGGCGGAGACGAGCGGATACGGACGAATCGGCGGGCAAGGCGACGTGATCGTGTTTTCGCCACCCGATCGAGAAGGATCGCCGATCTTCCACCGGGCTGCGTTTTACGTGACAGAGGGCGAAGATTGGACCGACAGGGCCGATCACGATCGGGTGGGTGGGACACACTGTGCACTGATCGACAACTGTCCGGCTCCACACTCGGGGTAGCGTAACTGCTACGAAAAACAGCAGCGAACAGCAGTCTTTCCATACAACTGAATCCGAATCTTTATGTTTATTCGAGGTTTAAACATGACTATATGGCTGAGTTCACATTCGAGGGACGGGAAGCCCTCGAAAAAGAAGCAACCAAGATTGGTCACGGCGCACACGTCCTCGTACCAAAAGCATGGCTTGGTGAGAAAGTCGCCGTCATCCGCCTCGAACAACAAGAAACAGCAACCGACGAGTAACACAGTATGGCATCCACTCACCTCTCACTCCCGATTCGCCTCCCGTTCAAGCAGCGAGAGCGCCACAACCGATTAGACACACTCATGGCTCGCGTGGCCAATACGCTTATTAAGCGATACTGGACGCCCGAACATCTTGAAGGGATTGACGACTACCCATACCAAGCGTGGAAATACTTTGACGAAGCCGAAGCGTTCGCAAGCGTTGACCTGTACCTTCCAAGTCGGTACAAACGCTGTCTCATGCAGAAAGTCGGGGAAACACTGCGGAGTCACGCTGACAAACGCGAAGCGTTCCAATCCATCAAACCGATTCTCCCCAATCATAAAATTCGACGCATCGACACCCGACGAATCAAGGAACGACTCTGGGACGCTGACGAGTACATCAAATCAGGGTACGTTGACCTGCTCATCGGACAACTCAACTCGTATTACAACTGTCACGGTCGCTTTCCCAAGTCGTATTTCGAGATGCAGGACTGCCCGACGTACTCGAAAGGCGTTCTCCCGTACTCCGCAGACGACGGTCCGACGAGTGGGCAGGCTGTCAAATACAGATACGACGAAGACACACAGACACTTACGGTCAAACTCAAAACCCCTGATTCGGTCGAACCAGATTCTCGGGGGGATTGGACGTGGACAGAACACGAACTGGAAGAATACGAAGCGTTCCACGAACTTCTCGAACACGGAGACCTCTCCGCCCCCTCGTTCCACCCCACACAAACCAAAACAGGGAACGAATACCACGAACTCTCATTCCCCGTCGAAGTCGAACACGCAGAGAAAGCAGACGACGTTGAAACCGTCTTGGCGATTGACGGTGGCCTCCGAAAAGACGCGACTGCCGTTGTCGTGAACGAGGACGGAGAGCAACTCTCTGTGCCGTATTTCATCCAGAACACGGAACGAGAGCGGATGCGGAATCTCGCGCGTGAACGCAACGAACTCAACTCGAAACTCGCATACCTGCGTCGAGAAGGTCGTGACCACACAGACTCGTTCAAGCGCATCCAAGCAGAGTACGGGCGTGTGAACAACAAGATTCGTCACAAGCGCGAACAACTCGTCCACGACGTAGCCAATCAAGTTCTTGCACTCGCTTTAGTGTACGATGTGGATGCGATTGTTCACGAAGACTTGCGGAGTCTCAGCCCGCCTCGCGGCGAAGGACAACTCTCATGGGAACTCTCGTCGTGGGCGCGTCGTGAAATCATCTCGAAAATCACGTATCGAGCGGACATTGCCGGACTGCACGTCAAGCGGGTGCGTCCGGGCAACACGTCTCGAGAATGTCCTCGGTGTGGTGCGACGGGCCACACGACGAAGTCCCCCGACCATTTCCACGAAGTGTGGCACGGCGGGCACTTCCGCTGTGACAACACTCGGTGTGGGTTCGAAGCCGACCGTGACTACGTTGGTGCGGTCAACGTGGCTCGTGTGTTCTTCAGCGAGTCGGCAACGCTAGACCACGATTTCACGTCTTCCTATACGGGAGACTTTAAAATCGTGCCAGCTAGCCGTTCCGCTGGCTCGCGTCTCGCGTTCGGTGACGCACCTATCGCGTTTACTGAACAGTCGGAGCAAGATGTGACTGCTGGTGGCGGGTCGTGCTTCATAGCGCCCGCTGTCACCCCGACAGAGACGATAAATGATAGCAGTAAACCCAATACCGTGTCAAGCCCAGCGACACACAGCACCTCTCGCTTCACGAGAGCGACTGCTGTTTACTGCCGAAAATAGGAACGGTACATTACCTACGGCGACGACAACCCCTACTATGATCAGGTCGCCGGGACCGCCCCGCCGGTCAAACCAGAGTGGATCGAGGCCAAAGGACAGTTCCGGGTGCCGAACGCCGGGTGGGTCAGGCTAGCACTCACGTGGGCCGATTGGACCGGCCCGATCGCTTATGAGCCTATGGGTGCTACGGTGTACCATGTCTGACGAGACTGAACACAGCAGTAGCGTATCGACGATCGGCCGGGTACTCCTTGGACTGGGGTTGGCGTTGCAAGCCTCGGAGGATTTCCGGGATATGGAGGATACGATCGAGTATGCCGACTCCGCCGGCGTCCCGATGCCCGATCTGCTCGCGCCGATGGCGTCGGGCATGATGCTCGTTGCGGGATTCGGGATCGCTCTGTGGCGGCTCCCGCGGGTCTCGACGGGCGCGGCGGCGGCGTTTCTCACGGTTGTGACGACGACGATGCACGACTTCTGGAACGCCGACGAGGACAGTGCCTCCGGCGAGCGGCTCGCCTTTTTCGGCAATATGGCGATGCTCGGTGGGGTGCTCGTGTTCCTGCGGAAGGCCTACAACGGGTAACTGGCTGATTTATCTCTTCACGTGACATACACGAGTGCAGATGAATACGAATAGTTACACGAATATCGAACCGGTTGAGATCGCTGATCGCCCGGCTGTAACGACAAGACGAGCAGTTCTCACAGCCGGAGGCATCGTTGCGCTCGGGAGCCTCGCTGGCTGTACGACCGTCGACGGATTGGTCGACCGCGCCGGCGAACAAGTCGTCGGAACCACCGCGGCATTGCCGGCTGGCTTCTACGACGGATCGGCGAGCACCTCAGCCGGTGGTGGTGGTGGAAGGATCGCGCTTCACCGGAGCGACCCGATCGATGTCAGATATGTACCGCCGAGTCTGCAGGCCGCCTCACAGGAGATTGAGATCGACGGCTGGAGTACCAGCGCACCCACAAAAGCCCAAGACTACAACTCGTCGCGCTCGAATAAGCCCAGCACGATCTGGTGGCCCGGTCCAGATGATGACGACGATACCGACGCTGACAATGACACCGGGGTACTCGTGACGGTTCTGGACATCGAACGAGCGCTCTTGGTCTACGCTGACGCTGCCATCGCGGCCGTTGACGATCGAGCAAGCGACGACGCAAAGGTCGCTCTCGACGCGTTCATCAACGCGACGACCACGGTGCGAGCGGAACTCGACGGCTGTCCCTCCGAACCTTGCGTCACCGTCGCCGAGAACGCCGACAGCCGTCATGGCCTCGCCCAGGACGCGAGCGACGCCGTCGACGCCGGCGAGTGGGACAGCGCGAAAAGACACCTACAGGAAGCCCGTCGCATCGTCCAGGGAGATATCGATCGCATCTTCGACGACCTCGACAGCGACGACGACGGGGTCGTAGACGAAGCGGAACCGCTCTACGAGTACCTCGACGGAGAGCCGACGATCGGCGAGCGCTTCGTTGTCTCTCTGCCGGACGCTCGCGTGCGGGGAGATGGCCCGGCACTGGCCGAGGAACTCACACCGCAGCGCGTTCTAGAGTACTTTATTGGCGAACGAGATGCCGAACGTTGCGGCGAGAGCGACAGGAGTGTCGCGATTCATCGAGACCTCGCGTGCCGGACCCTCCTCACCGCAGCGCTCACACTCGGGGCCGATGTTGGTCTCACTCAACTTCGAGACATCGACAAAAAAGACATCCGCCGCGGTGTCGCCGCGTTCGAGACCGACGGTGGGATTGTCGTCACCGGCGCATCGCCGGCGGCCGAGGTCACCAAACCGATGTTGCTCGTCTCCGAGGACGGCTCCGCGAGGGTTCCCGAGGATCTGCGCTCGTGGGGCGAGGAGACGACCGCCGGAAACGCTGCCGTGACCGCTACGTTTGTCGTGCCTGTGGCGGCGACACCCCCCGGCTGCCCGTCACCGATGCCCGCGCTGTTGTACATGCGACGGATCCGCCACGAGGAACAGCTCCTGTACGTCGGCGGCTGGGTGATCGACGACGGCGCCCTCTACGAGGACGCCGCGACGCTTCTCGTCGGTGACGGCCCGACTGTCGTCGCAGGGGTGAGTCGGTCGGATATTGAAGAAGGGGGCGTCGATCTCCGATCACGCGTCACGGGACGGAAAAAGCCCGGTCGGACCACGTACGGGAACATGACCCTCAGTGCGCCGTACGATCCGAACGCGGAGTACCTTCCGGCCGGCGCGCATTCGGTGTGTAGAGACGACGGACACGTCTACTGTTGGGGAGTTCAATCGCGGGAATCATTTGCAAACCATCCCAGTGATTGCGACGATCGAGACAGCGATGTCACCCCGTCGAGTGTCGTCACAGCGCTGGATGCGCCGGTGCTCCACCTCAGTGGGGTTGCAGATGCCTCGAACGAGGTGAAATTCAAAGCCGGCGCAGAACTGTCAAAAGCAGTCAACTAAGAATAAAGATAGGTGCTACGGTGGTCGCACAGTGGATCGAACTCCATATCCGGGGTATTTCGGCTGTTCAGCTCCGATCGGACCGAACCGTCGACTCCTCGGCCGGCCCGTCGGCGTCGGATCGATCGCCGTTGTTTCCTCGCTTGAGCCGCTCGGGCAACAACCCAGCAAAGAGCCGCTTGGCAATCGTTCGTGGATCTAACACGTACTGCGGCACCACAACCATCGCGATCGCGACAACAATCATCCCGACGCCCATTGCCGTCTCGCCGGCCAACAGTTGACTGACACCGAAGTTTCCGACGGGGATCGCAAAGATCAACGAGGCCCCGAGAGTGAGCATGTCGAAGATCCCGAGTTTCATTGTCGGCCAATACCTCGCCGAACGGCAAAAGCCGTGCGACCGATCGCTCCGCCTCCAAGACCGATCGCTCCGCCTCCAAGACCGATCGCTCCGTCTCTAGGACCAACGTCAAATCGAGTGAGACTGATCGAACAGCGCCGAGCGACCGACACGCGGCTCCGCAGAGTCGCAACGCGTTTTGGCCGCGGCGTCCAACAATTGGATATGTTCACCGGCATCGTGGAAACCGCAGGCGAGATCGAGGACGTGACCGACGACGAGGGGGGGCGGCGGCTCCGGATCGCCGCCGAAGGACTCGACGATCTCCACCACGGTCAGTCGATCGCCGTCAGCGGCGTCTGTCTCACCGTCGAGACCTTCGGCGACGACTGGTTCACGATCTTTTTGGCCGAAGAGACGGTCGAAAAGACCTACCTCGGCGCCGTCGAGGCCGGCGACGCAGTCAACATCGAACGGGCGATGCCTGCGGACGGCCGGTTCGATGGCCACGTCGTCCAGGGCCACGTCGACACCACTGCCGAGATCCGTTCGATCGACCGCGTCGGCGACGACTGGCGCTTTGGGTTCGAACTCCCTGCAGACCACGCGGCGTACGTCGTCGAGAAGGGCTCGATCTGTCTGGACGGCATCTCTTTGACCGTGGCGTCGATCGACCGCGAGGCCGGGACGTTCGAGGTCGCGATCATCCCAACGACCTACGAGGTGACAAACTTCGAAGGAAAGTCCGTCGGCGATCCGGTCCACGTCGAGGTCGATGTGATCGCAAAGTACGTCGAAAACATGCTCGGCGATCGGGTGTAGCCGAGCCAGCCAGTCGGAATTGGAGTCCGTCCGATCGGCGCGAACGGTCCGGTCCGATCAACGCGAATGGGCGGGTCCGATCGGCGCGAACGGGCGGGTTAAGTTCCTCGCGCCCGTGTGCACGTACATGTACGCGATCGGCGATCGAACCGACGAAACACAGTTTTCACGGGACTCCCGCGCCGAGGAGGGGTCGATTGGTCGATGACGGATGACGTCATCTCCGTCCGTGGCGCGGAGGAACACAACCTCAAAGAACTCGACGTTGAGATCCCGCGCGACAAATTCACTGTCGTGACCGGGCTGTCCGGCTCTGGAAAGTCCTCGCTCGCGTTCGACACGGTCTACGCTGAGGGCCAGCGGCGCTACATCGAGTCGCTGTCGGCGTACGCGCGGAACTTCCTCGGGCAGATGGACAAACCGCAGGTCGAGGCCGTCGAGGGGCTGTCGCCGGCGATCTCGATCGACCAGAAAAACGGCGCGAACAACCCCCGATCGACCGTCGGGACCGTCACCGAACTCCACGACTACCTCCGGCTGTTGTACGCGCGGGTCGGCGTCCAACACGACCCGATCACCGGCGAACCGGTCGGCGAGCAGAGCGCCCAGGATATGGTTTCACAGCTGTTGTCGTTGCCTGCGGGGACGAAAGCGATGATCGCCGCGCCGATCGTCCGCGACCAGAAGGGTGCCTTCGAGGACCTTTTCGACGACCTCGTCGCCGACGGCTACGCCCGCGTCGAGGTCGACGGCGAGCAGTACGATCTCACGCTGGAGAAACCAGAGTTGGATAAAAACTACGACCACACGATCGACGTGATCGTCGACCGGGTCGTGCTCTCTGCGGACGCGAAATCACGGATTACAGACAGCGTCGAAACCGCGCTCGAAGAGACCAACGGCCTGCTCAAGGTCATCATCCCCGATCCGCCGGCAGACCTCGACATCGGCTCGAACACCCGATCGACGGGCGATCTGGCCGGCGAGGGCGACGATCGGCTCACGCTCGAGTTCTCTGAGTCGCTCGGCAACCCCAACAGCGACTTTCAGTTTTCAGAGATCGAGACCCGATCGTTCTCGTTTAACAGCCCATACGGGGCGTGTCCTGAGTGTGAGGGAATCGGCCAGAGCAAAGAAGTCGACAAGGATCTCATCGTCGTTGATCCAACGAAGCCGCTGCGGGACGTCTTCGAGGCGTGGAGCTACAACCGATCGTACTACCGAACCCGGATCGACTCGGTGGCAAAGCACTTCGGTGTGAGTGTCAACACCCCGTGGGAGGAACTGGACGAGGAGATTCAACGGCAGTTCCTCTACGGCACCGACGAGGAGGTCGTCTTCGAGCGGACGACCCGAAACGGCACGCGCCGAAAAACCAAACGCTTCGAGGGGGTCATCCCGAACCTCCAGCGCCGCCACGTCGAAACCGACTCACAGGGCACGAGAGAGCACATCGAGGAGTACATGGCAACCACGACGTGTCCGTCCTGTGATGGCACCCGGCTGCGCGAACAATCTCGGCACGTCCTCGTCGCAGACACTGCGATCACCGAGGTCAACCGAATGAGTATCGGCGAGGCCCGCGAGCACTTCGAGGGCATGGAGGCAGGGATGTCCGATCGCGATCGGACGATTGCCGAAGAGATCCTCAAGGAGATTCGCGCCCGGCTCGGCTTCATGGAGGAGGTCGGCTTAGAGTATCTCACGCTCGATCGAGAGGCCTCGACGCTGTCCGGCGGGGAGAGCCAGCGGATTCGACTCGCAACCCAGGTCGGCTCCGGGCTCGTTGGCGTGTTGTACGTCCTCGATGAGCCCTCAATTGGATTGCACCAGCGGGACAACGATCGGCTCCTCGACACGCTGTGTGGCCTTCGCGATCTCGGAAACACCCTCGTCGTCGTCGAACACGACGAGGAGACGATGCGGCGCGCGGATCACATCATCGACATGGGCCCCGGCCCCGGCAAGCGTGGCGGCGACGTCGTCGCAGAAGGAACGTTTGACGAGATTGTCGACGCCGAAGACTCCGTCACTGCCGAGTACCTTTCGGGCCGCAAGGAAATCCCGGTCCCTGAGACCCGCCGCGACCCCGACGGCGAACTCGTCGTCCGCGGGGCGCGCCAACACAACCTCCGCGATCTGGACGTGGAGTTCCCGCTTGGGGTGTTCACCGCCGTCACCGGCGTCTCCGGCTCCGGGAAGTCGACGCTCATGCACGACATCCTCTACAAGGGGCTCGCGCGAACGATGAACGACAACACCTCGGTCGATCCGGGTGAGCACGACGCGATCGAGGGAATCGACGAGATCGACACGGTTCGGCTCATCGACCAGAGCCCGATCGGCCGGACGCCGCGATCGAACCCCGCGACGTACACGAACGTCTTCGACTACGTCCGCGAGCTGTTCGCCGAGACGAAACTCGCCAAACAGCGCGGCTACAAGAAGGGCCGATTTTCCTTCAATGTCAAGGGCGGCCGCTGTGAGGAGTGTGGCGGACAAGGCACCGTCAAGATTGAGATGAACTTCCTCTCGGACGTGTACGTCCCCTGCGAGCAGTGCGACGGCGCGCGGTACAACGACGAGACGCTCGAGGTGACCTACAAGGGCAAGACGATCGCAGACGTCCTCGACATGGAGGTCTCAGAAGCCCTCGCGTTCTTTGAGGCAAACAGCCAGATTCGCCGTCGGCTGCAACTGCTCGAGGATGTCGGGCTCGGGTACATGACGCTCGGACAGCCCTCGACGACGCTCTCGGGTGGGGAAGCCCAGCGGATCAAACTCGCCGAAGAGCTCGGCAAACGCGACACTGGCGATACCCTCTACCTGCTTGACGAGCCGACGACTGGACTCCACAAAGAGGACGAGCGGAAGCTGATCGACGTGCTCCACCGTCTCGTCGACAACGGCAACAGCGTCGTCGTCATCGAACACGAGCTCGATCTCGTGAAAAACGCCGATCGCGTGATCGACCTCGGTCCCGAGGGCGGCGAAAACGGCGGGGATCTGGTCGCCTACGGCACGCCTGAAGCGATCGCTCGCCAAGAGGGAACCTACACCGGAAAATACCTCCGCGACGAGCTACCTGCCGTCGAGATCGACGGCCCGCGAAGCGATCGCCGAAAGCCTGCGAAGGCGGCGAGCGACGACTGACCGCATCGCGGATTACACGCCGTTACCCCCGATCGTTTTTATCCACACCGCGCGCAACGGTACCTATGACCACACTTCACGTGGCGATGACGGCTGGCCTCCTCACAGTTGACTCCGAGGGCCAGACGGGCCGCGCCCTGGACGGACACCGACTGGAGTGCGTCGAGGTTCACCCAGAGCGTCCAGACCGCGTGTTCGTCGGAACCTTCGAGCACGGCCTGCAGCGATCGAGCGACAGCGGCGAGACGTTCGAGCGGGTCGGTGCAGACGCGATCGCGCCGGAAGCGGTCACCGCTGTGGCCGTGGCCCCAGACGATCCCGAGCTGGTGTGGGTTGGCACGGAGCCGAGCCGCGTGTACCAGTCAACCGACGGCGGCGAGAGCTGGGCCGAGCGAGCGGGCCTTACCGACCTGCCGTCTGCGAGTGAGTGGTCGTTTCCGCCGCGGCCGCACACCCACCACGTTCGGTGGATCGAACCGCATCCAACCGATCCCGATCGACTCTACGTCGCCGTCGAGGCCGGCGCGCTGGTGCGGACGGCCGATGGTGGGCAGACGTGGCAGGATCGCGTGCCGAGCGGGCGGCTCGACACCCACTCGATCGCGACACACCTCGCCGAGCCCGAACGCGCTTACGCCGCCGCCGGGGATGGCTACGCCGAAACGACAGACGGCGGTACGACGTGGACGTGCCCACAGGAGGGGCTCGCCCACCGGTACTGCTGGAGTGTCGCCGTCGATCGCGACGACCCAGACACTGTCTTGGTGTCGGCTGCCCACAGCGCTCGCGAGGCGCACACGGCCGATCGCGCCGACACGTACGTCTATCGCAAACGAAACGGTGAGCCGTGGGAGCGCCTGGACGATCGCGGCCTCCCCGTCGGTGAGGGCGTCGTCCGGGCAGTCCTCACGAACGGATCGGCCCGAGGAGTCTTCTACGCGGTGACGAATCGAGGGCTGTTTCGGTCGGTCGACTTCGGCTCCTCGTGGATGCCGATTGGGGTGGAGTGGCCCACAGCGTTCGAGACGCAGACGCCGAGGGGCCTGTGTGCGATCGCGGACTGAGCGAGATCCGCCGCGCGGAGCATCGGCGCGGCGCGTAGCTGCCAGCATCCCTGAGCAACATATTTCCCGTTCGCGGTGATATCTGCTGGTATGACCCTCCATCGCCGAGTGAAAATCGCCGCCGTAACTGTCGCCTCGATATTTTTGCTATTGTTGGCGTTCGCGGTCGGTTCGGGGATGGTCTGGGGCGTATACGGCTTTCTTGCTGGCTTACTGCCCTTCGCCTTCCTCGCGGCGCTTTTGTTGTTGTCGGTCCCGCTCATCCCGATCGCCCTCGTGTGGTACGGCGCGACTCGAGTGCTCGAAAAGCGATCGACCGACCGCACCAAGTCCGAGCCAGCACCCCTCGATCCGTGGTCGATCGATGAGGTCGACGCGCTCAAAGCCGCGTACGCCCGAGACGAGATCTCCGAGGAAGCCTTCGAAATCCGGCTCGAACAGCTTCTCGACGCTGAGGATCGCCGCGATCGCTGGCGTGACCGTCCCGCAGAGTTCGAACGCTTCGAGCTCAGGCGGTAACAGCCGTTCGATCGGCGCCAAGGATCTGTCTCTGGGCAGTCTGTGAGACGATCGCGGACTGACACCTTCTTTAGCTTCGGATCGGTACAAACGGGTATGTACGACTTCATCGTCGTCGGTGTCGGCCCCGCTGGCGCTCGCTTTGCTCGTCGAGCGGCAGAAGCCGGCCACGATGTGCTTGCCCTCGAAAAGGGCGAGATTGGCACGCCGCTGGCCTGCTCTGGACACGTGAGCACGGACATCTGGGATTACGTTCCTGACGCCGCCAGGGATCGGCTGTTTCAAAACCGGATCTACGGCGCACACTTCCACGTGGGCGGGCCCGACGACGATCCACACCTGTTTTATAAAACCGAGGAGGTATCGAACGTAATCGACCGCGTCGAACTCGATCGCACACTCGCAGACTGCGCCCGACGTGCTGGGGCGGACGTTCGCGAGGGCCACACCGTTACGGCCGTTGACGAACAGGCCGATCGCGTCGTTGTGACCGCAAAACGGGCCGAAACCGGTGAGACACGTACGTTCGAGACCCGAATGGTCGCCGGATGTGACGGACCGATCTCGCGGGTCCGCCGCGCAGTCGATCTCCCAGAGCCAGACGAGACGCTGCACGGCGTGCTCGCATTCACCGACGAAGACGATCACGGCGATTACGTGGACGTCCACCTCACCGCCCCGACGTTCTTTGCATGGCGAATTCCTCGGGGTGAGGCAGGGGTCGAGTACGGCCTCGCGGCACCGCCTGGCACCGAAGTCACTGAGCTCTTCGAGCAACTCACCACGCAGTACGGCGTCGAAACCGATCGGTTCTGCTCGGGGGCGATCCCGATCGGCCCACCTAATCGGGTAACGACCGATCGAGTCTTTCTCATCGGCGACGCCGCCGCACAGACCAAGCCGTTCACCGGCGGCGGGATCCTCTACGGGATGACGGCCGCGGACTGTGCAGCCAGGCACATCCAGCCCGATCGGCCCGAGTCGTTGGCGATCTATGAAGACACCTGGCGGCGGGCGCTGTCGGCCGAAATTCGGCTTGGAAAGCTCATCAGACGCGCATACTCGCTCCCTGAACCGGTCCAGCGGGCCGGCCTTACGGCCTTGTCCGGGGAGATCGGCGTCCACATGGACAAACCGACCTCGTTTTTTTCAGCTGCCCATCTCAAACGACTCGTTGGTCGTTCGTGAGGCGCGTCGATCGCCGACCTGAACAATTCTTTGCGCAGCGGACGGAGAGCGAAGCGAGTCGATCGGACCTGAGTGGATAGCGACCGAACTGTTAAGACTGTCAGTCTTGTACATCCGTGTAGCCCATGTCGGCTGACAAACGCATCCCGGTGACCGAACAAACACGGAAAGAACTCCACGATCTGAAAGAGCCCGGTCAGACCTACGACGAGCTCCTTCAGGAACTTGCCCAGCAGCGTCGACGGCAGGATCTCGAGCAACGGTTCCAAGAGTTAGAGGACGCCGACCGAGAAGAGTTGACGGCGCTCTCGGATGTCTGAGTACGACGTCCTACTCGGCGAGGAAGCGATCGAGTTCCTCAAGATCGTCGATGAGAAAACTGAACGAATCTGTAAGGAGAAACTCGGCTATCTCGCAGCGAATCCGTATCCAGGCCGTGGCCGAGGAGACAAAGAAAAGCTCCCAATCGACGGCCGTCGAGATCGGTTTCGCATGCATGTCTCTCGGAGTTATACTGCGATTTACACCGTGTTAGAAGATAAAAAAGAGGTGCGGGTCCTGGAGATCGTTCCGATCGACGAAGCGCACAAACGATACGGCTTCTGAGCGGCTCGCGCGCAAAGAACGATCGTGTCAATCCACGCTGAGAGACACGCCACGGCCGGGCGAGAACTGCTTACGACGCCAGTCACCCTGTTTTGAACACCAGTAACCCGATCGCGTTATTATGTCGTGTCCATCTAGCGCGGACAGCGATCGGATTGGCGCCCACCAAAGACGAAGGGAAGCGCGGTAACCGTTCCCTCGACCGTGGACGTGTTTGATTCAATCGTGACCGTCTCAAGATCTACGTCGTAGGGGACGTAACCGAACGCCAGGTGGGATTCAACCGTCGGCCCGTATGCCGATCGGGTGATCTCGCCGATCGTCTCGTCGCTGTCGACAATCGCTGCACCGGCGTCGACCGGTTCCGCAGACTGGAGGCCGATGAGTCGACGGCTCGGCTGGCCCCGGTTTTCGACCTTCGAGACCACCTCCTGACCGATGAAACAGCCCTTCTCGAAGTCGATCGCGTTTGGAACACCGGTCGTGTTCGGGAGTCGGTCGCGCAGTTCAGTCCCAAAGAGCGGGGTACCCGCCTCAAGCGTCAGCGCGTCCCATGTGTCGTATCCGAACGGTGCGGCGTTCATCCCGCGGGTCATGAGCGTCTCGAAGAGGGCTGCGGCGTCCTCGGCTGCACAGATGACCTCGTAGCCCTCCTCGCCGATCGGGTTGTCGCCCGCGATCACCGTCACGCCGACATCACCCATCGTCCCGCGATCGAACGTGAGTTCGGGTTCGGGCGCGCCTGCACCGTTGAGGACGCTCGCAACCTTTTCGGTCGATTGCGGCCCGTGGACGCCGAAGACCGCAAGCTCCGCGGAGGCGTCTTCGATCGTCACGTCCTGGATGAACATCTTCGATCGCCACTCCTCAACGAGCGCGTCGGTCGTCTCCGGCGGGGTAAATAACAACAGCCGCTCGCCGGCGTTGTAGACGTACATATCGGTCTCGATCCGACCGTTTGGATCCAAAACGAACGCGTACACGCCGTGGCCATCCGTGGTTGGAACCCGGTTCGAGACGATGTTGTCGACATAGTCGAGGCGGTCATCCCCGGTAATGCGGACGATTCCGTAGCCGTGTTCGATGACGCCAACGCCGTTTCGGACTGCTCGGCCCACTCGTTCGGGGCGGCCGTAGTTCGCGACGACCGACGTGCCGCCGCGATCGGCGAACGTCGCGCCGTATTCCGTGTGGAGTTCACCGACAAGAGTCATACGCTTCGATTAGACGCGCGCCAGTAAAACAACGCCGTCTCGGGCGGCTCGAGACGGGGTAGTTCGATACCACCTATTCGGTATGGTCGATCGACGAATCGCCTCTCACAACCCCAACCGATCGCGGACACTGTCAAGTATCCCCGACTCGTCGGGCTCTGTTTCGATTACGTCGGGGACGACCCGCTCTGCAGGGTAGATCTTGAGGCGGCTTGCGTTTTCTTCGACTGTGATCAGCCGATCGTCTTTGAGCTCTGAGAGCCCGGACTCGATCCGATCGATATCGTGGTCGACCACCGCCCGGAGTTCGAGCACGGTCATGCCCTCTTCGTTCCGATCGACGAGCGCGTCCAAGATCTCGACCTGCACGTCCGATCGGTTGCGGAACTCCCGCTTCGCTCCCATGGCTATACCTATGGACGGGTACCGGTAAACGTGTACCGGCCACAATCGTCTCGGTTGCCGTTCTCGAAGCCCTCATCTGTGGGCGAGCGTCTGACGGGCGGCGGACCCAAGAGGGGGTACTTTTTAGTTGCGGAACTCGGAATGTCGGCTAATGGGACTCAAGTGTCTGCTCGGGCACGACTTCGGCGATCCCGAGCTCAAACGCGAACGGGAGGAACGGGGCGACGAAATGGTTGTCACGGTCCGGGAGGTCACGACCTGCACGCGCTGTGGAACCGAGCGGATTGTCAGCGAGAACAAAGAGGTCACCTCGATCGAACAGCTCTCGCGGGCAGCAGCCGACGAGCCGGAGCCAGCCGGGCAAGCGGCTGCGCCGGACGTCGGAACAGCCCCGGAGGAGACGCCGGCTCATGGCTCCCACGCTTCCGAGGGTTTCGATCACGGGGACACGTCGATCGACTCATCGACGGACACCTCCCCGGACCCGAGCGCCACACAGGAGCCCGAAGTGACCGACGACGCCGAGATTATTACGGCTGGGCCGACCTCAACAGAGGACGACGAGCCATCCAGCAGTGACGATCAGACACAGCCAGCCGAGTCGCCCGGGACCTATGATCCCGATGAGGACGCGGCTGATGAACCGATCGAAGAGCCCCCAGCGGGCGAAGACGACGGAGTCATCCTCTCGGATACCGACACGGACGCCGAGCAGCCGTCTACTCGTGCGCCCGGTGAGTGGCCCGATCACGACGACGTGGCTCCCGAGGCCGTCGACAACGAGCCGACCCCGTGGCCCGAGCAAGCTGGTGACGACGAAGGGTTTGATGCCGCAGGACCCACCGAAGGCGCCCCCGATGACGTGACGTTCGGCGGAAGTATTTCTCCTGAGCAATCCCCCGAATCGTACGACGGATCCGACGAGTCCGAGGAGTCCGACGAATCCGACGATCTGCTTGAGCCTGACGACGGGTTTACCCGCGTTGATGAAACCGGCGTGTCCTTCGAGCGGATAGAAGATGACATCCGAACAGAGTTTTTCTGTCCCGAGTGTGGGCTCACCCGACAAGCGGGCCAATCGTCGATGCGAGCGGGCGATATTTGTCCAGAGTGCCGACGGGGGTATATTTCGGAGCGACCGCTCGATGATCCCGCGCCGTGAGGTGAGCTGTTGATTATTTGACGTGAGGCGATCTATTGATTCTTCGACGTGAGACGATCTATCGATTCCTCACTGTAAGGCGATCTGTTGATTCCTCCTCGTGAAGCGATCTGTTGATTCCTCCCCGTGGGGCGGTCGTAGATAACTCGCCGTCTTCAGCTCGCGATTCGCTGACACACGCCGCAACGACGAAACGACGAAACAGGTAAACCATCCGCTTGCTAACGCATCTTCCATGAAGGAGTACAAAATGCGCCGTGGCGAGCATCTGGAGGAACGAATCCCCGATATGAAAGCGACGATCGAGGAGTACTTCGGCCCGGTGGCCGGCACCGAAGAACACAACGGTCACGAGCTGTACGTCGTCGAGGAACCAACCAACCCCGTGTTCGAGCGGATTCTCGCCGGCGCAGCGTCGTACAGCGGTAAAAAGGACAAGCTCGCCGTCCACTTCAAGGAGCGACCGGCCGAGGATGTCATCGCCGAGGGCAACGCAGACGCCGCCGCGGATGCGGTCAGCGCAAAAAACGAGTTTCTCCTGAAGGCGACCGGCCGCGACGCAAAGTCGCGCCGCGAGTCGCTGAAGCGATCGGTCGAAGACGACGCACCAGACGTCTGAACACACTACCGACCCCGATCGGGGAGTGTTATTCCGGGTGTTGAGTGGTAGCCCGGTTGTTGACTGGTGAGTGTTAGCCCGGTTGTTGATCGGGAGTGCTAGCTCGGTTGTTGATCGGGAGTGTTAGCCCGGTGATTGTCGGCTTGATTAGCAATCGGCAGTTTGGTTGATCAAGCACTCTCAGCCTGGTCGATAGAGCAGTGTATCCGCGCACGCCCATCTTGGACTCTACGCCACGACTGCGGTGGCTGCATTCTATGTGCCGAGTTACCACCCGATCATCGAGAAATGATAACACATAGAAATAACACGAATTATTTATTCGTCTCCGAGTAAAAATTCCGCTATTTTTAAGTACGCTGCCGCCCAATATAGTATCATGGCAATCAATACGATCCTCCTGGCCGTCGGGCCAAGCGATGCAGACAGAATCGAGCGGTTAGCAGAAGAGACGACGGACGTGGCCGGACCCACCGGTTCGACAGTGGTCCTCGCACACGTGTTCACCCAATCGGAGTACGACGAAGCCATCGAAAACCTCGCGTTTGATCGGACACGTGACGAAGTGGATCCGGACACGGTCGCGAACCGTCACTCGTCGATCCGCACGCTTGCGAGGACGCTCAACGAAGCCGACATTGAGTATGAGATCCGCGGCGCGGTCGGCTCACACGGCGAGCAGATCGTCGAACTCGCCAAAGCCACCGACGCCGATCGAGTCATCGTCGGCGGACGGCGGCGATCGCCGGCTGGGAAGGCCGTCTTCGGGAGCACGGCCCAGGAGGTCATGCTCTCGGCACCGTGTCCGGTAACGTTTGTCCGTTCGGACACAAAGTAACCCACCGGCGTACACGACGAAAAAAACGGCTTAATTAAGTGGAATCGGGTATCTCATTTTGGTAATGGCCTACTACGTTGGCGTCGACCTCGGGGCGACAAACGTCCGGTCGGTCGTCGCAGACGAGTCGGCGACAGTTCTCGGCAACGCGTACGATCACACGCCACGCGGGCCCACGGGCATCGCCGTCACTGAGGCAGTGCTTCGCGTCGTCCGGGAGGCGTGTGAGAACGCAGGAATCAACCCAACCGACGCGGTTGCGTGCGGAATTGGCTCGATCGGTCCGCTCGACCTCGCAGAGGGTGCGATCGAAAACCCCGCAAACCTGCCGGACACGATCGATCGAATCCCACTTACCGGGCCGATCTCGAAGCTCCTCGATACTGAGGAAGTGTACCTCCACAACGACACCAACGCCGGCGTGATCGGTGAACGATTCCACTCGGAGCGAAACCCCGCAGATATGGTGTACGTGACAATTTCGTCGGGCGTTGGCGCAGGCGTCTGTGTCGACGGAAACGTCCTGGCAGGGTGGGACGGCAACGCCGGCGAGGTCGGCCACATGACGCTCGACCCCAACGGATTCATGACCTGTGGGTGCGGCCACGAGGGCCACTGGGAAGCGTACTGTTCTGGCAACAACATCCCGCGGTACGCCGAGCGGCTCCACGCGGAGGATCCGATCGACACGGCACTCCCGCTCGAAGACCCCGACTTCTCGGCAGTCGACGTGTTCGAACACGCCGGCTCCGACGACTTTGCGACACACGTCGTCGATCAACTCGGCCACTGGAACGCGATGGGGATCGCCAACATCATCCACGCGTACGCCCCGCTCATCGTCAAAGTCGGCGGCGCAGTCGCATTGAACAATCCCGAACAGATCCTCGAGCCGATTCGCGAGAAACTCGAGGAGATGGTGTTCATCAACATCCCGCAACTCGAACTCACGTCGCTCGGCGACGACGTGGTCGTGAAAGGCGCGGTCGCGAGCGCGATGACCGGCGGCACCGGCGATCGATCGAAGCTGTGAGTGTTACGTTCCGGTCCCGGTGACACCTCACGCGATCGACCCTGAATTATCGTGTGATACTTTCTCACGGGATTTCGTCGATGGAGAAAACCACAACTTACCCATAGCTGCGCCGCCAAAGGCAGGTAATGACTGACGAGAGCCTCAAATCGCGGATCGAGACGTGGATGGTCAAACAGATGCCGATCATTCAGATGCACGGGGGCACGAGCGTCGTCCGAGAAGCAAATCCAGAGACTGGACAGGTCGTCGTCGAACTCGGCGGGACCTGCTCGGGCTGTGGTATCTCGAACATCACCGCCGAGAATATTCAACGCGATATGTACTTCGAGTTCGAGGAAGTGACAGATGTCCAGGTCAAGGTCCCCTCGACCGGCGACATGGGTTCAGACACCGTCGAAGGCGGTCGTGGCGGGGAGCTACAGTACTCGACAGAGTCTGCCGAGCACTTCTGAGATTTTACGACTTCAGCGCCCGCTCGATCGACGCCGCGACCGATCGGGCCTTCTCTGCGATTTCTTCGCTCAGTTTCTCCGCGGTCACTGCCTCGTCGAGTTCGTCGTCGTCGACCCGCTCGACGCGTCCGTCGGCGTGTTTGATGACGTCGACGTGGAGGTCGATATACCGGACCGCGTCCGGGAAACACTCCACGGGCGTACAGACGTTCACGTACGTCCCTTTCAGGTCACCGTCGGCGCTTCGATACACGGTTGGGTACCACCACCGCCCCTCCCGAACGGTTGTCGTGGCAATGTCGCCCGCAACCCGATCGATCCCCAGCGCGTCGTACGTTCCGCCGCCGGTCATCTCTCGCTCGATCGTGAGCGTTCCGTCTGCGGTCCGTTCGGTTACCGTCCCCGTTCCAAGCGCAAACGCGCGCCCGTCGGGTTTGCCGTGTTCGATCGCGACCCGATCGCCCGTCGTCGGGCCGAACTGGTCTGTCACGACGTCGAATGGAAAGTCCGCCTCGCTGTCGAGCGCACACAGCGCCTCGACGAAATCTACGCCGGCGCTTGCGCGGTTGGTCCCGGCTTTGATGCGGTGGTGTCCCGTCATGGTGGTCGTGACCGATCGCCGAATCTCGTCCAGTTCGAACCGCGACTCGCGGCCGAACCACGCGTGTCGCGCCGCGCGGTCGCTCACGAGCACCCGAGGCTCGTCTCCCGCGGCATCCGTGCCGCCCTCAATCGATCCGGGGAGCCGCTCTGCGATCGTCTCGGCGCGATCGGTCGCCACGGCCAGCGACGCTGACAGCTCGTCCATCCCGGCCTTCGTCGCCGCGTGCGACCACTGCAGTCCCCATCCATCCGGTGGAGTCGTCCCGAGTAACTCCGTCATCCCGACCAGTTCCCGGCCGGCGGCCTCATCACGCGTGTCAACGGTGACGCCGTCACCGCCGGGGATGAGCCTCGCAAGGCCCGCGTCGACCGCGATCGACCCGCGCAGACGCGGGCGACTGTCTCCCCACGGCGCAGCCCCCGATTCGACCTGCACGCGAACTACGTCGCCCGTGTCGATCCGATCGTCGACCGCAGCAAAGGGCAGATAGCCGGTCCCGTCGCCGGGACCATCGATCGACTCGAGCCCGAGATCGACGATCGCCCCGCCGCCCACCGTCCGTTCGACCCGTCCGTCAGCGATCGTCCCCGGCACAAGCGCGTCCCGCCAGACGAACGTGTCGATTCCGACCGACCCGATCGCGTCGCAGACGTCCGCGACGGCATCGGGATGACCGGTGATCGAGACCCCCTGACGATCTGTGGTTGTCTCGACTACCGCGTCTGCTGCAGTTGTCGGGAACGACGGCTCGAAGCGCCGCTCGATCGGCTCGGACGCCTGGACAACTGTAAGAGCTTTGTTAAGAAGGAGTCGGGTAAGCGCGGTCGTGTAGATGCCCCGAACCCGAACAGCAGTTTCAGACATGCTCACAGCTCGTCTCGATCGTGTGCGAACCGGACGCGGCCGTCGACGGTCGGTCCGAGCGTCAGTTCGACCACGTCATCGTTCAGTATGCGACCGCCCTCGATCGGCACGCCCCAGGTGTCGAACCGAAGGTACCCGCGAAGCTCGGCCCCGTGAGTGTACAGGTCCACGTGATCGACGGTGTGCTCGTGGATCGAAGCTGTGCTGTGCGCCAGTTCCATATCGGAGTAGACGGTTCCGCCGCCATCAAAAAAGGCTGCGATCCGGTCGGCGTCGGCCCGCACTGCCTCCGTGACGCGATCGGATGCCTCCCGAATTTCCTCGCGGTCCAGCCCGACGGCTTCGAGCGCCGCCTGTGTCCGCCTGTCGAAGTGCATACGCTCCGTTCGCCGTCGATCCTTTTGAACCTCTCCGATCTGTGAGAACCGTCTCGAACACTTATGTGTCCGGCTGACCGATACGTTGGAAAATGGCGGTGACATGAATACACGCTCAGACACGATCTATCTCCTTCACGTGGATGATGATCCTGATTTCGTCGAGATGGCCGCGACGTTCCTCGAACGCGAGAGCGATCGCTTCGTCATCGAAACGGCAACAAGCGCAAGCGAAGGGCTGGATTACGTCGCTGCCAATCATATCGACTGTATCATCTCTGACTACGATATGCCCGGGAGGAACGGTATCGAGTTCCTTGCGTGCATCCGCGAGGACTATCCCGAGCTGCCGTTCATCCTGTTTACCGGCAAGGGCTCCGAAGCGGTCGCCAGTGATGCAATCTCAGCCGGCGTTACCGACTATCTCCAGAAGGAATCTGCCACCAGCCAGTACGCCGTGTTGGCCAACCGGATACGCAATGCGGTCGAGGGCTTCACCGCCCAGCGTGAACGGCAGCGACAGCTCGACGCGATCGAAACCGCACAGGAGGGAATCAGCATCCTCAACGACGGGCGGTTCATCTACGTAAACGAGGCCTACGCGGACCTGTACAGGTACGAACCTGCGGCGATGATCGGCGAACACTGGGAGCTAATCTATCCCGACGAGGAGGTAGCCGAGGCCCGCGATGAGATCCTCCCGACGGTAAAAAAGACAGGGAGCTGGCACGGACGGACAACCGGGCTCCGATCGGACGGCACTACGTTCGTCGAAGATCATACGCTTTCGATGACCGACACAGGTGAACTCGTCTGTACGGTTCGAGACATCACCGAGAAGGAGCAGCGGCAAAAGCGGCTCGAACGAACCACGACCCGTCTCGAACTCGCGGTCGAAGGGGCAAACCTCGGGGTCTGGGACTGGGACATGCGTACCGACGAGGTACAGTTCAATAAAAAGTGGGCCGAGATGCTCGGCTACACAGTAGATGAGATCGAACCGCATCTCGACGCGTGGGAAAGCCGCGTTCATCCAGCCGACATCGAGGCCGTTGAAGCGGCGTTACAGGCCCACATCGACGGGGAGACAACGTATTACGACACTGAACACCGGATGCAAACGGCGGACGACGACTGGCGGTGGATACGCGACATCGGCAAGATCGTCGAACGGAACGAGGCGGGCGAACCAGTCCGCGCAGTCGGGATCCATCTCGACGTCACCGATCGGAAAGAACACGAGCAGGAACTCGACCAGCGCACCGAAGAGCTGGAAGAGCTGACTACCCAACTCGAAGAACAGTACCAATATCTCTTCGAGCAGGCACCGGTTATGGCGGTCGTGACACGGTCGGATAACGGCACACCGATCATTGAGGACTGTAACCGGCTGTTCGTCGACACGCTGGGGTATGAAAAAGAAGCCGTCCTCGAACAGGAGCTTGCCGCATTCTATACACCCGAATCACGACAGGAGCTCCTGAGTCAAGGCGGCTACGACCGGGCCTTGCGCGGCGAGTTCGTCCGTGAGGATCGACAGCTCGTGACCGCCGATGGTGAGACTATCGAAACATTGGTGCGGGCAGTTCCTCGGTATGATGCTCGCACAGATATCGTCGGAACGCTCGCCCTCTTTATCGACATTAGCGAGCGAAAGGCGCTCGAACAGGAGAAACAACGGCTCCAAGAGTTCGCCAGTGTCATCTCTCACGACCTGCGCAACCCGCTGAACGTCGCCGCTGGGCGAGTGGAACTGGCTCAAGAGGAGTGCGACAGCGATCATCTCGGCAACGCGGCGGACGCACTCGATCGGATGGACGAGTTGATCGATGGGCTCTTGCGCCTCGCACAGAGCGGCGACCACCTCGATGACGTGGTTTCGATCGATCTTGAGACTGTTGTCGGAGACTGCTGGCAGAACGTCGAAACCCCCGGTGCGACGATCGTGACCGAAACGACGCAGACGATCAGGGGCGATCCAAGTCGGGTGCGGCAACTGTTCGAGAACCTGTTTCGGAACAGCGTGGAACACGGTTCCACGGGCAGCCAGGTTCCGCCCGGCGACGCGGTCGAACACGGCGGGACGGACGTGACTGTTACCGTCGGAGCGCTCGAAAACGGATTCTACGTCGAAGACGACGGCCCGGGGATCCCCGAAGACGAGCGAGTCGACGTGTTCGAGCCCGGCTACTCAAACGCCACCAGAGGGACTGGCTTCGGTCTCTCGATCGTTCGGCAGGTCGCTGAAGCCCACGACTGGACGATCCAGATTACTGAGGGTACCGACGGAGGTGCGCGATTCGAGATCACTGGTGTCACGCGTGATGCGTGACTAGCAGCGAGGAACGACCGCAGCGATCAATCGTCAGCAGTTGCAGGATGTGGTTGTTCGACGGGTTCGATCGGTTCCGGCTCCTCGTCGATCGCCGTCCATTCAAGCTCTTTTTCATACTGCAGCGCCCGGCCGTCCTGTTGGGGGTCAATGACCGTCAGCGAGAGCCAGCCGTTGTCGAGTAGTTCGGCGACTTCGGGGTGGTCGGCCAGAATGTCGGTGACGCGATCGACCGGCGCGTGGACGATCGTCGAGAGCCGCAGCGGCTGGTGATACGGCTCATTGTCGGCCGCCATCGTCGACTGCAGCGGGAGCCCGGTCATCAGGTCGCCGCCGTTGCCCTGATACACCCCGATATTTCCGACCGGGTTGTGTGTCACCTTCGAGCCGCTGCCGTAGGCCGCGTTGTCCACCGTGGAAAAGTAGTACTGGGTGTTGATCCACTGGGTGACGACCATCGGCCCGGCCAAAATCGCCTCGAGTGCCGAGCCGTCCGAATCAGTCCGCCAGTCGTAGGAGTGCAGGAAGGCCCGTCCGTCGAGATCGAGTCCCGCGGTGAGTGCCCGTGGGCCGATGACGAATCCCGCGTTGCCCGCGAGCCCCCACTCGGGACGGGTCTCTGCCCAGTCAGCCGCGCGGCGTTCAGTTTCGCGAACGCCCTCCGAGGGGTCTGCGCCCATGTCCCCTGCGCGTTCGCTCGTCGCGCGCTCGCGTGCAGTCGAGAGATCGGCCTGGAGTTCGGCGATATCGTCTGCGTGGGTTTCAGGGACAGGATTGGTGTACAGCGTGACTTTGTCAGTTGTCGTCGTGTGTTCGCCGGCGACAAAGACGGTGTCGTCTGGGATCTCGATCCCGCGATCGGCGAGTGCCGCCTGCACTGCCTCGTCGTTGCAGATCGCCGCGAGTACCCGAGCGTTCGGCCCGCCGGGGTTGCCCGCACAGGCGCCACAGTCGAGGCTGGATTCGAACGGATTGTTCGCCGTCTCGCTGGCGTGGCCGACGAACGCGACGACCCGGGCAAGCTGCTCGATTCCCATGAGTTCGAACGCCGTTGCGGCGTACTCGACCCGCTGTTCGAGCGTGAGCCCGGTCGGCAACTCATCTGGTGCGTGGTCGTGCTCATGTTCGATCGACGGCGCACAAAACTCGTGGTCGTCGGGCCCGCGGTTGCCGGCTTTCTGGAGCGCGTTCGCGAACCGACTCGGGGCGATCGTCCGTCCGGCTAACGCGGCCGCGTACCCGATCCCGGCGCTCTCGACGAAGCTGAACGCGGTCGCGGCGTTGGATTTCAGCGACTGCAGCGCAGCTGTGAGCGCATCCGTGACCGCATGCCAGCGATCGTAGCGGCTCCGTTCACCCGCTGCAGCCTCGGTTGGCCGATCGGTGATGTGGTGTTGGGCCTCGAGGATCGGCGGACAGGCGTCGACACTCACGTCCGAGTCGTACCCCTCGTAGCGCATCGGAATCCCGAAGAATCCGGCGTAGCCGTGGGTCTCGTACGCGCCGGTAGACTCGATGTGCCGGCGGATGATCTCCGATCGGGTGTCAATGCAGAACACCAACTGCGCGGCCGGCCGCTCGGCCGTCGCAGCGTCTGCCCCCGTCGACCCAGAGGCGTCGGCGATCGACGAGACGAGTGCTCTCCGATACGTGTCTTCCCACGCGGACAGCCAGACCTCTTCGAGCGGGATCTCGTCTCCGTGCGGCTGAGACGTCGTGAACGCCTCCGGCGGGGCGATCGGCGCGTCGAACCCGTCCGCAAGCGCTAGCCGAACCGCCAGATACCCCGCCAGCGTGATCGGGGACGCCGACTGCCACGACCCGTTGTCGGCCGCACGCTGTTTGATGAGTCCCGTCCACCCCGGCAGCGCCGCGAGGTGGAACTCGAAGACATCCTGCCAGCTCCCGACTGCCCGATCGGAGAGCATCGTCCGAATCGCCGCAGTCGGCTCGGCAGGGAGGGCGGCGATCGCCGCTGCGTTGGGAATGTCGCTGTCGTGGGGTGCCATCGCGCGGAACGCGGCGTAAAAGCCTGCCTTCCGGTCTGGCATCGGCCATTCGGCGCGGCCCTGATCCAGAAACGCCGCGAGCCACTTTGTCACGACCGCGTCGACACGCTCGGTCGCTGTCGACTTCTCGGGAGACGGTCCCACCGACTCGTTGTCTGCGAGACGATCGAGTGACGCCTCGAGATCCGTCTCGTAGCCGTGTTCGGCCAGCCGTCCGCGGAGGAGGTCGGCGTCGATCGCTTCCGACTCCAGGGCCTGCCCGAACACGGCTGCGGTCGGGTAGCCTCGCCCGCCAAGGACTGATTCGGCGTCTGCGACTGCCTTGTGGAACGGTTGATCCTCAAAGCCAGCCAGTGGGTTGGCCGTCACGAACGAGTGGAGTGGCCAGACGGTTCCGACCGCGTCAGCGGCCGCGGCGATGCTCCGTTCGATCGCGTGCTCACTGCTCATTGTATTCCTCCGTGGTGAATAACAGCGTATTCGATGGTGGCTGCGTCGCGTTCACCAACGCGACGTACAGCCGGCGACTGCGGCGGTAGACCCCGGTCTCAACAGCGATGTATGCGATGATAAACGCCGCCGCGATCAGGATGTGTACCGCCGTCAACGATGCCGGTTCGCCAACAGCGGGGAGCGCTGCGAGCCGGCTGGAGACGAGTTGATACACCCCGGCGTAGACCGCGATCGCCGGCAGGGCGACGAGCGGCACGGCGCCGTAGCGAACCGACGCGGGAATGCCACTCGAGCGGACGACATCCCGAGACGCGTGCAGGACAGTCACCACGACGAGCAGCGTCAACACGAGCCCGCTGTCGAGGGACGTCCCTTTGCCAGTCAGCCAGGCGAACAACGCCCCGCCCGCGAGGCCTGTCGCGGCGATCGCGACGAATCCACCCAGTCCGGTCGATTTGGTCGGTTCGGCCGTTGCCGTTTTATCGTGGCCCGGTGCGGTGTGTTCGATCGCACTCCCCGCTGAGAGGAACTGGTAGGCCTTGTAGAAGCCGTGGACAATCAGGTGTGCCACCGCGGCGGCAAAGAAGCCAAGCCCGACCTGCATGAGCATAAAGCCCATCTGCCCGACCGTCGAGCAGCCAAGCGCCCGCTTCGCGTCGGTCGTGACGGTCTTCAGGAGCTTCCCGCCCAGCGCGCTCGTCGCGCCGACGAGCACGATTGCCGCCATGATCGCAGGTTCGGCTGCCACAATCGGCGCGAACCGAACGAGCAAGATACCGCCCGCATTGACGAATCCTGCGTGCATGAGCGCCGACGCAGGGGTTGGGGCGGTCATCGACGAGAGCAACCACGTGTGAAACGGTAATAGCGCGGACTGGATCGTCGCCGCAATCACCAGCGCCGCGGCGATCGCCACGAGAACGGGCCGGGGCAGCGACGCGATCGCCGCCTCGACGCCCGAAACCGACGTAATGTCGCCGAACCACCAGAGGCCGGTAACCGCGACAGCCAGCGAGAGGCCGCCAGCCAAAAAGTACCGCCGGGCGAGTGCGGCGGCCGCCTGTGCCTGCGGCCACTTGCTGTTGTGTCCGATCAACGACGCCATCACGAGCCCCATCGCGATCCACGCGGCCACGAACAGCGCCAGGCTGTCGGCGGCGACGAGGACCATCACGACCAGCGTAAACGCGAACACCCGAGCGAAGAACTGGTCGATCGTCTGGCTACCAGCGAGATACCGTTTCGAGTAGCTCGCGACGATCGCAGCGAAGAACCCAACTGCCGTCCACATGACGGCGGTGAGCCCGTCCACGACGACGATACCAGGGATTTCCCACGGGCCGCCGCCTCGGATGTGCGCGGCGAGAACCCTGAGGCCCACAATCCACAGGAGCCAACAGAGGGTCGTCACCGCGTTCGGCACGTGTGACGCCGCGGTGGATACGGTCGGAAGCTGTCCAACAGTCGGTTTCGGTTCGTGCTCGGTCATCGATTGGTCCGACGATAGTCGATCGCGCCGGGCGGCCAGCCCGCGTACGACCGCGATCGATCGTCTCTGTCGATTAAACGAACAGATTATCTATTAAATCTAACTATATTCCCAAATCGTTCGATTAGAACCACATTATAGAACATTATGTTCTTGGGAAGTCACCGGGCATCGAGGCCACCCATCAGGTACTAGCCACCGCGACAAAGCATCAGCGTCGGCTACCGCGACAACTCATCAAGCACCGGCCATCGCGACAAAGCATCGGCGCCGGCTACCGCGACAACCTATCAAGCACCGGCCATCGCGACAAAGCATCAGCGTCGGCCACCGCAACAACCCATCCTGTTTGCACCTGTCAGCGTTCAGTTCGCGAGGAACGGCTGTGTGGAGTGCAACGAGTCGATCGTTTGGAGCCGAAAAATTACCATCTCGTTCGATGGCGCCAAACACACACGTATTTCGGGATCGAGTGCCGATCGATCCCATGGAACTGGATGGAACCGTCCTTTGTGGCCAATCGTTCGATCCGATCCGCGGGCGTGTCGTGATCGAAGACGGGCGGATCGAGGCGGTCGAGGAAACCGAAACGGCGTCGACGGACATCATTCTCCCCGCGTTCGTCAACGCCCACACGCACCTCGGCGACTCGGTAACGAAAGACGCCGCAGTCGGACTCGGCCTCGAGGAGGCGGTTGCGCCGCCCGACAGCGTGAAACACCGAGCGCTCGCGGCAGCCGATCGCGACGAACTCGTGACTGCCATGCGACGGACGCTCCGGTACATGCAACAAACCGGAACCATGGGCTGTATCGACTTTCGCGAGTCGGGGCCGCCAGGCGCCCGTGCGCTCCGTGCAGCCGCAGACGGCGTCGATCTCGACGTCTTCATCCTCGGTAGCGGCGACACCGCGGTCCTCGATATCGCCGACGGCTACGGTGCTAGCGGCGCGAACGACGACGACTTCGCCACCGAGCGGGACGCCTGCGACGCTGCTGGGGTTCCCTTCGCGATCCACGCGGGCGAGCCCGACCCGACAGACATCTTTCCGGCGCTCGAGTTGGACCCGGATCTTCTCGTCCACATGGTCCACGCGGTCACCGAGCATCTCGAGGTGGTCGCGAATCGATCGATCCCGATCGCAGTCTGTCCACGCGCGAACGCCACGCTCGGCGTCGGCCGGCCGCCGATCCGAGAGCTGCTCGATCACACGACCGTCGCGCTTGGGACGGACAACGTCATGCTCAACCCGCCGTCGATGTTCCGCGAAATGGCCTTCACCGCCGCCGGGTTCGACGTCACTGACAGAGAGGTGCTTCGGATGGCGACGACGGCTGGCGCGGAGATCGCCGGATTCGACAGCGGCGTCATCGAACCGGGTCGGCGTGCGGCGCTCACCGTGCTTGATGGCGACTCGGACAACCTCTCGGGCACGGTCAATCCGGTCAGTGCCGTCGTTCGGCGGGCCACAGGAACAGACGTTAAACGGGTGCTGTGTTAGTCGTGGTCTTCGCTGGGACGATCGAACCCATTGAACGGCTGGGTTTCGTGGCTCCGCACAAGCACCTCGTCGGCGACAGTAATCCCCAGTTCCAACAGCGCCTGAGCGATCGGCGTGATGTCGCTGTCTGACTCGCCAACAGCGGTCACAAGCAGGTTCTTTTCGCCCGTGACAAGCTCCTGGACGGAGACGACCCCGTCGATGTCGAGAATGTCCGGGACGAGGCCGCCGCGCTCTGGGATCGACGCTGTACAGTACAACAACATCCTGAGTGGATAACCCGATTGCTGGTAGTCGACCATCGCAGTGTATCCCTTGATCACGCCCGTCGACTCGAGCCGCTGGATCCGTTTTCTGACCGTGCTGTCGGAGGTGCCGGTCCGTTCAGCGATATCTCCCGAGGAGATGTTTCGTGCGTCCTTTTGCAGCGCGTGCAGGATGGTCTTATCCACTTCGTCGATCTCAGCGTCTGTCATACCAGTAGATGGGACCGCCGACCTCAAGGTCGTTTGTGTGCGCTGCGGTAACAACTGTTAGGTGATCGCTCGCCGAACGTACCCCTAATGGCTGAGCGACGGGATCCGATCGAATCTGCCAGCGACGGACAACGAGACCTCTACGACATCGCCACCTGGGAGGAACGTACCTCTCTGGATGGCCTCTCGGTGGCGCTGTATTGGCTGTTGACTCGCAGTGCAAAGGCGATCGTGCTTGCGATTGCGCTGTTGATCTTGCTCTCGATCCTCGGTGCGGTCGGGCTCGGGGCGATTTTGAACCCGGCGCTTGGGCTTTTGACCCTGCTGTCGGTTGTTCCCGCCCTCGGGCTCGCCGGGTACGTCTACTACTCGGACGTGAACGCCCGAGAACCGCTCTCGCTTCTCATCGCGACATTTTTGTTGTCGATTCTGACGGCGACGTTCGCGGCGATCGTCAACACCGAACTTCGAGGGTTTTTCGAGCCGCTCGGCTTCGTTGGACTAATACTGTTTTTCTTCTTGATCGTCGGCCCCGGCGAGGAGACAGTGAAGTTGCTCGCCGTTCGGCTGTACGCGTACAACGATCGACGCTTCGACTCCGTGCTCGACGGGGCAGTGTACGGCGCGATCGCCGGGTTGGGCTTCGCATTCATCGAAAACCTCCTGTACATCATCCAGAACCTCCAGAGCTCGGGCATGCTGTCTGATCTCTCATTGGGTGTGAGTGCCTTCGCTGCCGGTGGTGAGATCGCCGCAATCCGCGCGCTCGCTGGGCCAGGCCACGTCGTCTACTCGGCGTTTGCGGGGTACTACCTCGGGCTCGCGAAGTTCAACCCCGAAAACCGTGGACCAATCATCCTCAAGGGGTTGCTCATTGCCGCGGTGATCCACGCGACGTACAACTCGACTGTCGGGATCGGCTCTGCAGTCATCCGTGGACTCACCGGACTCCCCGAGTTCGCCTCCTTCGTCACCTACGTTGGGCTATTTATGGGCGTGTTCGGGCTGGTGCTGTTTAGAAAGTTGTGGCGCTACCAGCAGACCTACCACGAGGTCTACGAGGAGATCGACGCCGATCGCTCTCCGGACCTCACCGAGTTCGAGCGGTAGTCGTCGATCGGGCTCACTCCCGCGACGACCCACCGATCAGTTCAGCTTTTTCCGCGAGACGCCAATCCCGGTCGGCGTGATAATCAGCTGATCGTCGCCCTTCTGGACGATATCGCCGTCGACCTCGTCGGCGACCTGTCGGAGTTCGTCGATGATGTGCTCGATTGTTCGATCGCTCGTGCTGTGGCGAGTGATGTCTGCGATAACGAGGTCGCCGTCGTACACCGCGTCTTTGATCGAGATGACGTCCTGTTTGTCGCCGATCTCGGCGATCCGAACGCTGAGTCCGGGGCCGGCGCTCGCCGCATCGAAGTCGTCCATGTCCAATTCGACGTAGTCTTCTGTCGATCGCTCCCCACCGCCGCCAAGGATCTTGCTCATGATGCCCATACACGCTACAACGACGCTCGGAGGTTAGTTCTTACGTCAGACGCACGCTGTCAGCTCCCGGCCATTCACCTCGCGGTGCACTGCGCGCATCCAGACGCTAGTTTCCGGTCGATCGGGCCGCCACACCGGACTTTTTGTCACTGCCCGAGAAATATCGCCCATGACCTTCAGCATCTGCGTTCGAGAGCCCTACACGGACGACGACGGCGACTCCCAGCTTCGGTTCGGCGTCGCGGTGACAACTCGGCTGCCCGGCGTTGGAACGCTCTGTCCGTTCGCCTCCGAACACGGCGCGATCGCCACGCAGAGTCTCGTCAATGTCGAACTCGGGGAAAAAGGCCAAGCGTACCTCGCTGACGGACTTGCGATCGACGACGCGCTGGAAGCGCTGTTGAATGCCGATGACGGGCGTGAAAACCGCCAGCTCCACGGCGTTGACGCCGAGACGACGTTCGCGTTTTCGGGCACTGAGTGTAAAGACTGGTACGGGCACACGACCGGTGAGAACTTCACCGTCGCAGGGAACCTCCTCACCGGCGAGGCGGTTATTGACGCGACCGCTGCCGCCTACGAGTCCGCGGCGTTTGGCGAGGAGCCGCTTGCCTCGCGGCTCATCGACGCGCTCGCAGCGGGTCACGCCAAGGGCGGCGATAAGCGCGAAGACCTCCCGATTCAGAGCGCTGCGCTGCAGGTCGCCTCGACCGAGGAGTTCGCCTACTCGCGGTTTTACAACGACCTCCGTGTCGACGCGACCGAAACGCCGATCGACGACCTGCGGACGACCTACGAGGCCGCGCTGCGCGGCTATGAAACCACCGTCGAAAAGTACGCCGACGCCTACGAGGACGACGACATCGACGCTGCCGAGTAGTCCCCTGCCTGCCTACGGCAGCCACGCGGTTAGATCGAGAGGTCGTATAGCTCGTCGCCCACGTGGTGGATCGACTCGACGACTTTTCCGGAGTCACCGACCATCTCATCGCCATCGACGAGCGCGCGGCCGATCGCCAACACCTTCCCGTGTGTTTCCTCTGCGATCGCCACGAGGTCGCCCGCCTCGATCGACTCGTCGGCGTCGGTGATGCCCGGTCGCATCACGTCGGCGCCGTTGGAGACAAACGAGATTGCGCCGGCGTCGACGGTGACGATGCCGGATTCAGGTGGGTGTTCGTTCGCGCCGCGGACGGTCAGAAACGGCTCGTCGTCGGTGTAAAACACGAACGGCTCTCCATCCACAAGGACGATGTCGAACGCGGCATCTGCAAGCTCGACGAGCTCGAAGCTATCGCCGTCGATCGAGACGCCGAGTCCTGAGTCGACAGCGTCCTGTAGCTTCGCGATCGCGTCGCTTCGTAGATGGTGGCGGGATTTGACTTCCATACGCGAGTCATCGATCGAGAGCCGAATAAAACGCGCGTTCTTCAGTTGGGTGAATCCAGCGCACGGATAAACGCTAAGTCGAATGCCCACGAAGGAGACTCCATGTGGGGCTCCCGCGGAGGTCGGGACAAAAACACCGTCGTCTGTATCGCCTGTGGAGACTCGGTGCCGCGAGCGGATGCACGCGAGTACGACAAGGAAGGAAACCGGTGGGAACGACACGACAAGGCGTTCGAGTACCTCTGTAAGCCGTGTTTCAAGGACATCTCCCACCAGCCGCGAACCGAACTTGAAGCGCTCATCTGTGAGGTCGAAGCCGACGGACTCAGCCAAGCGGAGTTTTTGCGCCGGTACGTCGATCGCATGGAAGAGGAGTACGGCCCGATCGAAGAGTCCTAACAACGGCTCGATCGAAGCATCCTGACTGCGGATCGATCGAAGCGCCCTGACTGCGGATCGATCGAAGCGCCCTGACTGCGGATCGATCGAATCGTCCTGCCTGCGAATCGATCAAAGCATCAGAGCGCCAGCCCGATCGAAGCATTCTGACTCCGGATCGATCGAAATATTCTGACTCGGATCGTTGCACACGAGACCGTGGTGTCGGTATCCAGTCACGAAACCAACCCCAACGTTTTCGCCGATCGGTCACGACGGCGCGCACATGCTGTTCCCTCCGCGTGCGATCGCCCCCGCACAGTTCGGTGGCATCCCGTCTGTCGCAGTTGTCTTTGGCCTCCTCGCGTTGGTCGGCGCGGCGTTGATCGTCTACGGATTCTCACACTCGGTGACCGCGATCCGTATCCTTCGTTTGCGGCCGACTGACGGGCTCTCGATCGCCGACGACGAGTCCCGCGTCTGCGTTCAGGGCCCTGTTCGTCCAGTAGACGAGACGCTTCCAGCACCGTTCACCGACGACGAAACGCTGGTCGTCGAGTACGAGGTCGAAGAGCGCCGACAGCAGGGCAAAACCCGATCGTGGGTAACGATCGACGAGGGAGCCGCAGGGGTACCATTCGTCGTCGACGCTGGCAGCGCGGACGTCCGAATCGATCCGACAGCCGCGCGGTACTCGTTGGCCCGCGATTACCGTCTCGTCGTCGACGGCGGGGAGACCCCACCCGACCCGATCCAGCGCTTCATCGACCACACCGACGATGTGGATTCCGAGGAGACGTCGCTGTCGATCGGCCCGATCGAGATCGGAACCGGTCGTCGCCGCCGGTATACCCAGCGACACCTCATGGCCGGCGACGAGGCCACCGTCGTCGGGGCGACGAGTCCGAATCCGAACGCGGGGGTCGGCGAGGCGAAGGCGGCGATTCTCGACGGCTCGCCGTTCGTCGTCTCCGATACGTCGGTCCGTCGCACCGCGCTTCGGCTGTTCGGTATGTCGCTTGTGCCGATCGCGATCGGCGCGGTTACGATCACGCTCGGGTGGGTCATCGGCGGCCAGTACTGGGTCGCGTCACTGCCCGTTTGAGCCGTCAAATTGGCGGGGCGCTCGCCCCGACACGCCTTTTTACCCGACCCTCGTTGTAAGCGGTATGACTGACGAACAGGCCTACGCCGGTACGGCCGAGGGCCAGGGCCCCGTGAAAATCACCGAGGAGATGGCCGAGCGCCTCGAGGCCAAACGCGAGGAGCTCTTCGAAGAGTTCGAGATCCGCGATTCATTCCCCTCCGACGTACTCGTCGAGGCTCGAAAGCGAACCGAGGACGTGACCGCCGAGATCGACGCCGAACTCGACGATCGCGCGGATCTCAGGGATCTTACCACGTGGACGACCGATCCGATCGACGCCCAGGACTTCGACGACGCGATCAGTATCGCCGAACACGAAGAGACCTACACCCTGTGGGTCCACATCGCCGACGTGAGCCACTACGTCCACCCGGACTCAGACATGTGGGCGGAGGCAGTCAAGCGATGTAACACGGTGTACCTGCCGTCGTACACGGTGCATATGCTGCCACCGGTACTCGCCGAGACAGTCTGTTCTCTCGTCCCAAACGAGGATCGACTCGCGCACACCGTCGAGATGGAGATCGACAAAGAGACGCTGTCGTTCGATGAACTCGACATCTACAAATCCGTCATCCACAGCGACGAGCGGCTCACGTACAGCGAAACCGAAGCCCGGATCGACGCCGAGGGCGAACCGCTTGCCGCCGAGTGTGCGCTCGTCTACGAGTTGGCCGACCAGATGCACGAACAGCGGAAGGCCGACGGCTCGCTGGTATTGAATCCCTCGCGCGATCGCGCGCACACGATCGTCGAAGAGTGTATGCTGAAGGCGAACAAGGCGGTCACCCACGAGCTGATGTGGAACCGCGGCGTCGAGGCGATGTACCGCGTCCATCCTCAGCCGACCCCCGACCAGTGGAACAAAGCGCTTCGAGAGATCCAGGAACTCGACGGCGTCTCGATTCCAGGGGCGTCGTGGGACGATCCACGAAAGGCAGTCAACGCCGCGCTCGAGGAGTCACCTGGGCGATCGCTCAATAAGATCCAGCGGGCCGTCCTGAAGGTGATGCCACGAGCAAAGTACATGAACGATCCCTTCGGCGGCCACCACGCGCTGAACTTCGACATCTACGGACACTTCACCAGTCCGATCCGGCGGCTCTCGGACCTCGTCAACCACTGGATCGTCCACGAGAACGATGTCCCCGAGAACCTTATCGAACTGGCCGATCGCGCCTCCGACAAACAAAAAGACGGCGAGACCGCTGAACGGCTCTACAAACAATACCTCCAGGAGGTCGGCCTCGATCCCTACGCGGTGAACAACCGTGGGATCGAGGTTGTCGACGATCCCGAAGAAGCGACACACGAGGTCTGAGACACCACTCGTCTCGCCTTCGACGATACGAACACTGTTTATCGCTGTGACAACGTGACTGACACTCTCGAAAGCCTGCGACACCCATATGCGTGTGTGTCACCTACAATACTTGATGCGACGATTGGTCCTCCTAGCGGTGCTCGTGCTGTTCGCAACATCGGCGATCGCGGTCGCGGCAGCCGTTCCAGACGCACGGCTCACAGTCACCGAGGCGACACCAACCACCGAGACGGTCGTCACCGGCGAGCCGACAACGATCGACGTGACGGTTGCCCTCGACGGTGCGAGCCAGACCGCCGTGGAACTTGATTCAGTTCGGATTGAAACGACCGACGGCGAGGAACTCGCGAGCGCGGACTCACTTGGTTCACTCAGTCCGGGCGGGAGCCTCACTGTGCCCGTAACAACTACGTTCGAGGAGCCCGGCGAGCGATCGCTCCGCGTCGTTGCTGAAACCACTGACGAGGACGGCGACACAACGACCGCAACTCGTCCGCTTTCGGTTGTCGTCGAGCAGGCACCGCCGCTCGTCGACGTTGAGTCAGTTGAAACCGTCGCGGGGACCGAAACCACACTCGCACTGAACGTGAGCAATCCAACAAACGAGCAACTCAGGAACGTTGTCCTCTCGGTCTCTGGGACGAACCTTCGAGCGGAGACCGATCAGCGATCGATCGCCTCGCTCGCCCCCGGTGAGACGGTCGAACGATCGCTGACAGTTGTGCCGCAGGTGGCCGGCAACGCGACGGCCCAAATTTCGGTCACCTACACCACCTCGAGCGGTGCAACAGCAACATTCGATCGGACCGTCGAATACACGGCCGAGCCCCTCGTGGCCGATCTTGGTCTCAGCGCCGCTGTGGCCTCGAGTGACGAAGCTACCTCGAACGACGGGGTAAGCGTATCGCCCGACGGCGGGATCGGCGGCCTGGATGGGCTCCTCGGGGGGCAGGGTGGGACCAACGATGACGATACTGATGAGAGTGAGTCGATGGGGGGCGTCCGTCTCACAGTGACAAACTTCGGAAATGCGCCGGCGGAGGCGATCGTTGTCACGCCGATTGTTGACGGTGAGGAACTCCCAAGAGCGACTGTTTCAGGCCCGATCGCTCCCGGTGAGTCGGCCACGACGACGGTCGATCTCAGCCGCGTGCCCGCTGGCACAGTGCGGTTCGACGTAGCCTACGAAACGGGCGATCGCGCTCAGGAGACGGCACTGCAGTACGAGCATCGCCCTGACGCCGGTGACGTGACGCTTACTGGGGCAAACATCCAGCGATCCGGTGACACCCTCACGCTGACGGGCAACCTCGGGAACCCAGCGGGCGGAACCGTCTCCGGCGTCGTCGTCACGGTCAACGAGACCGAACACGTCGCACCGACGTACCCACAGCGAGACTACTTTGTCGGGACGCTCGAACCCGGTGAGTTTGCGCCGTTCGATCTCACCGCGACTGTCGACGAAACCAACGCGACGACCGTGCCCGTCGAGGTGACGTTCCGTGTCGACGGCGAACAGCGAACCGAACAGTTCGAGTTGCCGTACGACGATGCCCACGCCCGCAGTCAAGGCGCTGACGGTGGGTCGACTCGCGGTGCACTCCCCGGAATGAGCACCCCACTCTCAGTGATATCAGCACTCTCGGTGATCGGAGCGGTGCTCATCGGCGCTGGTGCGATCGTCTATCGCCGCCGACAATGAACGGAACTGACAGCCCCCGTGCAGTGGTCGAGTTGGCCCGTGCTAAAGACACCGCGATCGCACTCGAGTCGGTCACCAAACAATACGAAACCGGCGGGGTTACGGTTGAAGCGCTGGCAGGCGTCGACCTGGCTGTCGAGACAGGGGAGTTCCTCTCGATTATCGGGCCGAGTGGCAGCGGCAAAAGCACGATGTTGAACCTCCTGGGTCTGCTCGATGTGCCGACGAGCGGGACGGTCCGGTTGCAGGGTCGTGACGTGACCGAACTCGGCGATCGCGAGCGAACCCGTGCCAGAAAGGAGTCGATCGGCTTCGTCTTTCAGGATTTTTATCTCCTGCCGACGCTCACCGCCGTCGAAAACGTCACCGTTCCGACAATGTTCGACCGTGATCGCGACGCGACCAACCGGGCAGTCGAACTACTCTCGCGGGTCGGCCTTGCGGATCGGACCGACCACACCCCGAACGAACTCTCGGGTGGACAAAAACAGCGAGTCGCAATCGCGCGATCGCTCATCAACGAGCCGCGGATCGTGCTCGCTGACGAGCCGACAGGTAACCTCGATCAGGATACTGGTGCAACGATTCTCGAGGAGTTTCGCCGGATCTGCGACGACGGCGTGAGCGTGATCGCGGTCACGCACGACGAACTGGTGACGGAGTACGCCGATCGGACGGTCGAACTCATCGATGGGGTGATTGATCGTGTCGGATGAGCCCGTACAGGCCAGACTCCGGCGGAACCTCGATCGGTCGGTCCCAGCGATCCGAATGGCGACCCGCAACCTCGGTCGCAACCGGGTTCGCACTGCGCTTGCGGCCCTCGGCGTGCTCATCGGCGTGTTTGCGATCGCGTCGCTCGGTATCTTCGGAAATGTCCTCGCGCTCTCGGCGGAGGCAGAACTTGGTGGGATCGGCGATCAGGTGATCGTCACACCGAATCAGGATGCTGGCTCGAATGCGCTCACTGTCAGAGACGTCGATGCGATCGCCCGCGCGACTGGCAGCGACGGGACTGCAGTCGCTTTGCGTTCGGACAACGGGCTTATCACCGCGAGCGGCGGCCAAACGTTCGGGCAGGTCTACGCCACTGAAACACCGGGCGTACTCTTTACCGCGGCTGCAGGAACGATTCCTGATCGACACAGACAGGGTGCGATCGTTGGCGCGGAGATCGCCGATGAGCTCAGTCTCGAAGTCGGTAGCGCGATCGAGGTCGCCGGCGCACGTTATCGCGTGATCGCAGTCCTCGAATCCGAGGAGATGATCTCACCGGTCTCGCCGAACAACGCCGTTGTCCTGCCCGAGTCAGCGATTGGTGGGCGGACGTACGATCAGGTCGTCGTTCAGGCCGACTCTGGGGCGGCAGCGACGGCCATCGCCGATCGGGTTCGCGCACAGCTCAACGCCCGTGAGGAGCGGGTGTCTGTGTTTGAGCTGTCGAGCCTGCTCGAGACGATCAACGAGTTCTTCTCGCTGTTGAACCGGTTCCTCCTGGGCATTGCCGGGATCTCACTTGTCGTCGCCGGCGTGAGTATCTTCAACGTGATGCTCATGAGCACCAACGAGCGCAAACAGGAGATTGGTGTCCTCCGCGCGGTCGGGATTCACAAAGCCGACGTGCTCAGAGTGCTCTTAGCGGAGGCCGCACTCCTCGGTGTTGTTGGTGGCTTTTTTGGCGCGATTCTCGCTGGAGTGGCGGCGATCGGACTGGTGTTTGTCTCGCCGATCGGCTTCGATGTGGTGTTCGTCGCCTCGAACGGCCTGTATCTGCTCGGTGCGTTCGTGTTTGGCGTTTTCATCTGTCTCATCTCTGGCGCGTACCCGGCATACAAGGCCGCAACGCTCCGGCCTGTCGACGCGTTGCGAGGGTAACCAATTCTCAGAACCGATACTGTCTGACAAAGGTTTAATTTCTGCCGTTTGGATAGCTCATACATCATGGGTGTTTCCGTATAATGGTCGCGTCGAATCCCAACCCCTCCAACCACGACGAGAGCTCTCAGGAGGGACCGGCTCGCGACGCCGGTCACTCATCGGTTTTGCTCCCCTCGATCGACGCGGTCATTGACGTCCAACCGGACACCGACCCGTCCGCGTATCGATCCACCGACGCAGCCACCGGTGCGAGTCGGGGCGCCGATCACGAGCGCACCGGCGATCCGGAGCCGTTGTCAGCCGTCGAGTACGTCAACAAGATTTACGATCTAGTCTTCACCGACGTGTCGGCTGCGGGCGATCGGATCGGTGATCTGCTCGTTCTGTTGGAAAGTGGATCGATCGACCAGTCGCTTCACCGACGGGCCGCCGAAGCGATCGAGTGGATCGGGATCCGCCGACCCCGTGAGCTCGTGGTGTGGAGCGAGGGGTTTCGAACGATCGCCCGGTCAGACGACCCGGAGTTGGCGTTCGTCGGGCTCCGCTCGCTCGCCCAACTGGCGGCCGTAAACGAGCGCGCCGCGGCGAAAGGGATCGATCCTGCGCTCTCACGGCTCGATAGCACCGACCCCGACGTCCGGGTCAGCGCGCTCTCGTTGCTCGCGGAAGTCGGTCCCAGAGACACCGAGCGCGTGAGCCACGGCGATCGCTCGATCGCGCGTGCGACCCGTGCGAGCGACCCACGCGTCCGAACCGCGGCAGCGATCGCCGCTGGAAACCTCCTCGGCGCGGATCCCCAGCGATTCCCACAGACCTCGATGCGGCTGTTCGACCTGCTCGGAGACTCCAATGAGGGGGTAACCACCTACGGGCACATCGCGTTGGTCCACTTCGCTTCCGAGCATCCGGACGTGGTGCCGAACAAGACAACAGCGATCGATCACCTCGAGACTGTTTCTGACGATGAGCTTGGACTCCAACCGGGATCTGTTGCCGAGGCCGTCGCCGCGGTTGCGAAGACTGGCTTCTGTCGGTGACACGGCTGTCGATCAGATCTGGATTCGAGAGGGCTACGTCGTTCACCGGAGTGTACGTCGCGATCGGCACTAAATCGGGGATAAAGAGGCGGGTTTTATATACCGTAGGTTTCATACATGATAATTTGAGGCGATATTTTATATATGTGTCCAGGATATTCACGGATAACGGCAGGTGACTTGCCCGGAGGCGCCCACGATGTGGGTTGCGAGTCTCCCACTGGTGCACTGTCGACAAAGAGCAATCATGACATTCAAAAAGCTACTCACAGAGGAACGCGCCGTTTCACCCGTCATAGGAGTCATACTCATGGTCGCGATCACCGTAATTTTGGCTGCGGTGATCGGGACCTTCGTGATCGGACTGGGTGATGGAGTTGGGGATACAGCGCCGCAGGCATCGGTTGATGTGGATTCCGGTAACGATAGCAGTATTAATTTCACCCACAGAAGTGGTGACAGTATCCCAGCAGATGAGGCGTTCATTGTTGGGAATAGTTCGAGTCTAGCACCTAATAGCACTGGCGTTAGTGTTAACGAAGACGGCAGAATTCAATTAGATGATGATCTCTCAGCGGGGGATTCAATCACGGTTGTATTTAATGAGAGTTCCTCTGGAGATACAATTAGTTTGGTCTATGATGACGGTGATCAATCAGCTACGTTAAAGAGTGGAGAAGTCGAATAAAAAAGACTCCCGGTACCGGTAGCTACTTTCAATTGATGTCCGGTATCGAAGCCCAAGTACGGAGCTATTAAATCGCTGAATGGTACTCGGATCGAGATCGCCGCGCACCTTCTCAAGATTATTTTTCGATTCGATCAAGCGTGTGAGAGCAGCATCAAGAACGACTGATGTCAGAGGATCGTTATCGGGACCGCTCGCGACGATCGCACTCACCCGATCGAAGAGCAACTGTCGCTCCTCACTAAGTCGAATCGTGGTTCACTGGCCCCCATTTTATCCCTCGATGTATGAGCGATCGGTGGCGATCGGCCGGCTATCGAGGCGACGACACTCACACAAACGATGCCAATGAGACCAAAGAAACCGCACTGGAACAGGCAGCGATCGATTAAGAGCTACGGGAATATCATCGAAGCGAGACAAATTGACTCGCCGGGACTGAGCGAAACCGAAGGTTTCGCGAAGGTCGGCGAGTCCACGAACGACTGACGGAGCGAAGCGACCGAAGAAAGTGAGTGGACTCGCCGGGATTCCGTTACGCTACTTCAAAAAATCCGTTAATCCCCGTGCTTTCAGGCGATTAGTCCGCCAGTCGTTGTGGTAATGCAACAGACAGTAGTGACGCCGGACCATGAATTCTATGCTTCTCTCGGGTTCCCTCGCTCACCCGAGTTGTGACTCCATGTATTCAATTGCCGTCCAAATATCGATGACGCGGATGCGTCCTTCGTAGTATGAGTTCTCGATGACGCCAGTGATCGCTCGTTCAGCGTTTCGGTCGTCCATCAGAATCCCGACGGAGTCGTGTGGCGTAGAGCCGAGAAGCATCACCCCGACTGCCGGCAGTTCCGAGTCCGTCTTTCGCAGCTCGTCGGGGTTCGTCTGTTCGAACGCTGCCAACCGCTCGTGAACCCGATCCATGACTTCGCCGGCACGCGGTCCATCGTGTACTCGGACCCCTAGTTGGAGTTCACCTGCGAGAGTGATCCACTCCGTCGTGTCCGCTCGGTCCACCCAATCGACGCTGATGTAGCCACGCTGTTCGGTGAGTTCTTCGACGACACCACTACTCAGGTACAGCTCTCGGTCTTCGGCCTGGACGTACTGGACGAACGTCTGGTAGGGCTCACTTCCCGCCCCACCGATCGTCCGGAGAAAGCTCGTATCGAGGACGAGCGCAGTCGGAAACGGCGACGGATGCGGCTCACTCTTCGCTGCGCTGGTACGGTGCCTGCTCGATCGCCCGGTCGTGGACGTCTACGTCGAACGTGACGTCCTCGAGCGTCGGATCGTGGTCTTTCACCACGGCGATGATCCGCTCAATCGCCTGTGTAACTGCGATGGCCTCTACAGCAGGGACGTCAAGGTCATCCGCGACGCCGCGGCGTGTCGTGTTGCCTTTCAGGTAGTCGATCGTCGCCGTGACGGCGGGGGCGAGTGCTGCCTTCCCGTGACGGTCAACGAACAGTTCGAGGTCATCATCGACGCTGGTGGCCCCGTAGACGGCGATGATAACTGGACCGAGTTCGAGCGTCGTTTCGTCCGTCCAGTTGCCGCTCACAGGGTCGGCACGCCAGAGAGCCGATCCGTCCTCGTATTCGTCGAGTTCAGTTGCGACTCCCAACTCGGCCAGCGTGTTGGCATACTTGTACGCAGTGCTTTTCGAGAATCTCTGGCGCTCACGGGCCGCGGTGACCACCGTCGGGGAGTTGATCAGCAGATCTGTGTAGAACCGGGCGAGTTCGGGAGTTCCCAACAGTTCCTGGAAGACAAAAAACCGGCGAGCAGTGTGTGCCGCGTCCGGTGAGTGCGTGATAGGTGGAGCGTCAGACATAGTTTATAGTACGCGAACTATAATCTAAAGCGTTTTGGAGATTACCACTTCCGACCCATTCGGAGTGCTTGTCAGTCTGTCCCGTTGACCGAGTGATTATTTTGACTGTCTCCGAGTCGAAGACTGCGAATCCAGGCCAGCGATGACCCCCGTCACGACTCGTAACGAATTCTCACCGAATCAGTAATGACATACTCAGTGGACGGTAGAGAACCTGAATATCCCGAAAATAGCGGATAAGGCAAAAGTGGACTCGCCGGGATTCCGGAACGCTGCTTCAAAGAATCCGTTTAATGACCGTGGTGTCCAGCGGTTTGTGTGACCGCTGGTTACGTTGATACTACAGACGTCACCGGCACATGACAGAAGTCATATTCAGCGAAACGGTCGCCTGCCCCCACGCTATCAAGCGGAAGGGCCCCACGAGTCGCTACTCGACGCGAATCGTTCCGACCATCCCGATATCGGCGTGCGGGATGCATACGTAGGTGTACTGGCCCGCTACATCGAAGGTGTGTTCGTACGTCTCCCCCCGTGAGACGAGTGTCACCTCCGGATCCTGTTCGGGGCCGTAACTGCCGAACGGCTCGGCGTCTTCGGGCAACACCACACCATCGTTGTTTTCTGGCCGACCGGAGACGTTGTGGCCCGCCTCGGCGAACCCCCATCGCACCGTGTCGCCGGCCGATACCGTCAGTTCGTCCGGCTGGAAGATGGACTCGCCGTCCGGAGCCACAATCACGTCGGCATCCGGGAACGACGGATCGTCGAGGATACCGGACGTACAACCGGCGAGACTCGCTGTGACGCCAGCGAGCACTGCCCGCCGGCCGAAGCGACGGATCTCAGATCCCGGGCTACCTTGATCCCGTGTCGATTCTGAGTCGTGCATCTGTCAGGCAACCGTCTCCGTGGATTCGGTCTGTTCAGTTGGGTCGCTGTCCGTCCAGAGGAGTACCCCGACGGCAACCAGCGAAAGCCCGACCAGCCCGTTGTTGACGACCGTCACCCACTCCGGTCCCCCGACGTCGCCAAACAGGAGTGCTTTCACGATGACGAAAAACAGTCCCAAAGCCGTCAGTAGCAGGAACCCGCCGACGCGCCGGGAGTACGCCCCCGTCCAGAGCGTCGTAGCGCCGAACATCGTCATGGTCAGCGCGCTCCCTAGTACTCCCATCGACACGGTCACCGCGAAGAGTGACCGAGACATCAACGAGGGGATGAGACCCACACCGAAGGTCAGCACGATCTCCACTCCGACAACCAGGACCAACACCTGGCAGACGCGTCCCAATCGTGGCGCACGCTCTATGAGCCGGGGGGAGAGTCCGAGCAGCCCCATATAGACCACCAGCATAAGTCCGAGGTGAACGAGCGGGGACAGATCCATCCCCGTATTCGCCGCCATTATGAACCCGGCGTTGATCGTGATGAGGACGAATACGACGCCGGGGGCGAGGAACGCTACCGACCGCCAGCGTTCGAGCGTTCCCAACACGCCGGTGTTATCGGTCATCGACGGGACCCTCCGGAACCGTGTCGTTCGTCGGGCTGAGCAGTTTCGGTTTCGACGCGTGCGGTTGTTGCGTTGTGGTGTGAATCATCGTTATTGTTGGAATACATTTGGCTGCGTCCGTTTCGGGAATTCCTCGGGGACAGCGTCGAGCTGCGTGAGGAGCCCGAGGCCGTCCGGAAGCGACCAGATCTCGGCGATTTGGTCGTGCTCGATGCGGAAGAACCACGCGCAGGCGATCTCGAACGACCGCCCGGTCGGCGCGAGATCCATCAACGATTCCTGGTGGGTGCCGGTCACTCGCCCGCGTACCGCGACACGGTTGTCGGTCGCTACCACGTCTTCGACATGCAGATCAACGTCGGCGCTGGCGAGCGCCTGCCACCCCAACTCCGTCAGCGTCCCTTGACGCTGAGCACCCTCGAACACGAGATGGTGATCTTCGACCTCGGCCGTGAGGAACTCCGCCACGGCGTTCGTGTCTCCGCACGCAACGACGTCCGTGAGGAACCGCCGGACGAGCGCCGCGTTCTCGCGTGATGATGGTGCCATGGTGGTTTCTGTCCCTTGAATCGGTCTCGCGTGGTCGCAGAGGGACAGAACAGTCGTGGGGACGGGAGACGATAAATATCATTTTTATGATTATAAAACAAGCTCGCTGACATGTAGTTACCTCGGTACAATCTGCATCGAGCGGTTCGGGTCACGGTCGAAAAGGAGAGCGAGTCGTCGGCCGGGTCCTATCGATTGACGCTGACGATGCTCGCCGTCTCGTCAAGCATAACGCGGATATCATCGCCGTCGATCGAGGCAGTGACGGCAACACGGAGCGGGTCCTCGGAGACGAGTTCTTCCCCGTGGTCGGTCATGAGGTCGAAGATGTGCCTCGCACTTTCCGGGTCTTCGGTGTGAACGCGCGTCGAAATGCCGTGTTCCTCGTAGAAGGCGGTCACCGCCGGATGGAACAGCGGGAGCTTTTTCGGGTCCTCGATGGCGTAGTCTTCGCAGGTCCGACACTGGAAGTATGCGAGGAGATCCAACAGCCACCCGCAGTTGTCACAACCGCCGCGCGGGTCGTGGTCTCTGCAGTACTCCAGCCGGCCCTCGACCGGCCCCGAGCAGGTCGGACAGACCCCGTTGAACATGCTTCGCACCTTCTGGTGCTTCGCAACCTTGCTCGCGGCTCGCAGTTGCGCGGGCCTCCGGGCGGCGACGCCGGCCGGTTCGAACTGTGTCAGATCCAGTACCCCTTCCATATGATCTTTCACCGCACCCCACTCCGAGACGCCCGGTGCGACGCCGTCACACTCGGTGCAGGTCCACAGCACCACGCCATCCTGGTAGTTAATCGTCGTGGGAGCGTCACAGATCGGACACGATTCGTCGATCTCGACGTCGTTGACCGATACGTCGTCGATTCCGATTCCGGCGATGATCGACCGAACGACCTTCAGACCGGCGGTCCGGAGTTCGTACCCGCCTCGCTCGGTGTGTTGCGTGACGAACGACCCCTCCAGCTTTTCCAGGTGGTAGCTGAAGTTCCCCCGGTTGTCGTAGTCCACCCGGTCGAGCAGTCGGGAGAACGGCACGTTGTGGTCCGGAAGGGGTTCGTGTTCCTCCCACAGTGCCAGCAGGATCGCCAGGCGCGTCTCGTCGGCGAGGAGTTTGAAGGCCTCGGCCGTGTCGGAGCTGACCGTTTGGGCGGCCGCCTCCAGCGGCGATTCGGTCGGTTTTACCTCTTCCATGGATTTCAACTCGCGGTGACGTCGCCGGTCGAGTCCGGGGCTTCGGTCGGGACGTCCGCGGTTCGAAGCACGTAGCCGATGGATCCCAAGGACGTCGCAACGAGCCCGTTGGCGACGGGCGACATCCACACGGGGGTTGAGTGAGCGTACACCAGTAAGGCAACAATCATGAATGACACCCCTGCGGCCATCACCAGCAGGAAGCGGCCGACGTGACGCGAATGAGCCCCTGTCCGGAGACTGGCGATGCCGAACGTCGTGACGGTCAACGTGGATCCGACCGCCACGGTGACGACGATCGCTAAAGCGGTTGCCTCCCCGACGGCTAACCCCGTTGAGGGCACGAATACCCCGATGGCCGGAAGTATTGTCACTGTTGTCAGTGCAAGCAGTCCGACGCCACCCTTCGCCAGCGTGGAGTCGTGTTCGGCGAGTCGCGGATACAATCCGAGCAGCCCAATAAAAACGACTAACATGAACACGAAAATGGCAGCGGGTGACACCGCGATCTCCGCACCTGTCACAGCCTGCAATCCAGAGGCGACTTCGGGAAGCGTGAAGAGTCCCCCTGCGGCAAGAAATGCTATCGGACTCCACTGCTCAAGCGTTACCCAAATTGTGTTACCATATAACATACACCGATATTGGGAACTGTCTACAAAATACTTGGGGAGAATACGACAAGCCGTCCTGCAGTGCTTGTGCCCTATATTCAGCAGCGTGTCGGAAATAAATCATAACTTTCGGGAGACAGAGCCACCGGGGACACATAGGACTGCGTGACATCAACCAGTTCGTACCGTGGTCAATAGCCGATTGATTAACTCGTCCCGCTCCGTGTCACGGAATGCGAATCTGGACCAGCGATAACCCACGTCACGACCCGTAACGAATTCTCACCGAATCAGTAATGTCACACTCAGTCGGCGATAGAGGTCCTAATGGACCCGAAAATGGCGGATAAGGTAAAAGTGGACTCGCCGGGATTTGAACCCGGGGCCTCTTCCTTGCGAAGGAAGCGATCTGCCACTGATCTACGAGCCCTCACAAAAACAGAGCCGACGTCAATACTTGTAGCTTCTGTTTTAGCCGTCGTATGCGGTGCTGTGTCCCGATCGCCGCACGTCTAACAGCCCAACGCGCCCAGCGACCAATCCGAGCAGCAACCCCGTAAAGTGCGCGATCAGTGCAACCCCCGGCTGGCCCGTGGCGATCGTCACACCTAGTGCCACAACCGCAAACAGCGCGAGCTGGGCACGTCCAGACAGCTCGATCGATCGGAACACCGTCCGCGAGACCGTATTCCCCGCGAGCAGGTACCCCAGCAGCCCGAAGATCGCGCCACTGGCGCCGAGCACTGCCACGGGCCCGCGGAGGAGCCCGCCGATCGTCACCTCCGCGATACCGGCGATCATCCCGACCGTGAGAAAGAACACGTGAAAGCGAACCCGCGTCGTTCGCCGCTCGACGAGCAGCCCAAACACCAACAGCGCAACCATGTTCGCGACGTAGTGGCCGAGCCCTGCGTGGGCGTACACGCTCGTCACGATCGCCAGTGGGTTGACCGCCACGGGGCCGGTCAGCGCAAACAGTCCCGTCGCGATCGGAGAACTGAACAGCCCGAGTATCGATTGGACGACGAAGACGACCGTACAAACAACAAGCACCTCGATCGTCGGGCTGCGAGCCATACAACACGTAGGATGTGTATCCAGTAAAAGCGATCGCCGGGGCCCTCGGCTGCATGTATCCCAAACACGCCCGTGCCCGAGGAGTGTCCAACGGCGAGCGCTATCGCGGTCGCTCCGAGCCTAAAAGAAAAGAAATCGAAGCGAGGTGTGATACACCTTAGCGCCGTGTGAGCCGAGCTCAGTCTTCGAGGACGATCTCGATGCTCACGTCGTTCGGCACCTGGATACGCATGAGCTGTCTGAGCGCGCGTTCGTCCGCGTCGATGTCGACGAGACGCTTGTGAACGCGCATCTCCCAGTGCTCCCACGTCGCGGTCCCTTCGCCGTCGGGTGACTTGCGCGCAGGGATCTCCAGCGTCTTCGTCGGCAGCGGGATCGGCCCGCTCAGGCTGACGCCTGTCTTCTCGGCGATCTCGCGCACATCGTCGCAGATGTTGTCGAGGTCCTCGGGGCTGGTTCCCGCGAGGCGAACGCGTGCTTGCTGCATTTATCGCTCGTTGACTTCGAGCACTTTGCCGGCTGCGATGGTCTGACCCATGTCACGGACAGCGAAGCTGCCGAGCTCTGGGATCTCGCCGGACGGCTCGATGCTGAGCGGTTTCTGCGGTCGCACGGTGACGATCGCGGCGTCGCCGGACTGGATGAAGTCCGGGTTCTCTTCGGCGACCTCGCCGGAGGCGGGGTCGAGCTTCTGATCGATCGACTCGATCGTACACGCGACCTGTGCGGTGTGCGCGTGGAAGACCGGCGTGTAGCCGGCGGTGATGACGCTTGGGTGCTGCATCACAACGAGCTGGGCCGTGAAGGTCTCGGCGACCTTTGGCGGGTTGTCGGCGGGACCACAGACGTCACCGCGACGGATGTCGTCCTTGCCGATCCCGCGGACGTTGAACCCGACGTTGTCGCCGGGGCCGGCCTGCGGAACCTCCTCGTGGTGCATCTCGACCGTCTTGACCTCGCCGCCGACGTCCGACGGCTGGAAGGAGACGTTGTCGCCTGGGCTCATCGTCCCAGTCTCGATCCGGCCGACAGGGACGGTCCCGATGCCCGAGATCGTGTAGACGTCCTGGATCGGCAGCCGAAGCGGCGCGTCCGTCGGCGGCTCGACCTCTGGCAGGTCATTGAGGGCGTCGAGCAGGGTTGGCCCGTCGTACCAGCTGGTGTTCTCCGAGCGCTCGGAGATGTTGTCGCCTTCGAACGCCGAGATCGGGATGAAGGTGGTCTCGTCGCTGAAGCGAACCTGCTTGAGGAGCTGGTTGACCTCATCCTTGACGTCCTCGAAGGTGTCCTCGCTGTAGTCGACGAGGTCCATCTTGTTGACGCCGATGACGAGCTCGTTGATACCGAGCGTCCGTGCCAGGAAGACGTGCTCGCGGGTCTGCGGCGCGACACCGTCGTCTGCGGCGACGACGAGGACCGCGTTGTCTGCCTGGGAGGCACCCGTAATCATGTTCTTCACGAAGTCACGGTGGCCCGGACAGTCGACGATCGTGAAGTAGTATGTGTCAGTGTCGAACTCCTGGTGGGCGATGTCGATCGTGACACCACGCTCTCGCTCTTCCGCCAGGTTGTCCATCACGTACGCGAATTCGAAGCCGCCTTTGCCCTTCTCTTCGGCTTCTTCGCGGTGCTGTTCAATTACGTGCTCGGGGACCGATCCTGTCTCGAAGAGGAGTCGGCCCACGAGCGTACTCTTGCCGTGGTCAACGTGGCCGATAATGGCCAAGTTTTGGTGTGGTTTGTCGCTCATGGGTAAGTCACGCGCTAAGGCGCTCTGTGGGGATCTTTCGGCTGTTTACCCTAAAACCATTTCGATACGACCCACCGATCACCCGCCCGCCGTCTTGCGGTTTGTGGACTGTTGTCGCGTGCGAGAGTAACACACAATCGAGAATCAGCGTGGACAGTTCGGGTCGATACAGCGACAAAACAGAGGGCCGACCTCCCAGCCTCAAAGCAGCCGACCGACGTCAGAAAGCACCGCTGTTGCGGTTTCTGGACCGCCGGCACCGCGGCCGCTGATGTTCAGCTGTCCGGCGTGCTCGGTTTCAAGTTGGACGATATTTTGGGTTCCACTCACCGCGAGCGTCCCGTTTTCGGGGATCAGCCGCGGCCCGACACGGACTTCCCCCGGAGAAGCTTCACCAACAAGCCGGACAGTCCGGCCGGACTCCGCGGCCAACTCAAGCGCGCTGCCGGGGACGTTCGTGATCCCCTCGACAGTCGCATCCGAGAGCGTGAACTCCCGATCGCCCTGGCTCAACACGTTCGCCAAAATAACACACTTGAGCGCGGCGTCTGTCCCTTCGACGTCAAAGGTCGGATCGGCCTCTGCGACGCCCAGATCCTGTGCTTCCGCGAGGACGTGTTCATAGTCGAGTCCCTCCGCAGCCATTCGCGTCAGAATGAAGTTCGCCGTGCCATTGAGGACGCCACGGGCAGCCGTGATGTTTGTTGCGCCAACGTCTTCGATCGTCGAGAGCGCCGGAATCGCGCCCCCGACTGTCGCTTCAAACCGAATATCGCCCTCGCTGGCATCGACGAGCTCCATGAGGTCGCCGTAGCGCTCTGCGACAGGGCCTTTATTCGCCAACACGGCGTGACGATCGCGTTCGAGCGCCGCCGCGACGTGTGAAAACCCGGGTTCGGCGTCCCCGAGCGTTGTCGGTGTCGCCTCGATGAGAACGTCGTATGCTGCGTCCAACGCCGCCTCAGGCGTCTCATTCCCAACGCTCCCTGTTTCATCTTTCCGGTCGAGCACAGCCGCAGCCTCGAGTCCATCGCTGTCGATCGCCGCACTCGAGGAGTCAGCAACGGCGGTCACTGCGTAGCCGTACTCACCGGCAAGTTCGACGACCGAGCGCCCGACCGCGCCAGCGCCAATCACCGCGAGCCGGGCGGTCATCGGCTCCCCTCCGTGAGCGGCTCAACTACATGCAGGTCTTTCCCGTCAGCGATCGACCGAAGCGTCGACAGCGTCTCTTCGGTGGTTCCCGATCGAGCGGCCAACCGCAACAGCGCACTCGAGGCCTCTTCGGTCCCCTTCGGGGCAGACAACGAGAGGTCCTTCAGCGACGCGTTCGCGCAAGCCTCGATCTTTTGGAGGGTATCCGAGAGATCGGTATCGACGAGATGGCCGACGAGCAACACCGTGAGCTCCTCGTCGTACCGCTCGGTCCCTGCCTGGATCACGTTCACGCCCTCGCCGCGCAGGGCATCGACGATCGTCTCGAACTGGTGGGGCGCACACGAGAAGTCGATCTCAACCGGAATGTGTCCCCGTGGGGTAAGGTTCCCCCGCTCGTGGTAGATCGACATGAGGTTGCCGCCGTTTTCGGAGATTGGTTTCAGCGCCCGCAACAGCTCGCCGGGTTCGTCGACGAGTTCGAGCCGAACGGTGTGCGTCTGGGTCGTGGTCCGGTCCGGACTGGCAGTCATCGGCGCACCTCCGTCGACGATCGCCGCGGTGTTGTGGATCCCGACGCGTCGCATGAAAGCTCAAGCTCGGTACGTCGGGTGGCGGTTCGTAGCTGCCTCCACATATACTATGATTGTGTATCTTCGTCGGCTATAAGACTTCGTCGAAGGCCAATTGTGCTGCGAAAAGACCGATCAGCGAATCTGACCCGATCGAAGAAACCAACCAATCAGCAAACCGAATCCGATCGAAGAAACCAACCAATCAGCAAACCGAATCCGATCGAAGAAACCAACAATTAGCGAACCGGGCCCAATCAAAGAAACCAACAATTAGCGAACCGGGCCCAATCAAAGAAACCAACCGATCCGGCGATTGAGTACCGTCTCGTCGTGGCTGCTCGCGCGGGCTACTTAGATGTAGTCGACCGACGGCGGCAGTTCGAGCTTCATGCCCTTGCGCTCTCTGATCTCGGTGATCTTGTCCGTCTGGAGGTTGTCGGACATGACGCGGAATCCGGCGTTCTCGGTGTTCCACGACGCACGACCCTCAGTCGCAGAGCGGACGTCCGAGGAGAACCCGATCATCTCTTCGACCGGGGCGATCCCTTCGATCACCATCAGGTCTCCCTCCTGGTACATGTCGTCGACGCGACCGCGTCGACCCTGAATCTCGCCGGACGCGGATCCCATGTACTCGGATGGCACGTCGATCCGGACGTTCTGAATCGGCTCAAGCAGCTTGATCTTCGCGTCGATGAGCGATCGGTGCACGGCGTCTCGAACCGCGGGGATCACCTGTGCGGGCCCGCGGTGGATCGTGTCCTCGTGCAGCCGAGCGTCGTGCAGCCGAAGCAACGCACCCTGGACCGGCTCGGCGGCCAGCGGACCGTTGTCGAGGGCTTCTTCGAGCCCCTCGATGACGAGCTCCATCGTCTCGTTGAGGTGCTGAATCCCCTTCGTGTCGTCGATGAGAATGTTCGTCTTGAACATGTGCTCGACATTCTGGGAGGTGTCTTTGTCCATGCCGGCCTCCTGGAGCGCCTCACGCCGCTCGAGTTCGGGCATGTCCATCGAGACGTTTCCGAGTTTGATCTCGTCGACAATATCCTGGCTCAGCGGCTCCGCCGTGATGTAGAACTTGTTGTGGCGGTTCGGCGAGACACCCTCGACCTCGCGGGACTGCTGTTGAGGCTGTTCGCGGTAGACGACGATCGGTTCACCGGTGTGAACCGGAATGCCCTGGTTGTCACGGATTCGCTGGGTGATGACCTCCAGGTGGAGTTCGCCCTGTCCGCTGATCAGGTGCTCGCCGGTATCCTCGTTGATCTCGATCCGGATCGTTGGATCCTCCTTTGCGACCTGCTGAAGAATCTCGATGAGCTTCGGCAGGTCGTCCATCTTCGTCGCCTCGACGCTTTTGGTGATGACCGGCTCGGAGATGTGCTCGATCGACTCGAACGGCGTCATCTCCACGGATGAGACCGTCGAGCCCGCGATCGCATCGCGCAGCCCGGTGACTGCGGCGATGTTACCGGCAGGAACGCGCTCGACCTCCTCGCGCTCACCGCCCATGAAGATCCCAACCGACTGAACGCGGTTCTTGCCTGCGGTCCCAGAGACGTACAGCTCCTGGCCTTTCTCGATCGTGCCTGAAAAGAGCCGTCCGGTCGCGATCTCGCCGGCGTGGGGGTCCATCGAGATATCTGTCGACATGAACACGACCTCGCCGTCGTCGTCGACGAGTCGCATCGACTCGGCCAGTTCGCTTTCGCTGTCGCCGCGCCAGACCGTCGGGATCCGGCGTGGCTGCGCCTCCAGCGGGTTCGGGAAGTGCTCGGCGACCATGTCGAGGACGACGTCCGACAGCGGCGTCGCCTCGTGGAGCTCTTTGCGCTGGTCGTTTTGTTCCATCTCGATAACCTCGCCGAAGGAAATCCCGGTCTCTTGCATCGACGGCATCGAAACGCCCCACTTGTACAGGGCGGACCCGAAGGCGACGGTTCCGTCTTCGACGGAGACGGTCCAGTCGTAGTCTTTCTCCTCTGTCATGCCGCGGATCAGCTCGTTCACGTCGCGGATGACGTCGAGGAGCCGTTCTTGCATCTCCTGGGGGCCCTCCTGGAGCTCGTTGATGAGTCGATCGACCTTGTTGATGAACAGTGCCGGCTTGACACCTTCCCGGAGGGCCTGCCGAACAACGGTCTCCGTCTGTGGCATCGCGCCCTCGACAGCGTCGACGACGACGAGCGCCCCGTCGACCGCCCGCATCGCCCGAGTCACGTCGCCACCGAAGTCAACGTGGCCCGGTGTGTCGATGAGGTTGATAAGGTGGTTCGTGTCGTTCCACTCGTGGGTCATCGACACATTCGCTGCGTCGATCGTGATCCCACGCTCTTGTTCGTCCTCTTTCGTATCCATCGCGAGCTGCTGACCCGCGGTGTCGTCCGAAATCATGCCCGCTCCGGCGAGGAGGTTGTCCGAAAGCGTCGTTTTGCCGTGATCAACGTGAGCAGCGATGGCAATATTCCGGATATTCTCCGGGTTGTCCATCAGCTTCTCACACTCTTGTACAATCTTCTTTCGTCGGCCCATTATACAGTCCTTTACCGGCAGGAGGGTCAAAAGGATAGTGTTTCGCCGTTCTTTGATTCGGCCGAATACGCGGGATACACCCGGATTTCTCCCAGATATGTGTGCAACAAGGTCGCACACGATCGAGGCCGGGTTCGCGTGTATTGGGGCCAGCCCCGCGGAAGAATAATACGTCCACAACCCTTGGTATTGATACACATGGATGTTCGAGTGTTGGGGCAGGTGCCGCCGGATCCGTTTCTCAGTGCGGCGGACCTGCTCGCTACAGAACGCGATCTACACCGTCCAGTGCACGTCCGTATCCGAGAGGATCCCGACGTCCGCACGTGGGCAGCTCACTACCCCGATCGGCACGTCCTCAATATCTCCAGACAGGCCGCAACGAGCGTCATGGCGCGTGAACTCGCCTTACACGAGTACGCCCACATGGCCCGTTACGAGGAGGAACACCCCTCTCACATCCAATCGGTGGAAGAGGCGCTGTTTCTGGGGTTGACGGGCGAGTCGATCGAACGCCGCAAGCTCACCCACTGCTATCAGATCGCAAACCACATGAAGGACATCTACGCTGACGACATCACGCTCTCGCTTGCGCCCGCAACGAAGCTCGTTTGCTTCCTCGAATCTCAGCTCGCCGCAGCCGTCGCTGACCGCCCACGCCCAGGACCACGTCCGGGCTCAACGCCAGAAACGCCGGCGTCTGATCCCGAGATCACCGCTGTCAATGCCGCGTTCGCGCTTGCGCTCGTCGAGCGCCACAGCGTCGTCGATCGCTCCCACCGGCTGTACGACCTCGCTCACGCCGCCGCTGACGACGCACCATCCGTCGATGTCTCGGCGTTCAAACGACGGTTCCGATCGCTCGGCGACGACCCGACAGAAAGCGAGTACCGGAAGTCGCTCGTGGACGTGACCCGCGAGTACGCGACTGGCGTCGCTGCTGACTGATCAGAGCATCAGAGCAAAAAGACAAAGAGAATAGAATCTGCGACGTTAGCGGGCTGCAGCGGCAACGCGCTCGCGCTCTTCCTTCTGGGCGATCGCGTACGCCTGCACATCGTAGTCTGCCGCGCCGATGATCTGCTGGGCCAGCGCGTCGCTCGCGCTCGTCGTCGTTTTGTAGCTTGCACTCGCGGTTCCGTCTGCGAGGAACTTCAGCGCCTGATCGACACGGCGCTGGGGGGCAACATCGACCGCCTTCGGCACCGAGATCCCACCGTATTTCAGCCGAACAGTCTCCTCTCGGGGTGCGGCGTTTTCAACCGCCCGGACGAGTACCTGGACAGGATTCTCTTCGGTCCGATTGTGGACCGTCTCGAAGGCGTCGCGGACGATCCCGACGGCCTTCTGTTTCTTGCCGGTGTTCTCCTCAGTCTGCATCAGCCGGTTGATGAGCCGCTCAACGACCGAGATCTCAGACTTCTCGAACTGCTTGTTGGCGTGTCGGCCCATCGTGTGCGCGATCGGCGTCACGTTCAGGTACCGCTTCGTGCTCGGATCCGTATAGTCAATCTCGGAGACATCCCAGACGCCGAACAGTAACGCGTTCGAGGAGGCCGTCTCCTCAGATTCTTCGTCGGCTTCGGGGTCTGGCTCGGGAGCTTCGCTTTCGGACATCTTATCTCACCGGCTTCTCGGCGTTCCCGCGGACGAGTTCGATCATCGAGACACCGTTGACTTTCTCGACCTTGTAGTTCACACCCGAGAGGTCGCCCATTGCGCGACCCTTCGCGCCGCCGATCCCGGCGATCGTCACCTCGTCGTGTTCGTCGATGAAGCTGATCGCGCCGTCACCGGGACAGAACGCGGTGACCTGCTTGCCGTTTTTGATCAGCTGGACCCGAACGCACTTTCGGATCGCCGAGTTGGGCTGTTTCGCCTCAATGCCAACTTTTTCGAGGACGATACCGCGGCCCTGTGGTGCACCTTCGAGGGGATCTGACTTCTTTTTGAGCCCGCGCTCTCGGCGAGCGTACTCCGAATCGGACCACCGGCGCTTCTGGCGGTCTTGTTTGAGCTTACGGGCGGCGTATTTGCCGTTTGCCATAGTACCTACGCGTTTCCGACCGAGCTACTTAAGCCTCCCTTTTTGAATCCACCAAAACGTGCCGAGATCGCTTCTTAGGGTGCGCTACGGCGATCTGAGTCCGTTTCGGTAAAACAAGAATTCCGCGTGGACCGATCGAGTGCAAAGAAGAGCCGCGTTCGCGATCGGACAGCCACTCGTTGCAATCAGCGGCGTGCTCGCAGATATGTCCGCAACAGCCAGGCGGGCTCACGTCAGCTGAATGTCGTCGATATCGTAGTGACGTCGTGCGAGTCGCCGTGCAGTTTCGATGTTGCGCCCGTCACGGCCGATCGCAACGCCACGATCGGCCTCTGGAACCTCAACGAACGCGACGTTCCCGTTCTGTTCTGAGATCGTCATCCCACGAACCGCGGCGGGTGCGAGCGCGCTCTCGATGAACGCCTCGCGAGTGTCTGCGTCTTCAACGAGTTCGATCGTCCGACCGACCTTCCGCTCGAAGCGTTTGACCGTCTTGCCGCCGGGACCGATCGCGTCGGCCATCTTGCCGGCAGGGATCACGAACACGAGTCGATCGCTCTCGACGAGACAGTCACGGGGGCTGACACCGGTCTCTTGATCGAACAGCCCGATGAATCGCATCGCCTCGTCCGAAAGCGTGACTCGCATCAGTATCAGTCGTCTGCAGGCTTGCCGCCGTCGGTGCTGATCGAGCCCATCCGGAGCTTCACGTCGCCGGTCCCGATCGACACCGGTTTGCCAACAATCACATTCTCGATGACGCCGTCGAGTCTGTCGGCCTTGCCGTGGATCGCCGCCGACAGGAGGTGGTTCACCGTCACCTCGAACGCCGCCCGCGCGAGCACCGAATCCTTCGATCCGGAGATACCGTGGCGACCGATCGACTCGATCGTTCCGCGGTTTGTCATGATGTCGGCGACGAGCATCATGTGTCTGACGTTCACGTCGTCGAGCCCCTGCTCTTCGAGCGTGTTGACAGTCTCGTTGATAATGGCTTCGCGAGCCGCCTCGATCCCGAGGTTCTTGTGAATCTCGTGGATGTTGTTACACGTCGTCCGGGAGGCGTCGACGCCCTCGATCGCAAGCACGTCACCGAACGCCGATCCCTCGGTGTACAGCACAAATTCCTCGGTACCATCGTCGAGTTGTTCTTTGCGGATCACGACGCGCGTGACCTCCTCGATGCCTTTGAACACGACGTCCCGGAGCTGTTCGACGAGCTGGAGGAGTTCGCGGTAGCTCGGCTCGCTCGGGCCGAACTCGATCGCCGTCCCGCTGCGTCGAGTGTCTACCCCAAGCGCATCCTCGATCGTCTCAGCGATTTCGGACGCGATGACATCCGCATCGTCGACTGTCGGCCACCGCTCGAGAAGGGTGTCCTCGTTGAGATCGACGCGGACAACCATGTCCGCGACGTTCGTCGAGACGTCACCCAGCGCGAGGATTTTCGTCGATTCAATCGACCAGACGACCTCGTGAGCCCGCTCGCGATCGATCGCGTACTCGTCTTCGAGATAGACGGTCATCATCGGCGTGTCCGGCGTCTTCCGCGCGTCGACCAACTCGATGAGCCGTGGTAGGCCCTGGGTCACGTCGATCTCGGCGACACCCGCGTAGTGGAAGGTGTTCATCGTCATCTGCGTTCCGGGTTCACCGATCGACTGTGCCGATACCGTCCCGACCGGATCGAGTGCGTCGACCCGCGTATCGTTGTACTGTGAGGACACCGCCCGCGCGATCTCGTCGGCTTGCTCTGTCGTGACACCGCCGCGTTCGTCGATGACCTCGTAGACGCGATCTTTCAGCCGTCGCGGCAGGTCAGCATCTTCGACGATCGCTTCGATGTCGTTAGTGACGTATTCGTACTCAGTCATCGGATTCCACCTCCTCGTAGCCGCGCGGCTCAGCATACTCTGAGAGGTTCGTCGGCGGCTCCTGGCGGCCGAGGAACGCCTCCTTTTCGGCGTTGGAGTCGAACTCCGCCTCGACGATCCGATCGGCGATCCCCTCGACGTCGATCTCGTGATCGGCCGACGAAGACACCCGAACCGGCGAGGTGCCGTCCTCGCCGTACTCGAACTGAACAACCGTCCCGGAGGTGTCCCGGACGGTGCCGTCGTACTGTGCTTCCAGTTCCGACAGCGCGTTGATGAGCCGCCGCTGGAGGTACCCGGACTTCGAGGTCCGAACTGCCGTGTCGACAAGCCCCTCGCGGCCACCCATCGCGTGGAAGAAGAACTCCCGCGGGGTCAACCCGCCACGATAGGAGTTCTCCACGAAGCCGTGTGCCTCCGCGGAGAGATCGTCCGCCTGGTAGTGTGCGAGGGTCCGATCCTCGTACCCACGGTTGATTCGCTCGCCGCGAACTGCCTGCTGGCCGACACAGCCAGCCATCTGCGTGAGGTTCAACATCGACCCACGCGCGCCCGATCGGGCCATCACGACCGCCGGGTTGTCCTCGGTGAAGTGGTCTTCCGCGATCTCGCCGGCGGAGTCACGCGCCTTCCCGAGCGTCTGCATGATTTTCATCTCTAAGGTCTCATCGACCGTTCGTCCCGGCAGCGATTCGAGGTCGCCGTTGCGGTACGTCTCGATGAGGCCATCAATGCGCTCGTAGGCGTTCGCGATCGCTTCGTCGACCTGCTCGTCAGCCGCCGGCGGAATCGACTCGTCGTCGATCCCGATCGAGAATCCAAAGTGCATGATCGCACGCATCGCAAGCGAGGCGATCTCGTTGACGAAGATCCGGGCGCGACGCTCCGAGTAGTTCTTGACGAGCGTGTCGACGATCTCGCCGCCGAATGCGCCGACAGCGTTCTCGTCTACGGTCCCCGAGACGAGCTCGCCGTTCTCGATGAGGACGGTGTCGCCAGCCGAAGACGTGAATTCGAGGTGAAGATCCTCCGGCAACAGGAGCGAAAAGATCGTCCGCCCTGTCCAGTAGGGTTCGCCCGCCTCGTCGGTGCCATCAGCGTCAGGCAGTTCGTCGACCCGGGTCGCCCGAAGCAGGTCAAGCGCCTGCGTCTCGGAGAACTCGGGGTTCTCGTGGGTCAACAGATACGTTCCCGAAATGTGGTCCTGGATTGCCCCAATAATGTTCTCGCCGAATCGCGGGCTAAGGATCTGCTCTTGAACGCGCATGAGCACGCGTGCCTCCGCGCGGGCCTCCTCAGTCTGCAGCGCGTGGAGGTTCATCTCGTCGCCGTCGAAGTCAGCGTTGTACGGCGGACAGACGACGGTGTTGAGCCGGAACGTCTTGTACGGCATCACAACGACCTCGTGAGCCATGATACTCATCCGGTGCAGCGACGGCTGCCGGTTGAAGATCACAATGTCCCCGTCGACCAGGTGGCGGTTGACCTCCCAGCCGGCTTCGACTTTCGTCGCCAGCTCTTCACAGTTCTTTTGGGTGACCTTCAGGCGACGGCCATCAGGACGTTTGACATAGTTCGATCCCGGGTGCCGCTCGGGACCGTTGCTAACGTACTGTCTGGCCTCCTCGATATTCCGATCGGTGACGTTGATCGTGATCGTCATCTCCGTAGCCACACGGTCTGGAATCCCGACCTCGTTGAGACTCAACGTCGGGTCCGGACTGATTACGGTCCGTGCCGAGAAGTTGACGCGTTTCCCCGACAGCGAACCGCGGAAGCGGCCTTCCTTGCCTTTCAAGCGCTGGCTGAGCGTCTTCAGCGGCCGACCCGATCGGTGTCGTGCCGGCGGCGTTCCCGAGATTTCGTTGTCGATGAACGTCGTGACGTGGTACTGCAACAGCTCCCAGAGGTCCTCGATAATCAGCTGCGGCGCACCGGCCTCGCGGTTCTCCATGAACCGCTGGTTAATCCGAATAATATCGACCAGTTTGTGCGTCAGGTCGTCCTCGGATCGCTGACCATTATCGAGGGTAATCGACGGCCGCGTCGTCACCGGCGGGACCGGCAAGACAGTGAGAATGATCCACTCTGGACGCGATTTCTCTGCATCGATCCCGAGGACCGCGATGTCCTCGTCTGGGATGTCTTCGAACCAATCGCGAATGTCCGAGGGCATGAGCTTATTCATGTCCTCCTCGGTGAGGTCGATCCCGAGCGCCTTCTCGAGTGAGCGGCGATCTTCTTTTCGTGGGCGGAACTCACCGGCGAGGATCTCATTGACCCGCTGCAAGGAGAGATCAGCCTCGTCAGCCAGCTCCTGGGGGGCCATCCCAACGTCGTCCTCGTCGTCGGGATCGGGCTGCATCGCCTCGGCGATCAGCTCGGAGTACTCGCCCGAGAGAACGTTCTGGACCTCGTAGTAGGTCGTTGGCTTTTCGTGTTTGATGTCCGCCTGCGGCTCACCACAGTTCGGACACGTCGAAGACTTCCGCGCTTGTCGGACGGCAGCTTTCAGCACGTCGTCGGGGTCTTCGTTGATTTCCTCAGCGCGAACGAGCCGATCGCGGAACTCCTCTTTGGCCTCCTCGGACATCGTGAGACGCCCGCAGTTGCGACACGTCGCCCGCAGCAGCCGGCGAATGAGTTTCGTGAATCCGACGTGGATGACGGGTGCGGCCAGCTCGATGTGGCCGAAGTGCCCGTTACACGAGCCCGAATGTCGCCCGCACGTCCGACACTCCAATCCGGGGTCGATAACGCCCAGCCGCGGGTCCATGAGCCCCATGTCGATCGGATAGCCGTCGTCGTCGTAGGTGTCCGCAGTGATGACCTTCGTCGCGGACATGTCTCGATACGTCTCGGGGTCCATCAGCCCGAAGCTGATCCCGCCGATTTCCTTTGGTGATTGCATTGACATATGTGGGTTCCTCCAGTTAGACCGCGTCCACGAGCTCGAGCGTCGGTCGAATCCCGAGCGCCTTCATCTCGTCCAACAGCAGCTTGAACGCGTAGCTGACCTCGATCTTGTGGATGTTGTCCTCGTCGCCGGTCACGGGGTCGTAGATCCGGCGCTGCTCTCTGTCCTCGACGGCGACCATGCCGGTATCCGCGGAGATGTACACTTCCTCGCGGTCGGAGGAGTCCAGCAGCCGTTCTTTCAGCGCCATCGCCGCACCGTGGCCGATCAACACCTCCCGTTCCATCTCGCCGACCCGCAGGCCACCCTCGCGGGCCCGCCCTTCAGTCGGCTGTCGCGTGAGGACCTGCACCGGCCCGCGCGATCGCGCGTGGAGCTTGTTCGAGACCATGTGGTACAGCTTGTGGTAGAAAATGATCCCCACGAAAATCTCGGCCTCGATCTTCTCGCCGGTCACGCCCGAGTACATGATCTCCTTGCCGGAGGATTTGTACCCGTGTTCTTCGAGCGCGCCGCGGAGCTCATCCTCGTTTTCGCCCTGGAACGGCGTCCCGTCGACACGTCGGCCTTCGAGTGCGCCGACCTTCCCGCCGAGCATCTCCAGCACGTGGCCGACCGTCATCCGCGACGGCAGCGCGTGCGGATTGAGCACGAGGTCAGGCACAACGCCGTCTTCGGTGAACGGCATATCTTCCTGTGGTGCGAGGTGGCCGACAACGCCCTTCTGGCCGTGTCGGGAGGCGAACTTGTCGCCCAGTTCGGGAATCCGCTCGTCGCGGACCTTCACCTTCGAGAGCTTCGAGCCGTCCTCGCCCTCCATGAGCGTCACCGTGTCGACGACGCCGTCTTCGCCCGATCGCATCGTCACCGACGTCTCCCGGCGCTTTTGCGGGGAGAGCCCACCCATGTCGTCGGGTTCTTCGAGGAACCGCGGCGGACTCGTCTTCCCGAGCAGCACGGAGTTCTCGTCGACGACCGTCTCGGGGTTCACGAGGCCGTCTTCATCGAGATGCGTGTACGCGTCTTCCCCGCGGGCACCACGAACGTCCTGATCGGGAATCTCGAATCGGTCTTCCTGACCGCCCGGATAGCGTCGTTCTTCGCCCTCGTAGGTCCGGAAGAAGTGCGATCGCGCGAGCGCACGTTCGACCGAGCCTTTGTTCATCACGAGCGCGTCCTCGATGTTGAATCCCTCGTAGGACATGACCGCGACCGTAAAGTTCTGTGCGGCCGGGCGCTCGTCGAAGTTGATCTGTTCTGTCGTCTGCGTTTTCACCATCGCCAGCTGCGGGTAGTGCATGAGGTGCTGGCGGGTATCCGGACGGATCCGGTAGTTCGCCGATGGCAGCCCGAGTGACTGCTTCATCATCCCTGCACCCATCGTAATCCGCGGCGAGGCGTTGTGCTCGGGGTATGGAATCATCCCTGCGCCGATCCCGAAGATCAGCTGCGGGTCAATCTCGAGGTGCGTGTGGTCGTCGGTGAGTTCGTCCTCGTCGACGCCTACGTAGATGTCCTCTTCTTCTTCGGCGTCGATGAACTCGATGTAGCCGCGATCGACAAGGTCCTCGAACGACAGTTCGTCGGCCTCGACCGCCGCGATCTCCTCGTCGCCGAGGAGGGGTTCGCCGTTCTCGACGACGATCAGCGGGCGACGTGCCCGCCCCGCGTCGGCGTTGACAATGACCTCACGGGTGCGTTCTTTCACCGAGACGTTGACCATCTCGGAGACGTCTCCGCGCCGTCGGGCCTCTCGAATCTGGTTTGCGAGCTGTTCGGGGTCAGGGTGTGTCCCAACCAAGCTACCGTTAACGTATACTTTCGCTTCTCGTGCTTGCGCCATGTGTTAGTCGTCCGCCGGTGTCGTTCGGTTCACGCCTTCGATGCCGGGAATGCCTTCGACACCCATCGACGCGAGCTCTCGTTTGAGCGCCTGTTCGTCCTCGATATTCTGGCTCAGCTCCATCGCCTGTGCGAAGTTCTTCACCAGTCCACAGTTCGGTCCTTCGGGCGTCTCAGATGGACAGATTCGGCCCCACTGTGTCGCGTGCAGGTCACGCGCTTCGAAGTGCGGCTGCGATCGCGACAGCGGCGATCGGAGCCGCCGAAGGTGGCTCAGTACGCCCATGTAGTCGGTCCGATCGACCAGCTGGGAGACTCCAGAGCGGCCGCCGACCCAGTTGCCCGTCGCGATCGGGTGTTCGAGCCGCTCTGTCAGCACGTCCGAGCGTACAACGGTGTTGACCGTCAGCTGACGGTTTCGCATCGTTGCCCGTTCAAGCTGGTATTTGACGTCCCGAGAGAGCTTGTTCAGCGCCGTCCGGAACAGGTCCTTCATGAGATCGCCGGAGACCTTCAGGCGCTTGTTCGCGTAGTGGTCCTTGTCGTCGGATTCGCGGCGGTTGAGCGCGAGTTCGAAACACGCCTCGGCCATCCGACAGAGGTAAAACGACTTGTTGATCCGAACGTCCTCCTCCTCGACGCCCTCCTCGTGGAGGTGCGGCAGGAGGTATCGATCGATCACATAGTTCGCCCGCTTGAGCTGGTAGTTTTTGCCCTGTCCAGAGGCGACGCGCTTGCCGAGTTTCTCGATGGCCTCCTCTTCGGTCTGGACGTCAGCTTCCTCTAAGTTCTCCAGCATGAACTTCACAATCTCGGGATCGTCGGAGACGCGGTGGACGATCTCCTCGTCGGATTCGAGCCCGAGCGCGCGAACGAGCGTAACGAAGTCGACGCTGCCAGAGACCGAGGGGAACGAGACCTCAAGCAGCCCGCTTCGGTTCCGCTCGCACAGCACCAGCGCGCGGTAGCCGCGGCGCTGGCTGAACGTTTTGGCGACCTGAATCTCGTCGCCGTACTTCGTGTCGTACTCCGCGAGGATCTTGTTCGGCGCGAGGTCTTCGCTCGTCATCAACACCCGTTCGGAGCCGTTGACGATGAAGTAGCCACCGGGATCGACGGGATCTTCGCCGATCTCAATCAGCTCTTCGTCCGAGAAGCCGGTGATGTTACAGTTGTCCGAGCCCACCATGATCGGCATCCGGCCGACCTTGGTCTCTGTCGAGTCGACGACGGTCTCGGGTTCCTCTTCGCCGCCGCGGATGATCGACATCTCCATGAACACCGGCGCAGCGTAGGTGATGTTGCGCAGGCGGGCCTCCTGTGGGTACAGGAGTTCTTCGGAGCCGTCGGCCTCTCGGACCCGGGGCGTCAGGATTCTGACGTCGCCGAGTTCGACGTAGACGGGCTCTTGACCCTCTTTGTCGCCGATGTCGGTGTCGATCGTCGCTTTCTCGTCGACAACCTCCTGCATGCCGCGGTTCAGGAAGTTGTTGAACGAGCGGAAGTGGTGTTCGGCGAGCCGATCGTCCGAGAAGAACTCTCGGGAGACGACGCGGCGATCCTGTCGGTTCATCGTACCACCAACCGATAGATGATCGCCGTGTCGGTGGTTCGTGAGTCCCGAACGATCTTGATCACGTCGCCCGGTTCGGCCTCGTCGGGCAGCGCCGGATCGTTGCGTTTGATCTTTGGGAGATCGGTTCGTTTGATGTTGTACTCCTCGAGCACCTGCTCGACTTCCGAATCGTCGTCAAGCAGGATGTGTTCCGGTACTAATTCGTGTTGGCTTACGTCTACCATAGGTGCGTTTGGCTGGGGGAAGAAACGGCTATCACGAGATACTACAGGTCTCTATTGGACCCGTCCATTTAATCTTTGTCAAGCGTCGCTGGGCAGCGGCGCTCTCGGACCACGGTGCGATCGTGATAGCTGTACTCACGTGGAGAGTTAATAAAAACCTTTGCGAACGGCTGGGTCGGGAGCGATCCGCACGCTGCCGTCGGATGGTAAGCCTTATTTGTACCTCCCGGATACGATAGGATGCGATAAGACAGCGTGCCCGGGTGGTGTAGTGGCCCATCATACAACCCTGTCACGGTTGTGACGCGGGTTCAAATCCCGCCTCGGGCGCTGTCTTTATTGCCCGGGTGGTGTAGTGGCCCATCATACAACCCTGTCACGGTTGTGACGCGGGTTCAAATCCCGCCTCGGGCGCTTCTTTGATTTCAAATCTGTGAGCGACTGCATTGCGTGTCGCGAACAATGACTGAAATCAATGTGCAACGAACTCGGGATTTGAACCAGGGAGCGAGGCGCAGCCGAGCGAGTGAGGTTCAAATCCCGCCTCGGCCGCTCTTGCGTGACATCCTCGCCCGCCGTGAACGGCGGGATTCTCTCGCTGATTAAAGATAGTATCAAACACGACCAGGGAATCAATTTTTGACTAATCAGACGGTGCATCTGTTCATTGTGACGATGCGACCGTCGACTGGAAATACGAAAGATATTGGAGACGAGACTGAGGCCAAAGCACTCACCACGTTGATCGAACTAGGATACAGCGTCTCAGTCCCTTTCGGAGATAACGACCCGTACGACCTGATCGCTGACGATGGCGACCAATTACATCGAGTTCAGTGCAAGACCGCCTGGCAAAACAAAGAACACACTATCAGATTCAATACCCACTCACAGACCACAAAGAACGGAGACTACCACGAAAAGCCATATACCGGTCGTATCGACGTGTTTCTAGTTCGGTATCCACCGACAGAGACACTGTATTGGATTCCAATCGAGGAGGCCACTGTTCAGAAGATGGAGCTCAGATTCGAATCGAAGATCGACCACCCCGCAATTAATTGGGCGAGCGATTACGAATTGACTCATCCCAACGACGCGTAGCTGGGACCATCTGTCAGGTCACGGCGAACGCCACGTACATCAAAAACGCGATTAAAAACGTGAACGCGATCAACAGTAACAACACCAACACAAACGCCGTTGTCGGGCGCTGAATGGTCGCGAGCACGATCCGCTCTTTGATCGACAGCTCCTCAAGATCGATCGACTCGGGATCGATCGGCTCACTCCCCTCTCCGTCGCTCTCCGTCTCAGGTTCAGGGTCTGCCCTGACACCCTCCTCGGCTCCGACACCCTCCTCGGCCCCGACAGATCCTTCGCGTTCGGACACGCCACAAATACGCGTTGTGGGCATCTAACTGCTTTGATCGGCCGGTTACAGCCGATCGTCCCAGTCGATCCACTCGTGTTCCCAACCGTGTTTTGCAAAATAGCCCTGTTCGGCAAACTCGGCGTCTTCGCGGTGCATCCGATTTCGTGGCCGGCTCCTCGATCGTTCGCTCGCGGCGAGCAGTGGCCGGAACTGGCCGGTGCCAAACTCTCCAACAGATCGGAGGCTGCCGTCATCATCGGCCTCCATCGCGACGATTGGCTGCTCGCCGGCGCCAGTACCCTTCGGAAACACGATCTGTCCGCCGGGAGCCAGTTGCGATTGGAGCGCGGTCGGGGGACGGACCACCGCCGCTTCAATCAGGATGCGATCGAACGGCGCGTAGTGGGCGAACCCGTTCGCGCCATCGGCTCGATCGACGAGGACGCCGTCGTAGCCGGCATCTGCGAGGTTCGTTCGAGCGCGGTGGACAAGCGATCGATCGATGTCGATCGCGTGGACGGCGGTTTCGCCGGCCAGTTCGGCGGCGATCGCGGCGGTGTACCCCACGCCCGCGCCGACGATGAGGACCGAACAGCCCTGCGTCAGTGACAGCGGTTCGAACAGCGCCGCGACCGTTCCGGGGGCAAGCACGCGAGTTCCCTCGACCTCACTGCTGCGGTTTTGGTATGGCGACTCAGGGACGAACGCCTCACGGGGGACCGATCGAAGCGCGGTCAACACCGCGCCCGAGAGCGGTTGCTCCAGCCCGTATTCGAGGCTGTCGATCATGTCCTCCCGGAGGGTCGAACGATCCATTAGAGGCACTCAGCGATCGAGGCTAATCAACTGCACGCTCCCGAGCGCCCCGCGACGTGGTACCGTATCCGTCGTCACCACGCCGACCACGCGGTTGTCGTCTCGTCACGCGCGTAGATCCGTTTGATGTCCTTTGCAAACACCATATCACCCTCGTGATCGAGTTTGTCGAAGCGATAGCCGTCGACCTCTCGACGAATGAAGATGCCTTCGATCTCGAACTCTTCCTCGCCGAAGGATTCGGTCTCGCCGATACGAAACTCGTAGTCACCAGGAACCTGAACTGTGAGACTTCTCGTTTGATCCCGGTTGCCATCTTTCGGATGCAGCGTCACGTTGACGCTCACGTTGTCGACCACGCGGGTCCAGACGGTGTCGACCTCGCTCATTGTCGCGTGCTCCGTCCGGCGATCGTCGCCAATCTCGATCGACGTCACCCGAACCTGGTGGATCGCCTCGTCGGTATCGACAATGAACTCGTCACCGGCCTCGATCGTCTCGTCCGGATCGGCCTCAAGCCGCGTGTGAAATGACTCCTCGCCCTGGGAGACGACAACAGCGACTTCGATGTCGGCCGTGGTCTCGATCTGTGTTTTGTGGACGTGGTGGCAGTCAATACACCTGACAGTCACTGTCCCACCCGGTTTGAGAACCTCGTGGATGACGGCTTCGTCCGGCGAACAGGCCGGACAGGCGACGGTAATCCGATCGCCGGCGTGAATCTCGCTCATGCGGCCGTCTATCCGGCGAACGCGTAAAAAAGCGCGCTTGTGCGGACTCTGTGCGTGCCGTTGTCTCGGTGGCGAATTGATTACGCTGTGTCCTGTTGTCTCGGTGGCGAGCTGATTACGCTGTGTCTTGGTGTCACGGTGGCGAGGTCGGTTATTCTGCTGGCGACGGTGACGGTAGCTCGATCGGCTCCCCGTCGGCGTACACCGTCGGGTCAGTCAAAATGCCGTCGAGGTGCAGCGGGGCGTCGGTGTCGCCGCCGATCCCAGCGTCGTCGCCGATCGCGATGTGCACGGTGCCGGCGGCCTTCTCGTCGAGCAATACGGACCCGACGAGGTCGGTGACGCCGACGTTGGTCCCGATTCCCAACTCAGCGAGGTTGTACGCGTCCCGGCCGACCGTCTCGGCGGCGGTTTCGATCTGTGACCGAACCTCGTCGTCGGACACCGCCGTCACGTAGCCATCTTCGACCTCGAACGACAGCGTCTGATCTGGATCGAGCCGGCCGTAGGGCATCATCGTTCCGTCAACGACATAGCGGCCCGTCGCTGTTTCGGGGCTAATGAACACCTCGCCGGCCGGGAGGTTCGAGAAGTCACCGGGCTCGTGGACCAATCCGGTATCTGAGAGCCACTCGCGATCGCCCGGTTCGAACGTGATGTCTGTGCCCTGCGGGGACGTGACCCTGATTTCTTCGGCGTCACCGATCGTCGCAAGGAGGTCAGCACACTCATCGGCGATCGCCTCGTAGTCAGCGTCCAGCCCGGTTGTGAACACCGCCTCAGTAATTCCAGGGAGGGTCGATCCACGAGCACCTGCGTCGGTTGCGTTCCCGCGAGCGCGGGTGTGGCTGAGACTCTTCGTCGTCGGTGCGAGAAAGGCATCGACCGCGGTCATTGCCGCGGCGACGGCGGCTGGCGGCTCCTCGCCGTGTTGTGTGCCTGGGGGATACCGTACGATCGACACGTCGTCTGTCACGTCGGCTGCAGCCGCATAGAGCGCGGTTCCGATCGGCGCTCGTGCGTCATCGGTCACGATCAGACAGGATTCGTCAGCCGAGAGGTTCAGACACTGTCCGATCGCGGTGTCGGCTGCAGAAGCAAGCGCCAACGGGATATCGTGGTCGTTCATGGCTCCTGATTTCGGGGCGATCGACATAGGGGTTCTCCTCGCTGGGGCGATCTAATCTGCCGAGTCAGGCTGCGGCAAACGAGACAATCCATTACTCGCCGCGGAGTTAATTTCTCTTCAAAATCCTCGAAAGAATTATATCCTGGGCTTGGGGAGGTGTAGATATGATACGCGTCGGCGTCAATGGGTACGGCACGATCGGCAAGCGCGTAGCCGACGCGATCGGTGCCCAGCCCGACATGACGCTCACCGGTGTTGCAAAGACCCAGCCAAACTACGAGGCCGAAGCCGCTGTCCGGAAGGGGTACCCACTCTACGCGGCAATCCCGGAGCGATCCGATCGATTCGCCGAGGCGGGCATCGACCTCGCCGGCGAAGTCGAGGATCTGATCATCGCCAGTGATGTCATCGTCGACGCCACCCCCTCAGGAATCGGGGCGGCGAACTGTGAGTTGTATCGGCAGTACGAGACTCCTGCAATCCTGCAAGGCGGAGAAGATGCCGATGTTGTCGACACGAGTTTCGTCGCGCGGGCGAACTACGACGATGCGATCGACGCCGACGTGGTTCGGGTCGTCTCCTGTAACACGACCGGGCTGTCGCGTCTGCTCGCGCCGCTGCAAGAGACGTACGGCGTCGAGAAGGCGCGAGTGACGCTCATCCGCCGCGGCGGCGATCCAGGCCAGGTCGATCGCGGCCCGATCAACGACATTCTGCCCGACCCGATCACCGTCCCGTCCCACCACGGCCCAGACGTGAACACGATCTACCCAGACGTGGACATCGACACACTGGGCGTGAAGGTCCCAGCGACGCTTATGCACCTCCACAGCGTCAATATCACTCTCGAAAGCGAGCCGTCTGCAGCGGAGGTACGCGAGCTTCTTTCCGCGGAGTCGCGGCTGTTTTTAGTGCCACAAAAAGCCGGAATCGATGGCACCGGGAAGCTCAAGGAGTTCGCGATGGACACCGGGCGGCCGCGGGGAGACCTCTGGGAGAACTGCATCTGGGCAGACTCGATCTCCACTGACGGCCGTGATCTGTATCTCTTTCAGTCGATTCACCAGGAAGCTGATGTCGTCCCCGAAAACATCGACGCAATCCGTGCGATCACCGATCGAGAGAGCCAAGCCGACAGCATGGCAATCACGGACGATCGACTGGGCGTCGGGTTAGAGAGTCTCTTCGAGGGGCTCCGAAAGCGAGTTGTCCCGCACTCGGCGGACGACTAATTGGCGATACTTCGGGTCTATTTTCGCGGGTGAATTGCTACGGGAGTTCGTGGTGCGTGACAGCGTCGAGTCCCGATCGATCGGTGTCAACGATCGCTACGTGGAACGCGTCGTCGGCAAACGACAGGGGTAATCCGCCGGGGTTCACGCGAACGGTTTCACCGTGCGTCCAGGCCCCGTGTTCGTGGGTGTGACCGTGGAAGACGAAGTCGTAGTCGCCGCAGTCGGCGAGGGCGTTTGTCAGGGTTGGACTCGTCCCGTGATAGACGGCCACGGACGTACCATCGAACGTTTCCGTGCCACACTCGCCCCAGAAGGTTCCGAACTCGTCGATCGCCGGGCCGATCGACTCCTCGCCGTCGTTGTTTCCGCGAACGCCGTAGACGTCGAAAGCGTCCGTGTTGAGCCGGGAAACTGCAAACGGTGCAATGAAGTCCCCGCAGTGGATGACGACGTCGACGCCCGCCGTTTGGAAGGTCGAAACTGCCGCGTCGACCAGGTCGAGGTTGTCGTGCGTATCTGAGACGATCCCGAGTTTCATGGGCGGCTGTTCGGCGGCATTGTACATCAAAACTGGCTTCGTATCGATTGCATGCAAAGATATATTCCGATCGATGGTGTCGATTTACGTACCAATGAAAGCAGTTGTGCTCGCCGCAGGAAAGGGGACGCGTCTCCGTCCCCTGACCGAGGACAAACCGAAAGGAATGGTCGAGGTGGCCGGCAAGCCGATCCTTACGCACTGTTTCGAACAGCTTGCCGAGCTCGGCGCAGACGAATTCGTCGTTGTCGTGGGATACCTCAAAGAGAACATTATCGAACACTACGGCGACGAGTTCGAGGGCGTTCCGATCACGTACGCCCACCAGCGTGACCAGTCTGGGTTGGCGCACGCGTTACTCACCGTCGAGGAGTACATCGACGACGACTTCATGTTGATGCTCGGAGACAACATCTTCCAGGCCAACCTCGCCGACGTTGTCAAGCGTCAGGAAGAAGATCGCGCTGATGCAGCGTTTCTTGTCGAAGAGGTCGACTGGGAGGACGCGAGCCGCTACGGCGTCTGTGATACGAACAAGTACGGCGAGATCACCGACGTGATCGAAAAACCAGATGATCCGCCATCGAACCTCGTGATGACCGGCTTCTACACGTTTACGCCCGCGATCTTCCACGCATGTCACCTCGTCCAGCCGTCGAACCGCGGCGAATACGAGATCAGCGAGGCGATCGATCTGCTGATCCAATCAGGGCGGACGATCGACGCGATCCCGATCGACGGCTGGCGCCTCGACATCGGCTACCCAGAAGACCGCGACGAGGCCGAAGAGCGCCTGACCGACGCGGCGGCTGCTGAGTAACCGACATGCGAGTGTCAATCGTCGGCAGCGGCTACGTCGGCACGACGATCGCCGCGTGTTTCGCCGACCTGGGCCACGAGGTAGTGAATATCGACATCGACGAGTCGATCGTCGAGCAACTCAACGCGGGCACGCCGCCGATCCACGAGCCAGGCCTTGAGGACCTCGTCAGCACCCACGCGGGCGATCGGCTCACCGCCTCGACGGACTACGCGGACCTGTTGGACACGGAGGTGACGTTCCTCGCGCTACCGACGCCATCCAACGAGGACGGCAGCAACGACACGAGTATCATCGAGGCGGCCGCCGAAACCCTCGGCGCTACGCTCGCGAGCAAATCCGATCGGCACCTCGTGGTCGTCAAAAGCACCGTCATCCCGGGGACCACAGAGACGGTCGTCGCGCCGGCCGTCGAGGCCGGCGGGGACCTCACACGCGGGGGGGACTTCGAGGTCGCAATGAACCCCGAGTTCCTCCGCGAGGGCACTGCGGTCGAGGATTTCAGACATCCCGACAAGGTGGTCTTCGGCACCGACACCGAGTTCGCGGTCGATCGGCTCAACGCGGTGTTCGACTCGCTCGTCGAGGCTTCCGACGCCGATACCGCGGTCGTGGAGACGGGTATTCGCGAGGCGGAGATGATCAAGTACGCGAACAACGCGTTCCTCGCCTCGAAGGTCAGCCTCATCAACGAACTCGGCAACATCTGTAAAGCCTACGGCGTCGACAGCTACGAGGTCGCCGACGCGATCGGCCTGGACGATCGGATCGGTGCGCGGTTCCTCCGATCGGGGCTTGGTTGGGGCGGATCTTGCTTTTTGAAAGACGTCAGTGCGATCGCCGCGGCCGGCCGCGCGAAGGGGTACGACCCAGTCATGCTCGATGCGGCCGTGACAGTGAACGATCGACAACCGGTGCAGCTTCTCTCGCTCATGGATCGCCACGTCGACGTGGCGGGCGAGCGGGTCGCCGTCCTCGGGCTCTCATTTAAGCCGGGGACCGATGACATCCGGAACGCTCGATCGATTCCAGTCATCGAGGGACTGCTCGAACGCGACGCGACGGTCGTCGCCTACGATCCCGTTGCGAGCGATCGCATGCGCGAGCAGTTCCCCGACATCGAGTACGTGGACTCCCCGGAAGCGGCTGTCGACGGCGCGGCCGCCGCGCTCGTGGTCACCGAGTGGGACGAGATCGCTGCGCTCGACGATGCCTTCGACACGATGGCGACGCCCGTCGTCGTTGACGGTCGGCGGGCGATCGATCGCCGAGACGGGATTATCTACGAAGGACTGACCTGGTGACGGCTCAGCGGGTTTGTACGGATCGCACAGCCGCTTTCGGCTTTTTATTCGCCGTCTCGATCGCGCGTCACAGCCTCGCCAACGCCTGTCCGAGCCCCGACGCCGAGGATAACCCCGGCGTTCAAGCTGGTATCGATCCCGGTATTGGTTCGATCGCCGACCACGACGCCGAGCTTTCGCCGAGTCGTGTCGACGCGATCGCCTTTGACGGTCATCCGCACCGACTCCCCGTCGTGTCTGAGGTTCGCGACGATCGTCCCAGCGCCGAAGTTCACGTCTTCGCCGAGGATCGAATCGCCGACGTACGAGAGGTGGCCGATCGCGGTGTCGGCCATGATGATCGAGTTTTTGACCTCGACCGCGTTGCCGATCCGGACGTCTTCGCCGACGACGGTTGCCCCGCGGACGTAGCAGTTCGGCCCCACGTCCGCGCCTGATTGGACGATCACCGGCCCGTTGATGTACGCGCCCGATCGGACGCGTGCGCCGTCCTCGACGACCACCGGACCATTGAGCGTCGCACCGTCCTCGACGGTGCCGTCGAGGCGCTGGGCTGGCTCACCAGCCTCGTCGAGTTCGCTCAAGAGAACCTCGTTGGCGGCCAGTAGCTCCCACGGCCGGCCGACGTCAAGCCACGTGCCGTCGTACTCGACGGCTGCGACGCGTTCGCCGGCAGTCAAGAGGTGTTCGATCGACTCGGTGATCTCGTACTCGCCGCGTTCGCTCGATTCGGTCCGATCGATCGCGTCGAACACACTCGGTCGAAACGCGTACAGCCCGACGTTGATCTGGTTCGACGGCGGGTCGTCGGGCTTTTCGTACAGCGCCGTGACCTCGTCGTCTTCAGTATCGACAACACCGTACGAGGAGGGATCGTCGACGGTCGTCACCGCGATCGCGTGACCCTCGGCCGCGGCGAGCTGTTCGATGACGTCTCGATCGACCACGACATCGCCATTGAGTACGAGAAACGGACCTGAAACCACGTCTTCGGTCTGGCCGATCGCGTGGGCGGTCCCGAGTCGCTCGGCCTGTTCAACGTACGCGACTGGGATACCCTCGAAGGTATCGCCGATCGCCGCCTCGATCGATTCACGCTCGTAGCCAACGACGAGCACAAACCGATCGACGAGTCCGACACACTGTGACAGTACGCGTTCGAGCAACGTCGTGCCCCCGACGGGCAACAGCGGCTTCGGGCGCGTTTCGGTCAACGGCCGCATCCGGGTTCCCTTTCCGGCGGCCATGATCACGGCGTCCATACAATTGGGTCACGGACCGATCGGAAATATCGTTCGGCTATCCGCACGGTTTGGATCAGGGAACGCTTCGAACTGTTCAGGCCTTCTCTTCGATCACAGTCGTCACGTACGATCGCCCAACGGCCGCGAGTTCGTCTGCGCGATCGTCGGTCCGTGCCTCCGCAGTGACTCGAACGATCGGCTCGGTCCCACTGGCGCGGACGAGGAACCACCCGTCGTCGGTTTCGACACGAACGCCGTCGATCGTTGAGACCGAATCGTACGCCGCGGTCAACCGATCGGCGACCGTCTCCATGACTGCGGCCTTTGCGGTCGTTTCGTGGCTCTCACGCCGAATCGGGTACTGTTCGATCGCTCCGACCGCATCTGATAGTGAGCCCACACGATCGACAAATGCGGCCAGCTGGGCGGCAGCGAACGGCCCGTCCGGACACAGCGTCGCCGCGGGCCAGATCCACGCACCGCTGGGTTCGCCACCGAAGACAACGCCGTCCTCGCGGGCGGCCTCTGCGACGTAGACGTCACCAACTCGCGTGCGAACCACGGATGCGTCGATCGCGGCCAACGCGTCCTCGACCGCGAGGCTCGTGTTCACCGGCATCGCGACCCGATCGCCCGCGTCGGCGACATCGCGGGCGAACAGCGCCAACAGGGCGTCACCGGGAACGAACGAGCCAGTCTCGTCGACGGCCATCATCCGATCGGCGTCGCCGTCGTGGGCAATCCCGAGATCGGCGTCCGTGGCGGCGACCGCTGCTGCCAGCGTCGTACAGTTTTCCGCGGTGGGCTCGCTTGGTCGTGCTGGAAACCGGCCGTCTGGACCCTCATTGAGCGTCTCGACTGTGCAGCCGATCGACCGCAACGCGCGGACTGTCACACCGCCGGCGCCGTTGCCGATGTCGACGAGTACCCGAAGCCCGTCAACGGGATCGACCGCCGCAGCGATCGCCGCGGCATGGCGGTCGATCGCCCCCTCGAAGAACTCGCGATCGCCGACCGCGTCCCAGGCGGCGGGCTCGAAGGACTCGCCCTCGACGAGTTCCGTAATCCGGGCACGCCGATCGGCGTCGAAGGCCATCCCCGACGGCGTCCATAGTTTGATTCCGTTGTCCGTGGGCGGGTTGTGCGAGGCGGTGATCGAGACACCCGCGTCCGCATCGGCCCAGGCGACGCTGCGGGCGATCGTCGGCGTTGACGCCATCCCCACGTCTGTGACCTCGCCGCCGCACTCGCGGATTCCAGCCGCCAGCGCGTCCGCGAGCAACGGGCCTGTCGTTCGCGGATCGCGTCCGACGACGACCCGATCGGCCCCGTCGGCGACAAGCGCTCGACCAATGGACAGCGCCAGCCCCGCGGTGATTTCCTCGCCGAACCGCCCACGAACGCCACTCGTTCCGAACATGTCTTGGTGGTAGTTCAACCGCGATCGATGATATAGGTGGGTGGTGCGGTGTGCAGGACAGATCACCCGGACAGCTGCGGTGCGATCGCACCGCGCGATCGCCGACCCGCAGCGTTTTATTCGGCGGCACGAACACCACGACTATGGCAGACGGAATCGTCGGGGAGTTCCTGTCGCTGAAAGCCGACAGCGACGCCGATCTGTTGGCGATGCAGTGCGGCGATTTCTACGAGTTCTTCGCCGATGACGCCGAGACGGTCGGCGACGTGCTCGATCTGGCAGTCTCACAGAAGTCCTCACACGGCTCGTCGTACCCGATGGCGGGCGTGCCGCTCTCTGAGCTCACGCCGTATCTCAAAGCACTCGTCGAGCGCGGCTACCGGGTTGCGGTGGCCGATCAGCGTGAAACCGACAACGGCGAGATCTACCGCGAGATCGTCCGGACAGTCACCCCCGGGACCTTGCTTGAGACGACCGACGCGGCCGCACAGTACCTCGCGGGGATCGTCGCGGCTGGGACAGTTGCGACAGGAGACGACAACACCGACGGCCCGTATGGCCTCGCATTTGCGGACGTAACGACTGGCCGGTTTCTCCTCACAGAAGTCGAGACGATCGACGACGCCCACGCTGAGCTGTACCGATTTGCCCCCGCCGAACTCCTTCCCGGGCCGGGGCTGCGAAACGACGACGACTTCCTGAGTCGAATCCGAGAGGACCTCGACAGTTCAGTAACACTGCACGAGACGAACGCGTTCGCCCCTGGACGGGCGACGCACGCGATTCGATCGACTTTCGGCGAGGAGACCCTCGACAGCATTGGGGTTGATTCAACGGTGGCGATCGCCGCCGCTGGCGCCGTGTTGTCGTACGTCGACGCGACCGGTGTGGGGGTCACCCAGTCGATGACGCGGTTGCAGGCGTACGCAGACGATTCTGGGGTGGCCCTCGATGCGACCACCCAGCGAAATCTTGAGCTCGTCGAGACGATGCGCGGGGATCGATCGGGATCGCTGTTCGAGACGATCGACCACACCGTCACCGCTCCCGGCACACGGCTGCTTCGGGAGTGGCTCACCCGGCCAAGCTGCGATCGAGCCGCGTTGCAGCGTCGCCACGACGCCGTCGAGGCATTGGCATCCGCCGCGCTGGCCCGCGATCGAATCCGCGATCGACTGTCTGGGGGCTACGATCTCGAACGGCTCGCGAGCATGGCCGCAAGCGGAAGCGCCAACGCCCGCGATCTCACGTCGGTCGCAACGACGCTGTCGATCCTCCCACAGCTGGCCGATGACATTGCGGACACCGAACTCGCGGACTCGCCGCTTTCGGCGATCGTCGACCGGCCCGATCGACAGGCCACCGAAGCGCTCGCCGCAGAGCTCGAGGCGGCGATCGCCGAAGAGCCACCGGCAACCGTCACACAGGGCGGACTGTTCGCGTACGGCTACGATGACGAACTTGACGAGCTGATCGACGAACACGACGGAGCACTGGAGTGGATCAACGGGCTGGCCGATCGTGTCAAACGCCAGTACGGGCTCACCCACGTCACCGTCGATCGCAACACGACCGACGGCTACTACATTCAGGTCGGCAAGTCCGAAGCCGACGACGTGCCCGACTCGTTCACGCACGTGAAAACGCTGAAGAACTCGAAACGGTTCGTCACCGACGAACTGGCCGAACGCGAGCGCCAGATCCTTCGACTCGAGGAGGTCCGTGGCGAACTGGAACGGGAACTCTTCGAGGAACTTCGCGAACGGGTCGCCGATCGATCGGCGCTGTTGCAGGACGTCGGGCGTGCGCTCGCGGAGATCGACGCGCTCGCTTCTTTCGGGACACACGCCGCCAAACGCGGCTGGACCCGACCGACACTCACGGAGCCGGGGACGATCGAGATTGAGGCGGGGAGACACCCGGTCGTCGAGACGACGACGGAGTTCGTCCCGAACGATCTCCGACTGGGCGGCGATCGCCGCCTCTTGCTCGTCACGGGGCCGAATATGAGCGGGAAGTCGACGTATATGCGGCAGGCCGCGCTCATCACGCTGCTCGCACAGGCAGGGAGCTTCGTGCCCGCCCGCGAGGCGACGATCGGCGTCGTCGACGGGATCTACACACGCGTGGGCGCGCTCGACGAACTCGCCCAGGGGCGATCGACGTTCATGGTCGAGATGCAGGAGCTCTCGAACATCCTTCATTCGGCGACCGAGGAGTCGCTCGTGATCCTCGACGAGGTCGGCCGCGGGACCGCCACCTACGACGGCATCTCGATCGCCTGGGCGGCCACCGAGTACCTCCACAACGAGATCCGCGCGAAGACACTGTTTGCGACCCACTACCACGAACTCACGACGCTCGCCGAACACCTCCCACGGGTCGAAAACGTCCACATCGACGTCGATGAGCGCGACGGCGACGTGACCTTCCTGCGGACGGTCCGAGACGGCCCGACCGATCGCTCCTACGGCGTCCACGTGGCTGATCTCGCCGGCGTGCCCGCCCCAGTTGTCGATCGGGCCGGCGACGTGCTCGATCGGCTCCGCGAGGAGAAGGCGATCGAGGCCAGAGGCGGCGAGGGAAGCGAACCCGTGCAGGCCGTCTTCGATCTCGCAAGCGGACAGTTCACGACAGGGCGTGCTGAGGCGGCAACCAACGGTGGACCTGCAGGCGGCGATCGCGAAACCGATCGACAAGAGAGCAACGAGAAGAAGTCCAACGCTGGCCTCGATCCCGAAGCCGAGTCTGTCGTGGCCGAGTTGGCGGGGATCGACGTCAACGAAACATCCCCGATCGAGCTCATGGCGAAAGTACAGTCGTGGCAGGAGTCACTCGAAGACACCGGGGCGGAGCCACCGGATCGATCGGGCTGACTGCGTAGAAGGATTCTCGATTGGCTACGATCGGGGGCGGTATTTAATTCCCAATCGGTCCAAAGACAATACACAATGTACGACTCAATTCTCATCCCGACCGATGGTAGCAAAACGGTCGAAAACACGCTCACACACGCGATTCCGCTCGCGAAAGACAACGACGCAACCATCCACGCGCTGTACGTCCTTGACAGACGAATCGTCCAGGCGAGTTCCGAGGAACTCCGCACGGACGTGTCCAGCGACCTCCGCGAGCAGGGCGAAGCCGCCCTCGCGACGGTTGCAGACCGAGCCGAGACGGCGGGCGTCGAAAGCGAGTCTGCGATCGTCGAAGGAACTCCCGACAAGGCGATCGTCCGCTACGCCGACGAACACGGCATCGACGTGATCGTCATCGGAACGCACGGCAAAACACCGCGCGAAAAGCTCGAGAGCCTCGGGAGCGTCTCCGATCGGGTCGTCGACAATGCGCCCGTTCCGGTGTTCGTCATCAAGTAATGCTGCGGCGACTCACTGCTCGCGTTTTTTGACCACGATACGACCGTCTTCGACGTGCCATTCGACACGGTCGCCCTCTTTGAGATCGAGGAAGTTCCGCACTGGTTTTGGGACTGTCGTGAGGTTCTTTTCGGAGATTTTCGTATCGGTCAGGTTTCCCATTGTTGTAGCCTATGTGAATAGCATATACATAGTTTTCGCGAAGTGATCGCCGCCAATCGCGTGCTGTCAGATTGCCACGGCGATCATCGGGGTGTTCAACTCGACGGCTCGATCGACACTCGCTCGTGGATGTGTCCCTTCCGGGTTTTGAGGTGCGTCGGATCGCGGTCGTTCGACACCGCGAGCGCTTCTGCGACGATGCTGTGGGCAATCTGGTACGGCGAGCCGCCGCCGAGGTCGAGGCCGATCGGGGTGTACAGCCGCGATCGATCCGCCGCAGACAGCGTCCGCCCCGCCTCGACGAACGCTTCGTGCATCTGCTCGAAGCGCTCGCGAGGTCCCATGAGCCCGATGTATGGTACCGACGAATCCAACAGCGTCTCGACTGTCAGCTGGTCGTCGACAAAGTTGTGCGTCATCACGACCGCGTACGTTCGCTCGTCCAGGGAGAGATTCTCGTCGATCGACGCTGGAGCGGTCGTCACCGTTCGATCTGCGGCGGGGAACTTCTCTGCGAGATCGATCGCCCCTCGGAAGCCGACGACCGTCACTCGGAAGTCGTTTTTCGCCGCCAGTTCTGTCACTGGACCGACGTCGTGGCCCGTTCCGAAGACGACGAGTTCGTCTGGCGCGGCGAGTCCGTCGATGAACACGGCGATCGACTCGCCGTCGACGGTCACCGACACTGTATCTGCCTTCCCGAGACGAGCCAACTCGGCGGCGGGGTCGGTCAGTTGGTCGATCGGCCAGTCCGGCGTGTCACTGTCGTCGATCGCGCCCTCAGCGTCGTCAATCGCGCCCTCGACGTCGTCAATCGCACCCTCGGGGTCTCCGATTGCGTCTCCGGTGGGTGTTTCGAACCGATCGGAAGCGGGATCGTAGTAGCAGCGATCGCCCGCAGAGAGCGAGTCGTGTTCGGATGAAATCACCGTGAGAACACCAATGTCGCGGCCATCTTCGAAAGCGTCGATCGCCGGGCGGTACGTCTCGGTCAACGGCTCTAAGAGGACTTCGATGATACCGTTACAGCCCACACCGAGGCCCCAAACGTCCTCCTCGTCGTCTTCCATGAGGTCGTAGGTGACGACCCGTGGGTGGCCCTCCTCGCGAACCTCGTCAGCGACGCGGAGCAGTTCGTCCTCCAGACAGCCGGCGGTGATGCTGCCGGTGCCGGCTCCCGCGGCGTCGAGCAGCATCTTCGCGCCGGGACGGCGATAGGCGTTGCCCTCGACGCGGACAACCGTCGCAAGGACATCCGTTCCGTCCGCATCCAGTCGATCGCGGACGCGCTGTACGACTTCCGTCTCCGGTACGCTCCAGTTCCTTCGTGTCATGGGTGAGTAGAATCGGTGATGGGTTTGTCTCGCTGTGCACGGGCATACACCTTCCGGACGCCCGCCTCGTGAAGCTCTGTGCCGCACCCGCCCTCGAGGACGATCTCGCGGACACGATCGGGGTCGTCGACAACGACGCCGGCCACAATGTCTGCGCCCGCCGAAAACAGCGGCTTGGGGAAGCCAGATGCCGTTGCGCCGATGACGACCGTCGTTGCCGTGTCCGGTGCGATCGATAGATAGCGCTCGAGCCCGCCGTAGATGAGTGTCGAACCCGTAACGAAGACGAGTTCGGCGTCTGCCATTGCTTCCTGTGCCGCGTCAGGCTGAAACAGCGAGACTGACACGTCTGTGGGGTGCTCGATCGAATCTGCGGCGACATCTCGGCGTTCGATCACCCGCACGTCGCAGGCGCCGAACTTCCGAAACGCCGGGCGAAACAGCCCGACTGTCGCAATCCGATCGACCGAGGCCGACAGCGATTCCATCGGATCGCCGGTCGTCACGTCGAGAAACGGCGCGCTGATCGCGTTCAGTGTCGCAAGCCCGATCGCCCGTGGCACGTCGCCGACGAGTTCGTCGGGCACACTCGTAGAGCCGACTGCGGCCGACAACAGCGTTGACACCGGGTACGCACTCGCGTCGATCGGCTCGCCGGCCGGCCGATGTGCGAGTCCCGCGCTCGGGATCGAGAGGTCGCCTGTGTGCACGGTCGCCTCAACGAGAATCGACGACGGGCCGAGCGTGACTCGATCGAGTTCTGCGCGAGCACCTGTCTCGCGGTAGCACCCGATCATGGCTGCGACGAGTGACCGCCTCATACGTCACCCTCCTGGCCGAGCGGCCCGTCGATCGGTCGGTATCCAGTCGCCCCGTGTCGTTCGAGGTGGGTTGCGACCGCGGCGAGGTCTGCGGCCCCCGCAAAGCCAAACAGCCCGTCGAGATACGGCAGACAGGTCGACATCCCGCGGGAGGTCGGCTCGTAGGCTGGCGACACCGCAAGCGGATTCAGCCACAACACGGCTGCGGCCCGATTGGCCAGCCACGTGATTGACGATCTGAGGCGGTCTGGGTCGCCGACATCCAGCCCGTCGCTGACGACGAGACACACCGTCCGTCGATCGACTGCATCGGGATACTGTTCACGGATTGTCTCGAAGGCGCGGCCGATCTGTGTCCCCCCACCCCACTTGACTGCGGTCTCACGGAGGGCTGCAGCCGGCTCCCCGGCCGGATCCGAAAACTGGTCGGTGACGTCGATTAGCTCGGTGTCGAACATGAACACCCGAGATGCCCGCGAGCGCTCACACAGTTGGGCGGCGACGGCCAGCAGTGCCGCTCGATCGATCGTATCCAACACTGAGCCGCTCACGTCCAGACACACACAACAGCGCAGTTCGCTATCGATCGGTTCGGTCCCCGGCAGCACGATCGGCGCGCCGCCCGTGGTGAGACTCGCTCTGAGCGCTCGCCGGGCGTCGACGCGATTGCCCTCGCGAACCGCCCGGCGACGACGACCCGGCAAGGTTGCAATCGCGTCGACGAAGCGATCGATCGACTGGAGATCTGTCGTCGACAACGACGTGTGTTCGACATCGACAGGTGTGCTGTCGCCGGTTGCGCTGTACCGTCTGGCGGCGCGATCGCCCGCGCTGGCTGGGGCCTCCGCAGTCGCGTGCCCGCCATCGAGTGGAATCCTGATGTCGCCGCCCGGATCGTCTTCACCGGGTTCGAGATCAGGGACTCGAGCGTCTGGGAGTGTCTCTGGGTCGGACTCCTGGCTTGGTTGCTCCTCGTCGGTAGATTCGGGAACGCCGTCGCGGGATTGCCGACCCTCGTGGTCCGTAGCGATCCCGTCGAGTCCACCACGCAGTCGCTGCCAAAAAGAGTCAAAGCCTGAGTCGAACGCGTCGAGGTCCGCCGAGTCGGTGATGAGCGTCGATCGCAGCGCGGCTTCGACCTGCGCTCGATCGCCGAGGCCGACGACAGCCAGCGCCTGTGCGGCATCCAGCGGACCGGTGGGTGGGACCGAAACGCCCGCGGCGCGCAGCTGACTCGCGAATCGAAGCAACTCACTCCGCAAGTGATGGCGGGCGGCGGCGAAGTCCGGAATACTGTCCCCGAGACTTGCGCCGAACGGATTTCGATCGCGATCGGGTGTCATGGGTGAACGTCAACCCGCTCGCCGGCCCCCGCTGCGGCCTCGTGCAGCCGTTCGAGGAGGTCGGTATCGACCTGACTCATGTCGGCGGCCTCCTTCAGCAGACAGCCGAGGGTCCGTTCGATCTCGCCGACAGAAAGCCGATCGTCGTCGCCGTCTGGGTGCCTGAGCGCCGCAACCGCCCGCGCCCAATCGAGCGTCTCCGCGACGCCGGGCTGTTTGAGGAACGACTCCTCGCGGAGTTCGGCGACGATCGCACACACCTCTGCAGCGACGGCGGCGTCGAGTTCAGGAACCTTTCGGCGGACGATCTCGTACTCGGTTTCGAACGAGGGGGGCTCGACGTGGAGGTACAGACACCGCCGTTTGAGCGCGTCGCTCAACCCCCTGGTTCGGTTCGAGGTGAGCACGACGATCGGCGGCTGGTCAGCCCCGACGGTGCCCAGTTCGGGAATCGACACCTGGAAGTCGGACAACAGCTCCAAGAGGAACGCCTCGAACGCCTCGTCTGCCCGGTCAATCTCGTCGATCAACAGCACGGGTGGGCGATCGCTCGACGCCGACAGGGCTCGAAGCAATGGGCGTTCAAGCAGGAACTCCTCGGAGAACACCGACATCGGATCGTCCGCTGACTCGCCCGGTGTCGTACTGTTCGCTACAGCGCCACCGCCGGGTTCTGTCTCTGAGACAACGTGTCCCTGATTCGCCTGTACCGCGAGCAACTGCTTCGTGTAGTTCCACTCGTACAGCGCGTTCTCGGCGGTCAACCCTTCGTAACACTGCAGCCGGATCAACTCGGTGTCGAACGACGAGGCGAGTACCTTCCCGAGTTCGGTTTTGCCACTGCCGGGCGGCCCCTCGATCAACAGCGGCCGCGACAGCGCGATCGCGAGATACACCGTCGTGACAGTCCGATCGTCGGCAATGTAGTCGCTTGCCTCGAATCGCTCGCTGAGGTCGGCTTCGGTGAGCCCCTCGAACGGTGAGTCAGTCATCCAGAGACACCCTGTGGTTGCTCCGTTTCAAGATACGATTCGGGATCGGCCTCAAAGCGGTCTGCACAGCCGTGACAACAGAAGTAGTACGTCGCTCCGTCGTGTTCGGCTGTCGCCGATGCGTCTGCCGGCTCGACAGTCATCCCACAGACCGGATCGATCGCGGCTTCCGTTCGATCCTCGTCGATCGCCTCCTGTTGGTCCTCGTCGATCACCTCCTGTTGGTCCTCATCGATTGCTGTCGCGTCCTCCGCACCGTCGATCGCAGCGGCGAGTTCGTCGTCCACCGCTTTGGCTCCGCTGCTCGCATCGACCGCACCCGATCGCGCACGGACATCAACGATCTCCGCAAGAACGCTCACCGCGATCTCGGCGGGCGTGTACGCAGCGATCGACACACCCGCGGGCGTCGTGACGGCCTCGGCGACGGTGTCTGGATCCACGTCGGCCAGTTCAGCAGCGCGCTCGGTCACTTCGGCGGCCCGCTTGTCGCTGGCAACGAGACCGATATATCGCGCGTTCGCAGCCAGCCCGGCGGCGATGACCCGCGCATCGAACGCCCCCATCGTGGCGGCGACGACGATCGGTGCGGGCCCGACCGCGGCGGCGATCGCCGCCGGGTCTGTCTCAGCGAGCACCGTCTGTGCTCCGTCGCTCTCGGGCTTGTCTTCGGTCGTCACGTGGACAACACTGGCCGACAACGAGCCCAGAAGCTCCAGGAGCGATTTCGCGATCGGCGAATTGCCGGCGACGACGATCGTCGGATCGGGCGCATTCGGCTCAATAAACAGCTCCAAGACGCCCTCGCTGTGACACCGCATTTCAAACGCGTTCAGCCCCGGTCGGTCGATCGCCTCGGGGTCGGGTGCGATCCCGATCAGCCGGGCAGCTCCCGCAGCAATTGCGTCTGTCGCCTGCTCGGCGACGATCGACTGCGCGCACGAGACGCCGCCGATCCAGCCGTACAGCTCGCCATCCTGGGTGACGATGGCGCGATCGCCAACGTTTGCTGACACGGGCGGCTCTCGGCGGACGACCGTCGCGGTCGCGTACGCCTCGCCGCGCTCGGTGAGCCGTTGTTCGATCGCCGAGAGGTCACCGTCTGCCAGTGCCCGCTCCAGTTGCTCGTCTGCGGTCGTTCGATCCGCCCCGCCAGTCTGTCCGTGTGTGTCTGTCATTACGTCCTGAAATAGTCGGCCCGGTGCGGCTGCATAATGTCTATTGTAGCGAGTTGCCGGTCGATCGACGTCCGTGGTCGACCGATCCGGGAGGCGACTACAATACACATTATCAGTCGTCGGCCGGTTCCGCGCCGGTGTCACCGAATTCAATCTCGAAGCTATCCGACGGATCGCGGCTCAGCCCGACCGAGTCGAGCGTCTCCCAGACGCGATCTGGCGTCATCGGCATCTCGATGTGGCTGATTCCCTCGTGAGCCATCGCGTCAACGACCGCGTTGACGATCGCCGGCGGCGAGCCGACAAGCGGCGACTCACCGACACCTTTCGCGCCGATCGGGTGGTGTGGCGAGGGCGTCACGGTGTGGCCGGTCTCGAAGTTGGGGATCTCCTTTGCGGTCGGCAGCAGGTAGTTCATGAAGTCCCCGCCGGTCACGTTGCCGTTGTCGTCGAAGGTGACGTGTTCCATCATCGCAGAGCCGATCCCCTGTGCGAGCCCGCCGTGGATCTGCCCTTCGATGATCATCGGGTTGATACGGTTGCCACAGTCGTCGACTGCGACGAACTTCTCGAAGTCGACCTCGCCGGTCTCGCGATCGACCTCGACGACGACGATGTACGAGCCGAACGGATACGTCATCTCCGGTGGGTCGTAGTAGTCGACCGCCTCAAGGCCAGGCTCTTCGCTGGCCGGGTGGTTCATGTACGCGCTCGCGGCGATATCGGTGATCGTGATCGATCGATCCGGCGCGCCGGCGACGTGGAACTCGCCGCTTTGACGATCCCACTCGATGTCGGCTTCCGCGGCCTCGAGTTCGTTCGCGGCGATCGATTTCGCCTTATCGCGGACCTTTCGGGCGGCGACGGCCGCGGCTGCACCCGCAACAGGGGTGCTCCGCGAGCCGTAGGTGCCGAGCCCGTACGGATCGGTGTCCGTGTCACCGTGTTCGACGGTGATGTTATCCACGTCCATGCCAAGCTCTTCGGCGACGATCTGTGCGAACGTCGTCTCGTGGCCCTGGCCCTGGGTCTGGACGCCGACTCTAACGGTTGCGTTGCCCGTGGGGTGCACTCTGATGTCACAGGAGTCGAACATCTCGACGCCCGCGATGTCGCAGGTCTTGCCCGGCCCCGCGCCGACGACCTCGGTGAACGAGGAGATGCCGATGCCGATGAGTTTGTCCGCATCGTTTTCGATCCGGCGTTGCTGTTCCTCGCGGTAGTGCTCGTAGTCGGCCATCTCGAGGGCCTTGTCGAGCGCCGCCTCGTAGTCGCCCGAGTCGTAGTTCCACCCCGTCGGTGTCTCGTAGGGGAACTGATCGGGCTGGATGAAGTTCTTCCGGCGAATCTCTGCAGGATCCATATCCAGTTCGTCGGCCAGTACCTTCACCATCCGCTCGATGAGGTACACTGCCTCGGTCACCCGGAACGAACACCGATACGCGACCCCGCCCGGCGCGGAGTTCGTGTACGCGGCGGTGAGCGACCCGTAGGCCGCATCCACGTCGTACGAACCGGTGAAGATCTTGAAGAAGCCCGCTGGGAACTTCGAGGGTTGTGCGACCGCGTTGTACGCGCCGTGATCGGCCAGCACGTCCGTCCGAACCGCCTGAATTCGGCCGTCCTCGGTCGCTGCGAGCTCGCCAGTCATGTCGTAGTCGCGGGCGAACCCGGTCGATTGGATGTTCTCTGAGCGCTCTTCGATCCATTTCACTGGCCGTTCAAGCACATATGACGCGGCCGCTGAGACCACGTAGCCCGGATAGATCGGCACCTTGTTGCCGAACCCGCCGCCAACGTCTGGGCTGACGATCCGAATCTTGTGTTCGGGGATCCCAGACACCTGCGAGAACAGGGTTCGGTGGATGTGGGGCGCCTGTGAGGTCATGTGGACAGTCAGTTTGTCCTTGCCCGGATCGAAGTCGGCGACCGATCCACAGGTTTCGATCGGCGCGGGATGCAGCCGCTGGTAGAGCATCTGCTCGGACACGGTGACGTCGGCCTCCTCGAAGATCGCGTCGGTGGCCTCTTTGTCGCCGGTCTCCCAGTCCAGACAGTGGTTGTCGGTCTGGCCTTCGATGTCGTCGCGAATGACCGGGGCGTCGTCTTTCAGCGCCTCCTCGGCGGTGACGACCGGATCGAGCACCTCGTAGTCGACGACGACCTTGTCGGCGCCATCTCGGGCGGCGTAGCGATCCTCGGCGATCACGGCTGCAACCTCCTGGGATTGGAACTTCACCTTGTCGCGGACCAACACGTCCTGGGTGTCCGACATCAGCGTCGGCATCGTCGCCAGATCGTGTTCTAAGAGGTCCTCGGCGGTTAAGACGGCAACAACGCCGTCAACATCGAGTGCCCGTGATTTGTCGATGTTTTTGATCCGCGCGTGGGCGTGCGGACTGCGAACGATATCGCAGAACAACATATTCGGCTTTTTGATGTCGTCGATGTAGTTGCCTCGCCCGGTGATGAAGCGTTTGTCCTCCTTGCGGCGGACCTCCTCGCCCATCCCACCGCGGCCGTGTCCGCAGTGTGTCTCGGGGTCTGGACCGCCGTCGTCGTCGTGGACGAACTCTCGTGGCTCGTCGCCGTCTGTGAAGTCACTGCTCATTCGTTGTCACCTCCCGTGTGGTCGAATCCAGTCCCGCCGCAACAGTTTTCGACGCCACAGGTAAATCCGCCGTCCGTCTCGGCTCGGCCGCCATCTGCGGCGGCGACCTCTCCGTTTTCGTCGAGTTTGTCAGACGCGTACTGGATCGACTTGACGATGTTCTGATAGCCGGTGCACCGACAGAGGTTTCCGCTTATGCCCTCGCGGATCTCTTCTTCGGTCGGATTCGGATTCTCATCGAGGATCGCCTTGCCCGCCATGATCATCCCTGGCGTACAGTAGCCACACTGCAGGCCGTGTTCCTGCTCGAAGCCCTCCTGAATCGGGTGGAGGCCACCATCCGCGTCCGGGTGGTCTTCCATGCCCTCGACGGTCTCGATCTCGCTGCCGTCGGCCTGGACGGCAAACGTCAAACAGGACTTGATTGCCTCGCCGTCTTTCACGACCGTACAGGCTCCGCAGTTGCCTGTGTCACAACCGATGTGGGAGCCGGTCAGGTCGAGCTCTTCGCGGATCGCGTGGATGAGTAACATCCGTGGTTCGACCGTCAAACTGTGCGTCTCGCCGTTTACCGTGAGCGTGATGTCTTTGGTACTCATGTGTTTACCGCCTCCAGGTCCGAATCGTGATCGAACTCATGCTGTCACCCGCTTGACAACGAGTCCAGCCCGCTCGGCCGCATCAGCAAGCGCCCGCTGGGTCAGGACATTCACCATCCGTTCTTTGTACGACGCGTCGCCGTGTTCGTCCGATTCGGGGTGTGACTGCTCGGCGGCCAGTTCGCCTGCCTGCTTGAACGCCTCTTTGCTCGGGCGTTCGCCGACGAGGGACTCCTCGGCGTCGGTCGCACGGACGTTCGTGATGTCGACTGCGGTGAGTCCGATACCTGCGGTCTCGATTGTGCCCTCCTCGTCAAGGACGATCCGGACAGCCGAGCCGGCCATCGCGTAGTCGCCGGTTTTCCGTTTGAGCTTGTGATAGGCGCTGCCCTCGCGATCGAGGGGCGTCGGAACGCGCAGTTCGGTTATCATTTCGTTTTCGTCCAGTGTCGTGTCGTACGGCAGCAGGAAGAACTCGTCAGCTGGAATGACCCGCTCGCCGTCGGGGCCCCTTGCGACAACTTCGCCGTCGTGTGCGAGCAGGACGCTCGCCCAGTCGCCTTTCGGATCGGCCTGCGCGACCGAGCCAGCGATCGTCCCGCGGTTTCTGATCTGTGGATCGGCCACGAGCGGCGCGGCGTCTGCGAAGCTGCCGTAGCGATCGGCGATAAGCGCAGACTCCTCGATGTCGACGTGGCGGGCGAGCGCGCCGATGCGCAACATCCCGTCGGCCTCTTCGAGATAATCCAGTTCGTCGATTCGGTTCAGGTCGATGACGGCGTCGGGGTTGGCAAGCCGAAATCGCAGCATCGGCACGAGGCTTTGCCCGCCGGCGAGAATCGTTGGCTCGTCGAGTGCCTCAAGCAGGCTTACCGCCTCCGCCACCGTCTCAGGTTCGTGATGTTCAAATGGGGCTGATTTCATGATCTGTGAGATGTGAGGGGTGTCATGGTTCGGTTGTCGGTGTGTGCACGAGGTCGCTCATGCATTCACAGCAGGCTCCGGATCCGATCGGTAACGCTGCTGTCGGTTGCTTCAACGTCCGACATCTGCTTTTCGATGTCTTTGAAGAAGTTCCCGACAATCTTGTTGGCGACCGGATTCATGACCCGCGAGCCGAGCTGGGCGATCCGCCCGGAAACGTCGGCTTCGGTCCACCACTCGATCCGCGAGCCATCGCCGTCTTCTGAGGGATGGATGTGCATCCCAGAGTTCATGCTGAAGCTCGACGAGCTCGCATTGCCACTCCCGGTCGCGGTCATGATGAACTCCTCCTCGTCGCGTTCGTCAATTGTCACTGTCGTCTCGAACTTCGGCTTCACGCTGCCGACACCAACCTGCATCAGCGCCGCGTATTCCGTTCCTTCCTGAAATGCCCGTGCGGCGACATCATCCGGGTCCGCGTCAGGTAACGTCTCGACATCCTCCTCGGGCTCGTACGTGTCGAAGCTGAAGTCCTCGTCCTTCGGGGTGATGTAGCGACAGCCCTTCAGGGAGTTCCGCACTGCGTAGGGATCCGACAGCACGACCCACGCCTTCTCCGGCGGTACATCGGCCAGATCGAACTCGCCGCTGAACTCCATCAGTCTCGACCTCCGATCGGTCGACTCGGTTCGTCAACGCCCGCGACTATTTTATATAGTGCCACTATGACCATACTATAACCACATCTTGTGATATGATAGCTTCCGCTATTAAGTATTATTGTTCATGTTACTCTCCGCCGGTAGTTGCGGCCCCAAACCCCCGTTATTTCGGGATAGCCACCTCCAGGATCACCATCAAGCATGGCACTGGTAGCTATCGCGTCGACAATACGCCTGTTTCACTCCCTGCGAGCTTCGTGTGACACTCACGCGCAAAGCAAATACAAGAACCCAGCAAATCACGCACGTAGGGTGGGTTGGCGATCGAACGGGCGACTAGACACTCGACTGCCAGCGGTGTGCGCCGCCGTCGGAGGCCTTCGTGAAGTCGAGGTTCGATCGGTTGGAATTCAGCAATACAGGACCGGGGACGTACTTGCCGTCGATCGGCGTCTCGCGCAACAGGTCGCGACGAGCCATCGTCTCGAGGATGTCCTGGACGGTTCGTTCACGGCCGGGAATGAGGTTCGCTTCTTCGACGACGCTTTCGACGGTGACCTCCCCGCGGAGGTACGCGAGCCGAATGGCGGCAACCCACGCCGGCTCACGATTTAGTTCCCGACACATACATTTCCCGAAGGGTTGGGGGGAAATATATGTGTTGTCGTGTTGATCGGTCTTCGAACCGAGATGGGGCCAACAACACTGCCTCCGAATCGTTTATACACAGCGCTCGGCCTACGTTAGTCGCACGAGAATGCCAACAAATATCATACAGACGCAGTCGGAGGGCGATCGATCGCGATGACCGAGTCAGACGGATCCGCCACGGGGGGCGCTGACCACGGGCACGATGACATGCTGACCTGGCGGGCGGGGGCCGAGCGCGTACTCACGCTGCGCGAGCGAGTCCTCGATCGCCTCGATACCGAAGAGTGCTCACTCGATTCGATCGCCGGACGGACGCTCTCGGAGCCGATCGTCGCCGAGGCCGACAGTCCCCCAGAGAGCTTCGCGACAATGGACGGGTACGCGATCGACGCGACCGAGTCGTATCCACTGATCGTCCACGAAGGGGACGTCTTTCCGGAGGACACTGCGCCCGCGATCGAGGCCGGCGAAGCGATCCCGATCGCAACGGGCGCACCGCTGCCGGCGGGGGCGAACGCGGTACTCAAACGCGAGGAGGCCACTGTCGAGGACGGGGAGTTGACCGGCACAGCGATCGAGCCGGGAACATACGTCTACGCCAAAGCGAGCAACGTCGCCGCCGGGGAGACGCTGTTTGCGTCGGGCGATCGGCTCAGCCCGAAGGACGCGATACTGCTCGGCGATCTCGGACGCGAGACGGTTCCAGTCAAAGCGCGGATCACCGCAGGCGTACTCGCGACGGGCACAGAGATCCACGAGGGGCGCAGCCAGGATCTCGACTCGCCGATGCTCGCCGGGCTGGTCCGATCGTGGGGCGGGGAGGCGACATACGAGGGCAGCGTCCCGGACGATCGCGACCAGGTCGTCGATCGCATCGCCGCCCTCGCCGATCGCTATGACGTGGTGATCACCACCGGCGGGACGAGCGTTGGGAAGAAAGACTACGTCATCAGTGCGCTCGAGGAACTCGGCGATGTCCTCTTCCACCGGGTGAAGCTCCGGCCCGGAAAGCCGATCGCGGTTGCGGATCTTCCCGAGCACGACGCGGTTGCGCTCGCGATTCCTGGCAAGCCGATCGGCGCACACGCGGTTACCACGCTCGTCGCACGCCCGCTCTTTAGCGGGGATATCTCACTCCCGTCAATGTCTGCACGGATCGACGCCGATGTCGAACTCCCCGTCGAAGGATTCGCGTACGCGATTCCAGTGACGATCGCGAATGACGGAACCCTGACGAATGATGCGGCTAATCGGGTCGCCACTCCGCTCGGACAGACGGGATCAGGGCTGTCGGTGTACGATCGGACGTTCAATCCAAGCGTCCTCTCGTCGAGCACTCGCGCGTCTCGGGCGGACGGGTTCGTCCTGACCGAAAGCGGCTTGAGCGCCGACGAGTCCGTCGACGTCGTGCCGTATCCCGTGGTTGAATGATGACGGACGAGGATCGATCGGAGCTCCCGATCGTCGACCCACCGCGCCACGAGGCGGTGACTAACGGGCCGCAGGTTGCAGGACTCCTCCTTGCTGCGGGAACGAGCAGCCGCTTCGGCGATCGAAATAAGCTCGTAACCGACGTCGACGGGCGGCCGATCGTCCGTCATGCCGCCGAAACCCTGCTCGCAGCCGATCTCTCCAGCGTAACAGTCGTGGTTGGACACGAGTCAGATCGCGTCTGTAACGCGCTGGTTGGACTCGACGTGACGATCGTCGAAAACGATCGCTACGCGGACGGCCAAGCAACGTCGGTCGCACGTGGGATCGAGGCGATCGCCGCCACGGATGCCGATGCTGTGGTCATCGCGCTGGGTGACATGCCGTTCGTTCGACCCGAAACGATCCAGACGCTCGTCGCCGCCTATGCCGACGGTGCTGGAGATGCCCTTGCGCCCGCCGTCGATGGCCAGCGGGGGAACCCGGTGCTGTTCGATCGAAGCCATTTTGCCGCACTTCGTGACGTCGATGGAGACGTGGGCGGGCGAGCGATCCTCCTCGGCGGCGACAATAGCGCGCTGGTCGCGGTCGCCGATACAGGAATCCGTCGGGATGTCGATCGGCCCGAAGACGTCGACGATCGACCCGAGGATGTCGACGATCGATCCGAGAATGTCGACGATCGTCCAGAGGATGTCGACGATCGATCCGAGAATGTCGACGATCGTCCAGAGGATGTCGACGATCGCTCGAATGATTCGGGCGTGTGACTCCCGTGCGCCCGATAAACGAACCCCGTGTTCAAGTGCTCGCCGCCCAGAATCGTAGTCAATGATAATACCGACGAACAACGGCCCACGCGCGGCGGTGATCGGTCCGTGAGCGACGATCGCCGGTCGATCGAGCCGCTGGACCAGGCAACGATCGAGCGAATCGCTGCGGGCGAGGTCGTCGAGCGCCCCGCCTCGGTGGTCAAAGAACTCGTCGAAAACAGCCTCGACGCCGGCGCGTCGCGGATCTCTGTCGCCGTCGAGGGCGGCGGCACAGACGGGATCAGAGTCGCTGACGACGGGGCGGGGATTCCACGAGAGGAGCTGCCGATCGCCGTCGAGCCACACACGACGAGCAAGATTCGCGCGATCGACGACCTCGAATCCGGCGTTGCGAGCCTCGGTTTTCGCGGCGAGGCGCTGTCGACGATCGCCGCGGTTTCGAAGCTCACGCTCCGATCGAAACCCGAAGCCCAGCCCGTCGGCGCGGAGCTACGCGTCGAGGGCGGCGACGCAGGCGAGCCGCGGCCGGTCGGCTGTCCAACAGGGACGACGATCGAGGTCGAAGAACTGTTTTACAACACGCCGGCCAGACGGAAGTTCCTCAAACGCGACGCCACGGAGTTCGATCACGTCCAGACAGTTGTGACGCAGTACGCGCTGGCGAACCCAGACGTCGCGTTCGCGCTCGAACACGACGGCCGCGAGCGCTTTGCGACGGAGGGCAACGGTGACCTCCGATCGGCGATCTTGGCCGTCTACGGCCGAACGGTCGCCGAGTCGATGATCGAGATCGACGAAACGCCCGATTCAGGACCGATCGAACGAATCCACGGGCTCGTCAGCCACCCCGAGACAAACCGAAGCACCCGCGAGTATCTGGCGACGTTCGTCAACGATCGATACGTGACGGCCGCGACGCTTCGGGAAGCCGTGGTTGACGCCTACGGCGGCCAACTCGCCGCCGATCGGTATCCCTTCGCCGTCCTCTTCGTCTCGGTCCCGCCAGCGTCTGTCGACGTAAACGTTCACCCGCGCAAGCTCGAGGTCCGCTTCGACGAGCAGGAGGCAGTCTCGAAGACCGTGCAGGCTGCGGTCGCCGAGTCGCTCGTTGACGCCGGGTTGATACGGTCATCGGCACCTCGCGGGCGATCGGCCCCTGCGGAGACTGAGATTGAACCGACAGCCAGCGAAGAGCCAGTCGTCGGCGGATCGGCTGTCGACACCGATCGCGATCACAATGAGACACTCGAAGAGGACGATCGCCAACGGCCAACCGCCGAACCGGACGATCGCCAGAGTACGACCGCCGAACCGATCGATCCCGAGAGCGCGCAGGCGTGGACGGTCGACGGACTCGGTGGCGAGGAGGCGGCTGAGGAGCGAAAGCAGGCTGAGCAGGGGCCGGCCGATTCAAAAAAAGACGGCCTCACCGACGAAACTGTGCGAGACGAGACGCAAGCGAGATCGATTGATTCAGCCACCACGCAGGATCGATCGCCCACAGAGGCAACTGACTCATCCGAATCCACGGCGGCCCCAACGGCTCCGACCACATCCGAGACGGATACCACTGCGTCCGTGACTGACACGACCGCGTCTGTGACCGATACCGCTGCGTCACAGCCGGATGAGACGACAGGGCTCAGTCGACACGCAGCGATCGCCGACACAGGAACCCAGCGGACGCTGGACGGCGAAGATGCGACAGCCGCGCGAACGTATGGCTCACTGCCGTCGCTTCGCGTCCTCGGGCAGCTGTACGACACCTACGTCGTCGCCGAGAGCGAGGACGGCCTCGTGTTGATCGACCAACACGCCGCCGACGAGCGGGTGCACTACGAGCGTCTCCAGGCGGCGTTCGCGGCCGACGGGACCGCCCAGGCGCTCGCGACACCGGTCGAACTCGAACTCACCGCCCGGGAGACCGCGCTGTTTGACGAACACCGAGCGTCGATCGCCGAACTCGGATTCGCTGCCGAGCGGATCGACGATCGCTGGCTCCGGGTCGGGCAGGTGCCTGCGATCCTCGACGCGACAGTCGAACCCGAGATCCTTCGAGACGTGCTTGTCTCGCTTGTGACCGCCGCAGACGGCGGCACAGAGACGATCGACGATGTCGCCGATGAACTCCTCGCCGACCTCGCTTGCCATCCGTCGGTGACGGGAAACACGTCGCTGACCGAGGGATCGATCGTCGGACTGCTGGAGGCACTCGACGGCTGCGAGAATCCCTACGAGTGTCCGCACGGGCGGCCGACGGTGATCCGCTTCGATCGGCCGGCGATCGAGGATCGATTCGAGCGAGATTATCCGGGACACGATGACCAGCGACGCTCGGAGTGACTGACCAGCGACGCTCGGAGTGACTGACCAGCGACGCTCGGAGTGACTGACCAGCGACCGGCGGCGGACTCCGCCGGAGTCTGCTACAACTAAGTGGCCCTCGGGCAAAGCCGTGGTATGCACGTTCTCGTGATCGGCGCGTACGGCAGCGCCGGCGTCGCAACCGCAGAAGGGTTGGTAGACCACGTCGGCCCCGACGGGCCGATCGATCGACTCACGCTCGTCGACGACGGCGACCCGGGCGGTGGGCTCTGTATTCTCGACGGCTGCATGCCCTCGAAGGCCGTGTTGTCGGCGGCGGCCCACCGCTATCAGGCCCGCGCCGACGAGCGACTGACCGGTGAACCACACGCGATCGACCTCCAGAGCGTCGTCGAGACGAAAGACGAACAGGTGCTCAGCTTCGCCGAACACCGCCGTGGGGCCGTCCATGATATGGCCGCCCGCGACGGCGTCGACTTCATTCACAAACCGGCGACGTTCATCGACGATCGGACTGTCATGGTCGCCGACGAGACGTACGAGCCCGACTACGTCGTCATCGCAACCGGCTCAGTTCCGAAGGTCCCCGAACTCCCGGGCATGGACGAGGTCGAGTACATGACGAGCGCAGATGTCCTCGACGCGACGACCCTACCAGACTCAGGAATCATGATGGGCTTTGGCTACGTCGGGATCGAACTCGCGCCGTACCTCGTCGAGGCGGGTGTCAAGGACCTCACAGTGATCGAACACGACGCACGCCCGCTCGACGAGGCCGACCCGGCCTTTGGTGACGAGCTGATGGCGATCTACCGCGAAGAGTTCGGCATCGACATCCGCACACACACCTACGAGCAGGCGATCGAATCGACCGAGGACGGCGTTCGGCTCCACGTCGAACTCGACGGAAAAGCGGACACGATCGACGCCGAGGAGCTGTTCTTGTTCACCGGTCGAGAGCCAAATCTCGATCGGCTCAATCTCGAATCGACCATGCTCGATCCACGGTCAGGGTGGGTTCGCGACACGATGCAGGCGGTCGACGACGATCGGGTCTTCGTGATCGGCGACGTCAACAGCCACGAGCCGATCCTCCACGTCGCCAAAGAACAGGGCTACAAAGCCGCCGAGAATATCCTCGACATGGCGGCCGGCACAGAACCCGAGCCCTACGAGAACGTCCACCACCACGTGATGTTCTCTGGCGCGAGCGTCTACCCATTCGCCCGCGTCGGCCACACCGCCGAGACGGCTCGTGCGGTTGGTCACGAGGTAGTTGAAGCGACTCGGTGGGCCAAAGACGACGGCGTGTTCAAAGTCAAGGACATCCCGCACGGCCTCGCACGGCTCACTGTCGACGCCGAAACGGGGACCGTCATCGGCTATCAGGGGCTGCACGCGCACGCGGACACGATGGCCAAGACAATGCAGGTAATCGTCGAACTTGGCTTAGACGTTCGTGACCTCCCGGATCGCGCGTATCACCCAACGCTGCCGGAGATCCTCGACAGCGTAATCCGCGAAACCGCCGCGCAGGTGGCCTAACAGATGGACGCAACGACGACCGATCGCTACCGGGTGCTCTCGGTTGATCGAGATCAATCCCTCGCGCGGCTGATCTCCCTTTCGGAGGCCGTCACCGCGATCGACGCGCCCGAAACCGCAGACGAGGACGCGTTCGCACCGATCGCTGCGACCCTCGAAGATATCGACCTACACGCGGGGGCAATCGTCGACGCGACGATCGAATGGGACGGCGACGCCGCACGGGTTGTCGAGGCGACGGTCGATCGTGCCGATCGAATCTACTACGCTGAGAGCGTTGAGGGGATGTACGAGGCTGCCGTCGAGGCGTGGCACACCGCGCAGGCGGCGGGCGAGGGAATGCACTCGGTCGTGACCCAAAACACAGACACCGAGCCCAACGGAGTGCTGTACGTCTTCGCGGACGGACCGGGCGGCCGGACGATCGAGGCGATCCGCACTGGTGGGATCCCGATCGAGCCGCTCATCCAACGAGCTGAATCCGACTTAGATGACGACAACGAACGAGCAATATTCGTCCTCGAACCAGCCGATCACGCGTTCGTCGCGGTCCACATCGTCTTCCGTCGTGACGGTGTGTTAGCACGGACGATCGCAGATACCTACGACATCGATCGGTAATCCCTTCCTACCACTTGTAGACGGGTGTCTACATGTGTCACATCACGTTTATATCTCTATAGTGAGTAGTATTATCTACAGGACGAGATCGGCTCGATCGGGCGTTAGGATGTCCTTATCGTTGAAATCGATCGACCGGACCCGTATACATAATGAAAATTACACAAATACTCACTGAAGAGCGAGCTGTCTCGCCGGTCATTGGTGTCATCCTAATGGTCGCAATTACTGTCATCCTCGCGGCCGTCATCGGAACATTCGTAATCGGGCTTGGTGAGGGGATCGGCGATACGACGCCGAGCGCGTCGTTCGACGCTGAACACGACAGCGACGCGAACACGACGACGTTCACCCACCGCAGCGGTGACGCGATTCCAGACGGAACTGCGTATATTGTCGTGAGTGGTGACGCCAGCGCAAACGGTACTAATGAAGACGTTACCGAGCAAGACGACGGACGGTACCAAGTCGACAAAGCACTAAGCGCGGGCAGCACGGTTGCCTTCGAAACCAATGGTACATCCGGTACGGTCAGCCTCATCTACGATGACGGCGATCGCTCCACCACGTTGCGTTCGATCGACATCGAGAACGACGAGTGATCGCAACGCTGACTAGCGCTCCACGACACTCCGATCGGTAACGGTCGAATAAGCCGCGACAACTGGCCGACGTCAATTATTTTTGTCCCAACGCGATCAGAGAGATCTCAGCGTGATCGGTCAATAACCGCTTTCGCCTCTTGAGCGGCCTGTTTCCACCCGTAACCGGACTCGTAGACGTGGCGTTTGGTGTCGACGAGCGCGCCGGGAGAGGGCTCCTCAAAGCCGCCGCGGGCCCACGTCCCGCTGGAGTGCAGCCAGTCGACTACGTTCTCGCGAGTTTCTCGCCAGGAGAGTCCGACCATCTCGTACCATGCGATCATCGCAAAGACCGCATGGTCGTGACAGCCGGGGACGCTGCCGTACTCGTAGATCGTCCGCATGGGTTCGATCGTCGGCTCCGACACGAGCTCTTTGTACTCAGCGGCAGTCAACAGCCGGAGCGTTCCGTCGTCGTCCTGTTCGACGCGTCGATCGCGCTTGAGCGTCTCGAGCGCGCCGGTATGTCTGTCGCTCCAGTCGCCGTGGGTCGTAGATCGCAGCGTCGATTCCGTACACTCACCGGTCGTGAGCACGGCAATGATGTCCGTGTAGGCCTTCTCAATTTCGGGCCACGGCGTCCCCTCGAAGCGACAGTCGGCGTCGTGGAGGCTGTTCGTCGTCCGACAGCCGGGGCAGGGGTACTGAAAGCGCGGCACGATACGCTCCTATTCATCCAGTTCCAAAGAGTTGTCCGGTTCAGCGTCGATCTAGCCCACAGCCACTCCAAGCGATCGACAGAACTGACCGGCGGCAGAGACCGTCGGGCTTATTCGAGTCCCCCGCAGATGTGGGTGTATGCGCCCGCTCTTCGCCCGCTATCCGTTCTTCGAAGCGGCTCGGGAGGCGGTTCGATCGGCCGATGTCGATCTCGGCACGCTCGTCAACTCCGCAGATCCGGCCGTCGATCGGGCCCACGAGCGGGTCAAACGCGCGCTGCTCGAAGGCACGGCAGCCTCCGAGACCCCCGAAGAGTGGACCGAAACACAGGAACTGCTGTCGTACCCGATCGCCCGAATCCTCGTCTCGCTCGTCGATTCGAGCGCGGCGGTCGACAAGTACGCCCAGGCAGAGGCAAAAACCGCGATCGAACGCCTCGAGGCCGATCTCGCGGCCGGAGACGACGACCTCCGCAGCACCGATACCGACCGCCTCGACCGGGATCGCCTGTTGGACGAACTCGACCTCTCAGCGGCGGTGACACCCGATCGAAGCCACGAAGGAGCCGGGAGACAGCGTGGCGAAGTCGACACGACTCGCGCCCGCGAGAGCGATCAATTCTGGATCGATCTTGGGCCGTACCTCAAGCTCACGTCCGCGGAGTGGCGGCCAAGCTGGAAACTCGTCAACCGCGAAGTGTGGGACGGCCGGGTTCGCGTCCAGCGCACGGAACTGAACCGGCTGCTTCGAGAGGCGATCGCCCAGCGAGTCGCCGAAGGCCTGCCGTTCGACGGGCTCTCACGCGAAGATCCGATCGCCACCGCCCTGTCGGATGAACTCTCAGACATCGAACGACTGCTCTCACAGCGAACAACTGTCGAGGAGATCGACTTCGTCGCCCGCGAGCTGTTTCCACCATGTATCGAAAATCTGCTGCAGAAAGCGGAAGCAGGCACCCAGCTTGAGCCCTTCGAGAGCTTCTCACTCATGGCGTTTCTCACCGGGATCGGGATGGATCCTGACGAGATCGTCGCCTTCTGTGCGGACGCCTCGCTCGATCCGGAGGGCATCCGCTACCAGACGGAGTATCTGGCCGACGATCGCGGCACCCAGTACCCCCCGCCGACCTGCGAGACCCTCGCAGCGTACGGGTTATGTCACAATGAGGACGATCACTGGACGGTCGCCGGCGATCCGCTCACCTACTACAAACGACAGCTCGACGAGCGGGGCGATTCGGTGACCGACTGGCGTGAGGCGAACGCGTAGCTGACACGCGCTCCAGACAGTGGTGGTTACTCGATCGATCTTGTCTCAGCAGCCGCATCGATGAGTTCGTACGCCTTCGCTCGAAGACTGCCGGTCATGTGAAGACCGTGTGAGTCAATTCGATCGACGAGTGTGTACGCTTGCTCTCGAGGCAGTCCTTCTTTTACAGCCCTGACGACGACCCCAATCGTGCCCGTTACGGTTGCACCGAGACCGCGAGCAGTAGTCCGAACACGCCGATCGTCAGAGATGATACCGACCGGACGATCCTCGGCCGTATACGCGAGAACCGCAGCAATGAGAAAGACATCACCATTCTCATCTGTTTCAGCAAGGACCGTTTTGGCTTGCTCCAGCCGATCGTGAATACGCGGATCTGCCGTCTCGATATCGTCTGTCTCAACAAAGTGACTGAGATTTGTTTTGGCGGGTTCTGTCGTCACCTCGTTTTTGACTGCTTGAAGGACAACAAGCGTCCCAGAAAAGCTGGTGAGGTGCTCGAGTTCGCCGATCGCGCCGAGCGCAATGAGCGTCGTGGCATCACAAAAAATGCGCGTCATAGCTCACGCGCAGCCGCAGCATCGAATTCGAGGTCTTCGGGAGAGAGCTGGGTCGTAAGGTTGTGTTCACGAGCGATCTCGAGCCACTCCGCGAGGCTCACGTTGGCAAGCCGGGCAGCTTCGTTGACCGAAATCTCTCCACTCTGATACCGTTCGATAGCAACGCGTCGGCGAATCGATGCGAGACCCTCAGCGAGTGCTTTGCGGATGACTGTACTCTTGTCTTCGTCTAAGAGTTCACTGATTGCCTCAAGTTCGTCTTCGTCGTCGTCGGGAACTCGCGCGCTAATCGAAGCCATGTATACAATGTAGTACATTGAAACACATAAGTGTGCCCGCCAGTGGAAACAACTGTGTATTGAACCGCAATGTTGGCGAGATCGATCTCAAAAGCAATCAGCAACCGAACCCCGACGATCGACCTTCAGCGCTCACTTTTTCGCGAGGAACAGCCCGATCGCGGCCATCACGATGATGAATCCGGTTATCGCGCCGACAACGGCGATCGCACCGTCGGGAGTAAGCCCGTTCGTCGTGTTCTCCGCGGAACCAATAGCCAACAGCCCGGCAAAAAAGAGCACGACTGCGGCGAGAGAAAAGGCGATCTGCCGGAGATACTCCCGATCTACGTCCATGCGGTCGACTCTGATCGCTCGGGTCAAAAGGACTTCGAAACGATCGACGCGTTCAGCACGGTCACCGATCGGCCACAACCGTCTCGCCGGCCCGGACGCGATCACCGCGCTCGACACACACATCCGCAAGGCTGTACCGTGGCGGTAACAGCACATCTGCCCGGCTGCCGAAGGAGACGTGCCCGATCCGATCGCCGCGGTGAACCTCCTGACCCGAAGCGACTGAGGGGTGAATCCGACGCGCGAACCAGCCGGCGATGAGCGCGACCTCGTAGCCGTCGAGGTCGATCACGACCCGCTCGTTTCGATCGGAGTCTTTCGAGAACGCGGGCTTGTACGCGCCGGGTTGGTGGTCGACCGATCGAACCGTCCCGCCCGCCGGCGCGCGGTTGACGTGCACGTCGGTGACGTTCATGAACACGCCCACCCGGACCCGTTGGCGTCCGTTTTCATCGGATTCAGTTCTGATGACCGAGACTCTGCCGTCGGCGGGGGAGACAAATCCAGTCTCCGGCGGCGATCGATCGGGATCGCGGTGGAACCACAGCACGAAAATTCCGAGCACGAGCGCGGCGATCGCCGCCGGAAAGGCGATCGGGACGAGGAGCACCGCGCCCACAAATGCGAGAACAGCGTATCGCCATGCGCCCGGCGCGACGGCGATCGACGGAAGCGACGGTTGGGGACTCATGCGGGGGCGGGCTCGCGGAGTTCAGTTCGACCAGCCGCCCATGCGCCAAGCAGGTGGGTGAGGTGGATTGTGTCATTGAGCCCGGTCACGAGGTCGAAATCTGCCTCGCCAGCGAGCATGTGCAGGCGTGCGACCGACGCAGCGTCGAAGTCGCCCTTCCGGGAAACTCTGAGGAGTTCTTCGAGCAGCGTCTTGCCGTCGTACCCCGAGTCGAGCAGGTCGTCGATCGTCTTTCTGGCGTCTTTCAGATCACCGGTTCGCGCCGCCGACAACGCCGACAGCAGGGCATCGTCGTCGCCGATCTCCCCAAGTGTCTCGTAGGCGGCCTGCATCGTCACTGCCTCCGAGCCCGCAGCGGTCGTTTGAGCGGTCAAAATCGCCTTTCGGAGGTTGCCGCCGGCGGCGCTGGCGATGAATTCGAGGCCGTCGACGTCGTAGTCAACGTCCTCGGCTGTACAGATCGCTTCGAGCACCTCGATCGTCTCGTCGATCGTCGGCGATCGAACCGGGACTGGGAAACACCGCGATCGGATCGGTGCGATGAGTTTCGAAGGCTGTCGCGTCGCGAGCACAAACTGGGTGGTCCGGTGGTGTTTTTCCATTACCCGCCGGAGTGCCTGCTGGAAGTCCTCGCGGATCGCTTCGGCGTTGTCGAGGACGATCGTCTTGTAGGTTCCTGACACCGGCGCGTAGCTCGCAGACTCTTTGAGGACGCGGTTGATCATGTCGCGTTTTGCCATCCGACTGCGACCCGTGAGAAACTGCGAGAAGCGCGGATCGCTTCGGATCTCCTTTTTTGTGCGCCCGAAGAAGTCCGCGACGTTGATCTCGATGAGGTCGCTGTCGGAGTCCTCGTGGGCTGCGTCCGCAAGCGCTCTGACGGCAGCGGTCTTGCCGACGCCTTTCGGTCCCTGTACCACGAGGTTCATCGGCTCGTCGACCGCGCGACGCAGTCGGCTTCGGACCGGCTCCTGTGGGAGGTCTTCGATCGCCGGCGCATGCGTGTCGATCCAGAGCGGCCCGTCCATTAGGGACGACTCAGCGATCGGACGGTAAGAATCGGTCGGTTCCGAAGCCGGTTTATCGATTGGTCGATGAGACGCAGGTATGTCTTTACGCGTGACGTTTCTCGGGACCAGCGGGGCTGTCCCAACCACCCGCCGGGCGCCGAGCGCGGTGCTCGTCAACCGCGAGGGCGATCGCCTCTTGTTCGACTGCGGTGAGGGTACCCAACGACAGATGATGCGCTTTGGAACCGGGTTCAACGTCTCGCATCTCTTTGTGACTCACCTCCACGGCGATCACGTCCTCGGGATTCCGGGACTGATCCAGAGCTGGGATTTCAACGATCGTGACGCCTCCCTCGCCATCCACGTCCCGCCGGGAACCAGACAGGAAATCAAAGACCTCACCCAGGCCGCAGGCCACCGGCCGGGGTTCCCCATCAGGATCAACGAGGTCGCCCCGGGGAACGTCGCCCTGCGGATGGAAGACTACGAGGTCCGAGTCTTCGAGACGAATCATCACACGCGAGCACAGGGATATGCACTGGTCGAGGACGATCGCCCCGGTCGGTTCGATCGCGACACCGCAGAACACGAACTCGAAATCCCGCCCGGGCCCGCCTACGGCCGGTTGCATCGCGGCGAAAGCGTCGAACTGGATGATGGTCGCGTCATCGATCCCGAGCAGGTCGTTGGCGAGCCGCGACCGGGGCGACGAGTCGTCTACACCGGCGACACGCGGCCAGTCGGAGCGACCGTCGAGGCAGCCACGGATGCCGATCTGTTGATCCACGACGCAACGTTCGCTGAGGACGATGCCGGTCGGGCGCGACAAACGGCCCACTCGACGGGTCGTGAGGCGGGGAGCATCGCGAGTCAGGCCGGCGCGAAGCGACTCGCGCTGACCCATATCTCCTCGCGATATGCGGGTGATGCGTCGGCGATTCGCGAAGAGGCCGCCGCCGAGTTCGGCGGCGAGGTGTTCATCGCCGAGGACGGCCAACGGATCGAGGTTCCGTTCCCGGACGCAGACGAGTAAGCGCGCTGTCCGTTCCTGATCGACCGATCCGTCGTCTGGTGGTCCCTCGGCGTGGGCTATTTATTTGCTGATACCGTATCCTGCGGCGTGAACGCCCGGACACACGCGCTGGATTCGGTGGTCTTCGGCGTCGACATCCAAAGCGGCGACATCCGTGGGGACGCGCCATCGTACGCGCTCGTGATCCTCGATGACGGCTCCGTGACCCGGGACGTCGTCTCCTACCGGAAGCTCTTGCGGCTGATCGATTCAACGGAGCCCGCACTGATCGGGACCGACAACGCCTACGAACTCGCAGAGGACAAAGGCGCGCTGGTGCAGTTGCTGCGATCGCTTCCGTCTTCGACAAAACTCGTGCAGGTTACCGGCGCAGAGCGCCCTGAGCCGCTTTCGCGAGTCGCCTCCAGACACGGCGTGCCGTACGACAAAAAGCCGATGCGAGAGGCCGAAGCCGCCGCGCGCCTCGCCGCGATGGGCGTCGGCCACGAGGTCGCTGCCTTCACGAACACGACGACTGTGAAAGTCTCTCGGGGCCGATCGACCGGCAAGGGCGGGTGGAGCCAGGATCGCTACACTCGCCGGATTCACGGCAACGTCCGCAAACGCGCCCGCGAAGTCGAATCGAAGCTCGACGACGCCAGTCTTGCGTACGAGATGGACGTGACCGAGAAGTACGGCGGCTACTCGAACGCCGTTTTCACCGTCGAGGCCACCCCCGACGAGTTGCCGGTGTCGGCGAACCGATCGGGCGACACGCGGATCGAAATCGAGCGCGAACGCCTCGACGGGATCGAGTACCGGCCGCTCGTCCAGCGACGCGATCGGGTGATCGTGGGGATCGACCCGGGAACGACAACCGGCGTGGCGATCGTCTCCCTCGACGGGCGCGTGCTCGAAACGTACTCCAGTCGGACCGACGACACTGCCGCCGTGACCGAGTGGATCATCGAACACGGCCGGCCGGTGATCGTCGCCGCGGACGTCTATCCGATGCCAGAGACCGTCGAGAAGTTCCGCCGGAGCTTCGACGCCGCCGGCTGGAATCCCAACAGCGACATCCCGGTCGACGAAAAGCTCCACCGGACCCGCGAGGAGAGCTACGAGAACGACCACGAGCGCGACGCGATGGCGGCGGCGCTGTACGCCTTCGACGACCATGCCGAGCAGTTCGATCGTATCACCGAGAAGACTCCGCCGGCGTTCGATCGCGAAGAGGTCATCGCGAAGGTCGTGGCCGGCGAGCACTCCGTCGAGACCGCGTTGAATGCCCTGTCGGACGATGACGACACAACCGAAGCGGACACCAGCCAGCCGGAGCCCGAGCGAACACCCGAACAAAAGCGGATCGCCGCGCTCGAAGAGCAGGTCGATCGCCTCTCGGGGCACGTCGAAACGCTCAAAGCAAAACTTGACGAACGCGACGAAACGATCGAGTCGTACAAAGAACAGCTCACCGAGGCCAAGCGAAAAGAGCGCCGTGAGGCGCGCGAACGACGAGAGGTCACCCGGCTCAAGCGCGAGATCGATCGCCTCGAACGCGAACGCGACGACGCCGAAGCGCGTGCGGATGAACTCGACGCGAAGCTCGAACGGCTCAAGCGTCTCTGGAAGCTCGATCATTCCGATTTCTCGGATATCGCGGAGGGACGAAACCTCGTCTCGGTCAAAATCGTCGAGCAGTTTACCAAGGGAGCGATCGCCGACGCCGAGGAAGCCTACGGCCTCGCGTCCGGAGACGTCATCTACCTCCGGGATGCCAGTGGCGCGGGCCGAAGCACGGCCCAACGGCTCGTTGACGTTGACCCGCGGATCGTTCTGCGCGATGGCGGGCTCTCGGATATCGCCTCAGAGCTGCTATTCGAGGCGGACATCCCGGTCGCACCCGCCGAGGAGGTGACGATTCAGGAGGTCGACGAACTCGCGGTCGCCCGAGAAGACGAGATTCAGGCGGCGATCGCCGGCTGGGAAGAGCGTGCCGCCGAACGCGAGCGAGAAAAGAGCGCAAATATGGTCGATCAGATTATCAGCGAACACCGTGCGGACGGCCGCAGCGGTTGAGACGGTTGCGTGGGCGGCTGTCGAATCGATCGACACAGTCGCACACACCCAGGTCGGATCGATCGACACAGTCGCACACATCCAGAAGTCATATGACCGACCCCGGCTGAACGGAACACATGGACGCCTACGAGTTGATCATGCGAAACGCCTCCGAGGTCGTTACCGAGGAGGAGGTGCGTGCGCTAGCTGCCGATTCGGACGGAAAACGGGCGTACGTCGGCTACGAGCCCTCGGGCGTCCTCCACATCGGCCACATGCTCACCGCGACAAAGCTGATCGACCTCCAGGAGGCCGGGTTCGAGATCACCGTGTTGCTTGCGGACGTTCACGCCTACCTCAACGGCAAGGGCACCTTCGAGGAGATCGAAGCGACCGCCGAGCGGATGAAAGAGCAGTTCATCGCCTACGGGCTCGACGAGGACAAAACTGAGTTCGTCCTTGGATCGACGTTCCAGTTCGATCGCGAGTACATCCTCGATCTGCACGCACTCGAACTCGAAACGTCGCTGTCGCGGGCCGAACGGGCAATGGCTGAGATCAAAAGCGGTGACACGGTCAGGGTCTCACAGGCGGTGTACCCGCTGATGCAGGCACTTGACATCGTCTACCTTGACGTCGATCTTGCCGTCGGCGGGATGGAACAGCGGAAGGTCCACATGCTCGCCCGCGACACCTTGCCGTCGATCGGCGAGGACGCGCCAACCAGCCTGCACACGCCGCTCATCGCTGATTTAGAGACAGGGATTGGCAAGATGTCCTCAAGCGGGGGGACGACGATCTCGATGGAGGACTCCACAGCAGCGATTGAGGAGAAAGTCAACGCCGCCTTTTGTCCGCCGACAGCCGATCCCGATCCCGATGATGAGGGTCGCGAACGCGAGAACCCGGTGTTGCAGATTTTCGAATATCACGTGTTCCCGCGCTTCGAGACGGTAACGGTCGAACGCCCCGACAAGTACGGTGGGAATCTCGAGTACGACAGCTACGCGGCGCTGGAGGCGGATATGGAGTCCGGCGAACTGCATCCGATGGACGCGAAGGGTGCACTCGCGGATGCGCTCGATCGGCTCATTGAACCCGGTCGCAAACAGCTCGAAGCGTAGCCTGACGCCGTATTTTCGTTCTTATACGCTTATTGATCAGCCCATCCCAAACAGCCGCATTACGTTCGCGGCGATCCCGCGGGCGACGAGCGCAACCCCCGCGAGCGCGAACATCATCCCCGCGCCGATGACAGGATCGCGGACGGAAATTACCCCAACGCCCACGAGGATCAAGACGATACCAACGATACCGACGTAGCCGAGCGTGTCGATCGCGTTCATGTCCGCATCTGCTTGCAGGATCCTGTAAACGCTGTCGATCGACGGTTGTTCGGTCTGTGTTCGAACACGAACGCTCCCGACGACCGGCGATGACGGTCCACATGTGACGCGAATCCCCCGAATTTAACCCCAACGCCAACGAATGAGCCGATACATGACGGAGAACGACGGCCGCCGCGACCTCCGAATGCCTGACGAGGACGAGGTGTTCGCGGAGGTTACGGACATGCTCGGGGCGAATCGCGTGAGAGTTCGCTGTGCGGACGGAGTCGAGCGGACCGCCCGGATCCCCGGACGAATGCAAAAGCGTATCTGGATTCGCGAGGGCGACATCGTCCTCGTCGAGCCGTGGGACTGGCAAGACGAGAAGGGGGATATCGCCTGGCGCTACGAGAAGTCCGAAGCCGATCAGCTCCGACGGGAAGGCCACATTCAATAACACGGTTTGTCTCTGCTCTCGCCTGTCAGTAGTGACACGTCTCGACGGTCACAGCGTCGGTAGGTGATTACCACAACTGTTCGATTCGCTGTTCGATCGCCGTAAAAACCGTCGAATACACCGAAAGCGGGTGCGTGAATTCCAACTGGAGGTCCCTGATCTCCTCGCCAGTTGGTGGCAGATGAACGTGCAGCCGTGTATTGTGGCTATTTGGATGTCGATCCCAGCGACACTCCCACCGATCGTCGTTGGCCCCGCTTTCGAGATAGTGAAACGAGAAATTCCCAGTGGTGAACCATCGAACGTCGACTCGGGCGGCAGTCACCGACGTGGGATACTGTCCGGCGTCGAGTCGTCCACAAAGCAGCCGCGGTTCGTACGGATCTGGCTCGAATGCGGTCGCGCTGACTAACGGATCCGACGCTAGGTGGCGCTCGAGTAGCCGAAGCGTCTGTCGATCGGGTGGGCCCGTCGAATCCGGCGGTGAATCTGTTGGCGGTAACATTCACGCCGGAATCAGGTGACCATCGTTTTCGGCGAGCTGGCGGGCAAGCTCATACAACCGCAGATCTCGAATCACGCCCTGCCATTCCTGTACCGCGGTCATCCGCTCGTGGAGGCTATCGTGGTCAGACGCGTCAAACACGGAAACGGTCGTCGGATCGCTGGTCCCGAACCGTTCCTCATACGCGGTGCGCCGTTCTTCGAGGTTCGCCACCCGATCGATGATTTCTGCGACCGAGAGAGCAGCCGCAATTTGGCTCGCGTCTTGCCATTCGAGATATCCCTCGTTGCGTTCGTATGTCGGGGGCCGGCTGTCGGAATCTGCTCGGACGATACCCATCTCCACTAAGCGATCGAGGTGCTTTTTTGCCGCATTCGGAGAGCAATCTGCGAGTTCCGCGATAGCTGTATACGGCGTCGGCGACGTCACACCGAGGATGACATCGTAGACACGATCGAACGTCTCTGTTCCATCCTGCCACCGGCGTGTCGCCGTGTCGGTGTCAGGAGCCGGATCGAACGGTACCATGCCAAGGTGTACGGGTTTAATCTCAATATATGTTTTGTTTATGCAAATATATGTGAATTGAGGGGGCTGCTCGCGACTGGCCGATCGCCACCAGCGGGGCTTTTGAGTCTCGCTCTCGTAGTCCAATGCGAATGACTGACGAGTTCGGGATGGTCGACCCGACGGAGGCCGAAAGCTTCGGCGACGAGTGGGAGGAGATCGATGTCTCTGACACCGACGCCGACCGGATCGCCCGAAAGCGCGATCGGGACTTCGACGAGTTCAGAAAGCGGATCAAGGACAACGAACGGCTGAAGGTCGAACAGTCAGTGTTCGATGACGCCACCTACGCCGCGATCTACAAACTCGTCCAGGACGGCTACGTCAGTGCCTTCGGCGGTCCCGTCTCGACTGGCAAGGAGGCCAACGTCTACGAGGCGTTGGGTGCAGACGATCGGGAGGTCGCCATCAAGATCTACCGGATCAACGCGTCGGACTTCCGGCAGATGCGCGAGTACTTAGAGGGCGATCCACGCTTTCGTGGAATTGGCAACGACAAGGGCAAAACCGTCCTTGCGTGGACAAAAAAGGAGTTTGCGAACCTCGAACGCGCGGCGGCGGCTGGCGTCCGAGTGCCCGAACCGATCGCCGTCCAGCGCAACGTCCTCGTGATGGAACTCGTCGGGCAGGCGGACGATCGGGCCCGTCGACTCGCAGAGGTGACTGTCGAGAACCCACAGACCGCCTACGAGGTCGTCCGCGAGTACATGCGGCGGCTCTACAGTGCGGGACTCGTCCACGGCGATCTCTCGGAGTACAACCTCATCATCCACGACGGCGAACTCGTCGTAATTGACCTCGGACAGGCTGTGACGGTCCACCACCCAAACGCCGGAGAATTTCTCGATCGCGACTGCGAAAACGTCGCCTCGTTCTTTAACAGACAGGGGCTCGCTATTGAGGCCGCGGACCTCCGGTCGTTCGTCACGACGGCGGATCCGACGCCGTGAGCCGGGGCGATCGACTGCGATGTTCTGCGTAGCGTGAAATTACCGAGAGTATCTCATGCTTAGGAACCGGTAGTGCCGCGTTTCAGCGACAACTCCCAGTGGCTAGCGATGCAATTTTTGAGGATTATGACGAATCAGACGTTTCGTTACCGGTTCCGTTCCCGGTGTCCGTTTCGTTACCGGTTCCGTTCCCGGTATCCGTCTCGTTGCCGGTTCCGTTTCCGGTATCCGTCTCGTTGCCGGTTCCGGTGTCCGTCTCGTTACCGGTTCCGTTCTCGGTGTCCGTCTCGTTGCCATTCCCGTTTCCGGAGTCCTCCTCCTCATCTGGCATGTCGTCCTCATCGTCAGACGTTTCATCGTCCTCGTCGTCTGCGTCCTCTTCCGCATCAACGATGAACCCGCCTGCAAGTTCCAGAACCTCTGATCGGGATCGGGGCTCGTCGATGACGGCTGGGAAGCCGGTCTGGCCGGTAAGTGTCCGCAGGAACGAAGCGTGCCGTGCCTCGACGCTGTGAATCCCGAGCGCCGGCGCGACCACCGCTTCGTTTTCGATGTACGGTGCGGCGCCCGCGTAGGCGGAGACACCGATATCTTCGAGTTGAGCCGCGGTTCCGAGGAACGCCATCGGGTACTGTACCGCGAGTCCAAAGTCAAACTCGGGCTCCTCGATCGGTTCCCCATCGAGACTCTCGATGGTCGAGACGAGCGTCTCGATGTGTGACTCCTCGTGCTCCTGAATTGTGCGGAGTTCGTCGAACGCACGATCTTGTAGATAGGTGTCGTCTTCGAGCGCGTTGCAGTTGCAGAGCGCATCCTCACCGATGTTGTCGAGGCCTTCCTGATAGAACCGTGCCTCAAGGTACTCGAGTGTCAGGGCGTAGTTGAGGATCGCGACATCGTCCTCGAACTCCGACTCGGGCATTTCTTCCTCCCCGTTCTCTTCGCTGTCTTCTTCGCCGTTCTCTTCGTTGTCTTCGTCATCTTCGTGCTCATCTGCGAGCACAGATCCAGTAAGTGCACCCCCCGCCGCCAGCACGCCTACGGTTCCGGCAACGAACTGCCGTCGTGTATTGTTGAACGTACTCTTCAATGACTGTCCGCTAGTGTCTTCGCTTGGATTTACCACAACGCCACCTATGGCCAGGCGCTGTATCGTTATATATGAGTTTTTGAAAAACCGATCGGCTTACCAAACACAGCGATATTGTGTTACACATTATCTGGGTGAATGTGTATGCACTCGTACTCCTGCGGTAAGGTCGAACAGCCTAGAGTAATCTGATAAAAAAACGTAAGCAAATGGTCAACCACCCACGCCACGATCACCGCCGACGTCAGCAGTTCTCGCGACCGACGCACGCGCGGTAGTTATCAAACAGCCCCTCAGCATCGACGTCCGCAAACGAGTATTGTGAGGAGTGCCACTCAAAGTCCTCGATCAGCCGATCGCGAAGGGACGCGGTGATTTCGGGGTGAAACTGTACCGTCCAGAGGGGAGCCGATCGGTGTCGCGTCCCATAGATCTGACAGTGCTCGGTCGACGCAATCACGTCCATGTTCGCACCAGCCTTCGTGACGTGATCGCCGTGTAGCGAGACGACGATCGGCTCGAGTCCCGAAAAGAGCGGGTCGCTGTCGAGTTCAGTGTGGACGAGTGTCGCATCAGTTCCGACGTGTTCGACGCGCCCACCGAGGGCCGCGTTTACGATCTGGTGGCCGAAACACACCCCAAGCGTAGGGATCCGCCGCTCGACGAGCTCGCGGACCAGCGCTTTCTGGTCGTCGATCCACGGATGCCGATCGGCCTCGTACACGCCGGCGGTGCTGCCTGTCAGCACGACGCCGTCGGCGTCATCCAGTGGAACGCGCTCGCCAGCGGGGTAGTCAATCTCGATCGCATCGGGGAATCGATCGGCGAGTGCGTCACAGTGATACTCGTGGTCCGGATCGACTTCGTTTCTCACGACGTATAGCTGCGGTCGATCGGACGTGTCGAGGGACATACTCGGCTGTTTCGGCTCGATCGGCCTGTACGTTTCGGCGATGCATTACTCCTGTGGCTTGACGAGCACCTTGATCGCCTCACGCTCGTCCATCATTCGGTAGCCCTCGGCGACCTCGTCGAGGCCGATCGTCTCAGTGAAGATCGGGGAGGGATCGAGCGTCCCGCCAAGGATGTCTGCCATCAGTTCGTCAGCGTATGCGCGGACGGGCGCGACGCCGCCGCGGAGTGTGATGTTGTCGCCAAACAGGCCGAAGACATCCAGTCCTTCGGATTCGACGCCGTACGGGACGCCGACGTAGCCGATCGTTCCACCTGGCCGGGCGACTTCGATCGCCGTGTTCATCGCGCTCGCCGCGCCGACGCACTCCATCACGTGATTGGCCCCGCCGTAAGTGAGCTCCGTGATCCGATCGATCGCCGCGTCACCACGCGCAGAGACAGTCTCGGTCGCGCCGAATTCGCGGGCGATCTCGAGTCGATCCTCGTGGTGGCCGACCGCGATGATCCGTTCGGCGCCCAGTCGATGGGCAGCCAACACGCCGCAGAGGCCGACTGCGCCGTCGCCGATCACGACTGCGGTCGAACCGGCTTCGACACCCGCGCTCACGGCGGCGTGGTGGCCAGTCCCCATCACATCTGTGAGGGGAAGGAGCGATCGAAGCACGTCCTCGTTGTCGGCGTAGCGATCAGGGACGCGGACGAGCGTTCCGTCAGCGTGCGTCGAGCGGACGTATTCGCCCTGCCCGCCGCCGTTGTCGCCACCCCACGAGTCGCCGTTGACACAGGAGGTGTACAGTCCCTTTCGGCAGAACTCACAGGATCCACAGGAGATCGCGAACGGCGCAAGCACGCGATCGCCCGGCGCAACCGAGACCACATCGTCGCCGACCGACTCGACGATTCCCATCGGTTCGTGGCCGACCGGAGTGCCTGGATCGCGATCGCTGTCGCCGCGATAGAACCACAGATCTGAGCCACAGACTGCGGTGTGGGTCACGCGGACGATCGCGTCTGTCGGCGCTTCGATCGTCGGTCGGGGCCGTTCTTCAACATCGATCTCGCCGGGGCCACGGAAGACAGCAGCACGCATACAGTATCGTTGGATCGATCACCGCAAAAACGCGGCGTTCGCAGAGATCAACACGAAGGATGAGCCGATCGGAGCTGCCAGTCTTACAGTGCAACTCGTCTACTCGACAGATCGGAGCAACGCATCGATATCTTCCTCGAACGTTTCGGGATCTGTCGAGAGCGCCTCTTCGGTGTCGGCGTCAAGTACGTCTCCAAGTTCGACGGGCGCGTCCTCGATCGCATCCTCGATTGGCTCGCTAAGCGGGTTTGTCGGGTACGCGCCACCGGCCAGCAACACGTCGGTCCCATCGTGCCAGACTCCCACGCGTGCCTGTATTTCTATCTCATCGTCGAACGACTGAGTGAATCCTTCGAACGAGAATTCACCGGCGATCGGATACGTCCCTGAAAACCCAAATAGCGTGGCTTCGTATCCCGTGTCAACCTCGATCGTCCGCGTATCGGTCGTCTCAACGTTCTCAATCCCGCCGTTTTCGAGTTCCGATCGGAACGCCTCCTCAGCGGCAGCTTCGACCTCTGTCATGACGCGATCGCGGCCGAGCCCGAACGGAAGCGAGTCGATCGCCGGACGGAGGTCGATCCGTGTCGAGAAAAACAGGACAGGCGAACCCTCAGCGTCGAATGTGTCGGCGATCACCTCGGCCACGCTCACGTACTCGTAGACCATCGCTCGGGATAGCGCTTGGACGGTCACCGGTCCGTAGGATTCCTCGAACACCTGTTCGCTTGATTCATCGACCAATCGCCACTCGTCTTCGATTCGATCGTCGGTAACCGTCGGCACTGGAACCGCCCCCTCACGTGTTCCCAGACACCCGGCAGCAGCGACGGCACCGGCGGTTGCACCTGCGGCTAGCAGCTGTCGACGTCGGTACGATTGATCCATATCGATGAGTGTCTGCACAATAGTATATACCTGTTGGAGAGAAATTCTTCTTGTCGTTTACGACGGAGATCCCGCAAGCCGAGGCGTGCTGATGTCGAAACGTCCGTTCACGGGGAAACGTCCGTTCCCGGGGAAACGTCCGTTCCCGGGGAGTGCGGGCCCACGCGATCGACCACCGAAACCGTTCGTACAGCAATGCATGACCGGGTCCAGAACAAAAAGTAGGTGTACAAGACAGACCCAAAGCGCCTCTTCAAAACCTAAAGGGCCGGATTCTCCCGCCGAAGGAAATATCGGAGCGTTTACAATTATTTTCCCCACTAGCTGATCAGGAACTGTTGGATCAAACGCTCTCAAGTCGAATATCGTCCCATCTGCTGCAAAGAGTTGCAAACGCTACTATAGCAAGTAAACAGCGTTAAACCGATTCGAGAGATAGTATACCTATGCAACACGTCACGATTCCGCAGGACCGGATCGGCGTCCTCATCGGCGAGGGTGGCGAGACGATGCGGGAAATCGAATCCCGCGCAGAGGTCCGTCTCGACATCGATTCGGAATCTGGCTCCGTCGCCGTTGAATCCGTCGGCGATCCAGTCACGGCACTCGACGCACCCGACATCGTCCGGGCGATCGGCCGTGGATTTAAACCCGAAACCGCCTTGACGCTTCTGGACGGCGATCTGCGGATGTTCGATCTGATCAAACTCGACGCCCAGACCCGAAACAAAAACGACCTCCGTCGACAGAAGGGTCGGCTGATCGGCGAGAACGGCCGAACCAGAGAGCTGATGGAGGAACTCACCGGCGCACACGTCGTGATCTACGGCTCAACCCTCGGGATTATCGGCGAACCAGAGGAAGTCGAAGCCGTTAGACAGGCGGTTTCGATGATCCTCGACGGCGCGCCGCACGGTGCCGTGTACTCGTTCCTCGAACGCAAACACAACGAGCTCACCGGCGGTCCCGATATCGGACAGCCCCGGTGATTTGTGCGGATAGCTGCGCAGTCGGTACCGCATTTGGCGGATCCCCGCTAACAAGTACCATACATATGCGGCCGTCCATGCCATAGGTAACCACGCCCACGTATGGCGATTAGCGATCCATTTTTCGAAGCCCTTTTATAGAAGCACAAACAATCGGTGAGTGATTATGTCTCAGCGACAGCGGATGGGCAATCAGCCCATGATCGTACTCTCGGAGGACAGCCAGCGCACATCCGGTAAAGACGCGCAGACAATGAACATCTCCGCGGGCAAGGCCGTCGCGGAGTCGGTCCGCACCACGCTCGGACCGAAAGGAATGGACAAAATGCTCGTTGACTCGGGTGGCTCGGTCGTCGTCACAAACGACGGCGTCACTATCCTCAAAGAGATGGACATCGACCACCCGGCGGCGAACATGATCGTCGAGGTCTCCGAGACCCAAGAGGACGAGGTCGGCGACGGGACCACGTCCGCTGTCGTCATCGCCGGCGAACTCCTCGATGAGGCAGAAGACCTGCTCGATTCGGACATCCACGCGACGACGATCGCACAAGGGTTCCGACAGGCCGCCGAGAAGGCCAAAGAGATCGTCGAGAACGAAGCAATCGACGTTGGCACCGACAACCGCGAGGTGCTTGTCGAGATCGCAAAGACGGCAATGACCGGCAAGGGCGCCGAAGGCGCGAAGGACCTGCTCGCCGACCTGGTCGTTGACGCTGTCTTGGCCGTGCAGGACGACGACGATATCGACACCGACAACGTCAACGTCGAGAAGGTCGTCGGCGGCTCGATCGACACCTCCGAGCTCATCGAGGGTGTCGTCGTCGACAAAGAGCGCGTTCACGACAACATGCCATACGGCGTCGAGGACGCCAACGTGGCCGTTTTCGATGGCGCACTCGAGATCAAAGAGACCGAGATCGACGCCGAAGTCAACGTCACCGATCCCTCCCAGCTGCAGGAGTTCCTCGACCAGGAGGAAGCCCAGCTCAAGGAGATGGTCGATCAGCTCGTTGATGTCGGCGTTGACGTCGTCTTCGTCGGCGACGGTATCGACGACATGGCCCAACACTACCTCGCCGAGGAGGGCATCATCGCGGCCCGCCGCGTCAAGGACTCTGACCTGAAGGCACTCGCGCGATCGACCGGCGCTCGCGTCGTTGCCAACCTCGACGACATCACCGAGGACGACCTCGGCTTTGCGGGCTCGGTCGCCCAGAAGGACATCGGCGGCGACGAGCGGCTCTTCGTCGAGGACGTCGAGGACGCAAAGAGCGTCACCCTCGTCGTCCGCGGCGGCACCGAACACGTCGTTGACGAGGTCGAACGCGCGATCGAGGACTCCCTCGGCGTTGTTCGCACCACGCTCGAAGATGGCAAGGTCCTGCCCGGCGGCGGCGCAGCTGAGACCGAACTCGCTCTGCAGCTTCGCGACTTCGCGGACTCTGTCGGCGGTCGCGAACAGCTCGCTGTTGAGGCGTTCGCCGACGCGCTCGAAGTCATCCCACGTACCCTCGCAGAGAACGCGGGTCACGACCCGATCGACTCGCTCGTTGATCTGCGCTCGCGCCACGACGCCGGCGAGTTCGGTGCTGGCCTCGACGCGTACAGCGGCGATGTGATCGACATGGAGGCCGAAGGCGTCGTTGAGCCGCTCCGTGTCAAGACCCAGGCGATCGAATCGGCCACCGAGGCGGCCGTCATGATCCTCCGAATCGACGATGTCATCGCCGCGGGCGACCTCCGCGCGTCGACCGACGACGATGACGACGACATGCCAGCCGGCGGCGGTATGGGTGGCATGGGCGGCATGGGCGGTATGGGTGGCATGGGCGGCGCGATGTAAGCGCGGCCACACTAGCCTACACCACACCCTCATCCCACGTATCGGCTTTCGATCGTCGGCCCACGGCGCACACGCGTCAGTTCCGATCGAATTTTTTGCAGGCTACTCCTCGAAGCGGGAGCTACAGCGCTCGTGATTACAGCACGTGTACAAAAGGCGGGACTGCTCAGACAGCCGTTGCGATATCAGCGTTCGCTTCGATACTCTCCCAGACCGCCTGCATCCGATCGCCGGTGAATGAAACGAGTTCCTCGACATCACCCGCTGCCTCGGCATCCGCACAGCCGAGATCACGGATCGCCTTCGTGGCGGACACGTGGTGGACGTGAACATAGGGATCGTCTGGGCGCTCGTAGACGACCGTCGTACACGGAAGCATCCCCGCGAGCGTCTGGTCGATCGCCAGCGCGTCGCGAGCGATCTCCGGGTGACAGACGACGAGCAACGCGGTACGTTCAACTTCTTCTCCAAGCATCCCTTCGATCATCTCATCAAGCCGCGTGAGTTTGACGGTCTCAAAGTCCGCGAGTTCGTGTTCGAGCTGGACGAAGGGGACTGCATCCTCAAACGGCATATCGAGTGTAAGATGCATCGCCTCCTCAGCGGTGGGTGAGCGATTGCTAGCCGAAACCGATTGGTCACTCATACTTGTTCTGTCTCGTTTGTGAATATAAACGTTGATGTCGATCGACGGCGCCTTCACGCGGTGTCAACGCAGACAGTCGTTATTCTCAGTCATCTCAGACTGCTGGTGTTTCGAAGCGATCCCAGACTGCTGGTGATTCTTAGTCATCCCAGACAGTCGTGTTTCGAAGCGATCCCTACAGCTCGTCGTCGACCAATTCCTGCTCGGCGACGATCGCGTACGGATCAAGCCCATTTCGAATCCCATCGAGCAGCCGAAACGCGTCGTCCGGTGCGAGGAAATGTCGACAGACGGCTCGCCCCAGCGGTGTCGGCGCAAGGCCGTCGATGAACTTCCATTCCAGTAGTCGGCCGACGGCTCGGGTCGTGTCTATCTCGCCAAGCATTCGATCGTTCAGTCGCTTGGCCTTCTTGCCGGCGACGACGATGTTCGCGAGCGTTTCTTCGCCGGCGGCGTGATCGTCGTAGACGTTTTTGACGTCTTCCATCTCGCCTTTCAGGAGTTTGAACGCGACTTCGTCTTCTGTCATCTCCATCGAGTTGTGATACGAACAGTCCGGCTCGACGAGCATGTAGACCGTCCCGCGATCGTGGTAGTCCGGCCGGCCGGCCCGTCCGAGCATCTGGCTGAACTCCTGTACGGAGAGCCACTCAATCCCCATCGCAAGCGTGTCAAAAATCACCTGCGAGGCGGGGAAGTCAACGCCGGCCGCCAGCGCTGCGGTCGTGACGACCGCCGCGAGATCCTGGTCGGCAAACTGTCGTTCGACCTGCTTTCGGCGCTTATAATCGAGCCCAGCGTGATACGGCGCGGAGCTGTACTGCAGCTTTCGGCTAATCTCGTGGCAGCGACGTCGGGAGTTAGTGAAAATGATCGTCTGGCCGCGGTAGCCTTTCGAGGATTTCGTGTCGAACTCGCGTTTGACCAGCCGGTTTTCGATGCGGGTCTTCTCTAAGGCGTCTGCGAAGGTGACGTGGCGATCGATCGGCACGGGCCGCTCTTCGAATTCGATCAGCGTCGCCTCCAGCTGTCGCGCAAGCCACTCCGGATTGCCAACCGTTGCTGACAGGTAGATCCACTGCGCGCCGTCGTAGTTGTCCGATCGGCCTGCACGCCGCTCAGCGTAGTACTTCAGCCGCGAGATCAGCCCGTCGAGGCGGTGGCCACGCTCAGGCTCTTTCAGCGTGTGCACCTCGTCAATGACCACGGTACCGATGTCGCCGAGATTTTTCCCGGTTCGTAGCGCGTGGTCGATCCCCTCGTACGTGCCGACGATCACGTCCGCGCTCGGATCAAAGCTGCTCCCCGAGCCGCTGATCCGGCTCGCGCCGACTCGAATCGTCACGTCGAGGCCGAGCTGGCTGTACCGATCGGTGAAATCCTCGTGTTTCTGATTCGCAAGGGCAACGAGCGGCACGAGGAACAGCAGCTTTCCGTTGCCTTTCAGCGCGCGATCGATCCCTGCAAGCTCACCGACGAGGGTTTTGCCGGTCGCAGTCGCACTGACCACCAGCTGGTCGTCACCGGCTAACAGCCCGTTGCGGACAGATAGACTCTGGACGGGCAACAGCGAGTCGAAGCGGTCTTCGAGCATCGACTGGAGCTTCGGGTGTAAATCGAGCTCGCTCGTGGGATAGGGATCGACATCCTCCACCGTCGCGGAGATTTCGTCGAACTTCGTGAGCTCGGGGTCGAGTTGACCCGAAAGGAGGTTGACGATCCGCTCGAGATCCTGCACCTCAAAGAGGAGGTCTTCAAGCCGCTCGCGGGCCGCGGCTGTGAACTCTCCTTTGTACGAGAGTTCGCGTTCGAGTTCGCGGGTGGCACAGTCCGGACAGATGTACTCGTGATCGGTCGCGATCGCCGTCTCGTCAGTGATTGGCGAATACCGCCCGTTGCGCGCACAGAGCCGACACGTCCGGACGACGAGCGCCTCCAGTTGGTAACCATCCAGTAGCTCCTGTAGCTCGTTTCGACCCGTTGGAGAGGTCTGCTGGGAGATTCGGATCCGATCGGCGTTTCGGGCGAGTTCGACGAACTCCTCGGGCCGGCGGGGCTCTTCGGTTGAGGACTGCTTTTTGACGAACTTCCCGGGACGGGGCCCAGCACTTGTCTCTTTGACCGTGAGCTGGCCGCGGAACACCCGATCGCCGTCTTGCATGACGACGACCTGGTAGTTGTCGCGGGCTTCGTGGAGGAACAACGTCCCGACGCGTGCGACCTGCTGAGACACGACCAATCGTACGCGAAGTGGGTATTTCAGATGTTCGGCTCTTTGCGGCTGCGGGATGCAGTGGCAGGGGCTAGCCGGCTATGCTACGCGACAGAATCGGCGTCTGCTACTCGTCGACGACCTCGATCGAGTCCTCGCCGTTCGGAACCGCACACAGAAACGACCCCTGCGTATCCGATTCGTTTCGATACCAGTGGACCGTCCCGGCGGGAACAAATATCGAATCGCCGGACGCGACAGTCTGTTCTGTCTCTTCGCCAGTCTCGGGATCGCGAAATCCGACGGTGTACGTGCCCGAGAGGACATGTTGTTCGTGTTCGACCGCGTTCGTGTGTTTCGGCACCTCAGTGGACGGATCGATCGTGAACCGGCGAATCGCGAAGGTCGGCGCGCCGTCTGATTCGTCGATCAACACGCCTTTGCGTAGTCCCTCGGCGGCGTCGACCGTCTCGTAGTCGATCTCGTCGGCCGCTCTGACAAATGCTCCTGATGGGGTATCCGTGTTATCCATGTCGAGACCATCGGACGGGCCGCGCTTAAGAGGATGGGACGAGAAGATTCAGGTATGCGTGGAATACGGATCGGAACCGCGTTCGGCATTCCGATTCAGCTCAACTGGACGTTCCTGTTGATCCTCCCGATCTTCGCGTGGATCATCGGGGGAAGTATCGGACAGATTGTCGAGCTTCTGACCCTCGCATTTGGGACTAGCCTCGACGGCGAGGCGCTGTCGACCGGAAACACACGATGGCTTCTCGGCATTGGCGCGGCCGTGGGGCTGTTTTTCGGCGTCTTGCTCCACGAGTTCGGCCACTCGCTGGTCGCGATGCGGTATGGCTTCGAGATCGAGTCGATCACGCTCTGGCTGCTCGGCGGCGTGGCGAGCTTCCGTGAGATGCCCGAAGACTGGAAACAGGAGTTCAACATTGCGATCGCTGGGCCTGTCGTGAGCGTGCTCGTCGGCATCATTTCTTACGTTGGGTTCGTACTCACCCCAGCAGGGCTCCCCGAAGCGAAGTTCGTGCTCGGCTATCTGGCGTTCATGAACGTCGCGCTCGCGGGGTTCAACATGCTTCCTGGCTTCCCGATGGATGGTGGTCGCGTCCTGCGGGCACTGCTCGCGCGCAATCGCCCACACGCAAAGGCAACTCAGCAAGCTGCCGAGGTTGGGAAGATATTCGCGTTTTTGATGGGGATCTTCGGACTGTTTACATTCCAGCTATTCTTGATCCTCCTGGCGTTTTTCATCTACATGGCCGCCTCAGGAGAGGCCCAGCAGTCTACGCTCAAAGCGGCGTTCCAAGATATCACGGTCGGGGACATCATGACGCCCGGATCTGAGCTACAAACGGTCGATCCCCGGACGACGGTTGCTGAACTCCTCAACCGGATGTTCCAAGAGCGCCACACGGGCTATCCAGTACTGCAGAACGGCGACCTTGTCGGAATGGTTACGCTTGACGACGCCAGGACGGTCCGTGAAGTCGAACGCGACGCCTACATCGTCGAAGAGATCATGTCGAATGACATCGCAAGTGTCACGCCCGATGCCGATGCGATCGTCGCCCTACGGACCATGCAAGAACACGACGTCGGCCGATTGCCCGTCGTCAACGCCAACGGCGAGCTGGTGGGGATCCTCTCGCGAACCGATCTCATGACGGCGTTCAATATCATCCAATCCGGCGGCAGCGTGTCGTTACTCCAGCGGAACGATCCCGCCTCGCTCACGTCGATACGGTGATTGTGCAGTCACCAATAAAACGAGGCGATCAGCGAATTCTGGGAAGTGCACATATCCTCCTGACAGTGGTACGTACGAAGGTGAGTTCAACCGGCAAATATACAGAGAAGGTATCCAACAAAATCGGAGACAGCTAGATTGGGCTGCCGTTTTCCAACCGATCGCGGCCCACCCCAAATCAGGCCCCACCGTGGCGATCTATATTCGGCGCAGCACTGGGCATTGTCAGATAGGTGTTTATTTTTCGTCCAGCGTCATTCCTGCCGGACGATACCGGGATCGTGTTTCACACCGTCAACAAATATTGTTCCATCGTGCGTCAGTCGCACCTGATGGTCGGAGACACGAAACGTGAATTCCCAGACGCCCTCGTCCATGTCGGCTAATTTCTCCAACACGTTGGGATCGATATAGTCCGCAAGGATGAAATCGACCGCTGATGGATCGCGATTATCCGCGTGGGCTATCGCTTCGATCACCGCAACGACGATGCTACTGTCTGGTGTCATAGTACAGTTCCTCATAGATCTCACAGCCGGTGATCAGCGACTCAGGAAATCGACCGATCGACTCGTGGATGAGCGTAAAAAGCACTTCGGCCTCCGCAAAACGGGGTCCGCGTTGGACACAGAACGGATTACGCTCCCAGCGGATGTAGCCAGCGTCGGCCAGTTTTGGGAGATGGTGGTGCTGGAGGCGAATACTCGCTTTCTCAGGATCCCACGACGACTCAGGCGTCATCGCAGCCTCCGGGAGCGGGATTCGCCTCTCATCTGGCACATCGCGCAACGAGTAGAGTATCATTCGACGCTCCTGAGAGGCAAGAGCCTCGTGGAGCAGATTCCATCGATCGATCGCGGATCCCTCCCACTTGGATGGGTCAATTGCCATATATGTGTGTACAAAATATGAGATGAATTAAATGTTAGTGTGGAACGTGTTTTGTGCAAACTGCGTGCACGGAAAGTCCCCCCAGCGTCTAAAACGGGATGTTTCATCAGTTTTGTTAAACGGCAAATGATACAGCGCAAGCTGTGTCGCTATTTTTCGCTAAGAGCCGAGAGAGGACCGAAACCAGGAGCAAAAAGAAAGCAAAAATGTGCGCTCACGCGATCGCAGCTGACAACACGGTGCGATCGATCGCGCCGAACTCCGCCTTCCGGTGACAGGAGCCACACAGTGAGATCAGGTTCTCGAGATAATGTGCATCCTCGACGGTCGTCACCGGCGTTTCGACAAACGCCCGGACGGGAATGATGTGGTGAACGTCAGGATTGCGGCCTAACTCGTCGGCGGTCGCCCCACAGTGCTGGCAGATATAGTCGTCCCGTTCGAGCGCTTGTCGGCGGATGCGAGTCCAGGACGAGCCGTAGGAGCCGATCGTGCCGCCCTTCCAGTGGGGGTGATCCTCGCCGACATAGGTTTCGGCGATCCAGTCGCCGCGGCACTTGTCGCTACAGAAGACGCCGTGTTCGCCGACGTTGCTCGGGTATCGCTTTACGGGTGCGTTGCAGGTTTCACACTGGAGATCGAGTTTGCCGCCGTTCCAGCGTGGGTGTTCTTGCCCACGCAACTCCGGTATATGTCGCCACTGCGCCGTCTCAACACAGTCAGAACAATACAATCCTTTCTTTGCAGACGGATAATATTCGAAAGACGAGCCACAGATAACGCAGTCAGTGGTCTCTTTTCCACCGCGGTAGTTCGGATTATTTTCACCGGCGCGGGAGACTGCGTTCTGGTAGCACTCGTCTGAACAGTACGTTTTTTGATAATCCGATCGGAACTTTGTTCCACAGTGCTCACAGGTTCGGTTTGGAAGTTTCTCGTCGTGAACTCGTGTGTGATGTACTGAGAGTCCTCGATGTGTGCTGTACTGCTTGTTGCAGGAGGGGCAATCAAACGGCACAAATAGAGATCGCAAGACACTAATCTAGCAGTTTGGATATCGGAAAATACTGCTGTAAATCTGAATCGGTGCCGACCTCACTTGAGGAATTATGTCAAAAATTTTATATAGTCCGGATGCGGAAATCGAATCCGCTTCTCAGCCTCCACAAGGCTGAAGGATAACCATTACCCCAATCCGGACACGCAATCTCACATACCGCGTCAGACTGTATATTCGTTACGACTCCGATCGCCACTGCCTCCTACTCACACACTCCGGGCCTACACGGCACACACCGATCGGCGAGCGCCCACATCATAAACGATCGCCAATGGCTTGTTCCCTAGTATCGATCGACACGCAACTCGTCCAGAGACACCGTTTCGCGGCGCTTTTGTTGTCCGATCGACTACACACCACTACCTGTGGCCATCACCGACAAGATCTACGTCAAGAATCACCGCCAGATCGCCTCCCAGCTGGAGACGAGTTTTCCGAAGAGCGCCTTCGCTGGCGCGACGCTTGACGTGTTGTTCACCGGAGAGGGCCTCTCGAAGCTCGATAGCGCGACCCGCGATCGAGCGCTCGACTTCGCCGAGGACTTTCTGGACTGCGACTGCCAGTCAAATCCCTACTGTGGCTGTGCAGAGCGCAAGTTCATTTCCTACCTGCTCGAGCTACGCGCACAGGGGTTAGGACCGGACGCGATCGTCGACGTGATGGGCGACGAGTACATGCTGTATGCGTACTCTGGAGATATCCTCTCGTTTCTCGATCAGTCCGTACGGACGCTCGAGGCCGTCGAGACACTCGCTGATGTGGAAGGCGATCGGGAGATGTCCGAGCGGGCGCGGCAGGCAAAGCGTGAGCTAACCGGCTGATTCGGCGCGTCGATCGAGACAAGAAGTTACCGCGATCAGCCGAGCTGGTAGGGCTGATCGTCGTCGTCCCCATCGAGTTCTTCGAGGAAGATGACCTCCTCGTCGCGATCCATCTCGGCGAGCTGTTCTTGTAAGTAGTTCACGTACGCCTTGTGCTCGTTGAGCTGTTCGCGGAGGTGTTCGGCTTCTAGCTCTAACCGCTCGTGTTCGCGGACGAAGCTCTTTGGGACCTCCACCCGCGGCGGGAACGGCTCGCCGTCATCGTCCTCGACAGCCTCGTAGTCGTTTTCGGGCACGACACGGACTCGGCCGTCGTGGGCAACGAGCGAGTCAACGTAGTCGCGGAACACCGCCGACAGCGACAGGTCGCGCGCTTCGGCGATCTCTCTCAGCCGCTCAAAGGTATCCTCGTTGACGCGAAAGGAGATCGTCTTGTTTTTGTTGCCCATCTCACCAGAATATGTCGGGCGATCGGCTTAAACGTTCGTCAGACGGACCGCCGGCAGAGCCGATTACATCGACTCTGGCGGACTAGCGTCGGTATCGGTATCGGTATCGGTATCAGCGTCTGCGTCTGCCTCCTCGTCGAGGCTTTCCAGCGCCGACAGCGCCATCGTCTTGTACGACTCGAGGTCGAGTTCGTACTGCTCGGCGGCCATCCGGCCGTACTCGTTGGCCTCGTCGTCTGCGTGATCGATCCGTTCGAGCGTCCGCTGGGCCGTTTCGGTGACCCACCGATCGCGGGTGCCGTCGTCGACCTCGGTGATCGATTCGGGTCGCAGCGAGACGTTCACTGTGCCGTCGTCGGTTTCGTACGTTCGTGGCTTGCCGACGATCGACACGTAGGCAGGTGATTCCAGTTCACGCAGCGTGCTCGCGGCCTCTGGCTGATACTGGCCGGCGTACACGAAGAACGTCCCCGTCGGATCGACGATCCGGCCACGCCAGTACTCGCTGTCTTCGCCGACATCCTCGGTCTCGGTGAGCGTCCCGACGACGAACACCCGGTTGGCGCGTTCGCCTGTCGGTAACAGCAGGTACAGCGGAGCGCGATCGTCGTCAGACTCTTTGAACGTGTAACTCGCGTCGTTGAACTCACGGGCGAACACACGCCGGGCGACCTCGCGGGTCGGAACAGATTCGTCTTGGGCGCTCATTTAGATCGACCTCGCTTTAATGAGGGTGTCCTCATGATCTGTCGGCGCACCCAGGCGCTCGAACTCATCGGCGAGCACGTAGCGGCCGAGCGTCGGCCCAGTGATCCGGTAGTACCGCCCGAGCAGCGCGCCGCGCATCTCGTCGGCGACGACAGACGTGTCAAGCGCGTCCATTGCCATCGACTTTGCTTCCTCAAGTTCGATGCCAGTGAGCTCCTCGGTTCGCTCGCGGTTGAATATCACCTCGTGAACCTCCGCGCCATCGTCGAGGACAGCTTTGATCCGGAGGTCGAACTCGCCATCGACGTTGCCGTGTTCCGAACACCGACCGTTCTGGAGCACGCGGGTACAGCCCTCTTCGGGGCAGCGTTTGATCAGCCCAGAGCCCGATTGGATGTCGACCATCGCGCCCTCGACCTCGATCGCATTGTCGCCGACCTCGATATCCTCCTCAAGTTCGGTGATCGTGGTCGTGCGGTTGAGCTTCACCGAGTACCGTCCCTGGTACTCGTCGGTCACGACGTTACCCAGTCGGTAGACGGACCCCTCTTCGAGCAACGGTAGCTCGGAGGTCGAAAACGAGACGAACTTGATCGTTCCCGACTCGTCGCCGAGGAGTCCGACCTGCGAGATCGCATCGCTGCCGGGTTCCCAGAGATCGACGACCTTCGCGGTGATGTCGACCCACTGTTCGTCCTCGTCGATGTCGTTCACGAGGACTTCCTCGGTGCCGCCTGCGGAGATCTCTTCGCGATCGAGTCCGGCCTCGTTGAGGTAGCTGTTCGTGACGCTGCGTCGGGCCTCGTCGATCGGGACCTTGTACTGTGTGACGAGGTTGTCGAGTTTCTCCTCGACCTCGGCTTCGGATACGTCTAAGTGGTCTGAGAACTGTGCCGCAATCTCGGCTGCGTGTGTCTGCAATTCGCTCATGGTCTCACTGCCTCCGCGGTGTTTTTCAATGGGAGACATACGACGGTTGGAGCCTCATCGCATAAAAGGTACCGCTAGGGCAGTGAAAGTGAAACTCGACGACGTTCCGACGACCCACAAAACACCCCGCCCTCGGGCAACGGACCTATGTCGATCCAGCCCAAATCCGAATCGATGAGCGATCGGATCGGCAAGTTCCTCCGCGATCGAATCCGCGAGGCCGGCCGTGGGTACGAGCGGGCCAAACACGCCTACGTCGACGGAAAGACCAACGATCCGAGCGGATCGGATCCGACAGCGCGGCTGCCAGTCGACGACGCCGGTCGATCAAAGATTGTCTGCCGCCGCCACGCCGAGCGGCGAGCAGTTCCGGTCAATGAGGCCGGCCGACCCGCCTGCTATGACGCCGATCATCCAGACTGTCAGGGCTGTGTCGAGGATATCAACGACGGCTCAATCGAAGTGTGGTGAGCGCCACAGTCTGCGTGCAGGCCGATTCGGGAGGCTACTTTCGGCTTGCGTCCACGTCGATCGCGTCGACCGGACAGATATCAACACAGAGCATACAGTCGATACACTGATCCTCGCGGGTTGGTTCAACCTTCGTTTCGCTCTCGGGGTGGTCAGGTGTCTCGACCCACGTGAACACATCCACCGGACAGTTTTCCAGACAGGCTCCGTCGGCTATACAGATGTCATAGTCGACTGCGACGTGAGTGCCGTGAATGCCAAGCTTCTCGGGCGGCTCGATCGGCCCCCACACGTCGACATCTGAGTCGAACTCGACACCCGCCTCGGTGAACTTCAGCAGATCCTCGTCGTCGGCCCGCTCGCGGTTCGCGTCGAAGTTCGGATCAATTCCCATCAGCGGTACTCCGTTGGACGGACACTTAAACGCCCGCGTTCGTGCTGTCCTCGATCGCCGCGCGCTCGTGTGTCATTGTATCTGCGTCGGTGAGCGATCGGACGTACTCGGTGAAATTGTCGAAAATAACCTTCGCCTCGCAGGCAGCCGCGTAGTTCTCGGGCGTGATCTCTTCGAGAGTCTGTGCAACCCGATCGGGCGCAATTCGCTCTTTTTTCCCCTCGGTTACCGTCCGAGCGGTCTGCATGTCGTACTCAGGGTGGAACTGGACGCCGAAGCAGTGCCCGCGGCGGAACGCGTGAATGCCATACTCGTTTTGAGCGATCACCTGTGAGCCTGGTGGCAGTTCGATGACCGCGTCGCCGTGGGTCGTAAAGGCGGTGAACTCACGATCCAGTCCGTCAAACAGTTCATCATCGGTGAGTCGTTCGATCGTGTTGTAGCCGATTTCGAAGCCATCCATTGCCGCGACGTGCCCGCCGAGCGCTTCTGCGAGTACTTGGTGGCCGTAACAGACCCCGAGGATCGGCAAGCCGTGCTCAGCTGCGTCAGCGACGTACTCGATCAGCGGGTCGATCCACGGCTCGTCCCAGTAGACAGACGATCGCGAGCCAGTGACGACAAGGCCGTCGTAGTCATATCCCCTCGGTCGTTCTCCCTCAGTCACGTTGAATTCGACGAGATCAGCGTCCAGCTCCCGGCGGAAGTTCCGTCGGGTATTGTCGCCCCCGTGGGCGGCGTTCAACAGCGCGAGTCGCGGTTTCATATTATATGCTATGTTCATCTACCGCTCGTGAGTAAATGCCTTGCGGCCGCTACGCGTGTTGCCAGTCTTGTGGACCAGCGATCGCTCAGACACCCACATTGACTCTGGGAGCCACGGTATCACGCCACTTGCGAGGCGCTTATTGGTGTGTACCATCTATAGCCGCCGTGTTTATCGGTCACGCCCTCCTCGCGTTCGCGATCGCTGCGGTCTGTGCCAACCGGTTCGGTTGGTCGAGCGAGCGATCGCTCGCCTTCGGCGTCCTCGCAGGGGCGTTCGGGGCACTTCCCGACGTCGATATCGTGTACGCGGTCGCGACGGTCGACGCCGGTCAGCTACTGATCGGAGCGGACCCAACCGTCTTTTGGGCCGCTAGTGAGGGCGTCCACCGCGCAATGACGCATTCGATCGTGATTGCGGCCGTTGCCGCACCCGCGTTCGCGCTGCTCGTCTCTCGAGGGACTGGGCTTCAATCGATCGACAACAGGCGTCTCCTCGGGGCTGCCGCACTCGGGGGGCTCGTCGTCGTCGCAACCGCTGTGAGCGGGCCGGTCGGCGCACTCGTGATGAGTGCGTTCGCACTCGGCGGCGCAGCGATCGCGATCGCCGCACGACGACGGACCGACCTGTCGCCGCTCGCAATCGCACTTGCGGCGATCATCGGGCTCGCCAGCCATCCGTGGGGCGATCTGGTCACTGGCGAGCCGCCGTGGCTCCTGTATCCGTTCGACGTCGCCGCCGTTGGCACGCGGGTGATGTTACACACCGACCCGACGCTGCACCTCCTTGCAGCGTTTTCGATCGAGCTTGCGATCATCTGGGCGGCCGTTCTCGCGTTCGCACACGTCGCGGGCTGGTCGCTGTGGACCCACTCGGATCCGAGCGCGTCGATCGGGGCAACCTACAGCCTCGCAGCGATCGTACTGGTCCCGCCGACGCTCGAAGTCTCGTACCACTTCGTGTTCTCAATTCTCTTGGTTGGCATCCTCTGTGGGACGGTGTCGTGGCTACGATCGAAACGGCGATGGCCACGTGGCAGATCGCTTCGCTTGACGCGGACGGAGTTCTCTATTGGACGATCGACCCCGGCGTTGACCGCAGTCGTTACGGCGCTTGCCGGCACGACGATCGCCCTCGTCGGGTACGGGGCCGCCTACCTCGCGCTGTGATCGCTTGCGCCGTGACCCGTAACGCTTCCTGACCAGCCAATTTACCCGTCTCGGGAGGCTACCAAGCGCGTATGAGTGCGATCGACAACGTTCTCGCCGACAGCCGCCGGAATGCGGCGCTCTCGTGGCTGGTTGTGCTCGTCCTCCTCGGCGTCTGGTCCGGCGAAGTGTTGACGGGTCGGTTCCTCTGGTCGGCGTTTTCGCTCGTCGTGATTGCGTTGGCGATCGTCCCACCGATTGCGTACCGATCGTCGTACGTAATGCTGCCGTGGGAGGTGCTCGTGCTGGCAGCGCTGCCGGTGTTAGGGTTGGCGATTGGAACCGAACTGTTCACCGGTCCGGTGTGGACGTACCTGGCAGTCGCGGCGATCGGACTCGTGCTTGCGGTCGAACTGCAGTCGTTCACCGCGATTCGGTTTTCGACGAGCTTCGCGATCGTGCTCGTGGCCGCCTCAACCATGGCCGCCGCGGGCCTGTGGGCGCTCGTCCGCTGGGGATTCGAGGTGTTGTTTTCTCGACCCTTCGAGATCACGAACGAGGCGTTGATGCTCGAGTTCTTCTACTCAATGATCGCAGGGATCGGTGCGGGCGTGATCTTTGCAGGCTACTTTCGGCGGTTCGTCTCCGCGAGAGATCGGCTCCCGTCGTCGGTGAAAGCGGAGGTGTTCGAGGAGCCATGAGCCGGTTTAACCGTCTTCGACTGTCCAGACGAAAACAGCAGCAGCTCTCGTACGGGATGACGTTATGCCTTGTTGGGCTGTTTTTTGTCGGGCTCGAACGCGGCAGCATTGGGGTGATCGTCAACACGCTCGTCGCCCTCGCGGTCACCCAGCTCCCGACTGTCCTCAAACGCGACTATGGCCTTCCGATGGACCCGCGGTTGACACTGTGGATCACGAGTGCCGCGTTTTTGCATACAATCGGTACCGTTGGCATTCCTGGCGCCAGCGCGAATCTCTACGTGCAGATCTGGTGGTGGGATCACATGACCCATGCGCTGTCGGCGTCGGTTGTCGCCGCCGCCGGCTACGCGACCGTGCGGGCGATCGACGAACACTCCGAGGCGGTTCACATCCCGCCGCGGTTCATGCCGATCGTCATCCTAGTTTTCGTGCTCGCGTTCGGCGTGCTCTGGGAACTCCTCGAGTTCGCACTCGGCATCGCCGCCGGGGCACTGGGAATGCAGGCGGTGTTGACCCAATACGGCACGATAGACACGCTCAAGGACCTGCTTTTCAATAGTATCGGCGGGCTCGTCGTGTCGATCTGGGGCGGGATCTACCTCTCAGACCTTTCTGCGAGTCTTGCTGCACGGTTCGGTACCGACCGACGGTAGCCGATTCGTGGCTGGCGCTCAGTGACTGTTTGCTGAATCGAGAAAGCCGAACAGCCGATCGGCCACCGCCTGTGATCGCTCGATCTGTGGAAGGTGACCAGCGCCATCGACGGCGAAGAATTCCCCCCGAGGAAGCGCGTCAGCCAGCGAGCGGCCAGCCTCAATCGGAACGATCGCGTCCTCGCTGCCGTGGACGACGAGCGTCGGCACGGTCACCTCGTAGAGTGGGCCAGGATCGTACGTTTCGAGCGCGGCAACGAGGTCGTCCCACACACTGAGCGGCGCATCTTCGTCGGCGCGCATGTTGACGATGTCGTCGATCGCAGTCGGTGTGTCTTCGGCGAAGGTAGCCGAGACGGCCGATCGGGTTGTCTCCCGAATCGCCGTCTCGTCATCGGGAGATGCACGGAGGTGGCGGAGATCGTACGCGTCGGCGCTGCGAGCAGCGCCGATAAGGGTGAGCGATCGCACCCGGTTCGTGTCCGCGGCCGCCTGCAAGGCCGTCGCCGCACCAAGCCCGCAGCCAACGAGATGGGCTCGACGAACGTTCGCCGCCCGGAGCACTTCGACGAGATCGGCAACGAGATCAGCAAGCGTAAACGGACCCGTTGGGGCGCTCGATCGCCCACAGCCGCGAGTGTCGTAGGCGATCGTCCGAAACGGCCCCGTTAGCGCGTCGTGTTGCCAACTCCACGCCCACACGCCGAGGCCGATCTCGCCGAGAAAGACGACCGGATCATCCGCGCGGTCAGTACCCTCGTCGATACCGTCGCTGGCCTCGTAGTACAGGGTTGCGCCGTTCGATTGGACCGTTGGCATGGAAGTGAATTGATGTGCGAAGCCTACGCGTCGAGGAGCCGGGCGAGCACGTCCGCAGCGCTGTCAAGCGCGTCATCAAGCGCGTCGACGTCCGGCCCGCCCCCTTGTGCGAAGTCTGGGGGGCCACCACCGCCGCCGCCAACCATCCCAGCGAGTTGGCTGACGACTTCACCGGCGTTGATCGCAGAGTCTTCGGGCGCACCGACCACGAACTGCGCACTGCCGCCTGCCCCGGAGCCGAGCACCGCGACGGTCCCATCGTCGACGATCGCGTTTGCCATCGCTCGCAACTCGTCTGAAACGCTGTCGACGCGCCGAATAACGACCGGAGTACCGTTGATTGTTACCTCGTCGTCGTCGCTTGCGGCGCGGGCGGCCGCGAGCTCTTCGGTGAGTCGATCGATCTCCTTGCCCCGAGCTTTCCACTCGGTGAAAAAGCGCTCGGCAGTCTCTGGGACGTCGAGCGGATCGACGTCCAACACGTCCGCAGCGTCGTAGAGCGCGTCTTCGGTTCGCTGGGTGGTTTCGATCGCTGCATCCCCAGCTGCGAAGACGATCCGTTCAACACCGTCCTGGACGGGCTCTGTCTTCAGGATCTTGATCGCGCCAATATCGCCGGTCCGATCGACGTGAGTTCCACCGCAGGCCTGGACATCGTCACCGACGTGGATCAGCCGAATGTTCGTTCCCGGCGGGATACCACCCTGATAGAGGTCAAATCCGTATTCAGCTTCGGCGTCGTTTCTGTGGGGCCACTCTTGACTGACAGACAGGTTCTCGCGGACGAGTCGGTTGGCGACCGCCTCGATTTCTGTTACTTCCTCGCGGGAGATCCGATCGTAGTGGCGCACGTCGAGCCGCGAGCTGGTCGTGCCCTTCTGTGCGCCGGCCTGTCTGATGTGTTCGCCGAGCACCTGTCGGGCCGCGTAGCCGATGATGTGCGTCGCAGTATGGTGTCGCATGAGCCGGCGGCGACGATCGCTGTCTACGTACCCGTGAACAAACTCGCCGGTTCCGGGGTTGCGATCGGTTCGGTGGAGGATCACGCCGTCGACGATCTGGACGTCGGTTACCTCTGCGGTGAGGTCGTCGGTGACAAGTGTCCCGTGATCGGCCGGTTGCCCACCGCCTTCGGGGTAGAACATCGTCTGGTCGAGCACCACATCGTAGCCGTCCGCACGCTCGAAGACGTCGAGTACGACGGCCTCGAACTCCGTGCGCTGTTGGTTGTCGTAGTACAGCTTCTCCGTCTCGGGGAGATCTGCGACGCGATCGTCTTCCTCGGTCCGGCTTGCGGCACCGCTGGCGTCGTCGTGTCTGGCCGCCACGAGCGAATGGAAGTCGTCGGGAATCTCGACGGTGGCACCCCGCTCTTCGGCGATCTCTTCGACCATATCCGGCTGGATACCGTGAGAGTCGTACAGTTCGATCAGTTCGTCGAGCGGAATCGCCTCGCCGCTTGCGGCGTACTCGTCGGCCAGCGCTTCGACCTTTCGGCCGCCGCGTTCGAGGGTCTTTTCGTACTTTTGGACCTCGCTTCGGACGATTTCGCGGATCGTATCGCGGTTCTCGTACCCGAGGCGCTCGGCCTGCATATCGACCAGTTCGTCGAGCGGCGCGTCGACTCCGACGCTCTCGACGAGCCGTTTTGTCCGCCGAAGCACCATCCGCGCGAGGTAGCCCGTCGAGACGTTCGAGGGGACGATGCCATCGCCGAACATGTACGCGAGCGTCCGGCAGTGGTCGGCGATCGCGTAGATGTCTTCGAGCGGCTGCATCAGCGCTTCGAGTTCGTCGACCGGCACGTCGAGCTTCTCGGCGATGTCGCCGCGGGCAGACTCCATGTCCTCTGCCTCGTCAATGTCCATCCGCCCGGCGAGCTTGGCGGCGCGATGGATGAGTTGCTCTTCCTCGTCGGTGTGTTCGATTCCAGCGTGATTTTTGAGGAATCCGATCGTCTCGGGATAGACGGCCTCGTACACGGTCGGCGTTCCCTGGCTCATCCAGGTCCACCGTTCGAGCCCGTAGCCGGTGTCGACGATGTAGGTGTCCATGTACGAGTAGCGGTTGCCGTCTTTCATCTCGTACTCGCCGTCGGGGTCCTGTTCCATGCACATGAAGACGAGGGTGGCGAGTTCCGCGCCGCGGTAGATGACCTCGATCGCCGGCCCGGCGTTGCCGCCGCCGACCCACGGATCTTCGATGTAGGTGATCTCTTCGAGATCCGCCCCGAGCGATTCGAACAGGCCGTCACAGTAGCGAACCGTCTCGCTCTTCCAGTACACCTCGCCCTCGTAGGCGTACTCTTCCTCTGCGTCCTCACGAACGTTGAACGCGTGGTGGGCCATCATTTCGAAGGCCATCGTGTGGCGGCCGGTTTTCCCGACGTTGTCAATGTCCTGCATCCGGATACACGGCTGGGAGATCGCAAGCGGGTTCGCCGGCGGTGGTGTCTGCCCGGAGGTGACCAGCGGCTGGAAGTCGTAAATTGACGCCTGCGTCAACAACACGTCGTCGCGCCAGCGGTTCGCCGCGACCGGGTAGGGTTCGATCCGAGTGTGATCGTTGGCTTCGAAATACGAGAGGAACGCCTCGCGCATCTCGGTGAGCGAGAACGACTCGTCGAAGCCCGGGTTGTCGATGAAACTGTAGTCCTCACAGGGTGGTTCTCCACAGAGCTCGCGATCGTGATCACGAGTCCAAAAATGCGCTCCACAGGAGGAACACTCCTTTCGTTCGAAGCCTTCCTCCGCGAAGTACTCGAGGCGATATTCCTCCTCTAACGTGCTCATTATCTCTTTTTGGCTCATGAGCGTGCAAAGAACTTTCGAGGTGGCGGTCACCGTGTTCGAGGTGACGATCTGGCTGAATCTGTCGATCGACACTTCGTGGAGGACCCGATTCTCAACATTGTGAAAGCGGACGAAACGATTATAACCGTTCTTCACATCGGTCACTTCAGTAAGAGCTCCTACATGTCCGATCGCACCAAGCGCGTGCTTCTCGTCGCGTCGGAGGCTGCCGAGCGGCATCTCAAAACGCACCTCGCGCAGCGCTACGGAGTGGTGACGGCTGCCCAGCCGATCGACCGATCGACGCTCGTCCGCGTTGACTGTGTTGTCACCACCGAACTGATCGAGACAGATATCGAGACACCGATCGTGTACTGTGCGGACACCGACCCGACCGACATTGATCGCAAATACCGCATTGACGGATTCACGCGGCTAGACAACCCCACTGCCATCGTCGACCAGGTCGCGATCGCGATCCGAAACAATCGTCCAGAGCGGTCTCGGATTGGTGCACTCCACGAGACAGCGACGGAACTCGTTGCGGCACAATCCCGCGAGGAGTTGTTCGAGCGAACCGCACGGGTCGCAAAGCAGGTACTTGCGTTCGAGCAGTGTTTTCTCGCGATTGTTGAAGACGACCAGTTCGTCCCGAAGATCACCACACACAGAGACGAAGCGCCACAACCGCTCGACTATGGAACGATGGGCAAAACGTTTCAGACGGGTGAATCGACGATCGTACGCGATTTTACAGCAGACACCGAGGCGAATCCGACACATGAAACGTACCGATCGGGAATCAGCGTCCCGATCGGCGAGTTCGGCGTATTTCAGGTGATCTCGACCGAACCGGACGCGTTCACCGAATGGGATCTCGAGCTGACTGAACTGCTTGTCGGATACGTGACCGCGACGCTATCGCGGATCGAGTCGGAGGACGCACTCCGTGAAAGCCGCTTTCGAATCGAGCGGCTCCAAAGCGGCGCCGCCGACCTAGCGACGATCGTCGACGAGGCGACTGCCTTCGAGAAGATGGCCGAAATTGCCGAAGAGATCCTCTCGCTCGATCGTTGTGCAGTGATGCGCGTGGAAGATGAGTACCTTGTTCCCGCCGCCTACTCCTCTAACGCCGAACCTGACGACGCACGGCGGATGCACGTTAGCGAGGGGCTCGCCGGGTGGACCTACCGGACCGGACAATCGAAGATCGTCGAAAACGTCTCCGAGTCCAAAGAGTCCGAACCAGCCAAAGACGAGTATCGTTCCGGCCTGAGTGTCCCGATCGGTGAGTTTGGTGTGTTCCAGGCGGTCTCGACCAGCACGGCCGATTTCGATCAGCGTGATCTCGAGCTCACAGAGTTGCTCGCGATGCACGTCCGCGAGACGATCGAGCGGATCGTCACAGAGCGAAAGCGAAACGCCGAACGCGACCGGCTCGCGGCGTTGTTCGAGAATATCCCGGACGCAGCCATCGCGTTCGAGTTCGTCGACGGCGAGCCGATCGTTCGGCGAACAAACGCGGCGTTCGAGGAGACCTTCGGCTATCCAGAGTCGACGGTCCGCGGCGAGAGCATCGACGACTACGTCTTGCCGGCCGACGGGCAGGCAGACCACGACGAGGCCGATCGATTCAATCAGAAACTGCAGTCTGGCGAGAGCGTCAAAGCCGCGGTGACTCGCCAGACCGCCGATGGGCTAGGATACTTTTTGTTGCACGTGATCCCGCTGCAGTTGGGTGAGGCAAACGTCAGCGGCTACGCAATATACACCGATATCACGGAACAAAAACAGCGCGAGGAGGAGCTTCGGACGCAGAACGAACGGCTTGACGAGTTCGCTGGGATCGTCAGCCACGACCTCCGCAACCCGATCAACGTCGCCAGCGGCTACATCGACTTGGCACTCACCACCGGCGAAACTGACCATCTCACCCGGGCTGCCGAAGCGATCGACCGGATGGATTCGCTTGTCTCTGACCTGTTGTTGCTCGCGCGAAAGGGTTCTGCGATTAACGAGACCATTCCGGTCGACTTAGAGACGATTACACGGCGGGCGTGGGCAAACGTGGAGACAGCGGAGGCGACGCTCTCGGTGGCAGATTCGATCGAATTTGACGCCGACCCCGGCCGGATCACCGAGCTTTTTGAGAATCTCGTTCGCAACAGCGTGGAACACGGTTCCACGGGCAGTCGGGCTCCGCCCGGCGACGCAATCGAACACGCGGGGGCAACTGTCACGGTGACTGTCGGCTCGCTGCCGGATAAAGACGGATTTTTTTTCGAGGATGATGGTCCTGGGATCGATCCCGAACTGCGCTCGAAGGTGTTCGAAACGGGATACACGACCGATAACGACGGGACTGGGCTTGGATTGGCGATCATAAAACGGATTGCTGACGCCCACGGGTGGGACGTGACGATCACCGAAGGCGACGACGGCGGCGCGCGGTTTGTGTTTCGGTTCGACGATCGGTGAGTGAGTTTCTCTGACGATCGGTGAGTGAGTTTCTCTGACGATCGGTGAGTGAGTTTCTCTGACGATCGGTGAGTGAGTTTCTCTGACGATCGGTGAGTGAGTTTCTCGAATCTACGCGCTCGCAAGCGCGGTTTCGATCCGATCGACCGCCGTCTCGATATCCGCGCGATCGACATCCCAGTTTGTACAAAACCGCGTGGTGTACTCGCTGAACGCGCCACCCAGCACGTCGACGTCCCCGCAGCGATCGACAAATTCCTCGGCGGGCAGCCCTGCCTCACTGCTGTCGACGACAACGATGTTCGTCTCCGGGTCGGGAACCGAGAGACCGTCGATCGCGTCGAGTCCTGCTGCCAGTGCTGACGCGTTGTCGTGATCGGTTGCGAGGCGATCGACGTTCTCGAGCGCAAGCAGGCCGGGTGCAGCGATCATGCCAGCCTGCCGCATCCCGCCGCCGAGCAGCTTGCGGATCCGTCGTGCGTCGTCGATGAACGCCGACGAGCCGGCGAGAATCGAGCCAACCGGCGCGCCGAGGCCCTTCGAGAGACAGAACATAACCGAATCGACCGAGTCGACCAGCGCTGATGCAGGTGTATCGAGCGCCACGGCGGCGTTGAAAAGCCGCGCGCCGTCGAGGTGAACGGGCACGCCGAGATCGTGGGCTGCGTCTGCAGCGGCATCAATGTGGGCTTTTTCGACGGCGATCCCGCCGCGGTAGTTGTGGGTATTTTCGAGCGTGAGCAGTCCCGTGCCCGGCCGGTGGAGATCCTCGGCGACGTAGTTTTCACGGATCTGTGCGGGAGTTGGGACGCAACGATCGCCCGCATCCACGATGCGGGTCTGCACCTGAGAGAGCTGCGCCGCGCCCGCCACCTCCCAGCGGTAGATGTGTGCTTCCGAATCCAAGAGGAGTTCGTTGCCGCGATCGGTGTGGACCCGAACGGCGATCTGATTGCCCATCGTCCCCGAAGGAACGAAGAGCGCTGCCTCGGTGCCGACCGCTTCTGCGGCCCGACGCTCCAGTTCGTTCACCGTTGGATCGTCTCGGTAGACGTCGTCGCCGACGTCGGCGTCTCGTGCGGCCTCCCGCATGGCGTCGCTCGGTTTCGTTACGGTGTCGCTGCGGAGATCGATCATACCAAACCCACTCTATCAGCGGGCAAATACCCAGCGGTCGGCGCATCGAAAAGGTTTCCTCAGCGTGCTTGCTGGTCACATGCATGGACCCACGCATCCGCGACCACGCGGAAACGATCGTCGAGCACTCTGTGAGTCTTGAGGCGGGTGACAACGTTGTTATCCAACTGCCCCCCGCGGCTGAGGACCTCGCGACCGCCCTCTACGAGCTGTGCGGTGATATCGGCGCGAATCCCGTCTGGCTTGCCTACAGCGATCGGGCGTCCAGAGCCCACCTGCTGGCAGCCGACGACTTCGAAACCCCACAACACCAGCTTGCGTTCTACGAACAGACAGACGCGTTCATTATCGCCCGTGGCGGCTCGAACGTGACCGAAACGAGCGACGTGCCTCCGGAGGCGAATGCGGCTCACCGGCGGGCGATGAAGCCGGTGCAAACCGAACGGCTCTCGAAACGGTGGTGTCTGACGCAGTTTCCGACGAGCGGACACGCCCAGCTTGCGGGCATGAGCACCGAAGCCTACGAGAACTTCGTCTGGGACGCGGTCTCGTTAGACTGGGACAAACAGCGGGCGTTCCAGGCGCAGATGGTCGAGATCCTCGATCCTGCCGACGAGGTGCGGATCACTGCTGGCGAGGAGACCGACGTGACGATGTCCGTCGCCGGCAACCAGACGATCAACGACTACGGCGAAAAGAACCTTCCCGGCGGCGAAGTCTTCACCGCACCCGTGAAAGACAGCGTGAACGGGACCGTCTACTTCGACATGCCGCTGTACCGCTACGGCCGCGAGATCGAAGACGTCCGCGTGCGGTTCGAGGATGGGAAGGTCGTCTCTCACAGCGCCGGCCGCAACGAGGAGCTGTTGACGGGTATTTTAGACACCGACGACGGATCGCGGTTCCTCGGCGAACTCGGGATCGGGATGAATCGGGCGATCGACCAGTTCACGTACAACATGCTCTTCGATGAAAAGATGGGCGACACCGTCCACATGGCCGTCGGCGCGGCGTACCCAGAGACGGTCGGCGAGGAGAACGAACTGAACGAGTCCGCAGAACACGTCGATATGATCGTCGACATGAGCGAGGATTCGACGATCGAGGTCGACGGCGAGGTCGTCCAGCGAAACGGGACGTTCGTGTTCGAAGACGAGTTTTGAGTTGGTCGGATTCAACTCACGATTTTGAAGGCGATCGGACAGCTATCGCTCAGCGACGATCGGCTGGCCCGTCGTCGTCAGTATGATGCTCGTCAGCGCTCGTATTTGATTCAGTGTCACGATCTGTACCGTAGATCGCGTCGATATCGTCGGGACCAAGTGCCATGTTTCGTCGGTGCTCTGCTTTGATCGCCTCGTCGACGCCGAACGGGTGCTCAGGGACGTCTTCGGCGCGCTCGACCGCTGCCGCTCGCTTTTCGATGTATTTCACCCCCATCCAAAAGCCGATGAGAACGAATAACAGCGAAAAAAAGAACGGCGCGACGATCGCGTACGCCGGCACGGTAAAGGACATACATGTCCCTACGAAGTCACCGCAGAAATGGGTATTGTCCGGGACGCCAGGCGCTCTCCTGCGATATCTGCGCGGCAGCTTACTCGCGGACTTCGAGATCGAACTGCTCGTTCTCCGAGACCGCATTTAACACGACGCTCGTGTTCGATTCGCGGATGTCGGCATCTGTGAGCAGCTCCTTGATCTGCCGGTTCATCCCATCGGTATCGGTGAACTTCCCGATCGCGATGATGTCGTAGTCGCCAGTCACCTCGTAGACGCTTATCATCTGTTTTTGTTCACGGAGCCGCTCGGTGATCTCCGGCAGCGCACTGCCTTCGACCTTCAGCTGGACGATCGCCGTCACGTCGTAGCCGAGCGCGTCGTAATCAATGATCGGCGTGTACCCGCGGACGACACCCTCTGATTCGAGATCTCGGAGGTGGTTTGAGACGGTCGTCACGGAGACATCGAGCTCCTCGCCGAGGCTCCGAAGACTCGCTCGTCCGTTACCCAACAGCGCGTTGATCAGCTTCGCATCGAGATTTTCATACGTCATTACACTTTGACACTCACCGAGGGGTTTAGAATTTTACGAATATCCAATTTCATTGCGCAACCGGGGTAATTGCACCAAGCGACAAGGTCTTTATACTGGCAGTTTTCGTAGTAGTTGTTCAGAAGATGACGGACAAAAACGTCGAACCAGATGGAGGATTGTCCACAAAAGAACAGGAAGTCGTTGACAAAATCGAGGAAGAGGGGGTCGACTTCCTCAGATTGCAGTTTACGGATATTCTCGGAACAGTTAAAAACGTCTCCGTCCCGGCCCGCCAGGCCGAGAAGGCGTTTACCGAGGGAATCTACTTCGACGGCTCCTCGATCGAGGGCTTCGTCCGCATCCAGGAGTCGGACATGCGGCTCAAACCGGATCCGGATACGTTCGCGATCTTGCCGTGGAGACAGAAAGAAGACAGTGCCGCCGCACGGCTCATCTGTGACGTGATCGACACCTCGACGGGCGAGCCGTTCGAGGGCGATCCGCGCTACGTCCTCAAGCAGGCGCTCGAACGCGCCGAGGAGATGGGATACACCGTCAACGCCGCGCCCGAACCGGAGTTCTTCCTCTTCGAGGAAGACGAAGACGGCCGTGCAACGACGAAGACTAACGACGCTGGCGGCTACTTCGATCTCGCGCCGAAGGACCTCGCACAGGACGTGCGCCGTGACATCATCTACGGGCTCGAATCGATGGGATTCGAGGTCGAAGCCAGCCACCACGAGGTCGCCCAAGGCCAACACGAGATCAACTTCACATACGACGACGCACTCTCGACGGCCGATAACGTCGGGACGTTCCGGACGGTCGTCCGTGCGATCGCCGCCCAGCACGGCCTGCACGCGACGTTCATGCCCAAGCCGATCGCCCGGATCAACGGGTCGGGGATGCACACCCACATGTCGCTGTTCGACGAAGACGGAAACGTGTTCCACGACGATGACGGTCAGTTCAACCTCTCGGAGACGGCTCGATCGTTCATCGCCGGCATCCTCGAACACGCCCCGGCGATCACCGCCGTCACCAACCCGACAGTCAACAGCTACAAGCGGCTCGTTCCCGGGTACGAAGCACCAGTCTACGTCGCGTGGTCCGATCGCAACCGCTCGGCACTGATCCGCAAGCCAGCCGCCCGCGTCCCTGCGGCCAGTCGGGTCGAGGCACGGTTCCCTGATCCGTCCTGTAACCCGTACCTTGCGTTCGCCGCGCTCATCAACGCTGGTCTGGATGGAATCGAGCAGGGGCTCGACTGCGACGACCCAATCCGCGAGAACATCTACGACTTCGACGAGGCCAAACGCGAGGAGTACGGCATCACCACGCTGCCGTCGAACCTCGGTGAGGCGATCGACGCGCTCGAGGAGGACGAGGTCGTCCTTGACGCACTCGGAGAACACATCGCCGAGAAGTTCATCGAGGCCAAGACGCACGAGTTCAGCGAGTACATCGTCGAAGTTTCTCAGTGGGAACTCGACCAGTACCTCGAAACGTTCTGAGACGGCCTCGATACGATCGCTTCGGACTCGAACCGCGTTCACCCACTGATTTTTTTGCGACCACGATCGACCGCGAGCGGCGCGATCAGTATGAGAAACATGCCGAGTGCACTCGCCGCCACGGCGACAACTACCGTTGACGCTCCGGCGTAGGCGAACGCCCACAATCCGCCAGATACAACGAGGGCCCCAAGCGCCGACAGCGGTCCGAGCGCGGGCGCGACAATCGCGCTCACACCGTAGCGGACCCAGCCAACGACGCCGCCGATCGCCGTGCCAGCCGCGACCGACGCCTGTGTGACCTCGTCTGCGTGGCCGGTCGTTACAGCGATCGCAAGCCCGACAAACGCGGCGACCGCGCCTACGGCGAACGCGCGATCGGGACGGAGTTCTCCGTCGGCCGTTCGAGCGACGAGCCACACAACCGCCAACAGCGTTGCACCCAGCGCAATGCCGACAACGACGTCGACGACGTAGTGAACGCCAATGAGTACCCGTGAGGTGCTCACCGCGAGGATGAGTGTGCCGGCAATCGCGGCGCGCCGACGGGCAGACCACACCCTGGCGAACAGTGCGAGGCCGCCGTAAAACAGGGTCGACGCGATCGCGTGGCCGCTCGGAAAGCCGAAGCCATCGGCGGCTGTTTCGCTGGCAACAATTTGCTCGACGATCGGAATGCCGACCGACGTGGCCGGCTCGTAAGGTGGACGAGGGAGTGCGAAGGTGGCCTTGCTGGCAACAACCATCCCGAATCCAGCGACCGCGAGAGCAACCACGATGAGCGCGACACGGCGACCGTCAGGGATTGATTTCGGATCGAACCAGTACAAGAGCGACAAACTCACCAGGAGCAAAACAGCGTCGCCAAGCAGTGTCACGAAGACGAAGAACGCGACAATCGGGTCGGGTAGAGCGGCGACGAGTTCGGCTTCGCCGATTCCGCGGGTCATAGGGGTCGAACGGGGACCGCTCAATTAACTCCGACGATCGCAGATGACGGAAGACCGCAACTGATCAGTTTCGTCGATCGCGAACAAACTCGATGATCCGGCGGGGTCCCCCGGCGAGGTTCAGCCCGACACCGAACAGGACGAACAGCACGTACAGCCCCAGTGTCGACAGGAAGATGATGAGCATAGCGACGATCGCGAGCAGATCGCTCGAAAAGAAATAAAATGCCCCGAGGGTGAGCGCGGTTCCGTACAGTAACACGAGATATGGCCCCCAGCCTCTGGCGTGACCGCGGCGCATCCGCCTGCGGACGTAGCGTTTGAGTTCCGCTTCGAGGGCGGGTTTCTCGACGGTTCGATCGGTCACATCGTCTTCGAACGCGTCAAGATCCGCTCGCAGTTCGGCAAGCTGTTCGTCAAGGTCCGCAATGTCCGGCGCTCCCGACGGGGAGACGCTCTCGCGTTTGTCGGACGATTCCTCGTCGGCACCGATATCGGTCGTTGATTCGCGATCCGTTCGCTCGCGGCCCATGTACCCGGTACCTCGTTGCGGTCCCTGTTGTAGTTGCCGATCCGTCTCGCCTGCGGGACCGATCACATCCGATGCGTCCATGCCGACGCTTCCCCCGAGCACTGCGTTGACGACCGCCCCAATCATGACGAGTGTCGCCGCGAGATACAACCAGGTAACGAGCAACAAGATCCCACCGAGTACCCCATACAGCTGATACTGTGCGGCATTCACCGCATAGAGCTGAAAGCCCGCCTGCAAGAGCGTCCAGCCGATCGCCGCGACGATCGCGCCGGGCACCGCAGCGCGGGTCGAAATCGGCGGATTCGGAAACTGCCGGTACAGCGGTAAAAAGACGACAAACAACACACCTGGAAGCGCGAGAACCCCGACGAGTCGACTGAACCCCCCTAGCGGAACCGTGGTGATTGCGACGCCGACAATAATCATACTGAGGACGCCGATACCGATCGAGGCGAGCACAATGATGGCATCGCGAAATTGGTCGAGAATTGACGCGGACTGTGTCTGTCCGTAAACCATGAGGAAGGCGGTATCAAGCGCTCGGAAAACCTTGAGCGTCCCCCACACGAGGAGGACGACGCCGACGATCGTCACGCCCCCGCGCCCAGCGGTACTTTCGAGCGCAGTCACGATGGTCTCCTGTCCCGCAGGGGTAAGAACGCCCTGCGTCGCGGACAGGAGGCTGTTGGCAAAGGCGTCTCCGCCGATGGTGCTCGCAACAATAAACGCCAAGAGTAACGACGGGACCAACGAGACAAACGCGTAGTAGGCGATACTGGCCGCGAGGAAGGTAATCTGGGTCCGCTGTGCGACGGCGACGATCGTCTTGAGCTGTTCGACTAGGGAAGAACGCGAATCTGACACGACCGCTACTTCGTCACACCGATAAATAGTAATTCGGACCGTTTCGACAGCAGGCGTGGCGGCCGAACACAGCGAACGGCATTGGATGAAGTGCCGATCGCTGCTCACCACGCGGTTGGCCCTACTCACCGCCGGACCGATCGCCACTCACCGCCGGACCGATCGCCACTCACCGCTAGACCGATCGCCACTCACCGCTCGGTTGGTCGCTGCTGAGCCGACGGGGCAATCACTGCTCACCGCTGAACCGATCGCTAGAGAGCCGACGGCTCAATCCGGATGCGGCGCGGCTGCCTGTCGGATCGTCTCGATCGATTCGGGACACTTGAACGCCGTCCCCCGATAGTGGGCGTGGCTCGCCTCGTAGCCTGCCGCCTGAAGCGAGCCGATAAATTCGTCCATACTGTTGGCGGGGACGCCCCACAGTTCACACAGGCGGTGTTGGTCGTAGTGCGTTGGAGTGTCGATTTCGCCTTCGATCGTCTCAAGAAGTCGATCGGCCCGTTTTTGTGTGCCCATCTCCGCCGAGAGGGTCGATCGAACCGCGGAGGTGAACTCCCGTTCGGCGATCGAGCCGAGCCAGAGGGGGCCGGCCGTGAGTGTCCGATTGCCGCCGCAGTGTGGACACGACTCCCAAACGGCCGTCGAAATCAGCCCATACTCGTGATCGCGTTCGAGACAGTCTTCGCAGTGGTGAATGTAGCCGAGGTCGTCGATCGCCGCGTCGGCCTGTGTGGCGCGGTTGTCGAGTTCGAGGTACGTACGGACGTAATGACGGCTTACGTGCGAGAGGATTGGCGTTGCCGCGGTGTCGTATCGCGCGGCCGTCCGAACGAGCGCACCGATGAGCGTCCGAAGTCCCATCTCGGGATGATAGTCGGTGTTCTGTGGGACCGCACTGTACTTTCTGATTCCGCTTCGTTGGTGGGCGCCACACAGCGGGGCGGTGTCAGTCGCAGTGACACAGACCAGATCGCGAGCATTCGCAAACGCAGCATCCGCAAACGGGATGGGAGTCCCAAAAGGGTCGAGATCGATGATATCGAAGTACCCCTGATGCATGACGGCGTTGGCGTCGCCGTGAATCGTCTCGCCGTCGAGGTCGTTCGCCGCAAGATTTTGTTCTGCGAGTGCGATCGCGTCGGGGTCGATGTCCGCGCAGGTGACGTCGTAGCCCGCTGCGGCCGCACGGACGCCACGGATGCCGGAGGCCGCCATCGCATCGAGGTAGGTGCTCGCGCGCGGCTCGCGATCGGCGTAGGCCCGCAGAACGCCCACCGTGATGTCGCGGTTCAGCTCCTGGGTCGGGTTGTAGAAGACGTCGTCACCGCTGCCCTGACTGGCGCCGTCGCGCTCGCTCGGGGTTTCGATATCGATTCCACCCTCGGTAATTCGCATACCTGTCCTCCCGTGGCGGGCGCGAAAGATCCATCGAACCTGTTTTGCTCACGCCGTGAGAATGCCCTGTATGCGCGAGACCCCGCCGTGGCTCGATCGGCTCGAAAACGCCGGCGAGCTGACCCCCGACGCCGTCGAGGCGATTCTCTCCGCACACGGCGACCGGGGACAGCGGGCGATCGAAGCGGTCTCAGAACGACGAATTAAACGCTACCTGGATTTTGTCGTCGTCGTCGGCTACGGCGACGAGTACGTCGTCGAGGATGGCGGCTGTACCTGCGAGGATTCGATGTATAACCTCGATCAGACCGACCCTGAACAGCGGTGTTGGCACGCGATCGCGGTCGACATCGCCGAGGCGATCGATGCGGTTGATCACCACGATATGTGGTACTCAGAAGTGCGAGAGTTCATCTGACCGCGTCGATCGTCGTTGCATACCCGACTGCTGGCGCGGCGATCGAGACGACAGCGGACGCGAGCCACGAGTCAAGCGGGCCGGCAGTCCAGATCCCGAGTGCGAGGAGGACGACCGCGAACCCAATGCCGATCGGGACGATGAGTCGGCGGCGATAGGCGATAACTGGTCCGCGGCGGCTCCCGTAACGAATCCCGGCGATAATGAGGAGGCCGCCACCGATCGCGCCTGCAGGCGGGCCGCCGAGTGCGGGGTTTGCGACCAGTGCAACTGCACCGACGAGGAGGCCCGTGGCCGCGCCGATCGCTGGATTCAGCGCTGCTGGCGGGCTCCCGTATCGCGCGCCATAGGCTGCCGGCGGGAGCGACACCACGATCGCGAGCGAGAACGCGTAGACGAGGTCTGTGCACGGCAGACGACGGACGCTGTCGACGAGAACGATCACGCCTGCGATTGCACCCAGCCCGACGATGACGCGTGGCAGCAAGATCGCCGCCGGATCGTCGTCGTGGTGTATTGCGTATGCGGCAAAGGGATAACAGCCGATCGCAAACAGCAGAATCGACCGCCCGGGACCGACACCGAAAGCGAGCCCTGTTGCGAGCGCTGTCGTTCCTAATACCAGCCCGACCAACAGGACGAGTTCGGGGGCACGATCGGCCATAGCTGCCGTTGGGATCGATCGCAGAAATACCTCGTGTTAGGGCCTCGGTGGGTGCCCGCGTCGTTGTCAGACCGGGTGAGACGGAAGCGTAAAGTCGCCTCCTCCAGTATCGGCTGGCATGGCTAACTGTCCATTGGCGGAAGACTGTCCACAGTTCTCCGAACAGATCAACGGGATGGGCTGTCAACACTACGGCGACAAAGGCGGCGCAGAGTGGTGTAACCACTACGAAATGCCGATCAACGAGCTGAAACAACAGCCCGTGAGACCCGGCGAGGAGGTCGTCGTCGACATCACAGACATCCACGAAAGCGGTGCCGGCGTCGGCCGAACAGAGGACGGCTTCATTGTCCTCGTCGACGGCGTCTTGCCCGATGCCCGGGCGAAGGTTCGGATCGACCGGGTCAAATCGAACCACGCCAAATCGAAGGTCGTCGTCGAACGGCTGCCGATGGAGGATGAAGAGGACAGTGATCCAGAAGAGTCGGGGTATCAGGGTCGAAACGATCGCCGCGATCGCCGTGGCGAGGCGCTCGGCAGCCGCGACAACTTCTGGGGCAAGTAACTGAATATAGGTGTATCCGATACACAAGAACAAAGTAGTTGGGCTGTGGACAGTTATGTATGGCCCGATTGAATCTGACGGTTCCTGAAAAGAAGAAGAAGAAGTGGGAACAAGCCGCCAAAGAGCATCCTGAGGCCGGTGGAAATCTTAGCGCGTTAGTTCGTCACTCTGTCGAGAAAGAAATCTCCGATAGTAATTCTACTGAAAATATTTCTGAAGAAGTGCTAATTAAACTCGGGAAGTTAGGAGATCAACTTACCGAAGTCACCGAACGAATTGAATTGATGGAAACCCGGCTTACCTCTTTGGAGAGCCAATCCACGGACGAACCCGACATAGCGGATCTTACTGGGGAGGTGTTTGACGTTCTCCCGAACGAGAAACCGGGAACACCTGAATGGATATCCAAACGGAAAGAACTGGATGACGAACTACAGGCTATTGAACAAGGACTGATTGATGACAAATCCGAAAGTGTACGTAAGTCTCGATATGGATGGGAGGGTGACATAGAAGGATTAGTTCAAGCCCTTGACAAACCCAAATATATGGTTCAGAAAGCGATTGACAAGCTCCGGGAGAATACGCATTTAGTTCGTTCAACTGACGACGGACGCTATTACAAGGTAGATTAGCATGTCAGTCCAATCTAAGCCACTTCAGTCCTTCCTAGAAAGGGAGAAAGAGAAACAAAAAAAGAACACATACAACAACCGTAAGTCGGGAATCAAAGCCTTTGACACATGGCTACAATCAACTGAATATACAGTTGATGATGTTGGGTTTGAGGAGATCGAGGATTTCGCTACTTGGCTAACTACAAAGAAAGGGAATAACGGGATATCGGACCAATCCGCTAACCTGTATATTCAACAAGTCGATCTGTTCTATTTCCGTAAAATCAAAAAAGAGCGTGTAGCTGAAGCCGATGGAAGAAGAGTCAAAGAGTCCGAGATTTTTACTCCCGTGGATAATGCTCAACTCAATCTGAATCTTACAGAGTCCGAACGGGCTAGGCATACGCATGAACGGGATCGCAAAGGACTCACAGTTGAGCAAATGGAGCGTATGATTGAAGCCGGCGATAGTTTCAAATCACAACTATGTCTGAAGCTGCTGGGTGGAACTGGTTGTAGGCCTTCAGGACTCCGGGATCTACGAGTTCAAGATGTAGATTTGGAAACGGAGAGGGTCAAGATCCGATCGACAAAGACGACTAACTCAAGAGAGGTGCCAATATCAGAATCTGTCTTGGAGTATCTGAATCTATGGATTAATCATGGACGCAGGGACGGATGTTATTATGCAGAGTCGACCGACTATCTAATACCGGGAGAGCAATCTGAGCAAATCGGACGGACGTATTTGCGTGATACTGTAGATAGATTAGCCAGAGAAATCGGTATTCAAGAGGACATCTACACAGACGGGGCAGGACGGACCCGAAAAAAGTACAATCCCAAGAGCTTCAGAGTAGGTTACATTAGCCATATGAAAGACAAAGTAAGCCCCAAAGAATGTCAGTATCTCGCCGGTCACAAGGATATTGAGACGACGCTTACGTACTACACAGAGGTTTCAGACGACGACTTGGACAATATCCAGTCCAAGGTACCTGAAATATAATAATAGTAGTACAAAATAGGGATTCGATCGACTGTAACTCTCTGTTCTCTCTTTGGTTCTCTCTCAAGTCACAATCAATCTGAGAGTAGCTGAGTTACTTTGTATGCCGTTCTATGAGATTCGTTGTGGTAAGTAGTGGTTTGGGCCATATCGTCTTAGAGAGTCACTCAGTTTCTTTGTATGCTGTTCTGTGAGATTTGAGAGGAAGAGATATAGAATACCTACTTGTCGATCGACTGAGAATCGAATTTTGTTGAGTGTGAGAAGATAGAATTAGAATGAGAAAATTAGAACAGAGAAGAGAAGCAGAAATTAGCTAAGAAATAGTCTTGGAAAGGTTAGAAAAGGATTGCTCAAACTTTAGTCAAGCGTATCAAATCACATTTTTCCCCGAGCAAAAAGTGTTAGTCAAATGTCTATTAATTGGTGCCGTTTTTTATACAAGTAATATTTCTCAACCAGCTATGACCGGTTTAAACCCCTGAAAAGTAAGCTTAGAACATCCAGAACCACAAGACTGCGGCTATCAGTACAATAGCCAACAGTACAATCAGCCACCGTGAATTTTGATCCGTATCTTCCTCGGTGCCATGGTCTTCTGTTTTTTGGCTCCCTGCAACTGAGCCATCAGGATTAACATCAGGCGACGCAGCATAGTCGGGCTCGACCGTTTTGCCGGGCAAAGACCCTAGTTCGACTGTTTCGTAACTACTGTCAGGCCCATGATCGCTGGATTCGATCGTTTTTCGTCTTGATTGGATTTTATCCGTTCGATCGACAGAGGATTGTGATAGGTTTGAGGGGTTATGGGCTTCTGCGGTCGTTTCATCATCGGGTTGTTTAGGCGATGATTCTGATTGAGATTGGTTTTGACCAACAGCTTTTCTAATATCCTGAATCTGTTCGACAAATTCGGATTTGTCAGTATCATCTTCTGCGGAAAACCATGCTTCAGTATTATCGAACTTTAACAACCCAACGCAACTGTGTTTTTCCGGCAAACGGTGGTCTACACAGAACTTCTGATTGCAGTAGTTACAGGTGTACGACAAATCTCGCATATTCTGCTCGCAGACCTTACACTCTACCATTTGTCTGAGTATCTACGTACAAACTATTAGTTACTGTGAAAGTTCACTATTCATGGATGTTGGAATTTTATGTTGCTCTGAAACCCCTAAAACATCTGTTGTTGCCAAATTGAATCTTTTTATTTTGATATTCAATTAACTTGTATACTGTTACCGAGCACTTAAATAGTTTAAGATACAAAGTTAAACAAGCACAAACAATACAATTGTCTAACTGAGATCGAAAAAAGCGGGTTGTTACCAGCAACCCGGAAGATGCCAAATTATGTCAACAATTAAATCTAACGGGACGTTTATTCATAAACCTGTCGGTCGTGAAACAGGTTCTAATGGTAGTATAGGATCTAAAAATATTTATAATCAATTTGTTCGGTATGCTAGTTCAAACGCCAAACAAGAACCTGAGCTTCGACATATTGATGATAAGATACCTGATAATGCTTGTTTTGTTTCTCCAATATACAACTTGAACAAGAGTCAAATATCAGAACAACATAACTTGTCGAACCCGCATGCAGTATCTGATCGAAACATCGCTAACAAGCTACAGAATATAGCACAAGAGCAACAGACGGTATTATATCCTGTTTATGTTGAGTCAGATGCCCCGGTATCATTTAACGAGCAAATTGATTGGATTCAGGGATTCTGTCGGGAGTATCTTAACGTCGAACCAGATCGTTGTAGTTGGTACTACTCCGGTAACCGTTCGATTCATGCTCACGTACCATTATTAGCGACAGAGATACAGATTGATAGCCTTAGAGAGTACGGTAAGCAGTATGAGTATGACATTGATGCTCAAGTCTACTCCCGAAAGCGACAGTTTAGGCTCCCCGGAGTAGAACACACCAAGACTGGATTACGAAAGGTACGGATTCAACCGGATTGGAACAACGACAGGATCATTCGAAAAGCGACTACAACGGACGTGAGTACACCGGAGACGTTTCGGGATATATTGAACCATACGTTCGGTTCGGACTTATTGCAACGACCACAAAGGTATCTGTGGGAGCCTGCAGACAGTAGTGAACCAATCGACCCGGGATTGAACGATTGGGAGTCACACTATACGCATATGCCGTGGTCAACTCTCCAGAAGTGGAAAGCACACTATTCGACCCCGGTATCTCCCTATGCTAATGCTGGTAATGGTAATCGTTCGTTGCTCGTTGCAAAAATAGTAGATGGGGAGTATGGAGAGAAAAGAAAAAAACTTGGAGAGTATGAAGGTGAACAACCCTACACCTTCGTCCCCTCAGGTGTGTTGAAATTTTTCGGTTGCGATAGGGAATACACTACTACAGCTGATTACCGTCCCGTCAAACTCTCCAAGGCAGACTATGAGAAGTTTGCTGATCTGGATATTGAACCGGGAGATATGTATGCTGTAATCGGCGGTAAATCTCGCAAGAGTCGAGTATTCAAGCTCTCTACCTTTGAAGCAAACACTATAGCCAGAGGTGAGAGGTTTAGAGGTTGTTTAGATGTACTTGAATACTTTGAATATGAAACTGGCCAAGCTGGATTGGATGGATCGGGACGGACGGGAGAGATCGGTGTAAATGAAATTGAGGATACCAAAGCGCACACTCTACAAAAACAAGCAGAGAATAAAGGTATTGACACTCTCACACACGTTGAACGAACGACAGTGGCAAACAGGTTGCTACAGATTCGTGGAGTCGATGAAACGAGAAAGTGGTTTAAACAGCAGTATGGGGAAGACTTTGACAGAGAGTTAACCGATAATCAGCTACGGAGTATTTGTGATAGATTTGAAGATTTGCCAGACTATGATTGTACTAGTAATGTTGAGAGTCTAGAGATATGATGATGAGAAAGAAGAGTGTAGAATCAGTTATACTGCAAGAGATGTAAGTAGAGAGTCTAAAAATGCAAAATTCGGGTGTCAGTTACTTCAAGAATATATAAAGGAGTAAACTATGAATGTAACCATAAACGGACATAGTCACAATGAACCGACATATAAACAGCTTCGACTAACTATTTCAAACGGTACTTTGTATTGTGCTAATGAGGATCTTCAGAGAGAAACTGGTATGTCTGAACGGAAGATTGCGTAAAAGCGACTATCCATTATTTACGAGAAGAAAATTACGTGATATCATAATTGTTCTAATGTATCTAAAATTTTATTTTTTAATTCACTCTCACTAATTTCATCGTCTGAATAGGCAATTGCCCATTCATTTTCAATTCTAAACCTACCGACTGGTTCTTCTCCGGGTTCAGACATTTCAGCAATTAGTTGTTTAGTGGGAATCCCCTGAAGGATTGCGCTGTAATATACTTCTTCAACATTCATAATATCGTGAACAATTTCATTAGGCTCTGTGGATGTTGTTTCATAATGAATATGTAGGTCATCTTCTTCAATAGAGTGATCTGCAAGGTTCAAACCGAAAACCTCCAACTGTAAGTCAAAGATTTCCATTATATTTTCATTTGTTGACCTGATTTCAATAGTTGAAGTTATTTCATCATCTTCCGAATGTATTCTGAGATCGTACTCATCCGGTCCAATTTTTGATGTATCTATATTAATTATATGTATTTCTTCTTCATTTGGCTCAATTGTATATTCTTTTGTATTAACTATCTCTCCCGCAAATTCTGTTGTTATCTTTTTAGTTCCTTCAACGTTTCCTCTATTTTTGATATCTACAGACACTTCTATAGTTTTTCCTTGTACAAATATTTCGTCTTTCGGTGATATCCCTGATAATGAAAATATTGATAGTTGTTCTTCCTCTTCTTCTTGATTTGCTTCCTCATCTTCTGTAGCTTGCTCTTCTTCCTCAGTTTCTTGCTCTTCTTCCTCAGTTTCTTCCTCAGTTTCTTCCTCTTCAGATTCAGTTGATGTTTCTTCTTCTGATTCCTCTTCTTGATCTGGTTCTTCAGAGTCGTCACCAGTACATCCAGCTAATGCAATTGTTCCACCCAGTCCAATCAGGACTTTGCGACGGTTTAGCATAGAAGATAGTGATATTTCATTAATAATAAACGTAGAAGATAGTTACAATCAATTTATTATTGATATTCCAGAGTATGTGGTGATTTCTTGTATGGATTTTTCATATAAATTGTATTGATGAAGTATCGTAACCGGAGTTCAGTCTACGAGTTTAATATCTACTAACTCAATCTCGGGTACAGTCCTTTCTCCCGTTAATGAAGTATAGGTATGTAATCCTTGTACGGTTCCCCAGATATTGACGTTATCACCACCTTGGAATGGGTCTCCATCCCACCGACAGAACAGATATTTGTCACCTAACATCTCCTGATCGGGGTGGGAAATAATCAAGGTAAATTCGCCACCCTCATCATTAAAATCTGCTACACGCACATCCGAATAATGAACTGGCTCTCCCTCCCAATCGCTAATATTTCTGAAAAGCTCTTCCCATCCCGGAGACTCAGCTTCTTCTTTGACTTCTTCTTCGCTCGGTGGAATAAGTTGTTCAAGTTCAGAACAGCCAGATAGTGCGCTTATCCCGCCAAGAGCAATCAGGACTTTACGACGCTTTGGCATACGATTCCCAACTTATCCTATAATCTTAGTTTTTGTGACTTTCTATATAATTTATAAGTCTTATAGAGTCTATCGTCTTTATACTCACCTTTCTAAATAATAGAAATACGAATATTTCTTTCTGATTATACTTGCAATGTTATCCCCTATCCCTCTACATATATCCGATTTAACGATTTATTTATTTATTGATTCCACTGTAATTCTTATTGTTCGCTCACTATGGATCTAGTGATTATCATTAGTAATCTAGTTGTTCTAGATATGGTCTTAAATTTAGACAAGTAGAGTATAAGTTCCTAATAAGTTCCCAACTAGATAGTATATATTTCTATAATTCCTTTCTTCTTTTTCCTTCCTTTACAAAAATATATAAAAAGTTTTTTCCTTCCTTTTCCTTCCTTATCACTAGCCAGACTGAACGATATGCCAACAGCAAACTAAATCCGAAACTCACGGTGGTGCCTCATAGAGCATGTCCATTCTAAGGTCACTAAATGTGCTTCTAAGACACATATTATGAGATCGATCTTGCTCCGAGGGGTATCCATCGTCTCAAGCAAAGGAGCCACAAATTATGGGTGCTACATACCAATAATTGAACCTCTGAGAGAGGCAGTCGTTAAATTGTGCAAGACGGGTCGGTATATGGGGACAATTGAAACTCTAAGAGAAGCTATCAACGGCCAAGATGGATTCACCGCAGTACATAGAGATCGATTCTAAGGTCAATAAATGTGCTTCTAAGACACATATTATGAGATCGATCTTGCTCCGAGGGGTATCCATCGTCTCAAGCAAAGGACTCACAGATTATGGGTTCTACATACAAAATAATTGAAACTCTGTGAGGATACTGCTAGCTACTATCTCAATGACGATGTTATAATAATCAGAGACAATTCCCTTAGTGAACATTGGTCTTACAGCATCAGACAGTCTTGTGGTCGTACTCCCATGTTTGACGAAGAGGAAATGAATATTATGTCCTTTCTGTGAGCAACAGTCGATTTTTAATTACTAATATGACTTTTCCAACTCCAGTACGAGCGACTTTAACTGACGAACAGCTTATTCAGGAGTACGAGAACGAACTATACGATAGCGATCTATCAGAACGTGAGTTAATCAGAATGGCTCTGAAAATCTACTTTGGTGAAAAGAATTAGAAACGTGAAAAGAATAGTATTTTTGTTAATTAATTATCTTAACTGCCAGAATGTCTTATCTCCAGTAGAAAAGAGGCCAAATTCAAACACCCAATAAAGCGGTGATAGTCCTTCTTCAACTTCATATACCAATTCACCTCTCCGGGTTTCGCCGTCTGATAGTGGGGTTCCTTCATCAAATCCACGATCAAGTTGACTAGAAGCCGATAGATCTTCTTGATAAGTATATCCTTGCTCATCTTTTATCATCATCTGTAGAATTGTTGAGAATCTTTCTTCTTCACCCGTATTGTTTGTGATTGATATATTCACAATCACATACTCATTACCACTATCTGGTTCAGCAAACATACCTAGTTCCGACTCTGTGCGAATCTCATTAACAGCTACTTCCACATCTCCAAATTCAATAGTATCACCAACATCATATACATCAATAGCTAGTTCTTGGGTAAGTTCGTGGATACTATCTGCTTCTTCTTCTAAATTAATCGTTGCTCGTTCGATTCCGCCGAAGATAGATACATCAAAGTCAAAAACAAGTTCTAAACCGCTGGAATCTTCTGGAATCTCAAATGGGATACCCCCACGTTCGACTTCACCGGGGACAAATTGACCGTCATTAAATGTCGCTTCATCACCCGGAGCAAAGGTTTGGTCGTATTGGTAATCTTCGTCATCTCTCATTCGAGTCTGAAGTAGGTTACTGACAGATAGATAATCATCTGACGTGTTCTTGAGGGCTATCTGAACAAGGGCAAATTCATTCCCGGCATCAGCATCATAGAAATCACCGAAATCAACCCCACGATCAAATGATTCAACCACTAGCTCCATCTGATCGCCTGAAACAAGATCTCCTACTGCAGCAGTAACAGATTCTGCTTCAGGCTCTGTCTCTTCATCATTACCATTCCCGGTGTCATCATTACCATTCCCGGTGTCATTATTACCATTCCCGGTGTTACCATCATTCTCTTCATCTGCGGGCTCTGGTTCTTCATCTGTCTCCCCACTACATCCAGCTAGTGCTACCATTCCACCAAGACCAATCAGGACTTTACGACGCTTCACTATACGATTTCCAGTTAATAGCATAGTTTTAATTTCGTGACTTTCGCTATAATTGATGAATAGGCAGTATCAGAGATTTTCACAGATATTTGTCTGTATATCATAGGAAGATTTTAGTATGAAACATAATAAGTAATTTTATCAGAATGCCTTACTCTCTCAGATTCGAGGATCTGATGCATTGCAGTGAAATTATCTTATATTATTAATTTTATGTGCTCTATAAAAGCTAAATGTACAATTTTTAAGTTCTATAGCCCCTATTTTCTTGATACCTACCTTTCTAAGTAACGGGAGTAGAGTCGTCTATTTGGATTACACTTGCAATGTTCTCTCCTATCCCCCTAGATATATCCGATTTAACGATTTATTTTACTATCTGTCAATTCTCCTGTAACTATACTGCTCGCTCACTAGGGATCTAGTGATTATCATTAGTACTCTAGTTGTTCTAGATATGGTCTTAAATTTAGACAAGTAGAGTATAAGTTCCTAACTAGATAGTATATAATTCTATTATTCCTTTCTTCTTTTTCCTTCCTTTACAAAAATATATAAAAAGTTTTTCCTTCCTTTTCCTTCCTTGCTTATCACTATCCAGACTGAACGATATGCCAACAGCAAACTAAATCCGAAATCACGGTTGTGCCTCATAGAGCATGTCCATTCTAAGGTCAATAAATGTGCTTCTAAGACACATATTATGAGATCGATCTTGCTCCGAGGGGTATCCATCGTCTCAAGCAAAGGACTCACAAAAAATGTACATAGATGCTATAATTTGAACCTCTGAGAGAATTCAAGCCATGGATGTCTAATGTGCTTCTGAAGCAAATGAGAGGATTTCTAAAAAGAAATCTCCTTGAGCTTTTGACGGAGTCGTTCTCTCTTTCTATGTAGAATCATTATGTAAGATTTAGATAATAGCATGATTTATACTAATCGCTATACGAAATAGGGGTGTGGATTTGAGAGAGTGTTATTAGAATATTTCGCTATTTCTAATGTGGTTGAATGTGTGTTTGATACACCTAATATAAGTAATTTCTGGGGCAAGTAACTAACCGGCCGGAGATCCCGGTCGTTCCCCTGGACAGTCAATTCTCCGGACAGTGATCGGACGTGTGTAGCTTTTTCAGCGTGTACCTCGTAGCTTGCTTTATGGCAGATGGCGGGAGCGATCGAGCGGTGGCCTCCGACGAGAGTGCCGACGTCGATGTCGACGAGCTTCTCGCGGCGGTTGGGTTCGATCCGGAGACGAACGTGCTCACAGCACGACAGGCGGAGGTGCTCGCGCTGCGCGAACAGGGAATCAAACAGCAGACGATCGCCCGGATGCTCGGCACCTCGCGGGCGAACGTCTCGAGCGTGGAATCGAGCGCCCGCGAGAACATCGAGAAAGCGAAAGAAACGGTGGCCTTCTCGGAGGCGTTATCAGCACCCGTCCGGCTGACGATCGAGGCCGGGACGGACCTGTACGACGTGCCGAAACAGGTGTACGACGCCTGCGACGAAGCCGGCGTGAAGGTCAACTACACCGCGCCGGACCTCATGAAGGTCGTCAGCGACGCTGCCGGCAAGGCTGTCGAAGGCCGAGAAATCAAACAACGGGTGTCGATCGGGGTCACGAGCGACGGAACCGTCCGAGTGCGCAGGTAGACGACGGAACCGCCCGCGTGCGCAGGTAGCTTTACGCTGCGGCGCTGGCCGATCAGTCCGCAGCGGCTGGCCCCGAGCCGTCTTCAGTTGACGAGTCAGCGGCGTCCTCGGCGTCCGCGTCAGTTGCGCCAGCCGGCTCGATCGCGCCCTTCGTTTCGAGCGCCTCCAACAGGAGTTCGGCCACGTCGACGATTTCGAGATCGTCCTCGAAGCCGCCGGTTTTGCGGCCGTCTTCAAACATCGTCGTACACATCGGGCAGGCAACGACAAATTTCTCGATGCGATCGCCCGCGGCGGTGTCTTCGAGCGCCTCACGCAGGCGCTCTTCGCTCGGTTTCGTCTCTTCGTCGATGTCCATCCAGAGGCCACCGCCGCCGCCGCCACAACAGAACGAGTCCTCGTGGCTGCGTGGCATCTCGTGTAACTCTGCGCCGGTCGCACGGATCAGTTCGCGGGGTGCCTCGTACTCGCCGTTGTAGCGGCCAAGATGGCACGGATCGTGATACGTGACGGTGTAATCGAGCTCAGTCCCGGAGAGATCGAGCCGGCCATCGTTGACAAGCCGTTCGACGACCTGCGTCCAGTGGAACACACCAATCTCGCCGTCTTCGTTCCACGCGTCGTCGTACTCGAAGGGCATCACCGGATCGTCGGCGAACGCCGCGAAGTCGATCTCGGGATACTCGTTTTTCATCGTGTTGTACGAGTGTGGATCCGTACAGACGATGTGTTCGAAGTCGCAGGCCTCGAAAGATTCGACGTGGTGGCCCGCCAGTTCGAGGTAGAGGAACTCCTCGCCGACGCGGCGGATGTCGTTGCCGTCGTACTTCTCGTCGTCAAAGAGGATGCCGTAGGAGACGTCTGCGGCCTCGAAGATCCGCGCGAGCGATCGCGCCACCCGCTTGTTCCGATCGTCGAAGCTCGGATAATCGCCCACGTACCAGAGATACTCGACTTCGGTCTCACGGGCGTCGTCGATCTCGAAGTCGAGTTCGTCGGCCCAGTCGGCTCGTTTCGTCTGCGGATCGCCGAACGTGTTGCCCTTCTGCATGAGATTGCCGAAGACGTCCTGCATGCTCGGGGCGATCGCCCCCTCGTCGGTGAGTTGGCGGTTCATTCGCGTGAAGCTCGAGAGGTGTTCGATCTCGACCGGACAGGCGTCCATGCAGGCCATACACGCCATGCAGGACTCCATCGTCTCGGCGTCGATGACCGAAGTGCCGCCGTCGGCGACGATCGGTTGCTGTTCGCTGCCGGCGTCGAGCGCCTCGCGATAGGCTTTCAGATCGAGGATGACGTCTCGGGGGTCGAGCGGTCGCCCGGAGGCCTTGGCCGGACAGACCGACGAACAGCGCCCACACTTCGTGCAGGCGTCCTGGTCGAGCAACTCTTTCCACGTGAAATCGTCGATCGAGTCAGCGTTGGCGTGATCCAGATCGGCTGGCACGCCCGGCAGCCGCGAACCGGCCTTCTCGTCGCGAACGACGACGTTCGCGAACGACGAGAGCATGTGGAACGGCTTCGCGTAGGGGATCCACGCGATGAATGCGAACGCCAAAAGCGAGTGGCTCCACCACAGCGCGGGGTATGTCGTTGCGGCCATCGCGGCGTCAAACCCGATCGCGCGGAGGGCTTCAGCCATCGCGTAGCCGAGGAAGCTCACCGTCTCGGCCGATCGCTGCGGTTGGCCAACCATTGACACTGCTTGTACGAGGAAGCCGCCGACGCCCAACAGGAATAGCGACCAGACAAAGAAGTCGTCTTCGCGAGCCGTGTGTTTGCCCCACAGCCGGGCGTTGCCAACGACGTAGCGGCGGTACATCGCCATCGAGATGCCGATCACGAACAACAGCCCGAACGCATCGACAACGAACTGGTAGGCGAGATAGAAGTCCCCAACCCAGAATGACTCCCCAGTCAGTGGGCGATACAGGTCGATGTCGATCCCGAGGATCGTCGTTGCGACGACCAACACGAGAAAGCCCCAGAGAATGAAGGTGTGCATCACGCCGGCGTAGACGTCTCGATCGAACTGTTTCTCATTCGTGGCGACGATTTTGACGGCGCTCACGAACCGCGCGGGCAACTCGCTCAGTCGATCGATCGGCTCGTCGCTCCCTCGGGTGTATCTCGTAAACCGCTCGTACACGCCGTACAGAAAGACGAGAATCGCGACCGACGCCAAAAAGTAGAAGGCGGCTTTTCCCGTCGGCCCGATCAGCCAGAACGTCTCTCGGGTCGCCTGGAGAACTGTCATAGTTAATGGGGCGAATACGAGGCTGTTAAAAGTTCCTGCTAGAACGTCCGGGCGATTATTACTGAGGTAGACGCTGATCAGACAACGACTGCAGCAGCGAGGAGCCCGATCGCCGTCGCAAAAACAGGGATATCGAGCCGTGTGAACGATAGCTGTGGTAGCGTCGGGTTCCACGCGAAACAGCGGGCAGAGAGCGCGACAGAGAGCCGATCGGCGCGGGTGAACGATCGGTTGACGCCCACGACCACGAGCCGGCGGATTCGATCGACGAGCGGGCGCTCAGTTCCAAGTCGGGCGGCGGATGCGGCCCGAACCGTCGTTAGCTCGCGGCGGAGCACCGGCAGAAACCGGAACACGAGCGAGACCCCGACGCCGAGGAGCACACCCGGGCGGCCCGGTATCGTTCGCTGAATCGCCGCGCGGGACTCTCGTACCGAGGTCGTGTGGACGTACGCCGCGGCAACAATGAAAACAAGAAGCACCCGATAGCTCGCTAGCGCCGGCTGGATGGCCGCTGTGAGATCGATCGCGGGCGGAGAGAGCCTGATCGCCGCGACGAGCGGCGCAGCGATGAGAAACGGCGCGAGGACGCGAACGGACAGGATCGCTCGGACCACAGACACAGACGCGAGTCGCGCGATCGCGAGTGCGAGGATCGTCAGTGCGGCCAGTCCGCGCGGCGTGGTATGGGCGAACGCCGCGATCGCGAACGCCAACTGGACGGCGAGCTTTCCTCGTGGATCGAGGCGGTGGACGATCGTCGAGCCGGGGGTGTAGCCGATCATCGGCCCGCTGCGTCGCGGTGATCTCGATCGGGATCGCGGACAGGCTCGTCGGTCGGCGGGACGTACACATCCAGCGACCGAAGCTGTTGTCGCGCCGTTGCCGGCGGCGCGTCGAGAACAATCGATCCTGCCGACAGCGCGAGGACCCGATCGCACCGTTCGAGCACCCCGCGCAGGTCGTGTGTGACAACAATAATCCCCGTTCCATCCGACGACAGCGAATCCAGGTGCGACAACAGCGATCGGCGGGCCGGCTCGTCAAGTCCCGAGAAGGGCTCGTCGAGGACCAGATGATCGGGCTCCATCGCCAGCGCACCGGCGATCGCGACCCGTGCCTGTTCCCCGCCGGAAAGCGCGTCGATCCGCTCGTTACCGCGTCCCGAGAGATTGACCGCCGCAAGCGCGGTTTCGACCCGCCGATCGATCTCCTCGTGTGACAGCCCGAGGTTTTCGGGTCCGAACGCGACGTCGGCGGCGATCGTCGCCGCGACAAAGCTGTCTTCCGGGCGTTGAAATACCATACCGACAGCCGTCCGCGCCGCAACGAGGTCCGACTCGACCGGGGTGCCGTTGACCCGAACGTTGCCGGTTGTCGGCGTGTGGAGGCCGTTGAAGTGGCGTACGAGCGTGGTCTTCCCGGAGCCGTTTGGTCCGGTGAGAACGACGAATTCGTCGTCGTCGATCGACAGCGAGATCGAGTCGAGGACGACGGTCTCACCGAAGGCGTGGGTGAGGTTGTCGACGGAGATCACGCGAAGGGGTCAGGCCGCGGCGATCGCGTCGCTTTTGACGATCCCGACCGCGGCGGCGATCTTCACCGCCTCGACCGGAATGAACGGGAGCGAGGAGACGACGAACGCCCGTCCGAGCGACGCGTACCACGGGTCGTACTGGATGACCGCGAAGCCGACGGTGCCGAGCGCGTAGATGATCGCGGTTCCAAGAACCATCGCGCCGACGAGTGTCGGGGTCGAGCCAGATTTGTACTCGGTGAGTTCGACACCGCGGTGAACGACGAGGCCAACGGCCGCTGCGGCGATCGGATACGACCACAGGAAGCCGAGCGTCGGACTGGCGATTAGGTGCCCAATGCCTGCGGCACCGCCCGAAAAGATCGGCGCACCAATTGCTCCAGCGAAAAGGTACAGCACCATCGCGATCGCACCCCAGACTGGTCCGAGCATGATCCCCGCGAGAAAGACTCCCAGAACCTGTAGCGTGATCGGCACGCCCGCAGCGAGTGGGTTCGGGAACGAGACGTACGCAAACGCGCCCATGAGTGCGGCAAAAAGCGCCGCGCGAGCGATGTTTGCGACCGTTTCGTCACCGACGAGATCGACCGACTCCGTATTGGTTGCCATCGATCGATCGTTTTCGTCAACCCATATTACTGTACTGGTTTACGAGCTACGTCAACCGATTGTCGCTGTGGTAAGTAGTCTATAACTATCCAGTTAGGTACCACAAAACTATCAGAACCCACATGTCAACTAAGTCACCTTCCGATGACGAGATGGCCCCGTCCGATTCGAGAGCGTCGAGTGAATCGGTGAATGCTGATCGATCGGCGACTACGGACGGATCGGTAGACGCGACCGCTGCGTCCTCTGGCACGGGATTGGATTCAAACGTCGCGGGCGCGCTCGCGTATCTGTTGGGACCGATCACGGGTATCGCATTATACGTACTCGAGCCTGACGACGAGTTCGTCCGGTTCCACGCAGTCCAAAGTATCGCTGTCTTTGGGGGATTTTTTGTCCTGAGTATCGTGTTGAGCGTTGTTTTTGGCGCGCTCTCGCTCATTCCGGGAATTGGGTGGATTATCGGGATCGTATTGGGACTCGGGAGCTTCCTCCTTGCGCCGATCGGGCTCGTCGTATGGGCGTTCCTCATGTACAAAGCCTACAATAACGAGCGGTACGCCGTGCCAGTCGTCGGGCGATATGCTGAGCGCTACGCCACGGAGTCGTGATAAAATGCGGCCTGATCGGCAGCTGATGAGAGGACACCCAATGAGGACACAAATATACGTATGTCGCACCCCTAACACAACCCATGGATGACAAAACGGCGGAGCTACGGGACATCTTCGTCGACGCAACCGGCGCCGAGGAGGTGACAGAACGACAGGCGGAGTCACCGGGATCGCTCACCGACGAGCCCACAGACATCGACGATCGGGTCTCCGAACTGATCGAAACCATGCGAGAGCGGTACGATTTCCAGACCGAGTTCGACGACGAGGCGCTCAAGACGATCGTCTACGGCTTCCACGACGGGGACAGCGACGCCGACCTTGCCGATCGCCTCGACGTGTCGACCGAATCAATACGGGCTGCGCGGCTGGGCCTCCACCTCGTCCGCGAGGACGATCGGGACGCACCCTTCGAGATCGACGCGCTCAGACAGCGTATCGTTGCGGGGGAGTCAATCGACGACTGTGCAGCCGAACTCGACGCTCCGGTCGACACAGTCGAACACTACAGCGCCGTCGTTGAGGCGGACCTCCGGTCCACGCGGGCAAACGATCGATTCCGCGACGGCTTCCGGGAGCTTTTGACCGACGCAGATCTGGCTGGGATGCTCGCGCGGGACGCCCGCGAAGACGGACTGCGAGACGCCACCGAAGATATCGAGACTGACGTCTCGTTGTGACCGGGGCTACTGCCGGCTACGGTTCAAATACGATGGCGGCCCCACGCCGCCCGTGGACACTGTCAGCTTCAGCGACCTCGCCCGCGCCGCGTACTGCCCCAGACAGCTCTACTACGCCCGCAAGTCAGACGATCGATCGCTGCCCGCGGATGCAACCGCCCGGATCGAACTCGCGTTTCGCTACCGTGAGCTGCGAGCTTCGCCGAGCCAAATGACCGAGGTACCGATCGACGTATCCGTCGAGACGTATCGTCGCCGACTCGAATCGCTCGAAGCGCGGCCATGGTGGCCGGCGATCGCCGAGCCCGCACGGACCGAGGTGTTTCTTTCGGGTCGTGACTGCCACGGCGTAGCAACGAAGATACTCGAGCCGACGCAGTTGCCAGCCAGCGACACAGCGGTGCCGACGATCGCAACGCCGGGGGCGCCGCCGGAGTCGGGCGTCTGGGAGCCGCAATCGGTCCGTGCGGTTGCCGTCGCGCTGGCACTTTCGTGGGAGCGCGAGCAGTCGATCGATCGGTGTCTGGTTGAATATCCCGCCCACGGCGTCGTCCGGGACGTTCGACTCACCGTCCGACGGAAGGCAACGTACAGACGGACGCTGCGGGCGGTTCGATCGATGGATGGCCCGCCGCCACGGGTCGACGACGATCGCTGTACGTCCTGTTCGTATCGGGATACCTGCGGTGTTCGGACGCGATCGCTCTCGTCCCTCCTCGGACTGTGATCGTACAGACAGACAATAGGGACGTCCAGCTACCGGTCGACCAGCTACCGGGACGTCCAGCTACCGCTCGACCAGCTACCGGGACGTCCAGTTACCGCTCGGCCAGCTACTGGGATGTCTAGCTACCCCTCGGCCAGCCAGCATTCGACCTCGTCGGCGATCGCCCCCCGGCGATGGATTGTCTCTCGCTCGATATCGACAACAGTGCTCCCGACACCGCCGGGAGTGGTGCCGGCGTCGACGATCGCTGCGACGCCCGCACGGATCGACGCTGGGAGATCTACGGGATTTCTGACGCTCGGCTCCCCGCTTCGGTTCGCGCTCGTTGCGGTCACGGGTGTCGGTGCGGTTTCCGCGAGCAGCGATCGCGCAACCGGGTGATCGGGAATCCGGATGCCGACGCGATCGCCGCCGGCGGTGAGTCGGGGTGGTAAGGAGGGATTTCGCTCGACGACGACGGTCACCGGACCAGGGAGGAACGATCGCATGAACGCTCGATCTCGATCGGTCAGGTGTGCCCAGCGCTCGGCAGTCTCGATATCGGGGACAGCGATCGACAGCGGCTTGTCGGCCGATCTGTCCTTGAGTTCGTACACGCGTGAAACGGCGTCGGCGTCGCTGCCGTCTGCGCCCAACCCGTAGACCGTCTCGGTCGGATAGACGATCGCCTCGCCCTCCGCTACCGCCTCGGCTGCGGCGACGATTTCATGTCGAGGAACAGCCGTCTGCATGCGCTCGTCGGGTGCCGATCCGTCGTCCGGTTGCATACCTCTCGGTGGGCGATCGGGATGAAAAAGCGTAGCGGAACCCGGGTGTCGCTGTCAGGGCCTCCGTCAGATAGCGGACTCGATCGCCGCTTCGAGTTCGTCGTAATCAGGGAACTCTGGCCACTCAGAGGCGACCCAGGCGTGTTCGACGGTGCGATCGTCGTCGAGAAGGAAAAACGACAGCCGAGGCTCGCTCACGCCGGTCATCCCGTCGAGGTCGTGGGCGATGCCGTACGTTTCAGCGACCTCGTTCGACGGATCCGAAAACAGCGACACGTCGAGGTCGCGGTCTTCGAGGAACGTCTTGTGGTCATACGGCGTCGAGATCGTCACCCCGACGACTGTGAGCAGGTCGGTCCACCCGCGATCGCGAATCTCGTTCCAGACGTACGTCGCCGGAAACGCGCCGTTCATCGAGTAGAAAACGAGCAACGTCGGGCCCTCTGCCGTGACCGACGACAACGATGTGTCTTCCCAGTACTCTGCGGAAACGAACGGGCGGGTGAAATCAGGAGCCGTCTCGCCAACGGCGGGGTGGTCCGCCGGTGCAAACTCGACGACGTCGAAATCGAGGTCGACCATCAGGCCGCACCTCCATCAGTCACGTCGCGGTCGGAGTCGTCGACGCGACCCCCGTCGGTTTGTGCGCCGTAGGTTCGATCGAGGTAGTCGACGATGTTTCCGCTCTCGGACATCGTGACGCCGGTGGCCTCGTCGACGATCGCCGGCACCGATCGCTTGCCGCTGACGCGTTTGACGACGTTCCGCTCCGAATGCATCGGCTCGACAAAGCGCGAACGGTACGACAGGTCGTACTCCTCAAGCTTTCGGACGACCCGCTCGCAGAATGGACACGCCTGCAATCGGTACAGGGTAATCTGTGGCGCTGACATAGCCACAGATTGGAGACAGAGCCCCCTAACCGCTTCGCTCTGGGTACCGTCGAACGAGCGTTGGTCGTCGATCTCGAGCTGGTGTCGACAAACGGAGGGCAATCCTTAATTTCGGTCGCGGAAAACGATGTAGGGTATATGGGGTTATTGCTGTCTTCAACCGTCGTTCAGCTAGGTGCGATCGCGCTGCAGACCTCTCTCGACGCGTCGATCGACGATGGAACGCTGACGATCATCGGCGCAGCGACGATCGTCGTGCTGATTGCGCTCTCTGGGTTTTTCTCCTCCTCTGAAATTGCGTTCTTCTCGCTGCCACAGCACCGGATCGACTCGATGGTCGAAGAGGGCATTCCGCACGCTGAGACGGTACGAGCGCTCAAAGAGAATCCTCATCGGCTCCTCGTGACGATCCTCGTCGGGAACAACATCGTTAATATCGCGATGTCGTCGATCGCAACGACGCTGTTTGCAATCTACCTCAGCCAAGGACAGGCAGTCCTCGCGGCGACGTTCGGGATCACCGCAGTCGTGTTGTTGTTCGGCGAGAGTGCACCCAAATCCTACGCGGTCGAACACACCGAATCGTGGGCGCTTCGGATCGCGAAGCCGCTGAAGTACTCCGAGTACGCACTCTTCCCGCTCGTCGTAATTTTCGATCGATTGACCCGACTGGTCAACCGCCTCACTGGCAGCGATACCGCCATCGAGTCGCCGTACGTCACCCGCGACGAAATTCAAGACATTATCCAAACCGGCGAGCGTGAGGGCGTCATTGATGAAGAAGAACGGGAGATGCTCGATCGGATCTTCCGGTTCAACTCGACGATCGCGAAAGAGGTGATGACCCCACGATTAGACATGACTGCCGTCGAGACGACCGCAACGCTCGAGGAGGCAATTGAGACCTGCGTCTCATACGAGCACGTCCGCGTCCCGGTGTACGAGGGTAACCTCGACAACATCGTCGGGATCGTCAACGTCGGCGATCTCGTCCGTGAGCGCTACTATGGGGAAGGCCAGGGCGATCTGACTGACGTGGTGAAACCGACGCTGCACGTCCCCGAATCAAAGAACGTCGACGAACTGATGACCGAGATGCAAGAAAATCGGCTCCAGATGGTGATCGTCATCGACGAGTTCGGGACCACCGAGGGACTCATTACGCTCGAAGACATGGTCGAAGAGATCGTCGGCGATATCCTCGAAGGCGACGAAGAAGAGCCCTTCGAGCGGGTCGACGAGCAGACGACGATCATCCGCGGCGAACTAAACATCGACGAGGTCAACGAGCTGCTGGAAATCGATCTCCCCGAAGGCGAAGAGTTCGAGACCCTCGCAGGCTTCATCTTCAACCGTGCTGGCCGACTCGTTGAGGAGGGCGAGGAGTTCGAGTACGACGGGGTCGTGATTCGGATCGAACAGGTTGACAACACGCGAATTCTGAAAGCTCGGGTGACCGTAACAGACGAGTACCCAACCGAAGAAACAGCGGCGTTCGTCGAGGCCGACGACACGGAAGCCGACGCGCAGTGAATCCTACACGATCGCTGTGACGGCGGTGTATATCCCAAAGCTCAGCCCGAACGAGAGTATTAACGATCCAATCCACGCCAAAACGGTGTAGCCCATCTTCCGTCGGCTGACCCCGGCATCGCCTGCTGCGAGACCGCTGCCGACGATCGCTGAGACAATAATCTCGTTGAACGAGACAGGGATCCCAAATGCGACGGCGATCTGGGCGATCGCAAATGAGGGAATGAGCGCCGCGATCGAGCGGCGTGGTCCCATCGAGGCGTAATCCTGGGCGATCGCTTTGATCATCCGTGGCGCGCCCGTCCACGAGCCCAACAGTAACCCAAAGCCACCACCAGTGAGAAGCGCCCACAGCGGAATTCCTGTGTCACCCATGATCGGCACGAGTGGGCCGATCGCCAATCCGACCTGACTGCCACCCGCCGAGAAGGCAACAAGCGCGCCCAGCACCAACAGGAAATGCCGTTGGCCGACGGCGCGGTCGCGGTTGAGATCGGCCCACAGCACGATGGCGGCGATCGCGGCGATCACGACTGTCATGACCACTCGTCCGAGCTCGATGTCTGCGACTGCCGGCAGGGCGAGCCCTGCCCCAAGCGTACTGGCGATCGAACCCTGTCCGTCTGATGGCCCGAGGAACGCAAAGCCGATATTGGCGATAATCGCGCCGATCAGGCCCCCCAATCCAGCGGTCACGAGCCGTTCAGGAACTGACTCCTTGCGGAGGAGTCGGGCTGTCGCGAACGCCGCGCCGCCACCCACAAACGGAGTCAGTATCCACAGCGTCAGGATTTCGATATACTTTGCCCACGCGGGATCGCCACCCATCGCAAGCCCGACACCGACGACCGCGCCGGTGACGGTGAACGCTGTCGCGATCGGGTAGCCGGCGAAGACGCCGATCGCGACGAGGATCGCCGCGGTGAGCAGTCCAATGATCGCCGCACTCGCCGAGAGCGTCACCCCGCCGACGAGTTCTGCGCCGACGGCTTCGGTGACATTTGCCCCCTGTAACACCGCCCCGAGAAATCCCAACACCCCGACGACGAGCCCCGCACGCATGATCGAAATCGCGTTCGCGCCAACGGCAGGTGCAAACGGAGTTGAGCCAGAGGACCCCGCACCGATCGCCCACGCCATAAACAGGCTGGCGATCGCAGCGACGGCAAACGTGGCGATCGCTTCAGGACTTGTCATGGGTGTCTCTCACCAACTGATCCGTCGAAACGACTGACGCACGGCTGTGCTAGAATGCATACCACGATTATTTTTGTCCGTCCTTGTAGCCTTCCCGAAGCCCGAGCACGGTTCGACGGACGAGGAGGTAGCCAAAGAAGAAAAACGCCACCAAGACCAGCAGTATCCCGAGAAATATCGGGTCGATCCGGTCGAGCACCATACCACCGGTATACTGGGGAGGATCAAATGCGTTTCGACACCGCGGTGGGCCACTCGAGGAGTTGCAGTAGGTGCTGGGAGATCGACAATCCCGCCCTACTGCTGGCGGAGTTCGAACGTATCGAACGTCTCACCGTCCGGGGTTCGAAGCCGTCCGCGGAGCCGATCGCCGATCGGTTCCAACACGGCGTATCCGGGGCGGTAGCCTCGCGGCTGGGCGTGGCTCCCCGGGTTCAAAAGCGGGATCGGCCCCGTCGCTTCGAACGTCGGTTTGTGGCTGTGGCCGAACAGTACCGCGTCAGCCTCGCGTTCGCGGCCGAACAGCGCAAGAGCAGTGTGCCCGCCGCGTTGGGTGTGGGTGAGGGCGAACCGAAACCCCTCGTAGGTGACGGTTCGGGCCGAGGGAAGCCGCGATCGGATCGCCTCGTCGTCGTTGTTGCCGTAGACGCCACGAAAGGTATCCGCACGAGAAATGAACGCGTCGAGGACGGGTTCGCGCATGAAATCGCCGGCGTGGACCACAACGTCAGCCATCTCGATCATCGATTCGAGATGGTCCGTTAACTGCGGCCCACCAGTGCTGTGGGTATCGGAGAGAACAACGAGCATATTCACGGTGCGATCGGCGCGCAGTAAGCGGTTTCGGTGCTGTGACGGCAATTGGTGGTTTCGGTGCCGCGGGCGGTCGCTGGTGGGTTCGGCGGCTACTCCTCAATCGCGAGCGAGGCCAACAACGCCTCGAGTTGGACCTGTTCGTTCGCCCCCTCCGTGATCCGGTAGTCGGCCTCGCCGATCCGCTCCATGAGTTGGACCGCCTCGCGTTCGGTGAGGTCGAACTCCCAGACCGATCGGTGAAGCTGATCGATGATGTCGCCGCCGGCCATGCCGGTCTCGGTCAACAGGGTGTCAAGGGTCGAACGGGACTTCGAGAAGTCGCCGTCGATCGCGTCGGTGATCATCGATTCGATCACCTCCGGACGGGCCGTCGAGGTGATCGCGTAGACGGCCTCCTCGTCGACGATCTCGCCGGTGGTCGCAGCCGCCTGCAAGGAGTTGATTCCGCGGCGCATGTCCCCGCCCGCAGCGTAGATGAGTGCCTCGCGGCCGTCTTCGGTGAGTTCGATCCCTTCGGCCTCGGCGATACGATCGATCTGTTCGCCGACCGCCTCGTCGGACAGCGGCGAGAACCGAAATACTGCACACCGCGACTGGATCGGATCGATAATTTTTGAGGAGTAGTTACACGAGAGGATGAAGCGGGTGTTGTCCGAAAACTGCTCCATCGTCCGGCGCAGTGCGGATTGTGCGTCGGAGGTAAGTGAGTCGGCTTCATCAAGGAATATAATCCGGTAATCAGCACCGCCGAACGAGGATCGCGCGAAGTTCTTGATTCGATCGCGAACCACGTCGATCCCGCGCTCGTCTGAGGCGTTCAACTCGAGGAAGTTCCCGCGCCAGTCCTCGCCGTACAATTCGCGGGCGATCGCGGTGGCAGCGGTCGTCTTGCCCACGCCCGCGGGGCCCGAAAACAACAGATGTGGGAGTTCTCGTCTCGAAATGTAGCTTTCGAGTCGCTCGACGATGTCGGTCTGTCCGGAGATTTCCGCGAGCCGCTGGGGGCGGTACTTCTCGATCCAGATCTCTCGCCCGGGCGCGGTCGTCTCCGCTGCGTCGCTCATGGAAACTGGTCGGATCGGATCACCAATAAACTCCCCGAGATGCGCGCCGATCGACCGGCTTTTGTCGCGGCCGAGCAGAGCCCCGATATGGACGTGACCGTGGAGGTCGTCGGCGAGGACACCCGCGAGGTTGTTATCGACGACGGCGAAACGTACGCGGATCTGGTTCGGGCGATCGGCCGAAGCCCACAGGAAGTAACGGTCCTCGTCGATGGCTCGCCAGTGCCGGAAGACCAGCCGGTGACCGCAGACTCGGTGACGGTGCTTCGGCTGATCAAAGGCGGGTAGTCCCGGCGATCGCGACGAGGATCACTCTGGAGCGACAGCCGTCTTCAGTGGTTTCTCAGCGCGGTACCGGTCGACGAGCCGATCGACAATTGCCCCAATCACGAAGACGACTCCGAGGTTCGTTACGAGCGCGGCGAGGCCGATCGCGACCGAAAGCCACAGTCGATCGGACTCGCGGACGTGGCTCGCGAGCGATACCGACACCACGCCCAAGAGGACGCCGAGAATCGCGAGCGGGAACGCCGACAGGACGGCCGTGGTGAGCACGAACGCCGCGCCGACGTAGACCACACCGAGCACCAGATTCGCCCCACCAGTCCGTGCGCCGAAGGCGTGCTTGCCGGCGACGCCGTCACAGCCGTGACACATCGGAATGCCGCCGATCGGCACCGCAAGGAGGTTCATCACGCCCATACTGGCCGACAGCCGATCGGGTGAGACCTCCCGATCGAACAGATCCGACACGAGAAGCGATGTCGCCAGCGCCGCGTTGCCGATCGTCATCGCCAGTTGGGCGGCGATCCCATCAGCGGCCGATCGAGAAACGCCTGCCGCAAGCGTCGGCACCGCTGGCAGCCCGGGTAATCGGGGGACAGGGAGGCCCGTAGCCATAAATGCGATCGCGAGTCCGGCCGCGAGCAAGACGATCGCAACCGCGTTCTGGCGGCCAGCGAGCGTAAAGACGGCAGCCACGACGACGGCGATCGCCGCGAGTGCTGGCGAGGAGAGACTCAGATCGACGGCGGTTTCGAGCAAGACCAACCCGACCGCGAACTGGATGCCACGGATAACCGGCCTGCCGATCCAGCGTTCGACGATCGACAGCGTTTGGCTCGCGCCAATTGCCAACAGTACGAGACCCAGTACGACGCCTGCAAGCGCGAGTTCAGCGTAGCCGAGTGCGCCGGCGATCGCGAGTGCCGCGAGCGCCTTCATCGGCTCGACGGACATCGGGAGGCCGTAGATGAGGCCCCAGACGATCTGAAAGAGTCCGAACGCGATGAGCACGTGCGGCAGTGAGATGTCGGTGACGATCGCCAGCGCGACGACGATCGGCAACACCGTTAGCGAGTCGCCGGCTGCGCCGGTCAGTTCACCCCGAGAGATCGAAATCGATCGGGTCGATGCCACGTGCGGAGCCACTACCTATTAGTTTGGCTGTGCGCACTTTAGGTTTCGTAGAAACCAAAATTCAGTATATAGCCAAAATAAGAAACTAAATTACATTACACCGCAGTTACCGGAGCGTGTTGAGCGTCTCGGCCGCCTCACGGGCAGCTTCGAGCAGATCGCGGGCGCGATGGGGATCGTCTGTCTGTTCGGCGGCGGTCGTGAACTTCGTGATCGTCCGACCGAGCGATTGCCGAGCCGCCGAGAGGTCAACATCGCCGGAAGCCGATGCCGCCGGCTGCGTGGTCCGGTTGGGCTGGTCGGTCTGGGAGGCCGATCGCCGGGGCGGATCGGCCCGAACGGTGTTCGGCTGCTCGACATCGGAGGAAGACGCATCCTGAGGAGATGGCCCATCGGTATCCGATCGAGCTGGTGAGGGTGAGACTGTTGTTTCGCTGTTTTCAGCCGTGTTTGGAGCCGCATTGTTCGGTTGTGGCTGTTGGGCAGCCGAGTCGTCGGGACTCGTTTCGTGGGCTGGCTGTGATGGCTGTGCGGATTGTGGATCGTCGACGCCTTCTGCTCGACAGGTCGCACAGAACTCCTCGCCGTTGTGTCGAAACAGCGGATCGCCACAGCGATCGCAGTGCTTGTTGGTCATCGTTGCCCCCTGCAGGAGCAACTCGCTCATCCGCTGGGTCTGTTTTCGCTTCTCTTCGTCTTTCGCGAACTTCTTTCGAAGCTTCTCGCGTTCGGCCTCCTTGTCGAAGTCGCTCATACGCGGATCAACGACGCTCAGTCCAAAAAACACAGCGGGACCGCGACGACTGTCGCGTGGTCACCACAGCTCTCGAAGTCGGCCGTTTCGAAACGTTTACTCGCAATCCGATCACTTGTTGACGTATAATGACGAAAGTTAGTGTCATCGGTGCGGCTGGGACGGTCGGCGCTGCTGCGGGGTACAATCTCGCACTTCGGGACATCGTCGACGAGTTGGTGTTCGTCGACATCCCGGATATGGAAGACAAGACCGTCGGGCAGGCGGCAGATACCAACCACGGGATCGCCTACGGCTCGAACACGGTGGTCCGACAGGGGGGGTACGACGCGACAGCTGGCTCCGATGTCGTCGTCATCACCGCCGGCATTCCACGCAAGCCAGGGCAGACCCGGATCGATCTTGCGGGCGACAACGCCCCGATCATGGAAGACATTGGCTCCTCGATCGCCGAGTACAACGACGACTTCGTCACCGTCACCACGTCGAACCCCGTCGACCTGCTCAACCGCCATCTCTACGAGGCCGGCGATCGCGATCGCCACCAAGTCGTTGGTTTTGGCGGCCGACTCGACTCTGCGCGGTTCCGCTACGTGTTGAGCCAGCGCTTCGACGCACCCGTCAAGAACGTCCAGGCGACGATCCTTGGCGAACACGGGGACGCACAGGTACCCGTCTTTTCGAAAGTACGTGTTGACGGCCGCGATCCGTCCTTTGACGCCGACGAGAAAGAGGAGATTCTTGGCGACCTTCAGGAGTCGGCGATGGACGTGATCGAGCGCAAGGGTGCGACCCAGTGGGGGCCTGCAACGGGCGTCGCGCATACGGTCGAAGCGATTCTCGACGACACTGGCGAGGTGCTGCCGTGTTCTCTCGTCCTCGATGGGGAGTTCGGGTACAAGGATACCGCCTTCGGCGTCCCGGCGAAGCTTGGCTCGAACGGCGTCGAGGAAGTCGTCGAGTGGGAGCTCGACGAGTACGAACGCGAGCTGATGGACGACGCCGCTGAAAAGCTCTCGACGCAGTACGAGAAGCTCTCCTGAGCGATTTCGAACCGTCACTCCCGGAACCCTTTTGCGGCGGCTTCACGTACCGATTTTCAACAATGGGACTCGGATCAGACATGTACCGCCAGCAGATTCTGGATCACTACAAGAGTCCTCGCAACTACGGGGAGATGGAGGAGCCGACGTTCTCACACGTCGGTGAGAATCCCTCCTGTGGGGATACGATCCAGGTCGACGTGCGGCTCGAAGACGACGAAGAGACGATCGAGTACGTGAGCTTCACCGGCGACGGCTGTGCGATCTCACAGGCGTCCGCTAGCATGCTATCTGAGCGGCTGCAGGGCATGACACTCAGCGAACTGCACGAACTCGACACCGATGACATCACCGAGATGCTCGGTGTGACGATCTCGCCGATGCGCGTGAAGTGTGCAGTGTTGGCCCGACAGGTCGCCCAGGACGGCGCGAAGCTACACAACGGCGATATCGACGATCTCGAACTCACCAACCTCGAAGACTGAGTAAGCTAGCAATTTTCGGCACCTACGTCTCAGAGCCGATCGGCGAGCTCTTCAGCAAAGTAGGTCAGAATTAAGTCCGCGCCAGCACGCTTGATCGACAGCAGCGATTCGTAGGCCGTCTCCTCGAGATCGAGCCAGCCCTTCTCGCTTGCGGCGTGTATCATTGCGTACTCACCAGAGACATTGTAGGCGGCCACCGGCTGGTCGAACGATCGCCGGACTGCGGAGACGATGTCGAGATATGGCAGCGCGGGTTTGACCATGAGCACGTCCGCGCCCTGTTCGACGTCAAGTTCGACCTCGCGGATCGCCTCGCGGGCGTTGGCGGGATCCATCTGGTAGTGACGCCGATCGCCGAACGCTGGCGCGCCGTCGGCGGCATCTCGAAACGGCCCGTAAAACGAGGATTCGTATTTCGCCGCGTAGCTCATAATCGGTACGCTCGCGTACCCCTCGTCGTCTAACGCCGCGCGAATCGCACCGACCATCCCGTCTGTCATCGACGAGGGTGCGACCATATCTGCGCCGGCGTCAGCCTGTGAGACTGCCGTTTTGGCGAGCAGCTCCAGCGTCTCGTCGTTTTTTACCGTCAGCGTTGGGTCTGTAGCGGCGCTGGATTCGACGATACCGCAGTGGCCGTGGTCTGTGTACTCACAGAGACAGACATCGCCGATGAGGTACATATCCGTCTCGGCGCTAATCGCTCTCATCGCCCGCTGAACGACGCCGTCTTCGGCGTACGCTCGGCTGCCGACCGCGTCTTTCGATTTGGGGATACCGAACACCATGACCGCCGAGACGCCGGTGTCGGCGATCTCTTCAACGCGATCGACTGCCTCGTCGACGGGGACGCGCTCGTGACCGGGCATCGACTCGATCGGGATCCGTTCGTCGGTCGTCGCGTCGACAAACACCGGGGCGATCAGGTCCTCGGGAGTCACGGTCGTCTCACGGACGAGCGGGCGCACCCCGTCGGTCCGGAGCCGCCGTGGGCGGGCCTGGGGCTCGAACTCCATAGGCACAGTCGGCGAGCGAGTGAAAAAACCGTGTCGTTCGGCTGCGGGTGTTCGAAACTGCGAGACTAATCGGTTCGGGTAACGTCGAGCTGTTCGCGGAGGGCTGCAAGCTCTTCTGAGTCAGATAACTCCGCGAGTCGCTCGCGGAAGTGCTCCGAACAGAGACCGACGGAAATGCCGTCGCTCTTTGCGGCGTAGGCAGCCTCGCGGTCACAGTAATGACAGCGCATATCGGAGCTATGACCCCGACGAGGTATAAGGTTGCGCTCGGGGGATCGCCGCTCGAACCGCAGCCGCGTCCGCACCGTCGATCGAGACAATCCCCAGCCGCTCGTCGTGGGCGTCACTCCCCCCGGTTGCGAGGAGCCCGTGGCGATCGATCGCCGCATCGAGCCGATCGGTGTCGACGTCGAAGCCGTAGGGATAGTACCGCTCGACGCCGTCGAGTGAGTCCAGCCGTGAGAGTGCAGCAGCCGGGTCCGGATACCGGAACGGGTGTGCGAGCGAGACGAACGCACAGGCGTCTGTGAGCAACTCGAGTCCTCGATCGAACGGCGTTACATCACGGGCGACGTAACACGGACCGTCGTTGCCGATCAGCTCGTCGAAGGCACCGTCGAAATCGTAGGGTGCGTCGCTGTCGGCAATTGCCCGCGCGATGTGTGGTCGGCCGATCCCTGCGCGTGGCTCAATGCCGAGTTCGATGCCAAGGCGGCTCTCGACGGCGTCGATGATGCGCGCGCCGCGATCGATCCGGTCTCGCTGGAGTCGGTCAAGCTCGTCGACGAGATCGCGGGTGCGGCTGACCGCGTAGCCGAGCAGATCAAGCTGTTGAACGGGCGTCTGTACCCGGAGTTCGATGCTTCTGACGACCACAATCCCGTCGATCGAAACAACCGGTTCGGGCAGTTCTGGATGAATCACGTCGTGATCTGTCACCGCAACGAGATCGACGCCGCCAGCAGCGGCGGCCGCAGGAAGACCATCGATCGTCAACGTCCCGTCAGAGGCAGTCGTATGAACGTGTAAATCCGCACGCGAAGGACCAGAGTCCATACAGTCATCACAGGAGCCACCGCAAAACCGCTATCGGCCGCTTGCTCGATTACTCTCTTGAGGCATCCGAGGTCGGTGTGATTGATACTGCCTTAACGATAATTAAGGACTACATAAGACACCATATACATACATGGAAAATCATTAAGAACCACTGTCGGATAGCAGTAATTGATGCGATTGCACAGCACCGACGACCTGCTGACAGCCCATGAGTATCCCGCGACAACCACCGAGTTGATCACCGCCTACGGTGACAGCCAGATCGAACTCCAGAACGGAACCGAGACGCTCGGAGATGTACTCTCACGTCTCAGTGAGGAGACCTATCACGATTCGGACGATGCGCGGGCAGCAGTCATGTCGGCGCTGAGCCACAAGGCGATCGGCCGTCGCTTCTACAGCGACCGCGACCAGTACGCCCTCGGCGAGAACGGTCACGATCCGGTGTCGTTCTGAAGCCGACGACGAGCGCCAACAACAACTTTTTCGATCAATTTCGTCCAGTAGCAGCAGCTGTGGGGGCGACGCTGCGCTGACCGGCTACTCGCTGCGGTTCGAAAAGATGGCAGCGATGTCCAGCGGCATCCGGCCGATCGTGTATCCCTCGTAGGAGCCGTCCGGACGGGCGCGGAAGACGATCGCCGGCTTGTGTCGGACCGCAGGCTGTTCGGCGAGCACGGCAGCCCAGTCGTCATCGGGAAACGACGAGCAATCGACACAGAGGACGACGCCGCCGGCGTGATGGGTAAGCTGGCCGCTGGTTTTCGACTCCGCGGTGTCTCGAACCGCCGTCACCGGCGAGTTGGCCGATCGACGGTTCGGCGGCAGCGGACGGGTGACTTCAACGAGGACACCGTCGCTGCCGTCGGAATCAATCGGGTCCGCGCGGTAGTCGATCGAGTGGCCGGTCGTCACCGCAATTTCGGGCGTGATCTCATAGCCAGCGTCGACGAGGAGTCGGCCGACGACAAACTCGCCCATCGCCGCGGCCATTCGGGTTCGATCGAGGTACTGTGAGGTGCCAAGCTTGCCGGCCATCACGTCGCGGTGGGGATCGAGCGCGCCCGTGTTCAAGAATGACTCGAAGAATTCAAGGGCGGCGTCTCGGGTCGTGTCGGGGAAGCCAGCGTGGTGCTCCGAAAAGAACTGCCGTGTCGTCTCACGGCCGTCCTTCGAAAGGAACACTGGCAGAAAGAACCACGAGATGTGCGGATACGATTCGAGCCACGGGGACTCTTCGTGGAGTTGTTTGAGCAGTTCGCGTTGGGCCCACCGGGCGATCGGATACGGCACCTCCTCGAAGCCGTACTTGTTGGTCCGCCACAGTGTTTCGGGCGTTTCGGTATTCCCGAGCCAGTAGCCTGCTGGGGCAGCGTCGACGCCGTCAGGGCCAATGTCTCCATCACTCCAGCAAAACAGCGCGATGTCGCCGTTGTCCATCTCGAACCGTCGTGCCTCGTAGCCAGACGGTGCCGAGAAGTGCGGCGATCGCTGTGTCGCACCGAGATTGCGATCCAGCGGCTCGAAGAGGTCGCGGTTGACCCGATCGGGGGTCCACGACCCGCGAGCGTATCGGAAGCGAAGCGGCTTTGCCACAGATAGGCCCAGTCGTCTAACGCAGAAACGTGTTTGGATCGCCGCGCATGTATATATAATGAACATTCACAACCGTTAGATATATAGCGGACAGTTTCCAAGTCAAGGTATACCATGTCAATGGGTGCCTACGACGAAGATGAACACGAGCGGCGCGAACAGAAGACGAGTACGATCGACGCGGATTTCGATAGTGGTCGACCAGAGTACGAGGGAACGGTGTCCTACGACACCGGCGAGTCCGCAGAGGCACTATTGGACCAGTTCAAACAGCTCCAAGGTAAGTGAACGGCGACGATTTTGTTCGCTGTGTTTCTGCTGCGTACCAGTGAGAGAGGGTAGTTTCGCGATCGAAAGGGGAATCGAAACGGACCATAATAGCGATTGGTCTATTTCTGTTAGGGCGAACCGTCATCCGGTGAGTGAACCGCATCCCATCCTGGCGTCTCCGGGGCGCCTTCGACGGTTTCGATCGCACCCGGGTCATCGATCGCAGCGGTTGACCCGTGGGAGTCCGCGCGGTCAGCCCACAGCTGGATTGACCGGCCGACCCACGAGTCAGCGCTGGCCGCGCGATCGCGGTAGCGATCGGCCGCCGCCTCGTTGATCTCGATCGTTCCGGGGCTTGATCCACAGGCGACACCGACGAAGCGGGCACGATCGTCGTCGGTCAGCTCGGCCGCGGCAAGCCGGGAAACGACGCCCGAAAGCTCGTCGGGATCGGGATACACGAACACAGTCGTTCCAACCGCAGCCGAGAACGTCGGGTCTACATCCGCGGGCGGCGTCGAATCGAGCAGTCGTTTTGGCCCGCCGATCGCCGTTTCGACGCGCTCGCACTCGGTTTCGCGCTCCAGTTGGAGGTTGTAGCCGGGGTAGACGCGACACGTATTTGGATACAGCTCCGAGTCGTGGATTCGACACTGCAGCGTCTCGGGATCGAGAAAACAACAGGCGGGGAGCCACCGCCGCTCGCCGTCGAACGGGGCAACGGCCTTCGTGGGTTTGCGAAGGCCAAGGTAGAACACGGGACGATTGCCGATCGCCGCGAGCGCAACCCCATCGACGCGAACGCTGTCGTCGTCGGGCCCGGCTTCGAACAGTCGAGGGGTCATCGCGTCGCCGTAGCCGGCGTCAACGAGCGATCGTGCCTCGCCGCTGCGAAGCGGGACGAGGTTGTAGGTGTCGTCGATCGGCGGGCGTTCACCGCCGTGTTCTCCAGACAACGGGACGTCCGCAAGCGGACGCCAGTCGATGCAACAGCCAGCACAGCCCTCGCAGTTGACGTCCATATCCGTGCTACGATCGGCGAGCGCATAACGCTTGATCCGGACTAGGCGATCGCCTGGTCGAGATTTTGTGTCGGCGGATCGCTCGAACAACCCAGCTGATCGGATGGATTCATACCGATTCGGCCCCTACAGGAGATATGACGAGTCGGCGCTGTGACGGCTGTGACACCAAGGTAAAGATCGCCGGCGGGATCGGCGATCTGTGGAGCCTCAGCTGGGGACCGACCGGGGGGATGTTGTTAGAGCTTGCAGACGGGAGCGATCACTTCCTCTGTCTGGACTGTGTCGATCGGCTGCCGGACGATCGCGAGCCGACAGCTGCAGATGTGGACGCGCTGCGGGTACCTGACGAGGAGTGATCGAGGCGGCTGCGTGCGGGGTTCGAGCCTGGGACCCGCAGGCTTTTGCCCGCGGACGCGCCACTGTGTTTCGTGCAACCGTCGCGGATCTACGAGGCGTTTCCGGCCCCGAGCTACCGCGGCGCACAAAAGGAGGCGCTGTCGGATATCAAAGCCGCCTTTGAGGCTGGCAACGACGTAGTGTTGGTCCGCGCGCCAACTGGCAGCGGCAAGTCGCTGCTCGCGCGGGCGATCATGGGCTGTGCGCGATCCCTCCAGGAGGCTGACCCATCCCAGGCCACAGGTGCGTACTACACCACCCCACAAGTATCTCAACTCGACGACGTGGCCGAAGACGACCTCTTGGCTGATTTCAACGTGATTCGAGGAAAAAGCAACTACACGTGCATTCTACCGGACGAACACGACACGCCGGTCAACCAGGCACCCTGTGCCCGCCAGCAAGGGTTCGACTGCACGGTGAAACACCGCTGTCCGTACTACTCCGATCGCGCGATCGCCTCTGGGCGCGAAATCGCCGCGATGACGCTCGCGTACTTCATGCAAACGGCAGGTTCGGAGCTGTTTCGCAAACGCGACGTAGTCGTGATCGACGAGGCTCACGGGCTGGCCGAGTGGGCCGAGATGTACGCGACGATCGAGCTCTCACCCGATCGCGTTCCCGTGTGGGACGGCCTCACCGTGCCGGATGTCCACGCAGCGGACGATCCGCTCGATCGAACGGTGCGGTTCGCTGAGTCGCTCGTTGGCGTCTGCTCGCGGGCGAAAGACGCGCTGACCGGTCGCCCGGAGCTCTCCGCCCAGGAGGTTGCCCGGCGCGATCGGCTGAACGAACTTATTTCGGAGCTGAAGTGGTTTGTCGAGGACTATCGCGATATCGACAGCCCGACCACGTGGGTCGTCGATCAGGCCGGCGGGGCGGGTTCGCCGCTGTCGATCAAGCCGCTGGATCCGGCCCGGTACCTCCACCACACGGTGTGGGACCGGGGGAATACGTTCGCGCTGTTGTCCGCGACAATCCTCAACAAGGCCGCGTTTTGTCGTGGGGTCGGACTCGATCCCTCGCGGGTGGCGCTCGTCGACGTCGAACACACGTTTCCGCTGGAGAATCGTCCGCTGTACGACGTGACACAGGGGAAGATGACGTACGAACACCGTGAGGAGACGATCCCGAAGATCGCGCGGACGATCGTCCAGCTCATGGCCGCCCACCCAGATGAGAAGGGAATCGTCCACGCACACTCGTACGGGATTGCAGCCGACCTCGTTTCCAATCTCGAACAGTTCGGGGTCGGCGCGCGGGTTCGAAGCCACGAGGCGGCCGATCGCGACGCCGCACTCGAAGCGTGGAAGGCGACGAGCGCACCGGACGTGTTCGTTTCGGTGAAGATGGAAGAGGCGTTGGACCTGCGAGACGAGCTCGCGCGGTGGCAGGTGTTGTGCAAAGCGCCGTATCTCAACACGAACGACTCTCGGGTCGCCCGGCGCCTGGAAGACGGCCAGTGGGCGTGGTACCACCGTGCCGCGCTGCGGACGGTCATACAGGGCTGTGGTCGCGTTGTCCGCGCCCCAGACGACTACGGTGCGACCTACCTCGCGGATTCGAGTTTGTTGGACCTGTTCGATCGCGCCCGCTCAGACATGCCGCCGTGGTTCGCTGACGCGGTCGATCGGCTTGACGCGCCGTCACTTCCAGAGTTCGATCCAGCGGGCGCACTAGCCGCGTACGACACCGAACCCGGAGTTGCGGGGCGCTCGGAGACAGGCCGGGCTAGAGGGAGAGCAACAGACACCGCGGACCGAGCCAGCGGCTCGGCGGATCGACAGGGGGGCGATGACAGCCAGGAGGGAGCGCCAACTGGCCGCCGCAAACGCCACCCGCTATCGGACGTGTGGGGCGACGGTTAGAGTAACGTCACGCCCCACGCGACCATCGAGCTCACCATCAGGAACGCGAAAAAGATCGCGAAGAGCTGTGATCGGTCCATATTTTACCTAACTTTGCGGATACGCTTAGAACCTCCGGAGCGCCTATCAACGCTGAGAGATGGAGCGAATATCGACGAACGTCTACGCCGATCGGAGACCGTGGGAGATAATTCATAATGTTTGTTAATGTAGTATTTATTTGGCCAATTATATTTCTTTTTCTAATCGTTTTGTAAACCTCTATCTGTATTTTATGATCGTCTTGCTACTGTGTCTCACGATAGTTTTACATACGTCCCATACACAGTAAGTGTATGGCGACACACGGTCTCCAAACCGCACTGACGCTGTACCGCAGCGGAACGTACTCACTCGAGCAGGCGGCCGCCAAGGCCGGCCGATCGGAAGCCGCGTTCCGCCGTGTACTCGATCGGTACGGTATCGACCATACGGAGGCCGATCGCCGCGATCCCGCTGGCGCAACCGAGCAGCCGCTCAAGGCCGACTGAGTAGTCGTTTCTTTCTCAGTTATTTTCTCAGGACCCGATCGTCCAGCGACGCCTACAGCTCGTCTCCGTCGGCGGGGATGATGTAGACGCCCGATCGATCCTTCAACACAGAAACGGTGGTCGTCTCGTGAGTCACAAACGACGGCCGATAGACAGTGATCGACTCATAGGTTTCTGGATCGAGGATCTGGACCGCATGGTCGTCTTCGATCGCAACAACCGTCGTTTCGACGGCCTCGGAAACCTCACCGATCTTTCGCGCATCTGGCGCGGTGCCGTCCTCACGCGAGCCAGTGTACCGATCGCCGCCAGCGAGACGCGTGCCTTTCAGCGTCCCACGCGCGCTCGTGACGAGAACCGGTCCGTCTCCGTCTTTTGGATCGATCACGTCGCCGGCAGTGTAGCGCGGGAGCCGCACGACAAATGTAACTCGGTACACCTCGTTGCCGTCGCCGTCTTCGGTCACGAGTGTCGGGTGATTGTTGATCGTGCCGCCGAGAGCATCACGAATTCGTGAGGCCGCTCCCTGTCCGAGCTGGTTCGTCGACAGCTGGATATCGGCGCCGTCGTCAGTCCGATCGACGGTAGAGATAAACGCGTTTCTGTCACCCGTCGCCTCGCGATCAGCTACATACGACTCCGCGAGCGCGATCGCCTTGTCGACTTCAGCCTCGGTGGGCGTGCGCCCGTCCGCGCGGAGCTGAATTTCGCTGGCGTAGTAGCCGCCGGCGATCCGTCCGCAGCGATCACATGAACCGTACGAGAGCTTCACGGGGACGGTGATCTCGGCGTCGATCGGTGTCTCGCGGACAACACCGCTGAACGCACAGTGCATCCGGATCGTGGTCTCGTCGACCTGTTCGGGCTCGACGACCCACTCGACGTCGCGGGCGTTCACGTGAACCGACAGCGCCTCGGTAACTTCCTCGATCGCCACGTCCGTGTAGTCGCGCGCGCCAACGTCGACCCAGCGGTTGCCGCGCTCGATCGCCCCACAGCCCGAACAGACGTGGACCTGCACGCGGTCTGGGGCATCAACCAGTGCAAAATCCTCGAAGTAACACGCATCACAGAGGGCAGCTTCCCGGCCGCGTGGCTCGCCGGGCAGCGGTTCCGCGCGATCGGGGATTGACGCCCCACAGCGCGGACAGAACTCGCGTGCGTCGCTCATACCAGCTATAGTCGAGCGACCCGGATAAGCGACGCGAAAGCCGCCCACAGCCGCGGCGTGGTCACCCCTCGAGGTACTCGATCGCCTCCTCGTCTGTCACCTGCGTGAAATCACGGAAGTGGTGCCCAACCGCGACGAACGGCTGTGGCGTCTCGACGACGACGACCTCGTCGGCCGACGACTGCAGCGCTGCAACGACCTCGGCGGGTGCAACGGGGACCGCTAACACGACGCGATCGGCGCCGGCCGCCTGCAGCTGTCGAAGACACGCCCGAGCAGTCGCCCCTGTCGCAACTCCGTCGTCGACCAACACGACGGTCAACCCCGAGAGGTCACCAACGGCCTCGCTCGGATACTGCTCGGCTTTTTGTTGAGCGGCCTCGGCTTCTTCTGCGCGAGTGCGATCGATGTACTCCTCGGAGACCGACAGCCGCGAAACGAGCTCGTCGTTGAGCCAGAGGCTGCCGTCGGCGGCGACCGCGCCGAGTGCCAGCTCGGGATTGTTCGGCGCGCCGAGCTTTGAGGCGATGACGACATCGAGCGGAACACCAAAGTGGTCGGCAACTGGCCGAGCGACGGGCAGTCCGCCGCGGGGGATGCCGAAGACGCGATCGGGGCGAATCTCTTTCCGATCGAGTCGTTCCGCGAGCTGTTCACCGGCCGCATAGCGGGTTTCGAATGTCATGGTTTCGATTGTAGGGTCAGGTGTCGTACAGGACTGGTTTGTCGACTTGTTCGTCGGCTGCGGACCGCCAGCTGTGGCTCGGCTGCCAGCCGAACAGCGCCTCGGCTTTTTGCATCGAGAAGGCGCCCTCGTCGCCCGCAAGCCCGATCGTTTCGGGTACCGACCCGAAACACGTCTCGAACAGGTCGACGGTCGGACGATCGAAGTAGTTCTCTAAGGCCATTGCGTGGACGGCCTCGTGGGTGGCCGATGGGAGGGGGTTGTCGACGGCGGTCGAAACGAGGTCGGCGACGTCACGAACGTCAATGTATGCCCAGAAGTTGCCGTCCCCAGAGGAGACGTCCGCGAGCTGCTCGGGCTCGCGGCAGTGGTACTCGCCGGGGTACTGGATCCACGACGGCCGGATCGAGATTGCCGAAACCCCGTGCTTTCGTGCGACCATTGAGGCGATCTCTTCGGCGACGACCTTGCCGGTCCCATAGGGATCTTCAGGGCGTTTCGGCTCGGACTCGACGATCGGCACGCGATCAGGGTGCTCGCCGTCGCGACCGAACGCGTAGCCGTAGACGCTCTCACTGGAGGCGTTGACAATGTTTGCGTCCGCGCGGCCCGCGGCGGTGAGCACGTTGTACGCGGTGATCGTGTTGGTCTCGTACACCTCCCCGCCTGAATGTCTCGTTGGCGAGGGATGCGCAGCCCAGTGGACCACGTGGTCGGGTTCGAGTTCGCCGACGAGATCGTAGGCGCGACCACGATCTGTCAGGTCTGCCGCCCGAAAATCGATGCTGTCGGCCGGCGAGACCTCGAATCCGGGGTGGGTGAGATCGACACACCAGACGAAGTGCTCCTCGGCGAGCCGATCGACGATCCATCGACCCGATCGCCCCAGCCCGCCAGTAACCATGACAGTGTCCATATGTCGTCGTTGTCCGGCACGTGGGATAAATACCACGCGCGCACGGTCTGTCACGCGCCAACTATCTGGCCACCGACCGTGCGACGGCAGCCAACTGTGTCGATCGTGCTCCGGTAGCCTTTATGCCGACGAACGGCTACTGTTTGGTATGAAATGGAGTACAGACTGGGGGCTTCGTGGTCGCATGGCGATCACGATGTTCCTCCTTTTTGCGCTGTACATCGTCTTTCTCGGATTCCTCGTCGGTTCCGGGATGATTGGGATGACGGGTGCGATCGTGATCTTGGGATTGTTCTCGTTCGTCCAGTACTACTACAGCGATCGTATCGCGCTCTACAGCATGGGGGCAAAAGAAGTCAGCCCAGAGGAACAGCCGGAGCTCCACCGAATGGTCGATCGGCTCTCCCAACAGGCTGACCTGCCGAAGCCGACGGTCGCGATCGCGAATACACCGGTTCCGAACGCCTTTGCGACCGGGCGGAATCAAAAGAATGCGACCGTTGCGGTCACGAGCGGGCTGATGCAGACACTCAATCAAGAGGAACTCGAAGGCGTCCTCGCGCACGAACTCGCACATATCAAGAACCGTGACGTAATGGTGATGACGATCGCGTCGTTCCTCTCGTCGATCGCCTTCCTCATCGTCCGGTGGGGGTGGCTCTTTGCGGGCAACGACCGCAACGCGCCGCCGGTATGGGTGGCGATCGCCGTGTCGCTGCTCGTGTGGGTCGTCTCGTTCCTGCTCATTCGGCTCCTCAGCCGCTACCGCGAGTACGTCGCCGATCGCGGTGCTGCCGCAATCACCGGTAACCCCGCAGCACTGGCATCTGCACTCATGTCGATCAACGGCCGGATGGACCGCGTGCCCCAGGAAGATCTCCGCGAACAGGCCGAGATGAACGCGTTCTTCATCTTCCCGATCCGATCGGGCTTCATCGGCCGGATCGCAAGCACGCACCCGCCGATGGAAAAACGCATCGAGCGACTCCGCGAGATGGAACGCGAACTGGCGACGGCCTGAGCAAAAAATAGTCCGTCGCGCCTTTGTTTCTCGCCCGCGTACGTCATCACAATGGGCGTGTTTGATACGATCCGGTCAGTACTCGGTGTCCGCGCGGAGGCAGATGCGACCCGCGAGGCGGACCCCGAGGACCTGTTCGGCATGTCGACGGCATATATGACGATGGAAGCCGATCTCGGCTACGAAAACGCTGGAGCGGCGGCGTTGTGTTTTTCCGCGGTCGATAGCACCGACTTCGGCGAGATGGTCGAGGAGGTCGAAGCGATCCTCGAGGCCGGCGAAGAAGAGACCGGCACGACGTTTCGGAAACACCTCGATCATCACGGCTACAACTGGGTGATCCTCGAGGATTCCGACCCCGAGGACCTGCTGACGAGTATCCACTTCGCGGCGGACACGTTCATCGAAAAGGGGTACGGCTCGCGCTTGCTCGCAGCGGTCTTTGCGTTCGACAAGGGAGATCATCACGCTTACTGGATCTACTCGTTCCGCCGGGGGGCGTACTACCCATTCGTGCCGACCGGCTCCAGCACGCGCGACACAAAGACCGAATTCAAACTCCAATCCGTCCTCGACGGGGAGCTGGGAATCGAGTCCGACGAAAGCTACTGGTACCCCTTGTGGCCCGATCGCGCGGGCGACTACCCGTGGGAGTGAGCACCACCAGCAGTGACAATTCGTGCGAATAGATAGCATGACGTACGGTCCCGTAGCGAACGTGTAGCTGACCGATAGCTACCAGCGCGGGCCAAAGAACGGACGATCGACCGGTGAAAATTTCACTTTCACTCTACAGTAAACGATGCTTTATGTACGGTGCCGAATAAAGAAGAATATATGCCAGAAGACGATCTCGAATCCCTGCCAGGTGTTGGGCCCGCAACCGCTGATAAACTGATCGAAAACGGCTACGATAGCTTCCAGAGCGTTGCAGTCGCCAGCCCCGGCGAACTGTCGAACAAGGCCGACATCGGCGACAGCACGGCTGCAGATATCATCAACGCTGCACGTGATACCGCCGATGTCGGTGGCTTCGAGACGGGCGCGGCCGTGCTCGAGCGCCGCGAACAGATCGGCAAGCTCTCCTGGCAGATCCCCGAGATCGACGAGATGCTCGGCGGCGGCTTAGAGACCCAGTCGATCACCGAGGTCTACGGCGAGTTCGGTTCCGGCAAATCGCAGGTCACCCACCAGATGGCGGTCAACGTCCAGCTACCGAAAGAACACGGTGGCCTTCGCGGATCGTGTATCTTTATCGACTCAGAGGATACCTTCCGCCCCGAGCGGATCGACGACATGGTTCGAGGCCTCGAAGACGAGCTGATCGAAGCCACGCTGGCCGACCGCGAAATCGAAGGCAGCATCGACAACGAGGAGACGATGACAGAACTCGTCGAGTCGTTCCTCGATCGCATCCACGTCGCGAAAGCGTTCAACTCCAACCACCAGATCCTCCTCGCCGAGAAGGCAAAAGAGCTCGCGGGCGAGCACGAAGAGACCGAGTGGCCCGTCCGGATGGTCTGTGTCGACTCGCTGACCGCCCACTTCCGCGCGGAGTACGTCGGCCGGGGACAGTTGGCCGATCGCCAACAGAAACTGAACAAACACCTCCACGATCTAATGCGAATTGGGGATCTGTTCAACACGAGCATCCTCGTGACGAACCAGGTCGCGTCGAACCCTGATTCGTACTTCGGCGATCCAACCCAGCCGATCGGCGGCAACATCCTCGGACACACCTCGACGTTCCGGATGTATCTCCGCAAGTCGAAGGGGAACAAACGGATCGTCCGACTCGTCGACGCTCCAAATCTCGCAGACGGTGAGGGCGTGATGCGGGTCGAAGGCGCTGGCTTGAAACCCGAGTAACGATCGCTCACACGCGTTCGCGAGTCGAACCCGAAACGACAGCCTGTTGATTTTTTGCGCGCACCCTTGAGACTGAGCAGCCGCGTCGAGTAAGAAAGTGATATAAATATAACATTACAGCTGTCAAATAGTCAGGCAACATTTGTCACTCATCTCGGCGAAACAGTACCTTATATTCATTGTACCCATCCTTATATGAGACGATCGTTGGGTTATACAATAGAAAATTTCTGTTCTTCAACGATTACCCTTATATGTATCGCTTCCATGAGCTACAGGTGTGATAGAGCACACAAACATGATGCAGAAACGCAAATTACCGTGTGATTGTCCAGAGAATAGTAAAGCTAGCAGTCGTATTGAGGTGATCGTATGAGCGTCGCGATGCAGGTCGATCCGGCGGTGCTGGTCGAGGGGATCAACCTGATGTGGGTTGCACTCGTGTGCTTCCTCATCTTCTTCATGCACGCAGGCTTCGCGATGCTGGAGGCAGGACAGGTTCGGTCGAAGAACGTCGCAAACCAGCTGACCAAGAACCTCCTGACGTGGAGTGTTGGGGTAATCGCGTACTTCTTTGTTGGCTTCGCGATCGAAGGGCTCGTCGGTGCGTACACCGGCGGTGGCTCGCTGGGGATCGGCGAGGCATTTGGTATCATCTCGCCTGAAAACGGAAACGACTGGATTGGCTGGCTCTTCGGTGCGGTGTTCGCAATGACCGCCGCGACGATCGTCTCCGGGGCGGTCGCCGGCCGCGCAAAGCTTCGTGCGTACGTGACGTACACAATCTTGCTTGCAGGCGTCATCTACCCAGTTGTCGTCGGCCTGACCTGGGCAGGTGGCTTCCTTGCCTCGTTCGGCTACTACGACTTCGCCGGCGGAATGATCGTCCACGGAATGGGCGGTATTGCTGGGCTCACCGCAGCATACGTGATCGGTCCGCGCATGGGCCGGTACGCTGAGGACGGATCGACGAACGTTATTCCCGGCCACTCGATGACCTTCGCAGTCCTCGGGACGCTCATTCTCGCGTTCGGCTGGTACGGCTTCAACGTCGGGACGACCGCGACCGTCTTTGCGGTCGAGGGCGGGGAACTCGTCCTCGACGGCTACGCGGTCGTCGGCCGCGTTGCGTTTGCAACGACCGTTGGGATGGCTGCGGGTGCGATCGGCGCGGCAGCCGCGTCGCTGTACCTCTCTGGGAAGGTCGACACGCTGTACGTCGCCAATGGGATCCTCGCCGGCCTCGTCGGCGTGACCGGAATCGCGGACGGGATCACCTGGTGGGGGACGATCGCGGTCGGACTCATCTGCGGGCTGCAGCTTCCGCTGGTCTTCGAGTTCGTCAGCGACAAGATGAAGATTGACGACGTCTGTGCGGTCTTCCCGGTCCACGGCACTGCTGGTGTGATCGGTGTTCTCGCGTTCCCGTTCGTTGCAGTAAGCGGGTTTTCGGTGTCGGTGCTCATTGAGCAGGTCGTCTTTGTTGCGGTTGTGACCGTCTGGACGGTTGCCGCGACCGCCGCAGTCTTCGGCGTGTTCAAGGCGATGGGACAGGCCCGTGTCTCCCCAGAGCACGAACGCGAGGGCCTCGACCTCTCCGAGCACGGCGTCGACACCTACCCCGAATTCGGCAAGCCGGAGACGGCCGCCGACGGTGGCTCTGTCCGTACTGACGGAGGTGAGGTCGATGAGTGAAGAAAGCGAAATCAAGATGATTACGACGATCATCCGCCCCGAAAAGCTCGGTGCGGTCAAACAGGCGCTCGCAGAGGCAGGCGCGCCCTCGCTGACGGTGACGAACGTCTCCGGGCGGGGCAGCCAGCCCGCGAAGAAAGGCAGCTGGCGCGGCGAGGAGTACACGGTCGACCTCCACCAGAAGGTCAAAATCGAGTGTGTGATCGCCGATGTGCCCGTCGGAGATGTCGTGGATGCGATCCGCGAGGCCGCAAACACCGGCGAACCAGGCGATGGAAAGATCTTCGTCCTGCCCGTCGACGACGCGATCCAGGTCCGGACGGGTAAGACCGGCACGGAGGCGGTGTAATCACGACGGCGCGCCTCACTCGCCGAGACTAACTGACTGTACAGCATCCCAAACGACCCGAAGTCGTCTATCATGCCTCCCGGTCGAATTCCGGGAGCACCGTTCTCACCAGACACAGAGCGACAGCATCGGCTCGCAGAGGCTGTCGGCGACGCTCCAGAACGCCTTTCTCGTCGGCGATCGAAGCGTCGTGTATGAATCACGATCGCTCCAGAGCGCTGTACGATCGAGCGCTCTCGGTGCTCGCAGGGGGGGTCAACTCCTCGGTTCGGGCGACGATGCCGTACCCGTTTTTTATCAGCCGCGGTGACGGCGGACACGTCGTCGACGCTGACGGCAACCGCTACATCGACTACGTGATGGGCTACGGGCCGCTGTTGTACGGCCACGACGTCCCAGAACCGGTGCAGGCGGCGATCCAATCGCACGCCTCAGCGGGGCCGATGTACGGCGCACCGACCGAAATCGAGGTCGACCACGCCGAGTTCGTCGCCAGACACGTCCCGAGTGTCGAGATGATCCGATTCGTCAACTCGGGGACTGAGGCAACGGTGTCCGCGGTTCGGTTGGCTCGCGGCTACACCGATCGCGACAAGATTGTCGTCATGCAGGGCGGCTACCACGGCGCACAGGAATCAACGCTCGTTGAGGGGACCCCAGAGAACCCCCACCCGAGCACTGCGGGAATCCCAGAGAGTTTTGCACAGCACACCATTCCGGTGCCGTTCAACGACGAGGCGGCGATTCGGGAGGTATTCGAGAAACACGGCGCAGAGATCGCCGGTGTCCTCGTCGAGCCAATCCTCGCAAATATGGGAATCGTGATGCCCGTCGACGGCTACCACGAAACCCTCCGGGAGCTGTGTGACGACCACGGCGCGCTGTTGATTTTCGACGAGGTCATCACCGGCTTTCGGGTCGGTGGGCTCGGCTGTGCGCAGTCGAAATTCGGCGTGACGCCGGACGTGACGACGTTCGGGAAGATCATCGGCGGGGGGTTCCCCGTCGGGGCGATCGGCGGCCGCGCAGAGATCATCGAACACTTCACCCCCTCGGGAGATGTCTTCCAGTCAGGGACGTTCTCCGGGCATCCGGTAACCATGGCTGCTGGCTTGGCGTACCTCGAATACGCCGCCGAACACGACGTCTACGAGCACATCAACGCCCTCGGCGATCGACTTCGCCGGGGGATTTCGGATATCGTCGCCGACCAGGCCCCAGAGTACACGGTGGTCGGGACCGACAGCATGTTCAAAACGATCTTCACCCGCGAGGGTCCCGACGATCGCGACGGCCACTGTGCGGCCGGCTGTACACAGAATCCCGAGTGCCCACGCTACGGGCTCTGTCCGAAGACCGGCGCGGACGTGGCACGCGCAGAGACCGATCGCTGGGAGCGGATTTTCTGGCAGGAGATGAAAGAGCAGGGAATTTTCCTCACTGCCAATCAGTTCGAATCGCAGTTCGTCTCCTACGCACACACAGACGAAGACGTCGATCGGACGCTCGAAGCGTACAAAGAAGCAATCTGAGCGGACAGAGATCACCAATACGTGTGCGGGCGATCGCGAACTGCAGGCCTTTTCCCTCCCGGTATCAGATCGTAGCGTATGACCACAGACGCAGACAACGGCCTCCGCCTCGCGACGCGCGGCTCTGATCTCGCCCGCCGGCAGGCCGCAGGCGTCCAGTCGTCGCTGTCGACGCGACGGCGGACCGTGACGCTCACCGAGGTGTCGACCCGAGGCGACGAGATCCGCGACGAGCTTATCAGTCGGCTGGGCAAGACCGGGGCGTTCGTCCGATCGCTCGACGAGAAGGTGCTCTCTGGCGAACTCGATGCAGCGGTTCACTCGATGAAGGACATGCCGACGGAGATGCCAGATGAGCTCGTCGTCGCCGGCGTTCCGGATCGTGCTCCCGCCGGAGACGTGCTTGTGACCCCCGACGGCACCACCCTCGATCGACTGCCACAGGGAGCGACCGTCGGCACCTCGTCGTTGCGCCGAACCGCCCAGCTGCTTGCAAACCGGGCGGATCTTGAGGTCGTGCCGCTTCGGGGCAACGTCGACACGCGAGTACAGAAGCTCCTCGCGCCGACCCTGCAGCGCGAACACGAGGCACGCTTGGAGGCCGACAGCGATCACACGGACGACGCCGAGTCCGAAGCCGAGGACAACGAGTTCGATCAGACCGCAGCGGAGTGGTTCCAGACGCTGTCAGAACTCGAACGGGAGGCACTCGGCCGGACTGTCGACACGGAACTCGACGCGATCGTCCTCGCAGAAGCTGGCCTCAAGCGACTGGGATTGCTCGATCAGTTGGAGACCGAGCGGCTCGATCGCCGCGAGTTCGTTCCCGCGCCCGGTCAGGGTGCGATCGCGGTTACCGCGACCGATCCTGAGACGATCGAGACGATCCGCAGTGGAATCGATCATCCACAGACACGGGTCGAGACAACCGTCGAGCGAACGGTGCTGTCTGAACTTGGTGGGGGCTGTATCGCGCCGATCGGCGTAAGCGCGATTGTACAGGGCGAACACGTCCAGACTCACGCCAGAATTCTGTCGACGGACGGCACCGAAGAGGTGTCCGCGAGCGAGGATCTGGACGTGGAATCGCACCCTGAAGCGGCGGTGGCGTTCGCAAAACGGCTGCGGGCGGAGGGCGCGGCTGAATTGATCGAGGCAGCCACGAAAGAGGCCGAACGGGACGATGACTGAGAACACGAAAGACGGCGACAGGAGTGCAGACGAATCAACGGGAATGGTCTATCTCGTCGGCAGCGGTCCGGGCGACCCAGATCTGCTAACAGTGAAAGCAAAACGACTGCTCGAGACCGCCGAGGTGGTCTTACACGACAAGCTTCCCGGCCCGGATATTATTGGGATGATTCCGGAGAGCAACCGCGAAGACGTGGGCAAGCGTGCCGGCGGCGAGTGGACGCCCCAAGAGTACACCAACCGCCGGCTCGTCGAACTCGCAACGGCGGGTAAAACTGTCGTTCGGCTCAAGGGCGGTGACCCGTTCGTCTTCGGCCGCGGCGGCGAGGAGATGGAACACCTCGCCGAGAACGGCGTGCCCTTCGAGGTCGTGCCGGGAATCACCTCTGCGATCGCCGGTCCTGGAGTCGCGGGTATCCCGGTCACCCACCGCGATCACGTCTCGAGCGTCTCGTTCGTGACGGGCCATGAGGATCCCACGAAGAACGAGTCTGCGATCGACTGGGGAGCGCTCGCAGCGACCGGCGGGACGCTCGTCGTGTTGATGGGCGTGGGAAAGCTCCCGCTGTATACTGACGCACTCCTCGAGGCGGGGATGGCTCCCGAGACGCCGGTTGCACTCGTCGAGCGGGCGACCTGGCCGGACATGCGCGTCGCGACCGGAACGCTCGAATCGATCGTCGGTGTCCGCGACGAGGCGGGGATCGAACCGCCAGCAATCACCGTCATCGGCGAGGTTGCAGCCACGCGCGATCAGGTGCTCGAATTTCTTCAGAATGGGGAACAGCAATGACCGATCGCCCCCGCGTGGCTGTCTTCCGCCCAGACGACGAGCGGATTGACGCCGCAGTCAAGACGTTCGAATCGCTCGGGGTCGACGCCGTCGCAGATCCGATGTTGGCGATCGAACCGACAGGGACGCTGCCGGGATCGGACGCCGAGTTCGTCGTCTTCACTAGCAAAACCGGCGTGGAGCTGGTCGCCGAAGCCGGCTGGAATCCCGGCGACGCGACACTCTGTGTTATCGGCCCGAAGACCGCCGACGCGGCCCGTGCGGTGGGCTGGACCGTCGACGTTGTCCCCGAGACGTTCACCTCCGCAGGACTGGTCGAGGCACTGGCCGAGCAGATTCAGGGCGCACACGTCGAGGTTGCCCGCAGCGACCACGGCAGCGACGTCCTGCTTGCGGGCCTCGACGACGCCGGTGCCAACGTGACCGAAACAGTGTTGTACCGGCTGTCGATCCCTGAGTCAGCAGGTCGATCGATCGAACTCGCCGTGGCAGGCGACCTCGACGGCGCGGCATTCACTTCCTCGCTCACGGTTGAACACTTCCTCTCGGTCGCGGATCGAACCGACGACCGCGCGGCCGCGATCGCCGGGTTGGAGAATGCCGTCGTCGGCGCGATCGGGCCCCCGACTGCCGAAACCGCCGCGGCAGCTGGAATCGACGTGGATGTGGTTCCAGACGCGGCGACGTTCGACGCGCTGGCCGAGGCGGTTTCGAAGGCGATCACCGACGACGAATAAGAGGCGGTTCCAAAAGCGATCACCGACCGAGAATAGGCGGCTACGTCGTCCGGAGATAGTCCTGGGTGGGCTCGTACACCTCGCCCTTCCGGCGAAGCTTTTCAATTTCTTTTTCGGCTTTGGTTTGGTCCATCCCGATCTCACCGGCGCGTTCGAGGATTTCGTCGATCGGCGCACCCTCCTCGTACTCCGCTTCGATGTCAGCGATGAGGCTTTTGATGTTCTTGATCCGATCGCGCTGGCTTTTCGAGGTGCCCGTCTCGACGACGTCGGCATCGAACTCCCCGGTTTCGGGATCGACGCCGATGTCCTGCAGACACGAGCGGACGATGTCGATCACGCGCGTTGCGTCTTCGGGCTCGACAGTGTCCGACAGGCGGATGCGTGCGCTCGCCTCCGAGAGCCTGACGAGTGCCTCAAGCTTTCGGGCGGTGACCGGAACCGGCGCGTCCTCATCGGCTCCTTTGGCCCGAAGATCGACATAGAAGTCCCGGATCGCCTCCTTTGCCTCGTCTGTCATCGTCGGGAAGCAGCTCCGCTTGGCGTGGGCGATGTACTTTCTGAGGAGTTCGGCGTCGATCTCGGGGGCAACTTCCTCTGTCACTTCGTCGACCTGCGCTTGAGTGAACTCGGAGGTCGTGAGCCGCTCGCGTTGGGTGTTCAGCTCCCCGGCGTAGTTCGTTTTGAGGATGTGCTCGGCGAGGTTGGCGTCGTGGTCGGGATCGGGCTGATCTGTGACGGTGAAGATCAGATCGAACCGCGAGATCAACGCCGGCTCGAGGTCGATCTGCTCGCCGATCGGCTCGTAGCGATCGAACCGGCCGTACTTGGGGTTCGCCGCGCCGAGCAGCGAGCACCGCGATTTGAGTGTCGCGTTAATTCCGGCCTTCGAGACGCTGATCTGCTGTTGTTCGAGCGCCTCGTGCATCGCAGATCGGTCCTCTGAGTTGTGGACGACCATGCCGTTGGCGACGAAGTTGTGCGTCTCCTCGACGGTGAGATCGTAGACCTTCGGATCGGGTCGATCCGCCACAGTCGACGCATCAACCCGGGAGACTGAGGCGACGCGCCGGTAGGTCACGTCGGCTTGAGGTTCTTTGGGCTGGTCAGGCTCGTACCTATCGATCGCCGTTTCCGCTGACTCGGAGGCGACAACGGAGCCACCGTCCGTGGCCGTGGCTGGTGACTGCGTCGGACGGTCGTCGGGAACGTACACCCGATCGCCCGCCTCAAGCGCTGCGGCCGGCCGTTCGATCCGCTCGCCGTCTTCGTAGACAAAGAACGGATGATCGGGCGTCGACGTAAGCGACTCGCCAGATTCGAGTGTCACCGCCGTAAGTTCCTCGGGCGCGTCGTACTCGTGGACCGCCGTTACCGATCGGCGGACGAGCCGACCCGCCTCGGTCATCGTCCACACGTCGAAATCGACATCGCGGATTGTGCGACCGTTCGGGAGTGGCTCGATCGCGCCTGTGGTGGCGGCCTCCTCCGCAATAGCCTCGATCCGTTTGCGTTGGCCGTCGCCGAGTCGGACGAGCGTGTCCCCGGTCACACAGCGCATCTTGTCTAACTCGTCGACAGCGGCGATTCCTTTGTCTGCCAGAACGAGCGCGCCGGCTTCGAGCGTCCACTGCTGGCCGTCGCCGAAATCATCGCGTACAGCTGCTGCGGTGTTGTGCGTAATCACGCCGTTGGCGACGAAGTTGTGCGTCTCCGGGACGGTCAGGTCGTAGACCTCCTTCCGCCCGGTGTCTTCGATCGAAACGACCTCGTCCCACCGGAGTTGCGCGTCGATGGCTTCCTCGACGATCGCGTGAGCCTCGCCCAGATCGAGATCTGCACACATCGCCGTCGCGCGCGATCGAGAGGGATTGTCTCCGCGGGTCAGATTCGTATGATACGACCCTGCTGGTATGTCCACGGCTTCAAGCGCAGAGCCAACCGGGAGTTTCTCGCCCCGTCGATCGGTATCTTCGACAACCTCTTGGAGCGCTTTTGCTTTGACCGACGCGCCGAACCCAATCCGATCCGCGAAGCGATCGAGATTTCGGCCGTAGATCGCAAGATGGGTCTGTACCGCTTTGGTCTCGATCGTCGGCCCGGAGTCGAGTTCGTACGTGCCGCGGCGATCGCGGTCGCGGGTTCGTGAACGGATACCGTACGTTTCGAGCATGAGCTGTACCTGTCGGGCAAGTTCGGGGCTGATCGTCGAGAACTGGACGCTCGATCCGCCGTCGGTTCGCCCACACACCGAGCCGTCAGCATCGAACAACCCCTGGAGGAATGCGTCGGCGTGTTCGGCCGTCGTCAGCCGCGGATTGAGCGCTAACTCGTCTTTCGGTGTCCGCATCCCAAGGTTTGCGAACCACCGCGCGATCGTGATGCTCTGGATCCGAATGCACGGGACTCGCCCGTCTTGACGCTCGATCGCGACCGACTTGTCGAACTGCGATTCGATGATCGACGCGGCTCGGTTCAAAATTTCCTCGTCGCTGTTCGAGATCCGAACCATGCCACGGTTGTCGTCCCGCCGATCAAGCGCGATGTCGCCGTCACCGAAGACCAGACCGACAAGATAGAGCAACTCCTCATCGAACTCGGTTGGAATGTTGATGCTGTCGCCGTGGTTGACCATCGCCCGATCGATCGTAATATCGTCAAAATCCGCGTCGATCGCCGCAAGAATTCGACCAAGTCGATCCCGCGGGAGGTGTCTGTTCGACAGCGAATCGTAAATAAAGTCCTCTGACAGTCCGATCGCAGCCGCTGCATCCCGAAGCGTGCCGAACGTCGCGGTGAGCTCACGGCGAAGGAACTCGAGAGATTCTGCGGTCGGCTTGAGTTTCTCGGTGGTCAACCCGAGGAAGTCTGATACCGGCGGCGTCGATCGATCGACGGCGTCGTATTTCGGCACCGCGACGTGATCGCCGGGTTCGACATCCGACATCGATCGCCACTCAAGACCCTCGTCACTACAGACGAGCACTGGCGTGTTAACCGACGTTTCGAGCCGCTTGCCGTGGGCAGTTTCGAGGCGACGGCATGGCTTTTTCGGCATCCGCCACACGTGAGAACTCGATCGGCGGTCGATCGAGCCAGCGTCGCGGTTGTACGTGTAGAGGCCGTATTCAGCTTCAGCCGGTACGTTCTCATCGACCGGCTTGGGGTGATGTTCGTGGGCGAGTTCACGGATCGGACGCAGTCCGTCGTCGGTGTGGATCAGCGTATCACCGGTGACACAAAGCCCCGCCGAAGATGAGCCTTTCCCAGAGGTGTACACCGATCGCGGGGCGATATTCTGGATGTACGAGAGCATCTGGGAGTTGTGCGAGACGACTTCGTTCGTGAGGTAGGTGTGTGTTCCCTCGATTTCGAGATCGTACACCCACGCCTCGTTGGGCTCGTAGCGGTCGATCGAGGCGATTTGATCCCACCGAACGCTTTGAGACACTGACGTCGTGGGCGATCGAGACGCGGTCCCCCCATCTGCGATCGCTACCGGTGCGGTAGCGATTCGATCGCCAACGCTGAGCCGATCGGCCCGTCGAGCAACGTGACCGCCTGCGGTGGGGACAAAAAGCGGGTGCGACGGCGTGACCTCGAGTTCGCGGCCGGCGTCAGTTCGGATCCGGTACATCGTGTCGGGGGTCTCGCGCTTCCAGACTTTTGTCGCGGTCGCCGGCGCGATCGTCCCGTCAGCGTGGAGCGACGGCACCTCGATGGCAACGTCGTCCCACACGCCGTCGTCGATCGGTTTTGGATCGGTTAGATTTGGTTCGACGAGTTCGCGGATTGGAGCCGATCGTCCGTCTGCAAGGGTGACCGCGGTGTCTCCTGAGACGCACTTGCCGGTCCCCGGATCGCCGATCAACAGCATGTGCAGGTCGCCACGGATCCGCGAGCCGTCAGGGAGGTGTTTGGTGACGCCCGAAAACAGCTGTAAGATCATCGCGAGCTTCTCCTCGTCGTAGCCGTAGATCGACGGCGCGACCGAGGCGACCATCTTTTCGTAAATGTCGGGGTCCGAAGAGAGTTCGACGATCTCGGTCACGTCCTCCTCAGAGATGTCCATGTCTTCGAACTCCTCGTCCTCGACAGTAATCGAGACGCCGTCCATGTAGAGATCGAACAGCGCGGATTTCTCCTGCCCGTCCGACATCTGCTCGATGTGTAACACCCCGACGACAGTGACATGGTCGCCTGGAGTCACCTTCCCGGTGATGTCGTCTTCGATGTTGATGTCGATGCTTTGAGGGGTTTCGCCGCCGCGAAGTCCTTCGGGGCTCTCTTGGACCCGAATCTTCTGGGCGTCGATGAATTCGGATTGATCAAAGTTGATGCGGAACGGCCCCTGTCGCTCACAGCCTTGACACTCGTGGGGCTCTTGGAAGCCGCCGTCGGCCTGCGGAATGTACGTCATCGTGCCACAGCGTTGGCACTCGAAGGCCGCCTCGGTGATCTTCGGCCGGACGTCGGTTGCCTTGCGGACGATTCCCTGTACCGCGATCAGCGTACCGATGTGATCGTCGTGGACCCGAATGTTTCGGATGTCGATCGTTCCCGGGAGATTTCGCATCCGGACGTGAGCGTTGCCGAGTTTGACATCTGCAGGGAGGTCGAACAGCCGTAGTCCCTCTTCAGCGTACTCGGTGAGCTGGTCGGGTTTCGCCCGAAAGTCCTCCGCGAGGTCACGATCGAATCGGTACAGATCGTCGTAGTCGATGTACAGCGATCGCTGCTCGTTCGGGTACCGCTGGGCGAGTTTCCCGATCTCATCCCGGTAGTACCCCCGATAGAACTGAATGAACCGCTCCGTGAGGTCCTGGTTTCCCGCCTGAGCCATTGGAAATAGGGTATGTCGTCATCACGTATGAACCTCAGCATCTCTCAATATACCCGAACGTTTGTGGTGTGGACGATCAGTGAGGCTGACGATCGATGAGTGGAGAAAACCGCCGGAATAATCGCAAACGCGATCGCTCTGGCGTGTGAGAAAGTGAAGTGGGTTCGCCCAGATTTGAACTGGGGTTACAACGTCCCAAACGTCGAAGGATACCAAGCTACCCCACGAACCCGTAGCCTATCGTTGCGCCGTTTTGATCTAAAGGGTTTCGTTCTCGGGACGGCCACGCGATCGGCTGACACGCGATGTGGGCGGTGCACTCATTCGTCCGGGGCAAGCGTCGACAGCACAAACCCCCACGGTACGTCGACAGCTTCGTCACCGAATCCCTGTTCGAACGCGTAGCCGTCACCATCCTGCGGATCGGCTGTCTCGGGGTGTGTCGTAACAATGAATCGCATGGTGCTGCGCTCACCGGGATCGTACGCCGTGGTACTCCGGCCCCGGACGATCGACTCGTGGGGAAGAAACGTCGGTTCCCACCAGCCTGAGTCGGTTCGATCGACGAACCCTGGCGCGTACCCGGCCGCAGGAAGGAGAATCAGTCGTCGTCCCGCCGGTCCAAGGCCGACATACGAAGCGAATGGCCAGCGCCGCATCGATGTGATCAGTGATCGCTCGTCGGTGACATTCTCAAGTGTCACCTCAATCAGGCCCGGATGGGTGTCGGTGACCGGTGCAAGCACGTCAATGGTGAACCGACCCATGAATGCCTCGGGAAGCGCCACCTCGTCGGCGACCACAAGATCATGCACGATCGCTCCGTCGTCGGTCCCCCGATCGACAAGGTCGACCGTACCCGTTACCGAAAGCTGCCAGCCGTCGTCGTCTCCCCCATCCTCGGGAAACAGCGTCTGCTCGATGGAAAATTCGTACGTCCCTGGCAGAATACCGTGCGTCTCATCCGAAATCGAGTAGGTTTCGCCCACCGTGTCGCCAGGCTGGATCTCTGTCGAGAGGCCGATACTGTTCACGCCTGTAATCCCAAGGTGAGGGCTGGTATGCACATGGCTACTCTCTTCGTAGGCTGGCGTCCAGGCAACGAGGTGCCGCGCATCATTGTGTAGCGAGAAGATGCCGAAGGGTTCCGGAGCACCGGTGTTGAAACTGAGTACCTCATCACCCACATTCTCAATGGCAAGCGAGATCGACACCGTTTCGTCCGCATCGACACGATCGCCGTCGATCGCGAACGAAACATCTACTGGGGCGTCTTGGTCAACAGTGACATCCCATTCTGAACGCACGTCAAAGCCACCCATGCCGAAAGAAAAGTCAGTCTCGGCGTAGGTCGGCTCCGGTGGGGCCGCTCCGCGATCAGGGATCGGCTCTGCATCCGACGGCCACACACCGGCATGACCGTCTCCTGACTCGATCGCCATCACTCGACCGCCAACACTCACGTACAGCGTTTCGTCAGCGATCGCAGGGCTACTCACCGGCCACTGGAACCGAAGCCACCACTCGAGCGTTCCTGTTTCGCGATCGAATGCGTATATCCGGGTACGCGTGGTGACGTAGACCGTCTTCTCGGTCCCGACAGCGCTCCCGCCTCCGAGATGGTCATCCCCGTAGGTCCACTCAGCCTCGCCGGTCGCAGCAGCCACGGCGAAAACCCGACCAATCCACTCGTCGTCTTCTCGTTGCCGGCCTGCGAAATAGAGTGTGTCATCGATCGCAGCGATATCCGTGTGACGAAAGCTTCCGGGAAGCGTCCACTCACGATCGCCGGTCGCAACATCGTGGGCGAATAGATCGCCGCGCGTGCCAACGAAGACGGTCCCGTTTGCGACAGTCGGTGGCCCGCCAGCTCGATCGATTTCTTTTTTCCACTCGGTCTCACCTGTCTCGGCGTCGAGCGCGAGCAGATCGGCGTTCCCAACGGCGAAGACACGTCCGTCAGCTACTGTCGGGGTCGTAATCGTGTGGATCTCGCGACGCCAGCGTCTTTCTCCGGTCGCCCCGTCCAGTGCAACAAGTGGGCCACCTCCACCCGCAGCAGCGAAAACGGTGTCATCGGCGAATGCGAGCCCCCACGAGGTATCGAGGTGGTCCATCCACTCCTGTTCGCCCGTCTCGGCGTTGAGCGCGTACACCCCACTCGCTGACGCGTAGACGGTTCCATCGGTGACCGCGAGGGCGCGTTCAATATCGTCGCCGATCGGTGCCTCCCATTGGGTGTCACCAGTGGGCTGATCGAACGCAACAACCGACTGGTTTTGAAGGCCAGTTCCGGCGTATATCGTCCCGTCCTCGATGACCGGAGCCGTCGAGAGCCCCCACGTGTTGCTCCACCAACGGATCCGCCCACCACCATCCGGGCCAGCCATGGCTGTGGCCCCGGTGTGTGCGGCGTCAGCCTGGAATTGGCGCCATTCGCTGCTCACGTTGTCGGAGGAGGGGGTGGGATCAGTGCTCGAATCGTCGATCTCACCGAGACACCCGGTGAAGAGGGCGACACCTCCAGTCGTCGCCCCAGACAGCAGCGTTCTGCGGTGCATACGTGAACGTAACCCTTCAATTCAAAAATGGTTCTGTAGACACAAACATCGATCGTACATACCGGTGAACCGACTACGGCGATTTGTGTTCTAACTCCTGTGAGCAACCGATCTGAGAGTGAAGACACAGTTGGTGCGAATCAGGAGCGTCCCCGTACTCAGATCGATACTGCGTACAGACTATCGTCATTGCTGCCAAAGTAGAGTGTCTCGTCTACGAGCGTCGGTGACTCGTGTACTGTCCCGTCAGTTTCAAACAGCCACTGTCGTTCACCGGACGTGCGATCGAGTGCATAGACCCCTGCGGCGGTGGGCCCGCCAGCACCAATGTAGAGTGTCTCGTCCGCAATCACCGGGGAGGAGTTGTAAATGGTGCCGCCGGTTTCGAACGTCCACACTTCGTCTCCCGTTTCGGCCTCAAGCGCATACACCGTCCCGTCAGCACTGCCGACATACACCGTCTGATCGAGGACTGTGGGCGAGGACTGGACGCGATCGGCTGTCTCGAACGACCACTGTTCTGTTCCATCCTGTCGGTCGAGCGCATACAGCTGCGAATCGTAACTCCCGACATAGAGCGTCTCATTCCACCGTGCGACCGCACTATTCACGTAATCACCGGTCCCATAGCGCCATTCTTCCTGTCCATTTTCAGTCCGAACGGCATACACATTCCCGTCGTTGGAGCCAACATACAGCAGTTCCGCATCAAGAACGGCACGCGAAAGAATATCATCACCTGGTGCGTCAAAGTGCCAGTTCGGCTCACCAGTCTCTCGAGAGAGCGCAAAGAGCGTATTACTCCCTCCGCTTCCGATGAAGACCGTCTCCTCAGTAACTGTTGGTGTTGCACCGACGTATCCCTCGGTATCGAATTCCCACGTTTGTTCTCCGTCTTCTTTGGTTATCGCGTAGACGTACCCGTCCCAACTGCCACTGTACACCTGCTGCTGTCTGACGATCGGAGACCCAGCAACGCTGGCAGCGGTCTGAAACTGCCACACTTCGTTGCCGGAGTCAACGTCCACTGCGTAGACGCTCCCGTCTCGACTTCCAGTATACACGAATCCGTCGTCGACGGCGGGAATTGATGTCACACTATCGCCCGTCTCAAACGTCCATTTCAGACGGGTTTCGGAGCCGCTGGCGTCGAACGCGTGACAGCCACTGAAGAGTGTGGCTCCGCCAGCACCGACCCCAGCGAGAAATCCACGGCGGTTCATAGCGAAATGTTTGAAACAAATCAAGTTATACTCCGCGAACTGTCAAACAACTATTTTATTTATCGCACGGCGAGAGAGCACAGCGCACGCAAAATATCCGATTATAGTGGCTGATCGCGGGTATGCTGGTGTGGCGGTACGGGCGATCGATGATACTAGGTCACCGGTAGACGGAGACACACTGTCGTAACCGCTTATCGAGTTGAAACGGTTGTGAGCCTGCGCGATCTTTTAGCTGATTCACCAGATCAGGCCAAGACAAGGGCTATGTCGTCACTCCTCGCGTTGCTCGGAGATGACGGGCACGATGGGATCCTCGAGAGCGAAGCGATCGAGGGTGAATCGTGCTCTGAGCGAACAGAATGAGCGAACGAGTACGATGGGATTCGAACCCCGGTCGCTCACGGTGTTCGCTCCCTGCTTCGAATCCCTGCGTCGTCACTCCTCGCTTCGCTCGGAGATGACGGGCACGATGGGATCCTCGAGAGCGAAGCGATCGAGGGTACATCGTGGCCGTGAGTGAACGCAGTGAACGAACGGGCACGATGGGATTCGAACCCACGACCGTCGGATCGCTCCCCACCACAGCGATGCTGCGGCGGTTAGAAGTCCGACGCTCTATCCAGACTGAGCTACGTGCCCCTGTGCGATCGATCGCTGTCCGGCAGTAAAAACGACGCGATTCGCCCTCATACGACCCGAGCAGCGACCGGAACAGCACATCTAAGGCCGTCCTGCCGGTATCAATCGGTATGCGCGTAGTTGGAACCGTCGGACTTCCCGGCAGCGGGAAAGGCGAGATTGCGGCGGTCGCGGCCGAGCACGACATCCCCGTGATCACGATGGGCGATGTGATCAGACAGGCCTGTCGCGATCGCGGCCTCGACCCCACAGAACACCACGGCGAGATGGCCCAAACCCTCCGGGAGGAAAACGGTCCCGCGGCGGTCGCCGAGCGATCGCTCCCGATGATTGAGGCGGCGATCGACGCTCACGAGGCCGAAACCGTCCTCATCGATGGGCTGCGATCGCTCGTCGAGGTCGAAACCTTCGAGGCCGCCTTCGGCGATGCGTTCACGCTCGTCAGCGTCGAGGCGCCCTTCGATCTGCGGGCCGAACGGCTCGCCGAACGAGGCCGCGACGCCTCCGATCGCGATCTCGAATCGCTCAGGGCCCGCGACGCCCGCGAGCTTGAACTCGGCGTCGGCGAAGTGATGGATCGGGCAGACGTAACAATCGAAAACACCGACACGCTCGAAGCGTTCCACGATCGCGCCGAGGCAGTGTTGCTGGGAGAACCAGCAAAAACAGCCGGACAGACGGGGGAAGAACAATGATTTACAGCATCGACGTCGAAATCGAGACCCCGCTGTACGACACCGAGGTGACCGATCGCGTCCGAGATGCGATCGGGACCGTCTTTCCGAAAGCCGACGTCGAAGTCAAACCCGGCCGGGTCGTCGCTGAAACTCACAGCCTCGATGCATTTTCGGACGTGCTCTTCGAACAGGAGATCCTCGACACCGCCAGACGGCGGTTCCGGGCGAACATGACCGAGGACGGCTTTTCGTTCTCGTTGAAAAAACAGGCCGCTTTCGAGGGTGTTGTCAACTTCGCGGTCGGGAACCCAGACGAACTCGGAGACATCGACGTGACTGTGACCGTCCGAGAACCCGACGTGGAGTCGTTTATTGACTACATCGCCCCGCCGACCGAGGACGGAACGCCGATCGATCCCGACGCGAGAACCCGCGGCGATCGGCGGTAACAGCCGATCGCAGTGGACGAAGGATACGACAGCCGGTCGCGGTGGCCACGGAGACACGATGTCCAACTGCGGTGGACGCGATGACACGACGTCCGATCGCAGCGCTACATCGGGATCGCGAGCAACAACACGACCGACAGCGAAATGAACACGAGTTTCAATGCGGTGTTGACGACGATCACCTTGGTGCCGAACTCTGCGCCCCAGATGCCGTACTGAAACGGAATCGATCGCTTGAACGTCGACACCGCAAAGGAGACGATGCTGCCGAGCAGCAGCGTCGCGACCGCCTGCAACGGCGTAAACGGATCCCCGAGCATCGGAGCGAGCGTCGCCGCTCCCGCAGTCGTGTCGAACGTGTACACCGCGATAACCGCGACTGCTTCGATCGGCAGCCCGACGATCGCCGCGATTGGATCTGCAACACCAGTTATTGACTGCACGTCGTACTGGGTGATGAGTACCGTCACGACCGTGTAGACGACGATAAGCCGGGGAACGAGCCGGCGCAGTGTCGGAGCCGTCCGCTCCCACGCGCTCGCGAGCCGATCGCGCGTGGATGCCTGCTCCTCGTCGAGTTCGTCGGGATCGAGTTGGACGTCGACATTAATATTGGCCGACGAAAGCAACACGGCGCCGGCGAGGATCCCGACGAGCGTGATCGCGAGCGCGATTGCTGCCCGCATCCCAACGTAGAAGCCGCCGACGCGCCACCCGAGGATCGGGATCAACACCGGGATGTAGAAGGTGAACACGTGCTGGGCAAACCCGAAGAACGTGTTCATCGTCACCGCGACGAGCGTCGCACGGTCATCCATGTATCCCGATTCGCGCAGGTCGGCGAGCATCGCGTACCCAGCCGTCGTCGACGCAGTCGTGGTGAGGATCGCGGTTCCGACCTCATCAGGGAGGTTCGCGGGGTCGGTGAGATACCGCGAGAGTCCCGCGATCCGCTGAACGAGCCCAAACGCAACCGCGACGTTCGCCGCGTAGACGGCAACCGCGATAAGCACCGCAATCCGAAGCACCCGAGCCAAGATATCCGGCAACAGCCCAACGATGTCGGCGAGGAGGACGATCGAGTGCACAGCCGAACGTTTGCAGGCGGTCAAAAAAGGGACACCGATTTGTGCCGTGGATTGCTCTCGATCGGCTTTTGTCCACGGCGATCCACAGACAAGTGATGAGCGAGCTGCGCGTGTTGTTGACGAACGACGATGGGATCGAAAGCCCAGGACTGCAAGCGCTCTACGATGAACTCAGCGAGATTGCAGCCGTGACTGCCGTCGCGCCAGCAGAGAATCAAAGCGGCGTGGGTCGATCGAGAAGTGGGATTGGCCACAGCGAGCCAGCGGTCGACGTGCGCGAACACGACCTCGGCTACGCGGTTTCGGGAACGCCTGCCGACTGTGCGGCCTTCGGGTTGCGATCGCTCCCCAATATCGGGTTCGACCTCGTCGTCTCGGGCTGTAACGTCGGCCCGAACGTCGGTTCGTACATCCTTGGCCACTCGGGGACTGTCGGCGCGGCGGTCGAGGCAGCGTTTCTCGGCGTGCCAGCAATTGCCGTCTCCGCGTACGATCCAGAGACATTCTTCCCCGAAGACGGCGAGTTTGTAGCGGCCGCAGAGACGACCCGTACGGTAGTCGAACAGGCGCTCGATCAAGGTGTGTATGAGACAGCAGATGTCCTCAACCTGAACGTCAGAGCAGACGCACGGACCCCGCTTCGTCCAACGCAGCCGCTTGCGGATTACGACACTACAGTCGAGACGAACGGCGACGCCCGGGCAGCGTTCGAAAACAGCTACTGGGCGGCGAACTCGGTGGGGCCTGACGGGATCCCCGATTTCGAGACGTACCGCGACGCGTATCCAGCGTGGAGCGATCGCGCTGCGATCGTCAACGGGGAAGGAAGTCTCACAGCGCTGTCAGTGCCACAGACACCGCTGTCGACCGAGATTGTCGAACCGATCGTCGCGGCGCACAACGGTCAGGTCTGAACTGGGATCCACCCGATCACGGAAATAGATGCTGGGACCAAATCGTTTTAGTATCTGTTAATATTTCTGACTGACATGTCGACGACTACCGTTCGTGGAACTGTCGCTGGGCTGGGTAACCGGGCGAACCCGGCGTTTGCCGGGGCCGTCGTCGCGATCCCGATCGCCGCGCTGGGGTACGCACTCACCGTCGCCACCGTCCAGGGGCACACCTATGTCCACGTTATGACCGGAGTACTGTGGACAGGGATCGACCTGTTCATGGGCATCGTACTCGGGCCAGTTATCGGGGGATTAGACGACGAGCAGAGCGCCGCGCTTTTCACGCGTCTCACGCCGAAGACGGCCTTTTTGTTGCCATCACTGGCGTTCGTGACGATCGCCAGTGGGATCGCACTGGCGCTGCGAATCGGCGTCTTTCCCAACGCTGGCCCGTGGCTCGCGCTTTTCACCGCGGCCAACGTCATACCGATTCTTGTGGTGTTCGGCTGGCGATTGAATACGTTCGGTGATCGACGCTGGCAGGTGCTTTTCGCTCTCGGAACCGTCGGCTCAATCGTGTGGGTTGGGACCACGATCGGCGCACTCGAGATGACCGAACCGACCATCGTGGTTGCGCTTGCGATCGTGACCATTCTGTCGGTACAGGGGTTCGGGTTTCTCCTTCCGGGTGAGCTTCGGATGTACCGCGAGATGCGATCGCCGGCGCCGGACGCGTCGATTATCGCATCGATCGGCAAACAAAACGCAATGCTCGGCGGCGTGCAGGGACTCTTTCAGCTGCTTTTGATCCTCGATATGGTGTATCTCCGCTACGGCGGGTTCCCGTTCCTGTGAAGAGACTCCACTCGCGATCGAGTACGTACAAAAGCCAGTAGGGAGACGGAATCAGTCGCCGAACGGCCCCATACCGCCGAGGCCGCCGCCGCCACCGCCGCCTTTCTGGAGCTTTTTCATCATGCGCTGCATGTCGCCGTCGCCCATCCCGCTGAACTGCGAGAGCGTGCGATCCATCATTTTGTGTTGGCTCAACAGTTCTCTGACGGTCTCCTCGTCGGTCCCCGACCCGCGGGCGATGCGTTCGATCTGGGCGGCCCCGATCGACTGCGGCTCTTCGAGTTCATCATCTGTCATTGAGTCCATGATGACCTCGAAGCGACGCATGCGATCTTGGGTAACGTCCATCGCGTTGTCGGGCAGTTGATCCATGATGCCGCCGCCGAGTCCGGGGATCATGTCCATCACCTGATCGAGCGGCCCCATCTTGTTCATTGCCTCCATCTGTTTTTGCATGTCCTTGAGGGTGAACGAGCCCTCCATGATGGATTCGGGATCCCAGTCTTCGTCTTCGGCCTGGGTTTCGGCCATCGCGCGTTCGACGCGCTCGGAGAGCTGTTTGAGGTCACCCATCCCGAGCAGCCGCGAGATGAAGCCGTTCGGCTCAAAGCGTTCGATATCCTGAACCGTTTCGCCGGTTCCGAGGAAGGCGATCGACGAGTCAGTCTCGTTGACGGCCGTCAGCGCGCCCCCACCTTTGGCGGTCCCATCAAGTTTGGTGATGACGACGCCGCCGATACCGATCGATTCGTCGAATTCGCGCGCCTGCTGTTTCGCCCCCTGCCCGATCGCCGCGTCGAGCACGAGCAGGCTGATGTCAGGTGACACCGCGTCCTCGATCTGTTCGATTTCGTCGATCAGATCGTCCTCTAAGGCGTGCCGCCCCGCTGTGTCAACGATGTGAACATCAGCATCGGCGGTCGCTTCGAGGCCGTCGCGGGCGATCTGGACCGGATCGCTGCCGTCTGGATCGCCGTAGAAGTCGACCTCCGCGCGCTCGCACATCTGTTTGGCCTGATCGTACGCGCCGGGGCGGAACGTATCCGTCTGAATGACTGCCGGGCGGAGCCCTTTCTTCGAGAACCACCACGCCATCTTTGCCGCGGTCGTCGTCTTCCCAGAGCCTTGCAACCCCGCGAGCATGATCGTCTGCGGCTCTAACGGCAGCTCCGTGGAGTCGCCGACAAGGTCGACCATCTCCTCGTAGACGACCTTCAGCACCTGATCGCGCGCAGTCGTCCCGGCGGCGGGCTCTTCCTCTAAGGCCCGCTGTTTGATGTTCTCCGAGAGGTTCATCACCAATCCGACATCGACGTCGGCTTGCAGCAGCGATCGCTGGATCTGCTTTACCACCTCGTCGATATCTTCCTCGTCGATGCGGGATTTCCCGCGGAGGTCATCGAGCGTTCCCCGCAGGGAACTGCCCAGATCGTCGAGTACCATTTGATTACTCTAGGCGCACCCACGGCTAAATGCTTGTTCGTCCGGACGACTCGGGTGTCTACAAAAGAGGGCACCTCAGTCGCGCTCGACAAATCGATCGAGCACAACAGCCCAATCGTACGAAAGATACCGCAGCCGTGGCTGCGCCCCTGGCGGAACCTGCTCGTATCGCTCAAGCATCGATCGCAGGCCAGATCGACCGCCGAAATCCCCGCGGTACCACAGACAGAGCCGGGGTAGCCGTGCGACGTTCGACTCCGCATCGTACTGAACCGTCGAATCGAGGTACGATCGCGCAGCCGCGTCTAGCTGGTCGTCAAGATCACCAGGCGTGTAGGCAGCGATCGGCGGACAGCTGGCCGCCCCACAGTTGAGTGCGAACTGGATTCGGTAGTCCACGTCGTCGAGTGCCCACTGAGACACCGCGTTCGAGTAGAAGGGCCACGGGACGTAGCCGAGCCCGTATGGCCACTGTTCGCCGCGAATGATTCCGTGTTCGATCGCGTCGAGGCTCAGCCGCTCGCCCGCGATCTCGACGAGATCGGCAGTAAAGAACGATCGTTTGTCCGCCAGCCGATCGGGGTCTTCCCGGAGTTCAAGCTGGGCGATCGCGTTGTACACGTTGAGCCAAAACGCAGTCGCCGCGTCGGGATCGTCGACAAGCCCGTCGATCGCCGCGCGGTCGTACGTTGCGAGCTCCTCACGAAGCCACCCAGTCGGCTCGCCCGTTCGAACCGCACGAAGCAGTCGTTCGGATCGTTCCGCAACCGCCCGCGGATTTGACGGATCGAGGGTGTCAGGCGTCGAGAGGGACGTCACACCAAGGATACGATTGCAAGGAATAAAAAGCGTCGCAGGCTGTGCAGCGGCGGTGAACGGCCGTCGATCGGCGGCGCAAAGTCACAGCCGAAAAGATCGAAGCGGGGTGCTGTCACTCAGTCTCGCCGAGGAGCCGATCGACCAACAGCTCAGGATCGAACCGTTCGAGGTCGTCGTACCCCTGCCCGACACCGAGGAACAAAATGGGCTTGCCGGTGACGTACGCGATCGAGATCGCCGCACCCCCTGAGGAGTCGGCGTCGGCTTTCGTGAGAATGGCCCCGTCGATTTCGGCGGCCTCGTTGAACTTTTTCGCCCGCTGGACCGCATCCTGGCCGGCGACGGCCTCGTCGACGAACAGTGTCATATCCGGGTCGACCACGCGGCCGATCTTTTCGAGTTGGGCCATCAGATCGTCGCTCGTGTGGAGCCGGCCGGCCGTATCGCCCAACACGACGTCGATGTCGTTCGATTCGGCGTACTTGACGCCGTCGTACAGCACCGCGGCTGGATCGCCGCCCTGTTCGTGGCTGATGAGCTTGCGATCGAGGTTTTCGGCGTGTTTTTGGATCTGCTCGTTCGCGCCTGCCCGGTAGGTGTCACCGTTTGCGAGCACGACCGAGTAGCCGCGATCGGCCAGATACTCCGACAGTTTGGCGATGCTTGTCGTCTTGCCGACCCCGTTGACACCGGTAAAGATGATCGTCACGGGTTTGTCCGCCGCCGCGATCCGCTCGTCGAAGTCGAACTGACCAACCTGAATGACGTCTAACAGCGCGTCGTGGAGCGCACGCTCGACCAGTTCGCCGGTCGTGTCGACCTGCTTTCTGGTCTCGCCGATCATCTTCTCGCGGATCGTCTCGAGGATCTCTTCTGCGACACTCATCTCGACATCGCTTTCGAGCAGCGCCATCTCCAGCTCCCACAGCGGGTCTTCGAGGTCTTCTTCCTCGATGATGATCTTTCCAGTTGCGAATGCTGCGGCGCGTTTGAAGGCGCTTGGTCCGTCGTCCTCGTCAGTCTCCACAGTGTCCTCGGCGCTCGCAGACGCCGCTACAGACTCGTCGGTATCTTCGGTCGTCGTGGCAGCCGCAGCCCCACTCGACGGATCTACAGCCGTCTCTGCACTATCGGGTTCGTCGCGTGCTGGGTCTTGCGCTGATTCCGCCGCTGCGTTCTCCTGATCGGCTGCCTCTTCGGCCTTCTTGTCAGCGGTCTCTTCGACGCTGCTGCGAAACGAACTCAGCTTGTCTTTCAGTCCGTCGAACACGGTTTCCCTACTCGTCTTCGCCCTGCATCTGCTGCATCTGCTGCATCTGTTGTTGTTGCAGCTGCTGTTGCATCTGCTGGGCCTGTTGTTCGAGCTGTTCGCTCTCGGATTCGAGCTCGTCGATCTCGCTTTCGACGTCGGCGATACGATCGTCCAGTGACTCGCGTTTGCGTTCGAGGGTTGCAGTCGCACCGGATTGGTCCTGTTCGGCCGCGTAGCCGCCACCGAGGCTCACGACAATCTCGTCGATGTCTTGGACCGCTGCACGGACGTACGCGCCGCCGCCCAGCGGCACCTGCACCGTCGAGCCGCTCTCGAGGGTGTTGATCGCCTCGGTCGCCTCGTCGATCTCGGTTTGTTCGGTCCGCAGCGAATCAATCTCGTCTTCGAGCTCTTCGATCTCCGCGTCGATTGCCTGCAACTCTTGGGAGAGCTGTTGGAGCTGCTGTTGACCGCCGCCACCCATCATGCAGCCGTCACGTCCGTTATTTCGATCTGGGTTCGTTTGAGGCCGTGCTCGCTGCCGAGCTGGGAGAGAATATGCTCTTCGGCGACCGACGCGTTCTCGGCGTCGATCTCTTTGGTGAACTCCTGGTGGCCGCCGCGTGCGGCGAACTGTCCACTAACGGTAAATTGGCTCATACAGGGAAAATCCGGGAGCGAGCGGGAAGAATCTTCCTACTCCGTATCCTGAATGAAAACGGTTACCACGCGGGGAACTGCGCCACGACGCTATGCACGCGAGCGGCTAGTCGAGATACCCGAGGGTATCCTCAATCCGACCGAGTTCGGGCCCAGTCGTATCGGTGCCGACAATATAGCCCGTATCGTTGGCAATGAGTCCCGAGCCGATCAGCGGGCCGCCGTAGTTGATCGTCCCAAGATCGGCGTACACGTCGAGGTGGGCTTCGAGCGCTTCGAGCTCTGGCTCACGCGCTTTCGGGTGACAGAGCACGCCCTCGTTTGTCGCGACAGCCGCAGTCCCGACAGTTTTGACATCGCCGATGTCACCACGCTGGACGGGAACATCGAGCGCCTCACGAATCGTCGTCACCGCCTCCCGAGAGAGATCGGGATGAACGTACGCGCCGTAGTCGTTCGCGAGGATCACGTTGCCGGCCGCGTTGATCTTGCCCGGGAGTTCCGTCAGCGGCACGTCGATCGCGGCCTCGATGCGATCGCGCTCAGTATCCGTGAGCCGGCTCGAGACGAGGAGGCCGCTCTCGTTGCCGACCGCGAGCGCGCCAACCGTCCCGGAGCCCCCGATCGTCGTTGCGACGACCGGTACCGACAGCTCATCGGCCATCGAATCGAGCAGCTCATCATCGAGGTCACGCCGAGCGAGGAGAACGTCGTTCGTCGTCCGGCAGAACACGCCAACGTACGACGAGCCGGCGACGGATGTGCGGAGCACGGTGCTTAGGCCGATTCGGCTTCGACGATCGCGTCGCCGTCCTCGACGAACCGCGCGGCGCGAACCCGAAGCTTACTCGGGGGGTTTTGTCTGCCGTTCGCCCAGACGGCCTCGTTGATCGAGGGGTCGAGGCGAACATCGTCCGCATCGACCGAGAAGTGCTTCGCGAGATGATCGCGGATGATCCGCATCGCGTAGTCGGCGCGCTTTTGGACGGGCTTTTGCTTCGCGTCACGAAGCGGGACCGTTACGACGCGCTCTTCGAAGTCGCTGGTGCTCATTATTCGTCAGTGTCGCTCCGGCGCCAGTTGCGACGCTTCGGATTGCGGGTTACCTGCATGTCGGTCTTCAGCATGACCCACGTTGGGACACGCGAATTCTGGCGTTCGAGCTTCGCCAGCCGCTTCTTTTTCGCCTTCGATTTTTTACCCATAGTGGCATATCCTATCCATGCGCGGCTTAAAATCCTGTCCATCCGGTTCGAGCCATGCGATCGAGACACAGCGTATGGGGCGTCCGACGCGCACCAGCCCTGATTAGAACTTCGCCAAGAGCCGATCGTAAAACTCGCTGTCAGCCGCCTCATCGGAGAGCTTCTCGACGATCAGTTCCGGTGTCGATCGCGCCAGGTGATCTTTGCGGGGAGACCTGTCGACCTGCAACTCGCCGTCTTCGAGTCCCGTGGCGCGAATGCCGTCGACCGCGATCGGCACCGACGCCGCATCGCGGATCTCACCGGCGAGGTGGGAAACGAATACGCCCGTCGTCTCCGTCTCTGCGAGCGCCTCAAGTATCCCGGCAATGATCTTCGCTGAGGCCCCGGGTTCGGTGATGCTTTCGAGTTCGTCGACGAGCACGAGTCGGCCAGTTGCGCCGTCGACAAGCTCGGCAAAGTCACGCAGTGTTGCCTCGAACGCGCCTGCGTCGAGGGTCCCCTGTGATTTACCGTAGTAGTGGAGTTCGCTGAACCGCCGGATTTCGGCGCGATCGGCAGGGACGGGAAACCCCATGTGCGCCAGGACGACGATAAGCCCGACGAGGTCGAGCGTCGAGGTCTTCCCGCCGGAGTTCACACCCGACAAGAGCGTGACCCCAGAGACGCTGTAGCTGACCGGTTCGACCGCCTCAAACGAAACGTCGAGCAGTGGCGATCGACCACCCTCAATTGCGAAGCCGTCGTCCTCGACGATCGTCGGGAGGGTACACTCGAAGTCTCGTGCGAACGAGGCGATTGCCAGTTCGACATCCAGTTCTAAGGCGTCTCGGACGAGCGTCTCGACGGGCTCTCGCAGCGCCGCGAGGTCTGCAGCGAGTTCCGCCTTGAGTCTCGCTGCGTGGCGATCCCGAGCAGCAGTCAGCTCCGTGCGAAGCCGACTCGTCGCGTCCGATCGCGGCTCGACCGGAAACGTCGGCTCGCCGTCGAAGATCGCGGCGGCAAGCTCGGTCTCAGCGTCACAGAGCCGCAAACTGTCGATCAGGTGCTCACGAGCCTTCTCGAGGGCAGTATCGTACTCGTCGGCAAGCTCTCTGGAAAGCAACGAGTCCACTCGTGCGCCCTGTTCGACGAGCGAGAGGAAGTCCTGGCCCTCGATCGTCACGTCGCGTTCGCGGATCGCAGTCCGGAGATGGTCGTCGGCGACAGACGTTGCCGTACTGACGGCCGCGTCGAGGTCGTCAACGGCCACCGACAGCCGGTCGAGTTCGTCGTCGCCGGCGATCGTCCCGTCCGCGTCGACGCCCGACAGGGCTGATCGAAGCGCTCGGAGATCACAGGCAGGGTCGAGATCGGCCGCCTCATGGACGGCAATCGCGGCCTCGATCCGATCGCGGTTCGTCGCAAAGAACGTGAGCAGCCGTTCGGGCGCCACGAGTTCGGGTTGGGAGAGCGCGTCGGGTTCAACCCGGACGTCGCCAGTTAGATCGAGCCCGGCGAACGCCTCGTCAAGGACGATCACAGTCGAATACGATCGAGCCAACTCGTTGATATCGCGGGCGTCTTCGATCGTTTCGACGGAGATCTCGGGGTACGCCGACTGGGCAGCAGCGTAGCTCTCGCCGTCTCGAGTCGCCAAACAGCGATCGCGGATTCGGAGTCCTGTCGGCGTTGCAAGCGGCTCGACGCCGCCGAGTGCCTCACGGATCGCAGGCGTTGGCTCGCGATCCATGGCCTCAGAAACAGTCGCCTGGGCCGCTTCGATCCGCGATCGTTTCGCACTCGGGTAGAACGTCTGGAGTCGTTTTGTTGCGTACGTCGTCACAGCGCGCGCTTGGACCAAAGAGAGCGCGTCCGCGTAGATCGACTTCGCTCGATCGGTCGAGACGAATCCGCCAGGATCGTCGTGACGCCGCTGGATCGCGCCTCGGGCGATACGTGCCGCACGACCCTCTGAGATTCCCGAAACCGACGAGAGCGCGAGCACGTCGCCGGCCTCGATCACCGCCTCGGGATCATCGAGTTCGGCGAGCGCCCGCGCGGTTTTTTCGCCAACGCCGGGGATCGATTCGAGCTCCATCCGTGGGAGAGGTTTTTCCGGATCGTATCAAAAGCTTGCGGGTCGATCGCATGACCATGTGCTTTTGCGTGCGGCTGCCGAAAGCGCGCTATGGACGTTTCCGAAAAAGCCGACGCCGCAAGGCAGGCACTTGCCGAGCGGGATGGCGTCGTGATCGCCTTTTCGGGCGGCGTAGATTCGAGTCTCGTCGCCGCACTGGCGTACGACGCCCTCGGCGAGGATGCGATCGCCTGTACCGCAAAAAGCGAGACGCTCCCCGACGCTGAGCTCGAGGAGGCGATCGAGGTCGCCGAAGAGATCGGAATCACCCACGAGATCGTCGAGTTCTCGGAGCTGGAGAATCCAGACTTCGTGGCCAACGACGGCGATCGGTGTTATCACTGCCGGACGATGCGACTCGGGAAGATGTACGAGGTCGCCCGCGATCTGGGAATCGACACGGTCTGTGACGGAACGAACGCGTCCGATCCGGGCGAGGGTCACCGGCCCGGCCTGCGGGCAGTCGACGAATTGGAAGTCTTTTCACCGCTTTTGGCACACGACATCACCAAAGACGAGGTCCGAACACTGGCAGAGAGATACGGCCTGTCGGTAGCTGACAAGCCGTCGATGGCGTGTCTATCATCGCGGATTCCGACAGGGCTGGAAGTGACCGAAGAACGTCTCACACGGGTCGAAAAGGCTGAGCGGGTTCTGCGAACGTGGGGATTTTCGCAGTTTCGGGTGCGCGATCACGACGGACTGGCCCGGATCGAAGTCGCCCGCGAGGAGTTCGAGGCGGCGCTGGATCCGGCGTTCATCGAGGCCGCCCGTGAGCACCTCCTCGATATTGGGTTCGATCACGTGACGCTCGATCTGGACGGGTATCGGACAGGGAGCGTGAGCCCAGCGACGGACGCATACGACGAGGCGACCACAGACGTGTTGTCTCGATCGTACCCGTCCAAGTGAGTCAATGATACGTCATAATTGTTGAATATTTCATAATATCAAAGGATTTAAATTACGGTGGGTACTGAACGACGTGTGACTCTGGTTGGGGAAACGGGAACGCCGATCGGGTTCGAGGTCGATGGCGACTCGGTCGTGGTCAAGGATACTGTTGACGGCGGATCGCTGCGAATCGATGCGATCGGCAGTGACGGGTTTCAGCCCGCGTTAACCGATCGGTTTATGTTTCCAGTTGATGCGGCGATCTCGTGTACGGCCGAGAAGGTACGGGTGCATATTAACAAGCATGTGCGTGTCCGCGATGAAAGCGGAGAAGACATGGGAGAGCTAACTAAGTCACCGTGGAAACGACAATTGGGGACCCACAGCCTCGATATCGGTGCAGAAGTGAAGGTGTTTGTCCGATTTTTCGAGACGCCGATGTCAGCCAGGTATATCGACTCAGACCAATTCGGCATGGTAGTCGAGGCAACCGTTCCCAAGCTTGCAACTATCCTTATCGGCGCACGATCAACACATACAGAGCCGGCAGGGACAATCACCGTCCCAAACGATCCGCACGCGCTGATGGAAGCTGTGTCGCATCTCGGATCGTCGATCAAGGAGTTCTCTGCGGAGCGATCGTGGCCGTCGCTCCGTGGACATCCCCCCCGGATAACGATTGGAGACAGTCTGTCGATTCCCCCCTCAATACAGAAACCAGAAACCGGAGTCCGCATTACCGTCCCGCCGAACCTCGCAGACATCTATCGGATCGCCCCGCTAGCGTTCTATTTGGGGGCAACAGTTGAGCCGGGTGAGACGGCCGCATTGCACCTCGACACAGGCTACAGCGAGCCCTTCAAGGAAAGAGATGGGTCGATCGAACCGGCAGTCGACGAGCTGTTACGACGCTGTCTGTTCCTCGATACGCTCGTTCGTATCGGCGGCTACTACTCACTGCCTCGATACGAGTACGACGCGCTTGGGGACGGTCTTCCGTTTTATCCGCCAAACCTCTACGATCGATCGATTTCCGAGCAACTCATGGAGTATCTTGAGGTTCCCTACGAACAGATTGAGCCGTACGTTCCGACGTGGTCGATGACGGCAACTCTTCGAAGCCGTATCGACGATGCAGAACTGTTGACTCATGTTTGTAACGTGCTCGGTACGGTGCATGTTGAAAATGAAATACCAGCCAAACGAAGCGCCCGCACACGGGTATTTGATGCAGAGGGGATCGATGGGTACAGTGCGGGGACGATTCCACCGGGCGGTACAGCCCTTTCGATCCCAGCATTTGAACGCGGACTTGCGTACGAACATCCCACCGAAGAAACGGTCTCGTTCGGTCTCGTTCTCGACGATGCAACGCAGGCACAATCAGTGCGCGCTGCTATAGAAAGCGAGACGACACTTGTGGAGCCCGAACAAGTTGATATTGTCAGAAAACCGAGCAAAAAGGCGGTTGCGACGCTACTCGAGGCGAATCACGATTTTGTGTACTGTGTCCCACCAGTCACCGAGGGATCCATCGAGTGTATTGACGGACACGTGTCGAAAGATCACGGAGGATCGAGCCCCCCAGCCGTCTGGATGTCGTCAGAGGTTGGTTCGGAGGGAAGGGATAGACAATCTTTCGAGCCAGATGGATTCGTTTCGATCGACGTTGCTGACTCAGTGGGCGTTCAGGAGTTGATTAACGTCATCGAACTAATCCGCTATGGCTTTCCAGTCGCCGCCGGCCTATCGATCGCGCTGGGTATGGGCCGCGTACGATTTTATGGCAACAGCAATCGTGAGGTAGTCCAAGCAAAATATAGAGCTACAGCGGAACTCATCTGCATCCAATCAGAAACCCCGAATACCCACTATGCGTCTATAGGCTCGCCTCCAACGCCAAACCTTCCACTCGGCGTCGCGCATCGGCTATCTGATCAACCACAATTGAAACCAACACAACAAGAATATCAACTACAAGGAACGGTCGCCCCGTATCCGCTGCCATGGCCCACAGAGAGAGTTAAAACGTTCTTGTGTGATACGGATCTGCCATGTCTGTTCAACGATCGACTCCTGCTCGGATATCAGTCGGTATCCGAAGCACAGATCGAACAGTGGGCGAAAGAAGCGATCGAACGTCGAAACGACGGCACTGCGGGAGAGTCAGTATGCAACCCATAGTCTTTCCACGATCCGATCGAGTGAGCATTATCGATCGGTATCACGATACGCCGTATCGTTCTCCGAGACGATCGAAACGTTTCCATTCGCCGTATCGACGGCCAATTCGTTGATTGCCCCGTTTCCCTGCGCTTGATCCATCACTGTTTCGACAATATCGAGCCCTTTCTGTCGGCCCAGTACCTGATACAGCGATCCACCGTGGGTGACGACGATGACGGTTTCCGCACTATCAAGTGAGTCGACGAGCCGATCGAACGCAGCGAGAACCCGCTTTCGGTGGTCAATAAAGCTCTCACCGCTCTCTGGGCGGGCAAGGGCCGCCGGATAGCCGGAGGTGCCGATCGCGAACTCCGGATAGCCGCTGAATAGCTCGCGATAGCTGAGCCCCTGAAAGGCACCGAAGTCCCGCTCGCGCCATCCTGTGGACGGTTCGACTGAGACCCCGGTCTTGCGGGCGATCGGTCGAGCGGTCTCCAGCGTCCGTCGAAGGTCCGACGCAATGAGTCGATCAACATCGTATCGCGATTCGATCGCAGCCGCGAGCGAAACAGCCTGTTCGCGGCCGCGGCCGTTCAGCGGCACCGCGGCCCATCCCTGTACCCGGCGATCGCGATTCCACGCGGTTTCGCCGTGTCTCACCAGCACGATCGTCGCCATACCGACACCAGGGCAAGCCGATTCGTAACGCTTGCGTCCGAGCACAACGAACCACGAGTATGAGCGACCCAATCGCGGTTACCGTCTACTCTCGGGAAAACTGCCATCTCTGTGTGGAGGCAAAAGAGACGATCCACCGGGTCAGCGAGGAGACGGGAACGCCGATCGAACTCTCGGAAATAGATGTGGACACCGACGAAGCGCTCCGCGAGCGCTACGGGGAGCGGGTCCCGTACGTGATGATCGAGGGGCGTCCAGCGTACAAATACCGCGTAGACGAAGCCGACCTTCGCGATCGGTTCGATCGATAGCTGCCGCGTGGCGGGGTCAGTTGCCGGTCCAGCGCAGCAGCGCGAGCGTCCCTTCGAAGAGGACGATCATCGTGAGCGCGATGATGATCGGAGCCATCCCGGTCGGATCGACCGCGGTGAAGGTGAACGCGATCCCGACGAACAGCCCCCAGAAGATGAGCCGCTTGTTTTCGAGCCACTGTCTGGTGACGAGCCCCATCATAATCGCAAGCATCATGAACAGCGGAATCTGGAAAATGATCGCCATGTAGCCCATGAGCGCGAGCATCATCGCAAACGTCTCGCGCAGGCCGAAGGCGACCGAGGCCGCGTCGGTCGTGTAGGTGGTAAAGTAGTTGAAGACGAACGGAAGGATGATGAAATGGGCGAATAACACGCCGACGATCGCAAGGACGAGGCTCGTTGGGACGGATGCGAGGTAGTAGCGGCGCTCGTTGCGATACAGTCCGGGTTTCATGAACCGATACGTCTGGTACACGAACACAGGGAGCCCGATGAGGAGACCGGCGAGTCCGGCGACTTTGAGTTTTGTTAGAATGAATTCGAGCGGACCATATATCCGCGGGGCGTTAACCTCGGGATTCGGAATGTGGGTGCCCCAGAGGTAGTTGACGAGGTCCGGCGAGTAGGGATACGCGATGAGCGTTGCGATCCCACCGAAGAGGAAGACGACGCCGAGCCGCCGCATCATCTCGTTGATGTGGTCTGCAAGCGGCATCTCCTCGTCCTCTTCAGGTGCGGAGATGAACTCGTCGTCCTCATCATCGCCGAGGTCAGACACCACACTCTCGTCGGCATCCGTCCCGCGATCGATCTCCTCGACGACACCGGCAGATGCCGTTGAGCCGCCATCTGTTGACGGGGTGTCCCCGTCTGTATCTGCTTCGATGGCGTCCTCGTCTACATCTGAGTCTGCTGCGTCCTCGTCTACATCTGAGTCTGCTGCGTCCTCGTCTACATCTGAGTCTGCTGCGTCCTCGTCTACATCTGAGTCTGCTGCGTCCTCGTCTACATCTGAGTCTGCTGCGTCCTCGTCTACATCTGAGTCTGCTGCGTCCTCGTCTACATCTGAGTCTGCTGCGTCCTCGTCTACATCTGAGTCTGCTGCGTCCTCGTCTACATCTGAGTCTGCTGCGTCCTCGTCTACATCTGAGTCTGCTGCGTCCTCGTCTGGATCTGTGTCTGCGGTGTCTTCGTCTTCTGTTTCTGCGTCTGGCTCCAAATCCACTGCATCATCGTCTGTTTCTGCGGTATCTCCCGCCAGATCAGAGCGATCGCCAGCGTCTGCGACATCCTCAGCTGGATCCGCAGCGCTGTCCCCGGTGGTGTTCTGCTCAGTATTCTCTTCGCCATCGGGCTGTCGATCGGTATCGTCGCCGTCCTGTCGATCGGTGTCGTCATCTGCGGACTGCGCAGAGCCGTCGCTCACGTCGTCGGGAGCAGAACCGGACTCTGCGGTGGGATCGGCTGGTGGACGATCCGACTCGTCGGGCATTCGCTAGTACTTCGACACCGTGTCGTTATAGGCCTTTTCGGATCGAGCCAGCAATCGACCGGCCAGGGATCGGCGATCGACGACTCGAGAACGCCGCGGACAGCCGAGAGAAAAAGTTGATAACGACGAACCGACTTTTGTCGGATATATGTCCAGCGCGCTCGACGAAGACACCCAGCAAACGCTGATGGAGGGTCGTGATACGCTATTTGCGATACTCCGATCGGCGCAAAAGGACCTCCAGAAGGTCTTCGTCGTCTTTTTGATCGGCTTTTTGGCGACGTTTTGGACCCTGCGGACGTACATCTGGGACTGGCTTCGCGGGATTACTGAATCACGCATGCGCGCGGAGGTTGGCGAGAGCTTCGACATCATCGCGACGACACCGTTCGACGTCATCCTTTTGCAGGCAAAAATCGGGCTGATCGTCGGCGTGCTCATCGCGATACCGGCGCTTTTGTACTTTACCAGGGACGCACTCAGAGAGCGCGGCTACTGGCCGCAGACACCGATTCCGCGCTGGAAGGTTGCACTCGTTGCCACGTTCGCCGTCGCGCTGTTTGCCGGCGGTGCCGCCTACGGATTTGGCGTGTTCTTCCCGTTCATGTTCGGCTTTTTGGCCGGCTTCGGCTTCGACGCTGGCTTCGCGCCGACCTACTCGATCGTCATGTGGACGGAGTTCATTGTGCTTTTGACCATCTCGTTTGGGTTGGCCGCCCAGATGCCGCTTTTCATCACCGCGCTGTCGTACGCCGAGATCGTCCCCTACGAGACGTTCCGCGACAAGTGGCGCCACGCGGTCGTCGGCATCTTCGTGTTCGGGGCGTTCTTTTCGCCGCCTGATCCGTTCACCCAGATCATGTGGGCGGTCCCGTTGATGGTGCTGTACGGGAGTAGTCTCTATCTCGCGAAGATCGTCGTCACCGCGAAGCGCGCCGGCGCGCGGGTTCGCGTCAGATCGATCGCGCGATCGCACTGGAACGTGCTCACCGGGCTATTTGTCGCTGGGATGGCGGTCATCTACGGCTACCACGAGTACGGCGGGCGGACCGCAACGAACGATCTGCTCGCGTGGGCAGACAGTAGCTACCGAATCCTGCCGCCGGACGCCGGAATCGCATCCGCAGAGGTGTCGTTACTACTGTACGGCGCAATCGCGGGCGCGATCCTCGCAACCGCCGGGCTCGCGTACTACGTGTACGTCGCCCTCGAAGCCGAAGTCGAACCTGCTGGGACAGCGATGGGCGATCCAACGGCGATCGACCTTGCATCGCTCGACGCTGCCGGGATCCGTGCGGCACCGCCGGAGGCGTTTGCTGACCTGACAGAGGACGAGGCAATGGGCTACGCCGGCGCAGCTCTCGAAGCGGACGATGCGGAAAAAGCGCAGGCGATAGTCGATCGCTTCGATGAGACCGAACACCTCCGGGAGTCCGAGGACGGCGACGAGGGCAGTGAGGACGAGCGCGCCGAAGCCGAAACGACCGAGGCCGGCGGCGGGCTCGGCGATCGGACCTCGAGAGCGGGCGACACCTTCCTCGCGGAGTTGACTGACGGCGAAACCGATTCGGATGACATCGGCGGCTACTACACCGACATCGTCTTCATTCTCAACAGCCTCCGATCGCGATCGTTCCGGATCGTGCTCACATTCATTATCGTGATGGGTGGCGTGTTCGCGTGGCTGTACAGCGGCGGCCTGCGAGACGTCCGTGTTGACTTCTATCAGCGGCTTCCCGAGGAAGTGACCGCAGACTCGATCGGCGTCATCACCCTCCATCCCGTCGAGGCGCTGATCTTCATGGTGAAGTTCTCCGTCCTGGCTGGCGTGTTTGTCACGCTGCCGGTAATCGCCTACTACGCGTGGCCGTCGCTGCGTGAGTTAGGCGTCGTCAGAGGGCACCAGCGATCGATCTTCATCTGGACGGGCGCGTTGGCCGGCGGGATGCTCGGCGGCTTCGCGCTTGGCTATTCGATCATCGCCCCAGTGACGATCTCGTTCCTCGCCGCGGACGCGCTCTCGGCGGGCATGATCATCAGCTACCGGATCAACGACTTCATGTGGCTCATCATCTTCACGACGATCGGGATCGGCTTCCTCGCGGACATCCCGATCTTGATGGTGCTTCTCAACAGTGCGGGGATACCCTACAATTCGATGCGCAAGCGCTGGCGAGAGGTGTTCATCACGATGTTGACGCTCGCAGCGGTGTTCACACCCGCAGACATCATTACGATGTTCCTCGTGACGATTCCGCTGCTTTTCGCCTACGGCGTGGGACTTGCGGTTGTGTTCCTCGTGACGTTCGGTGGGCGGCGAGATCTGGCACCCCCAGCGGAGTTCATCTCCTAGCTGGCGTGGGCGGATTAGCTCGCAAATAGCCGCCGATCGGCCCGCTCGTGATCGGCCGACGCAATGTCGATCGAGGGGGCGAACGGCGTCATGTCGTCGGTCGAGCGGTCCGCGCTGTCGGCGACGACGTCTGCGATCGTCTCCTGGAGGTCAGCAAGGATCTGTTGAGCGTCAGTGTGACCAACCGAAAGGAGCCGCTGGGCCGCCCCAAGCAGTCCCGTCACGAAGCCGTGACAACAGAGGAGACACGCCGTCCGCTGCTCAATCCCCGCAAGCGCGGTGGTGACACCGAGGACAACCGCGTGGTTCCCATCGGCTGATCCCGACGCGATTTGGTCGTCGAAGCGATCGAGAAGCGGTTCGTCCCTGAGATCACGCTGGAGTGACAGGAGCCGCTCGCCGGATTGCTGTGCGCTGGTACGGAGTTCGGCAGCCAGGGTGACGGCGGTGAGCCGGCGATCGACCGCACAGATTCTATCGAGATCAGCATCGCAGGCGGCCTCGTGGGCGGCCCGTAGCGCGACGAGGTCGGCGGGGCCGAGCTGGTGGCGAAGGTACGTTTCGAGGAGGGGCTGGAGATCGTCGGCTTCGGTTATCCGGTCCTCGTTGACGAACTGTTCCAGTCCATAGGAGATCGAATACGTGCCGATCGGAAGGAAGGAATCAGCCAGCCGAAACGCCTCGAGCGTCGATGACTGGGTCATTTACGGGAGTCCTCCGCGGTCGTCTGTCGACCCGAACTGTGTGGCTGTGTATCGGTTGTCGATTGAGTGCGCTCGTCATGGCCATGGTGGGTGCGATCGTCGTCGCGACTTTCATCGTGAGTGTGATTGCTGTCGTGGCCGTGATGGCCGTGATCCCCGCCGTCGTGACTATGACCATGATTGCCGTCATCGTGACTGTGGCCGTGATCGCCGCCGCCGTGGCTATGACTGTGATCGCCGCCGCCGTGATTGTGGCCGTGATCGGGTCCGGCCGCATCGTCGAAGATCGTCGGCGAGACGGTCACGTACTGTGTATGGACATCTTCGGGGACGAGTCCATCAATCGCGGTGTCCATCCGTGTCCTGTCATCAGTAACGGGAAACAGTGCCGTCGAGCCGCGAACAGCGAGGTCCCAGTGGCGGTTCCCGAGTGCGTGGCCGATCTCGAGCGCGGCGATCGGAGAGACGTCGCTGTCGGCGAAGTCCAACGCGAGCGCCTCGATCGAGGCGAGTTCGACAAGAACGAGCGTGCCGTCTTCTGCCTCGAGAACGTCGCCATCTGCGAGATCGCGACCCACAACGATGCCGAGATCCTGGCCGTCGGCCGATTCGGTTCGGACCCGTGATCGCTGCCGTTCGAGGTCCGAGAGGACAACCGTGATCGCCTCGCCAGCAGTCAGCTGCTCGTCGACGGCAGGGTCATCGCGGTGGCCGAGGTAGGTGTCAGCAACGAGCATCAGCACTTCCTCCCGACGGGTGCGGACGCCCCGAGTAGCGTCGATCGTGCGCGATCCCACGCCGCGTGTAACGCCGCATCGACCGTTTCAGCCCGATCGCCCAGCGCGCGGACGACAACACCGGCCTCGATTGGGAGTTCGGTCGCCGCCGCCCGAGCCGTACACCCAGAAACCGCGTCGTGAAGCGATGTCGAGAGCGCGTCGGTCTCGCGCTCAGGCGCCACAACAAATAGCGTCCCGTACACTGATGCGTCGCCGAACAGCCCTGGAGCGGTCGGATCGCCCTCCTCTGGGGCGAGATGTGTCGTGTCCTCGAACAGGAGGCGATCGCGATTGCGCACTCGAACCCGAGTGCGGTACCGCTCGAACTCGAAGCGTTCCCCGCGAGCGAGCCGTCCGGGGACGATGATGTCACCGAGCACGGCGATCGACTCTGGAGCGAGTTCGACAGAGAGATCCTGATGGAATCGAGCGTCCGCATGGAGGATCGTCGGTTCAGGGAGATATTCGAGATAGCCGCCCTGCCCGACAGACAGACGCAACTCAGCGGCCCCGTAGTTGTGCTGCATCGATTGGACCTTCGTCGAGCTCTGAGTCGAGACGTGTGCGAACGCGCCAGGATCGACATCGATCGTTACGTCGTGGCGATCGCCCTGTGCGATCCCGCCGGTCGCCGATTGGACGAACACCGTCGCAACGTCGTCGTGGGGATCGTGCGCGAGCGTCCCAGAGAGGTGAAACGGGGCGCGTGCGTAGTCTTCGACAAGCGCGGTCCGTCCGTCGGTTGGCGCAAACCGGAGTCGAAGGATACCGTCCTTGCCGGGCGAGCCGACTGACGCCTGCGGAACCGCCTCGGTAGCGTAATCAGCAAACGAAGGGTGCGGTGCGTTCGATGCCATCACGCGAAGAGCACACCCTCCTGCAGGTGAGCCAAGACGTCGTCAATCCCTTGGTCGTCTTTGCAGTTCGTACAGACGAACGGGCCGTCACGGACGGCCGCAGCGTCGCGTTTCATCAGATCGAGGTCGGCACCGACATGCGGGGCAAGATCGGTTTTGTTGATCACGAGCAGATCACAGTCGACGACGCCCGGACCGCGTTTTCGCGGAATGTCGTCGCCTTCTGCGACACTGATCACGTACAGCGAGTAGTCTGCGAGTTCGGGGTTGAACGTCGCCGCAAGGTTGTCGCCGCCGCTTTCGACGAGCACGAGATCCAACTCCGGATGCGCAGCGAGGAAGCGATCGATCTGCTGGAGGTTCATCGAGGGGTCCTCACGGATGCCCGTATGCGGGCACGCACCGGTCTCGACGCCGGCGACGAGGTCTCCGGGAACGATACCCTCGAAGCGATCGCGGAGCCGATCGGCGTCCGCCTGGGTGAGAATGTCGTTGGCGATCACGCCAACGTCGAGGCCAGCCTCTCGGAGCCGTGGGACCATCTGGGTGAGCAGTGACGTTTTCCCCGAGCCGACAGGGCCGCCAATTCCCACCGTCGCGACATCCCGGTGTGTGAGGCTCATTGCTCTGCCTCGTCTGCAGTGCCGACGCTGTCAGATCGGATCGGATCGTGGACGGTGACGAGCTTCGTCCCGTCGGGGAACATCGGCTCGACCTGGATCATGTCGATCATTTCCGGGACGCCGTCCATGACGTCCTCACGGCCCAGAAGCTGTGACGCGCCGGCGCGGATCTCCGCGACGGATTCGCCGTCGCGGCCGCGTTCGATGCACCAGTCGCTGATGTATGCGACCGCTTCTGGGTGGTTCAGCGGGACGCCGCGTTCCATGCGGCGACGCGCGAGCTCCGCGGCGGTGAAAACAGTGAGTCGTTCTTGTTCTTTTGGTGTGAGTTTCATAGGACGTATCGTTGGGTAAGTGGCAGTTCGGCGGCCGGTTCGCAGGTAATGTGTTCGCCGTCAACCATGACGTCGAACGTTTCTGGATCGATCTCAATGTCGTCCGGACAGTACGTGTTGTGCAGCATATCGGATTTTGCCAGCGTGCGAGCGCCCTCGATCGGTACGACCGGAGTGTCGAGGCCGTACGTTTCGCCGACGTTCGCCTCTGCAGCCGCCGGAGAGACAAACGAAAGCGACAGTGCGTGTTTCGCTTTACCCATCGCGCCGGCGCGCTCGCGCTGGATGATCGGCTCACAGGTCATGAGCGATCCGTTGGCCTCGCCCATCTCCGAGTGGACCGGGAAGCCGCCTTTGAACACCATCGCGGGTTTGATCCCGAAGAAGGCAGGATCCCACAGCACGATGTCGGCGACCTTTCCGGGTTCGAGTGAACCGACGTAGCTGTCGATGCCCGCGGTGATCGCCTGGTTGATCGTGTACTTCGCGATGTAGCGTTTGATCCGGGCGTTGTCCGCGCCGGTGTCCTCGTCTTCGGTGAGCGGCCCTCGCTGGGACTTCATCTTCGAGGCCGTCTGCCAGGTCCGCGGGACGACTTCAGCCATCCGGCCCATCGCCTGGGAGTCGGAGGTCATCATCGAGATTGCACCGAGATCGTGCAATACATCCTCGGCAGCGATCGTTTCCGAGCGGACCCGCGACTCGGCGAACGCGACGTCTTCTGGGACGTCGGGATTCAGGTGGTGACAGACCATCACCATGTCGAGGTGTTCGTCGAACGTGTTGTCGGTGTACGGCATCGAGGGGTTCGTCGAGGAGGGGAGCATGTTCGGCTCGCCGACCATCTCCATGATATCAGGCGCGTGTCCGCCGCCAGCACCCTCGATGTGGAACAGGTGCATCGTGCGGCCGTCGACAGCGTCGAAGGTATTCTCGACGAACCCGGCCTCGTTAAGCGTGTCAGTGTGCATACACACCTGTATGTCCTCTTCATCGGCGACTGAGAGGGCGGTATCGATCGCCTCTGGCATCGACCCCCAGTCCTCGTGGAGCTTCAACGCGCACGCACCGGCATCGATCTGCTCGTACAGCGGTTCAGGCTTCGAGGCGTTTCCCTTCCCGTAAAAGCCGACGTTGACGGGCCACGCCTCCGCAGCTTGGAGAAAGCGTTTGATGTTTTCCGGACCGGTGGTCGTCGTGGTCGCACCGCCGCCGTAGCCGCCGCCGAGCATCGTCGTGATCCCTGCGGCGAGGGCGTGTTCGTGCAACTGTGCGGAGTTCCAGTGGACGTGGATGTCGAGCGCGCCGGCGGTGACGATTTTCCCCTCCGCGGGATACGCGTCCGTAGAGGGCCCGACGACCATGTCGACGCCGTCCATCGTATCTGGGTTGCCAGCCTTGCCGATACCCGCGATCTTCCCGTTTCTGATGCCGATGTCGGCAGCGACGATTCCGAGGACTGGATCGATGATTGTCGCATTCGTCAACACCCAATCGAGTGCGCCTTCGGCCTGCGTGACCCCCGGAGCCATGCCAAGCCCGTCGCGAAGCGTCTTTCCACCGCCGAAGACGGCCTCGTCGCCGCGGGTCCGGAGATCGCGTTCGACTTTCGCGAACAACTCGGTGTCGCCGAGCCGGACCCGATCGCCTTCCGTCGGCCCGTAGAGGGCGGCGTAGTCGTCACGATCGATCGTCCGCGTCATTCGTCGTCCTCCGCAGCCGTGTCTTCTGCGGCCGTGTCCTCCGCAGCCGTGTCGCCGAAGCCGGCCGCCCGAGCGCGCGCTACTGCCTCGGTCGGGTCGACGTCGACGCTGCCGTTGACGAGTCCGTTCATCCCGTGGGCAACGCGCTTGCCGCCGATCGCAACCAGCTCAACGGTTCGGCGATCGCCGGGCTCAAATCGGACGGCGGTGCCCGCGGGAATGTTCAATCGCATCCCGAAGGCGGCCTCGCGATCGAACGCAAGCGCCGCGTTGGCTTCGAAGAAGTGAAAGTGCGAGCCGACCTGCACCGGGCGATCGCCAGTGTTGCCGACGAGCACCGACACAGTCTCGCGGCCCTCGTTCAACGTGAGCTCACCATCGGCTGTTTTGATCTCACCGGGGACAAGATCGCTCGTCATGGGACCTCCACCACGTCACGCGGTCGTAGGTGTCTATTCGACATATACGACTGCATTGAGAGACGTTAGGTAAACTGATTTGTTTCGGTGCAATTACCGCCATGCTTCGATCTACTGCCGGAATAAATAACGAAATGCTATGTACAAGTGAACGTTCGTTTTATTATTGGCTTCCCTCATCAAGACGGGCTTTCGCTTCCGCAACTGTCAGTGGAATCGGCTCGCTGTCCGCAAAAAGGCGGACGACCTGCAGCACTTCGAGCCCACATGTGGCAAACAGGTCCGTGTCGGTGAGCACCGTCCGGGTCGAGGCGTCTGCAGCGATCATTCTATCGGCGATCGACCGATCGACTAGCTCAGTCCGCATCCGACGTCACCCTGAGGCCGCGGCCAATCGCGACCGCAATGAGGACCGTCAACACAGCTCTAACGGTAGCCGGGAAGGAAGCGATCGAATACGAGCGGTGAAAATACTGATGCGATCGTTCAACGAGTCCAGAGCTACCGTTCGCGCCGTCCAGCCCCAACGAGTCCACGAATCGCCGAAACGGGCTCGGCCCGGCCGGTGACCGTCTGTAATACGTACAGCGCAAGAACTGCACCGAGGGCACCGAATTGGATCATCTGCTCGGGGTGGACCATTGCGACAACGCCGAGGACGAAAAAGCCCACGCGCATCCCGTAGGTCGCGCCCCGGTTGAAGGTGAAGCGGTAGTTGATGCCGTGGATGATCGCAATCGCTGCAATCATCGCGATGACCCCCGCGGAGATAGACGCATAGTCGAGTTCACCGGACACCAGTTCGGGGTGATAGACGAACGCGAACGGGAGAACGAAAAGCGGCGCAGAGATCCGAAGTGCCTCCTTGCAGCTCCCCCAGAAGCCGCCCCCAGAGATCCCACAGGTCACGGCAACACAGGTCGCGATCGGTGGGGTCAGCCCCGCAAGGATCGCCGCGTAGAAGACGAAAAAGTGCGACGCGAGTTCGGGGATGAAAAACTGGTTGATGAGCGTCGGCGCGATCAACAGCGCGACGACAGTGTAGGCGGCGGTCGTCGGCATGCCCAGTCCGAGCAGGATACAGATAACCATCGCCAATATAACCGCGATGATCATCACGCCACCGGAGAGGTCCATGAGCGTGAGTGAGATTGCGGTTGGGACGCCCGTCGCCATGAGGATGTCGACGACGCCGTTGATCGCCGCGAGGATGATCGCCACCGGCGCGAGGACGACCACACCCTCTCGCGCGCCGTCGATCGTTTGCTTGATTGTGGTGACGAGCGCTTCTGAGACCGGTTCGTCTTTGATTTTCGCCTGGACGAGCGGGATCGTAATACCGAAGAAGATCATCGCAACCGAGGTCCACAGTGCCGCAGTCATCACCGTGTACTGCAAGATGCCGAGGATATAGATGAGGATCGTAAGCGGAACACCGTACTTGATCGTTTCGAGCACGAGCTGTTCGCGGGGCAGCGAGTCACCGATGACACCTTCCATCCGAGGATCGTCGATCTGCGGAACTGATACATAGTGAACAGCCATGACGATCGAAACGACGAGGATTGTCGCCGGGATCAACCCTGCAACGATGACGTCAACGTAGGTAATGCCCGTGATGAGCGACGCCATGATGAACGCGCCAGCGCCCATGACTGGCGGCAGCACCTGTCCAGCTGTTGAGGCAACCGCCTCGATGCCGCCTGCCGTCTCTGGTTTGATCCCGTTTTCTTTCATGAGTGGGATCGTGAACGAGCCGGTCATCCCCGCGTTCGCGGTCTGGCTCCCGTTGACCGAACCAATCACCGCGCTCGCGACGACGGCAGTCTGGGCGATGCCCGAGTCGACGTACTTCGCCGATCGGACCGCGAGTCGGAGAATAAGATCGAACGCGCCGTAGGCCTTCAACAGCCCCGCGTACAAGAGGAATAACGCGATCCATGCGGCAACAAGCCGAGTCAAGAAGCCGAAGAAACCGTCGGCACTCATCACCAAAATGCGGAGCGTTCGGGTGACCGACAGCCCACCGTGGCTTAGCGCACCGGGCATCCACGGGCCCGCAAGCCCGTAGCCGATCCCGACAAAGACGACCACGAGGAACGTCATGCCGAACGATCGCCACGTCAGGTAGATCATCGCCGCGGTGAAAAATGCGGCGAGGACGAGTTCAGGCTGGGTTGCCCGGCCGAGCGAATCGACCGCAATCCGCTGATAGTTGAACGTGATGTAGACCGACGTGACCGCAGCGATAATTGCCGATGAGAGTAACAGCGCGACCTCACCGTACTCACGGTTTTCGATCGGATCGGCAAGCTTCGAAATGATGTACAACACCAGGATGCCGCCTAAAAACGCCACTGCAAACTGTCCGCGCGGCGGTAGTTGGATCCGCGAGTACCACATGACGCCGACCCAGAACGGAATTGAGCCGTGGATCAACAGAAACCTGAGCTGATCGTGTATACCATCGGTCTGTCGATAGATCCCTGCGAGGATGACGATCGAGCCGACTCCAATGAACCCAATCGTTACCGTGGTGGGCAGAACCATCGGGAAGACGAAAAACGCCAGTACCCAGAATGGGATCGCACCCACAAGCAATCGGAGTTGGTTTCGGCCGCGACGGCCCTCATAGAAGTCGATCGGCTCTGAGGTGTCGAGCAGGCTCTCGTCGTTCGATTCAGTCGTATTAGTCGCGGTATCCGTTGGGTCTGACATCGTGGTGTCCTAGCACGAAGGCGGGGTTCGTTGGTAGTAGTGCGTTTTGCCGAGCGTTGCCGAAGGCCGGTTCCGGTGGGGGATTATCCGCGGGTCCACGAGTCGTCCCAGACTCCTTCATCCTCGAAGAAGTTCGCGACGCCCGCGTGGACCTCGAGTTCGGGTATGACTGTCTGTGTCATCGCTTCTGGGGAGTACTCGAGGGTAGTCGGATCGGATTCCCGAAGAGTTTCTTCGTGTTCGATCGCCAGCCGACAGACCTCGCGGGTCGCCTCCGCAGGGATATCCGGGCTAAACGCCCACTGCCCGGCGAGCGACCACGTCACCATCTCGTCGGTAACGTCGGTAACCTCCTGTTCGTACCCATACGGCTCGATCTCTTCGAGGATTGCGCCTGGGTGGTCATCGATCGTCTGTTTGAAGTCGTCGTCGACCTCAAGCAGATACAACCCCTCGCCACTCCGGACATCGACTTCCTGACACCATCCCGAGAGGTCGACACCGTTCGATCCATACAGACAGAGTGCATCGACACGACCTTCCTCGACGGCACCAGGAATGTCACCGGTGTCGACGTTGAGGATGTCGTTTTGGTCCCACATATCTGCTTCTTTGATGATTTCTTCGGTGAGCAGCCGCGTCCCGAAGCCGGGCTGGATCGGGTAGATCGTGTACCCACCCTCACGGAGGTCCTGTGTGGACTCGACGCCGCTGCCTTCGAGGCCGACCCAGTGAATCTGCAGGGAGGTGAACAAAAAGCCCTGGTGGGGCAGATCCTCGACGGGCTCTTCTTCGAACGGGCCTTCTTCTGCGAGTGCCTTCGCGAGCGAGTTGTTGTCAACACCCATTGCAGGGATCTGGCCATCGTCGTACTCGTAGAGGTTCGCCGTCCAGCCGTCAGTTTCCTGAACGGAAATCTCAATCGTATCGCTGTGTTCGCTCGCCGCGCGGGCGAGTGCCTGCCCAGCGGCCTGTGTCGAAGACCCCGTAGACGTCCCGCCGATCGTAATTGTCGTGACCTCGCCGTCGCCGTTTCCGTCACCTGTACAGCCAGCTAACCCGATAACGCCGAGTGTGGCCGCGCCTTTCACTATATCGCGACGTGTGGGTGTTGTCTCTCTCGACATACATATTTTCCATAATCATTCATCGGTATAAATATACCGTCACCGGAGAAACAAAACGTCCGATACAGCCCTTCAGAGCGGTATTGAAACCATATAGACATATTTGAATCCGAGTGAATTCACGAGCGGCGGTTACAGCGTGGGGTCGAACGCCGACTCAAGATCGTGCGGCGTGTGTCCACCAGCCGTGCCCGCGCGATCGGCGTACTGTTCGAGTCGCGGGCGGTACGCGGGATCGGCGATCGCAGTCAACCGATCGGCCCGTTCACGAGGAGAACAACCCCGCAAGTCGGCGACTCCGTGTTCGGTGACCACGATAGAGAGATCGTGTTCTGTGTGATCAACATGGGGCGTCATTGGGACGATCCGAGAGATCTCACCATCCGCAGCGGTCGACGGAAGCGCGATAATACCGAGCCGGCAGTTGCGGTTGAAATCCCCGCCGCCGCCGATCCCGTTGACCACGCGCGATCCCTGGATATGGGTGGCATTGGCGTTGCCGTAGATGTCGACCTCGACGGCGCTGTTGATCCCAACGACACCGAATCGTTCGATCAATGCGGGGTTGTTCGAGACGTCCGCCGGCCGGAGGACAACCTGATCGGCGTACCGATCGATATCGTCGAACAGCTGTGTTTGCCCGGCATCTGAAAGCGCAAGTGACGTGGCACTCGCACCCGACAACAGCCCACTGTCGAGGCTGTCGAGCAGCCCATCCTGAAACACTTCGCCGAAGTACCGAACGGTTCGATCGCCGAAGTCGATCGCCGAGAGCGCCCCCATCAACGCATTTCCCATGCTGCCGACTCCGAACTGCAGCTGAACGCTTCGTTCGAGCATCGGGTTTCGCCGAATCTCTGCCTCTAGGAACTCCTGAAGATTGTCCGCGATCGCCGCGTCAACAGCCGTCGGGTCGCGGAACTCGTAGGGCGTGTCAGCCAGATCAGTTTCGACGACGCCGACCAGTGTGTCGGGCTCGAACTCGATCTCGGGGCCGCCGATCCGGCCAGTTGGTGTCGACAGCGGAATTGGGTCGCGATCGGGCGGGAGCGTCCGGGTATAGATGTCGTGCACTCGGGCGAGTTCGAGCGGCTGTGCCCGGTTCAGCTCGATAATAAGCCGATCGGCCGCCTCGACGAACGCGGGCGTGTTGCCGATCGATGTCGAGGGAACGAACCAGCCGTCGCCGACAGCGATCGCCTCGACGATCGCAACGTCCGGATCACCGAAATCGCCGAGTCGGACCTCGTCGGCAACCCGCGAGATGTGGCGATCGTGGAACGCGACGGTGCCGTCGTTGATCGCCTCCCGAACCGCCGGGCGGGTCTGGAACGGAAACCGTCGGGCGAGTTTGCCGGCTTCGACAAGCGCGTCGTCGACCGTTGCCCCGACGCCACCGCCGCTGATGACGGTGAGCGACAGCTCCTCGTCGCGGTCGGCGATCGCCGGCGTGACGGCTTTCGGATAGCCAACCCCGCCGAACCCGCTAACAAGGAGGACATCGTCGGGGCCGATCGTGTCTGCGGCTTCTGCCGCCGACAGCCGCGGAACTGACGCCTGAATCCGGCCACCATCCGGGTCGAAACTCATTCGTCTGGCTCCGACGCGTCCTCGGTTTTGGTTACATCCTCGGGCAGGGTCCCGATCCCCTCGGGCCATCCCGGCGGCTGTGCGGCCGACGGCTGTGCGTATTCGCGTTTCAACACCATCGGCGTTCGCTCGAGCGAGAGCACCTTCGTCCCGTCCTGGTTGTACGCCCGAAGCTCCGTGGTGACGATTCCGACGTGGTCTCTCGAGCTGCTCTCGCGTTTTTCGAGCACCTCACTCTCCGCAAAGATCGTGTCGCCGTGGTACACCGGTGCGTGGTGGCGTATCTTGTCATATCCGAGGTTCGCCGTTGCGTTGATTGAGACGTCGATTACGCTCATCCCGACTGCGAGCGCGATGACGAACGTTCCGTCAACCAGCCGCTCGCCGAACTCCGTCTCGGCGGCGTACGCCTCGTTGAAGTGCATCGGGTTGAGATTCATTGTGACGTTCGTCATCCACACGTTGTCAGTTTCGGTGACCGTCCGGCCAAACGGGTGTTTGTACACGTCGCCGACGGTGAAATCCTCGTAGTATCGGCCGTGCCAGCCGGACACGAGCTGTTTGTTCGTCGCCGATTCCTCGGTGTTGGTTGTGTGATCGTCTGTCATTGGTGGGTAGTTGGGAGTAGTGGTGGAATTCAGGTGGTCAACAGTCAGTGCTACGGGATTACTAGTGTGATCGACTACTGTGGCCAACAGCGCCGCGCAGTCGCGCGTAAATCGGCGGGTCAGTGTCGTCGCCCAGCGATCGGCACGCGGCAATGATCGCCGCACAATCGTCGCCGCCGACGTCCGCTGCCGTCGCGAGTTCCGCAAACTTGGCTTCGATCGTCGACCACGAGAGCGGTCGTTCGGGCTCCCCGCGGGCGTGTTCGACGAACCGCTCGTGCTGTGTGGATCCATCGTCGACGCGGACACTCGCTGCCCACGTCTCGGGAAATCGCGATTGGACGGATTCGCTCGTCGTAACCGTCGTCCGGTCCATCAACCGCCGCATCGTTGGATCGTCGAATCGGTCCTGTGCATCGAGAAACGCGCGCAAGCCTGCGTCTGCCTCTGTGAGCGCCAGGGCCGCCGCGAACGGCATGCTGAACTGACAGTCGACGAGGTTTGCCGGGCGTCGTTTGGCATCGATCGGCTCGCCAGTCAGTGTCACGCCCGAGGCGGGCAGATCCACGTGGATCGATTCGATCGTGGCTGGGTCGATCGTTGTGTCAGTAGCGATGTCGAGCAACCCGTCGATCGCCGCATGCATGTACCGACAGCATGGGTACGGCTTCAGCGCCGTCTCCCGGACGGCCGCACCGGGCTCGAGCCCATCGAGCACGGACGGATCGGCGTTGTCGGTATAGCCGTGAAAGAATCCGTGTGTGCCGGTGAACGGCCGGGTCGCGCCTCGAAAGCCAGCCGCAGCGAGTGTGATCGCTTCGATCGCGCGGGATGCGGCGAGCCCGGGGTGAAGCCGCTTGTTCCACGCGCCGTTGTCGAGAAACTGCAGTGAGCCCGCCGCCTGGCTGCCGTTGATGCCGAACGCAGCCGAGAGCTCTGAGGGCGACAGCCCCCACAGCCGCCCGGCCGCAGCGGTCGCGCCGAACGTGCCGCAGGTCGCCGTGATGTGAAACCCGTGGCCGTAGTGTGCGTCGGGGTTGACCGCCCGGCCGAATCCGCAGGTCACGTCGTAGCCGACTGCGATCGCCGCGAGTAGTTCGTCGTCCGTGGCACCCGTCGCCTCTGCGGCCGCCATCGCTGCGGCAATGACCGGTGCACCGGGATGCGACGACGACGATCGGTGGGTGTCGTCGAAATCGAGGCTGTGGGCGTACGTGCCGTTCAATAGCGCGGCCCGGTCGGGTGCGAGCGACTCACCGGTCGCCAGCGCCGTCGCCCACCCGGTTGCAGGCGCAGAATCGCCAGACATATCCAGTACGGCGATCCCCTGGGCAACACTCGCGCTCGATTCGGCGATCGCTTCGCCGCCGAGAATGAGACCGATCCAATCCAGCGTCGCCTTGCGGATCGCTTCAACCGTGGAATCCGAAAGAGCCGATCGGTCCGTTTCCATCGCGTAGCGCGAAAGCCGATCGGCGAGCGAGTCGTCAGTCGTCACGGAAACGCCCCCCGAGACCACCCGCCATCGAGTGCGATTGTCTCGCCGGTAATAAAGGAGGCATCGTCGCTGGCGAGAAACGCGACGGCCGCACCCAATTCCTCGGGGCGGCCGAGCCGCTGAAGCGGGAGCTCTGCGGCACGCATCGCTTCGGCCTCCTCGTGGCTCACCCCCTCGGTTTCGGCCAGATAGTCGATCTTTTCGGTAAGTCGCTCGGTGGTAATTCCCCGCGGACACACGCAGTTGACGCGGACGTCCTCGGGACCATACTCGTTCGCGAGGCTCTTCGAAAGCCCGTAGATTCCCGGTCGGAGCGCGGCCTGGAAGACGTCACCGGCTTTTGGCTCCGGCGCCGTCGCAGAGACGATGTTGACGATCGAGCCGCCGCCGTCGGCGAGCGCCGGAAGCGCGGCTCGAAGCGTGGCGAACGTGCTCCGAAGCACCAGTTCGTACGTCGCGTCGAACTCCTCAACGGAGGTTTCGGCGATCGGCTGCACCGGCGGGCCGCCGTGGTTCGTTACGAGCACGTCCAGCCCCCCGAACGCGACGACGGTATCGTCGACCAGTTGTGTAATCTCCTCGGACGATCGGAGGTCACAGACCTGTGTCCTGATCGCATCTGAAGCGGCGTCGGTTTCTGCAAGGATCGTCTCGCGAGCCGCCGCGAGGTTCTCCGCAGAGCGAGAGGCAATCGTTACGGTCGCCCCAGCATTAACAAGCGCGCTGGCGGCTGCCCGCCCAAGCCCCTTGCTTGCGGCAGTGAGCAGACAATGCGTGTCGTCGAGGGTTGGTGTCATCAGTTCGCCACCAAGACAGGGACCTCACTTTTGAGAATAACACCCTGCGTTACGCTCCCGAACAGCGCCTTGCCGACGGGCGATCGGTTCCGACCCGCAAGCACGATCAGATCCGCGTCGGTGTCGCCTGCAGCCGCAAGAATACTCTCGACGGCATCACCAGTTACCGCACCAACCCGAGTTTGAAATCCTGCGTCCGCAAGCGTCTCGTATGCCTCGGTCACTGATTCGGGGGTGCCCTGAATCTCGTCGATTGATTCATTGATCTCGTCGATGATGCTGCCGCCGATTTCGGCGCCGGGCGCGTCGATCGGTTCGTGAACGTGAAAGACCGTCACCTCGATGTCGTCATCGTCTGGTAGGCGCTGGATCGCATCGAGCTGTCGGCGCGTTCGATCGTGGTCGGCGTCAACCGGGAGCAGAATTCGATACATACCCCGTAATGTTCGTGATCGTATATCAAAGATGTGTCCCCGGCGAAGTCGTTCCCAACAGGTGCGTTTTACCGCGAAAAGCACGAGCAGCCGGCATGGACGTTATACATACCGCGCTGTGGGTCGACGACATTGAGCGGACGATTGAGTTCTACACCGAGGGCCTCGGACTCGAATTGAACTGGGAGTTTACGAGCGATGGCGTACGCAACGTCTATCTCGGCGGCGAGCACGGCGAACTGCAGTGCAAATACGATCCCAACGGGAGCAACAAGACGGGCGTAGCCGGTGGATTCGGTCACGTTGCGATCGGCGTCGAAAGCACCGATGAGGCGTTCGAGCAGCTGTGCAAGCGTGAAGACCCACCGGTTCACGAATCACCAATGACGCTGTCGGCGATCGATCGTCGGGTCGCGTTCGTTGAGGACCCAGACGGCTACGTCATCGAGCTTGTCGAGCGACTCAACTGAGATGGCGACTGGGCCGATCGCTGTACAGTTCTGATCGTGCGGCGACACAGTCAGGGCGACCACTCACCGCCGATCCGATCGACGCCCATCAGCTGCTGGCCGGGGTGTTCTGTGAACGCGACCTTGAGATTCGGCTCTGGGACACCCCACGCGTCCGCGAGATATCCCATAGTCCGCAGGGCGAACGATCGCTTCAACTCGAAGGGCCGACCGTCGCGAATATCTGCGTCGAGGAACGCGAGCGGGCCGTCGACCGCACGGCCGATCGCCATCGAATCTGGCGGATGCGATCGAACAACAACTGCGACGTGGCCGGCGGTCGTCCGCATCTCTTCGGTGTAGAAATCGGTGAGCGTCGCTGTACAGTCGCGTCGTTCGGCGGGCGTCAGTTCGCAGGTCGTATCGAGCGAGAGAAGCGGCATGCCCAGAGGATGTGTGACAGAGAGTATCAGCCTTCAGGTGTCGGCAACGATCGAGTTGCGTACTCGATCGCAGCGGTGAGAGCGATCGGACCTGAACTACTCGGCCCCAGCGGCGGTTTGCTGGACCGGCGGTTCAGTCCGGATAACCTGGACGACAAAAGCGATTGACAGGCAGCCGAGCCCCGCAAGCAGGAGCCACGCGGCCCGGTAGCCGAACGTGTCCGCGAGGTAGCCGAATGCCGGCGGCGCGAGCAGTGCTCCCGAGGTCAGCGCGAGCTGTCCGCCGCCGGTTGCGCCGCCCATCTCCTCGGGCGCAACGAGCGTCGCCATACACGAATAATAGACGCCGGTGAATCCGAGCACAAAGAAACCGAGGCCAACGAGGGCAGCGGTTGCGATGAGGACGCCATCCGCGAGCGCGACTGCAACGAACAACAGGACGCCAGCAATTGTCTGAACGAGCAGGATCGTCCCGATTGATCGCCGCGGTTCGCCGGGCAATGCGTCAGCGAGCCAGCCGGTGATCACCCGGCCGACGCTGCCTGAGACCTGCAGCGCTGCGAGGACGACGCCGCCGTAGGCGACTGTCGAGCCGATCGATTCGTCCATGTAGAGGATGGTGTACCCGGTCGTCGTGAACAGTCCTGCACCGAGAAAAAAGCCCGCAATCGTCAGCGATCGGTAGGGTTTGTTCTGCGCGAGTCGTCGAAAGTCCGGGTACGATGCCGTTCCGCTTTCGCTGTCAGTCCGGTAGCCGGCGACGAAGAGCAAAGCGACGAAGAGCCCAACACCCGCAGCAATCCAAAATCCCGCCTGCCAGAACAACACACCCGCGATCGACGTGACGAACAGCGCGCTGATTCCCGATCCAGCGGTGACGCCGACCTGTTTGATTCCGATCGCAAGATTCTGCCGGCCCGCCTCGATGTTGTCGAAGATCGCCTTGTTCGTGCCGGGCATCGCCGTTCCGTACAGCGATCCGAGCAGAAACGCCGCCAGAAGCAACGTTGGATACGACCACGCCATCGAGACGCCCAGGGCGCCGACAGACAGTCCAAGCAAGCCGACAAAGAGCGTCCGGCGCTCGCCGAATCGATCGGTGATCGCCCCAAGCGGAAGCAAAAACACCGCATATCCAAGCGTCAGCGACGTGACGACGAGGCCGACGTAAAATCCCGAAAGGCCAAACTCGTCGCGAAAAAACGGCGTCGCCGCGAAGATTGAGTAGTAAATGATACTCGCGGCGACCTGCCAGCCCAGAATCATCGAGACGACCCGCCAGTAGCTCATCGGGAAGTAATCCGTCCGGCCGCGCTAATAGTGATAGGTATCCCGGCAACGCAGGGAAATCACCTATGTTGATATATTCTCAAGAGAATCCCCGGATATGCCCAAGATATAGTATCAACTATCCAATGGAATTAATATTGTATCAGTCTTAGTATGTTATATAGAGATAGCTTCAGTAACGCCTTACAGCGGCCGCGATGTCACGACTATCGACCAGTTCACTAAACCGAGTATTGACGAGGAGGACGATACGTGTCCGAACGGTGAGGAATGGTGCGACGGGCCAAACGACGACGATCTCCCGTGCTTCGATCCCGAGCAGGACTACAACGTGGGCGGTCAGAATGAACGACGAGAACCGTCGAAATGAGACCGTCACTCTCGCCGTATATCCGGATACCAAAGACGAGTGGGAGCCCACTGCTCAGGATGACCCCACGCCGATTCGCTCTCGAAACTCGTCCGCGTTCTCCGCTCACCCCGGCCCCCACCCCTCTCGGTCGCCCCATCACCATTTCTCGACGGGCTGTTCGGGCGGGAACGTCAGGCGGCGACTGTAACGCTCACGCTTCGATCCAAGTCGCGACACTGGCATCCGGAGTCGTTCCCTGTGGACAAATGACGGTTCCGGTCTGGTGTCCCCTGGCAGGGACGTGCGTGAACAACAGAGAGCGCTCGACGCTTCCGCATCGAACCACCACTTCGACCGAACTGAGGCCGGTTTCTCCTTCGTTTTTCAGGCTTACTGTCACGCGAATGCTCTCCGCTTGTGGGCTTTCGGACGGCAACCGCTCGACGGAGTCGATGGTTGCGGTCGGCTCGGCGTCAGTGGGCGCGACGATGGCCTGCGACGCAATATACCCGAGCAGACCAACGAGCAGGAGGGCGCTTACTATCATAATGCTGGCTTCGAGGAGGTCGCCGCCCGCGATCCTCTCTTCGGTCGCGGTGTCGTCGTCTGTCCCGGACACATCCGTCTCGGACAGCTCGTCGGGTGTCATCCGATGATCACCCGTGCGCCGCTTGCGCCGACGGCGGCGGGAAATGCGAGGACGACCGTCCGACGCACCCAGGTTGCGACCGGTTCGCTATCGATGCCTCCGAGCGCGACGAGAAGCCCGAAGGCGACGACTAGTCCCACCACGGTGACGATACAAGTCTGGCCGACCTGTTGCCAGCGCGAGCGGCCCTGTAGCCGTCGAGACTGGCCGCGGAACTCGAGTTCATAGAGCATCAGATACGCCACACTAAATGTGACGACGAGGAGTACGCCGATCCGCGTCCAGTCGATCTGCGCGGCGATTAGCCCGATTTCGCCCGTCGGAGAGATGGGGGCCGAAAAGAAGATCGCTCCTAGCGCGAACACGCCGAGGTTATGCGGGAACCCCGCCTCGGAGAGCTCCTCCTGATCGCCGCTGAGTAACTCGTTGGCCAACGCCGCGCCGACCGCGAGCGGGACGACCTGTATTAGTCCCGTTCGGACGACTACGGGAAGCGGCGTCCGGAGATCGATGACCCCGAGCAAAGCCAGCGTCGCATACCCGATAAAGAGGCTCTGGAAGACGATCTCGGTGAACTCAACCCACAGGGGTGACCCGCCGTTCCGACGCAGTCCGGTATCGGTCCCTCCCGCACCGGTGTCTTCTTCGGATCTGAAGCCGACGCTGCGCGTGATCAGAACGACCAGCGCGAGACCGGCGACGACAAACCCGAGCAGGTGGAAAGCCGAAATATCAACGGCCAACCGCCAGGTCTCGACGGTGTAGGCGAAAGAGATACCGAGGACTAAGAGCGCGCCCGCCATCCCCCGCCCCTGCTCCCGTAGTTCGGCGCCGAGTTCCATTGCCTGAAGATACGGTTCTGTAGTGAAAATTATAGTGAGATTACCCCGGCAACGGCGGGGCACCGACGCCGTTACACGGAAGGCTTGACCGAGACCGATCTGACGCCGTTCGATCGCCGGACCGACGTGAACTCTCGTAAGCAGTAACGTTTTAATCGTCCGATTCAGATAATCCTCAGAGAATACTATGGGAGTAGAATCTCACAACGACCGCAGTACAACCGTCCGAATCGCGACATACCTCTCTGGGCGGTGATAGAGGTATGCCCAAGATAAGCGTCGAGATTCCAGAAGAGCTGCTGACAGATCTCGATCGCCACGTCGGCGAGGACGGAAAGTTCGTAAACCGAAGCGAGGCCGTGCGGGCCTCGATACGCAAGACGCTCGATCTGCTCGATGAGATCGACGAACGACACGGTCGTCTCGACGAGGATGACGATGAGCGGTAACGTCGCGGCCACAGCGGACAGTCGAACTGAGCGGCGCCTCGCCGCCGGGCAGGTGGGGCTCATCGCGCTGTTCGTGACCGCGCTCGTCACCGCACAGCTCACCGCCGCGAAGCTGTTGGCGCTGCCGCTGCCGGTCGAACTGCCGTGGATCGGCGGCGCGATCATCCTGCCCGGCGCGGCGCTCGCGTACGCGCTGACGTTCTTTGCCTCAGACTGTTACGCGGAGCTGTACGGCCGGCGGGCCGCACAGATTGTGGTCAACGTGGCGTTTGTGATGAACTTCGTTGTGCTCGCGCTCGTGTGGTCGACGATCGTCGCGCCGGCAGCTGACACGGAGTTCGCGGCGACGTTCGAGGCGGCACTTGCGCCAGCGGGCAACATCGTGGCTGGCAGCCTGTTAGCGTACGTCGTGAGCCAGAACTACGACGTGCTCGTCTTTCACCGCCTCCGGGAGGCGACCGACGGTTCGTATCTGTGGCTGCGCAACATCGTTTCGACGGGAACCAGCCAGGCGATCGATACGATCATTTTCGTGTCGGTCGCATTCGTCCTCGCGCCGCAGTTGTTCGGTATTGGGTTTGCACTGCCCCTCGAGGAAGTGCTGGCGCTGATCGTCGGTCAGTACCTGTTGAAGTTGCTCATTGCAATCGCGGACACCCCATTCGTCTACGGCGTGGTCGCGATACTCGATCCCGAACGGGAACGAAACCAATAGCTACACTCAGTCTTTGTCGACGATTTCAGCGAATGCAAACCGCGGTTTGACGTCCGTGATCCGGACGGTGTGACTCTCGCCGGTCTCCGCACCGGGGATGAACACGGTGAAGTCTTCGACCTTCGCGATGCCGTCGCCTTCGCTGCCGACATCGACAATTTCGACGTCGACCTCATCGCCCGATCGCACGGGCGCGGTGAGGTGGTGTTTGCCGACGAGGTACAGCTCTGAGGACGAATCCCGCGAGGCGTCGGGTTTGATCCGGCGGACGTAGCGGAACTCGCGCTCAATGTCGGCTTCTAGCGCGTCAAGATCCTGTCCCTCGAAGACCTTCACGGCCAGATCGCCGCCGGTGTCGAGCACGTCGAGTGCGACCTCGAACGCCTGGCGGGCGAGGTGGACCGATCGGGCGTGATCGAGGTTGTACTCGCCGGTCATGTTCGGAGCCATATCCGAGAGTACGACATCCGCACCGCCCTCGCCGATCGCCTCGCGAACCGCCGCCTTCGTCTCCTCGTTGGTCATGTCGCCGCGGATCGTTGAGACGACGTGGGAGTCCACGTCGTCGATCCGCTGGAAGTCAACGCCGACAACCCTGCCGTGATCGCCAACGGCCTCGGCAGCGACTTCGAGCCAGCCGCCGGGGGCCGCACCCAAATCGACGACCGTGTTTCCGGGGCCGAACAGGCCGGCTGCCTCGTCGAGCTGTTTGAGCTTGTACGCCGCGCGGCTGCGGTAGCCCTCCTGTTTGGCTTTGTTGTAGTAGTGATCACGCTGAGTCATGTGGACGTCACCAAATTGTGTGAGATATTCCTCGCGGGGTTTACGGGCGAATCTGCGTTCATAAAATAAGAGACGGTGTCGAATCAGAAAGGGACATCGGAGTGAAACGCGTCAATCCGATCGTCTCAGCCGGTGTTACGTAGTGACTTCTTCGCAGAGACCGGGGTGGTCTGATGTGTCAGCACCTCTCAACACACTGGCTTCGGATCGATCCCCATCTCCTCGAGCGTCTCGACGTACTCGGCGTAGACGATCGAGATCGCTTCCCCAGCAGCCGCCTCAGCCTCATCAGTAACCTCGATCGAATCGAGCAGCTCAACACCGCGATCGACCTGCTCGGTGGTCTCCGATCGCAGTTCGCGGAACGTCGCTGCCCCAGCACGATCGGCCTCGTTCACGAAGAAGTTGATAACCTGCAGCAGCGATCGCGAGGACGCAAGCGGCCGCGCGAGGAGGCCGGCAGCAACTCGCTCGTCAGTCGATTCGAGCGATCGCAGGAATTCGTGGAGCCCGTCCGGCGCTGGATCGTCGACGTCGATCGATCCCAACTCCACAATCCGCTCGTAGTGGTCGCGTTCCTGTGCGGCGATGTCAGCGAACGCCGTCGCGACGCGATCGATCGGCTCGTCGTCAGCCCATCCCTCGAAGGTGTCGGCCGCGCGATGCTCTGCTATCGCGGCGGTTTCGAGCACCGTGTCGGGATCGAGCGCGGCGTGCGTCGTTGCGATGAGCGCCTTTTCGGAGCCGAGTCGATCGAGTTCGGTTGCGTAGGCGGTTTCGATCCGATCGAGGAGGTCACTGCCGTCCATAGCGTCTCTTTGTAGGGAACATACTCAACAGTGCCGGCGATCTGAATGGTCAACCCGAAAACAGCGAGTGCGGCCAGTGCGGCGATCGATCGACGACCGGTCGGAACCGACCGCGATCGAGACCGCAATTCAAGGCTGTCGATCGCGTACGAGAGGGTATGACACAGGACGGGAACGAGCAGGCGATTACACCTGAGGCGTTGTGGGAGCGGCTCGAAGCCGGCGAGCCCGTCAAACTGCTCGACGTGCGGAACCGCGAAGAGATCGACGCCTGGCAGATCGACGGCGAGCGCGTGTCGACCACAGACGTCCCGTACATGCGCTTTTTGAGTGCGCGAGTGAGCGGCGAGGTGGCGTCGCTGGTCGACCCCGAACAGTCGTACGTCGTGGTCTGTCCACGCGGTGAGGAAAGCGCCGAAGTCACAGCCGATCTCCAAGAGGCCGGTATTGACGCCCAGAATCTCGCCGACGGCATGGAGGGATGGGCGCGGGTTTACGTCTCGACGACGATCGCCGATGACCCAACGGTGATCCAGTATCACCGGCCGGCGAGCGGCTGTCTCGCGTACGCCGTGGTTTCGGGTGGAGATGCACTCGTTGTCGACCCCCTGCGCGCGTTCGTCGATCGCTACGCGGCGGACGTGGCGACACTCGACGCAGAGATTACCCACGTGCTCGACACCCACGTCCACGCAGACCACGTGAGCGGCGTTCGAGCGCTGGCGGCCGTAACCGACGTGACACCGATCGTCCCCGCTGGCGCGACAGACCGCGGGCTTGCTTTCGAGGCCGACACAGTCGCGGACGGAGAGATAATCGCGATCGGTGACACCGACGTCCAGGTGCTCGCAACGCCGGGACACACGACCGACGCCGTATCACTCGTCGTCGACGGAACGCTGCTTTCGGGTGACTCGCTCTTTTTGGACGGCGTCCCCCGACCGGACCTGCAGTTCGGCACAGCGGCAGCCGAAGAGCTGGCCGGCGAGCTATACGACACCCTGACCGATCGCCTCGCGAGCCTGCCCGATGACACCGTCGTCGCGCCGGGGCACGTCCCGCCCGGACGACGGCCGGATGCCGACGGAGCGTACACCGCGCAGCTGGGCGAACTCCGCGATCGGCTGGCGGCGTTCTCGGAGGAACCGGCCGCGTTCGTCGATCGGATTGTCGACTCGATCGGCGAGCCGCCGGCGAATCACGAACGGATTGTTGCGGCCAACCTTGGCCGCGAGTCACTGACCGACGAGGACGCCTTCGAGGTTGAGCTCGGGCCGAACAACTGTGCGGTTGCCGTGGACTGATTACGGGCGTGAGAGGCGGCCGAACAGCCGATCGTTCGCGTCGTCTACGTTGTCTACTTCAGCCTCGTCATCCGCGTCGTCTACGTTGACTGGGCCGTCTGTGTCGTCTGCGCTGTCCACGAGTTCAAGCGATTCGATCGTAAATCCGATCGACTCGTAAAATGGCCGCAGTTCAGAATCGAACGCGGCAGTGATCGCGCCGTAGCGACTCGCTGCATGCGCAAGCAGCTGACTCCCGATACCATCACGGCGGTGTGAAGGGTGGACCGCAATCGCCTCGACGTGGGCCGGATCACGGTCGAGGTCGAGATACACTGCACCGACGACGCGGTCGGCGCGGATTGCAACAAATACCGCACCGTGGGCGATCGCATCACGGAGGGTGTCGAAGTCCACGGTCAAGAGCGCGCCCTCGAACAGCCGGATCACGTCGATCGCTTCGTCTTCGGCGGCCGGCCGGATGGAGACGGGTCGCGACACGGGCGTTATTGATCGCCGCGGGCAGTGTCGATTTCGGCGAGGAGCCCGTCGATGCTCGGCCGATCGGCCGGCGCGGTCCCAACGTAGGTGTAGATGACACGCGGCGCTGTGCGGAGATCGACGACGATCGCCTGTGGCATTCGACCGATCAGGTCGTGGAGGTTCCCGAGAATCCCAAACCGGACTGGCTGGTCGTAGCGATCCGAAACAGACGTATCTTCGTCAGCAAGAACAGGAAACGGGAGGTCGTACGTCTCAGCCCACTCCGCAGCCCGGTCTTTCGTCTCGGGGAGGATCGAGAGCACCTCGGCGTTTCGGGCTTCGAACTCGTCGTACTGCTCGGCGATCGCCTGGACCTGCTTTCGGCAGTTCCCACAGAAGTGATCGCGCTGAAACAACAAGACGGCAAAGTCGGCGTCCAGATCGGTCAGCGAGAGCGGGTCGGGGCCGGGGCCGCCGTTTGGGAGTTGGAAGGCGAGCGACTCGGCGGAGATGTCAGCGGACATACTACCGATTTGGGGTCGAACGGACAAAAAGCCGATCCGGTCCGGCGTTGGCCGCGCAGTCTTGTTTCGCAATCGGTCGGCGAGACGAATCGATCGCTACGAGTCAGATTAATTCGTCCGCTCTCAGTCAGACTACGCCGATCGCTCTCAGTCAGACTACGCCGATCGCTCTCAGTTAGCCTACGCCGATCGCTCTCAGTCAGACTACGCCGATCGCTCTCAGTTAGCCTACGCCGATCGCTCTCAGTTAGCCTACGCCGATCGCTCTCAGTCAGAGTGATCTGGCCGCTCCGACGTCGTGCCATACTCGGAGCCGACGACCTCACGGATTCGATCGGCGGTCACCTCACCGACTCCCGACACCGCAAGCAGATCGTCTTTGCGGGCGGTCATCACGGCTTCGACCGTCTGGAACTCCGTCAAGAGCGCTTCAGCGGTGACCGGCCCGATGTCGGCGATCGAGGAGACGACGTACTCCTGTTGTTCGGCGAGGGTCTTTGCAGCCTTCTCGCCGTGGACCTGGACCGATCGATCGCGGGTTTCCTGCTCGCGGCGAGCAATCGTCTCCAGCAGTTCGGCAGTATCGCCCTGGTCGGTCGTTCGCAGGACGCTCGCGCCGTAGTCGACTGCGAGGCTCGCGATCGCCCCCCGGATCGCGTTCGGGTGGACGTTGCGCTCGCCGTAGAGGTCCTCGCCTTCGATGATTACGACCGGCCGCGCGTAGTTGCGCGAAAGGTCGCCGATCTGCTCGAACATGGAGCGATCGCCGCCGGTGAGCGTGTCGAGGAAGTCTGCAACCGACTTGCGCTCGACGGCAACGCGGTCTGAGAGGACGTAGTCGCCGACCGCAAGCGTCTCCAGTCGAGTGAGGATGCCTTCGCGCGTCGAAAGGTCACGGGCGATCGTCGACTCGAGTTCGCGCTGGTCGATCACGATCTCGACGCCGTCGTCGGCGCGAGCAGTTGCGACGATACCGTCCTCGACTTCTGCATCAGAGCCGTCCGCGCCCCCTTCATCGGAGGTCTCACCAGCCCCGCTATCAGATCCGTTGCCAGCCGCTCCGTCGGAGCCGTCACGATCGGCCTCGGCAGAATCAGCGTCTCCACTCGGAGTGCCAAAGTCGGTTAATCCCGGCTGGCGGTTCGCTGACTCCCCCGGCTGACGGCTCTCCGATTCGGGTGGCTGGGAGGTGTCTGATGCAGCCGAGTGCTGGCCGTTCGACGCCGACGATCGATCGTCGCCAACTGAATCTTCGCCGCGATCGTCACCGCGAACGTCACCAGCCTGATCGCCACCACGATCGCTGCCGTTTCGGGCAGTCCCAGCGCCAGCAGACCCCTCGAAGGCGTCGAGCCCCGACTGCTCGCCAGCGTCGAGTTCCGCCTCGACGTCGTTGGCGATCGATTTGAGCTCGCGAAGCTCTGACTGCATCTGCTTTTCTTTGCGGCGAGAGATCCAAAAGTACGCCTCGTCGCGGGTATCCTCGGCCATGAGGACGACCACGCGTCCCTCCTCTTGTCGGCCGGTCCGACCCTTCCGCTGGATCGAGCGGATCGCTGTCGGCACCGGCTCGTAGAACAACACCAGATCGACCTCCGGAACGTCCAACCCCTCTTCGGCGACTGACGTCGAGACGAGCACCTCGAACTCGCCGGCGCGGAAGGCATCAAGCGTCTCCTGTTGGTCTTTTTGACTCATACCCGGCGAGCCCTCTTTGTTGCCCTGGCCGACAAACCGCCGAACGTGGAAGCTTTCGGCGAGGAAGTCGGTCAGCGCTTCGGCAGTGTCTCTGGACTCAGTAAAGACGATGACGCGATCGCCGCCGTCGATCCCGAGTGTCTCCGCGAGCAGGATGCGAGTCTGGGCGAACTTCGGGTGCAGTTCGTCGTAGGTGTCGGCCTTCCGCATCGCCTTCCGAACGTTCGGCTCGGCAACGAGCCGCTGGCTGGCCTTCGAGGCACCCGAGGAGCGAGCGGCGTTTCGCTGGCGCTCGAAGTACCGTCGGAGAGATTCGACACTCTGGGTCTCGACCAGTTCGACCGCCCGCCGCAGCTTCATGACCTCCGCGTGGACCGACATGCCCTGATATCCCTCGGATTTGTCGTTGTCCATCAGCCGCCGGAGTTTCCCGCCGATCGCGTTGAGCTGCTTCTGGGAGATATCCGGCGACGTGCGGTTCGTCACCCCGAGTTCCTTCAGCGATCCCAACCGGTCTTTGATCACCTCGTTGAGCAGGTCGCGGATCTCGAGCAGTTCCTCGGGGAGGTCGATCCGTTTCCACTCGACCTCGGTGTCGTGGGTGTACTCGGCGACGTCAGCGTCTTCTTCGGACATGACCTCAACGTGATCGAGCCCGAGGTTCGCACACACCGTCAGGATGTCCTCTTTGTCACCGCCCGGCGAGGCGCTCATGCCAGTCACGAGCGGGTCTGCGGCGTCAGCGTGGTACCGTTCGGCGATGTAGACGTACGCGTACTCGCCGGTGCCGCGGTGGCACTCGTCGAAGGTGAGGTGTGTCACCGAGCGGAGACTGATCCGGTTGCCGACGAGGTCGTTCTCGACGACCTGCGGGGTCGCAATCACAATACGAGCGTCCTCCCATAGCGCCGCACGATCGTCCGGGCGGACGTCACCAGTGAACACGACGATCTCCTCGTCGGGGATCGATAGCGCCTCACGGTAGAACTCCGCGTGCTGTTGGACGAGCGGTTTCGTCGGCGCGAGAAACAGCGCCTTGCCGCCGACTTCGTCGAGCCGTGTTGCGGTCACAAGCAGGCTCACCGTGGTCTTGCCGAGCCCGGTGGGCAGACAGACGAGCGTGTGGGCCGATCGAGCCGCCCCCGCCAACTGAATCTGATAGAGTCGCCGCTCGATGAACGACGGCGACAGCATCGGGTGCTCAACGTAGGCAACGTCGTCGGAAACCGCCATTGTGTGCGCTACGGCGTCGCCGTTGTTAAGGGTTCGTCAAGCGCGGCGGAAGTGAAATGTCGTATCAGCCAGCCCCAGTCCCAAGCTGACGGTGATCCATCCACGTCACGACGGCGACGTGCGGCAGGGTCAAAAGCGCAATCCCGACGAGGTACACGGCCAGCAAGCTGTCGGGATCGATACCCACCGAGAGCCCGACAAACAGGCCGACGAAGACGAGAAGCGAGGCGGCGGTCAACGGCGCTGCATCGCGGGCGAACCGCCCCACCGGCGCACGCAGTTCACCCGCCGTAAGGGCGGTGAGCGATCGATCGTCGATCACCGCAAGCCGCCCGATGTGTCTGACCGCGTGCCATACCGCAAAGTAGACGCCGATCGCAAAGATTGGCGGCAACACCCAAAAGTACGCCCAGAGCAGCCCAACTTCGAGCACGTCGCGCCGCCAGGCATGCGTGCTGAGTCGGTCCTGTCTCACCCGATAGAGCCCGAGTGCGAGTGACGCGATTGTCACGCCGGCAAACGCAATGGCAGCCACGAGACGAGTGTCGGGAGTGAAAACAACGCCGAGTGTCCCGCCGGCATCAGCGGCGAATAGTGAAACGATCGCCGTCGCAACCGCCCGATACTCGTCGGGATGCGACAACAGCGGAACGAGCATCGGCAACCCGCCGCGGACGATGATCGACAGCCAGCGATCGAGCCGGCCCGACAGCGACCCGACGCCGCCGATCGCCGCCAGTGCGTACACATCACCCTGTCCCCAGTGGTACCACGTGAGCAGGATGAAACTCACAAACCCCACGACAGGAGCGACCAGCCAGACGAGCAGGTAGCCGGCCATCAAAACCGCGTAGACGCCACCGACGACGGCGTACGATCGACGACGGCGAACGCCCGCGAGCCGAGCAGGAACGAGGTGGTCGACAGCGCCATGGGGGAGTCCAAAGACGACAACACTCACCAGGAATGGCGCGTAGCGCACTCGCGTCGGCAGTTGTGAGACGATCGGCCACACAAGAATCGTCGCCGCGAGGACGTACGCCGGCCACCGAAGCGTCGCCCGCGAGAGCGTTGACCGGGCTAAAGCGGGCAGCGACGATCGCACGGAGGCTGCCGTCATCTGTTATCTGGACGCTCCTCGGGGGCGGCTGGGTCGGGGCTGGACCGCTCGAACGAAACAGCAGTAACGATCGCGGCGACCGGAGTGGGCCACCCTGTCTGATCCCAGTAATCGAGCACCCACTCGAACAGTGTGAGGCCGTGAATCGTCATGAGCGCCGCCGAGAGGAAGAACAGCATCTCTTCGATCGGGAGTCCAAGGACGGCAATGCCGGTGGTATACGTCGGCGAGATGACCCACGTGCCCATCTCGATCGCAATCCGATCGGCGATCCAAAAGTACGCAGATGGAACAAGCGCTGCTTCGAGCCACACCCGTGGAGTCCGCATGAGGTAGCCGCCGCCGACGGCCCACTGCAGGGCGACCACCGGACCGGTCCACGCAACGAGCGCGCCGAGGTACAGGTACGACGCCGACAGTGTTACGAGCCACAGGCCGCCAACAGTCATTGCGACCCCGACGAGTACTCCCGCAAGCCGTGGGGTCCACGAGAAATCACCCGAACGGAACGTCGGATCGAACCCCCGATAGTAGAGATACAGCCCGACGATCACCGTTTTGATGATGAAAAACAGGTACTCGCCGAGCGGGATCGACAGTGCCCGAAAGGCGACTGCGCCGTCGGCGTACCACCACGCGCCGCGCTGGATGAGGTAGCTGCCCCACGGCGTGGTGTAGCCGAACGCGATCGTGACGAGAATCGCAATTCCCACGGCTGAGCGGCGCTTTCGCACCGGCTCGTAGTCTGGGGCAAGATACAGCAACAGCGCTAACACGGGAAGCGTGAAAACGAGGTGAAACTGGAGATAGGTCAGTTGAATCATGGTCGGAGACGAACGCTGCAGTCGATTGATCGAACGTACACCCAACCTAGACTACCCATGGGTCGAGATACGATCGACAATCAGATAAAGCCGCTGCCAGACAGCGTCGGGTCGGCGGCTACGACCGCGTCAACACGCCGTGATCGATGAGCGATTCGGCGAGGTCGTCCATCGAAGAAACAGTGAGATCACAGACGGGTTCGACGGCCGGCTTGGGGCTGAAACCGATCGCGATCCCCGCAACCTCGAGCATCGGCAAATCGTTCGCGCCGTCGCCGACAGCGATCGTCGCCTCGGGGTCGATTCCCAGTTCGTCGGTGAGCGCCAAGAGCTGTTCGTCCTTTGTACCCTCGATGAGTGGCCCAGTCACCTCACCGGTGAGCCGGCCGCCGGAGACCGGCAGGTGGTTCGCGACGATGCGATCGACTTCGGTGTCCGCAGCCGCGAGGGCCGCCTCAACACCGTCGTCGAACCCACCGGTGAGGATCACAACGGTGTGTCCCTGCTCGCGAAGCTGATCGATAACGTCGCCTGCGCCGGGGCGAAGCCGAACGGACTCGTAGGCCTCGTCAGCGCGCTCGACTGACAGCCCCTCAAGGAGTGCCGCACGGCGACGGAGGCTGTCGGCGTAGCTGAGTTCGTCGTTCATTGCTCGCTCTGTGATGTCGGCCATTTCCTCGGCGACGTCCATTCGCTCACCGAGTAACACCGTCATCTCCGAGTCCGAGAGCGTCCCGTCGAAGTCGAAGGCGATAAGCGCCATACCTCTCTGTTCGACTCGACGGATTTGAAACGCGACGGTTTCGATCGCCGGCCGATAGAATCCGAGATCGGCCGCGTGAGTATCTCTCGCATGCATAATCGGCCGACGTGGAAACTCTTAACAACCAGCCGGCGATCCGTACAGGCATGAACGTACTCGTCACGGATCCGATCGCAGAGGCCGGTCTCGATCGGTTACGTGAGGCAGGTTACGACGTTCGAACTGACTACGATATCGAAGGCCAAGAGCTACTGGACGCGGTCGCCGACGCGAACGCGCTCATCGTTCGCTCCGGAACAGAGGTCTCACGGGCGGTTTTCGAGGCCGCACCCGACCTCGTGATCGTCGGACGAGCCGGGATCGGGGTCGACAACATCGACATCGAAGCGGCGACCGACCACGGCGTGATTGTCGCGAACGCGCCAGAGGGTAACGTCCGCGCAGCGGCCGAACACACCGTCGCCATGGCGTTTGCGGTCGCGCGATCGATTCCGCAGGCGCACGCCCGACTCAAAGACGGCGAGTGGGCCAAATCCGACTACCTTGGCACCGAGATTAACAACAAGACACTCGGGATTATCGGGCTCGGTCGGGTCGGCCAGGAAGTCGCAAAGCGGCTCGACACGCTCGGCATGGATCTCGTTGTCTACGATCCGTACATTTCCGAAGAGCGCGCCGCGCAGTTCGGCGCGGAGCTGATCGAAGACCTTGAGGAGTGTTTGCGGCGGGCAGACTTCGTGACGGTTCACACGCCGTTGTTGCCCGAGACCGAGAACATGATCGGCGCCGAGGAGCTCGCACTGCTGGAGGGTGGCTACGTCATCAACTGTGCTCGGGGCGGAATCATCGACGAGGACGCGCTCGCAGCGGCTGTCGACGATGGAACGGTAGTCGGCGCAGCGCTTGACGTCTTTGCCGAGGAGCCGTTGCCGGCAGACTCGCCGCTTTTAGATATCGACGACGTGATCGTGACGCCGCACCTGGGCGCATCGACCGAAGCCGCCCAAGAGAGCGTTGCGATCGACACCGCCGAACAGGTAATTGCCGCATTCAACGAACAGCCGGTGTTGAACGCGCTCAACGCGCCTTCGGTCGACGAAACGGCGTTCCCGCGAATCGAGCCGTACATCCCGCTGGCTGAAACCGCGGGCAAGGTCGCCGCACAACTACTCGGGAAGCGAATTACCGAGATCGAGGTCCACTACGAGGGTGAAGTTGCCGAAGAGGACGTCGAGCTCATCACTGCAAGCGCACTGAAGGGCGTGTTCACCCCGCTGGAGTGGCAGGTCAACGCAGTCAACGCCCCGCAGCTTGCGAAAGACCGTGGCATCGAAGTCACCGAGTCGAAGACCAGACAGGCCGCAGACTTCCAGAGCCTCGTGACGGTGACGGTCCGAAACGGCGAGGAGGAGCTGTCGGTGTGTGGAACGCTGTTTGCCGGCGATGATCCACGAATTGTTCGGATCGACGGCTTTCGGGTCGACGCGATTCCCTACGGCCACATGCTCGTCGCGCGCAACTACGACAAGCCGGGCGTAATCGGCTTCATCGGTACCGTTCTCGGTGAAAACGACGTTAACATTGCGGGGATGTTCAATGCCCGTGAAACGTACGGCGGGGAGGCGCTTACGGTCTATAACCTCGATCACTCGGTGCCCGACGTGGTAATCGAGGAACTGCTCTCTGACGATCGGATTATTGAGGTCAAAGAGATCGTCCTCGACGGCCAAGAGAAACCGACAAAGCGGGAAACGCCGACCAGCGCGGACTGATCCGCTCGGAAGGCCCTTTGATTATCGGAGGTATCCCACCATCGTTTCGACCATCGTGTCGAGACGGGCGCCAACTCGCTCGAAGGTGCCAGAGCTGTCTCGTTCTGTTTCGAGTCGCTGGAGATCCGCGAGCAGGTATTCGTATCGTTCGACGACCTGTTCGCGCTCGCTCCGTTCACGATCGAGTTCCGTCCGGAGCATCGATACCTGTGTGCGGAGCTGTTTCGCCTCGGAGACCGCTCGATCGCGGTCCCGAGCGGCCGCTTCGAGTTCCGTGCGCGTTGGGTACACCGGTCGCTCGCCGTCATCCGCCGTCGGCGGATCGACCGGATACGTTTGCTCGCCAGATCGCTCCGTGCTGACAGTGCCGGTCGGAAGGCTTGAGGACCACATGCATGAGAGGTAGTAACACAGCCACAAAAATCCGCGTCAGACAGCCGGCATGCAGCTCGCGAGCGTCGATTACTCCGCGAGATGCTCGATGACCGCCTCTGTGTCGTTCGGAACCGGCTCTGGATCGTCACCAGCGGCGAAAGCCGCATCAGGATCTTTCAGAAGGTGTCCGGTCGTGAGACAGACAACATCCTCGTCCGCGCCGATCGTTCCGTTCGATCGAAGCTTCCGCAACCCTGCGACTGACGCCGCGGAGGCGGGCTCGACGCCGATCCCCTCGCCGGCCAGATCGCGCTGGGCCGCCGTAATCTCGTCGTCGGTGACCGCAACCGCGGTTCCGCCAGTGTTTCGGATCCCCGGCAGCGCTTTCGGCGCGTTGACCGGGTTGCCGATTCGGATCGCGGTCGCACGGGTCTCGACAGACTCCCAGCGGCGAATCGCGTCGGCACCGTTTTCGACAGCCTCGACCATCGGGGCCGCGCCCTCCGCCTGCACACCGGTGAGTTTTGGAACCTCCTCGGGAGCGAGCGAACCGGCCTGAATAAGCTCGCGGAACGCCTTGTACAGCGCGGCCGTGTTGCCGGCGTTGCCAACGGGAAGGACAATCCGATCGGGGTACCGGCCGTGGTCGGCGTAAAATTCTTCAAGGATCTCAAATCCGATCGTCTTCTGCCCCTCAAGCCGGAAGGGATTGAGCGAATTGAGCAGGTACGCCTCCCCCCGGGCGGCGAGATCTTGGACGATGTCGAGACAGGCGTCGAAGTTTCCGTCGACCTCGAGGATGCGCGCATCGTGGAGGCTGGCCTGGGCGATTTTGCCGGCGGCGACTTTGCCTTTCGGGAGCAACACGAGCGTTTCCATCCCACCACGAGCGCCATAGGCGGCGAGTGCGGCGCTCGTGTTGCCAGTCGACGCACAGGCAAGTCGATCGACGCCGAGTTCTTTCGCAACCCGCACGCCGACGGTCATCCCGCGGTCTTTGAACGCGCCGGTCGGGTTCATTCCCTCGTGTTTGATCCGCAGGCGGTTCACGCCGATCGACTCGCGCAGCCGCGGCGCTTTGTGTAGCGGCGTGTCACCCTCGGGGAGTGAGACGCCCTCGTCGAACGGGAGTGAAGCGGCGTAGCGCCAGACGCCGCGATCGGGGGCGTCCGGGACACGGCCGCCGGAGCCATACTCCTCGAACGTCGGTGGGTTCGCGTAGCGAACCTCAAGCAGACCGTCGCACGCGCTACAGGTGTACATGATCTCCTCGAACGGCGCGAACTGCTCGCCGCAGGCGATACACTCCAACCAGACGCCGTCGTCCGCACACGACGGAGCATTCTGCGCGGGCGCGGTGAGGCTGAGACTCATTACTGGATAGGTCGGTGGGGACGACCAAAAGACGGTCGGTGTCGACGGATACTGTCGGGCTGTACAGGAGCGAGCTACGTCCCAAACTCGTCGATCGCCGTGTGTACCGACTCGACCCACTCCTCAAGGGCGGAGTGTAACATCTCTTTGGCCTCCGGAAGCGGAACAGCGGTGTACTGATACACGTAGCCGCCGGGATCGAGCAGCCGACGCTCACGCTCGACGAGGCCCTTTTCGAGCAGCGTCGAGAGCGATCGGTTGACGTTCGAGCGATCGCGATCAAGCGTTTCGGCGAGTTCGGCGACCGTACTCCCCGGATACTCGAGCAAAACAAGATATGTCCGGCTTTCGTGATCTTGGATCCCGAACACGCACGCGAGCACGTGGCGGAACTCGGGGTCGGGATCGCCGATCAGGTCGTCCATTGTCGGGGTATCGCTCATACCGCTACCACGACGGCGGTCGTCGTTAAACCTCTGGCTTCGGAAACCAACAGTGACGGCTGCTCGGCCGACGCACGCATCACTCGTCGCGAGCGTAACCCATGTCGAGGATACACGTGCGGATCTCGGGCTCAGTCTCGTGTTTCAACAGACGGGTCGGTGTGTCACAGTAGTAGGTCGTGCCGTCATAGCGGAGGGTAACCGTCCGATCGGTGCCCATCATGTTGACGGTGACGAGGACGCGTCGGCCCTCGTTGAGCGCGGACACGATCTCGTCAGCGGTCAGTTCACCGGCTTTGACGGTAAGAGGTGGCTCAGGCATTGGTTAGTTCTTCGTCGATTGCGACTGCTCTTCACCGGTTGGCTCAGCGGGCGGTTCGACCCCTTCGGCGGCTTCGACGTTGGCAGTCTCTTTTTCGGTCGTGACGTGCCAGCGGTCGATCGTGTCCTCGTACTCGCCGAGCCGGTCAGAGACCGCCGCTTTCAGCTCGTCATCGTTGACATTTACCTCAAAAATGAAGGTGTGTTCGTCGCCGTTGCCGCCGCGGCTCGTCTTTTGTATGTTCGCACTGATGAGTTCGTTATCGAAATAGTACGGCGCGAGCTGGGTCATCACGTTCTGATAGACGGTGTTTTCGACAGTTCGGATGGCCTTGCGGCCCGCTGAATCCGCCGCGCGAGCGACATAGTCGAGTGACTCGCTCCAGCGTTCGATCGCCCCGTTGTTGTCGCCGTCTTCGACCTTCTCGTAGGATTCGCTGAGCTTCTCGCCGGCGCTTTTGAGATCGTCGCCGACGTCTTTGCCCTTTTTTTCGCCCTCGCCCTCGGCGACACTGGCCTGTGCGGCGGTCTTTTTGTTGACGTCTTTTTGTAATCGCTCGTGTGGCTTCGGTCGCCACTCGTCCCACTCTTCGAGGGCATCGCTGTCGACACCAGCGTCTCTGAGCGCCTGGGTGATCCGTTCGCCGTGCTCGACGACGTCACCCCAGCTCCCGCGTTCTTTGAACCCTGCGATGCTTTCTTCCATTGCCGTTGGACGTGGCTATGGCGGGCAGTTACAAAAGCCTCCCTGAGAGATCAACACACGCATGCGAGGCGGTATCGGCGTCACAGGCGATTAAATTATGCAGAACGGTTACCGATCGTCGCCGTACGTGAGCTTCGTGGCAGCACGGTTGAGCCGCTCGGTGATGCCGCCTAACCACGCACCGGGAGTGATCCGGCGCATCTCGTCCTCCTCGACCTCGATGCGATCGCCGGCGAACGGATCGCGCTCCGCCCGGCGCTCTTCGTCACCGACTGCGTCGACGACTGTCGTCATCGAACAGCGGCCGCACGCCTCGCTTTTTTGCGTACCCATGGTTGTTCGCTCAACGATACGGGACGAGGAATGTTAATAGTTGTCCATGCACGAGCTCGGTGTCGACGGGCTTTTGCCGACCGGCCTGAGAACAGTGCACATGGGATATCGGACCGTGGATCCAGCGGACGTCGAGCCGGTCGACGATCGGCCCTGCGAGCTCAGACGGCTCGGCGAGGCCGGCGGCGTCGAGACGATGGCGATTAACCGCTTCGTAGCCGCTCCCGGCGAGCAAATTCCACTCGCATATCACTTCCACGAGGAACAACAGGAGGCGTTTTACGTTCTCTCTGGGACACTCGCTGTCGAAACGCCGGACGGAACGAAGACCGTTGGGGCCGAACAGCTGTTCGTCGCAGATCCAGAGAGTCCACACAGAGCGTACAATCCGACAGACGCCACAGAGCCTGTCGCCGTGCTGGCGCTCGGTGCGCCGCCGGTGTCGGGAGACGCAGTACCGTACGAATCATGAGCGATCGAACCGCAGCGCCTGAAGAAACTGCTGCAGAAACGGCTGGAGAGACGGCAGGAGTCGAGCCGGCGGAGCTTCCCGACGAGATCCTGGAAAACGTCCCAACGTGGGAGGACGAGTACTTCGATCGCGTCAGCGATCGACTCATGTACAACTACGATCTCGAAAAAGACCGCACGATCAAGGGCGAACGCTTCGAACTGTACGGTGAACTCCGTATGGAGATTCAAAAGCAGTTGGTCCACCCCGCGTTGAACTACGCGAACCACGAAACCGAAGAGTACGTGTTCGCCCGGCGGACAAACACGGCCCGGGTCGCGGAGCTCGAACGGCTCGTCGAGTTCGGCCACGATCTAGCCGACGAGTGGATCGTTGCCGACGAGGAGCACTTCGGAACCGATTATACATTCGTGGTGGTGACCGACTCGATTTCCGATGACGTGCGATCGTTCGTGTCGGGCTTTTCGGATCGAACGCTGCTCAAATTCGGCTACTACGGCCACTACGAGATCAACTTGATCATCGTCGCACCCGATTACGAGGATGCTGTTGGGAGCAAAAACGCAGACTTGCTCGAGGCAGTCACGCTCTGGGAGCGCGTCAGCGAACAAAAACAAGGATTTTGGACGCGGCTGGCGCTCAAGTTCTGGAAATGAAAAAATAGCGAGAAACGTCAGTCGAAGTCGTGCGACGCGTTAGTCGTCGACCTCACCCCCATCAGCCGCAACAGCACCCCGTCCACCACGGACCTGCTGGATGTTGCTGTATCCGAGTCGGACAAGCGACACCGCGAGGTAAATCAGCGTGGCGGCCAGTATCATCTGGACGACGCTAGAGGCGATCGCGACGGTGCCCGCAGCTCCACCGAGGATGAGGCTCTGATAGAGGTTGTCCCAGAAGATCAACCACGAGAGACCCAGGATGGTGATCGTGACCATAATCGCCATCGGGACCCCGGTGCTGATGAGCTGTTTAGATTCGTCCCAGTTTGCGAGCCAGACGGTCGCAGTCAGAAGGGCGAGCGCCGCGAGCAGCTGGTTCGCCCCGCCGAACAGCGCCCACAGGGTGAGCCACTGTCCAGAGGTGACAAGGAGGTACGCAAAGCCGATCTGGATGACTGGATTGGTATAACGGCCCCGAGCGAACGAACCAACACCGCCAGAGAGCCCGGTGTCAGTCATGCCGGCGGGCGTACCGACGATTTCTTCCATCATGTACCGACCGAGCCGTACCGCCGTGTCAGTCGAGGTGAGCAGGAAGCTCACAAGCACCAACGCCATGAATGGGGCACCAACTGCCTCTGAGATGCCAACCGTTGAGAGAATGATCCCCCCACCGGTCGCGAATTTCGGCAGCGCGAGACCAATGCCCCCGCCCGCACTTCCCGTGAAGCCGGCGACCGCAAGCGCTGACAGCGCGAGGGCAGCGAGAAGCCCCTCGCCGAGCATACCCCCGTAGCCGATCAGCCGCGCGTCGCTTTCTTTATTAAGCTGTTTCGACGTCGTGCCCGAAGAGACGAGTGAGTGGAATCCACTGATTGTTCCGCAGGCGATCGTGATGAACAACAGTGGGAACAACGGCGTGATGCCTCGAAGGTCGATCGCCAAATCGCTCCCCCAGAATCCGTGGAACATGCCGATCGACGAGTCGATCGCCAGCGCGTCTGAGCCGGCACCGTATACAATCGTTCCAACAATAATCGCAAGGATGCCGCCGCCGACCCCCGTGTACAGGAGGAACGACGAGAGGTAATCACGCGGTTGCAACAACACCCACACCGGCAGGGCGCTCGCGATCGCTGCGTACAGGAGGATCACCGGAACCCACGCAGCCGTATTCGCACCAACTTGGCCCGCGCCCGGCAGGTAGGTACCACTGCCAAGGCCGAGCGCCTGCGAGAGGATGAACGTCTCTTCGACAAACGCCGCGGGCTCAAACAGCGCAAACGGATACTGGATACCGATCCAGACACCGCCGAAGACCCCAAGCACGAAGAGGATCGTCCCAGGGATGAACGGCCCGTTGAGTTGGTACAGGTAGACGCCGAACAGGAACGCCAACGCGACGTACACAAAGCTCGCTGTGGTGACCTGTGGATACGCGTTGAACACGATCCCGACAACGAGCGCGAACACCGCCACGACGAGAATGATCGTCAAGAACGCGAACCAAAGAAGCAGGTTCTGGCCGCGCTTGCCGACGTACTCGCCGACGATGTATCCGATCGACTTGCCCTCGTGTCGCAGGCTGCCCGACAGCGACACGAAGTCATGAACCGCGCCCATGAGCGGGTTGCCGATCGCGATCCAAAGCAGCGCGGGGAGCCATCCCCAGACTGCGGCCGCGGTAATCGGGCCGACGATCGGCGCGCCGCCCGCAATGCTCGAATAGTGGTGCCCCAGTAACACCGGCTTTTTTGCCGGTACGTACTCCTGTCCGTCCTCGTATTTGTGTGCTGGCGTCTCGTTTGCGTCGTCGAGTTCGACGAACCGTGACAGGTATCTCGAATACCCGAGGTACCCGACACTGAACGTTGCCAGCACTGCAAGCACGAGCCAAATTACTTGTGTCATATGTCCCTACCTCACATGTCTGTTGATGACATGTGTTACATAAAGTTTGATGATAAACATCGGTTGCTGACGGGACAACAAACGTTTTACCACAGAGAAACGGCATGAGTTGCCGCTAAATGTGAACAAAAACAACCTGACTCGAACGTGTCGACGCGGGACGCAACTCGCCCGCGGGTGTGCAATGGGAGCGGGCAACGCTATACCGGTGAAATGATCGATTGAGAATCCGAATCTGCCCGGCCGGTGATCGGTCAGGGTTCGATCGCAAGTTCAGCCGCAACGTCTTCGAGGACATCGCCACGGACCTCGGCAGTTCGGGTTTCGATTTCGGCAACGAGCGGGACGGAAAAGCCCGAACGGACCTGCTCAAGCCGATCGGTTTCGGTCTCGACGCGATCCCGAAGGAATCGCGCGCCGCGGCCGTTCTCTTCAGGATCTGGCTCCGGGGTGAGTTTGTTTGCAACCAGCCCGCGAACCGACAGATTCCGGTCGGTCATGCCCTCAATCGCCCGTTTGGTTTCGTTGACCGACAGCTGATCGGGATTGAACACGAGAAAGAACGCAGCCTCGTTTTTGAGCGTCTGCCCAGCGTACTCAAAGAACTCCTTTCTGTCCTGGAGGCGCTGTAACACCGGATCGCCGTCCATGACGCGGCGGGGTTCGAGGTTGCCGATCGCGGCCTTCTCGAACAGGTCGATGCTCTGTTTACGTTTGTGGACCAGCCGATCGATCCACCCCTCTAAAAACTCCGGCAAGCCCAACAGCCGAAGCGTCCCACCGGTCGGTGCGGTATCAAAGACGACCCGATCGTACGCGTCAGCCGATTGCATCACGTCGATGAACCGATCGAACAGCGCAGACTCATACGCACCGGGAGTCTGGTGGGCCATCTCGATCTGTCGGTTGATCTCGTTGACCATCGAGGCGCTGACCTGTGAGGACAGATCCGAGCGGATCTCGTTGAGGTGTCTCGTCACCTCCTCCTCGGGATCAATTTCCATCGCATCCAGGCGATCGGTCCCCTCGACGCGGCGCGGCTCGTCATCGAATTGCTGGTCGAACACGTCAGTTGTGCTGTGTGCTGGGTCTGTCGAGACCACGAGTGTATCCAGCCCTGCGCGTGCACATTTGAGCGCGTACGCACAGGAGACGGTAGTCTTGCCGACCCCGCCCTTGCCGCCGAAAAAGACGAACGGCTCCATGTTAGAAGTGGTATTGCTGGCCTTTGCGCTCGATGAGCGTGTCCCGATCCCACATCCGCCGCTCCCACGCTTCGAACTCATTTTCGAGGAACGGCAAGAGCTCGGCCGTATAGTACGAGACCGGCGAGGGGATGCCGAACGCGTCGGGGAAACACGCCAACATGAACGTGTCCTCGATGTCTTCGGCCTCTTTTTCGATCTTCTCGTAGGCCGGGTGCGAGATCATCCCGTGATACAGGCCTTTGAGCCACTCGGTGAGGATCGCTTTGGTGCGTTCGATCCGTGCTGCGAGCGTCATCGTCTCTCATGATCGACCGCGAGGAATAAAAAGCGTGCCATCGCGGCGACGAGCCGCCGACAACGATGGTCCCCACCGCTCAAAACCAAAGACAGAGCCATTCAAGAGCGTGGGCCTGTTGTGCGTAACCATGCCAGCCGAGACGATTCCCGTAACGATTCTCAGCGGCAACTTGGGAGCCGGGAAGACGACACTGTTGAATCACCTGCTATCGAATGCCGGTGATCACGACATCGCGGTGTTAATAAACGACATGGGCGAGGTGAACATCGACGCGGAGCTGATCGACGAGTCCGCCGAAGTCGATCCAGAAGCCGGCGTTACGGAGCTGTCAAACGGCTGTATTTGCTGTGAGCTACAAGACGATCTCAACGCGGCAGTCGTTCGGCTCGCGCGAAACAGGGATTTCGACGCCCTCGTCGTCGAGGCGTCTGGGATTAGCGAGCCCGAGCCGATCGCCCGACTATTCACCACTGAGTCTCGCGTCGCCGCGTTGTACGACGTCGATGCGGTCGTCACTGTCGTCGACACGCAGCTGTTCTACGACGCGTTCGCCGGCGACGAGGTGCCGAAACGCCGCGGCGCGGCCGGCGGAGACGCGAAGCCGCTTTCTGATCTGTTGATCGAGCAGATCGAGTTTTCGAACGTCGTGTTGTTGAACAAAGCCGACCTGTGCACAGACGCAGAACTCGAAAAAGCGCGAGCGCTCGTCACGGCGTTGCAGCCCGATGCGACGATTCTGCAGACGGTACAGTCGGCCGTCGATCCCGACGAACTGCTAGATACGGGGTATTTCGAGCCGGGAACGATGGCCGAATTAGCGGGCTGGAAACAGCTGCTCGCGGCCGAGGACAACGAACACGACCATGACGGACATGGAGAGGATGGAGAAGATGCACACGGCCACGAGGATCATCCCAAAGACGCGGAGGGCCACGACGGCCACAGCCACGGCGACCACGACCACGCCCATCCCGACGAGGAGTACGGCGTCACCTCTATGACGTTCCGATCGCGGCAGCCGTTTGATCCCGCACAGATCGCCGAGATTCTTTCCTCGCTCCCGGAGGGGATCGTCCGATCGAAGGGAACGCTCTGGGTGGCAAACAACGAGATGAAGCTCGTATACAGCCAGGCAGGGCCGTCGGCGTACGTCGAGGCGATGGGGCCGTGGATCGCCTCACTACCGGAGATCGATCAGGATCTGTACCGCTCGAACCGGCCGAACCTCGAGTGGGACGAGGCGACCGGCGATCGGCGAACAGAACTGGTGTTCATCGGGACAGCGCTTGAAGAAGCAGATCTCCGCGAGCAACTTGCGGCGGCGCTCGTGGACATCCAGGCAACACCCGAGGATCCGGTTGGCTTCCCGACCGACACGGAGACGACGCTAACGCTCACCGAGCCAGCAGTTTCGGACGCCTAAACAAAACGAGATTAACAGGCACAGCCGGCCGTTCCGGTCGATCGCTCAAAGCGCATCGACTCCCCACAGCTCGGACACGTTGGCTCGTCGCTCGCCGCGTCAGAAGCGAGGATCCGCTCGTTGCAGTCATCACACCAGTACGCTCCAGTGGGCTGTTCGTCTGTCGCCTCAGTCGTGCTCGCTGCGGATTGGGTGAGTGCACGCTTGAGCGTGCTAACAAGACTCATATGTAACGCTACGCACTCGGTATAAAAATAGCATCTCGGCTGTGTACAGCAGGCGCACGAGCGGCTCAACCAGCCCCAACGAGCGATCGCTACCCGACATTGGTCGCTCACACGACGAACAGCGGGATCGAGAGCAGCACCGCAAATCCGACAAGGATCGCGATCGCGTACAGCAAGCGTCGAAATCGGTCTGCAGCTGGGACCGCCGCCACACGAACCGGATCGTGCGTCCAGACCAACTGGTGGTAGCTAACGATCGCAGCCACGACCGTCACAGCCCCCGAAACGGCAAGGCCGATCCCCAATGGGAGACCGAAGGCGCTCAGGTAGATCGGCCCAAAAGAGACGAGCACCATCGCAGACAGCGCCGTGACGACGAGAAACGGAACCGGATCGACGCCGTCGCCGTCACGATTGCGGACCGTCATACACGACCTTGGGATTCGATGACAAAGAAGCTAAGTGCGCGGCCATCCCGACACCAACACATGGGCGAAAAAGAGGGGTTCGGAGACGCTGTCAGCCGCTCGGAGGGGGACATTCGTGTTTTCCTTGCGCTCAACGCGCTGCTGTCTTCGGTATTTGCCGCAGCGATCGTGTGGGGCCTTTCGTATCTCGACTTCATTGCCTGGTCGGTTTTGAACGTCGCAACGACGGCGATCGTCTTGTTCTCGTTTGCGTATCTGATGAGCAGTTCGTGAGCTGACAGAAACAGGGAGTGCCAGTGTACGAAGGTGCGCCAGCGGATGATCGGCTTTATTTATTCGGGCGTTCGCCTCTAGCCTAATGCCGATCGAAGATCGCGACAACGCATACCTCATTACGCACGCGCTTGCGAAGGACACACTCTCGAAGCTCAGAGACGTCGAAACCGAACAGGTCGCGTTTCGCAAAGGGCTCGTCAAGCTCGGACGAATCGCCGGCTACGAAATCATCGATGGGGCGATGGAAACCGAGTACGTCCCGGTGACGACGCCGCTCGAAGAGACGACCGGCGAACGCGTCAAAGGCCTCGACGATGTCGTGATCGTCAACGTCCTCCGGGCGGCGACCCCGTTTGTCGAAGGGTTGTTGAAAGCCTTCCCACGGGCAAAGCAGGGCGTGATCTCGGCGGGGCGTGACGAAGAGGCAGGCATGAACGAGGACGGCGAATTCCCAATCACGATCGACTACGTGAAACTCCCCGAAATAACCAAAAACGACACGGTCATTGTCGCCGATCCAATGCTCGCGACCGGATCAACAATGTGTACCGTTCTCGAGCACGTGCTCGCGGAGGCTCCGGAATTTGAGAACCTGTTTGTTCTCTCGGCGGTGTCCGCGCCCGATGGACTGCTCCGAGTGTCGGAGTCGTTCGAGGAGGCGGATTTGCTGACGGTCGCGATCGACGATCACCTCAACGAAGACGGCTTCATCGTTCCCGGACTGGGTGACGCCGGCGATCGGGCGTTCCGAACGACCTGACGACGCTGTGAACCGCTCACAACCCCTTGTCTTCGAGTGGAAAAACGAGATACGACAGGGCGTCTGACGCCGCTACTGTTCGTCCGTCTCGTCGGCCAAAGAGAGGCCGTCATCGCCACGATCGAGCGCGCGCGGCGCGTCGTGGTACTCGGAGTAGCCGTCGAACCAGCGGGCGATCCGCTCGATTCTGTCGACGACGTGGCCGGGTTCGCCCGAACGAGACAGTTCGTGGCCCTCCCGCGGATACCGGACCAACCGCGTGTCGACGCCGAGTTTCTTCAAGAAGAGATAGAACATCTCGCCGTTGTTGACCGGGACCCGGAAGTCGTTGTCAGAGTGGATGACGAGCGTCGGCGTTTCGACGTTCTCGACGTGGGCGACCGGCGAGGACTCCCAGAGGAATTCCGGTTCTTCCCACGGCGTCGTGTCGAAGTCGTACTCGATCAGTTTGAACGCGTCCGTCGAGCCGTAAAACGACGAGAGGTCGAAGACGCCGCGCTGGGCAACCGCACCGTCAAAGAAGTTGGTATGACCGACGATCCACCCAGCCATGTATCCGCCGAAGGAGCCGCCGGTGACGAAGGCGTTCGTCTCGTCAACGTACTCTCGATCGCTCACCAACTCGACACCCGCCATCACGTCCTCCATGGTCAACTCACCCCAATCGCGTTCGATCGCCGTCGCGAACGCCTCGCCGTAGCCCGTCGATCCGCGGGGATTCGACCAGAAGACGCAGTAGCCGCGGGCGGCCAGCGTCTGGAACTCGTGCCACATCGTCCCCGACGTCGACCACATCGCGTGCGGGCCGCCGTGGATCTCGACCGCGAGCGGGTACGTCTCGGTCGGATCGAACCCTGGCGGCGTGAGCAGCCATCCCTGCAGTTCAACCGCCCCGTCGGCACTCGCATAGCGCAGTTCCTCAGGTTCGCCGACGTGTCGCTCTGCCAACAGCGACTCGTTCAGCCGTGTAAGCCGGACATCCTGGCCGCCGCCGATCGAGATGCCGAAGAGATCGCCAGGGTGATTCCACTCGCTTGTCGCATACACAACCGTCTCTTTGGCCGCCGAGAAGCCAGTGAGCATGCCGCGATCGGCAACCGTTTGTGGGTCAGTTGAGCCGTCGCCGGCGACCGACCGGAGCACGGTTCGGCCCTCATCTGGCGTGGTAAAGAGCACGTGAGCTTCGTCGTCGGTCCACTCGAAGCCCTCCGGCGTCACGGTTCGATCGAGCCCGTCTGTGAGCACGAATTCGGTGTCGGTTGCGCGATCGAACACCTCGAGGTCGGTCTGCCGCATCGACGCCGACTCCTCAGGGGTTCTGGGATACGCGATTCGATCGTCGCTCGTGACCGCGATATCGACCGCCCACCCGGTCGTCCGGTGGACGTGTGTTTCGTCATCGGTGTCGAGCGCGTACGCGAAGATATCGACGATCACGTTATCGTCGGGATCGTCCTCACGTTTCGAGGTGTAATACAGTGTCTCTGAGTCGCTCCAGGCGGGCGAGCCGTGGTCGTACTCGCCGTCGGTGAGCCGCTCGACGCCGTGATCGTCTGTGGTGTCGATCGCGGTCTCGACGTCGACGACGTAGACGTGCCCGCGAGTTCCGTCGATGTATTGTGCGGCCTGCCGGTAGATCAGCCGATCGATCACCCGCGGATCGGGCGTTTCGCGTTCGTACTCGTCTTCCTCGGAGATGTCGAGATCAAGCCCGTCCGCTCGCTCGTCAGCCGTCGTCTTCCCGACGAACGCAATCTGTGAGCCGTCCGGCGACCAGACTGGATTGGAAACGCCGCCGGGGACTGACGTCACCTGCGTCGCCTCACCACCATCGCGGGAAATTACCCACAGCTGTGTGCGATCGTCGTCGTCGCCGCCGCGCGTGGAGACGAATGCGAGTCGATCACCGCTTGGCGACCACGTCGGGGCGCTGTCGACGCCTTCGGAGATGGTGAACCGCTGCGGTTCCGACGTGCCGTCTGCAGCGACGAGATAGATCGTCGCTTCGATCGATTCGTCGTCTTCGGGGGTCGATCGAACGAACGCGACGGTCTCGCCGTCGGGAGACACTGCCAGCTCACTCGGTTTTGCGATGTCATAGTAGTCTGTGGCGGAGATTCGATCCATACCCCTACCGAGCAGGGCGTAGTGCAAAAACGATCGGGAGGCGGAAACCGCCGGTTTCCGATCGGATCCGCAGCGTTCGATCGCGATCGGACTCCCGAAGCCACAGAATCACTTTTTGTATACGCATACGTATGAGCATACATGGCCGACACGTTGATCTGCGTGTCGAAGGAAACAAAAAATCGGCTTGACCTTCTCAAGCGCGAGAATGAAAGCTACGACGACGTAATTCTTCGGCTCACAGAACGAGACAAGTGGGCAGGATTTGGTATTCTCTCTGAGAGAGACACTGACACAAAAAGAGGAATAAAAGAAATCCGAGATGAGATCCGTTCTAGATCTGTTGATACAATATGAAAATAGAGTCTTGTCTCTTACTCGATCGCAACGCGGCCGCTCGTCGCATCATTGAGCCGTTCGCGAAGCGCTGCGGCGGCATCGATCGGGACGCGAACGGAAAATGAAACCTCAGATTCGTATGTTGCGTCGAACTCGACACCCGCAGATTCGAGGATCCCCCTGACGGTGCCGGAGTCGTCGTACGTCACCGTTGCGGTAAACTGCTTGTGGGGAACCCGTTCGGTGGTGCCGGCGGCGTCGATCGCCTCCTTGACGCCACGGGAGTAGGCGCGAGCCAACCCGCCGACGCCGAGGTTCGTGCCGCCGTAGTACCGCGTGACGACCGCCGCGACGTTTCTGAGATCCTGTTGAACGAGGACGTTCAACGCGGGCTTGCCGGCCGAGCCGGTTGGTTCGCCGTCGTCGCTGGCGTACTCACGAAGCATGGCGTCCGTTGGTCGCGATCGCGAGGGCTCCCCAGCCGGCACGCGATAGGCGGGGACGTTGTGTGTCGCGTCGGCGTGGCGGTTGCGGATCTCGTCAACGAAGGCCTCCGCCTCCTCAACGGTCTCGACAGGCGCAATGTAGCCAATGAACTCCGATCCCCTGATCTCGAACACCGCGCGTGCACGCGAAGCGACGGTGCGAAACGGTTGTGGGTCGGACACGATGATCGGTACGGGAGCGGCCGGCTAATTGGTACCGATCGATCAGGCCAGCACCTCGCGACAGCAGTTAACGGGGACCGCTGTCGGCGGCTCGATCGGGATGTGAGCGCCAATAGAGCACACCGAACGCGAGGATCCCGACAATCTCGCCGGCCCAGGCGATCGCTGCGAGTGGTTCGGCCGCGAGCGCGGCCACAGTGGCACTCCCCTCCCAAATGACAAAACCGACGAGCAGCACTGCGAGTGTCCCAATGAGAAGCGAATAGAGCCGTCGGTGGGAGTAGCCGCGAAACACCGCAGCCGAGCCGGCGACGAGGACGACGATCGCGGCCGAAAACAGCGGTACCCGAATATCGGACACCCCAGCAGTCGACGAGACGAGCCAAAGGAGGTGCGCTGCGGCGCTCACGAGCGCCGCCTGGACGCCAACAAGCCGGAGCGCGCGATCGCCCAGTCGCTCGGACGTGGCAGCCATTTCAAAATTCGACGCGCCGGACGAATGAAAGCTCGCGGATCGACACGAGCAGCGAGCCAGGAATCGCCTCGTCGGTAATAATGTACAGCTTGGGCTCGTCGGTGAACTCTGGATCCTCGCTGATAACCTGTCGGATCGAAATGTCGTGGTCGGCGATCAGCGTTGTCACCGTCGAGACGATTCCCGCCTCGTCGGCAGCAGCGACCTCGATGGTGAGCACCGTCAGATCGAGCACCGGCGCGAGGTCCATGAGGCTGGGGATCGAAGAGATATTCGTGAAAATGCGGGCCAACTCAGGGTCCGAGAGGATCGCGTCTGTCGTCGAATCGACGACACGGCGATCGACGCCGATCTCGCGGGCGATTCCAGTGTAGGGAATCTCGATGCCCCCGGAGACGACCCGTCCATCCTCGTTGACCGAAAACCCGCGTTCGAGTAACAGCCGGATGACTGCCTGTTGGCTTGGGCTGCCCTCGAACTTCTCCATGATCTCGTCGAACATCGCTTGTCCGTGATCGACGGCCAGCCGGCTTAACCGTAGGGGATCGCCGTGCTCAAAGTGACCCTTTCGTACTCGGGGTGTCCGATCGACGCTCGTCGATCCGCGTTGCGTCGTCGAGCGCCCGTGCCAGCGACTTGAACAGCGCTTCAACTTCGTGGTGGGCGTTTTCGCCGGTCACGGCGGCGTGGATCGTCAACCCGCCGTTCATCGCCAGCGATTCGACGAAGTGCCGCGCCATGTCGCTGGTGAAATCACCAATCGACGCCTGCGAGAACGACCCCTCGAAGCAGAAGTACGGTCGGCCGCTTACGTCGACAACAACTGAGCCGACGGCCTCGTCTAGGGGGACGCGTCGATCGGCGTATCTGACGATGCCGCGCTTGTCGCCGAGCGCGTCCGCGAATGCCTCCCCCAGGACGATCGCTACGTCTTCGATGGTGTGGTGGTCGTCGATGTACAGATCGCCGTCGCAGGTCACCTCAAGGTCGAAGAGCCCGTGTTTGGCGAATGCTTCGAGCATGTGGTCGAAGAAGCCGATCCCGGTGTCGATCGACGACTCGCCGTCACCATCGATCGAAAGGTCAAGCTCGATTGTCGTCTCGGCGGTCTCGCGGCTGATTGCGGCGTGTCGATCGCCCATACCACGATTCTGTGGCCCACAGGTATATTGGTTACCGTCGCGTGCGCGGCGAAGCGATCGACAGCCGACTGCCCGTCGCGGACAGCGCACGCAACGATCGATAGCCGACTGACCGTCAGAACGACCTCACCGATCGACAGCCGACTGCGCCGCTTCGAGCGTGAACGACCCTTCGTACAGCGCGGTCCCGACGACGACCGCGGCCGCGCCGGCGTCTTTGAGCGCACGAATGTCGTCGATCGTCGCGACCCCGCCGCTTGCGACGACCGGAATATCGACGGCCGCACAGACCCGCGAGACGAGTTCAGTGTTGACACCCTCGAGTTGGCCCTCAACATCAACATCAGTAAAGAGGATCGCGCCCGCACCGAGATCCTCATACCGCGTCGCGGCTTCAGCGGGGTCAAGCCCTGTCCGTTCGGTCCACCCCGAGACGACGACCTCGCCGTCTTTTGCGTCGAGGCTCACCATGACCGATCGAGGATACTCCGCAGAGATTGCTTCGACGATCGGCGGACGCTCGACGGCGGCGGTTCCGAGGATGACCCGATCGACGCCGATCGAGAGCAGGTCGAACGCGTCCGAAGCACTTCGAATTCCACCGCCGATCTGTATTGGGACCGACACCGCGTCGATCACTGCCTCGAAAGCAGCCTTGTTGACTCGTTCGCCCTCGAACGCGCCGTCGAGGTCAACGAGGTGAAGCGTCTCCGCGCCGGCGTCGACCCAGTTTGTCGCTGCCTCGACAGGGTCACCGTAGCGGGTTTCGGTCCCGCGCTCGCCGGCGACGAGCTGGACGACCTCGCCGTCTTGAACGTCGACGGCCGGGATTACCTCGAAGTGTGGAAAGTGTGTGCTCACAGTGGCGGGTTTACTGGCGAGTGCGTAAAGCCTGCGGATGGCGATCGACCTGAAAGGAGAGCGGGCTCAGATCGAGAGGATCCCGTTGACGACGAACCGCGTCCCGATCGCAGTGAGACACCCAAGCCAGGTCAGCATAACAAAGTGGATATATGCAGTCGCTTTGTTGCCGCCGTCGATCGATCGGATCATGAGCGCAGACAGCGCGGCGTTGAACAGAATGACGAGCAACAACAGGTACTCGATGACTGGAATGTCGTAGACGCCGGCGTAGATGATCCGGCCGAAGTCGAACTGTTCGGCGGTGAGGTCGCCCGACAGCTCTGCGAGGATGTTCACGACCTCAAGGCCGATGAAAAACGCGAACGTCGCTGCGGCAGTGATCCCGTACAGCAACCCGATGAGCGTCGTCGCCGCCTGTCGGCGCTGTTCGCGTAGCTGGTTGACCGTGTTCATGTTCTTGCTGATCAGCTCGCCGAGCTGGCGAGGATCGCCACCCATCTGTCGACCAACGAGATACATCTCGCTGAACTTCTGGATGAGATAGGACTTACACTCAGTCGAGAACTCGTGCCAAGATTGATCAGGATTTAACCGAAGCTTTAGCCGGCGATACAGCCGATTGATCCCCGGCGTGAGCCCACCGAAATCTTTCGTTCGAAGCGTTTCGAGCACCTTCGACGTCGTGGACTGTTTTGCGGTTTCGGCCGCCCCAAGTGCGCGAATAAAGCTCGGAAACTGCTGGTCGCGTTCGTGAATAAACTTCTCTTCGCGACGCATGACGACGCCGGTGATCAAAAGCGGCGTCACTGGCACCGCAATGTACAGTGGCAGCGGGGGACTGTCGATGAAAAACAACAGTCCGGGTAGACCGGGACCGATCCCGACGAAGCCCAGCCCCATGAAAACGATGAGTAACATTGAGCCAAACGCGCCGATAGCGAGTGAACCCCACAGGCCACGATTGTCAAAGAATCGATTCTCCGGAAAGTACCACACCGGATCAAACGGTGCCATTGTTCGAATGACAAAAAAGAACCCTGTTTGGACGAACACGAACATGCCAATCACGCCGGCGACAGTCAGGGTTGGATTCACGCCGGTGAGGATCGGCAAGACGATCGCGAATACGAGCGCGAACGTCATCGAGAGGATCATCGACATGTACAGATCCTTCATGACTTCGAGGTTCCGCAACGCGCCCTCGTATATCGTAATGTAATTTTCGATCATCACCTCCTGTTCGTTGAACAGAAACTCGTGGAGTGCTTGGCCGGCACCGATGGTGTACCCAAGCCGCTCAAAAAAGTCCGCTAACGCCTTACTCGGGACCTCCTGTGCACGGCGGCGAAGCGCATCGTCGAGGCTCTGATTCCACGTGTCAACAAGGTAGACCACGCGTCCAAGTTCTTCGGCGAGAACGCCGTATTCATCCTCGCTGGCGAGGGTGCGAAAGACGGCCATCCGATCGATGTTGGTGGTCGACAGCACCGTCATGTGGGTCATGACGAGATGGAATTGGTTTTCGATCGCAATGCGGCGCTGGCTGACGTAGATCTTCGGGTAGACGACCGCCGTGATGAATAACAAAAGTCCCAACAACGGAATCGGCAGCCTGGCAGCCAACGGCAGCGGGAGCCAGATGGCGAGCCCGATCGAGATGAGCGCAAAGACGAGTGACGGCACCAAAATGAGAAACACGTACTTGCGCTTTGATATCTCTAATTTGTCGTACGAGGCAAGCAGTGAGCCAATGAACGAGAGAATCGTATTGAGTTGGCTGGTGATCTTTTCGGCGGAGGAGGTAGACATATTAGAACTGCGAGCGTGACATCGAGAACGGAAGTCCTTCGACACCGTCGCGCTGGAATGCATTGATGGTTTCATTCACCTCGTGGTAGCCGAGAATGCCCTCCTGAATCATCCGCTCTGTGAGCTCCGCGCGGAACTGCAGGTCATCGTAGATGTCGCGAGTGTCGGCGTACCCAAGCAGTGTTGCGATCTGCTCTTCGAGCACGTAGGAGTTGTTCATCCCCTGGAAAATGATCTCGTCCTCGACAGGATCCCACGAGAACACCTCACGGGTGACGACGCCGTCCATCTCTTTCGAGTAGCCTTCGATCTCCTGGACGCTCGTCACCCGACGAAGAACCTTGTCGCCCTGTTTGACGCGGTTTTGGAACAGCGCCACGTCGGCGTTGTCCATGAACGTCTCGGGAACGTTGATCGGATCGCCGGTAAACCGCTGTATCATCGAGACAATATCAGACGCGTGGAAGGTCAGCATAACCGGATGGCCCGTCTGGGCGGCCTGAAACGCCATGCGTCCCTCCGCACCACGAACCTCCCCGACGATGATGTAATCCGGACGGGACCGAAGTGCCGCCGCGACGAGGTCGAACATATCGACCTCACTCGTCTCCTCACTGCCGCCCTCACGGGTGAGAAGCTGCTGCCACGTGTCGTGTGGGGGCAACACCTCAGCGGTGTCTTCAGCAGTGTAGATTTTCGAATCACTCGGGATGTAGGACAAAATGGCGTTGAGCGTCGTCGTCTTACCTGAGGCAGTCTCGCCGACAACGAATACGGTCTGTTCGTTCTCCAGACACAACCACAGATACGCCGCCAGTTCGGGACTGAGCGTCCCCCAGTTCGTAATCTGGTTTATCGACAGCGGAACCCCCTCGCTTTGCCGGATCGTGAGCGAGGAGCCCTTGATCGAGACGTCATCGGAGTAGATGATGTTGATACGTGAGCCGTCCGGGAGCGTCGAGTCGACGATCGGATCCGAATCAGAGACCGGATCGCCGATCCGTTCGCCCATGTTCCGAAGCCAGCTGTCGAACTCCTGTGGCGTCCCGAAGTCGACCGTCGTCTCTAACATGCCGTAGACACCGTGGTCGACGTGACACTCCTTGGGGCCGATGACGTGAATATCCTCGTTAGCTGGGTCCCGCATTACCGGTTCGAGCGGCCCGAGCCCAACGATATCGCGGTTGAGCCGGTAGCGGATGCTTTCGTACGTTGGCCGCGACACCTCGATCTTGCCGAAGTTCCACAGCTGTTTGACCCGATCGTAAAACGTCGTATTCCCGTCGTTGATGTACGTGACTTCCTCGAGGAGTTCTTCGATCAGGTCGTCGTAGCCCGATTCGTCTTCTGGGGTGCTTCGGTGACCGCTCATCGCGAGCAGTTTTCGTTTGACCCGCTCGAGGATGACAGATTCATCCTCTGAAATCGTCGGCTCAACGGCGTAGTACTTCGTGTCCTGGCCAACGTCGCCGTAAACATGGGTGAAGATTGGGCCGCCTACGGGATAGATCACGTTCGGCCGATCGGCCTCGTATTCGCTGTCGGCCTCCTCGATCAGCATCGGGAACTCCCCGGTGATCTGTTTGAACTTCAGTAGGTGCTCGCGGAGATGCGGCCGGCGCATCGCGAGCTGCTTAAGTTCGTTTGAGGGTCGGGGTTGGCCTTGATCGGTCATGGTGGCTCCGGTTGGTGGTGATTACGCGACGCTTCTGCTCTCGATGACAATACCGGTTCCAGATCGGACCGAGTAGCCGATTGTGTCCCCAACTTGTTCGCCCATCCCAGCGAACCGTTTGACCTGGACCTGCCGGCGGATGTCGTTGCCAACTTCCACCATCTGCAGTTCGAGGTAGACATCGGCGATCGATCGGAACGGCCCGATCGCCTCGTCGTCGACCGCGGATGGATCGACGGTCAACACGATGATCTTCCCCGAAGAGATGATATCTCTGAAAAACGAGATAATCTCCAACGCGGCTTGGCGCTCCTCATTTTGTCTGACGAGCGCCTCGAACGTCGGGTCATTGCGGAGGATTGCGTCGAACGTGTCAATAATGACGACGTCTGGCTCCCACATCGTTTCGGCCTCCATGAGACGTTTGAGGAGTTTCTTTCGCTCCCCATCACCGCCAGATCCGGTCAGTGCACCCGCGCTGTCGATGTCGGCGTGAAGAAACAACAGCTGCTCGTTGAGAAGCGGCTTCACAACGTCGTATGAAAGTGAATGCATCTGGTCGATAAAGCCACTGACGGTCAACTCAGTCGACAACATTGTGACCGAGGCGCCGGTTTGACAGAACCCGTAGCTGAACCGCTGAGAGATGGCGCTTTTGCCCGCCCCGTAGTCGCCTTCCATGAGGACGATACTGCCGTGGGGGATTCCACCACCGAGTTCCTTGTTCAGCCGATCGTGGTCGTCCAATCCTAGTGAAATTAGGTTGCGTCGTGCGGTACTCATGCTCTGAATTCGAATATTTCCTCGTCGCCGTTGACTGTGAGGAACAGTCGGTTGTCCGTCTCGATTCCCGTATCCGAAACCGTGATCGCAACCACCTCTTCGGGCCGCCACACGTCGGGATTGTCACTGTCTGAGACGAGTTCGATATCAAGGTCGCCCCCGGTCTTGTACTCGCCGTTTAACAGGACGTCGACGGCCGATCCACGGACCGGTATGGTCTGTGAGCCGGTGTTGCGAACGTAGATGGTGACGGTTGCTGCAGATTCGTTGTGAACGTCGCTTTTTGGATCGCTGATGACAGTTACATCTGTCCGAACCTGTTGGCTCACGTCGAGGCTACCGTCTTGAACCGCATTCGACACCCGATCGACCCCGGTGGTCAACGTCCCGACGACACCGGCGGCGACGACGAGACTCGCAACAAAGATGATGAGATGAGACGTTGAAACGCTCGCCATCGGTCAGGGACCTCCGTCGATCGTACTGGAGACACGAATGCCGTGGTCGGTGACGACGGTCACTCGCGCTGGTTCAGTGTCAACAGTCGCTTGAATCTCCAGCGCTTCACTCGGTAGCCACAGACCCGTGGTCTCGTTGTCCTCCACGGCCGTCGTTGTTGTATTCATGTATTGGTTATCGATGAGCAGGTCGACTGTCTCGACAGACAGCGCCGTGGCACCGGTGTTTGTAACAGTGACGGTGACCGTCCACTCGTCACCCCCGTCCTGTTTTGTCGCGTTCTGCAATTCGATCTCAGTGTTTTGCTGGTCGAGGAATCGATCGGTCCGGTCGGATTCAGCGCCCGAAACCGCCTCGAGTCCGTTCGCCATCGTCGGGTAAAACATCCCGAACGCGAGGAACAACCCCACGATGACGATTCCAGTCGAGGCACTGACACTGAATCCCATATGTTGTCTATATCGATGTTAGAACTCACCGTTGTTTCCAGCCTGTCCAGACAACGTATCCCAGCGATCGAGGATGACCGATGTCGCGGTCGTCCCGTTGAGCTGCATGATATATTTGAGACTCTTGATGTGGTGGTTGCGCGCTAAGTGTTCAGTTCCGGGTCTGTCGACTTTGTTGCGATCGATGTCGCCAAAGCCCGAAAGGAACGATCGAAGCTGGTCGGCCACATCGGCGCCGATCCACTCGATTCGTTCGTAGTAGTTCACCGCTCGGGCGGCGTCGGTGACCGTCGATTTGCCGACGAGGAATTCGAGCCACTCCATCACAACGAGGTCGCCGACGTAGTCGCCAGGAAGCTCAGTGAGGTATGGCTTTTCGCCGCCGCTTGAGAGCTGGTCAGGGCTAACGAACTGGAAGCTGCCAGCGGCGCTTGCCTTGCCACGGGCGTCCTCAGGCTCAAATCCGTCGCCAGTGTGATCAGCCGTTGTGGGTTCAGGCTCGGGCTCTGGATCGGCTTCGGTCTCGATCGACGGCGATCCAGCCGAGGAACCGTTTTCAATCGGATCGCCGAAATCGTCGCCGAAGGTATCGTCTTCGAAGCCCTCCTCAGCAAAGTCACCGAGTCCATCGTCATCCGTCTCCTCCTCGAGCGTATCGTCAAAGCTCTCGTCATCATCGGCCCACTCGGCCTCGCCGGAATCGTACTCTTCTTTCAGTTCACTAAACGTCTTACCGCCGGAGTCAGTTTGGTCGCTCATCTCTTCTGATTCAAGGTCGTCGCCGAACTCGTCGGCATTGTCTTCGGCGAGCTCCTCGTCAAAGAAGCCCTCCGCATCAGCACTCATAATTGATTCATCCACCTCCTCGGCGTCGGCCGCCTCATCGTTGTCACCCGAGTCGAACAACCCCAGCGACCCCTCGCCACCGAGGTCAAAATCCCCCCCGGTATCGTCGACAAAAGGGTTGATCCCGCGGGTGACCATCTCGTAGATGTCCAACAGGTTTCGGATGTCTTCTTCGACATCCTCAACCCGGCCAGATATCTCCTCGTTTTCACTGCGAACGGTGTTGACCGTCGAGGAGAGACTACCGACCTCGTTTTCGAGTTCGTCGACTTTGTGTTCGAGTTCGTCGAGCGCGGCACCACCGTCGTCGCCGCCGTCTAACCCGCCCATACCGTCATCGAAGCCGTCCATGTCGTCGAAGTCGTCGAAGCCACCGCCCATATCACCGAAGGCGCCGCCACCCGCGTCGTCCATCAATGCGTCACCACCGGTGCCGTCGGTGTCAGACCCGTCGGTATCGCCGTTATCCAGGATGCGTTCGAGAATGCTGGCACCAACTATCCCGACAGAGCCGAACGCAACCGGCCCGAACAGTATCTGTTCGATACCGCCCAGGCCTCCGCCAGACAGCGCCGGGAGCGTACTCACAAGCGACAAACCGAGGCCCATTATCAGAGACAACTCTGGGTACGTACTTCAAAGCATCTCTCCGAATTTCATCGTTGAGATTTACAACAATAGCCAGCGAAAAAACGGAGCAGTTGCGAACGCCACGACACACGACCACTACGACAGCGTTTTTGTACTCCCATCCGCGGTTCGGACCGCCAGCGACTGCTCGGCCGGCCGGAAGGCGATCGAACGGCCGTGAGAACCGCCGACATCCACATCGACGATTGGAATCGACCGAGACGAGAGGATGCGTCTGGCGGCATCAATGTTTCGAGCACCAATGCTGTCGTCTCCACCGGAAAATTCGAGCATCTGGCTGCCGCCGACCAGCCACGACTGCAGCCGCGTTGGGTCTCCCCCAGCAGCCTCAATCTCTGAGACGAGTGCGTCAATCCCGGTATCGACGAACTTTGGTGGTTTCGAATCACGAGCCTCCGATGCCCGTGGTAACATCGCATGAAGCAGCCCTGACACGCCCTGTTTTGGGTCGAACAGGACAACTGCCAGACAGGACCCGAGGCCACTGGTAATGAGCTGTGTGTCGTCGGTGACAACGGCTAGATCAGCGATCCCGACCTTTTCACGGGAGGCGTGTCGATTGTCCGTGCCGACCAGATCAGTGGCCACAGTTACCCCGCAGGCAACGCAGAGAGGGTTTTTGCGAGTTCGCGCTCATCGGGAAGCGCGTAAATGTCACACTGGCCAGTTCGGCCGTCCAGTTCAATTGTCGAGTCGATAACGAACGCGTACTCTTGTCGTTGCCCGAGTTTCGCGACGACAGGACTCATGATCGACGAGCTCATATCGTGGATGTAGTTGGGCGGAGAGTGCTCGATGCTCGTCCCCAATACGTTCGCCCACCCGTCGATGAAGCCGCTTGTCATGATATTGCCGAGCTCTTTGACCGCTCCTTCGGTCATTGGCCCGATTCCGTCTTCAGCCATCCCGCCGGGCATCATCGCTTCGGCAACACTCCCAGCAGAGAGTTCGTCGAACAGAATGACAAGATAGCCGCTCGGCATTCCAGAGAGAGCAAACACGACACCGACCGAGCGATCGTCGCCGACCTTCGCAGGGACGTCAGCCAGGGGCACAAACCTGATTTGGCTGACGTTGACATCGGTAGCTATCCCCGTCATCATCCCGATCTGTTCGGCGGCGCGGTGGGCTCCGCGCTTTGCGAGGCCGTCGAACGCCCGGAGCTTGTTCGCTGGAATCGCTGGCTCTGTTGGACTCCGTGAGAGCATCTGGACGAATTCGCCGTATTCTGGAAGCATGTAGATCGAAAAATCGAGATTTTCGTTCAGCGCTTCGAGACGGCTTTCGAACAAAAAGACGCCCTTGTCACCGGCCGCCCGAATCGTCTCGCGAGGGAGAATTCGGGTGCCCTGCGCCTCTAGATATGTCGGCGGCGTCATATTGATCGCCTCTCCGAGGTGATTTGCCCACCCGTCGATGAAGCCGCCGATCATAATGTTGCCCAGTTCTGAAACGCCGCTTTGGGCGAGCGATCGGTCCGCTCCGGACGTATCTAACAGCAGCGACTGCAACGTCTGTGCGTTCGATCGCTCGAAGGCAAGAACAGTCTCACCAGCCAACCCACCTGCGAGGCCAACCTGAACGCCAACGAACTCGTATCCGCTGAACGTCTCCGCAAGCACCTCGTTCGTCACGAGACTCACATCAGTCACCTCGACGGTGATGTCGGTCCCGGTGAGTTGGCTGAGCGATCGGGCAGCGCGCTTGGCGCCGTTCGAGGCAAGCCGGTTGAACTGGCCAAGTTCGCGGATGTCGAGTCTCATCTACGCGGGGACCACGTCGTTGATAGCATCGAGAACGTTCGGCTTCTGGAACGGCTTCGTGATGTATCCGTCCGCGCCAGCTTTGATCGCTTCTTTCATTTTTTCTTCCTGGCCAACGCTGGTACACATGATCACCTTCGCGTTGGGGTCGCTCTGGGTGATTTCCGTGGTCGCTTCGATGCCGCTTCGGATTGGCATCACGATGTCCATCATGACGATATCCGGGCGTTCCTGTTCGTAGAGGTTGACAGCCTCGACCCCGTTTTCGGCCTCTCCGACAATCTCGAAGTCGTCGGCGAGGATCTCCCGGAGGAGGTTGCGCATAAACTCCGAGTCGTCTGCGATAAGCACTCGCTTCGGCATATATTCTACAGAGGCGATGGATCCCGTTTAAACGCTCGCCCACGATTATCATCGCTGAGAAGTAGGGTCGTCAGTCGGTTTTTGATGGTGGGACGGCCATGTATCCCTCCGTGCGGACCGCCTGAAGGAGGTCTGCGATCGAGTCCTCGGGCGTGAGCCCGTGGCGTTTGACGAGCGTATACACGCTTTGGACTGGGTACTGTACTTCCATGTCGGTTGCCGCAAGGAGGATCCCGACTACGCGCTCTGGCGGCAGGTCGTCGGTCGCCTGGTCGGCATACCACCGCAGCATCGACTCGAGCGCCTCACCGATGTCGTTCGATGCCGCACGCGTCCGCTTGACATTTCCTTCCATGTCAACGGTCAGATCGAAGCCATACTGCCCACGGTTTCGCGCGAATGACCTGGCAAGCCACCGGCTCACATCCTGAGCAGAGATTTCCGGAGCGTCTGTCGATCGAGCCGGAGACGATCCCGCAGACGGTCCGCTGGGAGGATCGTGGCCGGGTGCCTCCGATCGCGCACTCCGAGACGCTGGCGACGCCTCGTCGTCGCGATCGCGCTGGAGCCAGTCTTGGCGTTCGATCGACTCGGGATCGACTCGTGGTTTGCTTCCATCCGGCGAGACGACGTAGCGGCCGTCGTCGATCTCGGCGACCTCCTCACGGCGGGAGATGTCCAGTTCATCGGGGTCGAGAACCGATCGGCGCTGTTTGTTGTTATTGTTGTCGTCGGATGGCATGGCTCTGGGTGTCTGTTGGGGCTGTAATAAAAAGGTGTTACTGCGATCGTAGGGGGTTAGAGGCGGTACGTCTCGTCGTTTTCGATCGTGCTCGGTGCACGCTTTTCAACGAATGCCGTGCCGCCAGATGCGGTCGTGACACTCACCGTGACCGTATTGCCGGTATCGAGTGCCGCATCTGAGCTGATGTCGGAGAGATCGAACACGAGCTGTGCTCGATCGCTGGAATCAGCGAGTGAGCCGTCGTCTGCGCCTTGGACGTCCACGATTGAGAAGCTACCAGATCCAATCGTACCGCTGGATGGATCGACCAGGTCACCTTCGGTGAAGCTACCTGCGCCGTCGTGTGTCAGCGTATCTGATTCACCGTTCGCAAAGACCTCGATAATTCCGTTCGTTAGGTCGATGTCATCTGCGCCGGGACTCCGGAAAACAGTGAGCCGGATTCGATCGATCTCACCCTCAGTGAGATTATTACTCCCGTTACCGGCAGTTCCAGTTACCGTCGATACCTGCACGCGGTCGCTCACCTGTGAGGAGCTCTCTTCACCCGTTGCCTCTGCCTGCGCTTGTAAGAAGCCAGCCGTGTTGATCAACACCCCAGCCGCGATCGCCGCGACTAACACCATCGCGATGAACACGATGAGGGTGCCGATCCCCACCTGACCTCTGTCGGTTGTAGTTTCGAACATAGTTCGATTGTCCCAACGCGCCGGTGACGACCCGCTAGGCGGTAGCGATGAGTTAATTTTCATCTGATATAAAACAAGAGTTTAAAATATCAGTTTAGATAATTTGACAGTAAACACAGCGCACCATACAGGTGAAAAAATCAAAATAGCGATCGGACAGCGCTACAGCCGGTACGTCTGTCCGGATTCGATCGTGCTCGGTGCCCGCTTTTCGACGAACGCCGTGCCACCGGAAGCGGTCGTGATGCTGATCGTCACCGTGTTGCCCTCCTGAAGGGTCGCCTCGTCGTTGATGTTGTCCAGGAAGAAGAACAGACTGGCGCGATCGCTGCTGTCCGAAAGCGACGCGTCGTCAGCATTCTGGATATCCTGGATCCCGAAGTCAGAGCCATCGTTGGTGGTGAAGGTACCACTACTGTTCTCGCCAGCGGTGACGTCATCGCTGGCAGGGATCACGTCACTCTCGTCGCTACCGACGAAGGTGAGCGTGTCCGATTCGCCGTTCGCAAACACCTCGATGATCACGTTCGTCAGATCAATATCGTCAGCCCCGGGGCTGCGCAACACCGTCAGTTCGATCAAGCTGAGGTTAGAGGCATCCGCAACATCACTAGCAGTTTGATTGACCGCACTGCCGGTTACTGAGGAGACCTGGACCCGATCGCTGACTTGTTCTGAACTCTCTTCGCCTGTCGCTTCTGCTTGTGCCTGCAAGAAGCCAGCCGTGTTGATCAACACCCCAGCCGCGATCGCCGCGACTAACACCATCGCAATGAATACGATGAGCGTGCCGATTCCCACCTGACCCCTATCAGTATCGTTTGTAAACATGAGTATGGTTGTGTGTTGGTGATTTTATAGGAGGTACGACTCGTCGGCGCTGAGCGTGCTCGGCGCGCGCTTTTCGACGAACGCCGTGCCACCGGCAGCGGTCGTGATCGTGACCGTTACCGAGTCACCCTCTTCGAGTGACTGTCCGTTGGCATCGAGGTTGACTGTCAACTCAGCCCGATCGCTGCTGTCCGCAAGCGTGTTGTCGGTCCCCTGAATCATCGATACGCTGAAGTTATTTGCATCTGCGGTGCCGGCGTCGAACGTCAGCGTCGAGGAGTTCCCGTTCGCAAACACCTCGACGATCGAGTTGTTGAGATCGATATTATCAGCACCAGGAGCACGCCGGACCGAGATGTCAAGCTGGTCGACGACATCGCCAGTCTCACCAGTCGCGTTCGTGTTACCCACGACCGAGATAACCTCAACCCGATCGCTGACTTGCTCTGAACTCTCTTCGCCTGTCGCCTCCGCCTGTGCCTGCAGGAAGCCAGCCGTGTTGATCAACACCCCAGCCGCAATTGCTGCGACCAGCACCATCGCGATAAACACGATGAGCGTACCGATCCCCACCTGACCTCTGTCAGTGTCGTTTGTATTTGTGAACATTGTTGCTATCTACAGCCTAACCGTGGATCCGTCTTCGATCGTGCTCGGGGCGCGTTTCTCGACGAATGCCGAGCCGCCGTCACCACTCGTGATCGTGATCGTGACCTGATCGCCTGGACCGAGCGTCTCGCCGACGTCGTTCATCAAGAACAGGAGTTTCGCCCTGTCGCTGGAATCAGAGAGTGTGTCGTTGCTGTCGCCTTGGATTCCCTGAATGACGAAGCCAGCGTCGCCGTTGTCATCGAAGGAACTCGGCGCGATATCTCCAGATCCGGTCCGATTCAGTTCTGCGCTCGGGCCGAATGTTTCACCGGTGTGGGTAAACGTCGAAGAGTTTCCTTCGGAGAATACCTCAACGATCGCGTTCGTTAAGTCGATATTATCCGCTCCCGGACTGCGGAATACCGAGATTTCGATTATATTCAGCTCCGAAATGTCGCTATCGAAGTCATCGTCAGTGGTATCATCCTCGGCAGCGACGCCGGCAACACTCGAGACCTGGACCCGATCGCTGACTTGCTCTGAACTCTCTTCACCCGTTGCCTCTGCTTGCGCTTGGAGGAAGCCAGCCGTGTTGATTAACACCCCAGCCGCAATTGCTGCGACTAATACCATCGCGATGAACACGATGAGCGTGCCGATCCCCACCTGACCTCTGTCAGTTTCTTGAGTAAACATTGATTGTAAATTGTATTGTCAGTCTAGTTTACAACCGGTATGAATTGCCAGCCTCAACCGTGCTCGGGGCTCGTTTTTCAACGAACGCCGATCCACCGGCCGCAGTCGTGACGGTGACCGTCACTGAGTCTCCGGGCTCCAACTGAGCCGAATCAGCGACATCAGCGGAGAGATTGAACGCCAGCTCAGCGCGATCATCGCTGCTGCTCAGCGTTTCATCATCGTCACCCTGGATGTTGATAATCTCGAACTCGCCGTCTGCAGAACCATTGGTCAGCGTTGCCGATTCACCGTTGGCAAACACCTCAATGATTACATTACTTAGATCGATGTCACCCGCACCGGGAGAGCGTCGAACAGAGAGGTTCAGTTCCTCAATTTTTTGTTCGCTGGCGTTTGCGGTCCCGACAACCGAAACGATATCAACCCGATCGCTGACCTGTTCTGAACTCTCTTCACCCGTTGCCTCCGCTTGCGCTTGGAGGAAGCCGGCCGTGTTGATCAACACCCCAGCCGCAATTGCTGCGACCAGCACCATCGCAATAAACACGATGAGGGTCCCGATCCCCACCTGACCTCGATCCTCCGACGTTGTGATTTTCTCGAACATTGTCTCGTGTCGTCTGCGGTCGAAAGCAGACGTTATCCAAACGAAGTCTGAATATAGTCATAAAAGTGCGTTCTAAAATACCAATAATGATAATGGCTTCTCAGACTCTCTAAACGCTGAATTTGGGGTTTTAGACCGATGGTACAAATATTGATCGATTGGTGAAATCTGCAGGTGGATATCATCATTGATATTCTCACGGTGGCCGACCACTGCCGACAACACTCCCGTATTTTCACCCAAGTTCGTCACGATGGACACACCCAAATTCGCACAATAATCTGGATGGTTCGATGATAGAGAGACAGATCCACGTGGGATGTACGGCACCGAACCAAGTCAGCTACCCAATATGATAACGGAACAAATTATGATTTTAAAAATCGCCACCGACACCCTTTTTTACTTTACCTGCGCAATTATCATCGAATGGTATCGGAGGAGCTCATCGAGATACTCGGGAACAAATACAACACCGATATCCTCGCGGCGACTAGCGAACCGAAATCGGCCCAGGAGATCAGCGACCAGCTTGATGTCCCGATCGCCACCTGCTACCGGCGGATCAATGAGCTCACAGAAACCGAACTGCTCGAGCTTCACGATCGTCCGCTTTCAGATGAACACCGTCGCATCAAAGTCTACCGTCGCAACGTCGACGAAGTCGAGATCAATTTTGTTGGTGGGGTCACCGTCGAAATTTCAGAGCGATCGGCGGTGAAAAACAAACTCGACGACGTCTGGCGGACGATGTCCGACGCGTGAATACGAGGCAATTTCTAGACTGCGCCGGGGCCAAGCTCCATAGCGTCTCGTAGAGTCGATCAGAACCCAGGTGCGCTATCGCCGCCCATCATCGAGAAGCCACCGGCCTTTTCGAACACCGTGATCCCGCCGTTGCCGATCTCCATCGGGAAGATATCAGTGTTGATGTTCTGTTTGCGCATCTTCGCGACCCAGACGTAGCGGTTCACGCCGGAGTCGGTCGGCGTCTGAATGAAGTAGATATTTCCGTCGGTGAGGAAGTTCTCGAGGCCAATCTCGGTCTCGGGGAACACCGCGCCCTGTTCGTTGATCAGCAGCGAGGTGAGTCCGTTTTGTTTGAGAATATCTGAGAATTTCAGGAGGTACGTGCGTTTTTCTTTTTCGTTGTCGAAAAACAGCTGGAACATGGTTAGCGAGTCGAGCACGAGCCGATCGTACTCTTCATCGGCGAAATCCTCGAGCAAGAGATCCATCGTCGCGGTAAAATCGCCCTCTTTGAGCATCTGACGCTTGTCATATACTTTGATTTGGCCTTCTTCGACGAGTGAACCCCAGCGCTCCATCCCAACGCTTTCGGCCGCACGGCGGATGTCATCTTGATTCTCTTCAAAAGAGATGTAGATCCCGCGTTCGTCCTCCTCTATCGCTCCAGTGTACAGGTACTGAATCCCAAAGATACTCTTGCCAGTGCCAGGGTTGCCGCTGACAAGGACAGTTGATCGTGGAACAATTCCACCGTCGAGAATCGAATCGAGACCATCGACGCCGGTTTTGATAATGTCCGACATGTGTAGTTATCAGTTCTATGCTCCCCTCCTAAAAGATACCACCGGCTATCAACACCGATAGGAAGTCGTCTCCGAGATCTGTGTCACAACGGAAGTGAACCGATCGTTCAGTTAGGTTTATATCGTCTGAACTGAGGACATTAATACATATGTGCCGGGCGAACGGGAAGACCTCGAGCAGAGCTGTGACGGGTCGTCTGCGGGTGATCGGCTGATGGGTGACCGCCGCGTCCTCGTCGTTGAGGACGATGAATCAATCGCCGGGCTATACGAGCAGTTCCTTGCGGACTTGTACACGATCGAGACCGTTCACACCGCCGCGGACGCGATTGAGCTGCTCCAGCGTGCTGACCAAACAGCGTTCGAAGTCGTGTTGCTCGACCGACGGTTGCCAGACGGTCCAGGCTCTGATGTGCTCGAAGTAATCAATAACAACGAACTGGACTGCCGCGTTGGAATGGTCACTGGCGTGGAACCAGACTTTGACATTGTCGACATGGGATTTGACCTGTACATCGTCAAGCCGGTCACCCGCAGCGATCTCCGTCAGGCGGTCGAAAAGTTGTTTGTCCGGTCGGAATACGACGGATTGCTCCAGGAGGCCACCGCGTTGGCATCGAAACGGGCACTACTCGAGTCTGAGAAATCTTCCAGCGAACTGGCCGAGAGCGAAGACTACACAGATTTGCTTGATCGGATCGACGATCTGGATGAAGAGTTCATTGAAGTGGCTGAGAATCTGACGTCTGAGGACTACCGAGTTGTCTTTCGGGACCTCGGCCGATCGGCCGAGTGAGCCACCTAGAGTTGTACTAGCGTTTGCTCCGACAGCCTAGTGTAAACTACCCCACCCTACTCCCTCGGTGCTACGCACCTCAGTCCTTGAGGGTGTCGTCAGAGCGAAGCTCTGACTGCTAACCAGAAATCTTTGATTTCTGGTGATGGGGCTTTGATGTGGACTCCCGGCAATCAGTCGCCAGCAGTACGCTGGTAACTCTCGCCGTTCAACATCCCACCATTCAAACGCACGTCTACTGGTGCGTCTCCGCCCGCCGACTTGGGCGACGAACGGAGTCTGTGTTTCTGTTTCCGAGCGTATCGTATCCCGACGTTCTTTGCGGCGTTGTAATCCGCATTCACCGCATACCCACATTTCAGGCAACAGAACTGCTCTCCATTGCGGTTATCCTCATGTGTGAATCCACAGTCTGTCCGTGAACACCGTTGTGACGTGTGGCTCGGGTCGATCTGTTCAACCGACACACCCTGTTCTGGTGCCTTGTATTCGACATACTCAACCAACCGACGAAACGCCCAGATGTGATGCCACTTTGCCTGTGGCAGTCGCTCTCGAATTTCGCTCAAATCCTCGAACACGATTAGGTTGCACTCGTGGTCGACAGCTTCAGTGACGATCTCGTTAGCGACTGTATGAAGATACTGTTTCCGCCATGCTTGTTCACGCTTTCCGAGGCGAAGCAGAGCGTTGTGAGCGGCCTGCGTTCCACGCTGTTGTATCTCACCGCGCCGTTTTTCAAACTCACGACACCAGTGATCGTAGTCGTCACCGTTCCAGAATCGTCCGGTCGATGCAACGGCGAGACTGTTCACACCGAGGTCGATACCGAGGACTGTTTGGTGCCCGGTATCTGCCGAAACCTCTATGCCTGTGTCACCGTCGTTTTCGGTGTCGTACTTCCGCGTGGTGCTATGGAAGTAGAACTCGTCAGTTGCTTTGTCGTATTGCAGTGTGCTTGCACGGAACTCGAAATCCTCAGACAGTACGTATTGCTCGTATGGCGTTGGGCTGTCCGAGGGAAGTTCAAAGTCGCACTCAACACGCCCGTTGACGGTTGAAAGTGAGACTTTATTTCGATAGAACGTCGCACTCCGCTTGTCATAAACCATACTCCATGACGTAAACTCCGGCTGGCTCACACGCTTGCCTTGCTTCCACCGTTCGACGCAGCCTTTGATGGCTTGTACAGCACGTCGGATGGCTTCTTGAACAAGGTTTGCAGTAAGGTCGGTTTCTGCACGGAGGCCGTCATACAGTGCGTCTCGTGCGGTACTGTTGGCTGTGATGCACTGTTTGTAGTCGCTATCATCCCAACAGAACTCTGCGGCACGGTTCGCACAGTAGAGAAACTGTTGGGCAGATTCGTGAAAGTCTTCGCACCGCTTGTCAGGAACATCAAGTTTGACGGGTGCGGTGCGTCGAACTTCCATATTTCAGATTATATACCAACGCTTCTTATACTTTTGGGAGTCGGATAGCCGTCCTATAGTGGTTGTGTCGTGCTATGTCGGTTTCCTCTCCGGCCTACTCGTTCACTACGTTCACTCCTTGAGGCCGGAGGCTCCACCTTGTATTACGCTGAAAGTTGCTCACCAACCAGTCGATCGGCCACCGCAACGAATGACCCCTGTTGACCCGCAGGAATCGTCGCTCCAGCCGCAACGGTGTGTCCGCCGCCATCCCCACCAACCGCCTGTGCGGATTCGCGCATGACGACAGAGAGGTCAAGTCCCTGGCGAACAAGAAAGCCACTTCCACGAGCGGAAACTTTGATTTCTTCGGGAGATTTCTCCGCGAAGGCGATGATCGGGAGATCGTGACGAACGCCACTGGCACCGACAGCCATCCCGGCGACAATGCCGACGATCGTCTCGCGAATTCGCGTGCCGGCATCGAACCACTGGACGTTATCTTCGATCGTAACGCCCTCGCTTGTGACCCACTGTAACCCCTCTGAGAGGTTTCGACGGTGGTTCCGAAGCAGCTGTCTGGCCTCCGTGAGCCCGTCTTCACGATCGCCGAGACACACCGCCAGTCCAACATCTGCTCGCTCGTAGCGGGCGGTGGCGTTCAGTAAGGTAGAGAACTCGCTGACGTCGCGGAGCTCAGTTCCGAGTTCCTCACGTGTGAGTTGATACGTTGTCCCAACAAGGTCGTCGATCCGATCGGCCGGAACGCCGCTTGCGACTGCCCGGCGCAAGAGCGCGTTAACCAGCGTCCGGCGCTCGTCGTCCGAGAGGTCGACCCACCGTCGCCACTCACCGTCGTTCTTGAGTGGGATGTCGAGCCCAGAGAGAAATTCAACCGAGCCGCGCTGGTCGTTCGATATTCCGGGGATTCGTGCCTCACTAGCGTATTCGAGTAACTTCGGCAGCGGTCGGGTCTGTTTGCCGTACAGCGTCAGGTCAGTGCTTACTGCGAGTACACCCGCTTCGACACCCTCGGTCACGATCGCCTCGTTCGCACCCGTTAATCCGTCAGTGCCACTTTGCATGTCACCAACAGCGCCGACGACCGCAAGCGCAGCCAAGTCGCGGTTGTTCTCGTCACTGTCGTCAGGGTCAAGCGCCCGTGCGAGCGCGTACGTCGTCCCAGCACCCGAAAGTTCCGAGGCGCCGTCGATGCCGACCAACAGCGGATTGAGGTGATACGTGGTCTCTGCGTCCGCCGGCTGGTGGTGATCGGCAATCACGGGTGTGAAATCACCGGCAGCCTCGTGGGGCGCGATCTGGTCAAGTTGTCCGCTCCCGAAATCCGTGAACAAAACCGTATCGTGCGCTGTCTCGGCCGCCCGCTCCAGTGCCCCAGCGTCAAGCTGTTTTTCAAATCCTGCCGCGAAGGGAATTTCTGCGCGTTCGAGCGCGCTTGCGGCGATTGCTGCACTCGTCAGCCCATCAGCGTCGATGTGAGAGAGTAAAAGCACCGACTCAGCGTCCCGAAGACGATCCGCACAGGCGGCTGCGCGATCTGCAAGCGCGGGGATTGGAGCGGAAGCCATCAGTATCGGATGTGAAGCCGCCATGGTACATAAGCGATCGGCTGCGGAGGAGGGCAGATCAGCGCGATCGATCAGCGGCAGACTCTACGTCGTCGAGTCGTTTGTACGTCTTTCGCACAGTTACTGGCGAGACATCAGCAACCGTCGCAGCGTCCTGCTGGGTGATCGCATACCCGTGTTCTAGTCCTGCAGTGTACAGGCACGCTGCAGCAATACCCGCGGGGTTGCGGCCGTTCGAGAGCCCAGACTCCTGACACTCGATTGCGAGTCTCCTCGCATACGATTCAGCCTGTGCGTCAAGCTCGAGTTCGGTGGCGTACCGGGGGATATATTCGATCGGTAACGGCGGCCCGATCGGGATGTCGAGCTCGCGGTTGATCGCATCGAAGGCAGCGTCGAGTTCGGCCGCAGTAGCTTTCGACGCAGCGAGAATCTCAGCTTTTGTGCGCGAAACAGAGGCGATTCGACACGCAGCGTACACACTAGCGGCAGCAAATCCCTCAAGCGATCGGCCCTGGAGCAGATCCTCGTTTTGCGACGATCGGAAAATCGAACACGCGGTGTCACGAACCATATCCGGCAGCGACAGCGTCGAGACCTGCTGTCGGATCTCGAAAAATGAGTTGCGCCGGTTGCGATCGCGCTTCGAGGCAGTTTGTGCGCGACGATGTTGCCGGCGGAGTCTGGCCATCCGCTTTCGCCGACGAGGTGACGGCGATCGGTGACGGCCAATCTCTGTCGACAGCCCACGATCGTGACGCGCTGGTGTGAGTGGGGCACCAGTTCGTTGCTTTTGTTCGCCATCGTCGGCGAATGAGCGCCACTCAGGTCCACGATCGATCAGATCTTCGTCCAAGATTAATCCGCATTGGCTGCAAACCATCTCTCCGTCAGTTGCCCGAACTGCCCCGCTGCATTCCGGACAAGCCGAATCAGTTGCCACAGACAGATCGTGACTCTTCATTCGTACATGCTATTGTGCCAATACATCGTATATAAATTATTGGATCTGATAATAGTAGGGCGAACACCGGTACTACAATTGTATATGCAGACTCAGTACTAATATTTGGGACGAAATACGATAGCTTACGTTCCCGTGAAATCGAGAGGTCTGTAACCAACACCCCGATCGGACTTCGAGTTCCACTCCCTTCCTGAACACCTGCGTCTGCGCCGACAGACAGCGTGCAACTGGATCAGGAACATCGCTGTGCAGAGGTTAGTCGCTGGCCGTGGGGAACGACTCAGAGATACTATTCATGAGCGGTTCCAGTTTGGGATGGCCATGATACCGGACTGTATGATCGGTTGGATCGTACTCAAGGACGCCAGTATCTGCCAGTCGGGGGAGCGTTGAGTGGTGTAATTTGATGCTGAGCTGTGTTGTGCCGCCGTGGTCGTCTGTACTGATCTCGTCGGTGAGGTCTTGAACCGAAACGACACTGTCCGCGGAGTGTTGCAAGTACCAGAGGGTAGTCCGACAGTGTGGATCTGCAAGTGCGTGTAGTAACTTGTCGATTTGTTGTGACTGTGATGAGTGGTTCTGAGACATTGTGTAAGTTAGATATTGCAGTCTGCGTTTGGACTATGTATGCGAACCACGAGGGGTCAAAACCACGGGAATGGACGGCAATCTGCCGTCACGAGAACGTCCACTGCTTATGAGAGCGGACGCATACTGTGTACTTTCGAGTACTGTACTTCCTAGAAGGGCCACAAGACGGATTAAGTGCGGTCTTCACCGACATCCTCACAGTATACAATTATGACAGATCTGGAACGGGATTGATCAATTCGAGGAGCTCTGTTCCAGGGTATCGCTGGCGAAGATATGCAAATATGTTGTCGTATGATACAAACGCCGCCTGTTTCGGTGTGTTCACTGATCGATCGCCTCAACAATCGCCTTGTGCGTCCCGTCAAGCTCATCATCACTTGGATCGGGACGATCAGGTGCGATCGCATGGATCGGGCCACCGCCGTCGCTCTCGAAGCGTGGAACGATGTGAACGTGAACGTGTGGGACCTCTTGGCCGGCTGCAGGGCCGTTGTTGATTCCGATCGTGGTTGCGTCGGCGTCGACAGCAGTTTCGATCGCCGGCGTGAGCGCGTGAACCGCGTCGAACAGGTTCGAAGACGCCGACGTCGAAAGGTCGTCCAGCCGCTCGTGGTGAGCCTTTGGAATCACGAGCGTGTGGCCCGTGGCGAGCGGGTTCACATCCAAGAACGCAAAGACGTCCTCGTCTTCGTAGACGGTTCGGCTGGGGATGTCGCCGTCGATGATGCGACAGAAGATACAGTCGTCGATCATAGTCGAGGGATCGGTCGCCCGCAGTAAGAACGTTACCCGTCGTGTGGGCGATCGGCTCGATCGCGATATCGATCGTCCCTATTCATCAAGCCATCTCAGCGCCGCCGATCGCCTCCGAGACGGCCTGTCGGTAGCCGTCAGCGTCGTAGCCGAGCCGTGCACGCCAGACCGCCTGATACGAGGGGTGGAGGATCGGAACAATACGAGCGTCGAATACGTCCGCGCGAACCGGCGTAAGTACCGAGTCGAGAAAGCCGTCCAGCGATCGGCCAGCAAGCGAGAACACCGATTTCGTGGCGTGTTTGCCGGTTGGAACGATCGCCTCCGGGGCGACAGCGTCAATTTCCGTGCGGAGGTGACTCGCACAGGTGGCTCGTTCGTCGGCTGTCGGCTCGCGGTTCGATCCGGTTCCGTCGGCAGGAAAGCACTTGACCGCGTTTGTGTAGTAGGCGTCTTCGGCGTAGCCCGCCCCGGCGATGAGTTGCCTGATCTGTCGACCGGAGTGGCGGGAAGTGTAGGCCGCGCCGGTGTGGTTGCCGCCTTGCCAGCGATCGGCCGTCGGGTCACCAGCCGCAGGGGCCTCGCCGACCACCAGGACGCTCGCGTCGAGCGGACCGGTTCCCCACGAGATCTGGGTCCGGGACTCGACGAGAGCGGGACAGCGCTGACAGTCCGGCTCGATCGGATGCGTTTCTGTTGGGTACCGGCACACAGCTGTGTGGTTCGATTGGATGAACAAAACTCCGTGGGTTAGCAGAGATCCACAGCAGCGACGCGGTCGTCGGTGCCTCGATGCTGTCGATCCTCGCGCGGACACCATCACTGTTCCACCCGTTCATCGCCGAAATCGGGAACCCTGCCCGGTGGTTTGGGTCCACGATTCGTCGAAGAAGACCAGTTTGGCGCGACGATTCGTCGAAGAAGACCAGTTTACCGCCACGATTTGTCGTGAGAAATCAGGTCTGTTTCGACAAACGACAGCGTAGCACTGCGGCGAGCGTTTGATCGACGACCCGAAAGACTGACAACCGTCAACGATCCACCGACGGATATGGAACTCCTCTCGGAGTACGTGCTCGGGGTCTTCGAACTCGTGGCGTACCTCATCGGTGCAGGACTGCTTTCTGGAATCGGGCTCTACGTCGAATCACTTGCGTACGGGTCCTACCTCGCCGGCGAAATCGAAGTCGCGGCGTGGTTTGCCGCGGCTGGTGCGATCGCGCTGTACGTTGGCGTTTACGCCGTCGGTGCGACTGAGCTGCTCCCGCGGATTCGGGCGTATCGATCGGCGTAACCGGGCTGTCGCTACCGACAACCAAGATCGAAACACCGTCACGATCGCTTGTACTCAGGCTTGAAACACCGCCACGATCGCGGTTGCTCAGGCTTGAAACACCGCCACGATCGCGGTTGCTCAGGCTTGAAACACCGCCACGATCGCGGTTGCTCAGGATCGAAGCACTGCCGTGATTGCCGGCGCAGCCGAGATTTCACTGACCGATCGCTCGATCGTGTCGGTGCCGTACACCGCAGAGATACCTGCCGCCGAGAGCTTCGCGAGCGCGTTATTTGCGAGCATCGGATGGACACAGGTGACGTAGACGCCCGCCGCACCACGATCGCGTAGGACCGCAATCGCCTCGCTCATTGTCGATCCGGTCGCGATGATGTCGTCGACAAGGACCACGTCGCGTCCCTCGACGGTGGCGTCGCTCGGTGAGATGTCGACCGCGCCGGTGTCGTAGTCGCGATCTTTTTCGAAATAGTCGGTCTCACCCTGTCCGTAGCTGTCGCGAACGGTTTCGGCGAGCTCGATCGCACCTGCGTCTGGGGAGAGAAACAGCGGGTCGGTGAGCGCGTCAGGTAACGGTTCCGCGAGATGTGCCGCAGCGTCGACTGTCTCGACAGAAGTCGAAAAGAACGACGCGATCGACGGTTCGTGGGGATTCACCAACACAATCCGATCGGCCGCAGTATCAATTGCCGCAGCGATTGCGCGCGCGGAGACCGGTTGTCCGTCACTGAACGCTCGGTCCTGTCTGGCGTAGCCCATGTACGGAATCACAGCGGTGACAGTCGTCGCGCCGGCCTCACGAGCCGCATCCGCGAGTTGAAGCAGTTCGATGTGGGCGTCGTTGCTCACGGTTGCGGCAACGACGATCGCCGAATCGTCATCGAACTGAGGAACAGCGGCAAGGGTTTCACCGTCCGGGAAGCGATCGAAGGTCGGTACGGCCAGCGTAGCGTCGAGTTCGCGGGCGAGCGCGGCAGCCAGCGACTGCGACGCGGAGCCGGGAACGATAGTGGTCATACGGGGATACTCACGACCGCGCCTAAACGCCGTTTCGGTCCGCCGCGATCGCAATCGACCGCGCCTCGGTGACACCGAGCAGCTGGTGTCGCCACCCGTCACCAGCGTCGACACAGAGCCGACCGGCCGAAGTCACAGCAACAAGCAGCCCAGCACCGTGGGCCAACGCGACGATCGGCTCTGCAACCGGCGAGTCGATCGGCTCCCACGCGTGCCCGGAGTACGCGAAGAGTCCATCCGCTCCGACAGCGTGGCCGCTCTCGTGTCCATCGCCGGCAACGAGTTCGAACGATCCATCGACGTCTTTCATCCAGCCGTTTCCGAGCGTGTACAGTCCCGAGGCCGTCGCGGCAAAGGGAACGCCTCGACCGACGACATCTCGGACATCAGAAAGTCCGACGCCAGTGAGCGAGGCGTCTTCGATACGGTAGACCCCGTCTGCGGCCGCGACCAGCGGGGGATCGATCGCCCGCACCCCTTCGGTGTGACCGATCGTGTCGATCCCCCCGTCGAAGCCAAGCCGGCGAACTGAGCCATCGGGCCCAGCGACAAGAAATCCATCCGGGTCGGCAGCGATCGCGACAGCGTCGGCGTGCGCAATCCGGGTGAACGGTCGATCGTCGTCACCGTTGACCGCGGCAGTGTGGACCCCCGAGTCAGTCGCGATCGCGACAACGTCGTCGGCCACAGCGACGTCCGCAACTGTTTCGCGGTAGCGTAACGAGAACTCACCGATCTGCTCACCCGACACTTCGACAGCGACGAGCCCGAGTTCCGTCGCGAGGAACACCGCCGTGGAGCCAGACCGATCGCCGAAGACGCGCTTTTCTGTGAGCGTTTGCATGTCTCAGCGTTCGCTGGCCGATTGCAAAAAGATGCGGCAGTGGTCGCAGCTTCGATCGGCTACAGAGACGCCGTACTCGAAGCGCGAAACTTACCACGACCGCGCTCGTGTCTCCAGTGTGATCGAACAGCTGGTCGGAGGAGTGATATGATCGAACTGCTACTCGGCATTGGGCTCGTGGTGGCGATGTTCGTCGGTTACAACATCGGTGGTGCGACGACAGGACCGGCCTTCGGTCCCGCAGTCGGAGCCGGTGTTATTTCAAAAACACTAGCGGCGGCGCTGATGTCGGTGTTCTTCTTTGTTGGTGCGTGGACAATCGGTCGACGGGTCGTTGATACCCTAGGGCGCGAGTTGGTGTTCAACCCCGCAATATTCACCATTGAAGCGAGTATTACCGTGCTGTTTTTCATCGGGCTCGCGCTGTTTGTCGGGAACGTGTTTGGCGTGCCTGCGTCGACCTCGATGACCGCTGTTGGGGCCATCGCTGGACTCGGACTCGCGACGAACGAACTCAACTGGGCAGTGATGGGCGAAATCGTCGCGTGGTGGCTCGTTGCACCCGTAATCGGCTTTTGGGTTTCGGGCGTCATCGGGCGGTACTTTTACGCTGAACTCAACCGTCGTATCGCCCTAATCCAGTCGGACGGAAAACTGCTGACGGTCGATCGATCGGGATCGATTCCGTCGGTTGGGCTGGGGCCAAACACGACGACACGGGAACTAGTCGGAACGTCAGTCGTCGTAGCGATCGGCTGTGTGATGGCGTTCAGTTCGGGGACGAGCAACGTCGCAAATGCAATTGCCCCGCTTGTCGGCAGCGGCGCACTCGAAATGAACCCCGGAATTATCATCGCCTGTGTCGCGGTCGCAATCGGTGCGTTCACAATTGCACGACGAACGCTCGATACACTCGGTAACGATATCACCGCGCTGCCGTTGACGGCGGCGATTATCGTCTCGACGGTAAGTGCGATTCTCGTCGTTGGGCTGTCGCTCATCGGCATCCCCGCGAGTTTCGTCGTCATTGCGACCACGTCGATCGTTGGGCTGGGATGGGGTCGAGCAACCCGAACGACAACCGTCAGAGACAGTGTTCGCGGAACCGCCGAAAGACCGCGTGTCTCCGTCGGAGCCCTCGCTGCTGATGAGGAAGGCGAAGAGTTACCCGAGATCGGCGAAGAAAACCCCGCTGATATCCCAAGCGCATCGGACCTGTTCAATCCATCCACAACTGCACGCGTGTTGATAATGCAGAACGTCGTCCCGCTCATTTCGACGATCGGGGCGTTCCTCGTCTTCCGGTTCGTCCCGGTTTTCGGGTGGTGACATGCAACAAGGGCGGCTGGGGACGTACTGGACAAAAGCCCGCGCAGAACTGCGACGGGCGTTCGCAGAACAACATACGCCACATGAAGTTGCCGGCAGTTTTGCCATTGGCGTCTTCGTGACGACGCTGCCGACCGGCGGCCTCGGGTTGGGGCTGTTTTGGCTACTAACGCGGCTGTCTGCGCGGATCAGCTCAATCGCGATCTTCTCTTCAGTGCTCGTAATCAACCCGTTGGTCAAAGCGCCAATGTACGTCGCAGCCTTCTGGGTTGGAAGCCTCATTTTCGGGCGATCGCCCACGTCGCTCGAAGCCAGCGCAGAGGGTGCGGTTTCAGTTGCGTTGATGACCGTCTCGGGGTTTGTCGTTTTTGGGATCGGGGTGGCGATCGTCGGCTACGCGATCGTCTACGGGATGACGAGAGCGTATCAGGCCCGCGAGTTACACATCGTTGACGAACTCGTTGACGACGAGTTGTTGGCTGAGCGCGATCGGTGAAATAAGAAACCCGGTCCCATGCGCTGTTGGGATCCGCAAGATGGCATCGGATTTTGTAGCCGGACGAGCGACACAGCGTGGATCTATCGGCGGGGTCGGTGCGATCGGTGTCTTATTCGACTTGTCCACGGAACACGTATTCGCGAACTGTCTCACCGAATAGATCCGCCTCCTGTTCGTCAATTACGCCGTAGCCGTGTTTCTTGTAAAATGACGTTCCGACATCGTTCTTGGCGAGCACCTGAAACTGGATTGTATCATATCCTCGTTGACGACAGACATCCTCGAACGCTTCCAGTAAGGCTGTTCCAATCCCGTTTCCCCAATAATCAGGATCGACATAAATCGCGCCAAGCGTAGCAATCGTCTCTTCGCCGCTTGGTCCACCACTGGTGTAGCCGAGGATGCGTCCGGTTGTTTCTGCGACAAAGTACGGTACATCTTCATGTTCGATCTGCGCCCGTGTCGTGTCGGGATCATACCATTCCGTCATCGCGGAATCGATCGTTTCCTGTGAAAGGAACTCACCGTATGCTGCATTCCATCCGCGTTCGGCGATCCGCAAAATCGCGGGAATATCTCGCGATACCGCCGTGCGGATCGTGACGTCAGCCATACCCCACGATTTAGTTACTCTTGGTGAAAATAGTTCGTCGATCTAGCATGATGAATACAGCCTCTGTATCGCACGGTAGTTCTACCAACTGCTGAATAGGTCACCTCAGCCGTGCAGGATAGACAGCGCGAATGTAGGACGAACCGAGGTAGTTCACGGGAGAGCGATCGCTCAGTACAGAGAACGGATTTATCCGTCTGTGTCTTTCCAGTCGTCGGAGTCTCCTTCACGGAATTCACCCTTTGCATGGCGCTCGCGGGGCCAGAAGGTGACGCCCAGCAGTACGACGTAGAACACGCCCACAGCAGCAACTACGACAATCCCGGGGATACGGGCGATTCCAGCGGTCGTCAGCCAGTCTTGCCGCGGCGCGAACGCGGTGATCCTGACGATCCACGCGACCAAGAGGACACTGAGCAGCGCAAGGTACACACGCCGGAGCCGGTTTGCGAGTGCTTCGTAGAACGAGACCTTCAGCGTCGGTCTGCGATAGTCCCTGCTCAGTTCCGCTCGCCAATCGTGACTTTCAGTACCTTGGGACGGATCGAGGGCGTTTGCGAACAGGTTCTCTTGGATGACTCGAGCACGAGAGCGAAACACGTCGTAGTCGCGGTACCGCCGTGCTTCGATGCCCAGAAAGACGGTGACGACAACGATCCCGATCAGCACAATATAGTGTGGATTGTCCGCACTCGAAAACGCCCACGTCAAGATTGCGGCCATCAGTGTCACTGCCCACGTCGTCGTCTCGTCGAGGCGCTGCCGCCACGTCCCCACCCGGTCGATCTCGCCACGATAGGCGTGGGCCATCATCGAACCGAGTCCCGTACTGTCGTCAACCATTTCGCGGCCGATCTCCCGTTGGTCGGGTGCTGTTGGGTCGAACTCGTCGCTACTCGAATCGGTCATAGAGGAGAGACATCTCCTCGCTTCATAAGCAGTTGTGGTGACGGCGTGATCTGAATGTCCTGTACTGAAGAACATCGAACAGTACGGCGGTACATTCGATCGGTTGATTCAGAATTTAGGTGGAGAAAATACCGCAGTTCCCGTGCTGACTACATCCGCTGTGTTTTGTACAGCATGTCTATCAGGTCCGGAGGATTTCAACAAAAACAGATAACACAAAGACATCTTTGTGCCTACGGCGTTTTTTATACTGATCCGATCGTCGTCGCTACTATGCGACGCAGACAGTTCATTACCGCTGCAGGCGGCATTGGTGCCGGCCTCGCGAGTGCAGGATGTACCTCACTCGCAGCAACACCGATTGGGAATACAGACGAAACAGCCGACCCGTCAGTTAGCGGATCAAACACCCAGGTAGACCAGCTCAACGTCAACGGCCAATTCATCCACGTGGCGGCATCCGGTACGGTCGAAACTGAACCGGACACTGCCTCGATATCCGTGGTAATCGAAGCGAGCGGCACCGAGGCTGAAGCAGTTCGCGAGGAACTCGCAAGCCGCGCCGAGGAGCTGAAAGACGCGTTACTCGAATACGGTCTCGACGATGAGCAGATAACCACCGGACGATACGACATCCGCGAGCACAGAGACAACGGGACCTATCGAGGAGTGAACGAGTTCCGAATCAACGTAGAAGACGTCGATTCAGTCGGTGAACTCATCGATACAGCCGTTGACGGGGGAGCCGACGAGATCGGACGAATCCACTTCGGAGTCTCCGAGGATCGGCGGGACGAACTCCGCGAGGAAGCGATCAAACTCGCCGCGGAAAACGCCCGACAGGAGGCAGAAGTTGTGGCTGAGGCAAAAAGCCTCACGATCACAGGTGTTCAGACGGTCTCGACTGATCCAGGTCGCGTGCGTCCGTACCGTGCCTCAGCCGGACATCTCGAGATGGCTGCCGCAGACGACGGGGGAACGCCGACCCAGATTGACCGGGGGCCGGTAACCGTCTCGGCGCAAATAGAGGTGACGTACCGCTTCGAGAAGTGAGAATCAAACAAAGAGCGAGTCAATGCTGACGATCGACTCTCCACCCGCTGACGATCGACTCTCCACCCGCTGACGATCGACTCTCCACCCGCTGACGATCGGCCCTCCTCCCCGCTGACGATCGGCCCTCCACTTCCCGCTGACGATCGACCCTCCACTTCCCGCTGACGATCGACCCTCCTCCCCGCTGACGATCGACCCTCCGCTCTCCGCTGACGATCGGTCCTCCGCTACTTGAGATCCGACACGTTCGTCTCTATTTTCAGAACGTCGTTGCTATCTCAAACCCATAGGTGAAATCTTCGACGCTCCGCTGGTCAAGGTGCTCGTTTGGCTCAATGCCGTGATCTCGGAGGATCGAAATGGCCGCCGAGAGCGATCGATCGAGCGTGGCAGTCTCCGTGGATGAGTCGAGATTGATCTCTTTGGCCGGGAGTTCCGATCGATCGTCGACGCCTGCGGTCGCTTCAAGAAAATCCGGTTCGACTGCCGCTGGCGGCTGGTGATACGAATAGTCCTCGATGTAGAAGCACAGCAGTTCGTGGCCGTCACTGAGCGTATGCCGGACAACCCGAATCGAATCCGGATCGAACTTGCCGAATCGATGGACTGCGACAGTTTTTGTCCGATACAGTGCACGCTTTCGAACCGCATGCGCTCGTGCGTGCGCGCCATCACCGCGGCGGTACGCTGTATCGGCTTCCGCTCCGAGGCGCTTGGCGTGCCGGTTGATGGTGAACACTGCCTCTAGTAGCTCGTCGGACTGTGGAAGTGGATCGAGCTCCTCGTAAGTAATCTCGGGATGGCGAGACGGTGGTGAGAAATCCACTTCACGTGGCTCAATATCTGGCTCTGTGGGTTGCTCAGCGATCGATTCAAGGACTTCGACCCGACTGATCTGACCAACCTCGATTCGGTCAAATCCTCGGACATCCGTGACTCCTTCCGCACGGATCGCACGGACAGAGAGCGTCGGGCGATCGAACGAGACCGGTGGTCGATCGGGATACCTATCGGAAGCGTTGGACGCCCATTCGGTGATAACTGGCGAATCAGAGGGAATCCCATCTAGATGCGAGAACGTGTACGGCGCTTCGGACGTGTGGAGACCGTCTTCGCGACTTGCCCAGACCTCAAGCGTTCGGCGTGGCGGAAAGAACGGACTTCTGAGATCGGCGTCGTCCGCGTCCCAGTGACGATCGAGCCCGGTTCGAATCCATTCGGAAGGGGGGAGGTGCAGCCCATCCATACAAAACAGTGTGAGACCGCCATCTTCGATCGCGGCGCGTTCAACGATAGCGTCAAAGTAGTCGACCGAGACGGTCGCCGTAGCTGGAGTCCCACCGCGACACGGCTCGGTCGGGATCGTAAGCTGTCCATCTTCAAGATGGATGCGAACCGGCTCGTCAACGTTCGTCACGAGCATGTGGGCGATCGTGTCGGGTGTCTGTATATTTGTCATCACACCCAGCGTGGACAGGTGTTCGTATTTGGATGTTCGCCACAGCCATTAGACCACAGAGAATCTTCCAAGAAAACCGACGCTGGAGCCGAATCCCTCGGTTTCGAGTCCAGTGAGTATGGGGCCCAATGAAAAGTAAGCGATCGATCAAATACAAAAAGAACTGATCGACTAAATATAAAAAGAACCGATCGAGCAAAAGACGACTGTCAAGCAGGGGTAGGACCGATCAGGCGAGTGGCGTGCGCTCGACGACAGTGCCGTCGACTGTCGGATACTGTTCGACGATTTCGCCGCGATCGAGGTCGCCCTCCTCGATCATCTCTTCGAGCAGCCACCACGCGAGTTCGACGTGGTCGGACTTGACCCTGTAGAACTCTTCGGGGACGCCGAGTTCGTCGAGGCGTTCTTTTGGTTCCCACGCCTTCCCGTAGACGATCGTTCCGTCGTCGGTGATCTCGTCGAACTCCCGGCGGATGACTCGAGCCATCCGCTTCAGGCGGTTTCGGTGCTGGGCGGCATCTTTGAACACACTCGTACAGAAGTATACTTTCGGGTGATCGCCCATTTCCTCGAGAATCGCCGCCTTCGATCCCTCGACCGCAGACATGTGTCCTTCCTGAAGTTCGTAGCCGGCTTCCTGCATCCGCCGGTAATTGCCGTGGGACATCTCGAACTCGTTGACGTTACAAAAGTCGGCGGCCCCCTCGTCGAGGAACTCCAGAAACTCCGGTTCTGCACGGATTCCTGGGATTTCGAACGCAGGCGTGAGTCCCTCCTCACGCGCGATGTAAAGGATCTCTTCCCATTCGGTGCCGTGAAGCTCACCCCACAGCTCGTAGGGTGGATGGAACCTGATCTCGTCGAGTCCGGCTTCCGCGAGTCGGCGCATGTTCTCTCGACCGCCGGTGATTCCTGTGTACAGGTGGGTGTGGTGATCCTCACCAAACTCGTCTTTCAGAAGCCGGAGATACCGACAGGTCTTTTCCATCGCCTCCTGGGGTTCGCCACCGGTGATCGACGTTCCGAGGGCGTTCATCCGGTGGGCCTCTTCAAGCACGTCTGCATCGGACTCGACGAGTCGTTCGTTGGCGTACACGTCAGTCACGTTCTTCCTGTTCTCGCCGAGTGGACAGTAAAAACAGTCGCGCTGATCGCAGTAGCCGTAGACGAAAAGCACCATCTTACCGCCTTTCGCACACTGTTCACAGCCCTTCGAGATCATTCGTTGCTATCAATACCGTCTCGGAGTCTAAAAAGCGTGCGAAACGCGCCCACGTGAAGAATCCCGTTCGATCGACGGGTGGCCACACTCAATGAGACGGCAGCAAAGCACTACTTTCTCGCTTGGTATCCGCAGCGTCTTCTGACGTGGACGCATATAAATAAACATGGATCGCACACCGATCGCCCAGGATGCTGACAAATCCACCAAAACCAAGTCGAAAGCCGAGGAGCAGTCGGTACAGCCCAGCCGATCGCGGCGGCGGCTCTTGGCCACAGCCGGCGCGATCGGCGCTGCCTCGCTGTCTGGATGCATCGTGAGCGATTTTGTGACTGGCGAGCAAGTCGAGTTCAACGCCGCACAGGCAAGAGTCAACGAAGACGCGCTTTCTGCGACCGGCTACAGCGAGTACCGGCTTCGAGACCCGGAGGTGACACGGACGTTTGAGGCGGCTGGCCAATCAAGGGAAGTAGTCATAACAAACCAGATTGCGGAGTACGATCGCGCGATCGAAGTGCTCGGCGTGCGCCTCCAGGGAGCGACATTTACGGTGTTTAGCACACCGCAGGTCGAGCTATTCGGCCAGACGTTCAATCCGGTGGGAGAGATGAGCACTGACGAACTCATCTTGGAAGCCCAAGCGCGCTACGAGTCGATCGATTCCGTCGATCGCGACAGCGAACGGACCGAGACAGTGCTTGGATCAGACGTGACAGTAGTTCGGTACCGCGCGGAGGCCAGCCCAGCGGACGCAGACCTGACGATCGACATCACACTCCACATCACTGAACCGATCGAGGCCGGCGAAGATTTCGTGGTCTGTCTGGCCGCACATCCGCGGGTGATCGACGAGACAGACAGCGTCAATCGACTGCTTGCAGGAGTCGAACACGACGCCTAGAGTGTGAGAAATTGGATCACAAGAACAGTCCGAACCCCCGAAAACACATATGTGGGTAGCTCGCATAGACGCAAACGAATGCAGCTTGTCCTCTGTGTCGACCTGGATAACGATCTCGGCCGAAAAACCGACTTCGAGACTCCGGTAATCGGCTACGAGAACGTTGAAGCCGCAGCTGTCGCGTTAGCGACCGCCGACCCAGAGGACTCAGACGTGAACGTATTATTTCAGGGGCTACACGTCCACGACCAGCTCCGCACAGAGGAAGACGAGGAGGTAGAAGTCGCGGCGGTGACTGGCGTTGAAGGAAGCGACATCAAAGCGAACCGTGCGATCGGCGAGGAGATCGATACGGTGCTTGCGAGCCTCAAGACCGGCGAAGAGGTCCGCGCAATCGTCATTACCGATGGCGCACAGGATGAGTCGGTGTTGCCGGTGATTCGGTCGCGGATGCCGATCGATGGGGTCAGGCGAGTTGTCGTCCGGCAGGCGCAAAACCTTGAATCGATGTACTACACGATGAAACAGGTGCTTGCCGATCCTGAAACGCGGGGAACGATCCTCGTACCACTTGGGATTTTGCTGTTGATCTACCCGTTCGTCGTGATCGCGGGGATTTTCGATGTCGCTGGAGCAGTTGTCCTCGGGTTGATTTCGGCGCTACTTGGGCTCTACACGCTGTTTAGAGGATTGGGCCTGGAGGAAACAGTCGATCGAACGGCCGACCGGATCAGAAATGGGCTCTACGCCGGGCGTGTGACCCTCATCACCTACGTGGTCGCGTTTGCACTCATCATCGTCGGGGGTGTCCAGGGAATGAATACCGTCGAGATGCTCGATGCAAACACCGCCGAGGGATTAGCACTGCTCACCGCAAGTGCAGGGTTCATTCACGCGTCAGTTCAGTGGTTCGCTGCTGCGGGGGTAACGAGTAGCCTCGGACAGATCACCGACGAGTATCTGGCCGATCGATTCCGCTGGCGATACCTCAACGCGCCGTTTTACGTGATCGCGATCGCGATCGTCCTGTACGGACTTTCGGGGTTCTTTTTGCCGGACACAGACGTGTTTGCACCGTTCGGACTGTCGGATCTTGCGGTTGCGTTGACCGTGGGAACGCTGTTGGGCGTGATCAGTACACTCACGTTCGCGATCGCAGAGTCGAAATACCCCTCTCGAAGGGACGCCGATCCAGTGTAGGTGGGATATCGGTTCTGTCTCCCTGTGGTGCATAGAGTAAACGCTCGCTGTCACGAGCTGGCCGTCGGTCGAACCAGTCGATGACAGTGACTTTCAGCGATCGATCGAGCCTCTGGCTCTGACTCCGCGCGGAGCCGTATTGTCCCAAACGATCGATCACAGCGCTGATCGCTGCAGTCGATCGTTGCGATCCACTGGCGACCGCGGACCGAGAGACCATATCTGAGCGGTGCTGTACAGACCGGACAGGTAGCCGACCGTGATCGGTACAGACGCATACGGGCCGTCTGGCCTCGTAATCGGATTTGAATCGTCGTATTCGACAAGGCGGATGTTTATTTATGTGTATAGGTAACACATAGTATGGATGTTCGCGACGCAGTGGAAGCCGACGCAGAAGCGCTAGCGGCGATTGCTGACGCGCCGGTCGACGTGATGCGGAACCTCGTCCACGACAGAACGGTCCGGGTCGCCGCTCATGACGACACGCGCGCGAGCGATCCAAACGCAGATGCCGGATCAGCCGGCGCGTCGCTGCTCGGATTCATCAGTTTCGACGCACGAGACCAGACAGTTCACGTCACGCAGTTCGGTGGGCAGCGATCGGCGTGTGTGCGGCTGCTTGAAGAACCGATCCGGTTCGCCGAAAGTGAAGGCATGTCTGTCGAAATGCTCGTAGAAACCGAGCAGGACGCGCTGCAAGAGGCCGCAGCGGAGGTCGGATTCAAAGAGGCTGGTCCGGGGCCAATGTTCGAAACGACGCGGACAATTAGGTACCGCCTCGATCCCTGATAACCAACGGGAAGCCGTGGTGATTGCCAACAGTGAGAGCGCCCGAGATCAGACAAACTTTCGAACGGTCATATCCAGGGTATCGAGGTCGACGATCGGCGCGTAGCCTGAATCGGGATCGATATTGACACTTCGCTGGAAGTCAGTTTGTGCCTGCCAGCAGCCGCTGTTTACAGCGAGCACGTTGTGATACTTGCCCCATCCGAGCTTGTGGACGTGCCCCGTGTGAAAGATATCGGGGATAGTGTCAATCGTCAAATAGTCTTTCACTTCGGGCGCAAGTCGGTTTCGACCGCCGTACTGAGGTGCGACGTGCCGTTTTTTCAATAGCTGGTACATCGCCTTGTGGGGTTCGTCGTAGCTCGCTTTGTCCTCGGGGAGTTCGGCAATAACCTCGTCGAGGGACACGCCGTGGTACATCAGGATCGAGACGTTTTCGATCGTCACGGTCGCGGGGTTACTGACGATCCGTGGATCGTGGACGTCCATGATCGATCGCAGTTCCTCGTCGAACCCCGGCTGTGGCTCCGCGAGGCGGACTGCATCGTGGTTGCCCGGAATCATGATGATGTCGAGATCTCCCGGGACCTCTTTGAGATACTCCGCAAACTGTTCATATTGCTCGTAGATGTCGATGATGTCGAGTTCCTCGTCTTGGTTCGGATAGACGCCGACACCTTCGACCATGTCGCCGGCGATGAGGAGGTACTCGACGTGTTGGGCCTCGGCGGTGTGAAGCCAGTCGGTAAAGCGGTGCCACGCCGCGGCCATGAACTCTTGGCTGCCAACGTGAACATCTGAGATGAGCGCGGCCTGCACGTGTCGATCGGCCGTACTTGGACGGTACGTCCGCGGAATATCGGGGACGTGGAGTGAATCGACGAAGAGAATTCCCGCATCATCTGAAAGCCGACCCTGTACCGCAACACACTCGTCGAGGAGGAGTTCTTCGACCAACTCAGCGATGGGTTTGTCTTTCGTTACGAGACACGGAAACGTCCCGGTGGTGTCTTCGAGTTCGATGAGCCAGTGGCCGCTTTTTGTCGAGCGAATGTCGTTAACGAGTCCAATCATCTCGGCTTCGCTCCCCCCAGGCATCTTTTCGATCGCAGTCGCCGGTCGGTGATTGACTCGTCCTTTCAGAAGCTTTGAGAGCCGTTCGTAGCGGTCCCGAAACGTCCGCACGAACTGTTTGTATTCGCCGGTGCCGGTGCTTCTGCCAGTCATGTCGTTTGTGATCGAGAGCGATCGCTTCGAGGGATCTGATGACGATCGATCGAAGGATTCACTGCGGATTTCGGATTCGGACGCGGTGGGTTGGTTCGACGGACGGGTCGGATCAGCTGGTTTCGAGTTATCTGGTTGCGAATCGTTCGATTTTGAATCATCCGAACGCAACGCATCCGGGCTTGAATCATCGAGACTCAGCGCATCCGGACTCGAATTATCCGAACTCAACGCATCCGGACTCGAATCATCCGAACTCAACGCATCCGAACGCATTGCATCCTGGCTCGAGCCATTTGATCGAGCACGCTGAGAGTGGTTCTCGGTCGAGATGTCCGACTCCTCAGTTGAATCGTTCTGTGTCGTCGCTGCGGAAACCCCCGGCGGATCCGGAACTGGATCGTCCGCAAGGATCGATCGAACGTCCTCGGCGGTGATCCGGAGCACTTCGTCGTCGATCGCCTCAAGAACAACTTCGATCGCGAGTTGGGGATTGTCGGTCCGCGAAAGCACCGTTACAGCCTCGCGGTCGGCGTTATAGCCGTGGCGAACCAGCTGTTGTACGATACTCGCGGGAGTCTCCGAAGGCACATCAAAGGTATGGGATTGGTTCGCTGAAAAGGATAGCGGGAACACCGCGGGCCAGATCGATACAGAAGGTTGAAAGCCGACCATCCAGAAAGGACATCAATGAATGGAAGGGATGACCGATCGGATCAACCGCCCGATGAGAGCGGGATAGACCATGTATCCGACTCATCCTCATCCAACCGAGATGAGCCATCTCCTTCCAGCCGAGACGAACCATCCCCTCCCAGCCGAGATGAGCCATCCCCTTCCAGTCGAGACAAACCATCCCCTCCCAGCCGCGATACACTTCAAGGCCGAGACGGGAATCAAGATAGCACAGATTCCCAGAATCCGATATACAGACTCTATTACGCCGAAGAGGGTCCGTTAGTATTCCTTCGAGAGATACTGCTGAGCGTTATGATCGTCTTGCTAGTCGGCGGGTTGCTTTTTGGAATCAGTGGGGTCTGGCCGCCGATGGTGGCGATCGAAAGTGGGAGCATGGAGCCAAATATCCAGACGTACGACCTCGTGTTAGTAACCGAACCGGGACGGCTTGCGCCAGATGCGGCAGATGAAAATGGGATCGTCACTCTCCGAGATGGGGAAGCCAACGGGTATACGTCGTTCAACAATCCCGGGTCGGTGGTTGTATTCGACGAACCGGCAGAGGTTGGGCCCCCCGTGATTCATCGACCACACTTCAGTGTCGATCGGGGAGAAAACTGGGTCCAAACAGCCGACGAAGCGTACACGAACGGCCAAACGTGTGATGACCTCGAAACCTGTCCAGCCCCACGAGACGGATATATCACCAAGGGCGACAACAACGGCGGATACGATCAGGTCAACGGTGTCGCACCAGTCGTCGATGCCGGATGGATCACCGGGATTGCCCGACTCCGAATTCCGTATCTCGGATGGATCCGACTCGCATTCACCGGGCAGGCCATATTAGGACCGACGGTGCCGCTGTCATCGATCGCGATCATTGGCGGTGTCGGACCGGCGATCGCCAGACGAACGTCGAGCGGAGTACGAGCCTGATCAAGAGAACGGTTCTCGCGAGATCAGCTAGTGCCCATTCGGCTCACAAAGTACTAGTTCGACAGCCCCCGTATAAACGAAGTCAGTTGTCAAAGCGCGCTTGAACGAACGGCTGAACGTTATCGATGTCGCCGAGCCGCGAGTCCGACAGCAAGACAGCCTCCGTTTCGTCGATCGGAACAGAGAGACTGATCTCTTTGGTTCGACCGTATCGGCCCTTCGAAACCACAACCGCGTTGACGATTCCGAGCATGTCCAACTCGGAGATGAGGTCGGTGACGCGGCGCTGGGTGAGAACGTCCGCATCGAGCTCCTGACAGATCCGCTTGTAGATGTTGAACACCTCGCCCGTGTTGATATTGTGGACGCCGTTCTTCTCGAGCAGGATGATTGAGAACAGGACAATCTTCGATTGGGTGGGCAGCGTTCGGACAACTTCGACAACTCGATCGAGTTCGATCTTGTCCTGTGCCTGTCGGACGTGTGATTCTAACACTGTGTCCTGTTGGTCTCGTTCGGCAAGTTCGCCGGCTGTGCGAAGCAAATCGAGCGCCCGTCGGGCGTCGCCGTGTTCCTGAGCAGCGAACGCTGCACAGAGCGGGATCACGTCGTCGGAGAGCGCATTCGATTTGAATGCAATGTCTGCACGGTGTTGGAGGATATCTCGGAGTTGGGTCGCATCGTACGGAGGGAAGACGATCTCTTCCTCACCGAGTGAGGATTTAACACGTGGATCGAGAAAGTCCGTGAACTTGAGGTCGTTCGAGATCCCCATAATCGAGATTCGTGAGTTAGTCAGCTCTGAATTCATCCGCGAGAGGTTATACAGCGTGTCGTCGCCGGACTTTTCGACGAGTTTGTCGATCTCATCGAGCATGATAACGACGACGCGTTCGCGGTAGTCGACGGCGTCGAAAAACGTCGAGTACACCCGATCGGTTGGCCAGCCGGTCATCGGGACCGGCTCCATTTCGGCCCGGTCGGATTCGAGTTCGTCGATTCGCTGCTCCAGTGCGGACAGCGAGTCGAACGATCGATCAATATGGTCGAACTCAACAGTATCAAACTCAGTATTATTTTCGGTTATATTGTCGAGCCGCTCGCTGAGGTACTCAAGTCGCGATTCGATCGCCGCTCGATTTTGATCGATTATTTTGTTTGCCAGCTGGGCGAGGACACGATATTGGGTGTCAGTCACCTCGCAGTTGATGTACTGAACCTCACACGGCACGTCGTATTTTTGTGACGTGGATTCGAGCTCCTGGCTGACGAACTTCGCACTCGCTGTTTTTCCGGTCCCCGTCTTTCCGTAAATAAGAATGTTTGATGGGGTTTCTCCGCGGAGGGCGGAGACGAGAATCGTCGCCATCTGGTTGATTTGATCGTTCCGGTGCGGTAACTCATGAGGGGTGTACGAGGGACGAAGGACCTCTTTGTTTTCGAAGATCGGTTCACCGGCGAGGAGATCGTCAAACAGACCTTTGTTTTCAGACTCCTCGTCAGTCTCTAACATTTTGTTAAAATCGAATCGGGTCGAGGATCGATCTCGACTGTGGCTGGTATCTGCGTTAGGAGGATTGTTCACGCCAGTCTCTGAGGTATCTATGACATCGGTCTCCGCAGTCTCTGAGGAAGCTGTGACATCGGTCTCTGTAGTCTCTGAGGTGTTTGTGATATCGGTCTCCGTCGTGTTTGAGTCGCCAGTATCACCAGTCTCAGTGTCTTCTCCCCCAGTGTCGCTCTGTTGAGCCATCCACGTCTCGATATCTTCATCAGGTTTGGTGCGGTCGGCTTCATGTGGATCGCCTGATTCATCGATATCTTGGATGACCGTATCTCCGGTGGTATTGTGCGATTGTGAAGACTCTTGTTCAGAGCTCGGAGGCGGCGTATCGTCGTCTTTTGTATCGTTGTCGGTCATATTCCCCCAGGAGCGGACAACCCCCTTGTTTCAAGTGGAGTTTTTCGGCAGCGAGCCGATACTCGTCGATTCCGCCGATTAATACGGCGGTTTCCGGATTCGTCAGTAGACGGTGACTCCACGTGATGCAGTCGAACCAGACGAACACGACCACCAAAAGTGTTACTTATCTATCTGTTGGAATGTGGATAGTACAGTCGAATTGATCTGGTACACTCACAGACATATCTTACCCCCCCACCCCTTTGTTTCGGGTGGAACACCCTCCAAGAGAGGGTCGAATTATACCGCTGTTTGTATTTAATTAGGAAAACTTTATATGATATACTGTACAACAGTAACCGCGTCACAGGAAGACACTATATTACATAGTAGTATATTCTTATTTTTATTAGAGATCTAGTGATAAATACTCCTCGGTGCTACCCGGGCCGTCTACTTGTTCGTGTTCCAGTTGAAACAAAGGGGTGGGGGGGACAGTATTCTCGATCTAATCCCGCTCGGGACGATGTCACGAACACACCGTGATAGATAGTAGCACGGTAATCGAACGAAGCGAGAGCCGTGATAAGCTGCCATCGGCGGACAGCTGTTTCAGATACAGATATATCTGAGACTGGAAGGGTCAAAACCAGTAATTAGGGACTGATTTCCCACGTCTGACGTAGTACTTAAGTGTGCACAGGGTGGAAGATAGGCGTATACGCCCTCCAGCCGTCCGATCGACCGGACGCCAGGGAGGCGCGGGAGGTCAGGATGGGTCTGCTTACAAATCTCAAAGACAGCATTTCAAAGGTAACCGATCGGCTGTTTGCCGACAGTGAACCGAAACGAATTGGAATCTATGGTCCGCCAAATGCAGGAAAGACAACGCTCGCAAATCGGATTGCGATCGATTGGGCGGGCGACACGGTGGGCCCCGAAAGCCACATTCCACACGAAACCCGTCGTGCACGTCGAAAAGAAAACGTCACGATTGAGCGGAACAGCCAGACTGTGACGATCGATGTCGTCGACACCCCGGGTGTGACCACGAAGGTCGACTACAAGGAGTTCCTTGACCACGATATGGACAAAGAGGACGCAGTTCGGCGATCTCGTGAGGCCACAGAGGGTGTCGCAGAAGCGATGCATTGGCTCCGCGAAGACGTCGACGGTGTAATCTACGTGCTCGACGCGACACAGGATCCGTTCACGCAGGTTAATACGATGTTAATTGGCATCATTGAAAGCCGTGACCTTCCGGTACTCATTTTCGCCAACAAAACAGACCTCGAAGACGCGAACATCCAACAGGTCGCAAACGCCTTCCCACAGCACGAAACGGTACCACTGTCGGCGCTCGAGGGGAATAACATGGACGAAGTGTACGACAAAATTGCGGAGTACTTCGGATAATGCCTGAAGCGAAACCCACAAACAACGACGGCGCCCCGGGCGATGAAGGCGTTCAGATCGACCTCATAAGCGGGGCTCGGATGGACGGGCTCGCGAGCATGGAGAAGATCCGGCTCATCCTCGATAGCGTTCGAGATGGGAAAATTGTCATCCTTGAGGATGGCCTCTCTCCCGAGGAGGAATCTCGTCTTATCGAGGTGACGATGTCGGAGATCAACCCCGACGGCTTCACCGGACTCGAAATCGAGACGTATCCCAGCACAAAGCCTGCCACCACGAGCCTACTCGATCGAATCATGGGCCGAGAGTCGACAAAAAAACTCACTGTCATTGGCCCGGCTAACCAGATCGAAACGCTACACAAAGACGAGACGTTAATCAGCGCACTCGTTTCACGCAAGTAATACGATGCCGCACCAGTGTACCAACTGCGGCCGAGCGTTCCCCGACGGCTCCAAGGAGATGCTATCGGGGTGTCCCGACTGTGGCGGCAACAAGTTTCAGTTCCATCCTGGCTCGATCGACGATCTCAACGCCTCTTCGGACCCCGATCCAGCGCCCAACACCACTCCTCAACCTGATCCAACCGACAGCCGGCAATCTGGCTCTGGCGAGTCATCCCCACCTGAAAGCCCTGAAACGACAACTGACTCGACGCAGACGACTGCTTCTGACTCTAACACCCAAGCAGCCAACGCTGTTACAGAAGATACTCCCCAAGCAGCCAACGCTGTTACAGAAGATAGCGCTCAAGCGGCCAACGCTGTCAAAGAGGATAGCACTCAAGCGGCCAACGCTATCAAAGAGGATAGCACTCAAGCGGACAACGATGTTAAAGAAGATAGCGCTCAGGCGAGTGCAAGATCGGATGTCGTCTCACCTGGGGAACTCGAGGCGGCAAAAGCGACACCACCTGAGGGACCACCGAGTAACTCAGCCGTAGACGACGGGGACGCCGATCGTCCCGACATTGAAGAACTCAGAAACGAACTCAACGAGCAGTTCGAGAGCATCAAGATTCTCAATCCCGGCCAGTACGAAATTAACCTCATGGAGTTGTACGATCGCGACGAGTACATCATCTCGCTTCGCGAGGACGGCCGGTATGTCATTGAAGTCCCGGATGCGTGGGGCGTTACCGATCGCGAGTGACCCTCTTGGCCTCACTTACTCCTTTGTTTCCTGTGGATCTACTCGAGATACATAATAACTGTGTGTACTGGTTTGCAGACGAAATAAAGGGGGTTGACATTGAGTCTCGAAGACAGATGATTTCAGTTACAATCATTAACTATGTGTCACCGGATCGTTGCCCAGGAGAGCTCATAGAGTTTGCCAAGATGAGCCTCGCGCAGTAGCTACTCCGGCTGGAATGTGTGAAATCGGCAACCGTTGGACAAGTGGACAACGTTATCCGGTTGCCCGCGCTACGGTGGCGCATGACCGAGTATATCGCACTTTTGGACATGCGTCCAATCGATCGACCACTTGGGGGGGACCAATGCGCGTAGTTGCCAAATTCGGCGGAACGAGCCTCGGGAGCGGCGATCGAATCAACCGTGCTGCGGATTCGATTGCTAACGCAGCCAACTCCGGCCACGAGATCGCCGTCGTCGCAAGCGCGATGGGGTCAACAACCGACGATTTACTAGAGGAGATCCAGTTCGAAGCGTCTGACGCCGATCGAGCCGAGATCGTTTCGATGGGCGAACGGACGAGCGTTCGGATGCTCAAAGCAGCACTCGAATCGAGAGGTGTCAACGCGGTCTTCTTGGAACCCGGTAGCGACGAATGGCCGATCATCACGAACGACCTTGGCGAGGTTGACGTCGAAGAGACCACGAAGCGCGCTGCGGTTCTCGAATCGCAACTCGACAATGTCGTTCCTGTCATTACCGGATTCCTTGCACAGAATCACGCCGGAGAGATCACGACACTCGGGCGAGGCGGGTCCGACACCACTGCGGTCATGCTCGGCAAGTATATGAACGCCGACGAGGTCGTGATCGTCACCGATGTCGAAGGCGTCATGACCGGAGACCCCCGCGTCGTTGAGGGTGCGAGAAACGTCGGCCAAATCACCGTCGACGAACTCAGAAATCTTTCGTTCCGGGGCGCTGAAGTCGTCGCACCGAGCGCGCTGTCGTACAAATCCGGCCAGATGGGCGTTCGCGTGGTCCACTACCAACACGGTGATCTGCTCACCGGTGGCACACGGATCGAAGGGCAGTTCGAGAACCTCATCGACATGCAAGAGACGCCGCTTGCGTGTATTACCGTTGCGGGCCGGGCGATCAGAAACCGGCCGGGGATCCTCGCGGAGCTCTCACAGACGCTTCGGGAAGCTGATATCAACATTGACTGCGTCGCAAGCGGGATGGATTCGATCACGTTCTACATCGAAGAAGACCTCGCCGAAGAGGCTGAAGCGCTGTTACACGAGCAGGTTGTCTCCGATACAACCCTCTCGAGTATCACTGTTGACGGCGGCGTCGCGGTCATTCGCGTAACCGGTGGTGAGCTTCCGAACCGCCCTGGTGTCGTCCAGGAGATTCTCTCGCCGATCGCCGAAGCGGGAATCAACCTCCACGACGTGATCACGAGCGCTACCTCCGTTGCGCTGTTCGTCGACTGGTCCGATCGTGAGGAGACCCTCGAAATCGTCCAGTCGGAGTTCTGAAATCGCAGATACTACCCTGTACCTACCGCCCCTCGTAGAGCCGATCGGCCAGCGATTCGGGAAGGCCAACGTCTCTTATTGCCGCTGCGACGCGATCGATATCGTACTCGACTCGACAGAGTTCAACAGACAGCGCTTCGGTATCGACGATTGCGTACGCCGCTCGTGGATCCCCATCGCGGGGCTGACCGACGCTCCCGGGATTCATGACAATCCCGGATGAAAATTGCTCAGCGGCTTGTTTGTGTGTGTGACCCATCACGAGTACCGATCCATCGACCGTTTCGAGTAATCGCTCGCTGAACTCGTGTGGGAACGTGTACCGATCGGGGTCATCTGGGTGGCCGTGGACGATCACAACTGACCCATCGGCGACGCGCTCTCTCGCCGGGAGCGATCGAAGCCACTCGATTGACTGGTGATCCAATACTTCGCGCGTGTATTCGATCCCCGCTCGTGCCGCACCGTTGAACCGGAATCCCGTCTCTGTAACCGCCGCACGATCGTGATTCCCAGAGACTGTTGGGATATCCTGCTCTCTGGCCCACTGTGTGCACTCGTTCGGCCACGGATTGTACCCGACGAGATCGCCCGCACAGACGAGCTGATCGACCGGTGGCATATCCGTCAAAACGGCATCTAATGCTGGCTTGTTTCCGTGCACGTCAGACAGGACGCCGATGTGCATATGCGGTGATCAACGGCGAAGACGTATATATCCAGCCTCGACGAAAGCGACGCTCACCAACCTTTACAGAAGTCTCTTCGAAAAAACGCTACGCGGTAGTCACTGGCTGGGACCGTTTTCGATCGGCATCTCAACGCCGTCAGTTTTCGATCGGCATCTCAACGCCGTCAGTTTTCGATCGGCATCTCAACGCCGTCAGTTTTCGATCGGCATCTCAACGCCGTCAGTTTTCGATCGGCATCTCCACGCGGTTAGTTTTCGATCGCCATCTCAACGCCGTCAGCATCGACAGTTACGCCCGCAGCACAGACTGCGTGTTCGAACGCCGCCTCGTAGACTTCGCTTGCGGCTTCGGTCGCATCTGTGGCTTCGAAATCGTACGCTCGTGGGCTGTCGTGTTCGTACGTCGCTACAAGCGTGGGTTCGGTTACTGTTTCGACGATCAGCGCGTCGTGGCGGACGATCGCGATCGTCGCGTTGGCTTCGGTCACCACGCCGGCAATCCGCGGGGTATTGTAGTCGTCTTTTTCGAAATCCAACGACAGCAGGCTCAACGCCAGCGCGTCTCGAGCGGGATAGCCCATATCGATCTTTTCGGCGATCGGATCCACGTGTGAGCCGTTCCCAACGATCCCAACAGACTCCCTGTCGCCAGGAGGAGTCGCAGTTCGCACGCAGTTGTACGAGACGTAGGGATTGTCGGTTTCCGGCGCATCGGGAGTCGGGCCCACGGTCAGCGTTCCCTCCCGGTTGCGAATCTGTCTGTTCGGGAACGATCGAGAGGAGACACGATACGCACCGATGCCGGGTCCGACGACAACAAATCGTCCGATGTACATGCGTTTCGATCCCACCTATACGGTGTTGTATCTACCGATCCCCAACAGAGCGCTTCGATGACAGCAGCGAGAGAACGACAAGGTTTTGTTATTCACCTCCGTTCTTTCGACTGCAGTCCCATGGGGTAGTGGCCAATCCTGTTGCCTTCTGGGGGCAACGACCCAGGTTCGAATCCTGGTGGGACTACTTTTAAACTGCCGCTGTAACTACCGGGCTATAGAGAGTTCCAGTTGAAACAAAGGGGTTTAGTAGGGGGTTCGATTCACTTCGAGACGTCGAGCAGTGCGACCCGCTCACGGACGATCGCGTCGCGATCACCATCGACGAGATCCAACTCCGAATCCTCGATCGAAAAGAACCGATCGACCAATGCAGCATCGTATGACCCAATCACGTCGGCGGGTTCGTACAGCGACTCGAGCGCATCGATCGCTGCATCCACACCACTGTCATCGGTAGTTTCTGGGCCTGACGACGATTCGCTCTTACGCCTTTCCACGACAATAAACACGATCGACTGTGGATCCACTCCCTCACCAACCCCCATTTCAAGTGCATCGGAAATCTGGCGTCTCCCGGCTGCGTACAGTAAGATTTCGACGGCCGGATCGCGGGCGATCGCCTCGTTTCGATCGATCGCTCGTTCGGCCAGCTCAACTGCTCGCCGCAGGTGTTCCTCGGAGGTCACGTACTGAGCGTTGACAGCCTGAATAACGGTTTCAGTTCTCGTTGCGATCTGCTCGATCGATTCTAAAAACGCATCTAGATCGTCAATCGTTGCCGCTCCAGCGAGCAGTTTTGGCTCCCGTGCGATCATCTGAATTCACCACTGATCGCTCGTGAGATCATTCAAAATCACCAAGGCTCGACTGATCGGGAGAGTCACCGGTTGCGGCGTCGCTCGAAGCTGCGGACTCAGTAGATGTTGCTGTGTCCGCCGACGTCTCGGGTAGCTCAGCTTCACGTATGCCGTCCATTGATGGGTCCTGCCGGCCGACGTTTGCCAGGATCTTTTCGGCGGTCTTCTGTCGACCCCGAAGCGACGCCAACACGCGCCGTTTGTCGGCCTCGCGCAGGTCCGATCGGCTCGTAATTCCCGCCTCGTACAGCCGTCGAGCGCGCTTTCGACCCACTCCCCGAACGCCGGCGAGGTCGAGTAGCTCCTCGCGCACGCCGTACTCGATCCGTTTTTTCGCCTCGCGGATCGCCACGTTCGACCCCAACCCGAGCGTTCCCGCAAGCTCTTCGGCCGCCCCGAGAAGCCACTCAGCGGTTTCGACCTTACCGCGGATGTCTCCGGGGCCAACGCCGTAGCGCTCGGTAATTCGATCCTCGTCCACCTCGAGCGCCCAATCTTCCAGCAGCTTTGCGGTTTTTAGCGCTGAGAGCCACTCCTCAAAGCGAACGTCTTCGAACTCGGAGGGAGTCGAGCCCAACAGTTCCGACTCGCGCTCGTAGCACAGTTCGGTGTACGTCTCTTTGTCCCCGGACTTGAGGTACAGCTCGTACATGTCGGGGGTTCGACTCACGAGGTGATACAGGCCCAGCGGTGTCGGCTTCGCTGACTCGACGTCGGAGCTATCTTGATCTCTCGGTTCACTATGGGCCTCATCTTCATCTCTCGGTTCACTATGGGCCTCATCTTCATCTCTCGGTTCACTATGGGCCTCATCTTCATCGCCCGGCCCTCTGTCGGGCTGACTTTCATCGCCTTGTTCATTCTGTCCCGATCCGTTGGTCTCCGATCGGAGTTCTCCAGCCGAAACGAATCCCGTCGGTTCGCTTTCTTGTCCGGTTCCAGCTCCCTTCGATCGGCCATACCGCCCAGTGGCTCCATCTCCCGACTCGGCCGCACGGAGCCCATCGATGATCTCCGCAGCGCTCATCGGATCGAGATAGAGCCGCGAGACGGTGTGGCCAATCGACGTTGCACTCAGGGTATCGCCGTCACGCTCGATGAATTCGTTCGCATCGAGATACGCCAATACGGCGTCTGTGACCTGCGCAAGTCGATCGGTGGCCCCGCTCGCTTCCGCTTGCGCCGCGTATAGCGTTCCGTCGAGAAACTCCAACAACCCGTCACGGGTCGTTGCGAACCCGGAGGCGATCGTCGCGAGTACGTGCGTTCGCAGCGCGGGTTCGGCGGCGAGTTTCGAGCGGACGGGTTCGGGCTCTGCCCAGATGTAGCGATCGAACAGCTCGTCCATCTCGTCGGCGTTTTTCGCCAGCAAGACGGCTTCGCCGTAGGGATCGAGGCCGGGACGGCCGGCCCGCCCACACATCTGGTGGATCTCGAGGACGTCAAGCGGCTTCATCCCGCCGAACTCGCCGTCATAGCGCCGCCAGTCGCGGACGATCACCCGTCGGCTCGGCGTGTTGACGCCGGCGGCCAGCGTCGGGGTGGCACAGATCGTCTTCAGCAACCGATCGCGGAAGGCGTCTTCGACGATCGAGCGGTGTTCGGCGGCCAATCCCGCGTGATGAAACGCCGCGCCGCGCTCGACGGTCGCCGCCAGGTCGTCGCTGGTTTCGGTATCCGAGACGTCTCTGATGTCGTCGGCCAACGCAGCCAGTGCATCTCGCTCATCGTCGTCCAGATAGCGATCGGTCACCTCAGTCATCCGCCTGGCCGCCGATTCGGCGTTCCGCCGGGAGTTGACGAACACGAGCGTCGAGCCGCCGTCTTCGAGGGTATCTCCCACGATCGCCGGCGCCTGTCTCCCACCGGACTCAACTGCTACCTCGGTCTGGGTTCCGTCATCGAAGTTGATCGCGTTGCCGAAGTGAACACCCATCCGGAGGTCGATCGGCCGCCACTCCGATTGAACCAACGCGGCGTCGAGCCAGTCGGCAATCTCCGCAGCATTGCCCACTGTCGCCGACAGCGCGACCATTTGCACGCCGGGGTTCACCGTTCTGAGCTTCGCGAGGGTTACTTCGAGGGTCGGCCCGCGGTGGCGATCGTCCACGAGGTGGACCTCGTCGGCGACCACACAGGCCAGATCGTCGATCCACGGCGCGTTGTTGCGCACCAGCGAGTCGACCTTCTCGGAGGTCGCGACGATGATGTCCCGGCTCGCGAGCCACTCGCCGCTGGCCTCGTAGTTGCCCGTCGAGACCCCCACTGAGATTCCGTACTCCTCCCACCGTTCGAACTCGGCCTTTTTTTCGCTCGCGAGCGCCCGTAGCGGGACAATATAGAGGGCCTTGCCGCCGCGTTCGATCGCCGACAGCATCGCCAACTCGGCAATGAGCGTCTTCCCAGATGCGGTCGGGACCGAGGCAACCAGGCTCTTGCCGTCGGTCAGTCCCTTCTCGACGGCTTCCGCCTGTGGCGGATACAGCGATTCGATCCCCTCCTCTTGGAGGTGCGTTGGGACCCCCGAGGGCAATCCGGGGATCTCCGAGGGCTTCATTACCCGAGGTTGGCCCGTGGTCGGGTTTAAATTGTCGGACCTTACGTCCGCTCCTCATTCCTACCGCGCGGATTCTGCTTCCATTGGCACCTCGTCGCTGTCAATCGCGGAGCCGCTGTCTGTGTGTTCCATGACCGTTCGGCGGTTCACCTCGCCGATCCGATCGGCCACCGAATCGACCATCTCGAACAGTTCATCTTGGATCTCGCTGTCGTCGTCTCGGATCGTCGGTCCACCGGTCGACTCCGAGTCGAAATCAGGGTGGATTGGAAGCGTCGTCACGACGGGCACGTCGTAGTCGAGTCCGATCGACTCACCGCCCCCGCGGCCGAGAATATCGTGAGTATCTCCACAGGAGGGACAGCAGAACGCGCTCATGTTCTCGACGATGCCGAGGACGGGCGCGCCGTGATCCTCGAACAGTCGCAGTCCCTTCCGAGCGTCTGAGACGGCCATCTCCTGGGGCGTTGTGACGATCACCACGCCCGCAACCGGCAACGACTGCAAGAGGTTCAAAGAGGCGTCGCCAGTCCCCGGCGGCAGGTCGACCACGAGGTAATCCAGCCGGCCCCACTCTACTTCGTTGACGAACTTCATCATTACATTGTTGACCATCGGCCCGCGTAACACCGCCGGCTGATCGTCATCATCGGGCATCATGTAATCTGTGCTCATTACCATCACGCCGTCCGATCGCGGCGGGACAATGTCCCCGTCGGGCATCACGCCTGGTTCGTTCTCGGTGGGCAACAGCCGGGGGACGTTCGGACCGTGGACATCGGCGTCGAGAATCCCGACGCGCGCGCCGCGATCGCACAGCCCGGCCGCGAGGTTCGCCGCGACGGTGGTCTTTCCGACACCGCCTTTCCCCGAGGCGACAGCGACGACGTTGCGTACCCCGGGAAGCACCGTCTCGTCAAAGCCGTGTTCTTCGCCGACCTCGGCATGAAGCTCCGGTTCGTAGCCGGACTCGGCGATAACGTCGCGGATCTCATTGCCGAGCTGTAGTTCCGTCGGTGCGTATGGCGTGTTGAACGCCAACGAGACCTCGATCGCCTCCTCGCCGATCCGGATCTCGTTGACGAGTCCCATCGAGACGATGTTTTCGCCCGTCTGCGGGTCGACAACCGATTCAAGCCGTTCGTTCAGTTCCGATCTGGTTAGTGTCATTGATTTGGTGTATCTGTGTTTTATTGTCGCTGAAATGGTTGATTGAGAGTCTCAGAAGAACACCGCACCGATCACGAGGGTCGCGACCAACAGTCCGCCCCAGAGCACCGTTGTCAGCCCGATTAGGTATCCGATTCCAAGGAGGCCCTTACTGTTGTCACGTGGATCGCCGAGGAACCACGCCAGGATCATCACGTACACCGGCAACAGGACGATCCCGAAGATCAGGTACGTCCCCGGACCGACGAAGGGCAACGAGTAGCTGGCAGTCGATGCCGCTGCGTAGTTCGCGATTGATGCCGCTACATCTGCGTAGCCCGCCGCTGACGCCGCGGCGTCCGATGCCGCGTGCAGTTCGTCCGGCAACGTGGGCACTGCGTCCGATGCCGCGTGCAGTTCGTCCGGCAACGTGTGCACTGCGTCCGATACCGCGTGTGCTACGTTCGATGCTGCGTGTCGTGTGGACATCACCGTTCACCTCCTGTATTCGATGTCTCAGCTGTAGCTGTCGTCGCATCGACGCTCGATCCGTGATCGCCCTCGATCGCGTGTAGTTCGACCACCGGAATGACCTTCGAGACGGTCAAAAAGAACAGCGCGACGATCCCGATCGCCCCGACGAGCGCCGACAGCTCGACCGCCGACGGGGTGTACGCGCCCGGTACGCCGCTGTACAGGTCGAAGTGTGCGTGCATCAGCCCCTCGACGACGAACAACACCTTTTCGACGAGCGTCCCGACGAGCACCCCGATCGACAGCCCGACGAGCGCCGGCAGACTGAAAAGCGACGGCTTGAGCGCGGTTGCGAACGCATACACCATCGCGAGGATGACGAGTCCGATCGCCACCCAGTACAGTGGCGTTGCGATCTTCACCTCAGTCGCGTGCTGGAGTGTGGTCGGCGCGGCGAAGATTCCCGTGATGACTTGCTGGAGCTGCAGCCAGACGAAAAGCAGGCTGAAAAAGCCGAGCCACTTCGCGAGTCCCCTGAAGACGGCATCGGGGATGAGTTCCTCCCAGCCGTACGCGTAGCGGAACGCCGCCGCGACGATGATGATCCCACTCACCGCCGAGGTGAGCGCGATCGACAGGAACGACGGCCCCTGGACGCCGCCGTGCCACCCGGCCATCGAGGGCAACAGCGCGAACAGCCACGGGATCACCCCGCCGTGTAACAACAGCGGGGCCATGATGATGATCGCGAAGGCGATCCACCACACCATCCGCTCGATAACCTGATCCTCCCGCTCGGAGTACCCGACAGTCAGCGCCGCGTACACGGGTTCGAGCCGATCGGGGAGCTGCGCTCGGAGCCGGTGGAGATCGTAGCGGATCGTCAAGAGCAGGTACACCCCGGTCAACACGAAGTACGCCGTGATGACGGTCACGTCCCACATGAGTGGTGACCACTGCACGCGCGTGGGCCACGCCGGCAGGACACTCGTGACGAGCCGATCCGGTCGACCGACGTGGATCAAAATGAAGAGTCCGGCACACGATAGCGCGGCGATCGTGAGCAGTTCGGCGATGCGAGCGACCGGCTGGTAGGTGTCCATCCCGAGCAGCCGGACCGCTGCTGAGAGGATGATTCCGCCGTGGGCGATTCCGACCCACCAGATGAACGCGCCGATGTACAGCCCCCACGGCACGCCGCCACCGGAGCCCCAGTCGGCGAGGTTCGTGACGATCAGTCCGTGTTCGAGCTGTTGATAATAAAAGAACAGCCACACACCGATCGCCACCAGTGCGGCGGCAACCGCGATCGTGTATCGGCTCGTCCGGGTGTGAATCGGCCGCAACAGCGTCTCTCGATCGACGCCGCTCGTGTCGACACTCATGGGCGGTCACCTCCGTCGATTGTATCTCGTTCAATCGATCTCACGCGTCATCACCTCCGGCGCTCGCCATCGCGCCGTTGTCGAGCACTTCCTTGCGGTTGTCGACGAGCCCCACGCTCTCGTAGGTGACCGGTCCCTCGACCTGTCTGGCATGTTGAGAGGGCTCGTTACCGACGAACGTCACGTTCGGATCGGTGCCGCGCTCTTCGAGCAGTTTGAACGACGAAACTGTGTGCTCGCTCCGGTTTTCCCACTCGGAGCGATCGTTCTCGTTGTCATCGAAGTACGCGCTGAGGTGTTGATTCGGCGGACTTTCGGGGTCGTTCATGTCGCCGAAGTGGATCGCGTCCATCGAGCAGGCCTCCTCACAGGCGGTCGTGCCGATCTTTTCCTCGCCCATCTGGCCGTCCTGGCGATCGACACAGAATGTGCACTTGCCCATCACGCCTTCCGGCGGGCGTGAGCCAACCCATCGGCCGCGGCTGTCGATCTGGTGCTCGTCATTGATCTCTGACTCGGGAACATCGGGTTCGCCCCACTGGAAGTAGTTGACGCCATATGGACACGACACCTCACAGTATCGACAGCCGATACAGATGTCGTAGTCGGTCAACACGAGCCCGTCCTCGTCGCGGGTGTGGCGCGCGCCGACCGGACACACCTTGGTACACGGCGAGTCGGTGCAGTGTTGGCAGGTCCGAACCAGGAAGTTCTGATCGTCTTCCTGGTAGTCGTCCTCGTAGGTGAAGACGTACATCCAGTTTGACCCTCGTGAGAGGTTGTGCTCTTGATCGCACGCGACCATGCAGGCCAGACAGCCGTCGCAGTTGTTGAGGTTGATCACCATTCCCCAGCGCGTGCGATCGTCGTCGTCACCGCCGCTGTCGCCGCCTACAGAGGTAGCGCTGCCGCCGGACCCGGCGAGGACGCCAAGGGCCATCGCGGCTGCGCCGCCTTTCGCCATGAGTTCGCGCCGCGACAGTCCCTCGGTATCGGCCAACGAGGCGAGTCGATCGGCCAGACCGTCGGGATCGTCTGCCTCGGTGACGACCTCGCCGTCGAGATCGTCGCGTAACTCGTTGAACTCGCGATCATCTTGTCCGAACTCCGCCAGCAACTCCTCGTGATACCGCCCGTAAAATTTGGTTTCCGATAGCTCGCCGGCGGCGACGCGCTGGGCGTCTTCGGCCATTCGCATGCCGAGATCGGCGTCGTATCCGGACTGTTCGAGCAGCCGTCGCATCTCCTCGTCGTCCATCCGATCGTTTACAGGTCCAGTGTTGTCCATCCGATCGTTTACTGGACTGCTGTCGTCCGTTCCGGCGGAACTGTTCGGCCTCTCGTCAGTCACCAACAGTCACCCCCGTACACCCTGTATTCGCCATACGTGTCGGTCATCATGACTATCGGTTTATTTTCGACATTCCATTGCGTTGGATGTTCTACCGAACATCATCGGGGGTTCCTCTCGTCCAGTGAGATCCGCCGAAAACCCACGTCAGGTGTCGTGGCCTCTCACACGTCAACTGTCGTGGCTTCTCACACGTCAACTGTCGTGGCTTCTCACACGTCAACTGTCAGGGCCTCTCACACGTCAACTGTCGGGGCCTCTCACACGTCGGCACCGCTTTGTAGCCCGCCCCCAAACGAGTGCGTATGCGCGTGGAGTTCGATCGCGAGACCTGTATTGGGATGTTCCAGTGTGTTGACGAGTGGGAAGCGTTCGTCAAAAACATGGACGAGGGAAAAGCCGACCTGGTCGGCGCGGAGGAACACGATTCAGACACGTTCGTGCTTGAGGTTCCAGACGGCGAGGAACTGGACGCGAAGTTCGCCGCCCGGGTTTGCCCGGTTGACGCGATCTCGGTCTACGACGATGACGGCGAACAGATCGTCTGATCAGGTTTCGTCTCAGGAGCCGCTCGAATCGCGGTGGCTTATTCAAAAACTGGCTGCGGCTCTGTCGTCTCGGTCCCGTCGCAGACGCGTATTCTTCCATCGGCGTGAACAAATACGACCCACGTTTCAATGGTGAGGCGAAGTAGGACCTCTGCTTTTTCACTCCCAGGATGATCGAACAGCATGTCCACTGCATCTGGATCGACGTACTCATACAGCGGCGTAGACGCTAATGGATTCTCGTCAGCAGCCGCTGTCACTGCGTCAACGATCGCCTCAGCCGGCGATTGATTGGGCCCTACCTCCGAGCGCGAATCGACAACCGATGGACACTCTCGATCCACTGTTTCATTGGGGGGGACCATATAGAATAGTACGCGTTTATTCATATTAATATGACTGTTTATATATTGTGTATATTTACTGAATTATATGACTGGCGTCACAGATCGGTGAGCAATATGCGCGGCTATAGTCTGCATGTATCACCTACTGAGGAGTTCAACAGATCGTCTCCAGACGGAAAGACGAGCCTCGTGAATGAGGCTCGCGGGGCTGTGTGGAGACAACGTCGATCGGCTCGGTGAAAGACGGCGCCGTTATATCGGTATTCGATACGTCAGGACGGCCGTCGTCGCGAACGCACGACGAACTGCGAACCGACTCTCGTCGATCCGCACACGAGGCTCAGGACGCGCTCAATTTAAATTCCGCTCAGATTCTCAGGACGCTGGAATTGCCTCCAAACTGATTATGCTTCTTCGATCGCCTGGTCGAGATCAGCGATGATGTCGTCGACAGTTTCGATCCCGACAGACAGGCGGATCATATCGTCGCTCACGCCTGCGGCGAGTTTCTCCTCTTTGGAGAGCTGCTGGTGCGTCGTTGAGGCGGGATGGATGACGAGTGTCTTTGCGTCGCCGACGTTCGCCAACAGCGACGCGAGTTCGACGTTCTCGACGGCGCCCTTCGCGGCGTCGTAGCCGCCGGCGAGCCCAAACGTGATCATTCCGCCATAGCCGCCGTCGAGGTACTTCGAGGCCTCCGCGTGGGTTTCGTGGCTCTCGAGGCCCGGATAGTTCACCCACGAGACGCCAGGGTGATCTTCGAGGAACTCTGCGACGGCCATCGCGTTCTCGCAGTGTTTCTCCATCCGAAGCGGGAGGCTTTCGGACTTCTGGAGGACGACCCATGCGTCGAACGGCGACTGTTGGTTGCCAAGATCGCGCAGCCCACGGGCGATCGACGCAGTCGCGAACGCAGCCTCACCGAAGCGCTCGACGAAGTTCACGCCGTGGTAGGCGGGGTTATCTGCGGCAATCTCTGGGTACTTTTCGGGGTATTCACTCCACGGGAACGACCCGCCGTCGATGAGCGCACCGCCAACCGTTGAGCCTGCACCGTGGATCCACTTCGTCGTCGACTCCCAGACGAGATCTGCGCCGTGTTCGAGCGGGCGACAGAGGTACGGGGTCGCGAAGGTGTTGTCGATGAAAAGCGGCGCCCCGTGGTCGTGGGCAATCTCCGCGATCCGTTCAATATCCGGTGTCACGAGCGCGGGATTGCCGATCGTCTCAAGATGCACGTAGGCGGTGTTCTCGTCGATCGCCTCGGCGTAAGCGTCGTAATCGAGCGTATCGACGAACCGTGTTGTGATCCCCCGGCGCTCGACGGTGTGTGTCAGGTAGGTGTAGGTCCCGCCGTACAGCGAGGACGATGAGACGATGTTGTCACCGGCGGAGGCAAGCAAGAACGTCGCCAGATCGAACGCGGCCATCCCGGAGGCGGTTGCGGCCGCGCCGACGCCGCCCTCGAGTGAGGCGAGCCGCTCCTGTAACATCCCCACTGTTGGGTTCATCAACCGTGAGTAAACGTGTCCGGGCTTCTCTAAGGCGAACTGTGCTGCGGCATCGTCTGCGTCATCGAAGACGTAAGATGTCGTCTGGTAGATCGGCGGCGCTCGCGATCCGGTCTCGGCGTCGGGCTCGACGCCCGAATGGATGCTCCTGGTCCCGAAGCGGTGTTCGTCTGCCATACTACTCCCTAGGTCGGTCAATCTGATAAACCTGGATCCTTGCGGCGAATATGGGTCGTTGTGCGACCCACAAGCAATATTTGCGGGAATACGGCAATCGACTGACGTTCGACGGCCTAATTAGACTAGTCTAATATTTTATTTCGGATAGCAAAATACTTGTGCGCACACCGATACGTGGACATATGAACTCGGATCGACGACAAAACAATACCGGCGGCCCCAGACGCACGATATCACGCCGGACGTTCACCGCGCTCGGTGCTGGGACAATTGCGACCGGTCTCGCCGGGTGCATTGGTGGCTCTTCAGGCGCACTCTCAGGAGACGGAGAGACTGACACGGGAGCGTCCGAAGACGACGATGAGATCGTTGTAGTCGCATCGTTTTTCACCTTCTTTGATTTTGCGAGACAGATCGCCGACGGGACGCCCGTTGTGATAGAGAACCTGGTCCCCACGGGACTGCACGGCCACGGCTGGGAGCCAGACCCATCAATCCAACGAGCCATCACCGACGCGGATGCGTTCATCCACGTCGGCCCAGACTTTCAGCCGTGGGCCGACCGCGCGATCGAGACGCTCGAAGACGAGACCAAAGAAACACAGCTCATCAACGTCAGGGAGGGAGTCGAACTGATCCCACTCGCAGACAGTCTCGACAGAGATGAAGAGGGTGTCGGCCAAGAGCGTGGCAGGGATCCCCATTTCTGGCTCGATCCCGAACGAGCCAAACAGTCCGTCGAGAACATCGTCGAGGGGCTCGCCTCGATCGCACCCGACCATGAAGAGGCCTTCCGAGAAAACGCCGCTGCCCTCCGCTCGGATCTCGAGACGCTCGATGCGGAGTGGCAAGCGATCGTCGACGCCGCCGAGCGCGACGTCGTCTTTCTGGCTGCACACAACGCCTTTGCGTATCTGGCTGATCGCTACGGCGTAACGATCGAGCCGCTCGTCGTCAACCTCGCTGCCAACGGCGACGTTCGCCCGGCGGATATGCGTCGAGCCCAGGAGACGATCGCCGAAAACGACATTCAACACATCGGTGCAGCAGTCTTCGAACCGATTCGCTCGGCCCGCCAACTGCTCGAACAGACGGACGTCAAGGCGTACTATCCGGTGACGCCGTACGCGGGCACCGCAGAGTCGTGGGTCGAACGCGGGTGGGGCTATCTCGACATCGCGCGCAACATCAACATGCCGACACTCCGTATCCTCCTGGGCGTAGATGACCCTGCTTCGATCGACTTCGTTGACTACGGGCGGAACTTCGAGCCCTGATCACGGATGTCCGATCACACACCCGACACAGGGGGTCAGTCTGATCGCCTCGTTTCCGTTGAGGACGTGTCGTTCAGCTACACAGCTCGAGAGGTTCTCACAGACATTTCCATAGCCGTCGATCGCGGCGAATACGTGGGAATTGTCGGCCCAAACGGCTCTGGAAAGAGTACGCTGCTCCGATTGCTCCTCGGGTTACACGAACCAGACGACGGCTGGATTGAGCTATTCGGCCACCCCGCGGGCGATTTTATCGATCGAGAGAAGGTGGGATACGTCGCCCAGGACGTCACCGAAAACACGAAACGGATGCCGATCACCGTCAAAGAGGTCGTCCTCATGGGGCGGTTTGCCCATGTTGGCTTCGGCCGGATCACGAGCGCCGATCGCGAGCGCGCCAGCGAGGCGTTAGCAACCGTCGGGATCAGCCATCTCGCCGATCGCAAGATCACCCACCTCTCCGGTGGACAGCGACAGCGGGCGTACATTGCGCGTGCGCTCGCCAGCGAAGCAGAACTGCTCGTTCTCGACGAACCGACTGTCGGCGTCGACGCTGAATCCGTTGACGCGTTCTTTGAGCTACTGGCGGATCTCAACGATGACGGCATGACGATCCTGCTGGTCGAACACGACATCGGCGCGGTCATCACACACGCCTCGCGCGTGATCTGTCTCAACAGAGAGCTGTACTTCGACGGCGATCCCGCCTCGTTTGCGGCGAGTGACGCGCTCGATCGCGCCTTCGGGACGAACGTTCGACGAGAAGATGAGGTGGTGCCCTCGTGATCGCCTCCATTGCTTCGGGCCTGGCCGCAAGCCTCCCCTACGACGGATTTGCGTGGCTCGTCAGACGCTGGAGCGACAGCCTCCGGTGGGTCGGCGAGGTGTTCGGCATCGAGATGCTGCAGTACACCTTCATGCACCACGCGTTCCTTGTCGGGTTGCTCATCGCCGTCATGGCCCCGCTCATTGGTACCTTCCTCGTGCACCGACAGCTTGCGCTCATCGGCGACGCGCTGGCACACACCGCCTTCGCCGGGGTTGCGATCGGCCTCTTTATCAACTCTATGTTCGGAACTGGCCTCTCACCATACGTCACGGCGGTCATTGTTGCGATGATCGCCGCGCTCGCGATCGAGATGATCTCGACGGTCACCGACGCCTACAACGATGTCTCGATGGCGATCGTCCTCTCGACGGGGTTTGCGCTCGGCGCCGTGTTGATCAGCCTGAACACCGGTGGGCTGGCGGTCGGCATCAACCAGTACCTGTTCGGGAATCTCTCGACCGTCTCCCGGGAGAACGTCGTTATTCTCATCGTGCTGTTTCTCATCGTTTCGCTGCTCGTGACGGTGACGTACAAACAGCTTCTGTACGTGACGTTCGATGAGACCGCCGCGCGGGTTGCAGGGATCAACGTCCCGTGGTACAATCGACTGTTGTCGATGCTAACCGCGATGGTCGTTGTCGGCGCAATGCAGATTATGGGTGTCATCCTCGTTGCGGCGATGCTCGTTGTTCCCGTCGCTGGGGCAGCGCAATTTGCCCGCGGATTCAAAACCTCCCTCCTCGCGTCCGTTGTCCTCGCACAGCTTTCGGTGCTCGTCGGCATCACCCTCTCGTATCAGTATGAGACGACCGCTGGCGGGACGATCGTCCTCGTGGCAGTTGGGATCTACATCGGGGCAGTCCTCTTCGGGAAGCGCCAACCCGATGCAGCGGCCGACGCCGCCAGCACTGAGACGACAACGTAAATTACTAATCATTACTTTTTATCGCATAACTCCAATCAATCTACGATATCCAACCATTTTTTCCAGATATTTCAAACATATACCTGATTTTATTCACATCTCGTGGCTCTCGTGGCATAATTTCGGTCTATAGTAACTGTTTTACGAAAACAATATACATCGCGGCAGAGATTGCTCAAGCATGCACAGGTGGAGCAACGTATGAGCGTACTCGAACGCGATCCGGGCGACCGCGTACAGGTACTCGACGAGGACGGGACCGTCGTTGGCGAACTACCTGATATCGACGACGAAACGATCGTCCAGATGTATCACGACATGGTGTTGGCTCGGCACTTCGATAAGCGCGCGGTGAGCCTCCAGCGACAGGGGCGGATGGGCACGTACCCACCCTTATCGGGCCAAGAGGCCGCCCAGATCGGCAGCGCCCATGCTCTTGGCGACGACGACTGGCTGTTTCCGAGCTACCGCGAACACGGTGCGAGCCTTGTTCGGGGAATTCCGCTCGAGCAGACGCTGCTGTATTGGATGGGCCACGAGGCCGGCAACAAGGTACCCGACGATGTGAACGTGTTCCCCGTCGCGGTCCCGATCGCCACCCAGACACTCCATGCAACAGGCGCAGCGTGGGCCGCATCGCTGAAGGGCGATACTGACACGGCCGTGTTGTGTTACTTCGGCGACGGCGCAACGAGTGAGGGCGACTTCCACGAGGCGTTGAACTTTGCGGGCGTCTTCGATACACCGAACGTGTTCTTCTGTAACAACAATCAGTGGGCGATCTCGGTGCCCAGAGAGCGCCAGACGGCTTCGGAAACGATCGCCCAGAAGGCGACCGCCTACGGCTTCGAAGGGGTGCAGGTCGACGGGATGGACCCGCTCGCGGTGTACAAGGTAACTCGCAAAGCCCTCGAGAAAGCGACCGCTGCAGAGCCGCCCGACTCAGGCCGGCGCCCGACGCTGATCGAGGCGGTTCAGTATCGCTTCGGCGCACACACGACCGCTGATGATCCGTCTGTCTACCGCGACAGCGACGAAGTCGAGCGCTGGCAGGCGAAGGATCCCATTCCGCGGCTCGAATCGTTCTGCCGCGACCGTGGCCTCCTCGACGACGAGGCGATCGAGGCGATCGAATCCGACGTGGCTGATCGGGTTGCCGAGGCGATCGAATCCGCCGAATCGGTTCCCCGACCGCTCCCTGAGGCGTTGTTCGAGTCGGTATATGAGACGATGCCCGACCGCCACCACGACCAACTTGCGGAGATCGAAGCGATCCGCGAGGAACACGGCGATGAGGTGTTTTTCGAATGAGTACACACGAGACGACAGGACAGACCCAGAGCTTGACGCTAGTACAGGCCGTCCGAGACGGACTCTACACCGAGATGTCCGTGGACGAAGATGTCATTGTGATGGGCGAAGACGTCGGCAAAAACGGCGGCGTCTTTCGGGCCACAGAAGGGCTCTGGGAGGAGTTCGGCGACGATCGGGTGATCGACACACCGCTTGCGGAGTCTGGAATCGTCGGCACCGCGGTCGGCATGGCTGCCTACGGGCTCAAACCCGTTCCGGAGATCCAGTTTTCGGGCTTCATGTATCCGGCCTTCGATCAGATTGTGAGCCACGTCGCCCGGCTCAGAAACCGCAGCCGTGGCCGGTTTACCTGTCCGATGGTTATCCGTGCGCCCTACGGCGGCGGCATCCGGGCACCCGAACACCACTCCGAGTCGAAAGAGACCTTTTACGCCCACGAGGCCGGGCTGAAAGTCGTCATGCCATCGACGCCGTATGACACAAAGGGGCTTCTCATCTCGGCGATTCGCGATCCCGACCCGGTCATCTTCCTCGAACCGAAACTCATCTATCGGGCGTTCCGGGGAGACGTGCCCGAGGACGAGTACACCGTCCCGATCGGCGAGGCCGCGACCCGTCGGGAGGGATCGGACGTGTCGGTGTTTACCTACGGTGCGATGACTCGCCCCACGATGGAGGCCGTCGAAGAACTCGCCGAGGAGGGCATTGACGCGGAGGTGATCGACCTGCGGACCGTCTCGCCGCTCGATCGCGAGTCGATCGTCGAATCGTTCAAAAAGACAGGCCGGGCGGTCGTCGTCAACGAGGCGCCGAAAACCGGCAGCCTCGCCGGCGAGATCACGGCGATCATTCAGGAGGAGGCGCTGCTCTATCAGGAAGCGCCAGTTAACCGCGTCAGTGGATTCGATGTCCCGTATCCGCTGTACGCGCTGGAGGATTACTACCTCCCGAACGCTGCCCGTATCACCAAAGCAATAACCGAGACGGTGGAGTTCTAACCGATGGCCACAAAGGAATTCAAACTCCCCGATGTCGGCGAAGGGGTCGCCGAAGGCGAACTCGTCAGCTGGTTTGTCTCTCCCGGCGATACCGTCACCGAAGACCAGCCCGTCGCAGAGGTCGAAACCGACAAAGCGCTCGTCGAGGTGCCCTCGCCGTACAACGGAACGGTGAAAGAACTGCTCGCCAAGGAAGGCGAAATGGTCCCGGTCGGCGATGTGATCATCACCTTCTCAGTTGGTGAGGAGGGCGATGGTAGCGCCGAGGCTGCCGAGGAGACCGATGCCGACGACAGCGGCGCGGTCACTGCCGAGGAGACGGCTGATGCAGACGTTGGCTCGACGGAGACTGAAACACCCAGCGGACGGGTGTTCGCACCGCCGAGCGTCCGGCGGCTTGCGCGGGAGTTGGGCGTCGATCTGGCGTCGGTCTCGGGTTCTGGTCCCAGCGGTCGGATCACCGAAGGTGACGTTCGTGCCGCCGCAGAGGAAGCCGAGGCGGACGAGGACGCACCCAAACCGAAGTCCTTCGAACCGAGCGGCAAATCAGCCGTCTCGAAGGACGGCGAGACGGTCTCGGGTGCTGGACTTGCTTCGAGATCGGGATCGGACACCTCGGTTGGTGAACCAGCCGATGTCGAAGCGGCAGGGAGAGACCGGACCCTTGCGGCTCCGGCAACCCGGCAGCTGGCCGAGGAGCTGGATGTCGATTTGGACGACGTCCCGACAGACGAGACACGTGACGGCGAGCCGTTCGTCACGCCGGAAGCGGTCGAGGCGTACGCTGACGCGGTCACAGCGGCGAAACAGGCGGACGCGGCCGGTGCTACCGCCGAGGGTGTTCGCGATCGGATCCCCTACCGCGGAGTCCGCCGAACGATCGGCGAACAGATGGAGCGCTCGAAGTACACTGCGCCGCACGTCACCCACCACGACACAGTCGTCGTCGACAACCTCGTCGAGACGCGCGCGGAACTCAAATCAGCCGCCGAGGCCCGCGACGTCCGCCTCACCTACATGCCGTTTGTGCTGAAGGCGATCGTCGCCGCGATGAAGGAGTTCCCGATCCTCAATTCGACGCTTGACGAGGAGGCCGAAGAGATCGTCCTCAAAGACGAGTACAACATCGGCATCGCGGTTGCGACCGACGCGGGACTCATGGTCCCGGTCGTCAAGGACGTCGATCAGAAGTCGATCCTCGAACTCGGGGCAGAGATCGCCGACCTCGCCACCCGCGCCCGCGACAGAAAAGTGAGCGTCGAGGAGATGCGTGGCGGGACATTCACCGTGACGAACTTCGGGGCGATCGGTGGCGAGTACGCCACGCCGATCATCAATTACCCCGAGACGGCGATCCTCGGACTCGGCGCGATCGAAAAACGGCCCGTCGTCCACGACGATGAAGTCGTTCCCGCGCACACGCTTCCGTTGTCGCTGTCGATCGATCACCGCGTGATCGACGGTGCGGAGGCTGGTGCGTTCACAAACGAACTGATGCGGTACCTGCAGAACCCGTCGTTGCTGCTTTTGGAGGCCTAACACAATGGTTGTAGGAGATATTTCGACTGGAACGGACGTACTGGTAATCGGCGCGGGACCGGGCGGCTACGTCGCCGCGATCCGCGCCGCACAACGAGACCTCGACGTGACGCTCGTCGAGCGCGATGCCTACGGCGGGACCTGTCTGAACGTGGGGTGTATCCCGTCGAAGGCGTACATCACGGCCGCCGATCTGGCTGCTGAGGCTGCAACGGCCGAACACATGGGCATTTCCGCTGATCCGGAGGTGGACATGGCGGCGATGACCGAGTGGAAAGACGGCATCGTCGACCAACTCACGAGCGGCGTTGAAAAGCTATGCAAGGCAAACGGCGTCAACCTCGTCGAGGGGACCGCGACGTTCGCCGACGAGCACAAGGCCCGCGTCGCTCACGGCGGCGAGGGCCAAGGCAGCGAGTCGATCGAGTTCGAACACGCCGTCCTCGCGACCGGCTCGCGGCCGATCGAGATCCCGAACTTCTCGTACGACGACGACCTGGTCTGGGACTCGACGGACGCGCTCGCGGCGACCGAAGTCCCCGATCAACTGGTCGTTGTCGGCGCAGGCTATATCGGGATGGAGCTCTCGACGGCGTTCGCGAAACTTGGCTCCGACGTCACCGTGATCGAGATGCTCGACGACGTGTTGCCGGGCTACGAGGACGATGTGGCCCGAATCGTTCGCAAGCGCGCCGAAGACCTGGGAATCGAGTTTAACTTCGGCGAGGGCGCAGCCGGCTGGGAAGCGACAGACGACGGGATCGTCGTGACCGCCGAGACCGAAGACGGGGAGGAATCTGCCTACGAGGCCGATCGAGTCCTCGTCGCGGTCGGCCGATCGCCGGTTTCAGACACCCTCGAACTGGATAACGCCGGCGTCGAGACAGACGATCGCGGATTCATCCCAACTGATGACCGAACCCGGACGAACGTCGAGCATATCCACGCGGTCGGCGACGTGGCCGGCGAGCCCATGCTCGCACACGCTGCTTCGAAGGAGGGAATCGTTGCGGCGGAGGTCATCGCCGGCGAACCGGCTGCGATGGATGTCCAGGCAATCCCGGCGGCTGTCTTTACCGACCCCGAGATCGGGACAGTCGGACTCACCGAGGCTGAGGCGGCCGAGGAGGGCTTTGAGCCTGTCGTCGGCGAGATGCCGTTCCGCGCATCTGGCCGGGCGCTGACGACCGGTCACACCGACGGCTTCGTTCGAATCATCGCTGATGAAGATTCGGGATTCGTTCTCGGCGCACAGATCATCGGGCCGGAAGCATCCGAACTGATCGCGGAGGTCACGCTCGCGATCGAACTCGGCGCGACGCTGTCTGACATCGGCTCGACCGTTCACACCCACCCGACGCTCGCCGAAGCCGTGATGGAAGCCGCCGAAAACGCCGAAAGACAGGCGATTCATACGCTGAACCGCTGAGCTCGAGCCGGCGGTGGTACCCACTCCCCCGATTGGGAGCCGTCTCGCCGACGCATGCCAAACGCTTAGGTGTCCTCCACGTGTTCCTCTTCGTCATGAGTCCTCCAACCGACCCCCACGATGAGGAACAGAAAGACGGGGATGACCGCCCTGCGGACACGATCGAGCCCCCGACGCGATCGACTGACACTGACGCGTCGACAGCAGACGATCGATCTGACGTGTCGACAGCAGACGATCGATCTGACGTGTCGACAGCAGACGATCGATCTGACGTGTCGACAGCAGACGATCGACCCGACCAGCCCGGCCTCGGTGCGGATCCACAGGCCGATCGCGACCGATCGCCTGCGGGAGTAGAGAACCAATCGACGCCTGCACAGCCTGTTGGCGGCGATCCGCAACTGCGTGTCGACTCCCGGTGGTGGTACTGGGTCGCGGCGGTGCCGATCTACGTGCTCATTGGCGCGATCGGGTCGGTCCTCGTCGCCATCCTGCTTATTGGCACGATCGGCCTCGACATCCTCGGCGGCGGTGGCGCGTTCACCGGCCTTGCGAGTATTCTCCTGCTCATCGCTGGCGGGATCTACGGACTCGCGGGACTCGCGCTGTTGTTTTTGTTCCCGATCGGGATTTACCTCGACGCGAAAGCAATCGGCGACCTCCCTGTCGAGTGGCAGCCCGATCCGATCCTCTACGGCGGACTCGCCGCGCTGTCGGCGCTGTTTTCGGCATTCACGCTGAGCCTGTTCGTCGCGCTGTACTACCTGTACAAGCGCCACGGGGCGATCGGCGAGCCATAGCGCCGGTGCCGACGGACGCGCCGTGACTGCATACGACACGCCGCCCCGTCGTTCGGAAACGATTTGAGTCGCCCCGGTGTGGATAGTGTATGGACATTTTCGGCTCCAGCGGGGTCCGCGGGGTCGCCGGGAAGGGGCTCTCGCCGGATTTCGTGTTGCGGGTCGCGCGGGCAGCGGCGACTGAATGGGACACAGACCGTGTTGCCGTCGCCCGCGATACCCGGACCACCGGCCAACTGTTCGCGAACATCGCCGCTGGCGGGATCGCGAGCACCGGGGCCGCGGTCGATCGACTCGGCGTCACGCCAACGCCCGCCGTGACACGCTACTGCGAACACGAATCAACCCCGGCGGTGTTGATCACCGCCTCACACAACCCGCCTGAGTACAATGGGATCAAACTCGTCGGCACCGACGGCATTGAGCTTTCGATCCCGACGCTCGAACGCATCGAGACGCACATTCTTGAGGAGAACTTCGCCGTCGCACCGTGGAACGAAATCACCGATACTCGCCGTGTCGAATCGGTCAACGACGACTACGTTGACGAGCTCGTAGCGTCTGTCGATCGCGAGGCGATCGCCGCGGCGGATCTCACCGTCGCAATCGACCCCGGTCACGGCGCGGGCGCGCTCACAAGCCCTGAGTTCTACCGGCGGCTGGGCTGTACCGTGCTCACCGTCAACGGTCAGCCCGACGGCCACTTCCCCGGCCGGCTGCCCGAACCCGTCGAGGATCACCTCGGTGACCTCTGTGGGCTCGTCGCCTCGACCGACGCTGACGTTGGGATCGCCCACGACGGCGACGCCGATCGGGCGATCTTCGTCGACGACGACGGGACGTTTATCAGCGGCGAGGAGTCCTTCGCTGCGCTCGCCGCCGAATCGCTCTCGGCTGGAGACTACACGGTTGCGGCGGTCAACGTCTCTCAGCGGCTTGTCGACGTCTGCAACGACGTCGGAGCGACCTTAGAGCTCACGCCGATCGGCGCGACGAACATCATCACCCGAATCACGGAGCTGTGGGACGCTGGCGAGTCGGTCCCGATTGCTGGGGAAGGAAATGGGGGGATCTTCTTTCCGAACTATCGGCTGGTCCGCGACGGCGCCTACATCGGCGCGAAGTTCCTCGAATTGCTCGTCGATCGCCCCGCCAGCGAGGTCGTTGCACCCTATCAGGACTACTTCAACGTTCGTCGGAATATCGAGTACGAGGGTGACCACGAAAAACAGGCCATGCTTAGCGCGGCCGAGGCGTACGTCCGGACAATCGACGCCGACATCAACTCGACCGACGGATTCCGGATGGATCACGGCGACGCCTGGGTGCTTATCCGCCCGAGCGGGACCGAACCAAAGATCCGCATCTACGCGGAAGCCAGTGATCCAAAACGAGCTGACGAACTCGCGACCGACGTCTACGACGTCATTGCTGAGGCCTACTGAATGACTATAACGTCATTGCTGAGGCCTACTGATCGCGATCGCATTCCGTTATATCAGGCTTCGAGTGCCGTTTCCTCGAGAGCCGTCTCAAGCCGCTCGATCGAGTCCACCACCGCCTCGTAGTCGGCTTCAATCGCGCCGGAGACGATCCGATCGAACGTCTCCTCGTCGAGTTCTGCGCGCGCTGTCGCCGCGTTCTTCAGTGTCTCGTAGTCGTCCTCACGGACCACCCGACGTAGCGTCCGAAGGTGCGGTTCGATCGTTTCCGGGTCGAGCTTTCGCGTGACGGTCGCGAGCTCGTCCAACCGGAATCGAAGAATGTTGGCGGCTTCGGGCGGCCACGAAATCCGGAGTGGATCGGCCGACAGCCGATCGAGATACGTTCGGTGGACCGCAACGTTCGTTCGCAACGCACCGGGATCGTCGACGTAGTGATCGAGTTTTGAGGCGGAGTAATCGACCAGATCGAGCAGCTCGGTCAGTGGGCGATCGCCGGCGTCGGCCGATCGGATGTATTCGAGTAGCTCCGGCGGCGGCTGTTGAAACTCGACGAACGGAAACGGCTTCGTTGACTCGACGAAGGCGAAGAGTTCGCGTGCACTGCGGGTTGTTTTGAAGGACGCAAACGCGTCAGTCACCGCCTGGTTGTACGCGTCGATCGGCTCCCGAAGCTCCTCAACAGGGACCGTCAGATCGAGCGCTGTTAGTTCCACGAGCTCGCCGTACGCTTCCTTGGCCTCTCGGAGCACCGAGAGCCGTTCTCTGGCGTCTCGACGTGCTTCATTGTACGCCGATCGTGCTTCGTCGCGGGCCGTGAGGAGTTCAACGAACTCACCGGCCGGCTCAATCGCCTCGCGGGCGAACGCGAAGTCGGCCTTCGACAGCCGGCGTTTGTCCATCCGATCGCTCGCCTCCTCGAAGCCATTCCGCGCTGGAACCGTCTCTGGCAATCTGGAAACGAGCGCCAGGAACTGATTTTGGAACTCGAGATACGAGGCGAAATCACCAGTCCCCGTCGCCGTATCCTCGTACGAATCGAGCAGCCGTGTTGCGCTCCGGTAGGCGTCCGCAGCTGTCTCGACTGCGTCTTCGCCGTGGCTCTCGATCTCGGCTTCGATCGCCTCGAGCTCTTCGGCCGCTGCTCGGAGTTTGTCGATCACCGCGTCGGCAGTCGGCGGATCGGTGGGAATCGAATCACTCGTGGGGACGACACTGTCGGACATGCTTACTTGTAGACTTCGTCGGGGTCAAAGACGGTCTCGACGTCATCGACGCGCTCGCCGTCGATCGTCCGATAGAAACACGATGCTGCCCCCGTATGGCACGCGCCGCCACGTTGCTCCACGAGATACAACAGCGTGTCTGCGTCACAGTCGACCCGGACGTCCTCGATCGCCTGCGTGTGGCCGCTGGTACCGCCTTTTTTCCATAGTTCATCGCGGCTCCGGGAGTAGTAATGTGCGTATCCCGTCTCCACGGTCGCTTCGAGGGCCTCCTCGTTTACGTACGCGAGCATCAACACCTGTCCACTGTCGGCGTCTTGTGCGATCGCCGGCACGAGTCCGTTCTCACCGAAATCAATGTCAACCTCGACAGTCATTACGCGGACCGAGGAGCGGCGATCGAATAGGCCTTCTGTGTGATCGGCGCCAGCTCATGTCATTCCCAACGCAGTGAGTATCCCGAACAGCAAATCACCGTACGTGAACGCAACGAGAAGTCCCAAAAACATCGGAAGGATGAATGGAAACCCTGGTGAGACCCACACAGTTTCCTTTTGCACGAGGGTTTCGAGCCCCTCTCGAAGCGTTTTTGCGTCGGTCCCGTAGGCGCTCGTCTCGATCGACTCGAGGAACCGCTCTGCGCCCCATGGGTCCTCAAAAACAGGCTGATCTGTGTCGATCCCACCATCGGTCTGTGGGCCAGCAGCCGTCGCACCGTCTGTCGGTTCATACGTCTCTTCGATGCTAGCTGGATCCCGGTATGCGTCTGGGTCCGACCGGACTGCCGCGAGTGTCGTTCCTCGCCACCGGAGGTACATCCGCAACGCATCGAGATCCAACCCGGTACGGGTGTACCCTCTGCGCGTTTCGAACAGCTGCCCGTGCCGGCTTGTCACGGATTCGGCGCTCACTGGACGCGCAAAGAGGCTCTGTATCGACAGTCGGCCTTTCGCGACGTTGCCGGCGGCAATCGACAGCGGAATAACCGCCGCAAGCAATACCGTGTTCGTGAGGATGGTAAACGAAAACACCCCGATTGCGCCGGAGACGATCGGATAGACCGTCGAGCCGACTGTGTAGTGTGGAACTGTCGGTACCACGACCGCGAGCGTCATCAACGCCTTCGCGTCAGCGCCGCCGAACCCGCCGAACCACCAGAACGCATACGCAAGCGGTGCAACAAACAGCAGACTCACCGCAACCTGAAAGACGAAGAGCCGCCCGCCAAACGTGTTGAAGGGGGCGTATTGGACCGCATCGATGAGCAGCGCAACGACCCCAAGTACAACGAGCGGCGGCCAGATCGAACTCGGGAGCCGACGAGTCTTGATGTCCCTGATCGCGGCCCACGCGAACACGGGGACTACGACGAGCCGAAGCAGGTCTGGAAGGGTCGCGATCGAGTATATCGACTGCACTGGTGGAGCCTCACGCCCTACGGTGGGTTAGGTGTTTTCCTCCGATTTTCACTGACGAGAATTGTCGTGTTCGGTACGCGTGAGCTGCTACCACATGACTAGTCAGGTGGAAGGTATATTCGAATTTCGTCCCTACATAGCGTACAGAGATGCGACCGTTAGAAACCCCAGATCGGCAGATATTCGTGTACGACAACGCTGAGAGCGAAGACCTCCCGCTCACCGGCCAACCGTATCTCCCCCCGGTCTCGACCACGGAGGGATTCACGCCAAAACACAGCGAAAGGCCGACGCTGTACCCCGGTGACGCGCTCGTGCTGGTCCAAGATGAAGAGATTGTGGCCGCGGAGCTCATCATTCAGAAGCTTGACGACAGCGTCATGGTCCAGCCGTTAGACGGCGTGCTACCGAGGCTCGTTGACGATGGCTACTTTGGATCACGGTTCTACCGCGTCGACGAGACCCACATCTACGACAACATCGCCCCGGATCTTGAAGAATCGAACGTCGAGTATGACCCGACCAAGCTCGGCACGTTCGAGATAGCCGGCAGGCAGCGATAACACCACAGGGATGCAACTGTTACAGCTCCGCGTTCGAAACTACAAAACAATCGACGACTCCGGGTGGGTCGATCTCGACGATATCACCTGTCTTGTCGGTCGAAACGAGTCGGGGAAGACGGCGTTCTTGCGGGCGATCGAGCGGCTCAATCCGGCATACGGCGACGGCAGCTACGACGTGTACACCGAGTATCCTCGCGATCGATGGGCCACGTACCGCGAACGCCACGACGAAGATCCCGATCCGGTCGTGAGTGCACGGTTCCGATTAGCCGACGACGAAGTGGCGCAGATTGAGTCAGCATTCGGTGACGGCGTCGTTGCCGATCCGGTTGGGATCGTCTCGAAAAACTATGCCAACGAGCTCCGCTGGGAGCTTGACCTGGACGAAACAGCCTTCGAGCCGTCGGATGAGGTGGACGCGACCGACGCGGAGGAGATGGGTTTTGCCAATCTGATCGGGACCTCCGTTCTTGCGGACGCCATTCCGACGTTTCTGTACGTCGACGAGTACACACTGCTTTCGGGCCGGATCGATCTTGCCGGGCTTCGTGAGCGGCAAGACACTGGCGATGAGACCCAAAGCGACGCTGCATTCTTGTCGCTGTTATCGATCGCTGGAGTTGATCTCGATGACCTCACAGACGACGCCGATCGCCGCGAACGAGTCGCCGAGCTTGAAAGCGCCTCCCGGACGATGAGCCAGCAAGCGATGCGATACTGGAGCCAAAACGAGGGCGTCCGGCTCCGACTCCGGCTGGCCGGCGAGGACAACGAGGAGATTGAAATACGCGTCGAGGACGTCGACACCGACATCACCGTTGAATTCGACAGCCGATCTCACGGCTTCCGGTGGTTTGTCTCGACGTTCTGTACGCTGTACGACCTCGCGACCCGCGAGGACGGCCCAGTGCTCCTGTTAGACGAACCGGGATTGAACCTCCACGCGAAGGCCAAGAGTGACTTCCTGACGTTCCTCGAACGCGAGGTTGCGACGAACCGTGCGGTCGTGTACACGACTCACTCGCCGCACATGATCGACCCCGATCGACTCCACCGAGTCAAGCCCATCCGTGCTGATCCGCCATCGGGGCCGAACGTCGTCACCGACATCGCCAACGCGGACCCGGATACCCGATTCCTCCTGAAAAACGTTGTCGAGCTTGGCATGATCGACGCCCTCTTGGCGCGCCCACAGACGCTTTTAGTTCCCGAAGACGCTGACCACACGTATCTCCACGCAATCTCACAGTCGTTTGTCGAAACCGGCAGGGACGGGCTTGACCCACGGTGGACGATCGTTCCCGTCGGCGGGGAGGCGAACGTCCCGTGGTTCGTCTCGCTCATGGACTCCGTCGACCTCGACGTTGCAGCCCTGTTGTCGGATCGATCACGGATTGAGGACGAACTCAGTGCCGAAGAGAGTCCGATCGACGGCTCGAACGTCCAGACGGTCGGCGAGTTCGTTGACGTCAACGGCCCAGCAACCGTCGAGGACCTGTTTTCGACGCCGTACTTCCTCGCCGTGGTCAACGAAGCCTACCGGTCCGAGCTTGAGGCGGCGGGAACTCTCGATGACAGACTCACCGAGGCGGATTTGCCGGCCCGCCCTGCTCCGATCGTCGATCGCCTCACCGCCGTCTTCGAGGAACATGAGGTCGCTGACAGCTTCGATCGCGATCGCGTTGCCCGGTACTTCCAGCGACAGCGAAGCGATCTTCCAGAACTCGACGGTGACTCCAGCCGAACCTTCTCTGGTGTGTTCCGTGCGTTCAACACCCGATTGGAGTCCTTCGAGGGCGTTTCGAAACGACGGAAGACGATCCGCGAACTGCTCAACCTTGGCTAGCCGTGGGTAGTTCGCTCGCGATCGGCGATCGCTCATCACCGTATTGGGAAACGTATCGCAACCGTGATCTTGTGGCCTGTTGAACTGTGCGTATCGTCGCTCGTGCCTACTCACCGCTGACGGTCGGTGTCTCACTCCCATGTCTGTCTCAGCTTTCATCCACGGCTTCGTTCTCGCCGCAGCGTTGATCGTCGCGATCGGCCCACAAAACGTCTTTATTTTCCAGCAGGGGATTGCCCAGCCGCGACTCGTTCGGACGATTCCAACGGTTATGACCGCGGCGATCGCAGACACGCTCTTGATCGGGATATCCGTTGTTGGGCTTTCAGTTGCGGTCCTTCGGTTTGCGTGGCTCCGCACTGCGATGTTCGCTGCTGGTGCAGTCTTTCTCGCATACTATGGATGGGCACTGCTGCGGCAGCCGGCGCTTGCTGTCGATCCCGACACCGAATCATTTCTTGGCACGCGCCAACAGATCGGATTCACCGCGTCGGTGTCACTCCTGAATCCACACGCACTATTGGACACCATCGGCGTCATCGGCACGAACGCACTTGCGTACGACGGTCCCGATCGCTGGAGCTTTGCGATCGGCTGTGTGCTCGTCTCCTGGCTGGCGTTTTCGGCGCTTGCGATTGCTGGCCGGCTGCTCGGGACCGCAAAAACAGGCAGTCGACTGATCGGGTACGTCAATCCAGCGTCGGCGATCATTATGTGGCTGTTTGCCGGCTGGATGGTGTGGCAATTGCTCGGAATGACGCTGCTTTGAGCCGGGATCGAAGCCCAGCGCGATCGGCTGCCACCGTAGTCCCGAGCGTTTTGGTGCTGGCTCCCAATGTTTTAGCATGACTACGCCGAGTTCACCAGCCGATCGATTCCGCGGAGAGAATCCGTTAGCTGACGGTCGTCTGTGGGTGCTCATGCGGCTGAACCGCTGGGTCCTTTCAGCAGTCATCCTCGGCGGCGTTTTCGTGGCACTCCTCGTCGGCGCAACGCTGGGCCCCGATCAGTTCCGGATGCTCGTTGCGAACCACAACGTTATCTGGTGGATCTTCGCTGCGTTCCTCGGGGCGATCATTACCGGCGTCACACTGGTTGTCACGCTGAATCAGCTGGTGCTCTCCCAGGAACTTGGGTCCGCCGGTGACCAACGCGAGCGAATGCAGGGCGTGATGGAGTTCCGCCACGAGGTCGAAAATTCGATCGACGTGGACGTGAGTCCGTCCGACCCAGCCGCATTCATGCAACAGCTTCTCAACTACGCACAGACGCAAGCGGAGCAACTTCCGAACGCGGTCGCGGTGAGCCGTAACGAGGAACTCACAACGCAGGTTGACGAGTACGCTGCAACCCTCGTCGAGAACGCCGTCTCAGTCGATCGCATGCTTGATGACGCTCAGTTCGGGACGTTTGCGCTGCTTTGGGCTCTCTTTAAGTTCAATTACTCGTCGAAGATTTTCCGTGCCCGCGAGATCAAAACCCAGCATGCGTCGGCGCTCAGCGACGACGCTGAAGACGTGTTCGACAATCTGATCGACGTCCTGAAACTGTTTGGAACCGGCCGTGAACACTTCAAGACGCTGTACTTCCAGTGGGAACTCATCAATCTCTCACGAGCGTTGTCGTACATCTCGATTCCGGCGCTCGTTCTCGTGGGGATCGCGCTCATGAATCTCGGACCGAATGCCGTCCCCGGCACGATGTTCGGCGTCGATAATCTTGTTTTGCTTACGAGCGCCGTGTACACGGTGGGCCTTGCCCCGTTTGTGGTGTTTCTCGTGTACATGCTGCGGATCGCCACAATAGCCAAGCACACGCTCTCGATCGGGCCATTTGTCCTCAGCCAAACGGAAAACGATCAAAACTAAAGCCTACACCCGAGTCAAACCGTGGTGTCTGCGACAAAGCGCACGTGTCTCGGCCTCGTCCGGATCGCTTCGAGCTTTGTGTTCCGCGGCTCTTCGATCTCGATGGAGTTGACCCGCGGTAGTTCACTCTCTGCGAGCGCCTTCGTTATCTGTAGGCACTGGGACTACAACGGCTCAATACGACTGCCATTCGGCCATCGATCGTCACCGTTCTTGAACTGTGGTCTACGCGACCGTCAGCAACTCCCGTTCAGCTGCTCGAGACTGGATCGTATTTCCACACTCGGGGCATTCATAGTCGAGAGATGTTGTGTGGTCGTGGATGATCCAATCCCCTGTGACGGGGCTTTCGTGGGTACAATCTTGACAGTAGAGCGTTGCCTTGTGCGGCAGCTGCCGCTCAGTGGGGGTACTGGAGGGAACCATTGTCTCTTTTAGTCTCTGGATCGGGATAATCATGCCGTTATTGATCCGTGACCGATCGAGTACATCAGTTTTTGCCGGCCTGTCGCTTTCGCTGACACGGGACCGATTATACAAATATCGTAGGTCTGTAATTATTTTCTGACCGCTCTTCAAAAGCCGTCGGCTCAAACGCTCTTGGACCGGATAGCGTACTATCTGTTCCAAGGAGTTGCAAACGCTACTACAGGAGTGGTTCGCCTCTCGGCACGAGTCCTGGAACAGGCGGCACAGCAAACGCTTTTTATAGCGTTCGTTAGATGACGCGGTTCTGCAGGTAGTCGAGGTGTTTCGCGTTGTAGACGATCTTGACCTCGTCGGCGGCGGGCGACCCAATGCAGGTCAGCCGGACGTTCTTTTCGGTGACTTCCTCGTCAGAGAGGATCTGCTGCATGTCCATGTCGATGTCGCCCTCTTTGACGATCGCCGCGCAGTTTGCACACGCGCCAGCGCGACACGAGAACGGCCAGTCGTACCCCTGCGCCTCGGCAGCTTCGAGGATGTACTCGCCTTCGTTCACGTCGAGGGTGCCGTAATCTTCCGCATCGAGGCCGGCGTCTGCAGCGTCCTCGAACAGGTCATCGTCGTCGATCGACCAGCCGTGGTCGTCGAGCACTTCGTAATTAAGGTATTCTACGGTTGGCATCACATCCGAGTTGTGCACCCACCACATTAGACTTTGCTGTTCAGTCTGCCGTTTGCACACCGTCACACGGTTCCGCTGTGGTTTCTCACCCGGGCCAGCGGTTGCCGTCGTACTCCCGTCTGCGATCGAGTCGCGAAACAGTCATTAGGATCGGATACCACCACACTGACGTGGCATGAGCGAGGATATCGTCGCAGATTTTGTCGGGCGGTTTCACACCGCTTCGATCGCCGGTGCGGAGCCGGTCACCGGCCGTATCCTGCTCAGCAAAAGACGACTCGTCCTCGCTCACGACGGCGGAAAAACGACGATTCCGCTGTCAGCGATCTCTGATATCAACGTCGGGACGGTCCCCCCGAGTATGCGGGAGTTTTTCAGCGACACAATTTCGCTGGCGTATTCGATCGACGGCGATCGGCAGATGGCGGTGATCGAATCCGGCGGCGAGAACGTCGATCGGTTCAAAACGGTCCTGTTCAAAACGCTTCTTCAGGGACAGACTGTCAGAGTCAAACACCCCGCGAAGGTTGGTGGTCGTGTTACCGACGCCGGTGTCCACAATGCGACGCTCAAACTTGCCTCGGGTGTGTTGCGATTCCGCGGTCGAAAGGGAAGATTTTCGATCGATCTCTCGACCGTCACGGATTTTGCCCGTGGAACTCGTGAACTCGCCGGAACCGATCGCCCGAGTCTCACGGTCACACACATGGACGATGGGACCGCCAAAACAACCCTCGTTACGCTTCCGAATGGCCGCAAGCTCAATCTCCTCGCCCGATACCTCCAACTTGAGTACCGCTCGGTTATGGAAGCGGTTGCAGACCTCTCGGTCTCACCAGAAGAGACCGAGATCCTCGTTTCGATCTACAGTGCTGGCGGGAATGTCGCACTTGGTGATCTCGTGACCGGTGATGTCGCCAGCATGCAGGTGGTGCTCGATGCGCTCCGTCAGAAGGGGCTCATCAACGATCGAGGATCCGAACTCGTTTTGACACCAAAAGGACAGGTCGTGGTTTCAGAACGAGTCGAATCGGTCAATACCTGAGACGGCCGAATCGAGGCATCTACCGAGTCGATCGCCTACCTGGACCGAGAGCGACGAACGAATCTGTGGAACCGGACGCCACACGAACGCATCAACAGTCGCGCCTCAGCCAGCGACGTCGCATTTATTACTGTTCGTTCATGGTCTGGGTTGTGATCACTGTTCGTTCATGGTCTGGGTTGTGATCACTGTTCGTTCATGGTCTGGGTTGTGATCACTGTTCGTTCATCGCCTGGCTCGCAATGTTCCGCCCACGGGAGTTGAGCGCAACCTCCCGGCGAACCCGAACCTCTTCGAGAACGTCGAGTTCGACGAGTCGCTCAAAGATCTCCTCGACGCGGTCGACATCCATGCCAATAAACGCCGGAATCTCGAACGGCGAGACGCCAGAGTACAACGCCATCAACACCTCCTTATCACTCTCGGAGAGATCAACGTTCGCCTGACTCCGCCGCTCGCCCTCTCTGAGGAACGATTTCAGGAACATTAGCGTCCGGCTGTCACCTGTCAGGTGTGTCTGGACGTTGGTTTCGCCTTCGGTGTGTGTCACCTCGATGATTTTCTGTTTCTCTTCGGTGACTGTCCGTTCCTCGGTGTCGATCCCACTGATGTCGTCGAGATCGAATCGAACGAACGTTCCGCTTTCGAGGGCGGCTGCGATCGCGTCGTTTTCGACCTTCAGGCGGGCTTTCTCCCACTCGGTGTTTTGGACGACGCCGCCAGCGACTGCCGGGTGCTTTGCGGTCACGACTTTCTGGTCGAGCATCGCGCTGTAGATGTCGCGCTCGAAGGATTCGTGCTCTGCGGCCGAAATGAGAAGCACGTCCTCGCCGAGTTTGAGACTCACGTAGCTGGACACCTTCGCGATCGTCTGGTTCGGATCGTGACGACCAGACATCCCGTAAATCTGCTTCAGCGGGATGGTTCGCTTGCCGCTGTTGCCGATCAGGATGATCCGCCGGTTTGACAGCAGGATCCGCCCCTGGGTCCACGAGACGTCGTTGACGGCCCGTCCGTTCTTCACCGCCTGTGCAAACTTCCCTTTCGTATCCGTAATTTTGTACTCTCCCTTGCTCATTTGCCGCTGTCACCTCCAGTGCCGTGGGGAGTCCGGATCATCGCGTTTTCCGCCCCCTGAGCTTTGAGATCGACGCGAATGCCCGTTTCCGGACGAGTTGGCTGTCGTCTTCTGAGAGCGTTTCTAACGCCGCTAGAGACTTTTCACCGCCAACCTGGCCGAGGACAAACACTGCTTTCGCACGAGCCTCATCGGACGCGTCAGTATTGAGAAACTCGAGGAGCCTCGATTCGACCCGGCTTCCGCCAATGTCGGCGAGCCCGGTTGCGGCGAACTGCGCGGTCGGCGTATCCTCGTCGTCGAGTCGATCGACGAGCGCGTCGAGAATCCGACCGGACACCTCTCCGTCGACGATTCGCCCGATGAACCAGACGGCGTTGCGCCGCTGTCGTCGCTGATTGCTCGTCTCGATGATGTCCAACAGTGGGTCAACCACCGTCTCGGTCGTCGCCGCCTGGAGCTCTGTGACAACGGTTTCGCGTATCTGGTGGCTCTGTCTGGCCGGCGCATTTGACAACAGATCGATAATCGAGAACACCACCGCGTTGCGAACTCGGGCGTTGTCGTCTGACAGCGCATCTGCAAGCGGTTGGACGACACGGACCGACCGAGCATTTCCCAGCGCAACGACCGAAATGCGTCGAATCTCAGGGTTTTCATCCGATAGCATGTCCAACAGCGCGTTGAGGGCCCGATCGCTGCCGATCGTCGCGAGCGCGTTCGCCGCCGCGAGCCGAACCCGTCCTCGGCTGTCATCTAACAGCCCGACAAGCGCCTCGACCGCCTGTGGATGTTCGAGCGTTCCCAACGCCGCACACGCTCGTATTCGAACTTCCGGATTTTCATCTGAGAGCGCGTTCACGAGCGCCGGGATCGCATTCGGCTCACCAAGTTTGCCAAGCGCGTTCGCCGCGGCCATCCGCAACTCCGGGATCTCTGAGGATAGTGCCGACGCGAACCGTTTCGCGGTTGCCCACGTCGCACCCTGTTGAATCTTGGTACCAGTCACCTTCACGAGGAGCTGTTCGACCGCGCCGGTCCCGATCTCATCGAGCGCGTCGATCGCTGCCGCCCGAACCTCTTCGTTGTCGTCGCTCATGGCAACCGCGACGAGCGAGCCGACGATGTCGGTATCACGCTCGTCGACTAACTCGCCGAGTAGCTCTGCGGCACGCTTTCTGACTGCTGGGCTGTCGCTTCCGAGCAGTCGTTCTGTCAGCGTATCCGTATCGCCCGATCGTGCGAGTTGGTACAGTGACATCTACCGCACCCGTTTGTAAATTCGACAGCGTTTGTTCACCGGTTCGAAGCCATCTCGACACCCCGCCGGAATCGTTTCAGTCATTCCAACGACAAGGTGTCCGCCGTCGACGAGCGATTCAGCAACCGTCTCGAACACCGGGAGCTTGAACGCTGAGTCAATGTATATCAGCAGGTTCCGGCACAGTGCGAGATCGAATCCGGACTTTTGTGCATCGGCGATGAGGTCATGACGCTCGAACGTGACGAGCGACTGCACCGCCGGCGTTACGCGAAAGCGGGTCTCTGTTTTTTCAACGTACTTCAGCGGATCGTCCAACAGACCGAGTTCTGCCTCGATATCCGTGGTTCGAGTCGTCTCGTAGACGCCCTCGCGAGCGTGTGCAAGTGCGTCCTCGCTGATATCCGTGCCGAGGATCTCGATCCGGCTGGCGTCGATCGATGGATCATCGAGTGCTAGCATGGCCAGCGAGTACGGCTCGCGGCCGTCCGCACACGGGGCGCTCCAGATACGAACCCGTCGATTCGACGCTGACAGCTCCTGAAGCACCGGCCGAAGCGCCTCCCACATCTTCGGATTCCGAAAGAAGTTGGTGACGTTGATCGTCAACGAGTCCAAAAGCGCGGCCCGTTCTTCGGGACTGTCGATCAGCACATCGAGATAGTCGGCGTGGGTGTCAACGTCTCGACGACGCATCCGTGCGCTGATGCGCCGACTGAGATACGCTTCGTTGTAGTACTCGGGCTCGAAATCCACCGAGCCGTCAATCTCCTCAAGCACCCGCTGGAAATCTCGATCGATCTGGCTCACGGTTGTTCCTCCTGTTTCGATTCACTCGCTGTCGCTGTCATCATAGTGTCACCACGTCCAACACTGCAACGACGTCCCCGTCGCCAAGCACGGCTGTTCCGCTCAGTCCAGGAATACCGCTCAATACGCCTTCGAGCGGCTTGACGACGACCTCCTCTTGATCGAGTACCGCGTCACAGTGCAGCGCAACCCGGCGCTTGTCGTCGTGGATCCGCAACAGCATGCCGTCGCCGTTGACCGCTGACGGCTCCTCGAGGACGTCTTCGAGCCGCAACACCGGGTAGATGTCGTCGTCGTGTTTGATGATCTCGTCGCCGTTGACCTCGTTGATCTGTTTCGCGCGCGTCACCTCGGCGATGTTTTTCACCGGAATCCCGTACTCGGTCCCGCCGACCTCAACGAACATCACCTTCACGATCGCAACTGTCACCGGCAGGCGAAGGCTGACAACCGTTCCCTCTCCGGGCTCGCTGTCGACGCTGACAGTCCCATCGAGCTGTTTGACCGTGGTGTGGACCACATCCATCCCGACGCCACGGCCCGACACATCTGTGACCGTTTTGGCCGTCGAAAAGCCAGGGTGGAAGATCAGATCGTACACCTCGCTGTCGTCCATCAACTCGAGTTCACTGCGGGTTTTCATCCCCTTCTCGATCGCCTTTTCACGCAGTTCGTCGGCTTCCAGTCCCGCCCCATCATCTGCGACTTCGATCGTCACGTGGTCGCGCTCGCGGGTCGCCGTGAGCGACACCGATCCCGTCGGGTCCTTCCCTGCGGCCTCGCGGGTCGCCGGCGGTTCAACCCCGTGATCGACGGCATTCCGCAGAATGTGGATGAGCGGATCCCGGATCTCGGTGAGGATGGTGCGATCGAGCTCGATATCCGCACCCGTAACGGTAAAATCGACATCTTTGCCGGTTTCGCGGGCGACGTCTCGGACCACCCGTGGGAAGTTATCGACGACCTTCGACAGCGGGATCAGCCGCATGTCCATCGCGGTGTTTTGGAGGTTTGCGGTGATCTTGTCGAGCTCGTCGAGATTGTCTGAATCCACGCCGGCGTCTTCCATCTCCCGGCGGAGCTTGATCCGGCTCGTCACGAGCTGTTCGACGAGGTTATACAGCTCATCAAGCTGGCTCACATCGACCCGGACCGACGCAATATCGGCGCCTTTGTCGCTGGCGGGGCGCTCCCGTTTGGAGGCCGTCGGCGAATCTGTGCCGGCTGCGGACTCTGTCTCCGACGCATCGTCTGCTGTGCTGTCGGGTTCCACTGTGGAGGCGTCTGGGTCTTCGATGTCCTGCTCCGCATCTACGGTTCGATCGACGGAGCGGTCCAACGATTGTTTTACAGGATCGACGTCGACATGTGACACCTGGCTCAACGCGGCGATCCCTGCGCTGACCGCCTCGTCGTTTTCGGCTGCGACGAAGACGTCGAAGGTCTCCTCGAAATCACCATCTTCGATCGTCTCCCGATCGGGGACGGTCACGAAGGCATCAAAGCCATCCTCAATCGCGTTGAGCACGAACATCGCATCGACGCCCGGCATCGATGTTTCGCCGAGTGACACCGTTGCTCGAAACGCCGACGCAGCATCGGGGATCTCCAGCCCATCAGGAGCCAGTGTTTTGCCACCGCCACTGTTGTCCTCGCTGCGCTCGGTCTCATCCTCACCTGGTTCGTCGATCGGTTCAGGCGCAGCTAGCCCATCAGCCTCGTGTGGACTCTCGCTCGATGTGTCGGTGTCCGTTTTACTGCTCTCGACATCGCCGTTTGCCCTGTGTGCAACCGTCTCGTCGGCCTGGGCACCCGGTGGCGGTATCTCGCCGTCGACGATCGACCGAAGCTCGCTTTCGAGCCCGGAGACCTCGATCGTTGTTGCTCCGTCGTCGGCGATCTCGTCGACCATCGCATCCAGATAGTCGACACCATCAAAGAGCAGGTCCATCAGCTCAGTTGTGACCGGAATCGCGTCGTCTCGAACCTCGTCCAGCAGGTCTTCGAGGGCGTGTGCGAGCCCGCTCATCCCATCGAAGCCCATCGCGGCGGCGTTGCCCTTCAGCGTATGTGCGATTCGGAAGATCGAATCCATCGCCGCCGCGTCATTTGGATCGCTTTCGAGATCGAGAAGGGCGTTGTTCAGCTCTGTGAGTCCCTCTTGGCTCTCGTGGACGAACGCGTTGATGTGAGCTCCGCTCATGCATTGGCCTCCGCGATCGCCGCCGACACCTCATCGAGGTCACGAATCACGTCGACGTGTCCGGTTTCGACCGCACGCTTTGGCATCCCATAGATGACGCAGGTCTCTTTGCTCTGGGCGATCGTTCGGCCGCCCGCACTGTGGATCGCGCGGATTCCCTCAGCGCCGTCGGCGCCCATTCCAGTCAATATGACGCCGACGAGCGGATCGTCGATCGTCTCTGCAGCCGAAGCCATGGTCACGTCGACGGCCGGCTGCACGGCGTATCCGAGGTCGTCCTCAATCAATTTAACCCGCAGTCGCCCGCGTCGGTAGCTCGATACTTCCAGGTGGCAGCCGCCGCGCGCGACGAGTCCCTCTCCAGCCCCAATCCGGGCACCGTCTGTCGCCTCACTGATCTCGTACTCGCTTGCAGCGTTGAGTCGGTCGGCAAATCGCGGCGTGAACGCTTTCGGCATATGCTGGACCACGAGGAGCCGGCAGTCACCTGACGGCAACGATTCTACCACCCGTTCGACGGCGTTCGGCCCCCCAGTCGAGGAGCCAATCACGACGGTGTGGGGAGTTTCAAATCCCGCGAGCTTCGATCCGTGTGTCGATCGTGGCCTGGACTGTCGATCCTGCCGGTCGGCGACAGACGGATTGAGTTCCGCATCTGCAACTGTCCGAACCGTCGATATGAGTTCTTCGCCCATCCGTGAGACGCCCATCGATACCTCTCCCCCCGGCTTTGCGAAGAAGTCGACCGCGCCCTTGTCCAACGCTTCGAAGGTTACTGCCGCGTCGTCGTCGGTGTACGCACTCAACATGAGCACGGGCGTCGGTTGTTCGATCATCAACCGCTCGACAGCCTCGATGCCGTTTAGCTCTGGCATCTCGAGGTCCATCGTCACGACGTCCGGCTTGACGGCTTTGATCACGTCGATCGCTTCCCTGCCGTTGGCTGCCTCACCGACGACCGGGATTCCTCCATCATCAAGCAAGTCAGTTATCAGCCCGCGCATAAACCGCGAGTCATCAACAACAACTGTCCGTGGCTCACGCACGGCTGTCACCCCCGCCGCTGCGGGTGACCGCCGCAGAACAATACTGCGCTGTCGGGGCCATTTCGACCCAGAATCCATCGCCCCACATTCTATCAATATCTTCCTAAACTGTCCGAATAAAGCCTCCGCCCTGATAATCACCACTGATAATCCGGCGAACAGAGTTAACTGCTGACCGGGGCGAACTACTGTGTATGGCTGAAATCGAATCACCACAGGTTGACGCGATGGAAGGCGATTCTGGAGAGCCAACCCAGGTTCTCGAATTCGGACTCGGCTCGGAAACGTACTGCCTCGATATCGGTGTCATCGACGAGATCGTCGACGCTGGCGAACTGACCCGTATTCCGAACTCTCCACCCCACGTCAAGGGGGTCATGGACCTTCGTGGACGGACGACATCCATTATCGACCCAAAGGTCGTGTTTGATATCGCCGCAGAGGGCGAACGCAGTCGGATCATTGTCTTCGACTCCGAGACTGTTGGCGAGCAGGGAACGATCGGCTGGGTTGTCGATGAGGTGTACCAGGTCAGCAACATTCATCCGAAGGATGTCGACGAGACCACCACTGCCAACGACGACCACGTTCACGGGATCGTCAAAGGCGACGATCGGTTCATCGTCTGGGTCGATCCAAACATCGCCGCCAGCAAGTGACTGCGAACGCCGTGGCGGCTCGGCCGATCGTGACTTGTGACTAGTGGCTCGTGCCCCTGAGTTATCACTACTGAGAATGCAAGGCGTAGGTTTATCACGCGCTCTGATAGATGGAGACTATGCGTATTCCGAGCGGCGTCAGTGGGTTTGACGACCTGGTTGACGGTGGGTTTCCCGCGGGTCGACTGTACGTGCTGAGCGGCCCGCCCGGTAGCGGAAAAACAACGTTTTCTGCACAGTTCGTGACCGAGGGGATCCGCAACGACGAAAGCTGTCTGTATGTCAGTATGCACGAAAGCAAGACAGATATCCGTGCGGACATGCGCGGCTTTGACTTTGGATTCGACAGGGTCATCGATAGCGATGGGATGCACTTTCTGGATGCCTTTTCTAGTGAGGGGAAGCGATTTCTCGGGTCTCCGGGAGAGTCTGGGAACCGAAACAAGCTGACAACACGGCTGAGCGGCTTCATTTCCTCACGAGATATCGATCGAGTGGTCGTTGACTCCACAATGCTGCTTGATTATCTCCTGAGAGACGGCGAAGACAGTATGATCCCGTTTTTGACGGCGCTCAAACGCACTGACGCAACGACACTTTTGATCTCAGAGATGACCGACCCGACCGCCTACAGCGACGAGCACTTTCTCGCCCACGGCGTCGTGTTTTTCCACAACTATATGGAAAACGAGAGCATGACTCGGGGGATCCAGGTCATCAAAATGCGTGGGACCGATATCGACACCGAGATCCATCCGCTCTCGTTTGACACTGACGGACTGCACGTGCATCCGGGATCGGCGGTGTATCGCTGATGTACGAGGATCGCTACGGCACCGACTGGGAAACGCTCGACCGGGAAGCGGCTGTCGAGCGTGCGTACGCCCTTGGCGTTGCGACCGCCTGTGGCGCGCCGGACGACCACGAACGCGAACGGCTCATCGGGGTTGGCGACACCACGTACGATCGCAGCATGATCGAACTCGCCTATCAGGAGGGCAAAACCCACGCGTACAACAAAAAACGGGAACGCTCCGACGAGCAGGCTGTCTGGGCCGAGCTCGTCGGCGAGACGAACCCAACCTCGCCGTCCGAGCGCGAGTTCTTTCCTGGTGCGTTGAGCCGATTCAACGCGATGCTGCCGCCGGAAACACAGCCAGATCTGCTTGAGCTTCCCTCGTTTCTTCGGCGGAATCAGCAGAACTAATACTCCGTGGTAAGGTTTTAATTACCGTACGCCAACCTAAAATCAATGTCCGGAAACGAATCGCCGCCGATCCAGGTCCCCGACATAGCGTCCGATGCGATTGTCATTTCTGGGCCACCGATGAGCGGCAAGTACCAGCTCCTGTTGCGGCTGCTGGGGGCCATCGCTGATCGGGCGGTTGTCATCTCGACCGGACACGACGCCGAGACAATCAGTGCGGAGTACCAGTCGCTCACCGGGCACGCCGATCGATCGATCGGGGTAATCGACTGTGTCACCCGGGAGCAACGGCAGTCGGTGACCGACACCGAACTCAGAAAGTACGTTTCCTCGCCAAAGAACCTCACCGAGATTGGGGTCAAGTTCACCGAACTGACCGAGACAATGAGCGGTGAGGACGTTGCGGTGGGTGTCCACTCGCTCTCACAGCTTTTGATGTACTGGGAGGCCGATCGAATCTACCAGTTCACTCGCGTTCTGTTGGGCCAAGCGCGGAGTCAGGACTGGCCGGTGATCGCCGTACTCAACCCGACGATGCACGACGAGCAGGTCGTTCACACGCTCTTGGATCCCTTCGATACGATCGTCGATACCCGAGTCTCTGAAACCGCCCGTGAATTCCGCGTTCGCAACCGCACCTCCTCACCAAGCGACTGGCGATCGTTCTAGGGGTTTTTGCTGGCGATTTACTCTGCGACCAGCGAAGCGCTTTCACAAGGTCGCGTGTCAAGCGTGTCGGTCTTGTGATCAGCGAGGACTACAATCCATGAATTCTGTGATTAGCGAAGTCTGTGGTTCGCGAGTACTGTGATCCACAAATTTTCTGTGTAATGAATTCTGTGGTCTACGACCCGTCGGTCTCGTGACGCACCAATCTCCGGGGAACTTCCAGACATTCGATTTCATATCGCGATATACGCTTTATCGCGTTCGATCGCCCGGCTTTTACTCTCGCCGCTCATATCGCCGCTATGGTCGAGTTCGATCCCGAAAAGTTCGAAGACAAGTACGCCCACTACTTTCCGCAGCTACAGCGATCGTACAAGAATGCGTTCAACGCGATGAACGACCAGTATGACTCAACGCTCATTCATGCGATCGACCAGCAGGTGCTCAACGAATCCGAACCGATCTACGATCCTGACGCAGAGGATTTCTATATCGAACTGCCCGAGGACCCCTACGATCGGCTCACTGGCGTTGTCGTCACCGAAGAGAAATTCGAGGCCGTGTTGGCGGAGTACCGCGAGCGGCTTCGATCCCAACTTCGGCGGACATTTGGGCTCTGATCGGCCCCAACCAAAGGCCTAAGACCGTTGGCGGCCAACCGCAGAGCATGAGCACGGAAAGCGCGGATTCGGACAACGAGCTCCGAGAGCGGATCACGAACTTCCTGCGTCGGAACTTCCCGCAGATCCAGATGCACGGCGGCAGCGCTGCAATCAGCCACCTCGATCGCGAAACCGGAGAGGTTCACGTCCAACTCGGCGGCGCGTGTTCGGGCTGTGGGATCTCGCCGATGACGATCCAGGCGATCAAGACCCGAATGGTCAAAGAAATCCCTGAGATCAACGAAGTCCACGCCGACACCGGGATGGGTCACGGCGCAGACGGCGATCTCGGCGGCACGAGTGGGATGAGTCCGTCCTTCCCCGGCGAGAGTGACTCCGACAGCGACGAAGGCCCACAGGCCCCGTTCTGATTCCTCAATTCTCTTGTTTGTAGCCGCGTAGCGGCTGCTATGGCAATTCTCTCTTGTACTGATGGATCTGGCTTGATTAATATAATAAATTGTATACCGCGATATAGAATCCTAAACTGGTAGTGTGGGCCTGCCTTCTCAATGCGTATACTATTCTACGCAGTTCATAAATAGTATGAAGCCGTAGTTTGAAATAGAACGATGCCACGAATTACCGGGTCATATCCAGACGATCTCGACCTCCTCATCGAGGGTGCTGTCGAAGCTGGTGTCTTTGGTGGCAAGAGCGATGCACTGCGAGAGTTCGTGCGTGAATATTTTGAAGACCACGAAAACGAACGCATTGCAGCTGCAGTCGCTCTCTACGAACGAGAGCGGATCACGCTCGGTGATGCTGCAAGACTTGCTGGTGTCGATCGCTGGACAATGCGTGATATCCTCCGCGAGCACGGCGTCAAACTCCGAGTTGGGCTCGCTGATGAGGAAGATGCAGCCTCCGAGGTAGCGGCAGCGACCGAACTCGAATTCGATGATGAGGGCTCCCACAACGAGGAGTCACGGGTGAAATGACCGGTGGCGATATTCCAGCGAATCCGAGCGTACTGAATACCACCGTCCTCTCGAATTTTGCGTATATTGACCAGCTGTGGGTGGTTGCAGGACTTTCTGATATCTGTGCGGTTCCAGTTGTTCGCGAGGAACTCAAAAACGGTGTTGATCGTCATCCGTATCTCCAGTCTGCACTCGATACACTCGAAGACGAGATTCCAGTCGCAACGATTTCCGAAACCGTTGCAAACAGAGAAGCAGTCGTCAGTAGTCAACTCGATCCCGGTGAAGCACAGGCGTTCGCCTTGGCGGACACACACGACGGCCGACTGTTAACAGACGACGGGGATGCCCGATCGTTTGCGAAAGAACAGGGCGTGACTGTTGTCGGGTCGGTTGGTGTTCTGTTGGCTGCAATCGATGCCGGAAAAATCAATAAAGCGACCGCTGACGAGTGGCTGTCGACCTGGATCGATGAAATTGGATACTACGTCCCGTATCGGACGATCGCTGAATATCGATGACGGCCTTGCTCGGATTTCGAAACCGTGAGCCGTCACAACCGATCGCCCGACTCGCTCGCGATCGAACGCAGACCCGATCGCCTCAGCGATCGACGCCGAGCTCGTCCAACAGCGTCACCGCAGCCTCGTGCGAGGATGGCGGGCCACGAGCGGTGATAAGATCGCCGTCGACGGTCACCGAGGTGTCATCGTCCAGTTCGGCGTCCCAGTTCGCGCCCGCAGCTTTGACCTCGTCTTCGACCCAGTACGGGAGCTTCCGGCCGTCGGGCATCAGGTCCTGCTCGTCGACGATGCCTTCCTCCCACGCGTTCGGGAAGCCGGTCACGTTTCGGCCCTCGACGAGCATCCCACCGTCGGCGTCGCGGGTAAACGCCAGGATGCCGACCGCGTGACAGACGACGAGTGCCGTTCCATCCTCGCCCTCGACGGCAGTCCGAAGCGCAGCCCGCGCGTGTTTGTCCTGGGTGATGTCCCACTCGGTCCCGTGGCCGCCGGGGAAGACGATCGCGTCGTACGCTGTCGGCTCGGCATCCGCAAGCGCGATCGGGTTGTTCAGCCGCTCGTCGGTTTCGTGGACCTCGATTACGTGTTCGGCCTGTGCCTCCCCGACTTCTTCGGGATCGACCGATCGCTCGTCGACAACCGGTGGATTCCCAGTCGGGGTGGCAACCGTGATGTCGACGCCTGCCTCGGTGAGTGTGGTCAACGGCTCAATGCATTCTTCGCCCCAGTAGCCGTGCTCGCTAACGATAAACAGTGCAGATACCATATCCGGCTGGCTATTCACGGCCCAGCCGCAAAGGTCGATCGACCGCGGAACCTCGCTTCGATACGTAGCTTTTTCTTCGCGTCGTGCTACAGCGTGGATATGCACTACCGCGACGTCACCACGACCGGAGAGTACCTCGCGCGGCTCGAAACCGGGGCCGACTGGCGCAAGGAGATCGAATCCCTCGCTCGCGCGGAAGACGTTGAAGCCGGCTGGTTCAACGCGATGGGTGCGGTTCAGGACGCGGAGGTGTGGTTCTACGATCAAGCCGACACCGAGTATCAGTCTGTAACGTTCGAAGAGCCACTTGAGGTCGCCGCCTGCGTGGGCAACATCGCGCTGTTGGACGGCGAGGTATTCGCACACACCCACGCCGTCCTGTCGCGCCCCAGCGGACAGGCGCTTGCGGGACATCTCAACGCGGGAACCGTGTTTGCCGGCGAGGTGTACCTACGGGCCTTCGAGGAGCCACTCGTTCGATCCCATGACGAGGTCACCGATCTGGACCTGTGGCTCTAAGATGAGTCGGGCTGACACATGAGACCCGACGACGAGCGCTACTTCGGACGGATCGAAGACCGCCTCGACGAGGCGATCGAGCTCGCGGGCGAGGCGAAAGCCCAGGGCAAAGATCCCGAGCCGGAGATCGAGATTCCTGTCGCCCGCGACATGGCCGATCGCGTCGAGAATATCCTCGGGATCGACGGCGTTGCCGAACGGGTCCGCGAACTGGAAGCCAAGATGTCTCGCGAGGAGGCGGCCCTCGAACTCGTGACTGACTTCGTCGAGGGGACGGTCGGCGACTACGACAGCCGCGAGGGCAAGATCGAGGGCGCGGTCCGGACCGCGGTCGCGCTGCTCACCGAGGGTGTCGTGGCCGCGCCGATCGAGGGGATCGATCGGGTCGAACTCCTCGAGAACAGCGACGGAACCGAGTTCGTCAACGTCTACTACGCAGGGCCGATCCGCTCTGCAGGCGGGACCGCCCAGGCGCTGTCGGTGCTCGTCGCCGACTACGCGCGATCGCTTTTGGGCATTTCTGAGTACGATGCCCGCGAGGACGAGGTCGAACGCTACGTCGAAGAGATCGGCCTGTACGACAAAGAAACCGGCCTCCAGTACAGTCCAAAAGACAAAGAGACCCGGTTTATTGCCCGGAATATGCCGATCATGCTCGACGGCGAGGCGACCGGTGACGAGGAGGTCTCGGGGTATCGTGACCTCGAGCGCGTCGACACCAACTCCGCCCGTGGCGGGATGTGTCTCGTCATGGCTGAGGGGATCGCCCTGAAGGCACCGAAAATCCAGCGCTACACCCGCCAACTCGACGAGGTCGACTGGCCGTGGCTGCAGGACCTCATCGACGGAACGATCGGAACCGACAACACAGAGGCCTCGGCCGACGACGAGGCTGCTAACGCGGACGGCGATACCGAGGAGAACAAAAGCGAGGAAACAGATGATTCTGCAAGCGACGGCACGGATGCTGACGCTTCTGCCGAGAGCGCAGGGCCGGTTCGGGCGGAGCCGGCGACGAAGTACCTCCGGGATCTGATCGCCGGCCGGCCTGTCTTTGGACACCCCTCCGAAGCCGGCGGCTTCCGCCTCCGATACGGCCGTGCGCGAAACCACGGGTTCGCGACGGCGGGGGTCCACCCAGCGACGATGCACCTGATCGACGACTTTCTTGCGACAGGGACGCAGATCAAGACCGAGCGACCGGGCAAAGCCGCCGGCGTCGTCCCCGTGGACTCGATCGAGGGGCCAACTGTCCGCTTGGCCAACGGCGACGTGCGGACGATCGACGATCCTGCGGAGGCCCTCGAGATCAGAAACGGCGTCGAAGAGATCATCGATGTGGGCGAGTATCTCGTCAACATCGGCGAGTTCATCGAGAACAACCACTCGCTCGTCCCTGCCTCGTACGTCTACGAGTGGTGGATTCAGGACTTCGAGGCCGCCGGTGCGGACGTCCAGGCGCTGTCGGATGACCCGCGCGTCGACTTGCACAATCCGACCCCCGAGGAGGCGATCGCGTGGGCGACCGACTACGACTGCCCGTTGCATCCGGCGTACACGTATCTGTGGCACGACATTTCTGTCGAGGCGGCGCTGTCGCTGGCCGAGGCGATTGAGGCCGGCGAGATTGTCGACGGCGTGCTCGCGATCGAGCGCACGGAGACGACTCAGCGGGCGCTCGAACAGCTCCTGTGCGAACACAGCGCGACCGCTGACGCGCTACGGGTTCCCGAGTGGCGGCTGCTCGTCCGATCGCTCGGGATCTCTGACGGGCTCCGCCGCGAGTGGAGTCGTGAGGACCTCTCTGAGCGGGCGCTGACGTGGGATGACGGCGAGAACGCGATCGAACTCGTCAACGAGGTCGCACCATTCGAGATCCGCGAGCGAGCGCCGACACGGATCGGCAACCGGATGGGTCGCCCCGAAAAATCAGAAAAGCGCGATCTCTCGCCGGCAGTCCATACGCTGTTTCCGATCCGGGATTTCGGCGGGAACCAGCGAAACGTCGCCGAGGCCGCCCGACAGATGGACGATCGCGGCCGACGAGGCGTCTTCGATGTCCAGATTGGGGTCCGTGAGTGTCCAGACTGTGGCACACATACGTACAAACCCGCCTGCCCAGACTGCGACACTCACACCGAGCCGTACTACGAGTGTGAGAACTGCGGGATCGAGTGTGAACCCGACGAGTCTGGCCGTGTGGTCTGTCCGCGCTGTGAATCGGAGGTCTCCTCGGCTGTCTGGCAGGAGGTCGATCTCCGCGAGGAGTACCGCAACGCACTCTCGGAACTCGGTGAGCGGGAGGCATCCTTCGACATCCTGAAAGGCGTCAAGGGGCTCACCTCCGAGCACAAGGTTCCCGAGCCGATCGCAAAGGGCGTGCTTCGGGCGAAACACAACGTTTCGACGTTCAAAGACGGCACTGTCAGATACGACATGACCGATCTGCCGGTCACGTCTGTTCGCCCCGAGGAGCTCGACGTGACTGCCGATCACTTCCGGGAGTTGGGCTACGAGACCGACATCGACGGCGAGCCGCTCGTTCACGACGATCAGCTCGTCGAGCTGAAGGTCCAGGATATCGTGCTCTCGGACGGGGCGGCCGAGCACATGATGCGGACTGCGGACTTCGTCGACGAGCTGTTAACCGATTTCTACGAGCTGCCGGCGTTCTACGAAATCAACGAGCGCGACGATCTGATCGGCGAGTTGGTATTCGGAATGGCGCCCCACACGAGCGCTGCGGTCGTCGGCCGGGTCGTCGGGTTCACCACCGCTGCGGTTGGCTACGCACATCCGTACTTTCACGCGGCCAAACGGCGCAACTGCTTCCATCCGGAGACGACGCTCTGGTACCGCGACGAAGCCGGCGCGTGGCACCACGATCGGATCGACCAGTTCGTCGAAGCGCGCCTCGATGACCCAGCCGAGGACGACTTCGGCACACTCGTCTCCGAACTCGACGGCGACGTGTTTGTCCCGTCGCTGACCGAAGATGGCGAGGAGACAGTGCAGCCGGTCGAGGCGGTCTCGAAACACGTCTCCCCGGACCACCTGGTCCGTGTGGAAACCGAGCGCGGCCGGGAGATCACCGTCACGCCGGATCACGAGATGCACGTCTTCGACGGCTCGGCGATTCGCTCGCGCGCGGCGACCGAACTAACGACAGATGAGCACCTCATCACGCCGGCACACCTCGACGTGATCGAGGGTGACCCCGCGCCGACGATCGACCTCCTTGCAGCACTCGTTGACGCTGATTCGGTCAGCACCGATCGGCTGGCAATTTCGGGGCTGGAAGACACCACCGACTCGATCGAGTCGATGCTCGCGTCCGTGCACAGAGATGCAACACTCCGCGTGGCGGGCGAGTCGATCGAAATCGATCGAACGATCGAGGTGACTCCACGAGTCGCAGCGCTACTCGGCTGCTATGCGGCTGGAGCGTCTACCTCCGAACAAGAGACACCTGTGGGGACGGTCCACCAGACGACGATCCGCGTTGCCGACGAGCAGACACGCGATTGCTGCGTCGACACGCTGCGTTCAGCGTTTGGTGTCGACCCAGTGTGTACGGACGACGGGACGGTCACCGTCCACAGTCGGCTGCTTCGGGCGATCTTCGAGAGCGTGTTCGACGCTGGCGCTGACGCCACGGAACGGGTCCCACAGTGTATTTTCAACGCGAGCGACGACATCGTCGCGGGCTACCTCCGTGGATTCTTCGGCAGTGCTGCGACCATGGACCGCAACGGAGCGGTTCGATCGGCGCCAATCGACAGCCAGGCACGCAAAGACGACCTGCTCGCGCTGCTCTCGCGGCTCGGAATCGATGGACGTGCCGAGATGGTCGAGTCGTCGACTGCAACCCGACGCTACGTGCTCTCCGTTCGGTCCCGGGATGCGATCGACCGCAGAGAACGTACTGCAGCCAACCCAGGCCACCTTACCCCGCCCGAGCATGCTGCCGACGGTGGCAGCGAAGACGCGATCGTCGATCCCATCAGCTCTGTCACAGTGGTCGAATCGGACATCGACCACACGTACTGTCTCACCGTGGCCGAGACGCACTCGCTCGTGGCTAACGACCTCTCACAGAAGCAGTGTGACGGCGACGAGGACTGTGTGATGCTCCTCATGGACGGGCTATTGAACTTCAGCAAGTCCTACCTCCCTAACCAACGGGGCGGCCAAATGGACGCGCCCCTCGTGATGTCCTCACGGATCGATCCCTCGGAGATCGACGACGAGGCGCACAACATGGACATCGTCAGGGAGTATCCCCGAGAGTTCTACGAAGCGACGCTCCGGATGGCTGATCCCGACGAGGCAGAGGAGCTGGTCACGATCGCCGAGGATATCCTCGGCACCGACGAGGAGTACCACGGCTTCGATCACACCCACGACACGACGACCATCCACATGGGACCGAGTCTCTCGGCGTACAAGACACTCGGATCGATGATGGACAAGATGGACGCCCAACTGGCGCTGGCCAGAAAGCTCCGGGCGGTCGACGAGACTGACGTGGCCGAACGGGTGATCGAGTACCACTTCCTGCCCGATCTGATCGGCAACCTTCGGGCGTTCTCCAGACAGGAGACGCGGTGTCTCGACTGCGGAGAAAAGTACCGGCGGATGCCGCTGACCGGCGACTGTCGCGAGTGCGGCGGCCGGGTGAACCTCACCGTCCATCAGGGATCGGTCAACAAGTACATGGACACCGCGATCGAGGTCGCCGATCGCTTCGACTGCCGCGAGTACACCAAACAGCGCCTCGCCATTCTGGAGCGATCGCTCGAATCCATCTTCGAGGATGATACGAACAAACAAAGCGGAATTGCGGACTTTATGTGAGCGTTAGCGGCCGATCGCGCTGGCTGCGCAGTTCACTCGACCGGGTCGATCGATGCGCCGGGAGCGTTCGTCTGGACGCTGTGGAGGCCCTGTTTGGCCTTTTGTTTCGACGCGTAGCCTTGCCCGCTATCGGCGATGATGTTTCCGTTGTCGTGGCGGAGCCGCCAGCGCCACTCGCCAGCTTCGTCGGCGAACAGCTCGAACGTCGCGTTACTGCCACCCTCCACTGGCGGTGTTTCGTCCCGTGACCGATCGAGCACGTATGCGCCGGCGGCGTTCCGCTTCACGCTTTCGAGGCCCTGTGTGGCCTTTTGTTTCGAGGTGTATCCCTCGCCGCTGTCGGCGATGATATTTCCGTTGTCGTGGCGGAGCCGCCAGCGGTAGTCGCCGGCGGCGTCCTCGTAGCGCTCGAAGCTGGCCTTGCTGGCGACAACGTCTGTCTCGACTGAGCCGGCTTCTTCGGGCCATTCGAGTTCGATGTCAATCGAGACGAGACCGTTCACGCGATCGACCGTGACCGCCATGTCCGGTTCGGCCGGTACTTCGACGGCCACGTGTTGGGCCGCATCGACCGCAACCGGTTCCCCGCGAGCGAGCCGATCGGCGAACTGACGGAAGAACGACGCGATCGATCGTCGTTTGCGCGGTTTCTGCTCCTCGTGAACTCTCCCGTCCGCTGGATTGTCGCTCATACCACAACGCACGCAGGGCGATCGTATAGTTATCCTCCCCAGTATCACGGATTGTGCCGCTCACTATCAGGATCTGTACCTCCCGCTATCACCATCTGTGTGGTCTGTATCGTCGGAACGGTCAATATCGTGTGACACGTACACATACTCATGACTCCGACTACACGCGGCGGTGACGCGGACGCACAGCACGTCGAGATCGGCGACGCAATCTACGACGCCGATGGGACCAAACTGGGCGTCATCAGAGGCTTCGACGGCTCCGGATTCTACGTGACTGCACCCACGGCCACGGGGGAGTTGGCGCTCGATCGATCGACTGCCGGCGGAGCTGGCGAAGCGTATCTGATGTGGCGATGTTGGGAGTGCGGTGAGATGGGTCAAATCGACGAACTCCCCGAGTCGTGTCCGAGCTGCGGCGCGGGCAAAGAGGAACTGTACTACTGGGCAGAAGACTAACCGAGACGTCGCGGCGTGCCGGCCGATCGGCTTCGATCGCCATCTTTGATACTGCTCCCCCGTGACCCGCTGGTATGGAGATTGTCGTCTTCGGTGCGGGGAGCCTCGGCAGCCTGCTCGGTGGCCTGCTCGCGCGCGCACACGAGGTTACGCTCGTCGGCCGCGATCCACACATGGCGGCGATCGCCGAGGATGGCCTGCGGATTCGTGGGGCGATCGACGACCATGTGTATCCCACCGCTGTCACGAGTGCGCGTGGCCGTGACGCCGATGTCGCGATCGTGACGGTCAAAGCGTACGACACAGACGCGGCAGTCACGGCACTCGCATCGAACCGCTACGCGGCGGTGCTCTCGCTACAAAACGGCCTGACTGAAGAGCGCCTCGCCGCGGGGCTTGCGGGAACTGTTCTTGCGGGGACCGCGACCTACGGCGCGCGGCTTCCAGAGCCGGGCGTGGTCGAATGTACCGGCCGCGGGCGGGTGACGATCGGCCGTCACGGCGGTGGCACGGATGCGTGGGCCGAGCGGGTCGGGAAGGCGTTCCGTGATGTCGGCGCAAACGCTCTCGTCGCGACCGACATGCCGCGGCGACGATGGGAAAAGCTCGCGGTGAACGCGGCGATTAATCCGCTTACCGCACTCACGCGGGTGCCAAACGGCGTGCTCGCAGACCCCCCGCTCAACTCGATCGCCCGATCGGCTGCCCGCGAAACTGCCCAGACCGCCCGGGCCTGTGGTGTCGAACTCGCAGACGATCGCGCGATCGAGGCGGTCGAAGCTGTGGTCGACGCCACCGCCGCGAACCGATCGTCGATGCTTCAAGACGTCGAACGCGGCAGTCGAACCGAAATCGAGGCGATCTGTGGGGCGATCGTCGATCGGGCGACAGAACGGGGAGTCGACGTCCCAACGATCGAACTACTCGACGCGCTTGTCACGGCATGGGAACGCGAACACGTGTCTGGCAGCGGCGCTGAAAATCGAATGAAGTAACACCGACAAATCAGACGAGGTCGTGCCCGCAAAAGCGATCGATTAGCACCACTCAGTCAGCACGGGCGCATGGTCGGCTCGAACCGAAACCCACGCCTCGTCGCGGGAGACGTCCGCGATAATAAGGCTCGGGCGGGAATCGTCTCCATCGACCGAGGCCATGACCTCGGGGTTCGATCCGTCCGTCCCTGGTGTGGGGTTCGGTGTCATGGTTATATGTCGCAACCGTTGATACAAAAGCCCGTCGAAACTGTCGTCGGTGTATCAACACGTTTGTGTATTGATCTGCCGATATATGTGCACATATGTGCTGCTTTTTCGTCGTGAATGCTGGTGTTTGTGCCTTTCGGACCGAATTGTGGATCTTTCGCCGATCGACTGTGGTCTCAGGCAGTGGAACGATCAATACGGCTTCGGAGTATACAAGAGGCTGGCCAACGCTACAGCGGGTATGAACGTCTCGGACGCGATGACACAGCGCGACGCGCTGGTGACGGTCTCGTTGCCCGGCACGCGCGATGACGTGTTGGAGTACCTCCAAGAGCACGGCTTTTCGTCTGTCCCGGTTGTCAAAGATGTCGACGGCACAGCGGTGTTTCGCGGGCTTGTCTCGCGAGATGACCTGATTGAAAATCCCGATGAGGACCAGTTGGCCCTTCTCATGCGGGATGTCCCGACGATCGACCCTGGCGAAACCCTTGCGGCTGCCGCCGAACTAATGGTCAGTACTGGCACGCGCCGGGTTCCGGTTGTTGACGACGACAGTGATGGCAATCTCGACGGCATCATTACCGTCACCGACGTAATTCGGGCGATTGCCCGGGGGAACGCCAACGGCGACACTGCAGTCGGTGACCTTGCCTCGACAGATGTGAACACGACCTACGTCGAGACGCCGTTGCCGGTCGCCGAGCGCGAGATCTACTACGCGAATGTCCCCTACGCGATCGTGCTCGACGACGACGCCGACATGGCCGGCATCCTCACCGAGGTCGACATCGTCGAGGTCGCCCGCGTCGTCGAAGGCGAGGAAGAAACCGGCGAGTCGATCGCCGAACAGGACTCCGCGTGGGCCTGGGAAGGAATCAAAGCCGTCGGCGGGCGCTACCTGCCGACCCGCAACGTCGAGATTCCTGCCGAACCCGTCTCGGAGTTCATGAGCGACGATATCGTCACCGTTACGGGCAAACGCAGCGCGCGCGAGGCCGCCCAGGCGATGATCACAAACGACATCGAGCAGATCCCGCTCGTCTCTGGCGGCGAACTGATCGGTGTCGTCCGGGATATCGATCTGCTGGAGGCAGTGTAGATGGCCGAGCAAGCCGATGTCATGGAACTCGCAAAGCGGCGTGGCTTCTTTTTCGGCTCGAATGAGGCCTACGGCGGCGTGGCCGGCTTCTACACGTTTGGCCCACAGGGGGCGGCGCTGAAGCGCAACGTTGAGGCCGCCTGGCGCGATCAGTTTACGGTCAAACTCGGCAACGACGAGATCGAAGCGCCGACGATCATGCCCGAGCCCGTTTTCAAGGCGTCCGGGCACCTCGATGGCTTCGACGACATGCTCGTCGAGTGTGCGGAGTGTGGCGAGAGCCACCGTGCGGACCACCTCGTTGAGGACGCGATCGACGGTATCGAGGACGCCGAGGCACTCGGGATCGAGGCCGTCGCGGACCTGATCACCGAGCACGACCTTGCGTGTCCCGCCTGTGGCGCGGCACTGGCCGGCGAGCCAGTCGAGGACTTCAACCTCATGTTCGAGACGGCGATCGGCCCCGGCAGCGGGCAACCCGGGTACCTCCGTCCGGAGACGGCCCAGGGAATCTTTGTCGAGTTTCCACGGCTCAAAGAGTACGCGCGCGGTCAGTTGCCCTTCGGCGTGACCCAGATTGGGCCGGCGTACCGAAACGAGATCAGTCCGCGGCGCGGTATCATTCGCGTTCGTGAGTTCACCCAGGCCGAACTAGAGCAGTTCATCGACCCAGAAGCCGACGAGCCGCCGATCGACGAGGTTGCTGACGTCGCGGTCACCCTGTATCCGGCCCCCGAACAGGAAGCCGACGACGGCGGGTACGTCGAAACCACGATTGGCGAAGCGGTCGCCGACGGAACGATCGCCTCGCCGTGGGTCGGCTACTTCCTCGGGATTGCCCAAGAGTGGTACGAGCGGGTCGGGATCGACACCGATCGGTTCCGGTTCCGTCAGCACCGATCGGGCGAACGAGCCCACTACGCCTCGGACTGTTGGGACGCTGAGGCGGAGATCTCGGGCAACTGGATCGAGATCGCTGGCTTCGCCTACCGTGGCGACTACGATCTCTCGAAACACGCCGAGCACTCCGGCGATCGCTTTACGGTATTCAAGCGGTACGACGAACCCCACACTGTTGAGACCGCCACGGTCGATCCAGACATGGCGACGCTCGGGCCTGAGTTCGGTGCCGACGCTGGCGACGTGGCCGACGCGCTGGCTGACCTGGCCGAGCGCGATCCAGATGCGTTCGACGGCGATACGGTCACCGTCGAGGTTGACGGCGACTCCTACACCGTCGACAGCGATGTCGCGAACTTCTCGATCGAAGAGCGCACCGAGTCGGGCGAACACATCACGCCGCACGTGATCGAACCCTCCTTCGGTGTCGGCCGGACGGTGTACGCGCTCATCGAACACGCCTACGCGACCGACGCGGTCGACGGTGAAACGCGGGCGTACCTCTCGTTGGTACCCGAAATTGCGCCGACAGACGTGGCGGTGTTTCCGCTTGTCTCCGACGATCGGCTCGTCGAGTTGGCCAGCGAGATTGCCAGTTCGCTTCGTCACGAGGGAGTGAGCGTCGCGTACGACGACTCCGGATCGATCGGTCGGCGGTACCGCAGACAAGACGAGATCGGGACTGCGTTTTGTGTGACTGTCGATCGCGACGGCATCGAAGGCGATGGTGACCCAACAGTCACCGTCCGTGAGCGCGACACCGCCGAGCAGGTGCGTGTGCCGGTTCCGTCGCTGTCGGCGGAGCTAGCGGCACTTTTTGATCCCGAGAGCGATCGCACCTTCGCCGACCTCCGGGCGGCCTACGGCGCCGTCGAGACAACCGTGACGACCGATTCGTCGTGAGGCGGTTGTAGTGAGCCTCGAGATCGGACGACGGGCGGTACACGCAAGCGGGACAGGGATTCCACTGGTGTATCTCCTTGGACTCGGGACGTGGCGGCAGGTGCAGTACCTGCTCGTGCTCGCGACAACGATCGCGCTCACCCTTGAGTTCCTGCGAATCGTCGTCGGATTGAATCACGCGATCTACGAGCGGCTCACCCGCGAGTACGAACGCGACGCGCTCGCCGGCTACGCACTGTACATGCTGAGTATGACTGCCGTTGGGCTCGTGTTCGCCCCGACGGTTGCGGTGCCGGGGATGTTGATGCTCGCGATCGGCGACCCCGTAAGCGGGCTGCTCGGCTCGAACGGCCCCCACGAGCACAAATCGCCGCGGGTCTGGGTCACGATGTTTACTGTGAGCTTTGCCCTCGCCGCGATCGTCGTCATTCCCGCAGTTGGCGGACTGCCGGCTGTGATCGCTGCGGCCTTTGGCGCGCTCGGCGCGACTGTTGCTGACGGGATCAAACCGATTATCCGGGGCGTTCCGATCGACGACAACCTGACCATTCCACCGGCGGCGGCGCTTCCCATCGCTGCGGTTCTGTGGGCGATCGGTATGCCGATCTTCGAACCACTCACGATCGTCTGACAGTGCCCGCATAATATATGTGTCCGGCGCAGTTATCGTAAAGAAATGCAACCGAGTCACTATCGACGTGGGGCGCGTTGGTGACTGATCTCGACACCCGGACTATTCGAACGGCGATCGAGACGGTCGAAGACGTCGTCTTCGTCATTGACGCCGACTACCGACTCCACCACTGGAACGGCTCGCTTGAATCGCTGACCGGCTATTCAACCGAGACGCTCTCGGGCATGAACCTACTGGAGCTGGTTTTGGAATCTGAGCGGGCGGAGCTTCGTTCGAATATCTTTGCTGCTGCGGACGGCTCGACGATCGACATCGATACCCAATTCGAGACTGCCGCTGGAGCGCCGGTGCCGATTAGATACACCGTGACTCGACTCGATCGGCCAACAGACGAGACCATGTTCTGTGGGATCATCCGCGATGTCTCGGCCGACCGCAAACGTGACCGAACCCTGCGCCAGCAAACTGAGCGTTTCGAACTGTTGACGAATAACCTCGACGAGGTCGTCTGGATCAGAGACGGTGACGACAACCAGATCGTCTTCGTGAGCGAGGCGTACACGAGCGTCTGGGGCCGACCGAAAGACGAGCTGTACGACGATCCCAATCGCTTCTTCGACTCGATTCACCACAAGGACCACGATCGGGTCTGGGCCGCCTTCGAGGTCGTGACAGATAGCGGGATCGACATCGAGTATCGAATTATTCGGCCAAACGGCGAGGTTCGCTGGATTCACCACACCGCCAAAGGCGTCTACAACGAGGTCGATGGATCGAACCAGCTTGTCGAGATTGCTCGCGATATCACTCATCGAAAGCGACATGAAGACCAGCTAAACGCCCTCCACGAGGTCACCCAGTCGCTCATCGAGGCCGAAACCCGCTCGGCGGTCGCCGATATTGCGGTCAACGCCGCTGACCGCGTCCTCGGGTTCGACAAGGTGGGCCTCCACCTCTACGACGAGCAGACAGATACGCTTGAACCGATCGCGTACACGCCTGCACTCCGGCGGACTCTCGGCTCGCCACCGCCGGCGTTCGATCGCGGCGAGGGGCTCGTCTGGGAGGCCTACGAGACTGGAATTGCGGTATACTACGACGACCTCGCGACCGAATCCGAGCGGTATCGCGAGGAGACGCCGTTCCGCAAGGAGCTGCACGTGCCGCTCGGTGCCTACGGCGTGATGGTCTTTGCAACGACGAGCGAGGACGCATTCAGCCACGGAGAGCGATCGCTCGCGGAGTTGCTTGGGGCGAACATTCGCTCAACGCTGCGAAGCATCGAGCGCGAGGAGCTCATCGCGACCCAGCGCGATCGGCTTGACGAGCTGTTGGGTGTGATCTCCCACGACATCCGGAATCCGCTGAACGTCGCTCGTGGGCGTGCGGAACTGACGGCCGAAACTGGCGATATCTCGCACATCGACCCGGTCATTACGGCGCTCGAACGGGTCGAAGAGCTGACTGATAGCCTCCTGTCGATGGCTGGAAAATCAGGTGCCGCCAGCGAGCAGACACCGGTTGATCTGGACGCCTGCGCCGACGCGGCGTGGGAGATGATCGACGCACCGGCGGCGACGATTGTGATCGACGATGGCCTCCCGACAGTCACCGGCAACGAAAGCCAACTTCAGCAGCTGTTCGAAAACCTGTTCAGCAACGCGGTTCGGCATGCGGGCCCGGACGTTTCGATCATCGTCGCCCCGACCGATGATGGGTTCTGTATTGCAGACGATGGCCCTGGAATCGATCTCGATGAGCGCGACCAGATTTTCGAGATGGACTACTCGACCGACGCGGAAGGGACTGGATTCGGGTTGTTGATTGTCCAGCAGGTAATCGACAGCCACGGCTGGTCGATCGCGGTCGAGGAAGCCGACACCGGTGGCGCACAGTTTACGGTGACAGTCGATACCGCTGATCTGCTCGACGAACCGATCGCTCCGATCGACGGCTGACCGTCCACGCTCGATCGCTCCAATCGACGGCTGACCGTCTGCGCTCGATCGCTGCTGTCTGTTTTCGTGGACTGTCACCAGTACTCACGACATGTTTTTATGAATTAAGCCCAGTACAGTAAGCAATGAGCGGATTCCGTCCCAGCGCGCCCGCTATCCCCGCTGAGCGACGGGTCCGATCGCCTCGACGCCGACCGCGACCGGTCGGTGACCGACGACGACCGGCCCTCTGGGCCTAATACACATTCTCTCTCGTCGTCGGCTTTTGCCTCGAATTCCCCAGTCCTCGGTTCCGTAGCGTCCAGTCTTCCATTTTATTACAAAATTAAAAACGTTGAATTTAAGGGGTAGAGCGTCCGAGAACGGTGTAATGACACAGCGCGTGGCACTCGCGTTCAGCGGTGGACTAGACACGACCGTTTGCGTTCCGCTTCTGGAAGAAGAGTACGGATACGACGAAGTTATCGGCGTCACCGTCGATGTCGGCCAACCAAAAGCCGAGTTCGAGGAGGCCGAAGAGACTGCGGCGGCGCTCGATCTCGAACACTACGTCGTTGACGCAACCGAGGAGTTCGCACAGCTCTGTCTGGACTCCGTTCGTGCGAACGCAGACTACCAGGGATACCCACTCGGGACCTCGCTCGCCCGGCCGGTGATCGCACAGGCGATTCTCGAAGTCGCACTCGAACACGACTGTACGGGGATCGCCCACGGCTGCACGGGCAAGGGCAACGACCAGCTGCGTTTCGAGGCCGTCTGGCGCTCGAGCGACCTGGAGGTCATCGCCCCCGTCCGCGAGCTTGGGCTCACCCGCGAGTGGGAGATGGAGTACGCCGAGAAAAAGAGCCTCCCTGTCCAGGGCGGCAACGAAGGCGTCTGGTCGATCGACACCAACATCTGGAGCCGCTCGATCGAAGGCGGCCACTTAGAAGACCCGAGCTACGTTCCGCCCGAGGACATCTACGAGTGGACGACTGCCCCGACCGGCGAGAGCGAGACGATCGAACTCGAGTTCGAGAACGGCTATCCGGTCGCGCTAAACGGCGAGGCCCTTGGCCCGGTCGAGCTGATCGAGACGCTCAACGATCTGGCCGGCTCCTACGGCGTCGGCCGCACGGACATGATGGAAGATCGGATGCTCGGGCTGAAGGTGCGTGAGAACTACGAGCACCCGGCTGCCACGACCCTGCTCAACGCCCACGAGGGCCTCGAACAGCTGGTGTTGACCAAAGAAGAGCGCGACTTCAAAACGCTCGTCGACAACGAGTGGTCCCAGAAGGGCTACGAGGGGCTCATCGATGCGCCGCTGGTTTCGGCGCTTGAGGGCTTCATCGACGAGACTCAGACCAAGGTCACGGGGACGGTGACGATCAAACTGCAGGGCGGACAGGCCCGCGTTGTCGGCCGTGACAGCGAGTACGCGGTGTACTCTGAATCCGCAGCCTCGTTCAACACCGAGACGGTCGACGGGATCAAACAGGAAGACGCCACGGGCGTCGCGAAGTACCACGGCTTCCAGAGCCGGCTGGCCAACAAGGTCACCGAAGCCGCGAACAGCTCCAACGAGTCCGAGGAAGAAGACACCCTGAAAGCCGACGGCGGCACGTTCGAGTAACGATGACAAAAGAGGGCGCTGACACAGTCGTTCGCCGCGATCGCTTCAGCGGCGGCCCCGCCCGCGGGTTCATGTCGAGCCTCGCGGCCGACGAGCGAATCTTCGCGGCGGATCTCGCGGTCGATCGCGCCCACGTGCTCATGCTCGCCGAACAGGAGATCATCGACGACGGCGAAGCCGCCGAAATCCTCGGAGCGCTCGATGCCGTCGAGACCGCGGGTCACGGTGCGCTGCCGGACGGCGAGGACGTCCACGAGGCGATCGAATCCGCGGTCATCGACCGGATCGGCCCCGTCGGCGGAAAGATGCATACCGCCCGCAGCAGAAACGACGAGGTTGCGGCCTGTCTTCGTTACCAGCTGCGCGAAGACCTGCTGTCGGCGATCGAGGCGACGATCGCGCTGCGGGAATCCCTACTCGAGACTGCGGCCGAGCATCTCGACACGACGATGCCCGGCTACACGCACCTCCAGCCCGCCCAGCCCATTACCGTCGCACACTTTTTGTGTTCCTATGAGGCAACGATCGCCCGCGATACTGCGCGCCTGCGTGACGCGTACGACCGGACGAACCAGTCGCCGCTCGGGGCGGCCGCGTTCGCGGGGACGCCGTTCGATATCGATCGCGAGCGGACCGCCGAGCTGCTCGGGTTTGACGGCGTCATGCGGAACTCGATGGACGCCGCCGCCGCGCGGGACTTCCTCGCGGAGGTGACCGCGGCGCTCGCAGCGCACGCGACGACGCTCTCGGGACTTGCCGAGGACCTCATCGTCTACTCGAACAAGGGATTCCTCGAGCTGTCGGATGCGTACTCCTCGACCTCTTCGATCATGCCCCAAAAGAAGAATCCGGACACGATGGAGCTGACCCGGGCGGTCGCCGGCGACGCGATCGGCTCGCTCACCGGCGTGCTCTCGACGCTGAAAGGGCTCCCGCGGGCGTACAACCGCGACCTGCAACGCGCGCATGGTCACGCGTTCGAGGCGATCGACGTCGTCACCGAGGCAAGCGCCGTCGCGGCTGGCGCGGTCTCGACAGCCAACTGGGACTCCGAGGCGCTTGCGGCCGCCGCGGGTGAGGGATTCTCGACGGCGACCGGGATCGCGGACCTGCTCGCAATGGCTGGGCTCCCGTTCCGGACGGCCCACGAGCTTGTCGCCCACGCCGCCGAGGCTGCCGAAACACAGCCCGAGGGGGTCACGGCCGCAAATCTTGACGCGGCCGCTGAAGCCGTGCTCGGTGAGCCCCTCTCTGCGTACGTGACCGACGCGGCGATCGAGGAGGCGCTGGACCCAGCGGCGAGCGTCGCGAGCCGCGACTCCGTCGGCGGGCCGGCTCCCACCGCGGTCGACGCGACGATCGAAGCGGCGACTGCCGACGTGGATGCCCACACGGCCGCGGTAGCCGACCGCCGATCGGCCCTCGAGACGGCCGCCAACATGCTCGATACGGAGGTACGCGATCGTGTCTGAGCCGGCGATCCGACGACCGTCCCCAACGGGACGAACTCGATATCATGAAATCTGACATATGATTTCTCATGCGGCGTTAACCGCCTGAATTCACCGGTAGCTTCGGCTGCGTGGAATGTTTACTGTCTGATAAGTTCGAAGCCTTTATGTACTCGTACGCGATAGTGGCAGGTACACTATGAGCGAAGCAGAATGCGTCGAATGCGGGGCCGAACTATCCCTGCACGACGATCTGGAGGCCGGAGAGATTATCGACTGTGGCACCTGCGGTGCGGAACTCGAGGTTATCGACACGGCACCACCAGTCCTCGATCGAGCCCCTGAGCTCGAAGAGGACTGGGGTGAGTAACAGTGCACGTCGGGATACTCTACTCACGGATTCGCCGGGATGAGAAGCTGCTGTTGAGCGAGCTGCGCGATCGCGGCCACGAGGTCGAAAAGATCGACGTCCGCAAACAACAGTTCGGCCTCGACAGGATGACCACTGACGTCTCCGAGTTAGATCTGGTGATCGATCGGTGTCTGGCGACGAGCCGGTCGCTGTACGCCACAGAGTTCCTCGACAGCTACGGCGCTACCGTGATCAATCACCCACGGACCGCCGACATCTGTGCGGACAAGGCCAAAAACAGCCTCGCGCTTGCTGAGGCGGGTGTACCCACGCCCAACACGAAGGTCGCGTTCACGACCGATGCGGCGCTCGAGGCGATCGAGGAATTTGGCTACCCCTGTGTTCTCAAGCCGGTGGTCGGCTCGTGGGGGCGGCTGATGGCCAAGATCGACTCCAGAAACGCCGCGGAGGCGATTCTCGAACACAAAGCGACTCTCGGCCACTACGAACACAAGGTGTTCTACGTCCAGGAGTTCGTCGACAAGCCGGGCCGTGACATTCGCGTGCTCGCAACTGACGGCGAGCCGGTGGCCGCGATGACGCGATCGTCGGATCACTGGCTCACGAACGCCGCCAAGGGCGGCAAGACCGCGGCGTTCGAACTCGACGAGACGGCGCTCGATCTCGTGGAAAAAGCTAGCGACGCGGTTGGTGGCGGACTGCTCGGCATCGATCTGATGGAAGTCGGCGGCGCGGGCAGTGGCCGCTACACCGTCCACGAGGTCAACCACACGGTCGAATTCAAAGCGCTGAACGACTCGACTGATGTCGACGTACCCGCGCGGGTCGTCGACTGGCTGGAGACGAAGGCGGCCGAATCAGACGCGGCGGAGGCACCGATTGCATGAGCGAGGACACCCCGATCGACTCGGAGACGCTGTCGGCGGCTGTCGTCGGCGGCTCTGGGTTCACTGGCGGTGAACTCCTTCGGCTACTCGCTGGGCATCCGAACTTCGAGATCGCCCAGGCGACGAGCCGATCGTACGACAACAAGACCGTCGGCTCGGTTCACCCGAACCTTCGGGGACTCGATCTCCGGTTCTCCTCGCCGGAGGATCTCGACTCCGTCGACGTACTGTTCGCGGCGACGCCCCACGGCGTGTCGATGGGCAAAATTGACGAGTTCTTCGAGCACGCCGACACCGTTGTCGACCTCTCGGCGGACTTTCGGCTGAACACCGAAGCACAGTACGAGGAGTACTACGACGGCCACAGCGCACCCAAATATCTCGATCGCAGCGTCTACGCGCTACCCGAACTCACCCGTGAGGCGCTGCCCGGCGCGGACCTCATCGCCTCCGGTGGCTGTAACGCGACCGCGACGATCCTCGGATTGAAGCCGCTTTTCGACGCCGACATCCTGGGTGGCTCCGAAGACATCGTCGTCGACGTGAAGGTCGGCTCCTCGGAGGGTGGTGCCGGCGGCGGCCCTGCCTCTAGCCACCCCGAGCGATCGGGCATCGTCCGCCCGTACGCGCCGATCGGCCACCGCCACGAGGCCGAGATCGAACAGTTCCTCGGGCTCTCGGTTTCCTTTACGGTCCACGCGGTCGATATGATCCGCGGCGCCTCGGCGACCTGTCACGTCTTCCCCGACGGACCGGTTTCGAAAGGCGATCTCTGGAAGGCCTACCGCGGCAGCTACGAGGACGAGCCGTTCATGCGGCTCGTCGCCGGCGGGGGTGGCGTCTACCGCTATCCGGAGCCGAAAGCCGTCGCGGGGACGAACTACGGCGAGGTTGGCTTCGAGCTTGACCCCTCGAACAAGCGGATTGTTGTCTTCTCGGCGATCGACAACATGATGAAAGGATCGGCGGGCCAGGCGATCCACGGCGCGAATGTTGCGCTCGGACTCGAAGAGACCGCTGGCCTCGACTTCATCGGACTTCACCCGGTTGGCGCACCCTGAGACGAACCGACTACTTTCGACACTCGACACTCGACACATGGAATCCACCTACACGCGCGAGGACCTCCTCGCTGCACACGACGAGCTCATCGATGCGGTCGATGAGACGGGAGCACAGCCCGCCGCTTCGGCGAACCAGGTACGCACCGACGGCGGCGAGCGGCGAGCTCCGCCACTCGTCGTCAAGATCGGCGGCGCACGCGCGGTCGATCCTGAGGGGGCGATCGCGGACGTCGCGCACCTCGTCGCGAACGGTCGGGAGGTTGTCGTCGTCCACGGCGGCTCGACGGCTGTCGACGAGACGCTTGAACGGCTGGGAATCGACCCGACGTACGTCGAAACTCCCGGCGGCGTAACCGGCCGCTTTACCGACGCCGAGACGATGGCGGTGTTTTCGATGGTGATGGCCGGGAAGCTCAACACCGAGTTGACCGTCGCGTTCAGAAACGCCGGTGTCGACGCGCTCGGGCTCTCCGGCGTCGACGGCGGGCTGTTGACCGGGCCACGAAAATCCGCGGTTCGGGTGCTCGAAGACGGCAAAAAGAAGATCAAACGCGGCGATCACTCCGGGAAGATCACCGATGTAAACGTCGAGCTCCTCACGGGAGTGCTCGCAGACGGCTACACCCCGATCGTCTCCGTGCCCATGCTGGGCGAAGAGTCCGACGGGAGTGTGACCGCGGTCAACGCCGACGCGGACCGCTCGGCTGCGGCGATCGCCGGCGCACTGGGCGCGGAGCTAGTCCTTTTGACGGACGTCGTGGGGATCTACGCGGACCCTGACGATCCGGACACGCTTATTGACGCAGCGACGACGCCCGCCGAACTCGACGCGATCGAATCGGCGGCCGAGGGGTTCATGACAAAGAAGGTCATGGCCGCCACAGAGGCGCTCTCGGGCGGGGCGACGACGGCGATCGTCTCAGACGCCAACGCCGACAAGCCGATCGTCTCCGCGGTCAACGGGGCGGGAACGCACATCGACGCGAGCGCGCTGGCAACAGAATCAGCGGGAAGCAACCCCGCAGAGGTGGACCAATGAGTGGCTTTGTGTTTTCTGAAAAACCGATCACGATCGAATCCGGCGAGGGAGCATATCTCTACGACGACGCCGGCAACGAGTACCTCGACTTTGGGGCGAACTACGCGGTCGCGCCGCTTGGTCACAGCCACCCGGCGGTGACCGAGGCGGTCCAACAGCAGGCCGAGACACTGACGTACGTGCAAGCGTCGTATCCGACCGAGGTTCGCACGGAGCTGTACGATCGGCTTGCTGACGCCTCTCCGGAGGGCGCGCTGTCGAACGTGTGGCTGTGTAACTCCGGGACCGAAGCCAATGAGGCGGCGATGAAGTTCGCCCGTGCGGCCACTGGAAATTCGAAGATCGTCGCGACGAAACGCGCCTTCCACGGCCGGACGATGGGCGCGCTCGCGATGACCTGGAAAAAGAAGTACAAAGCGCCATACGAGCCGCTGGCCGGCGATATCGAGTTCGTGACCTACGGCGACAACGAGGAACTGGCCGAGGTGGTCGACGAGGAGACCGCCGCCGTCTTTTTAGAGCCGGTACAGGGCGAGGGGGGTATCCATCCGGCGACGATCGAGTACCTCGAACGCGCTCGCGAGATAACCGAGGAGACGGGGTCGGCGCTCGTGTTCGACGAGATTCAAACCGGCGTCGGCCGGACGGGAACGCTTTGGGCCTGCGAGCAGGCCGGGGTTGTCCCAGACATGCTCACGACCGCGAAGGGGATCGCCAACGGCATGCCGCTCGGCGCGACGCTGTGTGCGGACTGGATCGCCGAGAACCACGGCGACCACGGCTCGACCTTTTCGGGCAATCCGGTCGTCTGTGCGGCTGCGAACGCGACGATCGAGACGCTCCTCGCCGAGGATATCCCAACCCACGCCGGCGATGTCGGGGCGTACCTGATGGAGTCGATGGAGACTGCCGCCGACGAGCACGACCTGCCGGTTCGGGAGGTCCGCGGCAACGGGCTGATGATCGGCATTGAGGTGAAACGGGGGGCCAATCGGGTGCTTCGCGACCTCGCGCTCAATCACGGCGTGTTGGCGCTGCCGGCGGGTCGGACGGTCGTCCGGCTCTTACCGCCGCTCATTATCGACGAGTCTCACGCTGACGAGGTTGTCGACGCACTCACGGAGGCACTATCATGAGCGCAGTCTACGAACCCGTCTCGGCGGACGCCCACCCAGCGTTGACCACCGAGGGGCGGACGCTCCTGTACGAGTTGGTGTCGACACCGTCGGTTTCCGGTGAGGAGGCCGAGGCAGCCTCGCGGCTCGTTGAGTTCTTCGAGGCGCACGATCGGGAGGCGTTCATCGACGCGGTCGGCAACGTCCACGCGCCGGGTGACGATACGGCCCTTCTGACCTCACACATCGACACGGTTCCCGGCGAAATCCCCGTCGAGATTAAAGACGGCGAGGCGGGGCCTGAGCTGTGGGGCAGAGGCAGCGTTGACGCAACGGGACCGCTCGCGGCGATGGCCGTTGCTGCCGTCGAGACCGGGGCGTCTTTCGTCGGTGTCGTCGGCGAGGAGACGAGCTCTCGAGGTGCGAGACACCTCGTCGAGACGCGCGAGGAACCCGAGGCGGTCATCAACGGCGAACCATCCGGGTGGGATGGGATTACCCTCGGGTATCGCGGCTTCCTCGCGGGAACGTATGTCGCGACGAGCGAGTCCGGCCACACTTCTCGGCCGGAGCCGAACGCGATCCAGCACGCGATCGGCTGGTGGAACCGTGTCGAGGACGTGTTCGATCCCGACGAGTGGCGCCCGACGTTCGAGCAGGTGACGACGAAACCCGTCGGCTTCGACGGCGGCGTCTCCGTCGACGGGCTGTCGATGGAGGCGACTGTCGACGTCCAGTTGCGGGTGCCGCCGAACCTGACGATCGACGAGGTTCGCGAGCTCGCCGACGCCGAACTGGAAACCGGGACGGTCAACTGGAAAGAGCCGATCCCGCCAGTGATGACAGACCCCCGAACACCCCTGGCGCGGGCATTCCGCGTTGGGATCCGTGAGGCTGGCGGCGATCCTCGGCTACTCAGAAAGACCGGCACGAGCGATATGAACCTCTACGCGGCCGACTGGGACTGTCCGATGGTCACCTACGGGCCGGGTGATTCTGCGCTCGATCACGCCCCCGACGAGCATCTCCCGCTCGCAGACTTCGATCGGGCCGTCGACGTCCTCGTGTCGGTCTGTGAATCCATGGGGGTGGGCGAATGAGCCTCTCGATCGAACATTTCCTCGACATCGACGATCTGAGCGCCGCGGAGCTCGAGACGGTCCTCGATCGGGCCGAAGCAATGAAATCCGGCGCAGACGACGCCCAGCTCCCGCAAAAAACACTCGGGATGCTCTTCGAGAAGCCGAGCACCCGGACGCGGATCTCCTTCGAAACCGGGATGACGAAACTCGGCGGGCACGCGATCTTCATGGGTCCAGAAGATATCCAGCTGGGTCATGGCGAACCACTGAAAGACACTGCCAGAGCAGCCTCACGCTATGTTGACGGCATCATGGCTCGGCTGTTCGCCCACGAAGATATCGAGACGATCGCCGAGTACAGCGAGGTTCCCGTCATCAACGGCCTCACCGACGACGCCCACCCGTGTCAGACGCTCGCAGACCTGTTGACGATTCGCGAGCGCTTTGACGAGGACGTTTCGGTCGCGTGGGTCGGCGACGGCAACAACGTTGGCCAGTCGCTCGTCATCGGCTGTGCGCTCGCCGGCATTGAGCTGACTGTCGCGACGCCGCCCGGCTACCGGATGGACGACGACGTGCTCGATCGCGCCGCCGAAATCGGCAACCCACCCGCGGTGACCACAGATCCAATCGAGGCGATCGAGGGTGTGGACGTTGTCTATACCGACGTGTGGGTCAGCATGGGACAGGAAGACCGACGCGAGGAGAAGCTGGCGGCGTTCGAGGGCTTTCAGCTGAACGAGACGCTGCTTGCGGGCAGCGACGCAAAGGTGATGCACTGTCTGCCCGCCCACCGCGGCGAGGAGATCACCGACGCCGTCGTCGAAAGCGATCGGGCGATCGTCTGGGATCAGGCCGAAAACCGCCTGCACGCCCAGAACGCACTGTTGGTCGAACTGCTCGGCTGATCGTATTGGTCGAACTGCTCGGCTGATCGTATTGGTCGAACAGCTTGAGCGATCGGTCGCACTCACCTGCTGCTGCGCGGTAACTTCGGCAAAAAATATCGATCGCGTTCGCTGAATTTGGTACTTATCGAGCGATCACTCACGCAGCGTCGCGTACACCGCGCCGAGTACAATCCCGTACACTGTGTGACCGACAAGGCTCTCAACGCCGATGTTCGGCAGCGGCGGCGCACCGGCGAAGCCGACCGCCGACAGCCAGATCGGCATCACGAGCACTGCGAGCACTACCCAGAGCGCAACACCGTACACGGTGCCGGTCGCGACTGTCTTCCCGATCGATGCATCTGATTCGAGGACCGCTCCGGCGATCGCAGCGAACACAACCCCGAGAACCGCCGCGTGAGACATGTGGATCACCCATCCGATCGCCCCTGCCGGGCCTTCGATGCCGTACATCGCTGGAATACCCATCTGGAGTACCATCGGCGTCATGAGACTCATGAGCGCACCGAAGACGAGCCCAGCGGCCAATCCCCCAATGACACCGGGCTTCCACCCTTGCGATTCGATCGTTGTGCTTGCTGTTGCTGATTCAGTTTGTGTCGACATACAGTTGGTAGTCGCGAAGTTACCGGAAAGAATTGCTGCTATTGTGCGACGATACTGCACATCCTTCGGGTTGGCACTGTTTCATGTTGTCCGGTGAGTTGCAGCCGAGGGTTTTAGCCGGATCGCGGCGAATCACTCCCCGTGGCAGCCGTCGACGACAGCCTTCGGTTCTTCCCCTACGAGGAGCCGTACCCGAACCAACGGGAGGCGATCGATCGGATTGCGAACTCGCTGGCGCGTGGGCAGGATGTCCTGCTCGAGGGCGCGCCGGGGACTGGAAAGACGCTCTCGGCGTTAGTCCCGGCGCTGTCGTTCGCCCGCGAACACGACAAGACGGTTGTAATCACGACGAACGTCCACCAGCAGATGCGCCAGTTCATCGAGGACGCCCGCGCGATCACCCGGACTGAGCCGATCCGGGCGGTCGTCTTCCGCGGCAAGTCCTCGATGTGTCACATCGACGTTGGCTATCAGGAGTGTCAGTCGCTGCGCGACACCACCCGATCGCTCGTGGACAAACAGGCTGATCGGGCCCAACTCGAACGCCGCGAACAGGAACTACTCGAAGAGGGCCGCGAGGGCGACACAGACGCCACCGAGGCCCGAGGGGCGATCGTCGAGGAACTCGAATCGGTCGAGGCGGAGATCGACGATGTCGCAGAGACGAACGTCTGTGACTACTATTACAACAACCTCACCGCCGACACCGACGCGTTCTTTTCGTGGCTCTTCGAGGACGTTCGGACGCCGGATGAGATCTTCGAACACGCCGGCAGCCAGGGCTTTTGCGGCTACGAACTCCTCAAAGAGGGCCTCGAATCTGTCGATCTCGTCGTCTGTAACTACCACCACCTGCTCGATCCGATGATCCGCGAGCAGTTCTTCCGGTGGCTCGATCGCGACCCCGCGGACGTGATCACCGTGTTCGACGAGGCCCACAACATCGAGGGGGCCGCCCGCGACCACGCGACACGGACGCTGACAGAGAACACCCTTGCCTCGGCGATCGACGAACTGGAGGGAACAGACGACTCTCGCGCCCAGCCGGCGCTGAACGTGATCGGTGCGTTCCACGAGGCGCTCATCGAGACGTACGAGTCGTCGTTCGGCTTCGGCGATCGCGAATCCGTCGGCGACGCCTGGACGGACGTCCCCATCGCGAACGAGGACGCCCGCGACGAGCTTACGCTTGCGTTCCTCGATCGCTACGAGGGCAAGGGAATTGGTATCGAAACTGAACTGGCGATCCAACTGGGACAGGCATTCGACGAGGAGTACGAACGGGCGTACAAGGAAGGCGAAGCAACCACGCGCGCAGAGTCGTCGACGCTCGAGGCGGCGACGTTCATCAGCACGTGGATGGACGAAGGTGCCGAACTGGGCCAACATCCGGTCCTCGGCGTGCGTCGAGACGCCGGCACCGACGAGGTCTACGGCCGCGCAGAGTTGTACACCTGCATTCCCCGAGAGGTAACGCGCGGGCTGTTCGAGGAGGTGTACGGGAGTGTGCTCATGAGCGCGACGCTTCGGCCCTTCGACGTCACCGAGGATGTCCTCGGGTTGGACAACCCTGCAACTCTCGCGTACGGTCTCGAGTATCCTGAACAGAACCGCCGGACATACGCGGTCAAGACGCCGGCATTGTTCGCCAGCGAGCGATCGAACCCCGAAACGCAGTCTACCGTCGCCAACGTACTGTCGGACGCGATTCGCTTCACTCCCGGCAATACGCTCGTATTCTTTCCCTCCTACGCCGAAGCTGAACGGTATCATGAACGCCTGAGCGGTACGATCGGCGGACCAGCCACAAGCGATCTCGGCGAGTTGCTACTCGACGAAGCGGGCGTCCCGACCGAAGACCTCCGCCAGCAGTTCGTCACAAGCCAGGACGCAGCGCTGTTTACCTCGCTTTGGGGCACACTCGCGGAGGGGGTGAGTTTCGACGGCGACGACGCCCGCACTGTCGTCGTGGTCGGCGTTCCCTATCCGCACCTTTCAGAACGGATGGAGGCCGTGCAGGCGGCGTACGATCGCATCTACGGCGGCTCCCCCGGCGGCCGCGACGCTGGGTGGGCGTACGCGGTCGAAATCCCGACAATCAGAAAAACCAGGCAGGCACTCGGTCGGGTGATCCGATCGCCAGAAGACTTCGGCGTCCGGATCCTCGCGGACAAGCGGTACACGAACGCCGACATGGGCAAATACAGCGTGCGAAATGCCTTCCCGATCGAGGAACGCGAGGAGCTGACCGACATTGCACCCACGAAGCTCAAGTTCGCCATGCTGAACTTCTTCAGGGATCACGACGCCTACGACGGCGAGCCGCCAGCGCCGTAGTCGGCTGCAGTGCGATCGCCGTACGATCGCACGTGGTTCCAAACTGTTCCACTCGCTCCGCTCACTCCTCAGGCGGCCACTCGATGTCGTGATCGGCCAAGAACGCACTGAAGTCGTCCTCGTCGAGGATCGGGACGTCCTCGGATTCAGCATCATCACGCTTTCGTTGTCCAGGATTCTCGCCGATCACGAGGTAATCAGTGTTGCCCGAGACGCTGCCGGTTGCGTTCGCGCCGTGGCGCTCGACGAGCGCCTGAGCGTCGCTTCTGGGCGCCGACAACGAGCCGGTGAACACGAAGGTGAGCCCGTCGAGTTCGTCGCTGCCGGTGGCTGTTTCGACTGACTGCGGCTCGACCCCGAGCGTCAGCAGTTCTTCGATCACCGCCTCGTTTTCTGGATTCTCGAAGAACGTCGCGATCTTTTCGGCGACGATCGGCCCTACGTCGTCAACCTCGGCGAGCGCCGCCTCGTCGGCGTCGGCGATCGCCTCAAGCGTGCCAAACGATCGCGCGAGGTTTTCGGCGGTCGACGACCCGACATCGGGGATCGACAGCGCGGTCAAAAAGTCCGCAAGCGGCGGCTCGCGGGCGGCTTCGATCTCCGAGACGAGGTTGTCCGCGCTCGTCTCACCAAGCCCCTCGAGTTCGGCGATCGAGTCGCGATCGAGCCGATAGAGGTCCGGCAACGATTCGAGCAGTCCTGCTTCGCGGAGCTGTTCGATCCGCTCGGGGCCGAATCCCTCGATGTCGAGGCCCCCGCGGCTGACGTAGTGTTCGATCGCTCGCACCTGCTGGGCCGGACAGCCGAGCCCGCCGGTACAATACGCGAGGGGACCGTCGCGCTCGACTGCGCTGTCACAGACCGGGCACCGATTGGGGAACTCGAACGTCCTGTCGGCGTGTTTTTCGACCACCTCGTCGATGTAGGGGATCACGTCGCCTGCCCGCAGCACCCGGACCTCGTCGCCGACGTCGACGCCGAGTGATTCGATCTCACCGGGGTTGTGGAGCGTCGCCCGCGAGACCGTCACGCCACCGACCTGGACGGGCTCTAACAGCGCAACCGGGGTAAGTCGGCCCGTCCGGCCAACCTGGACGACGATATCCGTGATCCGTGTGACCTCCGTGCGAGCGGGGAACTTGTAGGCGAACGCCCACCGGATCGATCGCGCCGTCGATCCCAGCGCCTCCCAGGCGGCCGTGTTGTCGACTTTGATCACAACGCCGTCGATCTCGTAGTTCAGCGCCTCACGGCGTTCGGCGAGCCTGTCGCGATACTCGATCGCTCCCTCGATATCGTCGACCTGCTCGGCCTCATCGTCGGTCTTCAGCCCCCACTCGTCGAGCGCATCGCGCTCGTGGCCGTGCGTCTGTGGACGATCGATCGCCTCGTCCTCGAGCACCATGATGTCGTAAAAATAACAATCCAGTGGCCGCTCGGCGACCACCGCGGGATCGAGCTGGCGGATCGTCCCTGCGGTCGCGTTTCGGGGGTTCGCAAAGGGCTCCTCGCCGCGCTCGACGCGCTCGCGGTTGTACTCACGGAAGCCGTCTTTCGGCATCACCACCTCGCCGCGGACCGCGAGGAAGCCGGGGTAGTCACCGCGGAGCCGGCCCGGAATCGATCGAATTCTCCTCGCCTGGGCGGTGACGTCGTCACCCGAGCGGCCGTCGCCGCGGGTGGCTGCCCGGACGAGTCTGCCGTTCTCGTAGACCACCTCCAGGGAGATTCCGTCGAACTTCGGCTCGCAGACGTAGCCGATTTCTGCGGGGTCGAATCCCGCCGCCCGCAGCCGGCGGGCGGTTCGCTCGTCGAACTCTCTGACGGCTTCGGCCTCGCCGCTTTGGTCGATCGACAGCATCGGTGCAGTGTGTTTGACCGTCTCGAGCTCATCGACAGGCTCGCCACCGACCTGTGCAGTCGGGCTCTCGGTCCGATCGAGGTCGAAGGCGTCCTCAAGTTCGACGAGTCGCTCGAACAGCCGGTCGTAGACGCGATCGGCGATGAGCGGATCAGACTTGACGTAGTAGCGGTAGTCGTGTTCGCGGATCGCCTCTCTGAGCTCGTCAGCCTGCGCTTCGGCGGCCTCTCGGGAAAGGGACTCGACCGGCTCGAACTCCGTCGGTGGGTCGAACAGATAGGGATTCGACCACTCAGACAGCGTGGAGTCTGTTGGCATTGTCGGGGCTAGGGTCTCCAGGGATGAAAAACCGATCAGGATGTCGCCGCGCTGTGGTCATCCGCAGATTGTGCGATCGTCGAACAGCGATCGGCTTTCGGCGACTATCTGCGACACATTTGCGCGAACAGCGATCACTCATGCTGCATCCGTTCGAACAGCGATCACCCATGCTGCATGCGTTCGAACAGCGATCGACGCCCGCGTTCGAGCCCGTAACCGACCGCGAGTAACGTGGCACCTGCGACGACGAGCGCGATCGGCCCGGAGAGGCCGTCGATGACGGTCGACAGGAGGAACAGCCCCAGCTGTGCGACGAACGCAGCGATCGCCGCGTTGACGAGTGCCGTCGATCCCGCGGTGTAGCCCGCCCAGACCGAAAGCACCAACACGGCCAAACAGATTGCGTTGAGCACGAATACGAGCGGATCGCCGGCGAGCACCGCCGGTGGGGCCCACGCCAGCGCGATCGCGCCCGCGGCCGCGGCACCGCCGAGGGCCGGCCATGCGAGGCGATCGACCCACCGGGTCGACTCTCCGGACGCTTGTCGGTTCTTGCGGGCAGATTGGGCGAGGACGACGGTCGCCCCAAGCGCGATCGGGCCCCATACCCGAACCGGCTCGAACGGCGACGTTGTGGCGACGAAGCCGTCGCCGATTGCCCACAAAAGCGGGATGACGATTCCGAGGAGTCCGACGAACCGGTAGGCGTCGGCGACTCCCTCGTCGCTTGCACCCAGCGGCGCGGCAGCGATCGCCGCCAACAACGTGCCGTACGCCGCCACGGACACGAACGGCACCGCCGGGTTCGACAGCGCGATCACGAGCGCTCCGACGACGGCCAACCCAAGCACCGTCGCCAGCCGCGAGGCAATGAGATGCCCCGCAGGAACTGCGACGATCGCCCACGCCGCCAGCAGGACCCTGGGTTCGATTGCGAGGTCGTACAGGTCAGTGAGCATGAAAAGCGCCAGCCCAACAAGGCCGCTGCCAGCAGTCCACACCGCGGCTCCCGACCGCGGTGCCACGCGCGTCGACCACAGCTGCCAGCCGATTGCAAACGAGCCGATCGGTGCGACGATCAACAGCGCCGCGCGGGCTGTCCGGGAAATTGTGGCCCAGTTGGCGGTGAGATAGACGACAATTCCCGCCGTTACGAGAACGGCGCCCATCAGCGAGACGATCGCGACGAGCCGCGATCGCCCGTAGATGAACCGATCATCAGTCGTTAATCGGTCCCTACCGGCCTGGCTGCCTGCGTCGTCGCCATTTTCCGTCTCCGGTTCGGCCGGCTGCGATTCATACCGTGACCTGAGTATTTCGGCCTGCTTGTCAGTGACAAGGCCTTCGGTTTGCCAGCGATCGACCTCCCGAGCGAGCCACGCCCACTGACGGGGAGCGATCTCGATCGGCTCGAGTTCAGGCATCTCGACGTCTGAATCCGTTCCCCACAGCTCGGTCGGATCCGCCGTTGACGCTGTCTCGTCCTCGTTGGATGGGTCGTCTGCGGGGGCCATACCTGGCTCAACACGCTGGGGCTACTAAAAACGGCACCCGAATTTTCTCACTCCGAGTCGTCTTCTTCGGGCAACGAGAGAACGTTCTCGCGACCCAATCGGAACCCGTCGAGGTCGCCCTCTTCGCGGAGGCCCTTCGTTACCTGGCTCGTCTTGGCGTCGGTCCATCCCAGCTCCTCGGCGACGGCCTGTTGTTTCATCCGCCCGCCGTTTTGCTCTAAGAGTTTGATGACCTGCTCTTCGTTGCTCAACAACTCCTGATCGATCGCGTCGGCTGTTTCGTCGGTCTCGTTCGCGTCTGCGGTGTCAGCTTCATCGGCAGCTGTTCCAGCAGCTCCACTGGCGGCTGTCCCGGCAGTGCTGCCGGCTGCGGCCGGTTCTGGTGGAGTACCCTCCGCGTCGTCCCCGCGTCGCCGCCTGTAGAAGAGTATCCCTCCAGCAAGCAGCGCGAGGACAACTGCCGCGGCCGCGAGTCCGCCGAGGGGGCCGATCGCCGACAGGAGCCCGCGCTCGGCGGTGACTATCTGTGGCTGTTCGGAGCCGAATTCTGTTGGCCCGGCCCACATGACCGATTGATCGCGGGTCTCTGTGGGGTTCGGTGCGGCGGTTTCGAGCGCATACGATTCCGGCCACGAAACAAGCAGACGGGTGTCTTCATCGAGGAACATCCCCTCGATCGCATCGCCGATCACGAGCTGATCGTCCGCTGTCGTGGCAAAGCCCTGCCACTGGAACTCGTAGCTGATAACGCCGTACTCCCGTGGCAGCTCGCGACGATCGGCGGTCACGGTCATCCCCGTTATTGCCATCTCTCGGCCAGTCGCCGCCGAGGCCTCCTCGGCGGTCGTGTTCATTCGGTCTTCGAACCTGGACTCGTACTCGCTGGGATCGGCCGCGATCTCGTCGGCGATCGCTTCGAACGCCTGGACGTCCTCGTCGGTCGTCAGCTCGGTACGGTACTCGATCGTCCACGTCGCGGTCCCGTTCGCCGCGACATCAACTGATAACAGGATGTCATCGGGATCAATATCGGTCTGTTCGAGCGCCGTCCCGTCAAGCTGTGTGCGATCGACGGTCTCTCCATTTGATATTGCCCCCGTACTCGCGGTGACTGCGCCGACGCCGATCGATGCGGCGACGAGCAGCCAGCATACAACCCCGACGGTGACGATTCGGCGCACGGACGGATCAACGATTTGCCCCAATAAAACGGTTGTCACACGTCGCACGGCTCGTTATTGTACGGATTTCCACTCTTGCTGCTCGGCCGAGTGGTTCGACTGACCTGTCTCAGAGCGATCGTTCGATGACCCGCTGTCACGGTCTCCGGATGGCCCGTCTCTGTCATCGTCAGTATTGTTTCCTGCCTGGTTGTCGGTGCCGTTCCCCGCGCGATCGTCGGGCTGTCCTGCGTTACGATCGCTTGGCGGTCCGGTTTCCTCGCCGGCATTCCCGCCGGGGCCGCCAGGCATGTCAGAGCCGTTTGCGGCTTGCGATCCATTCGCGGGCGGACCCATCGGCGCGCCGGCTCGATCGCCGCCGATCCCACGGGCAATTTCTCTGACCTCGGGACCGCGAAGCTCACTTGCCTGTGTTCTCAGCGTCGAAATCCGTTCAGCGTCGACGCCCCGCTCGGCTAACAGCTCCGTCGGAATTCCTTCGGCTGCCGCAGCACTCTCGTTTGTCGTCCGCTCGATCGATCGAATCTCGACGGCTAGTTGCGCCATTCGTGCGCGGTACTGCCCTTCCGACAGTTCACCCGCTTCACGCTGCTCACGGAGCGCTTCTTGTTGTGCTTGAAGCTTTTCCAGTCGGGCTTCGTTATTCTCGAGTCGCTCGTCGACGAGATTGGCTCGAGATTCGTTCGAGTCGGCCTGTGCGACCTGCAGTCCGAACGATCGGGCTTCGACTTCGCCGTCAATTTCGGCTTTTTGCACGCCGACGACGCCAGCAAACTGCTCGCCCGGCTTCGTTTCATTTTCATCTGCCGATTCGTTGAGCTGTGCTGTGTTCCCGTCGGATTGTGCGAGCGGCCCGCTGCCGACCGCTGCGGCGGCCGGGATGACCGCGAGGAGGGCGATCAGCACGAGCGAAATGGCAATCGTGGCCTGTCGGTTCATATCTGGCTAGTGGCTACGTGGTTAGTTATATCACGTCGATCGTCAGGCCGAATTTGCCCGGATTATTCCGGATTTTCCCCGGTACATTCCACGCAATCACTCCTGAGCCTCGGTGAGCCGGCAGCGGCGGCTTTTGCCGTAACTGACGGTCATAAACGAGTGGAGATATATGCATGAGATACATGACCAACGGGTTCCACACGCGGAGTCTCCACGCCGGGCAGGCGCCCGATCCCCAGACAGGCGCGCGTGCGCCACCAATTTATCAGACCACATCCTACGAGTTTGACGACGCGGACACGGCTGCCGCACTGTACGCGCTCGAAGCCGAAGACCACGTGTACTCACGCATTTCGAACCCAACTGTCTCGATGCTTGAAGACCGGCTGGCGGACCTCTCTGGCGGTGTCGGCGCGGTTGCGACTGCCGCCGGCATGGGTGCGCTCGATTCGATTACCACGATTCTCGCGGATGCCGGTGATTCGATCGTCGCCAGCGAGGACATGTACGGCGGCACCGGCACCTACTTTTCGAAGCTCGCGAGCCGTCGCGGCATCGACACACACACTGTCGAGACACTCGACTACGACGCCTACGCGGATGCGATTGACGACGACACCGCCTTTGTTCACGTCGAGACGCTCGCGAATCCTTCGCTTGTGACCCCCGATTTCGAACGCCTCGCGGCGATCGCCCACGACCACGCGGTCCCGCTCGTTGTCGACAATACGTTTGGGACCCCGGTGCTTTGTCGCCCAATCGAACACGGCGCAGACATCATCTGGGAGTCGACGACGAAGTGGATCCACGGCTCGGGCACAACGATCGGCGGCGCTGTCATCGATGGCGGGACGTTCCCGTGGGGACACCCTGACGCAGCGTACACGGAACTCTCCGGTGAAAACCCCGCCTTCGGCGTCGACTTCGTCGAACGGTTCGGCGATCGGGCGTTCACCATGGCAGTTCGCCATCGCGCCGTTCGATCGCTCGGCAATCAACAGTCACCGTTCGACGCATGGGCCACGCTGCAGGGGATCGAAACCCTCCCGCTTCGGATGGAGAAACACTGTGCGAACGCCCGCTACGTCGCGGAATTCCTTGCGGACGATCCTCGCGTTGAGACGGTGACATACCCTGGCTTCGAGACGCATCCAACCCACGACAACGCGACTAAATACCTCGCTGACTACGGCGGTATGGTGACATTTACTGTCGCTGAGGGCTATACAGCCGCAAAGCGGGTGTGTGAAACCGTCGAGTTGATCAGCTTCCTCGCGAACATCGGCGACGCAAAGAGTCTCATTATCCATCCTGCCTCGACCACGCACGCGCAGTTGAGTCCCGACGAGCAGCGCGCGGCGGGCATCAACCCCGAGCTGCTCCGGCTGTCGGTCGGAATCGAAGATCCAGAAGACATTGTTGCTGATCTTGATCGGGCGCTCACGGAGGCGACGAAATGATGCTCCCCGAGACGAGCGTGGAGGGACAGCCATGAGCGACACCGATCGCGGTGCGATCGATCTGGGGGCGTTTGATTTCGAGTGCGGCGAGTCGATCGACGAGCTCACCATCGCCTACGAGGCCTACGGGGAGTTCGACGGCTCGAACGCGGTGTTGATCTGTCACGCACTCACCGGGAGCCAGAACGTCGCGAGCCGGCGAACGCCCGGGACTGCGGGACAAGCGAGGGCGTGGTGGGCCGACATCGTCGGTCCGGGCAAGGCGATCGACACGAACGATTACTACGTCGTCTGCGCGAACGTCCCGGGTTCGTGTTACGGCTCGACCGGCCCGGCCTCGGAGGGACCCGACGGCGAACCGTACGGCACTGATTTCCCGCCGGTGACGATCGGCGACTGGACCCGCGCACAGCGACAGTTGCTCGACGCGCTCGGCGTTGGCCGACTTCGGGCAGTCCTCGGCGGCAGCGTCGGCGGGATGAATGTCCTCGAGTGGGCCAAACGCTACCCGGACGACGCAGACTTCATCGTCCCGATCGCTGCTGCGGCACGCCTTGACCCGCAGTGTCTCGCGCTCAATTCGATCGCCCGCCGGGCGATCCGGATGGACCCCAACTGGAACGGCGGCGACTACTACGATGGCGAGCATCCAGACCAGGGGCTCGCGCTCGCCAGACAGATCGGCCACGTGATGTACCTCTCGAAGGCGTCGATGGAGCGGAAGTTCGGTCGCCGATCGGCCGGCAGAGACGCCCCCGCTGGCGCAGAGCTGTTTCCCGCCGATCGCGCTGGGGCGTTTTTCCCGTATCGGGAGGTCGAATCGTATCTCGATTATAATGCGGGTAACTTCGTCGATCGCTTCGACGCAAACGCCTATCTGTACCTCACCCGGGCGATGGACGACTACGACCTCTCTGAGGGTCACGGGACGGATGCACGGGCGCTGTCGGCCTTCGAGGGCGAGGCGCTTGTGCTGTCGTTCACCGGCGACTGGCACTTTACGGTCGAACAGTCCGAATCGCTTGCGACGGCAATGCGATCGGTCGACGTTCCGGTTGCTCACCACGTCATCGACTCCGATCATGGCCACGACGCCTTTCTCGTCGAACCCGAACACGTTGGTCCGCCGCTTGCGGACCTACTCGAGGCGGGACTCGACGGGCGGGCGATCACCGACACGGACCCCGATGACGAGGAGTCTTCCTCAGACACGGAGTTTGCGCCCGTTCATACCAGCCTCTTTTCTGGGTAACTCCTCGCCACTTTCGCGTTCACAAAAACGGGCGTTACTCTCAACACGCAGTTTTATATAGAGTGTATGGTATTGACTCACATATGAGTGCGACGCACAATCCGTTTGACTCCGAAATCGATGATCACTCGGATCGATCGACGCCAACTGACCGTGATCCGATGGCCGACGAATCCGATCGGGGCGCTGAGCGATCTGACGAGCCGGACGAGCCGATCGTCCATCCTGGAACGCGGTATCTGCTCACCGCGGAGTTCGGCTTCTGGTGAGAACCACCCAACCGCAGGCTGTTTTCACCGCTCGTAGATTTTTTCTCGACTCTTCGACCCTGCCGTCGAGGAGTCAGCGATGAACGTGGTGTAGAGCCAGTAGACGCCGAACCCGATCGCGCCGAGTACGACCAGCAGGATTGCGATCTGGATCGCCCAGATGATCGCGCTCACGACGACACCGAATAAAAATAGTGCGAGCCGGAGCAATACGAGTACCGCGAGACCGATCGCCGCCCACTTGAGGAGGTCTTTCGCGTCAACCATAGTCACTCGTTAGCGTGACGGCGGCATATGGCTTGTGGGACGGTTCGACCGCCGATCGAGCGGTCTACGACGCGATCGATCGTCCTGCCGAGTGCCTCCTCACTCGGCGGCCGCGGCGGCCGCGCGCGCCTCCGAGACTGTTTTGCCGTCACGCACCAGCGCGTCGACGAACAGCTCGCCGGCTTTGTACGACGAGCGGACCATCGGCCCCGACGCACAGTACAAGAAGCCGAGTTCGTCCTCTGCGATCCGTTCCCAGGTGTTGAAGGCGTCGGGGTGGACGTATTCGAAGACGTCCAGATGCGACGCCGACGGCTGGAGGTACTGTCCGAGCGTGACGATGTCGACGTCGATCTCTTTGAGATCCGACAGCGTCTGGTAGATTTCGTGGGCGTACTCCCCGAGCCCCAACATGAGGCTGGTTTTTGTGTAGATATCTGATTCGCGCTTGATCTGTTTGAGTACCGACAGCGACTGTTCGTATGTCGCGCGACGATCGCGGACGGGCCATTGCAACCGCTCGACCGTCTCGACGTTGTGGGCGATCACGTCGGGTTCGGCCTCGATAATCCGTCTGACCTGTTCGGGCTCGCCCTGAAAATCGGGAATGAGTACCTCAACGAGGATCGAGGGATCGCGCCGCTTGATCTCACGGATTGTCTCCGCAAAGTGCGCAGAGCCGCCGTCGGCGAGATCGTCGCGATCGACCGACGTGAGCACGACATAATCCAGCCCAATTTCGGCGACCGCCTCGGCGACATTCGCGGGCTCGTCAGGATCGAGTGGTTCCATCCCGCCGGTCTGTACGTCACAGAAGTTACAGCCCCGCGAGCAGCGATCGCCCATGAGCATGAACGTGGCCGTCCCAGGGCCGTCGCGGCCGCTCCAACACTCTCCGAGGTTGGGACAGTTGGCTTCCTCGCACACGGTGTGGAGGTTCCGATCGCGGAGGGTCGATTTGATCTCCGTGAATCGCTGTCCCGACGGGGGACGCATCTTGAGCCAGTCGGGTTTCCGCCGTCTGGACGCCATACCATAGACTTCGAGCCTGACGGCAAAAACGTACGGTTCGTCTGGCGGATGAGACGACTTACTGGGTGAGCCGATCGACCGTTTCCGAGATCGCCTGGATCTGCCTGGACTGTTGTTGGTTCGCCGCCGCGATTTCGTCAACCTCACCGGCCACCTCCTCAAGGTCGCGTACAACCGTATCAGTCATGCTTGCAACCTCCTCAGTTGATGCAGCCTGGTCATCAGTTGCCCGCGAAACTTCATCGATTCCTTGTGCCGTGTCTTGGACGCGTTCGACGATATTTTGAAGCCGAGCCTGCGTCTCGCTCACATGGGTGATTCCTTGACTGACTTTCTCAGTTGCATCCACCAGACTCTCAGTGGTCTCTTGGGTCCGCGATTGCACCGCTTCGATCGTCTGTTCGATCTCGGCGGCGTTCTCTTTGGACTCCTCAGCGAGTCCTTTGACCTCGTCAGCGACGACGGCGAATCCTCGGCCGTCTTCACCGACCCGTGACGCCTCGATGTTCGCGTTTAGTGCCAAGAGGTTCGTCTGATCGGCGATCTTGTTGATGAGTTCCGTGAACTCACTAACCGCGTCCATCTGCGATCGAAGTTCGCCCATCTCATCGCTGACATCAGACACTGCAGCCTCAATTGTCCGCATTTGCTCGATCGCCGTGTCTGCTGATTCGTTCCCCTGTTCGGCCAACTCCTCGGCCCGGCGACTCGTTTCGGAGACATCCGTTGCGGTTGAGGCGATCTCTTGAATCGTTGCACTCATGTCTGAGACCTCTCCAGCCACCTCGTTCATCGAGTCTGTCTGATGCTGCACCGTTTTGTTGACCCGCTTTGAGCTTTCGGTGGCACCCTGTGCGGTTTTAGCAACCTGCTCGATCGGCTGCTGGAGATCTGCCTCGACCTGCCGCATCAGTGCTTTTTGTTTTGCCATCGCATCCTGGACCTGCTCGTTGTAGGAGTAGATGTACGTGTCCATAGCGATCTGTTGGTCAAGGTTGATCAGCTTCTGGACAGCTAAAACCCGTCTAGCGAGGGTCTCTATTGCGGTCTCAAAGTCTTCTGGATCGAATGACGACTTGACGTCTTCGACGAACCGCTCAATGATTCCGCGGTAGTAGATCGTATACGCGCCAAAGTAGATTTTCGGCCCGAGATCTAACATATCGTGAATCTTCCCGATCCGAGCCCGTCGGTCGAAGTATTGCTGGCCGTACTGCCCTGAGCCGAGTTCCCGCAAATACTGCTGTTGATCGTTCTTGAGGGCCTGTATCGGCTTCGATGAGGAATCAAGGATCGCGATCGTCTCACTGTGGCTCTGGAGATGGTCGTAGAAGTCGTCAACGAGCCCTTCGGCAATATCCGCGAAGAGATGGCCGACCGATTCGAGTTCGCGCGCATCATCCGCTGTGAATTGGGTGTATTCTTTGCGCCACGCAATCTCATCTCCGTCAACACCGATCTTGTCTGTCAGTTGACTGCCGTTTACCATCCGGCGCTCTTCGCTGGAAATCTTGTATGATCCACTTGACATACATCTCGGTTGCGATCTCGATATATAGTGATTCTGGTAAAAATATCAGAATCAATATTAGGCGCTGTCGCGATCGTGCAGCCGTTTTGCCGCGAGTGCGCCGCCGCCGATCGCGGCCGCGCCCGCACCGAGTCCGAAGCCGGGGATGCCGTCCTCTTCGTCGGTTTCGCCCTCGGGTACCTCGGACTCGTTGTCCGAGGCGTCTTCGCTGTTGTCTTCTTCGCTGCTGTCTGTCTCAGTGTCATCATCCGCTCCGTCTGACTCCGTTTCCGATCCATCGTCACCGACGTCTGCGAGCAGGTCCTCGCGGCTTAGATCGCCGACCGTCACGAACGGGATCGCCGCTCGTGTGTCCTCGTCGTACTCCGACAGCACGTCTGCGCGATCGACACCTTCGGGAGTAACCATGTCCATGACTGCTGGATCGCGCACGCCTTCGCGGCCGCCGCCGATCGTGTGTTCTTCGGCCTCGGGTCCAATCGGCCGGATCCCGCCCTCGCCGAAGCCATCGTAGGGCATTACTGTTGGCGCGAGTGCGATCCCGGCCTCGCGGTCCCAGCCGATCGCCGCTCGGGGGACGACGATTCGAACCGTCTCGCCGTCAGTTTCGACGGACACGTCTCTCGTCACGCCGTTCCCCTCGGCGTCCTCGACAGCCATTGTCCCTTCTCCGTGGACGACCACGCGGTAGTGGTAGGGCACCTCCGTCTCGATGTTGGTTCCCGTCCGTCCGGTGATCGATTCTGGGCCGTCCGCATCTGGATCGTGGACGTACACCTGAAAGAACGGGTGGCTAAAGCCCGGATCGAAGCCCCAGGGGTTCTCCGGGGGCTCCGCAAGGGTGAACTCGAAGGCTACGTCGTCGCGGGACTCCTCGATCGAGAACTCGTCGATATCCCAGGCGGCCTTGTAGTAGTCGTCGCCGGTCGGGACCTCGTAGGTTCCTGGACCGTAGGGTTCGCCCGTCGGAACGTCGATCGTCGTTACCGACTCGAAGGGGGTTTCGAGCGGGATGTATCCGATCTCCGCAGGCGAGTCCGCGCTGTACGCGAGCGCGTCGGCGCGATCGACGCCAATGTCGGTCACCAGATCGATCACGTTCGGATTCGCGTCACTGTCCTCGCCGCCGCCGAACGTCGTCTCTGTCGCCTCGGCGGTCACCTGTGCGACGCCGCCGAGTGCGTTGGGATCGTAGCCGAACAACACCGGGGCGACGCTGTGAGCCGACAGCGGGCGCTCGAAGGCGTCTTTCGGCACGTTTGCGACGATCGCGCCGGTCACCTCGTTGACCTGGACGCGTCCCTCGGTTACCACCTCCCCATCGTGTCGTTCGAGCCGCGCGCCGCGATCGCCGTCGACGACCACCCGCAGTTGATGCGGCTCTGTGAGGACCGCGTTTGTGCCCTCTCGCATCGCGGTCGTGCCGCTGTCGGCCTCGGGATCGCGGAGGTACACCTGCAGGTGTTGGACGGAGAAGCCCTCCGGGCGATCGCGGTGATTCGTCAGGTCGCCGTCGACGACCAGCCGGAACTGGTAGGCCTCGGGCGTCTCATGGAGGGTGAACTCGTCGATATCGAGTGCACCGTCGGTGTACGCCTCGTCTTCGGGATAGACGTAGCCGCCTGGACCGTCGTCGGTGCCGGTTTCGGGGTCAAACGCCGCGACGCGCGAGCCGATCTCGAGGAGATCGGGGGTTTCGAGGATCGCAATCGTGTCCACGGCGACCGCCGTCGCGTTCGAGACCGTCTCCTGGCTGATATCTGTGTCGGTGACGAGGTCGACGCCGTCGACGCTCGGGCGGAGAAACACCTGCGCCTCGCCCGGATCAGGATTGATCACGACGATGACACGATCGGGACCGTCCACGTCGTCGAGGCCGCTTGCGTCCCGGCCGAAGACGAGCGCGTCGCTCATACTGTTCGACCACGCGCCCGACAGCGCCGCGTCGGGGTTGAGTACGTCCAGTTCGTGGTAGGTCTCGATCAGCTCCCGGTAGAACGCGAGGTGCTCCTCGTCGTATTCCTCCCAGTTCATGAACGCTCGTTGCATCCCGTCTGGCCGGACGTCGCCCTCCGTTCTGGGGTCTTCGTCGCCCTGATGGCGATTCTCGCCGTACTCTGAAATCGCTCGCTCTTGGCCGTAGTAGACGAACGGCACGCCTGGCAGCGCCACGCCAGCGGCCCATACCGCCCGCTGGGCTTTACGTGGATCGCCACGCGTGCCGTCCATTGCCTCGTTGAGCGTCCGGTTCTCGTCGTGGTTTTCGATCGCATTCAAAAACAGCGCGTGATCCGGAAAGCCCTCGTTTTGGCGCTCGCGGATCGCCTCGAAGAGGGCGTCGAGATCGGCCTCGCCGCGGGCGATCTGGTGGGCCGGAACGGTGAAGCCCTCGGTGTCGAAGTGTGCGTCGAACTCGTTTTCTGAGAACGCGCGATCGTTGGGGATCGCCTCGTCGAGCAGCATGAACTCGCTGTCGGCGGCCCGGACGACCTCGCGGAACTCCTTCCAGAAGCTGTGGGGGACGCCCCACGCGATGTCACAGCGGAAGGCGTCGACGCCGATCTCGCCGGCCCAGAAGTCCGCGAACGCGAGCATGTACTCGCGGACGGCCATGTTGTCGAAGTTGAAGTTCGGGTGCAACTGCAGGTTCCAAAACCCGGTTGCATGGGGGGCGACTTCGAGCGTCTCGCCGTCGTATTCGAAGGGAACGTCGAGGCGATCGAACCAGTCGAAGTACGGTGAGTCGTCGTCCCACGCCTCGACAATCGGCCAGAACTCCGGCTCGTCAGTCTGGCGTTCGATCGTGTCCTGAAACTTTGGCAGTGTCCGCCCACAGTGGTTGATAACGACATCTAAACAGACCTTGATATCGTTGTCGTGACAGGCGTCGACGAACGCCTCGTACGCCACAAGCCCCTCCTCACCCTCGGGAACGAGATCCTCGGCGACGTCGAAGTAGTCGGTGATGTCGTAGCCGTGCGGGCCGCCGCCGGGGAACGCTCGGTCGGCACTCACCGCGGGGTGGATCGGCGTGAGCCAGACGACATCGATCCCGAGTTCGTCGAGGTAGTCGACGCCGCGGGCGATCTCGTCGCCCTCCGCGAGCGTCTGGAATGTCGTTTCGCCGCGGCGACCCGCCCACGATCGCGTGAAGATCTGGTACATGACCGCCTCGTTCATCCATTCTGGCGGGCGATTCGGCAGCTCAATTGTGCCGTCCGGCGAGAGTTCGATCGTGTCGACGACGCTGGATTGACTCCCATCATAGACGATGGCGTGGACGCGCGCACGCTCGTCGTCGAGTGCGTCGACGGGAACGGTTGCGCTCAGTCCATCAATCTCGATCGCGTCAGTTTCGAGCGCGTCGCGGTCGTCAGCGACAACCACCGCCTCGAGGTCGGCGATCGACGTCCGGCTGTTCGGCGCGGTCTTCGCGTTCGTTTCGATCTCGAACGTCGAGCCCTCGAGAGAGCCGGACAGCTCGATTCGCGGTGGGCCGCCTGCACTGTCGTCGACCTCGGGGAAGGCGTGGATCGTCCACTCGTGGGTGCCGTCTGGAGCCTCGAGTTCGATCGCGTATCGTCCGGGGATGTCTGCCTCGAACTCCCCGACGTTGTCTCGGCCGGCGTCGTAGCGTGGCTGATCGTCGAACAGCGAGGACGCGTAGGTGATCTCGGCATCGCTGCCGTCCGGGCGATCGACGACCCGCCACGAGAAATCCGCGGCGTCGTACCCCTCGGGATCGGCACTCGGGTCTGGGATCCGCGGGGCGAGGTTATTGCGATCGCTGATATACTCCGGGGAAACCCACACCGGGTTCCAGAGCTTCTCGCCGACGTGGACGAACCGCGGCTCGCCGGGGTGGTGTGACGCTGCGCCCACCTCTGTGACCTGCCTGCGCGCGGCGAGCCGATCGGCGGCCGCGCCGGTCGGGGCCACAGAGAGCAGTCCAATTCCCGCGAGCCCGCCGAGGACGGCCCGTCGGCTCGCGGTTGGGGTGTGTGATCGATCGCTCATGCGTCTCCGTGTGCTGGGGGGCGGTTGTACATGCGTGGCTCTGTCTCGTATGCAGTCAACCCGTCGAGTTAAATCTTTACGAAAAATCACCTCATACTTATACACGGGGTTGTTCGCAGGGCAGTTCGCGCCCCGGCGCGAACGAAGGAAACGCATTTGGCTCCGGAGCACTCGGCTTTGCGTGATGAGGATTGCCGCCGGTGAGAGCCGATGAAGGTTGCCGATGCGGTTCCAGAATTCGCCGACGCGTTCGGGTTTTCGGAGTTCAATCGAATGCAGCGCGAGGCGCTGCCTGCACTGCTCGACAGCGACGCGAACGTCGTTGCGAGCGCACCAACTGGCTCCGGGAAGACGGCACTCGCTGAGCTCGCAATCTGTAAAACGCTCCAGGACGGCGGGACGGCACTGTTTATCGCGCCGCTTCGGGCGCTCACAAACGAAAAAGAGGCTGATTGGGAGCGCTTTGAGTCGCTTGGGTACTCGGTGTACGTTGTCACCGGCGAGCGCGATCTCAACCCTCGCCGGGCCGAACGGGCAGACATCCTCGTGATGACGCCTGAAAAGACCGACTCGGCGACCCGAAAGCACGACTCGCCGCGGTACTCGTTCATTACTGACATCGACTGCTGTGTGATCGACGAGGTTCACCTGCTGGATTCAGACGGCCGCGGCGGCGTGCTCGAGGTCACCGTCTCGCGGCTCCGGCGGCTCTGTGATCCCCGAATTATCGCGCTGTCGGCCACGATGCCCAACATCGGCGACGTGGCTGCGTGGCTCGATGCGCCGCCCGACGCGGTCTTTGAGTTCGACGAGGACTACCGCCCGGTCGACTTGCACTCGGGCGTACAGACGTACACGCACGGACAGAACGCCTTCGTCGACAAGTACATCCGGCTCTCGAAAGCGATCGACCTCGCAGAGCCACACATCACCGACGGCGGGCAGGCGCTCGTGTTCGTCTCGTCGCGACAGGACACCGTCCGGGCGGCCCAGAAGGCTCGTGACGCGATCGCCGAACGCGACATCCCCATGGGCGCCCGCGGCGACTACGATGTCCACACGGCCGCAAAGGAATTGGACAACGAGACGCTCCGTAAGTCGATCCCTGACGGCGTCGCGTTTCATCACGCGGGGCTGTCGAAGGGCGATCGCGACCAGGTCGAGGCGTGGTTCAAAGACGGCACCGTCCAGCTGTTGTTTTCGACCTCCACGCTCGCGTGGGGCGTGAATCTCCCGGCACGGTGTGTCGTCATCCGAGACACCAAACACCACGATCCGCTGGAGGGCGAGGTCGACATCAGCCCACTCGACATCCTCCAGATGCTCGGGCGGGCGGGGCGGCCGGGCTACGACGACGTGGGCTACGGCTGGGTCGTGTGCGACCGTGGCGACGCCGACAAGTACCGCACGCTGCTCACCGACGGCACGGAGATCGAATCGCGACTCGCGGCCGATCTCGACGCCCACCTCAACGCCGAGATCGCCATGGGGACGATCGCCGATCTCGAGGACGTGATGTCGTGGCTCGAAACCACGTTCTACTACCAGCGAGCCCGCTCGAAGCCCGAGGAGTACGGTTTCGACGGCCTGCGCGATCGGGTCCGCTCCTCGCTCGAACGGCTCGTCGATCGCGGCTTCGTCGAAACCGACGACGACCTCGGCATCGACGCCACCGCGCTCGGCCGGCTCACCTCGAAGTACTACCTCGATCTCGACACCGCCTACGCGTTCCGACGGCTCGCCGATCGCGACCGGCTCACCGCCGCCGACATTCTCGAAACGGTCGCCGCCAGTGCGGCCTTCGACAGCGTCTCCGCCAGACAGGCCGAATCGGACGCGATCGGTAACGTCCTCCGCGGAGTCGACACCGACCTCGAGGACGGCCACCGGAAGGTTCGCGCCATCTTGGAGGCGAGCATGGCCGATTCGATTCCCGGCGATCTCCGCAGCGACGCGTGGATCATCCGCCAGAACGCCCTGAGGCTGCTCGCGGCGCTTGGGGAGTTTCTCGATCGCTTCTCGGGGCCGCGGGCGGCGAACCTCGCCTGCCGCGTCGAATCGCGGGTCGAAAACGGCGTCGCTGCTTCCGCAGTGGCGCTCACTGCGATCGACGGCGTCGGCGCGGGGCGCGCGGAGACGCTCGCGAACGCGGGCATGACCTCACCGGCAGACGTACTCGCGGCCGGACACGGCGAATTGACGAACGCCGGATTCTCCGCTGGGGTCGCAAGACGGGTCGTCGATGCTGCGGGTGAACTCCCGCGGATCGAGGTCGACTGGGGGGCGCTGCCCGACGAAATCGCGACCGGTGATAACGAACTGGTCGAGGCAACGATCGAAAACCGCGGCGGCGCTGCCCGTGCCGGGATTCGCGTCACCGTCAACGGCGTCGAGATGAGCGAAACTACGGCGTATCTCGCCGACCGGACGACAACTCCGATCGCGGCGTTTGGCTCGCCGGCGGCCGACGAACTCGAGTATACGATCGAGGTGACGTTTCCCGATCTGCCGCTGTTGCCGGTGCGGGCCTCGCGAACGATTCGCGTCGAGTGAACAGTAGGGGTACGTTACTGCCCACTGGCCGCCGGAGATTTACGTACGATCGCGAGGCCACCCCGCTGTATGTCCGAGACTGTTCGGCTGTTCACCGGCGACTGCACGACGAAATTCGACGGGACGCGGAGCCAGACCCAACGCGGAACCGTCGTCATCGTGGTCAAGCCCGATCGCACCGTACTCGTCCACGACGCTGACGGCTACCAGCCTGTCGCGTGGCTGACCCGTCCCGACGAACTCACCATTGAGGAGGACGACGCCGGGTTTTCGATCGTCGCACAGGCGGGCGAGCAGACGCTACGAGTTGCCTCGAACGCAAAGGGCCGCGCGTGGTCTGCGCCGATCGGGGCGGCCGGCACGCCGATCGGGACCTGTCCGGACTGCTCGGGACCGCTCGTGCGGATTCGCGGTGACGTACGGTGTCTCGACTGCGAGGACCGCTACGGCCTCCCCTCGGGTGCGGCCATCCTCGACGATACCTGTGAGGCGTGTGGACTACCGAAAATGGCTGTCGAGCGCGGCGATCGATTCGAACTCTGTGTTGACTACGCGTGTGAGGGTCTCGCCGATGCCGTCCGCGATCGCTTCGAGGGCGAATGGGACTGTCCAGATTGCGGCTCGCCGCTGTCGATCAAAAGCCCAGACGGACGAATCTTCCTCGGCTGTTCGGCGTATCCGGACTGCGAGACGACGTTCTCGATCCCTTCGGGCAGCATCTCAGGAGCGTGTGCTTGTGGGCTCCCCGTATTCGACACCCCCGCGGGCGAGCGCTGTCTCGACGGGACATGCGATCGCGACCCGCACGCTACCGACGGCGGCCGACCGTTTTGGCCGTCCGGCGATCGATCGTCTATATCGTGAGTTAGCGGCGATCGTCTGCATTGTGAGTTAGCGGCGATCGTCTGCATTGTGAGTTAGCGGCGATCGTCTGCATTGTGAGTTAGCGGCGATCGTCTGCATTGTGAGTTAGCGGCGATCGTCTGCATTGTGAGTTAGCGGCGATCGTCTGCATTGTGAGTTAGCGGCGATCGTCTGCATTGTGAGTTAGCGGCGATCGTCTGCATTGTGAGTTAGCGGCGATCGTCTGCATTGTGAGTTAGCGGCGATCGTCTGCATTGTGAGTTAGCGGCGATCGTCTGCATTGTGAGTTAGCGGCGATCGTCCACGCTCTGGGTTGGTGGCGATCGGTGCGTCTTTGTCTGCCCAGAACCCCCCTCGGTACATGGACGGAACCCTCCGCGAGAACGCCGTCGAACTCGGCGGCAACGCGAAACAGCGGTTCTACGACGCCCGCGGCTACGGCCGGCCCGCCGGCGGCGATCGAGTCGAACTCACGGCCGTCGAGGCCGCCCACCTGCTGTTCCGGGGCGACCTCGACGCGGTTGTCGTCGATGGCGATCGCCTCGACTTCGAGCCGTTTTTTATCCACGCAGCCGGGGAGACGACCGCGTTCACGAAACGGTTCCTCGTCTACTCGGACCTGCGCGATCGCGGTTTTTACCTCTCGCCGGCGCGAGAGGGCTGGCCCGGTGCGGACGCCATCGACGACCCCTCGCCGATCGACTTCACGGTCTACCCACGCGGCAGCGGTCCCGGCGACGGGTCGGTTGCACACCGGATCTCGGTCCACGGCGAGCGTGAGCGGATCCCAGCCGCCGGGCTGGCTGGCCGGACGCTTGCGATCGTCGACGAAGAAAGCGAGATCACCTACTTCGAGCTGACGCGCCCGTCGTTCGAAGGGGCCTCGATGTACGAACCACCTGAGCCGATCGAGGCCGAACTCATCGGTGATCGGGTCGTCTGCTGGGACCCACCCGACGCAGTCCACGAACGGGGATTCTACGGCCAGCCACTCTCGGGGCGAGCGGCGATCGTCGAGGGAGCGATCCAGCTGTCATTGGTCGAGGCTGCGGGACTTGCGACGATCGATCGGCTTTCGGTGGCTGGTGAGTCTGATCCGTACGCAGCGATCGTTGAACGCGGGCGAGCGGTCGAGGGCGAGCGGTTCGATCGCCGGCTCGCAGTGTACGAACACCTTCGCGCGCAGGACGTGGTTCCCAAAACGGGATTCAAATTCGGCGCGGATTTCCGGACGTACGACGCGGTCGAGACGGTCTCAGAGCTGCCACACTCAGAGCGGCTGGTCCGGGTTGTGTCGCCGGATCACGTCTTCGAGCCCAAAGCCCTCTCACTCGACGTCCGACTCGCCGGCGGGGTCCGGAAACGAATGGTTTTTGCGTTGACCGACGCGACAGGACAGATAACGTGGCTTTCGGCGAGCCGCTTGACACCATGACCGACGAGGACACCCCAACCGACATCTATGCGGACGGTGGCACAGCAGAGGGAGCCGACAGCGTCGCCATCGATCCGTGGGGCTCCTCGACGATCGGCGACTACGGGGACCTCTTTTCGGAGTTCGGGATCGAATCCTTCGAGGACGTCCTCGCTGACGTGCCGTACCCGCACTACCTGATGCGCCGCGGCGTCATTTTTGGGCACCGCGAGTACGATCGTGTCGCCGCGGCGATGGCCAACGACGAACCCTTTGCGGCGCTGTCTGGGTTCATGCCGACCGGCGATCCCCACATCGGCCACAAGCTCGTTTTCGACGAGCTGATCTGGCATCAACAGCGCGGCGGGGACGTCTACGGGCTCATTGCTGATCTCGAGGCACACTCCGCACGCGGGATCAGCTGGCCGGAGATCGACGAGCACGCGAGAAACTACCTGCTCAGCCTGCTCGCGCTCGGGTTCGACCCCGACGAAGGGACGCTCTACCGGCAGTCGACGAACCGCGATGTCCAGGACCTGAGCTTCGAGTTGGGCTCGCGGGCGAACTTCTCGGAGTTCGAGGCGATCTACGGCTTCGACGGCGAGACGAGCGTCTCGCACATGCAAAGCGTCGTGACCCAGATGGCCGACATCCTCTATCCGCAGTTGGCCGACGAGCCGAAGCCGACCGTCATCCCGGTCGGTCCAGATCAGGACCCACACGTCCGGTTCGCCCGCGATCTATCCGTCCGAATGCGGTATTTCAAAGTAACTGAGGCGTTCGCGAGCTTCGAGGCCGACGACGCCGAGCGGGTCCTCCTGGGAGACGCGTACGACTCGCTCTCGTCTGAGACGGCCGCTGACGCAGATGGCAATACCGCCGCCGATGATCCGGTCCGCTGTGAGGACGCCGCCGAGTGGCTGTCGACGGCCGACATAGACCCAGAGTTCGAGCCCGCCCGCCGATCGGCGATCGGCAAGCTCGAATCCGCCGGCAAGGAACCGCTTCGTCCTCGAGTGCGGTTCTTCCACCGCCACGGCCCCGAGGCGGCGTTTGAGGCGATGATCGGCGCGATCGACGGGGAAAAACGCGTCTACGAGGGCCACATCGACTCGTTTGACCTCGATCTCGGAGCCGCTGAGGAGTTGGCCCGCGAGGTCGAACTCGACCACGGCGGCTTTGGCTTCATGCAGCCGTCGTCGATCTACCACCGATTCATGTCCGGGCTCACCGGCGGGAAGATGTCCTCGTCGATCCCGGCGAGTCACATTTCCCTGCTCGACGATCCCGAAGACGGCTACGACAAGGTCAAAGCCGCCTCCACCGGTGGGCGACAGACCGCCGCCGAACAGCGCGAACTCGGCGGCGAGCCCGACAAGTGCCCCGTCTACGAGCTGTACGCGTACCTCCTCGCTGCGGACGACGACGAGTTCGCAACCCGCGTCTACGAGGAGTGTGCCGGCGGCGATCGACTGTGTGGCGATTGTAAAGAACAGGCCGCACAGCTTATGAAAGAGTTCCTCGCCGATCATCAGGAGAAACGCGAGGAAGCTGCGGAGCTCCTTTCGGAGCTTGACATCGACCTCGATCTCGATCGCCGTGGCCCCGGCGGCGCACACTGATTGCACCCGCTGGCACACTGTTTTCAGCCGCGGATACCGTGATTTCGATCGCCGAGGCGCGTTCTCTGTGCGCTCGTTGGTGATGCAACACGGCCGCTGGCCGCTGTCTGTGCCTGGCGCAAACGCTTATCTTTTCAGTTGTGGTATACGTAGCTATGTCCATATTCACCCAGATACGTCAACCCGAGTACACCGGCGAGAACCGCTGTATCCCGTGTACGATCGTAAATGTCGCACTGACCGCGATCGGAGCGATTGCGCTTTTTTTCGTTTCGGTGCCGCTTGCGATCGCCTTCATCCTTGTCGGACTCGGCTCGATCTGGCTCCGTGGGTACCTCGTCCCTGGGACACCCGAGTTGACGAAGCGATACTTCCCCGACTGGCTGCTCGCACGGTTCGATAAGCTTCCAGCGGACGGCTCGCCGGTCGATCAACCCGATACCGATATCGATACCGTAGACGACACTGTCCCCGACGAAGCGGATCTCGTCGATCCCGTCGAGACGCTCCTGTCGGCGGGCGTCATCGAACCCTGCGACGACGACGTCTGTCTCACGGCATCGTTCGCCGATCGGTGGCGCGCTGCACTCGACGATCTCGAAGACGATCGTGACGCCCAGGCGGCGGCAATCCATTCACTTCGCGGCCTGCCATCGGGGCAGTCGGTGACACTCGAAACCGATCAGTTCGATCGGCACGTCGCGAGAGCCGACGGCGACCAGATCGCTCGCTGGACGAGCGAAGGGGCATTGCTCGCCGATCTCGCCGCCCACGAGGTTCTGTCTTCGACAACTGATATGTGGATGGATATCGTGCCCGTCCAGCGGTTCGCAATTCTCGAAGCGTTCCGATCGTTCCTCGATCGCTGTCCGGTCTGTGGCGGCGACGTGGCAATGACAGAAGAGACTGTCAAATCGTGCTGTCGCTCCTGGGACGTCATCGCGGTCGTCTGTGCGGACTGCGAAGAGCGGTTCCTTGAGGTTGACCCAGAGGCGATCGAGGCGGCAGCGGTTGCCTGATCGCCGCCATTCAGGCGCCGGATAGCCGCTGGCCGGAGTCCGGAACGGATAACTGCGGACCCCTCCGTTATGCAATCAAGACAGTATGCGACTTCCAGAATCACAGCTCGCAGTCATGGAAGCTGCGAGCGCGACCGACCCCACGTCCGTCGACAGCCTGGCTGAGGAAACTGGCCTGAAGCCCGAGACCGTCACCCGGGCGGCGTTTGATCTCCGCGACGAGGGGTTGGTCTCGATCGACGAAACGACGGCCACGAGTGCCGAACTCACCGCCGAGGGCGAGACGTACCTCACCGAGGGGCTTCCAGAGGTGCGGCTCTACCGTGCAGCGATCGAGGCGGGCGCAACTGACGAACCCGTCGAGATGGGACAACTGCTCGGTACGGCTGGACTCGAGGGGTCGTCGGTCAACATCGCGCTCTCGAACTTCGCCCGCAAAGGGTACGGCTCGATCGACGCCGGGGCCGTCTCCGCAGATCCCGACGCTGACCCTGACACCGACTCTGAACGCACCGCGCTTGCAGCGATCGCGGACGGCGAGTCCGTCGAGGACACCGGGCTGCTCGACCAACTCGAACGCCGTGAGCTGATCGAACGCTCCGAGCGCACGGTCAGGTCGGTGACACTCACCGACGACGGCGTGACCGCGCTGATGGAAGGGATCGAGGCCGCAGAGACGGTCGATCGGCTCACACCCGAACTGCTCACCTCCGGGGAGTGGGAAGATGTCGAATTCACCGAATACAACGTCGAGGCCGACGCGCCCGAGCTCGACGGCGGACGGAAACACATCCTCAGACAGACCGCCGATCGGGTTAAAGACGTCCTCGTCGGGATGGGATTCAAAGAGATGGAGGGCCCACACGCCGACGCGGACTTTTGGATCAACGACTGTCTGTTTATGCCGCAGGACCATCCGGCGCGAACCCACTGGGATCGGTTCGCGCTCGATGTCAATCCGATCGGGTCGGTGCCCGAGGACCTCGCCGGGCGGGTCGAAGACGCCCACCGAAACGGGGTGAGCGAGGACGGCGACGGTTATCACTCCCCGTGGAGCCGCGAATTTGCCGAGGCGATCGCACTGCGGGGCCACACGACCTCGCTGTCGATGCGGTACCTCTCTGGATATGCCGGCGCGGACATCGAGCCGCCAAAGCGGTACTTCTCGGTCGAGAAGGTCTACCGTAACGACACGCTCGATCCGACCCACTTACTCGAGTTCTTCCAGATCGAGGGGTGGGTGATGGCCGAGGACCTCTCGGTTCGTGACCTGATGGGCACCTTCGAGGAGTTCTACGCGCAGTTCGGGATTACTGATCTGGAGTTCAAACCGCACTACAATCCCTACACGGAGCCGTCCTTCGAGCTGTTCGGGACGCACCCGACGACCGGCGAACTGGTCGAGATCGGCAACTCCGGGATGTTCCGCGCGGAGGTGCTCGAACCGCTCGGGATCGAAGTCGACGTGATGGCGTGGGGGCTCGCACTCGAGCGGCTGCTCATGTTGATGTACGGCTTCGAGGATATCCGCGATGTCCACGGGACGTTGTGTGACCTGCAGTTGCTTCGCGAAACGGAGGTGCTCTACTGATGCCTGTTGTTGATGTCGATCCCGACGAACTCCGCCGGCTCACCGGCGCGGCGGAAAAAAGCGACGAAGCACTGAAAACAGACCTGTTCAACCTCGGCCTCGAATACGAGGGCGAGACCGAGGAGGGCGAGATGCAACTAGAGTTTGCGCCCGATCGACTCGATCGCCTCTCGGTCGAAGGCGTCGCGCGATCGCTACGCTACCAGTACGGCGACGACCGCGGCGTCTACGTCCCGAAGACGAACGATCCCGACTGGGTCTACGAGGTCGACCCGGACGTTCCCGCCGAGCGCCCCTACGTCACTGGTGCGGTCGTCCGCGGCGTGAACCTCACCGAGCAGGCGCTCGATTCGCTCATCCAACTGCAAGAGAAGTTGCACGCGACAATGGGCCGCCAGCGCGCGAAGGGTGCGATCGGTATCCACGACCTGACGATGCTGAAAGGCAAGGTTCTCGCCGAGGACGCCACCGAAAACTCGATTACTTACACTGGCATCGAGCCAGACGGCGATCGGTTCGTGCCGCTCGATTCGGACGCTGCACTCACGCCCGGCGAGGTACTCACTGAACACGACACCGGGAAGAAGTTTGCCGACCTCGTGAGCGAGTACGATCGCTACCCGGCGATCTACGACGAGCTCGGGCTGTTTTCGTTCCCGCCGGTCATCAACGGCCGCCGGACAGAGGTCTCGACGGACTCGCGGGACCTGCTCATCGAGCTAACGGGAACCGATCAGTGGACGATCGACCACATGTGTAACATCCTCTGTTATGCGCTCGACGCCCGCGGCGGGACGATCGAGGAAGTCGAGATCCACTACCCAGACGCGACCGGTCCGTACGCCGACGTGGGCGCGGAACTCGTTCGTCCAAACCTCGAGACGGAGGAAAAAGAGGTTTCCCACGCCGAAATCGAGCGGATGCTGGGGATCGAACTCACCGCTGACGAGGTCGTCGACCACTTCGAGCGATCGGGATTGGACGCGACGTACACGCTCGGCGACCAAACGATCTACACGGTCGAGGTGCCGCCGTATCGCGTCGACGTGTTGCATCCCTACGATCTGATCGACGACGTCGGTCGTGCGTATGGATTCAACAACCTGGAGCCGACGTACCCGGATGTCGGCACCGTCGGCGGCCGCCACGAACGGACGCGTCTCGAAGATGCCGCCCGCGCGAGCCTCATCGGCCTCGGCTTCGAGGACCTGTTGAACTTCCACATGATCTCGGCGGCGGAGAACTACGATCGAATGCGAATCGAACCCGGAACTGACGACTTCGGCGCGGGCGAGCCCGCGGTTATTACTGAGCCGTACAGCGAGGACTACACCCAGCTTCGATCGTGGGTGCTGCCCTCGCTACTGATGGTACTGGAGAACAATACCCATCGGGCGTATCCGCAGGACCTCGCCGAGATTGGGCTCGCAGCACGGGTCGACGAAACGGAGAACACGAACGTCGCCGAGCACCGATCGATCGCCGCGGTGCTCGCGCGAAACGACGCCAGCTACGAGGACGCGAAGGCCCGTCTGCAAGCGCTGTGTGCGGACTTCGATGTCGAACTCGACACGCCTGCGATCGACCATCCGACGTTCATTCCCGGCCGTGCGGCAGCGATCGTCGTCGACGGCGAACACGTTGGCGTTCTCGGCGAGGTCCATCCCGCCGTGCTCGTCGAACACGACCTCGAACTGCCCGTTGCCGCGTTCGAACTGCGGCTGGACGCGCTCGTGGACTGATCGCGATCGAGTCTTTTCATTACTGTAGTGCATTTCCCGCCGCCGAATATTCCTTTATTGCATTTCTATGTGAGTGAACGAAATACTTAGGTGCCAATGCGTCCCGATATCTATCATGGATCTTCACAACCGATCGATCGAGACGGACGCGGTGACCTACGGCGAACGCGGCCGCGGCCCTGCTCCGGGTGTCGAGGACGTGGTAGTTCCGGTTCACCTCTCTTCGACGTACTCGATCCCCGAGATCGAGCGGGGGATGAGCCTCGAGGATGTCGATGCCGATCGGGGTGAGTACCTCTACTCGCGGCTGTCGAACCCGACGCGGAACGCGTTGGAACACCGTCTCACCGCGTTAGAAGGCGGCGAGCACGCGTTCGCGATGGTTTCCGGGACGGCGGCGATCGCCACGACCATGATGGGTATCCTCTCGCCGGGCGATCACGTCGTGGCCTTCGAGGATCTCTACGGCGGGACGCGATCGATGCTCAAGCGGCTGTTCGCCGACCGACTGGGTGTCGAGGTCGACTTTGTCGACGCCACTGACACCGCAGCCGTCGAGGCGGCGATGCGCCCGGAGACCGAACTGGTGTGGATGGAGACCCCCACAAATCCACTGATTCACCTCTGTGATATCGCGGCGATCGCCGAGATCGCCCACGCCCACGACTCGGCTTTGGGCGTGGATAACACGTTTTCAAGTCCGTACTTCCAGCGGCCGCTGGCACTGGGGGCGGACGTGGTGATCCACAGCACGACGAAGTACCTCAACGGGCACTCCGATTCGATCGGCGGCGCGATCGTCACCGACGACGACGCGCTTGCGGAGGAAATTGGGTTCCTCCAGCAGGTCGGCCTCGGCGCGATGTTGTCGCCGTTCGACTCGTATCTCACCCTCCGCGGGATCAAGACCCTACCGTTGCGGATGGAGCGCCACGAAAAGAACGCGCTTGCGATCGCACAGTTCCTTGAAGATCACTCCGCAGTCTCCGCGGTTCACTACCCGGGGCTCGAAAGCCACCCACAACACGAACTCGCCCGCGAACAGATGTCCGGGTTTGGCGGCGTGTTGTCCGTCGAGCTTGCGACGGACTTCGAGGGCGTCCTCGCGTTCATTGATGCACTAGAGCACTTCCCGCTGGCGGTCAGCCTCGGCGGTGTCGAATCACTGGTTGAACACCCTGCGACGATGACGCACTCGCCGCTCACGCAGGCCGAACGCGACGCGCTCGGCATCTCCGATTCGCTGTTGCGGATCTCAGTTGGCATTGAGGCCACCGAGGATCTCATTGCTGATCTGGACGGCGCGCTGTCGGCAATTGCGGAGCCGGACAGCCCGACCCCGACGGCCGACGTCTGAGACGGCCGATCGTTGTACGTTGCCGGCCGATCGCCCCCCGCCCCGGTCGCGCGACACCCGCTACGATCGATCGCTGGTCGCCGGCTGTCGTCCGTGGACCGAGGCGTTTAACACCGGAGGCAGCCGAAATTCCTCCGAAGATGCCCAGTGGAGAATACGACCCCGACGCCGCAGAGCCGACGTGGCAGAAACGGTGGGTCGACGACGAGACATACGCCTACCCCGACGCCGCGGCCGATCCAGATACTGCCTTCTCGATCGACACCCCGCCGCCGACGGTATCGGGCAGCCTTCACTGGGGCCACGTGTACGGCTCGATCCTCCAGGATATTGTCGCGCGCTACCACCGCATGGCGGGCAACGACGTGTTGTTCCCGTTCGGCTACGACGACAACGGGATCGCCTCCGAACGGCTCACCGAACGTGAACTCGACATCCGCCACCAGGACTACGAACGCCGAGAGTTCCAACAGCGCTGCCGAGAGATCTGTCTGGAGTACGAACAGGAGTTCACCGAAAAGATGCAGGCGATGGGGATCTCCATCGACTGGAACAACACCTACCGGACGATCTCGGAGGACGTCCAGCGGATTTCACAGCTGTCGTTTCTTGACCTCTACGAGCAGGGTCGCGAGTACCGCAAAAAAGCACCGGCGATCTGGTGTCCCGAGTGTGAGACGGCGATCTCACAGGTCGAAACCGAAGACGACGAGCGCGACAGCCACTTCCACGACATTGAGTTCGCGCTCACCGAGCCGACAGCGAGCGGGCGAGATTCCTTTGTCATCTCGACGACCCGCCCCGAGTTACTTCCAGCCTGTGTTGCGGTCTTCGTCCATCCCGACGACGAGGAGAACGCCGAACTGGTCGGCATGAACGCTGAAATCCCGATTTTCGGCCAGACGGTGCCGATTATCGAGGACGACCGCGTCGACATGGAGACCGGCTCAGGGGTCGTCATGTGCTGTACCTTCGGTGACCAGACCGATATCGAGTGGTACCAGGCGCACGATCTGGACCTGCGGATCGCGATCGACGAATCGGGCCACCTGACCGACGTTGCTGGCGAGTACGAGGGCCAATCCTCGACAGACGCCCGCGAGTCGATCGTCGCCGACCTCGAGGCGGCCGGTGCGCTCGCCGATCGCCGGCCGATCACTCACACCGTCAACGTTCACGAACGCTGTGGGACCGGCGTCGAGTTCCTCGTCACGAAACAGTGGTACATCGAGGTGCTCGACAAGAAACAGGAGTACCTCGAGGCCGGCCGGGAGATGGAGTGGTTCCCCGAGAAGATGTTCACCCGCTATGAACACTGGATCGACGGCCTCCAGTGGGATTGGCTCATCTCCAGACAGCGATCGTCTGGTATTCCGTTCCCGGTGTGGTACTGCGGGGACTGTGATACGGAGATCATCGCAGCGAAAGACGACCTCCCGGTCGATCCGCTGAGCGACGAGCCGCCCGTCGACGCCTGTCCCGAGTGTGGTCACGAGACGTTCGTCCCCGAATCGGACGTGCTCGACACGTGGGCGACATCGTCGCTCACGCCGCTCATCAACAGCGGCTGGGACCACAACGGCGAGGAGTTTGTCATGGATCGCCCTGAGATCTACCCGATGGACGTCCGCCCGCAGGGCCACGACATCATCTCGTTTTGGCTGTTCCACACGGTGATCAAGTGCTACGAGCACACCGATGAGGTACCCTTCGAGTCGGTCATGATCAACGGCATGGTCCTCGATGAGAACCGCGAGAAGATGTCGAAATCGAAGGGTAACGTCGTCGATCCCGATGCAGTTTTGGAAAAGTACCCTGTCGACGCCGCGCGATTTTGGGCCGCCGGCTCGGCGATCGGCGACGATCTGCCCTACCAGGAGAAAGGGCTCCGCGCGGGCGAGAAACTGATCCGGAAGCTGTGGAACGCCTCGAAGCTCGTCGATTCGTTGACGCCCGACGAACGGGTCGACCGGCCCGAAGAGCTGCGGGCGATCGACGCGTGGCTGCTGGCTGCGCTCGACGAGGAAATCGAGGTGATCACCGATCGGCTCGAACGCAGAGAGTTCTCGAAGGCCAGAGACCGCCTCCGGACGTTCTTTTGGGGCACGTTCTGTGATGACTACCTCGAAATCGTCAAAGAACGCGACGACAACTCCGCAGCGTACACACTCCAGACTGCCCACGAGCGGTTCCTCAAGCTGTTCGCGCCGATCCTCGCACACGTGACCGAAGAGCTGTATCAGGACATGCACGCGACAGACGGCGAGAGTCTCCACACTCAGCCGTGGCCCGAACCGCTCGACATTGCCGCCGATCGGGCTGCCGGTGAGCGCGCGATCGAAGTGATTGGCGCGCTCAGAAAGTACAAAAGCGACAACGGGCTCCCGCTGAACACCGAACTCGGCACCGTCGAGGTGTACGGCGATGTCGCGGGATTCGAGGACGATATCCAACGCGTGATGCAGGTCGAGGAGTTGGCTGTCCGCGAGGGCGACGCCCCGATCGAGACCGTCCAGACCGGTATTGATCTGGAGTATTCGATCGTCGGTCCAACATACGGCGGGCAGGTGCCCGAGATTGAGGCGGCGATCGAATCGGGCAACTACGAGATCGAAGACGGGCACTTGCACGCCGCTGGCGTTGAACTCGATCCCGAGGCGTTTTCGATCGAAGAAACGCGACAGTACTCTGGTGACGGTGAATTCTTAGACGCCGGCGAGACGATTGTGATCGTCCACTGACCGGCGCAGCCAATCGCGGTTACTGTTCGGTTCCAACCGCCGCTTCGATCGAGTCGAACCCATCCGCTTCGAGGCGTTCGACCAGCCCACGGTTGATATCGCGGGCGATTGTTGGTCCCTCGAACACCAATCCCGTATAGAGTTGGACCACGCTCGCGCCCGCGCGTATCTTTTCGTACGCACCGTCTGCGTCGGAGATCCCGCCAACGCCGACGATTGGCACGTCGGTTCGATCGTAAATGAATCGAATCAGGTCGGTGGCCTCGGCCTCGATCGGTGCCCCCGAGAGCCCGCCGCGCTCGGCTTTGTTCGGGTTCGTCAGCTCGTCTGGGCGTGCGGTTGTCGTGTTTGTCGCGATCACGCCGTCAAGATTGAAATCGTCGACTACAGCCAGTGCCTCGGAAATCGCTGCCCGCGGCAGATCCGGTGATAGCTTTACCAACAACGGTGCTGCTCCCGCGTCGACGAGCCGTGTGATGATCGCTTCGAGGGCGTCGCGGTTTTGCAGCGATCGGAGCCCTGGCGTGTTTGGGCTGGAAACGTTGACGACAAAATAATCGCCCGCCTCCCGCACGCGCTCGAAGGTGTACGCATAATCGGACGGCGCATCTGCAAGCGGCGTCGTTTTTGACTTTCCAATGTTAACCCCGACCGGGACATCCGGTAGCGGCGACTCGTCAAGCCGTTGGCCGATCTGATCGGCTCCATCGTTGTTGAAGCCCATTCGGTTTATCAACGCGCCGTCCTCGGGAAGCCGAAACAGCCGGGGACGCCGGTTCCCGGGCTGTTTTTCGGCGGTGACCCCGCCGACCTCCACGTGGCCAAACCCGAGTGCGGCCAACATCGACGGCACCTCGGCGTTCTTGTCGAATCCAGCTGCCACACCAACTGGGTTTGGGAACGAACAGCCGAACGCGGTGGTTTTGAGCCGATCGTCGTCGACCCGACACTGGCTCTGAACGGCGGTCTCGATCGGCGTGTGTTGGGCGGCTCCGAGCACGCGGTGGATGAGCCGGTGGGCAGTTTCCGGCGGAAGCGAAAACAACACTGGCTTCAGCGCGTCGTAGATACTCATTGCAGAAACATGCTGACCGGTCGGTATAGGGATTGCTTTCGCCGTCGAATTGGGTGATTGAGTAGTGAGGCGAACAGCAGTTGCTCCTCGGAGTAGGACTGTTTGTCGGATACAGCCAGCTCAAAAGTCGTGTTCTACGTCGTCGGAATCGGCCTTTTGGATGATGATTTTCCCGTCTCGTACGCGAACGAACACCTCGTCGCCGATATCCATGCCGGCGACAGCGAGTTCGTCCTCGTGGAGATTGATGTGGACGTTGTGGTACTCGCCGTTCTCGTCTTTGGCGCCACTCGGGCTGAGCTTCTTCTTGCGAACCATCGCGGGTGTCTGTATGTGTTTCGACACAGGGCATACATAAGTGTTGTTTACCGGCTCTCAGTCGTGATCATCGCGCGCACAGGCTCGGACGGTTCGCTCGTTCCAGTCTGTTGTCTGTTCGAACCACCGCTCAGTCGATCGATCTAGTCCTCATTTCCCCGATATATTTATTATATACCCTGTCTATCTTTCGCATGGAGAACAAACCATGGTACGTGATGACGGTAAGCGCAATTTCGCGCTACGAGCCGAGGACGGTTCCGAAGAGAGTGTCTTTTCGGGGAGCACCCCGAGACAGGCCGCTCTGAAGGCAGCACGACGGCTTGATCCTGCTGACTCAGAGGACGCCGCCGAACGCGTCCCACTGCACCTTCGGGAGAAAGGAACCGACAAGATACACAAATACGAGGGATGGGCATGGAACGAGACCGCACCGGACGACAAACCCGACTGGATGCCCGACGAGATCACTGAAGCTAACGTCTCGAAACAGGGGATTGAACACCTCGACGAGTAGCCGTCGTCGATAGGGTTTTATCGACGTATCGGCGTTACACAGACGCGCGGCCCTCACTCGGCGGGACCACGTGTACACGCACGGGATGACCGTCTGGTCTCCATCCGCGCAACACCACTCTCGACGAGTCGCATCGTTCTTTATTCGTTACATATTCCTGAATGACAGCTGTCCTTTTATATACTCACTCCTGTGCGTCATACGCCGCTTGTCGGCGGTACTCGACGGTGTCGCGGTTTGTCCACCAGGCTCAAGCTCGTGTGTAATCGTGTGTGCGATCAACACACTAACGCGGCATGAAACTGCATGCCGTAGGGCGATTCCTTCGACGGTGTTAAGTATACCCCTCTCCTCGAATTGAATGCGAAACAGCGTGGGAGGCGACCCGCGCCTGGCCGCCGATCGATCGGCGATCGGCTGGCGACGATCCGACGCCCTTAAGTACAACAGGGCATTCGGAATATATGCGAAAAACGCGATGCGATCGGCTGAACGTTCAACTCGTTCAGAGTTCGCTGGGCCTGACCGCTTCGATGGGTTTAATACCTGCCGAAGGAAATAATCAGGTCCGAAGAAATGAGGATTGCCCCCCTGCGGTACGCCGTACACGAGGCAATCTGATGTGAGCCATACTGGATCGGTGCCACCCGAATACTCGTGACCACTCAGCACTACGCTGACAGTCACCATTCCGGTGACCCGATCCAACGGACCATGCAATATACCATAATTGGATACGACATTTGGTGTGCTTCGATCGTGAAGCACCCGCCACCCGCCTCTCTTTCGAGAGGCACACATTCCGGTT
>ML241294.1:0-445264 GCA_005239175.1 halophilic archaeon SHRA6
CGGATCGGATACCGGTCTCGAACGCTGTTTGACCGGCGTTCTGCATTCGCTTTCGTTTGGTGAAATACTCGTGTCGCACTCGCTTGATGTCTGGGTACTCGATAACGGCTGAATCGAGTATATCACCCGTTTTTCGACACATTGCGGTGAGAGCCATACAGTCTTCGTTGATGTCCACACCAACGACAGTCTTCGCATCTTTGGGAGATGCAACAGTGCGTTTTTTGTTCGTAACCGACACGTGGAGTCGCCACTCGTCGTGTTTACACACGAGTTCAGCAACGCCCACACGCCACGCAGTAGAACTGAGTGCATTCTTCAGTTGATGAAGATGATCAGGGCTCCCACGAAGAACACCTTTGACGTAGTTGTACGGCTTGTAACTGACTCGGAAGCGAACATCTCTCTCGCCGTCCACGGTGAGAGCGTATCCTTCGTTATGATTCATTCGCATCGGATACGTTTCGTGGATGTATGGGAACGGTCGGCCCCAATCCTCGTCCTTGTGATCGTGGTATGTCTCGATTTCTTTGAATGCTTTCTGAACGATGAGTTGGGTGGTGTTTTTGACGTGGTTGGCGTTGTCAACGACAGTATCGTGGATATCGTCCCAGTCCCAGCCTTGTTTGTCGAGTCGGTTAACCTCATTTCTGACTCGCCGGGCTTCGAGACAGCCTTCGTGCAAGTTGTCAGAACTCCCTGTTTGGATAGTTAATCCAAAAGAAAGTGTGTGAGTGAGTCCTGACTCTTGCATTATGATAGTATTATTGTGAATTGTTGTAAATGTAGTGATTATTCGGCATTCACCCACGGGTCAGGTGACCCGTGGTACTCTGCCTCGAAACCGTATAGACTGAACCCGTTTGGGAGTACGGACACACACCGTATCACCGATCGCGCGAAGAGTTAAGTCGGCTGCGATCAAACCGTGTCATGAGATATCATGGCGCTATACGATCGGATTCTGGTCCCGACGGACGGATCCGACGAAGGGCAGCGGGCAGTGCAGCACGCCATAGAGCTAGCCGTCGTCCACGAGGCGACGCTGCACACCGTGTACGTCGTCAACACCGCGAGATACGCGGGTCTGCCAATGGAGTCCTCGTGGGAAGGCGTCGACGAGCTGCTCCGATCAGACGCCGAAGACGCCATCGAGTCGGTCCGAGAGCTCGCAGCCAACGCCGGGCTCGACGTCGAATCGGCCGTCATCGACGGTGCCCCGAGCAAGCAGATCGTCACATACGCAGAAGAAACTGATTGTGATCTGATCGTCATGGGAACACACGGCCGCGGCGGAATCGACAGACTACTTTTGGGTAGCGTGACAGAAAAAGTCGTTCGGAGCGCAAATGTGCCCGTCTTAACGGTTCGTGTCGACGATAACGGCGCTGCCGCGGTGCCGAGCGCGACCGGCGAGGTCCAGTCGGACTGAGTCGAGCCTATCGCGACCGGCGAGTGTAAAATTCGGTTGTCGCAAAGGTCATGAGTTATCTTTGTGTCGATCGTTCGGCCGGAGATGCTCACAGTCGCCCGCGTGGACGGTCTCGATGCCGTCGCCAGTATCCACCTGTAATGCCCCGGGCATGACGATGTCTTCGGCGATCCCAGTGATGGTGTCGGTGTGGGTCTCGACGCGGACTGGCATGCCGAGCGTGACCGATCGATCGCGCCACGCGTCCAACACTGAGTCGAGATCAGTAATCTGTTGATCGAATGCCGCAAGCAGCGCCTGAACGATTTCGGCTCGATCGACCGGTCCGTCGATCCCCGATCGAATACTCGTCGCGTTGTCGGGAAGCTCAGCCGCGTCTATGTCGGCGTTCAGTCCAATCCCGACAACGAGCCAGGAGATGCGATCGGCCTCACCTTCCATTTCTGTGAGGATGCCACAGAGCTTTCGGCCGCCGTAGCCTGCGTCGGGATTCTCGGGAACGATCACGTCGTTCGGCCACTTGATTGCGGCGTCAACGCCGAGTGAGCGTGCGACGTCGACAGTCGCGACTGCGGCCGCGAGCGTAAACAGCGGCGCGTGTGCCGGGGGTCGATCGGGCCGGAGCAGGATCGACAGCGAGACCGCGCCGTCAGGCGACTTCCAGGATCGATCGAGTCGGCCTCGACTGTTAGTCTGTCGACCGGCAACCACAGCGATGTTCTCGGCCCCTTCCGCGGCGAGTTCGCGGGCGCGTTCGTTCGTACTGGAGAGTTCGTCGTAATAGCGCACCTGGTACGGCGGGGTACGGCCGTATTCGATCGCCGCTGCGGAGCCGTATTCTGGGGTGTCGGTCACGACGTACCCGTCGGCTGTGCTGTCGATCGAAAACCCCTGTTGGCGGAGCGCTTCGACGTGTTTCCAGACCGCAGCACGGGAAATATCGGCCGCCGCTGCGAGATCGGGGCCCGATGCAGGACCGGCTTCGAGCGCCCGGAGGATCGATCGGCGCGTCCGGTTCATACCGGGTCTCTGAGGGGCGGAGACAAATACCGTGTGGGTCTCGGCTGGATGCAACCGCAAACCTCGGAAGTACGGGCAGCTGCGAGGGTAGGATACAAATCCGGGGGCCACAAAAGGCAGCTATGGTTACGTTTCTCGCTGGCGGGACGGGCACCCCGAAGCTCCTGTCGGGTGCGGAGTCCGTCTTCGAACCGGCGGAGATCACTGTTGTCGCCAACACCGGCGACGACGTTGAACTCGGTGGACTCCTTGTCTGTCCGGACATCGACACGGTGCTGTTCGATCGCGGCGGCGTATTGGATCGCGACACATGGTGGGGAATCGACGGAGATACCCACGAAACGAACGAGGAGCTGTTCGCAATTGCCGAGGCGGCGGGGCTCGCTGGCGGGCCGCGATATCTCGACGCAGCCGCACAGACCGCGGGTCGCGACCTCGCCCGATGGCGACGCTTTTCGGGGATCGCAGAGTTCATGACGATCGGCGACCGCGATCGAGCGGTCCACATCACGCGAACCAGCCTCCTCGATGAGGGCCACACCCTCACGGAAGCGACCCAGATCGTAGCGGACGCGTTCGGGCTGACGATCGATCTCGTGCCGATGAGCGACGATCCAGTTGCGACGATGATCCACACGCCAGACGGCGCGATCCACTTTCAGGAGTACTGGGTTGCAAACCGGGCTGAACCGGACGTCCTCGATGTCACGTACAAAGGTGCCGATGACGCAGCGATGACACAGTCAGTGCGCGATGCGCTCGCAGATCCGGTGGTGATCGGCCCCTCGAACCCAGTGACGAGTATCGGCCCGATGCTCGCGATCCCTGGCATGCAGGCGGCCCTCGCATCGACGCCGGTGGTTGTCGTTTCGCCGTTTGTCGAAGACGAGGTATTCTCAGGGCCGGCTGCGGAGCTACTGGCCGGAATCGGCGCAGAGCCCTCGACGGCCGGCGTTGCCGACCAGTATCCATTCGCAGACGCGTTTGTACTCGATCGCGAGGACCGAACGACGCTCGATCGACCAATCGTGCGAACTGATACGCAGATTGAAACCGACGCCGACAGCGAGCGGGTCGCAACGGCTGTCGAGACGGCACTTACCGAGGTGCACGCACAATGATCGATCGCGACTTCGGAGCCTCGTTTGCTCCCCGGCTCGCTGCGGCGAGTCTCAGTGGCGAGTCCGACGCGGCATGGGCTCGATCGCTCGCGGATCATGTCGGGTGTGCGTTTATTGGCGGCGTGTCGATCGACGAGCGAACGCAGGCGGCATCTGCGGCACTTGTCGATCGCGAGCGCCGTGAGTTCCTCACCGAGAATCCGATCGAGTTCATCGACGACCAACTCAGGTCGCTCTCAGAGACGGATACGGCGATCGGGGTGAACGTCCGAACGACGCGGGTCGATCGACTGCGCGAGGCCGCAGCTGTCTGTCGATCCCACGGTGCGATCCTTGAGGTGAACGCGCACTGTCGACAGCCGGAATTGACCGCGATCGGCTGCGGCGAGTCACTGCTTGCAGACACCGATCGCCTCGAGCGATACGTCGCTGCGGCCGCAGAGATTGGCGCAACTGTTGGGGTGAAAGCCCGTGCGGAGGTTTCGGGAGTCGATCTCGGGGATGTCGCAGCGGCAGTCGAATCGGCTGGTGGGTCGATCCTCCACGTCGATGCGATGGATTCACCGGAAACGATCGCCGCGCTGGCCAACAAAACCGAGCTGTTCGTGATTGCGAACAACGGCGTTCGCGATCGCGAGACTGCCTACGAGTACCTCCGTCTCGGAGCGGATGCAGTCAGCGTTGGGCGGCCAACCCGCCAGCCGGAACGGCTCGATTCGATCCGGACAGCGGTCGACGCATGGTTCGCGGAGGTGACCGCATGAGCGCCGGCGAGACGTTGGGTCAGGACCGATCGCCCGCCGAGAACGCCCAGTTGGCGCTGTTGCTTGAGGTGGCCGGGACGCCAAAACCAGGCAACGTCGATCGCCATCGCGATCTCGAATCGCTACGGTTCGAGCACTTCCTCGCGGGGGCGATCGGTTCAGGCGCCGGCCTGAGGGCCGCTCAGCAGGGGGCGTCAGTGGGTGACGCGTTTGAAACGGCGGTCGCCGGGATGAGTAATCAAGGCGGTGGGAATACCCAGTTCGGCTGTCTGTTGCTCCTCGTGCCGCTCGTCGCGACTGCCACAAGCGGGCCGCTTACGCCAGCGCGCGCGGAAGATACCGTGGAATCGACGACCGTCGAGGATGCGGTCGCGTTCTACCGGAGCTTCGAACACGTCGATGTCGCTGTTCGCGATCCGCCAACAGATGCCGATGCTCTCGATGTGCGACGTGGTACCGGGGCGGCTGAGGCGATCCGCGATCGTGAAATGACACTGGAGGATATTATGAGACTCAGCGCGGAACCATCACCAAACCGTCCGGCCGACGAAAACGCCCGCGAGTGGACGACGGGGTTCGAACGATCGTTCCGCGCGGCCGATGAACTGCTCGCAGACGAGGGTCCGGTCGGCGATCGGATTGCACGGACGTTCCTTCGGCTCTTGGCCGAAGAGCTGGATACACTGGTCGCGACAAACCACGGAACAGAGACAGCGAGAGAGGTCTGCGATCGGGCGGCGGCGATCGGTCAGGATCTCGACGCTGCAGCGCAACTCGCGGAGACGTTTGTCGACGACGGAATCAACCCGGGGACGACAGCGGACCTTACGGCTGCGGCGGCGTTCATCGCGCTGGAACGGGGGCTAACAGTATGACCGAAACAGAGGATCCAGCGGGGATGCATCTCGAGGGCTGGCCGGTCGCGCTCCGCGGCGTCACAGAGTCGATCGTCGCGACTCTCGGCCCGAACGAGTTGTGGAACATGGCTGCACTGGGACTGCATGCCCCCGAATCGCGCGAGGATCCCGTTACGGCGACGACCTGGGGCAACACCCGGACGAAGCGAAACTTCGAGCGGCGTGACGGCGGGGTGGTACAGTTCACCGCCGATCCACGAGCGTTCGTCGACGCTGCAGCGACGATCCGCGAAGAACTAGAACCGGTTCTGCCAAGCGCAGCCGCAAGCGTCGAGGTCACCGCCGCAGCAATCGACCACGGAGTCGATGGCGGGACCGAGTGGACGACGTGGACGATTGAACCAATCGAGGGGACCGCAACCGTCTACGAGCGGGTCGTCCCCACGATCAACCGTGGGTTTGGAGCCGTGATCGACGCAACCGTCGCCGCATCGCGGCTCAACGTCGACGCCTTCGAAACCCAGACGCTCCTCGACCGGCTTCGATACTTCGAGACCACAGTCGAGAAATGCGGCGGCCCTGCCGAACGTGAAGCTTTCGAGCGGCTCAGCGAGGTGTCTGAGTGGCGATCGTACGACGAGGGGTAGCGGTTCGGTGGGCAGTCTCGGTTGAGAACCCAGCTACGAGAGCTGTGCAGCCAAGTCTGCCTCGGTGATGATGCCGATCGTCTCACCGCCAGATGTGACCATGATCGCCTTGTAGTGGTCGAGTAAGTTCCGAACCTCATCGACAGTGGCGTCGCGAGCGACCGTCGGGAACGACTCACTCATTACCTCACTGACTGGCAGTTCGCTAACGTCGTCGCCCGCATGGATCACGTCGCTTTGGCTGATCGAGCCGACCGGAATGCCGTTTTGTAACACTGGCAGCTGTGAGTAGGCTTCTCGTTCCATCCGATCGACCGCCTCTCGGACGGAGTCGTCGGGCGCGACCTCGATTACGGTCTCATTCATCAGATCCGCAGCCCGGACAACGTCGCCTTCGGCCTCGTCTAACGCGTTGACAATTCGCCGGAGGGTCGACAGCCGTGGGTCGACGTCACCGCCCTCGATTCGCGCGATGAGCGGCTGGGAGACGCCCGCTGCCTCCGCAAGCGAGCTCTGGGTGAGTCCGAGCGCATTCCGACGCTCGCGGAGATCCTGTGGTGTCGGCAGTTCCATACCCGTGTGATTACTTCGGGTTATAGGAAAACGTTTCGTCACCGGATACGCTCGGTAGAGAGTCGTCTCTGGAGCTTAGGCGGAGTCGTCAGGATCGGCTTCAGTTTCGATGACTTCGATGACAGAAAGCGGCACGTCACGCAGCGCGCCGCCGACCTCGCTTTTGGCGATTCGTGAGGCGTGTTCTTCCCCGTCAGCGTTGAATATCTCGATTTCGAGCAGCAGGCCGACGAGCGCGGTGTTGGCAGCAATATACGCCGAATCAAATGGCTCGCCACAGGCCGGACAGCCCGTCGCGCCGACTTCGACCTCAACGTACTCTTTGTCCTGTTGGTTCAGTCGCTTGCCAGCCTCGCTCACCGCGACGCCGATCGCATCGTCAATATCCTCTACGTCTCGGACCAACCATGCCGCTTCCATCGCGACGAGGTAGTTGCTCATAGGTGATGCACGCGTCACAGCACCTCGTTTCTTGTGGTTCACAGTGCCGAAGCGACACGACACCGTGTCACACGCCAAAGTAGCGACCAAAGTAGCGACCTAATTAGTCTGAAGCACTCCACAGACCGGAGTCACCGGCATATCATCTCAGCGTACGACAGCTGAGCCTTTCTCATAACCTATGAGAATTCAGTGGGTCGATGATCCGATCGATTCGGGAGTATCACCGATCTTCACAACCGAATTTGTGTTCCGATCAACTCCAATAGAATCGCCAGACTGCAGCCTGATCTGTCGGTCGGCCGTTCCACTAAGTATTTATACATGGACGGCTGCAGGACAGATATCGAATGATCGAATCGGCCACCCGGCTTACGCTGTTCACGCTGTACCAATTGACCGTCGCGCTCGGGATCGTGATGCTCCCAATCGCGGTCCTCGCGCGCAGGGTTGGCGTTACCCTGCCTGTCAGACGAGCGATCGACGCGACCGAACAAGCCTACGAGCAGACGACGAAGAACTAATCTTGCCAGCTGTTGGTGTGCTGCACTCGCCTGCTGAGCAACGGCGCCGGTATCGGGGTTCTTTCCCTGAAAGGTTGCATTTATCAGCGACGGAGCGTAAGTACTCATAATGCGAACTCCAAACAGCGGTTTCTCCGAGGGATCGGGCCAGTTTGATAGCGATGTCTCGCGTGTCTTCGGCCCCGAACTTGGTGAATTCCCACAGAACGGTACGAAGAGTGCCGAGGACGACGAAACGCTGAAGACGGGAACAACGACTGTCGGAATCAAGGCTGAAGACGGCGTCGTGCTCGCGACAGACATGCGCGCGAGCATGGGATACATGGTGTCGAGCAAAGACGTCCAGAAGGTCGAAGAGATCCACCCGACTGGCGCGCTCACGATCGCCGGGTCGGTCTCGGCGGCGCAGAACTTAATCAGCTCGCTGAAAGCGGAGGTCAGACTCTACGAGGCCCGCCGCGGCGAGCACATGAGCATGAAAGCCCTTTCGACGCTCACCGGCAACTTCCTCCGATCGGGGGCATTCTTCATCGTCAGCCCGATTCTCGGCGGTGTCGACGACGAGGGGCCGCACATCTACAGCCTCGATCCCCTCGGCGGCACGACAGAAGAGGAGTACACCGTCTCGGGATCGGGGAGCCAGTACGCCCTTGGGCTGCTCGAACAGGAGTACGACGAGGATATCACCATCGAGGAGGCAGAGACCGCTGCGGCCCGGGCAGTCAAATCTGCCGTCGAGCGCGATCTGGCGTCCGGTAACGGCATTAACATCGCAGTCGTGACCGAGGAAGGCGTCGACATCACCCGTTACAAAGACTTCGACGACGTACTGTAGATCGCCTTTCCAGCCAATTTATCACTCGTTGATCACGACGCAGCGATCGCTCTCGTCGCGGTGACCTCAGCGTTGCACCCAGTCGGCGAACGACCCGTCCAGTAATGTCGCCTGTTGTTCGTTGACGTAGCGCCGCTGCATCGTTTCGATTCCTTCGGCTAACGAGCGTCCCTTGTCCAGTTCGGCAGCGACGATCGATCGCTTCCACGAGGCAGGTGTCACACGGTTTTCGACCCGCCAGCGAAGTGGCTTGAGGTATCTGCCAGCTTCCGACTCCGAGAGCCCGACAGCGGTCAGGCCCGCCTCGGCGTAGTCAAGTAGCTCCGAAAAGACCACCTCGGGATCGTTGGTCTCGGTACCATCGGCAGTGATGATTCGTTGGCCGCTGTCGAAGCCGTCCTCGGCGGCTGCACGGAAATTCTCGCGTGCAACCTCCCACGGGAGATTGATAAGCGGATGATCGTGTCGCGTCAGCCCTTCCATCAGGCCGGCATATGCCGCCTGGAGCGCGATCGAATCCCGAACCGTTGGCTGGGCAGCAAGCGGCCGGAACTCAATGCGGGCGTTCGCCGACGACCGCGTCGCACCGTCGAACACCGGACGAACCCACCGCCAGTAGGTGCCGTGTTTGTGACGCAGCGTCGCGAACGAGTCGTCAAAGCGCTCGCCGCGATCGACCGGCATCGGTACCATCGTCTCGTCGTCGACCACCCGGTGAACGGCGTCTTCGATCGAGTCGAGATCTCTGGGGAATCGAACCTTGTCCGAGTCGGTTGCACTGTTGAGGACTGACTCGAAGATATTAATTCGGTTCTCGTGGTGTCCCATCGAGAGAATCTCCTTTGGGGGTACGTCGTCGTAGAGGTCCGCGGGGAAAAACGGGGAGTTCACACCGAGCGCGAGGAGCGGACCGGCGATCCGCACCGCATAGTTGAAACATCGCGGGAGGTCTTCTGCCTGTTGCACCTGGTAGTGTGGCTGGATCGAGGTGATGAGCGATTCGGGCATCACAGTATCGGCCTCGATCGAGACGTGGGGGGCGTCGATCCGGAACAGCTCGGTCGCAGCCTCGCTGTTTGCCATCGCGTGATACCGGACCGCATCAGTCATGTTGGTGGCGATTCGGACGCCGCTGTGTTCGACGCTGTCGGTGAGGTAGCCGCGAGCAGTTTCGCCGGCTGGTGGAATCGTCCAGAGGCCGTCGCTGACGAGCCGCATTCCTTCGGGGGCCGTACACTCCAGTGCCGCCTGGAGCCGGCCACGGACCTCCGATTCCTGCGCGCGGAGGCCATGTTCGTTGAATGGCTGTGGGCTGATCGTCATCTCGGCGTTGTGGAGCCCGAGCTCTTTTTCGAATCCAATGAGTTCGAGCAGCCGACGGGGGACTCGACACAGCGAATACGCCTCGTCACCGCCCCCGTTACGCCAGCGTCCCTCTGAGACGGCATAGAACTCGTACTCGAGGCCGATGATCGACTGGTGGTTGTCGAATGTTCCGTCCCGAAGCTCTTCGATGACGGTATCGCCGTCAGCTTCGGCGGCCCGACGGAACGCGTCCGGATCGATCGCCAGGACGTCCTGGACGGCGTCGGCCAACTCGAAGGTAGTCATTACCGTTTGATGGACGCAGCGATACTTCAACATTGGCGGCTGAAGACGACCGTGGGTACCAACCACACGAGACACGCCAAAGCAACCACCAGCACAACACACTTTCCGCTCGGCCACCTCCAACTGGCATGGAACGCTCCCGAAGGGACACGACAGCCGCGGCGCTGCTGTCGGCGATCGCCGACCATGGCTGGACGCTCGAAGACGGACCGCGGCGGGGTCCCGTCGCGATCGGTCGGCCTCCGACGGGCAGATCGACGGCTGGCCTTGAGGGTCGATCGTCGCTCACGACGGGTCCGGTCGCCATCGAACCGGTCGCCGCTGCCGACTGTGATCCGACGACGATCGTCTCGCGGGCCGTCCACGCAGATCGGCACGACCGGGATATCCTCTTTCTGGCAGGCACAGACGAGGTCGCCGAGCAGGTTGAGGCCATTCTCAGTGAGCCACCACTGGTGCGTTCGTCTCGATCGGGACTGCGAACCTTCTACGCCGGTCCGGATCGGATCCCGATCGAGGCAGGCGGCTACGCACTGGTGAAATCTCCACGAGAATCACTGCGATGGCGCGAGACGCGAACCCCTGCTGGGCCGATGGATGGCGATCCAAACGGCACGCGAGGGCCACGAGTTGTCTTGGAAGTCGACGGCACAGTGCGCGCCGTGCTTGCAGACGCGAGGACACTCGCGAGTCCGCCGGCTACGGCGTTTCCGTATCGCTATCAGCGTGATCCAGACACCAAGCGATTCTACGTCTTTTCGACCCGGGACGGACCGACGGGACCGATCGAGGATTATCCGGGTGTGAAGGCGATCCGCGCGGGTGGATACACCCCGGTTCCGATGCCGATCGTCCCCGAGCACCTCTTCGAAGGAGAGACGCCAGCGATCGGCATCTACTCGATCGAGCGCGATCGGATCACCATCGCTGAGCCCCGGACGTAGGAGACAGCAACGTTCTTCCGAAGTCTCAACACCACGCGAGTCGATCGACCAGGTATGACAGTTCGATACGGCCCGCTTTCGATCGAGTGGCTCGGCTACGCAACTGCCCGAATCGAGACCGAAGATGGCACCGTCGTCTACACCGATCCCGGCCGCTATGGCGTGCTCGATGGGCAGTATCCGAAAGACGCAGATCTCGTCGTCGTGACACACAACCACCACTACGACAGCGATGCGATCGCACAGGTTGCCGACTCGGACGCGACGATCGTCGTCTACGAGGGCGTCAACGCCGCCGAAATCGATCGCGACGTCACGCCGGTTGCAGAGCTCCCGTTCGACGTAATCCGTGTGACCGACGACGATCATGTCGCAGTCGAGACGGCCGCAGAGACGATCGACGTCTGGTCAGTGCCGGCGTACAATGACCCGGACGGCCCCTGTGCGGACGCCGACGGAAGCGTCGTTCACCCCAAAGGACTCGGCTGCGGCTACTTGATCGCTGTCGGCGGCGAGCGCGTCTTCTGGCCCGGCGACTCGGATGCCCTCGACGGATTTGCAGAGCTTGACGTGTCAGTCTTTCTTGCGAACATCGGCGGCACGGTTGTTTCAGATGCTGAAGCCAGCGCTGATCTCGCTGATCGGATGGGTCCCGAACTGGTGGTGCCAATCCACTACAATACCCTCGAGATGCTCGAAGCCGATAGCAAGGCATTCGCGGCTGATGTCGCCTCACGATCGATCGCGGTTGCACTTGATGAACGCGGCGTCGATCGGTGAACAACTGGACGCAGTAAGATATGCCGTCCCTTATTTGCGATCGTGAAGACACACGATTGCGAGACGCCCGGTGTCGTCCTGATCACTGGAGCGAGTTCTGGGATCGGCGCCGCAGCGGCTCGTCGGTTCGCAGACTCCGGGCGGAATGTAGTGCTTGCCGCACATAGCGAAAAGCGGCGTCGTTATGCGTGTCGAACCTAAATTTTTCGCGTGAACTGGACTGCAGTGCTGCACGGGACCGCGACGGTGGTCGCGGGAGTGGGAGTGTTCGCTTTTGAGCAACCGGTCACGATCGGGCTGCTTGTCGTTGCAGCCGTACTGTTCGTCGGAGGCATCGTAGTGGCCCGCCGAGACGACAAAACAGGGGAGTAAGGCCTCCGTATCAGCTGTCCTCGATAGGTTCGTGTGCCGCAGCAATAGAGAGCTACAGGTGCGGTCCCGCGGTTCCCGGAGTGCACGAATAAGTCGTCAGAACACCACTAGTAGGGGTTGGCCGATAACCGCTGATTCTCCGCATTGTTGGCTCGGAATGACGACCCGTCCTCAGATTACGCCCATCGCGTCGAGTCGCTCAGGCAGGTACGTATCGGTCACAAAATCCAGCCCACGGGAGGCCAGCGCCTGCTGTTCGGCCTTCTTTTCGATCTCGAGTTGGAGTTCGATCTGCTCAGTCCAGTAGTCGGTCTGGAACCGCGGATCGGACAGCTCCGACTCGAGGGCGTTGATATCTGAATCTGCCAGCGGATCGGTCGGGAGATCGTACTCGACGATGTCCTCCGGTTGAATTCCGACGAACGCTGCCTCCGGGGTTGCGAGGTACTCCGAAAGGTGGGCAGATTTGATCGATCCGTACGCCACCGAGCCGTAGATCCGGTAGGACCACGGATCGCCGTCAGTAAACACCACGACCGGCAGGTCAAGCTCGTCGTGGAGCCGTTTGGTGATCCGGCGAGTCGCCCGGGCGGGCTGGCCCTTGAGGTGGACGACGAGGCAGTTGTAGTCGTCGTCAAAGCCGTTTTCGATGAGGCGATCGCGCATCCCGCCGGTCTCGACGCACAACACGAAGTCGATCTCGTGATCGAGGAACTCGATCGTGTCGGGGTTATTCGGGATCTGATAGCCGCCCTCGCCGACATCTTTTTGACAGTGAATCTCGCGTTCGCCGCGGCGGGTCTGCTCTCTCAGCAGGAGCGGCCCCATGAGCGTCGCCCCAGATTCCTCGGGGCGCATGTGGAGATCCTCACGGGTAACCTCCGAGACGATCTCGAGGTCCTCGATCATCTGGTTCGACTCGTCTTGATCCGAAAAGTGCGCCTCGGTGTTGTCCCACGACTCCGAGAGGTAGTACAATTCACGCAGGGTCGAAGATCGGTCCTCGTCGAGTTGCTGGGCGAGGAAGTCAATCGTGTACACTGCTTTCAACAGCTTTCTGGCCCCGCGAACCGAGTTTGCGCTTCGGGTTGAGGTGCGATCGCCGTACACCCACACCCCCGAGTCCGGGTCGTACTCGATGTTGCGCTTTGTCCGGGTCGGCAGGGTCAATTCGGGGATCTTGCCGCCAGCGAACTGGTCATAAAAGTCCGCGGCAAGGTCGATCAGCTGCTCGCGTGCATCCTCGTTTGGGTTCTGTGTCTCTGAGCTCATAGATGTGTTAGGCGTTCACGGTTAGTTTTTCGGCGTCCACGCCGTCGACGTTCACGTCGAAATCTGTCTCCTCCGGGACCTCGTAGCTGATCGATGCCTCCTCGCCAGCCGACACGGACGGTGACCACTGGAGGAACCACTCGCCGTCCATATCGACAACACTCGCGTCGCCGTTGAGCGCCTGCGGCTCCGCAGAGAGGATATCGGTAATCTCTGGCTGTTCGGCCCGATCGGAGTAGTTCTCCACGCTGAGCGTCACCGTGGTTCCGGAAACCTCCCGATCGACCGAGAGGTTGTTCATGATCCGCGCCATCGCACCGTCGATGTTCGGGGGTTCACGGCCCGTCACCTCCGCGACCTTCTCGGCCATCTCCGGGAGGATACGGCCGAGGACGTCCTGTTTCTCGCGGCGCTTTTGCATCGATCGGCGCTTGTTGAGATACGATTTTAGCTCGCGGGCGGCCTCCCGAATTGCCAGTTCGATCTCGTCTTCGATCGCCGGGATGTTCGCGATCGCGTCCTTGGATTCACTCGTGAAGGGGACGTTCGTGGATGCGACGTGGATCATAAGCACCGCAGGCCCGTTTGGCATCCCGCTGCCGCCTGGCTGGTCGAGCCCGTAGTTGCGCCAGCCGATCTGTTTGACCACGTCGGTCGACGCACACGCCCCGCGCTGATAGACGAGCGGGACGCGATTGGCGAACCGAAGCAGATCGATCGAGCCCTCAGATTTCAGCTCACCGCCATAGGCGATACCGGCCTCAACGATGAACGGATCGCCGCCGTGGACCTCTGCATCCCGCGTCGCTGCGGCGTAGAAGTCCGCGTCGTACTCTTTGCGGAGTCCTGCCTCGACGAGCGTGTCAGTGATTGGGGAGAGACAGTCGGTCGGCGGCGCGAGGATGTCCGTCTCGCGCATGGCTTCGAGAAGCTGGCTCGCCGTGTCGCGATCGGCCGCAACCGTCTTGACTTTCGGGAGGTCGTCGGGAACTGTCCGAGTCAACGCCCAGAGCGCCTCAAAGACGTTCTCGCGGGCGGTGTCACCGAAACTCACCTCGTCGTACTCGACGGTCGCATCGGCTGCGTCTTCGATCGCCCGCTGGAGTTCGTCGGCGGTGAACCGGAAGCGTCGCTCCTCGCCAGCGTCGGCGTCGAGTCGCCGGGCGAGTCGCTCAGAGAAGCCGTGGATCACGGCATCGTCCTTGCGGGTGCTCGTCGCTTCGTCGACGATCGCATACAGATCGGACGTAAGCCGATCGCGGCCGTCGCTGTCCGCGCCGGCTACGTCGCCGTTGGCCGCAACAGCCTCGTCGGTTGACACCGCAGCGTCCGAGTCGAACGCGACAACCGCTGCCCACGCCGCTTCGATCGCGTTCTCTCTGACAGTATCACCGAACGTCCGCCCTGTTTCGTCTTCGACCCGATCGGCGACGGTGTCGACAATCTCGGCAAGCTCAAATCGGCACGTCCGCTCGCGGTTGCCGAGCACCTCAACGATGCCGCTCGCGAACGACTCGGTCGCGTCTGCGCCCTTATTCGAGACGGCATCGACGATCGCATCCTCGATGTCGGCCTCGTGGGAAGCGGCCACTGGCCACGAGAGCTCACGGCCGAAGTGGCGATCGCGGAACGCGTTCAACACCTTCTCGGCGGTCTTCCCGCCAACGCGGGTAAACTCCCCCTGGAGGAATCCCGACACAGAGTACGACTCGGTTGCTTCGAGCATTTTGATGAGCGTCCCGAGTTCGACCCCGTGTGGGTGTGGGCGAATCTCTTTGGTTTCGGCCGGCAGTTGGTCGGTGCCGCGCTCGAACTTCATCGGTCCGTCGAGTCCCGGTTCACGGAGTTCGAGACGAGCGTGTGGGTTCACGACCGCGGTATGTTTCATGTAGCCGCGAAGCTGCGATCGCGCCCGCATGTTCGCTTCCATCTCCAGTTCGATTCGGGTGCCGTGGGTACGATCCCACGTTGTCCGCTCGGCGGTTTTGATTTCGGGCTCGTTCGTGTCGGTGTCGATGATGAGTTCGACGTACTCAGCGTCCGCAGAGCCCTTCGGTCGGCTGGTTATCTTTGCTGGCTTGCCGCTTGTTAGCTGCGAGTACAACACGGCCGCGGAGATCCCGATTCCCTGCTGGCCACGACTCTGCTCGCGCTTGTGAAACCGCGATCCATAGAGGAGCTTTCCGAACACCTTGGGGACCTGTTCTTTGGTAATTCCCGGTCCGTTGTCTTCGATCACGAGTCGGTAGTAGTCGCCAACCTCGGTGATTTCGACGTAGATGTCCGGTAAGATCCCGGCTTCTTCGGTCGCGTCGAGCGCGTTGTCGACCGCCTCCTTGACGGCGGTGACGAGCCCGCGGGCGCCCGAGTCGAACCCGAGCATGTGCTTGTTCTTCTCGAAGAACTCGGCGATGGAGATCTCTCGCTGGCTTTGGGCCAACTCGTCGGCGATCCCCGCATCCTCGCCGAGCGTCGACTGGAAGGACGTCATTATACGCGGAGGTGTTTCCGTCCTATGGGTAAAACCTCACCGCCAGCGGACCGAAAGTAAAGCAGTGTCCGCCGACCCGTGCGCGGATCGCCGAGCGGTCAATATAATGGCTTTGTACTCACGCGCGCCTGAATGTTACCTCTACAGAGCCCGGGTTTGGCTTTCGACAACTGAACTATGAAGAATACAAAATTATCCTTGCCGTCATCGACTTTTTGTAGGGTCATCGCGCCCGCGCGTGCGAGGGCTTTATGCGGGGTGGACAACTAGTGTATACTACGTTACTATGTCAGGAGAAAACGAGTACGGGGCCGGGCAAATTCAGGTCCTTGAAGGCCTCAAGGCCGTCCAAAAGCGTCCGGCAATGTACATCGGATCCACGGATACCCGTGGCCTCCACCATCTCGTCTACGAGGTTGTTGATAACTCTATTGACGAGGCACTGGCGGGCTACTGTGACGACATCTCGGTGACGGTCCACGCCGACGGATCGGTTTCTGTCTCCGACGATGGACGGGGGATCCCGGTCGACACACACGAAAAGTACGATCGCCCCGCCGTCGAAGTCATCATGACGGTGTTGCACGCCGGTGGCAAGTTCGACAACAAATCATATCAGGTCTCAGGCGGACTCCACGGCGTCGGCGTGAGCGTTGTCAACGCGCTCTCTGAACGCCTCGAAGTGGAGATCAAACGCGATGGCCACGTCTGGACCCACAGCTTCAATCGTGGGGAGCCAGAGCCCGACGCGTTCACCAAAGAGCGGCCGATGGAGCCCGACGAGGAGACTGGAACAACGATTCGGTTTTGGCCCGATACAGAGATCTTCGACACGACGGATTTCGCCTACTCGACGCTCGTTAACCGCCTCCGCGAGCTCGCGTTTTTGAACTCCGGCGTTCGGATCGAAATCACCGACGAGCGATCGGATGACGCAGACGTCTTTCAGTACGACGGCGGGATCCGCGAGTTCGTCGAGTACCTCAACGAGACGAAAAACGCCCTCCACGACGACGTCATCTACTTCGAAGACGCTGAAAAGGACATCACCGTCGAGGTCGCGATGCAGGCCACAGAGGAGCTACAGGGATCGATTCACGCGTTTGCAAACAATATCAACACCCGCGAGGGCGGCACCCACCTGACAGGGTTCAAGACCGCCCTCACGCGGGTCGTTAACGACTACGCCAACGAACACGGGCTGATCGACGACCTCGACGACAACCTCAAGGGTGAAGACGTCCGCGAGGGGCTCACCGCCGTTGTTTCGGTCAAACACCCCGATCCGCAGTTCGAGGGGCAAACGAAGACCAAACTCGGCAACGGCGAGGTCCGAGGCATCGTCGAGAGCGCAACACACTCGAACCTCTCGACGTACTTCGAAGAGCACCCACAGGTGGGCCGGACGATCGTCCGCAAGGCCGCCGAAGCAGCGCGTGCCCGTAAGGCGGCAAAGAAGGCCGAAGAGCTCACCCGCCGGAAGTCCGCGCTCGAATCGACGTCGCTGCCCGGAAAGCTCGCGGATTGCCAATCGCGCGATCCGCGCGAATCAGAGCTGTTCGTGGTGGAAGGCGACAGCGCGGGGGGCAGTGCCAAACAGGGCCGCGATCGCCGCAATCAGGCGATTCTCCCACTCCGCGGGAAGATCCTCAACGTCGAGAAACATCGCCTCGATCGCATCCTCGAGAACAACGAGGTCAGGGCATTGATCACGGCGATCGGTGCGGGAGTCGGCGAGGAGTTCGACATCGAAGACGCACGCTATCACCGAATAATCCTGATGAGCGACGCTGACGTTGATGGCGCACACATCAGAACACTGCTTTTGACGCTTCTATATCGGCACATGAAGCCGCTCATCGAGGCAGGGTACGTCTACGCGGCCCAACCGCCGCTGTACCGGATCCGGTACCGTGGCAACACCTACGACGCGATGACCGAGGCCGAGCGCGATCGGATCGTCGAAGAAAAGTGCAACGGCAACCCCACGCAGGTCCAGCGGTTCAAGGGGCTCGGGGAGATGAATCCGGACCAGCTGTGGGAGACCACAATGGATCCCGAAAACCGAATTTTAAAACGGATTACGATCGAGGACGCCGCGGCGGCCGATCGCATGTTCTCAGTGTTAATGGGCGATGCGGTTGGGCCGCGAAAACAGTTTATCAAAGACCACGCCACCGACGCCGAGTGGGTCGATATCTAAATCTAAGCGCGACGAATGAGCTCAGAACTACCAGACACACCGACAGAAGACGCACCGGCCGCGCGGATCGAAACCGCACGAATCGAAGACGAGATGGAGCAGTCGTACATCGACTACGCGATGAGCGTCATCGCGGGGCGAGCGCTGCCGGACGTGCGCGACGGGCTCAAGCCCGTCCACCGGCGGATCCTCTATGCGATGCACGAGTCGGGCGTTACTGCCGGCTCAAGTCATCGTAAGTCTTCCTCGATCGTCGGGGAAACGATGGGTGATTACCACCCGCACGGGGACAGCGCAATCTATGATACGCTGGCGCGGATGGCACAGGACTTCTCGATGCGATACCCGCTCGTCGACGGGCAGGGCAACTTCGGCTCTGTGGACGGCGATCCGCCGGCAGCGATGCGCTATACCGAGGCGCGGATGTCGCCGATCGCCGAGGAACTGCTCGCAGATATCGAAAAAGACACCGTCGACTTCCAGTCGAACTACGACGATCGGTTGACCGAGCCGGAGGTGCTCCCCTCGGCGATTCCGAACCTGCTCGTCAACGGCTCCTCGGGGATTGCGGTCGGGATGTCAACGAACGTCCCGCCACACAATCTCGGCGAGGTGATCGACGCGACGATCCACCTGATCGACAATCCCGAGTGTACGATCGAAGACCTCATGGCCCACGTCAAGGGGCCAGATTTCCCGACGGGAGCGAATATTGTCGGGCGAAATGGGGTTCACAAGGCGTACAAGACGGGTCGCGGGCGTCTCCGTGTCCGCGCTGAATTCGAGGTCGACGAGGAAGCCGGGCATATCGTCATTACGGAGCTCCCGTATCAGGCGAACAAAGCGCGGATGATCGAGCGGATCGCAGAAGACGTAAATGAGGGTGCGATCGAGGGTATTCGCGACCTCCGTGATGAGTCCGATCGCGATGGCATCCGGGTCGTCGTCGAACTCAAACAGGGTGCAATGGCCGAGGTCGTCAAAAACCAGCTGCTCGAAAGCCACCTCGAGAAGACCTTCGGTGTCATCAACCTCGCGCTCGTCGACGGGACACCGCAGGTACTCGACCTCAAACAAACGCTCAAAGAATACCTCGAGCACCGCCGAGAGGTCGTTCGACGACGATCGGCGTACGATCTCGAGGCCGCCGAAGACCGCGCCCACATCCTCGAAGGGCGGTTAGTCGCGCTGGATAATGTCGAAGAGGTCGTCGAGTTGATCCAGGATGCCGAGGATCGCGATGACGCAAAGCTGGCCCTCAGGGAGGCGTTTGACTTCTCTGAAGCGCAGGTCGATCATATCGTCTCGATGCAGCTCGGCTCGCTCACCTCGATGGAGGCCCAGGAGATCGAATCCGAGTACGAGGACGTGCAAGCGACGATCGAACGACTCTCCGAGATTCTCAACAATGAGTCGGAGCTGCTCGGCGTGATCAAAGACGAACTGCGCGAGATACGAGACGAATACGCCGACGAACGTCGGACTTCGTTCATCGAGGACACCGGATCGGTCGCACACGCGGATTTGATTCCCGAACAGGACGTCGTGGTGACGCTTTCTGCAGGCGATTACATCAAGCGGATGCCGCTTTCGAGATTCAGCGCGCAGAATCGCGGCGGCAAGGGGATCATCGGGACCGATCTCAAGGAAGATGACACCGTCTCGTCGGTCTTTGTGGCCAACAGTCACGACTACCTGCTTTGTTTCACCAACAAGGGCCAGATATACAAGCTCCGGGCCTTCCAGATCCCGGAGATGTCGCGAACGGCTCGCGGGAAGTCCGCGGTCAACCTCCTCGATCTCGATGATGACGAAGAGCTCGCAGCGGTGGTAAACTGCGAAGAGCTTGAAGCCGACGAGATCGACGGCGATCGGTACCTCACCATGGTGACCCGCGACGGGTACATCAAACGAACCGGGGTGTCGGACTTCCAGAATATCCTCTCGACGGGAATCCGTGCGCTCCGACTAGAGGACGGCGACGAACTGGTTGACGTCGAGGTGACGACAGGCAATCGAACCCTCGTCATCGGAACCGCCGGAGGGATGGCCATCCGCTTCGACGAGTCAGAGGTCAGACCGATGGGTCGAAGCGCCCGTGGGGTCCGGGGAATCACGCTCACCGGCGGCGACACTGTCGCTGGCGTCGCAGCCGTCGACACCGATCGCCACAGCTGGGTGTTGACTGTAACCGAACACGGCTACGGGAAGCGATCGGACATCGAAGAGTACCGCGTCCAGTCGCGGAACGGCAAAGGGCTCATCGACATCAAGACGAACGCCAGAAACGGCGACGTGTGTGCGATCGAGACCGTTGGGCCGGGCGATCACCTCGCGGTAATGAGCGGTGCGGGCCAGATCATGCGGACACCCGTTGAAGGAATCTCGACGGTCGGTCGAAACACGATGGGTGTCATCGTGATGGATCTCAGCGAGGGCGACTCGGTGGCATCCGTCGACGTGATTCCAAGAGAGATGGTGACAGCCGAGTCCGAATCAGCGATCGAAGCCGATCCGATCGAACAGTAGCCGTCTTTACAGCACTGTTTTTCCGAAGGCGCTCGCCGCAAGCTCGGTTGCGAGTGTGGCAGTCTCGTTGTTGCGATCGAGAGTTGGGTTCACTTCGACCAGATCAAAGGAGCGTAGCTCCTCGCGTTCGGCAACCAGTTCCATCGCTGCATGGGCTTCTCGATACGTAACGCCGCCGCGGACGGGCGTGCCGACACCGGGAGCTTCCTTCGGATCGAGCCAGTCGAGATCGAGACTGACATGCACGCCGTCAGTACCCTCACAGGCGGTTTCGAGGGCCGCTCTCGTCACATCGACAATGCCGCGGGTGTCGATATCGTTCATCGAGTAGGCGGTGATACCGCGATCGGCCAAGAGCGCCCGCTCGTCCGCATCGACACTTCGCAGTCCAACCATCGCAAGATTCGTCTCCGAAAACCGCGGCGCGTTCGCCCACTCAGTGTCAGCGAACTCGCCGATCCCGAGTGCAGCAGCCAGCGGCATCCCGTGGATGTTGCCGCTTGGGGAGGTCTTCGGCGTGTTGAGATCAGCGTGCGCGTCAAACCAGACTGCGCCGATATCTGCGTCTCGTGCTGAGCCTCGAAGGGAGCCGATCGCGACCGAGTGATCGCCCCCGAGTACCAGCGGTGTGGCTCCTTCTTCAAGCGTGTTTGCGACCTCATCTGCGAGCCGCGAACAGACATCGGCGGTCTCTTTGAGGAACTTCGCCTGGCCAGCGGGCGGCTGGGTGGTATCTGGGTCGCGCTCCTCTGCACGGGGGGCGAGCAGGTCGCCGCTGTCGATCGGTTCGACGCCAGCTTCACGAAGTCGAGAGGCAAGTCCACCGTACCGGATCGCCGATGGGCCCATGTCGACACCGCGTCGATTCGCGCCGTAGTCGGTCGGTGCGCCGATGATCCTGACCTGACTGGACATACCGAAGGGTCCGAGCGGCGGTACTTACATTATCGGGTCTCCTGCGATCGGTGGTGAAGAGACGTGCTGAATTCTATATATTGTTATATACAGATTACTAACCAGGTCGGTCTTCCATCGGGTTTAAGAAGGTTCCTCACGAACGATTCGCTATGTCATCGATCGAGCTCACATCGAGTCAAAAGACGATTCTCACGGCACTCATCAACTTACACCGTGAGACCGAAGACGCAGTGAAGGGCGAGGATATCGCCGAAGAGGTGGACAGAAACCCTGGTACGATCAGAAACCAGATGCAGAGTCTGAAAGCACTCCAACTGGTCGAGGGTGTTCCGGGGCCGAAAGGCGGCTACAAGCCAACGGCGAACGCATACGAAGCTCTCGACGTCCAACAGATGGACGAGCCGGCATTCGTCCCAATGTTCCACGATGGCGAGGAGGTCAAAAACGCGAATGTCGAGGAAATAAACCTCTCAAGCGTGCACCACCCCGAACTGTGCCGGGCTGAGATTCACCTGCAGGGATCGGTCCGTGATTTCCACGAAGGAGATACGGTTGTTGTTGGACCAACACCATTGTCGAAGCTGGTTATCACGGGTACACTTGATGGCAAAGACGATACGAACAACATCCTCATCCTCCAAATCGACGACATGGAAGCGCCGGCCGAAGAGCCTGCACACTAATATACGCTACCCAGCGACAGTCGTATATCCCCGAACGCACTATCTGACGAGACTTTCATATCCCCGAACGCATCTACTCGACGAGAGTTACATATCTCCGAACGCACTGACGCCCCGCTTCGCAGAGGAGATATCGGCGATCCAGCGGGTTGCGATCGTCTTTTTCAGGAGTTTTGCTGCCGGCCCACCGAAGGTGTTGATCGGGACGAACATCACGTCGTGTGCGACGGCGTCTTCGCCGACAGAGACGACTGTCCCCTTGTCTGTGTGTTTCCAGGACTTCAGCGGTGCGCCGCGAACCGCACGAACGAGGTTCTCCCCGGCCACGTCTGCAGCCTGCCAGGCAGCTTGCGCGGTCGGCGGTGCAACCTCGTCTGATCCCTGATCGATCAGCGCGCTGTCGCCAATTGCGAAGACGCGATCGTCGCTCGTCTGGAAGTCTGACTCAGCGAAGATCCGGTTCGATCGTTCGTCCTTGTCGATAGGCGCGTCCGCGATCTCGTCGTGTCCGGTAATGCCGCCAGTCCAGACGAGTACATCGTAGTCAAGTTCGTCGTCGCCGAGGTGAACCGCGTCCTCATCAACGGCAGAAATAAAGTCGCCAGTGAGAATCTCGATGTTTCGATCGAGGAGCCGCTTTTTCAGCGCGCCCTGGATCTCTGGATCCTGGCCGGGGAAGATCTCATCCAGTCCCTCGACTAACTTGATGTTGATCGGTGCGCGGTTGTCGTCGCGGTATTCAGCGATCTCGCCGGCCGTCTGGATCCCTGACAATCCCGCCCCGCCGATGATGACCTCCGCTGGGTCACTCTGGGTCGCATCGGCTGCGGCCGATCGGATCGACTCGTTGATCGCACGCGCATCATCGAGGCTTTTCAGGGTCAGCGAGTGCTCTTTGAGCCCGTCTATTCCAAAGAAGGCGGTCGCGCTGCCGACGGCAACGAGCAGATAGTCGTACTCAACGGGGACGTCTTCATCTTCGAGGTCGATCGTCCGCTCGTCGGTGTCGATTTCGAGGACTCGATCACGGATGAAGTTCGTTGAGTCGGATTTGATCTCGTCGATCGGGATCGCTATCTCCGATTCGACCCCTGGTTTACGAATAGCGCGATGAACCTCATGGAGCACGAGATGGTAGTCGTGTTCAGAAATCCACGTGAGTTGAGCTTCGCCCGGCTCAATGTGTTCTTCAAACGATTTAACCGCGCCAGCGCCTGCGTAGCCAGCGCCTATCACAACGACATGGTCGCTCATGTCTCTGTATGCGAAACGAGGGGATAAATCGCCTTTGAAACGGCCTTGTTCTCAAATTTACGCAGCAGCTATTCGATCGAGAGCCCGGCGTGCCAGCGATCGACACCAGCCTCAGCTTTGATTGCGTCCATACGTGCGAGCAGTTTCGTCGCGAGGCTCGCGGTTTCGGCCGCACGCGATTCACCTTCGGTGCGGAACTCACCGGTCACACGGTTCGCGTAGACGCTGCAGACCGCACCTGCCCGCAAGCCGTAGAGATTCGCGATGGTCAAGATCGCGCTCGCCTCCATTTCGATGTTCGCGACGTTCGCGTCTTGGAGCTCTTCGACGAGGCGATCGCTGCCTGCTGCAGTGAACCCCTCGAACCCCGAACGCCCCTGGCCGGCATAGAAGCTGTCAGCGCTCATCGTGAGTCCGACGTGGTAGTCGTAGCCAAGTCGTTCGGCGGCGGCAACGAGCGCGGAGACGACCTCGCCGTCGGCGACCGCAGGGTAATCCTCACGGACGTACTCGCTACTCGTGCCCTCCTGTCTGACGGCCCCGGAGGTAATGACCAGATCGCCGACAGCCATTTCAGGTTGGATTGCCCCGCAGGAGCCAACACGGATGAAGGTGTTTGCGCCGACGCGGGCGAGTTCCTCGACGGCGATCGCCGCAGACGGGCTGCCGATCCCAGTGGAGGTGACCGAAATTGGTTCCCCATCGTATGTTCCTGTCGCAGTTCGGTACTCGCGATGATACGCCACCTCGGTTGCGTCCTCCCAGAGTGAGGTGACCTTATCGACACGTTCGGGATTTCCCGGTAACAACACGGTGTCGGCAACGTCGCCCTCGGCGAGTTCGATATGATACTGCACGTCCGCGTTCGGGTCTTCGCTGTCTCCGGGCATGGCCTCGTTGTTCTCAACGGCAGAACAAATGTCTGTCGCGTCTGTGTGGGCGCTGGCTTATGAATCGCGAGCCGCTTCGGCATCTTGCAGCGTTTCGAGCGAGATCGTGTTGGGCAGGAGCTCGCCGAGGGTGTACTCGGCACGGTCGTCGCCGCCGAGATCACAGACGACCGGCATCTCCGCCGCACAGAACTCCGCAAGCGACTGCCGGCACATCCCACACGGGGTGACGCCGTCACGAACGCCAGAGGTAACCGCAAGGCCTGTAAACTCGCGGTGGCCGTCAGTGATCGCCGCTGCGAGGGCGACCTCCTCGGCGTGGAGGCTGTTCGAGTAGTTCGCGTTCTCGATGTTACAGCCGGTGTAGACATCTCCATCAGCGGTTTGGAGCGCAGCCCCAACGCGATACTCTGAGTACGGGACGTACGCATCCGGCAACACGCCGCGAGCGGCCGCGATCAGCTCGTCAAAATCGACCATACGAGGACCTCGGTGGCGATCGCCGAGTAGGTTTCGGCTCCCACACCGAAAAGCCACGGTCGGGGTGTGGAGAAGTCGAAGGGAAACGGCCAAGCGAATCCCGCTCGTACAGTAGATGTGACCGAAACTGAGTCCGAGTCCGAACCGACGGACGATCGCGCCTCCGACGCAGACGCCCCGAGCATGCGAGGGCGGACAATTCTCATTGCGGTCGGTGTCTCAGTCGTCGCAACCGCCGGAATTCTTGGACTGTTCGTTGGCGCGCTGGGAGCCGAGCAACTGACGGAACTCGTTGTGTTCAACCTGTTCGCCGTACCGATGACCCCGCTTTGGGTCGCCGGCTACGCAATGGCGGCGACCACGACCGTGCTCGTCGTACTGTTTGGCGTGGTCGCGTTCGCCGCAAAGTTCGATACCCGGTCGGATGAACCGACGTGATCCCGGCTGTTTTTATCCGTTCCTGTCTTAGCTGTGGTATGGCCGCTGCCACGAACGACGTCGACGACGCCGACGAGCATCCCCCATCGGAGGTGATCGACTCCGGACGGAACCGCCGCCGGGCCGCGCTGTATTCGCTACCGTTTTTATTGTTGGGGCTTGGGAACGTCGCGCTCATCCTCGGGTGGGGGCTCGAACCGCTGTGGGGGTTCATGTTGTTGCCACCGATTCTGTTCTGTACAGTGTTGACGTACATCGTGTTCAGCACCGACTTTCTGGACGATCGCTAAGCTGTTAATTGCCGATCGCGAGCCGAACCCGTTCGAAACCCGGTCAGCGCCCGGTGTCGTACTTGTAGGTTGCTGAGTCGGGATCGATCCCAAAGTCTTCGGGGCGTTCCTCGGGCTCACCACTCTCGGAGTCGTTTCGAACAGCCGTTTTGAACCGTTCGCGGGCCCGCTCGGGCATTTCGAACGCTCCCTTCAGCACAAGACCGACCACGTCTTCGTCGACAGCTTCTCGCTTGGTCTCCAGCCGATCCTGGAGTGGGTCAGGGAGTTCATCGTCGGCGATCGGCTCGAAGCCGTACTGGGTGAGGTACGACGCCTCGTCGGTAAGTGAGTATACCTGGTCGAATCCCTCGTCGCGGGCTTTCGTCACGAGTCGCTCAACGACGTGCGCGCCGACACCCTGGCCGCGCCACCCTGAGAGAACGCCGATACCGGTGAGCTCACATACGTCTGGATCGCCCTTGTGAATCCGGAGCCGTCCGAACCCGACGCGTTCGTTCGACGCCTCGTCCATCGCGATCACGTAGTCCCGTGAGCGAAACGCCTCCTCGTCGAGTCCCATCGCCTCGATGTGATCGAGCAGCCAGACCTCGTCCCGGTTTTTCGCGTCACGGACGTACATATCCATCTGTACTGCTGGGGCGTGCAAAAACGTTCCCCGGTCACCGAGACATGGCTAGATGCTCTGGTCGTCGAACACAGATGAAAAATTATGTAGGTTGCGCATCGATCGGTAGGTATGGCTGAGTACGAGGGCTTCGACGAGATTGTCCACGAGCCCGATCCCGACTTCGTCGAGCGATCGAACGTCGCCGCGTTCATGCGACAGTACGACATCGCAGATTACGACGAGCTACTGGCGCGGTGTGGACCGGGAATCGACGGCCTCGAAGAGTCGGGCGTCGAGTGGTTCTGGGACGAGCTCCCAGAATACCTCGGGCTCGAATTCGATGAGCCGTACGATCGCGTCCGCGACGACAGCGAGGGACCCCAGTTCACGCGGTGGTATCCGGGCGGGCAGCTCAACATCGCCCACAACGTCGTCGATCGCCACGCCGGCACCGACGATTCAAATCGAAACCGCGTCGCCTGCATCTGGGAGGGAGAACCCGGCGACACCCGGGAGATCACCTTCCACGAGTTGGCCCGCGAGTCAAATCAGGTCGCAAACGCGCTCGTCGATCGAGGGATCGAGCCCGGCGATACGGTTGGGCTGTATATGCCGATGGTCCCCGAGGTCATCTCGATCCTGTACGGCTGTTTCAAACTCGGCGCGATCGCGGTGCCGATCTTTTCGGGGTTCGGCACGGAGGCGGTCGCAACGCGAATCCGCGACAGCGGGTGTACGGTGCTTTTCACCGGCGACGGCTTCCACCGGCGTGGCTCACCGGTGTATCTGAAAGCGACGGCAGACGACGCGATCGCCGAGAGCGACACCATCGAAGACGTCGTCGTCTACGATCGGCTCGGGTCACGGGACGCAATAGAGCACACTGGCGTTGACGGGAACGAGGAGTCAGGACAGATTTCGTGGCATGACGATCGCGACACATGGTGGGAGGACGCTATTGAGAGTCAATCGGCTGCGTTCGAAACGCGATCGGTCCCGTCCGATCACGAGGCAATGCTGTTGTACTCCTCTGGAACGACGGGCACGCCGAAAGGGATCGTCCAGACCCACGCGGGGGTGCTCGTGCAGTGCGCAAAGGAGATCCACTTCGGCTTCGATCAAAAGCCGCACGATCGCTTCTTTTGGCTCTCGGACATCGGCTGGATGATGGGGCCGTGGACGCTCATCGGCAACCACGCCTTCGGCGGCACGGTGTTCATGTACGAGGGCGCACCGGATTACCCAGGTCCCGATCGGCTCTTCGAGATGATCGATCGCCACGGAATTACGACGTTTGGAATCTCTCCAACGGCGATCCGGGCACTCCGAAAACACGGCGATTCAATCCTGGAGGGCCACGATCTTTCGAGCCTGCGGTTGCTCGGCTCGACCGGCGAACCATGGGACCCCGAGTCGTGGCTGTGGTTCTACGAACACGTTGGCCGCGGGGAGGCGCCGATCATCAACATCTCCGGCGGCACAGAGATCTGTGGCTGCTTTTTGATGCCGATGCCGACCCAGCCCCTGAAGCCGTGTACCCTCGGCGGCCCGGGGCTCGGGATGAACATCGACATCGTCGACGCAGACGGAAACAGCATCCGTGAGCACAACGAGCGTGGCTACCTCGTCGCCCGAGACTCCTGTCCGTCGATGACGAAATCGCTTTGGTCCGGCGACGATCGCTACCTCAAGGAATACTGGAGTACGTGGGAGAATCTGTGGGACCACGGCGACTGGGCACAAAAAGACGAGGACGGCTTCTGGTTCCTCCACGGCCGTGCGGACGACGCGCTCAACGTCGCCGGCCGGAAGGTTGGCCCCGCAGAGATCGAAGGGGTATTGATCGACCACGAGGCTGTTAATCAGGCCGCCGCGGTCGGTGTGCCCGACGACACAACGGGCACGGCAGTCGTCGCCTACGTGGTACTGGAGGACGGTGTCGAGCCGACTGAGGAGCTCCGTGAGGAGCTTCGTACGATCGTCGGCGAGGAACACGGCAAGCCCTTCCGTCCAAAGGAGATTGCGTTTGTCTCGGCGTTCCCCAAGACCCAGAGCGGCAAAATAATCCGGCGGGCGATCGCCGCCGCCCACGCAGGTGAGGATCCCGGCGACCTCTCCAGTATGGAAAACCCAGAGGCGCTCGAAGCGATCAAAGCCGCACGGTGAGGTGATGGCGCCGGAGAGGCGCTACGAGTTGAGCGGACTGTCGGAGATGTCGTAGCTTCGATCGATCCCGAACATGGCGTGATCGGAGTTGGGGTCTGCGATGATGGCGTCAGATCTCTCAAGGGTTGCTCTATCGACGTCGTCGACTGCCTGTCGGTCGCCGACAAAGACTGCAGTCGCGCCAACCGAGAGGGCGGCGATCGCCCCGCCGGCGATCGTCCGAGGATCGCTAAAGGACGTCGACACAGCGATCGTCTCCTCAGCAGTCAGCCCGAGAACGTCGACAGCATCGGCTGCAGCCGCAAGGAGGTCGCCGTGGGTGTACGTCGAATCCTTGGCGACGAGGACTGGAGTGTCGGAGGTCGCGTCGCTGGGTGGCGTTGCTGGATTTTCGCTCCACACTTCTGCTTCCCAGTGGGTTGTCGCAGAGTCGGTCGGTGGGCCGTTGTACACCGCGAGTCGTGTCCCCGGCTCGACGTCGAGGTCAGCCTCACGATCGACGTGTGAGAGTACGACCCGCGGAGACGAGGTCGTGAGATCGAATGTCGCGACTGCGCTGAGTTGTGCGGCACCAAAAAACGCAAGCAGTGCTTCAGGGGCCGGACGGGGATCGATCGCAACGGTCGCGCCCTCGCTCACCCCAAGATACCGCAGCACGTTCGCAGATTTGTAGGCAGTCGTGATGAAGTCCCGGTAGCTCATCTCACGATCGGTCGCCGGAAACCGTACCGCTGGGGTTGACGATCGTCGATCGCGGGCAAGCAGGTCCGGTAGCGTCTCCATAGGTAGGTGTTGGAATGACGGCGTGGTGAACGTACCGAAACCAAACGACGCTCAGAACGACTTTTTGATCTTGTCGAAGAAGCCTTCCGAGACGTCAACCTCTTCGCCGCCGGCTTCTGCGAACGCTTCGAGCGCTTCGCGCTGTTCCGCGTTGAGATTCTCGGGCGTAACGACCTGTACGGTCACGTACAGATCACCGTGACCCCGCCCGCGAAGCCGTGGCATTCCTTTGCCCCGCAGTCGGAACGTTTCGCCGCTTTGGGTTGCCTCGGGAACGTCGAACTCGGCTTTCCCGTCCATCGTCGGAACCTCGATCGTCGCGCCGAAAACCGCTTGCGGGAACGAGATCGGACAGTCGTACCGGAGGTCGTCGCCGTCACGCTCGAAGTCCTCGTGGTCGCGGATCTCAATGTCGATTAACAGATCGCCGTTCGGGCCGCCGTTCTCTCCGGGGGCGCCTTCGCGCTCCATCCGAAGCGTCTGACCGTCTCGAATGCCAGCCGGTACCTCGACCGAGAGGCTCGCCTCCGATCGAACCTGCCCCTGGCCTGAACAGGTCGAACACTGCTCGTCGACGATCTCGCCGTCGCCGCCGCAGCGCCGACAGGTCGTCGACTGCTGGACGCGGCCAAACGGCGTCTGTTGGACCTGGGTGACCTGCCCCTGTCCGTTACACTCCGGACAGGTCTGGACGGTCGCCTCCGGCGGGTAGCCCTTGCCGTCGCAGTCAGGACACGTCTCGGGGCGGGTGACAGAGAACTGCTTGGTCACGCCCTCGTAGGCATCCTCGAGGTCGATCGACATCGACGTTCGAAGGTCTCTGCCTTGCCGTGGACGGTTGGGTGAGCGGCCACCGCCACCCCCGCCGCCAAAGAACTGATTGAACAGGTCCTCGAATCCACCTGCGCCGGACGCGCCGCCGAAACCACCCGCACCGCCGAAGCCGCCGCCGGCGCCGTTGGTGCCGCCGCGCTTTTCGGCCTGCTCGAAGCGCTCGTGGCCGAGGCGATCGTACGCCTGGCGTTTCTCCTCGTCGGTGAGCACTTCCTTTGCTTTCTGGATCTTCTTGAATTTCTCCTCAGCGTCTGGCTCGTCGCTCACGTCCGGGTGATACTGCGCAGCCTTCTTTCGATACGCGCGCTTGATCTCGTCTTCGGACGCGTCTTTCGAGACGCCGAGCACCTCATAGAAGTCCTCGCTCATCGGTCGTGCTCCTTCGGGCTATCCGGTCTCATGTGTAAATTGGTTGAATGACTGTTCAGTTTTCGTCGTCGTCGACGTCCTCGAAGTCGGCGTCAACGTACTCGTCGCCGTCTGCGTTGCCCGCGGCGTCACCGAATCCCGCACCGGCTCCACCGGGGCCGCCCGCGGCACCAGCCCCACCAGGACCTGCCTGTGCCTGCTGGGCCTGCTGTTGGTACATCTGCTTGCCGATTTCCTGCAGGGACTCTGAGAGCGACTCGGTTACGTCCTGGAGTTCCTCGGTGCTTGCGTCTTCGTCTTCGAGTGTCTCCTCGACGGCTTCGATCGCAGACTCGATGTCTGCCTGCAGCTCGTCGTCGACGTTCTCCTCGTTCTCTTCGAGGAGCGTTTCTGCCCGCTGGACCGCGCTTTCGGCCTCGTTTCGGGCCTCGATGCGCTCTCGACGCTCTTCGTCCTCTTCGGCGTGCTGTTCGGCCTCCTCTTGCATGCGCTCGATCTCCTCGTCTGAGAGGCCTGCACCGCCCTCGATCGTGATGTTCTCCTGGTTGCCGGAGCCTTTGTCCTCCGCGGAGACGTTGACGATTCCGTTCTCGTCGATGTTGAACGATACCTCGATCTGTGGGGTTCCCGCAGGCGCTGGCGGAATTCCTGCCAGCATGAACTCGCCGAGCAGCTCGTTCTCTTCGGCGATCTCGCGTTCGCCCTGGAAGACCCGAACCTGTACGGACGTCTGGTTGGCTGCGGCGGTCGTGAAGATCTTCGACTCCTCAGTCGGGATTGTGGTGTTCTTTTCGATCAGTCGCTCGAAGAGCCCACCTTTGACCTCGATACCGAGGCTCAGCGGCGTAACGTCGAGCAGAACGATGTCGTCGACCTCGCCGCCAAGGACGCCACCCTGGATCGCCGCACCGAGTGCGACCGCCTCGTCGGGGTTGACGTTCTTTTTCGGCTCCTTGCCGATGATCTCTTCGACCTTCTCGGAGACCTGCGGCATCCGAGTCGACCCACCGACGAGAATGACCTCGTCGATTTCGTCGGTGCTGTATCCGGCGTCTGACAGGGCCTGTTTGGTCGGTCCAACCGTTCGCTCGATCAGGTCCGTCGTTATCGACTCGAATTTTGCACGCGTGATCGACGTTTCGAGGTGGACCGGACCCGAATCTGTCGCTGTGATGAACGGAAGGTTGACCTTCGCTTCCTTTCGGCTCGACAGCTCGATCTTCGCTTCTTCGGCGGCGTCTTTGAGCCGCTGAAGCGCCTGTCGGTCTTCCCGAAGGTCGATCCCGTGGTCGTTTTTGAACTCGTCGGCGAGGTAGTCGATGATCGCCTGATCCCAGTCGTCGCCGCCGAGGTCGTTGTCTCCGTTCGTTGCGACGACCTCGTAGACGCCGCCGCCGAGATCGAGGACGCTCACGTCGAACGTTCCGCCGCCGAGGTCGTATACAAGAACGGTCTGATCCGAGTCGTCGTCAAGGCCGTACGCCATCGATGCGGCAGTCGGCTCGTTGACGATCCGCTCGACGTCGAGTCCCGCGATCTCGCCGGCGTTCTTCGTCGCCTGGCGCTGTTTGTCGTTAAAGTACGCCGGGACGGTGATGACTGCCTTTTTGACATCGTCACCCAGATACTCCTCAGCATCGCGTTTGATCTTCTGGAGGATCATCGCCGAGATCTGTTCGGGCGTATACTCCTCGCCGTCGATATCGACCGAATAATCTTCCTCGCCCATGTGGCGTTTGATCGACTGGATCGTTCGATCGGGATTCTGGACAGCCTGATTTTTCGCCGGATTCCCGACAAGTCGCTCGCCGTCGTCGGTGAACGCGACGACCGACGGCGTGGTTCTGTCGCCTTCCGAGTTCACGATAATCTCGGGGTCGCCACCCTCCATCACCGCAAACGCGCTGTTGGTGGTACCGAGATCGATACCGAGAATCTTGTTGCTCGTCATCTTGGTTTCAATTACCGGCTTGTGTCGGTTAAAGGTTACTAGATATACTAACCCACACGTGAGATGAATCTGCCCGGTGTATAGCGGTTTTTTGAAAATTAAAGTGCCCTTCGTCGGAGGGTTTAAATCGACCGCAATGAGACCGTTCTGTCCGCTGTGTGGAGCTACTCGTCGTCGCTAACCGTTACCTGTGCAGGCCGAATGACCTTTTCTGCCATCTCATAACCCGGTTGGTACACATTGACGATCGACCCGGCCGGCTCGTCGCTTTCGACCTGGAGCATCACTTCGTGGCGCTCTGGGTCGACCTCCTCACCGGGTTCGGGCTCGATAATCTCGACATTTTCCTCACCGAGAATCCGATCGAACTCCGAGAGCGTCGATTCAACACCCGGGCGGATGTCAGTATCCGCGTCCTGTTCAAGCGCACGAACGAGGTTGTCTCTGACCTTTGTGAGTCGCCCGACGAGGTCTTCGGTGGCCCGTTCGCGGATCTGGTCTTGCTTTCGCTTGCTGCGTTTTTTGTAGTTTTGAAAGTCCGCTTTCGATCGGCGGAGTTTGCTTTCGAGTTCCTCGATCCGGTCTTCGTGGGCATCGATCGTCTCTTTGTCCGCCGCAATTGTCTCTTCGGCGGTTGCGAGTCGATCGACGATCGCTTGGACCGAATCACCGAGATCCTCGTCAACATCTCGGACCTCGGCGACCACCGATTCGGGGTCAACTTCCAAGGACTCGGTGGTCGCTGTGGTCTCGGCTTCCGATTCCTGCTCGCCATCCGAATCGGCATCAGTCGATTCGGTCGCATCGGGTTCTTCGAGATCTGCCGACTCCTCACTCATACCGTTGAATCGGTTCTTTGGCCGCTTAAGACTTGCAGAATTGATCGCACAGCGGGCCCCATCGGCTGTTGAGAAAAACAGGTGGTGTTTTAATCCTCCTCTGCGCATATCACGGTTGAGGAACGTCGACAGTGATGCAAAGTCTGGAGTTTGTCTGTCCGGCATGCGGGCAGACGATCGAAGTCAACGAGAGTATGCGGGAGACGATTCTCAAGACAGGGTGCCCGGTATGTACGACAGACGTCTCAGCTGACGATTTTGTCGATGAGGAGTGAAAAGCGTTCCACAGCCATTTTGTGAGAGTACCTGACCACTAATAGACGCACCCCGCGATAGAAACCGAAGATGCCAGTTCTGCGCCTGCAGAGTGAATTTATGCGTCGTCCCAGTCGACTACTCGTCTCTGTCGACAGTCACTTTTCGACCACTGATCGTCTCGGGGACGAATCGATACAGTTCGATGTCGAGATCTGCCTTACCCTGTGCCCAAATTTCGAATAGCGGTCGGCGCGTCTCCCCGTACTGTTCGATCGTCTCGACGGTCAGATCGTTTGGGTCAATTTGATCGAGTTCGCCTTTGAGGACGACACTCCGGTATACGTCGCCGTCTTGATCGTACACGACGATCCGGGCGTCTGGATCTGACGAAAGGAACTCGCGCTTTTCGCTTTCAGGGGTCGAAACCAGCCGCATGTACAACTGGCGCGCGTCCGCATCGTAGCCATAAGAGATCGGAATTGCATATGGACTGGCTCCGCGAGCAAGCGACAGGACGCCGGTCTCGTGGCTTCCCAAGAACGCGTCGACGTCTGCCACCGACATCTCGACCTCGCGACTGATACTCATGTACTGCTACATCCGCATACTGCGGTAATAAATCCCACGAGAGCCTACTCGTCGACAAAAACAAAATCGTCGGGTGAGACATCACTTTGACAGGCCACACAGCCGGTTTCACGGAGTGTGGCGGCCATCCCTTCGGAGACCGCAAACGCCTGTCCACAGGACGGACAAACGAACTGTTTCTCGTGGGGAGCCATATGAAAGCACACGGTAGCGATCGCTAAGAAGTGCGGGCCGCGTTCTCAACCCTCGAGAACTTGTTTCGAGTACCGACGAAAACCACCACTCGATTGTTCAGCTACGAAACCCATCACTCGATTGTTCAGCTGCGAAACCCACCACTCGATTGTTCAGCTACGAAACCCATCACTCGACAACCGAGCCGAGAAGTTTGCGCTGTGCGGCCGCGAGATGTTCAGCAAACGTCGATCGGTCAATTCCGAGTTCGTCCGCAATTTCGCTTGCGTTTGCCCCCTTCGGATGTGAAAAATACCCACGATCGTACGCGGTCTGCAACACCTCACGCTGGCGCTTGGTCAGTTCGCTGCGATCGATGTAGATCACATCGGTCTCCTGCGGCTGTCCAGAGGACTGCAAGAGGCGGATAACCTGCATCTCTGGATACTGGTCGCGAATATCCTCGAGGATCGATCGCAGCGTCGGGAGGTCCGCCGCGTGAAACGTGAGGTACAGCGAGCCCTCTCGGGCCTGGGTTTCGATAACTGGCGAGTCGTGGCGTTCGACGATCGCGTGCGGACTCGAGTTGAGGTCCGACTCACGAACCCGGAGCGCCGTTTTTTCCCCGTATTCGAACACCCGCTGGAGGCGATCGTCCGACGCATCGACCGCATGGGTGTCGAATAAGAACTCAAAGATTGCCTCCTCGGCGTCCGAAGATGGGAGACACCGCGTCACCGATCGAATTGGTGGGCCGTCAACGGTCAACGACGCCATTGGATGATCCGGAACGGTGGGCAGACATACCTCCGCCCGAATCCCATCGCTCATTACCTACAATCGGGAGCAGCGGTCGCAAATAAGTGTCGCCATCCAATCGGTATCTCCGGCGAAACGGTTAATATACATCAAATCAACATCATGTGTGGGAGCAAGACACGGTCAAAGTTAGCACCGCAAAATATCAACATAGATAATCGGGAGCATGTTACACGCAGTCTATCGGTGGTTGTTCAGTATAGAGGAGCGATCCTTAGAGGAGGTTACAGAGATCGAGACAATCGCCGATGCGGTCGACCTCGGATGGTGTTCAAAGCGACTACCAGGAGAGTGGGACGTGCGCGTTGACATCGTTCAGTACGGTCAGGAGGCGCTCACGCAGGTGTTGATCTGTACACATCCCACAGTGCCGATCGAGTTCGTGCTCGTGCCGGCGCAAAACGCCGAACCTACCGCTGACATCGCGGTATACCGCAGAGACCGTTCCCGAGGAACACGGACACAGCTCGAGCGTTCAATAGTGAATCTTGAGACCGCGATCGACACAATTTCTCCGCGGCTCCAACGGATCGAGCGCCAGCAAACACCGTCAGCGGATCGCCAGCGAGAACCGATCGTTATCTCTCCGTAGGACACCCGAGTTCACGCGTTGGGTAGTCGAGCCGACGAGATGAGTCCACATCCTCAAGTCAGAGCCGCCCTAACGCTTTGACATGCCAACGACAACGGGACAGCTCGATCATACCCACCCGTACGTCCAGTTCGGAACCGGCGATCGGCCGCTCGTGGTGATACCGGGGCTCGCCGACAGCCTCGTCGGCCCTATCGAGGGAATTCGTGCATGGCTCCTCCGATGGTCATTGCGCCGATATACCCCCGACCGGCGAGTGTACCTCCTCAGGCGGCCAACGGGGCTCGCTGCGGACGCGTCGATCGCATCGATGGCCGACAGTTACGCGGCGGCGCTTGCGTCGCGCTTCGACGAACCCGTCGATGTACTCGGTATCTCAATGGGTGGCTGTATCGCCCAAGAACTGGCTAGTTCACACCCAGACGTAGTTCGTCGACTGGTCGTTGGGACCGCCGCGTGCCGACTCAACGAGGAAGGCAGCGCCATCGCGGCACGCTGGCGAGACTTCGCGGCCGATCACGACTGGGAAGCGCTCTACAGTGAAGCCGCTGATCTGACGTTTTCTGACTGGCGTGGTTCCCTCTACGGCAGGCTTCAGTGGCTCCCAACGGATTTGGTCTTCGGCGACCCGCCGGTTTCTGCGGACGTGTCGATCTCGCTGGACGCACTCTCGACGTTTGACGCCTGCGATCGGGTCGGAAACATCGAAGCCCCGACGCTGCTAATTGGAGGCGATGAAGATCCCTTCTTTGACGAGCGAACGATGATAGAAACGGCTGAAGCAATTCCCGACGCGCAGCTGTTTTTATTCCGTCGCAGCGGCCACGGCGCGTTCGCCGAACACCGCCGCGCTTTCGATCAGACAGCGATCGACTTTCTTGACAAAAAGCGCTGAGGCGTATCCTCGCCCCGTTCTTGCTCTTTGGGTTCGATCAGATGACCCGTCCAGAGGCGAGAATGCCAGCGTCGATTAAGAGCCCAACCGCGACGATTCCCGCTGCGATGAACGCCGGGCGTGCGGCCGCAGCCGCAGCCGGGCCGCTCGATCCAGCGTCGTCGATTCGGCTACCGCCGATCTCGACCAGGGCGGTCAACACGAACCACAATACGATCATCGTGAGCACGAGATGCCCCCGCCCCGTCCCCAGAAGCGAGTCGAATGTGTATCGCGTGCCAGCCATGTGTCCGCCGGTCGCCACGAACACCACCGCTCCGGCTCGCGTCAGCCAGCGGAGTTTGGTCGCGATCGCCGAAAGCGTCGGCCCGTCGATCACGCCACTCGATGCCGCCGGAAGCACCGCAGCAAAGAAGAACAAGATACTACCAGTCCATGCGCCTGCAAAAGCAGTGTGCAATGACCACATCAGGACATCAACGGCAAACGGGACCATTGGTTCACTTGAGCCGTTCCTGGAGGAACGATGGATGCGCCGCCGTAACGCCATCAATGGTCATGATATCCTCGGCAATGATCTCGCCAAGTTCGTCTCCGTCGGCCGCACGTACTTCTGCCATTAACATGTGATCGCCAGAAGAGGTATACAGCGATTCAATCGCCGGCAACGCCTTTAGCTTGCGAGTGACCTCGACGTATCGGCCGCTGTCGACGTCCATGCCAACGAACGCGATTGACTGTGAAGAGAGCTTTTTTGGATCGACGTCAGCCGAGTATCCCACGATCACCCCAGACTCTTCGAGCTCTTTGATGTACTTTCGAACAGTTGGCTTCGAGACGCCCGCGCGCTCAGCGATTTCACCATACGATGCCTTCGCGTCGTCCTCGAGGACCGAGAGGATACGATTCGCCGTTGACGTCGTGCTCATACACTACATTTCCTTCGGAACAAAAAATATCTTGCGAACCGATAACGGATTTTAGGCCCACAGAAACCCTCGCGGGGAGGACTACTACTTATGTTTGTCGAGGAATTGGTCTGCCGATCGCTCCCACTCGTAGGAGTCGTCGAAGTACCGCTCGGCGAGGGGTTGTTCAGGCAGTTCGCCGATCGCCTGCTTTTCTTCTTGATAGGAGGGTCGATCCTCGTCGACGTAGAACCGGCCGGTGAGGACAGTTCCCTCGTGGAGGACATCCTCTGTTTCGGCCATCATGTCCATCGCCTCACGGCGATCGGTCACGTCGAAGTCGTAGTCATCGGACTCCTGGATATCCACGTACGGGACGTACTGTCTGGCGTCTTTGTTCCACGTCGGACACTGCGTGAGGAAGTCGATGTGGGCGAACCCGTCGTGTTCCATCGCCTCAACGATGATCTCCTGAGCCTGGTTCGGATTGACTGCTGCAGTCCGGGCAATGTATGAGGCGCCAGACGTCAGCGACAGTGACAGCGGACGGATCGGATCCTTCGCGCTGCCAGATGGCTGGGTCTTGGATTTGTGACCCTTCGGGCTAGTCGGGGACGTCTGTCCCTTCGTAAGCCCGAAGATCTCGTTGTTGAACACGATGTACGTCATATCGTGGTTCTCGCGGGCGGTGTGCATGAAGTGGTTCCCGCCGATACCGTAGCCGTCGCCGTCGCCGCCTGCGGCGACGACCTCGAGGCCGGGGTTCGCGAGCTTTGCAGCGCGGGCGATCGGGAGCGATCGGCCGTGGATCGTGTGGAAGCCGTAGCTCTCGAAGTAGCTGTTGAGCTTCCCCGAACAGCCGATTCCCGTGGTGAGCAGGATCTCGTCAGGCGATTTGCCCAACTCCGCGGATGCACCCTTCAGCGCTTTGAGCACACTGAAGTCACCGCACCCTGGACACCACGTCGGCTGGGGCTCGATGCCGGGTGTGTAGTCGTTTCTGTCAACCTCGCGTCCGCCGTCAATCGCGTTGAATGCACTCATGATCAGTCACCTGCTGCAGGCACGAACGTCGTTTCCTGACCGGGGAGTTCGTCGCCTTTGATGATGGTCGTTTTGAATCCCTCCACGATATCTGCCGGTTCGAACGGGTTCCCGTTGTACTTCAGCAGACTCGAGAGCTTCTCGCCGTACCGTCCGAGTTCCTTTTGGGTCAGCCCGCGGAACTGCGCGGAAGCGTTCATCTCGATGACGAGCGCCTCGTCGACGCTGTCGAGGAACGCCGAGACCTCTTCTTTGGGATACGGCATGAGATCGCTCACGCCGAGGGATTTGACCGAATAGCCCTGGTCGGCCAGAACGTCAACAGCTTCCTCGACTGTTCCTTGCTGGCTGCCGAAGGTGATGAGTCCGTACTCGGCTTCGTCGTCGCCGTGATACGTCTGGTGGCTCTCCTCGCGGCTGTCGAGGTCTGCACGGATTGCTTCGGCTTTTTGCAGCCGGCGGTTCATCTGGGCAACCCGGTTTTCGGGCGTCTCTGCGATGTGCCCCTCTGGGGTGTGTTCGTTCCCTGTCGCGAGGAAGCGCCCGTTCTCCTGACCGGGGATCGATCGCGGACTCACGCCGTCTTCGACGTCGTGTTGGAAGCGCTGATACTTGCCCGTCTCCGCGTGCGGCGCGGTTTCGAGTTCTGCTTCGGTCAGCACGCTTCCGAGGTCCGGGTTCGGCTCGCGGTCGAAATGACTCGCCGGAACGTTGACCAACTCGCCGCCGATTTTCTGGTCGTAGAGGATGATCGACGGGACCTGGTACTCGTAGGCGATTCGGAACGCCTGTCGAGTCTGGTCGTACGCCTCGCTCACGGTCCCGGGTGCGAAGACGACCCGATGGGAGTCGCCCTGTGAGGTGTACAGGACGTGTTCGAGGTCGCCCTGCTCGGTCTTGGTCGGCATGCCGGTCGACGGCCCAGCGCGCATGGCCTCAATGAGGACGACCGGCGTCTCGGTCATCTCTGCGAGCCCAAGCGGTTCGCTCATGAGCGCAAAGCCGCCACCGGAGGAGCCGGACATCGCCTTGACACCGGCGTGACTCGCGCCGATCGCAAGTGCGGCCGCAGCGATCTCGTCTTCGACCTGCTCGGAGACGCCCCCGATCTTCGGGAAGTTCTGCGAGAGGATGGTAAAGACCTCTGTCCACGGCGTCATGGGGTAGCCAGCGATGAACCGGCAGCCCTCGTCGATCGCCCCGTAGGCGATCGCATCCGACCCGGACAAGAGGACCTGCTCCTCGTCGTGTTCCCCTGTTGGGGCCGTCACGTCAGGAGCATCAGCGTCGTACTCGTCGACGACATGGTTGTACGCGCGCTCGAGAATCTCGAGGTTTGGCTCGAGAATCTTCTCAGGCATCGCGTCGGTCATCAGGTCCTCGACGTATTCGGTGTCGATGCCCGCAATGGCACACGTAACGCCAACACCGGCGGTGTTACGCATGACCTCTCGGCCGACATCTCGAGCCATCGATCGGAGATCGATGTCGTAGACGTGCCAGTTGTTCGCCTCGACACGCTCGTCGAAGTCCTCGATCTCGGAGGCGTCAAGCAGCCCCGAGTCGTAGACGATCACGCCGCCTTCGCGGAGTTCGTCGAGGTTCTCTGAAAGCGGTTTGATCTCCTCGTTCTCGTAGTACGCGCCCTCCTGGGGATTCCGTGCGAACGAGTCACCCAGCGCGAGCAGGAAGTTGTACCCGTCTCCACGGGAGGTGACTGGCTCGCTCGACGCGCGAATCTCGGTGTACGTGTGGCCGCCACGGATGCGTGACGGGTAGTGTCGATGTGTAAATACGTTCAGCCCTGAACGCATCAGTGCTTTTGCGAAGTTCTGGCTCGTCGAGGCGATCCCGTCGCCAGAACCGCCCGCAATTCGCCAGATAAGTTCGTCGTCAGTCATAATTACGGTCACGGCCTCTGTGGGCCACTAGTGTTCTTACGTTACGATGACGTGGTAAAAGACTTTGCTATGCATTCGCAAGGAACAATCATTAAGAAAGGAGATCGATAGACAATTGTCCATTATTTGTCGTGGAGATGCATTTGTTCAGCAGTCCATCCCTCATAATACACGAACGTTTCATAGGTAATGGAATATAAGGACATTCAAATGATACCGATGATGAAAAACGGCGATCAACAAGATCTCACGCAGCGTAAGAGGATCTGATTGCGAGTTCACTTCTCGGTTTTCCCGGAGAGCGAGTGCTCGTGGGTTTCTTATTCGTTTACTGGACTGCTCGGATGGTACTCGGTATCATACTGTCCGGGATCGTCGTCGAGTCGATCGGGGTTGATCCGTCCGCTGAGCAGCATAAAGTCGAGGATCGTAAGGTTCAACATCGCCTCGACAACAGGGACACCTCGCGGTGGGAGTACTGGATCGTGACGGCCGACGACCTGGATCTCTTTGGTCTCGCCGGTCTCCCAGTCGACGGTCTCCTGTTTTTTTGGGATGGAAGTCGGCGCGTGCCACGTTGCCTCTCCCCAGATGGGTTGGCCGGTCGTGATTCCACCCTGTAACCCGCCGTGTTTGTTGCCTTTTGGGACCGGATCGCCCGCTTCGTTGAACTCCCAGTCCTCGTTTCTGTCCTTGCCACTCCACGTCCGGGCTTCCTTGCCGAGTCCGAACTCGACGTGGGTGCTCGCCGGAATGGAAAACATCGCCTGACCCAACCGTGCGGGGAACGAGTCGAACCGCGGCGCACCGAGTCCGCGGGGGACACCACGAGCCTCGAAGTAGATCGACCCGCCAATCGAATCCCCTTCTTTTTGATACTGGTCGGCAACCTCGCGCATCCGCTCGGCTGCGTCCGGATCTGCACACCGGACCTCGTTGTCCTCAGTGTGCTCGAGCATGTCCTCCCACGTCACGTCCTCGGCGCGAACGTCGCCGATCTGGTTCACGTGGGCCTTGACGGTGATACCGTGTTTCTCATTAATCTGTTTCGCGATCGCGCCCGCAGCGACCCAGTTGACCGTCTCCCGAGCCGAGGATCGGCCGCCACCGCCCCAGTTTCGCGTTCCAAACTTCGCCGAATACGTGAAGTCGCCGTGGCTCGGTCGTGGCGCAGTGACGTAGGGCTCGTACTTGCCCGAGCGGGCGTCTTTGTTCTCGATGACCATCCCGATCGGCGTGCCGGTCGTGTAGCCGTCCTGAATGCCGGAGTTGATCGTCACCGCGTCGGGCTCACCACGGCTCGTCGTGATCATCGACTGGCCGGGTTTTCTGCGATCGAGTTCGTACTGAATGTCGTCTTCGTCGAGCGCCAAACCCGCTGGACAGCCGCTGACGGTCACACCCATCGCCTTTCCGTGGCTCTCCCCGTAGGTCGTCACCTGAAACAGACGACCGAACCGATTACCGTTCATACACGTATCGTACGGGCGGGGGCATTTGAACCTTGCAATCGGTGCAACTGGCCGTCGTGAGCGATATGATTGCAGGCTGTGATGAACCACACCAGTCGTTTTTATTCACCCGCTGCCAACCGATCGCATGGAACCGACCAGACGCGGGGTGCTCTCGACTGCCGCGGCCGTACTCGTCGCGGGGTGTACCGCGCCGATCACGACACGTGAATCCGCAGATGCCACACAGTCGACGAGCAGTCCACCGACTGTTGGTGTCGAAAACGCATCACCCAGCGTCGCTTCAGAGGGATACGTCGATCTCTACGAGGCGACAGTTCCTGCCGTCGCACAGATCGAAACCACCGACGGCATGGGGCGAGGACAAGGATCGGGATTCCTCATCGATCCAGCCGACGTCGACGGTGCGGGCGATCGGCTACTCGTCACGAATGATCACGTCATCCCTGAGGACGCAGACATTAACGTCACGTTTCACGAGGGCGCGTGGTACGAGGGTACGCTCGTCGGCCGGGATCCGTACAGCGATCTCGCGGTGGTCAGGATCGACGGCGTGCCCGATGACGCAGTCTCGTTGTCGCTCGTCGATCGCGTTCCGCCAATTGGCGCGCCGGTGATCGCGATCGGCGCACCGCTCGATCTCCCGGAAACGATCACCCAGGGCGTAATAAGCGGTCGAAACCGATCGCTTCCGGGACCGCTCGGCTACTCGATCGCCGACACCGTGCAGACAGATGCAGCGCTGAATCCCGGCAACAGCGGCGGGCCGCTTCTCACAACCGACGGGCGGGTCGCCGGGGTCGTCTCGGCGACGAGCGGCGAGAACATCGGCTTCGCCATCTCGGCGGCGTTGGCCCGCCGCGTCCTCCCCGCGTTGGCGACTGACGGCGACTATGACCACTCACGGCTTGGAATCAGGTCTGTCCCGGTCGATCCACAGCTCGCAGAACTCAACGATCTGCCGGATACCCGTGGGGTGATGGTCGTCGAGGTTCCTGATGATGGCCCGTCCGCCGGGATGTTACAGGGCGCTCCCGAGTCAGAAACGGTCAACGGGACAAGCTACCCGATCGGCGGCGACGTAATTCGCCGGCTGGATGATACGCCGATCGTCGACCAGTCGTCGTTGTCACGGTATCTCGCACTCGAAACGTCGCCCGGCGATCGGGTCGACGTGACTGTCCGCCGTGACGGCCAAGAAGTCGTCGAGACGGTCACCCTCGGTCGGCGGCCCGATCCGTGATCGGCCGCGCTCGTCCGGCTCAATCAGACGCCGTCGATCGTACGAACCAAGACCACGTTGGTGCGTCGGTGGGTTTGTTACTGTCCCCGACGAACTGACGAGTAATGGTTGAACTGATGGATACCTTCATCGAGGATCGAAACCGCGTGCAGCCACACCACGCCAACAACTACGGGACAACCCACGGCGGCCGGGTGCTCCACTGGATGGACGAAGTGGCCGCGATGAGTGCAATGCGGTTTGCGGGCCAGCCGTGCGTGACCGCCCACATCAATTCAGTTGACTTCACCCAACCACTCCAGATCGGCGACATCGCGTTTTTACAGGCGTACGTCTACCAGGCCGGCCGCACGAGTATCCGAGTCCGCGTGCGAGCCTACGGCGAAGACCCAACCAATGGTGAGCGTGAGCAGACGACCGAGTCGTACTTTGTCTTTGTCGCTATCGACGAAGACAATACGCCTGTTGCAGTTCCGGAGTTAACTGTCGCCACTGACGAGGGCGAAACACTCGTGGCGGAAGCGCAAGCCAAAGAACAGGGATGATTCCGGGAGGATCGACCGATCGGCGATAGCACGCCCTCCACGTCAGAAATTGAGACCAGTGCCGGGGAGAGGTAGCTGTGCGTATCAGTGGCCGTCGGGTTCGTGTTCGGGATCTTCGCGGGTGTCAAGCGCGTGTTCATGGCTAGCGTCGGCGTCGTCGGTGTCCTGGACGTCGATCGTCGATGGCGGGCGACCGGCGGCGTCCAACACATCCTGAGAGATTACGATCGGACAGTCGATCCGGACCGCGATGGCGAGCGCGTCACTCGGACGCGCGTCGAACGTGAACGGCTCGGGCTCGCCGTCTTCGTATCGTTCGGCAGTCACCTTTGCGAAGAACGTTCCATCTGCGAGGTCGTCGATCCGGACGCTGTCGATCGCACCGCCGAACTCCGTTACCATTTCCACCAGCAAGTCGTGCGTGAGCGGTCGTTCGAAGGTCTGACGCTCAAGTGCGAGCTGGATTGACTGTGCCTGATCGTCAGTGATGAAGATCGGGACGTACTCGTTTTGGGCTTCGAGGATCACCGCAGGGACGCTCGCGCCGTCTGGACCGACACCCATACCGATTCCCTCGATGCGGGCCGTATGTTCCATGTTCACACATATATGGTGGAGGTATGAATAGCTGTTCCTCTAGGCGCATCGCCAGTGGCGATCTCGCGAGGCTTACAGATTTCCAGCGCGGTACCACACGGCGAACCCGACGAGTAGCACACAGAGTCCGCCGAGAAAGAACGCTGCTCCGGGTTCGAGGCTGACGATCGCGTCGATCGCGTCTGTGACTGCGGCACCGAGGAAATCGACGATCTGCTCGAGCACGCCCGGTTCGTCAGCGGCTGCCGCATCCGCGTCCATTGCGGCATCGTCGCCGGCACTGTCAGCCTGTTCGGTCTCTTCAGCGGTCATCGCTCCAGCGTCACCACCGCTGGTCTGTGCAGCCTGCTGGGTTCCAGCCCATCGTTGGATCAATAGGCTCACCACGCCGAGGAGGCCGACGGCCCCGAGCAGGCTCATGAGCGTCTCTTTGATACCAGTCCGATCGGACTCTGCGGCAGCGAACAACACGAGCGGTTCGTCAGCGGGCGCGTAGACGTTCATTTCACGGCCCTTTTCAGAGTAGACCGTATCGACGACCTCGACCAGCTCAGCGGCCTCGAGTTTTTTGATGTGGTACTGGACGTTTTGGAGCGTGGTGTCGACCCGATCGGCGAGTTCGGCCGGGGTGTCCGGGCGATCGTGGAGTGCGTGAAGGACGGTTCGAGCGGTTTCCGATGAGAGGGCGTTGATGACCGAGTCCGCATCCTCGCTGTCGAGACCGACAACGCGAGGCTCCTCGTTCGTCGCCGGCGGCACGTCGGAGAGGGAGGGCAGGAGCTTCGCCATATCGCCATAGAGTGGCCCGCAGACGTACAAATCTTCTGTTTTCGCGTCTGTGTAGTATGTAAAGACGGAGACGGCCATGAGTAGCTGCGATCGCAGTTCGACACAAGTAAACGGCGAGACTGTGTAGCTGGCCCAATGAGTACGCCCGCGGACACGACAACCGCCAAGCCGGACGGAGCCGGCAGCGTTACTGTCGTCGGCACCGCACACGTCTCCCAACAGAGCGTCGATGAGGTGAAATCGGCGATCGGCGAGGAGTCACCCGACATCGTCGCCGTCGAGCTTGATGAGGGTCGCTATCGGCAGATGCAGGGCGAAGAGCCAGAGGATCTGAACGCGAGCGATCTGCTCAGCGGCAATACAGTGTTTCAGTTCCTCGCCTACTGGATGCTCTCGTACGTCCAGACCCGCCTGGGCGAGCGCTTCGACGTCCAACCCGGTGCGGACATGCTCGCGGCAATCGAAACCGCCGAAGCGCACGGAATCGACGTTGCACTCGTCGATCGAGACATCCAAGAGACGATCCAGCGCTTCTGGGCGCGGATGACCCTCCTCGAGAAGCTTCGAATGATCGGCGGCTTAGCGTTCGGAATTACCGATCGGCGGGTCGTCGGTATCATGGTCGGATTGATCCTCGGATTGCTCGCCGGACCGGGAATCGCGATCTTCGGCGGGACACTCGGGATCTCAAGTGCCTTGCTGACGAGTGTGACTGGCGGCCTCCTGCTGGGTGGCGCCGTTGCGATCGCCGTCGATACCCTCGGCGGCGCGTTTCTCTCGGGTGACGATCGCCTCTACGCGGCGATCGCGAGCGGAGTCGGCGTTGGCATCGTTGGTGGCGTTGGGTTCGGGCTCGCCGATGGGATCGTAACTCGATTTCTCGGCGACTTTGTGATCACCGTGCTCGGCAGCCTCACGCTGGGTATCGCTGCTGGCGTCGCAGTCGGCGTGCTCGCAGCCGGCCTGATCGGGCTCCGTGGCCCGACCGAAGCCGAACACGGCGGAATCGACGATCTGGACATCGACGAGCTCACCGACGCCGACGTGGTGACGATGATGATGGAGGAGTTCCGCCAGTTCAGCCCGGGCGGAGCCGAAGCGCTCATTGACGAGCGCGACGCCTACATCGCCCACCAGCTCGTCGGATTGCGCAAAGCAGGGTATAACGTCCTGGCGGTCGTCGGCGCAGGCCACCGCGAGGGGATCGAAGGGTATCTCGCCGAATCGACATCCCTACCGCCGATGGAATCGATCACGGGGACCGAGCGAGGACGTGGGATTCCGTGGGGCAAGCTCATCGCATACGGTATCTCGATCGCGCTCATTTCGTTTTTTATCCTGTTGGCGATGGCCGGCGTCAGGAACGGCTTCCTCCTGCGACTGTTCGGCGCGTGGTTCCTCATCAACGCAGTGTTCGCTGCTGGGCTCGCGAAGCTCGCAGGCGCACGCTGGAGCTCGGCGGGCGTTGGCGGTGCGGTCGCGTGGATGACCTCGATCAACCCGCTTTTGGCACCGGGGTGGTTCACCGGCTACCTCGAGCTTCGACACCTTTCTGTCAACATCGGCGACATCTCGACGCTCAACGAGCTGTTGTCCGACGAGACCCGTCCAGTCGGTGATATTCTCTCGGACATGTTCGACGTCCCGCTGTTCAAGCTCATCATGATCGTTGCGCTTACCAACGTCGGCAGCATCATCGCGAGTGTCTTGTTTGTAACGTATGTGTTGCCGCTGTTTGCGGCCGATCTCGGCGGCATCGAGGGCGTCTCGCAATTGATGATTGACGGAGCGAGAAACAGTGCCGAACTTATCTGGGGGCTGGTGCGATGAGCGGTGGACACACCATCGCTGGCTACCAGTTCAGCAATTCGGAGCTCAAAGACCTCGCGATCGCGTGGGTCGCGCTCGGCCTCGCGTTCGCGCTGTTTTTCGGCGGCGGCGCAGGCGCGATCGGGTCGATCATCGCGGGACCGCTGCTGTTTGTGAGCCTGCTCACCGCGGGTGTCGCATTCCTCTTGCACGAGGTGGCGCACAAAGTCGTCGCAGTTCGATTCGGCCAGACTGCGGCGTTCCGCGCTGACTACAGCATGTTGTTTCTCGCAATCATGAGTGCGATGTTGGGGTTCATTTTCGCCGCTCCTGGCGCGGTTCACCACCGAGGGTACATCACCCAGCGTGAGAACGGCATCATCGCGATCGCTGGCCCGGTGACGAACCTCGTGCTTGCGGTCATCTTTGTCCCAGTGTTCCTCGTTGGCTCTTCGATCGGTGGCATCATCGGGCAGATCGGTGCCTACGGCCTCGTGATCAACCTCTTTTTAGCGGCGTTCAACATGATCCCGTACGGCCCACTGGACGGCAAGACGGTGCTCACGTGGAGCAAACTCATCTGGGCCGCGGTGTTTGTTCCGAGCGTGATCGCGACGCTGCTTGCACTTTCGACGATCGGCCTCTAGATTTCTGGAGCGTCACATACACGATTGTGAGATTTAATTCGACTGTGAGGTCGCAAATACCCACATTGATGGATATATCCGCCGCGACAATCAGTAGGGTTTTGTCCGATCGCGAACCCAACTGAGCCATGAGCGAGACGCCGGATGACGCAAACGGCGCTGGAGAGCGCGAGACAGCTGACGACGAGTTAACGTACGCCGACGCAGGCGTGGATATCGACGCCAGCGAGGCGGCGACCGCGGCGCTTGTCGGTGCAGCCGGCGAGGGGACGGGTGATTACGCCGGGCTGTTCGACATCGGCGATCGCTATCTCGCGCTCGCGACCGACGGCGTCGGCACGAAGCTGCTCGTCGCCGAGGCACTCGAGGACTACTCGACGGTCGGCATCGACTGTATCGCGATGAACGTCAACGATCTCGTCGCGGCGGGCGTCCGGCCGGTTGCGTTCGTCGACTATCTGGCGATCGACACGCCCGACGAGCGCTTTGCCGAACAGATCGGTGAGGGCCTCGCCGCTGGCGCAGCGGCCGCGAGTATCGAACTCGTTGGGGGTGAGACCGCAGTAATGCCGGAGGTCGTCCGAGGCCTCGATCTCGCTGGTGCCTGCGCCGGATTGGCCAGGAAGGACGCCCTGTTCGACGGCGAGGCCCAGTCGGGCGACACGCTCGTCGGGTGGTCGTCTTCAGGGATTCACTCGAACGGTCTCACGCTCGCGCGCAAAGCGGCAACAATGGATGACGGCTCCTACACGGATCCGTGTCCTTTCGAAGGCTACGAAACGATCGGCGAGGCGCTGTTGGAACCGACGCGGATCTACACCAACCTGCTCGATCCAATGCGGGAGGCTGGCGTCCGAGGGGCCGCTCACATTACTGGTGGTGGGTGGACGAACCTCGAACGGCTTGGCGAGCACCACTACGCGATCGACGATCCATTCGACGCCCAGCCCGTGTTCGAGTTCATCCAAGCGCGCGGCAACGTCTCCGACGAGGAGATGCACCGAACGTTCAACATGGGAACGGGTTTTGTCGCCGCGATCGCCGATGCGGACGCTGCTGAATCGCTCGCTGCACAGACCGATGGTCGGACGATCGGCCGGGTCGAAACTGGGGCAGGCGTGTCAATCCGCGGATTGTCGCTTTGAACGGGTGAGATCGGCTTCGCTGGACACCGAAGAGAAACCACAGAACGAATCGTTTTAGTGCTCGACAAGGGTACCTGACGGTATGGCAATCAAGCCGAAATACATCAAACAGCTCGCGTTGGCGCTCCTCGAGCGCTATCCGCAGGCGTTCAACACAGATTTCGAAACGAACAAACAGAACGTCGCCCAGCTCACGACGATCGAGTCGAAAGGCGTCCGAAACCGCGTCGCCGGGTACATTACCCGAAAGAAAGCAGCGACGGTCTAGTTCCTGGCGTAGCTTCACCTGTCACCCCTCGTCGTCGAGCCGACGCGCTGTCGATCGCCAGCGGCGCAAAACCAGAAGTAATTAGTTGGAAATATTAGTTGCTAATATTATGCGAGTGCTCATAACCGGTGCGAGCAGCGGGATCGGCCGGGCAACGGCGAGACAGTTGGCTGGAAACTATGACATTGCGGTGGGATACAACGAATCCGCTGCAGCCGCGGAGGAGGTCGTTAGGAAGGCTCAGCGCGCGGGATCGGACGCGGTGGCCGTGCAGGGAGATCTCACTGATTCCGCCGCAGCGGACGCCATGGTCGAAACGACTGTCGAGGCGCTTGGCGGCCTCGATGCGATCGTGAACAGTGCCGGTATCGTCGATCCCGCACGGACGAGCGAGACGACCGACGACCAGTGGCACCGCGTGATCGAGACGAACCTCACCGGTGCATTCTACGTCACCCGAGCCGCGATCGACCACCTCCTCCCGGGCGGGGACGTGGTGTTCGTCTCCTCGATCGGCGGCACGGCTGGGACCGTCGACGCGAGCTACGCCGCGAGCAAAGCCGGTCTTCACGGCCTGACTCGGGCGCTCGCCCGTGAGTACGGCGAGGAGGGCCTGCAGGTCAACGCGGTTGCGCCCGGACCCGTCGAGACGGCAATGAACGATGAGATTCTCGAATACTTAGAGGCAGTCGAGTTCAGAGGACACGAGAACGTCGATACCCACCTCCCGGCGTACGCCTGCCAGCCAGAGACGGTCGCAGAGACAATCGAGTATCTCCTCGAAACCGAGTATATACAGGGAGAAATCGTCAATCTCAACGGCGGGATGCAGTTCCGCTGAGTGTTGTGGTTCGATCGTCGGTTCGGAGGTTCAGTAGACGTATTCGTCTTCGGTGAGCTGGGTGTAGCCCTTCTTGCGGAACGATCGCTTCTGTTTTTTGTACCGGTACAGAATCTTCATCCCACCGACGCTCGCGGTGAACTTCTTGTTGAACGATCGAAGCCCCCCATCGGCGAGCATATTTGCCGTCGTTTTGAACGTCCGGTCCCAGTCGGCCGGCTCGTAGCCACGAGCGAGTTCGGCAAAGGTGACGTTCCGCAGGATTTCGTCGCCGATCGCGTCCTTCCAGGCGTCGTTGTACCCTGAGAGATCGCCCTTCGCTGTGAGTTCGCCGGCAATCGCGCCGGTCCGAATTGCGACGTGATCGCCGCCCTCGTGGAACGCTGACGTCGTCCCCATCGCACCGCCGGCGACGGCAATCCCGGCGTCGACGGGCGAGTCGATCGGCTTGGTCGAGGAGATCGGATACGTCTCGGTGCCTTTTCGCTTGCCGCGGGTCTCGACGATCGGAAAGTCCGACTCGATGTCGTACTCATCGCCGTACTCCCATTCGAGCAGGCGGTGAATGTACTCACTGCCTTTGGGGATCCGGTCGTCCTCAGGGCGCAACAGTGCGTAGTCATCCCGATTTTCGATATCGTCGATGTCGAGGCCGATCGGCATCGTCAACCCAACACGACAGATCGGCTCGTCGTTCGGGAAGACCCACGGATACGCGGTGTGGCCGGGCATGACGCCCCACCAGAACTTGATCGCGTGTTGGACTTCTTTGAAGACCTCCTCGGGAAACTCGCGGTACTCCTGATACGCGATGTGGTTGACGGTACGCGAGGCGAGTCGCTCGGAGGCCTTCGAGCCGTCCGGGAGGTATCGATCGAGCATACGGTTCGTCACGGTCCGCTGTGGGCCGTCTGCGAGGATCAGGTAGTCCGCGCCGATCTGATCCCCGTTTGCGACCTGCACCACGTGTCGCGGGCCTTCACCCGAAGCGTCAAGATCGGTCTCGACGTCTCTGACTGAAGCCTTGACCCGGTACTCCGCACCCGCGTCCTCGGCTCTGTCGCGCATCCAGTCGTCAAACTTCGCCCGGAAGAAGGTGTACCCGAAGTGATCGTACGAAGAGTCGATCCCGGTCGATCGCAGCGTCACCGACTCAGTGGGTCCGATGAACTCCGCGCGATCGAGCGTCTGGTGGATGATCCCGTCGTCAAACTCTGCGGGATCAATGTCCATGATGTCGACCCAGTAGTCCAAGATGCCGGCCGCGTCCGTCGAGTCGGGGCCGAGTCCCTCGCGATCGGCGCGCGGGACCCCCTTTTCGAGGACGATCGCATCCGCGCCGGCGCTGGCGGCCGCATGCGCCGCGGAGGAACCGGCGGGGCCGCCACCGACGATTGCCACGTCTGTCCGTTCCATACCCTCAACGGGCCGCGTTTAGCTATTAAACGCTCCGGACCGTCGTCGGCTATCGGCGTTTGATCAGTGTCGAAATCCGGCTCGGGCTTTTCCGGGAAGGGTGGTTTCTTTGGATTTCAGTATCTGCGTACGGGCATGCAGGATCCAGACATCGTCGTGCTTCGCCAGAAGATCCACGGCCTCGCGATGGGCGAATACGCCGCCGCGATCCGTGAGCGCCTGCCCGATCGTGAGGTCGTAATCGCCCGAACGCCGAGCGAAGAGCGCAAGTTCCTCGAATCCGCGCGGATCGCCACGGGCTTCAATCTGGACACAGACGACCTCGAACGGGCTGAGAATCTCGATCTGTTCGCGTGCATCTACGCTGGGACCGGTCACCTCCCAATCTCAACACTCGAAGCGAACGACGTTGCCGTGACGAACGCTTCAGGAGTCCACGGACCGAATATCGCCGAGTACGTCGTGGGCGCGCTCGTCATGCAGGCGCGTGATTTCCCTCGAGCGATTCGGCAGGCCGAGGACCACCAGTGGCGGTCGTTCCAGACGCGAGAGCTACAGAGATCGACGGTGACTATTGTTGGCCTCGGTGCTATCGGCCACGCAATCACCGAGCGGCTCGAACCGTTTGGCGTCAAAACGATCGGCGTCCGCTACTCTCCTGAGAAGGGTGGACCAACTGACGAGGTGATGGGTTTCGATCGGCTCCACGAGGCACTCGCGCGGACGGACCATCTCGTTCTCGCCTGCCCCCTCACCGACGAGACCGAGGGACTGATCGACAGCGACGCGCTGTTGACAATCCCCTCGCACGCGACGCTCATCAACATTGCCCGCGGCCCGGTCGTCGACACCGACGCGCTCGTCTCTGCGATCCGATCGAACCGCCTCGGGGGCGCGGTGTTGGACGTCACTGATCCTGAACCGCTCCCGCCAGGACACCCGCTTTGGGACTTCGACAACGTCCAGATCACCCCACACAACGCGGGCCACACGCCGTACTACTACGAACGGCTGAGCGACATCCTCGCGGCGAACGTCACGGCGCTTGACTCGGGTGAAGATCTCGAAAACCGCGTAGCGTAGCGGTCTCTCGCTGTCGCCCCACGCAACGGCATGTTATTTTCGCCACGCAACGGCCGATCCGACCGGTTCGGCGATCGTGTTCGATAACGTCCCGACGCCGTCGTAGGTAATCTCGATCGTATCGCCCGGCTCGACGGTTCCCGGGTTCGCCGGGCTCCCGAAGGCGATGACGTCGCCGGGCTCGAAGACGAATCGCTCTGAGAGGTACGAGACGATCTCGAAGGGGTCGAACAGCATCAACTCAGTGTTCGACTCCTGTCTTCTGTCGCCGTTGATCTCGGTGTACATGTCGATCGCCGTCGGATCGAGATCGGTTTCGATCCACGGACCGAGAGGCCCTGATCCGACGAACGCCTTGCGGGCTGTTCGGCCCTGCTGATCCAGCGCGTCAAGGTCGTTCATGATCGTGTATCCGCGGATGACCGACTCGGCCTCTTCGTACGCAAGCCGGTGGCAGCGCTCGCCGATTACGGCAGCGAGTTCGCCGGCGTAAGTCAGCTCTTCGGTGAACGAGGGGTACGGAATTTTCTCGCGGTGGGCGGCGATCGATCCCGGCGGCTTGATAAAGAAGCCCGGCTCGTCAGGACGATCGTACGCCATCTGGTCGAGCGTTGCCGTGTAGTTCCGTCCGACACAGTAGATCGAAGTCGGAGTACACGGCGCGGCCAACGTCCCATCAGTGCCGATCTCGTACCGCTCACCGTCGCTCTCGACAGCGCCGTCATCGATCGGTCCCTGCTTGATTCCGTCCGGGGTGTCGATCCGTGCCAGTCGCATGCCGCCTCGTGGGTGCGCCGAATTGATAGCTCCGACGATACTCAAATTTATAATGATTAATTGCAGAGATTAAGACATGGCAGTTGAGGATGCGGCCACATATGATATTACGGACTCCGAGCACATTCGCCCGCTGGAGACCGACGAGTGGGCCGAAGCAGCCGAGGCATTGGCCGATCGCCTCCGTGGGGAAATCAGGTTTGACGAGTACGCGCGGGTGCTGTACGCGACCGACGGGAGCATCTATCGTGCGGAGCCCGCCGGAGTCGTATTTCCCACTGATGTCGAAGACGTGCGGGTCGCGATGGAGATCGCCGCAGCACACGGATTGCCGGTCCTCGCTCGCGGAGCGGGGACATCGCTCGCGGGCCAGACAGTCGGTCCGGGGTGTCTCGTGCTCGATCTCTCGCGCCACATGGATTCGATCCTCGAGATCGATCCGGACAGCAGGCGAGCGATCGTCGAACCGGGCGTTGTACAGGACGATCTTGACGACGCGCTCGCCCCCTACGGGCTGAAATTCGCGCCCGATCCGGCGTCCTCGGCACGGGCAACCGTCGGCGGGGGAATCGGCAACAATTCGACAGGGGCACACTCCGTACGCTACGGGATCACCGACGCCTACACAGAATCACTCACGGTCGTGCTCGCGGATGGCTCGGTAATCGAGACCGGCGAAGTCGTTCTCGACAGCGAGGAGTGGGATCGCCTCGTCGCCGGTGACGACCGTGAAGCGGAATTGTACCGGGCGGTTCGCCGACTCGTCGAGGACAACGCAGCCGAGATCGATACGCGGTATCCGACCCTGAAGCGATCGGTCTCGGGATACAACCTCCACAAGGTAATCTACGAGAACGACGCGGGTGAGGAGGTAATCAACCTCTCAAAGCTGTTTGTCGGCGCTGAGGGAACGCTTGGCGTCGTCGTTGAAGCGGAGCTGTCACTCGTGACGAAGCCGGAGCAGACAGCGCTCGCGCTGTACTGTTTTGACGATCTGATCGACGCGATGGCCGCCGTTCCTGTCGCGCTTTCCCATCCGGTCAGTGGCGTTGAACTGATGGACGATGAGGTGTTTCGCCTCGCCGAAGGGTCCGCGGAGTACCGCGAGTACGTCGAGGCGATCCCAGAGGGAACTGCCGCGTCGCTACTCATTGAGTTCGACAACGAGGTAATCGGGACAGCCGATCGCGCCGGCTTCGAGGACGCGATCGCCGATCTCACTGCTGACTTCGTTGACGACGGGGACGCCTTTGCCGTCAGGGAAGCCTACGACCCTGACGCGCAGGCCGAACTGTGGAAGCTTCGAAAGGCGGCGATCCCGCTTTTGATGAGCCTCGAAGGCGACGCGAAGCCGTATCCGTTCATCGAAGACGCCTCGGTCCCGCCCGAGGAACTGGCCGAGTACGTCGACGCATTTCGAGATGTCCTCGACAAACACGGCACGTCGGCGGCGTACTTCGCCCACGCTGGCAGCGGAACGCTCCACATCCGGCCAATCCTCTCGTTGAAGGAGACTGAGGGGATCGAGACGATGCACTCGATCGCCGACGATGTAACGGATCTCGTCGTCGAGCACCACGGCGCGTTCTCGGGTGAGCACGGCGACGGACTCGCACGGACAGAGTTCAACCCGAAAATGTACGGGCCGGCGCTCTGGTCGGCCTTTCAGGAACTGAAGACCACGTTCGATCCTGACTGGCGGATGAACCCCGGGAAGGTCGTCTACACCGACGAACATCCCACAGACATGCGGGATCACCTCCGGTACGGCGCAGACTACGAAACCACAGAGCGAGAGACGGTTCAAGACTTTTCGGAGGAAGGTGGCTTTTCGCACCTCGTGGAGCTGTGTAACGGCTGTGGAACCTGCCGACAGACCGATTCGGGGACGATGTGTCCGACCTACCGGGCGACGGAAGACGAACAACAGACAACCCGCGGGCGAGCGAACCTCCTCAGGGCGGCAATAAGCGGTGATCTCCCCGAAGCAGAGCTGTACAGCGATCGCTTTCAGGAGACGGTCCTCGACATGTGCGTCGGCTGTAAGGGCTGCAAGCGCGACTGCCCCACGGGTGTCGACATGGCGAAGCTCAAAGTCGAAATCAAACACGCAACCCACGAGCGATCGGGCTCGTCGTTTCGCGATCGACTCTTCGGGCACATCGATCGGTATGCCCAACTTGCGAGCGCGATCGCACCGCTTTCGAATATCGGACCGGAGGTACCAGGCGCGCGGTGGCTCATGGACCGAATGGTTGGGATCGCGCCCGATCGAGAACTCCCGACGTTTACCCGGACGACGCTCGTCGACTGGTTCGACGAACGCGGCGGCGCAGCGATCCCATTCGAAGACGCCGACCACAAGGTCCTGTTGTTCCCCGATACGTACACGAACTACAGCTATCCGGAGACCGGCCGCGCGGCAGTTCGCGTCCTCGAAGCCGCCGGTGTCCACGTCGACATCCCAGCCGATCTCGCGCCGAGCGGCCGGGCGGCGTACTCACTTGGGTTTCTCGACGACGCACGTGAGTGTGCCCAACGGAACGTTGAAGCACTAAAGCCGAAAGTCGAGGAAGACTGGTCGGTGCTGTTCGTCGAGCCCGCTGACGCCGTGATGTTCCAGGACGAGTACGGCGATCTGCTCGCCGGAGATGCCGTCCAGACCGTCGGTGCGAACGCCTACGGGGTCATGGAGTTCCTCGATGTCCACCGGATCGACGAGCAGCTCTCGGTCACACCGCCAGCTGATCGGCTGGCGTACCACGGCCACTGTAACCAGAAGGCGATCGCAAAGGATCACCACACCCCGGCTGTCCTCGATCGGCTTGGATTCGATATCACACCGTTGGATTCGGGCTGTTGTGGCATGGCCGGCTCGTTCGGATACGAGTCCGAACACTACGAGCTTTCCCAGGCGATCGGCTCAATCCTCTTCGAGAAGATCGACGAGAGCGAGGCCGACCGCGTGATCGCACCCGGTGGTTCCTGTCGATCGCAACTTGGCGATCGTGACGGCGAGTCGATGCCGCCGCATCCAATCTCGGTGCTCGAATCCGCGCTGTAAGCGGCACCGCTGTCCAACCACCTAAATATTACTTCTGATAACTAGCACGTACGCTATTAATACGGTGACATCGAACAGCGACCATCCGCTGCGGACCACGAGAATATCAGAACATGAATGAGGGATTGCGGTTCGGTGTCGCCGCGAACGACCGCGGGAACCTCTCAGCGGTGGCTGTGGTTATCATGTTTGTAATCTGCATCTCAATCGCACTGGTAGTTGCGTTCCACGTCTTCCTCTAGGCGTCGACGATACAGGTCGCGCTCAGATCCAGCCTTCTTCGACGAGCAACTCGCCGTTCAGGACGCTCGCCCCGGCAGCACCGCGGATCGTGTTGTGTGCAAGACAGTTGTACTTCAGCCCCTGTGGCGTGGGAGCGACGCCGCCAACACTTATTTGCATTCCCTCCGCACGGTCGCGATCGAGCCGTGGCTGCGGGCGATCGGGCTCGTCGTCGTCGAACACGTGGATGAGTTGGTCGGGCGCGCTCGGCAGGTCGATTCCGGGGTACGCCGCGAGTGCCTGCCGCGCCTCTGCTGGCGAAGGTTCGTCGGCAAGATCAACGAACACGCTCTCGAGATGGCCATCCAGCGTCGGGATCCGGTTGCACGAGGCGTTGACTGACGCGTCGTGCATCGACAGTTCTGCGCCGTCGAACGAGCCCAGCAGCTTTCTGGATTCAGTTTCCATCTTTGACTCCTCGCCGCCGATGTGTGGAATCGCGTTGTCGATGATCTCCATCGACGTGACACCCGAGTAGCCCGCCCCTGAGACGGCCTGCAGGGTCGTTACGTCGACGCGATCGAGCCCGAACTCGTCAAGTGCCGCCAGCGTCGGCACCATCGTGATCGTCGAGCAGTTGGGGTTCTTCACGAGCGCGCCATCCCAGCCGCGATTGTCTCGCTGGACCTCAATCAGCCCGAGGTGGTCGGGGTTGATTTCGGGGATCGTCAGCGGGACGTCCTCGGCCATCCGATCGTTCGAGGAGTTTGACGACATCACGTACCCCTCCTCGAGGAACGCCGGTTCGACCTCCGCAGCGACGCTGGAAGGCAGCGAGGAAAAGAGCAGATCAACGTCGTCAGGCACGTCCGCTGGATCTGTTCGACCGACCTCTATTGTGGCGATCTCTTCGGGAATCGGCGTGTTGACCCGCCATTTGGCCGCTTCGCGGTACGTCTTGCCTGCACTCTGCTCGCTCGCAGTCAACGCAGCAATCTCGAAGATTGGGTGATCGTCGAGCAGTTGAATGAACCGCTGTCCGACCGCGCCCGTCGCGCCAAGAATGCCAACTTGTACTGTCATTGCGTGTGGATGGATATCACAGGATAAGTGGGTTCGGATTTGCGCTTTTTTCACCAAAAAATCGGGAAGGATTCGATGGCGACCGCCGCAGCGCTCCATCAAATTGGAGTAACTGCAGTCAAATTGGGGGGACGACAGGTACAGTTTTTGATTATCACGCTGAGAAGTACAGCTACTGATTATCACGCTGAGAAGTACAGCTACTGATTATCACGCTGAGAAGTACAGCTACTGATTATCACGCCAAGAAGCCGTGAAGTACGTTCTTGGTTCGAAACACAACACAGAGAGACACCCTCCACTCAAGAGTCACGAAGCGATCGGACGCTACGAGAACCGGAAGAAAACGCCATACGTCATGGATGTACGACGGCAGAAAATATAATGATTCCGCACATAGTTTTTACCGCGTTGGCTCGTAGATACGGTCATGCACACAGATAGCACAGCACGTGATGTGATGCGCCACGAGTTTGTCGGCGTAAGCGAATCGGATACCATCGCAGATGCAGCCTCACTAGCCGTTGAAGAGACAGCAAACTGCGTTGTCGTGATGCGCGGCCACGAACCGATCGGTCAGGTATCAATTCACGAACTACTCGAAGCGACCCTCGAGAGCGAATTGGTCGATTCCCCTGTCAACGAGATCATGGATGCGACCGTCCCAACAGTGCCAGATGATGCCGGACTCTCGGCAGTCCGCAAGCAGTTAGTGACAGACGATGCGGCTTCGGTACTTGTCGTCAACGGCGAGGGGCCGATCGGCGTCGTCACTGAACGGGACCTACTGCTGGCCGTGGGCGAGCCAGATACCGTCGCAAATAACGGGCGGGTCGATCGGATGAGTGATCCCAGCTACGAGGCCGATGAGGACACAGAGCCACAACACAGCATCTGTGAGGTCTGTGGCTCCTTGAGCGCCGAGCTGACACAGGTCAATGGGCAGATGCGGTGTCCAGACTGTGCCGACGTGTGACAAACGCGCAGCTGTTAGTTTCCACCGTCGGAGAGTTGATATGGACATCTGTCTACTAATTCGTATCATAAATCGTATTAATACGACTCGGGCGGCAGAAATTGATACCCGAGCCACGATGATCTCGGTCTGAGAAGTTTTATATAATCACATCATCATCCAACTGTGTAAGAGGCACGCATGGAAACAGCAAACATAGTACAGAACGGGCGGCAGCTGGTCACAAAAAATCCGATGGCTGCCTTCCTGATAGTCGTCGGAGTTGTGTTGATCATTGACGTCGTCCGGCAGCTCGCAACGGGCGATATCACGTTTTCTCGGATACTTTCCTTGTTATGGGATGGACTCATGCGGGGGCTGGTGATCGGGCTGGCTGGTATCGGGCTCTCGATGACGTATAGCATCCTCAATTTCGCGAACTTCGCACATGGGGATTACATCACTGCCGGCGCGTTCGCCGGCTGGGCGACGACATATCTCATCGCGGGTGGGTTCGGCGCAGAATCGAGTGTTGGATCGCTACTTTTGGTCGGTGCAGGCGGCTCGGTTTTCGGCGGAACGCTTGGAATTAATGTCGTCTCAACGCCGCTGGCAGTGGTCGCCGGACTGATCGTCGCCTGCGGGTTTACGATCGCGCTCGCCCTGCTTATGGATCGATTCGTATTCAAGCCGATCCGTGGATCGGGCGGTATTCCACTCCTCATCACGAGTATCGGGGCTGCCTTCGCGATCAGATACCTCCTCCGATTCGTCTTCGATCCCGGGACGCGTGGAACAACCGCTGCTGGGGCAGTTCCAGACATCAGACCGACAATCATCGATGGATCGGTCGTGTTCACGATGCACGATCTGGCGCTCATTGTTGTTGCCGGTGGCTTGATGCTCGGCGTCCACCTCCTGTTGCAGCGGACCAAACTCGGCAAGGCGATGCGGGCCATGTCCGATGATCAGTCGCTCTCACGGATTACCGGCATTCCGACAGAGCGAGTCATCCGGGCGACGTGGATCATTGGCGGTGGACTGACCGGCGTGTCCGGCTTTATGTTTGTTCTCTGGAAGGGGACGCTGAGCTGGAACGACGGCTGGCTGTTGTTGTTGCTCATCTTCGCGGCGGTCATTCTCGGGGGAATCGGATCGGTCTACGGGGCGATCGTCGGTGGACTAATCATTGGCATCGTTGCATCGACTGCAGTGATCTGGATTCCCTCCGGGTTCGCCCGTGCAGCCGCGTTCTTCGTGATGATTCTCTTTTTGGTTGTTCGTCCACAGGGAATTTTCGCAGGGAGGTCGACAGCATGACAGACACCGAACCGGACGACGAGTACGCACAGCGCGATGATGAGGAGGAAGTATCGTTTTTCGGCATCACGTTTCCGAATGACGGGACGATGCTGTTGGTGCTTCTGTTAGCAACATACGCGCTCTATTTGATCGCGGGTGCCGTCATTGGCTTTCCCGTCCGAGGGCTTGTCAATCAGCTCGGCCAACTAACGTTTTGGATCGCGCTGTTTGCGATGTCCGCACTCGCGCTCAATCTCCAGTGGGGGTACACTGGGCTTTTCAACATCGGTATTGTGGGATTCATGGCAACGGGTGTGTACGTGACGGCGATCATCTCGAAGCCTGTATATGGTACCGGAACGAGCGCAGCCCAAGTCGGTGGATTGGGGTTGCCGCTGTCTGTTGGCATCCTCGGTGGGGTGCTCGCGGCAGGACTGCTCGGCTTTCTTGCGGCACTTCCGGCACTGCGGCTGCGAGCGGACTACCTTGCGATCGTCACGATCGCACTGTCAGAAATTGTGCGGTTTGCGCTGCTTTCGAACACCCTCAGTGAGGGAACCGTCGGTGGCTACACCCTCGGGCTTGGGGGCGGAAATGGCCTCATCCTCGATTTCACCGATCCGCTTGAGGCACTTATCCGAGCACTCAGTCTTCCGTTCGATCTGGTGACCGGTCAAGAGGGCTTCCTCTGGACAGAGATATACATCGGAATTATCGTCAACGGTATTTCGGTGTTCACGCCAGGAAACCCGAAATCGGTGGTCGATACCTTTGCGTACGCGGCCGTACTACTCTTGGTCCTCGGTGGATTTTATGTCCTGCTTCGGCGCACGGGGAACTCACCGTTCGGTCGCGTCCTCAAAGCGATTCGAGAAGACGAAGACGTGACGAACGCGCTCGGCAAGAATACCAACCAGTTTAAAATCAAGTCGTTCGTGGTCGGCTGTGCGCTCATGGGGCTCATTGGCATCCTTTGGTTCGGAACGCAAGGGTCTGTCACGCCCAATACGTTCCGGCCTCGAATCACCTTCTACATCTGGATTGCGCTCATCATCGGTGGTGCAGGCTCGAACACCGGCAGCGTCATGGGCGGGGCGATCTTTGCTGCCTTCCTGTTCCAGGGACCACGCTACGCAAAGAACGTCATCGAAACTGTGCTCGGCGAGCCGAGTGCGCCCTCGAGCTTCTCGCAGGCGGTTGCACCCATCCTCAGTGCAGACATCGTACCGTTCTTCCTGTACACCGTCGACAATATGCGACAGCTTCAGCTCGTGCTCATGGGCGTTGTGCTTATTGTGTTGATGCACCGTCGGCCCGATGGCTTGCTCGGTCACAGAAAAGAGATCGCTTCGAGTGTGCCGCTCGATCGCCCGACTGGCAACAAATCACTCGCGAGCGACGGAGGTGAGACTGATGAGTGAAGCAACAGGAGAGTCTCGATCGGAGCCTGCTCACGTAGGCGACGACGAGGAACTGACAGCAACCCGAGGCACCGCCGACGTGAACGAGATCCCGCTTCGAGTCAGGAATCTCCGCAAGACCTTCGGCGGCATCACTGCGGTCGACAATGCTGGCTTCGAGGTTGAGCGGGGGACAATGACCGGCCTCATCGGACCAAATGGAGCCGGCAAATCGACCACGTTCAACTGCATCACCGGAGTCCACACTCCAGATTCGGGAGTCGTCGAATTCAACGGGACGGACATCACCGGGTTGGAGCCGTACGAAGTTGCAAACCGCGGGCTCGTCAGAACGTTTCAGATCGCCCGCGAACTCTCTGAGATGACCGTTCTCGAAAATATGTTGGTCGCACCGAAAAACCAACGCGGCGAAAAGCTGTGGCGATCGGTGCTGGCCCGCGAAGACGTGAATCAACAGGAATACGAACTTGTCGAGCGGGCCTGGGAGACGTTGGATTTCTTCGACATCGATCACCTCGCCGAGGAGTACGCCGGCAATCTCTCGGGGGGACAACGAAAGCTGCTCGAACTCGCGCGGGCACTTTTGACCGATCCGGATATGTTGCTGCTCGACGAGCCGTTCGCCGGCGTCAACCCGACGCTCGAAGAGCGCCTCCTCGAGCACATCCACGACCTGCGTGATCAGGGATACACGTTCCTCATCGTCGAACACGACATGGACCTCATTATGCAAAACTGCAGTAAAGTCATCGTCATGCACCAAGGTAACATCCTCACGGAGGGAACACCCGATCAAGTTCGGAACAACGAGCAGGTTATCGAGGCGTACCTCGGAGGTGAGGTATGAGCGACGCAGACGCCGCCGCGTCCGATCGAGGCGCAGACGAGGAGACGCAGGCGGATGTAGACGCGAATACGGCGGATGACCACGCTGAGAACAGTGAGACGGATGCTGCTGAGCCGACATCGGCTGCGACGGAGATCACGCTCTACGAAGACAGCCTGCTGTCAATCCGGGACCTGGACGCCGGCTACGGCGATCTACAGATCCTCACTGACGTTGATCTCGACGTCAACGATGGCGAGTACGTGACGATCGTCGGCCCAAACGGGGCCGGCAAGTCGACGGTGATGAAATCCGTGTTCGCGATTACAGACCTGATGGGTGGATCAGTCGTCTTTGATGGGGCGGACATCACCGGAACCAAACCGGAGGATATCATCCACCTTGGACTCGGATACGTGCCCCAAAACGACAACGTGTTCCCCTCGCTGTCGGTTATCGAAAATCTCGAAATGGGTGCGTACATCCTCGATGAGGTGCCAGAGGACCGGCTTCGTGACGTGTTCGATCGATTCCCGATCCTCGAAGAAAGAAAACACCAGAAGGCGGGAACGCTTTCTGGCGGCCAACAGCAGATGCTCGCAATGGGTCGTGCGCTGATGTTGGATCCAAAGCTATTGTTACTCGACGAGCCCTCGGCGGGGCTTGCCCCTGATCTGGTCGACGAGATGTTCGATCGGATCGACGAGATCAACGCCGACGGAACTGCGATCATGATGGTCGAACAGAACGCAAAGAAGGCGCTTCGGCGCTGTGATCGCGGCTACGTCTTTGTCGACGGCAAGAACCGCTACGAGGACGAGGGGCTGACCCTGTTGAACGATCCGCAGGTGCGACAGGACTTCCTCGGCGGCTGAACCACCCGTACAGCTCGCACAACAGTATCGTGTCGATGCGATCGTCCAACAGGGCGGTCCGCCCCCTCGTCGATCAAACTGCAATCGGTCGATCGACCGATCGATACCTGTCGCTTCTTGACCTCAGTTATAAAAAAAGTGTGTTGGAGCGTATCGACGCCGGACTTACGAGGACATCGCCTCGTTGACGACGGATGAGTACGAGGATTCGCCCTGGTTGAACGCAGTTTGACCCAGGATACTTCCGTCGAACTCGTCCTCGAAGACGCCCGAGAACCGCTCAGAGAGCTGCTGTCCGTAGTCGTTGTTGACGTAGAGCGTCGAAGACGACGACCCACCGAGGTTTTCAGAGGCAACCTGTGCCATGACGCGGCCCTGCAGTCGGTCCGAAGGCGCAGTCCGGAAGATGTAGCCGTCGTCCTCGAGGTTCGTCACCGACAGCGCGGTACTCGACGGCGAACACCCGACGACGCCGTTCGGGATGAGAACCTCCTGACACACCGGAACGTTCACGCCAGAAGACGCAGTTCCACAGATGTACGGGTACCCCGCGTTGACGAGCGAGTTCGCCGCGCTGACTCCCGACTGGGAGTTCGTTTCGGTGTCTTCGAGTTGCGTGTCGACCTCGAGATCGAGATCGGAGTCGTTGACCTGCATCGCTGGGATCTCTGCAGCCTGAATCATCGGGCCGCCCGTGGATGCGAGCGCGCCGGTTTCTGGCAGCAAGATTCCGAGCATGATTTCACGGCCGAAGCCACCGGGACTCTCGTCCGCAGATGGACCAGCCCCGTCAGGCTCACCGCCTTCGAAGGTCTGGGTTTCGATGTCTGTCGTTCCACCATCGTCGTCGAACTCCCAGAGCGCGTACGCCGCTTCGGCTGGATCGCCGTTCTCGTCGAAGTTCGTCGAACTCGATGCGCCCTGATACTGAATCTCTTCGCCGTTTGCGGCTGCCTCGACGCCTTCGAGGAAGTTTCCGGGGCCGATTTCCATCCCGCCGGGATTACAGACGTTGCGCATCTGATCGCGGATCGCTTCTCCGGAGTTCTCTCCGGCCGCAGCGTTCGCGAGGATGCCGATCGCCGCCGAGTCGTACGACTGGGAGGTGAACACGCCGGGCGACTCGCCGTATTCGTCCTCGAAGAGGTCTTCGAACGCCGTCTGGTTCGGACCGCCCGCCGCAGGCGCGGTGCCGATAATGTTCGACATGTCGTTGCCGACCTGTCCCGGAAGGTCCGGGTCCCGAAGTCCGTCCGGGATGAGAATATCGACGTCGTCGCCGTAGGCGCTGTAGTAGTCACGGAACAGCTGAATCGCGTCCTCTGGGTATCCGATGACGGTGAGCACATCGGGGCCGTCAGAGCCGCCGTTGCCACCGTTACCATTTCCATCGTCGCCGTTACCGTTGCCGCCGTTACCGTTTCCATCGTCGCCGTTACCGTTGCCGCCATTGCCGTTGCCGTCGCCACCAAGACATCCTGCGAGCCCGGTAATCGCGGCCGACCCAGCAAGGCCTGCCGACTTCAACACATTGCGTCGTTGTAGTTTCCGTACCATCTCGGAGTTTTGTAGAGAGTCATTCATATTAAGTCTGCCCCCATGCGGTGGCTGATGAGAACAGATTAGCCACGAGACGTTTGTTTTCACCAGTTTGCGAGCCGTCCTATGCGACATGAGTGCAACTATCATTTTCGAACATGTCAAGCAGTACGCGTAGTATCGATCACATCAGCTCTCTGAGGTACCGTCCGATTCGAGGGGCGGAATCGGACAACAGGATATTTATTAGACTGCTTATCCAGCACTGTAGCATGACAGACCGATCGGGGTATCGGTTCGAAACCCGGCAGATCCACGCCGGCTACGAACCCGATGCCGAGGGGGCCGTGGTGCCGCCGATCTACAATAGCGTGACGTATGCGTACGAATCACCGAGCGAGGGGATCAGCGAGCACCGCTACACCCGGCTGTCGAACCCCACACGGCAGGCACTCGACAAGCGAATCGCCGATCTAGCGGGCGGGGCGTACGGACGGACCTTCGCCAGTGGAATGGCCGCGATCAACACCGTGTTCACCACGTGCCTCTCAGCCGGCGATCACGTCGTTGCCGGCGAAAATCTCTACGCAGAGTCACACACGCTTCTCACTCGCGTCTTTTCTTCGTTTGGCGTCGAGGTCACGTTCGTCGATGCGACTGATCTCGCGGCGATCGCCGACGCGATCCGCCCAGAGACGGCGCTCGTCTACCTCGAAACACCGTCGAATCCGCTGTTGACAATCACCGACATTTCCGGTGTCGTCGATCGGTGTGCGGCCGCCGAAAGCGACCCAATCGTCGCCGTCGACAACACCTTCGCCTCACCGTATCTCCAGCGACCGCTCGAACTCGGCGCTGACATCGTCGTTGAGTCGTTGACCAAGTACGTCGCCGGCCACTCGGACGTGATGGCCGGCGCGCTCGTCACGGACGATCCAGACATCGCGGAAATGGTTGACGTCATCGCGTACAACCAAGGCGCAACGCTGAGCCCGTACGATTGTTTCCTCGTCTTCCGTGGCGCGAAGACGCTGGCAGGTCGCATGCGGACCCACTGTGAGAACGCGATGGCGATCGCCGAGTTCCTGGCGGACCACCCGGCGGTTTCGCAGGTCTACTACCCCGGACTTGCCGACCACCCGAACCACGACGTTGCCACAGCGCAGATGCGTGATTTCGGCGGGATGGTAAGTCTCGAACTTGACGCGAGCTTAGAGGAGACGAGCCAGATCGTCACGAACACCGAGCTGTTCGAACTCGCAGAGTCACTCGGTGCTGTCGAGAGTCTCATCGAACAGCCGGCACCGATGACCCACCGAACGCTAAGCGCCGAGGAACTAGAGGCCGCCGGGATCCCGACGAGTCTCGTCCGGCTGTCGGTAGGCATCGAACACCGCGATGATCTCATTGCGGACCTCGATCAGGCGATCGAACACGTCTTGGGATAAGCACATGAGCGATCGATCACCACCCTCCAAAGACGAGTCCATCGAGGAGATCGGATCGCTGGCAGCGGCGCTCGTCGAAATCCCAAGCGAGAACCCACCGGGTAACGAGAGCCAGACTGCGAGGTTCGTCCACGAGTGGCTGACCCGCGAAGGGATCACTGCCGAACTGATCGAGGAACCCGATCCAGACAGAGCGCAGGTAGCCGCACGCGTCGGGACCGCAGCAGGACCAACCGTCGTGTTGAACGGCCATCTCGACGTCGTTCCGGCCGGCGATCGCGACAGGTGGTCGGTCGATCCCTACGGCGGAACGATCGAAGATGGTCGGCTGTACGGCCGCGGGAGTGCGGACATGAAGACCGGGCTTGCGATCGCGATGTGTCTCCTCCGTGAGCTCGCACCCGAACTCCGCAACGGCGCGTTGCCCGGGTCCGTTGTCTTCCACGCTGCAATGGGCGAAGAAACCGCAGATCCGGGGACGAAAACGCTGCTCGAGCGCGGCTACGACGGCGATTACGGGATCGTGCTCGAACCAACCGGGTTCAGAGTCGCAACGAGCACGATGGGATTGGCCGTCTACCGAATCACCGTGCACGGCGAATCAACCCACGCGAGCCAGCCCGACACGGGCGAGAATCCGATCGACGCGGCACGGCCACTGCTTGCTGGGATCGACGACTACGACCGTGAGCTACAGCGGCGCGACCTGACACTCGCTGGAGCGGCACGGGCGACGGTCACCGAGTTCGAATCTGGGGTTGGCTCGAACCTCGGCGTCATTCCCGACACGGCGACGCTCGTGCTCGATCGGCGCGTCCCACCCGGCGAGTCGATCGACGCAGTCGATTCGGAGGTCCACGCGCTACTCGATCGCGTCCAAACCGATTACGGCGTCGACACGACAATCGAACGGATACAGACGTACGAGTCGTCGTCAATTCCGACAGATCATCCCCTGGCGCGGCTCCTTCAGGAGCGATCGGTCGAAGCAGTCGGGCCTGCGGGTGGCGTCGCCGAGCCGTGGGGGATCGAGGCGGCGACCGACGCACGAAACTTCGTCAACGATGCCGAAATCCCAGCCGTGACGTGGGGGCCGGGGCAGCTTGAGGAAGCACACACGGCCGACGAGTCGATCTCGCTGGCCGACGCCGCGATCGGCCGAGAGGTATTGACGGGCGTCGTCCGCACGCTGCTGCGAGACGAGGAATGACCGAGACAGATACGGACCGAATACTGAAACGATGACACAAATCGAGCCCGCTACGACGGCGGATGCCGAGGAGATCGTCGACGCGTGGATCTCGCTTGCGACCGATCAACGTCGACACGGATCGCGGCTCCGCGCGGAAGCAAACCGCGAGCGGGTCCAAGAAGAGATCGCACGCGCGATTGTTTTCGACAGCGCGTTCGTCGCGCGGGTGACGGATGGGTCGATCGTCGGATTCGTCACCTGCGAACTGGCCACTGGATCGTACATCGAAGACGAGACCCGCGGAGTCATCTCGAACCTCTTCGTGAAGGACGGACACAGGAACGAGGGGATTGGGACCGCGTTGCTCGATCGCGCAGAGCAGGCGCTGCAGTCGGCTGGCGCAACGGTGGTGACGATCAAAGTACTGTGGGAGAACCACAACGCTCGTCGGTTCTACGAGCGGGCGGGCTACGATCCACATCGCGTCGAACTGACGAAGCGATTCGAAAGCAATAACAATTCATAGCCGAATCGATAGAGTACGAACGCGCCAGGAGAGCATGGGCGGTTCATGCACTCGACTTGTAATCGAGACTTCCGGGGTTCAAATCCCCGTCCTGGCTTGCGAGACTCAGACCTGTTCTGCGATCCGGAGGCATAAACAGATCAGCCATGTGGGTAGAACATTCCGCGGACGGGTGAGTGTATATCGAAATATGTGACTTTCAGGCTTTCTACCACGCTAATTGGCGCATATCAGTTCTCGTTCTGTGGGAATATTGACTAGTATTATAATCCAAAAAACACAACTATCAAACGTTATGTATAGAGTACTCATCCCGGTCGACGAAAGCGAGGAACGTGCGTTCCACCAAGCACAGTACGTGTCGCAGCTTCCGAATGCAACCACCAACGTCGAGGCAACAGTCCTCTTCGTGGTATCCCCTGATGAGTTTAGCAACGCCGATCAGGTGGATTTCTCGGACATTGATGCTGCCGTCGGGGCGGCCAACCTTCTCGAAGGCGAGGGCGTTTCGGTGACACGAACCGTGGATGACGGCGGCGTCTCCCAGCAGATCGTCCGTTCCGCTGACGAACTCGATGCTGACGAGATCGTCATGGGCGGCCGCAAGCGCTCAGGCGTCTCCCGGGTGCTGCTTGGGAGTACGGTCCAGGATGTGATGCTCTCGGCCGATCGGCCGGTTACCATTACGAGCGAGACGACCGTGCCAAGCGAAGGAATCCGACAGGTTCTCGTTCCAGTCGACGCCGACGCGGATCGCGCACAGCATCAGGCGGCGTACGTTGCGGGGCTACCTGAAGCGGCTGAGACGGTCGAAGCGACTGTGCTCGTTGTGTTCCGCCACCAGGACTACAAGGGAGCACCTCCCCACACATTCGAGGAGATTGGCGCGGCCGTTGAGGCAGCCGATGCCCTCGAGGATGAGGGAATTCCCGTCGAACGTGTCGCGATCGGCGGCGAGGTAGCCCGCAAGATACTCCATATGGCTGCCCAAAAGGATGCAGACAGCATCGTCATGGGCGGCCGAAAGCGATCGGGATTGCAAGAGGTACTCATGGGCAGTATCACGCAGGATGTGATGCTCTCGGCCGAGCGGCCGGTCACGATCACCGGCTAAGATGCTTCGGCCGGGCGGCCGGTTACGATCACCGGCTAAGGTGCCTCTGGTTGAGCGGCTGAGTGCTATCACCGGCTAAGATGCTTTCGGCTTCCTGACCGATCGTTATCACAGGCCAGGATACCTCCCGCCGATCGGCCGATCGCTATCACAGATAACGTCGCAGAACGCCGCACCCGCGTGAGCCAATTCCTGCGATCGCGTGTGTCGGATCTGTGAGTGTCGTCGTCTCTCTTTTAGCTGTCAGTGCCGAGATTTCCCGCTGTCGCGTACCGTTTCTGGCGTCTTACTCTTCGGCCCTGAGTCCACCAGCCGCTTTGATCGACATAATATGTCGCATGTTCAGATAGATCTCTTCGGGAGACGTGTGCTGATCGGGATCGTACAGATCGCTCACCCGATAGAGGATCGCTGCCAACTGTTTGCGCTCGGTCCCTTCTCCGCGCACGTCGTCGGCAATTGCCCGCAACAGCTGAACCCGCTCTGGATCGGGCTCGAATTCAGCGTCGCTGTCCGATGCGACGATCGGATCAAGCCCCGCGGCCTCGATTGCGTCCGGTTCGCTATCCACGTCAGAAGCGTTGTCTGCGTCGGGAGAACGATTCGTCGATCGATCCTCAGTCTCCGATTCGTCGCGGGTCATGACTGTGTGGCCTCCCGTCGACGGACGATTCCAATATTATTTGCGACGTTTTCGACCATCACGCGAAACGCATCGCCGGTCTCTGAGTCTTCGCGGAGGACGATCGGATCCCCGCCGTCGCCGCCGGTTCTGACGTCCGGATCGAGCGGGATCGCCCCCAAAAACGGAAGATCCTCTTCGTCTGCGAGGGCCCGTCCGCCGCCGGAGCCGAACACGTCGTGACGGCCGCCACAGTCCGGACACAGAAAGCCCGACATGTTCTCGACGATGCCGAGGACATTTGTCTGGTGTTTGCCGAACATCCGGAGCCCCTTGTTGGCGTCATCGAGGGCAACCTGCTGGGGCGTTGTGACGATCACTGCGCCCGTGAGCGGCAGCGTTTGCAGGACCGTTAGCTGGGTGTCGCCAGTTCCAGGCGGCAGATCCAGCACCATGTAATCGATTTCACCCCACTCGACATCCTCGACCAGTTGGGTGAGAAGCTTGTGGACCATCGGACCGCGCCAGATGACCGGATCATCTGGGCCGACGAGGAAGTCCATACTCATGAGCTTCATGCCGTAGCGCTCTGGCGGAACGATCGTCTCCTCGGCAGTCGATTCCGGGCGATCGTCGGCGGCGACCATCCGCGGCACGTTTGGCCCGTAGATGTCGGCGTCGAACAGCGCGACCCGCGCGCCAAGCGCTGAAAGCCCGGCGGCAAGATTCACCGCAACGGTGGACTTGCCGACGCCGCCTTTGCCGGATGCAACCGCGATGATGTTTTTTACCCCGGGCAGCACCGCCTCGTCTGCCTCAAGTTCGTCAGGAAGCTTCGCCGTCAGGTCGATCTCGTAGTCAGTATCAGACAGTGCCGATCGCACGCCAGCGGCGATCTCGTTTTCGTGGGGGGCAAACGGCGCACCGAGCGCGAGCGAGATTCGAATTGTCTGTGTCTCTTCGTCGACCTCGATCGCGTTCACCAGTCCGAGCGAGACGATATCGTCGTTGAGATCCGGATCGGATACATCTGAGAGCCGAGCCGAAACGTCCGAGCGATCCATGTCCGTACGTCCGACAGCGGGCCGAATAAGGTTGTTGTCCCCGGATCGAACGCCGCGTGGAATGGCTGCCCGCTATGTTGACCGATCGACGAGCGTCCCCGGCGACTCGCCAGCTAAAAACGCCGCGAGCGCGTTCGGGCCGAAAATAGACGCGGGCGTCTCAAGTTCCAACAGCGCCCGAACTTTCCCCGCCATGCCGCCGCTCACGTCGGTCGACTCGCTGGCACCGAGAGCAGATTCGACCGCCTCAAAGGAGCTGATCGTCGATATCACCGCACCGTCCTCGTCGAACACGCCCGGAACCGTCGAGCAGATCCCGACCCGATCTGCCGACAGCGCAGCTCCGAGGTGGGTGACGATCTCGTCGCCGCTCAAAACAGTCACTCCGGCCCCCTCGTGGGCGATAACGTCGCCGTGAACGACCGGGACGAATTCCGTGTCTAGGAGCCGGCGGACACCGGTGACCGGAAACGACAAGACTCCTTCGGTGTCGCGGCTGGCAATCGATAGCGGGTGGATTGGGAGGGCAGGGATCGACCGTTCGTGCAGTGCCGCGATCACCGCCTCGTTGAGTCGCTTCATCACGTCGTGTATCGCATGTGCACCGGCGTAGTCGCGCGTCCCCGTCGTCGTCGAGACCCCGTGTTCAGCCGCGTGAACGTGTCCGAAGCTCCCGCCGCCGTGGACGATGACGAGCGGGCGGGCTGTCGCCGCGTCGGCGATCGAATCGGCTGCCGCAGCGAGCGCTGCGTCGTCAATTGTCTCTGGGGTGTCTTTGTCGGTGATGACGCTCCCGCCGAGTTTGAGGACGATCATCTACGGCTCCTCGACACGAACGCCTTCCATCGACAACTCCGCGCGGAACGCGTCCTCACAGCCCGGCGTGAACCGAAGTGCGGTCCGCGTCTCGGGGGTCGGATCAAGGGCGACGATGCAGCCGCCACCGCCGGCGCCGGTCAGCTTCGCACCGTGGGCCTCGGCCTCGCGGGCAGCCCACACCATCGTATCGAGCGATCGCGAGGAAACCCCAAGCGCCGACAGAAGGCCGTGGTTGAAGTTCATGAGCCCGCCGAGTTCCTCGAGCAGTTCCGTCGGGGGCGCACCAGTCGGATCTGACTCCGCAAGTAGCGTCTCGCCATGTCGAACGATATCACCGATCGCCTCGACGGTGTCGGCCGCAAAGTCGTACTCGGATTTGAGCGATCGAACGCCCGAGACGAGCGCACCCGTGTCGCCTGCGCCGCCGTCAAAGCCGACGACGATCGGCAGGCGTGGGGTTTCGATCGTCTGGCAGTCGTCACCCTCGACGCGGACCGCCCCGCCCATCGTCGAACAGAATGTGTCCGCCCGAGAGGCCTGGCCCTCCTGGACCTCGAATTCGGCGCGGTAGGCGCGATCGGCCACTTCGCGTTTGTCGATCGGTGAGTCGAGCGCGCGTGTTGCAGCGTCGATGAGCGCCACGACGACCGCTGCAGATGATCCGAGTCCAGCGCCGAGCGGGATGTCACTTTGGATTGAAATGTCGAATCCCGCTTTGGGGGCGTCTGCTGCCGAACGTGCCTGTGTTACCGCTGCGTCAATGTACCCCATGGCCGCGTCAACAAGTTCTGAGGAGACGTCTACGTCAGGGCGTTCGCTCGTTGAGCCGCTATATTCGACTGAAAATCCGTCGAGTGTGAGATCGTTGGCCTCAACTCGGACGTGGTCATCCTCACGAGGCTCGACGCCAACGGTTGCGCGGCGCTCGATTGCACACGGAATCGCCGGTTCACCGTAGACGACCGCGTGTTCTCCAAAAAGATAGACCTTGCCCGGCGCACTTGAAACAGTCATACGCGCAGGTCGTTCGGCACCGTAATAGGGATTGTTGTCCAGCCGCTACAGTCAGTCCCACGTGAACATGTACTTAGGTGGGCATGTTTATATCGATGGAACAATATACTGCGGAGTGTGGTGTGCCGCTAATACGGTGTCCGCCACAGTGATCACAAGGGAACTGGGGAATGTACCGACCCGCGTGTGCCTCACGCGGGGTCTGTGATCACAGTCGTTTTTTATCGGCCGATCGTGCCCTGTCGAGTAATCGGTGCGTCCGGATCGATCAAGAATGCAACAACAAGCGCATCCGTCTCAGCAGTGACTGACAGCGGTTCCTCGCCGACGAATACGGCGCTCTCTGTCGACTCGATTGGGGTCGATTCTGCCGAAACTGTTCCGTCGAAAACGTACAGGTAGGTATCCCAACCCGACTCCGCTGGCAACGAAACCGTCGCACCCTCGGAGAGGGTGACGTCATAGAGATGCACGTTGTTTCGAACGTAACACGGCGCGTCCGATCCCTCGGGACCGAAGACGTGTCGAGGTTCGTTCGGCGTCGGTTCGGCGAGTCGTTCGTGTTGGATTCCTGGTTCAAGATTGAGGCTGTGTGGCCGAACAAAGATCTGCAGCATCCGAAGCGGCGGATCCTCCGCCAGCGTGCGCTCTTCGTGCCAGAAGCCGCTGCCAGCGTTCATCACGAGCAGGTGCTCGGAATCGGTGACGAGCTTGTTTCCCTGTCGATCGTCGTGGCGCATGACTCCGCGTGGAACCCACGAGATGATCTCCTCGTTTCGGTGTTGGTGCATCCGAATCAGCGTGTCGGGGTCCATGAACGACTCGGCGATCGTCGCAAGCGGCCCGTAGCCGTGATCGTCGTGGCCTGGGACAGACTGGCCAGGGAAATTAAATCGGATGCGAAACGGCCCCTGGTCGACGAACGCGTCGCTCCGGGGTGTTTTGTACAGCGTCGCTGTCGATCGGGAGCTCACAGTGGCTACAGTAGTACCTCATCGAATATATATGCGCGGCCGCCACGGGCCGCTGTGGCCCGAAAGCCACGGCTGCTCACGCGATCGCCGCCCCCGACGCCGCAAGTCGGAGACCAAAGGCGATCAGCACACTCCCGCTGAGATACCGGATCGCCCGACGGGAGCGATCGGATTCGAGCAAGAAATGCCGGGCACGACCCGCGAAGGTTGCGACGATAACGAGGTACAGGAGGCTGACACCCGCATAGACCGCTCCGAGGAGCGACAGCTGTGCGGGTGCGTTTGCCGCGGGCGGGACAAACTGCGGAAAAAACGCGAGTACGAACAGCGCGACCTGTGGATTCGAGACGTTGATCGTCACCGCCTGTCGGTACGATCGGGCGAGCGAACGAGTCTCACCAGCGATCGAATCGCGGAGTTCAAACGTCCCTTCTGCACGGATCAGCTGTACGCCGAGATACATCAAATACGCAGCCCCAATGTAGGTGACCACGAGATACGCGTCCGGCGTGGTCCTGAGGAGTGCAGCCAGCCCGACCACAGCAGCAGCCGTGTGCACCAACACCCCAGTCGCGGTGCCGGCACCGGCGACGATGCCGGCAGTGCGGCCCTCCCGGAGGCTCTGTGTCAGCGTGTAGATCGAGTCCGGCCCCGGCGTGGCAACGATCGCAAGCACCGCGGGCACGAACGACACGAGCACCGCCGGTTCGAGCATACTCGTACGGTCCGCGTCCGCTCACAAAACCCTCGTGATCATCTGTGGGCTCCCGCGGGCTTTTGTGCATGCCGATCGAGTCAGGTGTATGCTTCCACTCGGGTCGATCGACCACCTCGCGAGCGCCTGGCGAGATCACGAAAGTGCCGTCGAAGAGTTTGAGAAGATTGGACTCTCGGCCACGTTCGGCGGAACCCACGCCGACGGAACGACACAGATGTCGATGCTCCCGTTTGCCGACGGCTCGTATCTCGAGTTGATCGCGCCGACCGACTCAACCGAGCCGGGTGATACGGTCAGGTGGCCAGACCACATCCAAACTGACGCAGGCCCGTGTGCGTGGTGTCTGCGGGCCGAAGACATCACCGGAGCCGCGAAGGCCGCAATCGACGCCGGCGAGCCGATCGTCGGCCCACAGCGCGGCGGCCGAACCCGGCCAGACGGGACGACGATCGAGTGGGACGAACTGTTCGTTGGCCCCGAGCCCGATCGGTTCATGCTCCCATTTTTTGTCCGCGATCGAACGCCCCGATCCTACCGCGTTCCGGATGCGTGGGTTCACGAGGGACCAATCACCGGCATCGCAGAGATTGTGTTGCTCGCGGAGGATACGGGGTGGATCGATCGCTTCGAACGACTCTTCGGGATTCCGACGCCGATCGAACACGCTGATGCGGCCCCTGGGCTCTCGCTTCGAACAGTTCCGGGTGCGCCGATCTCGTTTGCGAAGCCGTCGACTGAGGGAAACGAAGGTAGTGCTGAAGACGAGTCTGGACGTTTTGTTAGCCTTGCCGATCGCCTCGATCGATATCCGCCCGGACCAGCGTGCTGTCTATTTTGTGTGGACTCGATGGAGGCCGCCCACTCGGCCTACGCACTTGGTGACTCCGAATCGTTTGGCGATCGGACGGTCGCATGGTTCGAGGGGCCGATCGGCGATCGATTCGGCGTCATGGAAACAAACGAAGTATAAAATAATTTTCTGAGAAAATTATTTATTTCTCCAGTCGTAGTATACAGTATGTCCCCTGATACTTGGGACGATATTAACGAACACGTCAAGGCGGAGTGGAAAGCAGAGACCACCGCCTTCGAACGGGTATACGAAATTATCGAGCAGACGCACGACGGACAGCCGGCAGCGAGCATAGCTGAGCGAGCCCTCGTCAGTGAGCCAACCGCCCGTCGACATTGCAAAGCACTCGTGAACACGGGGTTTGCCGAAACAGAACCAGATGGGCAAACCACGCTCTACAAGAGGAACAGTGACCGTGTACTGATGTCACGAATCCGTGAACTCCGAGAAAAAACAACCCGTGACGAGCTACTTGCGGGAATCAAGCAAATGAAGACAGAAATTCGTCAATATGAGGATCAATACGATGTTGTCTCACCCGAAGAACTCGCGCAAAAACTCGATGCGGAGGAGTCTAACGGATGGGACGATCTCAGCACGTGGAAGACGACTCGACAAAATTTAGCGGTCGCTCAGGCAGCGCTTGCGTATAGTGAAGCCAGCCACCAGCTTACCGCATGAACGACGATCGTGCTGGTGAATTCGGCCCAATATATTTTCCCGCACTGCAGCGGATTCGGAATCTCTGGCTTGAGTGTGAACCACTTGTGAAAACGACACGGTATGATGATGTCATTTCACCGACCGAGCTCCACATCAAGCTTGTTGACGGACTCCGATCAGCTGACAGCGCACGATTCGATATTCAGTGGAGCGAACTAGATATGTACACATTTCACTACGTTGATAGTCTGGGTCTGAACTGGCGATTTGATCGCCATCCCAACACTCACTCACCAGAGAAACATTTCCATCCACCACCTAATGCAGCGACCACGACTGCAGAACCATCGTGTATCACCGTGACCGAAGTAACACTCGTAACAAGGGCTGTCCACGCAGCCTGGCGTGCAGCGTATGAGCATGATGATGTATCTCGATTAAATAGCCTTGCTAATCCACCATGAGCTGAGCCGTAGTATCACGCAAACGATTCTGTCGACTCCAATATACTCAATACCGTATAAATACAAAAATACAAAACCGATCGATCGACAGCCTACAGGTCTGCCTCGAAGTCTTCGAGGGCGTAGACCGTGCCTGCGTTGCGCCGATCGAGCGTCTCGTTGGCGAGCAGCCAGTAGACGACCGACAGCGCGCGTCGACCCTTGTTGTTCGTCGGGATGACGAGGTCGACGTTCGACAGTTGGTTGTTCGAGTCACACATCGCAATGACCGGGATACCGACCGTGATCGCCTCTTTGACCGCCTGGGCGTCACCGATCGGGTCGGTCACGACGACGACGTCAGGCTCGATGTAGCCCGCGTAGTCGGGGTTCGTGAGCGTTCCCGGGATGAATCGGCCGGTTCGAGCGCGCGCGCCGATCGCCTCGGCGAACTTCTCGGCTGGGAATCGCCCGTACTGCCGCGAAGAGGTGACGAGAATCTGCTCGGGATCGTAGTTCGCCAGGAAGTCCGCAGCCGTGCGGATCCGCGAGTCGGTTCGGCTCACGTCGAGAACGTAGAGGCCGTCGTCGCGGACGCGGTGGATGAACCGCTCCATGTCCTTCGTCTTCTGCTGGGTCCCGATGTGGACACCTGCCGAGAGGTAGTCTTCGACGGGGATCAACAGATCTGCCTCGTCGTCCGGCATCACGTCCTCGTCGAACGTGGGGCCTGCGTCTGCTGCCTCGTCGTCGGCCTCCTCAGCCGTCTCTGGTTCGTCCGCAGCGGCGGCCTCGTCGGCTGCCGCTTCGGCGGGCGCTGCGTCTTCTGTAGCGTCCGGCTCCGTCTCAGCGGGTGCAGCCTCGTCGGCTGCGGCCTCCTCGACGTCATCGGGCGCGGTTTCGAGTTCGTTTTCGTTATCCGTCATACTGCGTCTTCCGCGATTCTGATAAGTTCGTTCAGTTTGGCTGTGCGCTCGCCGCCGACCGTGCCGGTCTTGATAAAGCCTGCGTCAGTCGCAACGGCGAGATGGGCGATCGTCGTATCTTCCGTCTCTCCAGAGCGGTGTGAGATAATCGTCTCGTAGCCGTTCTGAACCGCGAGTTCGATCGCGTCGAAGGCGTCCGTCAGCGTGCCGATCTGGTTCGGCTTGATCAGGATGGAGTTCGCTGCGTCCAGTTCGATCCCGTCAGAGAGTCGCTCAACGTTGGTGACGAACAGATCGTCACCACAGATCAGCGTCTGATCGCCAACGCGATCAGTCAACTCGGCGAACGCCTCGTAGTCGTTCTCGTCGAGTGGATCTTCGACGTACACAAGGTCGTACTCGTTGACGAGGTCAGCGACGTAGTCGATCTGTTCGGCAGTCGACTTCGTCTCCTCGCCGTAAACGTACGCCTCAGCGTCATCGTCGTACAACTCGGCGGCTGCAACGTCGAGCCCAAAGCCGATCTCGAAGCCGAGTTCGTCGGCCACGCGATCAGTCGCTTCTTCGACGATCTCGAACGCCTCTGCGTCCGAGACTGCCGGAGCCCACGCGCCCTCGTCGCCTTTTGCAGCGGGAATGCCTCGATCGTCGAGAATGTCACCGACTGCGCCGTGAACCGCTGCATTCGCGAACACCGCTTCGGAGACGCTCGGGGCGCCAACCGGTGCGGAAAGGAACTCCTGGATATGGGTCGCGTCTTTTGCGTGTTCGCCCCCGCCGATCACATTCCCGAGCGGCGTTGGAAAGTTCTCACCACGGAACGCACCGCCGAGATGTTGATACAGCGGCGCGCCGAGCACGTCTGCGCCCGCCTTCGCGGCGGCCATCGAGATCGCGACCGCGCTGTTCGCGCCGATCTCCGAGAAGTTGTCGGTGCCGTCGGCGGCTCTGAGCGCCGCGTCAACTTCGCGTTGGTTGCCCGCAAAGGCCGTATCGACCAGCCGCGGGACTGCGTGCTCTCTGGCGTTTGCGATCGCTTCCTCTGGCGGCAGTTCGATCGCTTCGTACTCGCCCGTTGATGCCCCCGAAGGGGCCGCCGCGCGGCCGAAGCCGCCCGACTCGGTGAGTACGTCCGCTTCGACGGTCGGGTTGCCCCGCGAATCGAGGATTCGGCGGAGCGAGACTGCGGTTATTTTGGTCATCTAGTTGCCCTCTCTGTTGAATTTGCCTTCCCTGTTGACGGTGAACGGGAGTACATTCGCGTCGTACTCCTCGGCCGCAATGAGGATGGGTTCCGCTTGCTCGGTCTCGACGAGTACTGGCGCACCATAGGATATCTGGAGCGCTCGCGCGCCCAGAATCCGTGCTTTCTCGTATCGATTGTAGTGTCCTTTCATTGATACGGTGAGACGACGTCGACGAGATCGGTGTGCGATACCATCATCCGTCGGCAGCAATGCCGGGTGACGCCAAGGTCGTCGAGAACCGCTGCTGGGTCCTCATCGCCTTCGCGCGCTCGAGCATCGAACTCCTCGTAGTATTCGGAGATCACTTTCCCACACGTGAAACACCGGACGGGTATCATCATAACTGGATCACCTCAGCGGTAGGATTTCTGGTAGCGTGCACGCGCTCCCGGTCCGCCCCACTTTTTGGGTTCGGACTGGCGAACGTCGTTGACGAGCAACGATCGATCGAACTCCATGTATGCCTCTCTGAGCTCGGCATCTGCGAGATGCTCGACGAGCCCACGAGCGATCGCAGTCCGGGTCGCATCGGCCTGGCCGCTGAAGCCGCCGCCGCTGACCGAGACGTCGATGTCGACCTGATTTCGCAGATCGTCGCCAGCGATGCGGAACGGCTCAAGCATCTTGAGTCGTGCAATCTCTGGTTCGACCAGCTCGACCGGCTGGGAGTTGATACGCACTCGACCTTTCCCGTCGCGGACGGTTGCCCGCGCGACAGCAGTCTTCTTTTTACCGCTTGTATTGGTTACCATGTGACGTTCGCACCCAGTTTCTCGGAGATCTCGCCGAGCGAGATGAATTTGATGTTCGACAGCCGATCCAACGAGGTGCCCTCGAGCACCTCGCCGTCCTCGTCGTACGGGTTGCCGACGTAGACGCGGACGTTCGAAAGCGCCTCGCGGCCGCGTTTCGTCTTGTGCGGAAGCATGCCGCGAACCGCGCGCTTGAAGATCCGATCGGGACGTTTCGGGTAGTACGGGCCGCGATCGGAGCCGATCTCCGCGCGCTTGCGGTAGGTCTCCATCGTGGATTCTTCGTTGCCCGTGATGACCGCGTGCTCGGCGTTGACGATCGCGACCGTCTCGCCGGCGAGCGCTCGTTGGGCGACCTCGCTTGCGACACGCCCGAGAATGCAGTCACGGGCGTCAACAACGAGATCCGCGTCGAACTCTGCGAGGCTCATCGGATCACCCGCACGTTCGATCCCTCGGGGTTTTCATCTGTAAGCTGTTCAAGCGTCATCGCGTTGCCGACCTGTTCGATCTTCTTTCTGGCAGTGTTCGAAAAGTCGACCGCTGCGACGGTGACGTTCTTTTCGAGGACGCCGCTGCCCAGCACCTTGCCGGGCACAACGACAGTCTCGTCTTCCTGTGCGTATCGTTCGATGCGACCGAGGTTGACCTCGGCGTGCGTCCGCCGTGGTTTCTGCAGGCGATCGGCGACATCGGCCCATACGGGGGCATCCGATTCGCTCGAAACCGTCTGCAGCTCGGCGATGAGACGCTGCAGTCTCGGATTTGTTTTGTTGCTACTCATGATGTGTAACCTCTAGTAATCTGAAAATAACGGAGTGCAGGGAGCAGGATTTGAACCTGCGGACCCCTATGGGACAGCGCCCTGAACGCTGCGCCGTTGGCCAGACTTGGCTATCCCTGCACGCACTCCGTGATACCGCGCGCCCCGTAAAACCACTTTCGGTCCAACCGCGATCGGCCTGTTGGCTCGGCGCTCCGAGCGCTGCCGATCGTCGACGCGCGTCCGATCGGCGGCACGGCTCAGGGAGCCTGCGAGCCGCCTTGACGCGTGAGTGGATCGAATGGGGCATAGTGGTGTTCTGTGTGCTGTATGTTGTGTTTCGTTCCTCAGACCGATACCGCGTCTTTCAGCTCCGCGGCGCGATCGCCGATCGACTCGGCAGCCCGGTCGACCAGTTCCTCGACCGACAGCGATCCGTCGGTCTCCACGTGGAAGACAAACGCACCGGGGACGTCGGTCACCGATACCTCCTTTCCGGGGTAGCGGTTCGTGAGGTCGTTGTCGAACTCGTCGGTTGCGACGAGTTCGCCGTCTTCGGTCTCGATGACCCCACGGAGAATGTGTGGTTCCTCCTCGTCAAACTCGCCGCGGTCACCGATGACCTCCACTCGCTGGAGATGTCGGTAACCCACCGAGACACCACCCTGGTGTTTGGCGTGTTCTTTCCCGCGGTCGAGCACGGCGTCGGCCTCGAACTCGAGGCGTTGGCCCTGATTGAGCTTGATGATCGGGATGTTTTTGTCGGCAGGTTCGACCAGTCCGTCCGAAGTCGTGAGGTCGCCGGAGTATGCGGTCGCCGGTCCCTCGACATCGAGCGCGACCGTTACCGTCTCGCCGATCTCGTAGTCCGCAAGCGGCGTTGTCAGCGGGATGAGCCCCAGTCTGAGGGCGATCATCTCGTCGAACATGACCGAGGAGTTCTCGATGAACCGGACCGTGTCGATCGACAGGGTCGGGACGTCCGCGATCATCGCACGACGGATCCCGTTTGCGAACGCGGGGGTCAGCCCGCGGACGAGGAACCGTGCGCTCCTGTCGTCGCGTTCGATGAACTCGACGTCGAATTCGGCACTCATCTGTCGTTATACCCGTTTGTTTTTCGGCGCTCGAGTCCCGTCGTGCGGGATCGGCGTCACGTCTTCGATACGGCCGATTTCGAGCCCGGCACGCGCGAGCGCTCGGATCGTCGCCTGTGCGCCGGGGCCGGGAGACTTGTTTCCGTTGCCGCCAGGGCCACGAACACGGACGTGGACCCCAGAGATGCCGGCCTCTTTGACCTGCTCGGCGACGGACTCAGCCATCTGCATGGCTGCGTACGGTGACGCCTCGTCTCGGTTTTGCTTCACCACTGAGCCGCCAGAGGACTTGACGATCGTCTCGGCGCCCGTCTGATCGGTGATCGTGATGAGGGTGTTATTAAACGACGCGTACACGTGGGCGATCCCCCACTTGTCGTCGGCTGATTCGCTCATTGGTAGTTACTCCTGTGCCTCCGCGCGCTCGGGATGGAGGTCATCCGAGAGCGGGCTCGTTTCGTCGAACGCGACGGTCGATTCTTCACCGACCTCGACCTTGCGGGCCGGGGTCGTCGCACGGGCGCCCTCGATCGTGACGTGACCGTGTGTGATGAATTGTCGGGCCTGCTTCGGGGTGCTGCCCAGTCCCTTGCGGTACGCAACGGTCTGAAGGCGGCGTTCGAGCAGATCGGTTACGTCGAGCGACAGGACCTCGTTGATCTCGTCGTTCTCGCCGAGAATCCCGTAGCGTCGAAGGCGCGAGAGGAACCCCGCGCCATCCTCCGCAGCGACGTCAATATCGCCCTGAGCGTCGCCGATAAGTCGACGAGCCTCCCGGCGCATACGCCGAAGCTCCGACTGTTCGCGCCACAGCTCTTCTTTGTTTTTGAGCCCGTAGCGGCCGAGCAGTCCGCTCTCTTCGGCGATTCGCTCGCCCTGGAACGGGTGGTTCGGCGTTTCATAGTTCTTCGTGTTGTTGCCGGTGGTCATTCCTCGTCACCCGCAGCAGCAGCCTCTTCGGCCTGTTCTTCGCGGATCTCTTCGACGTTGACACCGATCGTCCCCTCGGTCCGGCCTGTGGACTTCGTTCGCTGTCCGCGGACCTTCTGTCCGCGCTGGTGGCGGACGCCTTTGTAGGAGTTGATCATCTGCATGCGGTTGATGTCTTGTGTGCGTTGCTGGTTGAGATCGGAGCCGACGACGTGGTCGTCTTCACCGGTGTAAAAGTCCTTCTGGCGGTTCACCATCCACGATGGGACGTGTTCCGAGAAGTTCTCGACGACGTCGACGACCGCGTCGATCTCGTCTTCGTCGAGGAGGCCGAACGTCGCCGTTCGGTCGACACCGGCGGTTTCGGCGACGATTCGCGCCGTCCGCTGGCCGATCCCGTTCATCTCCGTGAGACTGCGCTCGACCGTCTTCGTCCCGTCGAGATCAGTTGTCCCGATCCGAACGAAGTAACGGAGGTCCTCTTCCTCCTCCGGCGAGCCGTCTTGTGGTTCTTCTGCACTCATAGCTAGTTTGTTGGTGCGAGCGTTGCGGCGGGGATTCGAACCCCGGGGGCATTACGCCACTGAGTTAGCAACCCAGCGCCTTGGGCCAGGCTTGGCTACCGCAACACGCGGTTTGTATCTGCGCCCTCTCGGACTCGGGACCCGGCGCCCCTACAGTATCTGCACTCATAGGTGCTCGTCTGCGTTACTTAACTGTCACGGAAGGCAGTCGGCCTGCGATCGCCTCGCATGCACCCAGCCGACGCAGAGCACAGTTCCACATAGTCTCACATTCGCGACGTCCCTCGATCGACTCACCGTTTGAGATACGAAAGATCGCGGCTCAGATCGTACCCTTTCGGCACGCCGATTACTCCGAGGCAGTCGTGACACAGCGGTTTGACGATCGAGACGCCCTTTTCGATCGCAACCGCCTCCTCCAGGGGGATGTACTCGTCACATCGGCTGCACCGCACCTGGTTGTCGTCGGTTATATCCACACTCGGTGTCACGCGAGCGATCACATAAACGTTTCAGTCAGTGTTCACAGGTCGAACACGATCGATCTTCACTATCCAATCGTATTATCTGACGACCAGCCGAAGAGCAACCTATGGAGTTTGGGATTCTCAGCACGGCAGGAATTGGACGAAAAGCGGTGGTACCAGCGATCGAATCAAGCGATCACCGCGTCGGCGCGATCGCATCACGTGATCTCGACCGGGCGAGGGAGGTTGCCGCGTCGTTTTCGATCCCACGATACTACGGCAGCTATGCGGGGCTGTTCGAGGACACCGAGATCGACGCCGTCTACATTCCGGTGCCGAACGCACTACACGCCGAGTGGACGAAGCGTGCGGCTGACGCCGGCTTGCACGTCCTCTGTGAGAAGCCACTGGCGAGCGACGCAGCTGAGGCACGCGAGGTTGTTGAGCACTGTGCCGATCGCGGGATCACGCTCATGGAGGCGTTCATGTATCGATATCACCCGCGAACCGAACGGGCGATCGAGATCGCTGCTTCGGCGCTTTCGGACGTACGCGCTGTGTCAGCGTCGTTTCAGTTTCCGCTCGTTGATGATCCCGAGGACATCCGATTAAACCCAGAACTGGCCGGTGGCTCGCTCATGGACGTGGGCTGTTACGCCGTTTCGGCTGCAAGACAGTTCCTCGGCGAGCCCGATCGCGTGTACGCACACGCAGACGACTCGCGAGATACAGGCGTTGACACGTCCCTTACGGGAATACTTGAGTATGATAACAGCTCAACCGCACAGATCTCGTCGAGCTTTGACACGCCGCTGATCCAGCGATACCGCGTGGAGGGATCGAACGGGTGGCTCGAAGTGACGGATGCCTTTGATGCTCCAATTGAGGAGTCACTGTCATTGACCTACGAGGTCGATGGCCAAAAAAGGGTAGAAACGTTCGACCCGATCGACCAATACCGCCTCGAAGTTGAACACTTCGCACAATGTGTCGATACAGGCGAATCGCCACGGACCGATGGCACAGAAGCGATCGCAAACATGCGAGTTATTGACGCTCTCTATGAGAGTGCTGCCAGCGGCGCGCCCGTTTCGCTCGATTGAACCGAACCATTGAGATGGCTACAAGCCGTATGGAGTGTCATGGGCGAAACAAGTCTCCGTGAATTTCTCAAGTCCGATCGGCTGCTGTTAGCGCTGGTATTGTTGGCCGGCGTCGGCGGCTCAGGTGTCGCCCGTTGGGCGTTCGGGCAGGCCGGGTTCGATATTCTCGGCTCTGTTGTCTTCGTCGCGGGGTACGGAATGATGGTATTCGTGTTGTGGTACGGGTGGCTCAGACACATCGACATCCGTGGTCCTGAATCTCGTGACTCGCCGGATACCGTCGAATCGTCGGGATTGTACGAGCGCGACCGCGACAGTGGGTCCGATCGATAGCGGTCATGGCGTGAGAGTTACTGTTAATCGATAGCTGTCGTCCATACAGAGTCACAGCCGACTGGTGGCCGGCGGTTCCGCGGAAGAACGGAACTTTAATGCGCGTTTCACCGCCATCTACCGATACGAGAATGCTGCCCCTACAGTTCATCGACGAAATCCTGATTGACTACACCCTCGCAGAAGTGCTCTTGATCACGTTCGTGGTGGCCGTGCTCGCGACGCTGCCATTGAAATCTGTCCGGGTCGTCGGCCTCGTCGTGACGACCTTCGGTGCGGTGTTCATGCTGTCGCCGACGATGCCGGATTACATGTTGCTCCTCGGCGTCGGCCTGGTCGTCGTTGGACCGATGATGTTCGTCACGAGCCGAAACTGAGCGAACCGTGGGGAACGCAGACGAGATCGATCGATAGATTCGCTTCGCTACCTTTTTGAATCGACTGCCGTTACCGGTGTGCATGGTTACCGTTCGAGCGCCGGCGACAAGCGCAAACCTCGGCAGCGGTTTCGACGTGTTCGGCGTCGCGCTCGATCGGCCCGCAGACATCGTCCGCGTGGAGAAAGCAGCGGAAACGACAATCGACATAACAGGCGTCGGCAGCCAGTTCATTCCTGAAGATCCGAAAAAGAACACCGTCGGCGCGGTCGTCGAGGCGCTATCGGCGCCTGCGCACATCGAGATTGATAAGGGAATCAGACCCGCTTCGGGGCTTGGATCATCAGCGGCGAGCGCCGCAGCCGCGGCCGTCGGACTCAACGAACTGTACGATCGTGGCCTCTCTCGTGAGGAGTTAGTCCCGATCGCCGCCGAGGGCGAAGCCGTCGTCTCTGGGGCCGCCCACGCCGACAACGTCGCGCCATCGATACTCGGCGGGTTTACGATCGCAACCGCAGACGGCGTCCGTTCGATCGACACGTCGATCCCGCTCGTTGCCTGCCTGCCCGACATTGCGGTCTCGACGCGGGATGCACGACGCGTCGTTCCCGATACTGCAACGATCGAAGAGCTCGTCGAAACAGTTGGGAACGCTGCGACGCTCACCGCCGGGATGTGTCAAGACGACCCAGAACTCGTCGGTGCCGGCATGGACGACCCGATCATCACGCCCGCGCGCGCCTCACTCATCACCGGCTACGAGGACGTTCGAGCCGCTGCGTTCGAGGCGGGCGCAACGGGTGTCACTGTCAGTGGGGCCGGTCCAACGGTACTCGCGGCCTGTCGCTCTCAAGATCAACGGGCGATCGCCGCCGCGATGCTTGAGAGTTTTGGAGCCCACGAGGTCGATGCACGAGCCTATCGGGTGCGCGTCGGCGAAGGAGCAACGATTCTCGATCGCTAGCCGTCAGCGAAAACCACGAAGGACGAAAACTCCGATCGGAACAAAGACTGACAATATTTCTCGCGGTTACTACACGCCGCGGCTCTGGAGCTTCTCTTCTTCGGGAAGATCGACGTTCGATTGGCCTTTCATCCCCTTGCCGACGCCGGTGGCGATATCTGCAAGCGCGTCTGGATCGTCCCAGTTGTTGACTGCCTCGACAATTGCCGTGCCCATCGTCTCTGGATCTTCCGCGCCGAAGATGCCAGAGCCGACGAAGATGCCGTCACAGCCGTGGTGCATCATCAACGCCGCGTCTGCAGGCGTCGCGATTCCGCCCGCGGCGAAGTTCACAACGGGCAGTCGACCGAGTTCGGCGGTTTCGTGAACGAGTTCGCGTGGTGCGCCGTGTTCTCTGGCCCACTTTTCGCGCTCCTGGAAATCAAGCCCCTCGATCGTCCGGATCTGGTTCATCATCGTCCGCTGGTGGTGAACCGCCTGGTTCACATCGCCAGTGCCGGCTTCACCTTTCGTGCGGATCATCGCTGCACCCTCGTGGATTCGCCGGAGTGCTTCGGGGAGATTTCGCGCTCCGCAGACGAATGGCGCGGTGAACTCACGTTTGTCGATGTGGAAGGCGTCGTCGGCCGGCGTGAGCACCTCCGACTCGTCGATCATGTCGACACCGAGCGACTGGAGGATCTGTGCCTCGGTGTGGTGGCCGATTCGGGCTTTACCCATTACCGGCAAGGACACCTCCTCGATGATTTCTGTTACGTTCGTCGGATCTGGCATTCGAGCAACGCCGCCGCGTTTCCGGATGTCGGCGGGAACGGCCTCCAAAGCCATCACCGCCACCGCACCCGTATCCTCGGCAATGCGTGCTTGCTCGCGCGTGACAACATCCATGATGACGCCACCTTTCTGCATCTGTGCGAACCCCCGTTTGACAAGTTCGGTCCCCCGCTTGAGGTCCGAAATGTCGGTCGCTTCGACCATACAACTGGTTGGATTCGGAGCCATTAACGGGTTTCGCCCGCGGCGCAAACCGCCAGGGTCATCGACAGAACAGACGCGGTCAAAAAATCACGTAGCGGCCGATTACTCGACGTACTCGTAGCGCCGCTCGTTCATCCGGCCCCAGCCGGTGAAGACGAACTCTTCGGACGGTGGGGTGAACTCCTCGACGTCAATGTCGGTCTCTTTGTCGTACTCGTGAACGTCGTGGACGAGTTCGTACTCGCTCCAGGAGAGATCGTACCGGGCGTCGAGTTGGTCGTCGATATTCAGCCCCTGAATTTCGTCTTTCCATCCGTCTTGAACAGTCTCGGCGTGGATCTCTGCCTGTGCACCGGAGCCGTAGGAGCCGACGAGGAGCTTCGAGCCGACAAGATCGACTCCGGTCTCGGCGGCATGTCGGAGCGCGCTCGTGCGGGCAATGTGAACTGAGCCGGTGTACCAGTTACCGACGGTGCTGGACAGCTCTAAGGTTGGATCGATCGTGGCGTCGTACCACGCCCGGTAGCGATCGGTTCGCTTGAGATCGTCCATGTGGTCTCGAATAGCCGCCTCGTAGTCCTCGCGTGTCTCGAAATCCGGCTCGCGGGGTTGTCGGCCGATCTCACCCTCCAGTTCGTCCTCGATTTCCGTGTCGCGGATCATGTGCCGGAAGCCGAGCAGGCCGGCCTTGCGGACCATCCCGGGGAACGGTGTGTGGAACGGGATGTACGCGAAGTCGTCCGGATGGGTGTCCCACGCGACAGATTCGAAGTCTTCGAGCGCTTCGCGCATCCGTGCGAGGTACACCTGCATCGATCGCTTCCCGTCGACGGAGGGGAACTGCTGATTCGGCTTCAGGAAGTCAGTCTCGTCCATACTGCCGTAGCCCTGTTCGGTCGAGAGTTCGACGACGCTCGGATCCTCGTCGATGAGCATCGCCACCGCGCCGGCTCCCTGGGTTGCCTCGCCTGGATCGCCGCGGGCGTACAGCGCCGTATCGGTCGCGATGACGAGCGCGGCGCGCCCGCGATTCCGGCCGGCTTGGATCCAATTGTACGCGTCGTCGATCGACTGGGTCCCCGCAACGCAGGCGAACTTCCGCTCGCCTTTGTTCGCGTGTCTGAAATCGCCCTCGTACACCTGTTCGAGACAGCCGGCGATGTACGTCGACACCGGCTTCGAGTGGTCGAACGCCGACTCGGTCGCGACGTCGATCCGCCCGATATCTGTGGGTTTGAGGTCCTGGCGATCCATCAGCTGCTTGGCGGCGTTTGCCCCCATCGTGACGATGTCCTCGTACGTATCGGGGAACGAGGAGGCATACAGTCCCAAGCCTTTCGTGTACTTTTCGGGGTCATCGCCCTTCACGGGCGCGAACGTGTTGGGCAAATCGAGCATCAGCTTCCCGGTCCAGATCTCGATGGCGTCTATCCCGACTGCAGTCATAGATTGACCTTCTACTGCGGGGGATATTGGTTTGTCGATGGGGATTTCGACGATCGTCGATGACAAGCTATGTTTCTTCGAAATAGAACGTCACATTGTCTTGATCTCGGACCTCAAGCGTAACGCGGATGTCCCAAGGATCACTCTCAGATACGCGAGAGAGTCCGTTGAATGTGTACTCATTAAAATTACCTCGAGATCTACTTCCAAACTGTCCGATAAATACAGTCGCATTTTGTTCAGAGCCCGATGTTGAGAGTTCTGCATTTTCATTCAGATCGAAAGATGCACTGGTTACATCTTCTGTTTGTTGTGATAGACTGTTTCCATCAGTCTGATAAAATCCAGTTCTATTTCCGCCAGAAATTTCGATAATACGACTATTATCCCCATTATACAATTGATCGGCATTAGCTATTCGACTCTCTACTTGTACAGTCTCAATCAATGCGGACTCGCTTCCTGTATTTTCTATATCAAACTGAAGCGCACTACCGCTTTCAGTTGTTGTCAAACTACCGGCATACAGAACACCACTTTCACTGACAGTAACTTCTTGAGTGTCCTGATCGTCTTCGCTCTGAACGGTGATATCATCAGTCCCAGCATCGCCGCTAGAGGTATTCCAGTTTAGCGTCAGGGTTGTCGTCTCGCCTCCATCAAGGGTGACAGCCTGGCTATCGACAACGTCGCCGTTGAAATCGAGTAGTTCGATCGTCTGCGTATCCTCGAAGTCACCCGTATTCTCGACAGTAGCATTCACTGTGAGATTCTCGCCTTCGTTGACCGGACTGTTTGTATCTTGAATACTTACGTTGAACACTGCGGGCTCTCCGACAGTCACATTCAACCGATCGGTATTGCTGCCAGGCGCTGTCGCAAACAGCACAGCGTCTCCAGTATTAGTATCGTCTGCCGTCAGCGTCGTTGCCAATTGTCCCTGTGCATTTGACGTGTTGTTCAGCGGATCGATCGAAACAACAGAGCTGTCATTTACACCGAAGTCAGTAAACAGTCCCTCAACAGATTCGCCGTCGGATCTCGTTTCGATCGTGGCCCCAACCGTCTGGTTCCCACCAGTCTCGATCTGGAGTGGATCGTTTTCGTTCCACGCCAAATCGAACTCGTACTCAAGCGATTGATTCCCTGATCCCGACGCCCCCTCAGTAATATCGTAGCTGATGGTGCACGTATCGCCGACGCAGGTACCAGGGTCGGTTATTTCGAGTTCGATCGTCTCAACACCTGGGTCATCGACGACGGCAAACCGCACGCGCCCAGAGCTGTCGGTCGTCTCATTGCCAGAGCCGCTGACTGCACTCGGTGTGTCAGCCGAAACATCCACTCCTTCGATCGGGTTGTTGTACCGATCGCGAACCTCTGCGGTCAGTTCCCCACCCGAATTCACGTTGTTCGAGCCAACGGGTACAATATACGCTGGCTCTTGATTGCCTTCCTCTTCAAGACCGACCTCAGCCATCCGCAAGCGATAGGAGCGCAGTTCGCCGGCGTCGTCCGTCGCGTTCAGTTGAATCTGAACCGCTGAATCGCTCACGTTTGTGACGCGATCGATCGCCGTCCCCTCCACTTCCGAGAGCCGCTCGTTCCAGATCGCCTGATTTCGCGTCGGGATCGTGATCGTGATCGGCTCGCCCGACGCATTTGGTGTCACGCGCACAGTCCGTGTCGATGCGCTGTTCGGATACAGATCGATCGACTCCCGCTCGACTCCATCGGCGTCGATTGATCCACGAAGCGCGACCAGATCAATAGTCGTGGTGTTGCCGCTTGTCGCCACCAACTGCTGTGGACTCTCGGCCAGTTGCGTCTCCTCTCGATCGAGCTCGTTGTAGAGCAGGCCGTGTTCGTACACCGTTCGCGGCGGGTTAGTGTACTCGCTGTAGCTGGGCTCGTAGACGATCCTGTTGGTGGTGTAATTCCGTGTGGTCCCGTTCCAGAACCCGTTCGTCTCTTCGGCACTCATATTCTCGATCGACACGGTCCCCTCCGTCGTAGATAGTGAGCCCGTCGCTGGCGGTGGGTTCACAAACGCGACCCGAGTTGGGTACCGAGTCCCGAGTTCGATCGTCGTCGATCGCGCGGCGCCGCTGCCTGCGACCGATCGGATTTCGCTTCGCAGCTGTTGCATGTCCTCTTGGGCGTCGAGGCTGTGTTGGAACTCCACGTCAGCGTTCTCAGCGGGGACGACCTGTGCCTGCCAGATCGCCAAAAACACGATGATAATCCCGAAAAGGAGCACGGCTCCGACCTGAACAGACTGGCCGCGATCGTCCCCGATACCCCCCATTGGCCAGTATTGAAACTGCCCAGCGATATAAAGCACCGCCTTCGAGTATCACAAACGATACCAAACCTGTTGCCCGGCGATGACCGCCAGAAAACCATCCGTCTCAGTCCGTCACGTCCTCTCCGCCAGTCTTTTTCGTCAGTCCTCTTCGACGACCTCTGGATCGCTCAGCGCGCTCTGGAGGCTGTCGAGGCCGTTGAGCCATTCGGCGACGAGCCCGTACTCGAGTTCCTCGGCGATCGACATGTCGAGCTCCTCGCCGTCGATGATGAGCGTCCCCGCCTGCACGATGTACCCGAGTGCCGCGTCGAGTTCCTCCTGGGCTTCGGCGTCGGCAGCGGCGGTGATGAACTCCGAGACGGGTTCCTTGCCGCTTGCTCCGGCGACGATGTACTCCTCGGCGGCATAAAACACCGGGACGAGACTCGTCTGAACGCCGTCGATCAGGATCGTCTTCTCTTCGTCCTCGAACTCAACCTCCTGCAGGACGATCTCGCGAATCTCGGTCAGTTCCTCGACCGCGCGATCCTCGTCAATTCGGCCCTCGTCAAACGCCGAAATGACCTTGACGATCGCGATCGCCGCGTCATCCTGGAGATTAATCAACAGCCGTGCGGAGTCCTCGTTGTCCGGATCGAGCTCCTCTTCTTCGACGCGCGTGAGCCAATTTTGCCAGCGTTCCGCCGAATAAAACGTTTCTGGGGCTTCGTCACTCATGTCAAGACTGTCCGGGCCAGTACTCAAAGGCCTTTCTTTGTCGCGGATGTGCGCAATGCGATGACAGCCGACAGCGTACTCAAGCGAGGGTCCGGTTAGTCTTTCCCGATCGATCGCCCACGCTGAGATCAGGACCGATCGAGCGTCCCAACGGTATCGATCCCGTACACGTCTGCGGGGGTCTGGACGTGTGCGACCTCAACAGCCGTCTCGTATCCCTCATCCAACAGCCACCGAACCCGCCGCGGAACGGTTTTTGGCCCGAGCACAGCGCCGGGACGGTCAGGCTCGTCGACAAAGTCTGTCTCCATCAAAAATGGGGCGTCGACTGCGCGACTTTCGGACGATTCACTTGTTTCGGCGGCTTCGGCGGCTTCGGCGGCTTCGGCTGCGATCGTGAGACGATCTTTGTCGCTCATCACACTTGGAATCGGCCCCGCCAGCCGACCGCCAGCGTAGTGTTTCACCACTCGGCCGGCGGGCAAGCCTCGCGATTCGGCCCACTCAGCGATCTCGGTGAGGTCCTCAGCAGCTTCTGTGTGGAGTTGGACCGCACACCCGACTGCCGCACCCCTCGAAAACGCGTGTTTCATGACCGCATTCGAGGCGTCCCACACTGCGTCATCTACCTCGTAGTGCGGACGACCAGATTTCAACGCCAGCGCCGCGCCGGCAGCGACGTACTTCGCGGCCACGTCGATCCCACCAATCATCAGTTCGCGTGCCTCGTCGGGGGTGAACCCACGATCGTCGACGAGTCGAGAGATGAGGCCAGGATGTACTCCCAACACCGGCCAGGCCCGGCCGTCGAGCACTCCGCTGGCGGCGCCGACGACGTCGATCGTCGTCTCGAACACCTCGCGAAAGTCCTCGGGGTCGTCGGCCTCAACCCCGAGGTGCCAGGAGGGTTTGTTCACGACCAGCAGATGAGTCCCCCCAAAACGAGCGAAGTCTTCGACCGCGTCGAGGCCCCGGCCGCGATCGGGGTCCAGATGCAGATGGTTGTCAAGAACAGGCGTATCGAGTGTCTCCATACCCGGCAGATGCGGCCACGGCGACAAAAATCGGTTTGTTCGTGACGGCACAGTACGGCTTGACGTGGACGTCTTAGTCGAACGTGAACTCCACGGCCCGGTTGTCGCCCCGGTCGGTCGCACCCTCGAGCGACGCAAAACCCTCGTGGAGCTGGTCATAGGTGTCTGCGAGCGCCTGGACGATCACCTTGGTGTCGCTGAGCACCGGCATGAAGTTCGTGTCACCGCTCCATCGCGGTACGACGTGGGTGTGGAGGTGGTCGTCGATCGATCCTCCGGCACCCTGTCCCAGATTGAGTCCAGCGTTGATCCCGGTTGGCGAAAAGGCGGCCTCCAATGCCTCGAACGTCCGCTGTTTCAAAAGCGCGTGGTCGAGTAGTTCCGCCCGCGGGAGCGATTCGTACGTGCCAGTGTGACGCCGCGGGATGACCATGACGTGACCCGGATTGTACGGATAGTTGTTGAGCAGCACGATGCTGTGTTCGCTGCGGGCGACAAGGTGGTTTTCACGGTCATCCGTCCGATCGGCAAACACGCAGAACGGACAGCCGTCGATGGGGTCCTCATCGCGTTCGACCCACTCGATCCGCCACGGTGCAAACAGTTGCTCCATCTCAGTCGAACCCGTGGATACCCGTAGTCGTCACCTCACAGCCGTCTTCGGTGACGATCAGGGTGTGTTCGGCCTGACTCACCAACTGCCCATCGTCTTCTTTCAATACCGGGTAGCCTTTGACGATGTTCGCCATCTTGAGTCGCCGAAGTGCCATCTCCGATCGCGAGCCCTCAAGCCACCGCGCGGCAAACGGGAGGTCGTCGAACGCTGCGATCTCCTCGAGGACCTGCCGGGCGCGGCGATCGCGGACCGAGCCATCCGAAACCTGTTCGTAGATCTCCTCGTCGGTCCCCTCCGAGACCTTCCCGCGGCCGTCGGTGGCGAAGGGTTCGATCGCGACAACATCGCCAACTTCGAGTTCGACGCTGCGACTGACCCCACGGTTCGGAACGTTGGGGCCAGTGTGCGCGTCGTATCGCTCAACACCGTGTCCGGAGAGGTTCAACACTGGCGTGTAGCCGTAGCCGTCGATGACTGATTCGATCTCGCCGCCGACGTGACCGGTTTCGACGCCGGGACCGACCGCGTCGATCGCCGCTTCAAGCGCCTGCTCCGCGGCTTCAACCAACTCGGAATGGCCGCTGTGGTCGATAGTTACCGCCGCGTCTGCGATGTAGCCGTCGACGTGAACACCAATGTCGAGACAGACCATCTCTTCACCGAACTCGGTGTCGTCGTCGCGGCCCGGCGTCGCGTGGGAGGCTTCCTCGTCGATACTAATGTTGACCGGGAACGCGAGTCCTGCGCCGGCCTCTCGGATGTAGTCCTCGGCGTACTCGGCAACCTCGAGATGCGTCGTCCCGGGAGTGACCATTTCGCGGGCCTCGTTCATCGCCTCGACGAGGATCGCACCAGCCTCCCGGTAGCTCTCGACAGTGTCGTCTTCGAGCGATCCAATGCTCATGCTCAGAGGTTCGGGTGAGGCCGGCAAAGAGGTTGCGGGACCGGCTGATCGCAACACCGATCGCCGAGATTGAGGACTAGTGCTCAGCGACGCTCGTCTGCATATCGTCGCTGTTGAATGCGCTTCCTGCGCGCGATCGATCAAGTACGATGACGCCGGCCGTCGAGCCGGTCAGCTCGGCGAACTCCTCGATCGCGAGTTCGGCGGCCGCCTGTGCGTCCAGACCACGTTCGAGGTGACCGACTGCCCGCCGCGAGAGCGTGGTCTTTGCAATGTCTTCACCCGCGCCCGTCGCGCTCGCTGCGCCCGCAGGAGAGGCGTAAAAGCCCGAACCAATCTGTGGCACGTCGCCGACGCGCCCCGCAAGTGCGAACGATCGACCGCCGGTTGAGGTGGCCGCAGCGAACGTCTCGCCGTCGAAGGCGACTGCGCCGACGGTATCGTGGTCTGGGGCTGAGCTTTTGTCTGTATGCTCGGTGGGTTTGTCCGGTTGGCCGGCCTGATCGGCCCCTGTTCCAAATCGCGATCGGAGCCACGTGAGGTGCTCACGGGGAGTACCATCTGGCGGGTTCTCCGATTCGTACTGCGATCGCGTCCGTTCCGTTCGCAGCTCGACATCGATCTCGATCCCGAACGACGCCGCGAGATCGACTGCGTGTTCGCCAACCACCAAGACGTGTGGCGTCTCCTCGCAGACAACGCGAGCCACAGAGACGGCGTGTTCGACCCCGGGCATCGACGCCGCCGCACCTGCTGTCCGATCGCTCCTCATCAGTCCCGCATCCGTCCGGACGACCCCGTCGGACTGAACCGCGCCGCCGTAGCCGGCGTTGAACCGCTCGTCTGACTCGAGAACGTGAACCGCGCGTTCGATCGCGTCGATCGGTCGATCCGCGTCGGCCCCGCGACGTGCCGCCTCGTCGAGTGTCTCCTGCCGCGGAACGGGTTCGTCTGCTGTGCCGCCGGCACCACCGTGGACGATGACTCGCATGCGAGAACTATTGCGACGACCCGATTAACCCCTGTGGAAGCCGGCACCGATCGCTGGTGTGGGTGTCGAAGCGATTTTCACTGCAAGCGCGATCGTCCATCGAAAAGCGCCGGCCAAGATAGTAATTCATTGTATAGCCTATATTGAGAGGTAGTGACACGGTATTCGGTGATATCGCGCGGATAACGGCAGGCCTTTTACTTTGCCGCGGAAAGCCACAGGCGTTTATGAGCGACGAACTCATCGAAGCTCCCGAAGACGGTCAACAGATAACGCTGGCCGACGAGGAGACCGGCGAGCTCAACGTCCCCGAGAATCCAATTATCCCCATTATTCACGGGGATGGAATCGGAACTGACGTTGGACCCGCTGCCCAGACGGTGCTGAATGCCGCTGCAGAAGCAACCGGCCGATCGATCGCGTGGATGCGCGTCTACGCTGGCTCGTCCGCGCGCGAAAAGTACGACGAGAATCTCCCTCAGGAGACTGTCGACGCGATCCGCCACTACCGTGTCGCAATCAAAGGCCCGCTCACGACGCCGGTCGGTGCTGGCTTCCGGAGCCTGAACGTCGCCCTGCGAAAGAAACTAGATCTATACGCGAATGTTCGCCCCACCTATCACCTCAATGGCGTTCCGTCTCCCGTCAAAGATCCCTCGGCGATGGACCTGATCACCTTCCGTGAGAACACCGAGGACGTCTACGCCGGAATTGAGTGGGAAGCCGGAACTGACGAGGTCGAACAGGTCAAGGCCTTCGTCGAGGACGAGATGGGCTTCGATTCGACGATCCACGACGGGCCAGTCGGAATCGGCGTCAAGCCGATCACCGAGTTCGGCTCGAAGCGACTGATCCGCGAAGCGATCGACTACGCGATCGCAAACAATCGCGACACTGTCACCCTCGTCCACAAGGGCAACATCATGAAATTCACTGAGGGGGCGTTCCGCGATTGGGGCTACGAGGTCGCCGAGGAAGAGTACGGCGAGAACGTAATCACGGAGGACGAACTGTGGGACGAGTACGACGGTGAGCAGCCCGACGGCACCGTCGTCGTCAACGATCGCATCGCCGACAATATGCTCCAGCAGCTCCTGACGCGGACTGGCGAGTACTCGGTTATCGCGACGATGAACCTCAACGGCGACTACATGTCCGATGCCGCGGGCGCCCAGATCGGCGGCCTCGGGATCGCACCGGGCGCGAACTTCGGCCACGGCCGCTGTCTTGCCGAGCCTGTCCACGGCTCCGCACCGAAGTACGCCGGTGAGGACAAGGTTAACCCAACGGCAATGATTCTCTCGGGCCGTGAGATGCTCGATTATCTCGGCTGGCACGACGCGGCAAACCTCGTTCGCGACGCCGTCGAGGAGACGATCTCCTCGGGCAAAGTTACCTACGATCTCCACCGGCAGATCGAAGGCGGCGAGAAGCTCTCGACGAGCGAGTTCGCCGAGGCTGTCGTCGAAAACATCGAGACGCTGGCTAACTAACGAAGTAGACGGTACTATTCAACGCGGTATTTACCCGACCTGCTGGCCCTTTTACCCGGAAGGCAGTGGTCGAGCACTCGTGAAGTCCAAACAAGCGAGCGCTCTTGTCGGCAACACCTACTGTCAAACTTGTTGACAGGAAGACATATTTTTGTACCTCCTCAACAAATATTCCGGTTATGAGTTTTAAAACATCACTCAGCCGAGCAAAATACGCAGCTATTGGGGCCGCGGTTGGTGCTGCCTTGGGTGGACTGCTTAGCCGAAATGCAGCAAGTACCGGCGGTGCCGTAGGTGGGCTTGTTGGCGCGTCACTCGCAGAATTCCACCTCTCCGATGTTGTTTCGCAGGCAAAACAGAAGGTAAGCGTGGCGGATAGCTAACGCTGAAGATCACACATCGAGACGATTCTGTCATCGCTCGGTCAGTCGCGCTTTTTCAACACCCGAACCCGATCGATGCGCAGCTCTTCGACCCACGGAACCGATAGGTCGGCCTCGCCGATGCGGTTGACGTGATTCGAAAATACGAGGCCAAAGGGTCGCGCGTCATCGGCAGTGAGACACGCACGCTGGGAGCCTGAGAGTGTTTGGGTTGCAATTTGGCTCCCGTTGAAATACCACTCGATCCGATCTTCGAACCACGCACAGCCATAGGTATTCATCGTCGCAGTGAGATCGCGGCCAGTCTGGTGTGCAATCGGATCGTGGCGGTGGGTCGATTGATCTCCTGGGTCTCCCGAGTCGCTCCAGTGAACGTCAGCGTTCAGCGTCTCGCGCTCGTTCGACGAGCCGTCCTGAAAGAGCTCGACGACATCGATCTCCGGCGGCCACGTGGTGTCTGCAGGATGCATCCAGAAGGCGGGGAGGATGCCGACCCGGCCGGGCAGCTGCATGGTTGCCTCGACGTACACTGGCGGCGATGGGTCGATCGCGATCCCCTCATCCGGATGCCACGGCTCCCCGCCAACGCTCGCATTGATAACACCCTGAAAACAGCCATCGGGACCGGCCCCCTCAGATTCGATCCGGAGAACGCACGTCCCATCCTCAATGATAACGTGTTCGTCGCTCACGGCCGCGTCGTCGTCTGGAATCCACGCTTCGCGATCGATGAAGCCGACCGCCCAGCGATCGGTGTCAAAGCTCTCCCACGTCTCATCGACAATGAGTTCCCAGTCACCGTCAGGGCCGGCGGAACTGTCGCGTTCGTCCTCTGTACAGCCAGCAAGGCCAACGGCCCCGATCGATCCGAGTGTGGCCAACAGCCGCCGCCGTGCGGTGGATTGATCGATCACTCAGGACCACCGAATCGAATTGTGTATAGCAGTATGTGATACATTCCGCGGTACTCGGCTATTCGGCCCAGTCAGGGTCAACACGAGGTGGACTGAAAATATCGAGGCCGAATACCTCCTCTGTACCACGGTTTTCAGCGCTGTGGGGTTCGTCGCTGTCCAACACGTACGAGTCACCTGGGCCGACCTCAATCTCTTCGCCGTCGGCAACAAACGTCAGCGTGCCGCGGATGATGTACCCAACCTGTTCGTGGTGATGGCTGTGTTCGGGCACGATCGCACCGGGTTCGATCCGAAAGCTCTGGACGCTCATCTCCTCGCCCGCGGCGAGTTGATCAAGGTGAACGTCTTCGACTGGCTCTGCTTCGTCGTCAGTGTGGTACGGGACAACTTCCATATCTGGTACGTGGTGAGCAGATTCAAAAACGTATCCGCTTAGTCTCCGGTATCAGCAGTCGTGGCTGTCTGTCAGGGTGCTGGGCGATGTTCCCCGGAGGATTGAAATCCGATCGCCGACCACCGTGTCGTATGTACGCGGTCGTCGGCTGCAATAAGTGCAACACCATGTGGCTCCTAACCGACCCACGAGACGCGAAGACCGCAACCTGTCCGCGCTGCGGGAAGCGGCATCAGACAAAGAAGCTCAAGCGGTTCTTCAAATCCGAGGACCGCGCGGCCGCACAGGAGGCTCGCGCCGCCCTCCTGGCAAAAAAACACGGCGACTCCGCTGCGTTCGCTGATGTCGCCCACACTGCCGAGTTAGAACGCCAGGCCGAGAATGCAGGGGTGAGCGATCGCGAGTATCTCGAGGGCGCTGGACTGAACGTCGATGAAATCGAATCAGCGGGCGAGCAAGGAACCGGCTCGAAAAGCCGGGATGAGCTCGTTCGGGAAGCAATCGACCGTGCAGGCGACGATCGGCCGACAGAAACAGAGGTAGTGGCGTATGCGGTCGATCGTGGGGTTCCACGCGAGGCAGCGGAAAAACTGCTCGATCGATTGGTCCGATCGGGCGAAGCGACAGAAAGCGGCGGTCGGTATCGGCTGCTGTGAGGTGGGTGGGCGCGTCGGCTGCGATCAACTATCTCCCGAGGCTTTCGTGTGCGCTCGAAAGGTGTCGTGAACCGAGTGCAGCGAGCAGTGACAGCTCACCGGCGAGCGCGCCAGTCGCGATGCACTCAGCGAGCGCGTCCGCGTTCGACCCCGCAGGATCGCCGCCGCCGCGGATCCCGAGCACGTCGAGCGCTTCTGACTGTGTCGGGAGCTTTGTTCCGCCGCCAACGGTCCCAACCTCAAGGCTCGCAAGCGAGACCGAAACGTATAGCGACCCGTCATCTGTAACCTCGGCGGTCGTGATCGCGTTTGCCCCTTCGACAACCTGCGCTTCGTCTTGGCCCGTCGCCAGAAACATCGACGCAACGACGTTCGCAACGTGGGCGTTGAATCCGATCGACCCGGCTTTCGCCGACCCAAGCAGGTTCTTTCGGGTGTTGATTTCGGCGATCGCCGCGGGCGTGGTGTGGAGTTTCGCCTCAACAACGTCGCGTGGGATCGTCACGTCGGCAGTCACCGAGCGCCCCCGACCCTCGATCGCGTTGATTGCCGCTGGCTTTTTGTCCGAACAGACGTTGCCCGACAGCGCAATGAGCGAGGCGTCGGTTTCAGCCTCAATCACGTCACAGGCGGCTTTGGTAGCGATCGTAGCCATGTTCATTCCCATCGCGTCTTTCGTATCGTAGCGGAATCGCGGATAGACGTTGTTTCCGACAACGTACGGCGTCACGTCGAGTAGTTCGCCGTGGTTCGTCGTTTCTTCGGCGGCCGCGGCGAGTGCGTCTTCGTTGTCTCGAATCCACGAGACGAGCGCCTCGGCTTCGACGACATCTGCAACCCGGAACACTGGTGCGCGTGTCATTCCAGACTTCGTCACGCGTGCGGTTGCGCCGCCCGCGCGGTTCAGCGCCGAACATCCACGGTTAACGGAGGCCAAAAGCGCCCCCTCCGTGGTTGCGAGCGGAAGGTACGCCTCTCCGGTGTAGGCACCACCGTCGATCGACACCGGACCCGCGACGCCGATCGGCACCTGGGCTGCCCCGAGCATGTTCTCGATGTTGGGTTCGGCGTCGGCCGCGGGGAACGCGTACGAGCCGATCGTTTCGAGGTCTGCACCCGTCTCCTCGGCGACGATCTGCCGGCGAGCGGCGGTCGCGATATCGGGGTCGGCGTGGGATTCGAACCCGTGAAAGCGGATGTCGTTCGCTCGGAATCCTTCGACGAGTCGATCGATCGCGTCCGACGGCTTGCTGGCGTCCGGATCAGTCATGGCAGTACCTCACTCGGGCGGCCGCAAAGGGATATCGGCTCGCGATCGCCGGCACGTACACCAGATACTGCTATAGCAAATTGGTGTGGCCCACGTTAGAGTAACCGTACAGAAGGATAGACAGGGCGCTAACCACTCACACGAATGCTAGTCTGTCAGTTCGAACACAAACCGTGCTCCACCAGCAGTGCCATCGGTCACGGACAAGTCCCAGCCATGGGCTTCTACGACCCGTTTTACGATGGTCAACCCAAACCCGGTGCCACCACGCATCGACGAGTGGCCCGGTTCAAATACTGTTTCGCGCTTGTCCGCTGGAATCCCAGGCCCATCGTCTTCGACGTATAGTCCTTGTTCACCGTGCGCTCCGACGCGTACAGTCACTGCAGGGCCACCGTGTTCCACGCTGTTCCGGAACAGATTCTCGAAGACATGCTGGACTCGATCAGAATCACCCTGAAATGTCACCTCCTCGGTAATTTTGATGGTTGCGTCTTCGGTGTCCACCGTCGCCCAGCACTTCCCGACGAGGTCTGTCAAGCTGATTGACTCCGTTTCCGCAATTACGTCGCCCTGACGAGCAAGCGTCAGCGTGTCGTCGACGATCGCCTCCATCCGGTTGAGCGCTGTCAGGAGTGGCGCAAGATGCTCGCTTTCGGTCTGCTCGGCGAGGAGCGTCGCACGGCCCTGAGCGACGTTGAGCGGGTTTCGCAGGTCGTGGGAGATAACACTCGCAAATTCGTCGAGGCGTTCGTTCTGTTGGCGCAACCGTCGCTCTCGTTCGACGCGTTTAGTCACATTTCGAGTGATTCCAACAAGTTCAGTTATCTGCCCATCAGTGACGATAGGTGCGAGCTTCGTTTGCCAGAAGCGGGCTCGCTCGTCGATCCGTAGTTCCTCCTGATAGGAAATTGGCTCACCCGCGTTGACACAGCGGTGGTAGTTTGCTTCGAGTTCTGCCCCCTGTTCAGTCCCGAATACGTCTTGAGGGGTTTGTCCCTGGACGTCTTCGGTCATAATGCCGGTCTGTTGTTCATAGGAGGGACTGAGTCGTTCAAATTCGAATCTGATAGGGTCAGCTGTCCCTTCGACATTGACAAGAAAAATAGCGTCTTCCACGTTGGTCAACAGCGCTTCGTACTCTTCGGCGAGTTCGCGAGCTTCGGCCTCGTACGCTTTTCTCGTGGTAATATCTCGACTGCTGAGGAGGATGCCATCGACAGCGTCATCGTCAAGTCGATTGCTCATCGTTGCTTCGATCCAGCGCCACGATCCGTCAGCGTGCCGGAATCGGACCTCAACAGTCTCGGACCCCGAACGATTCGATCGAACCGCGGCCACCGCGTTGGCATTTCGCGCCCGATCTTCGGGATGGACAAATTCGTATCCTTCGTGGCCGACCAACTCGTCAGGGTCGTAGCCGAGAACGCGTGTGACAGCAGGGCTGACGTAGGTGATCGTTCCGTCGGTATCAATGACTGTTGCGATGTCAGTTACTTTCTCAACGATCGTCCGATACCAGTCAGCCCCTTTTGTACCATGCTCTTCAGGGGTCAGACTGTCTGTCATAAATACTAGTATGATTTCGAGATACAAAAACAGCCCCAAACGCCGGTAGCAGTACCAAATGGACAGAATAAAGGGATTTCAGCTGTCCCGAGTGTCAAGAAGATTATCTGGATGTGGCCGCTACAGCGACCCGATCGCCGGATCCGTCAGATCAGCACCCAAGACAAAGTCGGGTTCGTCGGCAACGGGCACCCGTGCCCGCGCGGTGTCAGCGATCCACCGGACTGACTCCGGAATCAGCACACGGGTTCGATCGACACCCGCGGCCGCCGCATCTCGTTGGATCGCCCGATACAGCGCCTCGGCCGCGGTCGGCGTCTCCCAGGCGGCAACACCGTACAGCGCCCATGTCTCGGTTTCGCCAGCCTCGGTCGATCGTTCGATCGTTCGGTCACGGTAGGCGATACCCGCGACACCGCCGTCGCGGACGGTCAACAGCCGGTCATCCGCGGCGGCCCCAACGAGTCGATCGCGGGTGAGCGTCGACAGCGCCCACGACTCTTCATCGTCCATGACGAGTCCACGAAGGTCCTCGCGGGCGGCAGCGGTCGTCCAGAACGACCACGCCGCAGTCGGGTCGTCCCCGATCGGGAGGGCAGGTTCGGCGTTCGGATCCGGGTCGGGCTCAGCGAAGCGGAACTCCGTTTCCGGTTCGAAGCCGACCGACTGTGCCTGGCCTAAGCCGGCGATATTCCACGAGAAGACCATCACGCGTGCGACGGTGGCCCCCTGATCGCGACACCACCGGAGGCCAGCGTTCGGCAGCGCCTTCGATCGGCCCTGTCCCCGGTATTCGGGGTTCATCCGCATCCCCTGCAGCCACCCCTCGTGGTCGCTGAGCATAGCCGCCTGACAGATGCCGGCGATGTCCTCACCGTCGTTGACGTCGAGGACGAACGTCCGCTGGGCAGCGCCGTCAGTCTCGACCCACTCAGCGAAGACCCGCGGGATATAATCGGAGACGTCGCGATCGCTCCAGGTATTTTCGGTGAACGCGGCGACAGCCGCCTCGTCGTCGAGTCTGGCCTGACGAACGGTAAGTGTTGAAGACGATCGAGTCATGCTTATCGCCAGGGTTGGGACTCTTCGGTGAGTTCGCCGGCGAGATCAGAACGCATGGCGTCCCGAACAGCGGTCTGTTCGCCGGCGAGGTTTGCGAGTGCCCACATGAGCTTCACCTTCGCCGTGCCGGGCAGCGTGTCGCCAGCCTCGACGACACCCGCATCGAGGAGGTCGCGACCCGTGTCGTAGACGCGATCGCACACCCGGCCAGCGAGACACTGACTCGTCATAACGACCACGGTTCCATCGTCGACGAGCGATTCGATCCGCGGAATCAGATCGGTGTGCACGTGTCCGAGCCCGGTTCCCTCGATGACGACACCGGCCATCCCGTCGAGATAGTCCCACGCGCGTGGATCCATTCCGGGAGTGAATTTGACGAGTTCGACCGCCGGTTCGAGATCATCTGCGATCGAGAGGCTCCGTTCGCCGCGTTCGGTGTACTCGCGGACAAACTCGATCGCCGCTGTCGCGACTGATCCGTCAGCGCCATCGTCTGTTGCGGCCTCGTAGGCGATCGTGCCGAGCGGTTGGTTGCCGATCGTCTCGAAGGCGTCTCGCCGGGAGGTGTGGTTTTTCCGGACGCGGGTTCCGCGGTGCAGCGCACAGCTGTCGTCGCTTTCTGAGCCGTGCATGCAGACGAGCACTTCGGCGCAGTCAGCTTTTGCGGCCTCAACCGCACAGATCGCGTTCATTACGTTGTCCGAAGAGGGCCGATCGGCCGACCGCTGGCTCCCGGTAAACACGATCGGCACGGGCGTCTCGAGCATGAACGACAGCGCGGCTGCAGAGTACTGCATCGTGTCGGTCCCGTGCATGACGACGACGCCGTCAGCGCCGGCGTCGATCTCCTCGTAGACGGCGGTTGCGAGGTCACTCCAGATCGAGGGATCCATGTTTTCAGAGAGGATGTTCGCAACGACGCGTCCGCGATAGTTCGCCCGGCCGGCAAGCTCTGGAACCGCCCGAAGGACGTCTTCGGCGTCGAACTGTGCGGTCACCGCGCCCGTCCGATAGTCGACCGTCGACGCGATCGTCCCGCCGGTAGAGATGAGCGAGATCGTCGGGAGATCGTCCTCGAACGTGATTTCGGAGACGTCGCCGGAGTCATCTGTGTCGTCTGTGTCATCGTCGCCAACGTCGTAGACATTCGTTTCGAGCACGTCGACAGTGGCTTCTGCTCGATCGATACCGATGTTGTAGCCACCGTCGAGTTTGATTACGAGATTGTCGCTGTCCGAAGAGGGCATCAACACGCCCTCGTTGGTGACGTCGTCGCGGGTGACACGGACCCGATCGCCTGGATGCATACCGGGCGGTTGCCGGTCGGCGGACTTGAAACCAACCGTTTGTGCCGAGAAACACCGTGTGGGGAGTACACAAGTCAATCGCTCTCTGGGGAGTCCACACAACGACCGCTCTCCGGGGAGAACACACAAGTCGATCGCTCGCGTACGCACGCCCATGCAGCGTTCCAAGAGCCGATCGAGCGACGGACAGACGGTCGCCGAGACGACAGACGTGGACGATCGACTCGGTGGAACGGGATCCGACAGTAGTTCTGAGCAAGCCGACAGTCCCGGACGAATCGGCATGGACGGAACGCTCCTGTCGGGGAAGGCGTTCGGGCTGTCAATCGTCCTCCTCGCGGTCGGGGCGATCGCCGGCGGCGCGATCCCCCTCGTCGGGGTGGTCGGTCGGCTCGCCGGCGTCTTCGTCGCCGCGTTCGTCGTCGGACTCCTCGCGAGCCGATCGCGATACCTCGAAACGACGATTGCGGGTGCGATCATCCTCGCAGCGTCGTTCGCGTTCGGGTTGTTATCTGTTGGCGTATTACCCGTCGGATTGGATTTCTTGTCGCAGTACGGGCTGGGCTTTTCAGCGCTCGGGGCGGCGATCGGTGGCGGAATCAGTGCAGTCGGTCACTACTTCGGACGCGATCTCCGCGCCGGCCTCACAGAAGAGATTCCCTGAACAGAGGACCGCACCCCGGCTTATTTGACCGTCCAGCGATCGCCCGTTCGTTCGATGACACCGCGGTCTTCGAGCAAATCGAGAGCGTCGGTGATCGCAGTCGCGGCGGCACCGACGCGTTCGATCACTGAACTCGTTTGCCCGTCCGATTCGGCGACCGCAGCAAGGACCTCTGCGTAAAATCGGCTGTCGGTCTCGGTGCCGAGTCGATCGTTGAGCTGATCGAGCGTGTCGTTGATCCGCCCGTGGACCCACCGCTGGGCGAGCGAGAGTTCGTTTTCGAGCGACTGGAGCCGCGCGAACTCGCTGGCAAGCTCCTCGACCGAGTCGGTGCCGAGATTGTCGCTCGTCGCGTCGAGAGACAGGTGCGGACAGCGCCCAGACATATCGAGCGACGCGCTCGCGGGATAGGCGCTTTTGGTCCCGAAGCCGTGCGGGGAGACGTTGACCTCGAGCCGGAGACTTCGTGAGATGTGAAAGTACTTCCGTCGCTGGTTGTCTGTCCGGCTCTCGATGAGCCCCGCATCTTCGAGCTTTCGGAGGTGATCAATCACCGCTTTGGGACTGACGCCGAGGTACTCGCTGATCTCGGTCACATAACACGGCTTCTGTGAGAGCAAACGAAGAATGCGCCGTCGGTTCTCGTTTCCGAGTAAATCCAACAGCACCGCAGAGTCCATACCCGCCGATAGGTCACTGCGGTTGAAAACGTTGTCTCCCCCGAGGGGAGGTCAGGTATCGAGCCGATCGAACGTCCACGCCGCCACGACAACGGTGACGATCGAGAGCCCGACAGTCACAGTCGCCAACACGAGCCCAGGCTCGTACCGGATCGGGGGGTGATACCCGAAGCCGTAGTCGAAGAGATCGTTTGCGAACAACAACACGAATGCGCCCGCAAGCGCACCCCGCGTGGTTCTACCGTAGTGGACGATGAGGAATGCCTGAACGACAAACAACAGATGTGTGAACAGAATGAACCAGTAGGCGTACAGCGAGGCGAGGTCGAACCCAATGTACAGATCAACGCGACGATTGAGCGCGATGAACGTCCAGATGCCATACTTGACAAGCCACACGAACGCGAGGGTGTGCAGATACGCCAGCGGGCGATTCTGCGGGATCTCCTCAAGCCGCTGGCCGAGCGTGGGTAAGAGTGTCGTCAGTGAAAGCGTCGCCAGTGCGATCGCAGTCGGGGAATCGCCGTACAGCGGCCACAGAAACGTCGGAACGTTGGGGAGCGTCTCAACGTAGTACAACACGCCGACAAGGAACGCCATCGCGTTGACGACGAGCAGCACAACGAGACTCGGCGCGTTGGTGAGATAGTACTCCGCGTGTCGCTTTTCGATCGGTCGGCGAAGCGAAGCCATCGGAAAAACCGTTCGCGGGGCATGGTCAAATCCGTTGCCTTCGTCGAAGCGATCGTTATGCGAGCGGGATACGTCGAAACAGATCGTAAGGCGATCAGATGCGTCGAAACAAAGCGTAATTACGCGCGAGCACGCACTGGGTAGGTATGGACGCAGGCCTCGTTATTCTCGACGGCTGGGGACTCGGCGATCACGATCGCCGCGATGCGGTCAAAGCCGCCGACACGCCAAACTTCGATCGACTCAAAGCCGCAGGTGCGTACGGCACACTGAAAGCCGACGGCCGCGCGGTCGGATTGCCGAACGGGCAGATGGGCAACAGCGAGGTCGGCCATCTCAACATCGGTGCGGGCCGGGTGGTAAAACAGTCGTACACGCGAATCGGGGATTCGATCGCTGACGGGAGCTTCCGAACCAACGAGGCGATCAACGGGGCGTTCGAATACGCCGACGAACACGATGGCCGAGTTCACTTCATGGGTCTTGTCAGCGACGGCGGCGTCCATTCGGACATCGAGCATCTCAAGGCACTCATCCGAATGGCCGCCGACTACGGCGTCGAAGCGGTTACACACGCCTTCACAGACGGCCGAGACACGTCACCGACGGGTGGCGCGGCGTATCTGGCTGACCTCGAAGGGACGATCGCCGACGCGGGCACGGGTGAGGTGGCGACTGTCGTTGGACGGTACTACGCGATGGATCGAGATCAAAACTGGGAGCGGACCAAACGTGCCTACGATGCGATCGTCCTCGGCAAAGGTGACTACGAGGTTGACACCGCTGTCGAAGCTGCAGACGCCTCCTACGACCGTGGCGTGACAGACGAGTTCATCGAGCCGACGACAATCAAGGGGACCCCGGCGCTCGGTAACGGCGATGCCATCGTCTGGTTCAATTTCCGGGCCGATCGCGCCCGCCAGCTGGTTCGGATGCTCGCAGATATCAACCCAGCGTGGGACTTTCAGACCAACCCGCCGGAGACGCGGCTCGTCACGATGACCCAGTACGACAAAACGTTCGACTTACCGGTCGCGTTTCCGCCCGAACAGCCGACCGACACGCTCGGAGAGATCGTCTCAGCGGCAGGTCGGACACAACTTCGGCTCGCTGAGTCCGAAAAGTACGCCCACGTCACCTACTTTCTCAACGGCGGCCGCGAGATCAAGTTCGACGGCGAGATCAGAGAGATCGTCAAGAGCCCCGACGTACCGACCTATGACTTCCAACCAGAGATGAGCGCTGCTGAGGTCACAGACACCGCAATCTCGGTCATCGAGTCCGACGATCCGGATTTGCTCGTCTGTAACTACGCAAATCCAGATATGGTCGGGCACACCGGCGATTTCGAGGCGGCGATCGCCGCAGTCGAGGCGGTCGACGAACAGCTCGGTCGGCTCGTCGATGCCATTACCGCTGCCGGCGGATCAGTGCTCATCACGGCCGACCACGGCAACGCAGACGACATGGGGACGCCGGAGAACCCCCATACAGCGCACACATATAATCCGGTTCCCCTGATTTACATTGAGCCAGACGGAACCGGCGGCGGCAACCAGATTCGCGACGGCGGCGCGCTGTGTGACCTCGCGCCGACGCTGCTGGCAATGATGGACCTCCCCCAGCCCGAAACGATGACCGGGCAATCGCTGCTTGAGTGAGCCTCTCGCCAGTCAGACGAACTCGAACCGCGCGCCGCCTTCGGTGCTTTCAGTGAGTCGCATCTCCCAGCCGTGTTCGGTGGCGATGTCTTTGACGATCGCAAGCCCAAATCCGGTGTTGTCCGGGCTGGTCGAATAGCCCATCTCAACCACTTCTGTGCGCTCGTCTTGGGGGATCCCAGAACCAGTATCTTCAACAAAAAAGCCACCGTCCGGGAGCGCACCGACCCTGACCTCGATACCGTCGTCCGCACGCTCGTCAGCGTCACCTTGGTGTGTGTGCTGACTCGTCGAGCCGTGTTCGACAGCGTCGCCGGGCGGAGACCGGCTGCCCGTGGAACCGTGTTCCACGCTGTTTCGAAACAGGTTTTCCAGTAGCTGTCTGAGCCGGCTTGGCTCTGCATCGATCGTCTGCTCGCTCTCGATCGACAGGGTCACGCCGGGTGCCGAGACCGTCCCCCAGCAGTCCTGTGCGATCGATGATAAGGACACAGCGGCCAACTCGAGGTCCGGGTCTGGTTCGCGAGCAAGTCGGAGCAGATCGTCGACAAGCGTGTTCATCCGGTCGATCGCGTCGAGCGCTGCGTCGATATCTTCGCTGTCGTATTCGGCATTCAGGAGTTCTAAGCGACCCTGTGCAACGGTGAGCGGACTCCGAAGGTCGTGTGAAAGAACGCTTGCGAACTCGTTGAGTCGTTCGTTTTGTCGCTCGACGCGGTCGCGCTCGGCTTTGAGCGTGCTTTCGCGTTCTTGGGCACGTAGTGCAGTTTTCCCAGCCGTCGCGAGGATCCGCGTCAAAAACACGTCGGTCTCATCGAACGCCGACGGTGTAGTCTCACCGACCGCGATCGTTCCGTACTCATCTAACGGGACGTGTAACAGACTCCGAAGCCCGGTATCCTGATCGGCGGCAAATTCAAGGGCCTCGATATCATCATAGACCTGCACTTCACCGGACGCATAGGCTTGCCAGTTGAGGCTGCCACCTTCGGGGGTAAACACCTCCCGTTCAGGCAGCGTCTTCGAGACAGGATCCGAGCCGGCGATCGGAACGAGGCCGCCGGCATCGGCGTCGTACAGACGGACGACAACGATCGAGAAGCCGAGGATGTCTTCGGCCGCGCCGACGAGCCGATCGGCGATCTCTTGGGTCGAATCACACTCGATCAACTCGCCGGTGGCGTGGTGAAGCGCTTCGAGCTGGTTCCGCTGGATCTGCAGCTTCCGCCGGCTTTGTGCCTGTGCAACCGCGTTTTCGATCCGGTTCGTGAGTAGCGTATACTGTTCACTCCCTGAACTCTTTTGCAGATAATCGGTGACACCCGCGGAGATCGCTTTGCTCGCGACCTCCTCGCTGCCCCTGCCAGTGAAGAGAATGAACGGAAGGTGCTCGAACTCCGAACGGACGGTTCGCAGCAGCGAGAGCCCATCGGTCCCCGGCATATTGTAATCCGACACGATACAGTCGTACGTGTTCGAGCGAAGCTGCTGGATAGCCTCGTCGGCATCCGGCGCGGTGTCGACGACCATTGATTCACACTCGCGGGTGAGATACGTCGCAGTGAGGTCCGCGAAGCCGGGATCGTCGTCGACGTGTAAGACCCGGATCGTGTCGTCCATACAGTATCTCAACAACAGCGAACTATATCAATTCTGTCAATGACTCCGGCACGTGAACATTGAAACCCAGCACGACCGAATCCCGATACACGTTTGACGCGGCAGGCAAAATACTCGATCGAATGAGCGGCGCTGGCGATCGCGAAGCCACCATCGAGCTTGCGCTCGAATTACTCGCCCATCTCGAACAGCCGGAGCTTGAGCTGGCTACGCTGGTCGATCGGATCGAAACAGTCACAAATGATCCGCACCTGACCCGAGAAATACTTGATCGAGCCGAAACGCGTGGCATCATCGACCGCGACGGAGCGCAGATCCGGACTCGGCGTGGGGGGACGTTTGTTCGATTTGAGAGTCAAGTGACAGTTCGATCCGGTGAGTTCACGTGTCGCCGCTGCGGCGCGTCGATCGAGAACGGCCACTTTATTCAATTTGATGCGGGTGAACTCGGACCGTTTGGCTCCTCATGTATTCGGAAAGTCACCGGCCGAGAAACCGACTGAGGTACTGGGAGTCCGGGTGGCTCACCGGCCACGACGGAGTTCGGTGATCAGCTGTTCGAGCAGCTCACTCTGTCGTTCGAGCTGTGCTGCCTGTGTTTCGACTGCCTCGGTGAGTTCTGCAAGCTGTACAGAAATATCCTCCTCGTCGACTGGGCCGGCAGATTCGAACGGAGATCCCTCGAACGCGTCGGCCTCCGTTGGAGATTCCTCAGCGATCGGTTCGTCCGGTTCGATCGTCGTCGAGTTGGCAGTGCCAGAGACTGTCTGCGTGGTTGGATTTTCCGGTGTGAAACTAGCGTCTGTCGTGGTCTCAGCCGCGTTCGATCCCAATGGATCGAGTTCGGAGTCACCGAAGTCAAGCGAGTTCGCGCCGCCACCATCTGCTGGCTCGGCTGAGAGTTCGGCGTCTGCTTCGGCCTCCGCTTCTGCTTCGCGTTTGTTTCGAAACGCAGCGAGGGTCTCGACATCGTGATGCGCACAGATCGCTTCCGTCAGTCGCTCTTTGACCACCCGAGCTTCTTCGTTTGGTGTTTTGAACCGCTCTTGCCGACCATCGAGTGTCAGGACGATCGACGTCGCAACACTCCCCTGTTCGAACGTCAGATCCACGACATCGTCGTAGCTGAACTGTTCGGCATCAAGGTCCCAGACGGCCGAACCGATGTGTTTCACCACACGGGCGCTCGTAACCACGAGCGTTAGATCGCTAAAGCGGAACAACGCAAGGACTGACTCGTCGTCCTGGACAGTTCCAGCGGCTTCCAGTACGCCCGCAATTACGGGTTCCAGCACGGTATCAACGTGCTTTGTTGGGACTGTGATCGTGTCCTCGCCGTCGAGACCGTACGTGAGTGTGATTTTCGCTTTGCGTCGACCGACAGATACGCCGACCCGCTCGGCGTCGAGCGAGTACGTCTGGATCGATTCGTCGGACAACAGCCCTTCAGCTCGGTAGATGAGGACCCGCGTCGGCGTCACTACGAGCACGTCGTCACCGCCAAGTGACACGCGCTCTCGGGCCGACTCCTCGTCGAGCGTCGTTTCGAGAAGCTCGGGCAGACTCATTGTCAAGGTGTTTAATCGCCAGCGTATAAATTCGACGGATGTTGGTGTGCTGTCATCGGTGTGTACTTTTCTACGGTGTGTGATCGTGACACGATCGATCGAGATGAGAAGGTTAAAGACTGTCATCGCAGTACGTAGCGGTGAGGCCGGGTGGCTTAGCTGGACATAGCGCCGCACTCATAGGGTTACTGAGATTCGGTGCGGTAACCGCCTTGGAAGCATCCGCTCCCTTGAGGCTTGCCGAGCCTCATACCTGGGCTATGCGGAGATCGCGGGTTCGGAGCCCGCCCCGGCCATCTACTGAGTATATCACAACTAGCGGAGGCTCTATCGCAAAAAACGAGGACCTTACGCCTGCTGTTGAAAAGCTGGATTCGATTCGCTTGCTGTTGAAAAGCTGGATTCGATTCGCTTGCTGTTGAAAAGCTGGATTTGATCCGCTTGCTGTTGAAAAGCTGGATTTGATTCGCTTGCTGTTGAAAAGCTTGATTCGACCCGTCTACCCGACGGCCTATACCGGCCGACCGCCCTCGCTTGTTCCGAGGAGAAGGGTGCCGACAGTGAGAAGGATGGCTGCGATCGCGAGCCCCGCGTATCCGATGGTGCCGGTGCCCGTGGCGATCCACGGGAGAAACAACGCAGTACCGATTACGAGCAACACCGCGCCGACGAGCGCCTGCTTCGGGATGATTGGCATAGATGCTGATGCGTGACGACGAATAATGAGGTTTCCCCTTTGGCAGACAGCTGCGGCAGGCACACGCAATATGGAATTGAGCCTCTGTTGAAATCAGCAGCGCCTGATAGGAATGCCGTGCAAGATACAGAGGCTGTAGTCCTCACGGAAAATGCATTATTTTCTTCATCTGAATCTTGAATCAGCCGATAGAATGCGCTTGCGTGAATTGACTGCTGAGCTACCTACCAGTTTCGGATGATTTTCAGAGCGCGTTACAAGATGCAGGGTGCGAATACAGCACGGATGGTTCTCCGAGTCGGGCTAACTTAGTTCGGTTCTTACAGGGTATAAGCAACTATCGATATGGAGAGAGGTTTGATCGGGCCGTCTTACGCTGTTGTGCCACAAATCCATTAAATTAACAGTCAGTTCTTTCAGCACCCAGCTGCTGTAGATGATAAATACTGAATAAACGCAGGCTGTCCCTGGTTACTCATTTGTTTGTGTCTCATTCCCGTGGCCACTCATATCACGGAAAGCGGAGTAATGTAAACTACTGTATCATTCCCGCTGTCTCGAAAAATGGTGTCGTCTTCGGATTAGTGTCCGTGGCCGAGCGCTTCGTTACACATCGCGTTGAGTTCCGAGATCTTCTTCGTGACGCTCTCGGGTTTGTCCTGTGGCGGCTCCTCAAGCGCAGGTTGGCCGTGAGCGTCCGGTTCTCCGACGATGATGCTACCAATCATCCCGACCGTTTCGTGGGGCGTACAGTAGTAGTGGTAGACCCCTTCAGTCTCGAAGGTGTGTTCGAACGTCGCGCCTGCCTCCGAGAGGAGGCTGCTGTCCCACGACGCGGCTCCGTCGGGGACGAGCTGTGGTTGATCGTTTTCCGGGTGGTAGGCCGTGGCAGAGTGGCTCCCACTCTCGTTGTGGAATGTCACCGTGCCGCCGACCTTAACTCGGGCCACGTGAGGGTCGAAGTGGTACGTCCCGTCCGTCGTGATCATGTTCACCTGTGCCGTTTCCGTCGGGTCACCAACCTCCTCATCATGGTGGCTGTCTTCGCCGTGACCTTCTTCTTCGTCGTCGTGGCTCTCTTCTTCCTCGCTGTGTTCGTCCTCGGAGTCGTCGTGGCTCTCTTCTTCCTCACTGTGTTCGTCCTCGGAGTCGTCGTGGCTCTCCGTCTCGTTGTGACCATCCGAGTCAGAATGTTCTTCTGTCGATTCCGACCCGCCATCACTCTCTGCCTGGCTGCCCGAACAGCCAGCGAGACCAATGGCCGCCGCAGTACCAGATAAGCTGAGCATCCGTCGCCGGGTGTACAGAGATTCGTTTGTCATGGGATCAGTCACCTTGCACTTGAGGAGACGCTTGCTGGGATAATGGGCGGGTCGCTGTTTTGCGCGCGACGCAAAACGATTCCCTCTTTAAGTATCTTGGAGTATTCATGAACTACTGCGAGGAACATCCGTGTCCACACAAGAACGCTCTGACGAACTCTTGGAGCTCCTCGGCCAAGAACGAGTCCGGCAGATTCTGGCCGCGACGAGTCAGGAACCCAGGTCTGCGAAGGAACTCAGCACAGAGTGTGATGTCGCGCTCTCAACCATCTATCGCCGAGTTGAGGACATGATTACCAACGACTTGCTCGTCGAGCAGACACGGATCGAATCAGATGGGAGCCACCACAGCGTCTACGAGGCGAACATCGACCATCTCGACGTAGATATCGACGATGGAGCCATTGACGTCCGCGTTCATGTGCGTGAGGACGCCGCCCAGCGGTTCTCACGCATCTGGAACGACATCAGGGAGAGTTGATACACCCATGCACATCGAACTCGTCATCGCGAAACTCATCACGGTCGGATTGGGGCTATTGATAACGTACAAGGCGTATGAGGGGTACCGAACGTATGGAAGTGGGCCGATGCTCTACGTCGCTATCGGGTTCCTCTTCATCAGCGTCGGTTCTGTCATTGAGGGCATCTTGTTCGATGTTGTGGGTCTGTCTATCTTCCTCTCCGGAACCATCCAGACGGCAGTCGTCGCAATCGGGATGCTCGTTATTCTGTACTCGCTGTACGGCCGATTGCCACAACAAGCGAACGAAGGGGAGGCCCCATGACCGGTCACTGGGAACTCGCATTAATCGCCGTTCGCGTCCTCCTCCTGCTAGTAGGGCTCGCGACGACCGCTATCAGTTTCCGCGCCTACCGGCAAGAAGGAACTCGATACCTCCGCGACGCCACGCTCGGATTTGGATTTATTACACTCGGCGTCCTTATTGAAGGATTTCTCTACCAGTTCACTAGATTGACCCTCACGCAAGTTCACGTCGCCGAATCCGTGTGTCTCGTCTTCGGACTCGGTATCCTTCTTCGATCGTTTCTTGATTAACCTGGCAATCGGCGGTCATTGTGGGCGTGTACACTCAGCAGTCTATTTTTGACGTATATTTAACATATCGATGACTGCTTCGGTAACGGCTTCACCTGTACTGAGCGATTACAGCCTTCACAAATCGAGCCCCGATCTCGTGCGGCATTCGCGCCCTCTATTCAGCAAGACTGCTGAAAACTATCATCGATTGAGGGTTTCAACAAGGCCGAGTCGTCCAATAATGAGTATCCACGTAGTTATCTAGATAATTATCTCACGAGTTATCTAACCACGAACGACACAAAGAAAGTAAAATCAAGAATAGTCGGCGCTTAGTTGACGCTCTTCGAGAGCTCGGCTCCTGCTTTGAATTTCACATCGTCAGACGCATTTGTCTCGCTGAAGTGGACGAGTCGTCCTTGGTGCGTAAGCACTACCGGCACATCATCGGTTGTCAGGGCTTCCGTCTCGGTGCGCCCCGGGCGCTTTCGCAGCATGAGGTCGTCTCCTTCTGCTTCCGAAAGGACCCCTTGGGCAACTGCATCCGAAATCGACCCATCAAACAGTCTTGCTCCTTGTCGCTCTCGGTCGTCAGACAGGCTTCGAGCAACCACGTCTCCGTACCCATCTCCATTCAAGTCACCAGCGCCAACACCGAGGACTTCCGTCGGTCCTCCCACATCCACGAGCGTGGCAGAGTTCTCGTAGAGACTGCCATCGTCGATAACCCACCCACCTGTGTAGAGATACTGGTCAGCGTTCTTGCAACGGCGAACGTACAACAGCGCGGGGAATGGCGTCGGGCAGTCCGGCGGGGAGACCATAATCGGACACACGAGTGTCGGCGTGGCCGAGTTCGCCCCATTTTCTGAACCCCAACTCTCGAAGTCAGCGGGGGCGACTGACGACCCATCTGCACTGACTGCGAGGGCAGGCGTCGTCTCCGTGGCCTGTGGTGGGTCGTTCACCACGTGAACCCTGATTCGGCCGTCAACGGCGGTGACTTCGAGATGGATACCTGTGTCCACGGGTCCCGAAAGGGCTGACAGGCACACGTCCGAGTTGGAGAGAGAGATGTCGTCACCCATGATTGCCCTGTTAAGGACGTTTTCACCACCAATCGCGTCTCCCTCGTAAATCGGGCTGGTGTTTCCTCCACCGTTTTCCGTGCGGGCTCGGAGCTCTCCCCACGCGTATATCTTACCTTCAGTATCGGCTCGGCCGGTCACGTACTCGATGATGCGGCGCGGAGTGAGTTCGTTAACGAGAGCGAGGTCCCGGCCCGGGACGCGAGCGTCGGGGACCGTAATGGTAAACAGCTCGCTGAGTATGGGTTCATCAGCGAGGTAGTCGAACACGGCTCCTACGTTGTCTCCCGGCATCACCATATCTCTGTCTTCCCCGAGGATGATTTCGCCGGTCACGCCCGAGGTGTTTGCGTCGTTCAACGAAGAGTCGAGCAGTTCGATGTCACCTTCGACGATTCCTCGTATCTTTTGAACGTCTTCGGCAGCGGCTTCCCACTCGCCGTTCTCAACGTGCTCTGCCGCTTGCTGAGCCAGTGACGCTCTGTCATCCGAGTGGTTTCGCACGGTCACGCACACGTCGTCAGAGCAGCGTTCGAGCGTGGCCTGTATGTCTTCGATGGTGTCGCCCATGTCTGCGAGGCCGCGAGGCCCTTTGCGTGCAGAGCGCTTGCTGATGGAGTCGGCTGCTGCTTTCGTCTGGGAGAGCAGTTGGTTCTCTAACTCCAGTGCTTTAGAACGGAGTTCGACTGTATCGTCGATTCCGTCGCCGTCTGAATCCGCATCTCCCGGGCCACGGATTTTCGACTTGTTGCTTCGACTGTTGTTGTAGTTGGCCGCAGCGAGGGCTTGCGCAGTCACCCACGCTTCGAGTTCGACCTCTCCGGAGAGCAGTCCGGAATCACCGGACACTGTCGGAGTGAGTTTGTACACGGTCGGGTCGCCCGTCGGCGAGGGGCCGGTGTACTCACCAATACCTGCAAACGGTGCTGCTGGGGATGCTTCTGTATTTGTCGTCGCACTTGCGACTCTACCGAGACAGCCACTGAGCGCACCAACGGCCAAGAGACCACTCGCAGTAAGCATCTGTCGACGGCTAGTTCCCATTGCCGACATATCCCGCTCAGAACTGTATCTTTTTGAAGCCATTAATGTGTGTTAGACGCTTTCAACTATGATAAGCATTCTTACAAAAGTGGGCGGGGATTTCACATTAGAGATTCAGGATTTATCCCCTTCCTCTCGGACCAAGACTGACCCCGGATGGCAGCTTATGCTGTCAGGCGAACAGTCTTTGCTGCCATGGGTGCTGGCTATTCCATCGAGACCGGTGTTCGGACTTGTCTGCCGCCCAACAATACTGTTGTAATAGCCGTGATTTGGACTGAAACACCTGATTTGTGGGCGTAGAATGCTTCTAACAACCTCAAAAATAGCACAGTTATATGGCTCTGTTGAAATCCTTAAGAACTGACAGAATCGGCGTGCAAGATACAGAGTATGTAGTCAGCAAAGTCGTGTTCTCAAAACAAGTGGGGGAGAGGGATTTATTCTTACCCAGTGTCGAATGATCGTATGGCAATTCTTGTGGCCTACGACGGTTCCAACGCGGCACAGAAAGCGGTAAAGCGTGCAGTCAGAGCCGCGGATGGGGAAGAGATCATCCTATTACGGGTGATCGAAGCAGCTGATGGGATGCTCGAGGCGGGGATAGATATCGTTCAGGAACGGCTCAAAGAGGTGCAAGATGAGAAGACAAACGAGGTGTACGAGGAGATCAAGCCAATGCTGGAGGCGGAAGGCGTCGAATTCCGGATCGAAACTGTCGTTGGCAAGCCCTCTAGAGAAATAGTTTCCTTCGCAGAGGAAAACGACGTGTCAGAGATTGTTGTCGGAAGTCGCGGCCGGGAGGGAGTCTCCCGCGTGTTACTAGGGAACGTCGCCGAAAGCGTCGTTCGACGTGCCCCGGTTACAGTCATTGTTGTTCGCTGATTCGGGTCCGGTTCAGTTTTCCAGCATACCGTAGTCGAGTGCCGAGTACGCGCGCTGTATCCAGCATGACCTCTGTGAACTATCAGCAGTTGAGGATTTCAACAGAGCCGGAATTGACTATGGAGCCCTCCGAAGATCGCCTGAGACAGCCATCGAGACTCGTCTGGGCAGCCATCGAGACTCGTCTGGGCAGCCATCAAGACTCGTCTGGGACGGACAACCGAGACGACGGTTTATCACCCGCGATCACATAGAGTATACATGGCCAAATCAAACAGTAGCGAGCGATCTGTTGACGTTCCCGAAAGCGACGATGAGTGGCGCGAACGGCTCACCGACGAGGAGTATCGCGTCCTCCGAGAAAGTGGCACGGAGCCACGGTTTAGCGGTGAACACGTCGATCGCGACGACGATGGCACGTACCGCTGTGCAGGCTGTGGCAACGTCCTCTTCGATTCGGAGACGAAGTTCCACTCCGGCTGTGGGTGGCCAAGTTTCTACGCCGCCGAAAGCGACGCGGTGACAAAACACACTGACACGAGCCACGGAATGCGCCGAACAGAAATCTGCTGTTCGGCATGCGACAGCCACCTGGGCCACGTGTTTGATGACGGCCCAGATCCGACCGGCAAGCGATTCTGTATCAACTCGGTGGCGATCGACTTCGAACCCGAGGCATGAGCACAGGCCGATCTGAGCGCACACTGGAACACAACTATACCTAAATCGTCACACCAACACCGCTCGATCGAGCGCTACAACAGCGATTTGACGTGTGAGACGTACTGATTGTCGACAGCACGTTCGATCGCGGCCGGATCTCGTTCACCGTTAACCGAGACGATGTAGGCCCGACCGTCGACAGCACCGTACGCGCCATGGATGTCGTAGACAAAGCCGTACACGTCGACGTGATCAGGAATCGAATCCGCATCGAGTAAAAATGACACCTGTTCAAGCACGTTATACTCTACAAGACGGTTGATTGTGGTCTCTCTGTCAACTTCATCGGCCAACCCGGCTTCGAGACCGGATTTGACGATCGGGATGAGCCCATCGATGTCATGTGCGATCCCCGGGTCAGTCGGATATTCGTCCTTGGTCACGGCGTCGTACGCGGCCGTGACAGCGCCACACCCTGTATGTCCGACGACTGCGATCGCGGTCGTTTCGGTGTGGTGAATCGGGTACGTGATGCTCCCGGAAATAACGGCGTCGCCGTCGATCGTGGTCCGGACCTGATTGCCAATATTGGTTGCGGTAAAGAGCCACCCCGGTTCGGTGACGTTCCACATTCCCTCGTGAGCGACCCTGGAGTCTGAACAGGAAACCGAGACGACAGGCGGTTTCTGACCGTCTCGGACCGCCTTGAACAGATCGAGCGACAGTGATTGATGATGATCGTCGTTTCGGGCTAATAGCTCCGAGAGGAGATCATCTCGCATACTATAACACGAGCAGGACGAGTTGATACGCAATCCCGAGCGCGAACGCGGCGATCAACAGCGCCGTGGCGATTACGACTGCCGGCGCAAGCGTCTGTTCATCGCTGACGAGATACTGCTCCATACTCCCGACCACGGACACAAGCTAAATAGGCGTTGTGTTGTGCGTACCAATGCACGTTCGACAGTCAGCCGATCGTTCCGAGCACGACTACGACGACAGGGACCAACACGAAGAGATAGCCCGCCGCGGAGATCGCCCAATCACGGGCGATCGATCGTTTCCTCGCCGATGAGATCCCCGTCACAAGCTGGAGCGGAACGAACACAAAGAATCCCACCATGAGCGCGTAATAACCGATCGTACTCGCGAGAATTGCGGCGAGCGACGAGCCAAGGATCGCGGTACCCGCAAGAAGAAACCAGATGAACAGCGCCCCGGCCCCCGTTCCGGCGAGATAGTGGACAACGGTTGCGAGCCGTTTCGGCGCGCTGTCAGGATGGGTCGCTGTGAGTACGCCAGCCGCGACAGTCGGGGGCGTCGTTCCCTCCGGAAGCGCGGCCATGATTCGATCCATGACCAGCGTTGCAAGTATCCCTGCTGTAAGGCCGATCGGAAACGCAATAATTGGATTCTGGACACCGGCGATCGCGGTTGTCAACATCGTTCACGTATACGAGACGTGCCCAAAAGACCTTCGCGATTGAGAGACTCACCGATCGAGAAGAAACTACCATCGCAACAGTCGGTATGCCAGAGAAACAGTACGTGTGAGCCACTTGTGTATGACAGGCGGCGTAATTGTGAGTGGGACCGCTGAGAATTGAACTCAGGTCCAACGGACCCCATCCGCAGAGGATACCACTACCCCACGGTCCCGTATTTCGATCGAGGAGAGTCGGTCAATTAAGCGCTTCGTTTCGATCGCCCATCCCGACAGAAGCCCACTCAAACCAATACTCGTTCGAGGTCGACAACCGTGCCGGAGTCGGCGTCTGGATCACCGACAAGCCGGCCGAGACAGACGACTGAACCACTTGGGACATGACATGCGAGCAGTTGTCCCTGGGCTGGGTCCCCCGAGACCTCGATCACGCCGGGGGCGTACACCGGCGCGCCGCGGGCGACCTGCTCGGCGGCCGAGGGAGCGATCGTCACTGACGGCAGCCCAGACAGCGTCCGTTCAGCCGGTGAGAGGATCGATCGCAGTGGCTCCTCGTCGCCGTCTTTCGCGAACTCGATCGCGTCGACGAGATCGTACATCGAAACGAGGTCGGTGTCATCGAACGGATCGGTTGCCGTCCGGCGGAGGTGGCCCATGTGTGCCCCAGTCCCGAGCGCAAGCCCGATGTCGTGACACAGTTTGCGGACGTAGGTGCCGCTCTCACAGCGGATTCGAAGCAGGATCTGTCGGTCTGCAACGTCAAGCACGTCGAGGTCGTATATTTCGCGGCTCCGGAGTCGGCGAGTGACCGCGCTCTTTCGCGGCGGCTTCTGATAGATTTCGGCCTCGAACTCGGCGATCGTCTCCGAAAGTGTCGCGGGCGCAGGGCCATGGAGCTCTAACACGGCGACGTACTCTTTGGTCCCTTCGAGGAACACCTGTGCGATCCGCGTTGCGTCGCCAAACAACACCGGCAAACAGCCCGTGACCTTCGGATCGAGTGTGCCCGAATGCGCTGCCTCTTCGATCGGCTCCGCACCAAACGCGGGACACGCATCTGCGACCGTGTCGCGAGCCCAGCCGGTGACCTGGTGGGCGGACGGCCCCGGAGGCTTGTCGAGGTTGACGACCCCGAACGAGAGCAACTCGGCGATCGACCGGTCTTCGGGCGCTGGGCGAATAGACATGCTCAAAAGTCGTAGTTGACGCCGGTCACAGCCGCCTTGCCTTCGTCACTGTCTGGATCGTAGGAGTCAATCGCGGTCGTGAGCATACCAAGAACGCCTTCTGGACTCCACCGGGCGGTGTTGTACGCGATATCGTAGATTGTGAGATCACCGATATTGATGTTGTAGTACTCGTGGTAGCGTTTGGCTTCACTCTGCTCACGGCGATCGGTCTCGGTTTCGGCGACCTCGACGGGCTTATCTTCGCGGTCTGAGATCCGCTCGGCACGGATCGAAAGTGGCGCGTCGAGCCAGATCTTGATGTCGGCGTGATCGCCCGCCAGCCAGCCTGCAAGCCGAGATTCGAGGAGCACGTCGTCGCGTTCGACGGCGACCTCGTAGAGCCGTCGATCGAGTTCGCGATCGATCGAGTCGTCGCTTTCTGCGTGTTCGTTAAACTCCACAGGCGTCATGTCTCGTTCGGCCGCCATCTCTCGAAAGATATCGCCGCCAGAGATGTGTTCGAGATCGAACGCCTTCGCGAGCGCGGCGGCGGTCGTGCTCTTGCCGCTGCCCGGCGGGCCGGAAACGGTGAGTAACATATGTACTCTCCGCCGGTGTCGCTAAAAGAGGTTGTCCTTCGACCGCGCCCTGAGAAACAAAACCACAACTGAGACCGCTGTGCCCGATCGGCCGTCTGGCTACGAGGCCGACGGACTCATACTGATGTTGAGTCCCTTCTGGATGATCTGGTTGAACGCCATCGAACAGAGGAAGTACCAGACAATCCACATCTGCATCGGTCCAACGATCCCTGTCGTCCACGTGACTTCTCCGGCCAGCGGAACGACGATCTCACCGAGCGCATCGCCGTGACCGTCCCAGACGCGCCAGTACAGCCAGAGGAAGGCCGGAATTGTGAGGAACATGATCCACACCATGGGGCGGAACTGCTCTTTCATCATCCCGACCTGATCGCCCATCATCTCCATCTGTTGTTCTTGCAGCTCGTCCATCTTTTCGTCGTCGCCGGCTTCCTTGGCCTCTTTTCGCTTCTCGGACATCTCTTTCATCCGAGCCTGGTATTTACCCATCTTTTCGGTGTCCATCAGGCCAACCCGCAGCAGCGAGGAGTACAGCCCCGTCACGAGCGCGAGGATCATGATAACGAGGTAGAAGGGCAACATCGCGTCGATCGGTCCCAACACGACGTTGACTGTCCCCCCGATAACCGATCGGACTGGTTCGTAGGCATAGCCAACGAACAACAGCAGGGTGAACAGACCTGCCCCTTTGTCCCACTTGGTCCAGGTGTTCGATTCGATCTCTTCGTACTCGAAGTCTTCCTCAGCTTGCAGTCCCTCACGGGCCTCCTCGAGGTTCTCGACGCGGAATCCCTCCTCGCCGTCGATGAGAATCTCCTTTTCGATGAGCCGGCCCCACTGGCCGCTCGTGATCTCATCGCGAACGTCGACCCACTTGACGTCGCCCTCGCTGGCCCGATCGAGGACCGTCTCGATCGCCGATCGCATCTCCTCGCTTTCGCGGGCAAGCGATCGGACTCTCGATTCGATTCGACTCATTAGTACTCGATTAGCAACCAGACGTTAAGAACCTTTTACTCTGGGTGCGCGGTCGAACCAGCCCACACAGCGGTGGTCATCGCCCGTCGTCAGTGTCTACGGTTGTCACCGCCAGTCGACCGCACTCACGGTTCTTCCCACCGACCATCTCAATCGCCCAGACCGCGTCAGTCCAGAACCTCGACAATCCGCTCGAAAACCTCGTCGGGCGATGCTTCGCCGTCGATCTCGACGAGATCACCCTCCTCGCGGTAGTGTTCGATCACCGGTTCGGTGTTCTCTTCGTAGACACGGAGGCGATCGCGGACGACATCTTCGGTGTCGTCATCGCGCTGGACCAGTCGATCGCGGACAGCCTCGTCGTCAGGCATGTTGAACTCGGTGTGGTAGATGTCGCCGGTTTCTGGATCCATTCGTCGGCCGGTAAGCCGTCGAACGAGTTCCTCCTTACCAACACTGAGGTAAATTACCGCGTCGAGATCAGTGATTTCAGAGAGGTACTCCGCCTGTTCGAGGTTCCGTGGGTAGCCGTCCAGTACGTAGCCGTCCGCGTTCGACAGCGCTTCGCGGACAATCTCGTTTACGACCGCATCAGGGACGAGTTCGCCCGCGTCCATGTACTCCCGAGGGGTGCCGTACTCGGTTTCCATGTCCTTGTTCGCCCGGAGCGCGTCACCGGTCGTGACGTGTTCGATGTCGTATTCTTCGGCCAGTCGCTTGCTCTGTGTTCCTTTGCCCGCCCCGGGCGCCCCAAGGAGCAAAATTCGTGGTTCCATATCTGTATCAACCGTGGGGACTCATAAATATCTAAAGAAACGTCCGAGATAGGCCCCAGCACCCAAACCAATTTGCGGGTGCCCACCGGAGTACGCATATGACTCGATTTGACGCGTCAACTCCGGGCGATCGCCGATCGCTCTTTGCTGATGCGATCCTCGCACACAGACAGCGGAACAGTGAGTTTCTGACAGTCGAACCGGATACGGCCCCCCCGACGGCCGAGGACGAACTCCTGCCGTGGATCCAGTTCACCGAACGGACATTCGCAATGGACTGTACGGACGACGAACTCGACCGACTCAAATCCCTCGTCTCGGAGTTTCCGGAGTTTCGGATTGAATCACTCGACAGTCCCGAAGAGGCCGAAGGAACTCACGCGAAGATCTCGGCGCGATCGGACGCGAATCGGCTCGCGTCGTTTATTGACGGCGCGTTCCAGCGGGTGTACGGCTACGATGAAGAGTATACGGCGTGGGTCGTTGCGATCTAACGCGCGGTGCGGTCAAGGATCGTCAAACCGGTTCGTTAGCCAGTGAATGATCGTCAAACCGGTTCGTTAGCAGTGAATGATCGCCACACTGGTTCGTTAGCCGGTGATCGATCCCTCGTGTTTTCGTCTGAGATACAGATACAGCAGGTGCGACACCGCTGGCACGAGCAGGCCGAACACCCCCCAGCCGATCGCGATCGCAATTGATTTCCCTCGCTGATAGGCGTCTCGAGCGATCCAGATCGAGGCGACGATCGTGATACCATAGATCGCAAGAAAGTACGCGCCGGTTCGGAGTGTACCGATCGCGAGTAAGGCGAGCGGTGCCGTAGTGCTCATCGTCCATTTCTTCGGGCGGGCAGAAAAGAGAATAGCGGTTCACACTGCGGGCAATCAGCGATCGGCGCCACCTACACGTCGGAGATGTTGACGAGAGCCTCCGTGTTGAAGATGCTCTTTAGGAATGTCAGCTGGTGGCCAACTGAGGTCTCGAAGTCCTCACCGAGGGGACTCGAATGCGTGGCCGGGAACCGGACAAGCGTGGAATCGTCTATTGCGTCGGCCGCGGTCTCGATCTCGTCGGCTGGAATCACCTCGTCGTCTGTCCCGGCGAGCAAGAGTGTCGGTGTGTTGATATCCTCGGCGGTGACGATTGGTCGGTACCGACCAATCGAGAGGAAAATCCGCGCCGGCGTCTCGTTACTCCACGACGATTCACGATCGACCAGATCGAGATACTCTCGGCGGATACTCGGCGAGGTAACGACCGCGGACGATCCTGGATCACCGACGATCGGCACATGATAGTGGACCCCAACGATCGACCCGATCCGGTCACGCAGTCCGCGAGCAATCGAACCGATCGCCCGCTTCGGTTGCCGGAGCATTCGCTTCAGGGCGTTTCGCCCGTCTGTGAACGGACTCATCGCGATGACAGCGTCAACGTCGAATCGATCCGCCGCGACAGAAAGGGCGTGACCACCAGACAGTGAGTAGCCCCACAGCACCAGCTGGGTCCCGTCAACAGCGTCAAGTCGCTTTGCGGTCGCAATCGCCGCCTCGTAATCCTCGATTTGGGCGTCAATGTCAACGAGCGATCGCGGCTCGCCGTCGCTGTCGTTGTGATACCGGAAGTCAAACAGGAGCGTCGCGTACCCCGCCTGTGCGAACCGCTCGGCGTAGGCAGGGTAGCCAAACGTCCGCCACGCGCCGAGCCCCGGAGCCATGACGATCACGGGCGGATTCGCGGGCCGATCGGGGAGGTACAGCGTGGCCGAGAGCCGATCGGCGTCGGCTGGATCTGCATCGATCGGCGTCGTGAACTCGACGCGGCGGGTCGAGTACGCCTCCCGCGCTGGCCGCGAGATCTTCTGTTGGGCGTAGTTCTTCGGCTTCTGTCGGGTCACGGCTGGCCCTCCGGGGCGTCGTTCGCTTCCCCTGAGCCGTCGCTTGATTCCTCAGGGGTGTGGGCGATCGTGTTCAGTACCCGCGTCGAGAACGCCTCCTCGGAGATCCGATACTCGGCTAAGTCCTGAAACCACTCGCGTTTGGCGTGCCAGGTTCCCATCGGGTCCTCAGGAGACCGCACGACGGTCGCCTCGAGCCGACACGGCTGGACGCGATCGGCTTCACAGAGGTCGATCACCGTGTTCAGCGCGCGGCCCATCTCCGGGTGGTTGATCTGAAACCCCGGATACGCGGTCATGTACGTGAGCTCGATGCGGTCGGGATCCGCTGATTGGATCTGCGCAACGTCGACCACGTCGATGCCGTGGTTTCGAAAGGCGGCCTCCAGGTCGGCGATCGATTCGGTCATAGTTTGCAGTTCACTCCCGGAGGCTAAAACCTTGTTCGCGGAAAGGGTCGTTCGACGAGGACTGCGAACGGGGCCATGATCGATCGAGAGACCGCGAGATGACAATTACAACGTCGTGATCACCACGAGACGTCGAGAAACGCAAACAGAAACGCCCACTGTTCTGCCTGCTCGGTGACGATCATCGACCGCGACTTGCCAGTTCCGTGGCCGGTGTCAGTTCGGACCCGGAGCGCGATCGGATCTTCGCCGGTCGTTTCTGCCTGGAGCCGCGCGGTCATCTTCCGCGCATGAGCCGGGTGAACGCGCGTATCTCCCTCGGCAGTCGCAATGAGCGTCGCTGGATAGTCAGCCGGTTCGACGTTGTGGTACGGCGAGTACTCCCGCAGGTATTCGAAGTCGTCGGGGTCATCGGGGTTGCCGTACTCGGTTGTCCAGGAGGCACCCAGCAAGAAGGTGTGGAACCGAAGCATGTCCAAAAGTGGCACCTGACACAGTACCGCGCCGAACAGATCGGGTCGCTGTGTCATCGCCGCCCCGACCAGGAGGCCGCCGTTTGAGCCACCCGCGATCGCGAGCCGTTCTGAGCGGGTGTACTGGCGATTGATCAGCCCCTCCGCGACCGCGATGAAATCGTCGAAAACGCGCTGTTTATTCTCGCGGCGGCCAGCCTCGTGCCACGGCTCGCCGTACTCACTGCCGCCTCGGAGCGTCGCAAGCACGTACACGCCGCCCGCCTCGAAGAATGGCACCGCAAACCGGTTGAACGACGGCGTACGGTTGACCCGAAAGCCGCCGTAGCCGCTGAGCAACGTCGGATTGTCTCCGTCGAGAACGAGATCCTCACGATGGACAACGAACGCTGGGATCTCAGTCCCATCAGCGGACGTAAACCACTCTTGCCGAACGCGAAGCTCGACAGAGACGTCGATGTCGATCGATGCAATTTCGGTGGACTCGCCGTCGTTCAGGTCGTGGAGATACACTGTCGAGGGGCGATCGAACCCCTGAATTGTGTACGATATCTCTGAACCCTCATCGTCGCCGAGCACCCCGCCAACACTGCTCAGTTCTGGAACAGTCAGATCGCGATCGTGTTCTCCCTCAAAATCGAAGACAGACAGCGTGGAGGCCGCATCGACGTGATAGTGCGCGACGAGTCCCGCGGCAGTTGTCGTGACGCCCCGGAGGACACCTTCAGACTCCGAAATCGTCTCTGTTGCCGTCGCTGGATCGATCGGTCCCGCGAGCGCGTCTTCGATCGGCACCGAAAGCAGCCGGGATCGGGGCGCGTCGTGGTCGGTGAGCAAGTAGAGTCGATCGTTGGCTACGTGTGGGGCAAAGCTGTGTTCAGTGTCGGTGATGACAGGCGAGAGATCAAGCGGGTCGGTCGCGGGATCGGACGCCGAAAGAGCGTACACCTCCGATCGATCCCATCCCTCTGAAAGAGTCACAATGAGCACGTCGTCGTCTGTCGTGACGCCCGGCCAAGTTGTCTCACCGACGTCCTCGAGAACGACGCGATCGGTTGCCTGGTCGGTCCCCAGGTGGTGATACAGGACGGACTTTTCGAGTTGGCCGCCATCGTCCGCGTCGGCGGTGCCGGTTGCGACGTAGTAGAACCCCTCATCGGTCCATGCAAGGCTGTGGGTGCGGCCGGTTTCTTCGAGGCGATCGATCTCGTCACCGGTTTCGACGTCGATCACGTACACGTCGTAGTTCTCCGTGCCGCCGGGGCTGACCCCGTAGGCGAGCCGATCGCCTGTCTCATCTGGAGCGTACCAATCAACCGAATCCGTCGCCTGTTCGCCCCACGTGTTGGGATCGACGAGCACGCGTGGATCGGCTCCCGGCGCGTCGCGGACGGCGACGACAGCCTGTTCCATCTCGGCAAGCCGATACCGCTGGAAGTACCGGTCTTCCACGGGATTCAGCGGCCCGAATTCGTCGATCGACGCCAGCGTCTCGAAGCGCCGTTCGAGTCGATCGCGAACGGGGTGGTCAAGCACCTGATCGGTGTACTCGTTCTGTGCGTCAGTCCACGCGGCGACAGCTTCGTCCTCGTCGGGATCGGCTTCGAGCCAGCGATACGGGTCGGTGATCTCGACGCCGTGGAGTGTTTCGGTGACTGGGCGGCGATCGGTATCCGGCGGATTCATTACAGACAGATCATCGGGACGATACATCAACGTCAGGGTCTCGGCGGCTCACGAACGCACAGCCAGACGGGCAACTGCGACTCGTCACGCTATCGCGTACCAATCAGGCAGACAGTCAACACTTCTTTCAGGATTGCTCGAATAGGTTTGCTCGAACAATGAGCGTCGCGGGCCGCCTTGCCGAACGATCGGGGTTCGTGCTCGGCTGCCTCCTCGTGTTAGCGTTCGGATTCGTCTCAGGCGTTCGGTACGAGGAGCTCACACTCGATCTGTTGTTGATTACCGTCCGTGTTGCGATGCTCGATGCCGCCTCTGCGTCGATCGTGTTCTCGGGGTTCGTCGTCTTGAGCGGTGGGCTGTTGTTCCGAGAGATCCGGCGCGATCGGTCCGCAGATCCGACCCGTGAGGACGGCCCACCGATTACCGCAATCGTCCCAGTGTACAAAGACGGCGACGTGCTCTCTCGAAGTGTGGAGAGTCTTATCGACTCTACGTACCGGGACCTGTCGATCGTCGTTGTCGGCGAACCGGATGACGACGAGACGATGGCGGTCGCCGAAGAGTACGCCGATCGCTACGACAGCGTCATCGCGTACACGAACCGATACCCCGGTTCGAAGGCCGGGGCAATCCAGACAGCAGTCGAGCGGTCGGAGGCCGCCGCGTTCGCGATCTTCGACGCTGATGAGGTCGTCGATCCGTCGTTCATCGCTGCGGGCGCGTATGCGGTGTTCGATGATGGGTACGGCGTGTTTCAGGGGCGGCGAATCCCTGAGCCGACAGGACTCGTTGAGACGCTGGCGTACTGTGAGCGGGCGGCGTTTCACGCGAGCTACAAACTCATCGAGCCGACCGGATTCTACAACTGTCGGAGCTCGTCGACGATCGTCTCCCGAGACGCCTACGAGATGGTCGGCGGCTACGACGACCTGCTCACCGAGGATCTCGCGTTCGCTCACAAGTGTTTCCGCCACGGGGTCGACGTGAACCAGTCGCGGAACCACACGAACCTGATGGAAGCCCCGCACTCGCTATCGGACTTCTGGGGCCAGCGAAAACGGTGGCGAACCGGGCAGGTCGAGGTGCTTCACGAGACGATCCGCGGAACGCTCACCGGCGGCACCCGCAGGCGGCGGCTGCTCTCGTTCGGCCGGCTGGCGTCGAGCCTCGTTGGTAGCCTGTTCACGCTCGTAATCGTCTCGAAGCTGCTCGTGTTGATCCTCGCCGGCGCAGAGACGTTCTTTTTGCTGCCGGCGGCCGCGATCGTGCTCACGATGGCCGCGATCGCACTCGTCGACTATCGGGCGGGCCAGATACGGTACCCGCCGGGTGTCATTTTCTCACCGCTCGTGTACCCGGTGTTCGGGCTGTTGACCGTCAAATCCGCGCTCACATACGCGCTGAGTTGGGACGGCTCGTGGTACCACGTCGAGAAGACAGGCGCGTAGCGATCGCTCAGGGCCGGGCGCATAATTCGATCGCCATCGCTTCGATCACTCAGGGCACTGGAGCGTACTTCGATCGCCACCGCTTTGATCGCCCACGCGGACCCTCAGGTATGGCTCATGCACGTACCGACGAGGACCTTCCCGATCGGGCACCGCTGCCGCGGTGGCTCGCGCCGGTGCCGCGGACGCTCGAAGATCTCGGATTGCGGCTCGTCTGGCTCGTCGTCGCGATCAACCTCGCGGGCACGGCGTTCGGCTTTTGGTACTACCGGTTCCAGTTCACTGACACGCCGGTGAGTATGTGGATTTTCGTGCCCGACAGCCCGATGGCGACGCTCCTGGCGGCGATCGCGTTCGGGCTGTGGGCGATCGGCCGGCAAAACGACTACGTGTCGGCACTCGCGTTTTTCGGGAACATCAAACTTGGATTGTGGACTCCGTGGGTGCTTGCAGCCTTCTTTGACGCCTTCTATGGGATCAACGGGCCGGTGATGTACGCGTTCTTGTTCGTGAGCCACCTCGGAATGGTCGTCCAGGCGTTCGTCCTCCATCGGATCACTGACTTCCCGGTGAAAGCCGTCGCCGTCGCGCTGGCGTGGTACACGATCGATCTTACCGTCGATTATTTCCTGCCGATCGTCGGCCGAACAGATCCCTTCGGGTATCTTCCGGTCCTGCCACATCACACCCGGATTCCAGTGCGATACAGTACAGAAATCGTCGCCGGCGCGAACGCGTTTCAGATCGCGGCGTGGGGGGCGGTGTTGTTGACGATCGCACCGCTGTTTTTTGCGCTTGCGACGCGGGTCAAGACGATCGAATCACAGCGGACTCTGTGAGACCGGGATACAGAGGAAGATTTTTTACACAATTTTATTCAAAGTTGGATTCGAGAAAATACGATACAAAAAATATAGCCATTCAATAAATTCAGATTTGTTTATACAAGATATCAAAGAGATATCTATTTGTATATACATTATTAATTGTGAAGTATGAAGGGGGCAAAAGAAGGATCAAATCAAACCGGTCAGTCAATCTCGGGAGATCTTCCCCCAATATTAGCTGATGATGAGTTCTATCAGGCACTCGCATCAAAACACCGCCGGCGTGTGCTTCATTACCTATCCGAAGTAGAGCGCGCCACCGTCGAGGAGCTCGCTACCGTCCTCAGCGGCTGGGAAGCCACCGAAACTGGGACGATGCAACTGCCAGCAGATCGAGAACAGATCCAGCTTGCACTGGTGCACAACCACCTGCCGCGACTCGCCGATGCAGGACTGATAGTGTATGAGTCACATACGGCACCGGTTCAGCTCGAATCGCTTCATCCGCGAGTTATGGAGATCATTCGTCAAAGTGTCGAGGCCGAACAGCCGGATGATTCGTAGACATGCTCGATTCACTACTTTCGGATCTGCGTGGCCAAAAGCAGCGGTGTACGGTCTACCGGAGTGGCGAGCCAACTGAAATCGAACGCTGGCTTGCGACCCACGGCGTGGCCATCGAATCTCGATCGATGCCACCAGGTGGGCCAGATCCGTTCATCGAACTCGAAACCGATGGCGAATTAGTGGGTATCATCGGAATCGAAGCGCTCGAAGCGCTGATCGAACCGCCGATCAGGAGGCCTGGCGAAAGAGCCGAGATCGCAGAAGGGTACCGAGTGCTCTTTGAGATGCTTGAGAAGACCGTATTCACTGGGATGAGTCGCCGGGACTTCCTCGCGGTCAGTCGAGAAATCGAAGATCGCGCCTTTCGTGTCGGGAGCGGGTGCCTGCAGGTTGCCTTCCAGACGCTCTCGACGATGAAATCGCAAACATCAGTGTACCGAACGCTTGCAACAGAAACAGATCTCGATATCCACGTCTACGCTGTCGAAGACTGGACCCCACCGGCGATTAGCGGGATCACGTATCATACTGAGGCGGCCGAACGGTTCGAACCTTACTGGGCACTGGCATACGATGGCGGGCCTGATGAGACGCAGGCGTGTGGGTTACTTGCCAAGCAACACTCCGACGAATACACAGGATTCTGGACGAACGATGCAGCACATGTCGAAGAAATCGGAACCGCACTGAGTAGTGCTTAATTCGTCTCCGAGTGTCAGTGCACTCTGACGTGACCTTGTTATTGTCGTATCCTCTAAATGGGGCTGTACTACGATTCGTCCTCGTAGGAGACCTCAGTGCCTCGTGCGACCGGCTGCAGGAGGTACCGATCGGTCTGGCCGCGACGGACCGGCGTGAAGTCACCGGTGAAGGAGGTCGTTTGCTCCTCACGGATCTCGAAGGGCATCTTGAACTGCAGCGGCGCGTTCCCAGGTGTGTCCACCTCGGCTGACTCGCCGTCCGAGAGCGTCCCGTCGACGTTGGAGACGTCCAGTTGGAGGAACTGGTATTCGCCGGTCTCGATCTCTCGTTCGTCGATCAGATCGGTTTCGCCGTCCTGTAGCTCGACGAGATCGGCCTCCTGTGACTCGTCGAACTCGAAGTATTGCCGATCGTCGCTCTCGTCGACATCGGCCTCGTCGGTTTCGTTTGTGGTTGTGTTCTCCTCGCTGTCCGTCGTGTTCTCTTCGCTATCTGTCGTGTTCTCTTCGCTCGTCTCGTTTTCGTCGTTTTCGTCGTTTTCGTCGTCTGTCTCATCTGATGCGGGCTTGATCCAGATGCCGTCGATCGTGACGATACACGACTCGAAGTCCGAGATATCGCCGGGTTGGTCGGTGACCCGCGTCGCGAGCGTGCCGGTCGCTGCCTGTGCGCCCGAACAGCCCGCCAAGGCCGTTGTGCCGATCGCTGCGATGCCTGCCGTTTTGAGATACGTTCGCCTGTCAAGTTTCGATGAGTCTGTAAATCGTGTCATAGTAGTTGCTGTGTTTGAGGTACGGTGTTGCGTGTAATTGGTGCTCAATTCTGGATTCAAACTGGGATCTTCCCTACGGAGCCCCAGCGTCCGATGGCCGGAGGTCGCGGAGTGATTCGCCGAGGTTCTCGATCGATCCGTCGAGGAACGAGTCGATCGTCTCGTGGATGTTACCGACGAAATCCGGGACCGGGCCGGGGAGGCCGCCGTCTGGACCGATCGAACCGGGACCAGTTCCATCCGCTGCGGGCGTACCATCCGGAGCTGCGGCTCCGACAGCCGCCGTTGCGGCGAGCGCTACTGTCAGTCCGATCGTGATCGCAAGGATCGTTCGTGTGTTCATTGCATTTGGGTCGTTGGCTGCGATCGGGATAAGATACCCAGACCGTCCATCCGAATTTACCCCGATTGTCGCCGATTGACGGACGGTTGGACTGAGTATCACCCGTTTTGTGTGGCGATTCGGGCCGATCGGCCTCCCAGCCGTTGAAACAACAGGTTCGCGGATTGAACGCAGACCCTTCGCCAATTGAGTGCAGGGCGCTCACCGATCGCTCGTTGATTGAACGCAGACCGTTCGCCGATCGAACGCAGACCGTTCGCCGTTCGTTTCTGGAACGTTTGCAGATCGATCGTGAGTCGATTGCCGAAGTGAGTCAGGTTCAGCGGTCAGCGGGTACATAAAACACCCCGCATATGTGGGGCGTGTGTTTGGGTCGATCGAGAGCCGTTCAATATATATGCAACAGTCAAGTGACGGACCGTCATTTGCAGACGACGGCACACGCGAGCCAGACGCGAACACGCAGGCTGTGTTCGAGGCGCTTGCGGACCCCGACTGCCGGATGATTGTCGGCGCGGCAACAGAGCCGATGACTGCTGGCGAACTCGCCGAAGCCTGTGAGATCCCGTTGTCAACGACATATCGCAAGATCGATCGACTGGCGGCGACCCCGCTGCTCGAAGAGCGCACACGCCTCGACATGGAGGGCAACCACAGTGCTGAGTACGTCTCCCGTGTCGAGGACGTGAGCGTCTGTTTCGAGTCGATCGGCGCTGCCATCGAGGTCACCGGGCCGGAGGATGAGGCGACGGTCTCGATTCCGCGTCGAGTCTCGGCGGACTGAATACTGGTCTCGCGCTGTCTCTCCGTGATTCGATCGCGCCGTGACATACACTAAGTGTCCTGCGCACCCAGCGATCGTATGGCAACGTACGATCACGTCCGAACCCTGCCGATCGAGATTACGCGGGTCGAACGATCGACGCGAACTGCTGAGACCACGAGCGACTTCACCCGCTGGACGACCGTTTTCGAACTGCATGGCCCTGAGACAGTCGGCCGCGGCGAAGACGTGACGTACGATACGGTCGATCACGAAGCGCTCGCAGACGCCCCTGACGACGTATTTGACTGGCTGGAGGGCACGTGGACGGTTGATTCGCTCTCGGAAGCCGTCGGCGATCGCGACCTGTTTCCCACCAGCGGCCCCGAGCGTCCAGATTCCAGACACTACCGCCGGTGGGGTATCGAGAGTGCGGCGCTGGATCTTGCGCTCAAGCAGGCCGAAACAAACCTCGCAGCTGCGGTTGGACGCTCGTACGATCCGGTTCGGTTCGTAACCAGCCTCCGCGTCGAGGATGCTACCGCAATCGACCGGCTCCGCACTGTCCGCGAGCAGGTACCAGATATCGGATTCAAGCTTGACCCAACGCCTGCGTGGGATGACGAACTGACAGAAGCAATCGCGGCGATCGGCGGCGTCGACATCCTCGATTTGAAGGGATGGTACGAGGGGACGGAGGTAGATCAAGAACCCGACCCCGAGCTGTATGAGCGAGTGTGTGCGGCGTTTCCCGATGCGATCGTCGAGGACGCGGCGTTTCTGCCCGAAACCGAGTCGCTGCTTTCGGCCGAGCGCGATCGGCTCTCGTTTGACTATCCGATCACGAGTGCGGCGGACATCGCCGACATGCCGATCGATCCCGAGTGGCTCAACATCAAACCCTCTCGGTTCGGCTCGATCGAGTCACTCTTCGAGGCGATCGACCACTGTAAAGAAAACGAAATTTCGATGTACGGCGGCGGCCAGTTCGAACTCGACGTTGGTCGCGAGCAGATCCAGGCACTCGCGTCAGTGTGGTACCCTGAGACGCCAAATGACGTTGCGCCCGGTGCGTACAACGACCCAACGAGCGAGGAACCGTTGCCGCCGAGCCCGTTGGTGCCGAGCGATCGGCCGATTGGGTTCGGGCTGTGACCGACGAGTGTGCGGATCAGGCGGTTGATACCAACTCTTCGAGAGACTGTACAGTTCGGGACGGCGTGGGACCGGCTTCGGGTATCGCGTGTGGATCGCCGACAAATATCGATCGGATGCCTGCGGCGTGGGCACCATGCACGTCTGATCGAAACGAATCGCCGATGTGAACTGTCCGATCGAGAGCGACATCAAGTGTCGAACACACAGAGCGGAACGGCTCCGGATCTGGTTTTGCAGCCGTGTCCGTACCAGCATACACGACCGTGTCGGCGTCGATTTCGCTGCCAAGGAGCTTCTGTCGCTGGGCTGCCGGCGGGCCGTTCGTGACGATGGCAGTCGTCCGGCCGCTGGCGTGGATCGCGTCGAATAATGGGCCGACTCCGGGGCATCGATCGACGTTAGTGTGATCACGTTCGTCGGCGAACGCGCGTGCGACTTCCCGACCGATGGTGCGCCCGAAGCCTGCCTCTTCGGCAAGGTCGGCGAAACACCGCGCCCTCAGTTCGTCAATCGAGACGGTCTCCTCGAGCAGCGAATCGAATCGCTGCTGATAGGCGTCGACATCGAACAGCGGCTCGATCCCGACAGTTTCGAACGCGATCGAAAGCAGCGCCGCTGGGGACCGACGGTATTGCACGAGGGTCCCATCGAGATCGAACAACACAGCCTCGACGTCATCAAAGATCGGATCGAGCGCGGACATGCTACACACCAACCGTATCAGGATCTGCGAGCGCGTATCGATCGTCCATCCGATCAACGTGGCCCACCAGCACGAGCCACGCGAGCAGTCGATCGCACGCCATACGCCATGTTTCGCGCCACGTAGGACTTCGGCGGCGTTCCCACTCGGGAGCCAGTTCGACGATAGGTTTGCACAGCTCAGCGGCCGTCAGCGGGCCCTCGCGTTCGAGGGCACCACACACGGTTTCGACGCCCAGCACTGCCGACGGAAACCGATCGGCGACCGTTTCCGGAGTAACGGGCTCGCGGGTTCGGACAATCCCAGCGTCGGACGAGCGGATCACCGACAGCGATCGCAACAGTGTGAGCCAGTCGCGCGCTTGCTCGGCGGTTTGAGCAGGACCGCGACGCTGCAGCCGAGACTGACACGCCGCGTCGGTCGCAGGAACCAGTGGAACGAGTTTGCGGACCGCGAGGACCGCATCGATCGACTTGGGCGCGGGCGGCAATCGAGTCAGTTTGAGCCGCATCAGGGCAGATCGAACGACTCCGCGAGCAGCGTCTCGTTGGTCTCGCCGACCACGTGAGTGTCCCCGCCAATCACATCGATCGTAACCTTCGCGGGCGCGAACACCGACTCTGGCACCTCGTAGAAGTCCCAGTCAGCGTCTTCGAAGATCTCGACGAACGGCGTGCCGTACTCCTCGGTGGCCGTCGAGGCGACCTCGTCAAACCGCACGAACTCCTCGTCGACCTGCAGGTAGACCTCCGCGCCGTACGCCAGCGCGTCGTTCGTGCGCCCCATCGCGATCGTCTCGTCGTCACTCACGGGTGCCATTGGGGCGGCCCCCGAGGCGCTCTTGATCGACATCGGATCGTAGCCGAGATCCGAGAGCCGAAACGCCGCGAGTTCGGCCGCTCGAGAGGCCATCGTCACGCTGCCGACTGTCGAGGCTGACGGGTGGACGGGCAGGAAGATACCCGACGGCTGGACGCCAGTCAGCTCTGAGATGTGTTCGACGATGCCGTCATCGGGAAACGCGTCGGATTCGATTGAAAGGACGGTAAAGTCGCTTTTGTCGTAGTAGCCCATCCGATCGAACTCCGATTCGCGCCGGGCGAGTGCACGGGCAGGGCCAGACCCAAGGCCGTTGTAGTCGGCTGTGTCGAGTTCCCAGCCGGCCTTCTGCGAGCACAACAGCGCAATTCCCGGTGAGTCAGTTGTCAATTCGACGTATGGACGCGGCGATCCCGCAAGAGAGCGCATGGTGGTGTGGACGGACGCGAGGCCGGCGGTTTGGATCTCAGCGAGGAACAGTCCCGCTTCGATGCCGCCAGGTGCGTCGATGCCGAAATCGAGGACCGTTGCCCCCGAATCGAGTTCAAATGCATCGATACCGAGCGAATCCGTGAAATCGAGCGCCTCGTCGATTAGTTCGAGCGCCGATCGATTGATGCTTTCCATACGGAGGGGTTTGTTCGGCATCCGCTAAAGGGATTGCCCGTTCAGTTTCGATCGGCAATCGACTGCAGGCGGACCGCCGATCGCGGACAATCCAGTCACGGGTGGTCGCTTCGAGCTGGCCGACCCAGGTGTGTTTCAACTGCCTCGACTTTCTCGTTGGCAGATTGGCTGGTGGTTCGCTTGTCGTCAATTTTTAGAACGGTACTGACGCGGTCGGCGTCGACGGCGTTGTGTGCGGCAGCCGCCGCCGCGAACAGTTCGTCGATCGATTTGGCTTCGATGACGGTCCCCATCGGATTCGTCTCGTAGGTGACGTCGAACTCATCGAGCGCATCAACGGCTTTTGCGACTTCACCGGACATGCTTCCTTCGATCACTGGCGCGACACTGAGGAGTGCGATTACGGTCATGCGGAACGCTACGCCTGCTGGCGTCAAATCGGTTGTGCAGTGTCGCTCGGTCGTGATTTGTGTCCAATATGTTGCGGTACGTCTATTAGCCTCGCTTTCGTCGGCGCCCGTATGAGCGGTTCACAAACCGATCGGATTCACATCCTCCACGTCGATGACGATCCATCGGTCAGCGAGCTTTTGACTGCCTTTTTTGAGCGTGACTTTCCGGAGTGTACAGTCAGCTCCAGCCACAATCCCCAGGAGGCGCTCGACATAATTGCGGAGGGCCATGTCGAGTGTGCCGTCCTCGACTACGATATGCCGAACATGAACGGGATTGAGCTCCTGCGGCAGATTAAATCGGTTTATCCAACGCTGCCGGTGGTGCTTTTCACCGGCCACGGGAGCGAAGAAATCGCTGCCAACGCGATCCAGGCTGGCGTCGACGGCTACGTGCAAAAAGGCGGTCGAGAGACGTTTGGACTGCTGAAGAACCAGATTCGAAATCTCGTGACTGCAACCCGAATCGATCGCGAGCGCCGCGAACGAACCAAAGAGCTGTCACTGTTGCACGCAACAACGCTCATACTCGTAAACGACCACGGGTCGGGTGACCCGTGGCTTTTGTAATTCCCTCAGCCTACGCCGATAGCACTCCACGCGAAGCGATTTCGCGGGATGAGGATGGACGGTTTACAGAGCGCCCCGACCCAGACAGGCTCACCTTCCGAACAAACGGTTGGGTTTTGCGAGTCCGGTAATTAATCGACTCAACATCTACACCAGCGTGTTTCGCCCACGCTCGCCACGCCACATTCACACTCGCGTTCCGATCAGCATGGTCTTGCTGAACCGAACACGAATCATTCGTACAACAGAACCGTCGCCCCTGACGGTAGCCACGGTGTCCACAGCACGAACACGACTTCGAGTTGTACGGCGACTCAACCGTCTCACACGGAATCTTGTTCCACGTCGCTTTGTATCGAACCTGTTGCTCGAACTTATGGAACGGTAGTTTGTGCAGACGCCGATTCATGTACGTACCGTACTTAATGGCGTCCCGAATCCCACTCAAATCCTCGAACACGATGACTGGGTTCGAGAACTGTTGGGCGAACTCCACCACGACTCGGGAGAGTCGGTGAAGGATCCACTCGGTGTAGCGTTCTTCTTCCTCCCCGAGTTGGTAGTGAATGGAGTGTTGTCCGTGTTCTTGACAGCGTTTGGTGATGGTGTGGTAGCGTTGGCGTTCGGCTTTCACCGAACCGTAGTCAAGCACGAGTGTTCCGAGCGTGTCCATCGACTCACGAATAAGAGCGGTGAGAGCGATGTTGCGCTCGTTAATATCGACGCCGACGAGTGTGTCAGCGTCTTCGGGTTCAGGCACTTCGAATTCTGTTTTGACCGTGACGTGTAGGTAGTACACGCGATCTCGGTACAGAAGTTCGGCCTGCCCCAACGACCACTCATCTTCAGTCAAGGCCGATTCGATGAGTTCAAGATCTTCCGGTCGCCCTCGAAGGTGCCCTTTCACCTTCTTATACGGCTTCGGACTCACACGGAACTGAACCCGGTCATCTTCGTCGTTGTAGGTGAGTCGGTAGCCTTCGGTGTGCGCCATGACAAGTGGGTAGGCTCCTTTCTTGTCTGTGGCCGGTGGCGACGGTTTCCCGACGTGGGTGTCGTCTTGGTCGTGCCACCAGTTGAGGAGTTCTTTGTAGGAATCCCACGCTTGCAGAGCCTTGGCGACGACCGCGCACTTGTTGTTCCGCAGGAAGTCATCGCGGTCAACTTCGCGTTGAATTTCGGTCTTGTTGTAGCCGTCTTGTTTGAGTCGGAGTGTGTCGTTGGAGATGTCTCGTGCGGTGAAGCGGGCATCTTTGAGCCACGACCGCTCACCAGACTCTATACAGAGTCGAGTGCGTGCGGTCTTCGTGACTTCTTCGATACCCATACCTTGACTATCGAATCAAATGATAATAAAAGTAGGGATTAGGATGGGAAATTACAGGAGTCACGGACATTCGATTAGTTCGTGTAAATATCATTTCGTGTGGTGTCCGAAGTATCGACACGGGATTTTGGAAGTAGTTCGAGACGAACTTTCGGAGTTGTTCCGGGGGACTGCCGAGCGGTTTGGTCACGAAATTGTGTCGATGGAGATTGCCTCCGACCACGTTCACTTGTTCGTGGAGACCGAGCCGAAATGGAGTCCTGCCGAGATAGCCAAGCAATTCAAAGGTTACTCGGGACGAACGGTTCTCAAGCGTCATCCTGAACTCAAACAGCGGTACTTCTGGGGAAGTGGCCTGTGGAAGGATGGCTACTACGTCGGGACGACGGGTGCAGTTTCCGAGGACGTGGTTCGTCGGTACATAGAGGATACTGAACATTAGGCGAGCGTACGCGATTCACCCACGGGTCAGGTGTTGAGCAAATCGAAGATTTGCGAAAGCCGAAAACGGACGTTTTCGGAAACCCGTGGAACTCTCGCTGTTTCCTTTAGATTCGATCGGGAGTATCATTCGGGTCCACCTCGAACGCGATGAGCTGATCCAGCGGCTGTCCCGGACGAATGCAGAACTGGCCGCCCTGATCGACAACACCCCCGCAGTCGTGTATCTAAAGGATCCTGACGGTCGGTACATCCTTGTCAACGACGAATTCGAACGCCAAATGGGGACGCCGCGAGCAGAAGTGCTCGGTTGCACACCGGCAGCAGTACACGACGAGGCGTTTGCGGAGCTAATCGAAGAACACGACCAGGTGGCCCGCGATCGCGGCGAGCCAGTCGAGTTTACCGAAACGATGGTAACCGACGGAGTAGTGAGGACGTATCTGTCTATTCGGGTGCCGCTGTTCGATGACACCGGCGAGCTGTACGCGATGTACGGGATTTCGACGGATATCACGACCCAGACTGAACTCGGCGAGCAGAACAAACGGCTGCTCGATCGCATGACAGACGCGTTCTTTGCGCTGGATACCGACTGGCAGTTCACCTACCTCAACGAGACTGCTGAGGACATCCTCGACCGGTCGGCCGACGAATTGCTCGGAACGACCCTGTGGGAGGCGTTTCCCGAGGCGGTCGACACGACATTCGAGACGAAGTACAAAGATGCGATGCGGACCCAAGAGTCGGTGACGTTTGAGGAGTATTACCCCGAGCTGGATGCGTGGTTCGACGTCCGGGCGTATCCGTCTCCAAGCGGGCTGTCGGTATACTTTTACGATATCACTGATCGAAAACGCCAGCGGGAGGCACTCGCCCACCGCGAGGAGACGCTCCGAGAAATGCAGGATATCATCGCCGATCGAGCGCGGTCTTTTGACGAGCAGGTCCGTGATTTGCTCGCGTTGGGCCGATCCGAACTCGGGACAGCGTACGGGTCGCTCTCTACGATCCGTGGGGACGAGTATATCTTCGAGTTCGTCGATGCAGACGATGACAGCATCAAGGAGGGTGATGTGGTGCCGCTGTCGGCGACGAACTGCGAAATCGCTGCGAGCAACGAAGAGACGCTTGTGCTCGGGGATGTCGCAAGAGACGCACCCGGGGAGACCGATCGGGCCGGCTACGCCGAATGGGGAATTGCCTGTTATATCGGCGCACCGGTATACGTCGGCAACCACGTGTACGGAACTTTCTGTTTCTATGACACCGAACCGAAGTCGGGACAGTTTGCCGACTGGGAAGTCACGCTTGTCGACCTCATGAGTCGATGGGTGACGTATGAATTAGAGCGACAACGAACGACCGAGCGCCTCGAACGGCAAAACGAGCGGCTTGAAAACTTCGCGTCGATTGTCAGCCACGACCTCCGGAATCCACTGAACGTCCTGTCTGGGTCGATCGAACTCGCTGAAGAGACTGGTGGAGCCGAACAGTTCGAGCGCTGTTACCGGGCGATCGAACGAATGGAGGCACTCATCGAGGACCTTCTCGCACTGGCACGAAGCGGCGAGTCGATCTCGGCGCTCGAAGCCGTGTCACTCGAGGCAGTCACACGGGACAGTTGGCAGACCGTTGACGTGGGCGAGGCGACCGTATCGATCACTGCCGAGGGCTCAATCGAGGCGGATCGGACGCGGCTCCAACAGCTCCTCGAGAACCTTATGCACAACAGCGTGGAACACGGTTCCACGGGCAGCCGGGCTCCGCCCGGCGACGCGATCGAGCATGGCGGCGAGAACGTGACCGTGACCGTTGGCGATCTTCCCGACGGATTCTACATCGAGGACGACGGCCCAGGGATTCCTCCAAGCGATCGCGAGCAGGTCTTCGAAAGCGGTTACACCACCAGTCAGTCGGGCACCGGATTTGGCCTCTCAATTGTCAAATCGATCGCTGACGCACACGGATGGACTGTCAAAATTGTCGAGGGCACCGACGGCGGCGCACGATTCGAGTTTACTGGTGTCGATCGGCCGGTTGCGTAGTCAGAGAGTAAAACAAACGATCGGACGGAGCGATCAACGCTGCCACGCGGCGGGGGCGATCCCGATCGCTCGAACGAGTGTGGGGTACGTGAGCGCGACCGCGAAGACAATCCCCAGCGACGGCAGAAACTCGATCTCACCGACCGAAAGCTCGACAAGCTGCAAAATAAGCATCATGAGGAGGAACATGGCGATCCAGTGCGGGAGCAGCTGCCGAATCGATCCCGCTGGCGTATTGCTCATACAGAGTTCTCAACGGGGATTCGTATTCATTTGTCGATTTCGCGGTGGTTCAGATCGCGCTGAAACGTAACGAGGCGGGTGGTCAGTACCGCGAGGGGAGGAACGCCAACATCAACAACAGCCCGACGATCGAGAAACTCGTGACGAGGACGTACCACAGGCCACTGATGCGATCGTTGAACCGTTCGACCTGTGCGACCTGCGTCTCGTAGTTCGATCGGTCCTCGATGAGCCCCACGGAACTGTCGCTTTCGAAGAATACGAGGAAGGTCTCGTCATTCTCAAGCGTGACTTCCTGTTCCTGTTCGAGATCCTCAGAGTACGTCTCCTCACCGGTCCACGTGACGATCACGAAGTTTGGATCAACCGTATCGACGGTTACCGTTTCGTTGTTGTACGACAGTGAGTCACCGCTCGAGAACGACTCAGATCGCGGTTCGGGGAAGTATTCGTCCGCAGGGACGAGTACCTCTTCGCCGTCCTCAACGACGATTACCGACTCGTTGCCGTCTTCATCTTCGACAGTCTCGTTTCGCGCGTCGGGGTCGTTTTCGAGGATTCCCTGTCGATCGAGTTGCTCGACGAGCGTGAAGCCGTCAGGCTCATCGCCGCCGTCGACAACAACCTCCCACTCGGCGTCGTCGTACTCGATCGTGCTCTCGTTGCTCCACTGTTCAGAGAGCTCTGCGTCCGGATCACTCCACTCGACCGTTCCGCTGTACACCGTCTCACCGTCTTCTTCCTCGGCAGACAATTCTGACACCGTATAGGTCGTGCCGTTGATTTCGAAGGAATCTCCATCCGAAAGCTGATACTCGGCGTCATCGATCGACACTGTCGGTGCCACGGCGGTCGTAATGAGCGCGTACGACCCAATGCCGACCAACAAAAAGATCGCGACGTACACTGCCACAGCGCGTCGTTGCATAATTTGAGCATGGACGACCCGTCGTATAACGGTTACTAACCGCGCCAGGGATACCACGAATACCCACGATAGTTCGGCGGGGTCACGCGTCCCGATCAACTCGCCCGCGGTAGCTGTCTCAACTCATCCAGCCCGGCCATCGAGCGTATCGAAATCGAACCCTGAGAATCCCGTCGGGACGACGCCGTCGCGTGCGTACACGTACAACGCAGTCCGAACGATCGTCCGGACAGTCCGCCCAAAGAGGTAGGCTGCGAAGACCGCCCCGAGGATCGACCAGACGTAGACCCCACTCGGTAGGGCCACGAGTTGTCCAAGAGCCAACGCGCCGGTGGTAGCGATCGCAAGCACCACGATGCCAGCGACTACCCCGATAATTCCAAGCCCGAGCCCTGTGCTCAGGGTCTCGCCCCACGTCTGTTTGAAAATCGAGACGCTCCGGGTGAACATCCCACGAGCGGAGACGTCTTCGAACATGATCGCCGGGACGACAAAGAAGGTCGAGACGAGCCAGCCCATCGCGAATGTCGATCCGATAATTCGGGTGATCGCAGAGTCAGACTCCGTGAACCACCGGAGGACGAGCCCGACGATCGCCGCGACGGTCGCCCAGGCAAAAAGCGGCCAACGGCGCTGCCACGCGGCGGCGACGCTTGCGGCGAGCGGCAGTCGGTTCCCACGGAAGCGCTCGTAGACCGCGTGTGAGAGCGCGGCAGCGAAGAAGGCGGTAGAAAAAGCGGAGACGAGATACACAACCGCAAGCGCGATCCACCCGCGTATCCCGCCAAAGAGCGATCCAGTGCTCATGACGACGAAAACGATCGCCGTAAAGACGATCGCGGAGAGTCCCCCAGCCGCTGGCAGGACGAGGAGACGCGGCTCTCTGCGGAGTAGCCGAACGCTGGCGACCGTCAGCCGCATGGCGGTTGTCAGTCGGCTCACGAACCACATACCGATGCTGGCGGGCGGTGAGCGCAAATGTCTTGCGCACGAGGTCATTCACGATTCCGATCACCTGCACCTGCGATCGCCAGCACCTGCGATCGCCAGTGTCCGCGATCACTCTCGGGTGGTCCGGACTGCCGTCCCCGAGATATTGACCCACAACATTCCCTCTCCCATCTCCTCGTAGTCGAATGATGCCCCGACGATCGCGTCCGCCCCGAGCGCCTCCGCCTCAGCGGTGGCGTCGTTGATCGCCTCCGTTCGACCCGCTTTGATCTTTTTTTCGTAGGAGCCGCTCCGCCCACCGACTACGTCTCGAATCCCGGCAGCGAGGTCACTTATTACGTTCGCACCGATAACCGCTTCCCCGGCGACGACACCAAGGTAGTCGGTTACTGTCTGCCCTTCCAATCTGTCGGTCGTCGTAATCGTAATGTCAGACATACAGTCGGTAGTACGACCGTATCACAGATAAATCGCGCCGGCATCCGCCCCGGTTTTATGCTATGTTCGCGTGAACGATCGCACATGAAGTTTCACGCGATCGGGCTTGGCGGGGCGGGCTGTCGCATCGCCAATCATCTCGCCGAACGGTACGGCTCCGAGCGGTTTTGCACCGGAATCGTCGGGTTCGATACCGACGCCGAGGAACTCGCGCAGGCGACATCGATCGATCCAGAGAACCGACATCGGATTGGCGACGAAGCCGGCGGAACGGGACTCGGTGGTAACCTCGACGCAGGATTCGAGATCGGCACTGACCACAGCAGCGAAATGAGTCGGGCGATCGATCAAACACAGCCCTCCAGCGCAGAGGCGTTCGTGTTAATCTGTGGGCTCGGCGGCGCGACCGGCGGCGGGTTCGCACCCGCGCTTGGATCGGCACTGAAGACGATCACTGACGTGCCAGTGTACGCGCTATGTACGCTGCCTGCAGCCAGCGAAACCGATGCCGTTGCGGAGGGTGAACTCGGCATCCATCGGCCGAACGTCGCGAGTAATACCCAGCGGGCGCTCGATCGGCTCGATGGTGTTGTGGACGCATTCATCTGTTTCGACAACAACCGCTGGCTCAAAACAGACCAACGCCTCGTCGCGCACGAGGATCGACTGAACGGGACGATCGTCGATCGGGTCACGTCGCTGTTCGGCGCAGGCGAGAGTGATGACGAGCTCCCGACTGCTCAGCAGATTATCGACGCGAGCGATATCACTCGGGCGCTCGGCAACAGCGGCGACATCGCGACGATCGGCTACGCCGAACAAACAGTTGAGGTCGACCGAGGCTCACGGTTTGGGCTGGGGCTGTTCGGCTCCAAAGAGCCCGAGCCAGTCGACACGTCAAAGGCAGTCAGCGCGATTGAGACGGTGATCCGTAAGGCTGCGCGGGGGAAACAGACCGTCGAACCGACTAACGGGCGGGCCGAGCGAACCCTCCTCGTCGTGGGTGGGCCGCCCTCGTGGCTCAATCGGCAGGCGATCGCCCAGGGCCGCAAGTGGCTCACCGAAGAGGTTGGATCTGGCGCGCTACTGCACGGAGACGCACCTGACCCAGAAGCAGACGCCGTGTACGCGGTCGTTTTGCGATCGGGAATTGAACCAGATAATTGGCTGTTGAAGACAGACACAGGGTTGTGAATTTCGTGGCAAAGTTTATCACATATCGAGCGCAATCTCAAGCTAGATGGCTACCGTTACCATGCCACCTAGCGAGGAGGCGAGATCGGTGTTCAAACGCCTCGGATACGCCATAGACGGGGACGGAATGGAGTTCATTGCCGAACGAAAGTGGCGACGTGTGCTCGTAACACCAGTGCGCGAAACCGACGCGGAGTCGCCCGAGGAACTACTCGCAAATGAGGATACGAGTGACTATCCACGGCTCCGTTGCTTCGTGACATGGAACGGATCAGCGGAAAAACTCAAACGGTATCTCAGATCGACAAAACCGCCATACGACTGGGCGATCATCGGCGTCGATGGAGAGGGCGACTTCGAAGTCCTCTATCCGAACAGCTGGACATAGCGAATCGGCCCAGCACCTACGTTTTTATTGCCGTATGCCGATGTGATACCTGCGATGGTATACAAGAAGGTCACGCTGATCGGCAAGAGCACAGAGAGCTTCGACGACGCGGCTGACGATGCGATCGACCGCGCCACAGACACCCTCGACAACGTCCACTGGATTGAGGTCAAGGAGCTGGGTGTCGAACTCGCGAGCGTCGAAGATCGAGAGTACCAAGCTGAGGTCGAGGTCGCGTTCAAACTCGAGGACTGATCGGCGCAGGGGCCAGCCCTGTCGATCGCCTCCAACCCGACGAGTTGAAGCAATCGGAGCCGCCACCGTAGGCTATGGTTCGACTTTTACACTATTCGGATATCGAGAATATCTACGACGAGCCCGATCGCGTCGGTCGGTTCGCCGGTCTTTTGTCGGCGCTCGACGGCGAGGACGCACTCGTCGTCGGGACGGGTGACAACACCGCCCCGGGTGTGACCTCCCTCGTCAGTAACGGCCGGCAGGCGCTCGACCTCTACAGTGTGATCGATCCGGATCTCGAGACGTTCGGAAACCACGACTTCGATTACGGCCCCGACGCAGCGGCAGAGATCGTCGCCGACTCCCCACAAACGTGGGTGAGCACCAACGTTCGGACCCGCGCAGGCGATCGATTTGCCGCCGATGCAGGCGTCGTACCAACAGCGACCCGAACTGTCGATGGAGTCACAATCGGGTTTTTCGGCCTGACCGATCCGGCCACGCCGTCGTTGAATCCAATGGCAACTGAGCTCGCGTTTGACGATCCCATCGAGGCCGCCCACGAGGCGATCGAAACGCTTCAAAGAGACGGAGTCGATCGAATCGTTGCACTCTCACATTTGGGCTCGGGCGACGACGCACTCGCTCGCGAGACAGACGTCGATATTATCCTCGGTGGCCACATCCATCGCGAGCGGATCGATTGGGTGGATGGGACGCTTCTCACCCGACCGGGCGTCAACGGCGAAACGGTCCTCGAAGTTGTCCTCGATGGCACAGAGCCGACAGTACAACGACACACTCTCAACGGCGCAGCGACGGTCGACTCTATCGTCGCATCGCTCCGTGGACGCCTGGAGGCAGCAGGTGTGGATACGGTCGTCGGAACCGTCGACAATGCGATTGATCGCGACCCGGAGACAGTCCACGGCGGGGAGTGTCGGATCGGCAATTTTGTCGCCGATGCGTACCGGTGGGCCGCCGACACCGACGTCGGATTACAGAACAGCGGTGGAATCCGACCTGGTGTGCCCCTATACGGTGAGGTAACGATCGCGGATCTCATAAGTGTCATTCCGTTCGAAGAGCCGGTAGTCTCGATCGAGCTCACCGGCGATGAGCTATGGAGGGCTTTCGAGACGCTCGGTGCGCCAGCTGTCGACTTCGGTGCGGACGACTGGTGGCATGGCCACGTGAGCAACGCCACGATACAGTGGGATGAAGACGCGAACGAACTCGCGGCGGCCGCCGTCGGGGGCGAACCGATCGATCGCGATCGCATCTACACTGTCGCGACTGCAGAGTACCTGCTCCACTCAGATCACGAGTTCCCGGTGATCGACTCGACGCACTACCTCGACGATCACGGCGTCCAACACGAGGTGCTCGCGTCGTACGCACGAACTCATGGCATTGCCCCCGCGATCGAGGGACGGATTGTCCGTGAGTGAGCGACAGGCGGATTGTCTGCGAGCGATCGACAGGCGGATTGTCTCCGATCGATTGAAGAGAGAACCAGAAGCGAGCGATCGACGGGCCGATCCAACGCCAGCGATCGACGGGCCGATCCAACGCGAGGAATCGCTCACCACGGTCGGTCATTGCCGCTGTCGATCGATGTCGTTTTTATAATGTCGAACCGAAAAATGCCCAATGACTCTCGTCGTTGTGCCGGTTCGGTATCCGCTAACCGATCACTCGAAAAAAACGCTTTCGGAGGCGATCCGCGTCGCCGACGAGCGCGAGGCTGATCTCACAATTCTCCATGTCAACCTTTTTCAGCACGGTGAACACGTGACACGAACTGAACTCAAGCGTGCAGTCGAGCGGGAGTTCGGGAGGGTTCAAAACGCGCGGTACGTGGTCAGAAAGGGCTTTCTCGTCGAGGAGACGATACTCGAAGAGATTGCCGGTGAGGCTGCAGATATTGTCGTGATTGGCTCGAAACAAGCTGGACGCTGGCGTCGGATGGTCCGAAAGCTTCTCTCAGATCCCGATATCGACTCGTATCTCCGCGAGAAGCTCGACTGTACAGTAATCACCGTGAGCGCAACCGGCGACATTACGACGACCTGAGTTAATTTCCAAAGCAGCCGCGTCTCAGACCCCGAGAGTAGCCCGAAGGAAGTCCCGTGTTCCTGGCCCGAGTCCAACAGCGAGCACCGCGATGAGAAGCACCCACGAGTATCGGGGGCTCTCTTCGAACATCTCAGGGTTAAACAGCCAGACGACGAACACCGCGGCACCGATCTTGACGAACAAAAACGGCCACGCAGTGCCGATCGCCGCTGACATCGACGCAGGCTGGATCGCGCCGGTGATGTCGATGATCGCTGAATTGACGACGTGTTTTGGCGAGTAGCTCGGAATCCCAAGCGCAGCGGACCAATCGAGGCTCAATACGTTCGCAATTCCGTCGACCGTGTGGCCCCACACGATGAGTGCACCCGCCAAGCCGGTCCCTGCGTGGATCTCCGGCATCGACGCGCGGGTACCGTACCAGACGATCGCTGTCAACACTGTCGCGCCGCCGAGCGTGATTGTTGGAACCGCCCACCGAACAGAAATGACCGTCGTCGTCGCAGCCACGTACGCGTAGTAGACGAGTGTTGTCGCGAACGCGATCGCGCCGATCGATGCGAGGACGTACTCGTAGCGATCGACGAGCCCACGGCGCTGTGCACCGACCGCGATTAACAGCCCCGTGACGGCAATGAAGAAGACGGTGAAGTAGATGAACGGACTGATCAACAGTGCACTCAGCGGGAACGGCAGCGCCGCAGATGCGCCGCCGCCGAGGGCGATCCCAACGTCTTCGACCGTCCGGAGCGATCCGCCGAACAACATGAACGGAAACAGCGCGAAAAACAGCCCGCTGTCACGGCCAACGTCCAGCCGCCGGACGAGGAACACGACACCGGCCAACATCAACACGAGGATCAGCGCGTAACTGAGCGTCGATACCGTGGTGTATCCCGGTTGGGCAACGATTCCTGACGCGGCCGAACAGTCGGCCGCCGAGTAGTACAACGAGGTCTCTCCGCCGGCACGAACTGCACACGAGGCGCCCTCACCGTCGGCGACGACAGGTCCCCAGAAGTACCGCCAGATGAACCCGTCGTACACTGTGCGCGGGAACAACAGCGAACCACCGACGAGCGCCACCGCGAGCAGCGCTACGACAGTGCCCCACGCGGTCTCGGGGTCAGCGAACCGGCCATCAGAAACTGCAGCCATACCAGTACACGGGCAGACGATCCTGTTGAGCGTTGCGGTCGATCGCGCCCACCGTACACAGCCCGTCGACTACACCGGAGGCCCTGGCGTTTCGTAGTCGGTTCCGAGAATGATCATCGTCTGCGATCGCGAGAAGCCATCCATAGCGGCGACGTTGTCGAACATGAGTTCTCGGAGTCCGTCGGTGTCCTCGGCGTACACCCGCAGGATGACGTCCCACTCGCCGGTCGTGAGGTGAATTTCCTCGACGCCGTCGATCTCTCGGAGCCGCGAAAGGGCATCTTCCTCGCGGCCCTGTTCGACGCGCAGCCCGACGAGCGCCGAGACGCCGTAGCCAACAGCCTTCGGATCGATGTCGGCGTGGTACCCACGGATCACACCAGCGTCCTCGAGGCGACTGACGCGATCGTGGACGGTCGCACTCGACATCTCGATCCGCCGTGCGATCTCGCTGAATGGGGTTCGAGCATCCGCTGAGAGAATGCGGAGGATGGCCCGATCGGTCTCGTCAAGCTCCATACTCACACTACGTGTGCAGCGGCCTTTTCCGTTGCGGCCGCTCGTTAGTGGACACATACGGTTGCGGCCGCTCGACAGGGAACACATTCAGTTGCGGCTGCTCGACCAGCGACAGCTGAAGCTACGCTGGTGAGTCCGGATCGATCGCCTGCGCCGCCGCCAACACGTCCTCGTGGACCTCACCGTTCGAAGCGACGAGGCCGATCGAGTCGTGTCGCCAGCGATCGCCATTGAGGTCGGTAACCCGTCCACCAGCTTGTCGGATGAGGTACACGCCGGCGACGGTATCCCAGGGGTGGGCGTCGAGGTTCGTGATGACACCGTCCAGCGAGCCGTCGGCGACCATCGACAGCGACGCCTGTGCGCTTCCGTAGCGCTTGAGATCGCCGAATCGGGTGACAATCGCTCGCCCCGCGTTCGCGTACGCCTCTCGATCGTCAAGGCTCCACCACATAGTCGGACAGACGCTACATGCGTCCGGATCCGACTCGGTCGATACCGCGATTGGGTCGCCGTTTCGGTACGCGCCGGTCTCGTCGGCCGTGTAGGTGTCGCCGATCGCCGGGAGAACGTTCGCGGCGGCGACCGGTTCGCCGTTGTCGACTGCAGCGACGGACGTCGCCCAGATTCGAGCGTCACGGACGTAGTTGTTCGTCCCGTCGATCGGGTCGACGATCCACGACGGCCCTGTGTCGGGGACCGTTTTGCGTGCGTCATCCTCCTCGCCGACAATGACGTGGTCGGGGTAGTGTTCGGTTATTGTCTCGATCACGCGGCGCTGGGCGTCCCGATCGGCAGCCGTGACGACGTCGGTTTTGTTCGTTTTTATCTCGACGTGAATTCCCGTTCGAAACCGATCGAACGCGAGTTCGGCACCAGCGGTGGCGGCCGACAGCGCGACGTGGGCGCGATCGTCTTCGTTCATACCCACCCTCGTGGACTCGAACCCCTATACGCACCGGTTTCGATCGATTTTTGCATGAGACTGCGCTGGGGCCGCAGGTTTTTGTTCGCTCGCAGCCACGGCTACCTGTGTCCGCAGAGGTACCCGAGGACGTTCGATCGACCCTTATCCAGCTGTCCACCGAGGCCGCCGAACGGGCCCGCGACGGCAACCGCGAGGCGGTTTTGCAGATTCTCGGGACGATCGAAACAGTCGCCCGGAACAAGCTCCCTGCCGGCGACCTGCAGGATCGGCTCCTCCACGGCTGTACAGCCGTCAGACAGGTGGCCGGTCACGAACCGCTCGTCGCCGCCGAATATCTCGACTCGATGGCTGCAATTCTTGCAACATCCAACGAGTAATTTACTCAATTTCGAGTCGGAGTAAATACTTATATCATGCCCGCATATACTCGAATATGCACCCCGAGGAAGCGGTCAAACAGCTCCGATACGTGATCGATGCAAGTATCGATGAAGAGGGCAACCGAACGGCACCCATGTACGGACAGACGTTCGAACGCGTTGCCACGGAGGGTACGGGCCAGGATGTCACAGTACTGGCCGATCGAATCTGTCAGGCGGTTCGTGCGGGCGATCGACCGCTTCCACAGGAAGCGAACCGCCTCGCCGAGGACGTCCTCTCGACACGGCGGCTGACCGACGGCGGCGTCGACGAATAACGCCCCAACCCGTCTTTTTATCGTTCTCTTTTCGACGAACACGTATGAGTATGCAGTCCAAACCATTGGCATATGAGCCACGACGATCGCCACTCTGCGGATGAGATAGATTCCGATCGAGAGCCTAACGTCTTCGGCGACCCGCTCGAGCCGTGCAGCGTCTCGCCCGAGACGGGCTATCTACGGGACGGCAACTGCCGGCACATCCCGCGGGATCCCGGCCGTCACGAGATCTGTGCGGTCATGACCCAGGAGTTTCTCGAGTACAGTCGCAGACAGGGCAACGACCTGATCACCCCGCGCCCAGAACTGGACTTCCCGGGATTGCATCCCGGCGATCGGTGGTGCGTGTGCGTTCCACGCTGGATCGAAGCCGAAGACGCTGGTTTTGCGCCCCCGGTCGTGCTTGAGGGGACTGCGGAGGCGGTTCTCGGGGAGGTGTCGATGGACGTGCTTCGAGAGTATGCACACGACAGTGACGACTGATTTAGTACGCTAACAGCGGGTGGCAACCGTGCGTGAAACTGGACAGTTAGCCGCCCGATGTTACGACACCCCACATATTTCCGATGACACATCGTGGGTAGAGCATGCCACAGATTTCTGAAACCGATCGACACCAGCTCAAAGCCGAGTTCGATCGGCAGCTGGCGGTTGGACTCCATCACGGCGCACAACTGGCAGTGTACGTCGACGGCGAACTCGTGGTTGATTTCGCCGGCGGAACAACGGGCCCGGAAGGGGGAGAAACAATACCGGACACCCGACATCTCCTGTTTTCGTGTACAAAACCATTCGTGGGAGTGGGACTGCATCAACTCATTGAAGACGGGAAAGCAGCGTACGACGATCGCGTGGTGGCCCACTGGCCAGAGTTCGCAGACGCCGGCACAAAAAAGTCGAACATCACGATACGAGACGTACTCAGCCACACGGCGGGGGTCCCGTACGGAGAGTTCGACGACCAGGCGGAGAAGTGGGGAGACTGGGACGCCGTCGTCGCGGCAATGGAAGACATTGATCCGGTGTTCAGACCGGGCGAACAGCCGGCGTACCACACGCTCAATTACGGCTGGATCGTTGGTGAGCTTATCCGCCGGATTAGCGGACAGCCTGTCGAAGAGTATGTCAAATCGAACGTATTTGATCCGCTGGATATGGAGCACTCTGCGATCGGGTTAGCTGCGGACGAACCAGACGATGTGGCGACCCTCGCTGGATTCGAGATGTTCGATCGATGTCGTGAACCCGGCGAGGGACTCGGCATGCCGGCCGCTGAGTCAGCAGCGGCGTTTAATCAAGACGCGGTTCGCCGGGCAGTCATCCCGGCCGCCAACGGCATCGGAACCGCTCGGGATATGGCCCGATTCTACGGCTGTATGGCAAACGGCGGCCAACTTGCTGGGACCCGGCTTCTCAGCGAGGAAACGATCGCTGAAGCGACCCAAACGCACGCAGAAACAGACGAAGATGGGACGTTGGGGCGACCGGCGCGGTATGGACTGGGATTTTGGACCGGTGGGTTGGCCAACGATATGTTCGGATCACTGAGTCGGGAACGGATGTTCGGCCACGCTGGGCTGGGGAGTATTTTCGGCTGGGGCGATCCAGAACTGAACGTCGGGTTTGCCTACGTAACAAATGGTATCCGCGAGGAGTCGTGGGAACACGCGGCCCGGGTGAGCGGGCTGTCTGATGCCGTCCGGTTAGCGCTACTGGACTACTGAGCGACACCAGTGCTCTTCGGGGATACATTATTGCCGTTTGGTGGATTGTGAAAGCTTTATATCTGACAGACCGGATACGTGCAGTACGGGACGCCGGGGTCCCAAGCATGCGTGCGAGGGTAGCCAAGCCCGGAAACGGCGGCGGACTCAAGATCCGCTCCTGTAGAGGTCCGTGGGTTCAAATCCCTCCCCTCGCATGAGTGCGCGCGCCAGCGCGCTACGAATGCACACAAAGGGAGGATTTGAATCAGGGAGCAGGACGTGGTGCTACGCACCACGCTTGCGAACGGGTGCTTCGCACCCGTGAATGCATCAGCACGACCGTGGTTCAAATCCCTCCCCTCGCATCGCTGGGGTTTAGCCCCGTGATGCGGAAGACGCTCTCGGAGCGCTCTTCCCTCGCAAAATCTCACACATAACTCATCTATAGCCGCCGGCACAGCCAAGCCTGGAAACGGCGGCGGACGCAAGATCCGCTCCTGTAAAGTTCTCGTGAGCGAGCAACGCGAGCGATCGAGAGCACGCGAGTCGCAGCCGGCGAGTGAAGCGAGCCGGAGCGTCTCGCGGTGGTCCGTGGGTTCAAATCCCTCCCCTCGCATGAGTGCGCGCGCCAGCGCGCTACGAATGCACAGACGGGAAGGATTTGAATCAGGGAGCAGGGCGTGGTGCTACGCACCACGCTTGCGAACGGGTGCTTTGCACCCGTGAATGCGTCAGCACGACCGTGGTTCAAATCCCTCCCCTCGCATCGCCGGGGACTAACCCCGTGATGCGGAAGACGCTCTCGGAGCGCTCTTCCCTCGCAAAATTCCTTCAGGAACCAACCACCGATCGCCAGCGCAGCGACTGCGTCACATCGGCGGTCGCTTATTTTGCGTTGTCTGACTCCGAGAGCCGTCGCGGTTCCCGGTCGTGCCCGTCGCATTGCGGCCGAGAAGCAGGTATAACACGATCCCGAGGATCGGCGCGAGGAAGACGACGACCGCCCAGAGGAACGCAGGGTGGTCACTGTTCTTTTCCGCATCGAGCCAAGTCCAGACGACGAGCCCGAGGGCGACGACCATCATCAACACGAAGACGATAAAGAGCGGAGCTGCTGACTGGAGGGGGACTGTCGGGGACATACCGGCAGCTACGATCGGGGTGAAAAAAGGCTTTGTGGGGCGTTTCAGTTCGAGATACTCGGTCGAAGACTCCTACTCAACTGTCCGGATTGTTCTCGCCGGATTTCCCCCAACCACAGTCTCTGCGGGAACGTCGTCGGTCACGATCGCACCGGAGGCGACAACCGCACTATCGCCGATCGTCACACCCGGATTGAGCACCGCACGCCCGCCGATCCAGACATCGTCGCCGATCGTCACCGGCTCACCGAATTCCAGCCCTTCGGCGCGTTCGGCCCCTGAAATCGGATGCGTCGCGGTGTAGATGTGCACGCCCGGTCCGAGGAGGCAGCGATCGCCAACCGCGACGGGGCAGACGTCGAGAATCACACAATCAAAGTTCGCATAGAACTGCTCGCCGACGCTGATGTTGTAGCCGTAGTCGCATCGAAACGGCGGTTCGACGACCGCCTCACCGGCGATCGATCCGAACAGCTCGCTCAGCAGCCGGTTTCGCTCCTCGGATTCGGCGATCGAGGTGGCGTTGTACGCTTCTGTGAGCTCTCGGGCCGCGCGTCGCTCGGCAACCAGTTCTGGATCGCTCGCGTCGTACAGCTCCCCGGCGAGCATTTTCTGTTTCTCAGTGGGCATACGTCGGATCGATCGCCGGCGATCAAAGGGATTTCTTTCGCGTTGATCGAGGGCGACGGTCGCGGATCGACGACGGGCTCATTAGTATCCTCACCGTACTCCATGTATGGATCGATCGGGCGTTCGTCGTGAGTGGGATCGAATCTCCGAGACGTACGCAAACAGACGAGACCCGAGTGGCTCTGACGCCGACCTGATAGCGGAAGTGCTCGAAACGATCGACGGGACGCCGCTGGCGTTGGATGTTGGCTGCGGTGACGGCGCGCGGACGCTTGCGAACCTCCCCAGTGGGTCAATCGGGCTCGACATCTCTCGGAGTGGACTGTCACTCGCCGCGGAAACGGTTCCCGAGGCGCGACTCATAGAGGGTGAGATGACAGCACTCCCGATCGCGGACAACGCTGTCGATCTCATCACGGCGTATCATTCAGTGTTTCACGTCCCGCGCGCTGAGCATCCGGCGGTCTACCGGGAGTTCGCTCGCGTTCTCGCCGACGGCGGCCGAGTACTCATGACGCTGCCCGGAGCACGCTTTGAGACGGTCCGACGGGGATGGATGGGCGGGCGGATGCTCTTTTCAGCACCTGGCAAACAGACAACGCTCGAGCAGCTCGAGGACGCGGGGTTCGTCGACATCCAGATCCGAACGGTCGACGATCCGCTCGGGAGTCAAAGCGAATTCGCGATCGCAAGGCTCGACGATGCCGCGATCGCGGAGTAGCTGTCGAAGCTGCCGTATTCATTTGAAAAATCGAACGTCCCACGCGAGTGGAATGCCTACCGATCGTCTTCGTGGTTATCGTGGCCGTCGTGGTCCTCGTGGCCGTCGTGGCTTTCGTGACCCTCGTGGCTTTCGTGACCCTCGTGATCTTTGTGGTCGTCGTGGCTTTCGTGACCCTCGTGGCTTTCGTGACCCTGGTGATCTTTGTGATCGTCGTGTCCGTCGTGGTCATCGTGATCGTCGTGTCCGTCGTGGTCATCGTGATCGTCGTGTCCGTCGTGGTCATCGTGGCCGTCGTGATCGGCTTCGTCATCGCCTTGGACCTCGATGATCGTCCCAGAAGACGCCGAGTCGTGGGCTGTCGACGATCGTGACTTCTTTTCAGCAGTTGCATACCCGACGACGTAGCCGGCGGTACCCCAGACGAGTCCGCTGAGTGCCGCGCCTGCGGGGCCGCCTGCAGCCCCCAGTACCGATCCGGTGAAGCCGGCAGCTGTCGCGGTTCGGCGGGCGGCGTCGCGTGCATCGTCAGAATCCCGATCGTCAGAGTTGCATCCGGTCGGCATGCTATGTCTGTGTCCCATACGTTTCGTTGGTGTTTGAGCGACAAAATGCTTCTGTCGGCCCGAGTTGCAGATCCGATGGAGTTAGGCCGATCGGCCCGAACATAACGGTATGGACGACCACACCCGCGATCCGAGCGTCGCGCCCCCGCTCGGGAACCCGACGGGGTGGCAACAGGATCGTCGCCGCTGGGAACACGCGACGCTGCGTCGGGCGGTCGAACACGGCGTTCGGCTGTTCAATGCCGGCGCCTACCACGAATCACACGACTGTTTCGAAGACGAGTGGTACAACTACGGCTCCGGACGGCTCGAAAGCGCGTTCCTCCACGGGATGGTGCAGGTGGCCGCCGGCGCGTACAAACACGTCGACTTCGAGAACGATGACGGGATGCGATCGCTGTTTCGGACCGCGCTGCAGTACCTCCACGGTGTCCCCGCAGATTTCTACGGTGTCGACCTAGCGGACGTGCGTGAGACGCTTCAAAAATCGCTTACCGAGCCCGAAACGATCGACGGCTACCAGATTACACTCGACGGAGAGACCCCCAGCGCGTATCCGGGTGACTACGCGTACGCCGAGCAGTTGGACGGCTGATCAGTGGATCTGGTCGTAGCTTACCGTGGATGCCCCTGGATGGCTGTGGATGGCTGTGGATGCCCGTAGATGGCCATGGATGGCCGTGGATGCCCCTGGATGCCCCTGGATGGCTGGTCGTCGATCGCGCCCGTCCGTGACCGAGCGATCGATTTTCTCAAATGCACGGAGCCCATGAACACGGTATATGGAAGTCATCGAGCTCGGGGACGGCACCCCCGAGGTTGCGGTCGTCGGCGGTATTCACGGCGACGAGCCGTGTGGTCCGCTCGCGATTGAGCGGGTGCTCGCCGACGAACCAGCTGTCGAGCGGCCGGTCAAGTTCATTATTGCCAACGAGGAAGCGCTCGCCGAGAACGTCCGCTACCTGGAGGCCGACCTCAACCGGGCGTTTCCAGGCGATCCCGAGTCGCCAGTACACGAGATTCGGCTCGCACACGACGTCGCCCGCGAGATCCAGGGCTGTACCACCCTCGCACTCCATTCGACGCAGTCGTACGCCGCTCCGATCGGCGTGATCAAATCTGTCGACGAGGTCGCACGAGCGATCTACCCACGGCTTCCGGTTGACGTGATCATCGAAACCGACGAACACACCGACGGGCGGCTGATCGAGTACCCACACACGATCGAGGTCGAGTGCGGATTGCAGGGCTCGGACGCAGCTGTCGAAAACGGCTATGACCTCGTGCGCGCGTTCCTCGCGGCCACGGGGGTGTGTTCGATCGATCCCACAGAAACCCGTTTCGAACTCCCCGATCGCGAAGAGGTTGAGGTATTCCGCCTCGAGGAGCCGATCCCAAAGCCCGACGGCGATCACTACGAGGTGTTCGCGGAGAACTTCCGGAAGGTCGATGCTGGCCAAGTGTTCGCGTCTGTCGACGGAGAGACGCTCATCGCCGAGCGAGCATTCTATCCCGTGTTGTTGTCGCCGTACGGCTACCAGTCGATTTTCGGCTATATCTCACAGCGAGCCGGGACGGTCGAGTGAGCGGCGATCGGTGACTGGGTTTACTCGTCTGGTGACAGCTCGACGAGCGTGAGCGACCGATCGAGATAACAGTATTCGTGGGGGGGATCGCCGACGACCTCCGAGATCCGATACTCTTCATCGAATGAGGCCCCTTCGGGGACGCAGTATTCGTGACTTGGACAGTCGACGTGCGGACAGGGACCCGCAAGCGAGGCTTTGCTTCCGGCGTACGCTCCACGAGATGGGACGTTCGCGTGGACGGCGACCGGCTCAACCTCGACAGCCCTGACGCCGGTGTCGTGGACTGCGCAGTCGAGCGTCTGGGCATTCTCCCTGACAGCAGTGACGCGATAGCGCCTCCCCTCTGTGAGGTTGAGACACTGGCTTCGATACGGACACCCTTCACAGGCCGGCGATTCTCCCTGGTAGACGAACTCGGTGTCAGGCTCGGCGAGGCGGGTTCCAATGAGTGTGACGGTGGACATATCGATCCGTAGGACGGTTGCTCCGTTAAGTCGTTCGCCGTCTCGGTCAGTTTGTCAATGTGAGCACTGGGTGATCAACTGTCCAGCCTCAGGTCTCTTCGCGACCAGTGAGTTCATCGAGCCGATCGAAGTACGCCTCTCGGGGGACCTGATATGCCGCCCGGTAGTCGATCGACCCGGTTGCAAACCGTTCGGCGATCGATCGCGCGCCGTCGATTGCCGCCGCTCGCGAATCGAACGCTTCGGTTTCGACCTCGATGTCGGGTTCAGTGAACAGAATTACCCGCCAGGTATCGGTCTGCACCGATCCTGCGCCGGGTCGGCGACGCGGCGAGCCGTTCGTCACGTAGATCGTCGGCAGACACGCCGGATCGAACGCATCGCCGCTGAAAATATCTGGCCGGTACGCAAGAATGACCCGCCCCTCGGGCTCTTCGTTCCACAGCCGCCACCCCTCGGGAAGTGTCTCGTCGTTCATACCTGCCGCTTCGGCCTCGATCGGCCTAAGCGATCGGATTCGGTCGGCGATCAATAACATTCCCAGTGCCACCAAACCGTCGATTTTACGGCCAGTATATAAATGACGCCGAAAGAACGACTGTGTGAAGGCGTATCAATTCGGTACCGTAGATGTGTTTTTGTACTAGGTGTATGGTCTATTACGATATGTATATATAGGTGGACGGCAGGAAACTTATATAGCCTCGGATCTTACGCCGCATACAGTCATACGCTCTCCGCGTGATCGTGTCGTTCTTTGTTGTCTTAGTCGTCGACGCCGGCCATCGATCACGTCAGGATTGGTATGTCTTCCCATGTCAGGAACGAACCGAACGCTGACGGCCGATGGTCCCGCCGGGAGCAAGTGGTTCGTTCGGGCACACCCGCGACAGCGCGGCGACATAGGTCGCCGATCGTCGCAGATACCAGTGATACAATGAGCAACGACATTCGAAGTCTCGAAGATCTCAGCCAGGCGTACAGAGCGTCGGTTCCGGAAGATCTCCGGCAGGCCCACTCTTTCGAGTGGTACCTCTCGGAGCTCGCCCGCGATCCGAAGATCGCCCGCAACGCTCACCAGCGCGTCGCGGACATGTTTGACCACTACGGCACCGACTACGACGAAGATGCCGGCGTCGTGGAGTACCGCATGGCCGCCGAGGATCCGCTACACGACGGTGAAAACGTCTTCTACGGCCGTGAGGTCCACGAGTCGATCCACGAGTTCGTCAACAAGGTCAAATCCGGCGCACGCGGACTTGGCCCAGAAAAGCGCATCAAGCTGCTGTTAGGACCGGTTGGCTCGGGCAAGTCACACTTTGATTGGCTCGTCCGCCGGTACTTCGAGGACTACACACGAAGCGAAGCCGGGCGGATGTACACCTTCCGGTGGACGAACCTCGGAGACGTGATCCGCGATCAGGATCCAAGCGATGACACCGTGCAATCGCCGATGAATCAGGATCCGATCGTCCTCCTGCCACAGCAACAGCGTGACTCGGTGATCGAAGAGCTCAACGGCCGACTCGAGGCACCCTACACGATTAGAAACGAACAGCATCTCGATCCTGCCAGCGAGTTTTACATGGACCGCCTGCTCGCACAGTACGACGACGACCTGCAGGCCGTCCTGGAAAACCACATCGAGATCGTTCGGCTCGTCGCCAGCGAGAACCGCCGTGAGTGCATCGAGACGTTCGAGCCCAAAGACAAGAAAAACCAGGACGAAACCGAACTCACCGGCGACGTGAACTACTCGAAGCTCGCGATCTACGGCGAGAGCGACCCGCGGGCGTTCGACTACTCGGGGGCATTTTGTAACGCCAACAGGGGGATATTCTCCGGCGAAGAGCTGTTGAAACTCCAGCGAGAGTTCCTCTATGACTTCTTACACGCCTCTCAGGAGGGGACAATCAAGCCGAAACAGAACCCCCGGATCGACATCGATCAGGTGATTGTCGGCCGGACGAACATGCCCGAGTACCGCGAAAAGAAAGGCGACGAGAAGATGGAGGCGTTCAATGACCGGACCAAGCGGATCGACTACCCGTACGTCCTCGAGTACGAGCAAGAAGCCGAGATCTACCGCAAGATGCTCCGGAACGCCGACGTCCCCGATATGAACATCGAACCGCACACCCTCGAGATGGCCGGGCTCTTCGGCGTGCTCACCCGGATCGTCGAACCGTCGGACGACGCGGTCACGCTCGTCCAGAAGGCCAAAGCGTACAACGGCGAGATCGACGACACCGACGACATTGACGTCAAAAAGCTCCGTGAGGACGGCGAGGCACGTGCGGACATTGCCGAAGGGATGGACGGTGTCTCCGCGCGCTTCATCGGCGACGAGATCGCCGAGGCGATCATGGATTCGACCCACCGCGGCCGATCGTATCTCTCGCCGCTGGCAGTGTTCAGACACTTCGAGGCGAACCTCGAAAACCACGGGTCGATCCCCGAAGAGAACATCGAGCGCTACGAGCGCTACCTCGAGTTCGTCCGCGAGGAGTACCGCGATCGGGCGATCGAGGACGTCCGCCACGCGCTGGCGTACGATCTCGACGAGATCCAGCGACAGGGAGAAAAATACATGGATCACGTCATGGCGTACATCGACGACGCAACTGTCGAAGACCGCCTGACCGGCCGCGAACAGGAACCAGACGAGACGTTCCTGCGATCGGTTGAGGAGAAACTCGACGTGCCGAGCGATCGCAAAGACGACTTCCGCCAGGAGGTCTCCAATTGGGTCTCCCGGCGCGCCCGCGAGGGGACGTCGTTCAATCCACAGGACAACGATCGCCTCCGCCGCGCCTTAGAGCGGAAACTCTGGGAAGACAAAAAACACAACATCAACTTCTCTGCGCTGGTGTCGGCAGGTGAACTCGGCGACGACGAGCGCAGCGCCTGGATCGATGCGCTCGAAGAGCGTGGGTACTCCACCGATGGCGCGAAGGAGGTGCTCGAGTTCGCCGGCGCGGAGGTGGCCAAAACCGAACTTGAAGCCGATGCGTGAGGCGTTCGGTCCATGAGTGAAAAGTTCATTCGCGCAGCCGACGAGGCGGTCCGCTCCGCCTACGAGGAGCCGATGTCGATCCCAGAGTACGTCGATGCCGCAATGGAATCACCCTCGATCGCCGCGCACGCGAGCAAGTACCTCCTCAACGCGATCGCGTCGATGGGAACCAGAACCGTCATCGAGGAGGGCGAAGAGCGCGAGCGCTACCGCTTTTTCGATGACCCACACAACGACGGCGAACACGCAATCTTGGGCAACACGGCGGTGCTCAACGCGTTCGTCGATGACCTGCGAACGATCGCGGCCGATCGCGGGAAAGCCGAGAAGCTCCTGTGGTTCGACGGCCCAACCGCGACCGGGAAATCGGAGCTGAAACGCTGTCTGATCAACGGGCTCAGAGAGTACTCGAAGACCGAGGCAGGCCGACGCTACACGCTGGAGTGGAACATCTCCGGGACGGACGGCAACAGCCTGAGCTACGGGATCGAAGCGACCGACGACGACGAGTGGTATCGAAGTCCGGTGCAGACCCATCCACTCAGCGTGTTTCCCAGGTCGGTTCGTGAGTCGATCGTCGCCGACATCAACGACACGAGCGCTGATTCGGTGCCGATTCGGGTCGAATCCGAGCTTGATCCGTTCAGCCGCGAGGCGTATTCGTATCTCGAGGATCGCTACCGGAAGGAGGGCCGACGAGATCTGTTTTCGGCGATCACCGACGAGAATCACCTTCGGGTGACGAACTACGTGGTCGACACCGGCCGTGGAATCGGCGTCTTACACGCCGAAGACGACGGCTCGCCGAAAGAGCGGCTCGTCGGCTCGTGGATGCCCGGGATGCTTCGGGAACTCGACTCCCGTGGCCGAAAGAACCCACAGGCGTTCAGCTACGACGGGGTACTCTCGCAGGGCAACGGCCTGCTCACGATCGTCGAGGACGCGAGCCAGCACGCCGATCTCCTCCGAAAGCTGCTCAACGTCCCCGACGATCGGCGCGTCAAACTGGACAAGGGAATCGGGATGGACATCGACAGTCAGCTCATCATCATCTCGAATCCCGATCTCGACGTCGAGTTGGACCAGTTCTCCGATCGCAACGGCCACGACCCGCTAAAGGCGCTCAAGCGGCGGCTCGATCGACACGAGTTCCGCTATCTGACGAACCGTCGGCTGGAGGCTGAGCTCATCTACCGCGAATTGACCGGCGAAACGACTGTCTGGGGCCAACTGGACCCCGAGGAAGTCGATCGAAAGGTTCGCACCGCGATCGAAATCCCGGTTCGCGGACAGGACGGCGTCGTCCGGACGCGTGAGCTTGCGCCGCACACGATCAGTGCCGCGGCGATGTACAGCGTGGTGACGCGGCTGGACGCGGACTCGCTGCCGAGCGACCGAACACTCGTCGACAAGGCGATCGCCTTCGAACAGGGGTATCTCCAATCTGGCGACGAACGGATTTCCGTCGAGGAGCTCGATCTTTCGACGGCCGAAGACGGCCGCAACGGAATCCCGGTGACCTACACCCGCGACGTAATCGCTGATCTGTTGCACGCAGATACCGAGCGATCGCATCCAGAACTCCCAGTCGAGGAGGTACTCCTTCCCTCGGACGTGTTGAACGCGATGGCTGAAGGGCTCTCGGCGGCGCCGGTCTTCTCGCGAGCGGAGGCAGCAGAGTACGAAAATCGCGTGTCCGTCGTGAAAGACCAGATCCTGACCGAGCAGGAAGCAGATGTCCTAGACGCGCTGTTGGCCGAAAAGCAGGTCGCCGAAGAGACAGTCACCGAGTACGTCGAACACGTCTTCGCGTGGGACAGCGGCGGAGAGATCGAAACCGTTCACGGAACGATCGATCCCGATCCGCTCGTCATGAAGCTCTTTGAGACCGAACACCTCGGGCGCTTCTCGGAGGACCACTACCGCGGGACGACGCCCTCCCCAGCGGTCGAGTCGTTCCGCCAGGAGAAGGTGATCACCGCGTTGAACCGCTACGCGTGGGAGAATCGCGACGAAGGATTCGCCGTTGAAGACATCGATCTGCGATCGATCCCCGTCATCAAAGCGGTGCTCGACACCCACGACTGGGATGACATCAAGCGGCTCTTCGAGGATTTCGATCCGCGACAGTGGGAAGATCCCCCAGAGGGAACCGAAACCGAGCGGCTGAAAGAAGCGACGATCGAGCGGCTCTGCGGAGAGGAATACGGCTACTCGCCGGCCTCCGCAGAGCTGACGACCCGCCGTGTGATGCGGGAGGTGCAACACAGATGGGACTGAGAGAAGACCTCGAACGATTCAAAGACGTCGGCGAAACGCGCAGACAGGACCTCTCGGAGTTCATCAGCTACGGCGATCTCGGCGGGTCGAACCCCGATCGCGTCCAGATTCCGATCAAGATCGTCGATCTCCCGGAGTTCGCCTACGACAAGCGATCGATGGGCGGCGTCGGCCAGGGACAGGGCGGGAAACCAGAACCGGGCCAGCCGGTGGGACCGCCCGAGCCCGGCGACGGCGACGAAGACGGCGAGCCGGGCGAGGAGGGTGCCGACCACGAGTACTACGAGATGGATCCCGAGGAGTTCGCCGAGGCGCTCGACGACGAACTCGGATTGGATCTCGAACCGAAAGGCAAGCGAGTGATCGAGGAGATCGAAGGCGACTTCACCGACATCACCCGGACCGGGCCGCGCGGCACCCTCGATTTCGAGACGCTGTTCAAACGCGGGCTCAAGCGCAAGCTCGCGATGGACTTCGACGAGGACTACGTCCGCGAGGGGCTCAAAGTCGACGGGGCCACACCCCGAGATGTGTACGAGTGGGCCCGATCGCAGAACATCCCGGTGTCGATGTCGTGGATCGAAACGGCCGCCCAAGAGATTCCTGCCGACGAACTTGGGACGTGGGAGAGCTTCGAAGCCGTCGAAGCCAACCTCGATCGCGAGCCGACAATCCGCCGGCTTCGCCGAGAAGGACTAAAAGAGATTCCGTTCAGACGCCAAGATGAGCGGTTCCGCTACCCAGAAATCATCGAGAAAAAACAAAAGAACGTTGTCGTGGTCAACATTCGCGACGTGTCGGGGTCGATGCGTGAGACGAAACGTGAACTCGTCGAGCGGACGCTGACGCCGCTGGATTGGTACCTCACCGGCAAGTACGACAACGCGGAGTTCCACTACATCGCCCACGACGCCGAGGCGTGGGAGGTTGAGCGATCGGAGTTCTTCGGCATCCGATCTGGCGGCGGGACCCGAATCTCCTCGGCGTACGAACTTGCCGCCGAGATCCTTGAGTCGTACCCGTTCAACGAGTGGAATCGCTACGTCTTCGCCGCCGGGGACTCAGAGAACTCCTCGAACGACACGACGGACGCGGTGATCCCGCTCATGGAGGAGATCGACGCGAACCTCCACGCGTACGTCGAAACCCAACCCGGCGGCGCGGCGATCAACGCCACGCATGCCGAGGAACTCGAACGGCACTTCGGCGGCGGCGACAACGTCGCCGTAACTCGGGTGAGCGACCCAGAGGACGTGATGGACGCGATTTACAGTATTCTCAGCACGGAGGCATCCGACGATGAGTGACCTACAGCGTACCCGACAAAACAGACAGTTGAGGCCAGCATGAAAGACGAACGACAGCTCGCACGAAAGACTGCGACGGCGCTCGAAGAGCCCGTCGATCGGGCCAGAGAGCTTGCGATCCGTCTCGGACTCGATCCGTATCCGGTGAACTACTGGATCGTCGATCACGACGAGATGAACGAGCTGATCGCCTACGGCGGCTTCCAGCGGCGATATCCGCACTGGCGCTGGGGGATGGCCTACGATCGCCAACAAAAACAGGACCAGTTCGGGATGGGCAAAGCCTTCGAAATCGTCAACAACGACAACCCTTCCCACGCGTTCTTACAGGAGTCGAATTCGATGGCCGATCAGAAGGCCGTCATCACCCATGTCGAAGCGCACGCAGACTTCTTTGCGAACAACGCGTGGTTCGGCCTCTACAGCGATCGTGGCGAGGTCGGCGAGCCGGACGCTGCGGCGATGTTAGAGCGTCACGCGGGGGCGATTGACGACTACATGAACGACCCCGAGATCGATCGCACTGAGGTCGAGCGGATCATCGACGCGGTGTTGTGCTTAGAGGATACGATCGACCAGCACCGAACGTTGACCGACGAGCGAGGTGACGACGATCGTGATCTCGACGATATCGCCGACAGGCTCGATGATCTCGGGCTCTCGGAGGACGTCCGCCAACACGTGTTCACCGATGAGTGGCTCGATTCCCGTGAGGATGGACTGGAGGATCCATCCCTCGAGAATCCAGAGCTCGATCTGTTGGCGTATCTGCGCGATCACGGGATGGCGTACGACGACGATCGAGACAAGGCCGTCGAGCGTGAGTCATGGGCGACAGATGTGGTCGATCGACTTCGCGAGGAGGCGTACTACTTCGCCGCTCAGAAGATGACGAAGGTGATGAACGAGGGATGGGCCGCCTACTGGGAGTCGCTCATGATGGGCGACGAGCGTTTCGCCGGCGACGACGAATTCCTCACGTACGCGGACCACCAGGCGCGGGTGCTCGGCTCGCCAGGACTGAATCCCTACAAGCTCGGCAAACAGCTGTGGGAACACGTCGAAAACACCGCCAACCGCGCGGAGGTTGTCGATCGGCTCCTCCGGATCGAGGGAGTGACGTGGCGAAACTTCCACGACGCGATCGACTTTGAGGCCGTTGAGGCCGCGCTCGAACCCGATCCGCTCGTCGCCGGACTCACTGCCAACGATCTCGACGAGTTGACCGCCCGCGTCGAGGCGGGTGACGAGCGCTTCGATCCCGAGGGGGTCGCCGCCGCTCAGGCGGGCGAGGTCGATCTCGATCGGTACCCGTGGTTCGCACTGACCTACGAGGGGCTGGCCGAGCGACACTACTCGCTCGCAAAGCGCCAATACCGCCGATTTGTCGAGTCGATCAGCCGTGAAGCGCTCGAACGGCGCGCTCGCTACATGTTCGACGACGATCGGTACGCCTCGATCGAAGCGGCGCTCGAAGACATCCCCTACACCGCCGGCTGGGAGACCATGCGCGACGTTCGAGAAAGCCACAACGACATCACGTTCATCGACTCGTTCTTGACGCCCGAGTTTGTCGACTCGAACAACTACTTCACGTACGAGTACTCCCAGGCAGCCGGCGAGTACCGCGTTGCGAGCGTCGACGCTGCGGACGTCAAAAAGAAGCTCCTGTTGCAGTTCACCAACTTCGGCAAGCCGACGATCGCCGTCTACGACGGCAACTTCGACAACCGCGGGGAGTTGCTGCTCGGCCACCAGTACAACGGCGTCGCCCTGGACGAGGGACAGGCGAAAGCCGTCCTCGAACGGGTATTCGAGCTGTGGGGTCGACCGGTGAATCTGATGACGGTCCGCGTCGAGTACGACGATCACGAACTCGAGGTGGCTCGACGCCGCAGGCAGGAGCCGGAAGGAACCGAGGTTGGCGTCCGCCTCCGCTACGACGGCGAGTCGGTGACCGAACACGACCTGCCGCCGGGGCTGACCGAGGCGATCGAAGCGACTGACGTCGATTACGACACGAAACCGGACGACTGGCTGGCCTGATCGTCCCCGCACCCCGTTACGGCCGGGAACGTTCAAGCCACCCGGCGACGAATCGCAGTCGATGTTGCGAGAATCGGCGATCGGGCTCGTTTTTGATCGCCACACCCTTCGACGACTTCGGTATAGCTTCGGCCGATCACCGAAGTCCTTCGCGGTTGAGACGGACCCAGATCCGGAGACGGTCGCGATCGTGGCGGAGCCGTTCGATGATGTCGAGGATGTCCAAGACCGGCTCGGCCGGCTCGAATCGCACCTACTCGATCGCGACGATCGCAGAGCCGTCTTTCTCACCGTCTACACGGAGATGACCGCCGAGACGACTGCTGCGATCGACGCCGGTGAGTTCAACGATCCTGTGTGGATGCGACGATATCTCGTTTGCTTCGCAGAGTACTACAGACGGGCGTTTCTCGCGTTCGAACGTGGGTCGATGGCCACGGTTCCGGACCCGTGGCTCGTCGCCTTCGGCACGGCACATCGAGGAGATGCACTGATTCTGCAAGACGCGTTCCTCGGAATCAACGCTCACATCCTCTACGACCTCGCGTTGACAGTTTCAGATGTCGGAACGCGTCCCGACCGAGGCCGAAAGTATGCCGATCACCGCCGTATCGACGGGGTGTTGGCCCGCCTCGTGGCCGTTCAACGCGAGTTACTCGCCGATACGTATGCGCCCGGCCTCTCTCGGATCGGGACCGAACTCGGGGGGCGAGACGAGCGCTGGTCGGCCGAGGCGTTAGAACGCGCCCGCGAGTTTGCCTGGCGGACAGCGATCGTGAGAACTGATTGGTCGTCGCCGTTACTCGATGCCGGCGTCGAGCGACTACTATCTCGGACCGGAACTGGCGGCGCGTATTCGCTGCTCACGCCGCTTTCGAGCCCGGAGGCAATGGCTGCACTCCGGCGCATCGAAGCCGACGAGTTCGAACTCAGTAGCTATGCGATCGACTTCCACAATCAGGTACGAGCCAGCAGTACGCGGCGCTGAGGACACGCAAATCCAGGCAGTCCGGACACAAGTTTATACCAGAGAGGGACGAGGGGGTAGACGGATGGCCCTCCCAGAACCGATACGGTCGCTGTCCCCGCTTCGAATAGCGATCGCGTATCTCGTGTTCGGGATGATCTGGATTCCGGTAACAGATGCTGCACTCGCAGCGCTGACGGGATCGGCGTACGCTCCGGCGCCGGGGGCACTTCTCAAAGGATGGGTGTTCGTGTTGTTTTCGGCACTGCTGATATACCTGCTCTCGACAGCTCATCGGAGGCAGATCCAATCGACGCAGGCTCGACTCAACGCATCGAATCAGCAGCTTCAGGTATTACAGCGGGTGTTCAGACACACGCTGAACGTGATTGAGGGCCACGCTCGCGAACTCCACGAACGCACCGGTAACGGACAGACGAAGAGACGATCGGCGATCATTCACACCCAGTCTGAGAGCCTTGTGTCGATCTGTGAGAAGCTGAAACTCATCGAGGATGTCGATCCGAGCGCGGATGGTGATTCGACAGATCTCGTTTCAATCGTTGAAGCGAACGTGGCGCGGGTTCGGCACACCCATCCGGAGATTGAGATCGAAACCTCGCTTCCGGAGTCCGCATGGATCGTCGGCGACGAAGTCATCCATCGGGCTGTCAGAGAGGTACTTGATAACGCGATTGAACACGGCGAGGCAGCCGCAAACGGAATGACAGTCAAAATCGAGCCGTCGTCGATCGGATTTCAGGTCATCGTCGCAGACAGCGGTCCAGGGGTCCCTGTCGAGGAGATCGAACCGATCTTGGCAGGCGAAGAGACCGCACTCACGCACGCGAGCAGCATTGGGTTGTGGCTCGTCAAGTGGATCTGTGAGCGTCACGGTGGGTCGCTATCGTTCGGTGACGCCGAAGAAGGGACCGTGACCATACTGGAGTTTCCGACCGATGCGGAGTCACGAGTTGTTGGGCTGACACAGCAAGTATCTGCGGAGGCCACCGTTCCGAGGCTCCTCGAGGATTGAGTTTCGGCTCGGCGAGGACTGAGTTCCGGCTCGACGAGGACTGAGTTCCGGCTCGGTGACACGCACAACGCAAGGCGACAGTGCTGTCGCTCGTAGGTCAGGTCCACAAAAAATACGGATTTACCGGGCGTCGATCGCTGCGATCGTCGCCGAGTTAGCCGAAGAGCGAGCCGAGGCCCTCGCCGCTGGCCTCTTCGTCTTCTTCGTCTTCTTCCTCTTCGGCGGCGTCGGCCTCCTCGGCCTCATCGTCGCCGTCGTCTTCGGCAGCATCAGCGTCGCCCGCGGGGGCAGAGCCGGCGGCAGGCACTGCGGCGGCCGTCTCGATCGCCTCTTCGATGTCAACGTCCTCCAGCGCGGCGACGAGCGCCTTGACGCGGGATTCCTCGACATCGACACCGGCGGCTTCGAGCACCGCGGTGATGTTGTCTTCGTTGATCTCTTCGCCCGTCTCGTTCAGGATAAGTGCTGCGTATACGTATTCCATTGTTGTGTCTCCAAATTGTAGTCGTTAGCCGAACATCGCGCCGAGACCGTCCGCGCCATCGTCGCCGTCATCGTCGTCATCGGCGTCGTCAGCGTCATCGGCCGACGCGTCGTCGGTCGTGTCGTCTTCATCAGGCTGTTCCTCCTCGTCGGCATCCGTCGAGGCCGCAGGCGCTTCGACGCCGCGGAGCTCTTCGGGCAGAGCCTCCTCGTCGTCGATCTGCGCGGCGAGCGCACGAAGTTGTGCGTCGGCCTTGGTGATGAGGTCCGGCATGACGTCCGGGCTCTCGATCGCGGCGTGCAGTGCGACGGATTTGGCCTCGTTGGACGCCTTGGCGACGATGTCGCCGGCAGTCCGTGTCGTCGGGTAGACCGCGTTGATCGACAGGTTGCGAGCGGCCGAAGCGGCCGACTGGATGTCGGTGCGGTACTCGTCGACGTCGATCGCGAGTTCGTCCGGCGAGAACAACACGCCTTCGGAGAACACGCTCTTGAGGTCGAGGCCGACCTCTTTGGGTTCGATGCCGAGTTCACTCAATACGCCGGCAAGGTCCTCAGAGACGACCTCGCCTTCGTCGAGAACCTGGCTGTCGGACATGACCTGAATCGATCCGTCCTGGATCCGCGCGTCAGCGCCGACCTGCTGGAGTTCACCGACGAACGGCCCCGGATCGACGCCGGTGTCGCCTGCGGGAATGACGATGTCGTTTGGGGCGACCTCGCCAGCGTTGATCGGGGCTGGCGTCTTCGACGCCTCAAGCTCTTTGTACAGTCCGAACGGGTTGGCGTCGGTGCCAACGAGCGCGATCTGACCGGCAATGAAGTCGGTCAGTTGCTCGTAGCCGTCGTCGATCTCCTCGAGCGCACGGGTGACGAGCGTGTTTCGGCTCATCCGGATTGCGGCACTGCCGTGAAGATCTTTCCGCATCAACTGCAGCTGCCGGCTCGGAATGCCAGTCACGCCGACAATCCCGACTGAGCTGTATCCCTCGATGAAGTCGACGAGTTCGTCGACCTCCGCTTGTTTCCACTGTGGGACCGTTTCGGTCTTGCGGACTGATTCGCTCTGGCTTTCGCTCATTAGGCGCTCACCTCGACTGCGGGCCCCATCGTCGTCTTGACGTAGATGCTGTCGATGTTGAGCGGGCCTTTCTCGAGGTCCGCTTCGAGCCGGCGGATGATGACGTCGATGTTGTCCGCGATCTCTTCGGCGGACATGTCGTCAGCGCCAACTCGGGTGTGGAACGTCCGGCGATCGCGCGAGCGAACCTGGACTGTATTTTTCATCCGGTTGACGGTTTCGACGACGTCGTCGTCGGGCTGCAGCGGCGTCGGCATCTTCCCGCGCGGACCGAGGACGGTCCCGAGGAAGCGGCCGATGTCTTGCATCAGTGGGGCCTCGGCGACGAAGAAGTCTGCTTCGTCGGCGAGATCTTTTGCGGCATCGGTGTCGTCACCAAGCTCTTCAATGTCGTCTGAAGAGAGTACTTGATCGGCGACGTCTTCGGCTCTGAGGGCGGTTTCGCCCTCGGCGAAGACGACGATCGTGGTGTCTTGACCGGTGCCAGACGGGAGCACGATGCTCTCGTCTACACGGTTCGACGGATCGTTGAGGTCTAGGTCACGCAGATTAATCGCGAGGTCCACCGTTTCGCGGAAGTTCCGCTCAGGGGCATCCTCGAGTGCGCGAGTGACCGCTTGTGCTATGTCGTCTGCCATATTCACCTCCGTAGTACGCGTAGGTTGCTCCTACGGGTCAGTGAAACAGGGAGTAGCCTGTCTCATCGGTAACTGGCTGATGACGGCCTTAAAACCGTCGAAGCGTCCGTTCGTGCGTGATTGACTCGGTTGGGTGTGAGAGACACACACGATTGAGCAACGACCGATCGCTTGCGGTCGTCGATTGTCGATCGTCGGTCGTCGGTCGTCGGAAAAAACGAGGTGGAACTACGCCAAGACGTCGTCGTACTCGCCGTCGTCGACGCGCTGTTTGAACGTCCGCGCGTCCTCGCCCTCGATCGTCACACCGAGCGTGACGCAGGTGCCACCGACCTCCTTGGCGGCGTTTTTGACCTCGTAGGAGAGCAGGTCGCTCGATTTCTGTTCGGCGATCTTTTTGACCTGCTCGATCGACAGGTCGGCGACGAAGTCGTTCTGTGGTTCGCCGCTGCCGGTGTCGAAGCCGGCTTCGTCTTTGATGAGCTCCGCGGTCGGCGGGACACCCACCTCGATCGAGAACGAGCCGTCGTCATCGTACTCGACGGTGACGGGGACTTCCATCCCGTCAAAGGCGGCAGTTTCGTCGTTGATCTCCTGTACGACGGCTTGTACGTCCACCGGCGTCGGACCAAGTTCTGGACCGAGCGGCGGGCCTGGGTTGGCCTTCCCGCCAGGGACGAGGACTTCAATAGTTCCAGCCATATCGTATTCGAATCCCCGACGAGTTTTAACCGTTTTTCTTTCCCGCGCGGTACGTGTAGCGGTGTCACGGCGGGAAAGTCGGGCGATCGCAGCGTCGACTGCAGGATCTATCACAGCGTCAACTATAGGATCGATCGAAGCGTCGACTATAGGATCGATCGAAGCGTCGACTACGAGATCTATCGCAGCGTCAACTGCAGGGTCTACCGAAGCGTCGAGTACAAGATCTATCGCAGCGTCAACTGCAGGGTCTACCGAAGCGTCGACTACAGGATCGATCGCGGCGGCGACTGGCGTCTTCTAACTGCTCAGATATCAACCGCAAACGAGTCGACTTCGCCCGCTCGTTCGGCGATCGACCCGAGCAACGCTGCGACCGCGTCGAGATCTTCGGTATCAATCACTTCAACGGGCGTGTGCATGTAGCGGTTCGGAATCCCGATGTTGAGCGAGGGAATCCCGCCGCGGGATGTGTAGAACGCGTCGGCATCAGTTCCAGTTCGAATACCGGCGGCCTGTAGTTGGACGTCGATATCCGCAGATTCGGCGGCCTCGCGGGCCACGGAGACAACATTCGAGTGGTTTGCACTTCCGCGGCCGATCACGGGTCCATCACCGAGGCTGACCGGTCCGCGCCGTTTGCTTGGGACGTCGGGGTTGTCCGTGGCGTGGGTCACGTCGATCGCGATCGCGGCGTCTGGTTCGAGTTCGTAGCCGATCATCTTTGCTCCCTGCACTCCGACCTCCTCCTGGACGGTGCTCACCGCGTAAACAGTCGCGTCAACGTCAGCTTCGACCGCACGGCGCAGACCCTCGGCGGCACTCCACGTTCCGACGCGGTTGTCCATCCCGCGGGCAGACAGCCGAGTGCCGTGAAGCTCGAACAGTTCAGTCGAAAACGTCACCGGGTCGCCAACCTCGACCAGATCAGCCGCCTCGTCTTCGCCTGTCGCGCCGATGTCGACGAACTGCTCGGCGATATCTTCGTACTCCTCGTCACCGTTCTCACGGAGGTGGATCGCTGTCTGGCCGATGACCCCCTGTACAGGCCCGTCGGCCGCGTGAACGGTCACGTGTTGACCCTTCGAGACCGTGCGATCGGAGCCGCCGATCATCCCCAGTCGGAGATATCCATCGTCGAGGATGTCCCGAACGATGAACCCAATTTCGTCGGCGTGGCCGGAGAAGGCGATCGACGGGGTATCATCGCCACCCTCGTGGACAGCGACGGCGTTTCCGTACGCGTCGGTGTGAACCTCGTCAGCGAAGTCCCGGACATGGTCGACCCAGACGCGCTGGCCGTCGGCTTCGTACCCGGAGGGACTCGGCGTGGTTAACAGTGATTCGAGGAATGCCCGCGATCGATCGTTCATACAAAGAGCTGTTTGGCTTACTACATGAAAACCGCGATCTCGGTTCGATCGGCCGGTTAGTGTGCATCCTGAAACCGATTGGTCGGTCAGATTCGTGGGTTGGAGACTGTCGATCGTACCCGACACAAGCGCTTTGGGGCCCGATCGCTAACTCGGTGTATGAACTTGTACCGCAGCGTCCGAGCGGTCGCGGACGCGGGGTCGACCGGCACCGGTGTCATTGATTGGGGTGCCGTCGCCGAGTCCGCGAAGGCGGCCACAGAGCCTGGCGACATCACGCTCACTCCCGACGAGGAGGCGGGGTACGCTAACGACGTGCGGGACGCCCGCGATCGGCTTCGGACGATCGGCGAGGTCGAATTCGACCTACCGAATGCGATCGAGGTCCAAAACCGCCATCACTGGATCGACGCCAACGTTGGGACCTTCCGGCGGGTGATGAAGCCGATCGAGGAGGAGGCTGACACGCTGTTTCCGGACATCGCCCGATCGGTCAACACCGGGACGATGGCGTTCACCCTCAGTTTCCTCTCGAAGAACGTCCTCGGGCAGTACGACCCGCTGTTGCTCGCGGACGCCGAAGAGCACGGACTGTACTTCGTGCGACCAAACATCCTTCGGGTCGCTGAGGAACTCCACGTCTCCTATCCCCGATTTCGGCGCTGGATCGCCTTCCACGAGGTTGCCCACGCGGCGGAGTTCGGTGCAGCTCCGTGGCTGCCCGAGTATCTCGAGAGCCGAATGCACGAGGCGGTGACCTCGATCGGCTCGATGTCACTACGATCGACACCACTCGACAGCCAGCCGCTGCGAGAGCTCAACGTCGCGATGACCGCCGTCGAGGGGTACGCCGAACTGCTCATGGACCGGGCGTTCGACGACGACTACACCGACCTCCGCCGAAAGCTCGACGCAAGGCGGCGGGGCGGGGGACCGATCGCCAGAATCATGCGCCGACTACTCGGACTGGGGATCAAACGCCAACAGTACGAACGCGGCGCGCGCTTCTTTGAAGCGGTTGCGGACGCCCGCGGGATCGGCGCTGCGAGTGTTGTGTGGGCCGATCCAGCAAATCTGCCAACCGACGCGGAGATCGACGATCCCGCGGCGTGGCTCCGACGGGTCGATCCGTAAGTTGCCGACACAGCTCGATCAGTCCTCAAAGTCGACGCCAGTGATCTCGAACCGAGCCCCGCCTGCGGAGCCCTCAGTCACGGTGATCGTCCATCCGTGAGCGTTGACGATCTCGCGTACGATGCTCAGCCCGAAGCCAGTCCCGCTCGGTGTCGTTGAGTGTCCAGGATCGAACACCGACTCGCGGCGATCGACCGGAACACCTGGGCCGTCGTCTTCGACGTAGAAGCCCGCAGCTCCGTGCCCAACAGTGACTGTTAAGTCGTGGCCGCCGTGTTCGATCGCATCGCCAGGCGGAGCCCGGCTGCCCGTGGAACCGTGTTCCACGCTGTTGCGAAACAGGTTCTCAAACAGCTGTTGGAGCCGGCCGGCGTCGGCCCGTATCGTTCCCGACACTTCGACGTTCAGCGTAGCGTTGTGTGTCTCTACGGTTGTCCACGAGTTACGGACGGCGTCTGCGAGGGCGATCGGGCTCCGTTCGGAGACTGACTGGCCCTGACGAGCTAGCGTGAGAAGATCGTCGATCAGTGTCGCCATTCGCTCGTGGGCAGTTTGGACGGCCGCGAGGTGGCCCCCCTCGGGATCCTCTTGGGCGAGCCGCACTCGCCCGTTTGCGACGCTCAGTGGGTTGCGGAGATCGTGTGCGACGACTGAGATGAACCGGTCGAGGCGTTCGTTCTGTCGGGCGAGCTGGCGCTCGCGGTCTTTCAACTCGGTGATGTCCTCGGAAATGACCAATACGCCGTCGGTCTCACCATGTTCGTCCCGATAGGGGACGACATCAGTTTTCATCCAGCGATTCTGTCCAGACGGTGTCGGAAGCTGTTCGATTAGCCCCTCGATCGGCTCGCCGGATTCGATCACTGACTGGTCCATCTGCTGAAACTCGGTTCCGTACTCGTCAAACAGCTCCCATGCCGTTTGGCCCTCGATATCTTCGCGCGGTCGATCGAGATAGTCAGTGACCGCGTCGTTGACTCTGAGGATCCGGTTCGCGTCGTCTTTCCGGGTGATCATCGCCGGAACCGTGTCGTAGATCCGCTGCAGTTCGTTGGTTGTCTGGCGGAGTTTCGTTCGGGTTCGGCAGGATTCGATCGCTGAGACGACGGCATCCGCAAGCGTTCTGTCCCACGCCGCGGAGCCGCTTTGGCGGAGTAGACATCGGTCCGCACCGCGATCGATCGCCGCCGAAACGAGTTGCTCGTCATCTGTCTCGGAGACGAACACGAACGGCACGTCAACTAATTCGGGCGGTGCGTCGTTTGGACTGTCGCCTTCCGCACACCGATCGGTGTGGTGGCCCTGATCGGTCCGCGTGGATCCGATCAGATCGACAGCGGGCTCCGCAACCCCGACCACGGCATCCCAGCGCTGCGTCTCAATTTCGGAAGTGTCGTCTGCCTGTGGGTTGATTCGACGAATGGTTGCGTGGACGCCGATCGTCGCCAGCGCTCTGTCGAGTCGATCGGCCAGGGTGTCGGTATCGGCTACCACGAGCACGCTGATCCGATCGCCGTTTGCATCCGATTGGCCGGGTGCAGCGTCGTTCACGAATTATGACCATTTCGGAACGCGGGTATCTATACCTTCTGTACGTGTTCACGTCTCACCGCCTGAGGACAGAGTGCAGCCGGGGATTCAGGCGTTCACAGTCGGTAGTAAAACGTCCGGAGGTTTCGCAACACGAACCACAACAGGATGGCCCCAAAAATGAGTCCGCCGACGAAGACGGCGGCGACCTCTTCGATCGTCGGGTCGATCTGGAGGCTCATGAGTACCGCTGAGACCGCGACCAACAGTACAAATCCGTATTTGAGCCGCCGGTTTGCGATCTCGCGTTCTTCGTCGGTGATGCTCGGACCGACCATCAGCAGCCACCGTGTTCGTGCTCACCTTCGGACCCGAACAACACATCCGCATCTGATCGCTCGGTCTCAGGCTTGCCGCGATCGACTGGAACGGACACGTGGAGACTCACGAACTGCCAGCGATCGACCGGTTCGCGATATTCGAGTGTGCCAGTCCACCGAGTGTTGTAGGATTCATCGGTTCCGGTTGGATCATCGTGCCACGAGAGCCGAACCTTGTCGTGAAACCACGCGAACGCGTCGCGTTCGGTGACGCGGAGGCTGGTGCTTTCAACAGTCCACTCGCTCGTCCGATCGGTCTGGCTGCTCAGACCGTCGGCGATATCAGCATAGCCGACGAGTGTCTCCTCGATTCCGAGTTTGATCGCCTGCGGGTCCTCACTGAAAAACGGGGTGAGCGGCTCACCGCGGCGCAGCGTCTCGTAGTACGTTTCGATCGTCTCGCGCGGCGAGTCAGTCGGCGAAAGCGACAAGTCAGCGTCTGCATTGTCCTCGGAGTTCATTTCAGTGGAACCCGCGATCGACGCCGTCCTCGTCGATGAGATCGTCGAGTTCGGCGCTCAATAGCGATTCAGCATCCTCGAAGGTATCTGAGAGGGTATCGAGCCGATCGGGTCGATCGGAGAGCTCGAATTCCATCGGGCCGTAGGCGGGGCTGTCGATCGCGTCCATTACGTCAGTAAAGAGGTCATCAGGCGTTGTCGGTGCTTCTGAGTGAACCCGCAGGGCTTCAGTGAGCCGCTTGGCCATCGTCTCTGCCTGGTCTTCGTCTTCAGGTGGCTGGCGAACGGCGAATCGACCCCCGTCGTCGCGGCCCGGCAAGAGCGGATCGAGCTCGTCGTCGATCCGGCGGGCGACCTTCGCGCCGACGCCTTTGACCTCGTAGGGGTTTTTCGCGTACGTCTTGAGCTGGTAGACGCCGATCGCGGGGTGGCCGAGAAAGAGATCTTCGCCGACGCCCTGGCGGCGCTGTCCGGCGATCGCACGCCAGCCGTCGGGATCGACCGATCCGTCCGTTACGTCCGCGAGGATGTCCTGCCAGTCTCGAACGCGCATACGCCGGTGTACGACGGGCGATCGTATGAGAATGTCGATCGCGGTGGGACCTGCGGCGACGTGTATTGTTGTGACTCGTATCGAACTGAGTGTAATAGTTGTCTACGTCCACAGTCACAAGACGTGGTGATAGATACAACGCGCGGGCCTTACACCGTGCTTCTCTCGAACACCGAACTCCTGTTTTTGTGCAATCCACCTATGGGTTTTCTCAGCATGTTCGGAGAGCCCCCTGGTTGATTCAGCGAGGTGACCCTGGCATTCATGACGTGCAAAGACCGAAAGATCAATCTTACTTGTAATAATACTATCTGGGTTGCAAAGACTTATCATCCTGCTCTCATCACTACATGCTGTAGGTGCCCTAGTTGGCCACGATATAGTGGACTGTGGGGGCAAGGAAACTCAGAACACAAATGAACTGCCCGGACTGCAACCACGACGACACGTCCATTCGAGACACGAAAATGATAGAAAATTTCCTAAACGACACAACTGCGATCGGACACACTGGACCGATACCGGATAGTGACAAAGCCAGCCCAACGCAAGCGGTTACGTTTGAGGTGACCCGCGATGAGTAAAAGCGAGAATGCGAACACGAGTACAGCCACAGATACAGAGACGGACATCTTCTCAGAGAGAAAACAGCTGAAGCCCTACGAGTACAGCGACTTTCTCGACTACGTTGAGGCGATACGGAACAGCTACTGGGTACACACTGAATTCAATTTCGATGGGGATGTCCAAGATTTCAAGGTCAACACAACTCCTGTTGAGCAAACCGTAATCAAACGGACGATGTTGGCGATCGCACAGATTGAGGTGCAAGTGAAGACGTTTTGGTCGGATATCTACAAGGAGATGCCCAAGGCCGAAGTCGGAAATGTGGGCATGACTTTTGCAGAGAGTGAAGTACGGCATATGGACGCCTACAGTCACTTACTCGATATTTTGGGGATTACAGACGATTTCGAACAGGTAACTGAGGTGCCAGCGATGAAAAAGCGAATCGAGTATCTCGATGAGTATCTGAAAAAAAGTGACGGTGACGACAAACAGGAGTATGTAATGGGCATCCTGCTTTTCAGCACCTTCGTCGAGCATGTGTCGCTGTTCAGCCAGTTCCTGATAATGACGAGCTTCGATAAGCATGAAAAGAGATTCAAGGGGATAGCGAACGCTGTCGAAGCAACCAGCAAAGAAGAGCAGATTCACGGCCTGTTCGGGGTCGAACTGGTGGAAACAATCAAAACGGAGAATCCGGACGTCTTCGATGATGACTTTGCGGAAGATGTCCAGGAGGCCTGTCGGCAGGCCTACGAAGCGGAAATGGAGATACTGGATTGGATATTCAGTGAGGGCGAGCTTGAGTTCCTTCCACGGGCACATGTTGATGCGTTTCTGCGAGATCGGTTCAATCAGAGCCTAGAAAATGTCGATGTGGAACCGATATTCGAGACAGATGATGACCTGCTTGCGGAGACGCGCTGGTTCGATGAGGACATTATGATGACGAAGGATAACGACTTCTTCAGCAAACGGTCAACCACGTACAACAAACACACACAGAGCGTTACCGCCGAGGACATATTCTAACAATGGCACAAACAGCACTCGATCGAGTTGAGGAACAGCACGAGGTACCATTTTACTGGCTGAACGAGGACAGTAGGGAGTTCCTCAGAGAAGGATATCTAATTGAAGGTATCGAAGCGGAAGAGCGGGTCAGACAGATCGCAGAACGCGCCGAAGAAATTCTAGATGACGAGGGCTTCGCAGACAAGTTCTACGAGTACATGAGCCGGGGCTTCTATAGTCTCGCCAGCCCAGTGTGGTCCAACTTCGGACTAGATAGAGGCCTTCCTATCAGTTGCTTCGGTAGCTACATGGAAGATAACATAGAGAGTATTCTCTACACCCAAGCCGAGGTGGGTGAGATGACCAAGTTAGGTGGCGGTACGAGCGGCTACTTTGGTGAGCTGCGACCACGAGGCACCCCGATAACGAACAACGGCAAGAGTAACGGGAGTTACAGTTTCACAGAGCTGTTCGACACGATCATCACCGTCATCAGCCAGGGTGAAACCCGGAGAGGGCAATTTGCTGGCTATATCGACGTTGAACACGAGGACTTGGAAGAATGGCTTAACATCAAAACCGAAGGAGACCCAGTACAGGACATCTACTATGGTGTCATCATCGGTGATGACTGGTTCCAGGCGATGATCGACGGCGACACCGAAAAACGAGAGACGTGGGCAAAAATTATTGAAACCCGGATCAACATCGGCGTCCCCTATATTATTTTCCGGGGGAACATGAATGAGGGAAAACCACAGGTCTACAAAGACAAGGACTACCAAATAAACGCATCCAATCTGTGTACCGAGATAGCACTGCCAGCCACGCCAGATGAGAGCTTTGTCTGCTGTCTCTCAAGCATGAACGCCCTCCAATACGACGACTGGAAAGAGACCGATGCAGTGGAGACACTGACGCGGTTTTTAGACGCAGTGATGGAGGAGTTCATCCAGAAGGCAGAGGGAGTACGGTTCATGGAGCGGGCTGTGCGGTTTGCGAAGCGACACAGAGCAATAGGGATCGGCGTTCTCGGGTGGCACAGCTACCTCCAGAGTAACATGATTCCCTTCGACAGTATGGAGGCGATGCAGAAAAACGAGGAGGTGTTCCGGACGATCAAAGAGCGGAGCTACGAGGCGAGTGAAGCACTTGCCGATGAGTTTGGTGAGCCAGAGATGCTTGAGGGCTACGGCAGACGGAACACGACGACGATGAGTGTGGCTCCGACGAAATCGAGCAGCGTCATTCTGGGCCAAGTCAGTCCAAGTATTGAGCCGCTGAAGTCGAATTACTTCGTGCGAGACGGTGCGAAGCTGAAGTCAACGCAAAAAAACAGATTCCTCCAAGCGATACTGGCGGAGAGAGGCAAGGACAAGCGTGAAGTCTGGGACAGCATCGCAAACAAAGACGGGAGTGTGCAACATCTTGAGTGTCTGAGGGACAAAGAGAAAGAGGTCTTCAAAACCTTCGCTGAGATACCACAGATGGCGATCATCAATCAGGCGGCGCAGCGACAGAAACACATAGACCAAGCACAGAGTGTGAACGTCTCAATCGACCCAAGTGAAGTGAGCGTCAAAGAGATCAATCAACTCTACATAGAAGCCTGGAAGAAGGGAGTTAAAAGTCTCTATTACCAGAACAGCGTGAATGCTGCACAGAAATTCAGTCGGGATATTCTTGAGTGTAGAGCCTGTGAGAGCTGATTTCTCCTAGTGCGGTGAGTGCTGCGTACAGGGCACGAATTCAGCAGTATTCAGGGACCTAAGATCTCATTGTACGTGGTTTCAGATACGTACTGTCACACGACCATGCCAACGGTCATCACGAACGGTGTGGAAACGTACTACGAACGGTATGGGACAAACGAAGCCACTGTGCTACATGAGCCCTCTGTGTCTTGTACGCTAACCAGTAACAATATCAGTAGATCGACGGTTCTTCCAGCATCGTAGGCTACCTCATCCTCGGTGTCCGCTGGTCAGTTCTTGAGGAATGCCTCACGCGTCACGAGCGCACCCCCGCCGAGGATCAACAGGTAGGTGATCGTCGTTTCGGTGCCGGTGAGGATGTCTGTGAGTCCCCAGAGAATGACGCCGCCGTACAGCGCGATCCGAAACGGCCGGGAGTTCATCTTGTTATAGAAGACGCCGTAGAACACAAGTCCGGCGACGTAGAGGTTCACGAACACGCTCGACACCGTCTCGAGCGTCACGCCGTCCGATCGGAGCAACGCCGCAGATGTGAGAACCGACAGGACGATCAAGGCGATGACGAAGAGCCGAATAAACTTCTGGATCCCGCCTGGGAGGTCCGCATCGCTTTGCTCTGCCATAGGCCTACTCGGAGCGAGAGGTATTTTTTTCTGCCGTCTTCGATCGACTGCCAGCGCTTTTGTACGGTGGGGCCCTGACGATGTGACAGTGGCTTCGACCCTCCGCGGCTCGATCGTCGACATCGACGGGCCCAAAACCGTCGAAACGGCACACGGCGAGCGATCACTCGCGGAGTTCACCCTCCGCGTAGACGATCAAAACGTGGGATCGGCACCCGCTCGGGACGACCCGATCGTAACCGATGGGCTCACAACGGCGACCGTCTGGGGCAAGTGGGCCGAGACGGCATCGTACGCCGAAGCGGGGATGGAACTGCTCGTCACTGATCCCAAAGAACGCGAGTACAACGGCGAGACGAGATACGGCACCCAGAAGACGTCCTACGTCGTGCTCGAACCCGGCTTTCTCGTGAACGTCACCGACATCCGCTACTGGGTGAGCTGTCCCCGCGAGTACTACCTGAACAAGCTCTCGAGCGTCCCGTTGAAATATCCAGTTATCAAGGGGACGATCGTCCACGAGGTGTTCGGTGACTTGCTTCGTGGCCGCGACCTCGACGACTCGATCGTCGATCGGGTCGAGGAAGCAGCGCTCGAACTCGGTCTGCTCGGCTACGAACCCGAGGAGGTCGAAGACGAGGTGCGGCGCAACGCCGCGGCGATCGAAGGCTGGCTCGCACAGGGCACGCTCACCGAGGAGGACAACTGGCGATCCGAGTACACGCTTATCAGCCCGACGTTCGGGCTGAAAGGCCGTGCAGACGCACTGAGGCGCGGGATGCCTGTTGAACTCAAGACCGGCAAGAATACCGGACGGGAACCGCGCTTTCAGGACAAGATCCAGGCGGCTTGTTACGCGCTCATGCTCGAAGAACGCGGCGTACCGGTCGATACCGGAACCCTCCTGTACACAAAGAACAGCGCCCTCGAGCGGACCGAGGAATCGGGGGACCTCTCGCCAGCCAAGGAGTTCTCGATCGGCCGCGGGCTCTTACAGTACGTCGTCCGCTGTCGGAACCACCTCGCAGCGATGGAGGCTGCTGGCGAGATTCCGACGGGGTACGAGGCCGACGCGAAGTGTGAGTACTGTTTCGTTCAGGATACCTGCATGGTCGTCTCCGGGCGATTGGACCAGCGATCAAAGGCCGGTGCGGTCGGCTCATCGCTGCCGGATGCAGAACAGGCGTACTTCGAGCGATTCTACGAGGCGATCGAGGCCGAACGCGAGACCGTCCACGCCGAATACCGCAAACTCTGGGAGCAAACCCCAGCCGAACGCGCCGCGGACGATCGCGCGTTGATCGGGCTCACATACGAGGGCAAAGAGCCGATCGACGGCAACCGCTGGCGGCTCCGCGCGCGATCGACGACCGACGCGGTTTCGAAGCTCAGAGAAGGCGACGTGGCGCTCGCGAGCGACGGCGACCCGGTGGGCGGTCACGCAGAGCTCTGTCGGATCGAGCAGCTGGACGAAGAAATCACCGTGACAACCGACGAGCCAGTCGAAGTTCGCCGCCTCGACGTGTACCCCACAGAGTTGTCAGTCGATCGGATGCTGTCGGCGTTGCACGACGGACTGCTCAAACGTAGTCCCGATCGCAAGGACGTACTCTTCGAGCGCCGCGAACCCGAATTCAGCGGCGAGATCCTGACGTACATTGACAACAACCCCGCCCAGAACGAGGCAGTGAACCTCGGCATGCGAGCCGACGACTGTGCGCTGATTCACGGGCCACCGGGGACCGGCAAGACGTACACGATCGCACGGCTGATTCGTGCGCTCGTCGATCGAGGCGATCGCGTGCTGCTCACCGCGTTTACCAACCGCGCGGTCGACAACGCCCTCGAAGCCCTGCGCGAGCAAGGCTTCGAAGACGCCGTTCGCGTCGGCACAAAGTCCGGGATTCGATCGGACATGCTTGACCTCCGGTTAGAGACTCGCGGCGACCCACACACGCAGGCAAAACGGCTCCGAGACGCGCCGGTCGTCGCGGCGACGACGACTTCGTGTGGCTCGCGGGTGCTGGCCGAGGAGACGTTCGACGTTGCGCTCGTCGACGAAGCCTCACAGCTGACTGAGCCGGCGACACTCGCGGCGATCAATCTCGCCGATCGGTTCGTCCTCGTCGGTGACCACGAACAGCTCCCGCCGGTTGTCCGCGCCGACACTGAATTGCAAACCTCGCTGTTCGAGCGGCTGATCGAGGCATATCCGGACGCGTCGGTGATGCTCGATCGCCAGTATCGCATGGCCCAGCGGATTCAGGCATTCCCCTCGGTGGAATTCTACGATGGTGAACTCAGACCCGCAACAGGGGCGGTCGCAGCCCAGTCGCTGTCAGATCTCGGCGTCGACACGGCCACGCTGCCGGCAGCGATCCGCGAGCAGGTGTCGTTTGTCGATCCCGATGGGACCCGCGAGGGCAACGCCAATCCCACTGAGGCCGATCGCGTCGCCGATATCGTCCGCGCGTACATTGACGCTGGGATCGACCCCGATGCGATCGGCGTGATCGCACCGTTTCGCGCACAGGTCGCGGAGATCTCTCGGCGCGTGGATGTGACCGTCGACACAGTCGATCGGTTCCAGGGGTCGAGCAAGGAGGTCATCGTCGTCTCATTCGTCGCGACCGGCGACCTCGCGGGGCCGATCTTCGAGGACTACCGCCGGGTGAACGTCGCGCTCACGCGAGCGAAAAAGGCGCTCGTGCTGGTTGGCGATCGCGAAGCGCTTGCCTCAGAGCCCTTCTACAAGCGGATGCTGCAGTGGGCCGATCGGTGAATGTCGGCTCGATCGGTGGCTCTTGCATGCGAACACATACCACGGCAAGTAGGAAGATACTAGTGGGGTCGTGCAGACGAGTGACCGAACGGCCGACCCCGTGCGTTGCGTCCGGTCGATCACCAGACCTATTCGACGACGACAGTGTACGGCACTTCAGGATGTTCGTGTCGGCCGGAAACGCCGGCACCGGTCACCGTCGCCTCGATCGGATCAATCCCTGAGAGTCGATCGGTCGGATACCACTCTCGACCGGCTGGCACCACGACAAAGCGCGCCTCGAAGTCGCCGACCCACGCGAACGACGGGCTCGGCGAGCCGATCGTCCCCAGTCCGACGGTTTCGATGAGCCACTTCCGCAGCGCAACAGGATCAGAGCCAGGGAGGCCGACCTCGGTTACCGATTGAAGCGCCTCATCCATCAATTCGGATCGATCAGCGCCTCCGTTGGCACTTTGACCGTCAACGTCACGATCGTAGGCCAGACACTCGAGGATGTTCCCTTCCGGATCGAGAAAGTACGTGGCGTCGGCGTCGAGAAAGTCGAACCGGATCGTCGGTTCTCCCTCCACGGGCACGGGCTTCGATCGCCCGTCTGGATCGTGCCGCCGCAGGCCCGCATGAATCGCCGCTGCGGGGGCGAGCGAACGGAATGCGAGGTGGTACGGCGCGTGGTCGTCGACGTGAGTGAACGATATCGCGGTATCAGGGAGAAAGACGGTTGCGTCCTCCGCGTTCGTCTCGATCGGCACCGAGAACACGCGGTGATACCACTCGGCGAGGGCGATCGGGTCTCGGCTCGGAACGGTTACGTTGGTGAATTGCATGATTGGTGTTCAGTCAGTCGCCGCGGACTCAGTTGTTTCGTCGATCGCCTCGCGGACCCGCGCGTGGAACTCTTGCAGGACCGCGGACTCGTCTTCGGCGAGCACCACGTCGCTGGCCGCAAGCGTCGCCAATCCGAACGATCGCGGGCTCGGCGAGTCGACCTCGTGATTGACGACCGTGAGGTCGCCACTTGCGATCCGCTCGATCGCGTCCTCGATCGCCGAGACGTGGAGTTTGTCTTCGAGGATCTCCCGGTAGGTCTCTTCGATGACCGCGAACGAATCGAGCTCCTGGGCAAACGACAACAACATCTCGCTTGAGACCTGCTGTTGGGCCGCAGACTTCTCGTAGCCCTTGTAGCGTTTGAGGATCATGAGCGATCGGGTAGCGTTGATGCGGAAGTATCGCTGCAGCAGGTCGGTCCCGTCGATCGCCGCCCGAAGCTCTGTGGCTACCTTGTCGGGGTCGATCGACCGGATGATATCGGCAATATCGACCTTGCGGTTCAGCGGCATCTCGATCGAGAAGCCATTGTCTGCGACCGCGACCTGGACGTTAGCGGTTGCCCGCTGAGCGCAGTGGTACGCGACCAACCGAGAGAGGCCGTCGTTGAACCGTCGGCCGTACGTCGACCGGACGTAGAAGCGCCGTCGGTACGCCGTCCGGTCGAGCACCGTTTCGACGACGAGTCGATCGGGCGTGCTCATGCCCTCCGGACCGAGGTACGCGCGCTGTTCTTCGATGGTCCGGGCGATCGCCCGAACGCTGTTTTCGTCGATCGGGAACTCCCGCAGCCACGACCGGAGGCCGGCAATCCCGCCAGTCTCGTGGCGATCGACCGCCTCGCCCTGAAACGCAGCGATCTCACGGCCCAGATCGTACGACAGCGGCAGGCGTTCTGAGAACCACGAGGGGACCGTCGGGCGGGCGCTCGTCGGATCGACGTACACCTTCGAGCCGCGACGGTAGCGGAACTCAAAATTCCGCCCCCCGAGGACGAACACGTCGCCCGGTTCGAGGGTGTCAAGGTAGTTCTCATCAAGCGATCCGACCCACTCGTCACTCCCGCGAACAAACACCTCGCAGGTGAACGAGTCGGGGATCGTCCCGATGTTGGTCATGTAGATCATCCGCGCAAGCCGCCCGCGCTTGCCGATGAGCGGTTCGCCCACGTCGAAGTCGGGGTAGTGATGCTCGCCGTCGGGGCGATCGTTGGTGTCCCGCCAGATCTTCGCGTAGACGTTTTTGTCTTCCATGCCGGGATACGACGCGGTGAGGTACCGCATGAGCGACTCCCACTCCGCATTCGTGTAGTTGCGAAACGGGTACGCGCGTTCGAGTGTCGCCCGCACGTCGGCTTCGCGCGTGACGCCGTTTATTGCCATCCCGTAGACGTGCTGGGCGGCGACATCGGCGGCGTTTTCGGGCACGAAGACGCGATCGACGAACCCTGATTCGGCCTTCTTGAGCATCACCGCACACTCGATCAGCTCGTCGCGATCGAGTGCGATCACCCGCCCTTCAACCGTCTGGCCCAGCCGGTGGCCCGCCCGGCCGATCCGCTGTAACAGCGCGGCGACAGACTTCGGCGAGCCGACCTGCACGACCAGATCGATGTGTGGCATGTCGATCCCGAGTTCGAGGCTCGTCGAGGTCGTCACTACGTCGAGGTCCCCGGCTTTGAGTCCGGTTTCAATCGTCCGCCGGCGCTCCTTCGAGAGGCTGCCGTGGTGACACCCCGAGTTGTCCTCGTCGTAGGCGTCGGGGAACCGATCGCGCAGGCTGTGTAACACTCGTTCGGCCCCCGACCGCGTGTTCGTGAAGACGAGCGTATTCGTGTGGGCGTCGATGAGTTCGTGGAGGCGATCGTAGAACCGCCCCTGGACGATCTCGCGGGGCGTATCAATAAGGTCGTCAGTGGGACACTCGAGTTTGATATCGAAGTCACGAACGAACCGGGTGTCGACGATCTCACACGGTCTGGACTCCCCGCCCGGTTCCGTGCGGCCAACGAGAAACTGCGCCATCGTCGACAAGGGCTCAACCGTCGCCGAACAGCCGATTCGTGTCGGCGAGTTCTCCGTGAGCGTTTCGAGCCGTTCGAGACTGACCGCGAGGTGCGTCCCGCGTTTGTTTTCGGCGAGACTGTGAATCTCGTCGACGATCACGTACTCGACAGTCCGTAGTTTCTCTTTGAACTTCGGAGAGTTGAGCAGTATTGCGAGCGTTTCCGGCGTTGTGTTGAGGATGTGTGGGGTTTCCTTCAGCATCCGCTGGCGATCGGCGCTTTCGGTGTCGCCGTGCCGAATTGCGTGCCGTATTTCGGTGTCGATCCCCCGGGACGCGAGGCGATCGGTGATTCCCTCGAGCGGAACCGTCAGGTTGCGGTGAATGTCGTTCGCGAGCGACTTCAGCGGCGAGACGTACAAACAGTACACCGAGTTCTCGAGGCCGTCGGGGTCGTCGCGCTCGCGGCGAAAGAGGTCGTTGATGATCGCTGCGAACGACGAGAGCGTCTTGCCGCTGCCGGTCGGCGCACAGACGAGCGCGTTCTCGCCCTCGTCGATGAGCGGGATCGCCTCGCGCTGCGGCGGCGTAAACAGCCCCTCGTTTTGGTCCACGTACGCGCCGAACTCGTCGAGCCACCACTCTCTGACCACGGGTTCAAACCGATCGAAGACGTCCTCATCGGCGATCGTGACCGTCTCGGGGTCGAATTCGAACGATCGATCGATCCCAAGCAACCGTTCACGCACGTCCATTAGAACTGTGCGAGAGTAGGGGTCGGACGGGTAAGTCAATTTGGTGTATCCCTAAATCGAGCGGCGTTGCGCGAGATCAGGTGTCTTTGGAAGAAGGTCAAATTAGCCAAATGCGTTGGATTCGTGGTGAATATCCTCGTGATGTCGGCAACGAGGAAGACGACGACTCTGAGACTGAGGCGTGATCGCGGCAGTCGATACGAACGCATTCTTCGCACCGTTATCGGATGAACAGGTGGAAAATCTCGCTCTTCAACGCGTGATACGCTCCCTCACTTGATGCCACAATTCAGCGATCGCAGCAGTGCCGGATATTCCAGCATTGACTGTGTATTTTACGTGAGCTACGTTTTAAACGGAGACAAGCAGAATTCCCCGGGTCACCGTACCCGGGGATGAATGCGACAATCGCCCGACTTGAACGGTGTCATTAAGTAACTCGCACCCCAATATGTTGGTAGTGGAGCAGACGTTCAAGTACCGACTCTACCCGATAGAAGATGTGGCGAGCGAAGCTCGCAGACACATCAACATCTGTCGGGAAGTGTACAACCACGCACTCGGACTCTACGACTCTGCTCCTGACGGTGACAAACCAACGTACACCCAACTCCAAAACAAACTCCCTGCGTGGAAACGCCAGTGGCCAAAGTGGACGACGATCAACTCGAAGTGCTTGCAGATGGCCGTCCGACGCATCTACTCAAGCCTCAGCGTTCTCAAGTCACTCAAGTCCAAGGGTTACAAAGTCGGGAAACTCAAGTGGAAACCGCCAAGAGAGTACCGCAGCATCGTGTTCAACCAATCAGGCTTCGACGTGGATAGTAACACGGGCCGAACCGAACACGCCACACTCGAACTCTCGAAACTTGGGACGATGAACGTTGACTACCATCGCCCACTCCCCGAAGACGGCACAATCAAAGAAGTCCGTCTCAAGGAAAAAAATCCCGAAAGTGGTATGCATCGGTTGTCGTTGACCACGACCCAGAATACCCCGAGAAACCAGCCGTCGAAGACATCCAACTCGAAGATACTGTAGGAATTGACCTCGGCATCCTCAAGTTCACCCATGATTCAGACGGCAATGCGGTCACGCCGTTGGATGAGTCTGAAGACCGTGAGCGAATCGAGAAGCGTCACCGGGCATTATCTCGCAAACAGCACGGGTCTGCGAACTGGGAGAAAGCCCGAGTAAAACTCGCCGAAGCGTATGAACGCTTGTCGAACAAGCGAACGGACTTCATCGAGAAACTTGCTCGCTCGTACACGACACAGTACGACGCGGTATTCTTGGAGAAGCTGGACGTTCGCGGGATGCTCGAACAGGACTCAAATGGGCGGAACATTGCGTCGATGGCGTGGAGTGACGCCATCAAGACGTTCGAGCGCCACGGTGACAAAAACGGGTGTCACGTCGAAACGGTTCCACCAGAAGGGACGACTAAGCGGTGCGCTCGGTGTGACGTTGAGTCTGATAAGGAACTCTGGGTTCGGGAACACTCGTGTCCGTCGTGTGGGTTCGAGGCCGACCGGGACGAGAACGCCTCGTACAATGTTCTGAAACTCGGGTTAGAGGAGTTGGGTATTGAGTTCGATGTGGATGCGGTAGTAGGTCTGGGAGAGGCCGAATCAACGTCCGCAGAATCGCACAGCGATTCTGATGGGCTGGGAAAATCGCCACGCGATTTTCGAACGCCTGCGGAGACTGCGCTCCCTACGGGTGCGGACGCGAACGATAATTCGTCGTTCCGTCTCGTTCCTGCACAGCGTGTCGTAGAAACAGGAAGCCACGGGTCACCCGACCCGTGGTAACTCACAAATATGAGGCTTTGTTGAAATCCTCTGCAGGCGATATATTTTGACCCGAGTGTGGTCAATACAGGTGGCCAACCGAACACTTATTCGCTCGTTTCGCCAATTTAGAATATGGCCAGTGCAACGCGTGACGAGTCACCCGAAGAAGGAGTAGAGTTCATCCACGAAGATGACGGGAAGATTACAGCTCGTGACCTCGAAACTGGCGTTGCCTCTTTTGGAGAGACAAAAACAGAAGCACTCCGAATGCTCGCGGAAGCTCTCGAACTGCACGAGGGTGGCGGAGAGCCAGTCACTGACGAAGACCTCGAAGCGTGGGGGCTCGATGACGTTGAGCCCGGCACCAAGGAGCTCCCAGAGTTTATGCGGTAGATGATCCGGACGAATTTTTCCGGGCGTGAAATCGCATCTGTATTAATTGACCACGGATTCGTGCAGACAGGCCGCGTCGGGAGCCATCTGAAACTCCGCTACGATTCGCCAGACACGGACGAAGTCCGTATCGTGACGGTTCCGATGAAATCGGCGGACGACATCCCAACCGGGACACTCCAGTCCATCGCTCAGCAGTGTGGCGCGAACGATTTTCACGCGTGGTGTCAGTGGATCAACCAGAATCTGTAACGCTCAGTTCGCACCGCTCATCAACCGGCTGTTTCAGTCGATACTGTGTCTGAAGAAGAGGAGTTCAACAGAGCCAAATATGAACAACAGTACACGGCCCCAACCGATTTGTCGATCGCCCGCCACCACTCGGTATGCACGTGACGTTTCTCGGAACCGGTGCGGCGATGCCGACACCCGATCGCGTCCAGACCGGACTGCTCGTCGAATCTGGCGATCGATCGCTGCTCGTCGACTGTGGCAGCGGGATCCTCCACCGGCTCTCACAAACTGACACGGGCTACGAGGGAATCTCGACGGTACTTTTGACCCACCACCATCTCGATCACGTCTCGGACCTGTTTGTCCTGCTCAAGGCCCGGTGGCTTGCCGGCGAGACCGATCTCGAAATCGTCGGTCCGCCGGGCACCGAGGCACTCGTCGACGGTTTGTTCGACGTGCATTCGTATCTTGACGATCGGATGGACCTAAAATTCCGCGAGATCGAACCCGGCGATCGCCACACGGTCGCAGGCTTCGGCGTCGAGGCCACGAAAACCACACACTCGATGGCGGGCAACGCCTACCGGATCGCCGAAACCCCATCCGACTCGCCACAGTTCGGCTTTAGCGGCGACACCGAGGCTGAACGATCGATCGCGGACTTCTTTGAGGGCTGTTCGGTCGTCGCACACGACTGTTCGTTCCCTGACGAGATTGACGTCTCGAACCACCCGACGCCGTCGCAGTTGGGCGAAGCGTTCGAAGACAGTACGGTCGATCGGCTCTATTTGACCCACCAGTACCCGCACACGGAGGGCAAACACGACGAGATGTGCGCCTCCGTCGCGGAGTCATTCGACGGGACCGTTCGGGTCGCCCAGGATGGGTTGCAGATCGACGTTTCGGGGTAGTGCTTGGTGCTCGTAGCCAGCGCGTGAGCAAAGCCAGCCAGCGCCGATCGAAACCAATCGACGGGTATCTTCGTCACGATTGCCGCTATCCGTAACCGCTTGTCGTTACACACGAGGGCGATCGACCCGCACGTTTATCCTCAATCATATGCTGTGATCGAACATGAGCGTTCTAGACGGGGATGGCGTCGACGCGCAGCCGGGGAGTGGCACTGCGTTGTCGGATGATTTTGGTCGGGAAGTAACCGGCGTACGGGTTTCGTTGACCGATCGATGTAATTTCGACTGCGTGTACTGTCACAACGAAGGGCTGGGCGACACTCGGGGACCAATGGAGCCCTCCGAGTCGGAGATGAGTACCGACGACGTGGTCCGCTTTCTGGAAGTCGCCGAGGAGTTCGGCGTCGGCAAGGTGAAATTCACCGGCGGCGAGCCGATGCTTCGACAAGACCTCGAGGAGATCATCGAGCGAACGCCCGACAGCATGGAGGTCTCGATGACGACGAACGGGACCTTTCTGCCCGGCCGCGCTGCGGACCTCGTCGATGCAGGACTCGAACGAGTAAATGTCTCCCAGGACGCGCTCGATCCGGAGGCGTTCGCGGAGATCACCCAGTCAGGTGCGTACGAGCGGGTCATGGAGGGTGTTCAGGCCGCCCTTGACGCAGGATTGGATCCCGTGAAGCTCAACATGGTCGTCTTCGAACGCACCGCCGGCTACGTCGAGGGGATGGTCGACCACGTCGCCGAGAACGACGGCCTCCAGCTACAGTTGATCGAGTACATGCCAGAACTCACAGGCCGTCCAGACTGGAACATCGACATCCAGCGGGTCCACGACTGGCTCGCAGACATCGCCGACGAGGTTGAACACCGTGAGATGCACAACCGCAAGCGCTACTGGGTCAACGGCGGCATGGTCGAGATTGTCGATCCCGTCGAGAACGCGAACTTCTGTGCGAACTGCCACCGCGTCCGGGTGACCCACGAGGGCTACCTCAAGGGATGTCTGAACCGCAACGACGATCTCAAGCCGATGGGCGAGATGACAAAACCCGAGATCAGGGCGGCATTCAGACAGACCGTGGCCGATCGGGTCCCCTACTACGGCGAATACATGGTTCGAGACGGCGAGGGCGGCTGGGAGTTCAACGAAAAGTACCTCGACGGCGACTGGTAGCGAAATATACTGGAATATTACGTTCTGGTAAACGACTACGGGTCGGGTGATCCGTGGCATACGATCCACAGAAGATTTTTGTTGTTCGTTCCGAACGTCAGATTATGGACCGCAGAGCCCTCCTCTCCGTTATTGGCGGTTCTTTCGTCGCACTCTCCGGGTGCGCCGTGGACGAGACCGGGACGGACCCGACGACGAATGGAACCGACACCGGGAACAGAACCGAGACTGACGACCAGAGCGGAACCGACGACGAGACGACTACGATGACCGACGTCGAACTCCAGCCCATAAGCTACGTCGTTAACACGTACGAGCCCTCGCGCGGACGGGGGATCGATCCGGACGACGTCGTCCCCGAAGACGAGATCCCGTCCGCGCTGCGTGATCCGCTCTCGGCGGCCCGTGACGGGACGTTCGAGACTGCCGATCCAAGTGATGCCCTGCTGGCCGCAGTCGACGATTTTCGCGAGTACGATCGCGGCGAGCTGAAGCCGTATGTCGAATTGGACGAGACACGTTACGTGTTCGACCCGACGCTTCCGACGTTCGTCGCGGAACTCTTCGACGAGGACGCCGAGGAGTACGACGAGGACCGGGTGTTGCGAGAGGCGAGACAGCGCGAGGACTACCGCTCTGCGGCGGTAGAGGCGTTTGTCGACGCGTTGACGGCGTCTGGCACGCACATTCCACGCGCGGAGTACCGTCGATGTGTCCTCCCGGAATCCGTGGACGCCTTCCTCGACGAGTACGACTACCTCGAAGACCAATTCGGCGTCTCCCAGATCCGTACGACCGTCGAAAATGAAAATCCCCCGTACACAGTTACGGCGCACGAGTTGACAGAGGCGGACATGTGGGGCCAGCCGGTGGTCGACGAATCCGAACTCACCGACGAAATTATCGCATTCTTTGAGCGTGCACTGTCGTCGCCACACCGGCGACCGGCGCTACCGTCACCGGACCGCAGGCAGTACTTCACCGACAACGTACCAGACGCCTACGATGACCTCGCCGCAGAATACGACACGCCGCCGTACTACCGGCTCGACGACACGGTGTACGCCATCGCTGTCGGTGAGCCGCTGTACGATCGACTTCCGGTGAATGTGTCTGTCACGGCGGACGACAGTGCTGAATTAGAGTTCACGCTCGCGGTTTCGCCGGCCCCTGAGAAAGCCGACGGCGACGTGGAGGGGCCGTACACGTTCACGAGCCGGGGCGCGCTGCCAAGCGCGCTCTGGGTTCGCCACGAGGGTGAGCGGCGATCGCTAGAGATCGTCGATACCACTATCGAGGACTCCGAATCGAGCCGCTCGGACAGCGAGGTGCTGGAGACGGTAGATGCAGGCGACGATATCGCCTCGACTTACGCGGTCCCGGCTGCCCTCCCCGCCGGCACGTACGTGAGCCGTGGGCTGTTCAGCCTCTCCTGGGGCGTTCCCGACCAGACACCCGGCGAACACGGGATGTACCCCTTCGAACTGGAACTCACGATCGAGTGATTCCGAACCTAATCCACAGATAGCAAACTAGCAATAGCAACGGGCGGGGGCTATATTAGAACGAATTGTGGAAACGTACCGTCTCTACTGGCCAAGAGTGAAGTTGGCTATTGATTCACCAGAGCCGAATTTTAGAGATCGGCGACGTCTTCGATCGCGTCCGTGAGTGCGCGAACACTCTCGACGGTGTGTTCGCCCATGTGGCCGATCCGGAACGTCTTCTCGCCGAGTTGTGAGCCGTAGCCATTCGAAAAGACCATATCGTACTCCTCGCTAACTGCCTCGATCGTCGCCGCGACATCGATCCCACGGGTGTTTTCGACGCAGGTTACCGTCTGTGAGGCGGCCGTCTCCTCGGGGAACACGTCGAAGTGCTCGCGGGCCCACTCACGGGTGTATTCGGCCATCTCGCGGTGGCGGCGATCGCGCGCGTCGTGGCCCTCCTCGAGCATGTATTTCATCTGCTTGCGATACGCGAGCATGAGCGGAATTGCTGGCGTCGAGTGGGTCTGGCCCTTGCGATCGTAGTAGTCCAGACACCGCTGGAAGCCGCCGTACCACGACGCGGAATCCTTCTCGAGTTCACGCTCGTAGGCCGCATCGCTGACGACACAGACCGCAAGCCCGGGCGGCATCGCGAACGCCTTCTGCGTCGAGGTAAAGATCGCGTCGATGTTGTGTTTCTCAATGTCGATGAAGTCCCCGCCGAGACAGGAGATCGCATCGACGACAAAGTACGTGTCCGGGTAGTCCGCGACAATGTCGCCGATCGCCTCGATCGGATTGCGAACGCCCGTCGAGGTCTCGTTCATCACCGTGCCAACAACATCGTAGTCGTTCGTTTCGAGCGCCTCGCGGACATCGTCAGGATCAACCGCCTGCCCCCAGTCGTACGCAATTCGATCGACATCCTTGCCGAGGCGCTCGGCGACGTTGGCCTGTCGTTCGCTGAAGCTACCGCAGGTGAGACAGAGCATCGAATCGTCGACGAGATTCAGCGTCGTCGCCTCCCAGAACTCAGTCCCAGAGGCCGAGAGGATGATCACGTCGTTGTCTGTCCCGAGGAACTCCTTTGTGTCCTCGACGATCGTGGTGTAGAGGTCGGTCATTCGGTCCATGCGGTGGCCAAACATGGGCTGGGCCATCGCGTCGATCACGTCTTCGCGGACCTCTGTGGGCCCGGGAAGGTACAGCGTCTTGTCTGGATAGTCGTCAGTATACTCGCGTTTGTCCATTGAATCGTCCACCGTTGGCTGTCGTTGGGCAGCGGAACGATATGGCAGTTGTGATCCCGTCATTGCTTCCGAGCACAGAGACCCGACAGCCCTCCTCGGCCGCCGCGACCCGCGGCTTCAAGATGGTGTCGGCCGTGCGAATCGACATGACCGATCGCTGTCCACTACTCGAGTATCGATCCGAACACGGCGACCGCGCTTTCGAGGTCGATCGCGCCTTCTGTACTGCTGTCGATCGATTCGTCCAGCCGATGCGCGCAGACATCTGTAACGGCCGGCACGGGCTCTCGTACGCAACGGACTGTGAGTTCTACGACGATTACCACGGTGAGACAAACGACGACGGCGACGAAGGTGACGTCCACGGCCAGAAGGCCGACGATGAGTCAGGCGATCGCGAATGACCTACCGTGAGTATCTCGACGAGAAGCCAGTCATCATTACCGCAGCGCTGACCGGCGGTGTCCACGGCAAGGAAGCGAACCCGAACCTGCCCGAAACGCCCGAAGAGATCGCCGCAGCAGCCGCGGCCTGCGAAGCCGCGGGCGCGAGCATCCTGCACCTGCACGCCCGGCGACCGAACGGCGAGCGGGCCTTCTCGACCGAGCGGTTTCAGGCGGTCAGCGACGCGGTTCGATCGGCGACCGATGAGGCGATCATCCAGCACTCGACCGGTGGAACTGCCGCACCCGACGATCTCCGCGTCGAACCGCTGTTGACCGATCCCGCGCCAGAGATGGCCTCGCTTGATATGGGGCCGCTGAACCGCTACGATCGGCTCACGAGCGAGAACACGCGCGAGTTAGTCGATCGGCTTCAGGAGGTAATGAGCGATCGCGGAATCAAACCCGAACTGGAAGTATTCAACGGCGGTCACCTCAACGAGTCGCTGCGGATCGTCGACGAGCTACGCGATCCACCGTACATCAATCTCGTCTTCGGCGGCGGGACAACGACGATTCCACATCCTCGAAACCTCCAGACCCTCGTCGACAACCTGCCCGACGGCGCGGAGTTCAACGTCCTCGGATTTGGTCCCCATCAGCTTCCGATGACGACCCACGGGCTGTTGCTCGGCGGACACGTCCGGGTCGGCCTCGAGGACAATCTCTACTACCGTCGTGGAGAACTCGCAGAGAGCAACGCCCAACTGGTCGAGCGCGCGGCCCGGATCGCTACAGAGCTGGGTCGGCCTGTCGCCTCGCCAGCGGAGGCGCGATCGATCCTCAACCTCTCGTGACGTTCGGCCCGCGGTTTATATACGATCGCGGGGCCAGTGCTGCGCGATCGTGTCCCCGTTTGCCTGGCTGAACACGGCCCCGTTTGTTGTTGGCCTCTCTGTCTATGTCATCGCGGGTGCAGTGCTCGGGACCGCAAGCGGGCTGATTCCCGGGCTTCATGCGAACAACTTCGCGCTTTTGCTCGCGGCTGCCGCGCCGACGATCGACGCCGATCCGCTGTTCTTGGGGACGGCGATGCTGGCCGCAGGCGTCGTCCACAGCTTTCTCGACATCGTACCCGCGCTCGCACTCGGTGTGCCGGATGCGGCGATGGCGATCGCAGCGCTGCCCGGTCACCGGTTGGTGCTGGCCGGCCGCGGTCGGGAGGCCTTGCGACTCTCGGCACTTGGGAGTCTGGTGGCAGTCGTGCTCGCAATCCCGCTTGCGGTTCCGATTACCGCGGCGATGGTGCGGCTGTACCCAACTATTCGATCGAATCTGGCGATTGTTCTCGTGGGGATTGTCTGCTTGCTCGTTGTGACTGAACGATCGCCGCGGCGAGCGCTCGCCGCGCTCGCACTCCTCACCGCGAGCGGGCTGTTGGGCATTGCGACGCTGGATGTCGATCCTGATGCGCCGCTCGGTGCCGGAAGTATGCTCGTCCCGCTTTTGAGTGGGCTATTCGGCGCGCCCGTTCTTATCGACGCGCTCGACGGAACGGGGGTCCCCCCGCAAGGTGGTGCCGAGTTGTTACTCTCCAGACGTCGATTTCTCGGCACAGCAGGTGCTGGCTCGATCGCCGGCGCGATCGTTGGGTATCTCCCGGGCGTCTCAGCGGCGATCGCAAGCGTCCTCGCGCTGCCAGCGGTCCCGGCGGAGGATGTCGATCGGGGCTTCATCGTCGTGACGAGCGGGGCCAGTACGTCGAACACGGTCTTCGCGCTGTGTGCGTTGGTCGCGCTCGGGACGCCACGGACCGGCGTCACAGTCGCAATGGACAACGCGGGCGTCCCCCTGGAGCTACCGGTTTTGTTGGTGACAGTCGTAATCGCCGCGTGTGCGGGGTTTCTCGGCGTCGTCATGCTTGGCGATCGAGTGCTGGCTGTCATCGGCTCGATCGAACCGGAGATTGTCTCCAGCGTGGTGTTGATCCTGCTCGTTGGACTCTCCGCTGGGTTTGCGGGGATTTTTGGGGCGATCGTCTTTCCGGTGGCAACCCTGTTGGGACTGGTTCCGCCGCGGCTTGGGGTGCGACGGGTGACGCTGATGGGGGTATTGATTGGCCCGCTGTTGCTTGGCTGAGCTACGGTCTCACGCGAGCGTCGGCAGTATCAATCGGGATGAGGGCGGAAAGATAACGGTTAAAAGTCGCCCGACGGTTAGTAGAGGTATGAGCGAGAGTCAACAGGAATCGACGCGTCAGTGCGTCTCCTGTGGGATCAACGTCGCCGGGATGAACGCCGCGCGGTTCAAATGTCCGGACTGCGGTACCGAAATCCACCGGTGTGCGAAGTGCCGAAAGCAGAGCAACCTCTATGAGTGTCCCGACTGCGGATTCCGAGGGCCATAACCATGGGAAAAGTCGCTGCCAAAATGAAGGTCATGCCGAACAGTCCCGAACTCGATCTCGACGAGTTAGAAGAGAAACTCGAAGCCTCCCTCCCTGAGGGCGCTCAGATCAACGGGTTCGAGCGCGACGATGTCGCGTTCGGCCTCGTTGCGGTGTTGCCGACCGTCTTGGTCGCCGACGACGCCGGCGGAACCGAAGCGGTCGAAGAGGCATTCAGCGGCGTCGAAGGCGTCGAAAGCGTCTCCGTCGAGAACGTCGGCCGCGTCTGAGCACCTGCGCGATCGACTGATTCTTTTTGCGATACGCCGCAACGCTACGAGGCGTTGGTATCGATCTTACAGCCCCGTAGGCGACCAAGTCGTGTCGCAGCGATCGGGATCGCACAAACTGGGAATTATCGATAGTATTGATTCGACGGAAGACAAATGGGGATCTATGGGAACCGATCGGATTCTGCTCGCGACAGATGGCAGCGAGAGCGCGCTAGCGGCGACCCGTGAGGCGATCGAACTGGCGGCAGACCGAAACGCAACGCTGCATGCGGTGTACGTGATCGAACCGCCGCACGGCTACGACAACGACATCATCGATCCTGACGAGATCGAAGCAGATCTGCTTGCAGCGGGAACGAGCGTGCTCGAAGATGTCGAGGCGGCAGCGGCGGCAGCGTCGGTGCCTATTCGAACAACGATCGACGACGGCCGCCCGGGAGACGTGCTGCTATCGTACGCAAAGACCGAAGACGTGGATCTGATTGTGGTCGGAGCCTACGGCGATCGATCGGGGGTTACGTACGCACTGTTGGGCAGTACCGCCGACGCACTCGTCCGTGAGTCACGGTGTCCAGTGCTCGTTTGTCCACCGACAGACGAGTAAGCAGCGAGCTACGTCCCATCGGTCGGTGCGGAACACCGCAGACACAGCGTCGTGTTAGCGACGTAATTCACGTCGTCGGCGCCACACGCCGGACAGCGGAATCGTCCGGTGTTGTACTCGGTCGATCCCCGCGGCGCGTGGAGCTTCCCGGCGTCGATCCTGGCATCGACGATCGAGGCAGTTCGCGAGCGCTTCACCGACACCCGACGCGTGAGGGCGTCGTCGCCGTTGCCGTGGATGTCATCCCATCCGAGATCGTCTGGGCGCGAGAGGTGTGCGAGCAGTTCCGTCCCGGCCTGCAAAAAGGGCCGGCCAGTCTCCGTTGCGGGCGAATCGATCTCAGCGTCTGCGTAGGCTGCAGCGGCGCGGTCGTACGCCTCGCTTGCGTTGTCTCGATCGCCGAGGATACTCCTGAAGTCCCCGATCCACTCGTTGCAATTCGCCTGTTCGACGGCACTTTCGAGCACCGCGTCCCGAAGCTCGCCGGCGACGAGGATACCTTGGCCCGCAAGGGCGCTCGCGCGACCGTGATCGCCGGTGATTCGGTGACAGACCGCGGCAGTTGCCAGCGACGCCAACCCTCGACCGGCTCGCGATCGCTCGGGAGACGCATAGAGACCGCTGCTTCGCTCCGTTTGCCCTGAAAACACCGCATACGCGTCGAGTGTGTACGCCTCGGCTGCGTCGGTGTAGCGTTCGTCTGCGATATGTCCGATCGCGCGATCCCGTGGGCGGGTGCTCGCGTCCATGCAGTTGGTTCGGTTCGAACAGGGTTAATCGATCCGCCAGCCAGAATCCGCCAGCCGGACAGAACCGTCCAGCCACCGGAGAAAGACTTGTTACGACCAATCACGTTAATTTAGTATTGTGACTTTTCGCGTACGCAAACCAAAACGTCTGTGAGCTGTTGGGAATTGATCAAGCAACGCTCAAAGAGATCAACCCAGTCGACATCCACGCCCACGAGCCGGATTCGTTCCAGTAATTCGTCGATCATATTCAAACGGACAGCAGGGCGCGTACACCCAGACGTTCATATCAGACAATATATTAGTCGACCGTGCCAGCTGAGATGTCCAGGCTGCAGATCGAACTTGACGATCGCGTCGTGGTGCTCGACGCCTCGCCGCCGCGGGCGTATCCGCTTCGAATTCTCAATTATCACGAGATCGTCAACGATGTTGTCGATGGGCAACCGATCGCAGTAACGTGGTGTTCTCGCTGTGGAAACAGTCGCGCGGAACGGCGATCGACGGTAAGTTCGATGGGGAGACCCTGTCAGTTCTGCCGGCGTCAATTCTCACATACGACGCCTTCGAGCGTGCCCACCCTGACGGGCTCGTGCTCGATCGAACCGACGCGAAAAGCGAAGCGGCGAGCGACACCGACGAACCGGCAGCGATCGACTACAAGACAGACCCCTACGCCGAGTACGCACAGCGTCCCGGTTCGGTCTCGGTGCACACCGCGGTACCGGCAGTCGTGAATGGGATCGCGAGGACATCGATCCGAAGACAGTAGTCGTCGGGATTGAATCCCGAGCGCTGACCGATGGCAACCTGACGGCGGCGAGCCGACCAAGGGCACCGACAGCAGTGAACCGATCGGCGTGCCGCTTCCGGCTGTTTAGGCCGCTGGCGGCGTACTGACGGTCGCAATTGACGGCAAACCAGACGACATCACGATCGTCGCCGGAGCCGACGGTGTCTTTGCGTTTGCAGATCCCGGCTTTGAACTCCAGTTTGTCGAGGGGGGCTCCGCGGAGACGGGACAACATGGGATCCAGTGACTGCCCAGAGCGACGATGGGCGTACCCTAACGCGTGTTCCGATCAAGCGACTGTTCGCATTTGCTTGGCAGGACGATCACGGCCCGGACGCGTTCTGGACCGAGTAATGGTTGTCGCGAAGCTCGTCGATCCAATCGCCAATCGCCCCGAAGCTACAGTTTCCCGGCAAGCACCTTTGCCGCGACGAGGATCGGATCCCACACCGGGCTGAACGGCGGGGCGTACGCGAGATCGAGGCGCTCGACTTCAGGGACCGTGAGATCGGCCTCCAGCGCCGTCGCGACGGTGTCGATCCGGATCGCGGCGCGGTCGGCCCCGACGATCGAGCCGCCGAGGAGTCGTTCGGTTTCTTGATCGCCCACGAGCGTGACTGTCGTTTTCGCGTTTCCGGGGTAGTAGCCGGAGCGCGAGCCGGCGTCGATCGTTACCGAGACTGGATCGAACCCGGCCGCGCGTGCCTCCTCGGTGTCGATGAATCCGCAGCGTCCGCATTCGAGATCAAACGCCTTCAGCACCGCCGTCCCGGCGACTTCGCCGACCGGCATGGGCGCGCCAGCAACCGTGGCACCGATCGCCCGGCCAGCTCGGTTCGCAGTCAACCCAAGCGGGACCCACACGTCCTCGCCGGTCACTGCGTGACGTGCGGTCGCGACATCACCAGCCGCGTAGACGTTCGGAAGTGTTGTCCGCCCGTATTCGTCAGTACGAATCGCCCCGCCAGGACCGTATTCGATCGCTGTCCCCTGGACCAGTTCGGTGTTCGGAACGATTCCGACACCGACAATCGCCAGTTCGGCATCGATGTCGCCGAGCGGTGTTTCGACTGCGCGGAGTCGGCCGTCCTTGTTTCCAATGAGTCTGTTGACCGGGGCCGCCGTGTGGACGCTCACGCCTTTTGATTCGAGGTGCGGCTCAACCCGATCGGCAACCGATTCGCCGAACGGTGGAAGGATGTGTGAAGATCGCTGAAAAAGGTGAACGTCGAGCCCGCGATCGGCGAGTGCCTCTGCCATCTCGACGCCGACGTAGCCTGCACCGACGATCGCAGCGGTCTGTGGCGCGGGCTGGGTACGATTGTGCTCGACGCGCTCGGTATCGACAGGGCCATCCCCAAGCCGTGATCGATCGTAGGCGTCTGGATCGGCAATGTAGGCGTCGATCGCGGCCGCATCGTCGAGGCCGTGCAGTGTAAAAACACCGTCAAGCCCAGACACGTCGAACTGACCGCTCGTTGCGCGGCCGCCTGTGCCGATGAGCAAGTCGCCGTAGGGCTGATCAAACACCCGACCTGACGCCGTGTCCTGAACCCTGACAAGTTGGTCGTCAGGATCGACAGACAGAACCTCGTGGCCGCGGCGCAGGTCGATTCCCCGCTCAGCAGCCTCCTCCGGCGACAGCGACAGCAGATCAGTGAGTTGTTCGACACGTCCCGCGATGAAGTATGGCTGCCCGCAGTGGGCATACGAAACCCACCGGCCCTTCTCGAAGACGATGACATCGCGATCGGGGTCCTCTCGTCTACATTTGCTGGCTGCACTCAACCCGGCAGCATCCCCGCCAACGACCACGAATGGCTCGGAGGTCATACCCGAGAATCGCGCCGAATGTATAAAATAGTGTGTCGGTGATGCAGCTGTGGGACCGACACACGGCCTTGCGATGGGTACCCGAAGCGGGGCCGAATCACCGTCCGCACATTGCTCTGTTGGTTCGGTGGGAATACCAACAAATAAGAGAATAGGTAGGGGGATGTCGCGACGATCGACGAGGGGGATTGCCACAGTGATCAGCGCGACGAACAGCATGCCGACCAGCAGGCTGTCTTTCGTGGGGGTGCGTTGCCCGAATGGCGCACTGCTGCGCCACCAGCATGTTGGTTGCCAGCAAATAAATATATTCGCTGAGTCGTTGGTAACCGGGGTACTGAACGGTTATTTGAAGTGCAGATGCGCCGTGTGTTTCTGCCCGATTAGGTGGCGATGCGCGATCGACGCATCGTATAACCACGATTATGTGTAGTCATGAGAAAGACCGGGTGATGGAACTCGATCGACCGGACCGCTACGGGGCGCTGGCGATCGCGCTGTTCGGGTTTTTGTTGACACGAGTGTTCGTCATTGAGGCCGCACAGTACGGGTCTACACTTCCAGCACTCGTTGTCGGGTTCGTGCCGTTGTTCGTTGGACTCGGGCTCAGCCTCGTCGGCGTCGCACTCGCGGTCGGGTCGTTCTCTCGCCAGTACGTTCGCTCGGTCACAATCTGGTGGATGATCGGTACGGCGACGATGGGCGTCGTCGTAGCAATCTCTGCGCTCCCGACGATGATCTCAACCGGGCTTTCCTCGAACTCGTATCTCCTCGCGGCGAACGCGCTTTTAGGCGGCGCAGTCGGCGGCGTGGTGATCGGCGATCGATCGGCCGCGAACGCGAGACAACGCGGGGAAATTCGCCGACAGGCCAACCGAGCGCTGTTCGTCAATCGGCTGCTCAGACACGACGTGATCAACGCAGCGGCGATTATCGACGGGCATACATCGTTACTCTCGAACAGTGACGGTACACGCACAAGGTCAGTCGCGGCGATCGAGCGGGCGGTGACCCGGATCAACGACACCGTCGACGACGTGGGACGCATCGCCGTGGAACCGTCCCAATCCGACCTCAAACCGATCGATATCCGACCGGTGATCGATCGCGTCGTCGAGTCTGTTGAATCTGACTGTGGAACGCCGATACTGATCGACAGGGCGCCCGAAGAGGCAACGGCGTACGTCGACGATCGGATTGAACTCGTGTTTCGCGAACTACTACGGAACGCCGGAGAGTACGGCGAAACCGTGACTGTCTCGATCGATCAGAGCGTCGCAGCGGTTCAAATCAAGATTACTGATGACGGACCTGGGTTGCCCGACATGCAGCGACGCCTGCTCGAATCCGGCGAGTTTCCGGAGTTTGACGATCCCTCCGCTGGCTTTGGTCTCCAGATCGTGAGCCTCCTCACAGAGCGCTATCGCGGCGAGATTACCGTCGAAACACCGGAATCCGGCGGGACACAGCTCACGTTGACACTGCCACGGGGGCCCGCAAATATTCGGCTCGCAGATGCCGTTGGCGTGACGTTTCCGAACCTCCAGCAGGCGAGCATCTCCGGGATCGTCGCAGGAGTACTGATGGGGATGGCGTTCGTTGGCGGGGGCAGCGAAACCCTGCCAGTCATCGGTGCATTGTACGGCCTCGCGAGCCCGACAATCGGGTGGATCACCCACCTGTTTCACAGTGTCGTCTTCGCGGTTTTGTTTTCCGCAGGGTGGTCGTGGATCGGCGTCGATCGCCGGCCCCGACAGCTCCGCAACGGAACCGTTCTTGGGCTGGCGTGGGGAACGGCGCTGTGGCTGGTCGCGGCGGGCGTTGTGATGCCAATCTGGCTCAGGTTCGTCGGAATCTCCGCGCCGGTTCCGGACCTCTCGGTGATGGGATTCGTGAGCCATGCCGTGTGGGGAATAAGCCTCGGAATCACCTACACGCTCCTTTCAGACGCGTCGATCAATCCTATCGGGCGCCTCAGCCGATAGGTACGGTAACCTGGCTATCCAAGCAGGCCGAGTCCGACCCAGCCGCCAAGGACGGCCCCGTACACCAGGTGGAAAAACAGGAACGACGCAATCTGCGGCGGCTCAGGCTCTATTGCGAGGACGATCGTCATCCAGAACACCGCCGCACCGACAAACAGAACCAATCCGTACACCAATCCGTTGAGCACGCCATTGACGAGCGTTACTGGGGTGAATAAGAACGTGCCCGCGATCCCGATCGCCGCGAACGCAACCCCCGCGCCGAGGCCGTACATCATGTGCATCAGCATACCCTCTTTCATGTACGCGTCAGGACCCTCATCACCGATGTACTTCGCGTAAAACGCTGCCGTTGGTGGTGGAGAGCCGTCACCCATCGTCATCATGAACATCGTCATCACAATCGTTGCCAGTAGGCCGCCGATCACGCCGTCGATTATAGTTACTATTAGTAAGCTATACGCCTACATAACATGTTATATTTTTGGTAGTAAATGCGTTACCCGATTACTAGGCGGTAACGGCAAAGAGCACGCTTTGTCGGCGATCGTACCAAACCGAGGCATGTTCAATCGTCAGACAGCCGTATATTTCTGTGATGAAGCGCGTGTGGACGCCGGCGATCGTCAACGATCGATCGACGTTCGCGTCCCACAGTCCCGTCAGGAGATTCGTCGCGCCAGGGCCGGCGATCGAGAAACACGCCGCCGGTCGCCCCGTAAGCTTGCCGTACGCCGAAGCGGCGAACGCAGCGGCGCCCTCGTGACGGACGCCGTAGTACGAGAGCGTGCCGCGCTCGGCCTCTCGGCGCATGGCGTCGGCGAGCCCGAGATTCGAGTGGCCGACGATTCCCCACACGTGCCTGACGTCCCAGTTGACGAGCGTCTCGACGATCACGTCTGAAACGGTTCGTTCGTGGGACTCTGACGCTGGGAAGCCGACGTAGATCCCGTCTTCGCGCTCCTCGACGGGGTAGGTCTGCACGCAGTCGTCGTGGGGACCAGGTGTCTCGCCGGTCACCGGATCGAAGTCCCAGCCGTGCCACGGACACCGCAGCCACCCTGATTCGATCGAGCCCTCTCCAAGTGGGCCTCCCTGGTGCGGACAGGCGTTTTCGAGCGCGGCGTACTGGCCATTGTGATGGGTAATCGCAACGGTCGTGTCGCCGCATGTCGCGGCCGTGACTCGCCCCTCCGAAAGTGCGTCACGATCGATCGCTCTGTGCCATCGTAACTGTTCGTCCGAGTCGTCCACTGGGGGATCCGTGTTCACAGTACGGATCTGTGCATACACGAAGATATAACAGGAGGCGGCCGTGCAGTCGGACCACCGGACCGTGTCACGCCCAACGGGAGCGGCTTAATTTCTCGTTTATGCTTGCGTCATCTCGTAGGCGAGTCGGTGCGGCATCAGCGCAAGTGCACGGACGATCGCTGCCAGCGCGAGGAAGATGCCGAATAAGATGTGTGCGACGCCGCCTAGTTTGAGCCAAAGTAGTGTCGAGGGCCAGCTGTGGATCGTCGCCAGCGTGTCTTTGAGGCCGCCAGCCGTTCGCTCAGGGCCACCACCGGCGAGGCTGTGCTCGGCGTAGGTACTGAAGTAGCTGTCCAGCAGTGGATGGAACTGGGTGAACTCGAAAAACAGCGCACTCCCAACGAGGAGATACCCGATGACGGCGAACAGCGTGCCAATCACTAACCTCTTTTTGACACTACCCACGGTTGCTTGGATCTCAGCCGGCGATCGGCGTGTGAGGTCTGATTTAGTCTGTTCTGACATGTAGCACATGGGATAACTCAATTCACTCTAATAACCGCGGCTGAGACCGCTGTAACTGGGTGAGCCAGACGAAATCGAGATTTGATCATTAATACAAAGAGCTAGCACGAGTTACACTCGCACTCAGCTGCGTTTTACCAGCCCGATCGCCGCGATGAGTAGGCAAAAAAGACGAACGCGTTGGTTGAGACAGTAGTATGTAAATAAGTAGATTCGATGTAATCGTAGATGATCAAAACCAATCGTTGGCAGTTTTTGTTCGGCGTTGCTAAGATACAGTGCGTTTGCAATTATTTCTCACTGCTTTCCAGTAACTGCCTCTTCAATCGCTCACAAACCGAATGCGGTTCTGTCTGTTGTGAAGAGCTGCAAACGCTACTATCTTAAAACGGCGTTTTCGGCAGAAGTTACTCAGAAACCCTAACGCATCACTCTCATTTTGTATTTGAGTACTGTCTTGAGGTATTGACAATGTTAATGTGGTTGAGTTATATATGAATAGACATCAGACGATGTACCGTAGGCGATTATGTGTCTCCTGTGGAGTAGCACTTGTTTCTGGATTAGCGGGTTGTAGTGGAATATTAAATCGGGGTTCCGATCGAGACTCGGACGGGGGCCAAGATTCGGACCAGAGCCAAGATTCGGACGAGAATCAAGACGAATCTACGGATACCGGTCAAGAAACCACAAACTCTGATGAAGAAACATCAGATAATCCAACAGAGACCACTGAAGATGACTCCGAACAGATAGAAACTGACGAAATTGTACTATCTCAATCAGATCTTGGGGATGCGTACGAAGCGAAGGGGTCGCTGGATCTAACCAATAAGGAGGCTTCTGGTGAGGACGCCGACCGATTCGAAGAACGTGAATTGAGGTCAGTCTCCGAACGGACGTTCACACTATCGGATTCGGATGCCGATGAACCGGAGATTGTCTTTTCGAGCGCTATGCAGTATCAGAGCGAAACTGCCGCAGAGAGCGATCTCGATCGGATAGTATCCGAGTTCGAAGCGTCTGGAGATGAGGTTTCAGAACAGTCTGTTACTAGTTCGACAACCGCGACGGTAGTCCAATTTGAGAATGACCAAGGGTATCAAAACATCGCCTTCTATGGCTGGGCTAGCAGTGTTGTCTTCTACGTCGTAACCTCGCACAATAATCAGACATTCCCAGACCGGACAGAAGAGTTGTTCAAGCAGATGCTCGTTGATGCAAGCGACAACTAGTCCAGATCCAATCTCATATCGAGGACGGCTTCCTCCGGAGTGATATTCAAGTCTCTCCAGAAGTCAGCAGCGTAGCGAATATCTCGACGCACACGCTCTGGGTCGATGGTCGCATCAAGCCGATCGAAGAAGGCACGAAGGTGAGTACGTGACCGCTGTCCTCTGTTTGAATCTTCGATCCAGATGCTACTGGACACACTGACAGATAATTCGTAGCGAAAGCTATCGTTCGCATCCTCTGAGGTCTGTCGGACTAGTGAGAGAGATATTTCAAGCGGGTCCCAGGTTGGTTCGATGTCTAGCCTTTCGGCGTTTCGATATTGGGTACAATCATGTCGATCGATAAATCGATCACCCTCGTTAGTACCGGCCTGGGTCTTGATATGATCGAACGAAACACGAGGGATCCACGGCTCACCAGGTCGATCTGTATCTATTGACTGGAGAAATGTGTCAAGAGTTACTCCATCCATGTTCTGTATCTCCTGCGTCTCTCGATGAATCGGGTCATCAAGCTGTGGTGCTCGGAGTGGACAGTTTCCTTCGTCATAGATACGGAGGCTGTGTGAAACTTGGAATGGGATGAGGAAGCCCTGGAACGATGTAAAGATATTTTCACAAAGTGATCGGAGTTCGGAAATGTGCTCGGGACAGTTGCTTGCCGCTGCGGGCACCTCGAAAATCCAGACCACACCTGATTCGGTGGAGATCGGGATGTCAGATGTGTTGATCATTTATTTACTGAGATCGTTTCGACCGACCCGTCATCTGCCACGAGCCTGATCTTGTCGACGGCTAGGTCTCCAGTACTGTCCTCTACCGCCTGCCTCGCCGCGCTTTTGGTGCTCTCAAGGTCACTGCCCTTCGTCCCCGTATTGATCTCCAAGACAACATCACTATCGGAGACGTCTACATCCGGATTGGCTTTCGCATTGTTTACTTTTCGTTCCACCGCTGTGAGTTTGCCAGAGATGTACTGGTAGTCAGTATCTTTCCCTTTCACTCTGGTCTTAACTTCCACAAGTTCCTTCGAACTCCCATCAGTGACCTTCAGGTCAAGCGCACCGTCTCCAGGCTCAACTTCGACGCGTTTCCCTTCCTCAGCGTATTTGAGTGCCTGTTTGGTTTCGCCGTACTGGCCGGTGATGTCACCTCGCGCCTCAGCCGAACGAGTATTCGCTGCTTCCTGAGTCAGTCCCTTGATGTTCTCGATATTCTCGTGTGACTGCGCAGCGTCAAGATCGCTTATGTACCGATTCAGACGATCTGAATCAACCTGTTCGCCATGCCGGATGATCGCAGTCCGGAACTGATCGGCACTCTCGAATGAGAATTCCAGGAGTTGACCAGCCTGGCGTGCACCCAGCCCGTCATCAATGAGAGTTCCTAATTGTTCAATATCGGCATCGGTCAGTTTGTTCTCATCCCGCAGTTTCTTAAGCCGCTGTTGTGTTGATGAGTCGAGTTTCTTGAGTTGTGTTGAGACGCTCGGATCTAGGTCGTCGAAGAAGTCCGGGGTACTACCTGACTTCTCGTTGTAATTCTTTTCGAAGACATCCTTCTTATTAGGTGCTCTTCTCACGTCGGCCAACTTCGAAGCCTTCGAGATCTTCGATACACCTTTCGAACCCAGGACACCCTCAGCAACGTAGGCAGTTATGTATCCACCATACCATCCGTACGCGAAGCTTTCGTTGAGCTCAGAGTCTACCTCGTGTGGATTTGCTTCTTGTTGTTTATCCTGAATCTGCTGAGGGATCATCGCGAGAATTTCTTCTAATACGCCCAAGTCCTCGAGAACAGTTTTGACGAGTGAGATCAGATCTTTGATAATCCCCAGCGGATCCTTGACTAATTCAATTATACCCTCCACGGCCTCCTTGAGTCCCGTTCCTAATCCAACTGCAGCACCGTGACTCTCTGCGATTCTACGGTCGATTTGCTCCGAAGTAACCTCTTTTGCCGCTTCTAGTCCAGATCCCGTCTTATAGGCGTCCGAACCTGACCCGATAGCTCCAATTGACGAACCAGACTCTCCAAAAATGAATCCTTTGTATGCCGTTGAGGCGAACGACTCAGTCGCAATATAGGCTAATTCAGCCGTGCTTAGGTCCCCATCTGCAGGAACGCTAACATCGTATGCCAAGCCGTTATCGCCGGTTTCGAGACGCTCCTCAGTCTCGTGAACAATTGTACCATTAATGCGCACGAGCACCTCTTTCGAACCAGGCTCAAAGGGGCGGTCGAACGCAAATTTCCCATTCTGAATGTCGGCTTCACGACCATCAACAACGACAGTCCCTGACTCAACAGCAACTCCAACTTCGTCGCTAATGGTACCAGCGACGTTTGCGGTTTCGTCAACGGTAAACTTGACATCTGCTGTTTCACCCTGTTCGACATCAACCTCGACATAATCACGATCATACGTCTCATCGTCGATGTAGACGAGGGTTTCACCTGAGGATACATTCGTCAAACGAGTCCGACCATCAGAGCCTGTCGTTGCAGATGAATCTGAATTGTCATAAGGGACAACTGTCACGTCGGGTATCGGTTCACCCTGCTCATTCACTACCAAAACATCGATCTGTCCAGCAGTTGCTGGTTCGGTTGTAACGCTTCGTTCGTCCAATTCTGTACCATTTTGAGCATCGAGCACAGCGGTAACGGTTCGCTCCGTATCGGTCCCGTATAGCTCAACATCAAATGAAGGAGATTTTGACTCACCGGCGGGGACAGTGACTTGCTTCTCACTCGATCCGGTCACTTCTGTTCCACTCTGATCGAGAATAGAAACAGTATATTCTTGATCAACATTCGTTGGATTGGACACTTCCACAGTTGTGTCATAGGACTCATCAAGAACGTATCTATCAGGAATTCCTTCAACGGCAACAATCGAACCGTCTGCTGCTTTTTCAACCCCAAAGGCATCGTACTCCTCGTTCTCATCCAATCTCGTTTGGAGATTATCCGGATCGTCTTCTTTCCACAAGGTCAGCCACGAGTCGTACTTGCCCCCACTTGCAGTCTCGGGGACCGTAAACGATACAGTGACCTCCGTTTGATCGCCCGCCTCCACGGTCACCGGTTTACCAACCGCTCCAAGATCGGAATATTCGGTCCCGTCCGGCCCAGAAATCCTGGGTTCGACAAAAAACGTATGATCAGCCGTTCCATTGTTTTCGACGGTTGCAGTAGCTTCAATGGTGTCTCCTGGGTGGAACTCCCCGGAATCGGTTTCAACAGCAGTGAGACGGCCGCTAATTTCTGACGCCTCCGTTACCTCAAAGGCATCGGACCCTGTTTCGCCGTCGTGCTTCTGATTTTTGTCTTCAGATTGATAAACGGCTGTGCCGCCGTCGTACAATCCCGGCTCTGCTCCGTTAGGAACTGTCCATGTCAACTCAACGGCGCGGTCTTCACCTGGTGACAACTCGATAGCCGTCCCTTCGCCGGTCGACCACTCGCTGTCAGGCTCTTGGGCGGAAAAATCGACCCAAAACGAGCTCGTCGTATCCCCAGTGTTCTTGACAGTAACCGATGAAGTAACAGATTCACCGGGCTTGTAGGTGCCGCTCTCGACGTCAAATTCAGTGATATCCGCCTCTGTGGTCGGTTTTTCGACCTCAAATGAATCTGATTGTTGATTGTCAGCAACCCTGTTCTGAAGATTATTTGGATCTCCTTCTTCCCAAACAGAAACCCGAGCATCGTATATCCCCGTCTCAGCATCTTCACTCACATACCAGATGAGATCGGTCGTTGTTCGTTCACCCGGGCGTAGATAGACACTTGCTTCCTCGTCCCCATCTACCCACTCACCACTGGAATTGCGAACACTAAATCCGAGATAAAATCGGTTCGATTCAGACCCAGTATTCTCTACGGTTACCGTTACCCGAACTGGATCGCCCTCTCTATGTATGCCAGAGTCGTAATCAACATCAACAATCTCAGCATCAATCTCGGGTGCTTTAGTTTCTTCAAACTCTGCGGTGACGTCGCGGGCCTCATCCATCGTCACCTCGATCGTCGTATCGTCCTCATCAGCGAAACCGATGTCTCCACTCCACCCCACAAATTCGCTGTCAGGGCCAGGGGTTGCTGTCAACTCAACCTCGGTCCCTTTCTCGTAGTCTCTCTCGACTGAAGTTGTTGAAATCCCGGGTGGGTCAACCTCAAATCCGCCCTCACCGTCTGTGGTGGCACGTAATTGATATTCTTGTGACTCTTTTTTGAATGAAGCAGTGACGTCACGAGCTTCATCCATCGTCAGCTCGATCGTCGCATCCCCTTCATCAGCGGAACCTATGTCACCACTCCACCCCACAAACTGGCTGTCGGGGCCGGATGTTGCTGTCAACACAACCTCGGTCCCTTCCTCGTAGTCCCTCTCGACTGAAGTTGTAGAAATTCCCGGTGGATTAACCTCAAATCCACCCTCACCGTCTGTGGTGGCACGTAATTGATATTCTTCGGTTTCGGTTTCAACCTCGAAAGTGTCGAATTCCGTCTTGCCGTCGTACTTAGTGTCCTTACTCTCGGATTTATATACACCGGTCCCCCCATCGTACGTCCCCGGTTCTGAATCATCGGTGAGATCCCACGTTAATTCGACAGTCTGGCTCTCGCCTGGAGACAACTCAACTGTTTCGCCCTCACCGACTGACCATCCACCGTCGGGTCCCACAGCCGAGAAATCGACCCAAAACGAATGCGTCGTATCTCCAGTGTTTTCGACAGTAACGGACCCGGTGACCGAGTCTCCGGGTTGGTAGGTGCCACTCTCGACATTGAAACCGGTGATTTCCGCCTTTGTGGTCGGTTGTTCAACCTCAAAGGCGTCAAATCTCGTCTTACCGTCGTATTTTGTATCTTTACTCTCAGACTTATATACTGCCGTCCCCCCGTCATACGTCCCCGGTTCCGAATCATCGGTAATGTCCCACGTCAACTCGATAGTCCGGCTCTCGTCCGGTGACAATTCGACCGTTTCGCCCTCACCGACCGACCACCCACCGTCGGATCCCACAGCCGAGAAATCGACCCAAAACGGATGTGTTGTATCTCCAGTGTTCTCGACAGTAACTGACCCAGTGACCGAGTCTCCGGGGTGATAGGTGCCACTCTCGACATTGAAACCGGTGATCTCCGCCTTTGTGGTCGGTTGTTCAACCTCGAATGAATCTGATTTTTGATTGTCAGCAACCCGGTTCTGAAGATTATTTGGGTCTCCCTCCTCCCAAACAGAAACCCGAGCGTCGTACATCCCCGATTCATCATCTTCACTCACATACCAGATGACATCGGTCGTTGTTCGTTCACCCGGGCGTAGATAAATACTTGCTTCGTCATCACCATCTAGCCACTCACCACTGGGGTTTCGAACACTAAATCCGAGATAAAATCGGTTCGATTCAGACCCAGTATTCTCTACGGTTACCGTTACTCGAACTGGATCGCCTTCTCTATGAATCCCAGAGTCATAATCAACATCAACAATCTCAGCATCGATACTATCAGTTTGAGTATATGCCTCACCCGGTAGCCGATTTGTGTTATCTCGCTGTGAGCTGTCTTCTGGAGCGGGTGAAGCCCCGACACTGGGACCAAACCCGATACTGATCATACTTATTAATAACAGAAGCGAAAAGAAAGTCGCAAAAAGGCGAGTACGATCGACACTGACCATACTATATCCAGACTATCTTACAAATAAATATGTTTGGGTGTAGTAAGTTTCAATGCCTCCATCGAATCGCTATGTAGCCGCAGAATATAGCAGCGCTTGCGGCGCGTTGCGACAGAGATTCGGATATTCAGAAATTCAGATATTCAGAAATTCGATTCAAACGCGTTTGAGCCGACGGTTCTTGGACACTGGTGGGAAAGTAATTGTTAACGCGAATACAATTGCACACGCTCAGTACCAACACGGAGTGGTGGAGATGGTTCAAGACGAACTTGCGGAGTTGTTCCGGGAGACTGCTGGGCGGTTCGGTCACGAGATTGTGTCGATGGAGATTCCCACCGAGCACGTTCACTTGTTTGTGGAGGCTGACCCAAAATAGAGCCCTGTCGAGATATTAAAACAATTCAAGGGTTACTCGAAGCGAACAATTCGCAAGAATGGTTCGCAAGTGTCGCACTAAAATCAAATAACAGTACTTCTGGTGAAGCAATTTGTGGAAAGACGGGTACTACGCCGGTACAACAGGTGCAGTTTCCGAAGATATGGTTCGTCGGTGCATCGAGGAGACCGAACATTAGGCAAGCGTACGCGGTTCACCCACCGGTCAGGCGTTGAGCAAATCGAAGATTTGCGAAAGGTAAAAACAGATACTTCGAGAAAACTGGAGAACTCTCGTTGTTTATTAAGACTCAGCCACGTTTCACCAGCCCGATCGCCGCGACGAGTACGCCAAAAAAGACGAACACATCGGTTGAAACCGACACAAGCTGCGGTGCAGCAGTAAAGACCCCAGCAAGCATGATCGTCGTGCCGACGATCACGAGCGTCGTCCCGATCGCAGAGCCCACATCCGGGTTCTCCGCTGGATCCAGCGATCGGTACCTCTCGATTGGGAGGTGTCGGACCTCGCCGGTATGGGTACGCGAACCACTTGCGGAGCCGACCCGTAACAGCGCAACGGTGTTCGACGAGACACCAACAACGCGATAGGTGCCGGCTGGAAGTGCATCGCGGTCCTCATCGGTTTGGACGTGGTCAAAAACCGCCGGATCGGTCGTCATCGGACACAGTAGCTGTGACCGAGGTACGCGGTGACTGCGCTTCCAGCGAGCAGGCCGACTGCGTATAGTGTCGCCCGCTCAGTTCCGATCGCAAACAGCGCAAGCGCGAGAAACGGGAGGACGATCGAGAGCCAGAAGGTCGTCCCACGGACCGCACGCGTTGTGGTCGTAGTCGTCTTCGCAGCCGCGGAAGCGATCGCCGATCGGTTCTGGCGATCGCTCGGTTCTATCTCTGGTGGTGGGCAGTGCGCTGTCATGATTGTTGGATGTTGGGAGCGATCACTCCGAGGCCATCGCGTAGGCGAGCGCAAGCGGGACGGCGTAGACGATGTGCCCGATCGTGCTGATGATTGTCCCAGGAATCGCGATGTTCGGGAACGGCGGCGCGCCGGGGAATCCCACTACCGAGAGCCAAATTGGCATGACAAGCACCGCGAGCAACAGCGTCGTTACCACGCTGTAGCCAACGCCGAGGCCGATTGCCCCGCCGATCGTTCCTGCGGTCTCTCGCAGCGGCGTGAACTCCGCGAGTGAGACATATGCGAGCCCGAGAACAACGCCGTGGAACTGGTGGATCGCCCACCCGGCCGCGAGTGCGGGTCCTTCGATCCCGTACATCGCCGGAATCGCCATCTCCAGCATCGGTGCTGGAACGACGAACTGCAGGATGAGCCCGAACAGAATGCTGCCGGCAAAACCGCCGGCTGCGCCAGCGAGCCACTTGTTCTGACCGTCCGATTCCGTTGCCGTCGAAGTCTGCGTTTCAGCTGCCATATGTAAGTTACCGACAGTAACTACACATGACAGGGAGGGCTAAATACGTAATTTGAGCTAGGGGTAAGCGGGTTACCAACGCGAAAGCGCGATTGGGAACTGCCTGCCTGTCGTACACGGGTCGCTCGTCGAGACGGAACCTACTTACACCAGTCAACCGATCGATACGTATGAAACTCGCGGACGCGCACGTGCTCATCACCGGCGGGGCGGGGTTGATCGGCAGCCATCTTGCCGCGCGATTGCTCGAACAGGGAGCAACAGTCCGAGTCGCCGACGACCTCTCGAAGGGGAATCGCGATCGAATCTCCGAGGGCGCATCGTTTGTCGACGCCGATATGACCAATGAAAACGACGTGGCCGAGGCGGTCACCGACGAGATAGACATCGTCTTTCATCTCGCGGCGTACACCGACACAAACTTCGACGACGACCGGACGCTGTTCGAAGAAAACACCGAGATGACGTACAACGTTCTCGAACGAATGACAGAGGTCGGCGTAGACAAACTCGCGTTCACCTCCTCGTCAACGGTGTACGGCGAAGCACCCCGGCCGACGCCCGAGGATTACGCCCCACTTGAGCCGATCTCGATCTACGGCTCCTCGAAGCTCGCCGACGAGGCACTCCTTTCGACGTACGCACACTCTTACGGCTTCACCGCGTGGGTGTTCCGCTTTGCGAACATCGTTGGCCCACACCAGCGCGGCAACGTCATCCCCGACTTTATCGAGAAACTACAAGACGACCCCACTGAACTCGAGATTCTCGGCGACGGTCGCCAGGAGAAGTCCTACATGCACGTCGAAGAGTGTGTCGAGGCCATGCAGCACGTCGTCGAGACCGCCGAAGAGGATCTCAACACGTACAATCTCGGAACGCGGACGACAACGTCTGTGACCGCGATCGCCGATATCGTCGCCGACGAGATGGGAATCAACCCCGAATACGCCTACACCGGCGGCGATCGAGGGTGGACCGGGGACGTCCCGAAAATGCGGCTATCGATCGAAAAACTCGCCGCGCTTGGGTGGGAGCCGAAGCGATCGAGCCACGAGGCCGTCCGAGCGGCCGCCCGGCAACTGATTGCGGAGATTGTCGGCGCGTCACCACGGTAGCGGCCCAGACAACGAATCTCGAGACGCATGGTCGTTGGCGAACAAAGCGGTACGCCCTCCGATGGAGCGGATCACTCTCATGCTCTGTTAAATAATAATTGTGTTTGAAAGACAGCACAATGTACAACAGCAGTGCGACGAGAGTGGAAATAGCAAATATTGGGAAAACATATGATTACAGTGCATGAAATTTAATTTCAATATTCTAATATGTGTTAATTCATACCATATATTGAATAACTGCCCGATTCTTGAGTCGATCGGCCTATGGAGTTCACACGCCAAGAGTCGCTGCAGCGGCTCACCGAAACGGTCGAACAGGGCGAGCCGATCATCGGCGCAGGCGCTGGAACCGGGATCTCTGCGAAGTTCGCAGAGCGCGGCGGCGTCGATCTACTGATCATCTACAACTCCGGTCGGTATCGCATGAATGGTCGGGGCTCACTCGCGGGATTACTTCCATACGGCGACGCCAACGAGATCGTCGTCGAGATGGGCCACGAGGTGTTGCCGGTCGTTTCGGATACACCGGTACTCGCCGGCGTCAACGGAACCGATCCGTTTAGACAGATGGATGTATTCCTCGAAGATCTCAAGCGCAGAGGCTTTTCGGGAGTCCAGAACTTCCCTACCGTGGGCCTCATCGACGAGGACAGCGGCTTCAGACAGAACCTCGAAGAGACCGGGATGGGCTACGACAAGGAGGTTGAGATGATCCGTATCGCTGCGGAAAAGGACATGCTCACGTGTCCGTACGTTTTCAGCGAACAGCAGGCACGTGAGATGGCCGAAGCCGGCGCGGACGTGATCGTCTCACATATGGGGCTGACCACCTCAGGGGACATTGGGGCGGAGACCGCACTCGATCTGGAGGCCGCAGCCGATCGCGTCCAGGCGCACCACGACGCGGCCACAGCCGTCAACGAGGACGTACTCGTTATCTGTCACGGCGGGCCGATCGCCTGGCCTGACGACGCGGAATACGTCTTACAGAACACAGACGGTGTCGTCGGGTTCTTCGGGGCGTCGAGTATCGAACGACTCCCGACAGAGACAGCGATCGAGAACCAAGCACGCGAGTTCAAAGAGGTCGAGTTCTAGGATGGCGATCGTTATCATCGGCACGCTGGATACAAAAAGCGAGGAACTTGGCTTCGCTCGTGACGTAATTGAGTCCCAAGGTATCGACGTCCACGTTGTCGACGTTGGCGTAATGGGTGACCCCGATTTTGAGCCGGATACGTCGGCCGAGACCGTCGCAGCAGCTGGTGGGACCACACTTGAAGCCCTTCGAGAGGCAGGCGATCGCGGCGAGGCGATCGAGACGATGGGCGAAGGTGCACGAGAAATTACGCTCGAACTGTACGAAGACGGTACCCTCGAAGGGATGCTTGGACTCGGTGGATCGGGAAACACGTCGATCGCAACAACTGCGATGCGGGCGCTGCCGATCGGCGTGCCGAAGTATATGGTCTCGACAATGGCCTCTGGCGATACCGAACCGTACGTGGGTTCTCGCGATATCGCCATGCAGTACTCTGTGGCAGATATCGAGGGATTGAATCAGCTCTCACGGCAGGTGATCTCGAACGCCGCCCTAGCTGTTGTGGGAATGGTCGCCAACGACCCGGACGTTGCAGTTGACGATCGACCAACCATCGGGATCACGATGTTCGGGGTGACGACACCGTGCGTCCAGACCGCCCGCGAGCAACTCGAAGCACGCGGCTACGAAACGATCGTCTTTCATGCAACTGGCACCGGCGGCAAAGCGTTGGAGTCACTCATTGAGGAAGGGATCATCGATGGAGTTCTTGACGTGACGACGACCGAACGCGCCGACGAACTGGTCGGTGGCGTGCTCAGTGCCGGGCCTGATCGGCTGAACGCGGCCGCCGAAGCGGGAATCCCGCAGGTTGTCTCGACGGGCGCACTCGACATGGTGAATTTTGGCCCCCGCGACACCGTCCCTGAGGCATTCGAGGGTCGACAGTTTCACGTGCACAACCCACAGGTGACGCTCATGCGAACGACGCCGGAAGAGAACGCCGAACTCGGCGGGATTATCGCCAGAAAGCTCAATGCAGCGACGGGTCCGACGGCGATCGCACTGCCGCTTGCGGGTGTCTCAATGCTCGATGTCGAGGGTGAGCCGTTTTACGATCCGGGGGCCGACGCCGCACTCTTCGACGCGATCCGCGACAAAATCGACGAGCGGATCGAACTGATCGAAATGGACACTGACATCAACGACGAGGCATTCGCCGATCGGCTCGTCGACACACTGGATGGGTACATGCGTGAAGCCGGACTCGCACCCGATCGATAACGAGAACCTACGCCCGTGATTGGTCTTTCGTTTCAGCAGGACTGAGATGCTCCATGCCCCAGTCGCGCATCGCGTAGATTACCGGCTCGAGCGATCGTCCCTGCTCAGTGAGCGAGTAGCTCACCCGAAACGGCTTTTCGCTCACGATCTCGCGATTAACCAGACACTTCGTTTCGAGGTCTTCCAGCGAGTCTGAGAGCACTTTGCCCGAGATGCCGTCAACCTCACGTTTGAGCTCATTGAACCCCAGCGGCCCATTCTCGAGCAGTCGGTGGATGACGACCGGATGCCACTTCTTGCCGATGAGCGTCGCCGTCGAGGTGATCGGACACCACTCCTCGCCTGCACACCACACAGGAATAGCCATGTCTTGCTCGGTCATGTTCAAAACTATGCGGCCACGCGCAAAGTAGTTACTGATGGTAACTTAATTTCTAGTGGCTACTTTCCTCCATCGGTGTGACCTGCCGACCAAATTTTTGTGCTCGCGAGCGCCAATAGCGGTGTGCAACCGAACGCATTCGAAACGGAGACTGGAGTCAGCGTTACTGCCGTGACCACAGAGGAAATGCGTGATGTCGATCGAGTTGCTGTCGAGACGATCGGCCTTGCACTGTTGCAAATGATGGAAAACGCCGGCCGGACGCTGGCGTGGCACGCGCGTGAACTCGCCGCAGGACCGATCGTAGTCGTTGCCGGAAACGGTGGCAACGGCGGCGGTGGGATGGCGTCTGCGAGACACCTCACGAATCACGAATGTGACGTGACAGTCGTTCTCGATCGCCCGCCGACAGAGCTCTCCGGTGCGGCGGCGAGGCAGTACCGGATCCTCGATGCGTCTGGCGTCCCCGTGTATCACGGTGAGGAGGCACCGGGGCCAATCGCGGATGCAGAGACGATTGTCGACGCGCTCGTCGGCTACGGGTTGAGTGGGCCGGTCCGCGGGGATGCACAGAGATTGATAGCTGCCACAGAAGACACCTCGGCGGCAGTTTGCTCACTCGACATACCGTCAGGCCGAGACGCGACAACCGGGGCGATTCAGGGTGTGGCTGTCGAGCCCGATCGGACTATCACGCTCGCGCTCCCGAAAACGGGGATGGACGCAACTGCCGGCTTCGGCGCACTGTACCTTGCGGACATCGCGATTCCAGCGGCAGTGTACGATCGCCTCGAGATCCCGTACGATCGGCCGTTTGGCGATCGTATGTGGATTCGGCTGTATCGCTGATCTGTTCGCAAGCGAGTGACTACCCATGGGGTAACGAAACACTCAGCAAACAGCTATGGCCCACAGTCAGAAGATTGTGGTATGTCCACAGAGCGCAACAGCCAGAGCGGGCCAGAACGCGCTGACAACCCGATCGAGCCAATCTCGACCCCCGCAGAGCTTGCCGCGTCAGTAGCAGATTCCGGGCGAGTGGTCATTCTGTTTTATGCTGAGTGGTGTGAGCCGTGTCGCACGATTATGCCGATCGTCGAGCAGTTTGCAGCCGACACTTCAGTTACAGTGTTCGGCGTTGACGTCGAAGCCAATCCAGTCTTAGCTGAGATCGCAGACGTCGAGCGACTCCCGACGATCGTCGCGTACACTGATGGGATCGAACAGGACCGTATCGAGGGCGTCTGCTCGGCTAAAGAACTAGCAAGGCTCGTCTTTTGACCGGCGTGTCGACTGGCGAATTCGCGGCTTCGCTGTCCAGAGGTCCGACACTTATTCCTCACCAGCGCGACGGCTGAGGTCGATCCGGTAGTCAGTTAATACGTCACGGCCGAGCAAGACCGGGTACCGCATGCCGCTTCGATCGGAGATGTTGGCTTCGACGGTGTGCCATAACGAGTCGGTGCCGATCGACACTTCCACCAGCGGGCGGCGGCGAATTCCCGAACCATTCCGGACCGTCGCGTGTCCAACGATCGGACCGACACCAATCTCTCCGGCCAGTTTGGTGTCGATGCTCGTTCGTCGCGCGCCGGTGTCAACTTTCCCAACGGCGTCCACGCGGCCGTCAGTTCCAGAAACTGTTACATCGGCAGTGTAGCCGATCGTCGGCGTTTCGGTGTCACGCTCAGTTCGTTGCCGATAGCTGGTGTCAGGGGGTGAGGTGTCAAACTCCTCGCGAACAGCCGCAAGCGCCGCAGTATCGACCCGGCCACCGGCACGTTCGATCGCCGCCTGGGCGATCGCTGCGGCCGGATTGATACCTGTCGCCGAGCTGAATCCTTTGAACCCGGCGGTTGCGTTGACCTCAAGGACGTACCATTCGTCGGCAGAGCAGATCAGGTCGACACCGGCGTAATCGAGCCCGAGCGCGGCCGTCGCGTCGATCGCCAGATCGTACGCGGCCGACTCGAGACTGTCGCTGACGTCTTCAACACTGCTCCCACGGGCGACGTTCGATCGCCATTCGTCCGGAGCGGCAGTCCGTCGCATTGCGCCGATGGCCTCCCCATCGACAACGTATACCCGGATGTCGGAGGGCCGTTCGCCGTCGGTTTCGACAAACGACTGGAGGAACGATTGCCAGCCTTGGATCCGCGGTGGGATCGCGTCCGATGATCGGACGGACTCCATCCGCTGGCCGTTCGTCCCGATTCCCGCTTTGTGAACCGCCCGGCCGTCAAGGCTGTCGAGGCGATCTTGTAACCGGGTGCCGCTGATCGCAAAGTATGCGTCGGGCACTGGAATACCAGCGTCAGCGAGAACCGATGCGGCTCTGACCTTGTGGATCGCCCGTGAAACCGCCTCTGAGCCGTTGAGCGTTGGGACTGTGCGTTCGAACAGCCCGAGCACCTCGATCTCCTCGAGCGGTCGATCGCTCTTCGTTAACAATAGCCGGTTGCAGAGTACGTCGACCGACGGCTCGATCTCGATCGTCCCGTCTTGTACCGACCATGAGAAGTCCTCACGACGGATCCAGACGGGCGTGTGACCGAGTTCGGTCACCGCGTTGCAGATGGCTTTGGTTTCCGCGCTGTTGTGCAGACTCAAAACCCCTACCAAGAGCGGGTCAGTCTTGCGCGGTGAGTGCATAGTTAATATAACGGTTGCTGGGAGTATAGCCTCTCGCTTACCCGCCGAAACCAGGTGAGAGAACGCTTAGGAGGTGGTTTTGTAAGATGGATCCCTAGAGTCAGCGTGCCAGTAGCCCGATCGCCGATCGGCACAAGACCTTTCGCGCCCACACCGCGATGAAAAACTGCATGTCGTACCGATCGCGCTCGATCGACGCATTTCTCGACTCGATCGCGTCCCCACAGGTCACACCCGCTGGTGGATCAACAGCGGCAGTTGTCGGCGCGATGGGGGCCGCGCTGTGCGAGATGGTCTGTATCCACACGATTGAAAGAGCTGGAGCGAACACCGCGGACGGGCCCAGAGACCGTCGCTACACCGTGGACGGACCAAGAGACAGCCACGCCACCGCGGACGCGCTCAAACACAGCCGCAAAGTGTTCCACACGCAGCGAGATCACCTGCTTACCCTCGCCGATGCCGACGCCGAGGCCGTTGACGCGCTGTTGGCCGCCACTGAGGCTGCAGAGTCGACTCGCGGGCGACGATCGAAGCGTGCGATCGGTGTCCCGCTGACGATCGCGGAGAGTTGTTTGACAATCCTCGACGAAGCACCAACCGTCGTCACGCAAGGGATTGGCTCGGCGGTCCCGGACGCGATCACCGGCGCATACCTGACCCACGCGGCCGGGCTGGCAGCCGTGTTCACCGTCCGGACGAACCTCGACGCTGCAGGCGATCCTGATTTCGAAACGCAGATCGACGATCGAGCCGCTGATACCGAGCGGGCGATCGACGCTGCGTTCGAGGCGACGATCGACGCGGAGACAACACGGTAGCGACTGGGTGAAGCTTGGAGCTATTACGACGACAGCCACGCTGGCGGCGAGACGAGCCGTCCGATCGGCCCTGCGGTCGCATCAGCTTCGAGCGCATCGACCGCGTGCTCGCCGCTCACCAGACACATCGGTACCCCGATCCCCGGAGAGGTGTACGAGCCGGCGTAGTACAGCTCGTCGATCGCCGAGGACCGAATCGAGGGGCGAAGCGGTCCAGTCTGTCTCAGCGTGTGTGCGAGCCCGAGCGCGCTTCCGTTCGGCAGCGAAAACCGATCGGCGAACTCGGAGACGCATGCCGAGCGCTCGAAGACGATCCGGTCGCGGAGATCGACACCGGTGTGTGTCGCGAGATCCGAAAGCACCTGCTCGCGGTAGCGCGATCGCGCCGTTTCCCCGTCAGCCAGCCCAGCAGCGATCGGAACGAGAACTACGACGACCGAGTGACCGGCCGGGGCCATCGTGTCGTCCGTCACCGTCGGCACGTTCACGTAATAGGCAGGGTCCCCAGGCCACTGGGGGTCGTCAAAAATCGCCTCGAAGTGGTCGTCCCAGTCGGTCGGCAACACGAGGGTGTGGTGTGCCAGCGGATCGACCTCGCCTTCGACGCCCAAGTACATCAGAAACGCTGAGGGGGCGTAGGTCCGGTCCTCCCAGTACTGGTTTCCGTACTCCGTCGCCGTGGGCGAAAGGAGATCGCGCTCGACATGATACGGATTTGCGTTCGAGACAACACGATCGACTGTGTGGGTCTTGTTGTCGGCTGAAACCAGCACGCCGTCAGGATGCGGTTCGATCGCCGAGACCGGAGTGTTCGGCTCGATCTCTACGCCGAGTTCAGTCGCGAGGTCGGCCATGCCATCGATCACCGACGCAATTCCCCCCGTGGGATGGTAGACACCGAGATTAAAATCGACGTGGCTCATGAGCGTGTAGATCGCCGGCGTGTTATGTGGAGAACCGCCAAGGAACACGAGCGTGTACTGGACGAGCTGTTGGAGCTTTGGGTGCTCGAAGTACTCCTCAACGTACTCTTGCATCGACGAGAGCAGGTCGACACCACGAGCGGCTTTGAGGATTCGGGGGTCCAGACAGTCACGGAATCGGGATCGATCGCGGTAGACGAACTCCTCGATGCCAACCTCGTAGGCGTGTTGGGCCATGTCGAGATACGATTCGAGTGCGTCTCCTGCACCGGATTCGTAGGCCTCAAACAGCCCGGGCAACGCGTCAGGGTCGTCTGGCACGTCGATGCGATCGCCGTCCTTCCAGAAGACCCGGTAGTGGGGATCTAATCGCGTGAGATCGTAGTAGTCACTCGGCTCACGATCGAAAGCCGAAAAGAACCGTTCGAAGGTATCCGGCATAAGATACCACGAGGGGCCGGTGTCGATACGGAAGCCCTCGGTCTCGATCCGACCAGCGACGCCACCGAGTGTGTCGTGCCGTTCGAGAAGCCGAACATCCGCGCCGCGCCCTGCGAGGTGACACGCTGCCGAAAGGCCGCCGATTCCGCCGCCAATCACGACCGTGTCGAGCCCGGAAAGAGCGGTGGGGTCGTTCGACCCGCCCTGCTGATCAGATCGACCCGTCATCCGCGTCTCATCGGCTGCCGTGGTTCGGTTCGCACACATGTATCTACATAGGGGCCCGATCGGTTCCTGTCGTCGCCGTCGCTCGGCGGTTCTTTATAATGATCGCGGCCGTAGTTCACAGTGTGTCGGGGGTCAGAGCCGAGATTGCGGTCGAGGATCCGAACGGGTGTCCACTCGCATCAGTGTCCACAGAGAACGAGATTTCAGTCTCCGACGTCACGTGGACCCGTGCGAGCGATGGGATAGTGACAGAGTCGTTCACCACCACGGGATCGATCGAAGCGGCAGGGTCAGACGCCATCGACGCCGAGACGACGTTTGACGCGGGCGATCGAACGATGTACCGTTTCGAACGCGAAACGGAGTCGTGTGCGTGCGAGCGCGTCGAAGCCGCCGGCCACCCGATCGACAACGTCGAGGTTCGCGACGGCCAACTCAACATCACGGTCCACCTCCCAGAGGCGGCCGCGCTCCGAGAGGTCGTTGACGCACTCTCGGCGTCTGGCGCACGCGTCTCCGTCAACTACCTCGTCCGGGACGCCACGGAAGAAGATCGCCGTGATCTCACGATCGTCGACCGCGGACGACTAACAGCGCGGCAACAGGACGTGCTCGAAACCGCCTATCGGATGGGCTATTTTGCCTATCCCCGCAAGCACAGTGCCGAGGAGGTCGCCGATGCGCTCGACATTGCCCGATCGACGTTCGCCGAACACCTCGCAGCCGCTCAGCGCGAACTGTTGGCATCGGTCGTCGACAGCTGAGCGACGAACCGTACTTGACAGCTAACCTACGGGACGTACCAGATCCCACGCTCGCGGTCCCACCACGCCCCGACGACCACGTGCGGTAGCGCGATAATGCTCACGAAAATACTGTAGAACGCGACACCGCCAGCCAGGAGCGATCCAGATCCGCCGAGGGGGTTCGGGACGATCGACCACAAGAGGGCCGCGAGCCCGAATGTGACGACTGCGCCGACGAGGAACATCCCACCAGCGAGTACCGTTGGGAGTCCGTCGTCGGGTGCAGGATCGGGAAGCGATCGTTCGACAGCGCTCGCGCGTGCGCTCTGTCTGAGTGAGTACCAGATGGGGAAGTACAACCCAACAGCGACGACGACCGGCACCGCCGCGAAGTACGCGATCAAAAGCAGCGTCTCGGCGACATCCACAAGCCACGATCGCATCGCAGGGGTCGATCGCGCTTCAGCGGAAAACAGCGCCGTAGGACCGCCGGCTCGGACGAACCCAAGTCCCACGTGCACCCCGACAGCGACAGCAAAGAGCCCCGCGAGGACGAGCCGCGACGTCCCGAGGTAGCTGCTGTGGCTGGCGAACGCACCCATTTCGAAGATGTTCACCATGTACGTCGAGAAGGCGGCGAAGGTTTCCGGCCACGCATAGATTGGAACGACCATCACCGCCCCGCCGCGCACGAGCGCCGCCAGCGTCCGTTGAGGGCGAGTTTGGAGATGATCAGTCCCGACGAGCGCGTCCATGACACGCAGCCCGCCGTGGCCACCCTTTGCGATCGCGACCGACAGCGCGAGCGCGAGTCCGGCGACCGGCGCGACGAACAGCACCGAAACAAAGAGGGCGACACCGATGAGGTACAGTCCGACGTACCGCATCCCGAACGGAAGCCCGCGTCGGCGGACGTTCGAGAAGTGCTCGTAGCCGCCGTGTGGGAGGTTGATCGCGACCATCCCAAACAGGTAGATGCCGAGTTGCGTTTCAAGTGCCATGCTGTAGCCGGCCGCCGCGGCGATCGCAAAGCCGACTGTCAACGCAATGAACACAAGACGGGAGGCCAATACCATTCGCTGTTCGACCGTCTGCCCACCCGTTGGCAGCCAGTCGTCGATCGCAGATGTCGCTGTGGACATGTTGTGTGAATATACGCACCCGTTGGCCCCAACGCCTTGCCGTCGTTCGACGGGCCATTATATACCCCCTCGGCAACCGGCTACCGATGGTGGACACAGGTTCTTTGCGATTGCTCATATGATCCCACGTATGGCTCTCACGCTCACGCTTTTTGGGGCGGCGGCGATCGTCGCGCTGACGGCAATCAGTGGCTTTTTTTCGAGCAGCGAACTCGCGGTGTTTTCGATCGCCCGCCACCGAATCGACGCGCTCGTTGCTGCTGAGACCCCCGGGAGTGACTCGCTTGCGGCGCTCAGAGAGAACCCCCATCGGTTCCTCGTAACAGTTCTCGTGAGCAACAACGTCGCCAACATTGCCGCTGCTAGCGTCGCGACCGCTGTCTTCGTCCAGTTTCTGCCGGCCAGTCAGGCGGCAACGGGTGCGACGGTGTTTACGAGTGTCTTCGTGATCGTCCTTGGCGAGATCGCGCCCAAGTCCTACGCGGTCGCCCACGCGGAGAAACACGCCCTCCGGGTCGCTCGGCCGATCGTCGTGCTCCAGCGGGTCCTCCGGCCGTTGCTTTTTATTTTCGAGGTAGCCACGAACGCCGTGAACCGCCTCACTGGTGGGGAGTCAGGCTTCGAGTCCTATCTCTCTCGTGAAGAGATCGAAACGATCGTCCTCAGCGGCGAGGAGACCGGCGTGCTCGACAGCGACGAGGGCGCGTTGATCCGTCGCGTGCTTGACCTCGAAGAGACCGTCGTGCAGGCGGTGATGGTCCCGCGGACAGAGATGGCCGCAGTGTCGATTGAGACGACACCGGAGGAGGCGATCGAGCGCTTCCGACAGCGAGGAATAACACGGATGCCGGTCTACAAAGAGACCCGTGACACAATTCTCGGCGTGCTCGACATTCGAGACGCACTCGACGCGGCTGAGGACGGACGAGCAATCAGCGAAATCATCACGGACGTACCCGTTGTTCCGGCGTCGAAACCGATCGACGAATTGCTCGCGGAGATGCAAACCGAGGCGACCCAGATGGCAATCGTCGTCGACGAGTTTGGCACCGTGGTCGGACTTGTAACGCGTGAGGACGTGATCGAGGAGATCGTCGGCGAGATTTTCGATCGCGGGGAGATCAATCCGGTGACGCCACGGTCAGACGGGACGGCAGTCGTCGCTGGCAACGCGACGATTGCATACACGAATCAGATTCTCAAACATGACCTCCCGACCGAGGGGCCCTTCGAAACCGTCTCGGGACTGTTGAACCACCATCTCGGACGGATCCCGGAGGAGGGCGATCGAATCGAACTCAGCGGCGTGCGGATTGTCGTCCTCGACACCGCCGCGACGCGGGTCCGACGCGTCAGGATCGAACCGATCGCCGAGCACGGCGCAGATCAATCGGACCCAGAGTTCGGAGCTACCCAGTGACCACGGTCCTTTTGTGTCTGTTCGCCGAATCGATCGGCAATGTCGAGGGGATGGCTCCTTTCGTGGGCTGCGGGGTCGGTTGCACTTGGGGGCGCGTCGCTCGTGGTTCCGCTGTACGTCGTCTCGCTTGGCGGCGATCCGTTCGCACTCGGGCTGCTTGCGTCGGCTGCCGCTTTCGTCGGCGTTCCCGGCGCGTTGGTGTTCGGCCGGTTGGCCGATCGGACCGGGCACTACCGCGCCTTCGTCCTTGGCGCCTTGCTCATCGTGTCGGCCATGTTGGTCGTGATTCCGTTGCTTCCGACGATCCCGTCGGTCATCGCGGCCAATGCTGCGATCTGGTTCGCCTTCGCCGCGGGAACGCCGGTGGTGACGCTACTTGCGGTGAGTACCGCCCCAGAGACGCAGTGGAGCACGCGGATCGCCGAACTGAACAAGTATCAGGGCATCGGGTGGGCACTCGGCCTGTTGCTCGGTGCGATCTGGGGGGCCGTGACGGCCTATACCGGCGGACTCGCCGGGGGAACGGAGGGATTGTTTTACGTGTTGGCAGGCTTCGGGGGGATCGGTATTGTGCTCGGGGCCCGGTACCTTCCGGGGCCTTCCCAGGAGCGATCGGTCTCTGAAACCAAACTCAAGAGAGCGATCCGGCAGGCCGATCGATTCAGCGTCCGTGCAGTGACGTTTCCGATCACGGTCGGCCGTGCGGACTTTCGATCGCTACACCCCGGTCGGCTGGTCGATCGGTTCACCCCCACACTCGCGGTGTACTTTTTTGCGGTCACGCTGTTCTTTCTGGGCTTTTCGGCGTTCTTTGCGCCACTGCCAGCGTTTTTGGCCGACAGCGGCTTCACTGACGATCAGATCTTTGCGTTCTACCTGATCAGTAGCCTCGCCTCGGCCGTCTTTTTTACCGGCGCAGGGACGATCGCCGGCCGGATGGACGTTGCGGTGTTCCAGGCGATCGGGCTCGGAATTCGTGGACTCGCGATGCCGGCAGTCGCCGTTGGGGTGCTCGCACTCGGGTCAACCTCGACCGGTGTCGTGGTAACCGCTGGAATCTTCGCGGCGATCGGATTCACCTGGTCGGTCATCGCTGTCACCGGGGGAACGATCGTCACACAGTTGTCGCCGGCTGCCCTCCGCGGGGAGGCACTCGGCGTTTACGCCGCGCTCGGGGCGTTCGCTGGCGGGATCGGCAGTATTCTGGGCGGCCGGCTCGGGACCGAGAGCTATCTACTCGCATTTGCAGTCGCAGGCGGGTTTGTGTTGCTCGGGGCCGGTCTGGTGGTCGTGCTCCGGCGGTGGCGTACAGGTCAAAACAGCGAAAAACCAACCGAGAGGGAGAGTGGTGTTGGGACAGGATCGATCGAAGCTGAATAGACCGATCGAAACCGAATAGATCGATCGAAGCTGAATAGACCGATCGAAACCGAATAGATCGATCGAAGCTGAATAGACCGATCGAAACCGAATAGATCGATCGAAGCTGAATCGATCGAAGCCGAATAAAAAACATCCGAGCGGGACCGAAGCGAAAGCGGAGATGGACTGATGGCAAATCTCAGTCTGCGTGGGCGGTGACTCTCGGTGTTCCTCTCCCGCGATCCGGTGAAACGAGATGGACGTAGTCATCAAGCGAAAGCGCAAACTCGGATTCATTCTGGATCGGGACCCACTTGAACTCGAACGGCTCACCAGCCTCCTCGCCCTCGCCGGTGACGACGTGCGTCCAGCGATCGCGCGGCTCGTGGATATCAGCATGGAAGAAATGTCTCGCGTACCACCGCGACTCGCGGCGCTCCCAGAGATCGCTTGTGAGATGTGTGACTCCCGAAACCGCGCCGAGGCCGCTCTCTTCGGCGATCTCTCGGAACACGGCCTCTCGCGGTGACTCACCCGGTTCGACAGTCCCCTTCGGTATCTGATAGCCGTCGTGTCCGGGGCCAGTAAAAACAAGCAACTCGCGATCGCCGCGCGTGATGTACGCGCAGGCCTTCTGTACGAACGTTTGGTCGGCGGTCGGTGCCATACCAGAACGTCACGATCCTCTCATAAAAGAGCTGTTCATATATTGGTTATCTACTACTAGTTCGTAATAGGTGATTGATACACGTGATTCTACCACGAACGGGTGAGAGTGGATGTCGGTCAGGTCCTGGACAGAGAACGTCGGAGTTATGGGCTCGTCCTCGGGATCTATGGGTATGAGTCAGCTCGTGACGTTCGGAGAGACGATGGTTCGGCTGTCGACGGCCCCCGGCGAGCGCCTCGAAACCGCCGAGGAGCTTGCGTTTCGAATCGGTGGCGCCGAGAGCAACGTGGCGATCGCCGCCCAGCGGCTCGGCACGGAGACGACGTGGACCTCGAAGCTGCCGTACTCGCCGCTCGGCCGGCGGGTCACCCAGGAGATACAGAGCCACGGCGTACAGACCGACGTGGTGTGGGATCGACGCGACGAGGCCCGCCAAGGAGCGTACTATCTGGAGTACGGGTCTGCGCCGCGAGGAACGAACGTGATCTACGATCGCGCCAACGCCTCGGTCACGACGGCGACCGCTGCAGAGCTGCCGACCGGGACGATCCGCGAGGCAGACGTCTTCTTTACGACGGGTATCACCCCGGCACTCTCGGAGACCCTTTCCGAGACGGTCATCGACCTCCTCACGACCGCCAGAAACGGCGGGACGACGACCGCGTTCGATTTGAACTACCGATCGAAGCTCTGGACGCCCGAGACCGCGCGATCGACCTACGAGTCGGTGTTCGATCACATCGACCTGTTATTCGTTCCCGAACGTGACGCTCACGAGGTGCTCGATCTCGACGGGTCCGCCCTCGATATCGCCCGATCGCTCGCGTCAACACATGATGTGGAGACCGTCATCGTGACACGCGGCGAGGCGGGAGCGCTCGCGCTCGATGGTGACACGGTAGTCGAACAGCCAACGTACGAGACCGAAACCGTCGATCCGATCGGGACCGGTGACGCCTTCGTCGGCGGATTTCTGACCAAGTGGATCGCTGACGCGTCGATCGAAACCGCCCTCGAGACGGGCGCAGCGACCGCGGCGCTCAAACGGACGATCGACGGCGACCTCGCGGTCGTCACTCCCGAGGAGGTCGCTGCGGTTCGCGATAGCGATGGGAGCGCGATCGATCGGTAACGCATAACAGTCGCTCGCAGTACTCGCTCTCTGATTCAAATCCTAGCACCCAGCAGTCACTCGTGAACAATTCTCTAACAGTAGCGCGCTGGCGGGGATTTGAACCTCGATCGCTCGCGCTGCTCGCTCCCTGATTCAAACCCAACGCATAGCAGTCGCTCGCGAACGTTGCTCGCGACAGAAATGCGCTGGCGGGGATTTGAACCCCGGTTGTAACCATGGCAAGGTTACGTGATACCACTACACTACCAGCGCGTGGTGCGTTTGTTGCATTTCAAAGTAACCCCGGAAAGGGATAAAAGCGTTGCGAACCCGGTCAGTGAATGCGATCGATCCACACCCACACTCGGCCAGAGAAATCGCACGAGTGAGTCGACCTCCGATCGGCCACCGAAGAGAGTCAGAGTCCGCCTTCAGCGTCTTCCTGGGCAAGCAACACCACCATCGAGAGCCCAGATATCACCAGCAGCAATAGCGCGGGCACCGCCGCGTACTGGTACAATGCCGTCTCTTGGGCCCGCCAGATCTGGGTGACAATTGTCTCGAACCCTGACGGGCGCAACACGAGCGTCACCGGCAACTCCTTCATTGTGGTCAAAAACACCAGCGCAGAGCCGGCGACGATGCCCGACCGCGCCAGCGGGAGACTCACCCGCCGGAACGACCCGACGGGCGTCTCTCCCAGTGTCCGACTCGCCTCGATGAGTTGTGAATCGATCTGGAGAATCGACGTCCGGGTCGAGCCGACCACCTGCGGGATGAACCGGACGACGTACGCGAAGATCAAAAGCGGCAGCGTGAGATAGATCGCAGGCGCGTAGCCCGCTCCGAAGTACACGAGCGCGAGCGCGAGGACGATCCCCGGGACGGCGAAGCCCACGTAGGTCGCTCGTTCGAAGACGGTCGCGAGCCACGAGTCGTGTCGCCCCGCGAGATATGCGATCGGCAGCGCCGCCAACGCGGCGACGATCGCCGTCGCGGCGGCAACGCTCACAGAATTAACAACCTGAATCCACTCGAAAGCCATCGATGGGCGGCGATCGGTCGTCGTCCGGAACAGCCACAGAAGCAGGATCCACACCGGAACGAGAAGCGCGATGACCGAAACCCCCGCGGGCAACAGCGTCGCGGGCCACCGCAGCGCACCCAGAGACACCCGGCTGTCGACCTGATTGCCTTCGCCGCCCTGGACTGTTCGGTTCGATCGGACTGCCCACTCCAGCGCCAATACGACCAACACAACCGCCAGCAGCTGCAACGAAAGCAACGCAGCATAATCGCGCCCAAACGCGTTGTACTCGACATAGATCTGTCGGGTGAACACCGACAGCCGCATGATCGCCGGCGTCCCGAAGTCCGAAACCGCATACAGCGCCGAAAGCAGGCCACCAGCAGCGACTGCGGGGCGGATCTGTGGAAATGTCACCCGCCGAAACGCCGCCCACCGACCGTGGTTGAGCGATCGCGCTGCATCGATCAACCGCGTGTCAAACGTGATCAACGCCGCACGGGTCGTGAGATAGACGTACGGGTACGTGTACAGCGTGATGACAAAGATCGCGCCCGGAAGCCCGTAGATTTCGGGTAACCGCTCGATCCCGAGCGGCTCCAAGAGCGAGTGAAATGCCCCCCGAGGGCCAAATGCAGAGACGAATGCAAACGCGCCGACGTAGCTCGGGACGACAAGCGGCAGCGCGACTGCAACCGACCAGAATCGACGGAAGGGCAGATCCGTCCGCACCGTTAGATACGCCAGCGGGACACCAAGGAGGATCGACGCCCCGGTGACGCCGACCATGAGCAACAGGCTGTTGACGAGCACGTCCGCCGTTCGCGCGCTGAAAAGCAGCTCTCTCGCACGATCGGGGTCGACGGTGACCGCCTCAATGACCAACCACAGCATCGGAAAGACGAGCGCGGCCGCGATCGCCCCAGAAAGCAGCGTGAGCCCGATCGGCAGGCGATCGTCGGGCGACCGTTCGGTAATGCGTTGAATGTATCCTCTCATGTAGGTCCTGGTAATCCGCGTATGCGATCGGTATTGCCCGCTGGGTGATAAACCTGCTTCGACGGATATAAGTTTTAGGTTTGCCTAATTCGTCCATGGAACTGACGCGCCGGGACGCGACCGCGGCGCTCGCCGCGCTTGGAGCGACCGGCGGGATCGCCTACGGCGCTCGGCACTTCGCAAGCGACGATGAGGCGGACGCGGACGACAACACCGATGCTGAAACCAACGCCAGCGACGATACGCAGTCTTCTGGGGACGACGACCATCTCCGGTCGACGCTCGTCGCCGTTGCGGGCGTCCTGTATCCCACCGAGGTCGAGGGGATCGACGGGTTCGTGAACACGTTTCTCGATGGTCGCCTCGACGACTCGCCCCACGCCGAGGGGCTTCGATCGGCGATCCAAACGCTCGATGAGCACGCTGAGTCATGGTACAACGCCCAGGTCGTCGATATGGAACCAGAAACGGTCGATCAGCTGCTCCGGGAGATGGGCGCGGACACCGCTGGCGAAGACCCGAACGGAACCCCAGCCGAGCGAATCCGCTACTACGTCGTCAACGAGTTGTTGCTCGCGTTGTTCACCTCCCCGACCGGCGGTGAACTTGTTGGGATCGAGAATCCGATCGGCCATGCCGGCGGACTGGGCAGCTATACACAGGGGCCGGGTGGCGGGCAATGAGTGGGCGCGATCGCACGCCCGTTGACGATGCCGAGGTCTGTATCATTGGTGCAGGTCCTGCGGGCGGACTCATCGCCGATCGGCTCGCAGCCGACCACACCGTCGTTGTGCTCGACGCCGGCCCGCGGTTCGATCCGTCCGATCGACTCGAACGGCAAGAGCGGGCGATTCGACCCTCGTACGATCGACCGGACGTGTGGGACGGCGATCCCGAGCGGGATGCCCACGCCGCCAGCGGTGAGTGGTTCTACCCGTTGAACCACGCGCGTGTGAAAGGAATTGGGGGGTCGACACTACACTGGCAGGGCATGGTCATGCGCCTCCACGAGGACGACTTCAACTCCAAGAGCACCCGTGGGGTCGGCGTCGACTGGCCGATCGACTACGCAGATCTGCAGCCGTACTACGCGGCCGCAGAGCGCGAACTCGGGGTTGCCGGCGCGGATCATCCGTACGCGCCGCCACGTGAGGAGCCGTTTCCGATGACCGAGTTCGAGCCCTCCTACAGCGACAGTCTGTTCGCCGAAGCCTGCGAGCGACTCGAGATCGACATGCATCCGGTCCCGAACGCCCGAAACTCCGAGTCTTACGACGATCGATCCGCGTGCGTGAGCTACGGGACCTGCCAGCCGGTGTGTCCCTCCGGCGCGAAGTACGACGCAACTGTCCACGTCGATCGAGCTGAATCGAAGGGTGCGACGGTGATCGATCGGGCGGTCGTCGGTCGGCTGGAACACGATCGCGATCGCATCACCGCAGCGGTCTACAACACACCCGACGGGGCTGAACACCGACAGGAAGCAGACGTCTTCGTGCTCGCCGCGGGCGGCGTCGAAACCCCGCGGCTCCTGTTACTCTCGGAGTCCGACGACTACCCCGAAGGGCTCGCCAACTCCAGTGGCCTCGTCGGCTCGTTCTTCATGGATCACCTCTTTGCAGGGATGGGTGGGTTGCTGGACGAACCGACCAGACAGAACCACATTGGTTTCCTCACGAGCGAGTGCCACCAGTTCTACGACGACGCCGACACGGAGATCGCCCCGTTCAAACTCGAGTTCTTCAACTACGACGGGCCCTCGTCGGTGACGATGGCGCTCACCGGCGACGACTGGGGTGACGCGCTGCTCGATCGGGTTCGCGCGGACTACGGCAACCACATCGGAATGGGGGCGCTCGTTGAACAACTGCCAACCGAAGACAGCTACATTGGGCTCGATCGTGAACAGACTGACCCGTTCGGCAACCCCGTTCCAGACGTCCATTGGACAGTCGACGATCGGGCGCTTCGGACGATCGAACGGGCCAACGAACTTCAGCGGGAGATCCTGACCGAACTCGGCGTCGAAATCACCTGGCAGGTCGGCCCCGACAACACCGGGCCAGCCTACCACCACATGGGGACAACACGGATGAGCGACGATTCGGCCGACGGCGTCGTTCGTCCCGATCTCCGGACCCACGACCTGCAGAACTGCTGGATCGCTTCCAGCGGCGTCTTCCCGACCGGCGGCGCGATGAACCCGACGCTCACGATCGCCGCGATCGCGCTCAAAGCCGCCAAACACATCGACGAAGCGCTGTAGGCCCGCACCCAGCCGATCTGTTTTAGGCAAGCCTAAAGTGTTAAGTACTTGCCCGCATAACGCCGGGTAATGAAGCTCACAGGGCGATTCCGAGCGAACGGTCGGACCGACGAGTCAGCTGAAACCGACGAAACCGACGAGTACACGTTCGATGATCTTGCGGTCGTAATGGGAACGTACAACGAAGAGCAGGCGATCGCACAGGTCCTCACAGACATTGACGAGGTGACGGACGGGAAGGCCGAAGTGGTCTGTGTCGACGGTTCCTCGGATCGGACACCCGAGATCGCCCGCAAACTCGGCGCAACCGTGATCGAACAGGAGCCGCAGGGGTACGGCATCGCCGTCCGCGAGGCCGTGTTGACGCCCGATCGGCCGATCGTTGTCACAACCGACTGCGACGACACCTACCCCATGGAACAGCTGCCGGAGTTCCTCGAGTTGATCAACGAGGGCTACGACGTGGTCAGCGGCGATCGGCTCTACTACGGCGCGGCGGCGATGCCGGCGTTCAATCGCCTCGGCAACCACCTGTTCGCGCTGACCGCGAGCGTCCTCATGGGCCAGCGCGTCCACGACACGACAACCGGAATGCGCGCATACCGCCGGGAGTTGCTTCACGAGATTGCGTGGACAGAAAACACCGGGCTCTCCGCAGAGCTACTCATTCGGCCGCTCATGCGCGGGTACGACGTGACCGAACGACCGATCCGGTACGACGAACGCGCTGGCGAGTCGAAACTTGACCCGATCGAGGGTGGACTCGCGATCGCGAAGTCGATCGTGAAAGTCTGTCTCGAAGAGCGGATCCGCTGAAACGAGTTATTCTTCGGTCTCCTCCAGCGTTGTCTCGAAGAACACACCGTCGCGGTGCGCATCTGGCTCGTTGGGAAGGTACGTTCCCTCGCTCCCACAGTCGGTGACGAGCGCACAGACCGATCGCTCCGGCGGCCAAATTGCCTCGACGGTCTCACCGTCAGTCCGGACTGTCGTTTCTTGCCGGTAGGTGAGCGTCGAGCCGTCCGGCTGGACAAGCGTCGTCGTCACGACCACGGTGTCGGTTTCGTCGATCGCGACAGTTTCGTCGGAGCCAACCGCGTTGAGAAACGCTCCATCGGGACCGATCGTCCACTCGAAGGCGATCGTCTCACCTGGATCAGTGACTGTCTCTATAACATAACTGTCATGAGTCTCCAGACGAACTCGTGCGGTTGTCACCTCCGCGGAACCGGGCACACCGACCCTCGTTTCGGCGTCGAGACGGTCGCCGCTTCGAACGTCGATCGGCTCGAGTTTCGGAACGACGTGTCTGTTCGGATCGGGAACCCATTCGCCCTTGTAGGCGTAGCGGTAGTGGGTTCGGTTCGGATAGGCGTCGATCACGGCGAAGTTGTCATCTGGATCGCGATCAAGTGCGTATACCACGTCACCGTCTAGGCTCGGATCGTGTCGAAGGTACTGAAACGGGTGGTGCTGCCAGTCGCCGTACGGTGTCGGAATAAAGACGAGCGCGTTCTCGAAGTCCGTCTCCTCGATCGGCGCGTACGCCCGCTCGAACTTGTCGGCGTTGGCGGAGTTCTTCTCGATCGGGTCCGCGACCGCTGCGACGTTTGCACCGCCTGCAATTGCGAGGGCTCCGATCGCGACAGCGGCCACAAGTGCGGTCGCCGCCCGCCGGTTCGTCCGCTGGGTGAGTGCCGTCCGGAGGCGACGGAGGCCATCGTAGCCGGCGACGGTCGCGACCGCGGCGAAGGTCGAAAGCGGAACCAACAGATCGAAGTGGTAGAACGGGCCGAGGCCCGAAATCAGCCCATCCGTTGGGTCCGACATTGTCGCGAGAATGTTGAAATTCCCCCAAAAGAACAGATTTCCGAGCGGGACAGAGACAAACAAGCCCGCAACGAGCACGCCTGCGGTCCGCTTGAATGACGACATGTCAGTGCGACCGAGATCCGGGTCATCAACACGACCGCGCAGCCATCGCCGAACGGCGATCGCGAGTCCTACTCCTGCCGCCGCCGTGCCGATCGCACCCGCAGTGAACCAGCGCGTCCCGAAGTACCACAGCACGTAGCCGTTGGCTTCAAGCGCGAGTTCGGGTGTGTAGTCGATCGAGTGTCCCAGAATCCGTCGCCGGCCGAATCCCGGCCCGTCCATCGGTGCAAATGCCTCGTAGGGGAATGTCAGCGCTGCGCCGGTCAGCCGGAGGTTGTACGCGAGGGTGAGCAGGACGAACGCCGAGCCGAGCGCGGCGATCACAGCCTGCCGGCGAATCGGCTCTGTGAGCGGTGCTCGATCGGGCGGCGAACGGTTGTCCGTCACCGAGCTGCGACCGTCTGCACGGACAGACTGGACGAGACCGTCCGCTCGAACGGACTGAACGATCTCGTAACACGCGTGCAGTATGAACGGCGCGGCAAACAACACCGCCGTGTACGGCCGTGCGAAGAACGCCAGCCCGATCGCAACCCCAGCGACAACAGCAGCACGAAGCGACCGATCGCTGACCGCCCGGAGGTACGCGACTGCGAACGCGAGGTTCAATGCAGTAGTGGGGGCGTACGGGAGGAAAGTGGACGTATTGACGATCGCAAGCGGCGAGGCCGCAAACACCGCGGCGGCAGCGATCCCAACGCGGCGATCAAAGCACATCGACCCGAGAAGATACACCAATCCCGCGTTGGCTGCGGCGACCACCGCGAGCGTTACCCGCGGTTCGCCAAACAGCGCCATTGTGACGGCGAACATCGCCGCCGGGACGGGCGTGTACTTCGAGTACAGCCGACCGCCGTCCTCAATAAAGAACCACGGCCGAAACGCGCCAGCGAGCTCGCCGGCGTGAATCTCTAACTGGCCGTTCAGCAGCATCGCCGCCTGTGTGAGGTACACTGCCTCGTCGTGGTTACTCGAGTGGTACGCAAAAACCGTCGAGGAGATAAAAAGGACCACTGCGCCGGCGAACAGTGCGATCGCCGCGGCGACGAGCGTGTCCCGGTCGATTCGATCGCGCCCCATCGTCTGTGAGTCTCAGACCTCGATGCCGGCGTCGCGCATGAGGTCGACGGTTTCGGCGAGATCAGACAGCTCCGTCAGATCGATGTCCGGGACGTCGAGTTCGTCGATCGTTGGAAGATCGCCAATCGGTTCCACGTCGGGCACGAGCGGATACTCGAATGTCGATCGCGCGAAGTAGTCCTGTGCCTCTGCCGACAGGAGATGTCGGATGAAATTCTCTGCGAGGTCAGCGTCGCTCGTGCTGTCAACGACAGCCGCGCCGGCGACGTTGAACACCGCACCCGCGTCGCCCTGCGTGAACGCCGTGCCGATCGACGCCTCCGGGTTGCCGTCGAGGACGCGCTGGATGTAGTAGTGGTTCGTGAACGCAGCGTCGATCTCGCCGTCGGCGATTGCCTGACAGGCGGCGAACTCGTCGGGATAGTCGACGATTCCGGCAGCCTGGACGTCTTCGAGCCACTGCCGAGTGGCGTCTTCGCCCTCGATGATACGCATTGCAGTGATGAATGCCTGACAGGAGCCGTAGGAGGGTGCCCACCCAAGCGTGCCGTCGAACTCCTCTGGGTACGCCATCACGTCGGTCGGCATGTCCGACTCATCGTACTCGTCGGTGTTGTATGGGATCGTTCTCGCGCGGCCGGAGGTACCGATCCACTCGTCAGTGTGGAACTCCGATCGGACCATGTCGAGGACCTCCTCGGAGAGCGACGCTGTACGGCCCTCGTCGGCAAGTGCGCCGAGCGCGCCTGAGTTAACCGAGTAGAATACGTCGGCGGGCGAGCCGCTCCCTTCGTTTGCGATCTGGTTGACGAGGTCGGTTGAGCCGCCGTAGCGGACCGTGAGCGAGAGGTCGTCATACAGGTCATCGATAAATCCGACAATCTCGCCGACGAGGAACTCCCCACGCCCGGAGTATACCGTGAGTTCTCCAGCGAGGTCCGGCATGTCGGCCATCGGCACGCCGCCGGGTGCGTCTCGTCCTTCCCGGCCAGAGCCGATCTGGCCCACGGTTGATTCAGTGGTCGGCTCTTCGGATCCGTCTCCTCCCCCCGAGTCGCCGTTGCCATCGCCGTTTCCGCCACCAAGGCCGTTACAGCCCGCGAGCGCGACGCTGCCAAGTGCGCCAACGCCTGCGAGTACCCGACGGCGATCGATTCTGTCTGCGTCTCCGTTGTTCTCGTTCATGTATTTTAGGCCAACCTAAATAGTCTTATACCCATCGGTTCAGTCGTCCGCCGGCACCGGTGCACGCTTGATCGCGTCGAGACAATCGAGCCAATCGCGCATGTATTCGCCGACGTGAGTGAAGAACGCACCGTTTCGGTACTGCTCGAAGGAGCCCGACGCGAGTCGATCGGCCATCGAATCGAAGACTTCCGCGTAGCTGTTGCCGTCCGCGCCGGCATCGTCAATGAGTTCCCAGAGGTGTTCGTTGAGTTCGAGTCCGGCAACCTCGTTGTGGAGGTCGTCGAAGGTCGATCGGGGCGCTTTGTTGTGCGCACAAAGCGGCGCGCCGTTGTAAATCCGTTTTCCGAGCACGTCACAGGCGCGTTTGAGGAAGACGCCGCTCCAGATATCGTCAAAGCGACCGACCTCCCACTCGTTGTCGTCCATCGGCAGCTGATAGAACGCCGGGATCACTTCCCGGCGGAACGCGAGATTCATCGAACAGACGGTAAGGTAGTTGTTCCGGGCGGCGACGAAGTCCCCGTCGAAGTCGTCGGCTGTCGTGCGGGTCTGTGCTTGGCCCTGTAGATCGCCGTCCATCAGGATCCGCACGGCGTCGAGGTCCGGAACGTTCGTCCACAGGCCCTGCGAGGCGACGACTGATCCCTGTGAAAGGTGGGTCGTGTCTGTCTCGACGGTCTCGTTCATGGCCGAATAGGGGTATCCACGCGGGTACAGTCCATGCTCCTCAGCGTTCTGATAGAGGACGTTGACCCAGTTCGTGTCCGATCGGACGCGCTCAATCTCGCCCTCAAAGCCGAGGTTGCGCATGTGTTGGCCGAAGAAGTCTTCGTCGTCGTGTGGCAGCGTATCGTCGTCGATGAAAATTCCGTACTCGAAGCGAGGGTTCGCCCACATGTACAACAGCCCAAAGCTCGTTTCTGCGTGACTTGCCGCAGGCACGACGTGGGCGTACTCGCTGACGTCTTGGTCGTCGTACCATTCCTGGCGGCGCGAGCCGTCGTACACCGCACCGTCAACGTCCAACGACTCGAGCATCGCCTCCATCTCGTCGGTGTCACAGAAGTCTTCGGTGACGAGAAGCACGAACAGCCGATCGGTGTCGAATCCGTGCGCGCGGGCGTTCTCGATGTACGCCTCCATGCACTCGTACTCGCGGATCGTCGGGACGATCACGCAGATCTTCTCGTCAGACCGATATGGCAGGGTATCGCTCATTGCACAACAGTATTTTAGGTCAGCCTAAATATCTGCCGATTCATGTTCATCGGGTGGTCGATTGCCGTCTATTGTCGCCGTGGAAACGTTCCACGAAACCGCGATCGCGCCGCCGCCGACGAGCGTGACCACGTTTTTGATCGCGTGATCGAGGATCGCCGCCGCGAGCGCAGTGCTCGCTGCGATCGGCGAGACTGCAACGACGAGCCCAGTGAACGCTGCCTCGTAGAGGCCGATGCCGCCCTGTGAGAGAGGCAACACCTTCGCGAGATTGCCGACGCTGACCGCGAATGTGCCAACGACGACGAGCAGCCAGACTGACGGCCCTCCGCCGGTCAACGCAGCCAACACCGCGATCGCGGTGATAACATCGAGGATCCACACTACGAGACTCCACGCGCCGATGTCGGCCATGGCACGACGATCGGCCGCGACGATTCCAACGTTTCGCGCGAACGCGAGTGCCGGATCGACGACCCGTGAGAGCGGACCCGCCGAGACGCGTGCCCGAACCGCGGCCGCGATCGGCCGATCGCTTCTAACGAGCCCAACAGTCACTGCTGAAACGCCGACGGCGATCATGCCGACAGCGGTCGCGCCCGCAAGGCCCACCCGAGGAAGTTCGGTCGTGGCGATCGACGTTCCCGAGAGGAGCACCGCGAGGAAGGCAGCGACACCTAACGCAAGGATCGCGACAAGATCGAACAGCCGCTCAACGGCAAGCGACGCAACACCGAGGGTGTACGGGACCTCGCGGCGATCGTTGAGCAGGTAGGCACGGACGCCGTCTCCCGCCCGAGCGGGAACAATCAGATTCGCCGCCTGGCTGAGAAACACCGTTGCGGTGAGAAAGCCGACACCGAGCGGTCGTCCCATCGCAGCCAGCACCCGCCTGTACCGCTCGCCGCGTAGGGGCCACGACAGAGCGTAGACGCAAATTGCGGCGCCTACGAGCACGGGGTTTGCGTCGACGATCGCGTCGATCACGGTTGAGATGTCGATCGACCGGGCGACGAGAACCGTACCGATCACGAGAACAACGATCGTTCCAAGCAGTTGGACACCTGTATTGGTGCGAACCGTCCGCAAAACCGCTCGGGCCGACGATGCGACGTCCATCGTTAGTTTAGGTTTGCCTAAATAGAATAAGTCTGTCGGTCTCCAGTCGGGTGGTGAGGTGGGTGTCGGCTCCGCTCGGTCGTGGGTTGGGTTCGCATGGCGATCGCCCGTTTTCGGCCGTGTGAACCCGCCACAGCCGCGTTTCAATCCGCTACGCTTTTAGGTCCTGGTACGGAATCAGGGGTACAGTCTAGTGATGAGGCAAGATCGATGACCGGGCTAGCGATATTGGTCCCGTCGTCGATCGTTCGGGAGGCCGAGGACAAACGCGAGGCAACTCGCAAGCTCGGCTACGTCGCCCGCGCGGCGGCGGTTTTCGGGGCCGATCGGCTCCGCGTTTTCCCTGACCGGGAAGGCGAAACCCGATGGGGCGAGGAGTTCGTCACCACGGTGTTGTCGTACGCGGCAACGCCCCCGTACCTCCGACAGGAGCTGTGGGAGCAACGGAGCGAACTCCAATATGCGGGGATCATCCCCCCGCTCCGGGCTTCATCACGGACCTCGGCCGACCCTGACGGGCCGGTCGAGCAAACGGGAATCGTGACCGAGGTCGGATCTGAAGGCCGCGTTCGGGTCAATTGCGGACTGCAACACCCGATCTCCCTCCTGGTGCCGCCGTCGATGGCGACACCGGCAGAGGGGGAGCGCGTCACCGTCAGGATCTCTTCGCGAGAACCGGTCCGCGCGCGACTCGTCGACGAGGCCCCACCGGGCTTCGACGTCGACCGTGCGGACCTGTCGGAAGCGCTCGCTGCGGCGTCCGGGCTACGGATTGCCACGTCGCGGCACGGAGCGGAACTCTCCGTGCCGTGGTTGGCCGAGCTCCTCCCGCAAACGCGGGCAGGGCTCACCGTCGCCTTCGGCTCGCCGGGCAGAGGGCTTCCAGACATGCTCGGGGTATCCCCCGAGGCGATCGCCGACGCAAACGGCGATCCAGTCGAACCCGATCCGGGGTTCGACCTCTGGCTCAATACGATCCCGCGACAGGCAAACGAGGTGGTGCGAACTGAAGAAGCGATGTTCGCGTCCCTCGCGTGTCTAACGCTCACGGAGTGAATACATGCCACAACCAAGCAGACCACGAAAAGGCTCGATGGGCTTCGGCCCGCGGACGCGGAGCAACAGCGAGGTGCCCCGCGTGCGATCGTGGCCAGATGACGACGGCGCACCAGCGCTGCAGGGTTTTGCCGGCTACAAGGCCGGCATGACTCACGTCGTCATGGTCAACGACGAGGCGAACTCCCCGCGGGAGGGAATGGAGGTTTCCGTTCCTGTCACCGTCGTGGAGACGCCACCAATGCGTGCGGTCGCCCTCAGAGCCTACGAACAGACGCCGTATGGAGCGAAGCCGGTTACCGAGGTCTGGACCTCGGAATTCCACGAGGACCTCGATCGCGTCCTCGATCTGCCGGCCGAAGACACCTTCGAGGAGGACTCGGAGGCCCTCAGCGAACTCGTCGCCGACGGAGCGGTCGATGACCTCCGCGTCATCACCCACACCGTCCCCGGCGGACTCGCAAACGTCCCGAAAAAGAAACCAGACGTCATGGAGACCCGCGTCGGCGGTGGCTCCCTCGAGGAACGTGCGGACTTCGCACTCGAACTCCTCGAAGACGGCGGCGAACACGCCTTCGGCGACGTCTTCCGCGCCGGCGAGTACCTCGATGCCTCCGGCGTGACGAAGGGCAAAGGGACCCAGGGCCCCGTCAAGCGATGGGGCGTCCAGAAACGGAAGGGCAAACACGCACGCCAGGGATGGCGACGCCGGATCGGGAACCTCGGTCCGTGGAATCCCTCGCGCGTGCGATCGACCGTTCCACAGCAAGGACAGACCGGCTACCACCAGCGAACCGAGCTCAACAAACGGCTCATCGACTTCGGCGAGGGCGACGAGGCCTCTGTCGACGGCGGCTTCGTCAACTACGGCGAGGTCGACGGCGCATACGCGCTCATCAAAGGTTCGCTGCCGGGGCCGAACAAGCGGCTTCTGCGGTTCCGCCCGGCCATCCGGCCGAACGACCAACCGCGCCTCGACCCCGAGGTGCGCTACGTCTCCACCGCATCCAATCAGGGATAACCCATGAACGCAACAGTACGTGACCTGAACGGTGACGACGCCGGCGAGATCGAGCTTCCGGCCGTCTTCGAGACGCCGTACCGGCCGGATCTCATCCAGCGGGCGGTCGTTGCCGCACAGGCAAACAGCAAACAGGCATACGGCGCGGACAAGCTCGCGGGCATGCGAACCCCAGCCGAGTCGCTCGGCAGCGGTCGCGGGCTCGCACACGTCCCCCGAGAGAACGGCCAGGCCCGACGCGTGCCACACGCCGTCGGTGGCCGCAAGGCTCACCCGCCGAAAGCCGAGAAGGACCAGGGCAAAGATATCAACAGAAAGGAGCGACAGCTCGCGACGCGATCGGCGATCGCCGCGACCGCTGACGCCGAACGCGTCGCTGAGCGCGGCCACGCATTCAACGAGGATCTCGAGTTGCCGCTTGTCGTGAGCGACGACTTCGAAGACCTCGTGAAGACCCGCGAGGTCGTCGAACTGCTCGAATCGCTCGGCGTCCACGCCGACATCCAGCGGGCTGACGATCGGAAGATTCGTGCCGGACGCGGGAAGACACGCGGCCGCAAGTACAAGCGACCGAAGTCGGTCCTCTTTGTGACGAGCGAGGAACCCTCGCGCGCTGCGCGGAACCTCGCGGGCGCAGACGTCGCCACTGCGGCGAACGTCAACGTCGAAGATCTCGCCCCCGGCACCCACGCCGGTCGGCTGACGATCTTCACCGAATCAGCGATCGAGGAGGTGGCTGACCGATGAGTACACTCATTCACCATCCGATCGTCACCGAAAAGGCGATGGACGAGATGGACTTCGACAACAAGTTGCAGTTCATTGTCGACGTCGACGCCCCAAAAGGCGAGATCGTCACCGAAATCGAGAACCGATACGACATCTCGATCGTGAAGATCAACACGCAGGTAACGCCGAAGGGCAAAAAGAAGGCGACCGTCACGCTCTCAGAGGCCGACGACGCGACGGATATCGCCTCGAGAATCGGGGTGTTCTAAATGGGACGACGAATTCAAGGACAACGACGCGGTCGCGGCGGCTCAACGTTCCGTGCCCCGTCGCACCGATACAAAGCCGAACTGTCGCACAAACGATCCGAGGACGACCAGACGATCTCGGGAACGGTCATCGACATCGAACACGACCCCGCACGCGCGGCACCGCTTGCGGACATCGAGTTCGAAGACGGCGATCGCCGCCTCGTGCTCGCCCCAGAGGGCGTCACGGTCGGCGAGACGATTCAGGTCGGCGTGAGCGCGGAGATCAAACCGGGCAACACGCTGCCGCTCGCGGAAATTCCCGAGGGAGTTCCCGTGTGCAACGTCGAGAGTAGCCCGGGTGACGGCGGCAAGTTCGCCCGTGCATCCGGCGTTTCCGCACAGCTTCTCACGCACGATCGAAACGTCGCAATTGTGCAGCTTCCGAGCGGCGAGGTCAAGCGACTGAGTCCACAGTGTCGGGCGACAGTCGGTGTCGTCGCAGGCGGTGGACGGACCGAAAAGCCGTTCGTCAAAGCAGGCAAAAAGCACCACAAACTCAAAGGCCGCGGGACCAAGTACCCGCGGGTCCGTGGTGTGGCGATGAACGCCGTCGATCATCCTTTCGGTGGCGGCGGCCGCCAACACCCCGGCAAACCGAAATCCGTCTCGCGGAACGCTCCGCCGGGACGGAAGGTCGGTGACATCGCCTCGAAGCGAACCGGACGAGGCGGCAAAGGAGGCAGACAGTAACCATGAGCACAGACTACCGTACCGGCCGTGAGGGTGAATTCACCTACCGCGGTCACACGCTCGACGAGCTGCAGAAGATGGATCTCGACGAGGTCGCAGCACTGCTCCCCGCACGCCAGCGGCGAACTATTGTCCGAGGCCTCTCCGCGGAGCACGAGAAGCTCCTCGAGAAGGCCAGCGGCAAGACCGACGAAGAAACTGCGAACGATCCGATCCGAACCCACCTGCGGGACATGCCCGTCCTGCCGGAGTTCGTCGGACTCACGTTCGCGGTGTACACCGGACAGAGCTTCGAACGCGTTCAGGTACAGCCGGAGATGATCGGCCACTACCTCGGCGAGTTCCAGCTCACCCGGACGTCGGTCGAGCACGGACAGGCCGGAATCGGCGCGACCCGGTCCTCGAAGTTCGTGCCACTCAAATAACCCATGGGAATCAACTACAGCGTCGAGGCCGATCCCGACACCACCGCGAAAGCGATGCTTCGGGACCGGCCCATCAGTCTGAAGCACAGCAAGGCCATCTCCCGGCAGATCAAGGGAATGACCGTCGCCGAGGCCGAAGAATACCTCGAAGCCGTCATCGACGGCGAGCGATCGGTCCCGTTCAAACAGCACAACTCCGGCGTCGGCCATCGATCGGACATCGACGGCTGGGACGCCGGCCGCTACCCCGAGAAGGCCTCGAAGGACTTCCTTCGACTCCTCGGGAACGTCACGAACAACGCGACAGAGCAGGGTTTCGACGCCGAGTCGATGACGATCAAACACGTCGCCGCCCACAAGGTCGGCGAACGCCCCGGCCGGAAGCCTCGCGCGTTCGGCCGTGCGTCGCCGTGGAACACCACCGTGTGCGACGTCGAGTTGATCGTCGAAGCACCCGAGGAGGATGATTCCTAATGGCTGACGAACACCAGTTCATCGAAAACGGTTTACAACGCGCCCAGATCGACGAGTTCTTCGCAGACGAACTCGGCCGCGCCGGCTACGGCGGCATGGATATCGCGAAGACCCCGATGGGCACCCAGATCGTGCTCAAAGCCGAAAAGCCAGGGATGGTCATCGGCAAGGGTGGCAAGAACATCCGAAAGATCACCCGCGAGCTGACAGAGCGCTTCGGGATGGAGGATCCGCAGATCGACGTCCAGGAGGTCGACGAGCCGGATCTCAACGCCCGGATCGTCGCCGATCGGCTCGCAAACGCGCTCGAACGCGGCTGGTACTTCCGGAAGGCCGGTCACACGACGATCGACCGGATCATGGACGCCGGCGCGCTCGGCGCAGAGATCGTCCTCTCGGGGAAGGTCACCGGCGCGCGATCGCGCGTCGAGAAGTTCAACCGCGGTTACATCAAGCACAACGGTGAACCCGCCCAGGAGGTCGTCGACGAAGGCCAGGGCGTCGCCGTAATGAAACTCGGAACGATCGGCGTGACCGTCAAGATCATCCCGCCGGGCGCACAGCTGCCCGACGACTTCGCGATCGACGAGGACGCTGAAATCGAGTCCGTCGAACAGGACCTCGGCGACGATGGCGTGGACGATCTCATCGACGAACCTGAGGAGATCCCCGACGTCACCGAAGACCAAGAGGAAGTCGAGATTCCAGACGAGGATCCCGCCGACGTCATCGACGAGGAGATCGTCGAAGAGGTCGTCGAGGAAACCGACGAAGCGGCTCCGGTCGGCGACGATGTCGATACGTCCGAACCAGAACCCGGATCTGAAGAGGAGGTCGAGGAACTGGACGAGGACGTCGCCGACGAGGCGGCCGATCTGGTCTCAGAGATGGAAGCCGACGAAGACGAAGAAGAAACGGAGGAGTAACATATGGCAATCCTTCACGCAGACGAAATTCGCGACATGACCGCTGCCGAGCGAGAGGTCGAACTCGAGGAGCTCGAAACAGAGCTGCTCAACATGAAGTCCGTTCAGGCTGCCGGTGGTATGCCGGAGAGTCCTGGCCGGATGGCCGAGCTCAAGCGGACGATCGCGCGGATCAAGACGATCCAACAGGAAGAAGGCGACTTCGACGAGGAATAACGGACATGGCACTCACCCCTGAAACGCTCACACGACACGAACTCATCGGCCTGCGCGTCCGCGTAGCCGACGCGCCGAATCCCGATCTGATCGGGATCGCCGGCCGCATCGTCGCTGAGACGATGCAGACATTCGTCGTCGAGACGAGCGAGGGTGAGACAAAGCAGGTCCAAAAACGGGGCTCACTCTGTGAGTTCCGGCTTCCGATCGAAGCGCCCGGCGGAGCAATAACGACAGACACAGATGAAGCCGCCGGCGATCGCAAGGTCCCGGGGTCTTCGTCCGAACTCGGCATGGAAACTGCGGGGGTCCGCCCCCGTCAGTCTGTGCCGTCCGCATCCGTACGCGCGGATGCGGCGAGCCCAGATGGCGAGTGCGAGGACGGAGTCTACGTTACGGTGGATGCGACAACGCTGCTCTCACGACCCGCCGAACGCACCGAAGTAACAGGTGATTCAAAATGGCGATAGGAATAGACGTACCCATGCCTCCGGAACCAGAGAACCCGGAGGAATACGACTACGAGAAGTGTCCGTTCTACGGACAGCTTCCCGTCAGAGGCCAGACCCTCGAAGGGACTGTAGTCTCGACGGACATGGAAAAGACCGTCATCGTCGAGCGAGAGTACGACGTGTTCGTGCCCAAATACGACCGGTATATGAAACGCCGGTCCCGTATTCCGGCGCACGTACCCGGCGTACTCGAACCGCTCGAAGTCGGTGACGAAGTAACAATTGCGGAGACCCGACCCCTTTCGAAGACGAAAGCACACGTCGTCGTTCGCGTCGGAGGTGAGGAGTGATGGAGGCGCTGAAAGCCGACGTCACTCAGGGCCTCGAAAAGGGTTCGCTGATCAAGTGTGCGGACAACAGCGGCGCGCGCGAACTGCGCGTCATCAGCGTGGCTGGGTACTCCGGAACGAAGAACAGACACCCCAAAGCGGGGATCGCCGACAAGGTGACCGTCTCGGTCACCAAGGGGACCCCCGAGATGCGCCGACAGGTGCTGGAGGCCGTTATCGTCCGCCAGCGCAAGACGATCCGTCGACCAGACGGTGTGCGCGTGAAGTTCGAGGACAACGCCGGCGTCATCATCGACGAGAACGGCGAGCCTCGTGGGACCGAAATCAAGGGTCCGATCGCGCGCGAAGTCGCAGAGCGCTTTGGGAGCATTGCATCCACCGCGACAATGATTGTATAGTATGACGCGACAACCACGCAAACAACGCAAGTCTGCGGCGAACGCGCCGCTGCACGAGCGCCAAAAGCAGGTCCGTTCGACGCTGTCGGCCGACCTCCGCGAGGAGCACGGCCAGCGGAACGTCCGCGTCAACGCGGGCGACACCGTCGAGGTCCTGCGCGGCGACCACGCCGGCGAGGAGGGCGAAGTCCTCAACGTCGACCTGGCATCGGAAACCATCCACGTCGACGGCGTGACGATCGAAAAAGCCGACGGCGAGGAGGTTCCCCGACCGCTCGATGCGAGCAACGTCCGTGTGACCGAGCTCGACCTCGACGACGAGGTCCGCGAGGCACGACTGGCCGCAGACAACACGGAGGGCAACGAATGAGCAACCACCAGAAACGACTATCGGTACCGAAGTCCTGGCCGGTCGAGCGAAAGACCGAGACGTTCACCGTCAAGGCGGGCGCGGGCCCCCACGGTGCAGACGGTGTCCCGCTCGTCATCTTGCTGCGGGACGTGCTCGGCTACGTCGACACGAAAAAAGAGGCGCGCTACGCGCTCAACCAGGGGACAGTCCTCGTCAACGGCGAGGCAGTCTCTGACGAGCGACGCCCGATCGGGATGTTCGACATCGTCGCGTTCCTCGAACGCGACGAGTACTACCGGGTCTTCCCCGACGAGGGCGGTCGGCTCGCGCTGACCCCCATCGACGAATCGGCCGCCGACGGCCGACTCGGCAAGATCGTCCAGAAGACGCAGGTCGACGGCGGCGACTTCCAGCTGACGCTGCACGACGGGACGAACGTCCGCGTCGACGCCGCCGACGATTACTCGACGAAGGATTCGATCGTTATCGACAACGAATCCAAAGAGATCGTCGCGCACTTCGTCTACGAGGAAGGCGCGCTCGTGACTGCCGTCGACGGCCAACACGCCGGCGAAATCGGCGAGATCGAGTCGATCAACGTCACCCTCGGCAGCGGTGACAACACGGTGAGCGTCACCCAAGACGACGGCGGCTTCGAGACGATCGAACCGTACGTTGTCGTGATCGACGAGAACTTCACCGGCGGCGATGACGAAGCGGCCGAGGATTCGGCTGCGGAAAGCGATGAATCGACAGTCGACGCCGAGGAAACCGACTCGGCAACCGAAGAAGAGACACAGGCAGGTGATGACGAATGAGTGAATCAGCCCAAGAGATGCGCACGCCGCAGATCGAGAAGGTCGTCGTCCACATGGGCGTCGGCGAGGGTGGTCGAACACTCGCAGATGCTGAAGACATCCTCGAGACAGTCACCGGCCAACAGAGCGTACGGACGCTCGCAAAGCGGACTGTTCAGGAGTTCAACATCCGACAGGGCGATCCCATCGGTGCGAAGGTGACCCTTCGCGGCGAGGAAGCCCACGAATTCCTCGAAACGGCCCTGGAACTGACGACGCTGTCGGCGTCACAGTTCGACGATACCGGGAATTTCAGCTTTGGTGTGGCCGACCACACCGACTTCCCGAGCCAGGAGTACGATCCACAGATCGGGATTTACGGGCTCGACGTGACGGTTAACATCGTTCGTCCGGGCTACCGGGTCGCAAAGCGGAACAAGGCGACCGGGGAGATCCCGAACCGACACCGGATGACTCCCGAGGATGCGATCGCGTTCCTCGAGGACGCCTTCGACATTGAGGTGCAGACATGAGCGAAAGCGAACCAGATAACACGGGCGACGGCAAGCGGACGGGGCAGGAGCAGTCCTGTCGCCGATGCGACCGGAACCAGGGGCTTGTCGGCAAGTACGACATCAACCTCTGCCGGCAGTGTTTCCGCGAGGTTGCCCGAGACATGGGATTCAGGAAGTATAGCTAACCATGGCAGGCAACGATCCACTGTCCGACGCACTCAGCGGAATCAACAACGCCGAAAGCGTCGGCCATCTCGATTACACGGTACAGCCCGCCTCAAACATTATCGGCTCCGTCCTCGAGGTCTTTTACGACCGCGGGTACATCGACGGCTTCGAGTTCGTCGAAGACGGCAAAGCCGGCCAGTTTGAGGTCGAACTGAAAGGCGCAATCAACGAATGTGGCCTCGTCAAGCCCCGCTACTCGGCGGGTGCCGACGAGTTCGAAAAGTGGGAGAAGCGATATCTCCCGGCCCGCGATTACGGGGCACTCATCGTCACGACGAGCCACGGCGTCATGAGCCACTACGAGGCCCGCGAAGCGGGCATCGGTGGCCAAATAATCGCATACGTGTACTAACTATGAACCGAACAACAATCGACATTCCGGAGGACGTGTCCGCAGAGACGGACCGCTTCGATTTGACCGTCGAAGGGCCGAACGGCTCGGTCACCCGGCGTCTGTGGTACCCTGACGTGTCGGTTTCCGTCGACGGCGACACCGTTGTCGTCGAAAGCGACGCGACCGACGCAAAGACGAACGCGACGCTCGGGACGTTTGAAAGCCACATCCGGAACATGGTCCACGGCGTCACCGATGGGTGGGAGTACCGCATGGAAGTGTACTACGCTCACTTCCCGATGCAGGTCAACGTCGAGGGCGGCGATGTGGTCATCGAGAACTTCCTCGGTGAGCGCGCGCCCCGACGGGCCCCGATTCACGGCGACACAGACGTGGAAGTCGACGGCGAGACGATCGTCCTGAGCGGCCCCGACAAGGAGGCCGTTGGACAGACCGCTGCCGACATCGAACAGCTCACGAAAGTGAAAGGCAAAGACACCCGTGTGTTCCAAGACGGGGTCTACATCACCGACAAGCCGCAGGCAGGAGGTGCCTAATGGCTGACGAACCCACTGAGCTCGAAGACATCAGCGGCGTCGGTCCATCGAAAGCAGAGGCGCTCCGATCGGCCGGCTACGAGACCATCGAGGACGTACAGGCAGCGAGCCAATCGGAGCTCTCGGAGGTCGACGGGGTCGGCAACGCGCTCGCAGCGCGGATTAAAGCCGACGTCGGCGGCCTCGAGGTCTCCGAAGAGGCCGAAGCGGAAATCGAAGAGGATGAAGAGCCGGAGGCAGAGGCTGACGCGGAAGAAGACGTTGACGAAGACGTCGAGACGGAACTTCGCCCGCGTGGGCACGCCGACAAAACGCCCGAACTTGACGACGATGTCGAGTCGGCGCTGAAACAAAAGCGCCGTGAGGGTAAGCCGGCGTTCCGACGGCAGGATTACCATATGAAAAAGCGGACGCCCGAATCGTGGCGTCGTCCCCGTGGCGGGCTTTCGAAGCAGCGCCGCGGAATCAAGGGCAAGGGCCCGAAGGTCGAGTCGGGGTACCGAACCCCGAAGGCCGCCCGTGGACTCCACCCAAGCGGCTTCGAGGAGGTCCATGTGCACAACACTGACGACCTCGAAGGCGTCGACGGCGACACGCAGGCGGTCCGAATTGCCTCCACTGTTGGCGCCCGAAAGCGCGAACAGATCGAGGAGGTCTGTGAGGACGAGGAGATCCGCGTTCTCAACCCAACCTACATTGAAGTAGAGGTGGACGCCGATGAGTGATCTGAAAGCACAGCGGCGGCTTGCAGCCGACATTCTCGACGTCGGCAAACGCCGCGTGTGGTTCGACCCAGAGGAACAGGGAGAGATCGCCGAAGCGATCACGCGAGACGACATTCGCGATCTCATCGAGCAAGGAACGATCCGCGCGAAGGACGCAAAGACGAACTCGCGCGGCCGCGCCCGCGAACGGCAGGCAAAGCGTTCCTACGGCCACCGGAAGGGAGCGGGTTCCCGGAAGGGGAAAGCCGGCGCTCGACAGAACAAAAAAGACGCGTGGATGACGCGAATCCGCGCCCAGCGTGCCCGTTTGAAGGAACTCCGAGACGAGGGCACGATCGACAGAACGCAGTACCGAGAGACGTACAACAAAGCCAGCGGTGGCGAGTTTGATGACGTCGAGCGGCTCGAAGCGTTCATCGAGAACAACTTCGGAATTGAGGTGTCAGACTAATGGCAACAGGACCACGATACAAGGTGCCGATGCGACGGCGCCGAGAGGTCCGGACGGATTACCACCAGAGGTTGCGCCTGTTGAAATCGGGCAAGCCTCGCCTGGTCGCCCGGGTGAGCAATGCCCACGTCAGGGCGCAGCTGGTTACCCCCGGACCGAACGGCGACGAAACGCACGCAGCAGCGTCGAGCGAGGATCTCGCGGAGTACGGCTGGGAGGCCCCAACGGGGAACCTTCCAAGCGCGTACCTCACGGGATACCTCCTCGGCTCGCGTGCGGTCGAGGCAGGTCTCGAAGAGGCCGTCCTCGACATCGGCCTGAACACGGCGACACCCGGAAACAAGGTGTTTGCCGTACAGGAAGGAGCGATCGACGCAGGGCTCGAAATTCCACACAGCGACAATGTACTCGCAGACTGGTCGCGGACGCGCGGCGAGCATATCGCCGACTACGCCGAGCAGCTCGAGGAGCCGCTGTACAGCGGGGATTTCGACGCAACAGAACTACCCGAGCACTTCGATGATGTGCTCGCGACACTACAGGAGGACGCATGAGCCAACGCAACAACGACGGCTGGGAGCCACGAACGCGGCTCGGCCGAAAGGTGCAGGCCGGCGACATCACGACGATGGAGCAGGCACTCGCCTCGGGGCTCCCACTCAAGGAGCCACAGATCGTCGACCAACTCCTCCCGGGGCTGGAAGACGAAGTGCTTGACATCAATATGGTCCAGCGAATGACCGACTCGGGCCGCCGTGTCAAGTTCCGCTGTGTCGTCGCGGTCGGTAACCGCGACGGCTACCTCGGCTACGCACAGGCCCGCGACGACCAGGTTGGTGGCGCAATTCAGAAGGCGATCGATGTCGCCAAGCTGAACGTCATCAAGGTCGATCGCGGCTCAGGGTCGTGGGAGGACCGCGCAGGCGGTGTCAACTCACTCACCCGGAAAGCGACCGGCAAAGCGGGCTCGGTCACCGTTGAGATTATGCCTGCTCCGCAGGGGCTCGGATTGGCGGCTGCAGAGACGGTTCGGGCGATCCTCGAACTCGCCGGTATCGAGGACGCGTGGACCAAATCTGACGGCAACACGCGGACGACGGTGAACCTCGCAAAAGCGACGTTCAACGCGCTCGAAAACGCTGCCCAATCTCGGACGCCACAGCGCGTTCGTGAGATTCAGCGGGAGGCTGGAGAATGAAGGCAGTCGTCCAGCTCCGCGGTGAGGTCAACATGAGCCACGACGTCCGTGACACGCTGTCGATGTTGAACCTCCACAGCGTCAACCACGCGACGCTCATCCCGGACACGGAGACCTACCGCGGCATGGTTACGAAGGTCAACGACTACGTGGCCTTCGGCGAACCCTCTGCGGAAATCGTGTCGCTCCTCTTGGCGCGGCGCGGTTCGCCGGCTGAGGGCGAGGGAGACATTGACGACGAGTGGGTCGGCGAACACACCGACTACGACGACCTCGACTCGCTTGCGGAGGCACTCATCGCCGAGGAAACAACGCTTCGCGAACAGAACCTCGCGCCAGTGCTCCGACTCCACCCCCCACGGGGCGGACACAAGGGGATCAAACACCCGGTCAAGGAAGGCGGCCAGCTCGGCCGGCACTCGACCGAAGCGATCGACAAACTCCTGGAGGCAATGCGATAATGACATCGAAGAAACGACGACAACGCGGATCCAGAACGCACGGCGGCGGCACGCACAAGAACCGTCGCGGCGCCGGCCACCGGGGCGGGCGTGGGCGCGCGGGACGTGACAAACACGAACACCACAACTACGCGCCGCTCGGCAAGCACGGCTTCAAGCGACACGAGTCAGTCCAAGACACCGTCCTGGAGGTTCGTATCCAGAAACTCGACGAAGATTCGGCGCTGTACGCCGCTGACGGCGTGGCCGAAACCGACGGCGACGCGTACGTCATCGACGCGCGCGATGTTGTCGAGGACGGCTACGATGCTGATGTCGTGAAGGTGCTCGGTGGCGGCCAAGTCAGAAATGAGTTGGTCGTGACGGCTGATGCGTTCACCGCAGGCGCGGTCGAACTCATCGAGACCGCCGGCGGTGAGGCGGTGCTGTCCGAGCGCGCAGAATCGGCGGAATCAGAAGACCTATCCGAAATGGGTTCGGACGAAAAGTAACATGAGTTGGAAGGAGGTCGCTGAACCGGTACTCACGCGGATGCCTGTCGTGGCCCGTCCGACGGGCCACGTCCCGTTCAAGCGGAAGCTGCTCTGGACGGCGGGCGTCCTCGTTGTGTACTTTTTCCTGACGAACATCGCGCTGTTCGGCCTCGGCGGAGAGGGCAGCGATATCTTTGGGCAGTTCCGATCGATTCTCGCCGGCGGGCAGGGATCGATCCTGCAGGTCGGGATCGGTCCGATCGTCACCGCATCGATCGTCTTGCAACTGTTGGGCGGTGCAAACCTCCTCGGATTAGACACGGACGATCCGCGCGATCAGGTGCTCTATCAGGGGCTGCAAAAGTTACTCGTCGTCATCGTGACGGCGATGACTGCAGCGCCGATGGTCTTTTCTGGCGGCTTCCTGCCAGCAGATCAGGCCCTTGGGGCGCAACTCGGCATTGGCACCTTCGGCGTGCAGCTCATCATCTTCGCGCAGGTGTTTGCCGGCGGGATCCTCATTTTGTTCCTCGACGAAATTGTGAGCAAATGGGGCGTCGGCTCCGGTGTTGGGCTGTTCATCATCGCAGGCGTGAGCCAGCAGCTCTTTGGCGGCTTCTTCAGCTGGTCGGCGCTCGGGACGCCGGGATTCTTCTCGAACTGGTTCGGGATCATCACCGGCAGCGTCGAACTCGGCCCGACGTTTACCGCCGAGTGGTTCCAGTCGCTGCTGTTCGCGCCGGGTGAACTCCTTGCGTTGTTCACCACGGTGTTGATCTTCGTGGTCGTCGTCTACGCTGAGTCCGTGCGGGTCGAGATCCCGCTCAGCCACGCGCGGGTCAAGGGCGCACGTGGACGCTTCCCAGTGAAGCTCATCTACGCGTCCGTGCTGCCAATGATCCTCGTCCGTGCGCTGCAGGCAAACATCCAGTTCCTCGGACAGATCATTAACAGCCAGACAACGATGCCGACGTGGCTCGGTGTGTACGCAGAGGGACAGCCGGTCTCTGGGTTGTTTTACTACCTCGCGCCGATCCAGAGCCGCCAGGATTGGATGTGGTTCCTCGGCTTTACCAATGCCGAGCCGTGGATGATCGGAATTCGCGTCGCGATCGACCTGACGTTCATGGTCATCGGTGGTGCGATCTTCGCGATCTTCTGGGTCGAAACGACCGGGATGGGCCCGGAGGCGACGGCTCGCCAGATCCAGAACTCGGGGATGCAGATCCCCGGCTTCCGGCGAAACCCACAGGTCGTCGAGAAGGTCATGGAGCGCTACATCCCGCAGGTCACCGTGATTGGCGGGGCGCTCGTCGGGCTGTTGGCCGTGCTGGCGAACATGCTCGGGACGATCGGGCAGGTCTCTGGAACGGGACTGCTGCTCACCGTGTCGATCACCTACAAGCTCTACGAGGAGATCGCCGAAGAGCAGCTCATGGAGATGCATCCCATGATGCGCCAGATGTTCGGCAACGATTAAGAGCAGTTCTGGAACGTAACCGGACGTTCCAAGCGATCTTCCGCTATTTTATCGAAATTACGTAGTCGGTTCTGCGACTCGCTCGATTCTGAGTGTGAGCTATCGATCCTCTCTCGCCTTCGTGGCGTTTGATAGCGCCTTTTGGCGAAGTACTGGACGCGTTGTGGCTTCTTGATTCACGAGTTGGTCATACACCCGCTCCACCGAGACAGCAAATACCACTGCAAAATAGCTTCCTCTGCAATAGCCTATAGTAACGTTTGCAACTCTTTGCAACAGCCATCTCGAAATGTAGTCCGAGAGAGCGTGAACCAGCAGTTCCTGAATCGAAGTGGGAAAATAATTGCAAACGGTACTATAGTTCGAGATTGTCTCTCGAAGGCGCTGGTACGTCTCTTGATTCAACCAGATAAGGCGGTCTCAGATCTTGACCGCTGGCGACGACACAACCATGCAACGGTGACAAAGGAGAAACTGTGCTCAGATCCTCAGCACATCCGACCCACACTGTCGCTATGTGGAGTAGGGGAGACACTTCGCCTTTCATTTGCCAGCGGTTTGCAGATGAATAAAATCAAAACCCGCAGTAATACATTATTAGATTATATATTTTTAGTTTATATACTATAAATCTTATATATTATCTCATAGCTCAGCGCACTCATCAAATCAGGACAGAGTAACTACATCCTACCGAACAAGAATACTAGTCATAGTATATAGATAATTCAAATCACATGTATCTCATGATAAGGAGAGACTCAATAGCAGGCAAAATGTAACTGTAATCAAAACAATCGAATATTTTAGTAAAGTACAATTTTAGCTGTTTATTCTTAATTTTCTACAAATATATCTTATTTGCAGTCTGTATAGCATTTTTACTAGCCAAGTTTAGTTCTCTGAGAAGCCATCGACTACTTGATAGTTTTATCCATACATATTTACAGAATATTGTCCGCCACGCACTTACGAATAAATAGAGATCGCTTGTATCTATCTGTAGATAAATAAGATATCTAATATTAAGTTAGATATACCATTTTTCAACTATATTGAGGGTCAACAGGAGATTTTGTATCACGAATGGAAACGAGCCGTCGATCGTGCATCTCAAACCAAGCTGCCTTCTAACCCTAGAGTGCATTCAGCTGCCAGAGACTACTACGTAATTCCAAGAGCATATCTGGGCGCTATCATTACATACGTACTTTCGTAATATCAGGGGCTAACTTGATGAAAAGAGTTGAAACGAACCTGGTGCGCAACAGCGTGCATACAAGATTCGAGGCCATCGTATAATATACCCTTTATAAAATCAGAAATTATCTGACTGTTGGTTTCACGAATGTATTATTCGACACCGATTTTCACACCAGGGCTACGCCATCAATAATATACCGATCGATAAGGAGACTACTAACAGACCACCCAGCCAAACGCGTCTCAGCCTGGAATTGTTCTGAGTTGCGGTGCTCACAACCGCCACCACGATCGAACACTGTCGTACAAGTTGGCGAATAGTCGCGCAGTCTCAAAAAATACGAACACGCGCGTTTCGCGTCGAAAACGACCCAACAAGCCGGTAGCCACGTCGTATGGAATGGTCGATCGAAAAAGGTGTATAGCGACCGATGAATCGAGCCACGCACTAACTCGACGTCAGGGTTGCTGTCTCACCGAGGTCGACGACTGACAGATCGTTGTCTCGAGGAGCGCACGGTGTCCGCGACGGAGCCGCTCGGAGAGTGCCTGATGAGAGACGTCGAAGTTGGTCGCCAACTCCCCGAGCGTGACTCCCCGGGGGATATCGTAGTATCCTGTTCGAAACGCCTCGGTGAGCACCTCGTGTTGACACTTTGAGAGGCCCGTGCCGCTGTACTGTAGTGTCTCTGCAAGTTCGTTGACGTGCCGAATCGAGGGATCGAACCCTCGATCGCGCCAGACGTCGTACGCCGACGATACTGCCGCCTGATCGGGAAACAACACCCGAAAGCTCCAGCAATCGGCTGTGCCGTGCGCGTTGAGCAGTGTCCCCTTGGCCTCGACAAAGGTGTCGGTGACGGCCCGAGTCCTTGCACACCAGGTAACTCGATAGAGTGCGTGTTCAGTGTCCACCGACAGCTGTGTGACCGAACTCGTCGTTTCGTCCGCTCGGAGGGCACTGTCTAGTCGATCAAGATCGGACGACCCAGCCCACAGGAGCGGCATCGCCCGTCTGGGCTCGTGTGCAGCAACCCGGATCGGCTCGAACACCGCGTCTGGCACGCGTTCGAACGTCTCTGTCAGCGCGAATTCCCCCGGGGAGACGAGTACGTCTACAATGGTTCCCATACCGTCGAGTTGTTGGCACGCACGGATTAGTATGATATACGTATTACCGTCGATACGCAGTGTGCGTTTTTTCGTGGGTAGTACGCTGAGATTATGTAGCTCGACATGAAAACCAAATATATCGAAAAAACGAAGCAGGGCGCCGATGGGCCAGTTTCTCGATCGAGTAAGGTCACAGTACTGTCCGCAGTCGATAGCACAAATAGCGATCTCCAGAAATATACTAGATCCCGTATCAGACCGGCCCGTCAACACCGATTCGTCCCTGCAGGTTGTGTTCGGAAGCCGGACTAATCGTAATGCCAGCGGTCTCGAGTCGCTGTTTGACCGCACTGGCATATGCCGATCGAACGGCAAAGAGATCTCGACCGGTGGGGTCTTCAATCCAGTAGTGAACACGGACGATGACCGCATTGCCCCCGAGCTCGTCGACGTAGACTGCTGGAGCGGGGGCGGTGAGTATCATGTCCATCGATTTTGCAACCGCTTCGAGGTTGTCGATCGTCTCCTCTACGTCGTCGTCGTATGCGAGTTTAATCTTCTGTACAACGCGATGATTTCCTCGCCCGTACGGCCGAGTGAGTTCTTTGCTCGTCAGAATGGTGTTCGGAATCGTCACAAGTTCGCCATCGGGGGTCTCGACACGGGTGACCCTGAGCGCGATCGACTGAACGATCCCTTCGCCGTCGGCCCACTTGATGTAGTCTCCGACGTTGAACTCCGGATCGAGCACGAGTGCAATACCGCTGACGATCGAGCCAATTACCTCCTGTGCGGCGACACCAATAGCCAGCGCAACGGCACTGATGAGGAGTGCAGAATCGCTGAGCAGCCCGCCGTAGCCCGCGATGGAGATCCCAACGAGCACAGCCAGCAGAACCACAACCACCTGAAAATAGAGGAGGATGGCATTCTGCACTGTCGGATTGTTACGATTCCGTCGGCGGAGCGTTCGTTTGAGCGCGGGCTGAATGAGAAGCTGGCTGAGGAGAACCACGGCAATAAACCCAGCACTGAACCAGAGTGCTCTGAGAACGAGTGGCCAGTACTCAGCGAGTTCATTGGGTCCGACCTCAGGAGGAACGGTCGTCAACGGAATCACGACTGCTAGCATTGAACACGCTGAAACTGTTACTGGCCGTCGTACAATTTTGGGTATTGGCATAGTGGAATCGTTGTACTCAAGCATCAAATGTCCGCCGAATTACTCAGCCGATCGCGCCACGGAGGTCGATCGTTCTCCATCGAGAAGACGATGAGCTACCCAAGCGGCGGCCCTGTCAGCGGAATCAGTGACCGTCAGCGACACCTCGATTACCGGTCTCAGGGGGGAACAAACGGCCCAACGGAGACCGTACGCCGGGCGATGGTCGCGGCTCGAAGGATGTACGTGACGAACAACGCCAACGGGGAAACGATGACTCCGATCCCGACGCTGACAACCACAGGGAGGATTGAGGCCGGTACCGTGATGGAGTTTGTCCGGTAAATGAGGGTTAGTGAGATCACCGTGAGGAGAGCGAGCAGACTCGAATAAATGATCAACCGCGAGACGGTTGCAAAATCCTGCTGGATTGCGACCGTTTTGTAGAACTGACGAATGATCGCAATCGATTCGAGCAGTTCTTCGATCGCCTGGAACTCCGTGCGGGCGGCTTCTGGGAGTGATGCGTGGTATTCGTTCTGCAGGTGGTGAACCGCGGTCATATTCACCGCGTATTGAGGACCAAGTACGACACCAAGCACCTCAGTTACCTTCGCGTTCCGTTCGAGTTCTGCGTCAATATTGTCACCGTACTCGACCAGATCCTGCAGCGCGTCCGTGATCTCTCTCGAAGGATTCCAGTCACTGGAGTCGCTCATTGCCAAGATTCCGGAGGCACGGTCACGCAGCGTCGTCCCGACGAGCGAAAGGAAGTCGGCTGGATCGTTGGGCGTTGAGGACACACCAGCGAGTTCCTTGACGTGCTGACGAAAGTCGCGGGCGCCCTCGAGCCGATCAGTCAGTTGGGTAATCGAGCCAAATACCCGAGAGAGGATGAGTTGGTTAATGGAAAGCGAGATTGTCACGAGTGTCACGACCCCGGAGGCAAGTCCGCTACTAAATATCATTGCCGCAGAGCTGTTCGGGCCAATAGCGAAGATGTCGACGAAAACGAGCGCGCCAACGATACCAGCAATCCCGATGACAAGACAGCCAGCGACGGTTTTTCGCCCTCCTTCAAACAGTACCCAGTCAGCGAGGTATTCCCATCGTGTCTCTTTGTTTCGTACGGTACTCACCGTTCGAGTGTTGGGAGTCATCTAATAAAGACACACAGAGCAGCCTGAAAAGCGTCTGTGGTTCCGATGGTTTGCTGCAGATTACTGGTGTTTGTCGTGAACTGGGAAGGCCACATCGATCGTAGCCTTATACTCAGTAATCGAATCGCCGTCGACGTCTGCGGTGTAATCCTGCACTTCGATACCACGGATGTCGTTGACTGTTCTACTCGCCTCACGGACCGCTTCCTGTACCGCATCGTCCCACGATTCAGAAGAGGTTCCCAGCACTTTGATGATCTTGACTACTGTCATTGTACTTCATATGCTTCTCCGTGCGGAGCCCCACTAACTATGGAGGGGTTAACGGATTTTCCAGTCGGATTACTGCCAATTGGGGCTCGGTTGTGCACGGACCCGTCGGTTTTAATCTTCCTCGATGACCGAGAGGGCTTCTCGTGGCGCACCGCAATCCGGACAGGCATCCGGGATTCCCTCATCAAGTTGGTCCATCTTCCCGCACTCCGTACACCGCCACATCAGGTATCCTTCCCCAAACTCTTGGCCCGGAAGCTCTTCCATCTCATTTCCATCCGGGGTCGTCGCCTCAACCTCGAATCCCTCCTCTGTGAGACCGCTCACGCGGCCGATCGCTCGCATGGTACTGTCGTAGACTAGTTCTCCCGGTTTGATCGTCTCGTCGTGGACCTGGCTCTGGTCGTCCATGGCTTCGAATTGATTTGACGGCTATTCAACCTGTCGGCGGTTTGCCCGACGAGCCACGACGCCCACGATTGGAGGGCGCTGTTGTCTCTCTGGTAGCAGTCGCACGCGGGGGTACCTGTGTTGGGTAAACACATTATCCGTCCTTGCACACGCCAGCAACACTGATTAGTTGTCTCAGAGTCGAAAGCCAATATGTCCGAAAATACCGACGCAGGCGACTCCCGCGAGCAAGGCATCGAATTCGGCTCACTCGCCGAGGAGCTCGAAAACGAGTCGTATCCGATCTCACACGAGGAACTCCTCAGTCGATACGGTGATCACGAGATCAAATTCATTGACGAACACACTCCGCTGCATACCATTCTCGGTCCGGAAAATGAACGGCAGTACGAGGACGCCGAGGGGGTCCGACAGGCTGTTTTCAGTATGGTCAGTGAGGATGCCGTCGGACGCGAAGGGTACAGCGATCGTGGCGGAAATCCCTCTGAGGATGAGGATGAGAACGCACCAGAAGAGCAATCGTTCTAAGTTCTTGCTGTGCTGACTCTTTTTGTAGCTGTTGGCCGCGCGTCTTAGACTGCCCTCTAGGTCCGTTCCCGTCAAGTCGAAGTCACACCGCGATCCCGGGTCATATACCCGGCTGGCAGTGGCAAGGAAAATCCTCAATGTCGGTAGCCACCTTGTTTAAATCGCGATGCGAAACAACGTAACACTGACAGACGAGGACGAAGGAAAGAGCGTCATAAACAACAACGGCGAAACACTGGGCCGTGTGGTCGAAGTCGAACACGGAACGGCACACGTCAAACCGGACCCAGGACTGACAGACTCGATCAAATCTAAACTAGGGTGGGGAGAAAGCGATGAGGATTCCTACCGCCTCGACGCAAGCAACGTTGAGAGTATCACCGACGACGAGATTCATCTCTCTCGGTAAACTCCGTTTGCGACCCTGGGTAGGGTGACTCCGATCGGCGGTCTTTTTTGTAGGTTTTTCAATGGTGGTTTGGGACCCCGGATGATTTATGTTTGCTTGCAGATAACACATCACATGGATATTCGTCCCGCAGAGTTGACCGATCGAGAGCGGATCGAGGCAATCGCGCGCGATTCCTTTCAATCGTCGTACTCGCTCAGTCCACAGGAGATCGAGGCCATACTCGAAACGGAGTTCGGTGAGGAAACACTCGGCGAACGGCTCGACGATCCGGATACCGTCGTGCTCGTCGCCGACCGCACGGATGGCGAGACAGCGGACGTACTCGGCTTCATCGACGTGGCGATCGGAACCGAAGCGACGATCCGGTGGCTGCACGTGGACCCTGAAGCGCGCGGCGAAAATATCGCCACGAGATTGGTCGATCGGGCCCGAGAAGACGCAGCGATGCCACTCGCCGCACACATTCTCAAAGCCGCCGTCGAGGGCGGCACATTCCTCGAGGACTTTGGCCTCACAGAGGACGGAACCGACCGGAAAATGATCGGCGGTTCAGAATTCACTGTAACCGTCTTTACTGAGGGCGAGGGAACTGACACCCATACGCCCAATGAACCAGAAGTCCACATTCCAGACTCTATCAGCGTCAACGGGAGGGACCGAAGCGTCGACCGAGATGAAACCATCCCCGGCAGGGAGGCGCCCTTCTTTCCGATCTACACTGACGACGAGCAGGATGACCCCTACGGATACGTGTGCTCGCAGTGCGGGAGTACGAACGTGTCCGCCGATAGCCTCGACAGACTCGAGTGTGGAGACTGTGGCAACGTTCACCTGGCCGACGAGTGGGATGACGCGTATCTGTAGCTCCAACCGCGAGAGGAGCGGCGATCACCGGATCTTTGGTTCATGGGTCGATCCCCAAGCAGGTGCGTGCAGAAAGTCGATCGCGTTGAGTCGGCTCGGAGGGACGAACTTAATTGATTGGTGGACGAGAGACAAGACGATGGAGGATCGCTAACAGATGAGTCCCCAACATCCAGAAGGGGAAGGAGGGCTCCGCGCCGATGCGGTGGTAAATCAAAAAGACAACGACGCGAATCGAAAAAAAGAAGCGACTGATGCGGAAGGCAGCCCACAGATCGATATCGGTGTCCTGGTCGCACACTCACCCGGAGGCGATGTAGCGGCGCTCCGATCGTTCGCCGAACAGATGGGCCAAGACGCTGCCGACGAGCTGATGACAGTCACAGACGCAGCCTGGCAGGTCCACCGTGCGGAACCGGACCCACTTGCAGACCGGACTTCCCGTCGACCGTCGGAGTTTCTCGACGAAGCCGCACATCATATGGTGAAGCGACCGTATGATCTGGTGGTCGTCGTTACCGACGTTGCCCTGACATCGCGGGGCGAGAAGGCTGTCGAAGGACTTGCTTCTCCGCTCTCGCGTGTCGTTGTCATCTCAACGCGGCGGCTGCTGCGGCCTCCGGGGCAGCGACCGGCTCAGTCACTGAGTGCAGAATCAGTCCGCTGGAATGCGGCGACGCTCCTGGTACACCTGCTGGGCCACGTTTTCGGGGCGAGACACGGCGACGGGGTGATGAAACCATTCTCGTTCGATCCATCGAGGCAAAGCATCCCGCCGTTCCATGCAGACATCGAGAAGCATCTCCGTCGAAGAACCACCAGCATTCCCGAGGAGGAGGCCTCGCGGGGCGCAATTCGAAGCCTGGCGTTTCATGGCCTGAGTCTCCTTCGAAATCCGATGACCGTGTTATCGACGCTTCTGCACAGTCGCGCGCCGCTGATACCGCTGTCGCTCCCGCGACTCTCCACCGCAGCGGTGACGCCAACCCTGATTCTCGTCTTCAGTGCCGAGGCGTGGGACGTTGGCTTGAACCTGAGCAATGCGATCGCTGCGCTCTTCGCAACGGCAAGTATCGTCGTGGCTTCGATGCACCTGCTGTTCGTCCAGCAGCTCTCGTTCCCTCGCGAGCGCAGTCAGGTGATTACCGAACACATGGCACTGGTGAATGTGACGGTGTTTTTCATTCTCGTGTTGGCGATGTTCGGGTTGTTCATTCTCGTGGGATCGATCATGCTCTTGATCGAACTGGTGGTCTTTCCGCCAAATTTGATGACGAACTGGCCGAGTCTTGAAGACCCGAGTGTCGGGATTGTCGACCTCGTTCGGGTCGGCGGCTTCATCAGCACGCTTGGCGTCCTCTCGGGAGCGCTCGCCGGCGGCATCGAGAACCGGATGGCGCTTCGGCATCTCGCGCTGTTTCTCGATCGGCCGTGATTCCGAGGGGTCACGAGCTGACCGCACCGTGACCGAAACGGGAGTCCGTTGGGGACGGTCGTCTCCGCATCCACAGCATTATCCGTCCAGAGGCCCTCTTATCAAGGGAATGAGCCCGCCACTACCGATAAGGCTATCCACTAGCGAAAGCGAAGAGGTCGTGGCATGAGCGTCACCGCAAGACTCCATCACTGGCGGGACTGGTTTCCGGTCCCGGATGAAAATTTTCGCGTAGATCTGGTCCGGTGGATACTGCTGGACGCAAATCGACTGGCGGTGACTGGAGCCCTGCTGACAGTCGTTTTTGTGACGTATATGGGGGTTGCGACGGTGTGGACCTTCGAGATGCAACGGCTCCTGACGGAGACCTCGACAGTCCAGAGCCTCCTCGACACGTTCTTGAGCGGCATCATCCTCCTCGTTTCCATTGTGGTTTCGATCAACTCGATCGTTCTCTCACACGACATTGCCTCCATTGAGAATCAAGAGGATCGAATTCGGGCAATTGTCCGTTTCCGGGAAGACCTCAGCGAGGTGAGTGAGTCAGATGAGAATCCCTCCAATCCATCGGCGTTTCTCAGCGCGATGTCCCGCCTCATCGACGAGCGTGCAAAGGCGCTCACAACCGGGTTAGATGATGTCGAGCAGAGCTTTGCCGAGGAGATCGAGGAGTACGCAGCCTCCGTTTCTAACGCCGCCGTGCAACTCGGAGACATCGACGGGACCTCCGGGGCCGAGTTTTCTATCCTCTGGAAGGGGATCGATTTCGACTACGGGAGTTACATCGATCAGTCGCGGGACCTCAATGGCGCCGATGCCACCGCCGAAGCCTTTGATGACCTCATCGAAGCGTTCGAACTGTTCGCCGTCGGAAAAGAGTACTTCAAGACACTCTACTACACCCAGGAAGTTTCCAAGCTTTCGCAGACGCTACTGGTTGTCGCGCTCCCGGCGATTCTGTTTAATGCCTCGACGATCCTCGCGATCAACCAGGAGATTTTCCCTGACTTCCAGATTTTGGGCATCCCAACCCTGCAGGTGTTCGTAGCCGTCTCATTCACGATTTCGATGGCTCCGTACCTCGTATTGACGTCCTACATGCTCCGGCTCTCGACGGTTGCACAGGGTACCGCCTCGGGCGGGATCTTTTCACTTAAATAACCGCGACGATCGCGCTTTTCGATCCGCATGCTTCGGTCGCAATGGGCAGCGGTAGCGAAGTGAGTGGGATTTCAACTGCCACATTACTTCGATGTCGTGTGGCCGTCTCGATCGCACAACACGTCACACCATCAGGTAGCGTCGCTTTGATCCTCCGCTGGACCAATCTCGTCGGAATCGGGGTCCTCGCGAATCTCTTCGCTGCTCGCACCTGTTTCGGTGGCGATGTCTGGCTCAGGTCCGATCGCCTCCCCGTGGAGGAGCGCCGGAAGAACGATGCGAGTCGCCTCGAGCATCAGGATGAAGACGATCGGGAGGAAAAAGAACCCATACCAGCCGAAGAGCATCGGGCCGAGAATGTACGCAAAAAGGAGGAGGGTCGCGTTGATCTGTCGACCGGAAATGTACGGCTGGAGGAACGACTGTGGAAGAATATCTAACACGAAGACGTAGACGGCGAGAAGCGCCCCGACAAAGAGGAGCTGCCCGCCGCCCTGTTGAACCGCCGCGATCGTGATGTAGCCGATCACAGGGAGATAGATGATTTTTCCAACGACAAGGGGAATAAGACTGGCGACACCTGTCAGCACGCCGAGGGTGAACACCATCGGAATCTGCATCGCTGGTGGGGCGACCAAGTTCGTTGCTGCGTACGTCGCCGTCGCCAGAACGGACATGACGAGGATAAATAGGAAGTTGCCGAAAAAGATCGATTCGAGATCGATATCGACAGCAAGGGCGTACGAGTACACGGTCGTCTCTCGTCCACCGGCCAGTTTGGCAAACCCCCCAGCGATCGACTCATCGTACACGAGCAGCGCGTACGAGAGCGTCACCGAGAGTGCCACCAAGACGAATACCCCGAGGATCACGTCGAGAATGTCCAATCCGCTCTGTAGTGCAGATCCGGACAGGACGTTGGTCACTTGATCCAGTGACGGTGGGTTTTGAATCAGCGACGTGAGATCGGTCCCGTTGCTCCCTCCCAGAACATCCAGTCCAGGAAACTGTGAGGTGAGCATCGAGACTGTACGCTCCCCGAGTAGTGGTTGGAGCTGTTGGAACACCCGAAATCCCGCATAGATACTAAGCACCAGTACCGGGACCAGGATGATCAATACCGTCAGCGCAGCAGCCAGCGATTTCGAGTCAATGACTCGCTCGAAGCGAGTACAGAGCGGTCTGGTCGCGTAGTAGCCGAACAGCCCAAGCGCAAACATACCGACGAACGAATGTGCGATGTATAGCGCCGCCCCTGCGAGGGCGATCACATACAGCCACCAAAACACGTCACTCCGACGCAGAGCAGTCATTGGTCGCTCCTCACTCGTTTCCAAGGTAGTGATCGCGAACCAGTCTCAGTTGTGATCGCTCGCCACTGTAGCGGAGGCCGAACCCCCTGATTCGAGAGGGAACGTAGCCGTCTCAACGGACTACCGGCTCCGTCCTGCCAGCGACCTCGCCGAGCTGAGCCGAATTTGGTCTGTGAGCGGTTCATACCGGGAGGAGCCGGTGACGGTTTTCGGCTGCCGTGGTCAGGTACGCGAGTCCGAGGTGCACGACCACCATCACCGACAGGAATCCGACGTTGATCCACGCAGCGTTGTACCACACGAGGTCGATCGACCACGGTGCCGCAAAGAACGGCCAGAACGGTTCGATCGGCGTCGAAATGTCGGGCGCCGAGAGCGTGTCAGCAACCAGGTGGCTGAGACCGCCAGCCAGAAGCCCGAAGAACGAAAACACGAAGAGGCGGGACGCGTCGAACTGTTCGCTTTCGATCCAATCGTCGATCCGGGCGGTGAACAGCCCAGCAATAATCGCGCTGGCTACCAGACTCACCACCGTTGCGAACAAGACCGTGTGCGTCACGCCGTGGTGATGCACCTCCGCGGGAAACAGCATCGTGAGCCACAGATCGATATCCGGAATGAGCGAACTGACCACCGCGAGGGCGATGAACCCGACGCTTGCTCGATCGCTCCAGAGAAACCACGCCGGAACGGCAAACAGCAGTCCAAACGCGATGTGTCCCATGATATCTACCATTGGTGTGTCATAGCGGATGTCAACATAAAGCGGGGGTGCTTGTACTCGCAAGTACTCTGGGCCGGTATCCCATCAAAAGTGAATCCACATCGCTCTCGGAGGGATGACGCGCCAGAGTACTTTTATCCACCACCCACCACGTATGCGTATGGGTAACACAGATATCGATCCGATAGAGGATGCTGACTCCGAGAAAGATTTGTACGGGATTACTTCGTGGGAAGAGCGATCGATACTCGATCGACTCTCGGTTGCGCTGTATTGGGTGGCAATCCGAACTGGCCAGGCAGTGATCGTCGTGCTTGCGCTTGGGCTTTTCTTGGCCGTCGGCGGAGCGGCCATTTTCCTCGATCCGCCGATCGGACTGTTGACAGCCATCTCGATCGTGCCCGCGTTGATCCTGGCTGGATACGTCTGGTACAGTGACGTGACCGAGAACGAACCACTCTCACTGTTAGCGATCACCTTCTTGCTCGGCGTGCTCACGGCGGGATACGCGGCAATTCTCAACAGCGTCCTTCAGCCGTACTTTTCGGCACTTGGCGCACTCGGAATGGTTCTCTTTTTCTATATCGTGGTCGGACCGGTCGAGGAGTCGGTCAAACTACTCGCCGTGCGGCTGTACGCGTACAATGACGATCGGTTTTCCGCGGTGATTGATGGGGCGGTGTACGGGGCTGTCGCCGGACTTGGATTTGCCACGATCGAGAACGCGATCTATATCAGTCGGGTGGTTGGCGATGTCGGTGGGATGACAATCGGGCTCGGATTGATTGGGATCGGAAGCGATATTACGGCCACTCGTGCCCTGGCCGGCCCCGGCCACGTGGTCTACTCCGCGTTTGCAGGGTACTACCTCGGATTGGCAAAATTCAACCCCGAGAATCGTGGCCCGATTATCGTGAAGGGGCTTATCATCGCTGCCCTGATTCATGCGACCTACAACGCGACGGTGGGAATCGCAAGCTCACTAATACAGACGGTCACTGGGCTTCCGAGCATCGCCGCATTCTTCATCTACATTCTGCTGTACGTCGGTGGCTTTGGATATCTGCTCTATCGCAAAATCGATCGATACCGGGTCACCTACCGGGCGGCACATACCGAGAGACAATCCGATAGTGTCGAAGCCGCCGAGACAAACCAAGATCGTCGGTGACTGTTCTGTGGGTCATATCCCTATCCGGAACATGGCCAACGGTTGTCACGGAGAGATGTAACAGAATCAATTTACACCCGGTTGAAGTGCGTGGCGACGGTACGTTGGGACGCGATGGATAGACCATTTAACAACGAAGATCGACAGAGGCGTGTAGTGACCGCCGACGGACAGCGTATCGGGAATGTTCGCGACGTCAACAACGATCGCGCAACGATCGAACACTCCGACGACGATGATAGCCTGACTGAGGACATACTGGAGTTCTTAGGCTGGTCCAGTGATGACGAAACGCACGAACTTCGGCAGGATCAGGTCGAGCGATACAACAATAACGAACTCCGGCTCCAGTCCCGACGATAACTGAGGCAGTCTCGACCGACGGACTGCTCAGCAACGGTTTTTTCGAGGATACAGTGTCATGAGTCGACCGAATCTATCGGCTCACGTGCAGAAACCGCCCGACGTGGCGCCGATAGCTACGTTAGATGTCATATCGATACTTTATTGGGTTCCCTCGAACATGTATACCCATGGCAGTAACAGGACTTGTTGGTTCGGTAGTTGCATTTGTAATCGCGCTGTTAATCGGTGGGCTCGCTATTTACATTAGCGCGCGCGTCGTCTCCGATATTGATGACTACGGTCATGCCGTCATCACCGCATTTGTTGGGGCGATTGCGTGGGCGCTGACCGCGTGGATTCCGTTGATCGGCCCCGTCCTCGCGCTAATCGTGTGGGTCGGCGTGATCAACTGGCGGTATCCCGGCGGCTGGGGGAAAGCCGCGATCATCGGATTGGCTGCGTGGGTATCCGCGCTCGTGATCCTCTTCGTGGTGAACTCGATCTTCGGGCTGGGAATCGGTGCCTTTGGGATACCCGGCGTATAACGGAAAGATAGCATGTCACTCACAAAACTACTCGGTCTCGCCTGGACAGTCTGGAAAGTCGCTACCAAGCGGGTCGGACCAGTTGGTGGCCTCGTTGTCGCTGCTGTGGCCGCCATTGGCTACGTGTATCTCGGTCCGTGGCTCTCCGAGAACTATCCCGCGTTAGCGAAGATCGTCAACTGATCGACGAACGAGCATCGTCGCAGTTACAATTCGGTTCGGACGGATTGTCAGAAACGATCGGTTTGCGCCCACACGATTCGAGCGGCTGAAGCGCCGTTCGAGCGGGTTGGAATCGAGATGATTGTGAATACCGAAGAGACGGTTATACGCCTTGGGTCGGCAAGCACGACCCTTATTCGGTTTATTGTCGTTTCAAGAAGCACGATGAGCTTAGCAGCAACTGTATCTAAAATCAGTAGTCTCACCCACGATCAACGTGAGTGTCTCGAGAACTGTACCGAAGCCGCGCAGGTATCTGAGTGGTGTGCTGATGAGTGTCTCGGCGATCCCGAGATGGAAGCGTGTGCCCGGCTTTGCCGAGACGTAGCCGATCTCACGACGATGCATGCCCGATTCATGGCTCGCGATTCGGCGTACAGCAATTCCCTTGCGGAAGTGTGCGCCGAGGCGTGTGAGGCCTGTGCCAACGAGTGCAAAAAACACCGCGCTGAACACTGTCAAGTCTGTGCCAAAGTGCTCCAGATGTGTGCGGAGAGCTGTCGAAAGATGGCGACCGCGTAATCGAAGAATCGAACTGGCGATTTGATCCAGTATTGTGTTGATGCCGTCAAAGTCCCGTCTACGAGGATGTACGGCGATAGCCCCGAACTTACTTATCGGTACATCCCCAAGTATAATTCGTTATGTCTACTGAACAGACTGTCGAGCTGTTACGACGAGCCTACACCGCCGAGATAGAAACCGTGATGAACTACCAGACGAACGCGATCGTTCTCGACGGCGTCAGCGCCGAGGAGATCAAAAACAGCCTTCGCGAAGACGTCCAAGAGGAACTGGGCCACGCTGATCAACTCGGTCAGCGCCTCAAGCAACTGGGTGCGCGTCCTCCTGGGTCCGCAGAGTTTACTGCGCGACAGGAGTCGCTCCAGCCGCCAGAGGACTCGACGGACGTGCTCGCGGTTATCGAGGGCGTTCTTGAGGCTGAAAACGAGGCGATCGAAACGTATCGGGATCTAATCAACGCCGCTGAAGCCGAAGACGATCCGGTCACCGAAGATCTCGCCGTGACGATACTCAGTGACGAAGAGGCCCACCGGACGGAGTTCCAGGGCTTCCGGAAAGAGTACCGAAACGTCTGAAGCCGTTGAGCGGGGACACGCTGTGTCGTCACTGTTCCCGCTGGTCCACTGGATAAAAAGACGTACTGATCGGCTAGATGGAACTATTATATTGAAGGAACAGTCGACGTTGGCGCGGCCGATCCGGTAGTCAACGTGTGCACGTCGGCGCGGAGCCGGCGTGCCTGTTCGATCCGCATCGACCGAGCCTCCCGATCGCTGAGTGTCGACGGCCCGCTGAGTTGCGGCGAAAGCGGCTGATACTGCGAGAGGTCAAATCCTAGCTGCTGGAGATAGTCGCAGACATCGGGGACGTCAAGCCCGGAGTCGATCGCCTGTCGGCTAAGTTTCTGGACCGCCGGAAACTTCGGAACCTGAATGCGGTCCCGTCGAACGCCGGGGACGCCGTACGTTAGCGATTTTGTCTGCGTCTGTGAGACCAGCGTCCCGACGTCGAGCGCCAGTTGAATGACCTGGCTCGGCAACGCTGCATCGGGGGCACGCCACTCGACGGTCGGGTGACACTCCGAGAGCCGAACAGGGTTTAACACCGTATCTCCGGGAGTAAAGTACTCCGCAACGACCTCCTCGGAAACACCGCGATCGCCGGCTAGTCGTTTGAACGCGGCGTACATGTGTTCGGTACGCTGTTGCCACTCGTCGAGGCTATCAGTATAATTCCAGAGATCGCAGTATCCACGGAACTCGGAACCACACTTCTTTCGGTAGGCCCGTGCCCGAGAGCAGTCCTCCTCGCGCGTGCCGCAGTAGTACGGTGAGGAACTCACCAATGCCAGTGCTGGATCAAGCGCCGTCAAGAGATTGAGCTGATCCACAACGTTCTTGTTTTCGAAGTGGATGTGCGTCCCGGCGCAGTTCTTTGCGCTCCGCACGCCGTCTCCATAGATTGTTTCGAAGAGCCGACCTCGCTCGCAGTTTGCCGGCACATCCGAATCGAGTAACGGCGTGCCCAAGGGCACAAGCTGTTTGCCGCTGGCATCTGCTGCCCGTATCGCGGTCTGCAGGATCGTTTTGAGGTCGCCTCTCAGCCGCTTTTCGTTTTGGTGTGGCTTCGTCTGCACCTCCACGAGCGAACCGATGAATTCGGGCTCGATTCGATCGTGTGCGGCGGCGATCTCCTCTCCGTCACACAACCGTCCCGTGTGGTCTATGACCCACAGTTCCAGTTCGATACCCGTTTTAATGTCGCACATAGTTATTATACGTTGATCGCGTCGACCCTGCCGGAGGTTCCGTCGATCGTTTCATCCGTGGTGTAGTCGATGAGGCCGATATTCGCCATCATCGGCAGATGTTGATGGTACAGTGCGATCTCTAATCCTGTTATTGAGTCATCAGTAACCATCTTCGAGTTCTCGCACGCGTCCTGAATGGTCACCTGTCTGGCCAGCATTCGCACGTCGATCGGCAGTGATTCGCGCCGCAGCGCACAGAGAACCTGTCGGCGCCACTTGTTTGCCAGAATTCTGTGTACCTCATTAACCTTGCCTTCGGTGTCAATCACCATCGGCGGGCTGTCGTCGTTGGAGATACTGACTCGCACCTGGTGTGTGTTGCTGGACATGCTGTTTCCCTATTGGGAGGATACCCGGAGACACTGGTTGAAGCCTGTGTCTAATATAATTGGGTCGGTTATCTGCCGGCAGAATGTTTTTGTGGGTCATCCCATCGCAATCGTCGTATTAATCCAGATTCGAGAGAAAAATACTGTGCACAACAGTACATTCATCAAACTGAACGTATGTGCGCCTCACGAGGGTTTATCTGGCTCTGTGACAAATATTCTGTATGAAACAACACAGTAACTGGATGCAGAGCCTTCAGAACCAGCGAGAACATATCGTGCGCGACGGACCAAGTAGACGTCCAGAAACTCACTTCAGGACAGGGAGGTTCTTCTCGCGCGGACCACCTCCACAACGGGTCGCCGATGAATGATCGCCATGGCGAACCCGTGGATATTCTGTTGGTTGAGGATAATCCAGGGGATGTCCGCCTGACACAGGAAGCGTTCAAACAGGGGCACATCAACAACACAGTGCACGTCACGACCGACGGCGTCGAAGCACTCGATTTCCTCTGCCAGCGCAACGAGCACACCGACGCACCGCGACCAGACATCGTCCTGCTAGATATCAATCTCCCAAAGATGAACGGGGATGAAGTCCTTGAGACAATTCGTGGCGATCCGACGCTCAAGAGTCTCCCTGTCATTGTCCTCACGAGTTCCTCAGCCGAGGAAGATATCATCAAGTCATATGAGCTGCAGGCGAATGCATACCTGACCAAACCCGTCGATCCAGTCGCATTTATTGAGACCATCAGATCCTTCCAGCAGTTTTGGCTTTCGGTCGTGTTGCTCCCGCCGCATGAATGACAATGATACACACAAAAACTCCCCACATCCTGCTAGTCGAAGACAATCCGGGCGACGTACGCCTGATCGAGGAGATGATTCGCGATTCCGAGCGGCTCCTCCGTCTCGGCGACGTTGACCCATCAGCTACCAGCCGTCTACAGCTTCATCGCGAGGGAGAACAATCGGCGGGCCTCGAATATCTCGACGCGAACGATGTCGACCTCGTGTTACTCGATCTGAATCTTCCCGATAGCAGCGGGATCGATACGCTGACCACGATATCCAATGGCACCGAACTGCTTCCGATTGTCGTGCTCACTGGACTCGACGATCGACAACTTGGAATCGACTCGATCAAGCAGGGCGCACAGGATTATCTCGTGAAAGACGAAGTAACGGGTGACATGCTGCTTTGGACGGTTCGTCACGCACTCGAGCGCAATCGACTAGAACGAAACGAGGTTCGGCGCCGAGAGCAGCTGGAGGTTCTCAACGACCTCAACGAGATCGCCCAAGACATCATTCATATCGTTATCACGGCTTCGACACGCGAAGAGATCGAGCGGGAAATCTGCGATCGGCTTGCCGCGTCAGACGCCTATCGGTTTGCCTGGATTGGAGAAACGCAACGAGGAACCAATGAGGTCGAACCACACGCGGCGGCGGGCGCCGGTGAACGCTACCTCGATTCGATCTCGATCACCATCGACGAGACCGCGACAGGGCGGGGACCGACCGGGACGGCACTGCGGACACACGAGGTACAGGTCGTCCAGGATATCCAGACAGATCCAAACTACGAACCGTGGAAAGAACTGGCCGAACAGCACGGATACCGGGCATCGATCGCGATTCCGATCACCCACGAGGGGGTCCTCTACGGCGTGTTAAACGTCTATTCGGGGTCGAAAAATGCATTTTCAGCGCCAGAACAGGAGGTGTTCACTCGACTTGGAGAGAGTATCGGCCACGCAATCTCCGCCATTGAGCGGAAAGCCGCACTTGTCAGCGACGTCGTTCTCGAACTCGACTTCAAAATTACGGGAATCTTTGAGGAGCTGATTGCATTTACTGGCACAAATTCGGGAGAGATTCGAATCGAGAATGTGATCGAGTTCGGCGACGAAATATATGGATACGGGACAGCGTCCGGGTTCTCTGAACCAGCGTTTTCTGAGATAGTTGCAGGGGCAGACTCTGTCAAAGACTACTGCCAGCTGCCGACGAACTCAGAGGGAGACGAGTTCAAATTCGAACTCGCTCTCGCAGCCGCTCGTCCGCTGGTTACCGCGGCCACAGTCCACAGTGGCCGGATCCAATCGATGACCATGACCGGCGGCGAGCTTCGGATCGTTATGGAGTTTCCAAGAGGAAACGACACCCGCGAGATGGTTGGGCTGGTGCAAGACCACGTCTCGGAGGCGACGCTCGTCTCCAAGCGAACGAGACAGCGATCCAGCGTTCGCGGGGTCGCCGAGCCGGTACTGGAAAGCCTCACCCAGAAACAACACGAGGCGATCGAAAAGGCGTACACTGCGGGATACTTCAACTGGCCACGAACGAGCAACGCTAACGAGATGGCCGAGCGACTGGGAATCAGCTCAGCGACGTTCACGCAGCATCTCCGTATTGCCGAACGAAAGGTCTTCGAGCGGATATTCGAGGGAAAATCGCCCGACATGAATGAGAACGACTTGCAGGTACCTCCCGAGGGATGAGTGGATGAAGCGTATTTTCACGTTCAGACCCAGCACGGAGAGGGATGATTCGATATGAGTAGTCCAGTCGTGTTCTTGCGGCACGTGCTCTCGGTCGTTGGCTCGAGACGCGTCATCGGAACGCTCGGCGTTCTGTACGTTACGCTTGCGGTTGGGAGAGCGCTCGCTGAGTTCATCCAGGGTGTGCCGCCGGTGAGCATCGCAATTATCGGGCTTCTAATCGCCACTCCTGGCGCCCTGCTCCTGTATGGCGCCCACTGGATATCACAGGCCGATATCGACCCCGAGTTCTATCCAGACATCGCCGGCTGGTGTCTCGCCGGATTGGGGGCGCTGGCAGGCGTACTGTTGCTCTATCATATTCAGCCCGGAGAGAGTGTGGCACGGCCACTGTCGTCCCTACAGATTCTCACGGCACTGAGCAGTGTTGGGGGCCTCACCGTGGGCATCTACGACGCCCTCGAAAAAACCCGAACCCGTCAACTCGAACAACGCACAGAAGAACTCGAAGAAGTCCAACGAGCCCTTGAAGAGACGGTGGCTGAGTCCAAGAACGCAAACGATCGTCTCGAACACTACAAAACGTACACCGGTGACATGTTAGATGCCATCGATGATGTCCTCTACGTGCTCGCCAGAGACGGGACAGTCATACGCTGGAATACGAGCCTCTGTGAGGTGACTGGCTACGCCCAGACAGAGATTTCGTCGATGCGTATTGGAGCGTTATTCGACGCGACAGATCAAGAGTCGATCGCGGAGGCAGTCGACGTCGGATTCGAAACCGGGAGCACACAAGTAGAAGGGAAACTCCGGACTAAAGACGGCGAGCGGATCCCCTACGAGTTTGTCGCGTCGACGCTGGAAACGCCGGAAGACACGACGGTACTGGCAGGGATCGGTCGAGATATTTCTGAGAACACCGCCCACAAGCAAGAACTCAAACAGCGGGCCCGACAACAGGAGGCGATATCCGATCTCGGCCAACTTGCGCTCAATACCGACGATCTCGAAGAACTCATGTATGAGGCCACCCGACGGATCGCAGATATCATGGAAAACGAGTACTGTAAAGTGCTCGCCCTCGACGACGAGGGCGAAGAACTCCTGCTCAAGCATGGAGTCGGCTGGAAGGAGGGATCCGTGGGTACCGTAACCGTATCCGCCGTCGAAACGGACTCACAGGCGGCCTACACCCTCGAGAACGACCATCCGATCGTCGTCCAGGACCTCACGACGGAAACGCGGTTTCACGGCCCGGAATTACTGACGAGCCACGGCGTCAAAGGTGGCATCAGTACGATCATCGGGTCCTTCGATGAACCGTGGGGGATTCTTGGAACCCACGACACGCAACCCCGGACCTTCACCGAAGCGGACGTTAATTTCGTTCAGAGTGTTGCCAACATCCTCGCGGAGGCGATCGAGCGCGACCAGTACCACCGGGATCTCGAACGGTCGATCGCAGAGTTAGAGGAGTCCAACGAGCGCTTAGAGCAGTTCGCGTATGCGGCCTCACACGACCTCCAAGAGCCACTTCGAATGGTTTCGTCGTATCTCCAACTCATCGAGCAGCGATATGCCGACAACCTCGACGAGGAGGGACTTGAATTTCTCGAATTCGCCGTCGACGGGGCCGACAGAATGCGGTCGATGATTGGCGGGCTCCTCGATTACTCCCGCGTGGAGACGAAAGGCAACCCGTTCGAACAGGTGGATTTGACGGCAGTTTTCGAGGAAGTGTACGCAGATCTGCAGCTCACGATCGAGGCCAGCGATGCGACGATTACAACGGAACAACTCCCGACAGTCAGGGGCGATCCCGATCAGTTACGACAGGTGTTTCAGAACATACTGGAGAACGCGATTAATTACAGCGGTGAGGAGCCACCGAATATTCAGATCTCCACACGCCGTCGTGGCGATAACTGGATTGTCTCGGTTCACGACGAGGGGATCGGAATCGCACCGGAGGATCAAGATCGCATCTTTGAGGTATTCCAGCGAGCGGCCAATAGTAGCTCGTGTAGTGGCACCGGGGTTGGTCTCGCGTTGTGTAAACGGATTATCGAACGCCACGAGGGAGAGATCTGCGTCGAGTCTGTCCCCGGCGAGGGGACGACCGTTTCAGTTACGCTCTCTGCGGAGGACGACAGTACATGACCACGAAGACGGGATAAAATGGCAGGGAGGAGCCCGTTCGCAGGAAACCAGTACGCAAAAAAAGGGCCCCGCCAGTCAGGGTGATTTTGAGTTTCGTGTCGAGTTAGCGCTTGAAGCAGACACCAACGAACTACGGGGGGCAGTATTATCCCAGTTCCGAGCAAATGTGTTGACATGGCTGCTCGTAGTCCAGACCCAACCCAGCGAGGTCGCCGACGGATCCGCACCCGCGGATTGGACGTGTTCCACGGATTGATTCGAGGCATCAGCGGCGGCCTCCTCGCCACAGCATTGATGACCCTGTACCGGTTCCCGCTCTTTCGCGCCGTTCCGCCGACTGCCGAGTTTTGGGCAACGTACATCAGCGGTGGTGATCCTGAAGCATCCACCGAAGCAGGGCTTGTGTTACATTTCGTGTATGGTGGGGTTGCCGGAGGCCTGTTTGGAGCCGGGTTCAGTCTACTCGGGTTTCGAACCGAGCGTACCCGCCGGCTCGCGGCGATCGGTCTCTCTTTCGGGTACGGCCTCGTACTTTCTGTCTTTGGGACCCGTGTGATTTTCAAACACCTGCTCGACCAAGAACTCGATCCGGACGAGGCAACCATCTTTCATGTTGGCCACGTCATCTACGGGCTAACGCTCGGGACGTGGTTGTGCTCGCGGGAACAAAGCGGCGACGTGTACGAGTAAATGCGGACAGGGGTCTCAAATTGTCTCGGCTGACAGCAAAAAATAACTCTCTGGGCCGCTCGCGCGGTCAGCTTAACTGCTTGAGGAACTGCTACTTTTGTCAACGTTTTCGGTGTCATGTTCCGACGAGTCGCTCGACTCATCGGTTTTCTCGGCGTAGGTTTTGTCCGAGTCGCCGTTTGTAGCCGTTCGCTTCGAGACCTCTTCGCCAGCGGCCTCCGTTTTTTCCGCCGCTTCTGAACCCATCTGCTCGACGTGATCGCCAGCTTTCTTCGACTCTGTTTCGACCTGATCGGCGATCGCCTCACCGCTGCTTTGGACCGTTTCAGCGGCCTGTTCGGTCACCTCTTGGGTTCGCTCAGCGGTTTTTTCGGCTGCGTCCTTGACGAATTCGCTGGATGTCTGGGATTTTCTCCACCAGAGGAGTCCACCAACCGCGCCGGCCAGAAGCAACAACCCAGGGATTCGCCTCCAGCCGCTCGAGTTGCTTACCGGCCTGATTTCGACGACCTTGTCGTTCGATCCCTCGATTGCATCGACGACCGCATCTGTAATCTGCTCGTCGTCGGACGTCGATGAGCCGGATGAACCTCCGAATGATAAGCGTTTCATTGTAACTCGTATTACACAACGAAGCCCACATCCTAAAGTGTTTGTTTAATTGAAATACCAACATACAGTTAAGAATACAGTACACTCTCTCTTGTGTACCACATTCAAACGGAGACGGATTCGAAACGTACCGCGAGAAGCGGACCCGAGCACGCTCTTTGGGGCAGTCGATCGGTGTTTCGGCGTCACGAAACCATCGAGGAAGACGACCAAGGCACTGACCTACAGGAGAGTACGTTCGACGGTTACCGAAAACGGTGAATGAACTTGTATGCGGTTCGCATGGCCGCATCGAGTGGCGTCGTCCGGATGCAGGGCTCGACATTCCCTTCCCGAATCGCGTTGACGACTGCGTCGGGCGTCAACTCTGTCGCTTCGATCTGGGTAGCCGCGCGTCCGACCTCGAACGGATAGTGCGCATCGCTCCCGGCGACAATCGGGAGCGAAAGAGACTCCGCCAGCGCACGGACTCGATCGGCATTGTCCGGATGCTTGCCGTTTATTTCCACCGCGTCGAAGCTGGCGCCGCTTTCGCGGACCTGACTGCGGCGAAACGGGTGCGCGATAATCGCGACACAGTCACGTTCGTGTGCCAGTGAGACGATCTCTTCGGGCGTATTCCGCCCGGAAACAGTGTGGATCGGCGGGTTCTGTCCGACGATCAAGACGTGGCCCATAGTGGTCGTCACTTCGATTCCGGGGATAAACTGTGGGTGCTGTGTCGTCGTGTCGATCGCAGGATAATAATCGTGGTTGGTTAGTGCCACGCCGTCAAGATTTTGTTGTCGAGCAAACTGTCCCAGCAGTCGGGCCCCGATCGGATCAAATGCGGTCGGTCGCCCTCGCGGTGAATGAAAAAACCGGGTGTGCGCATGGAGGTCTACTGTAAACATGCGAGCCTCCAATTGTACCCGAAACGAACTCCAGTCCAATGGCGAACGAGAGGAATCATACTCGATCAGGTGTGGGATTGTACGTATCTCCGACCGCTACCGCGAGCGACCGAGGACACACATCGAGAGAGAGTTGGTTGTACTGGATGATCTCGCCATCGAGGCTGAACCTGATGGTCTCGGGCGTATCGACAGTGATTGTCAGTGAGGAGGTCTGAAACCGATCGATATGCGCTGAATCTCGCCCGAAAAGCCGCTCGACGATCCGATCGCCCATCAGATCGAGTGTGTCAGCGTCTTTGATGACCGCAACATCGAAGAGTCCGTCTTCCATGTTGGCCTGACAGCCCCCTTCGGTCGTAAATCGTCGCCCGTTTCCCACCAACACGCTGAGGGCTTTACCGCTCCAGGCTACCGTTCCCGGTCTGGTTTTGTGGCTGTCGATCGTGAGTGGCAGTGAGTCGAAGTCTGAGAGAGATCGAAGGGTCGTAATCACGTACGCCAACGTGCCCATCCGATTTTTCATGTCTGCGGACGTCTCGCTGCTCGAGTTAGCAGTCAATCCAGCGACACAGGAGTTCACAAACAGCCGATCGTTGGCTCGACCGAGATCGATTCGGCGGCGGTCTCCCCCTTTTAATACCGAAAACGCTGCATCGAGATCAGTAATACCGATCTGTTCGGCGAAGTTGTTGCCCGTTCCGAGCGGCAGGATCCCGAATGTCACGTCCTCGAGCGCATCGGCTTGGTCGATACCTCGAACAACTTCGTTTACCGTCCCGTCGCCGCCGGCGGCCACGATCGTCGAGAACCCGGCTTCTGCGGCCTCTCGTGTCAACGAGATCGCGTCACCTGCGTTTTCTGTTAGTTTCAGCGTGTAGCCGAGTATCTCTGCTCGATCTCGTACCGCCTCCGAGTGGGCGCCGGTCCCGCTTTGTGGATTCTGGATGATTATTGTGTTCGACATACTTGTTGTACAACGGGTTCGATATGCGTGTGTCCCCGATATCAGCTGGACACGCTGTTCTGTGAGATGATAGAACCGAACAGGCTCAGCCTGTTTGTTAGGCGCATCGTAGGTTCGGTAAGCACAGTGTATCCAGCTGTGCTCGCAATACTGCCTGGAATCCGAGTTGGGTTGAATAGCTGACGCCGTGGGTACCCCCGATGGGCGTCAACGGACAAGACAACCGGGCAACTTCAATGAATCAAACACCCGAGACGGATTTCAGCGCGATCGTGCGGAGAGTGAGAAATTGCGGCTCGCCCCAGATAAAATCAGTTATTTGTTAATAAAGTTCAGAGAGTCTGAACAACAAATATATCTAAAAAAATCTATTGTAAAAAGACAGTTATGATTCCGCGTATATAATTTGGAGTGTACTGCTGTCTCTCGTACCGTTGGTTGCGCGTTCGAACCCGACGGGCGGTGGCGATCGACGGTGGGCTGTAACACACTCAATCAATCACCCGTCACCAACCGTTGTTCCACTGGAGTATTCCCGGGTCGTGGCTTCCAGGCGGCTGGAGCGGCCGAACAATCGCAGCGGCTGTCCAAGTGGAGATTCAGCTATTGGTTCTAGGGGATTCTTCGCTGATGGTATGATCGATGGAACTGGATAAAAAGTACGCGACGCTATGCGTTGTTGAACGAACGAAACCGCAAAAGGGAGTTACAGAACGAGTGAGATAACCGCGAGCACGATGAAGATGATCACGAACCACTTTGCGATCGTCATGCTAATGCCGGCAACACCGCTCGCGCCGACGACACCCGCGATGATTGCCAGGACAAAGAACACGATCGCCAGTTCAATGAATCCTCCAGAGAACTGTAACGGCATCAGTTGCAGTAATTCTACGCTGAACGCCGAGCTGCTGGATACTGCCGATTCAATTAGCGCCATACACAGACTAACGGCCTATGGATATATTGTTATACATAGATTACAGCACCGTTGAGATGTACGCTAAAATTAAATATTATTGATAAAATTAAAATACTATCCAAGTTCATTAAGTATAAATAATATGTTATAAACTATGTATTACGGGTACACCAGATAACGACTATTCACCAACCCGTAGTTCTGTTCTAAAATAGCAACCATCGACGAATCACGTGTCCGATTAATTCTACATCCGAGATAAGCGATAGTCAAATAAACAAAATTCGGGCCTGTTGAGCACCGCTGAAGGGACATCGATCGAAATCGGATCGACTCGGTGGGTAAAGTGTAACCGTCAGATTTGTTGGCCCGACCAGGCCGTAGCTCGGACGCGAAAATCAAGATGGCTCATTGGGAGCCGTTCAAGATCGTCTGCGGAGACAGAGAGATCGACCCGACGGTTCAGGCCGCGATCACTGCTCAGCGGAGGCAGTAGGCGGCTGATGTTCGCCGTATTTGTCCTCAAACTCCTGAATGAGTTGCCCCATCTTCGCGTACCAGTCGTTGAGCATCCGTTGCATGTCCTCTCTGACTTCTCCGGCGTCAGTCGGCCGATAGACGTGGTAGTATCCACCCTGCTCGTAGTTGATCTGTTCTTTCTCGATGAATCCCGCCTCTAACAGCCGCTGGACCGCACGGTACACCGTCGATCGCTCTCTGTCGACATCCTCGGCGATTTCGTCGATCGTCAGCGGTTCAGCACTCGTGACAAGCGACTCAAAACACCGCTTATCCAGGTCTTTGAGCCCGTGGAAACACTCAAGCAGGCTTTCACACTGCATATCGCTCCGCAACATCTCAGCAAGAGACTTACTCATTGGTTATTGGAGATATGAGAGCCAGAAATAAATATTTTTGTAAGTTGTGTACAAGACACGCGCTTTCGGTCAAGCCGCAGGAGACACTCAACGGCGGGCAGTTTTTGTCCGCAGCAGCCGATGTATCAGTATGGAACTTGTTTCGGTCGCTGCGCTGTCTGAAAACGGTGTAATCGGTCGCGGTGGAGAGCTGCCGTGGCCGAGCGTCCCGGCTGATAAGCGACAGTACCGAGCGCGAATCGCAACGGACCCAGTGATCTTCGGCCGCGTCACGTTTGAGTCAATGCGTGACGATCTCCCGGGAAGTGCACAGATCGTCATGAGCCGATCGATGGACGACGATGATGTATCACTCGAAGATGCCTACGTTGTCAGTTCCGTCGAAGAGGCAATCGAGACCGCCGCCGAACTCAGCGAGACTGCCTATGTCATCGGCGGCGGCACAATATACGAGCTGTTTCAACCGCACGTCGATCGAATGGTGTTGAGCCGAATTCCTGGCACCTACGAGGGAGACACCTACTTCCCATCGTGGGACGACGCCGAGTGGACGCTTGTCTCAGAGACACCAGACGACGGATTTACGCTCGAAACGTGGGTTCGAAATGGCTGAGCGTGGTCGGTTGAGTTTATGTGGCAGGGCAGCGAGCGTGTCCGCGTCAGATCGGTGAGTGTGTCCGTGTCGGCTCAGCGATCGTCGTCCGTCTGATCACCGTCACTGCGATCGCCGTCGTCGCTGTCTCCGGGTGCTTCGTTCTCTTCGAGGTCATCGCTATCGCCACGTTTGATCGCGTCCAGTTCGTCATCGATCGCATCCCCGTCACGGCTGGACGCCAACTCATCGTCGATTTGATCTGAATCGTCAAAGACGCCTGCTTCCCGGAGCTCCTCCATCGCTTGCGCGCGAGCGGTCGCCTCCTCGGTTTGCTCGTCAACTCGATCGAGCGCCGCCGCAATCTCTGTTTTTGCCCCAGCGCGATCGATCGTTTCCTGTGTTGTTTGGGCGGCGAGTCGTGCTTTGAGCACCTCGGCTTCGCTCTCGAAGGCGTCGATTCGCGCTCGGAGCTCGTTTCGCTTCTCGATGAGTTCTGCCTGAGTGTCTTCGAGTTCGGCGATCCGGTCGGTTAACTCGTCAAGGCGGGCAATGCGTCGATGTTTCTCTTTGAGGATCGATCGAGCGTCATCGTCGCGACCGTCCGCCACTGCCTCGCGCGCCCGAGTGTTGTACGAGCCGATCTCGTCTTCTAACTCCTCGCGTGTCGCCTCCAGGCGCTTTTTTTTCGTCACGAAGTCGGTCAAGCGATCCTCGACGGTCGAGAGCTCATCGCGCAGCTGTTCGCGGGCGAGATCGATTGCCTCGGCGGGATCCTCCTGCGATTCGAGGATCGCCGCCGCCTTCGAGCCGAGCACATCGGATGCGCGAGAGAACAGTCCCATACATCCAATAAGCACAGGAAGAATAAAAATCCGTCCGGGGCGACGAGCGCGCCACTGAAAACCGAGCACTGGGCCGTGTGAAGCGATCGAGCGTTACCGGTGTCGATCGCGGACGGGTGGTTGGGATGGCTGTCGGGGCTCGGCTTCTGCCGATCGACTCCGGTAGAGTTCGAGCATGTCTTCGAGGACGATCGCGTGTGGATGGTTTGGTTCGTACTGGTGATCGATGAAGTCCTCGGCGTCCGAGAAGTTCCCTCGCAGCGCGTACTTGCGCAACACGACGACGGATTCGAAGAACGGAACGTCACCGTCACTACGCCCATCTGTTGCGGTGGCACTCGGGGCGATCTCTCGTTTGATCTCCTCGTAGTCGATCGAGACTGGATCATAGGAGTCGACAAGCTGTTCGAGCACGTAATCCGAGGCGAAGCGGTAGAACTCGGATTTGCTCTCGAAGTGGCCGTCAGCAACAAGCGATTCGACCTCCGAGACGACATCTTCAGAGAACCGGACAGTGCTTTTGACCATTGTCGATGTGATTGTTTTGATGACTATTTAGTCCTTTGCAGGAATATACCTAAAATGTATGACCACTACTGGTGGCCTGAGACAATCTCTGCGAACCCAACCGTCGGTGTAACCGTCTCGATACGGACGGTGAGCAGATCGCCCGGCTCGCCGTTCGGGACGACGAGCACGTAGCCGCGATCGACCTTCGCAATCCCGTCACCCTGGTCGCCGATCGATTCGATCTCGACACGACGGACCTCCCCCTCTTCGACAGGCGGTTGATCAACTTGATCGCGGTTTGACGGACTCGCCACCGATCGATCCTCGGTGTCACCGAGGTCGGGATTGTCCAGTAGCGCAACCCGGACAGTCGTCCCTGCGCCGATCGAGCCCAACGAGACTTCTCGTTCAGGGATTGATAAGACGATTTCATCGCCGTCGCGTTCGGCCGTTGCAGTATACAAACAGAGAAGATCCTCTGAAATGTTCATCGTGGTAATAATACACAGCCACGTGTATCAGTCTATCGTTGTTTGCGGCACATTCAGCTACGGGTAGCCTTTTGCTAGCACCAGTTGCGAACAACTATTTTGACTTTTGTGACACCTTAGAACAGATCGTACGACATTCGGTTCAAAAGCGTTGGAACCGATCGTTCTGAACAGCAGTAGAAACATAATTGCAAACGTTACTGTCCGTGCTGTGCACGTTCGGGGTCAAACGTCATCTTCGTTTCCAATATCTGAATGCAGAATCGAGGCCAAGTACACCTTTGTCTGTCATACATATCAGTTTAAAGTATAAGACAGTTATTTTATATTATGTGTAACGCCTGTCGATCGAAACTCGTGGGTGGATGCCAGAGGGCGGTCGACAGTTCGTTCCCGAGCTGGACTGGTCATGGCCGATTCACTGGGTTAATTCGAGTTGGCTCAAACAGGTGCTGCCGGTTACAGGGTAGTATAAAATAGCTTCACTTCAAGGTGTTTTGATCTAGATCCGAGGATGATTTTCTGTCTTGGATGCCCGAAAGTGGTCGTGTCCACGTTCCTGAGTATCGCGAAGGGTATCGCATCGGATGTAGATTGTACCCCCCTAACCTCAGTGTTGGGCGGCGGCGTGCAAATCCGTGGGTAGTAAATATCGGTTATAGTATAGTATAGTATTTATTCTGTATTAGTGTTATGTTATTAATCGATCGTCCATGGCTGCAGAATTCCAATTTCGGGTTCGGTTATCGAGACAGATCAGCGAGAGTACGCAGTGGCTGTCCAGCGTTGTTACTATAGCTCAAAACACACCTCGAGCAAAGTCTCCCGTGAGACGGTGAACGTGAGTGGTTGCTATAGTAGCGTTTGCAATTATTTTCCCACTTCGATTCAGGAACTGCTGGTTCACGCTCTCTCGGACTACATTTCGAGATGGCTGTTGCAAAGAGTTGCAAACGTTACTATATTGTGTGTTTGGAGCGAGATTTCATCAGTCAGTGAGACAGGCGGTACATTACAAATTTAATGCTGTAACATCACCGAGAACAGATAACAGCCGCTGAGCCGCCGTTTGAGTAGTTGGGAGGAATCCACACAGATGAACGTCTTATCGTTTTATACCCACATCCGCTTGCACTCGAGCGAGTAGTGTTTGTTGCAGCGGCTCGCATGGGCCACCCAACCCATTACACTCGTACATTTGTGATACCAATGGCGCGACTGGGCTAAATCCGACAGCCAGAGACCGGATTCTGACTCTCCGAAACGCAGAGAATGCACGTAAGACAGGTGTGTTTGTATCATAATGGCTATACAGCCCGAATCTGCGTGAAACCGAATCCAGACAGAAAAGATATAATAAAAATTTATACATATTGAATTCTGCCGATAGAAGGCCTAAAAAATGGTATTTCGGTATGCGTTTTGCTGTTGTAAGAAAGTATGTACAGACACAACATAAATTATCAGATATGTTTGCTGCGTTGTATTGCCCATAGATTTTTCCTAACCGGCCATGACGTTGATGTATGGACGCTGACGCACTCCGCAAAGCGCTCAAAAATACAGACCTCAAAAAGTACGAAGCAGCCGCGTATCTGACGCTGATTGAACACGGTGGGATGGCTGCCGTTGATGTCTCGAGTAAGTCTGAGATCCCGACGTCACAGGTATATGATACGCTTCGCTCGCTGGAAGAGCGAGGGCTCGTCGAAACGATCGATGGGGAGCGGCTCCGAGCAAAGCCAAATGACCCGGAGGCCATGCTGGATGAACTCCGATCGCGGGGGTCGTTGCTAACAAACGCGGCAGATGTGCTTGAGGAACGATGGGAGGAACCAGATTCCGATGAGCACCGCGTTGGCGTAGTGAAACGCCCCGAGACGGTGTACGAGCGGACGCGAAACCAGCTAAACGAGGCAAATTTGACTGCTGAGTTTACCATGTCGTTTGAACAGCTTGAACTGTTGCTTCCAGAGCTCAAAGATGCTGCAGACCGCGGCGTCTTCGTCCGCATACACCTCTATGCAGAGCCAGATCTGCAACAGAAAGCTGCGAAGTTAGGACTCAATGATACTAATCTGCACATTCGAGTTGGGACGATTCCAGGGCCGTTTTTGTCGATTATTGACCGCCATTGGCTGTTTTTCACGCCGAACACGCGTGCTGACGAAGACTATGGCGTCCTCATTAACGATTACATCCTCTCGTTCATTACCCACTGGTACTTTGTGAGCTGTCAATGGCACATGTGGGAACCGCTGTTCGATACCGACGTTTCATGGACCCAGTACGATTCACTCGAAGAGTTCATGCGAGATATCGTCCCCCTGTTCGATGACGGCGCAGAAGTTACTGTCGATATCAACGGAAATTACATTCAGAGCCGCGAGAGCTGTGTCATCCGTGGACAGCTCACAGGTGCGTTCTACCCCTCCCGATTTGGGGGTGAGAAAAAGCAACTGGCCCTGGAAGATCTCTCGAGCTACGCAACGGTGTATCTAGATACCGGTGAAGAAATCCTCTCAGTTGGGTCGTGGGGCGCAGTGTACGAGGACGTTGAAGCCCACCGAATCAGAATCGAATCGATCGAGTTCCCAATGGAGCCCACGATGGCAGAGTCCGATCAAAGTGGTCGGTACTAGTCGTCCGGGTGGGTAATCTTCACAGTGGCCGTTTGCTCAGCTACCTCGACAGTATACGTACCCGGTTCGACCTCTCGACTCCCGTCTCGGGTGGCAACGCCGAGCGATGCGGCAGAGAGATTGATTTCAAACATCCCAGACTCGCCGGCCGCAAGCGACAACCGGTCAAACCCACGAAGTTCTCGTACCGGCCGTACTCGCGAACTCACGTGCGGTTTGACGTACAAATCCACCACGGCGGTGCCGCGCCGTTCGCTTGTGTTCGATACTGGAAGTGTAACTCTCGTCGATTCGTTGGGACCGATCGTCGTCTCACTTAGTTCGATCTCACCGTATTCGAACGTCGCATAGCTTTGCCCGTGACCGTATGCGAAGAGCGGATCATACGAGTCAACATGCTCGTCGGGACCGATCGGCGTCGGATGCGGCATGTAATTGAATCGGGTTGGGAGGTGTCCAGCAGAGCGCGGCATCGAGATTGGAAGCCGGCCGCTAGGATCGTTCTGACCATAGAGGGTTTCTGCGACGGCTTTCCCCCCCATTGTCCCCGGATAATACGCCATCAACAGTCCTGCGGTGTGGTCTGCGAGCCAGCGTACCGCAAGCGGACGGCCTGTAACAAGAATCCCGATGACAGGAATGCCGGTCTGGACAATCGCGTCGACGAGATCGCGTTGTGCATCAGGGAGTGTGAGTTCCGTACGGTTGGGGAACTCGTGGGTGTCAGTCCCACTGATCTCGTTCGGACCGAACTCGTGGAGATACCAGTTTTCTCCGACCGCCACAACAGCCACATCGGCAGCCTCCGCGGCTGCCGCCGCAGCATCAATATCCTCTCGCTCAGCGATCTTGGCCCCACGTTCGTATGTGACTGTGCCCGTCGACATCGATTCGATCGCATCACGAATCGTGATGACATCAGTGCCTGCTGAATCAGGCACGCTCCAGCCACCAAGTTGGTTGATCGGATCGGCAGCGTTCGGTCCCGCGACAAGGATGTCGTCATCGGGATCAAGCGGCAGACGTCCGTCAGTAGAGAGCAGCGTCATCGACTGTCGAGCCGCTTCGAGCGACTGCTGTCTGTGCTCGTCCGTCCCAACAGTCGCGGTAGCAGTCTGCGGATCAACGAACGGGTCCTCAAACAGCCCAAGTGCAAATTTCAGCCGGAGGATGCGTCGGACACTCTCATCGACGAGTGTTTCAGGGAGTTCACCAGCCTCAACTAACGACCGGCAATGTTCTGCGTGATCAACCGCATCAACCGATGCAAGATCGAGCCCGGCAGCGCGCGTTCGGTGTACTGAATCGCGGTGGTCGGTCGTTACCCGGTGGTCGTTGTGGAGCATTCGAACACCGTTCCAGTCCGAAACGATCGTCCCGTCGAAACCCAACTCCCCGCGGAGATACTCCGTGAGCATAGATTTCGATCCGTGGGCAGGTTCGCCGTTTGTTGCGTTGTATGCAGGCATTACCGACCCGACGCCCGCACGCAACGCCTCAACGAATGGTGGAACGAACACATTGTGGAGCGCATACTCCGACACCTCTGTTGGTGAGGCGTCTTCGCCCCGAACAGGTTCACTGTAGGCGGGGAAGTGTTTCGCCGTGGCGATCACAGAGGATGTATCGATGGCGTCTCCCTGGTATCCACGGACCTTCGCCGCGGCGAGGTTCCCACAGAGGTACGGACTCTCACCAAACGTTTCGAATGTTCTGCCCCATCTCGGGTCGCGCGCAACATCGCAGGTCGGCGAATAATTCTGGTGTGCCCCGGTGGCACGAACTTCTGTTGCGGTAATCGCTGCAGTTGACTCTGCAAGCTGTTCGTTCCGTGTGGCAGCCATTCCAAGTCCATTCGGAAACGCGGTCCCTTCAGACACGTATGCATGTCCGTGGACTGCATCGACGTTGAATAGAAGTGGAATACCGAGTCGCGTCTCCGATCGTGCGACATCTTGTAGCTGATTCACCGTCTCGACGATGTTATCCAACCGCGTGTTGAGCGCTCCCGCCCATCCGAATGACGCCACCGCGCCGATCCCGTGTTCAACGATTTCTGTTTGTACATCCTCGAGATTCTTTGTTGCGTCAAGCTCCCCCGCCCAGGTGCCGACGAGCTGGCCGACCTTTTCTTCGAGGGTCATCCGATCAAGAAGGTCTTCAACTCGCTGCGCGATCGGTAGCGACTCGTCTCGATACACCAAAGCCTCAGCTGTGTCTGCCATACAAACTTCCACTTGGTTACTGGATATAAAACTTCGGTGGCCTCCCAAGGCTGCTGAGGGGTGAACGCACATCGACTGGTATTGTGGAAAGAGTCCCCGAAAACGCTGTTATTGATAAAATATATAAATTTTCGTATAAAATGATTTATTAGGTGATAATCGAACCGCCCTAATGGCTATGACACGAGACCGCAGGAGTGGTAACATCTACGTTGATCGTCGTCGATTGATTCAGGGCGCAGGGGCAGTGGGCGTCTCGGCACTCGCCGGTTGTACTGGGGGTGATAACACTGATGCAGATGATGATAGTGAGGAGTCCGGAGATGGATCCGAAAACAGTGATGGGGGGTCCGGATCAGACGTTCGTGAGGCCACCATGGTCTCTGCGACGAACAACGGCGTTCCGACAGACATGCATCTAAATCCAATCGCGACACAGAACTATGACGACATCGTTGGTGCACACGTTTTCGAGCGGTTCGTCGCGTATAACTTCGAGACCCAGGAGTTCGAAATGGCGGGACTCGAAGACTGGGCCGTCGACAGCGAGATGTTCACGCTCACCATCAGGGAAGACCTCAACTGGGAGAACGGCGAGCCGGTCACCGCTCAGGACCTCGTGACACAGTTCCGGCTCGAAAAGAAGACCTCGGGTGCAATCTGGGACTTTGCAGAGAGCGTCGAGGAAGGTGACAATGAGAAGACGGTGGTGTTCCAGCTCACAGAGGAGACAAATCCTCAGTTGTTGAAGTACTCGATCGGGTCCCAGTCGGATCGGATATACGCGTATCACCCCGTGTACGAGGAGTTCCTCGATCAGGACGCATCAGCGGTTCAACAGTTCGAGTGGGAAGAGGATGTCGTCGCCAACGGCTCATTCAGCATCGAGTCCAAAAGCGATCAGGCGTGGACACTCACGCGCAACGACGAGTACTACAACGCCGACAAGGTGAATTTCACCGAGCTACAGATCCTCCAGCGAGAGGACAACACAGCACTCCAACAAGGAATGAGCGGCGGTGAGCTCGACGCGATGTCGAGTATGTTTGCGCCCCCAAACATCGCCAACAGCATGCCCGATCACGTCCAAGAAATCAACACACCCGCGAAGTGGGGATACGGGATCGTGTTCAACCACGAAAACGAACACTTCGGGAAGCAGCGGGTCCGGAAGGCCATCGCCCACGTCCTGAACCGAGAACAGATCGCTCAAAACGCCGGCCCACGGACAAAAGCGGTTCCGGACGTGGTGACAGCGATCGCCGTCGACGATCAAGAGAGCTGGCTTGGCGACCAGATGGACCGGTACGAGACGTACGGTCCCGGCACAGCACAGACAGATACCGCGGCCGAACTGCTCCGCGAGGCGGGATACAGTAAAAACGACGGCGTCTGGGAGGATGAAGACGGTAACTCGATCAGTGCGCAGTACGCGACACCAAGTGGCTGGACCGATTGGACTACCGCGACGGACACCGTCGTCGATCAGCTCAACTCGTTTGGGTTCGACCTCGAGATCGACTCAAAACCCATCGGTGACTTCTTCGGCGACTACATCGAGAGCAACTTCGAACTCGGCGCGTTTTACTGGCTCCCAGGCGGCGCTCGGTCGTCGTTCCCGTTCTACCCGCTCCGGTGGGAACTGGTTTGCCCCGACATCGACGGCGGCCACGGATTCCCTACAGGCGAAAAAACGATCCCGGCCATGGACGGATCAGGCGAGATGACGATCAATCCGCTCGAAGAGATCAAAGAGATCACGTCGCTATCGAGCGACGATGAGGCGACCGAGATCATCCGGCGTGTCGCCTGGCACCACAACCAGACACTCCCGTTCATCGCCATCACTGAAAAGCAAGAGCAGACGTGGATCAGCGGACGGAAATTCAATGTTCCTGAAACAGACGATCCGGCCCTCGGGGTGAAGTGGGCGACACAGTGGCTCCCGCGGGTTGGGAAATTCACCGCAGCAGGAAACTGAACCGTGAAAGAAGCTAATACGAACCCAAACTAACTGGACACACAACACAGATGGGACACTACTATTTGCGGCGGACAGCCCGAGTATTCGTGACGATCTGGCTGGTCGCCAGCCTGTCTTTTGGATTAATCCGACTGCTCCCAGGCGGTCCGTTCACGCTACTGCGTGCGAACCTGCTGAGACAGGGGGTGCCTGCATCGGAGGTCGATGCGCGGATCGCGAATCTCCAGAACATTCGGCCGAACGCGCCGCTGTGGGAGCAGTACTTCGATTACATGTTCGCGGCCGCCCAGGGGAACTTGGGAACGTCAATCTCGCTCGACGAGCCGGTCTCACAGGTCATCGCGGAGGCGGTGCCGTGGACGGTGTTCATCGTGCTCGTTTCGACGATCCTAATCTTCGTGTTCGGTATCCTGCTCGGAGCGATCCAAGCGTACTGGGAGGGATCGCGATTTGATCAGCTCGTCTCGGGCGTCTCGATCACGCTGATGTCCGTGCCGTTCTACGTCGTCGCGGTGCTTGCGCTGTTCGTCTTTGCGTACCAGTTCGGGTGGTTCCCACCGGCGGGAACGATCGGCCCGACGGTCGAACCGGGACTGACTCCGGAGTTCGTACTCAGCGCGCTAAAGCACGCCGTGTTGCCGATCTTCTCGTATACCATCACGGGAATCGGCGGACAGGCGCTAGCGATGCGAGGGAACAGTATCCAGGTACTCGGTAACGATTACGTCGAGGTCGCTCGGCTTCGCGGCCTCTCGGACCGCCGGATCGCGACTCGCTACGTCGCGAGAAACGCCATTTTGCCCCTCTATACGGGATTCCTCCTCCTGTTGGGGTTCCGGCTCGGCGGAACCGTGATCCTCGAGCAGATCTTCTCGTACCCAGGCCTCGGATACTACATGTGGTCTGCCTTAGAGTCGAACGACTATCCGTTGATGATGGGGACGTTCCTCGTCATCACTATCGCGCTGGTGATCGGCGTCTACATCGCAGATCTCACCTACGGGATAATAGATCCGCGTATCAGCCGGGGTGAGACAGATGCCTACTGAGACCGAAGACAAAGAGAGCGTTAGCTGGCAGAGCGATAGCGGCGTGTCGGCCGACGTAACCCGAGGCGAACGGCTGTCTGAGTTCTTCGAAGAACGGGTGCGAAAGCCCGCGATCGTCGCGTGGGCCGACCGGCGGACCCGCATCGGGTTGGTGATCCTCGCGTTCTACATCGGCATGGCTGTCGTTGCCGTGTTCGATCTCTACCGTGCCCCATCAACCAATCAGGCACCACAGCTTATCGGACCGTTCGAGAGTTGGGCGTACCCACTCGGCACCACGATGTCCGGCGTCGATCTCCTGTCGTTGATTATCCATTCCACCCCAGACATCCTACTCATGATCATCGCCGGTGGCGTCTGGGCGACAGCCATCGCGGTGCTTGTCGGGACACTCGCTGGCTACAAAGGCGGGATGGTCGATCGTGTGCTGATGTCCATCTCGGACGTGGTGATGGCGATCCCCGGCCTCCCGCTGGTGATCATCCTCGCTGTAACGTTTAATCCGAAGAATCCGATCGTCCTCGGGATCTTGATCAATATCAGCTACTGGGCAGGCTTAGGACGGTCGCTGCGGTCGCAAGTGCTCACGATCCGCGAAGATAGTTACGTCGAGGCGTCCCGGACGATGGGCGTTGGAACACCGCGCATCATTCTGAAAGACATTATCCCGAACCTGATGCCGTATGTGACGGTGAACTTCGTCTTCGCAGCCCGTTACGTCGTGTTCGCGTCGATCGGGCTGTTCTTCCTCGGCGTGTTGCCGTATTCGGTGCAAAACTGGGGCGTGACGTTGAATTACGCGTACAGCGGCGGTGCGTTGCTAACCTGGGAAGCCGCTCACTGGCTGCTCTTTCCGATGATCGCGATCATGGGGCTGTCACTTGCGCTGATCCTGCTTGGACAGGGGATGGACCGGGTGTTCAATCCTCGGGTCCGAACGCGCCTTGCAGAAAGTTCCGAATCGACGAGAGCGACCGACGACACCACGGAGGGATACTAAATGACGACTACATCAGATCAGTTGCACCGCCCAAGAGATGGCGTGTCCGACCCAATCTTAGAGGTCAAAAACGCGAAAGTCACCTACGACGGTGGAGAAACATACGTCCTCGACAACGTGACGTTCTCGATCGAACGCAACGAGATACTCGGCGTGGTGGGCGAAAGCGGGAGCGGAAAGTCGATGCTCGCCTCAGCACTACTCGATGCAATTCCGGCGCCAGGTCACCTGTCGGGCGAAGTGCTCTACCACCCGGATCAAAACACGACCGTCGATGTCCTGGAGTTCACCGACTCAGAGCTCATGGAGTACCGGTGGGCAGAGGTCTCGATGGTGTTTCAGGGGGCAATGAGCTCGTTCAATCCCACGATGAAAGTAGGGGCCCATTTCAAAGACACGCTGAAAGCCCACAACCGAGTGGTCCCAGAGGGGCTGGACTTTGCGCGCGAGCTCCTCTCGGATCTGTATCTGGACCCCGAACGGGTTCTCGATTCGTATCCACACGAGCTCAGCGGCGGTATGCAACAGCGTGCGCTCATCGCATTGAGTCTCCTCCTTGAGCCAGAAGTGCTCGTGATGGACGAACCGACCGCCGCGCTCGATCTCTTGATGCAGCGATCGATTCTGCTGTTGCTCGAGGAGATCAAAGAGAAATACGACGTGACCATGGTGTTCATCACCCACGATTTACCGCTCGTCGCGTCACTTGCCGATCGAATGGCTGTCATGTACGCTTTCGAACTCGTTGAGGCCGGTCCTCGCGATCAGATCATCGGAGATTCGGGACATCCGTACACGCGAGCGCTGCTCAATTCGACCCCGAACATCGATGCACCGCTTGAGGACATGCAACCAATCCCCGGAAAGAGCCCTGCGCCGGTGAACGTTCCAGCAGGCTGCTCGTACGCCGATCGATGTCCGCTGGCAACCGACACGTGCAGACAGGACGACCCAGTATTCGAAGATATCGGAGATGGGCACATCGTTGCCTGCCATCATTGGCAGCAGGCCACTGAAGAGATTGAACTGACATTTAACCAGGACGAGGGTGGCGAGTCAGTCGAGGGGGAACTGCGATGAGTCGACTCGAGAATCGTGGTCCCAACAGTGTCACGGATGAGCCACTGATTTCCGTCGAAGATGTCAAGGTCCATTTCGAAAAAGAGCGAAGTCTGTTCGAGATGTTCAGCGAGCCAGACGTTGTCAAGGCCGTCGACGGCGTGTCCGTAGACATCGGAGAAAACGACGTGCTCGCTCTTGTCGGAGAGAGTGGATGCGGGAAAACGACACTCGGAAAGACGATTATTGGGCTTCAAAAACCGTCTGCTGGTACAATCTCCTACCGCGGGAGAGACATCTGGGAAACGAAAGCTGGAAACACCGATCTCTCGTTTGCGGACATTCGGTCGTCGCTGCAGATCATTCACCAAGACCCCGGCAGTTCGTTGAATCCGAACCGCCGAATCGTTGAGACACTCTCAGAACCGATCAGGCTAACCCATCCTGCCATCACAGCAGGCGAGCGTCGCGCACGGATCCACTCGCTGTTAGAACGCGTTGGGATGACGCCGGCACGGGATTTTGCGAGTCGGTATCCACACCAACTCAGCGGCGGTGAAAAGCAGCGTGTTGCCCTGGCGCGTGCGTTACTGATGAACCCCGATGTGATTCTCGCCGATGAGGCGATCAGCGCGCTTGATGTCTCTTTGCGGGTAGAAATGATGGATCTAATGCTCGATCTCCAAGAAGAGTTTAATACGTCGTTTGTCTTCATTTCGCACGACCTCTCCAACGCTCGGTACTTTGCAGAACACGGCGACGGCCGCGTGGGCGTAATGTACCTTGGAAACCTGGTTGAGGTGGGTCCACCAGAACAGCTTATCACCGATCCACAACATCCGTATACTGAGGTATTGCGATGGGCAACGCCAAATCTTGCATTGGATGCCACCAACGCCAGTGAGCCGCCAATGCGGAAAATCGACATTCCCGATCCAGTGAACCCACCCAGTGGCTGCCGATTCCATACCCGCTGTCCAAAAGCGAGAGAAGCCTGCACACAACTGCAACCGGAGTTGAGAGAAGTCAGTGATTCCCATCAGGTCGCGTGTTTCAGATCGGACCCGGATCACGAGTACTGGGAGAGCAGTGAGCTCGAGGACTAGATGGACGGTGTATGAAGATTTGATCAAGAAACACTTTGGGTACTGATTCACACAACACTGTATGACACTTCGAAAAACGCTCTTCGATGCGGTATGTGGCCAACGCGACCAGATACCGCTCGTTCTAGCCGTGTGTATCGTGATGGGGCTGCTCCTCATTTTTCCGCTGGCCTTCTTAGAACGTGGGACGGTCGGATACACCATCGCCGTACTTGATGGGATTATCGTGTTGGTTTGTCTTACGCTTCTCGGGCCAGTGTACTGGTACTGTACAAAACGGACAATAGAGTAGATTATATTCTCATTTGGAGAACGAAGGCCCACGAACCGCCGCATCCTCTGCTGTCTTCCATGAGTGTTCAGGCACCCAACCAAGCATCGATTTGGCCTTCGTGATTGAGAACGCCGACTGTTCTCCGGTGAGGTCACACTCATCTGGGAGTGATCCATAGCCTGCCCGGATTGCGCGGGCTGTTTCGACGCCGAGGAAGTTATCGGGTCCAAACACATTGAACACTTCATGACCGTCGATATCTGTGTGTACTGCAGCCTCAATGAATGAAACGACGTCGCGAATATCGATGTACGACCAGAAGTTGCCGAACCGCTCGGCAGTTTCGAGCGCAAACGCCTCCCTGATTGGTGTGATTTTGTAGTTGCCAGGATACTGGATCCACGTTGGGCGCATCGTGATGACAGAGATATCGAACGCGTTCGTGACTCGTTCTGCGGCTGATTCCCCGGCTAGTTTTGATGTCTCATATCCGTTCCACGGTGCCACCGGATGTTCTTCGTCGATCGGGAGATACTCTGGCAGTTTTGGTTCTGGCCAATGCGTCCCGTACACGGTTTCGCTTGATGTCCAGACAACATCTGCACCCACGCGCCCAGCCGCTTCTAATACGTGATACGTGCTCAACACGTTATTTTCGTAGACATCACTGCCGGCGTGATTCTCCTCGTGTGGCAAATTTCCTAGGTGTACAACAGCGGACGGTTCGGTATCGAGCACAGTTTCGAGCACGGAGCCGTAGTCGCACAGATCAACCGCTTGAAAGTTCACGTTTTCCACATCGGTTGATGCCGGGAGGGTTTGATCAACCGCGACGACGTTGCTGTGTCTTCGTAATGCATCAGTAACCCACCGACCGACCCCACCAAGCGCGCCTGTGATGAGAATATCAGGTGACATAGCTGCTAATAATTGGCGAGACACATAGTAGTTTATCCAGATGGGAGTACAGTTGTGACCAGAATAGTATATTGTGACTACTCTAACGACCGAAATCGTTGACTATCCTAACTGAGACAAAAACCGTGAATGCAGATCTGTGCAGACGTACGTGTTTATTTCGGGATCGATATGGTCACTCTCTGGTAATTGCTACCCAACTGGAGTCATAGATCGAGCCAACAAGCGAGGAAACACACTTCGGAGGGGTAGCCCCTACCGATCGTTCTTCGATATTGGCGTGATCAAGTCGCCGACCAACGCAACGGGAACCATTGCCCCCGTATCGATCGCTCCAAGTGAGGCCGGCTGATCGGGAATCGAGCTGACAATCTCATTGTCGTCGCGTTCGGCCGGTGGAGCAGACAATAAGGTCGTCTGAGATTTTCATCGTATTACGACCTGTGGGCACCGGTGGATCGTTGGGCACTGACTTGGTCGTGGACGATCACGGATTTCGGTGTTCAATCTGGTAGCCTGAAGGGCATATAGTATACTGATATTGTTTGCTTTAACAATACCATAAAATAAAATATTTCATATATGTTTTGGAAATTAATACTGTCTGTTTAAGTATCTTACAGTAGCACTTATCCATCGAGCACTTGGCATGGTCGATCGTGATTAGATTGTCTCTGAATCGCCGCCACCAGCGGCGTGCACTTGTCTGACTGCCACGCCAAAACAAGTGAAAGCGTCAATTCGTATCAATGCCGTCTGAACTACTTCTCAATGTAATTCTGCACTGCGAATTGAGTCCACCGCTCAGATTATATCAAAACAGGGCAGTCGGATCCCTCTGAGAGCCACTATGACGTTTGAGATACACACAAGTACAAGTTCTCAAACACGCTGCGCAAGCGATTCGGTTGCAGCAATATCCATTATTTTGAGCAATAAATTTGAGTCTATATCAATTATCCTATAGAACTGGTTTGCCATCAGTCTTGAGCTATTTTTATAATCGACGGCATTTGAGGGCTCGGCCGTCGACGCGATCGAAAATCCAATTTCATACAGTTCCGTGAGACCAATCAAGACCGAATAGCTCTCAGACTGCAGTGATGCCCCGTACCGGCAATGCGGTCGAATACAGTTGTACTCCGAACAGATCTGAGAGTAATAGCTCTTACTCCGAACCGCTTGCCTATGAAGTTCTCTAAAATAGATAGTACCGAAAAATATTTTACTGTCTTATTTGATATGTTCTAATTTTATTGCCATGGTATTGTATATTTATTACAATATTATAGGTATCACTGTACAATCCGCCTCCAACAGTCGGCCGTCTCGTTGGTATACTGTTCTTAAAAAAAAGGAACATGTTCGTGGGAAATATTAACACGATGAGCGTGCAACAGATTGTATGAGCAGGGAGTCTACTTCTGGACCAGCATGTGTCTGGAACAATTCCGGGTGTGAAGGCACACCGTACTGTCCACCCCGATGCCCACGGTTTATTGACTACGCTGGGTCTGCTTGCGTCGTCCGACTTGCGGAATCTGCTGATCGCGAGGAGATCGTGGACATGTACGACAGACTCGATGTTCATAGCCGAACAATGGGGGTTCCACCGACCGATCGACCACGAATCGAGTCGTGGATTGAGAGGCTGCTTGCAGACGGATGGAACCTCGTGGCAGTGGCCGATTCGATCGTGATTGGCCACGTCGTCGTGATTCCGGCGGATTCGGAGACACCACAGTTCCTCATTTTCGTCGACGACGAGTACCAAAACCGGGGAATCGGCACAGAACTAATCAAGCAACTCATCGCCTACGCCGACGAGCACGATCACGAACGGTTGACTCTCGACGTTTCGACGGGCAACGACAGAGCAATAACAGTCTACCGAAACGTCGGTTTTGAGGTCGTCGAACGGATGCGAACTGAACTCGAAATGGAACTCCCGCTTCGGGATTCGCTGACGAACCGACTCCGTCGGCCGCCCGCTGCTCGTGAGAACCCTGAACTACCCGACCGAGAAAACTAAGCATATCCGCCAGTCTTCAAGCGGCGACTGCCACTGGGAAGGCTTTATTTATATGTGTGGAAATATCGTGATAGAGTATATGTGTGGCGAGTATGTAACGTCGGAAGCCAACCTTCCGGAGGAGCCGACGACCGGCGAAATACGGCTCCAGGTGACCGACAAAGAGACGAAAAAAATATTCACGACCCGCGCACGGGTCGGACGGACTCCCGAAGCGCTCGAAAATCCGGAGCCGTTAACCGTCGTACAGGGGCCACACGAGAACATCAAAGAAGAGTGGTATATCGAGATTATCGAAACAGATCCCGACGGCAATCGAATTGACATCGAGTTGCTCGATTCAATCATCGAAGACCTCGACGATGAGCCAAACGTCATCAACACTCGATCGACCGAATTGAAAGTGTTATTAGAGTATCTCACACGAACCGGCAAGTACAACTCTGTCTCAGAAGCGAGTCGATCAGTAATGCTCGACTGGATCGCTGATCGGCACCCTGAGCTATTATCGGCATATGTCGATCGGAAGGTCGAAGCCGACAGGGAAGGCCTGTTGACCGATCTCCGAAGCGACAAATGAGTACTGACTCTCTTCGAGCGTACGTCGATCGGCTTGCCGCCCACGGAGATCTTGTGCAGATCGACGACCCGGTGTCGTGGAACCTCGAAGCAAGCGCGTTGACGATGCGGCTCAACGAGGCCGACGGGCCGATCCCGCTATTCCGAAACGCCGATGGCGCACAGTTACTCGGCGACCCGTATCGTGGAAGTCAATGCCGCCCATGGGACCGGATTGCAACGGGACTCGGCCTCTCGCGTGAACTCTCCCGACGGGAATATTACGAAGCCGTGATCGATCGACTCAGAAACCCAGTCGACCCAGTCACGGTCGATCGGGAGGACGCGCCCTGTAAATCCGTCGTCGAGACCGAGGAGCCGGATCTGTTGGAGTTACCGTGGCCGTTTATTCACGCCGGTGACGGTGGACGATACTCGAACCTCCACACAATGGTTGCACCGGATCCAGACTCCGAGTGGGTCGATTGGTCGTATCACCGCGCGATGATACACGACAGCCAGTCAGCCAGCGTGTTATTGTTGGCCGGCGAGCAGACGCCTAACCTCTATTATTACAAGTACGAGCGCCGCGAAGAGCCGATGCCGGTCGCGATCGTCGTCGGCGCGGAGCCAGCAGTTCAGGCAACCTCGGTGATGTGGATTCCGACCGGTCGCAGTGAGGCTCGCTACGCGGGCGGGCTGAAAGGAGGGCCGATCGAACTCGTCGAGTGTGAGACAAACGATCTTCTCGTCCCCGCGTCTGCAGAACTCGTCATCGAAGGACGAATCGTGCCAGGTGCCCGTCGAGACGAAGGACCGTTCGGCGATTACTTTGGCTACATGCATGGACCGCGGCGATCGATGCCAGCGCTGCAAGTCGACGCAATCACCCACCGGCCACGGCCAATCATTCCATACTGTGTCGAAGGAAGCGGCGTCGGCCGCACAGAGAACACGACCAGCTCCATGGAGGCTGCCTGTGTTGGCCCTGACGCGACCTTGGGGCTTCGGGCGGCTGGCTACGAGGTCGAGTGCTGTGGTCCGTGGCAATCGACCCCGCGGACAGTGTACACAATCTCGACGCCGACAAAATCCTCCGAGCGACTCCACGAACTCGCGAACTTCATTTACACGACCTGGGGAATGTTGCATGTCGACTTCTTCGTGTTTGTCGACGAGGATGTCGATCCGCTCGATCAGCGAGCAGTGCTCGACGCGCTCGCGAGACACGCCGATCCGAGCGAAGACTTCCACCAGTTCGGCCGCGAGAACATGCCAAAGGTCCCGCTTAATATATATCAAACCCCGAGCGAGAAGGGCAACATCCAGACAGGAACCTCGAAGGCAAAAACCGCAAAAGCGTACATCGACGCAACGCGAGACAGGTCCCACGCGAGCCCCGAGGCCGATCACCGCGCACTGTCGCGCGCAGACGCAAGGGAGATCCTCCGCGAAGCAGGTGTTGCGGTCGGTGAGTCCGACCCAACAAGATCGAACCTGTCGAGTACTGGTGATCAAACATGACGGCGGTTCGAGCGTTGATAGATCGATTGGTCGACAGCGACGAGGCGGTGACAGTCGACAAACGGCTCCACTGGGACGGAGAGGTCACTGCTGTCGCCGCAGAGGCGGCGCGAACGGGCGGACCCGGGATCGTATTCGCCGATACCCCGGGAGAACTTGGGCTCGCGAGTGGGACCCTCGCAGCGACGAACGGGTTTCGTTCCCAGTCACCGTCAACGTGGTCACGACTGTGTGCAGCACTCGATCTCGAATCGTCGTCGTATCGAGCGTTGTTGTCAACGATTGCGACAGCAGCCGAGGCCGAACCAGATCGAGCACCGATCGAGGCAACAGTGTCAGTCGAGCCGGATCTGTATAACCTGGGGCTTCCGACGCTCGAGCCGGGTGGACGGCCCACAGTCACTCTCGGAGTGATCGCCGGGAAGGTCGATTCGGAAGTAACCTGGGCACCCATCCGAGGTGATGTTCAACGCTATGATCACCTTCGGCTGTCCGTTCCGAAAGCGTTCGCCACGCGGTGTGCGCCAAAGGCTGAGGTGGTGGTCGCGCTCGGTGTGCCGCCTGGCGCGTATTTCGCGGCGATCGAACGCTGGACGCTAGATCGGCCCGACGCTGCGGTATTGCCGCGAGCTGCGGGACTCACCGACGTTTCAGTTGGGACCCATGGATCGATACTCGTTCCCGCAGAGAGCGAGTCGCTGCTTGCGGGAAATATCACCTCCCAAGTCACCCAGCCCGAAGGGCCGGCGGCCGCATGGGAACAGCTGTGTGAAACCGAATCAATCGACGTTTCGATCTCGACAATTACGACCCGCCCAGAGCCGATCGTTCCTATCGCTCCGCTCGGAACGCCGCTGGCAGACGACGTGGCAATCACAGGACTGATCGAAGCGGCTCGACTGTTCAGACGAGTCAACAACTATTGGGGTGTCGCGCCAATGCAATGGATTCAGCTCCCTGCCGAGGCTGGATTAGGGTTTTGTATCGTTTCGAGTGAAATCCTGTATGCAGGATTCGACTGGCAGCTCGCGAACGCGCTGTTTTCATTTTCGGACCTCTTCGACAAGGTGTTAATCCTCGACGAAGCGGCTGACCCGAGCGACCTTCCACGGGCGATCGACAACATGTGGGTCAAAGCCCACCCTGCAAACGACTGGGTATTCAGCGGGCCGAACGCGCCGGCACCGACTGCCCCCGAGTATCGGACAGACGGTGAGCCCGGCTCTGAGCTGTATATCAACGCCACGTGGGATGTCAGCTGGGATGAAGAATACATCGCCCCACGGGTGACCTATGAAAACTCCTATCCTGAGAACATCCGCGAACGGGTTGAAAAGCGGTGGCGCGATCTTGAACTGGAGGATCTATGAGCGGCTTCGATCGAATCGCTGTCGGCACAGGCTCACCAGAGGGCGTCAATAGCGTCTACGTACTCGCCGATCGTGGCGTTGTCATAGATCCCGGTCCGCCAACAGCGTGGACTGCACTCCGGAGCGGGCTTGAGCGATCCGGCCTACACATCAACGAGATCGAGCACGTGATCGTGACACACTGGCACGCAGACCACGCAGGGTTGGCCTGCCGGCTCGCGTCCGCTGCGGATGCGACACTGCACATGCACGAAGCAGACGCGCCGCTTGTCGGCACCTACGCGGAATCACGGGTCGAACGGATCGAGCGCGACCGCTCGACGCTGGAACGATGGGGCGTCCCTACGGCGGTACGAGACGCAGTTATCAATGGCGACACGCCGTCGCCGCTTCCCGACACCTATCCGATCGATGGCCACCACGACGGCGACACGGTCGCTGGACTCGAACTCATCCACACTCCAGGACACACCGCCGGACATACCTCGATCGTCGCTGCGGAGGCGGTGTTCCTCGGCGACCTACTTTTACCGACGTATACCCCGAACGTCGGGGGCAGCGACACCCGTCTGGATGATCCACTCGGGGTGTACCTCCAATCACTCGATCGGCTGAGCGACCGGGCTGCAGGTCGGAGCGGCGAACCGGGACACGGAACCACACTACCAATCAATGAAGCGGTCGAGACCGTTCGGGCCCACCACCGTGAGCGGGCCAAACGCGCCTACAAGATTGTCGCAGAGCGATCGAACGCAACACCGTGGACGGTCGCAACCGAGTTGTTCGGTCACATGGCGGGCGTTCACGCGAAGTTCGGTCCCGGAGAAGCGGCCGCACATCTCGATCGGTTAGCCGAAATCGGGGTCGTCGATCGAATCGAAACTGCTGGGGAACCGGTCCGTTATGCGATTTCCTCGCCGTTTCCATCGGGAACAAACTTGACGCCGTAACGCGGGACGCCTTCCTGTTCGTAAATGCGTCTGATTGACGCAGTAACTCGATCGCCGACAGACGCGTGTTCGAGGTCTGCGTCGGTGAGTTGGCCGGGGAGCCGAATCGAGCCGTCGCCAGCGGGGAGTTCGACGATCGCTGCGCCGTAGGCGCCGTCGCGCTGTTGGTAGCGTGCAAACTCCGGCGGGGCACCGCCCTGGCCGATCGTCGCCAGCGCGACAATCTTACCGGTTCGGTTAGCGGGGACTGACTCGAATTCGACGCGAGCGTGACAGGATTGACACGCACCCCGTGGCGGAAACGAAACGGCCCCACACTCCGGGCACTTCCCGGCAATCAACCGGTATCGAGCGTCCAACGATTCGCGCCACGTCGGGAGGCTGACGTTCGCCCCGCCGCCGCCGACCTCACGTCCTTTTAGATGATCTCGGCGACGGAGGTAGTGCGTATACGAGATCGACACACCAGTGTCGAGATCCGAAAGCCCAGCAACGTCGATCGACCGCTGGGCGTCAGCCACCTCGCAGGCAAACGCTGCGGCGGTTCCGCCGCCAAAAAAGGCGGCTACGGTTTGGGCATCATCTGTCGCGGCTGCCAGGGCAGCGAGGAGCCCGATCGGGACCGTTGCCGCACCTGCATCGCCAATTCGGTCGGCGACGAGTCCAGCCGAGACCGCAGCATTGTCGATCGGCAACGAGCGAGCGAGGCGGTACGGCAGCGATCCGTTCGGCTGATGGATTGCAGCCGCATCAATTGTCTCGTCACCCTTGTTGAGCGCTGAGACCGCCTGTGAGAGCGCGGTTGACATCGCATTCCGCTCATAGGTCGTGATTCCGAGTGAATCGATCGCGTCGTCTGTTCGGAACCGGATGCCGGGAGATTCGTCGGCGTACCACGTCCCGTCGCGAACAGCGATCACTGCGTCGTCGTCAATGAGCAGCGCCGCTGCCCCGGCACCGAGCGGATGATCGCTTTCGGCAGGGTCACCCCGTGGGCAGTCCGTTGCGAGGACGAGCACTCGGCCGCTCGCATGCAGTGCGGCGTCGATTGCTTCCGCGGCAGCGGCAGTGTGGTTTGTGTGGACTGACTGGCCGACCGATCGGGGGAGTCCGAGCGCCCGGACAACACGGCTTGCAAAGTCGCCTTCGGCGACCGGTGGAGTTGTGCTCGCGATCGCGAGGCGGTCGAGGGCTGATCGATCGACATCGCAGTCCTCGAAGAGCCGGGCTCCGGCAGCAATCGCCATCGTTATCGCGTCCTCGTCGGCCGCCGGAACCGCCTTCGTCTCGACGCCTGCGGCTGTCGAGTGGCCCCACGCCTCGACGATCTCATCAGTTGATAGCCGCGCGCGTGGAACGTACACGCTGGCTGCGTCGATTCCCCTCATGCGGACACCTCCTCGCGCTCGAAGATGTGAACTGTGGTTCCGCCGCCGCTGCCGCCGACGTTGTGCGCGAGCGCGTACTGGAGATCGTCGATCTGGACACTTGCGGTCCCGTGGAACTGCTCGAATAGTTCGACGACCTGACCAGTTCCAGTTGCGCCGATGGGGTGGCCCTTCGATTTGAGCCCGCCGCTCGTATTCGTCGGAAGATCGCCGTCTGGATCGGTAACTCCCTCACGGAGCAGGGTGGCGGCCTCACCGCGTTCACAGAAGCCAAGATCCTCGTAGGCGAGCAGCTCTGCGATCGCAAAGCAGTCGTGCACCTCTGCGAGGTCGATCTCCTCTGGGCCAATTCCTGCTTCCTCGTAGGCCGCCTCTCCCGCACGGATGCTCGCAGGGATCCCAGTGAGAGTCTCTCGTTGAAACAGACCAACGCGGCCGCTTGAGGCGCCCGCGCCGGCGACACGCATCGATGTCTCACCGAGCTCCCGGGCGGCATCTTCACTCGCGACGAGCACCGCGCTCGCACCGTCGGTAGTCGGACAACAGTGATAGAGATTGAGCGGATCCGCCACGGACGGTGCGTTCATCGCGTCTTCGAGGGTACACTCGAAGCCGAGGTGGGCTTTCGGATTCTTCGCGCCGTTGGCGTGGTTTTTAACCGCGACCCGGCTGAGGTCCTCGATCGTCGTATCGTACGCCCCGATGTGGGCGCTTGCCATCTGTGCGTACACGCCAGCAAAGGTTGTGCCGCTCATTCGCTCCCACTCGGTCTCGCCACTTACCCCCAGCCACCATCGCGTATGGTCTGAGCTGGTGTCTGTCATCACTTCGTAGCCGCCCGCCAACGCGATGTCGACCATCCCCGATCGGACAGCAGTCACTGCCTGTCGGAGCGCGAAGCCGCTAGCCGCACAGGCGTTTTCGACCCGCGTTGTCGGGATGCCATGCAATCCGACGTGCTCTGTGACCGCCGGAGCGCTGAGGCCGATCTGTCGACCCCCGACCCCGAGTGTCCCAAGATACGCCTCGTCGATCGCGTCGGGCGAAAACGCGGCTGGTGCGCTCTCAAGTGCGCTGTCAAAGGCCGTCTCGAAGAGCGACAGATACGTCTCGTCGGGATAGGAGCCGAACGGCGACTGTCCGGCACCAATGATATACGCCTCATTCATAGATAGCTGTGGACACCCGGCTGGTAAAAAAGTACAGGTGTGGGTGGTATTATATGGGTGTACCTCGCTATCGAACAGTATGAGCCTGATAGCGCGTGCGCTCACCGACGAGCAAATCGAGTACCGAGACCGGGCCGCTTCGTTCGTTGAGGAGGTTGTCGAACCCCGGGCCGAAGAGATAGAAGCGAGCGATGAGTTCCCCCGTGACGTAATGGAAGCCGCGGGCGACCGCGGATTGCTCGGCATTCTCCTCCCGGAGGAATACGGCGGTGAAGGGGCTGATTTCGTCTCTTACTGCGCGGCGATCGAAGAGATTGCCAGCGCGAGCGGTGCAGTCGCCGAAAGCATCCAAGGACACACCTTTGCCGCGCTGCCGATTGCTGCCCACGGCACGACAGCCCAAAAGAAGGCGTATCTCGAAGCGATGGCACGCGGCGAGTCGATCGGCTCGATGTTGCTCACAGAACCGGATGCCGGAAGCTCTCCAAGCGAGCTTTCGACCACCGCAACACTCGACGACGGGCACTACCGGATAACCGGCGAGAAGTCATTCGGCACAAACGCTGGGGTCGCAGATGTTCATCTCGTCGTCGCCAGAAAACGACCTGCGCCCGAGTCAGGCCACGGGGTAAGTGTCTTTCTCGTTCCTGGACCGGACAACGCCGCCGGCTTTGGGTTCGATCGAGCCGAGTTCATGGGAATGCGCGGGCACGTAACGGGTGATTCGACCTTTTCCGACGTCGAAATTCCTGAATCGGCGCTGTTGGGAGAGATCGGCCAGGGCTTTCGGATCGCGATGGGAACGATCGACCGCGCGCGGACTGGCCTCGGCGCGATCGGCACGGGAATCGCGACCGCAGCCTTCGAGGATGCCGTCGCCTACGCCGGCGATCGAACCCAGGGCGGCCAAGCAGTCGGCGAATACCAGGCGGTGCAGGTACTCATCGCGGAGATGGATACGAAACTCGACGCTGCCAGACATCTCGTCTACCAGTCGGCGTTCGCGATCGCCGACGACGAGGCCGATACGCGCCTATCGAGTAAAGCGAAGTACGCTGCCAGTGAGGTTGCCGAATACGTGACCCGGAACGCGATTCAGGTCCACGGTGGCAGCGGCTATCGGAAGGACAAGCCCCTCGAACGCTATCACCGTGACGCCAAGATCCTGAGCATCATCGGCGGGACTACCGAGATCCAAAAGACGACGATCGCAAAACAGGCCCTAGATCTGTAAGGTCGATTGGACGGATCTGACAACCTGAGAGGCTCAGCCGTCCATTCGAAGAATCGGCTTGATTACCTCGCCGGATTCAGAGTCCTCGACAGCCTGTTGGATGTCCTCGAAGTCGTAGTAGGTGACAAACTCGTCGAAGGGGAACCGACCCTGCTGGTAGAGCTCAACGAGGTCAGGGATGAACTGCTTTGGATGTGAGTCACCCTCGATAATCCCACGAACCGTCCGGCCAAAGAGCACAGTGTTGACGTCGAGAGATACCTCGGTTCCGAGCGGTGGTGCTCCAATGACCCCACAGGTGCCGCCCTGCCGGAGCACATCAACCGCCTGTCGGAGCACCGTCGGCTGCCCGGTCGTTTCGAGGGCATAGTCGGCACCACCGCCGAGTTCCTCCTGGATCGCCTCGATCGGATCGTCGATCGTTTTGGGGTTGATCGTCGCCGTCGCACCCAAATCAGCAGCCTTTTCGAGTCGACTGTCGACCAGATCGAGCTGGACGATATCGGTACAGCCCTTGATTTGTGCACCCAACAGCGCACTCAGCCCGACCGATCCGGCTCCGAAGATGACGATCGACGAGCCGGCCTGCGGGTCCAAGGAGTTGATAACGCCACCCGCGCCAGTCTGAATCCCACAGCCGAGTGGACCAAGCAGTTCGAGCGGCGCGTCGTCGGGGACGACGACCACGTTTCGCTCGGTTGCGATCGCCTTCGTCGCGAACGAGGATTGGCCGAAGAACATCCCAGAAAGCGTCTCTCCATCCTTGGAGATTGGCGAGGACCCGTCTCCGGTGCGGCGGCCGGCGAAGTTGTGCTCGAAGAACGACTCACAGTAGGCGACATCACCGGTACGGCAGTTCTGGCAGCCGTTGTCGTAATCGAACGAGAGCACGACATGGTCGCCAACCTCGATGTCAGTGACGTCTTCGCCGACCGCGTCAACGACACCGGAGCCCTCATGACCGAGTACCGCCGGAAGCGGCGTCGGATAGTACTGATCGCGAACAGAGAGGTCGGTGTGACAGACGCCGACCGCAGTCATATCAATGCGAACCTCGTCGGCCTGTGGCTCACCAAGTTCGACCGACTCGAGTTCGAATGTTCCTCCCTCCTCGCGGACAACCGCAGCTGTAATGTCCATGAGGAATGTTCACATAAATACGTAATAAACGTTTGTGTTACTCGGAACCGATACACCCGACAGAGCGGAGTTACTCGGACGATCCTGGCTCTTTTTCGCCCGTCTCGACCGCAAGGAAGTCCGGTTCGCGTTTGTCGAGGAACGCATCGACCCCCTCTTTTGCGACATCGGATCCGAGCAGGCGGTTCTGGAGCTCACGTTCGTGTGCAAGCGCGTCGGACAACGGCAGTTCGAGTCCTTCGTTGACCGCAAGCTTGTTGTTGCCGACCGCGAGATTCGGCTTTTCGGTGATCATCGCCGCGAACTCAAACGCGGCGTCTTCGACTTCTTCGGGTGGGTGTATTTCGTCGAAGATCCCGCGTTCGGTCGCCTCAGCGGGCGTGAGCGTCTCGCCGGTGATCATCATCTTGAGGGCGGTCGATCGATCGATGTAGCGTGGCAGCAGTTGGGTGCCCGCCTCTCCGGCGATCAGCCCGAGGTTGATCTCAGGCATCCCAACGTTGTACGAGTCGTCGTCGCCGACATACCGGAAGTCACACGCCAGCGCGAGTTCGAGCCCACCACCCATGCAGTGGCCGTTGACGAGCGCAATGAAGATCGTGTCGGTTGTCCGCATCTTCATAATCACTTCTTTGCTCGTCTGGCTGGCGTAGCCAATCTGTTGACCCGACTCTGTCTGGAGTTCGCCGATGTCGAACCCGGTGGAAAAGAACTTCTCGTTCTCGCTGCCGAAGATCGCGACGCGCACGTCGTCGTCGAAGCGGATCGACTCGACCGCACGCTGTAATTCTAGCAACACGTCGATGTTGTGGGCGTTCGCAGGGGGGCGATTGAGCCGAAGCACACCAATGTGATCCTCGGTTTTCGTCGTGAAATACTCTAGGTCCAGCTCGTCGAACGGCTTGAGTGGCATACACTCCACCCATAACCATCCACCTATAAGTAGCTTTCTTCAACCCGAGAGTACGCCGGAAACGACCGAACCGACGCACGCGTCGCTGGCCAACCACGCGTTCCGGTCCCGACGGTAAACCGCGTCTACCGCCCCGTATCGGGATTCTTTCCGTCGTACTTGATTCGCTCGAACACTGTATCGCAGCCGTTGCAGTAGTACTGTGTCTTCGAGATCTCGCTGCCGAACGCAGATTCCTGTTCTGTATCCCCAGATCCACAGAACGGGCAGACCGCATCCGGACCCGCAATATCACTCGGCATAGTCAGTTAATTTCGAACAGCTTGTTTTCGGTCCCGCGGAGCTGTCTGAGGTCTGCCTCCGAGATCGATCCGCCGCCAACGCGACGGCGTGCCTCGTCCCACGTGTCCGGATCTGGGGCGTCGAAATCGACGCCATCCAAGGACACGGCAGTCCCCTCGAAAAGATCCGTGTAGTGGGCGATGAACGCTTCGCGGATCTCGGCAACCGATCGGTCCGTGAACCCGCTCGTGAAGACCGGATCGGTCTCCTCGTCGTAGGTCGCAGGACCAATAAACGACAATGCCTGTGGAAGCGTCGTCTCCAGTGCGGCCTGGATCGTGTCAGGGGCGCTCTCAGCGAGCGTCTCTAGACGAGCGTCGTGGTATTCCAGGTGGAAGTACTCGTCTTCGCCCATTTTGGTAAGCATGCCCTGGAGATCCTCGATCGCGATTGCGTCGAGAAGATACCACGCCGCGCGATCAGCCGGGGCAGTCGACGCCATGTAGGTCGGCCACTCGCCGTCGATCGAATCCAGACAGGCCGCGTTGGCGAACTCGGTCGCGTCACGATCGCCGTGGATCCACTCAAGATCACGCCCCTGTGCTTGGAGCCGGCTCGCAAGCTGTCGAACGTGACCGATCTCCTCTTGAGAGGCGCTCGCACCACCGATGTCGTCTTCGAGTGAGGGGCCTGCAAGGGCCCACTGACCGTAGCGGTGACCGAGGATGAGCTTCGTATCCACTATCGCTTGCATGTAGTCGACAGCAGGATCGGGCCACTCGTCCATCTCAGATCACCCCCGGCGTCTCGGCTTTGACCTCGAGAATGTGCTCGCGACGGACGACCGCAAGGTAATCCCAGTCCTCTTCGTCGAACGTGTTGCGCGCGTACATCCGAGCGAGCCGATCGCTATCGGCGGTCACGTTGCCGATATGGAGCGTCTCGTCTCCCTGGTTGATCCGCGCAAAGACTTCGTATTTCATATTAGAGGCTAATTCCGGAGTTTCGCATCTTTTCGCGCACGTCCGAGGTCAACATGTCCTTTGTCCAAACTGGGTCCCACACGACATCGATGTCGACAGCGGCAACACCGTCAACGACACGAAGACCGCTTTTGATGTCGTTTTCGATGAACCCGTAGGCCGGACAGCCCATACACGGGTAGGACATCTCGACTGTGACCTGTCCGTCGCGTTCGGTCACATCGTAAATCATCGCCATCTCGACGAGGCTTACTGGGATGTGTGGATCTGGAATTTCGTCAAGGACGTCCCAGAGCTCCGACTCCAGCGCAGTTGCCTCAGTGCGCCGGCGCTGGATGAATTCGCTGTCTGTCGCCCTGGTATCCGTGTCGGCCGCACCGGTGTCCGCGTGTGAAGTCGACATGTTACACCTCGACGCTGACCCGGCCAGACTGGATCATATTGACGTACTGTTCGTTTGCCGGACCGCGCGATCGCCACCGATCGATGACATCCGACCACGAGATCGGCTCGTCGAACCGCCACTGTTTGTTCGCCTCGTCGAACGCAACCGGCATGTCGTACTCGAGGACGTACTCGTCGGCTTCCTCGTCGTAGTGCGCCGGCACGTCGAGGTCGAGTTCGTTCATGAGCGGCATCGCACGGCCGAGCCAGTCTTCGCGAAGCTCGTCGTTCGACTTGCCTTTGATTCGGTATTCGAGCTGATCGTCGTGTTTTTTCTTGTCGTCGGGCAGTCCGAACCACTCGAGCGCCATCGGGAACATCCAGTCGATCGCCTCCTGGACCTTCGCTTTCGTCTTGTCGTTTTTGTTCGCGAGTCGGCGCATCCACGTCTCACCATGGCGGAGGTGGAATTGCTCTTCTTTGTTAACCTTCGTCAGTGCGCGTTTCCACGGCGCGTAGGAGGTGTTCTCGTGGATGTCTCCAAGCAGGACAATCCCTGCTCTGTCGAACATCCCGTGTGCACAGACGAGCTCGGCGAAGTTGTCGATGTGCTGATCGAAACCATAGGTGTTTCTGAACTCGTGAGGCTCGCGCTCGTAGATCAGGTCGTGGCGATCCTCTCCGAGGTTCTCGAGTAGTCGGTACGCAATGTGTCCGTGGCCCAGTTCGTCCTGGAGGACGCTGATGCAGGACGCTCGGGCGTCTGCTGACGGTGCGTTCAATGATTGCTCGTAGTACGCAGGCGCACTCATCAGCTCGGTGTCCGCAGACACGGTGAGGATCTGCTTGAGCGCCTTCTTGTAGCCGTCGGTCATTTCGTCAGTCGATTCAATCATCTTCCCGTTTTGAACCTGTTTCTTTAGTTGTTCTTCCGTAGGCATGTCGAAATCTTCCATCTACCCATTGTAGTCGAGAGTGTATAATTGTTTTCTGTATACAATCGCTGTATATCCGAGTTCCCACAGACGCCGCTATGGCCCTTGACTGGTTTTCAGCTTGAGATCGGATCGTGGTTTCGCAATACACGTTAGCGCGTATCCGTCCTCCTTTTCACTCGTCGAGAGAAACATCCCCTGGGTCTGTTCGACCTCGCCTTCCTCGACGCGCAGTGCCGAACAGACGCCACAGACACCCATCCGGCACTGATATGGGAGATCCATTCCGGACTCTTCGGCGACCTCCAAGATCGGTCGGTTCGATGGCACCTCGATCGTTCGCCCCTCGTCGACGAACTCTACTGTGTAGTACTCGACCATGGTCACTGACCCTGGTCTGTCGGCCTCTCGTATACGTGTTCGACCGGCTGAAAGCCCTGATCCTCGTAGAATTTCATTGCGTGTGAGTCGCCGTGAATCGTGTCGACACGGTAGAAGTCGACGTCTTTGTCCGATTCGGAGAACCACTCGTGGGCGGCGTCGAGCAGCCGTTCCCCGAGACCATTACCCCGGTGGTCTGTCTCGACAAAATGGCCGTTGATATACCCGTGGTTTTTCAGCCGAAAAATCGGATGGTTGCCCATAATGCGTGCCTCCAGCGCCCCGACGATTGCCGCGGATCCTTCGGGCTCGGCGACAAGAACAGTACCGTACTTCGATCCGAGCAGCTGGTTCTCAAAATATTGGAGCCACCGGTCATCTGCGCTTTCGTTGTGGTGGTAGCGGCGATCGAACTCCGAAAGGTGATCGGTGAATCCGTGCCACAGCTCAAGCAGCGCTTCTCCGTCGTCTGCTGTCGCCGTTCGTATCTGATACGACATAACCGATCAGTCGTGGTGCTACTACTAAAAATCTCACGTCGTCAGTCTCGAAACGAGATACCGAGATAATCGGTAAACAGTAGATGTATACAAAAACTGTTTTCGCTATTTTCGCTCTTCATTACACACATATGATTGTAATTTTTTGCTTGGGTTTGAGAGGGTCGCTCGTACTAGCTGAACACGTCAATTGTACACGATTATTATTGTTAATTTCGGGTAGAGCCTACGTAAATGAAATGCGTATACGAATACTGTATTCAATTTTGTATACGGCTACAACAAGGGTTTCATGCCACGAAAACGTCGATTAGCTGCAGGGCTATGACCCAGAAATCCGGCGATAAACTAAGAGAACGTAGACGCGCTCTGTCGCTAAATACCAACGATCGACCAGCAACTCCGAGTGGTTTACGCGGCCAGTCTACTCGCGTTCCTTGTCACGGAGTTCAGTACGGCGGATCTTGCCGGTCTCAGTCCGCGGCAGTGACACAACGAATTCGACGGCACGCGGATACTTGTACGGCGCAAGCGTCTGTTTGACGTGTGTCTGTATCTCGTCAATTAGTTTCTCGGAGCCTGTTTCTCCGTCTGCGAGGACAACGAACGCCTTGACAATCTCGCCACGTTCCTCGTGTGGGCTGCCAACGACAGCAACTTCAATGACTGCCTCGTGTTCTTCGATGACCGCCTCGACCTCAGGCCCGGGGATATTGTAGCCGCTGGAGACAATGAGATCGTCGCTTCTGGATTTGTACTCGAAGCGGCCGTCGGCGCGCTGAATAAAAATGTCCCCTGGCAGCGACCAGCCGTCTTCGATCGCATCCGCTTGCTTGTTTGGACGGTTCCAGTACGCGATGCCAGTCGGTCCACGGACGGCCAACAGTCCGGCCTCACCACGCGGGAGATCCTCACCGGTGTCAGGGTCGATGATTTTACACTCGTATCCGGGTACTGGATAGCCCGTCGCAGTGGGGTCAACCTCTTCGTCGTAGCGGTGACTGATGAATATGTGAAGCATCTCCGTCGTGCCGATACCGTCGAGCAGTTCGACGCCGTATTCGGACTCAAAGTTATTGAACGTCGTTGGGGTAAGTGGTTCACCCGCGCTTAGTCCGAGTCGAAGCGACGACACGTCGTACGCTTCGGGACCGTCAGGGAACTTCGAGAGAATCTGATTGAATCCGGTGGGAATCGACGCGAGTACCGAAATCCCGTGAGTTTCTGTCGCTTCGAGGAGATCGCCGGGCGACGCGTTTTCGACGAGACTGGTGCTCGCCCCGAACCGGAACGGGAAGGTGACGAGACAACCATAGCCGTAGGCGAACGGCAACGGCGGGTTCCCGCCAAACACGTCGTCGGGAGTCGGCTCGATGCAGTATCGCGCGTAGGTGTCTGCGGTCGCGAGCACGTTTCGGTGGGTGTGGATCGCCCCCTTCGGTTCGCCGGTCGTCCCGCTCGTGTACAACATCAACGCGAGGTCGTCGCGGTTAGTGTCGTAAGCGGTAAGTTCTGGCTCTGCGTCGGCGAGAAGCTCCTCGAACTGATGGTGGTCGTGGTCGACATCCTCACCAGCGACGATCACCGACTCGACGGATTCGAGGTTCGGGAGCGCGTTTTCGACCTCCTCGAGCAGCTGATCGTACACGATCACGGCGCTGGCTTCCGCGTTGTTAATGATGTGGACGAGTTCTTTCGCACGAAGGAGCTTCATCGACGGCAGCGCGACCGCGCCGATCTTCTGTACTGCGAGACAGGAGACGATCGCTTCCGGTCGGTTCGTGAATCGGGCGACGACGCGATCGCCCGGCTCGATGCCGAGATCGACAAGTGCGTTGCCGAGACGATTGACCTGCGCCTGCAGGTCGGCGTAGGTGATAACATCGTCCTCGAATTTGATCGCGGGCCGATCGCCGTGACCCGCCTCGACATGGCGGTCGACCAACTCCTCGACGACGTTTATTTGGTGTGGGTAATGTGCCTCTGGTACGGCGTGAACGTACTCCGGGGAGATATCCGCGTCAGGTAAGTACTCCGTTGGTACTGTCGGCTGCATGGTTACAGCTACTTCATCATAGTTTTAAATGAAATACCTGTCGGTTCATCTCTCCGCCCGCTGGATGAAAGAATCACCGGTGGTGGTCGTCTGTCACTCCCCAGTCCAGAACCCGTCTGGATCGAATGTTCGGATGAGCGATAGCTCCTCGTCGGTCGGCACAGGAGTCTGGCCGACCGTCCCGCCGAGATCGGCAGCGGTCTGCAGGTCCCACGGGAAGTCGTCTGCGATCGCGTCGAGCTCTACGCCGGGGTGAAGCGTTCGGACGTAGAGTTCGCCGGTATTGTCGAAGCCGAACGTGGCCTTTGAGGTAACGAGCGCGCTCGGCCCACCGCCCGGTGCAGGATGGTCATCGCGCCCAGTGCCATCCCGTGCGTATCCGGGGCTTGTTACGTAGTGAGCGGACTCAACGAAGCGCCGCGGCTCGTGGGCCATGAGGAGCACCGTCCGATTCGCCATGCACGCGATGTCGCAGGCACCGCCGCTGCCGGGGAGTCGGATCTCTCGGTTCCCGGCCTCGACGAGCGTGGTGTTAAGATTGCCGTACCGATCGATCTCGGCTCCACCGAGGAAGCCGACGTCGATGTCTCCTCGCTGGAGCCGCGACATGATGTCGAGCATTCCGGTCGTCGAGACGGCGTTGTTGAGGTTCGGCAGGTCACACATCGTGTGAATAAATCCGTCGGCGGGGCTGTCACGGATGACCCCGCTTTCGTACACTGCGAGCGCATCCGGTGCGTGGGTGCTCACCGCAACCTGAAACGCGATGAGTGGCAGCCGCATCCCGACAAACGCGGTATCGCCGTCGTCTATTTCTGCGGCCGCCGCGGAGACCATCAGCTCGCGATCGGTGTACTCCTTACTGGCCATACCGCACCTCCGGAGCGATCGTCTCCTGGGTAATAGAGAGCGCCGACTCGTCGATCAGTTCACGGTACGCAGTGCGATCGTCGACACCGTGGATCCACGTCTCGGCCCACGCGTCGTAGTCTTCTTGAGTGCGGGTTGCTCCGTGATACTCCAGATAGTACGCGTTATCGCGGTTGTAGTGACCGGCGACCGGCGACGGGTGTGCGCCGTACGGGCACTCGACGACGAGGTCGACTTGATCGCGGGCGATCACCACCCGGCTTGGATCTCGCTTGATGACAGATTCGTCGACGACCTCCTCAGCAACCACAATGACGTTGTCAGCAGCGCCGACTGCTGGCTCTGTGATCCCGGTATTTCCCCAGAGGTGTGCGTCGCCCGCGGGGCTCGCACGCTGGACGTGAACGATCGCCCAGTCTGGTTCGATCGCCGGCACGAGCGCGAGGCGATCGCCCGAAAATGGGTCCTCCTGCTCGAGAAATCGGTCGTTCTCTGCGAAGATGTCGCTGCCGAGAAGCGATCGCGTCGGGAGGTACGGAACACCCATCGCGGCCGCCTGCAGCGCGAGGCCAATACTGAAGTTCGAGTGGTTCTCCACGTTGATCGATCCAGACTCGGCTGCCTCGCGGAATCGATAGCCAGTACCGGCGCTCACATTGCCGACCCATGCAGCGCGGATCGACGAAACCACCCCGGCCCCGACGAGTTGATCAAACAGGAGGTCGCTGATCGGTCCGATCAGCGTGAGGTCGTCGATCCCCTGCCGAATGAGTTCGTGTCCAGCGGCGAACGGGATCGCGTGTTCTAATGCGAGCCCCATTGCAATCGAGCTACCGGGCGCTATCCGACCGATCGCGTCGGTCATCGAAACGGTCATGGTCCGACGTGGACCCAGCGCGTATATAAAACCATCCGATCAATCGTGTTTATTTGTTAGCAAGTGATCCCGAATGAACGTAAATTATATATAGACGGTTGTCGACGGTGGGAATATGTCGAATGACGGCAGCCAACAGCTAGGACGCCGGCAAAGCAACAGTGATAGACAACACCTTTCACGTCGAGGCTACCTCGCGGCCGGTGCAGCATTGGGATCGGCGGCGATCGCCGGGTGTCTCGGTGGCGACGGTGACGAGACGCTAACGGTTGGGATGGCTGTCCCGACAACTGGCGTGTACGCGCTGCTTGGTGAGAGTATCACCAACGGTTTTGAGCTGTTCCTTGAGGAAAACGACGGCGAAATCAACGGCCAAGAGGTCGAGATCGTGTCTCGAGATACTGAGGCCGATACAAGCCGGGGCGTGTCGATCACTCGTGAACTCATCACGAGCGAAGGCGCAGATGCGATCGTGGGTCCAGTTTCGAGCGCGGTCGCCATCGCGATGATGGAGACGATCGAATCCGAAGGCAGCGCCGTCTGGCTCAACGCCAACGCCGGCGACTACCGAGTCACCCGTGATGGCTGCATGCGGTATCACTTCCGAACGTCGTTCAACGATTGGCAAACAAGCGCCCCGCTGGCCCAATGGGTATACGACAACATCGGCGAAACAGTCTGTATCGCCAACGCCGACTACGCGTTCGGGAACAACTCCCGAGAGTTCTTCCGAGAGGCGTTCGAGGAGGTCGGCGGCGAGGTCGTCGAGGAGGTCGGTGTCCCACTCGGCACCGACGACTTCTCACCGTACTTCGACGATATCGAAAGCAGCGGTGCGGACGCGATCTACTCGTTCTTTGCCGGCAGCGATGCGGTCAATTACATCAGCCAAGGTGACGACTTCGGACTGTTTGACGAGATGGTCCAGACTGGCAGTGGATTTTTGTTGTCGGAGGATACCCTTCCCGCGCAAGGTTCGGCCGCAGTCGGAAAGTATTCGCTGTTGCACTACGCCTCAACGGCCGAACAGACCCAAGACTTCGTAGCGGCGTACCGCGACGCCTACGACGAAACCGCAAACGTCTACGCCGCACAGGGGTACGACTCCGCACAGGCGTTCGCCGCCGCGATCGAAGATGGCGGTAGCAGCGATATTGACGACATCATTGACGCGATGCGCGGCATGGAGATCGACAGTCCACGGGGGAACTTCCGGTTCAACGAGGACACCAACGATCCAATCCAGGACATGCACGTTCGTGAGGTCGTCGACGGCGATGATGGCCCCGAAAACCAGGTCGTCGAGACGATCGAAAACGTTGAATCGCCCACGTGGGACTGCAGCATCTACTGAACTGTCTATAGAGCAACATTCTCCTGACTAATGGGACATTTACTCCGATACGAATGATCGAATCGATACTCCGTGCAACGCTGCTCGGGCTCCAACTCGGGGTCACGTTCGCACTCGTCGCAGCCGGGCTTACGCTCATCTTTGGAATGATGGACGTAATCAACTTCGCACACGGAGCACTGTACATGCTCGGTGGCTACTTCGGCTACACGATCGCCACACAGTTCGGCAGCTTCTGGGCGGCACTCGTACTCGCACCGATCATCGTCGGCGTGTTGGGCGCGGCGATGGAGAAATTTACCCTCCGCCCGCTGTATGGGCGGAATCCGCTGTATCACATTTTGCTCACGTACGGACTTGCCGTGATGATCCAAGGTGTGGTTCTCGAGGTATGGGGCGCGAGCTCTCAACAGATTCCCCGCCCCGGTCAGTTCACGGGTTCGATCACCGTTGGGCCGGTGACGTACCCGACGTACTGGCTATTCGTGCTCGTGGTAAGCACAGTTATCTTGACGGTCATCTGGTATGCGATCGAAAACAGCAACCTCGGGATTTTGATGCGCGCGAGCGCACACGATACGGAGATGGTCAACGCCCTTGGCATCGACGTATCGAAGGTATTTACCGGGGTGTTTGTCTTTGGTGCTGCGCTTGCCGCACTCGCTGGCGTCCTCCTCGGGGCAACTCGTTCTGTCAACCCAGGGATGGGGGCCGGAATCATCATTGAGGCGTTCGTCATCGTCGTGATCGGCGGACTCGGGAGCTTCAAAGGCGCGGTGTACGCAGCGCTGTTAATCGGACTCGTAACTGCGTACGGCGCGCTCGTCGCACCAACGCTGACGGAACTGTTCTTGTTCGTGCTCATGGCAGTCGTGTTGCTCGTGAGACCAAGCGGCCTGTTCGGCGCAACGGAGGCAGCCTAATATGAAAGCATCCGAATATCTTGAAGAGCTCGCCGACGGAACCGTATTGGATCGAGCAGCCGCGGGGTCTGGCTCGGAAGTTCTCTCGTCGAGTCAGCGGGTCGGCGTGGTCATTATTGCGGCTGTGTTGGTCGTGTTCGCACCGATCGCCGACGCAACCAGTCCGTTTTGGCTGAACATCCTGACACGGATCCTTATTTTCGGGCTGTTGGCAGTGAGCCTCGATTTCATCTTCGGCTACGCGGGATTGCTCTCATTTGGTCACGCGGCCATGTATGGGACCGGTGGGTACGCCGCGGCGTGGCTCATTTCTGAGGTGACGACAAATGCTCTGGTGGTGTTACCGCTTTCGATCGTCGTCGGCTGCGGCGTCGCGGCGTTCATCGGATGGTTCAGCGTCCGAGCAAGAGGCATCTACTTCGCAATGCTGACACTTGCCTTCGCACAGGTGTTTTACGTTGTCATTCTCACCGACCTGCCAGCGCAGGTCCTCGGCGTCGAGACGATCACCGGTGCGGACGACGGGCTCTTTGGAATTGCGCGCTATGGCGTATTTGGAATCGAACTCGGGGGCGGATTACCGTACTTTTATCTCACGTTCGGGCTCGTACTCGCCTCGTTTGCGGTGCTCGTGCGGGTCGCAAACTCCCCGTTCGGTCGGGTGCTGCAGGCGATTCGTGAGAACGAAGACCGCGTTGAGTTCATCGGCTACAACGTACAGCGCTACAAGCTGATCGCATTCACAATAAGCGGTGGCTTCGCCGGGTTGGCCGGCGGATTATACGTACCGTTCCAGAGTGTCGCCTCACCAGGGCTGTTGAATTGGACCGTCAGTGGAGAACTCATTGTCATGTTACTGTTGGGCGGACTTGGGACTTTCTGGGGGCCCATTCTGGGCGCTGGTGTGGTAATCTTCCTCGAAGAACAGCTCGCTGGCTTCGCGACGTGGGAAATCATCCTCGGCACCGTGTTCGTCGTGGTTGTGATTTTTGCTCCGCGAGGTATCGCCGGCAGCCTCGAAACGCTTGCGTCCGACCCGCGCGCTGCGGTAGAACGAACGAAAGAGGCCCTCTCGAGCTACCGAGAAAGTATCAAACGATAATCCAATGAGCGCACACACAAACCACTCGACGACAGAGCAAACCAGCAGACAACCGATCCTCGAGACAGAAGGACTCACGAAGAAGTTCGGCACGCTCACCGCAGTCAACAACGTCTCGTTGACAGTGTCTCCTGACACGATCAGCTCGATTATCGGTCCGAACGGCGCAGGAAAAACGACCCTGTTCAACCTCTTTACCGGTGCGTTCGGGCCGACCCGCGGCGAAATTCGGTTCAAGGGCAAAGACATCGCGGGCACATCGCCACACTCGATCGTTCGACAGGGGATCGTCCGATCCTACCAGATCACGAATTTCTTCGACGAACTCACTGCCTTGGAAAACATCAGACTGGCTGCACAGGCACCCTACACCGGCTTCCGGGCCCGGGATTTTACGAAACACTACACGGCAGTCGACCAGGCAATGGAGGACGCCCATCGAATTCTCGAACGGATCGAACTCGATCACGTCGCCGAGCAGACGGCATCGAGCCTCTCGTACGGACAACGTCGGCACCTCGAAATCGGGATCTCACTGGCTTCTGATCCAGACCTGCTGTTGATGGACGAGCCAACTGCAGGCATGAGCCCAGAGGAGACGAACGAGGCGGTCGAGTTGGTCGAAGAGATCGCCGCGGATACCACGCTCATTATAATCGAACACGACATGGAGATCGTTATGGACATTTCCGATCAAATCAACGTGATGAACGACGGCGAGCTACTCGCATCCGGCACAGCAGACGAGATTCGTAACGACGAACGGGTACAGAAAGCGTATCTCGGAACAGGTGACGAGTAACATGAGTCGTAGCAACACCGAGGCCGACGGCAATCACAGCGTAGATAGCGACCACCGCCTCATCATAGACGGGATCAACACCTTCTACGGCGACAGCCACGTGTTGTTCGACGTCTCGTTGTCGGTCGACGACGGCGAAATCGTTGCGCTCGTCGGGCGAAACGGGGTCGGTAAGACGACTACGATCCGGAGCATCATGGGACTGACGCCGCCGCGATCCGGCACGATACGAAAAGACGGCGATGAGATTACCGGACTGGAGCCACACAAGATACGCGCTCGGGGCATCTCGTGGGTACCGGAAGAACGTCGGGTGTTCGGCGGGCTAACTGTCCATGAGAACCTCAGACTGGCGGCCCACAGCGCCAGCGAGGACCAGTCTGATCGGTTCGAAGCGATCTATGAACGGTTCGAGCGCCTAGACGAACGGCGGAAACAAAAGGCCGGCACGTTGAGCGGCGGTGAACAGCAAATGCTTGCGATCGCGCGATCGTTGTTGGGCCCCGAAACCGACGTGTTGCTTCTGGATGAACCCAGCGAAGGATTGGCCCCGCAGATCGTCGAAGACGTCAAAGACATTATCCGCGAACTCAATGACGACGGGGTCACAATCCTGCTGGTCGAACAAAACGCGGAGATGGCACTCGGGCTCGCCGAACGTGCGTACGTTCTCGAGAAGGGTCGCGTTGTGCACCGGTCGGACGCCAACGAACTGTTGACTGACCGCTCAGCGATGGAAGAGTACCTCGGAGTTCATTGAGCATGACACAGACAACCCGCGTCGCAGAGACGGTTCGCCTTGATCGATCCGCCGACGGAGCTGTCGCGACGCTCGTCATGGAGCAAGGTGACTTGCCCATCAATGTCTTCGAACCCAGTGAGATCGAGGCGATGGCAACCGCAGTTGAATCGCTTGACAGCGAAGTTGGCTGTCTCGTGTTGACTGGAGAGCCGGATTTTTCTGCCGGCGCTGACTTGCGGGTGATCGACGAGACGCCCCAGGAGCTTCGCTCGGCAAAGATCGACGCGATCGCCGCCGCATCGAACCGATTCATCACCGCCCTCCGGCGTGTTGACGCGCCTGTCATCGCGGCGATCACAGGCGTCGCCGCTGGTGGCGGACTCGGCTTTGCGCTGTCGTGTGATCTCATCCACATGCACGCCGAGGCGACGCTCAACGCCGCGTACACCCAGATCGGACTCACACCCGACAACGCGACGCCGTTTTTTCTCGTCAAAACGGTCGGCCCGTACAAAGCCCGCGAACTCCTGTTCCGTTCGGAGCCGGTCTCCGCCGAAGATGCGGTTTCACTTCGGCTCGCAAACGCGTCTCACGACTGCTCAATCGAGGAGTTTCGAGATCGCATCGAGGCGATCGCGGCGGAGTACGCCGCCGGACCGACACGCACGTACGGAGAAATCAAGTCCCTCACAGACACGGTGTTCGACGGCCACCTCAGCCAACATTTAGAAGAAGAACGAGCAGCGATCAAACGCATGAGCGATTCCGATCTCTTCGACGAGGGGCTGTCGGCGTTCCTCGAAGGTCGCGACCCCCAGTGGGACTGAACGAAACCGAAAAAACGCGATCTACCAGTCGTCGCTCGTGTCGACGATCTCGCCGTCTTCCCAGACGTAGAACCCCTCGCCGCTTTTTTTCCCGAGTTTGCCAGCACGGACTTTTTGTTTGAGCAGTTGCGGCGGACGGAACCGTTCGCCGAGTTCGTCACGGAGGTGTTCGAGAATGTCGAGACGGACATCGAGGCCGACGACGTCCGTGAGTTCGATCGGTCCCATCGGATGGCTGTAGCCGAGTTCCATCGCCGCGTCGATCGCCCGGGGATCGGCGACACCAGTTTCGAGCATCCGGATGGCCTCGACACCCAGGGCGACCCCGAGCCGCGAGGAGGCGAATCCAGCAGAGTCACGGACGACGATCGGCTCTTTGTCGATCGCGTCGACGAAGTCAGTCGCGGCTTCGAGGGTCGCATCGTCGGTCTGTTCGGCCACGACGACCTCGACGAGGCCCATAATGTGTACCGGGTTGAAAAAGTGCAGCCCGATCGCACGCCCGGGGCGATCGAGAACGCTCGCGATCTCTGTCACCGAGAGCGATGACGTGTTCGAGCCGATGATCGCCTCCGAGGGCGCGGCGTCTGCGACCTCCTCGAAGGTGGCCTGTTTGATATCCATTCGTTCGGGGACCGCCTCAATGACGAGGTCCGCGTCGGCGACCGCGTCGAGGAGCGAGGTCGTTGTCTCGATTCGATCGAGGGAGCGACGCATCGTCTCTGGGGAGACCTTGTCGCGATCGACGCCTCCTTGGAGGTTCTGCTCGATCGCGGTCAGAGCCTCCGCAAGGATGTCCGTTTCGAGGTCTCGAATCGTCACATCATGGCCAGCCATGGCCGATACCTGCGCGATGCCGTGGCCCATCGTCCCGGCACCGAGAACTGTAACACGCATGCTGGCTCAGGGGTTATTCGCCACCGATTAAACTGTAGCGATCGATTGCAATGTGGCTCAGGCCTGTTTTTTTGCGCCGCAGACGAGCACTGGGCGAGTGGTGTCGAGAATCACCTCCTGTGTAACGCTACCGAAAAGCACCTTCCCCGTTGGCGATCGCTTCCGCCCGCCGACACAGATCTGATCGACGTCGTGTTCCTCGGCGTACGCGCGGATTTGCTCGCTTGGCTTCCCGCTGGTCTCGTCAAGCGTGACGTCGATACCTGCCTCGCGAAGACGCGCTTCGGCGTGTCTGGCGGCTTCGATCTGTTGGACGGATGCGCCAGCCGTGTTCTCGGTGAACACGTGCAAGACTGTCACTCTAAGTGAGTCAGGGACCGCCGAGAGGTTCCGTATTGCATCGACCTGCGCGTCGACGTGGTCGATCGCATCGTCCACTGAGACGAGGATGTGGTACATAGCTCGATGTTCACCACCGATCGTCTTAACCGTTGGTCATCCCCGAACAGTTATTCCATCCGCAGACAGTACTCAGGTATGCGAATCGAAACCAGCGATGGCGTTCGCACCGTCACGTTCGATCGGCCAGCGTCGTTGAACGCCTTTACACCCGCGGCGGCGGTTGAACTCGCCGAGGCAATCGAAGACACGTCCGTAGATACCCACGATGCAATCGTTCTCACCGGCGAGGGAGAGGCGTTCAGTGCCGGCGGTGACATTGAAGCGATGGCCGCCCGTGAGGAGACTGCAGATGAGTCGCTCGATCGCGTGCGAGCGACCCTCGGCCGGGTGGTTGACGCCGCGGTGAACTCCGCGGTGCCGATTGTCGCAAAGGTGAACGGCGACGCGGTCGGGGCGGGGCTGTCAATTACAGCCGCCAGCGACTTCGCGTACGCTGCCGAATCGGCCGTCTTTAGCTGTGCGTTTGTCCGCGTCGGATTGGTCCCCGACACGGGCGGAACGTTCCTGTTGCCACAGCTTATCGGGCTTCGGCGGGCGAAAGAACTCGCGTTCACCGGAAAGTTCATCGCTGCCGAAGAGGCCGAGTCAATAGGGCTTATCACCGAAGCGGTCCCCGATGACGAACTGGATACAGCCGTCGATTCGCTGCTCGACACCCTCCGTGATCGGCCAACGAAGACGATCGGCCTGACAAAACACGCGTTCCACGAGAACGCCGGCAAACACTGGCAGGAGGCACTCAACTACGAGCTAATGACCCAGTCGATCGCGTATGGAACCAACGAACATGAGCGTGGCGTCAGGCAATTCCTTGATCGGTAGCTGACCGTAATATTCACACCAGCCTTCGTCGATCGGTAAACGTTTTGTATTCACCGGCGGATCGTTCACGCGTGCATATCACTACCGTAGCGCATGAAGACACTCACATTAGCCTACCCAAGGACGGTCCGACAACGACCTGCGGGCCGAAACGTACTGATCGCAAAGCCGGGCGGTCGAAGAGTACCGGAGGCCGGTGATGAGTTTCAACGACTACGAGACACTGACGGTGTCGGTCGGGGAATACGCTGATCGGGTCGCGACGATATCGATCGATCGTCCCGAGGCACGCAACGCGTTGAACGCGGAGGTTCGCCGCGAGCTATCGGCTGCCCTAGAGGCCTTCGAAGACGACGACGAGGTTCGTGTCCTTGTTCTCACGGGTGTGGAGGCGGCAAACGCGTTCGTCGCTGGCGCAGACGTAACCGAACTCCGCGAGCGGACGCTGCTCGAACAACGCGAGGCGAGCAGGCGACCACGGATCTACGAGCGTGTCGACGCGCTTTCGATGCCAGTGATCGCGCGGATCAACGGCCACGCGCTCGGCGGGGGCTGCGAGCTCGCACAGGCATGCGATGTCCGCATCGCCGTCGAAGACGCAAAGCTCGGCCAGCCAGAGATCAACCTCGGGATTATTCCCGGCGGCGGCGGCACCCAACGACTGACACGGCTCGTCGGCGAAGGCCACGCGATGCGGTTGGTCCTCAGCGGGGAGCTGATCGACGCGACCGAGGCCCAAGAGATCGGCCTCGTTGACGAGGTTTATCCGGCTGAAGAATTAGACGATCGGGTTTACGAACTGGCGGGCGCGATGGCCGAAAAAAGCCCGATCGCCCTAGAGCTCGGCAAACAAGCGGTCCGCGCCAGCTCCCGGATGGACCTCGAATCGGGAATCGACTACGAGGCGGAGTTATTCGTCCAACTGTTCGCGACCGATGATAAAAACGAAGGGATCGACGCGTTCCTCGAGGGCAGAGATCCCGAGTTCACCGGGACGTGAGAGCCGACGCGGGACGCGTCGGTGAGGCGTTGCCGGCGGATTAGCTGATGTTGAGATTCACGTTTTTTATTTGGGTGTACTCGTCGATTGCCTGTGCGCCCTGTTCGCGGCCGCTTCCGGACTGTTTGTAGCCGCCAAACGGCGTTTGCGGATGCGTCACTGGGTATTCGTTGACCGACACCATGCCGTAATCGAGTTGATCGACAACCGTGTGGGCAGTGTTCAGGTCAGTCGTCCATACGCCTGCGCTCAGTCCGTACGGTGAGTCGTTGGCGATTTCGATCGCCTCTGTGCGGTCGGAGAACGGTAGCACAACCAACACGGGGCCAAACACCTCTTCGCGGGCGATCGGCATATCCGGAGTGACGTCGGTCAGAACAGTTGGTTCAAAAAAGAACCCACGGGATTTATCTGCGGGACTGGTTCCACCGGTTACGACGGTCGCTCCCGCTTTGCGTGCAGTGTCAACGTACGCTTGGACGTCATCCCGGTGCCAGTCCGCAATGAGTGGTCCCATACGGCCGTCGTCGTCGATCCCGCTACCGAGTTCGATTGCCGCTGCGCGATCGACAATGCGATCGACGAACTCATCCTGGATCGACTCGTGGACGAGCAGCCGCGAGCCAGCCCAACACATCTGGCCCGCGTTCATGAAGATTCCGTACTGACATCCTTTCGCTGCGGCCTCGAAGTCCGCATCGGGAAACACGATGTTCGGTCCTTTTCCACCGAGTTCGAGCGTGACGCCTGAGACTGTGTCGGCGGCACTTCGGAGGACCTCTTTTCCAACAGCGGTCGAGCCAGTGAACGCGACGTGTTTGATGTCCGGATGGCTGGCGAGTGCATCACCCGCCACGCTGCCGCTGCCAGGGAGCACGTTAACGACCCCATCTGGCAGCCCTGCTTCCTCGGCAGCGACGCCGTAGTACAGCGCAGAAAGTGGCGTCGTGCTCGATGGCTTGAGAACCACGGAATTACCACAGGCGAGTGCTGGTGCAAGGCTACGGCCCGCCAGCTGGAAGGGGTAGTTCCATGGTGCAATGTGCGCCGTCGCCCCCAGCGGCTCTCTGAGCGTATAGTCGGTATTACTGTTCGGAACGGGAATCGTCTCGCCGCGTATTTTATCTGTCCAACCCGCGTAATACCGGATTGTATCGATTGCGTACGTCACCTCGATATCTGCCTCGAACGGGGTCTTGCCGTTGTCGTGTGATTCTACGAGTGTGATCTCCTCTTTGCGAGCCTCAAGAGCGTCTGCAAACGCTCGGAGGGCCTCACCGCGATCGCTTGGAGCAATCGATCGCCACTCGCTTTCCCGGTCGGCTGCCTTGACCGCAGCCGTGACCGCCGCGTCGACGTCCACAGCGCCCGCTTGTGCGACAGTCGCATAAACGTCTTCAGTTGCAGGATCGATCGTCTCGAGTGTGGCGTTGTCGTCGGACGAAGTCCACGTACCGTCGATATACAGGTCTGTCGGACCGCTGTATTCCATTACGCGTGGAGATCACCACCAGCTGGATTAAAGCGTTGGGGTAATAGCTATTGGTTACGTCGGTAGATACATTCGTGCTGGCGGTCGAAATATCCAAGTTCGTGCGCGATTCGTACTCACGTAAAACCATGAGAAAACGAACAACGCGGGCACGGGGGCGATCGTGACTGGGGCAACTGAACCAACCGAATTAGAGGAACAGATATCGAGCGTGACGTCCGCGGTCGTTGTCGTCTGTGGCCCGCCGGGTGTCGGAAAGTCAACTGTTTCGAGGCGGCTCGCCGATCGGCTCGGTTCAGTGGTCATTCGGACGGACGTACTCAGGAAGGAACTGTTCGCGGAGCCCGACTACTCCGACGCAGAGACCGAACAAACGTACGAGGCGCTGTTTGAACAGATCGGTTCGATCGTCGAAGACGGACAATCGGCCGTTGTCGACGGCACGTTCCGAACCCGATCGATACGTCAACGTGCACGGCAGCAGGCAGCAGCACACGAGGTCCCGTTTTTGCTGGTGAGCGTCACGTGTGATGAGTCAGTGGTCGAAGCACGGATCGAACAGCGAGAGGGCGTGAGCGATGCCGATTTCGCGATTCACAAACAGATCAAATCGGAGTTTGAATCGATCGAAATACCACACATCACGATTGACAATTCCGGAGGGCTCAACGCGTTATCCCGCCAACTTGACGAGCACTTTTCGCTATGACCGAATCGCAGGCGTTCGGGCTGCGATCGTGTCCACAACAGCTCGGATTGTGGGGTCCACCCGGTGCCAGATAACGATCGTCGACGGAAGGACCAGTATCGACGCGAGGTACGCGTACAACACTCCGAGCGCGAGCAACAGTCCAAAGTCCTGAATTAGCGGAATCAGCGCGAGATAAAGCGTCCCGAGCCCCGTAACGGTCGTGATCATGCTCCCCGTGAGCGCACCCCCGGTCCCACGAGCAGTGACGAGCAACGCCGCGTTGACGTCTCGGCCGGAATCGAACTCATCGACGAACCGGTGCATGAAGTGAACAGTGTAGTCAACCCCGAGCCCGATGGAGACCCCTAGAATGGGCGCATTGATCGGCGTCAGCGAGATACCGAGATACCGCATCGACCCCGCCAACACACCGACGGTGATGAAAATCGGGATCAGGTTGATGACGCCGTAAATGGCTCGGGATTCGAGCCACCAGTACGCGATCATGAGGAACGCGCCAGTGAGGAAAAATGCGACAAAGAGACTCCGGATCGACGATTCGGTTATTTCATCGATCACAACCTGATTGACGACGAGGTCACCTGTTGCGACCGCGTCCAACTCCATCGAATTGGCGATCGACTGGGCAGCCGCGGTGATCTCGTCCTGTTCAGCGTCGACATTGACGGTGTACTGAATCCGTGTTGCCCGCCGGTCGGCGGTGAGATACGTCGCTGCCTCGTCAGACCGCGGCGAGTCCTGCAACTCCGCGTAAACCTGATCGACGTTGCGATCTGGGATGCCGTCTCCAGTCGCGTCTGAGCGCTCAACCAGTCGAGCGAACTCCGGGTCTTCGGCCGCGTGATTGTTCATTACGCCGACGATGCTATCGGCGTTCGCGCGCCGATCGCTCGACTCCAGCGCCTCGGGAGTCGATTGAAGAGCTCTGTCAATGTCACGTAACGCCATATCCGACCGGACGTCTGGATCGTCGATATACACCGTAACGGAGCCGACAAAGCCCTGCCCAAAGTCGTTCTCTAGGCGATCGAGCACCTGCATAAATGTGTACTCGCTCGGGGCAAGTGGCCCAGGCAACGCGCCGTATTGTTCAATTCGCTCTTGGTCTGGGAAGAACGCCTCCTGGGAGAATTCAGTGTCGACGCCGGTACCGTACGCGCCGCCAGCCGCGCCAAGAACCAGCGCTGAGATGAGAATTATCGCCGGCGCGATCGCCGCTGCCTTTGCGCCGATCGGAAGCACTGTTCCGAGAATCGATCCCTCGCTACCGATCGGACTCGACCCAAACTGTGGAATCCGCGATCCCTCACGAAGCCGGTCGGCAACAATCTTGCCGGCCGGTAAAAAGATCCCAAAGATCAGAAACGTAAACAGGATACCGAACGCGGAAACGATACCGAACTCGCGGGTCGACTGCAGAGAACTCGTGAGGTTCGCAGCAAAGCTGAAAACGGTCGTCAGGGTGACGATCAAAAACGCCGCGGTGAGTTGGGTCGTCGTCAACGACATGGCCTTGTCGATCGACGCTCCGTGACTACGCTCTTCACGGTATCTGTTGATGGTGTGAATGCCAAAGTCGATCCCGACCGCCAACAACAGCGGAAACACTGTGACCATCGAATCCGAGAAGGGAATATCGGCATAGCCCATGAAGCCGAACGTCCAGACGAGAGTCATAAGCAGCGAAACGATGCCAAGTGCGAGGTCGATCGGATCTCGATAGGCAATGACGAGGAAAAAGAGGATCAAAAATACAGCCGTCGGAAAGACAATAATGGCGGTGTCGGTCAGAAGATCGAGGATCTCGTCTTCGAGGATCGCATCGGCAAAGACGACCACATTCTCACCAGATTCGAAGCCTTCGACCTCCTCGACGATCTCGACTGTCTGGAATTGGATCTCGCTAACGTCGCTCGTCCCCGCGCTCGCAGGAACGTCGTAGGAGACAAACACCTGCATCACCGACGCGTCAGGGCCAGCAGGATTGAAATCCTCGCTGACTGGACCGAGTGAATCTGTCTCGTCGGCGCGACGGACTGCCGACTCGACCTCCCCCACCGACGCGCGCGCGATAGCCCGCCGCTGGGCCTCCGCCGTCGTCGCCGTTGGATCGATCTGGCGGGCGATGTTCGAGGCCGGACTGCCCGTCTGTTCGACACGGAGGCGTGGTTCCGTTTCAAGCCGGTCTTGGGCGTCAAGGACCCGAAGCAATACCGGCTTTGAAAGCACGTTGCGATCGTCACTAATAAACAACGTCGCGGTTGACCCGCCAGTATCGCGGCTGTTCGACGCGAACTCTTCTTGCATGTCTTCTAACGCTTGGGACTCCTCAACGTCTTCAGTGAACTGATCGGAGCCGGCTTGCTGTTCGATGCCGCTGATGCCACCCGCAAAAAGCACCGTTAAGAGAAGAAACGCCGCGAGAATCCGCCATGGTGCGGTCGAAATCGCTCGGTTGACCCAGCGGGTAATTGGATCGTCCGCATCCGATTGCGGATCAACGGCTGGCCCTGAAGCGTCGCCGGCAGTGTCATCACGACGATCTGTTGGGGGCATCTACGTGGTCCGTTGTCGGTACCGATACCCAGCAAATGCAAGCCCACCGAGAAGTCCGAGCACGAGCAAGACGATCGCTCCCGTGACAATTGGTGATCGGTCACCATCATCGGTCGGCTCAGTCACACTCACTGGCTGCTGGTAGGTGTCCGAGAGGACTGACTCGCCGCGTTCGGTCTCGTACTGGAAGTCCATCTCGACAGGGTATGTTTTCGCCATCGTGTCCTCCTCCGCCGAAATTGAGAAGACAAGTTTGGCTGAGTCACCGGGTTCAAGACGCTTGACAAACGCTTCCTCACTGTCGACAGAGAGCGGACTGTCGGCGAACACCTTCGCGTTGATATTTTCGAGCGTCTCCGGGCGTTCGTTGGTGATTTCCAAGACGAGCTCAGTGCTCCCGCCGGCCGCAACACGAGTTTCAGTGCCGTTAACGGAGAACTCTCGGCGTTGTGGATCGATTTCGACGCGGTGTGCGAGCGGCCCAACCTGTGTGGGTTCGGCTCGATCGTTGTTGTATTCGACAGTGAATCTGACCTGCCGTGGTCCAGCATCGACCGAGCCACCGATGTCTGTTTGATACTCAAACGGAACCGCCTCACCCGGCTCGACAGGTGGGAGCGCAAAGCGCCGCTCTTCGATCGAAATCGAGTCGCTCGTTGGCTCGATGACGAGCACGCCGTCAGTGACAGTACGTTCGCCGTCGTTTCTGAGTTCGCCAGCGATCGTACCGCTGTAACCGACAGCGAGCGTGTCGCTGAGGTTTTCGATCCGGAATGATGCAGCATCCGCGATTGAAACCCGAGAGGCGATCGGATCACTCCGGATCGTCGTGGCACCCCCGTTTGCGTATTCGACCGCAAACCGAGCCTGCTGTGCGCCGCCGTCCGTGTTCGGAGAGACTGTCGTTTCAAACGAATAGTCCGTGCGTTCACCCGGCTCAAGCGGTGGTAGTGCAAATCGCGGGTCGGTGACCTGGAGGGATTCACCGGTTGATTCAACGATCAACACACCGTCGGTAACAGTCGAGGTACCGTCGTTACGAACGGTCCCAGAGAGCTCACCACGCTCACCGACCGCGAGCGCCGAATCGTCGGCAATCACCGAGAACGATGCGGCTGGCTGTGTCATAAACGTGCCGTCAGCGGACGGTGCCTCTCGATCGATCCCATCTTCATCAGTATACTGAACCGACGCTGTGATCGGAATAGCTCCGTCTTCGGTGCGCTCTGACAGTGTGGTCGAAACGTTGATTCGAGTTGAATCACCGGCGTCTAGATCGCTGATCGACGCGTCAACAGTTCCGTCGCCAAACGTCAATCCACTGTTGCCGCGGAGCGTCGCTCTGACATCCGTGGCATCAGTCGCGCCAATATTTGTGAGTTCGACGATACTTGTGCCACTCATTCCCGGTTGGAGGTCGGTTGTGACGTTGGTGATTTCGAAGCGGGGATCCTCCGTGACGGTGAGTGTCACCGTAACGCGCTGCAACCGAGAGCGATCGTTCACTCGATTGTTATTTGGGGAGATCGATTGGGTATGTGAGTACCGGACGTTGAGAGAGACCTCGTACGAACCAGGTTCGAGATCCGATGGCGTGCCGACTCGCAGGTTGGCAGTGGTACTCATTCCGTCAGCGATCGATCCAAGCGGAATCGTCCCACCGCGTATTTCGAACGGCCCAGAATCGCGTACTTCAACGGACACGCCGCGGGCAGTGGTGACAGTATCTGTCTGAGTTCCAACATCAACTTGACCGTCGTTTTGTAGTTGGATGCCGACCGTTGTTTCACTGCCAGGAACAACTTCGTTGTCAGGTGCGTATGCAGTGAGTTCGGGTTCGCCGCGGGTGTATCCGCCCTGTTGAGCGCTAACAGGGAGAGAGACCGCTGCAAGCACGACAAGGAGAAACAAGCTGACAGCTACCCATTGGTGACTCGTCAGATTCATTGACATTTACCCACGAACGTCTGAAAATAAACCAAGGGGGCGAGACGCCATGCTCGTCTCGGTCCAGTACTGTGCGGTACCCAATTCATATGCACAATGGAACAACAGCCACGTACATAGTATTGTTGATTGAACGTTCAATCAATACGATTTTATCACAGTACCCCCACCGACAGACAATGACCCAGCTGTTCGGCGATCCAAGCGATACCCGCGAGGAAATCCTCGCAGCCACATACCGCGCGCTTCAGACGCACGGATACGCCGAACTCACGATCGATCGGATCGGTGAAGAGTTCGAAAAGAGCATCTCACTAATATACCATCATTTTGATGATAAAGACGATGTATTGGTTTCTTGTCTCGAATTTATGCTCGATCAGTACGAACATGGCCACACCGGGGTCTCCGTCGATGAGCCAGACGCAATAGAGGAAATAATCGAATCCGTCCTCGATCCAGCGTGTAGCAGCGAGGAACAATCGTTAGTGTCCTCGCTTGTCGAACTTCGCGCGCAGGCAGCACACGATCCAGAGTATCGGGCGCACTTCGATCGGAGCGATCAGGTATTCCGCGACCGGTTTGCGGCGATTATTCGGGCAGGAATCGACACCGGAGCGTACAACGCATCGTGTGATCCTGACGCTGTAGCGGACACGATTCACACGGCGCTTATTGGCGCGATGGTCCGCCGGGCAACCACCGACAGTACCGAGTGGATCAACGCAGTGGAGACAGAATTACAGGCGTACCTCCGAGCACAGATATATACCTAATCCATCACAACTGTCGGTAGCCATGCACCGATACCCGGAGCGACCGCGTGCAAGCAACGCACCCGACGGGCTGTTCGATCGCGGCCACCTCTGGTTGTTCGAAGCGATCGACGGTGCACCGCTGCGATTTCAGCTCACCGACACCGGTGCAATCCGCTTTGGGGATGCGACGACAACGTTTGACCCCGAAGCAGTGCCAATTCCGTATCGCTACGCAGTTCAGGAGATTCGCGGCCAGATTGACCGTGACGCGCTGTTCGAGGCGGTCCCGGCCCTCGACGCTGTCACTTTCTTTGGGGTTGCTCCGCAGCGTCGATCAATTCCGTACGAGTTCGATCGGATTCCCGGCTTCTTCGGGAGCGACATCCGAGTTACCGACCGAGGGTTGTTACCACCAGATATCACAACGAAAATCTACCACGAGCTCGGGCTCACAACGCTCGAGCCGATCGAAAAGGAGGTCAGAGCAGTAGATTTCGACCCCGATCGTCACTCAGTTCCCCCCTCAACGTGGTACGACGGTCCTGCCTATGGGACGATCGCACGGAACAAGACTGGTGAGAGTGCGTTCATCCCTGCCGACGATGCACCAGTTTCTGAAGCCGAGGTCGCACCCGACGACGCTACCGCCACGGCGGAGGCATTTGTCTCGTCGATCGCCGTAGAGACGCGGTGTGAGCGAGCGACAACCGACCTCAACCGGGCCGGGACGGCGGTGAGCGTTGACTCGCTGTTCGATCGCGTGATCGCCGCGATCGGCAGGGAGTATCCTGCGCAGTTCGATGACGGCGCGATCGACCAACGCGCGTTCTCGTCCGCGCTACGGAGCGAAATTCACCGCTGGCACACGTCTCAATAATTAGCTCGATTATCACCCAAAATATCAATTAATTTTATATGATATATTATTGATTTATTTAGGGTACCGACGGATATCGAGTTGCGGGTACTCCGCCGCCCACTCAGCGCCTGCGGTGGCGGCGACCTCGTGAACTCGTTCGAGTTTCGAGACCGCGTCGTCGCTCTCGTCGACACGAAGGTCGTGTTCGATTCGTTCCGTGTCGGGATCGAAGACGACGATCGCCGCGCTCTGAGCGGTCGGCCCGCGCTTGTCGCCGCCGGCGTCCTCGCCGGCCCGAAGCGCCGCGAGAAGGCGGCGATCGATCGACTTGCCGCCTGCGGCCGCAAACGCGTCAGCCATTGCATCGAGTACCGCTGGACCCGCTAGCATGTTGCCCGCAACAGTGTACTCGTCTCCGTGGCGATCGCCAGCGTGGGAAATGCATTCACTTCCAGTGTGCCGGACGATCGAACCGGTCTCGTCGATCCCGTGGACCTGTCGCGTTTCGGCATGGTCGTCCGCTTCGAGCAGTGACGCGACAGCGTCGTCGATCGCCTCGCCGCGACGGAGTCGTCGAACGGTACGCACGCCGATCGGCGTATTCGTCATTGCCTGCGTACAGACAGCCCCGTGCCGACAGACGAACGGGGCCGTCGAGCCGACCGCGATCGCCTTTGTCGCGATCGCCGCGCCATGACAGCCGTCGACAGATGCACAGATAGAGAACGTCATGGCTCTGGCTCGGCGGCTGGCTCATCGTAGAGCGGCGTACTCATCTCCGCTTCTGAGAGGTGACACGCAATCTGGTGTCTCTCGTCGCCGCCGATCGGCGCTGGGAGCGGCACGTCGGTTTCACAAACGTCACCGATTTTCTTTGGACAGCGGGTGTGGAACGGACAGCCGCTCGGTGGATCAAGCGGACTCGGAACCGTTCCTTCTAGCAGGATCCGATCGGGCTGGCGCGTGGGGTCCGCGTGCGGAACCGCTGACAGTAGGCTCTCGGTGTAGGGATGATACGGCGGCGCGAACACCTGCTCGACAGTGCCGGTTTCGGCGATCTTCCCGAGATACATCACCGCAACGCGGTCACAGATGTGTTGAACCACGCTGATGTTGTGTGAAATGAACAGGTACGAGAGGCCGTACTCCGCCTGAATGTCGTCAAGGAGGTTGAGAATCTGTGCCTGCACGCTCACGTCCAGCGCCGAAACTGGTTCGTCACAGACGATCAGTTCCGGTTCGACCGCGAGTGCGTTTGCGATCGCAATCCGCTGTTGCTGGCCGCCGGAGAACTGGTGGGGATACTTGTCGATATCGCTTTTTTGGAGTCCAACGCGTTCGAGCAGTTCTTCGATCCGCTCGCGCTTTTCATCGCCGGTCGCAATGTCGTGTTTTTCCATCCCGCGACCGATGAGCTGTCCGACCGTCTTCCGCGGGTTGAGCGAGCTTTTCGGATCCTGAAAAATAATCTGCATTTCCCGGCGGAGACTCCGCAACGCTGTGCTACCGAGCTCGCCGAGCGGCTGCCCGTCGAAGTACACCTCGCCGTCGGTTGGCTCCAACAGCTGCAGTACCGTTCGAGCGACCGTGGACTTCCCACAGCCGCTCTCGCCGACGAGTCCGACGGTTTCGCCGCGGTTGATTGTGAAGCTCACCCCGTCGACGGCCTTGACATACCGTCGTTCGAGGCTGAGCCCACCGCCGTCGGCCCGGGTGAGCGACAGGTTGCCCAAAAGCCCGTCGCCCGAAGGGAAGTGTTTCTTCAGCCCATCAACCGCCAACAGCGGCTCTGCGGAGATCGCTTTGTCCTGGCGACGATCGCCCTCGCTCGTCTCCGGCTCTGTGAGATCGAGTTCGTCCGCGCGGATGCAGGCGGCTTCTGTGTCCGCCGGCGCACCTGCGACTGACTCCAGGGACGGATCCTCGCCCCGTCGGCACGCGTCGATCGCGTGCGGACAGCGATCTGCGAAGTTACACCCATCTGGGAGTGCTTTTAAATCCGGCATCGAACCTGCAAGCGCGTACAGTCGATCGCGACCGCGCTCGCCGTCGACCGTTGGGATTGCGTCGATCAGTGCCCGTGTGTAGGGGTGCCTCGGTTGCTTGAAGATCGACGACACCGTTCCGGTCTCGACGAGGTTACCGGCGTACATGACGCCGACGCGGTCGCACGTCTGGGCAACGACGCCCAGATTGTGGGTGATCATGAGGATCGAGACGCCGTGTTCCTCACGGAGGTCGTTCAACAACTCAAGGATCTTCGCCTGTGTCGTGACGTCGAGGGCGGTCGTCGGCTCGTCGGCGATAATGAGATCTGGCTCACAGGCCAGCCCGATCGCGATCAGGATTCGCTGGCGCATCCCACCGGAGAACTCGTGCGGGTACTCGTCAATTCGCGTTTCGGGTGCAGGGATCTCGACCTCCCGCATCGCCTCGATTGCGATCTCGCGAGCCTCCTCGTGGTCGACGTCCTGATGGAGTTCGATCGTCTCGGTGATCTGTTGACCGACGGTCAACACCGGATTGAGCGAGGTCATTGGATCCTGTGGGATGAGCGTAATCCGGTTGCCACGGATCGATCGCATCTCCGCTTCGGAGTACGAAAGCAGATCCTCACCGTCAAAGACCACCGACCCGCCGGCGATCTCGCCGGGATACCGGATCAACCGCATGATCGATTTTGCGGTGACGCTTTTGCCTGCGCCGCTCTCGCCGACAATCCCCATGACTTCGCCGTGATCCAACGAAAAGGAGACGTCATTCGTGGCGGTGACGATGCCGTCCTCGGTACGGAACTGGGTCCGGAGTGATTCGACAGACAACAGCGGCTCAGTGGATGCTTCGGTCGGTGTGGATGTGGTTGCTCGGCTCATTCGATGATTTCCCCCTTCGGATCGAGAACGTCACGCAGTCCGTCGCCCAGGAGATTGAATCCGATCACGGCGGTCGCGATCGCCGCCGCCGGGAACAGCACAATCCAGGGCGCATCGCCCATGTACGCCCACCCGGAGTTGATCATCAGCCCCCACGATGGCCGCGGTGGCTGGACCCCCAACCCGAGGAACGAGAGGCTCGCCTCGAGCAACATGGTAAAGGCGATGTTGATCGACCCCTGCACGAGAAGCGGTCCCACGCAGTTCGGCAACACCTCCCGAAAGATAATATAGGTGTCACTCTCTCCGCGAGCGACGGCCGCTTCAATGTACGATTCGTTTCGCACTGACAGCGCGGCGCTGCGAGCGACGCGGGCAATGAACGGCGTGTAGACGAACGCCAGCGCGATAATCACGTTGTTCAGACTCGGCTCCATGACCGCGACGATCGTCAGCGCGAGCAGGATCGGTGGGAACGACATCATCGCGTCCATCAGGCGCATCAGCGACTCGTCAATGAGGCCCTGATAGTAGCCCGCAACGACGCCGATCGTCGTCCCCATGATCATCGCGGCACTGATCGACACGAAGCCGACGTACAGCGAGATCTGGGTGCCTAACACGACGCGGCTGAACACGTCCCGTCCCAGATCATCGGTGCCCATCGGATGCTGCAGCGACGGTGCTGCCTCACGATTCGGCACATCCGTCGCACTGGGATCGTATGGGACGATCTCGGGTGCGAAATAGGTGACAATCGCGATCACGAACAAACTCACGACTATCCCGAGCCCGATCACCGCCTTCTGGTTCCGGCGGAACTGCCGGAGGAACCGCCCGTAGTGGGCCTTTTGTTCCGTGGTTAGCCAGGTGCTCGTTGACATTACTCTGATCCCCCGTAGCGGATCCGCGGATCGACGTACGCGTAGAACGTGTCTGCGAGGAAGTTCGAGATCATGTAGATCAGCGCAATCACAATGATACAGCCTTGCAGCAGCGGAATATCGCGGTTTTCGATCGCCGTCAGCGTGAGCCGGCCGATCCCCGGCCACGAGAAGACCTCCTCTAAGACAACAACGCCACCGAAGGCGTAGCTGAACTGGAAGGCAATCACAGTGATGACTGGAATGGCAGCGTTCTTCAGCGCGTGTCTGAGCACGACCGCCCGCTCTCCGAGCCCCTTCGATCGAGCGAACTCGATGTAGTCCTCACTCAGTTCGTCGATCATGCTCGAACGAGTCATCCGCATGATGTAGGCGGTCAACGCAACGCCCATTGCGCTCGCGGGCAACACCAGATGGTGAAAAGCGGCGACCGGATCCTCGAACGGCGAGACGTACCCCCGAGTCGGAAAGCCCCCAAGCGACAGCGCGAAGACGTAAATGAACACAAGTCCCCACAGGAAGATCGGGAGCGAGAGCCCGATGAACGCTAACATCGAGGCAGTCAGGTCCGCCACGGTGTTCTTTTTCACTGCCGCGATCACGCCCAGCGGGATCGACAGCGTCACCGAGACCACCGTTGCCGAGACCGCAAGCATAAGCGATCGAGGGAGCCGAACGGCAATCAGGTCGACCACAGGACCACCGTACCGGAGTGAGGTACCCATGTCACCCTGTACCAGCGCAATAAGCCAGTCGAGGTACTGGATGTACAACGGCTGGTCCAGTCCAAGTTGCGCTTCGAGCGCGGCGATCGACGCGTCGTTCGCGTTCGGCCCGAGGATCAAAAGCGCCACGTTGCCCGGCAGGATGTTCGTCAGCCCAAAGGTAATGAGGGTGACGAGAAACAGCGTCACCGCCATGAACCCGAGGCGTTTCGCGAGATACGTAGCGAAGGCCATCTATATGTCGTGGTTACTCCAGTTGTGTGTCTTCAAACCGGAACGTCGATCCGTCCGGCGACATGACCTCGCCCGTGTAACCGTTGTGTCTGGCCATGAGCGTCGGCGTCCAGTACAGCATGATGTGCCCAGATCGGCGTTCCTTGAGCATCTCGGCCGCCTCGTGGTACAGCGGCGCGCGCTCTTCCATGTCGTACAGCGTCCGCGCCTCTTCGACCAGTTCGTTGTACTCCTCGTCTTCCCACCCGGTAAAGAAGAACGCGCCGTCGCTGTGCAGCGGCCGGTGGAACCCGGCGTCGGGGAACCACAGCGCGAGATATGAACTCGTCGTCGCTTGGAAGTTCTGATCGGAGTACACGTCGCTGAGCCAGTTGCTCCACGTGATAAGCTGAATATCGAGCTCGATACCGACCTGTGCGGCAGATGCTTCGATCACCTGCGCGGCAGTGACCTGATCGTTGTACTGTTCGGGGATCTGGAACGTCGCCTCAAATCCGTCGGGGTACCCGGCGGCTTCGAGGTGCTCTTGGGCCTTCTCGAAATCTTGTTCGCGGGGTTCGAGCGAGGGGTGCTCCCACTGGCTGCCCGGTGTCGCCGGGCTGGTCGCGACCTGGCCCTGTCCGTATAGCGCTGCCTCCATGACTTCCTGCTTGTCGATCGCGTACTCAAGGGCCAGCCGGGCATCCCGGCTGTCGAAGGGCTCCTCGTTGCAGTTGACACCGAGGTAGACGAGTGATTTGGGGAATCGGTTGATGAAATCGACATCTGGATCATCCTCAAGGTCCTCAGCGTGCCGCGGCGGCACGTCGTTAATGAAGTCAAGTTCGCCGGCCTGGAACGTGTTCAGCCGGTTGTCATCGTCAGAGATCTCGAGCTTCGTCACCTTGTCGAGGTATGGCAGGTCGTCGTCCCAGTAGTCGTCGAACTTCGTCATGACGAACTCACTGTCAATTTCAATACTCTCGAACTGGAACGGACCGGTCCCGATCGGCTCGTCGATCGAGTCCTGCTGGGCCTGCTCGGCGGTGAGGATGTGCATGTCGGAGGTCGCAAGCCGGAAGAGCATCGGGGCGAACGGCTCTGAGAGCTCCATGACAAACGTGTAGTCGTCGGGCGTCGACATCGAAGCGACGCGGTCCATGTATCCGGCGGCGATCGCCTCGCCCTCGTCGATCCGTCTGAACGACTCGATGACGTCTTCAGAGGTAAACTCAGTGCCGTCGTGGAACACGACGTCTTCGCGAAGCGAAAACGTAATCTCGAGGTTATCATCGGAGGTCTCCCACGATTCCGCTAAGAACGGTTCGAGTTCGTAATCCCAGTTGACTCGGAGGAGCCCCTGGGTGATATTCTCGAGGACGCGAGCGGTCGCTGCGGCGCTCTCGAAGTGCGGATCGAGACTCTGGACAGGGACACTACCGCCCCAAAGCAGCGCGTTAGCTTCGTCGGAGACGCCGCCGTTGCCGCTCGAGACGTCGCCGTTGCCGCCGTTTCCGTTTCCATTGCCGTTGCCGCCGTTTCCATTGCCGTTTCCACTGTCATCTCCACCGACACAGCCAGCAAAGGCGATCGGAATTCCGCTTGCGGCCGCCTTCATGAAGAGCCGACGGCTCGATTTCGTGGATGACAGCGAAGCATCTTGACTACTGTTAGGGGTTGCCATGCGCTGATAAGCCGTTTCTGTTTCATCTATATAAATGTATGGATCGTTCGGCAGGCGTGTTCAAAAGTAAACAGATACACAGGTGTTTGGCCAAAACACCGACAAAGAGAAATTATAACGAACGACCGTGTGAATAGTAGAGTTGATCGAGGTGGTTAGGTGAACGTCGAACCGCTTGGTTGGTAGTGATGTCAATCAGCACGACGATCGAGGCACCGACGAGCAGAACTAAGACACGTCTACACCGGCAAGATCGGCAATAGCCCCCGCAAGAACCGCGGTCGCGGCCGCACAGTCGGTCCAATCGGTCCACTCCAGTGGGTTGTGTGAAATCCCGTCTCTCGAGGGCGCAAACACGAGCCCCGCGTCAGTGACACGGGCAATGTTCATCGTGTCGTGAGCCGCACCGGAGTGCAGCGTCAGGGTATCGACAGCGGCACGATCGCCTGCAGCCAGGAGTGCTGATTGGCAGCGTTCGGCCATCGACTCAGGGGGCACGAAGTACGGACGGTCAATCGAGATCTCCACGCCACGGTCGGCTGCAATTCGTTCGGCACTGGTGGTTAATTCAGCGACCAGCGACTCGATTGACGCCTCGCTGACGTCTCGAATATCCACACCTAGCCGAACCGCCCCCGGGATGACGTTTGTCGCGTTCGGGGAAACATCGAGCCGACCGACAGTACCGACCGCGGTCGACGAACCGGGTGTGTCGCCGCGCGCCATCGCCTCGATATCCAATGTGAGCTCGCTGGCAGCCGCAAGCGCGTCCGTTCGACAGTCCATCGGCGTTGAACCGGCATGGTCGGCGTGTCCAGCGATGTCGACATAACAGTGCGTGATCCCCGCGATAGCTGTAACGACGCCGGCAGCCGCGTCGGCAGTCGTAAGCCGTGTGCCCTGTTCGATATGGAGTTCGAGCCACGCATCCCACTCGCTGGCGTCGAGACAGCCGGTGCCGCGGTAGCCAATTTCTTCGAGACCACTTGCACAAGTCACGCCGTCCTCGTCGGTGAGTTCCAGCGCTTCTGCGAGGGAGGTTCGTCCCGTCGCAACCGATGAGCCAAGTAGCCCATTGCCGAAGCGCTGGCCCTCTTCTTCGGTAAAGCAGACGACTTCGATCGGCCGCAATGGGTGAACACCAGCGTCTTGCATCGCGCGGACAGCCTCAAGCGCGGCGTAGGTTCCGAGCGGACCGTCGAAGAGTCCCCCCTCGGGGACAGAGTCGAGGTGGCTTCCGCAGGCGATCGCCGCGGCAGTCGAATCCGCTGTCGGCGGATCCCAGCGACCAACGATGTTCCCGATCCCGTCGACAGTCACGTCGAGACCAGCCGCTTCGAGACGGTGAACGAACTGGTCGCGGGCGGCACCGTTCGCCTCGGTCCCCGCAAGCACCGTCCGTCCGTATCCGTCACCCTCGTCGATCGATCCGAACTCGCCGTTGGCTTCGATGTCCGATCGGAGCCGTCTCTGTGAGACGGGCAGCATCACTCGAGGTGTGTGCTGTACGCTTTGTTAAGCGTTTGCATCCGGCGTGTTCTCCGAATGCAAACGAACGACAGAGACAGGATGGGCGAAATACCCGACAGTTACGCACGATAGGTCGCGTTCGATGAATTGGCAAATGCGAACAGTTATATTCGATCGCCCGCTGGCACTGGTATGACTGACGCGTCGAACGCCCCGCGGCTACTCGAAACGGTATCACGTGCCTGCGACGTGATTGCTGTACTGGACGAACTCGACGGTGCGGGAGTGACTGAGGTAGCGACTCAGTTGGATATCTCGAAAAGCTCTGCATACTCGTACCTGAAGACCCTCAAAAATCGCCAGTACGTGGTGCAAAACGGCGACACATATCGGCTGAGTCTCGAATTTCTCTACCTCGGAAATACTGTTCGGTACCGAAATCCACTGTTCGTTCACGGCAAAGATGTCGTCGAGCAATTAGCCGAGGAGACCAACGAATTCGCCCACCTCATGTGCGAACAGCACGGGCTCGAGCGGAACGTCTACAAGGTCGCCGGAGCGAATGCGGTCGGCGGAGACTACCACGCCGCAAAAGAACGCCGCGCAGACTACCTACACTTCACCGCGACCGGCAAGGCAGTGCTTGCACACCTGCCGGACGAGCGAGTCGCTTCGATCGTCGATCGGTACGGACTGGCAGCGAAAACACCAAACACCATAACCGATCCCACGGCGCTCCGTGAGGAACTAGCGGCGGTTCGCGAGCGAGGATACGCGATCAACGATGAAGAAGAGGTGGTCGGTATTCGGGCGGTCGGTGCGCCGATCATGGCTCCAGACGGAACCGTTCTCGGAGCGTTGAGCCTCTCTGGACCGACGAGCCGATTCACTGATGAGTTCTGTTCGGAAACACTGCCAGAACTCGTGATCGAACGGGCAAACGTGATCGAAGCCAGTATCAATATGTCGAATGCGAGTGAGTCACTCAAGTGATGCTGTTCTCATTTCGTTAACGACTCCGCGTCAACTGGCTTCTGCGATCGAAGTTACACCGATACATTTGTAATGATGGGTGTTCTACGTCGGTGTATGACAACAAACGGTTCGGTCGCAAACAGCAAGGTGGCGCGGGTCATCGATCGGTACGAACTGGATGGACTCGGCGATCAACTCGAAGATGAATGGCTCGGCAAGAATGGGGAGCGAACGAGCTTACGTGATCTTGCTGATAGATTCAACCGGGCAGTGCTGGAGGCGGCGATCGAACGAGCGGGCGGGTCAGTGATCGATCGCGATATCCGAAGCACCTACGAGATCCTCACCGGAGATGGCTCCGAGGCTGATCGAATGCGAAAGCGCCGCGAGCTCGAACAGCTCGACGTGGATGTCGACGCCGTGACAAAGGATTTTACAACCCACCAGGCGATCCACACCTACCTGACGAAGTACCGCGACGCGACACTGCCCGATCGGAGTGAGGGGCTCGTCGATCGAAAACGCGAGACAATTGAGCGTCTGCAAGGTCGCGTGTCGGCGGTCTCAGAGTCGACAATTGACACCCTCATCAATGCCGACAAACTCACCGATCGAGAGTACGAAACAGTGGTCGACGTGCGAGTGATCTGTTCTGCATGTGGCTCCGATTACGCGATTGGAGCGTTCCTCTCACAGGGAGGCTGTGACTGCTCGGAGGAGTGATTTCGATCGCTGCAAGGAGCTAGTTATACAGTTACATAAAGATTTTATATACACAGGTTGATGTACGATTATAGATGCCATCAGAGCAACTTGTTGAACAGGATGTCGAGGTGTCAGTCCAAAACGTCGGCGGAATTTCGGACGCGGACGTTTCGCTATCGCCAGGGGTAACCGTCCTCCCAGGTCGGAACGCAACGAATCGAACGTCGTTTTTGCAATCGATTATGGCTGCACTGGGCAGTGAGAAGCCATCGTTGAAAGCCGATGCCGATGAAGGTCACGTTGAACTCTCGATCGGCGGGGAAACATATACACGAACACTCAAACGACGCGGCGGGACGGTCGTCTTCGATGGCGAGCCGTACCTCGACGATCCCGAAGTTGCCGATCTATTCGCGTTCTTACTCGAGAACAACGAGGCACGGCTGGCCGTTGCTCGATCCGAGGACCTTCGGGACATTATTATGCGGCCGATCGACACTGACGAGATCGACGCCGAAATCGAGGCAAAAAAGCGCGAACGATCGGCTGTCGACGACGAGATCAACCGTCTCGAGCGACTCGAATCCGAGCTTCCGGAGCTAGAGTCGAAGCGGGCCGAAATCGAAGACGAACTGGCAGATGCCCGTGAAGAACGCGATGCGCTCGAAGCAGAGATCACGGCGCTAGAGACAGATGTCGACGAAAGTAAAGACAAAAAGGCCGAACTCGAGGAGGCGTTCGGAAAGGTTCGAGAGACGCGGTCGACACTCGATGATCTGCAGTTCGATCTGCGGACCGAGCGGACCTCCCTGTCAGAGCTCGAAAACGAACGCGACGAGCTCGAAGCAACACTCGCAGAGGCCGACGATCTCGGAGAGAGCCCAGAGCGGCTGGGTGGACGAATCGAAGAGCTTCGGAACCGAAAACAGTCGATCAACGAGCGGCTCAACCAGCTAGGCAGCATTATCAGTTTCAACGAGGAGATGCTCGAAGGCGACGGCATCGAACTCAAGGCCGACACGCAAACGGACGATCCAACCGCCGAACTGGTGGCTGGTGATCAGACAACCTGCTGGACATGTGGATCGACCGTTGAAACCGACAGCATTGAGGACACACTCGCACAGCTCCGTGACCTCCGTCGAGACACACTTACAGAGCGAAACGAGGTCGATAGCGAGATTAGCGAGCTCGTCGATCGTCGCTCAACGCTTCGGAACCGTCGCAACGAGCTCGATCGGGCAGAACGTCGCCTCGACACGGTCGAGTCAAAGATCGAACAGACAAACGATCGCATCGAGGACCTCGAAACGCAGATTGACGAAACCGAGGCTGAACTCGAAGAGCTCGAGGCAGCCGCAGAGGACGTCGAAACCGACGACCATGATAAGGCGCTGTCGCTACACAAAGAGCGCAACCGCGTGGACGTTCGGATCGACCGGCTCGAATCTGACCTTGCCGCCGTCGAGTCAGACATCGCCGACCACGAAGAGCGGATTTCGCAGAAAGAAACGCTTGTCGAGAAGCGCGAAACGCTGGCTGATCGAATCGCCGAACTTCGGACCCGAGTCGATCGGATCGAGGAGAACGCGGTCGAGGCGTTCAACAATCACATGGAAACCATGTTGGACATTCTCGACTACGAGAATCTCGATCGGATCTGGATCGAACGCCGCGAAACCACGGTCCGTGAGGGCCGAAAGAACGTCACACGGACCCGGTTCGACCTCCACATCGTTCGCTCAACGCCGGAAGGTCGGGCCTACGAGGACACGATCGACCACCTCTCGGAAAGCGAACGAGAGGTAACGGGACTCGTCTTCGCGCTTGCGGGCTACCTCGTCCATGAGGTTCACGAGACGGTTCCGTTCATGATTCTTGACTCGCTTGAGGCGATCGACGCCGAACGGATCACCCGGATCGTGGAGTACTTCGGCGAATACGCCGACTACCTCGTCGTCGCACTGCTGCCAGAGGATGCAGAGCCCCTCGCCGGCGAGTACCCCAGAGTGGAATCGATCGAGTAATCGGGTCCTGTTTCTTATTTAGAAACACACTGTCGAAACAGACATGTAATGAGTTAAGTCTCCACCGTGAGGAGGGAGTGTATGTCGAACCCGACGAAAACGGAGGCACAGACCGTCGACGGGACAAAAGCACGGATCATCGAAAGTGGTGTCGTCGCGGTCCTGCGGGGGATCGATCGCGAGAATATCGTCCCAGTGGCACAAGCGATCCACGAAGCAGGCGTTGACGCACTCGAGGTGACCGCTGACGGCCGCGGGGTGACCGAAAAGATTGCTGCGGTCGATCAGGCGTTGGACGACGCGGTTGTCGGCGCAGGAACAGTGTTGGACGCACAGACGGCAACCGCCGTGATCGACGCGGGCGCGGCGTTCGTGCTCGCACCGGATATGAATCCTGACGTGATCGAGGTATGCAATCGGTATGGCGTGGTCTCTGCGCCGGGTGTCATGACACCGACCGAGGCCACGCAAGCGCTCGCGGCCGGGGCGGACATCCTGAAGCTGTTTCCTGCCTCCGTTGTCGGCCCCGAACACGTCGGCGCGCTCCGTGGCCCGCTGGGTGACATCGATATTATGCCGACAGGCGGGGTATCACCGGAAAACGTCGGCGCGTTCTTCGAGGCGGGGGCGATCGCCGTTGGCGTCGGGAGTTCGATCGTCGACTACGAGGCGATCGCCGAGGGGGATATGACGAGGGTTCGCGAAACCGCCGAACGATTCGTCGAGGCGGTCGAAACGGCAAAAGGCAGCCCGAAAGTGTCATAAAACGCTCGTTCAGGCCGAGATAGCGACGTCTGTAGCCTCGTCGGTTTTCGTTTTCAATGCCTCTCCGGTATCAGGGTCGAACAGGTAGACCGATTCCTCAGGGAAGGAAAATGGCACAGCGTCTCCAGCCGCGGGCCGATGGCTTGGGTGCACTCGTGCCGTCGTTTCCACGCCGCCAAGCTCCATGTAACAGAAGTTCTCGTTGCCCATCGGTTCGACGACGTTCACTATCGCGGTGTTTTCGCCGTCCTCAACCAGGGTGATGTCCTCTGGTCGAACACCAACACGGACCCGGTCGTAGCCCTCTACCGGTGTGGGATCGTCGAGCGTGTACGTGAACCCACCGGGACCCGAAAGCGTTCCGGCCTGTACTGTCGCGTCAAGAAGGTTGATACTTGGCGAGCCGATGAAGTCCGCAACGAACTCGTTGACCGGGTGTCGGTAGAGGTCCTCCGGCGGCCCGACCTGCTGGAGCACGCCACCATTCATGACGGCAATCCGATCGCCCATGGCCATTGCCTCGGTCTGATCGTGCGTGACGTAGATCGTCGTGACTCCGAGGTCGGCCTGAAGCTCCTGGAGTTCGGTTCGCATCTCCGCGCGGAGCTTCGCGTCGAGGTTCGACAGCGGCTCGTCCATCAAGAACGCAGATGGCTCACGGACGATCGCTCGCCCGAGCGCGACGCGCTGTTGTTGGCCGCCGGAGAGCTCTTTCGGCTTATCATTGAGCAGCTCGGTGATTCCAAGCATCTCGGCAACGGCGTCGACTTTTTCGTCGATCTCCGCCGAAGGCAGACTCGTCGAGAGCTTCAACCCGAAGCCGATGTTCTGGCGGACGGTCATGTGTGGGTACAGCGCATAGTTCTGAAACACCATCGCGATGTCGCGTTCGCTGGCGCTGTAGTCCGTGACCGTCTGGTCGCCGAACTGAATCGAGCCTTCGGTGACGTCTTCGAGCCCCGCGATGCAGCGAAGCGTCGTCGACTTGCCGCAGCCAGAGGGTCCGACGAGCACGAGAAACTCGCCGTCCGCGATCGACAACGACAGGTCTTCGACAGCGACGACGGATTCGGCACCGGAGTCGTACACTTTCGTGAGGTTGGTGAGTGTTATGTCAGACATGGATTCGGTTTGGTGTGGTGTGCTGTGTCGTGAACGGTGTGTGGATAATCATCGGTGTGTTACTCTTTGAGCGATCCGGCCAAAATCCCGCTGACGAACTGTTTTTGCAGGAACAAAAACAGGATAGCGAGCGGAATGATGGCGAGACTGGTCGCGACCATAATCTGGTCGAAGTATACCCGCTGTGAACCTTCGAGACCCGCAAGGGCGACCGGAATGGTGTAGTTCGCTGAATCCTCGAGAATGACAAGCGGGTACAAGAACAGATCCCACTGGAACAAAAAGAGGATGATCGCGAGCGCAGCAACTGACGATCGCATCGCAGGCAGTGCAATGCGGTAGAACAGCTGAAACTCCGTGGCGCCGTCCATCCGCGCGGACTCAAGTAGCGCATCTGGAATCGACTGCATGTTCTGTCGCATCAGGAAGATTCCGATCGGGTTCGCGAGCCACGGGAGGATGATTGCCCGGAAGGTGTCCGTCCAGCCGATCTGTGACATCATCAAAAACAGCGGGATGACGAGCAACTGGATCGGTAAGACGAGCGTTGCCAGGATCACGTAGAAGATCGGCTCTTTGAATCGGAACTCGTACTTCGCGAAGGCGAAGCCGGCCATCGAGCACAACAGAATGGAGATAATAGTGTAGACAACGGCGATGAAGACGCTGTTGCCGATCGAGCGAACGAAGTTCGATCGCTCCTGCAGCGCAGCGAAGTTGTCAAAGAAGGAAGTTCCCGGGTACAGCCGCGGCGGGAACTCAATAAACAGTTCCTGTGGGAGTGATGCCGCAACAATCATCCAGTACAGCGGCACCAACATAACGACGGTCGCTGCAAGGACGAACGTGTAGGTGAGGAACCGCCAAACTGCGTCCTTTCGGCGCTGTTCGCGCATCAGTTGTCACCTCCAATCCTGATCTGGATCACCGAGATCACGCTAACGATCGCAACAAAGATCACGGTGAGCGCGCTCGCGTATCCGAGGTTCCAGCTCTGGAACGCTTCACGGTAGATGTACTGGACGATAGTGATCGTCGCGTTTGTCGGTCCGCCGCCGGTGATGACGTATGGTTCCGCAAACAGTTTGAACGTCCCAATCGTCGAGAGGACGATCACGAACAACAACACCGGTTTGAGCTGTGGTAGCGTCACGTACCGGAACTTCTCAATCCGGCTTGCGCCGTCGATCTCTGCCGCTTCGTACAGCTGTTGTGGAATATTTTGTAATCCTGCGAGCAGGATAATCATGTTGTAACCGGTCCAGCGCCACGTCACCGCGGCGATGATCGTCTTGCGGGCCCAGAACTCGCTGCGGAGCCAGGCGATTGGCTCAACGCCGATTGTCGCAAGCATGTAATTAATCAGGCCGAACTGCTCGTTGAACAACAACAGAAACACCGTCGAGTACGCGACGATGTTCGCCGAGACCGGGATCGCGATCGCCGTCCTGAAAAAGCCCTTGAAGCGAAGGAACGACGCGTTAAGCGCGACCGCGAGCGCAAGCGCAAGTCCGATCATGATCGGGACCTGTATCGCGAGGATGTACGTCGTGTTGAACATCGACTGCCAGAACAGGCCGTCACCGAGGATGCGCAGGTAGTTGCCGAAGCCGACAAACGACAGTTCGGCGATTCGCGGAACCTCGATGAAGATCGGCCCAAGGTCGATCCAGAACCACCGGTCGCCGCTCACGCCCTCGTACCGGAAAAACGAGAGATAAATTGTGTAGGCGATCGGGAACGCTAAAAACAGCGTAAAGAGGATAAAAAAGGGCGCAATGAAGATGTACGCGACTGGACCCAACTCCGGAACGACCCGCGAGTACGCCTGGCGGGCGAATCGGAAGCGATCCCACGCTCGCGTTCGGAGGCTGCCCGCGTCGCTATCTGCGCCGAGGCGATCGTCGTTTGGAAGCCATGTAGACATAACTGTCGGACCCCGAGATCAGGCGAGTTCGCGGTCCGTTCGCTCAGCAACAGTTTCGGCGGCGGCCATCACGGCCTCTTCGGGATCGAGGTCGTCGCGAAGCATCCGCTCGAACTCGGTGTTGATCGCGTTGGAGACCTCCGGCGTGTCGACCGAGAAGCGGTAGTCGGGGATCTCCTGGGCCACGTCCGCGAAGACGCGTCGTGCTGGCTGCCCTCCGAAGAAGTCGAGTTCTTCGTCAAAGGCCTCGTTCTCGTATGTCGTTTCGAGCGCGGGGAACAGCCCGAACTCGTCGAACATGAGCATCTGCATCTCCTCGGTCGCGAGCGACCACTGGATGTAGTCCCATCCGCGGTTTCGTTCGGGCTCTTCGATCTGCGCGGGGATCATAAGGCTGGAGCCACCCCAGTTTGACGCGCGCGGGCCACCGGACTCGAAGGCCGGAATCTTGTAGACACCCCAGTCGCCGGCGGTGTCGGGGAGTTCGGCTCGAAGCGTCCCTTCCATCCACGCCGCAGAGGGCAGTGACGCGATTTCGCCGCTCTCGTAGGCACCGAACCACGCCGAGGACCATCCCTCAAGCATCGACGCAACGCCGGCGTCGTGCAGTTCTTTCATCGTGCGAGCGATCGTGACCGAGTCTTCGTCGTGGATGTTTACCGCACCATCGTCGGTGAACGGGTTGTTTCCGAGCTGTCGGAACTGGTACCGCCAGACGCCTGCAAGGTCTCCCGGCGGGAGGTTGAGCATATAGACATCATCGGGGAGCTTCTGTCCCTCTTCGAGGACGTCGTCCCACGTTTCGATCGAATCTGCATCCAGTCCGTGCTCGTCGTAGACGTCCCGGCGGTAGTACACAGCGGTCGGCCCGATATCCCACGGAAGTGCGTATATCGCGTCCTCCGTACTGAGTGCCTCCCAAACCCCAGGGACGAAGTCGTCGTATACACCCGCGTCCTCGATGTGTCCGGAGAGGTCGGTGAGCGACCCGGTATCGATGTATGAGTGCCCGTCGACCATCTCGAGCATCGCCACGTCGGGCGCACCCGATCCACTGGCGAGACGCGTCTGGAGGTCGTCTTTCATTGCGGAACGACCGAACTCCTCGACAGTGACGCTGGCGTCGTGTTCTTCTTCGTACGCTTCGGCGGTTAGCTGGAGCGATCGAGCGGCGATATCCCAGCCCCACCCATCGATCGAGCCAGCCATCTCCGTGCCGCCGTTGCCGTTCCCGTCACCATTGCCGCCGTTGCCGTTCCCGTCGCCGTTGCCGTTGCCGCCATTCCCGTTGCCATCGCCGTTTCCGTTGCCGCCGTTGCCTGCGGGATCGTCCGTTCCGATACATCCCGCGGCAGCAAACGTGCCGGCTGTGATCAGTCCGCCCAGTACCCTGCGTCGACCGTACATTGAGTTAGTGTCGTGTGGCATACGCTGAAACGCTGTAGTGACAATTGTAACAAACGTATTTAATAGTTTTGGAGCTCTGCCACACAGACCCACAATACAATCGAGACACCGGGGGCGCACAGTGCGATCGGACCTCCCAACAGCTCACACCCGCTATGGGATCACATAGTTTTAAGATGACGAGTGACTCATCACCAGTAGATGCCACGTATCGCCTTTATTGGCGCCGGAAGCATGGTGTTCGCCAAAAAGCTCGTTGGCGACATCCTCTCGTTTCCGGCCCTGTCCACAAGCGAGATCGTGCTGATGGACATCGACGAACACCGCCTCGAACAGACGACACGGGTCGCGACTGCGATGGTCGAAAACAGCGACGTCGAGGCGACAATCGAGTCGACAACCGATCGCCGCGAGGCACTCGACGGCGCCGATTACGTGCTCAACATGATCAACGTCGGCGGCACCGAGCCGTTCGAAAACGAGATCGAGATCCCACAGGAATACGGCGTTGAGCAGGCGATCGGCGACACGCTGGGGCCAGGCGGAATCTTCCGGGCACTCCGAACGCTACCGACGATGCTCGACATCGTCGCAGATATGGAAGAACTGTGTCCGGACGCGCTGTTCATGAACTACACAAACCCGATGGCGATCCTCTGTTGGGCCCTCTTCGAGGAGACTGATATCGAGACGATCGGGTTGTGCCACAGCGTTCCGCATACCGCGGAGGCAATTGCCGAGTACGTCGGAGTGCCCAAAGACGAACTCGACTACTGGGTCGCCGGTATCAATCACATGGCGTGGTTCCTCCAGTGTGAACACGATGGCGAGGACCTGTACCCGCGGCTTCGGGAGGCAATGACCGACGAGTCGATTTACGAGCGCGACACTGTTCGGTTCGACCTGTTCAAACACTTCGGCGCGTTCGTGACCGAGTCGAGCCACCACAACAGCGAGTACCACCCGTACTTCCGGACTGATCCCGAAGAAATTGAGCGGCTGACCGGCACCGACTACGCTGAGCGGATGCCAACAGCAACGTACCTCGAAGGGTGGAAAGCCCGCTCGGCAGAACGTGATCGCGCGCTCGCAGATATCGATCCCCAGTCGGTAACGATCGAACGCTCCGAGGAGTACGCCTCGCGGATCATCCACTCACTGGAGACCGACACCGAACGACGGTTCAACCTCAACGTGAGCAACGGGGACGCCTCGATCACCAACCTGCCGCGGTCGGCCTGTGTGGAGGTGCCGTGTTTCGTCGACGGGACGGGCATTCACCCCTGCAGCGTTGGTGATTTGCCGCCGCAGCTTGCTGCGTTGAACCGATCGAACATCCACGTCCAACAGCTGACCGTCAAAGGCGCGCTCGAAGGCGATCGCGAATCGGTCCACCAGGCAGTGAAGCTTGATCCGTTGACCGCGGCGGCGTTGACCCTCGAAGAGATCCACGAAATGACTGAGGAACTGCTCGACGCGAATGAACCGTATCTTCCAGAGCTGAGCTAACGACTCTACCGAATCCAGACCAATGACAACGATCGTCGACTACGACCTGTACGAAGTACCGCCACGATGGCTATTCCTGCGGATCGAGACCAGCGACGGGACCGTCGGCTGGGGCGAACCGGTCGTCGAGGGGCGCGCGAAGACCGTCAAAGGGGCCGTCGAGGAACTCATGGACAACTACCTCCTTCGGGAGGATCCCCACCGCATCGAAGACCACTGGCAGACGATGTATCGCGGCGGCTTCTACCGCGGAGGACCGGTGCTCATGAGCGCGATCGCGGGAATCGATCAGGCGCTGTGGGATATCAAGGGCAAGCAGTTCGGCGCGCCCGTCTACGAGCTGTTGGGCGGGCGGGCACGCGATCGCATCCGCGTCTATCAGTGGATTGGCGGCGATCGTCCAACGGAGGTGGGCGACGCGGCTGCCGAGAAGGTCGACAGCGGTTTCACCGCACTCAAGATGAACGCGACCTCCGAACTGCGCCGCGTGGATAATCCCGCAGCGGTCCAGTCAGCCCGCGATCGACTCGCAGAGGTCCGAGAACGAGTCGGTCCCGAGGTCGACATTGGCGTCGATTTCCACGGACGGGTATCGAAGCCGATGGCAAAACGGCTCGCGAAGGCGCTCGAGCCGTACGAGCCGATGTTCATCGAAGAGCCCGTCCTACCCGAGCATAACGACGCGCTGGGCGACATCGCTGCAAACACGACAATCCCGATCGCGACAGGCGAACGAATGTTCTCTCGGTGGGATTTCAAAGAGGTGTTCGAAGATGGCAGCGTCGACATCATTCAACCGGATCTCTCACACGCCGGTGGGATCACGGAGGTAAAAAAGATCGCCGCGATGGCAGAAGCCTACGACGTCGCGCTTGCGCCGCACTGTCCGCTCGGCCCGATCGCGCTCGCGTCTTGCGTGCACGTGGATACGGTCTCGCCAAACGCACTGATCCAAGAACAGAGTCTCAACATTCACTACAACGAGACGAGCGATGTACTGGACTATCTCACGGACCCGACCGTCTTCGAGTACAAAGACGGCTACGTCGATGTGCCGAGCGATCCGGGTCTCGGGATCGACATCAACGAATCCTACGTCAAACGCCAGGCCGAACGGACCGTCAACTGGCACAACCCAGTGTGGCGGAACGACGATGGCAGCGTCACGGAGTGGTAATCCATGCTGACACCAAACGCGAACGGCGGCGGGTCGAACGGCAACGGCAGCGGGGGCAGACTCGACGATCGAACGGCGATTGTCACCGGTTCGACACGCGGGATCGGCGCGGCAATCACTCGCCGATTCGCTGGCGAGGGCGCGAACGTTGTGGTTTCGGGGCGCAGTGAGGCGGCCGGCGAGGCAGTCGCCCGCGAGATCACGAACGCAGCCAACGACGGTGACGCACGATTTGTTCGCGTGGACATGCGCGAACCCGAGTCGATCGCCGCGCTCATCGAGGAAACCGTCGAGGAATACGGGTCGATCGACGTACTTGTGAACAACGCAGCGGTCCAGACGGAGACAGGCGTTCGGGATGCGACGCTCGAGGACTGGTCGTTCGTCGTCGACACCGACTTCCGAGGGTACTGGCTCGCCGCGAAGGAGGCGATCGAACATATGCCGGAGGGCGGAAGCATCATCAACGTCTCATCGAACCACGCGCGGCTCACGATGCCGGAGATCTTCCCGTATAATGCCGTCAAGGCAGGGATCGACGGGATGACCCGAGCGATGGCTGTCGAACTTGGTCCGCTTGGGATCCGTGCGAACAGTCTCAATCCGGGCTGGATCGAGGTCGACAGAACCCGCGAGGAGCTCGCGGAGGGCCGCTACGAGGAGGTCGAAGCGCTCCACCCAATCGGTCGGATCGGCCAGCCGGGCGATGTCGCGAGCGCAGCGGCGTTCCTCGCCAGCGACGGCGCATCGTTCATGACCGGTAGTTCGATCCTGATCGACGGCGGCCGATCGGCGCTCATGGAGGATGCGCCGTTTGTCTCCTACGCACGCGAGATCGAACAAAGCGACCAGTAGCCGATCGATCAAAGTGGCCGGTAATTGATCGAATAAAGCGACCAGTAGCCGATCGATCAAGGGAGCAATCAGTCACTGATCGATCGAACTGACGACAGATAGCTGGTGTGTTTCCCTATAAGAAATTTTAATACAAGGGCGTCCATGCTCCGCGTATGAGCGATCAGGCATACCCGGTTGGGGCGGTTCGAACGTCGTTTACGATCATCGAAGCGCTCCGAGAGGCGGGGACAGCCGGGGTGACAGAGCTGGCCGAGGAGACGGGGATCTCGAAGGGGTCAGTGCACAAACACCTCACGACGCTCCGATCGCTCGGTTACGTCGTCAAAGCGGACACAAGGTATAGCCTCGGCTATCGGTTTCTTGGGTTGGGGTGTCGAATGCGGGACCGATCGGAGCTATTTCGGGTTGCCCGCCCGGCGATCGACAATCTTGCGGACACCTCTGGAGCAATTGTTAATCTCATCGTCCCGGAACAGGGGTATGGCATCTACCTGTATCGTGCGGGCGACTCGACCGCCGTACAGGGGTACCTTCCCTCGCTCGGCGAGCGCATATACCTCCACGCGACAGCGGGCGGGAAGGCGATCCTCTCACAGCTGCCGCGTGAGGCGGTCGAAACAATTATCGAGACAACTGGGTTACCGAAGCTGACAGCAAAGACGACCACAGAGCCCGACGAACTGTTCACGATGCTCCGATCCGTTCGTGACCGTGAGCTTGCGTTCGAGCGTGGCGAACACCTCCCATCTGTTCAGTGTGTCGCTGCGCCGATTACCACCGAGGATGGTCCTGTCGGAGCCGTAAGCGTCTCCGGGAGCATCGACACGATGAGCGGGAAGAAGCTGGAAGAAGACCTTGCAGGGCTCGTGATCAGTACCGCAAACGAGATTGAACTCCAGCTGTTTTCCCAGTAGTTTCGTTATGCGAAACAAGTGTAGTGCGGTGCAGGCTGATCCTCATCGCCGCGATGGAAACGTTTAGGTTACGGCCGACGGTCGATCGGGTATGGCGATCGGAACGTGTTACTTTCCGGAGCACTGGCCGCCCGAACGGTGGGCAACAGACATTGAACGGATGGCAGAAGCGGGAATTGAGTACGTCCGAATGGGTGAGTTCGCATGGGAGCGAATCGAACCCGAACGCGGGACGTTTGACTTCGAGTGGCTCGACACGGCGCTGTCGCTGATCGACGATCACGGGCTGGAGGCAATTCTCTGTACCCCGACCGCGACGCCGCCGAAGTGGCTCGTCGACGAGTATCCCGAGATTCATCAACGTGACCTCGATGGGACGGTCCGAGGATTTGGGAGCCGGCGGCACTACTGTTTTAATTCCGCGCGCTATCGCGCGGAGACCGAACGCATCGTGTCGATCCTCGCGGAGCGATACGCCGATCACCCGGCGATTGCGGGTTGGCAGACCGACAACGAATTCGGCTGCCACCGGACGGTGCGGTGTTACTGTGATGAGTGTGCGTCGGCGTTCCGGACGTGGCTGCGCGAGCGATACGACGATATCGACCACCTCAACGAAGCCTGGGGGAACGCGTTTTGGTCACAGGGATACCCCTCGTTCGCAGCGATCGATCCACCCCAGCCGACGCCGGCCGAACAGCATCCGTCCCGAACGCTAGCGTACGCGCGATTTTCGAGCGACAGCGTCGTCGAGTACAACAAGGTCCACACGCGGGTCCTTCGGGAGACAAACCCCGAGTGGTTCGTGACACACAACTTCATGGGACACTTCCCGACTCTCAACGCCTACGACGTCAGCGACGCGCTCGATCTGGTTTCGTGGGACTCGTATCCCACCGGATTCGTCCAGGATCGCCGCGACGGCGAGGCGACTGTCGACGAACTCCGAGCGGGCGATCCCGACCAGGTGGGGCTGAACCACGACCTGTATCGGGGTGCGCTTGGCCAGCCCTTCTGGGTGATGGAACAACAGCCCGGTGATGTAAACTGGCCCCCCCGCTGTCCGCAGCCCGCGGAGGGGGCGATGCGGCTGTGGGCACACCACGCGGCCGCGCACGGTGCGGATGCCGTGTTGTACTTCCGGTGGCGGCGGTGTCTCTCCGGGCAGGAACAGTACCACGCTGGCCTGTTGAAACAGGACGGCAGTCCCGATCGCGGCCACGCGGACGCCGCACAGGCAGCCGAAGAGTTCGATCGCCTCGGCGAATTTGGTTCGGTGGACGCACCGGTGGCGGTGTTACACGACTACGACTCGCTTTGGGCGCTGTCCGAACAGCCACACAGCCCCGATTTCGACTACTGGTCGCTGGTCGACGCGTTCTACGGCGCGGTTCGGTCCCGAGGTGTACAGGTCGACGTTGTCGATCCCGCGACGTCGCTCTCGAACTACGACGTCGTCATCGCTCCCTCGCTGTACCTCATGACCGAGGAGTTGGCCGATCGGCTCACCGCCTACGTCGAAGACGGCGGCGAGCTCCTCATCGGCCCCCGGAGTGGATCGAAGGACCACCACAATACCCTGCGGCCGGAACCCCAGCCTGGACCACTCGCGTCGCTCGTCGGCGCGACTGTCGACCAACACGAGTCAGTTCCCGATCGGATGGAAACGCGCGTCCGCGAAACCGAGACCGAGCGATCGTTCGCGTACCGAACGTGGGCTGAATGGCTCGAACCCGGGGAGGCGACCGTCCGAATGCGATATGAACACGGCCCGGGGGCCGACGCCGCAGCGGTCGTCGAGCACGCCGCCGGCGACGGGACCGTAACGTACAGCGGAGTGTGGCCACAACCGGACCTCGCAGACGAACTCGTTACTGCGTGCCTCACTCGGGGTGACGTCGCACAGACCGATCGGCTCCCGACGGGAGTCAGAGTCGGAGTCCGCGGCGACCGCACGTGGGTGGTCAACTTCACGAGCGATCACTACGAGATCGACGCGAACGGTGACTGGCTCGTTGGCGACAGCGCGCTCAAGCCATTCGGCTGTGCGGTCGCAGAAAACACGCCGATCGAGCAGCTCCGAATTACGACGGTCGACCCGTAGGCCGTTTAACTATTTCTTATAGAGAAACGCATGTGGGGTTGGTGGATTACACCGTTACATCTGTAATCACCGGTACCGACTGCCCACGCAAGTGAGAAAGCGGGCCTACTCTGACGGCGGCGTTCCTCCCGTACGGACAAACAGCGGCGAGACGACTGTTGGGTCCTCGACTGACGTTTCGAACGTCGACAGTGTGTCCGAGAGGACGCCCGATTGGGCCGACAACGTCGATGCCGATCGCGAGACAGTGTGAAGCTCGCTCACTTGTTTGTCTGCAAGGGCATCTACGACGCGGGCCTCCGCACTGGTTTCCCTGGCGATCGATGCCGCCTCTGCGACCATCGAAACCACCTCATCGGTCGATTCGGCCTGTTGCTTCGTCGACGCAGAGATCGCCTGGACGCCGTCGTTCGTCTCCTGGGCGTAGTCGTCGATCCGCTCAAGTGCGCTGACGGCGTCGGCGACGCGATCGCTGACCGCGTCTATCCGCTCGCTTGTTCGTTCGACCTCGTGGACGGATCGCCCTGTTTGCTCGCTGATTCGATCGAGTCGGGTTTCGATCTCCTCGGCGACTGCCTTCGTGTCTCTCGAGAGGGATTTGATCTCGTTGACCACGAAGTCGAATCCCTCAGCGTTCGCCGTTGACCCGTCCGTTGATCGAGATGCCTCGATCGTCGTATCCAGCGCGAGCATATTGGTCTGGTCGGCGATCTCACCGATCCGATCGATGAGTTCGTCGACTTGTTCGACCTCTGATTGCAACGCGGTGATTTCTGCGACGGCCTGCTCGGAGGAGGTTTCGACCTCGTCCATCCCGTCGATCGCGTTCGCCGCGGCATCCCGACCTGTTTCGCCTGCGTCGGCGGTCTGAGCGGCGAGCGTGGCAACCTCGTCAGTGGAGGCAGAGATATCTTCTGTCACCGCTGCCAGGTCCGACAGCTCGGTGGTCACCGCCTGTAACAGCTCGTTTTGTGACTGTGCGTCCGCTGCGATCTCACCGATCGAATCACTCACTCGTTCGCTTGCGGAGCGAACTGAATCGCTTGAAGCGGTAACGTCCTCGCTCGTCGCAGCCACGTGCTTGGCGAACTCGTTGAGCTGTGCGACCGTCCGCTCTGTCGTCTGTAGCATCTCGTTGAATTCAGTTGCGATCTGCTCCATCTGCGGTGTGTCAGAAATCTGTGTATCCATCCGAGCTGTTAGATCTCCGTCTGCGGCTGCGCGCATTACCTGTGCGTAGGTGTCGGCCGTTGCCTGAAGATCGTCGTTGAGCTGTTGGACGTGTTCTCGTTCGGCCTCTGCGTCAGTTCGGGCCTGTTCGGCCCGCTGGATCTGGGCTGCGAGCGCGTCGCGCATCGATCCGAGCCCGTCGTACAGTCGGCCAAGGTCGTCGATCCGATCGCTCTCGAAGCTAACATCCAGGTCGCCGTCTTCCATTCGCTCGGTTTTTTGTTTGAGTTCACTGACCGCTGCCGAGCGGTTTTGGCCCATAATTCCGCCGACAAGCATGATGAGAAGGATGCCGCCAATGGTGATAATCCGCCCATACAGCTGTACCGTATCAATGAACCCAAAGATGTTCTCCCGAGGTGTGTGGACGACAAGATAGAGCCCGTCCAGATCGTCATCGGGGATACGCGCGTACGATGCAACGTATTCCCCACCGACGTCGGTTTGATCGGGGTTCGAGACGGCGATCGATCGCTGCAACGAATCAGCCGGGACGCCGAACTCAGTCGTTCCCTGTGCACCGACGATTTCACTGCCGTGTGGATACGCGTCGAAGTACGATTCTCCAGCAGGGTCTGCGATAACCCGGTTGCTTGTTGGGTCGACAACGTACGATATTGTCCCGTCTGCGTTGATCAATTCGTCTCCGAGCGAGTCAAGACGGGCGGTCACGACCAAGAACCGCTCTGAGTTGAGGTACTGGCCTCGATCGTTCGGGATTGGCTTGGCGTACGCGACCACAGGCGTGCCATCATGAGAGATGTACGCCCCGAGCGATCGAGTCTTTGCAAATTCCAGGGTAGTGGTGTCCTCACGTTCGTCCAGCGGCCTGAGCGACTCCCACGGTTCCTCAACCGCATTGAGATCACGCGAGACGTCCGAGGAGGTGCTGTACGTTACCTCGCGCTCGCCTACGTCGACGTAGTGGATGTGATTTACCGTTCCTGCGTACTGTACCTTCGTCCGCGAAAAGTACGCGTCGTCAACATCACCCGCAACGACGACATCAGAGGTGGTGAGTGCGTCCGTAATGAAGTAGTTGCGATCGTGCCAATTGCTCACGTGTCTGGCCTCCTGTTCGGCGAGCGTGGACTGTTCTGCGTACGCACGGTCTTGGACCTCAGAGGCGAGCTGCTCGGTTCCGAGATGCCCCATTGCGCCGATACAGAGGCCAATTAGCAACAAAACGAGCATGAACTTCAGCGCGTATCGCTGCCTGATTACGTCGGGGACGACGCGTCGGAACCACTGGGGCATGCCCACACTAAGCACATAGACAATCATTACGATTCCGATCGTTTGATACAGACTGAGCGGGAGGAACAAGCAAGAACAGACATGGACTTCGATCAGCGATGGCCGTCACTTCGGTCCGCAGAGACGATTCGTTCGATTGCGATCGTCGCCGCGTGTGTACTCGCGATTGCGATCGGGGGCCGATACGCCGCAGTCCTGCTGCCCGCAGTCGGCGGCGGCATTGTGCTACTCATAGTAATGAGTATTATTCTATATATGATTGGGTATGTATTTGCGATCGGATATGAATTGGCTCCGCAGACAGGGCTGGACGGAGTCGTGACCGTACTGAAAACCGGACGTGACACGGTTGTCATCACAGTTGTCGTCGCGGCAGCCCCGATCGGGCTGCTCGCGCTCACTGCCGTGGCGGCTGCAGACGGGATTCCAACCGGCGGTGGTGCGTCTGTGGCATTTCTTTTAGGATCGACGACGGCGATCGCGACGGTGCTCGCAGCGATGTACGTGATTCCAGTAATGATCGCGGTCCGGCTTCGAGGGCGATCATTCCGGCACGCACTGGTACTTTCGGAGTCTCGAAACGTGCTTCGAACGACTGGCTATCTGGGATCGTGGGCGATTGGCTTTGCGGCCGTGGCGCTGGCGGGCTGGTTCGGCTCAATCACCGCTCGATCGCCCGGCGTCGTGGGGGTGCTTTCGGCTGTTGTCGCCGCGTATTTGTTGCTGGTTGCTGTCCGATCGTGGTCGAGTGAATTTTGACACCAGTTTTGTATAGTATCAAATGTTTTACTGACGGCGCTGTTGTCTGTAGCTCGATGTTGGTAAACGAACAGAGTTCCGGACTGCAGAGCCGAGAGTCACGTTACTATTGCAGCAGCTCAGCGGCCTGTTTGTATTCGAGGAAGCTGTGATCTTGCATGACTGCGGTCCGCCCGCCGTCGACGAGCAGGTTTGCTCCGGTGATGAACGAAGCGTCGTCGCTCGTCAGAAACGAGACGGTCGAAGCCACGTCCTGGGGAGTGCCAATGCGGCCCAGCGGGTGCATCGCTTCGACCCGCTCGCGGTCGTCGTCGCTCAGTTCTTCTCGGGTCCTATCGCGAAGCACGAAGGAAGGTGCTGTCAGCTCTAAAACAGTATACTCATTGATATATATGGAACAAAATAGGAATAAAAACCGGATGCAGATGAGCTCATAATTACAATTGTAGTTTCGTAATGCTTGGGCTCAGATATGGTTTTTATCTGTCTTTACAACCAGCACGCTCATTCGGGAACACAGAATCTCCCTTTAATTTAGCAGCGTTTACAATTATTTTTTCACTGCTGTTCAGGAAGGATCGGCTCAGACGGTCTCGAACCGAATATTCGGGTCTCTGTTGCAAAGCGTTGCAAACGTTACTATAGCTTGTTCGAGGGAATACACCAGTTTGCGGACTTTGTGGTATCACACATGATGGTAGGCATCGGGGTCGATCTCTATTTAGTGATCAAGATAGTAGTCTTGGCTATTCACCGCTGGTCATATAATTCGCTTACCAATCGTACGTTGTATGCGAAATTGTAGTGCACGAGCAGCCGCTGACCCAGCAAAGCCCGATGTACTCTGAACATAAGCCGTCCGTACAGTTGCTGAATTGGGAAGAACTACAGACGATCAGAACTCCTTGGATTGTGTATCCATGTTGATATTGACCTCAATGACATCGGCAGTATTCATCACTCTTTTTGGAAGCTCTTTCTGGAATCGGTCCCCTTGCATTCGACTTTTAGGCCCCGAAAGGCTGATCGCACCGAGTACATTACCGTCAGGTCCGTCAATTGCTGCCCCGATAGCGCGCAGACCATCAACCTCTTCCTCAATGTTGTATGCGTACCCGCGCTCATCAATCTCTGCCAGTTCCTCGAACAGGCGTGTCTTATTCGTTATCGTGTTTCCCGTCCGTTTGCGGAGACCATGTTGATCAACAATCTCCTCCACGCGTGCGTCAGGGAGACGGTTCAATATCGCTTTTCCCGCAGCTAGGTGGTGGAGATTGAGAGTTTTTCGCTCCATTTGGTCTGGATAGTTGCTCCCAATTGACTTCTCACCACGTTGCAGATAAAGAACAATACCGAGGCCGTGACGCTCAGTAATCAACTGTGCGTACTCGCCTGTTGTTTCGACGAGTTTGTCAAGTTCTTTCTTCCCAAATCGATAGAGTAGACTCTCCTGACGGACATGTTCACCTATCAAGATAAATCGAGGGCTAAGATTATATTCATTACCATTCTTTACCGCAAAATTATTTTCTCTCAGTGTGGCCAAGTGGTTGTACACTCCACCCTTTGAGAGACTGAGGTGGTCCGCCATTTCAGTGACAGTTGCACCGTTGAGATTTTTCAATGAATCAATAACGTCAAGTGTGGTCGTAGATGTCTGTAACGTCCGGGGCGAATCCGAGTTGGCCGCTTTTTTTCTCATGATGACTCTACAAACCGAATCACTATATCATTTGTGGCCTGCAAACAAATATCATGTTTATATTTGTGTGAGTAAGATACATTCAGATGAAAAATATAGAATATAAGGATATTCTGGGGTAATGTGTCACACAGTCGCAAATATGACTATACTCTATGCGACACCTGCTCGATCGCCAGAAAAATCGTTTGCAGTGTACAAACGAAAATTTGAGATAGGAAGTGTCCAACACGGTCTGTGAGCCTATCCAGTATTTTTTGATCAAAAGAACGATTGATGATCAGCGGTCTGCACGGGAGCAAATCAATGAAAACAGATCAGTTTCGAGATGGCTTCGACACCGTATCATCTAATACTAACACGAGAAACCGTAGTTGCAGCTATCGTAGGTTCAAGACTACGTGCAGTACTGCCTTTTCAGAACCATTGAGTTGGCGTCGATGACTCAGTAGCATTTGTGTTTGCGGGACGTGAACAAAAATACCGAAGAAAGGGTGAAAGAACATACACAAAAGCCCGCCGCTTTGGATTTCAGTGATTACTCCGAAACAACTAACACCATATACACGCGTCTTAGACCTTGTGTGAAAGCAAGCATTCGAATTCTCAGTACTGGTGGTACCATTGCAAGTACCGATAGTGACGAAGGTGCACGACCAGAGATCTATGGGTCAGAAATACTCGGAGATGCGACCGAAGCAGAGGAGTATGCATCAATCACCGTAGAAGAAGTAACAAAAATCCCGAGCTTCGATATGGATTTCAAAACGATGGCGACAATCGTTGAAAAATCACACGAGGCTGCCGAGGAGGGTATCGATGGCGTCGTTGTAACTCATGGCACTGACACCATGGAAACGTCTGCGTTCTACGCAGGTCAAACATCTTCAACAGACGTTCCGATCGTGTTCACTGGGGCACAGCGGCGGCCCGACGAGCCCAGTTCGGATGGGCCTGCGAACCTCATTAACGCTGTCCGTGCGGCATCTCATAACCGGGTCCAAGCGGCTGGTGGCTCCTATGTTGTTTTTAATGATCAGCTTCACGAAGCCCGTAGCGTAACAAAATTACACACTAGCCGGGTTGGGGCGTTCCAGTCCCCGGACTCTGGACCGGTCGCTTCACTTGACCGCCATCGGATCCAGTTCCATCATGAACTGAACTCGGCAGAGCCGAAGTGTGGTCCAATCGTCCCGACCGCAACAGTACGAGTAGTCTCAAGTGGGGTCAGCGTGTCGCGTGACCCGATCGATGATGCGATTAAGGCTGGAGTGGATGGACTCATCATCGAAGGGACTGGCCTAGGCAACACGACAAAGGCTATGAGTGAGGGAATCGCCGACGCTATTGACTACGAAATCCCCGTTGTTGTGGGATCGCGTTGTCCTGGCGGTTCAACAATACCAGTGTACGGTGGTGATGGTGGCGGTGAGACACTCAGGAAGTACGGAGTTGGGTTCGCCGATGATCTCTCGGTACAGAAGGCACGAATCAAACTTGCACTTGCTTTATCAGTAACCGACAAACCGCTTGAATGGTTTACCAGGTATTGAACGAGTCTTGAACTAGGGAATCTGGCGTAATTGGTAATTCAGCGCGGTCAGTTCGTAGAGTTATTTGATCATAGTGGTTTCAGTGGTCATAGATCTCGTTAATAGAAAGAATAATACTCTGTTGAGATATCTACCTGACATGGGTCTTCAACCACCCTCAAAAGAACAGCTTGCCGAACTTGGTGCAGAACTGTCTCTAAATCTTACTCGTCAGGAGATTACTGACCATCTGGAACTGATTACCGAGGCGCTCAGTTCCTACGAAACGGTTACAGAATACGGGGATGAAACAGTAGACTCTGTACCCGAGGACCGAGATAGCGGATATCGTGTGGTCGGAGAGGATCCTTACAATGCCTGGATTACACGCTGTGACATCTCTAAATCTAATGAAGGTAGATTAGCTGGCTGGGATATCGCAATTAAAGACAATATCGCTGTTGGTGGCGTGGAAATGACCTGTGGCTCAGCAGTTGTCGAAGGATACACTCCTGCCGCCGATGCGACCCTCGTTACCCGACTTCTTTTAGCTGGTGGACGGATTGTGGGGAAAACCAATCTCGATGATATGGCGTTTAGTGGGAACGGCCACTCCAGTGCCTTCGGGCCGACATTGAACCCACACAATAGTGATCACCTGGCAGGAGGGTCTAGTGGTGGAAGCGCAATTGCGGTCGCCACTGGGGAGGTTACGATTGCTATCGGGAGCGATCAAGGAGGCAGTATCAGGGCTCCAGCATCCTGGTCAGGTGTTGTTGGTCACAAGCCAACCCATGGGCTTGTTCCATATACTGGGTGTGTTGGAATCGAGAATACCATCGACCATGCAGGACCAATCGGCAGAGATGTTGAGACCGTCGCTGAGACGTTGACGGTGCTGGCCGGAAGCGACCCGCGTGACCCACGCCAGCCGGAGACTGTCCCAACATACGATTACGCATCGGAACTTGATGGAAACGTCGAAGACCTCAAAATTGCGGTTCTAGAGGAAGGATTTGATCAGCCCGAATGCGATTCAGCAGTGAACGACAGAGTAAGATCAGCACTGGCTGATATTGAAGACGTAGGGGCAACTGTTGAGGACGTTTCAGTACCGATCCACGACGACGCTTCGGATATCTATTCGGTTTCGCTTGCAGAAGGCTTCTTGGCCGCGTTTCGGGGAGAAGGCCTTGGTCACAATTGGGAGGGATGGTACAACACCGACTGGGTAAGGGAATTCGGTCGTCTTCGACGTGAGAAAGGCGGAGAGTTCCCACCGACAGTCAAATTCACACTGCTTCTCGGTGCATACGCGAGCGACGAGTATCGTTCGGAGTATTATGCAGCAGCAATGAACCTGAGAAGTAGACTTACAAATGAATATAATGCAGTTTTTCAATCATACGATCTCATTGCGATGCCTACAACACCGATGACCGCTCACGAATGGAAACCAGATCAGGATACGATCGAGTTCATCGGGGATGCATGGACGAATCTAGCGAACACGAGTGCGTTCAACATGACTGGCCATCCATCAGTGAGTGTACCTGTTGGCTCGGTCGATGGCCTCCCAGTTGGATTGATGCTTACTGGCCGAGCATTTGACGATGTAACTGTACTAAATGCGGCTCACGCAGTTGAAAACCAATAACAAGGTAGACCGATACCAGTTTGCTTAGAACGATTTTCATACAGCTCATCATTTTCATTTTAAATATAACTCGCGGCAATAATACCTCCCATGGTGTATATTTATATAGTGGGGTGTATCACATTGACACAGTCGTATGAGTGATAATCACATCAGTCGGCGTCGTGTGTTGCAAGCAACAGGTGGCTTAACTGTAACTGGACTCGCGGGCTGTATGAGCAGCAGCGGTAATGAGGTCCTCACTGTCGGAGCGAATCTGCCATTGAGTCAGGGATGGGAACCGTACGGAAACACGCAGGTACGAGCGGCAGAGATCGCCATTGAAGAAATCAATGATAATGGTGGATTGGACGGAAAAGAGGTAGAGCTAGTTGTCGAAGATAATCAGGTCGATCCACAAACGGCTCGCCAGATGGCCGAGCGGCTCGTTTCCGAAAAGAATGCAAATGTCCTCATGGGGCCGATCAGTAGCGCGACACGAGTAGCAACCTCATCGGTGCTGGAACGACTACAGGTGCCGTCGTTGTACGCAAGCCAGTACGAAGGGCCGGCGGCAGATGACTACTGCAATAAGTGGATGTTCCAACTCGGTGATATCCCATCACAAAAGATTGAACCCCTTATTCCGTGGTTAATTGAGAAACACGGTGAGTCGTTCTACCTCCTCGGGGACGACTACAGCTGGCCGAAGCAAACAAATGAAGCAGTAAAGCAAGCGGTCGATAACAATGGCGGTGAAGTTCTGGAAGAAGAATACGTTTCACTCGATACGACTGACTTCACATCGATTATCCCGCGGATCGAACAAGAAGATCCTGACGTGTTGTTCATGACGGTTACTGGTGGCGGTCCAGCAGCAATACAGAATCAGATGCAGGAACAAGGAGTTCGTGACCAATTTGCGCAGGTTGGACTCGCACACGGACAAGGTGTTATTCAAGGTGCATCACCAGAAGCGACTGAGGGAGTCTACTCTTGTCACGCGTATTTGGAGGGTATCGAAAACGATGCGAACACCGAATTTATTGAGAAGTACCGTAACGAACATGGGGAAGATGCGCTCGTTAACTACTTTACTGGACCAGCATACAACGCTATCAAACTTCTCGAAGATGCTGTGGATCGATCTGGCGGGACCTCTCCCGATGAGATCAGAGAGGGCCTGCAGGGTGCATCTGCAAGCTCTATAATGGGTGAAACGGAAATCGAGTCAGACAATCAGATGACTGTTGGAACGTTCCTCGGACAGGTAAATAGTGAGCAAAAATATGAAATACTTGAAAGCTTCGACCCTGTCTCTCCAAGTGGTTCGTGCGGCGATATTTAGGACAGAATCATGGCTGAACTAGCAACGACACTTCTGTTGAATGCCCTAAGTGCGGCGTTAGCCCTTTCGCTCGTCGCACTCGGATTAGCAATTATTTATGGGTTCATGGGAGTGATCAATTTAGCACATGGTGCGTTCCTCACTGTCGGTGCATACATAGCATGGGTGATGCCGGAGAGGCTCGGGATAAGCTTCTGGGTTGCACTCGTTCTTGCACCGATTATCGTCGGTGTAATCGGGGCATTTATCGAACGGGTCGTAATCAGACATCTCTACGATCGGCTCCTCGATACGATTCTGGCGACATGGGGTATCTCGCTGGCACTTGTTGAACTTGTCAAGCTAGCCTTCGGGACGACAAGCAAATCAGTCAGCAACCCGCTCAGTGGTAGCATTGACCTCGGAGTTACGGTTTATCCAGCATACCGCTTGTTCTTGATTGGCTTTTGTATAGTGATCCTTGTCGGAGTCTTCATGTTCTTCAAATCGACCGATGTCGGTGTCCGGCTTCGTGCAGTGATTCAGGATCCGGATGCAGCGAGTCTACAAGGACTGAATAAAACACGAATGTACCAGTATTCATTTGCATCTGGGGCCGCTCTCGCAGGACTCGGTGGTGCAGCAATCGCTCCGATTACTACCGTCAACCCAACGATGGGAGTAACATACCTACTTGAATCGTTCTTTGCGGTTATCCTAGGTGGGACTGGTGCACTGATAGCCGTTGTCCCTGGGAGTATTATCGTTGCTGGGTCGGCGAACATCATGACGTTCATGATATCGCCCATCTTAGCACAAACAATCGTCTTCGTGTTCGTTATCGTTGCGATGATCGTCCGTCCACAGGGAATCGTCCCGGAGGCATGGCATGAGTAATAAGAAGTCAAACCCCACGATTGGACCAGTTGAGTTCTCTGTAGTTGATGAGTCAATGCAGGTATCGATCGGAAGACTCCAAACGAATGCTAATACGTTACTACTCGGTCTCGGATTACTGGTGTTACTCGCTACGCCAGCGGTCTTTTCCGGGTACTTTGTCGGGTTATTGGTTGTTGCATTTATTTATGGGATCTTTGCCATATCGGTCGATCTTGTCTGGGGGTATGCCGGTATTCTCTCATTCGGTCACGCAGCATTTTTTGGACTTGGTGCGTATCTCATGGGAGTAATCACGACTGAACTCTCGCTGCCAAGCATTGGGCTTCTTGGGCTGGTCTTGGCATTTCTCGTTCCGGCTGTTGTTGGGCTGGTTGTTGCTGGTGTGCTGTTCTCTCGTGGGATTAGTGAAGAGTACTTCACCATCATTACACTCGCCTTAGCAATTGTTGCAAGTCAGGCCGCACTCATTTTGAGTGATGTTACAGGGGGATCAAACGGATTAACAGAAATCCCACCACTGGGGGTTGAGATTCCTGGTGTCATGACGTATATTATCTCCCACAACCAGTACTATTTTGTTGTACTCGTCGCGCTGGTCGCTGTGTTCCTGATTGGAAAACGCATTGTTCAGTCACCGTTTGGTACCACTCTCGTCGGAATAAACGAGAACGAGACAAAAATCTCGTCGCTTGGGTACAACCCAATAAAATACAAAACAATAGTGTTCGGCTTGTCAACTGGGATTGCTGGATTCGCCGGTGCGCTCTATGCAGCCTACTCGGGGTTCATTTCGCCACCTCTACTTGGGTTCGTCCTTTCGACCGAGGTGCTTGTCTGGGTACTGGTTGGTGGACGTGGCACACTAATTGGACCAGTTATCGGGGCCACTGCGCTTTATTTGGCCGAGAACATGTTTAGCGGGATGTTTCTGAACACATGGGTACTAATGCTTGGATTGCTGCTGGTGGTAATCGTACTGGTATTCCCAGCTGGAATCATTGGCGTGTTCAGTATCATCGAAAAGAAGATCAATAAGTACTTGAAAGACACATGATACAGATCTCATCACTCAATGAGTCGACTCGTGGTTGTACTGATAGAATGATCGGATCAAGCAGAGGAATCTTGATATGACAACAGTAGAACCCGACCCGAATACTCCTCAGACACAGAGCTCTGCTGACTCGGAATTGTTACGGACAGAAGAATTGACCCGACGATTTGGCTCACTCGTTGCTGTCGATGACGTGAATATTTCCATTCCGAGAGGAGAGTTTCACTCGATCATCGGACCAAATGGTGCAGGGAAAACAACACTGTTCAATATGCTTGCAGGGACGCTCCCCGAAAGCGATGGACGAATACTCTTCGACGGAGAGGAAATAACTGGGCTTTCTGATCACCAGCGTGTTCAACGAGGAATCAGTCGGGCGTATCAAACCCCACAATTATTCTCAGGGCTATCCGTGCTAGAGAATCTCCGGTTAGCTGTTCAGTCAAAAAATCAATCGTTTAACCCAATAAAAAAGACAGATTCGGCTCACGAACAGGAAGCGATAGAGATGCTAGAGCAAATCGAGTTTGAGGCTGCCCCGGGACAGATTACTGAAAACTTGTCACACGGTAATAAAAAGAAACTGGAGATTCTGATGGCACTCAGCGTTGACCCAGATCTCCTTCTCCTTGACGAACCAACGAGTGGAGTGTCTCAGGCGGATTCTGATTCATTGATGGAATTTATTTCTGCAGCGAGTGCGGAACGAACTGTCTTACTTATCGAACACAATGTAGATCTCGTGCTTGAGTACTCCGATAGAGTAACCGTATTGAACAGGGGTGCGGTAATATCACAGGGAACACCATCATATATCACTCAAGACGAAACAGTACAAAAAGCGTACATGGGGTCATACTGATGGTGCTAATAGAACTATCGGATGTGCACGCTGGATATAAAGGTGGAAATGTTATTCACGGAATCTCGCTCTCGATCGAAGAGGGGGAAGTTGTCTCTTTGTTGGGACGAAACGGTGTTGGGAAGACGACAACACTTCGATCAATTGTTGGCGTCGTCAGCCCCACCTCCGGAACGATCGAGTTCGGTGGGACAGACATCTCAGATTCAGCTCCCCACGAGACCTACAAGCAAGGAATCAGCCTTGTGCCTGAAGATCGTGGAATATTCCCCGATCTGACGGTCGAAGAAAACCTTCGGGTTCCAATTGTTGATACCGATGATGAGCGGTCTATCGACGAGATTTACGGGTTCTTTTCTAAACTAGAAGAATTACAAGATTCGAAAGGGAAGAATCTGAGCGGTGGCGAACAGCAAATGCTCGCAATCGGTCGGGCGCTTCGACAGAATCCCCGAATGTTGCTCCTTGACGAACCAAGTGAAGGTCTTGCACCACAGATCATCGAAGATGTTGGGACAGCAATCGAATCAATTGCCCAAGAGGGAATGACGATACTCATCGTCGAGCAGAATACGAAATTCGCGCTCGATATATCTTCACGTGCGTATATTATGACCGACGGTCAAATCAAACTGGATGGTTTAACGCAGGAGTTGCGTGAAGACAATGATACACTGGAAAAATACCTTGGTGTTCACGAGTCATAATTGATTGCTGCATCGCTGATCATACTATTCGATCGATGCTTGGCTCTCTGATCATAGATTCAAGTTTGCGGGCGTTATCACAAAATACTCGCTAATCAGGCGCTTAATCGTGAGACCGATCACAACATAGAGCTATCCCCTGCAAATCGGTTCGACGACGGCAGCGGTATGTAAGTACCACAAGAAAGGATTATTCTCTCTTCATTAACATCTCCCGTATAGTAATGGCTAGAACTACATTAGCGTTTGTAACTCTTTGCAGCAGATGGGTCGATATTCGGTTCGAGAGCCTTTGATCCAACAGTTCCTGATCAGCAGTGTGAAAATAATTGCAAACGCTACTATATATTGCTCTTCGAGTTGGATGCAGTGTCGGGCCATAATATTACACACGCGCTGCGCGGTAGTGTGCAGATAAGCTGATTCCATGTGAAGCTGAACGATCTGATCCAGTCGGCGGTTTCTGCGTCGGCGTTGCTAAAACAGCTTGAGAACTAGATAGTTCGACGTTTTATTATTCTAAAGACACGTTCAACAGCGTTGCGATTTCCATATTTTTCGTATCTGAAATCGAAGCCGTGGCGTTGACACACAGCTTGTAACGAGTGTGATCCATCAACGAGAAACACAGCATCGGAGACGTCGTGTTTCTCCGAGAGTTCCGCAGAAACGAATGAGCGAGAACCGTTGAAGTCGTGGCTTCAAGCTTTCTATAGAGCAATTCGTTTGTCTCGTGATCAACAGCCGCGTACAGCCAATACTGCTCATCGTTGAGGCAGATCACCGTTTTATCGATCGCAACGTGATCCGGACACCAACCATTTCGGGCTGTAGATCAGCTTTGTGAACCCAATTATGAACAGTTGATAGAGCACATTTGAAACCAAATATCTCAAAAATATATACTGTTTTTAAAAGTGATAATCTAGCAAGATGAAGCTGAATACCAAGCATCATCAGCAATCTCGGTGTCACTTCCCGTTCCACAAAACCTAATTCTGGTCGATACTACCGCTGAGGCGTGTGTTTTCGGGCATGGATCACTCAGAAAATACACCACCTCACTCTTCATCCTTATCTGAACACCGCTGATCGTTCACGGTTCGCCTGAACAACTAACAGCTCAAAAAGCGATCGACAGCGCTCAAACAACGCGTTCGGCGTCGCCCTCGAGACGTCGATTCCGGATCGCTCGGCCCGATTCGGTCGAAAAGACGTGTACCGCCTCCTCTGGAATGCGAACCCAAACGGTCTCAGTATCCGCGATATCGCTTATGCCATCGATTGTTGCGATGAGAACGAGTTGGTCGTCGTCGATGCCGACGTCACCGCTGTCGAATCGAAGGTACACAACGTTCTCATCGCCCATGGGCTCAACGACATCGACGATCATCGACAGTGCACGGGAGTCTTCCGGCTTTTCAGTGGATAGTTCGAGATCCTCTGGACGAATTCCGAGCGTCACGTCCGAGACCCCCTCAAGTTCGGCGGCGAGGTCTGCAGAGATCGGATATGTGAACTCATCGGTAACGATCTCGTCGTTGTCGATCGTTCCGCGAATCGTGTTCATCGACGGTTCGCCAATAAAGCCAGCGACGAACAGGTTTGCCGGCCGGTGATAGCATTCAAGCGGCGTCCCGACCTGCTGGAGTTTTCCATCGTTGAGGACGGCAATCCGATCGCCCATTGTCATCGCCTCGGTCTGGTCGTGTGTGACGTAGATCGTCGTTGTTTCGAGTCCTTCCTGGAGCCGCTGGAGCTCCATGCGCATCTGCGAGCGGAGCTTCGCGTCGAGGTTCGACAGCGGTTCGTCCATCAAGAACACGTCGGGATCGCGGACGATCGCCCGCCCGAGCGCGACGCGCTGTTGCTGGCCGCCAGAGAGTTCGTCAGGGGTGCGATCGAGCATCCCTTCGATTCCCAACATCTCAGCGGTTTCAGTGACGAGCGCATCAATTTCCTCGTCCGGGAGGTCAGTCGACTCCTCAAGTCCGAATGCCATGTTGCCCCGGACGGTCATGTGTGGATACAGCGCATAGGACTGAAACACCATCGCGATGTCTCGGTCCTGTGCGGGGAGATCGTTGATGACGCGATCGTCAAGGCGGATCCTTCCGTCGGTGATTGTCTCGAGCCCGGCGACCATCCGCAGCGTCGTCGATTTGCCACAGCCGGAGGGACCGACGAGGACGAGGAACTCTCCGTCTTCGATCTCGATCGAGACGTCGTCAACGGCGACGATCTCGTTGGCGTTGTCGTCAGTGAATACTTTCGTGATATGTTCAAGTGTTGTTCGTGCCATGATTAGTAGACCTCCTGTGTGGGTGTGGACATTGGTTGGATAGCGATCGATTCGATCCCGTCCGACTCGGCGGGTCGTGCTGTCTGGGGGTTCATACCTGTACCCCCTCGGCAAACTCGTCCGCGAAGAGCACGTAGACGATGAGCGTCGGCAGTGCGGCGACGAACGCGCCGGCCATCCGCAGCGGGAAGTCAACGCCTTCCATTGCCTCGCCGAGCCCCGAGAGGATAAGCGTCACCGACGCGGCGGGATCGCTCACACTTCTGATGAGCGTCAACGAGAACAGGAACTCGTTCCAGATCTGGGTGAACTGGAAGATGAACACCACGGCGAACATCGGGATCGACAGCGGCAGAACGATCCGACGATAGACACGCCACATCGACGCGCCGTCGAGGCGTGCGGCTTCGATCATCTCCCACGACATCGTCTGGTACTGCGCGCGGAACAACACCGTACAGATCGGGATTCCGTAGGCAGTGTGCGTGATGATGAGTTCGATGATCGTCGCGTGCTTTTCGGCCAAGAGTGGCAGTCCCCACAGGAAGGCCAAGCGACCGTCGAGGTTCACCCAGACGGTCCAAAACTCCGAGAGTGGAATGATGACCGCCTGGTATGGGATGAAGATACCGGCGATGAACGTCGCGAAGACGAGCACCTGTCCGCGCCAGTTCGCGAGCGTCAGGCCGTAAGCAGCCATACTCCCGAAGACCGCACAGAGAATCGTCGAGGGAATCGTAAACAGCATGCTGTTTATCATTCCGGTCGAGAGCGCCTCGAACGCAACCTGCCACTTTTCGAACGTAATGCCGGCAGCTCCTGGTGGAAGGAACGGCAGTGTCTCTCGCAATGCCTGGCTCGTCTTGATCGAGGTGACGAGTCCAGTCTGGATCGGCGTCAAATAAAACGCAACCAGCCCGAGCAAGAGTACGTACAATCCAACGTCGCCGGCGCTAACGCGGTTGATCCACGACGGGGTGGGGTCGGTATCTGTTTGAGAGTGTGTCTCAGTGCTCATAGGTTACCCTGTGTATACTGTTGATAGAGGTACGGTGCGATGATAGCTAATGAAATGATAAACAGGACGATCGCGATCGACGCGCCGTAGGCCCACTCCTGTCGTTGGAACGCCTCTCGAACCATCTTGGTCGCGAGAATGTCTGCCCCGCGGCGTGGACGGAATCCCCAGATTGCGTAGAGGAAGTCGAACGCTTTCAGCGCGAACAGCACGAGCACCACCGAGGCGCTGACTGTTGCTGGCTTCAGTTGGGGAATAATCACCCGCCAGTAGAGCTTCAGCGTGTTCGCCCCGTCAACGCGAGCGGCCTCGTACTGATCGCCCGGAATCGCCCGGAGCGCGGCAAGATACACGACCATCGTGTAGCCGCTGAACTGCCACATCAGCGCGAAGATCACGGAGCCGAGCACCAGCCGTGGGCTGCCAAGCCAGCTATAGGGGCCGAGCCCGACGAGCCCGAAGAGGCCGTTGACGATACCGAAATCGAAGTTGTACATCCACATCCAAAACTGCGCGGTGACGATGAACGACAGCGCGAACGGCAACAGGTAGATCGTTCTGAACGTGCGCTCAAATCGGATTTTTCGATCCAAGAGGATCGCAAGCGACAGCCCCAACACCAGACAGGCAAGCGTGAACGCTACGAGCAACACGAGCGTGTTCCGGGTCGCCGCCCAGAATCCAGCATCCCCGACGAGCTCAACGTAGTTGTGGAGCCCGATCGTCGAGTAGTCGACGTCACCGAATCCCGAATACTCAGTCAGCGAGATGAGGAAGTTCCAGCCGATCGCGGCGTAGACAAAAAAACCCATTAGCAAAAACGGGGGCAGCCAAAACGGCGCCGACTGGACAAAATCGCTGTCGCGCCACCGCTGGAGGCGCCTTCGCTCGTACTCGCCGGTGGGGTCTGTCTCCGCAGCCACACCGCCATCGCTTCGGATGGCGTCAGTGTCACCCTCGTCTTTGAGGGCTTCTGCAGCGCTAGCGGGACGATCGACACCGACGTCGCGGTCACCGTCTGAACGGGCGTTACGAGCCCGTGTTCGCAGCGCGTGTATGATTCGTTTCATAAAAATTACAGAGTGGGCGTGGTTACAGCGTGTCCATGAAGCCGTCTGTCGCCGCCTCGACATCGTACGGATCGAGGAAGGTGTCGGCCAGGACATCCGAGAGATCTGCCTGTAGCGACTGGTTGACTGCCAGCCCGTGAGCGATCGCCGGTGGTCGGTGCTCTGCGTCCTGGAAGTCTTCGATCGTCTCTGTGAGGTACGGACTGAAGTCCGACGTATCGACGTCGCGCGTCGGGATCGATCCCTTCAGGCGGTTGAACTCAATCTGTGCGGTTTCGCTGCCAGCGAACCGCAGGAATGCGTGAGTCTCATCGGGACTCGGGTTGTCCGACGGATAGATGAATGAGTCGACGTGGAAGCCGTACATGTTCTCGGTCCCGGGGAACTGGATACGGTCCCAGTCGGTCCCGAACTCAAGGCCCTCGGCCACGTATGCGCCGGCGGCCCAGTTGCCCTGGTGGATGAAGCCGGCGTCGCCGGCCATGATTCGTTGGTTTGCCTCGGTGAATCCGATCTCGGGAGCGTCGTCGTTGAGGTAGTTGTCGAGCAGCTCCTCAACGCGCTCGAAGCTCTCCTGAACGGCACTTCTGTCGCCGTTGCCCTCGATAAAGTTCATGTACGCGTCGAATCCCTGTCCGCCGAGCATGACCTGCGCCCAAAGCTGCAGGACAGTCCACGGTGCAAGCGAGTTCGCGTACGGTTGGGCGTCGGTTTCGGACTCGATCGCTGCGAGCGCATCGAGGAGCGCGTCGAAGCTATCAATACTGTCTGGATCAACGCCTGCAGCCTCGACAACCTCAACATTATAGAAGACATCATTCATCCGGTGAGAGCCGATCGGCACGGCCGCCATCCCGCCGTCGAACTGGCAGAGTTCTGCGACCTCTTCGACGTGGGCGTCGAACAGTCCAGCCTCTTCCCACACTTCAGCTTCCATGTCGCCGAGGACGCCCTCGTACTGATCGAGGTTTTTCCCGGGCCACCCGGCAAACGCGCTTGGCGGCACACCGTCACGGAGGCGGCTCGCGACCGAGGCGTCGAGTTCGACGTTACCGCCGCCACCGATCGCACGGAAGGAGGTGTCCATGTCCGGATACTCCTCCTCGAAGGCGGTGATGAGCGCATCAACGGCATCCGCGCCGTCGCCGCCTGTCCACCCGTGCATGACTTCGAGGGTCTCACTCCAGCCGCTATCGTCGCCGTTACCGTTGCCACCGTTGCCGTTACCGCCGTTGCCGTTACCGCCGTTGCCGCCGTCGCCGGTACACCCAGCGAGGCCGGCAACCCCGAGCGCACCAGTCAGTCGTAGCACTTGCCGTCGGGAAGGACGTGCGTCCTCCAGGGACTGTTGAGTCATTGCTGTAATCCGTTTTGACGCTTGGAACGCGGGTACTTAAAACTAACTATCGTTATAATTATTTTTCATTCGACCGATCGACCGGAACGTATTTGATCGGTCCTAAGTGTACTGATACCTATGCCCACAGTTTGCAACTGGAAGACGATCGGACGTCGACAGCTCGGTGGTGTCGGGCGATGACTGACGAGGACACTGGTGTCGACGGTGAGAATACTGGAGTCGGCGGTGAGGACACTGCCGGAGACAGCGAGGAGACAAGCGTCAACAACGTGGATATCGGTTTTGAAGAAGGATCGGATCCATCAGCTCCCGAGACAGACAAAACGTACGACCTCCGAAATCTCGGCAATATCAAAGCCGAGTGGGACGCGACGACAATCTACCTGCCAGCGGAACTCAAGAGTGCAGTTGAGTTGGCGTATCGGCGATCGAGCTACGAGTGCAAACGCGAGTGCGGGTACGACATGCAGAAGCTCCAGGACTTCTATCCGCTGTTGATCGCAATGGGATTGAATAACCTCAACCGATCTGACTCTGACGACATGCTAACACTGTTAGCGTACGTCCAATCGGAGTACGGCGCTGACTCGTAGCGACGGTTACGTTGGTCTCTCAGTGCGTAGCTCTCTCGGTGCGTTAACCACTACAGTTCTTCATGCGGATACGGGATCTATTGGCCCGTAGTCACCGAATATCGGGTCGATCGGGCTGATCGGCTGCCAGTAAGAGAGTGAGCGACAGTGAGAAAAAGTAATACTAGTATGACCAAAATTCGCTGAAATACGTATTACTTTCAATACTGCCACCCAAGGTTACACTTGTACATTTGTAACGGTGGTGTCCAGTCGATCGCCACGACGTTCGCGCGCCGAGTCGATCCACTATTCGCGTGCGCGCAATATACTAATAAACAAACAGATAAAAAGTGACATATAACCAGATATACGTCCGCGCGCGGCAAAATTTTGTGCCTAAACCGTATGCATGCGGCGGGGAAGGGTGTCAACTTGACCCACGGGTACGGAAGCGGATAACATAATTGTGCCTATGGATTCTTAGGGTGTGAGAATTGACTGGCAGAGAGGACGAACGTATTCGGGTGAAAGCCGATGTCGCTCCAGCGCCAAGCCGATCGTGTATGCCAACGTTAGATGTACGCGACATTCCACCAGTAAACAGACACGAGCGGATCCACAAAACGTTTGAGGAGAAGGCGCCCGGCGAGACGTTGACGATCGTCAACGATCACGAGCCGAAGCCGTTATTCTACGAGATGCAAGCGGAGATACCGGAGTTCGACGCTGAGGGCTACTCGGTCGAACAGCCCGAACCAGAAAAATTCGTCGCGTCCTTCCCGAAAACGGAGTGAGATGGTCGAAATACAGTCACTCTCCGAACTCAAGGCGACACCGCACGCTGTCGTGTTTCCGAACATGGAGCCGAAGACGATTCGGCTCGATCTGGCAGCGGGAGAGTCAGTGCCACCGCACGAACACCCAGATCGTGAGATTGTTCTCTACGTACTCGGCGGCCAGCTCGACCTGACCGTCGCTGATGAGACGTACAAGCTCTCGACGGGAGACATCGCACGATTCGACGGCGCACAGGACATCTCGCCGACGGCGATCGAAGACAGCCGGGCCCTACTCGTGCTTGCCGAACGGCGCGATCGGGACTGAACCGATCGAATTCGGGCTGTGGGTCCAGACGGTATGGATCATATTGTACGCGAACAGGCCCGCACCGCCGATCGCGACCGCCGCGCCCACCGCAACCGTCGGAACCGCAGTCGCGATCCCGATCGTGAGGAGACCAAATCCACACAGGACACACCAGAAGTCGATCGCCGCGATCCGACTATCGTAGAGATCATCAATCATCGGGACGTCCTCCAGCCCGAGACGATCGCTGTAGCGGTGGACCCAGATGATGAAGGGAACGATGTGATACAGCGTCCCGAGAACGACGAATCCAATTATTCCGACGAGCAAGACGGTGCCGGAGCGTGGGTCGCCCAACACGAATGTCCGTGTGAGCGGCGCGTCGATCCAGGCCACAGCGGCAGTGAGCGGCCAGAGGATCATCGAGGCGGCGACGACCCAGTACCGCGAGAGCATGGGGGTCCCTTCGACGGTCGATCCGTAGAGACAGCGGCCGAGAAATATCCCAGTCAACACGAGTCCAAGGGCAACGAGGAGTCCACCGGCTGTTGCAATCGCCGCAGCTGCGGTGAGCCGCCCGCCTGCGAGCCCGGCCACGCCGATCGGGTAAACAACCGTCTCGATCCGCTGAATCGTTCGATCGACGTCCGTTTCGGTGTACTGGGTGAACATCGGCCCTAACTGAAACAGCGCGCCGATCACGGTCGTGAGGACGCCGCCGAACACTGCAAGCGTGACGTGGGCGGTAACGATCGCTGTCCGGGTGCTCGCGGCGAACCCGTACCGGTAGTCGAGTGCCAGCGTTGCGCCGAGCAGGGTCGCCGCAAAGAAGAACGCGAGCGCGAGCGCGAAGTGTCGCTCCGTGACGTCGAAGGGACGAGCAGCCGCGAGCGTCCGTGCGACGTTGTAGATGAAGATCACGAACCCACCGAACAGCACCACAGCGAACGGGGCCACGAGCGTCACGTGGCCGATCGCGAACCCAATCGCCAGCCCGGAAACGCCGATCGCGACCGCGACAGCCTGGAGTGTCGCCAGTCGTTCGGAGTGAAGCGTCACGCCAGACCAGACGGGGACGAACTGCGTCATCGCGCCCATGATCGTCACGCAGATCCATCCCACCAACAGAAGGTGGGTGTAGCTGAGAGGAAACAGCGGTGTACCAAAACCGATCGCGTGAATACCTGCAGTGAGTCCGCCGACAATGAGAAACACCAGCCCCAGCAGGAAATGTCGCAATGGGACGGCCATTGGCGGCTGTGCATCGACCGATACCGAACCTGGGACGCCGTGCATAGTGACAGTTCCGCGTTCTGTCGGCCTGCATTTGCGGACGAATATGTTCGACGCGCGATCGCCATACGAGCTGTGATCGTGTGGCGGCTGAACACGGTATTTATAATCAAATCGGTGCTGGCTGAACGAGGTATTAAAAATAAGCGTATCTGTACAGGTCGAGTTTTTTATAGCTGGATACAGAATACCAGTATCGAACAAGGTCGTCAATGATCGACCGTTCGAAAAAAATACTGGTGATATGATATGAGTGAAAAATCAGTGCCACAACAGGCACATACGGTTATTATCGGAGCAGGAATCGTCGGAACAAGCCTTGCATATCACTTGGCTGATCAAGGGAGAGACGACATTGTGCTCGTCGACAAGGGACCATTCCCAGATCCCGGCGGATCGACGGGGCACGCCTCGAACTTCGTGTTCCCGATCGAGAACAACAAGGAAATGGCGCTGACGACCCAGGAGGCGATGCGCCAGTACAAATCCGAGGATCTCTACACCACGAGCGGTGGGATCGAGGTCGCCCGAACCGAAGACCGCCTCGACGAGTTCGAACGACAGCTCGACTCCGCAGCCGCGTGGGGCAACGAAGCCGAGATCATCTCGCCCGCCGAGGTCAAAGAGAAGGTCCCATACATCAACGAGGACCTCGTAACCGGTGGCTTCTGGGAGCCGAACGCCGGGGTCGTCGATCCACTTCGGTTCGGCGAGATCAAACGGAAAGCCGCCGAATCGATGGGTGCGCTCCAGAGCTTCGCGAACACGGAAGTCACGAACATCCAAACGGAAAACGGCGAGGTGACGACCGTCGTGACCGATCGCGGATCGATCGACTGCGAAGAGGTCGTGATCGCCGCAGGGCTGTGGAGTCCGAAGTTCGCGAAGATGGCCGGCACGGAGATCCCGCTCACGCCGGCGGTCCACCAGCTCATCAGCGTGGGACCGATCGACGAGCTCGAGGAGACCGGCGAAGAGGTCGGCTATCCGATCGTCCGAGACGTCGACACTCAGATGTACGAACGGCCGAGCGGCAACGACATGGAGGTCGGCTCCTACGAGCACCGGCCGATTCTCTGGGACGTCGAAGACGTCCCCTCGAACGAGGAGGCTGCGCTGTCGCCGACCCAGCCGCCACTGACAGAGGACGCGTTCGAGCCGTCGATGGAACACGCACTGGAACTCATGCCCGACGTACTCGGGGATGCAGAGATCCGACACGCGATCGACGGGCTCCTGTCGGTGACCCCAGACGGGATGCCCGTGGTCGGGCCGCTGCGTGACGTCGACGGGCTGTGGTCCTGTGCGGCGATCTGGATCAAAGAGGCCCCAGCGTTCGCGAAGTACACCGCGCAGTGGATGACCCGCGGGTACCCTGACGTCGATCTGCACCAGTCAGACGTGAACCGCTTTGACGGCTATGGGACCTCGAAAGCGTTCGTCGAAAACCGCGCCAACGAAGGCTTTCAGAAGATCTACGACATCGTCCACCCCGCCGAACAGTGGCAGTCGTCGCGGCCGCTGCGACAGAGCGGCTTCTACGATCGCCAAGCCGACCTCGGTGCAGAGTTCTTCGAGTCCGCCGGCTGGGAGCGGCCACAGTGGTTCGAATCCAACGCGGATCTCCTCGAGACGTACGCCGACGAGATCGAGTCCTTAGAGCGGCCCTACGAGTGGGATAACCGCTGGTGGTCTGAGATCATCCTTGCCGAACACCTGCACATGCGCGATAACGTCGGGATGATCGGCGACATGGGCTTCGGCATCTTCGACCTCGTCGGCGACGACGTCGAGGCATTCACCCAGAAGATGGCGGTCGGCCGAACTGACGTCCCGGTCGGCAAGTCGGTCTACACCCCGATCCTGGATCCGAGCGGTGGGTTCCGATCGGACCTCACGATGGTCAGACTCGCCGATGACGCCTATCGCGTCATCACGGGCGGCGGAGAGGTTGGCCCAGACAAGCGGTGGTTCCGCAACCACATGGACGACATGGACGTTCGGCTGATCGACAAGACCTCGGCGCTTGGAACGCTCGGCGTCTGGGGGCCGAATGCCCGCGACCTGGTCGATTCGGTCGCTGAAGAGGACATGTCCGACGAGGCGTTCCCCGCCTACACCGCCCAGGAAGTGACGATCGGCGAGGTCGACGCGTGGGCGTTCCGGGTCTCGTACGTCGGCGAACTCGGCTGGGAGCTGTACGCGCCGATGGAGCAGGCCGGACGCCTGTGGGACGTCATCTACGAAGCCGGCGAGGAGTACGACGTGCGTCCGGTCGGGATGGGCGTCTACGGCACGACGGGCCGGATGGAGAAAGGCTACCGGCTGTACGGCCACGAGCTCGAGTTGGAGTACAACGCCGCCGAAGCCGGGCTCACGTTCCACGGCGTGAAAGACGCCGACTTCATCGGCAAGGAGGCGTACGCCGAAGCGATCGAGGAGGAGAACGCCGCAACGCTGTGTACGCTGTCTGTGACCGATCACGAATCGTCAGATGGTGTCCGGCGGTTCCCGCTGGGCCACCAGCCGATCCTCTCACCCGAAGGGGAGATACTCGAAGACGAGGAGGGACGGCGATCGTACGTGACCAGTGCCGGCACCGCGCCGTCGCTCGGCAAGCATCTGCTCATGGCATACCTCCCACAGGAGTACGCCGAAGAGGGACAAGACCTGCAGGTGTCGTACATGGGCGACACCTACCCGGTGACCGTCGAACGCGTCGGCAGCAAGCCGCTGTTCGATCCTGAGAACGAACGGATCTTCAGCTAACCGACGCGACCGGTCACCGTCGACCCGCGTTCGAGCGTTCCGACGACTACCCAAATCAAACCACCAAATTACCACAACATGAACACGTTAGCCTGTATCAAACGCGTGCCCGAAACGGGCGCAAAGATCGTACTGACAGACGACAACCAAGCCATCGACACCACGAGCCTCGGGTTCACCATTAGCCCACACGAGGAGTGTGGCGTCGAGGAGGCAGTCCAACTGGCCGAAGAGACCGGCGGCACCGCAACGGTACTTACACTCGGTTCTCCGGAGGCAGACGAACAGCTCCGTACAGGAATTGCGATGGGTGCCGACGAGGCAATACACCTCGAAACCGACGGCGAGCAGTGGGGCCCGCGAGCGACCGCGAGCGCGATCGCTGAGGGAATCGAAGCCGCCGACGAGTCGTTTGATCTCCTGTTTTTCGGCAACGAATCGGCCGATCAAGAGAACTACCAGGTCGGCGTCCGAGTGGCCCACACGCTCGGCCTGCCGATCGTGACCGGTATCAAAAACGTCGAAATCGACGGTGACACCGTCGTCGCCGAGCGGGAGATTTCCGGAGGGACGGAGGTCTTTGAACTGCCCATCCCGGCGGTGCTCACCGTCAAAGAGGGGCTGAACTCCCCACGATACCCGTCGATGCGCAGCAAGATGCAGGCCCGCCGCGCTGAGGTCGCAACCGCGACGCCGGAGCGATCCGAAGCGAACGACGTCGAGATGATCGAACTCGAAACCCCCGAACGCGACGACAGTCCTGCCGAGGTCCTCGGGGAGGGCCCCGAGGCTGCCGAAGACGTCGTTGCAGTCCTCGAAGAACTGGAGGTGATCTAAATGGTACTCGTCCTGATCGAACACGACGACGGCGCAGCGATAGACACCACGCTCGAAGCGGCCACGATCGCCCGCGATGTCGCTGCTCAGGAGGACGAGCCGCTTGAGGCGGTCGGGTTCGGAACCGTTCCAGGCGACGTAGCAGACGAACTCGGTGAGTACGGTGTGGACACGGTCTTTGCGGTGACCCACGACGGCCTGACCGACTATGCGCCGGTCGCGTGGGCAAAGAGCGTTCGCGAACTGATCGACGATCGCGAGCCGAGTGCGGTGATCGCCCCAGGAACGGATCGCGGCGGAGAGACGTTCGCCCATCTCGGAGCGATCGCCGACCTCCCGCTGGCAGCGAACGTTATCGAGGTCGACGTTGGCGGGGACGAAGGATACGAGCTCACGAGACAGCGCTGGGGCGGCAGCCTCCTCGAAGACGCACGGATCGACGCCGAGCCGAACCTGTTGACGATCGTCCCCCACGAGGTCACAGCAGAGCCAGCGACAGAGGCCGGCGAGGCGACGCTCGAATCCTACACGCCCGAACTTGCGGACGAAGACTTCATTGTGCAGGTCGATCGCCGCGAGGAGTCCGACACCGAGGGTGTTCCGATCGATCAGGCCCGCGTTGTCGTTGGCGGCGGCCGCGGGGTTGGCAGCGCAGAGGACTTCGATCAGCTTGAGGAGCTGGCCGATCTGCTCAACGGCGCGGTTGGCTCCTCCCGAGCGGCGGTCAACGAGGGCTGGCGGCCCCACGACGACCAGATCGGCCAGACCGGCAACAAGATTGCCCCCGAACTGTACATTCCGGCGGGGATCAGTGGCGCGGTCCAACACTGGGTCGGTTGTAAGGGCAGCGAGAACGTGCTCGCGATCAACACCGATCCAGAGGCTGCGATCATCGGCAAAGCGGACTACGCCGTGATCGCAGACCTCCACGAGGTGGTTCCGGAGATCAACCGGATACTCAAAGAAAAGCACCGCTGATCGCGGGCTGCGATCGCGGACACTGTTTTTTGCGCAATTTTGGGCGAGTGGTGCAGCAGTATATCGCTCACAAGCAGTTCGTCGGAACATGTTCGTCACGATCGTTTCAGCGATCGAGGTCTCGTGATCATGTATGAGTGCCTGTGAACAGGGATCCTGCGCCGACGCCTCCGCCGCCGATACCGACCTGCCCGCCGTTTCGGGAACGGTCGGCCGGTATCTCGTTGCGATCTACGAGGCCGGTCGGGCAGAAGATCCCCCAGTCCGAACGGGGACTGTCGCCGATCGACTCGGTATCGAACCCGGTAGCGTCACCGAGATGTTCCGTCGACTCGGCGAGGATGACCTTGTCAAGTACGAGAAAGGGGCTGGCGTCGAACTCACGGGTCACGGTCGTGCAGCCGCCGAAACGCTGGTGCACCGGCGCTGTCTGGTCGAGAACTTCTTCGAGACGATTCTGTCGACGAAGTTGCCCGCTGAGACCGCCTACGAGATCGCGGTTCGGGTGCCTGTGGACGGGTTCGATCGGCTGGGACGGATTGCCACCTCCCACGCCGCGTTCCGCTGTCGACTTGACGACTGATCGCCCTGGACGGCCTCGTGTGGCCGATCATGTTCGCCGAGAGGCGTATGAATCACAGACAGGTACGATCGACATGGTCGAGAAAACGCGACGGACCGGCACACGCGAGCCACGCGGGACAACAGAGCCCAAGTGGGAGGTGTTCGTCCGGGAGAGAGAAGCTGATCCGATGACCCACGTCGGCGCGATCGCCGCGCCCGATCCCGAGATCGCCCACGAGCAGGCGAGTAAGCTCTTTTCGTGGTATGGTAGAGATATCTGGGTGTGTCCAGCCAACGCAGTCACCCGGTTCACTGCACACGAGATGGCGGCGGGCGGTGACAGCGAAACAGACGAGGAACACGGGAGTAGTGAGGCGATCCCAGCCGGTGAGAACGAACCGCGCGTTTACGAAGAAACGGAAGGAACCCCAAATGTACGCCAGGGATGATCTCAATAAGCAAACTCCTCTGTGAGCTGGACGCCGAAAGCGACGGGCTCAGGTACGACGCGGCAGACGACTCCAACGTCCCACAAATTACCCGCAAGAAACAGCGACGGCCAGTCGTCGTCTGGAACACAACGAAGCGGTGTAACCTCTACTGCAGCCACTGTTACGCCTCAGCGGACACCGAGGCGCTGCCGAACGAACTCTCGACGGCGGAGGGAAAGGCACTGTTAGACCAACTCGCCGACTTCGGCGTCCCGGTGGTGTTGTTCTCCGGCGGTGAGCCGCTCATCCGCGAAGACCTGCCTGAGCTTGTCGCCTACGCGGCCGAGCAGGGCATTCGACCGGTTCTCTCGACGAACGGAACCCTCCTCACCCGGGATGCTGCTCGCGAGCTCAAGGAGGCAGGGCTGAAGTACGCAGGTGTCTCCGTCGACGGGTTAGCCGAACGGAACGACGAGTTCCGCGGCAAGGACGGCGCATTCGAGGCCGCGGTCCGCGGCATCGAGGCCTGTCTCGACGTCGGCCTCAAAACTGGACTTCGGTACACGATCACCAAATACAACGACGACGACCTAGAGGGCGTGATCGATCTGTTGACCGACGTTGGCGTCGATCGCTTCTGTTTCTATCACCTCGATTACGGCGGCCGCGGGGCAGACATCCTCGATGCCGACCTCACCCCCGACGAGAAGCGAGCGGCAATCAGAACGCTGTGTGATCTCACCCGCGAGTACCACGACCGCGGTGAGGAGATCGAGACGCTGCTCGTGGGCAACTATGCTGACGCGGGCTTTCTCGTCGAGTACGCCCGCGAAGAACTCGGCGAACAGCGCGCCAATCGCATCGAGACGTACCTCCGGCGAAACGGCGGCGATCCGACCGGCGAGCGCGTCGCGGACGTCGACCCGATCGGCAACGTCCACCTCAACCAGTTCTGGCAAGGCTACACGCTGGGTAACGTCCGCGATCGGCCCTTCGGCGAGTTGTGGTCCGACGAGACAAATCCACTGCTGACCGCGCTGCGAAACCGAACCGAGCACCTGAAGGGCCGATGTGGAGCGTGTCAGTACCAAGACATTTGCCGGGGTGGCTCGCGGCTCCGAGCGCTGGCGGTTCATGACGACTTGTTCGCTCCCGATCCGCAGTGTTATCTCACTGACGAGGAGATCGGAATCGAGACGACTGGCACAGGAAGCGGTGGGTACCCGGAAGCCCACGGCGACTAAGACTGTCTGCCGTCCCTGTTGATCGATCGTCGCCCAACGTAGCCGGTGGTTCTATTTTAATTGGAATCAATATCCCGAGTATGTCACGTGTCGCCGTTATTGCTGGCGTTGGACCAGGATTGAGCGAATCTCTCGCGCGGACGTTCGTCGCGAACGGCTGTCAGGTCGGTCTGTTCGCCCGATCGGCCAAGCATATCACCGAACTGTCGACCAATCTCGGCGGGGATGCGATCGCAATTCCGACCGACATCACCGATCCGGCGCAGGTTGAGGCGGGGTTCGATCGCGTCCGCGAGGCGTTCGGGCCGGTCGACGTGCTCGTCAACCACGCCAGCAGCGCCGTGTGGAAGGGAGCCGAGGCGATCACGCCCGAGGAGTTCGAAGCCGCCTGGCGGACGGCCGCCTACGGCGGCCTGTTGTGCGCACAGGAGGCGATCGCAGACATGCGCGACGGCGACGGCGGGACAGTGATATTCACGGGTGCGACCTCCTCAGTTCGGGGCCGAGACGGCGCGATCGGCTTCAGCGCCGCGAAGTTCGCCGTTCGCGGGATGGCCGAATCAATGGCCCGCGAACTCGGTCCAGCGGGGATCCACGTCGCTCACGTCGTGATCGACGGGCAGATCGACACGCCCGCGCTCGGAGACTCCCGCGAGGTCGATTCCGATCGCGTGCTCGATCCCGACGCAATCGCTGACTCGTACTGGCACCTCGTCGAACAGGATCGATCGGCGTGGACGCTGGAACTCGATCTCCGCCCGCACACTGAACCGTTCTGAGCGACGGCCCGAAATGAAGAATCTGTGAGTGATAGACGAATATGTTCGCCCAAAACTGCTATCGATCGACGGAGAAACAGACGAATATGAGTCACTCTGACGCTGAAATCGAACTGGACGTGCGCGAGATCGACGGCGAGCCGTTCGGAGACATCATGGCCGCCCTCGAGGAGCTACCGACCGGCGAGACGTTACACCTGATCAACAGCTTCGAGCCCGTCCCGCTGTACGACGTGCTCGAACAGCGCGGCTACACTCACCAAACCGAACAGGACGGCGACGTGTGGCACGTTTTCATCCAGGAGGCAGCCTAACACATGCAGCCACGATCGATCGACACCGACGAGCGGCCGTTCGTGTTGATCTGGGAGGTGACGCAAGCGTGTGAACTCGCCTGCCGACACTGTCGGGCAGATGCCCGTCCGGGACGACATCCCGACGAACTGGATACCGGCGAGGCGAAATCGCTGTTGGAGGAGGCGCGATCGTTTGGAGATGGCCAGCTCGTCGTCCTCTCAGGAGGAGATCCACTCGCGAGAGACGACATCTACGAGCTGGTCGAATACGGAAGCGAAATCGGGCTTCGGATGACGATGACGCCCAGCGGGACGGCGTCGTTGACTGCCGATCGCGTCGAGTCGCTGGCGGCGGCTGGACTCAAGCGGATGGCGCTCAGTCTCGACGGCGCGAGTCCCGAGACACACGACGCGTTCCGGATGGAGGCCGGCAGCTTCGAGCAGACGATCGAGGCGGCCGACTATGCACGGTCGGCTGGGCTCCCACTGCAAATCAACACCACCGTGTGTGCGGAGACGCTCTCGGAACTGCCGGCGATCGCCGAACTCGTTGACGAGCTTGGGGCGGTGCTGTGGTCGGTGTTCTTTCTCGTCCCGGTCGGCCGCGGCCGGCTGTTAGCGCCGATCGATCCCGAGACGGCCGAGAACGTCATGACGTGGCTTGGCAAAATAAACGCCGACTCCGACTTCGGGGTAAAAACGACTGAAGCACCCCACTACAGGCGTGTCATGATGCAGACCGCAGCAGGAGGCTCGCCAGATCGTGGTGCGGACGCAACCGACAACTCCGCACGGCCAGATAGGATCGGCCGCAGAACCGGGATCACCGCCGGCAACGGCTTTGCGTTCGTGAGCCACACCGGCGAAGTGTACCCCTCAGGATTTCTCCCCGAATCGGCGGGCAGTGTTCGGGAGGCATCGATCGTCGAAATCTACCGAGAGAGTGCGCTCTTCACGTCGCTGCGACAAAAAGACGAACTACGCGGCAAGTGCGGTGCCTGTGAGTTCCGCCACGTCTGTGGCGGGAGCCGATCGCGGGCGTACGCGTACACGGGCGATCCACTGGAGAGCGACCCACTCTGTGCCTACGTACCCGACGGATACGAGGGGCCGCTCCCAGCACAAACGAGCATACCGTAGGCGCCGATCGAAAGAGACAATTGCCAGCCAGGAGCGTTAATCCGGTTCTGGCTCTGGGGTGTCGTTTATATCCGCCGATTGGATCGGTGCGCCACAGACAACACAGCCAGCATCAAGCAGCGTTTGTTTCATTGCGTCGTTGATCGCGATCGACTGATTACACTCGGGGCACACGAACTGCGTCGGGGTGGTTGAGCTCATATACCACAGTTGGATCTATTCCCGTATGAAAGAGGATGTGGATTCTCGGAGTGAAAGAAGAATACACGGCTTCACCGAATTTGTTCGGGACGTTTTTTACCGGCCCAGGGATCGAACGCCCATTTAGCTGAATTGAGGCGCTAAGTCCCTTCCTCAACGAGCGAGTGAAGCGAGCGAGTAGGGAGGGGATACAGCGCCGCACAGTTCTCATACACTCTACGGTTGCAGGCCCACACAATCACAACTCTTTTATGCATATAGTAAATATAATGCATACAGTGAAGCGGACCACAATCACGCTCCGAGAGGACCAACACAAATGGATTCAGGAACACCACTTGAATCTCTCATCGTTCATTCGTGAGCGACTTGACGAGTACATCGAGGAACACGAGTAGCAGATGTACTACGCCTACAAGTACCGACTCAAGCCGTCCGACGCCCACCGTGAGGTGTTGGACCGCCACCGCGATATTTGTAGGCAACTATACAATCACGCGCTCTACCGCTTCGACCAAATCCCCGAGGACGCAGGTACGCTCAACCAACGTGTTCGGTCCATCCGAGACGAAATCCCCGACCTGAAAGATTGGTGGGATGACCTCTCGGACGTGTACTCGACAGTTCTGCAAACGGCAGTCATGCGAATAGAGCAGAACGTCAAAGGCCTCTCCAAACTCAAGGAGAACGGCTACGACGTCGGTCAGCTCAAGTGGAAGTCGCCACGGGAGTTTCGCAGTTTCACGTACAGTCAGTCTGGCTTCAAGCTCGACAAGAAGGGCGGTCAGACTGTCCTGTCTCTCTCGAAACTCGCAGACATTCCGATTCGGCTTCACCGTGCCATCCCCGACGTTCCCAAGAGCGACAGCTCTTGTGCAGCCCATCAGAAATCTCCGATTTCTGAGGACGACGCGAAACTCAAGCAAGTCACGGTTAAGAAGGAACCGACGGGCGAGTGGTTCGCCACGTTCGGTGTCGAAATGGACCGCGAACTACCCGAACCGCCTGAGAATCCCGAGAAGTGCGTCGGTATCGATGTGGGTATTCTCACGTACGCCCACGACACCGACGGCACGGCAGTCGGGTCACTCGACCTTTCCGACGAGCGCGAACGCTTGGAGCGCGAGCAACGGAAGCTCTCGCGGAAACAGCACGGGTCGAACAACTACAAAAAGCAACGACGGCGCGTTGCGAGGTGTCACGCGGACCTCCGACGGAAGCGCCGCGACTTCCTCCACAAGCTCTCAGCGTACTACGCACGGGAGTACGACCTCGTGGCGGTCGAAGACCTGAACGTGAAGGGAATGATAGAGTCGCCGTCGAACAGTCGCAACACGGCGTCTGCGGCATGGCGGACGTTCCTCTCACTGCTCGAATACAAGTGTGAGCGGGAGGGAACGCACTTCGTCGCGGTCAACCCGAGAGGAACGACCAAAGAGTGCGCGTCGTGTGGTGTCTCGACGGAGAAACCGTTGTGGGTCCGTGAACACTCCTGTCCCGCGTGCGGGTTTGAGGCGGACAGGGACGCGAACGCGGCGTGGAACATCCTTTCTCGTGGCCTCGAAGACGTAGGAGTGGGATACTCCGAATCAACGCCTGTGGAGACTGCGCTCCCTGTGGATACGTCCGTGTCTGCAAAGCGCGTCGTGGAATCAGGAAGCCCTACCCTCAAGAAGCGAACGGCGTCAGCCGTGAGCGAGTAGGGTAGGGTAGTTCACATGGCAACTAACAGGCACGACAACGACCACGGACATGACCACGACCACGGTTCCGAACCGATCACCGACACGGTTCACGACAACTCGTGGTCGGCAAATCTAGAGAAGCCACAGTATGAAAACAATCCCGAGCTCGCCGTTCGCGATTCGATCGCGGCGATCGAACACACCACTGCAGGAAACCACGTGAACCTCGTTACCCACGCGACGCTTGGCCATCCCTCGTCATTCCTCTACGAGGCATTGGCCGAGGAGTATCAGGCGGATGAAATTGAGTGGGCGTACGTCGAACAGTGCGGCTGTGGCGGGCACGTGACCCGAGTCACGGTTGAGTGAGGAACTGGAAATTAGTCCGCTGACGCTGCCGCTGGACCCCCAAGGAGTCCTGCCAGGGAATCAGCGCCGTTCATATCGAGTTCGACTGCTGCCCCGCTCGTGTCAAATTCGATCGACAGCGACTCTACCGAGGCAACGTACTCCGAACAGTGATCGCCGTCGGCGTCGAATCGGGTGCGCTCTTCGAGTAGCGGCGTCTCGACGAGCCGATCGATTTTGCGGTACGTCGTCGAAAGCGGGATCGAACACGCCTCTGAGATCTCCGCGGCGGTCATCGCCGTCTCGGTCGCACCAAGAATGAGCCGGCTGTCTGTGTCGGCCAGTGCGTCAAACACCTGCTGGGTTGCGGTGTCGGGATCACGAGCACCGTTGTCAGCGAGCGACCGAGGACGGGAGGCCATCTGTTGCATATTTACTGAGACGACCTGATCGGTCCCAAAATGAATCCCCACATATGTGGGGAGTTTTATAAGTGGTCGCCGGCGTCCACGGGACCGATCGCCGCGATCGCACGCATGACTGATCCCTACGCGGGGTCGAATTCACCAGTTGCGAGCCCGCGTTTGACCGGTTCGTGTTCGGCGTCAGTCGGCGGCGGGGAAACCACGAGCACGGCTTCGAGACGCTCCTCGCCGGCTTTGATTCCGCGATCGGTCCCCGCAGGTACCGTGACGATCGACCCTGCGGAGACCTCGTGTGTTGTCTCACCTTCACGAACGATTCCATGGCCGGATTGGACGACGATCGTGATGTCGCTGTCTGGCGCGTGAACCGGAATGAATTGCCCAGGATCGAAATAGCCACACAGTGTCTTCGATCGCTCCGAGCGGGCGATCGCTTCGGCGTTGAACGTCGCGTCATCGTACGCGCGCTGCTCGTCGAGCGTGGTATGTACCATGTTGATTCTGCGTTGGTGGTCGCCAATCCTTGCGGTTGTGCCGAACTGGTTCGGCGAGAGGGCCCAGTCAGAGGCGATCGACACCGCCGGTCAGAACGGAGACTCAGACGTTCCGCGGCTTGGCGTCTCCGCATCCATCGATCGTTCGAGCGGGTTTGCGCCGATCGAATCGAGGTCTCCCTCTACAGAACCGGTTTCGAGATACGTCTCCGCGAGCGTGTCGAGTTGCTCGTTGATCGCCTCGCTTTGGTGATGCATGTCGGCGGCGTGTACCCGCACGAGATCGAACTCGTGGCGATCGGCGAGGCCGTTCCACGCTCGAAATGAGCCGATCGTCAGCGTGTGTGTCTGCGGACAAAACGGCGTCGTCGGGGTGAACTCGGCGTGCAACACAGATGGATCGGCCGCGTCGCGGGCGTAGCGATACCCCGCGTTGGGGTGTCTGGTGTCGAGGTTGAGCTGCGCGAGGTTGTAGTTGAACGTCATGTCGTACACTTTCCGCTCCTCGAATAGCTCACGGGTGAGTCGGTGAAACGCCAGGTGATCGGTACCCGTGAGCACGTCGTGATCTGTGAGGTGAGAGCCGGGCCGTGGAATGTGGTCTGCAACGAACTCGTCATACCCGTCGAACAACCCCTCGTTCGTGCCGCCGCGATTGAAAGGCGATGGGAATCCAGCCATATCTGTACAGTGGATAGCCGCACCAATGACAGTACATCCGAACATATTCGCACACAATGGTTCCAGCGATCGGCACGTACGCACACATATGACACAGGCAACACAACAACAGACCGCAGACGCAACGCCGGCAACCGACGCCGACCAGGAGGCTCGCTCGGGGAGCGATGACGATCGAACCACGACCGACGCGGCCGAAGCAGAGACGACGACCGTCGAGGTCAGGTGTACCGGTCACGTGTATACTGCGATCGGCAAGCACGGCTTCGAGTACGAGTTCCGCGGGACGACGCTCCGGGACTTCCTCGAGGCGTTCTTCGAGGAGTACGACGTTGCGGATATGTTGATCGCCGAAACGGAGGCCGACGCCACCGCAAACGGTTGGGCAACCACGCCCGATCCGCTGCCCGGTACCTGGCGCAAAAATCCCGAAGGCGAACAGACGCGCACCTACGCGCGGATACTAATCAATGGCCGGTTCAACGAACATCAGGGTGGCTTCGACGCGCCGTTGAACGACGGCGATCGGGTCGCACTCGTCTACCCGTTCATTTTCTGTTGTTAACCGATCGACTCATCCGTTTTCGTTAGTGTGAAAATCGTCCGCCGGGAGCCACCCGGGGACAACAGGCAACCAACAGGTTTCTGGTGGCCGCGTGGTGCGGCATCTATTCGTTTCGCCCACGGGAGTATGGATCTCCTCCCGAACATGTACCGTCTTCCCTCGAAACAGGATACCACAGCGGCGTTAAGTATCGAGATCGCATACGCTCGATCAATGACCGAATCGATCGCACGAGCCGAGCCACGTCGAAGGCCTCGTGGAGGTGATGGCGATGCGTCGCCGTGACGTGCTCGCGGGGGTTGCAGCCGCAGGAGTCGTTGGTGGTGGCGCGGTGATTGCCAGACGAAACGCGCTCGACGGTGGCACCGATCCGACGATTCGCCGCCGGGAGGTCGAGACGATCGACGCACCCGGCAGCGACCACGGGACCACAAAAATACCCGATCCAGACCGGCCAACCGTGTTGAAATTCTTCGCGACCTGGTGTACGGTCTGTCAGTCGATGATGGAACCAACCGGGGAAGTTTACGATCGGCTTGGTGAAGCGGTCCGCTTTCTGTCGGTAACGAACGAGCCGGTCGGCGACACCGTCACACGCGCGGACGTAGCCACATGGTGGGACGAACACGACGGCCGGTGGACCGTCGGGGTCGATCGAGGGCTCGAGCTCACCGAGGCGCTTGACGCCTCAGAGGTGCCCTACACCGTTGTGATCGACAGCCAGGGGGTTGTCCAGTGGGCCGACTCAGGTTACAAGTCGGCAGACGAACTGTCGACAGCAATCACAGCCGCGGTGGAGGTATAATCGATGACCGCCGACCTCGGAACCGCGGCATTCGCCGTCGGCGCCGGGGTATCCGCGTTCTTTGCGCCGTGTTCGTACGCGTTGCTGCCCGGCTACGTCGGCTACTACGTGAGTTCGACCGGGACCGACAGCGTGCCGATCGGCGGCTCACTTCTCCGTGGGGTCGCGGCAGCGGGTGGTGCACTAGCGGCCTTCGCCGGGTTGTCTGCGATCGCGATCGTCGCAGGGTCGACGCTCGAACGATTGCTCCCCATCGTCGAGCCGTTGATCGGCCTCGGGCTGATCGCGCTCGGCGTCCACCTCCTGTGGAACGGCTGGGGGAGCCTGCACGTACCGCTACCAGCACGGCGATCGACTGTGCTCGGGTTCGGCCTGTTCGGCGCGGTGTACGCGGTCGCTGCGACAGCGTGCGTATTGCCGCTGTTTCTCGCGCTCGCGCTTCGATCGGTGTCGATGGGTCCTGTCGAAGCCGCAGGGATACTCGGCGCGTACGCGGGGAGTTTCGCCGTACTAATGATCGCCGTGACCGTCGCTGTCGCCGTTGGGCACGATCTTGGGCTGGCACGGATCGGGCGATACACCGATCGCCTGTTGACGCTCGGTAGCGGATTATTGATCCTTGCAGGAGTCATACAGATTATTGTATCTTTGTAATCTCACTGTCTGCGTATTTCCCGATACCCCGGGATGTTATTTAAGTATCTGACCCGAACAGGTTCGCCGCCCCGTCTATTATTTTGAGAAATTAAACTTGGCTCTTATGGGTAGGGCCGGTACGATCAGGTGGAGGAAGCAAGGCCCATGTCAGAACACACTCGACGATCGTTTCTCACGGCGGCAGGTATCGGCGGCACAGCAGCGATCGCAGGCTGCATCGGTGCGCCGGGGACCGAACAGTCAGTCGATCAGCCCGAGTCGGAGCCGAAACCGTCGCTGGACGAGGCGAAGTCGGTCGACGTCGATCGGATCGCTGCCGATCCGACTGACATCCCCGATCCGGTCGACTGGGACGAACCACGGCACCACGAGGTTGAGATGACGACAACCGAGCGGATCGCCGAGATCGAACCCGGCGTCACCTTCCAGTATATGACGTTCGAGGATCGAGTCCCGGGGCCGATGGTGCGTGTCCGCCGGGGTGACACGGTCGAGTTCACGATCCACAACCCAGAAGAGAACTCCATGCCGCACAACATGGACTTCCACGCGGTGTACGGGACCGGCGGCGGCGCGGACGCGTCGACGGTTGCGCCGGGTGAGACGGCCGGCTTTACGTTCCGCGCGGAGTACCCTGGCGTCTTCGTCTACCACTGTGCGGTGCCGAACATGGATCAACACATCAGTGCGGGGATGTTCGGGGCGATCCTCGTCGAGCCAGAGGACGGGCTTCCCGAGGTCGATCGAGAGCTGTACTTCGGTCAACACGAACTGTACACGAAAGGCGACCCCGGCGAGGAGGGCCACCACGCCTTCGACATGGACGCGATGGCCGCCGAAGAGCCGACGTACGTCTGTCTCAACGGCGAAGCGTACGCGTTCACTGAGAACGGCTACGGGCCGGTAACCGTCGACAAGAACGAGCGGGTCCGAATCTTCTGGGCGAACGGTGGGCCGAACCTGACGAGTTCGTGGCACGCGATCGGGAACGTCTGGGAGACGTTCTACCGCGACGGCGATCTGGTCTCAGAGCCCGATCGGTACGTCGAGACCGCGCCGGTCGTCCCCGGCAGTGTCGCTGCCGCCGAGATCGACACGCCGGTGCCCGGCCAGATCAAACTCGTTGACCACGCGCTCTCGCGGGTTGTCCGCAAGGGCATGCTCGGCGCGATCAAGGTCGAAGGAGAACCAGAACCGGACATCTTCGACGGCGGAGAGTGAGAGAGGCCTGAGCACGTCCCACTCGGTGACGCTTGAAACCGAGGGCGTGTACGACTACGCAGAAACTGTCGTTTTCTGTGGGACCCACGAGTCCCTTGGCGCGATCGGCACGCGGTCCACAGTCGGCGTTCGAGACGCATACCACACCGGCTTTGACGGCGACTATCGTATATTCTGTATCCGCCATGACAATGGGCAACCACAGCCGCCGATCGATGTTGAAACACACTGCAGCGGCTGCGATCGGGCTCTCGATTGCAGGGTGTACAGATGCGGTTCCGTTCATCAGTTCGGGGCCTGAGGGCGTTGTCTTAGACCCACCAGAGAATTACGACCAGATCAAGGACGTTGAGCTTCCGTACCCGATCTACGGCGACGAGCTTCCGGAAGCGACCGTCCAGGCGCCACACGCCGATCGCACAGTCACAACGACAGAGTTCGTTGGCGAGAGACACGTCATGGTCACGTTCATTTTTACCCGCTGTTCGATGGCGTGCCCGGTGTTGACCGCAAATCTCCGGCAGGTACAGGCGATGACGATAGCGGAAGACGCAGCCGACGAGTTCGCGTTCATGCCGATCACCTTTGATCCCGAGTACGACACGCCAGAGCGGCTTCGCGAATACGGCGACGATCGTGGCGTCAACTGGGAGGCAGACAACTGGTGGTTCCTTCGGCCCGAAACCGAGGCGCGAGCGGAGACCGTCGTTGACGAGACGTTTGGAGTGTTTTACGAGTACGTTCCCGAAGACGAACGCGAGATGGATAACATGGCATGGGGCCACAGCAACCTCATCGTGCTCGCAAACGCTGACGGCTACGTCGAACGTGCCTACACCGGAGAGCCGCCGAATCCAGCCGACGTTGTCGAGGACGCGCGGACGCTGCGCGATCGGTGGTAGGGCTGACGGACCTATTACGCCGAACGTGGTGGCAACTCTTCAAAGTAGGTTTTCAGGACGATCCCTTCTGCGCGGTGGAGCGTCTCGCTACACGTCGATTTTGCGATGCCGACTTGTTTGGCCAGCTCAGTGAGCGAACACTGACGCGGCGTGTCGTAGTAGCCCGCCTCGATCGCCGTCGCGAGCAAGTCTTCTTGTGTCTCCGTCAGCAGCTGATCGCGCTGGCGATGCGCTCTGACGTGACGAACCTCGTACTCGAGCCCAAAACTGCTCAGATGAGACCCCAGCGCAGAGAGTTTCTCACTGGGGCCAGTCACGTCGATCGTCGCGGTTCCGTCTTCGATCTCGACGGGAAACGACACGACGAGACCCGCAGACTGCATCGTGACCATGAGAAGCGGCGATTGAGTCTCAAACTGAAGTGTAAGTTGACGATCAGAACGCTGGATCATGGTCACGTCTATGATCGCGGGATGTTCTTTGACCGCGAGGAGAATATCGTCGAAGTCTGCGCCGACAACAGAGACCAGCCCGAATCCCGCGTCATCGCCGGGGATGGCCGACTGAACGCGAAACGTCGCCTCGGGGAACGATCGTGACACCGCTCCCACCCACGCAACCTCCGGAAGCGTGACGCGCAATCGTATCTCGGGCATACCCGTATCCCAAGGGATACACAGCAACAGTACTATGCGTAAACGCGAACATGTACGGTTGCCTGGTTGCGAAACGGACAGAACCACCGCATTTTCGCTCCCTATCGGCGTGGGTTCTTTGAGGTGGCACCCACAGGCACAGAATATGGTTGGTCAATCTCAAGGTGAGGGTCAGGAACCCGCGTTAGGGGAGACGACCGCGACGACGACGGTAACCGAGGAGGGCAGCGAGCTCGAGCGGACGATCGGACTCACCGGCGGACTCACGATCGGGATCGGGACGATGATCGGTGCAGGTATTTTCGTCTTTCCAGGGCTGGCCGCCGGCAACGCGGGCCCGGCGGCTTCCGCATCGTTCGGGATTGGTGCAGTGGTCGCCCTGCTCGTCGCGCTGCCGACCTCAGAGTTGGCCACGGCAATGCCAAAAAGCGGTGGCGGCTACTACTTCATTTCCCGGGGGATGGGCGCAGCATTCGGGGCGATTGTCGGGATCAGCCTCTGGCTCGGACTCGTGTTCGCGACGGCATTCTACCTCGTGGGATTCGGCGAGTACGCAGTTGCGGTCCTTATTGAGATCGGCGTTCCGGCACCGGCAGGGGCCGGGCCGATCGGGATCGTTCCCGTGTTGGGTGTCATCTTCGGGCTGTTGCTGACCGGGATCAGCGTCGCCGGAACCGAAAACACCACCAAGCTCCAAAACGCGATCGTCTCGTTGCTGTTGGGAATCCTGGCAGTCTTTCTCGGGTTTGGCGTTCTAGACGCCCTCGGAGTGTTCGGCGCGGAGTCGACGCCGGAGACGTACGCCCCATTCGGCATCGGACCGGTGTTGTCGACCGCCGCCCTCGTGTTTACCTCATATCTCGGCTTTGCCCAGGTCGCGACAGTTGCCGGCGAAATGAAACAGCCAGGGAGGAACCTTCCCCTCGCAATGGTCGGCTCTGTCGTCGTGGTCGGCGCGCTGTACGTCATTACGATTTTCGTTGCGACAAGTGCCTTCCCGAGTGCGACACTGGGTGGGTTTGGGGAGACGGCGATCGTCGAGGTCGCACGGTCGTATCTCGGACAGCCAGGCGCGATCGCAATCTTGATCGCTGGGCTGTTGGCGACGGTCTCGTCGGCCAACGCCTCGATTCTGAGCGCCTCACGGGCGCTGTACGCGACCAGTCGGGATGCGTTCGTACCACAGTCGGTCAGCCGCGTGAACCTGAAGTACGGCACTCCACACCTAGCATTGGCGCTCGTTGGCGGGCCAACGGTCGTGCTCGTCGGCACTGGGCAGACGGAACTGCTCGCAGAGGTCGCCTCGTTTTTGCACCTGCTCATGTACGGGTTGATCTGTATCACGCTCATCGTCCTCCGGCGGCGATCGCCGGCGTGGTATCAACCCAGCTTCACCGTGCCTGGCTACCCGATCGTGCCGATTGTCGGCGGCATCGCGAGCTTCGCGATGATCGCGTTCATGCAGCCGCTGTCACAGATCATCGGCGCGTTCGTCATCGTCAGCGCAGGCGGATGGTACCTATTTTATGCCCGAGACGTGACAATAGACGAGGTGGTGAACAATGAGTAATACGCGTGTGAACGTGCTCGTGCCGATCGACGTGCTCGGCGGGGAGACGATTCCCGAGCCCGTAATTGAACTGCTCTCGGGGATGGACGTGACGCTGCTTGGGTATCACGTGCTCCCCGAACAGACCGCGACTGAACAGGCACACGATCAGTTTCACGAGAAGGTGGCGGCGGAGTTAGCAGAGTACGAGGCGCGGTTTGAAAGCCACGGCGGAACCGTCCAAAGCCGGTCGGTCTTTACCCACGACAAGGCCGACACGATCGAACGCGTCGCGGTCGAAGAGCGCACGGGAACGGTGTTACTTTTGAATCCTGCGCCGAAGATCGACCGCGTCCTCGTCCCGATTAGAGGAGCCGTCAACGTCGATCGGCTGGCCAGCGTAACCGCTGCGCTCGCAGCCACTGCAGGGTTAGAAATCCGACTTTTCCATGTAACTGATGAGGACGGCGTCGAGGCGGGTGAAACGCTCCTCGCGGACGTTCGTCAGGGATTCGTTGCGGCCGGCGTCGACGAGGAACAGCTTACGAGCGAGGTCACGATCTCCGAGCAACCGATCGAGGCACTGAAATCCGCGGCAGACACGACCGATTTCGTCATCATGGGCGAACACGAGCCCTCGATCCTCGATATCATACTCGGGGAAGCGTCCACGAAGGTTGCCGACTCGTCGCTGTCTCCGGTGTTGGTCGTTCGGACGGGCAAACACAAGAACACCGAGAGCGAGTGACGAACTCCCGATCGCGAGGCAGTCTTCGCGCGGGTCGATAGGTGGGCGATCATCGCAGACGCCCTCGGGAACGATGGTCGTTTTACCCGGGCGGGTTGAACCGACACTATGGACGTGCTTCTCATTGGCGGTACTGGCCTCATCAGTACGGGAATCACCCGCCAACTTGTCGAGGCGGGCCACGACGTGACATGTTTCAATCGTGGGCGAACGGATGTTGACCTCCCAGCGGCTGTCGAGTTCGTTCACGGCGATCGAACCGACAGCAAACTACTAAATCGCACAGCCGAGGCGATCGATCCAGACGTTGTGATCGACATGGTCTGTTTCGACGCCGAACAGGCCGACGCCGCGGTATCCGCGTTTGCAGATATCGCAGAACAGTACATCTTCTGTTCGACGGTCGATGTCTATCACCGGCCCCTTGCAGAGCAGTTCGCAGACGAGAATGCGCTTCGAGAGACGGAACACGACGGCGCGCCGGTGAGCGAGTACGGCCTGCACAAAGCGCAGGCCGAGGACGTGTTTTTTGCCGCTGACGGCGAGGCCTTCGCGTCGACGATTATCCGCCCATGGAGCACCTACGGCGAGGGCGGGCCGGTGTTGCACACGCTTGGGACCGACTCGTACTACGTCGATCGAATCCGGCAAGGGAAACCAATTATCGTTCATGGCGACGGGACCAGCCTCTGGGGACCGTGTCACCGTGACGACGTAGCGCAGGCGTTCGTCGGCGCTGTCGGGACCGAGGCGGCGTACGGCGAGGCCTACCACGTCACGTCCGAAGAACCGATGACGTGGAACCAGTACCACCGACAGGTCGCGACGGCGCTTGAGGCACCTGAACCCGAACTGGTCCACATCCCGACCGCCCAACTTCGGGCAGCACTGCCAGATCGCACTGAGATGCTGGAAGATCACTTCCAGTTCAGCACGATTTTTGACAACACGAAGGCGCGACGTGACCTCGGGTTCGAGTACACGGTCCCGTTCGTCGACGGCATTCGCCGGACGATCGTAGACATGGAGTCTCGCGACGCGATCGAACCGTGGGACGCTGCAAACGACGACGCGGTGATCGACGCGTGGCGAGCGGCGACCGAGCGCTTCCGGTTCGCTGTGTGACCAGTGCGCACAACTAACGTAGTTACTTATGGTAACCACTTGAACTGACTGTATGGACACGCACCACCCACACATTCGATCGTTGTGCTCGCGATGGACGGGAGGATCGACGCCTTGGAACATCCTGGGTTTGCGCTGTCGATCGCGGAGGGGACGGTCCACGGAGACAACACAACGTGGGACTCCACGACGGCCGAAAGTGCTGACGGCCGAAAGTGCTGACGGCCGACAGCTCCATAGGCTTCCTGCCCGGCGGCTGTACGCGTTCGCCTGGCAAGACGACCACGGCGAGGATGCGTTCTACGGACACTGATCAGTAATGTATCAAACAATCGAATATGTAATGCGGCAGGGGATAGCAGACACTGTGTCGAGATTAATTTAGGACCGCCGAAAAAGTGTTTATTTATTGATAACACTTTAGTGCTGGAGAGCCGAAGCCCTATGTGGTGCTCGCAGAGAATCTCGTGCTCGTGTTTCTCGCTGGGTTGGTGACCGCGCTAGCGACCGGCATCGGGGCCGTGCCGTTCTTTTTTGTCGAGGAGTTCGGCGATCGCTGGAACGTGGTCCTCTGGGGAGTCGCTTCGGGTATCATGGTGGCCGCATCGCTGTTCGGCCTCGTCGACGAAGGGCTGGCCAACTCAGCGGAGGGATTCCCAACGCTCGTGGTTGCCGGCGCGCTCGCTGGAGTCGCGCTTGTAGAAATCGCAGACTGGGTCCTCGATCGGGTTGATTTCAGCAACAACAGCGAGAGCAACGTCGACGACAGCGATAACGTCGATCGACCGCTCGAAGCCAAAGCGTTCGCGGAGGGCGATCTCAAAACGCTCACGCTCATCCTCGGGATTTTGACGGTCCACAGCTTCCCGGAGGGTGTCGCGATCGGCGTCTCGTTTGCGGACCTCGGACTCGAAGGCGGGGTTGCGGTCGCCGGCTTTACGATCCCGGTGTTGGCGGTGTTCATGACGATCGCCATCTCGATCCACAACGTGCCCGAGGGAACCGCGATCGCGATTCCGATGCGCGCGATGGGTATGTCAAACTGGCGGATGGTGGGCGCAGCCGTCTTTTCAAGTCTGCCGCAGCCGATCGGGGCGGTCATTGCGTTCGTCTTCGTCACGTGGGCCCGAGAGTTTCTCCCGTTTGGCTTCGGCTTTGCGGCCGGAGCGATGATCTATTTAGTGTTGACAGAATTCATCCCTGAAGCAATAAAGACAGGAGACGATCTTCCATATAGTGGCGCAGTTGAACTCGGTTTGGGGGTCGTTTCTGGGGTTTTACTCATGGCCCCGTTGTTGTATATATAGCAATAGTAGCCAGCGGGAGCACGTCGATCGCGCTCAGCGCTCCGCCCAGATGTGACGCAGTTGGATGTGACTCAGTTGGATGTGACTCACTTGGATGTGACTCACTCGAGATGCACTCGGCGATCGTGTAGCCGGTATTTCAGCGACGATCGATCGACGTATCGAACGCGATGAGTTCGGGGGTTGAAAGCCATGCACCCCCTAGTTTGGGTATGGCTACACCGACTATCTGGTGGGTTCGCAACGACTGTCGACTCCACGATAACGAGGCCCTTCGATCGGCCGCGGCGGACGGCTCTCTCGTCGCCGTATACGCGTTCGATCCGCGGGCGTACGGCGAACAGTCCTACGGTGGGACGGATTCGTTCGCGTTTCACAAAACCGGGGCACACAGCGCGCAGTTTCTCCAGGAGTCCGTCCGTGACCTCCGCGAGTCGCTGCGGGAGCAGGGCTCAGATCTCATCGTCCGTCACAACCCCCCAGAGACAGTCATTCCCGAACTGGCCGATCGCGTCGGTGCCGATCGCGTCGTGATGGCGACGTACCCCGCCCCCGAGGAGATGGCCGTCGAAACCGAGGTGAAGACGGCTCTTCGTGCGGCAGATGTCGCCGTCGAGCGGGTGTGGACCCACACGCTGTACCACCTCAACGATCTGCCGACGGATTACCGGTCGATCAGCGACACATACACCAGCTTTCGCAAGTCCGTCGAGCGCGATAGCACCGTCCGTGAGCCGCTCCCAGCGCCGGAAATCGATGGTGGTTCGCTCGCCGAGATCGATGGTAGTTCGCTCGCCGAGATCGATCCGGGCACGATTCCAGCGCTCAAGGACTTAGATCCAGATCTGGAACCGCCGGCGCGGGACGATCGCGCCGTCCTCTCATTCGAGGGCGGTGAAACAGCGGGGCTCGATCGTCTCGATCAGTACCTCTGGGACGAGGATCGGCTTCGAGAGTACAAGCAGACGCGAAACGGGATGCTCGGGCAGGGATACTCCTCAAAGCTGTCGGCGTGGCTCAACGCCGGCTGTCTGTCGCCACGGCAAGTCGAACGGGAGGTGCGCCGCTACGAGGACGAACGTGTTTCGAACGATTCGACGTACTGGCTGTTGTTCGAACTCATCTGGCGAGACTTCTTTCAGTTCCAGGTCGCAAAGCACGGCCGATCGTTCTTCACCTTGGGAGGGTTACGGCAGCGGACCGATATCGAGTGGCGACACGACGAGACGGCGTTCGATCGCTGGACCCGCGGCGAGACGGGCGTTCCCTTCGTCGACGCAAATATGCGTGAACTCAATCAGACGGGGTACATGTCAAATCGGGGCAGACAAAACGCCGCGTCGTTTCTGGTCAACCATCTCCGCATCGACTGGCGGTGGGGTGCAGCCTACTTTGAGACTCAGTTGGTTGACTACGATCCGGCGTCGAACTACGGCAACTGGGCGTACATTGCGGGGGTCGGAAACGACTCGCGCGATCGGTACTTCAATATCAGCAAGCAAGCGAAACAGTACGACAGCGACGCAGCATACGTTAGCCACTGGCTACCCGAATTGGCTGACCTGCCGCCACGGTATGCCCACGAGCCGTGGACGATGAGCACAGATGAGCAAACCGACTACGGTGTGCAACTCGGGAGTGACTACCCAGAGCCGATGGTCGATCCGTCAGTGCCGCCAGCGCCGTTTCAGTGAGCACGGAGTTTTCACTGCCGAGATCGATACGATCAATGTGCTGGCCCGCGAACGGTCGAGGAGACAGTCGCTTGACCGCCCGTTCGCAGGGCCTCGATACCACCAATGTACGCACGCTCGACCGTTGGGACCGGCTCCGGATCGACGACGAGCACGTCCGCGCGTGCACCGCGTTCGAGCCGGCCGCGATCGGCCAGCCCAACGGCAGCAGCGGGGTTCTGGGTGACCCGAGCAACCCTGGTCGAGAGCGGTTCACCGGTCTCGACGAACGGCGCAGCGAGCATCGAGGGCGGGTGGTAATCCGAACAGAGCACGTCGAGCACCCCGGCGTCGATCGCCTCACAGACCCTGAGGTTGTCCCACAGGCTCTCTCCTCTGATGAGGTTCGGTGCACCCATCGCAGTCGTCATGCCACACGTTGTCGCCCGATCGGCTGCAGCCAACGTCAGGGGGAACTCAGAAATATCGACGCCAAGGCACCCCATCCACTCGACAGTTTCGACGGTGTTGTCGTCATGTGACGCCAGCGGGACCCCAGCAGCTGCGGCAGCCTCGGCTACGCGGCCAGCGCACGCCATGAGCGTCTCCTCGGACACAGCCTGTCGATTGGCGACGAGGTCGTCGATCGCCTCCCGAGGGACGTTCCGATCGTTGATGTAGTGATTCCGAAAGGAGGCGTCGTCGAACTGTCCCTCGTCGGGACCGTGGTGCATGATAGAGACGAGATCAACAATGCCATCGCTGAGGAGCGCCGCGACGGCGTCAACGCTCGGACGCGAGAGTTCACATCGTGCGTGCACTCGATTGTCAATAAGCAGCCCGTCGGTTCGGTGGATGTTCCGGGCCAGCTCCGTCGCCTCCGCGATCGATCGGTTGTCCTCTGGCGTCTCCTCGAAGGCGATGGCGTGAAACTTCGTCGTGATTCCGTTGAGCGCGTTTATGCGATCGGTACTCGTCAGCGCGGTGTCGATCGCGACCTGCGCAGAGGAGCGTGGGGTGCGTTCGCTTTCGATATCATCCCCGTGCAGGTCGACAATCCCCGGCATCACAACGGCTCCGCGAACGTCGACAGAGTGGGCACCGGATAGTGGCGGGTCAGTGGTTGCGCTGACGTCGACGATCGTTCCTCCTGAAAAGAGCACAGAGCCGTCCGAAATAACCGTATCAGGGGTGACCACACGGCCGTGACGGAGTTCAACGGGGGGCGCCGGTGACGATGAACCGCGGCGGCGGCCGCTCTCATTGTGGGGGTGATCAGCATGCGACATTGCTCACACCGTCCCACCAGACGGTGTTAGTTAAGCACCCGCTTCAGCGGCAGTGACCACCAAACCGGACTCACCGACAGGTCGAAAGCGAAACAAATGACCCTTCAAGTGCGGTGATCCACGCGGTCGTCCGGGAGTTGTCGTCGACCCGCCTCGGGTGGATTGTACACTCGTCGGGACTGTCTTTGTATCTCACGATCGTCGCAGTGAATCGATCGTCGGATTCGGCTTCCTGAGTGGACATCAATCGTCGAGTGGATCGACTGGGTTATTGTTAATAAGAGACTATACTCCCCGACGAAAGGCGTATTCGGTCGATCGAGGAGGTAGCCACTCGAGAATCTACATCACTCAACAGTCACACTCTTCGCGAGGTTGCGAGGCTTGTCGATCGCCCGATTTCTGAGGTTCGCGGCGTGGTACGCTAACAGCTGTAGATGGATGTTGATGAGTATGCCGGCGAGTTCGGGGTGAACCGAGGGGACTGACAGGTACTCGTCGACGGCGGCTTGTACGTCTGTCGAGGATTCGGGTCCGATCCCAATGACGGACGCACCGCGACTCCGTGCCTCTTCGACGTTGTGGAGGGTGAGATGATCGTTTCGTCCGGTAAACAGCGCAATAACGACCGTATTGGGTGTAACGAGCGCCAACGGCCCGTGTTTGAGTTCTCCAGCTGCGAATCCCTCAGCGTGATCGTAGGTGATCTCTTTGAATTTCAACGCGCCTTCACAGGCTACCGGGTAGCCGACGCCACGCCCAACAAAAAAGTACGCGTCTGCATGTCTGTACCGTTCGGCGAGTTGGGCAGTTGCGGGCGAATCAACGACGGCCTGAATATGCTCGGGCAGTTGGGCTAGCGTTTCGAGCACCGCTGGATTGCCAGGATCGGCGTCTGTGTCGACGGCAATCCGCTCGGCCAAAAGCGCCAACACCCCAACCTGCGAGGAGAAGGTCTTGGTGGCGGCAACACCGATTTCGGGCCCCGCACGAATGAAGATCGCATCGTCAGCCTCTCGAGCGGCCGTCGACCCGACGACATTCGTCACGGCGAGGGTGCGTGCGTCGGTTTCATTGGCGACCCGAAGCGACCCAAGGGTGTCTGCGGTTTCACCGCTTTGGGTCACCGCGATCACGAGCGATCGGTCGTCGAGCGGGACCGGATCGTGGGCAAACTCGCTCGCGCGGATCGCAGTCGCACGGATCCCGCGCCGGTGAAACAGTCGGGCCCCGTACATCGCCGCATGGAGTGACGTCCCGCAGGCAACGAAGACAACTTCTCTCGTATCCGCAAACTCACCGGGTGGGAGTGATTCGAGTTCGACTGTCCCGTCGGCTGTTCGGCCCTCGATCGTCTGGCGGAACGATGTCGGCTGCTCGTCGATCTCTTTTCGCATGAAGTGGCTGTACCCGGCTTTGGAGGTGTCGTTCGCGTCCCATTCGACGGTCCGGATATCTCTGTCAACAGGAGTGCCGTCGAGCGCCGTCAACTCGAAGCCCTCCGGTCGAACAATTGCAACATCGTCGTCCTGGAGATAGATGACGCGATCGGTGAACTCCAAGAACGCGGGAACGTCGCTCGCGAGGAACGAGGTCTCTTCTCCGAGGCCGAGAACAAGCGGGGAGCCGTTCCGCGTGGCGTATACGGTGTTTGATCCTTCGATGAGTGCTGCGATCGCGTAGCTCCCTTCGAGCCGCTCGATTGCGTCACGGAACGCGTCCTCGGGCGAGCGGCCCTCACGGAGGCCCGCAGCAATGAGGTTCGGAACGACTTCTGTATCAGTTTCGCTCGTGAAAGTATGTCCGCCAGCCTGGAGCTCAGTTCGGAGCGCCTCGTGATTGTTTATGATCCCGTTATGGACCACACAGACACGACCGGTATCGTCGGTGTGCGGATGTGCGTTCGCATCAGTTGGCGGTCCGTGCGTGCTCCAGCGCGTGTGGCCAATCCCAACCGCTCCCGTGAGCGATCGCGCTTTGAGTGCCGAGCGAAGCGCGCCAATCTCTCCGTGCGTTTTACACACATCGATCTGCGTGCCATCGGTAACAGCGATACCAGCGGAGTCGTACCCGCGGTATTCGAGGTTTTTCAACCCAACCATCAACTCGTTGACGGCGTCTGTGTAGCCAACGCGTGCGATGATACCACACATACTACTGTCCCTCAGCGTGGTTAGAGGTCGATCGATCGATTGTCTGTCCTGCACTAACGTTCACTGCGAAGACTTCAAGCCTGCAAGGAGGACTCATGATGTGTGAGAACTAACCATCGAGTGAGGTTTTGTTATGCGTTAGACTACCATCCGACACACCCGATAACCTCTTACTGAACCTGCGAGCTGTGATCGCTGTCAGCTGTCCGTCTCGCTCACTCACCTGCCGCCACCTGGTATTGTTGGGTTATTTGCAGAAACTAACAGTTAACAAAGCGCTTTCTTGTGAAACGACTCTCTCGAACACTCGACGATACTATCGATTTCGAATGGCCCACAACGATACACCCCAACTGTCGCAGGATACCGTCTTTGACCTGCTGAGCAGTTCCCGACGCCGATTCATCGTTCACCGACTCAAAGCCGGCTCAGGAGAGATCGATCTACAGACGCTCGCAGCCGAGCTCGCGGCCAAGGAGGCAAAGATTGATCAAGAGGAACTCAATGCACAGCAGCGCAAGCGAACGTACGTCTCGTTGTACCAGACGCATATCCCAAAGCTCGCGGAGGCTGATGTCGTTCGCTACGACGCAGAGGCTGGTGTTGTCCGTGAGGGACCAACACTCGAGGCTGTTGCAGCATATTTCGAGACAACTGACCAACATCGCAGATGGGAACCGGTGTATATCGGCATATCGATCGGAGGGCTCGCTGGAATACTCATTGCCGCCGGGTTGGGTAGCCTCGTCGTGGCGACAGTGATCGGCGCGATCGTGATGATCGCCGTGGGAGCACTCAGTGTAGTTGAATACCGACAGGAACAGTGACTGCCGCGTTGTTTCGGTAATCAGGAAGACTGTAGCTGCTGAATGGTTCCGCTGCCAGACGCGGCGACAGTAACTTGTCGATCCTCAAATACAAACGAGATCTCAACCGTCTCGTTTCCAGACCGAATGCACGCTTCAAGCGCATCTGGGTCGATCACCGCGCCGAGCGGAGGTAACCCCATTGGATCCTCTCCCGTCGCAGCAGAGATGGCTTCGATTATTTCTACGATGATATTCTCGCCTGTTGGATCAAATTCAAAAGAGACGGTGGTCTCTGATTCTTGCCCGGAATCGCCCCCAACGTTGTCTGACTGTTGTGTGCCCATCGATGTAGTCTAAATATTCTTGGAACTACCGGATACATAAATATTCATAAATTCTTGCAGAATTGTCTCTCAAAAAGAAGGTTTACTGAGGCCGGTTAGGCGGAAAACGACGGACCCACGAAATGACAGTGTGATGCGCGTGCGAGTCCCAGGAGGGCTGCCCACTCACTCTCTCATTCGAGTGAACTCGACCGCGATCGATCGGATGAGACTAAACCCATGGATAAACGGATTGTGCGTGCTCGATCCTTCGACATTGTAGTTTATTGTCGTGGGAACTTCCGCGATACTGTGGCCGTGACTGACCACGTGGAACAGGATATCTAAGCTCGCGTCCATTCCGAGACCGATATTTTCCGCATCGGCGACTGTCTCGATTGCGGTCGCATCGTAGGCGCGGAATCCGCTTTGTGTGTCTGAAATCGTTGTGCTTCCCCCGCGAAGCCGAATGGCGAGATTCGACAGTCCGTTTACGACCGCCAGTCCAAACTGACGGTACAGAGGGATACTCGAGCGCGATCCGCCGAGGAACCGGCTGGCGATAACAACCGACGCGTCCGAGTCATCGCACGCTTCGACGAGGGTGCTAATATCTGAAACGTCGTGTTGAGCGTCCCCATCGAGGGTAACGAGATACGATGCCCCAGTCTCATGCGCTCGGGTGAAAAGCGTCTGTATTGTCGCACCGTACCCCCGGTTCTCCGGATGAACAATCACTGTTGCTCCAGCCGCTTTTGCGAGCTGTGCAGTCTCGTCACTACTCCCATCGTCGACGACGACCACTTCATCGGCATATGCGAGGGCATCAGCGACGACAGACTCGATCGTATTGGCCTCGTTGTACGCGGGAATTCCGACAAGTACACCAGGTTGTTGGGCTGACGAGTCGGCGAGCAAGTCCGATTCGACCTGCGCATACACGCGATCGGCGCTGACAGCCTGTCGCGACTCAGCCTCCCCAGGAGGCGCTCGGAGTGGTTTCTTTTCCGTTGACATGGATGTATTGTCCTCGACGACCACCCGTGCGTGATCGTGTATGAGGTACGCTCCTGTGCCGAATTGTTATAGTCAAGATAACCGCCACCCGGCGCAAACGGTCTGTTTAGGACCGGTCTTCGTCACGGTGAAGGTGTGTATAACGAAGCCCCGGCATCGTCTGCATCAAGATAGCCAGTATTGCCCCGATTACAAGGGCGATTCTCGCGCGCATCATGACGGACATCTATCACTCCATCAACTGTCAAAGCGGTACTGCCTACAGCGCGCACGCCACCACAGGCGTGTCGATAGTACTTCGGGCCGAACACCCCGTTGATCGGAGGGTCGGTTCGGAACAATGAGCGAACACGTCGCGATCGTACTCGGTACCCGCCCGGAGATTATCAAACTCGCACCCGTGATCCGTGCGTGCGAGACGGGCGGGATTCAGTACACACTCATCCACACTGGTCAGCACTACTCGGAGTCGATGGATCAGGTGTTTTTCGACCAGCTTGAGCTTCCCGAGCCCGACTACAACCTCGCGGTCGGATCCGCGAGCCACGGGCGCCAGACGGGGCAGATGTTGATCGAACTCGAAGGAATCCTCGAAACGATCCAGCCCGATACCGTACTCGTTCAGGGCGACACAAATAGCGTGTTGGCTGGCGCGCTCACAGCGGGCAAATTGGACATAACGGTCGGCCACGTCGAGGCCGGCCTCCGGAGCTTCGATCGAGCGATGCCCGAGGAACTGAATCGGGTCGTCGCCGATCACGTGGCCGATCGCCTCTATGCGCCGACAGACCGAAGCCGACAACAGCTTCGTGACGAAGGCATCCCAGACGATCGGATTACCGTCACAGGGAACACAGTCGTCGATGCAGTATCACAGCACCGAGGGATCGCCGCCGAACACAGTACTATCTGTGCGGAACTCGGGGTGGAGCCAGGCGAGCTATTCCTCCTGACTGCTCACAGAGCTGAGAACGTCGACGATCCCGATCGATTCGAACGCCTCCTCGAGGGCGTTGGTCGAGCGGCGGCGGCGCACGAAACAGACGTGATCTATCCAATCCATCCCCGCTCGGCAAAGCGTCTCGACACGTTTGGGCTCACCGTCCCCGACCGAATCCGGACGATCGAACCACTCGATTATCTCGACTTCCTCCGCTTGGAATCTGCCGCAGAGCTCATCTTGACCGACTCCGGTGGCGTGCAAGAGGAGGCGTGTATTCTCGGGGTGCCGTGCGTGACGCTCCGCGACAGCACCGAACGCCCCGAAACAATCACCGCCGGCGCGAATCGGTTGTGTCCACCGGGCAGCGGTGAGATCGAAGAGGCCGTCTTGGAGGCGCTTTTCACAGACCGCAGTTGGGACCCACCGTTCGGCGACGGAACCGCTGGAATACGCATCGTTGAGGACGTGACTGGACGGCGGTTGACCCCGATCCCATGAGTGAGGTCTGCGTCCACGGGCTCGGCTATATCGGCCTCCCAACGGCAGCGATGCTCGCCAACTACGATCACCGCGTGGCAGGATACGACGCGAATCCGGATGTCCGATCGCGGCTGCGAGACGGCGACGTCCACCTCGACGAGCCGGGGCTTCGGGCGTTCGTGACTCAGGCACGAGAGTCCGGAAACCTTCGGATTGTCGACGAAGGAGTCCCCGCGTCGTATCACGTGATCTGTGTCCCAACCCCGTTCGACCACGAAACCAAACAAGCGGACCTGGAGTACGTCGAATCTGCGGGCCGTGCCGTAGCGGAGTTGATTCGGCCGGGCGATACGGTCGTCTTGGAGTCGACAGTCCCACCAGGGACGACAACAGATGTGCTTGCACCGATTCTTGAGGAGTCGGGCTTCGTCGCTGGATCGGACTTCGGTCTCGTCCACTGCCCGGAGACCGTGCTCCCGGGGGACATCATCGCCGAGTTGCGCTCAAACGATCGAATCATTGGGGGACTCACACAGACGTCGATCGACGCCGCAGTACAGCTGTACGAGCTGTTCGTCACCGGCGAAATAAGCACCGTCAAGGATCCAACGGTTGCGGAGTTCGTGAAGCTGATTCAAAACACGTATCGAGACGTGAACATTGCGCTCGCAAACGAGATCGCCCGCCTCGCGGGAACCCACGAGATCGACTCACGGACGGCGATCAAACTCGCGAACGGACACCCACGGGTCGAACTCCACCAGCCAGGGCCTGGCGTCGGTGGGCACTGTCTTCCGATTGATCCGTGGTTCCTCGACGACGGGAAGGACACCCTCAACCTCATTGCGACCGCACGAGCGGTCAACGACGGAATGACCGGCTACGCGATTGAGCTGCTGTGTGACGTGCTTGGCTCACTCGACGGCCGTCGGATTGCAGTCCTTGGAGCAGCGTACAAAGGAAACGTCGACGATACGCGAAACAGTCCGGGGGTGAAACTCGCCCGCGAACTCCACGCACAGGGGGATGCAGGAACGACTGTCACCGTGGCTGACCCACTCGTCTCCGATCCAACACTCGCGCTCACAGATGTCGAAACAGCAACGACAGACGCGGACGCGATCGTGCTGACTGCGGATCACGACGTATTCAAAGCGCTCGATCCAGACGTCCTCGCAGATCGGATGCGGCGACCGGTCGTCGTCGACACGAAGGCGATGATCGATGCTGACGAGTGGCGGGCCGCCGGCTTCGAGGTCCAGCGGATCTGAGAGCTGCTACCTGTGTTTGCAACTCACTGGGTAGAGCGGTTCGGTTATGTGGTCATCTATAACGAGTTACTGATCCGTCCGACCCCAGGTAGCCGATCGGTGCAATGAAAACGTTATTATGAGTATCTGTGTGAGACACCAATTAACACGATACTAACCAAAATTAAACAGGCTTAATTGTGAAGTATGAAGGCATTACTTATAGGTCCAGATCATGTTTGACTGTAGTAATGAGTTCCAGCGCTTCAGTGGGGGAAACCAATGAGGGGGAAATGACAGACTCAAAAACGGGAACGAGTATCGATGACTTACTCGGTCCAAAACGGGACACACAGGCGGACTTGGAAATCGGAGAAGTATTCGAGATTCTAAAGAACGAGCGCCGTCGAATGGTCATAGAGTATTTAAAGAACCAGGAGGACGGTTCTGCGACCCTGGATGTGGTAGCCGAACACATCGCCGCCATCGAAAACGACGTAGACGTCTCACAGATATCTTCGAGTCAGCGCAAGCGCGTCTATATTGGCCTGTATCAGTGCCATCTCCCGAAGATGGATGAGTACGGGGTCGTCGACTACGAAAAGAGCCGAGGGACGATCGAACTCCGGGATATCTCGCAGTTCGACAGATACCTCGACACCGAGACAGAACCGGCGAGCGATGGACAGACCGAGTTAGCAGTCGCGATCGGAGTCTCCGCGATCGTGCTCATCGGACTGACTGGTATTGGTCCGCTGGCAGCGGTTCCAAGTGTTGTCTGGACGGTCATCGCTCTGTCAGCGCTGCTCGGACTCGCAATCTACGAACGACAGTAGCGCGACCTCATCAGGTAGTCGTTCCGCCCAAGGTCCCAATCCCCCACAGGTACCTCCGATCGGTATCATTTTGCTCTGAGCGACTGGCGAGGAACACTCTCCGCGTCGTCACCCCCGAGTAATCCTCACTGCGACGACGCCACGAGGAGTGTGTCGAGTCCCTCTTCGATTGAGATCGACGGTTCATATCCAAGTGACTCACGGGCGCGAGTGATGTCCGCACAGCTGTGTTGGATATCGCCCGATCGGGGCTCGGTGTGAACGAGTTCGGAGCGGCTGTTGGTGGTAGATTTGATCTGTTCAGCCAGCTCACGGATTGTTATTGGAGAGCCCGTTCCGATGTTATAAGCAGACCCTACTGCGTCGGTGGTCGCAGCCGCAACGTTTGCGCGGACGACATCGTCAACGTGGACAAAATCACGCGTTTGCTTCCCGTCGCCGTGTATCGTAATGGGATCGCCCGCTCGCGCTTGGGACAAAAACGCACGAATAACGCCAGCGTACTGTCCGCCCCGCTGGCCTGGACCGTATACATTAAAATAGCGGAGCGAAACCGTGTCGAGTCCGTAGAGGTCGTGATACAGCTGGGCGTAGCGATCGGTCGCGAGTTTGTCCAGCCCGTACGGAGACGTGGGATCAAGTGAATCCGTTTCGTGGATGGGCACGCGATCGGGTTCGCCATAGATCGCCGCGCTCGAGGCGACGACAACACGAGCGTCGTGTTTGCGGGCGGCCTCGAACACGTTCAAGCTTCCAGTCGCATTGATTTCGTGGGATCGACGAGGATCAGCGACTGATTCGGAGACGCTCACGAGTGCCGCCTCGTGAAAGACGATGTCGCATCCAGAAACCGCCTGTTCGACAGTCTGTTTGTCTCGAATGTCGCCGTGTATGAACTCGAGTGAGCTCGTCTCTGTCGGTTGATCGACGTCCAGTACAGTGACCCGGTTGTCCGGTGTCAGTGACTTTGCCAGATGACCGCCGATAAATCCGGAACCGCCGGTGATCAAAATATCAGTCTCGGTGAGCACAAACGAACCTCGTCCAACGGAGGGTTTGTTATGGGCTGGCTGATAGGTGATTCTGTCTACTGTAGTCATCTCCCAGCTCGATCAACGTTCGCTGATCGATCGGCTGATGACTCCCAATAATACACAATTTGGGTCCTACTCAAAGCGGTTCAACGTGTCTGTGTAATAACCTGTTGACACTGCATATCCCCTTGTTAGTGGGAATTTCACTCATATTAACCAAATGACTACCACCCGTGTGATCGCACATGTTCGAACTGACGGGGTTTCAACGAGACCTGTTGTACGTCGCCGCTGGATTGAATCACCCATCCGGTCAGCAGATCGGATCCGAGCTCCAAAAGGAGATCGACACCATCACTCACGGGCGGCTGTATCCGAACCTCGATACACTCGTCGAACTCGGCTACCTCGAACAGGGACGCATCGACAAACGGACAAACTACTACGAAATCACTGAGGCCGGCGAGAGCGCCCTTCATGAGCGTCGAAGCTGGGAGAACCAGTACGTCGACCTGGTCGACTGACAGCGGCCGTCGATGAGAGTACGGATCGTTATCGGTCGACAATCCCCGGGCGTTGCTGGTCGTGCGGATAGACGAGGATGTGGCCGTCACGATAGACCACCACAGTACAGTCGTGATGTGTGAATCTGACGTGATCAGTGCAGTGATCCTCTGACTGGTAGATCATGAAAAGCCGATCGAGGCTATCGGTGTTGATCGCGTCTGATAGCGGCGGCCCGCTTCCAGGGTCTGTTTGTTTGCAGTCGGCAATTGCCTGAACGACCGAGTGGCTGAGCGGCTCTGAGGACGTCCAGTCGTGACGGTGGTGGCAGGCGTTCAACACGTAGTCCACCGAGTCGGTATTTAAGCGGTGTTTGGTCATAATCACACGGCCTTAGTGATATACACATGTTTGTGTGGGCTTTGTTATACAGAACCCCACAACCGGGTGAAAAAAACGTTCACAGATAATCTTCTATTTTCAATGAGGATACTAACCGCTTATATATCGGCCGTATACACCGATTCGCTCGCATTCCTCGTCTCAGGGCGTTAGCACGTGCATATCTTAGAATACCCCGACGATATTACTTATATAAATTGAGATGCGCGAGACTGCGACGGTCGCAGCGGTAATCGCGACCATGGACAGGCCAGGATACGTCCGAGAAGCGATCGAAAGCGTCTGCGAACAGACGCACGGTCACGTAGCGGTCGTTGTCGTCGACGGCAGCGACGATAAACGAACAGCGACCGTCGTCTCGGAGCTTCGATCGGCGTATCCTGAGCGTCAAATACTCTACCGACACAACGACGAGCCACAGGGGCTCCCGGCCGCACGAAACCAGGCGATCGCCGAAACCGACGCGGAGTACATTGCGTTCCTTGACGACGACGATCGGTGGCATCAACGAAAGACAGAACGGCAGCTCTCGCGGTTCGAATCGGGTGACGAGTCGATCGGGCTGGTGTATACTGGTGCACATCACATCGACGAGAACGGACAGCGGCTCCGCACGATCCGACCAGAGCATGAAGAATCCTCTCCCGAGCTCTACGTCGAGAACGTGATCGGCACGCCGTCCAGCGTGATGGTGACAAGAGAGGCCGTCGATCGCGTCGGCGGCTTCGACGAGTCAATGCGATACTGTGAGGACTGGGATTTTTACCTCAGAGTGGCTGCAGAGTACGACATTGCGTGCATCGCTGAACCGCTCATCGATCGGCGATATCACGACGATTCGATGATCGCTGATCTCGAATCGCTGTTTCGATACCGCGAACAGGTGCTTGAGAAACATGCTGATGTCCTCAATGCTCGCGGGACCGCTGAGCGTGCCTGGAGTCGCCACCACAGAGACGCAGCTGAAACGCACCTCAACGCGGGCAACAGGGCACAGGCCAGAGCGTTGTATCATACCCTGTTTATCAATAACGGCGACCTCAGGGCGGCACTGGCTTACGGCCTCCTCTCGTTGCTTTCAGCCGATCGGGCCCAATCGACCATCCGTGCGCTGTCTGCGATCGAACGCCGGTTCAGAAACGGGAAGTCGGCGTGACACGGTCGATTGTTGGCGACGACTACAGTACCGTTTGCAACGCTTTGCAACAGGTACCTCGAAATGCAGTCTGAGAGAGCGTGAACCAGCAGTTCCTGAATGGAAGTGGAAATAATTGCAAACGCTACTAGAGCCCATACGGGCCGGTTGCTCGCCAGCGATTTCGGGGCGGGACGCTTAGGGAATTCGGTGGAGGCGTAATTGTAGAACTACTTGATTCTGACCGACGTACTGTGGTGAGTATACAACGCATATCGGCCATCAGTATGCCGAGTGAATTACCACGGGTGCGGTGACCCGTGGAATTCTGCTTGTTACGGTTTAAAGCGGCCAGTGTGTCAGACGGTCAGACGTTGGATACAAAGCCCAGAGACCCGTTGGCAGACGCTCGTGTTGGTCACAATTGGAAATATCGCCTTCGGTTAGGCACCATAATACGACCATATATGTCTGTTGTATCACAAGTAACTATAGGCAGTTCATTTCTGTATCTGTGTATGTCACCCGGCGGAGAAAATGATGATTTGCCGGATTCAGTGAGCGACGTGTCCGAAAGCGTCCTGCTGCGTCCGGAGATGGACCGTATATTCGACACCCTGTGTAAACGCCGTCGCCGAATGATTCTTTTGTTGATGAAAAAGGGAACACTCGAAACGCAAGGTGACGTGATGGTTCAAAGCGAGGACGGGATAGATGACGACGAAATAGCCGTCGTTCATACCCATCTGCCGAAACTAGCGGATGCAGGATACATCGAGTGGGATCAAGAGACTGGGGAACTTTCGAAGGGGACGCAGTTCGAAGAGATCGAGGCACTGCTTGACCTGCTCGAAACGCATTCTGACGATCTGCCACCCGACTGGCCATAGCTGTTCCACTTAGAGCCTGTAGCACAAATACACGTGAGCTGGCCGACAATCACGTTGTTGTGGTTTGTGCGGATTCGAAGACCTTCGCGAGAGTTTTGGCTTCGGTGGCGATGTTGAATCGTTGTTCAACGGTCTCCTGTCCCGCGCGAGCGAACGCACGGCGGTCCGCGTCACTATTCAACAGTCTGACAACCGCCGCTGCGATCGCCGCGGAATCTCCTGGCTCGACGAGCAACCCATCCTCGTCGTGTGTGATGAGTTCTGGAATCCCCGAGATGTGGGTTGAGACCGGGGGGACCCCGGCAGCCATGGCCTCCATGAGAACAACCGGAATACCGTCACGGTCTCCGGATTCGGCGACGACACAGGGGAGCAAAAAACACTGCGCCTCGGCAAACTCTCTCCGGAGTGTCTCGTCGTCGACTGTCCCAAGGAATTCGACGCGATCGGTAATGCCGAGTGTATTGGCCTGTCGCTCAAGCATCTCGCGCTGTCGTCCTGTACCAACGATGTGGTAGGTGGCATCTGGCAGCCGCTCGAGGATCTGTGCAAACGCCGCGAGCGCGTCCGAGATCCCCTTTTTTTCGACGAGACGGGCGACGGTCAGGATGCGGTTATCCGTGGACTCCCCGGTCGCATCGAACTTTTCCGGACGGATGCCCGCCCGGACGACCTCGATCGGCGTTGACTCGACGAACCGATTGTTGAGGTACTGTCGGTTGTACGCAGAGATTGTGACAATCCGATCGGCGCTGCGGAGCAACGGAGTGGTGTACGCGCCGATCGGTTCCCGATAAATGTCGTTGGCGTGGACGGTGATGCTAAAAGGCGTGTCGTAATGGGCTGCGACGTATGCAGCCGGAAACTGGGTCAGATCGGCGAAGTGTGTATGCACGTGGTCGATCTCCCAATCGAGATCGTCGACAAATCTGATGCACCGATCGGCCCGATAGAGGTTCCCGAGGTGTTGTTTCAGTGGTGCTCGGTATCGCGCCTGTGAGAGCACGCTCGGGCGAAGCGTCGCACCCGTCAGAATCGATACGAGTCGCTTCGGGGTCGGCGGATCGATGTACTGCACCGGCACGTCGAGCGCAGTGAACTCCTCGTGTGTTGGCTCTTCGGCAGGCTCGTATACCGAACAGACCCCAACAGTGTGCCCGGCCTGGGTGAGTTCGGAAATCTCGTTGAGGACGAAGCTCTCAGACAGCTTTGGAAACACCCGGAGATAGTACAAGAGATTCATCGCTGGCCGCGTTCCATCTCACATCCGCGAAATCTACCATTACAACCGATACGTCTTCGGGCTCCCAACATACTGTCTTCACCTGCGGCTGGTTGCCACGTAGTTAATAGAGGAGTAATGGAGTGGGCCACTCGGCGTCTGTCGGTGTGCTCAATGCGGTTGGTTTGAACGATTCGGGCGCCACTCGATCGGGGGGCGCCTCGGCCCAGCAACAAGAGACTGTGGGGCCAACCGACAGAAACGAAACGGTCGTCTTCGTTTGACGGACCCTGGTATGCGGTGTATACCTTTTGTAACCGGTGGGGTATGTTTGGGTACTCTAGTAAATGACGGACCACTATTCGCTCCGCCGGAAGATCGCGGCGCTCTATCGCGTTGGCCAGTATCGTCCCCGATACGCCGCCGCAATTGTCGTGTTGAGCATTGCCGCGGCGGCGCTTGAGGGGATCGGGCTGAGCTTTCTATTGCCGATCGTTGAGAGCTTCGAAAGCGGCGGGTCGATCGATCCCTCTGGCGGCTTGTTAGGGGTATTTCAGTCCGCTTACGCTGCGGTCGGCGTCCCGTTTACGATGGGCTATCTCGTCGCCGGCGTAATGGTGGCCATGACGATTCGGTACTCGCTCAGTTTCGTCGTGGCCTGGCTCAGGGCTGCAATCCGTGTCCACTATGTCACACATATTCGGGTCGTTGCACTCGACAGGGCGCTCGACGCGAAGATGAGCTATTTCGATCAGGAAGGCTCAGACGAGATCTTGAATGCGATCATTACCGAGGCAAACTACGCAGGTAAGTCCATAAACACGCTCGTTTCGCTGACCCAACGGGGCCTTTTGGCGGCCGTGTACCTCACAATCGCACTGTACTTCGCACCAGTTCTCACCGTCATCGTCTTCTCGCTGTTCGGGACACTCGTGCTCGGTTCGCGTTACGTCGTCGAATCTGGCTATTCGGTTGGTGACCGACTCGCGACCGCGAATGAGCGGATTCAGCGATCTGCACAGGCCGGGACACAGGGGATTGGTGCCGTCAAGCTCTTTGGATTAAAGTCGCGAATCCGATCGCAGTTCGCCGACGCAACGGAACAGTACACCGACGCGAAAATACAGGTCGAACGGAACAAGGCCGCGATTACTGACGGCTACCAACTCGCCGCGGCCATCTCGCTTTTTGCCCTCATCTACCTTGCATTTGCGTTTGCGAACCTCTCGCTCGCGTCGTTCGGGGTCTTTTTGTTCGCGATCTTCCGGCTGACGCCAATGATAAACAGCATGAATGAGAGCGTCTACGATCTCGAACAGCGACTCCCACACCTCATCAGGGTTCAGGAGTTCACAGACGAGCTCTCACGCGAGCGCGAGCCGAGTTCGGGAAGTCGAAGCTTGCCGGTACCCGTTGACACCGTCGAGATGGCTGACGTTTCTTTCGCGTACCCGACGTCCGAACGCGTGCTGTCGAACATCTCCTTCGAAGTGAGCCGCGGAGAGTTCATCGCGTTCGTTGGGCCCTCAGGGGCGGGAAAGTCGACGATCGCCTCGCTTTTGACTCGTCTGTACGAACCCGACAGCGGCCGGATTTACGCCGACGGAATACCGATCGACGAGGTCGACATGTCTGCGTGGCGCGATCGGGTGTCGATCGTCAGACAGCAACCACACCTGTTCAATGCAACCCTCGCAGAGAACGTCATGATTGGGCGATCGGATGCAACCCGCCAGGAGGTCGAACAGGTGTGTTCGGTTGCAGAGGTGGATGAATTCGTCGACGACCTCGAAGACGGATACGACACCGAACTCGGAGACAACGGGATTCGCCTCTCCGGTGGCCAGCGCCAGCGCGTGGCGATCGCACGCGCACTCTTGAAGGACGCAGACCTGTTGGTGATGGACGAGGCGACGAGCGATCTCGACACAGCACTAGAAAAGCGGGTCCACACCGCCATCGAACGGATGGACCGTGATTTCGCGCTCGTCGTTATCGCCCATCGGCTGTCAACGGTGACCGACGCAGATCGAATATACACCGTCGAAGACGGGTTCATCACCGAAACAGGGGGCCACGGAGAACTCCTCGAGGCAGGTGGACAGTACGCTGACTTCTATGCACTTCAAGCGGAGACCAACTGATGACTGACGCAACCGACGAACAATCCCGAGAGCCATACCCAACTAGCTTCGATCTAGACGACCGCGTGCCACGGCGACTCAGTGTCGTTGTCCCGACATACGACCGCTCAGAGATGCTGAATGCGGCCCTTGAGAGCATCTGCACACAGACGTATACGAACATAGAGCTGATTGTCGTCGACGACGGCTCAACTGTTCCGGTCACTGAATCGATGCTGCCATCTGATGCCGATCGGCTTGCGTCTGTCAAGATACGCAGACACGAAACAAACCGCGGTGCGAACGTTGCCCGAAATACCGGGATCTGCGCGTCGAGCGGCGAGTACGTTGGATTCCTCGATGACGATGACCGGTGGCATGAGCGGAAGGCCGAGCGCGTCGTTGAGCGGTTCGAGTCGGCTGATCCGGCTGTCGGGGTCGTGTACACCGGAAAGCGAACCGAACACCGCGACGGAACAGAATCGATTACAACACCAACTTCCAGCGGCAACGTGACGAAGCAATTGCTTGTCGGCAAGAATTTTGGACAGTTCTCAGCGATTACGGTCAAAGCAAGCGCGATCGCAGAGGCAGGGCTACCAGACGAGCGATTTCCGGCGTGGCAGGATCGAGAGTGGTTTTTCCGGCTGAGCGAAATTTGTCATTTCGAGCCGATCGAAGCGCCGTTGACAATCAGGAAAGTAGATCACACCGATCGAATCGGATATGGGTTCGAGGCGCAACGAGACGTTGCGTATCCACTATTTATCAACAAACACTACGCGATGGCCCGCAAACACGGCCGATACTACGCGCGATCGTTCGTCGCGTCGCTCCGGCGAGCACTCGCAGGAACCGCGCGCCGCTGTGGGCGCTATCGGGAGGCTCGGAAGTACTATCTGTTATCGATTACAGCAAATCCGCTACATTTGGCCTCATATCCCTACTTGCTCGCGACACTCGGCGGCAAGTGGTCATATTGTCGGATCCGTCGGATAAAACGCATCGTATCGGGGGTTTCACAATGAGATCGATCGTACAGGACGACCCGATCGGCAGACGGCTTGACTGTGGCTTTCGATTCGGTCGATCGCAGTCCCCTGGAGGTGGGGTAAAATGACTGGCGGGGACGAGCTGACGAGGGTCGACCTGTTTGAGGTCCTGAGTAGCGATCGGCGGCGAGCGCTGCTTTGTTTTCTCCGCCTGCGAGGGGGTGAGGCTGATCTCCGCAAGCTTGCAACCCAGATCGCGGCATGGGAACAAGACATCGATCCAGAAGCAGTCTCTGAGGAGGATACAAAACGCGTGTACATCTCGCTGTACCAATCGCACCTCCCGAAACTAGAAGAATACGAGCTCGTCTCGTACGATTCGGACACCAAACAGGTTTCTGCAACCGAGCAAACGAAAGAAGTAATCGCGTTGTTTACCGAGCCGACCGTGCAGTGGGAGAGGTACTACTTGCTCGTGGCAGGAGTCGGGTTCGGTGTGTTTGGGCTGCACGTTGCTGGAATCATCACCGTTCCAATCGTTGCGTTCACCCTCGTGGTCCTCGGTGCGCTAATTGGGCTGTCAATCGCACACTACTACCGCCACCGACTCGTCATACGCAACGCTCTGTCGGAGTTTTCCTGCATTTAGGGTTGTTAGCAATTTCTGCATATCGGATCATTAGCAACTCCTGCATGTCGGGTCGTTAGTAATTTCTGCATGTCGAGCCGTTAGCAACTCCTGCATGTCGGGTCGTTAGTAATTTCTGCATGTCGTGTCGTTGCCAACCCCTGCACGTCGAGTCGTTAGCAATTTCTGCACGTCGAGTCGTTAGTAGGCGTATACTTTTTCATCGGTATCCGGTGAGGACATACATGACATACGACGTTGCGATCGTCGGAACCGGCGCTGATCCGGAGACCCGAAACCGCGAGGGCTACGCGATGGCGTACCGACATGCCGGTGGATACGAACGGCTCAAGGACTGCTCGATCGTTGCGTGTGCAGATATTGTCCCCGAGAACGCAGAGGCATTCGCCGCCCACCACGATGTCGAGGGGGTCTACGAGGATCACCAGACGATGCTTGAATCTGCTGAACCCGATATTGTCAGCGTCTGCGTCCCGCCAGCAGTCCACGCCGATATTGTCGTCGACTGCGCACAAGCACCGTCGGTACAGGCGATCCACTGTGAGAAACCGATGGCGACGACCCCTGCGGACTGTCGCCAAATGGTCGATGTCTGTGAATCAGCGGGTGTGCAGCTGACGATCGATCACCAACGGCGGTTCGCACAACCGGTCCAAGAAGCCAAACAGCGGCTCGATGCAGGCGATATTGGCGAGCTCCGCCGTCTCGAGTGGTCGGAGGTGAATCTTTTTGATGCGGGATCACACCTATTCGACCTCTGTGATTTCTTTACAGACGGCGAGCGCGTCGAGTGGGTGTTGGCTGGCATCGACTGCGCCCGCGAGAACCGGTGGTTCGGCGCGCTCAACGAGACGCGCGCGATTGCTCAGTGGCGGTACAATGACGGAACACTCGGGTTCGCCTCCACGGCCGAGGAGGGTCGATCGCTCGTAGATGCGTACTTGCGGCTCGTCGGGAGCGACGGCGAGATCGAGATTCAGCCGAACGAGGGCCCGCCGCTTCGGATGCGAACCGACGGTGAGTGGACCGCAATCGGAAGCGGTGACGAGAACGTCTACGGGCCAACCGAGGGTCGGATTCGGAAAGTAGCAGATATCGCCGCCGAGCGCATCCCGTTCATGATTGATCCGTTTGAGGATCCAGTGACACACTACGAACGGGCGATCGAGCACGTCGTCGAGTGTCTCACAACCGGAGATGAACCACTCATTTCTGGACGGACCGCAATCAGAGGCACGGAACTGGTGTTCGCAAGCTGGGAGTCCTCCCGACAGCGCGGTCGGGTCCAACTGCCGCTTTCGATCGATGACAACCCGCTTGAATCGATGTACGAAGACGGAAAGCTCGCAGACACACCAACGCTCGCAACACCCGATCAATCCTAAGACCCAGTTCCAGACGAGGCGTCAGTGAACTGCTGAATGGGGGCATCAGTGGACTTCTTGATCGGGACGTCAGTGGACTTCTTGACCGGGACGTTAGTGGACTTCTTGATCGGGACGTCAGTGGACTTCTTGATCGGGACGTCAGTGGACTTCTGACGGGGGCGCCAGTGAGCTGGTGACAAACAGCGCACGACTACGCCAAACTGTCGGAGGATAGAACACTCATCCGTCCGAGAAGATGTAAGAAACATAATATTTATGGGGAGTATGCACACATTAACACACGCATGGCACACGATCTGGCACACGATCGCGCTCGCACTGACCGATCTGACGTTGACAACGACAGTCAACGGAATTTCGGTCGGCGAGCGTGTCTACGACTCGTCTCGACGGCGATCGGTTCGCTTGTCGCGGCAACAGCTGGTAGCGTAGTTTCAAAAGCGAATCAACCGACCGGTCGACACCAACGCATGTTGACAATCACAGGATCCGGCGATCTCTCGAAATTCAGGATTACCATCGATGGGACCCTCGAGTCAGCCGCAGATACTGACCCGATGGGGGAACCTCGCGTGTCCGGAAGCAGTGCGGAAGGTGTCGTCGTCGACGGTGACCGCCACTATCTGGTGGACGGTGACATCGCCGATTTGACTGTTGACGGAACCGCGTCCGTTTCAGTCTCACGTCGAGACCAACCGCTTGCGTTTACCGATGCAGAAAAGAACCGCATGTCTCGCCGACCACTCTCGGCGATCGCACTCGAGCGGTAGCGAGCGGCTACTTTTCTGTTTTGGCGGTCGAATCCGGATCATACCGATCCAATGTACTCGATAATCGCCGGTGCGATAAACCATCCCGATCCGCTCAATCCGTATCGGGGTCTTTTTAATCACCGAAGCCTCCGATCGCTGTCTGAGGCCGGTACAGACGTCTCTGTCGTCTCACCGCGCCCGCACGCGCCGCCGGTTGGTCCGTACGCGGAGTTCGCATCGATCCCAAAGACCGAGTCGTGGGGGCCGTACATCGCTCACTATCCGCGCTTTTGGTATCTTCTCCCGAAGCGACTGCTGTATGCGGTATCCGGACGCTCCTACGCAAAGCGCATCCCGCGGTACGTCGAGCGAACCTTCGAGGTTCCTGACGTCATCCACGCGTGCCACATCTATCCAGACGGCTACGGATTGTTGCCATACGCTCGTCGTCACGACGTACCGCTTTTTGTCGTCTCCCACGGGAAGCTCTTGAATGATTTTGACACACTTCCGCCGGGAGTGGCAAAGAAGGTTGAATCGACCCTCGAAGCCGCGACTGGGGTGTTTTGCGTCAGCGATGCCCTGCAACAAAAAGCCAAGCAGCTCACAGACCCGCGGAAGGTTCGAACCGTCCCGATCGGTGCCGATCCAGCGTCGTTCCCAGTCGACACGCGCGAACAGATCCGTCGAGAGCTTGGGATCGCTCCGGAGACAACACTCGTGCTCTTCGTCGGTCAGTTCACCGATCGAAAGGGGATCCCCGAGATCTGTGAACTGCTTCGACGTACCGAGATCGACAACATCGAGTTCGCGTTTATCGGCCACGGCGGTACCCAACGCGAGAAATTACAGAAAGCGCTGGAATCGAGCGCATATTCCGCCGAACACCTATACACAGGTGTGAGTTCAGAGACGCTCCAGCGGTGGTATGCCGCCGCAGACCTGCTGTTGTTGCCGAGCCACGCGGAGGGCCGCCCGACCGTCATCTACGAGGCGATGGCAAGCGAAACCGCGGTTCTCGCCTCCGCAGTTGGCGGCGTCCCCGAGCAGGTCGACGACGGCATTACCGGGGCGCTTGTCCCGCCGGGCGATGTGGACGCGCTCGTTGAGACACTCGAATCGACGGTCGCCGATCACGAGGCACTCGCAAGGATGGGCCGTCGGGGGCTCGATCGGCTTCAATCGGAGGGGTGGACCTGGGCCGATCACGCCGATCGGGTTCAGGAGATCCACATGGAGGTAGTTCATGATAGAAAACAAGAATAATACGAAACAGACAACCACAGTGGCGGATTCGGAACTGTCGATCCTTGCGGTCACCGGCCACCGGCCGACGGAGCTCCGCGGATCGATCGTTGGTCTTGATGCGACAGTAATCGATATCAACGGATCCTCGATCCGCGATCGAATCAGGACGATTGCCACAGACGTCCGTCCGGCCCTCGAACTCCGAGATCCCGACGTCGTTATACTTGACTGTCATGAGCTCACCGGTGCGCTGGTTGCACTTCTTGCAACTCGGCTTTCGGTGCCGATCGTCCCGCGAATTGTCGGCGACAACTGGCGCGGGCTCAAAGAGGACGGGATCAACGCCGCACGCCGCCGGGGCGACAGTGCGGCCCAGTTGCGGTATAATGCCGGTATGCAGCTCAATTCGTTCGCATACTCGCACGCGGCCGGGTTTATTGTCGTTTCGACCGATCTCCGCCATACTGTCGCTGCCAAGACCGGAGTCAGCCCCGATCGGATCGCCGTTGTCCCCGTACCCGCAACACAAGAGACGTACCGATCGGGGACAGCGGCGCGCGCGAGAGAGACATACGATATCCAGGAGGAATCGGTCCTACTCACCGTGACGAACCTCTCGTTCGAAGCCAAACTCAGCGGCGCACTGACGATGATCGACGAAATCCTGCCGCTGCTCTCGGCGGATCCTGACCTCGCGTACGTGATCGCCGGTGACGGTCCTCAGCATTCTGAGCTGCTCTCGTTTCTCGATCGACGCGTGACCGATCCGAAAGTCCGAGACCGGATATACACCCCTGGCTTCGTCGACCAGGTTGGCGACCTGTATGACCTCGCCGACGCGTTTGTGTATGTCTCGTATCGAGACGGCTATCCGAACGCCGTCCTCGAAGCACAAGCGGCCGGCCTCGCAGTCGTCGCAAACGACGCGTACGGAATGCGCGAGCAGATAACAGACGGTAAAACTGGATTTTTGATCGACCCGACGACCTCCGGAGCGCTTCGTGATCGGGTTGAGACGTTACTTTCGGACCGAAAACTGCGCGAACGACTTGGTGAGGGTGCTGCCGATCGCGTTCGTCAAGAGAACGATCCGATCGTCGTCAGCAAACAGGTCGCGTCGGCGCTTGAGCGATTAGTGTGATCAAATTGAATCAAAGGCTGTGGTGACTCGCAGTAAGGCGGAGAGATACGCTATTTGATCAAGCGCTTGAGGTTATAGAAGATACATATCAACGCAATTTCGCGGAACGCACAGAACCAGCCATGCGCTTGCACGGCGAAGCCGAGCGACCGCTTCACACCCGAGTTCACGCTTTCAGACATAAAGCGAGTGTTGTAGCAGTTATTGTCTATTCTGGCGTTGTGTGCGTGGTCGTACGGAATGAAGATACAATGCTTGATCAGTTGTCTCAATCCGATATTTTATAACACTGTTTGGACAGATTGTGCAGTTGTGCCGACTAGCGCAATAGCACTCGAGGGAAGATTATTGTGATTCATTCAAGAAATTTATACAACGTGGAGGTTTTGTCCAGTATAGTCCTCAATTCCAGCAGGACCATACAATCAGTTTGTCGACTCGTCGTACTCATCGCTCTTGTTTCAAAGATGTTCAGTTACTTATAAATCGAGTAACCAGGGCATGACCTCCACAAGACGAGTTATTAGGTCGCGATTCGTCTGATCCATCTGGTGATGCCGTGGGTGACGCGGCCGCCCGTCGATGCTAGAAAGTACGCGACGAACGTTGACTCTAGCGGATACGAAGCCAACGCGGTGGCGAACAGGCGACGTGCGTGGCTGTACTGTCCGGCCGTGAGCGCGGCAGCTCCGGCCCGCTGGGCGGCCCAGCCTCGCATTTTACGGTGGAAAAGCCAACCATACGACGCCGCGAGCGAGTCGAACCGATCGATGAACAGTTTGTAGCCTTGGAGTCTCTTGTCCAGATTGTCGCTCAACCGATCGTGTGATGTAAACTCGTATACGGTCAGTGGCTCCGGGAGCCGTTTAAAATCGGTTCGTCGCGAGAGTCTGATATACCACTCGAGGTCTGCCCACGCCGGAAACTCCTCGTCGAGCGGGACAGCCTTGGCGAACTCGGTACGAACCATGACGACCGACATCGTGCCGACGACGTTCCGACACAGCAACGCTTTCGTAATGTCCTCCTTGATTGGCGGCGGTATCTTGATGTCCCGACCGTCCTTCCGTATCGCCTCAATACCAGTGTACACGACGCCGATGCTCCGATCGGCTGTCTCGAAGGCGTCGACCTGTCGACCGATCTTACCGGGCATCCAGCTATCGTCGTCGTCGAGGAACGCGACGTACTCGCCGGACACAGCTTCGATCCCTGTATTTCGCGCGGCGTTCGCGCCGCGATTCTGGTCGTGTCGGATGTATTGGAACCTGCTCAGCGATCCGGTCTTGATATCCGAAATCGCCCCGCGCGTGTCCGTCTCGGAGTGGTCGTCGACGACGATGAGTTCGATCTTTTCGTAGCGCTGTTGGAGGACACTCTCGATCGCCTTGCGGAGATACGATGGTCGATTGTACGTGGTAATCACTACGCTGACGAGCGGCGTCGCCGTCGATTTGTCGATAGCCCTGTCAATCTGATTTGAGTCTTGTGAATTTCCGTTCGTCATGAGTCGTAGCTTGGTGTTGTCGCACTCACAATCTGTTGTACTAGACGTCGACGTGCACGTTCGGTTCGTAGGATTCTGTCCACGCATCGCGGGGATCGGACGGCTGGCAGACGAAGAGCCGACCGAACGACGGTGACAAATTGTTGCGTTCGTGTCCGAACGTCATTTACTGAGTGGATGCAAGTAATCGTGGTTAGTATAGGGTAACTAACCGCCGAGACTCCCGACAGGTCGCCATCGCTCGGAGGGATGTTCGGTTCGAAGCTCGATCGGTTCATCCTCAAAGTCCATCCGAGATGATTCGTAGTATGTGTTCTATTCCCCCAATCGAACTGCCATTTTAGGAGCAGTGCGAACGCCAAGTATATGACGGCCTCCAGTTGGACGAGGATCACAAAAACGACGAGCGGCGACAGTTCGACTAACCGGCGCGTACCAAGGACTCGAACATCGCCGCCACGGCGATGCACGGATATAGGTACTCGCGGTAGGTCTGCATCGAGTATCCCTCGACGACCTTGGCAGCGAGGTAGACGTCGATGGGCAACACCGGAAAGACGTAGACAACGACCATGATAGTTCCCTCGATCCCCCACCGGGCCGTCGCCGGCTAGGTGAGTATCGCGATACAGGCTAGCCGCAAAAGCCGAACTTTTCGACGTAATCCGGGTGGTTGAGCGCCTTCCAGAACGATCCGAAGTTTCGCGTGATCACGTATAACAGTCACAAGTTTGATCTCGAGCCAAAGACGACGGTCGTTCTCTTCGTCGTCGAGTTCTCGAAACGCTAAGGAGTCCACTTGACCGTCGAACTCCTCCTGACTTCGACGTCTCGGACACGACGTTCGCCTTCATGGTGCACGGTGGTCCGCTCGAAACCGATCCTCGGCGCGTTGCCACAGACAGCGAGTATTTCGACCGGGACATCTACACAGGGGTGGCCTCTGAAGCCCTTCCAGAGCGGTTCGGCATCGCTGACCTACTCTTGTTTTTGAATCACGCCGAGGGTAGACCAACGGTCATCTACGAGGTAATTGCCAGCGAGACGGCCGTCCTCGATTCCGATGTCGGCGGCGTTAGAGAGCAGGTCGTCGACGGGGCGTCTAGTTCCGCTGGGCGACGTGACTGCACCCTGTAATACGTTACCACATCTTGTGATCGCCCCGGCGCTGCTTCGTCGGTTCGGCCGGATCAGATATGAACGGCTTATGAATCAGAGATGGGCCTTGGCGGACCGCTAGAGGGCTTCAGGAGACCCATCTGGCGGCGATCGAATGACTGACGCTGATTCTCATTATCAGTTCCTATCGCCCGCGGAGGTGATCAACTCAATTTCGGGGATGGACGAGGAGACAAACTTCCTCTCACTCGATACCGACGCCCTGCCACCGATTCGCATGTTTGCAGCCCTTCGCCGGGCGGATGCAGCAATTCGCCGATATCAACCCTATATTGTTCTTCTCGACTGTTTCGAAACGATCGGCGCGCCAGCGGGCACTCCGTGAGAACGATCCGGGATCCGTTAGCGATTGCGTCGAATCGCTTTTCAGCATTCGTTCGAGACTTTTGATCATCTCTGTGCAATATTTGAAAATATTCTAAGACCATGCATTGAAGATAGGGGGACGCAATGAGATCGGTTGCTAATAATATATCGTAATCGTACATTGTAGGCGTCTACTCCGCCATTCGGCCAATATCGGACACCGGGGTATGTAATTTTCGCCGGCGACCGTGCTGCAGAAGCATCGAATTAAAGCATATATAACTTTTCAGTACTGGGCCGGAGTAATCGTTATGCCCCAAGGTGGACTACCGGAGAATGATATTATACTCGTCACTGTCGATTCACTTCAGTACGATTACATCGCCGATGGTGACGGACCCAACGCGAATCTCAAGGGACTGAGATCGATCTCTGAGGATGGCGTATTCTTTACGAATGCCTTTTCGAATGCAGGAATCACGAAGGCATCGTTTCTCTCGATCTTTAGCGGGACTTTCCCCTGGATGTTTGATGGGCTTTCTGGAGGGTTCGGCACACGGCGACCACATCTCGCCGAACTTCTCTCTGATGCCGGATACGTGACGGCGGGGTTCAATACGAATCCGTATCTTAGTACCACGTACGGTTACGATAGGGGTTTCGACTATTATATGGGTCGAGATACTGAGGAAGCAATGGATCAAACGACTCTCTCCTCGAAATATTGGCCAACGATCAAAGAGAATATACCTTCAAAACATCTCGCACGGAGGATACGCTCGATGTATGGAGCTGTCGGTGAGCGGCTTGGAATTCAATTAGGCGGTGATCCATACGTTCCTGCCGGACAAGTCAATGAAGCCGTTCTCCAATGGGTTGAGAAGACCGCCGGGCCTCGATTTATTTGGATTCATTATATGGATGTCCATACTCCGTATTACCCCCGAGAGGGAACGGTGAGTGAGGGTATCAGCAAAAGGCGTGCAATCAAGCTGTTTCACAAGGCGAACAACCACCGAGACCAAACGTCGGAAGCAGAACTAGAGGTGCTACAACGACTGTATAAGGGTGAAGTCGTGTATCTCGATCGGAAATTCGATGAGCTCTTAGAGGGATTGGATTCACGGCTTGATCTTGAGCAGTCTCTCCTCATATTCGGCTCGGACCACGGCGAAGCGTTCGGAGCTCACGACTCTGTATTTCACCCGGATGGGGTTCTGTACGATCCGCAAGTTCACGTTCCCTTGATCATACGCGCACCCGAATGTAGTGGCGAAACCGTTTCGACGCCCGTCTCCAACGTCGATATCCTCCCGACAGCTCTTGATTGGGCTGATACGGAGGTACCTTCCGTCTGTGTCGGTGATTCAGTGTTTGAACTCATTTCTGATCCACCCGAAGAACGAGTTGTGTTTGCCGGTGGGCACGGACAGGATACTGGGATTGCGATGGCAGTGTCAGGGAAATATAAACTGATACGTGACCTCGAATCCGGTTCGGAATCTCTGTATGACCGATATCAGGATCCCGCGGAAAGCAGGAACTGTCTGAGCGATGATCCTGTGGCTGCAGATACGTTGCGATCTGCTTTGGAAGCCCACCTCGAGATGGTCCGGAGTCACGATTCGACATCCGAGGAGGTCGAGGTTGACGAGGAGATCAAAACGCAGCTGCGAATGTTGGGATACAGCGAGTGAGATAGCAAACAACTGTCATCGTCTCCAGAAACTCTGTTTCACCAATATCATTCCGCGCCGTAGCAGTCTGTTCTAACTCATCTCCTCGATTTGGGGTCCGTTCAAGTAGATTAGCACAAAAATAACTTTAATTCTAATAAGCGCGTAGTATATATGGCAATTTATCGAACCGTAGCGAGATATATTGTGATGGTTCATCGTTTTGGCGATGCTTCAGGCGACAGTATAGATAGTTTCGGTTGGATATTTACATATGGGCTCCGCAGTAAAATGCCTGTAACTGGAGGTGGTCTCTGTGACTGCTGATCAAGATTATCTAGATTCATCAATCGAAGAGCATCGTGTTCAAACAGACAAATCAATTGATTCTTCGATTTATTCGGCTTTTTCGCCCTTACTTTTGCCAATACGAAATCAGTTGTTCAAGGCAAGATGTGAATACTACCACCTGAAAAATCGCTATACCTGCGAATATGTACATGATTGTGGGATCCAAATGATCAATCCTGATCGGATCCAGCACATAACCTCATACACGACTCAACTTGATTACAGTCACAAGTATCTGGATATCGGTGCGTTTGATCGATTTAAACGGACCGGATGTGTGCTTGACGGAGATTGGGACGTTTCCGATGTTTCTTTTTCAGAACTGTACGTTTATCGTGGTATAATTGAGCGCTTCAAGCACGGTGTACCCTGGTCGGAAACGAAATATTTCACCGTGTTTGCGGACGCAATCGAGCGTGATGAAAGTCCGTGGGGCTGTAGTTCCTTGGAGGAACTCTATGACCGTTGTCAATATATCGAATCATTATATAATCTTATCAAGAGCGAGGGATATCGCTCCCAGCGAGAACTGAATAAATACCCTGTTGACGAAGTGAACTTGAATATTGGACGTGACGGTGAACTCCTATTTAATGATGGACGACACCGCCTCGCCATCGCAAAAGTATTGAATATCAAGGAGATACCGGTCAGAATTCTCGTCTTACATAAAGAGTATTACTCTGCTCGCGATCAGCTATTTTAGATGTACCTCGGCCTACCGACGGGTTCTTGCCATCAAATTGTGTATCGTTTCCAGTTAATCGCTGGAGGTTTACTGTACAAAACTGTCGCTTGCACCCACTTCATTCGCATTCGGAACGTTTGAAAGTTCAAGATCACGGGCACGGACTCTCTCTTCTCCGAGCAGGTTCTCGCTTTGATTATATAAACGGCGTAATTCATCCGCTATATTTTCCTCATTAAGTATCTGTATATTCTCAAGACTACGTGTCGGTCCCGAGTGGTTGCCTGCATAATAATAATTGTTAATATATGATTCAGCAGTTGTCGTCGAATTAAGTCCGTGTCCATCGATTGCGTCGGTTGAGATAACGGTATCAGCATCAAGGGCTGCATTTCGTGAGATATAGATATTATCTCCGACGTATGAGTTTCCTCTAGCGATTATTTTGGCACCCGATGGAACCGTATAATCCGTGTCCATCCCTAATTGAAAGCCGAATTTATAATTCCCCTCGGATATCACGTCTTCGAATGTAACTTGTGCCCGACCATCAGTCTCTGATGGGGTACTCGGGCGTAAGTAGCCATTGATATCGTTGTCCACAAGTCGCACTCGGCGGTATATCGCTTCTATTACTGCTGGTGTCGTTTTCGTCCCCTGTCCGTTGTTCTCGCAGACACAGTTCTCAACTAATACCTTTCCTCCCGAAACGTCAATACCGTACGTCGGAACTTCAGTGTCCTTTCCGTTTAGCGTCGAATAACAATTTCTGATCTCGATTGGCGGATCGTACTTGCCGTCGCTCCATGAATCTGGAGATATTCCGTGCTTCGGACACCCCTGAACCGTACACCTATTTATAACGAATCCACCATGTTTGGGGCTGATCCCGGACTGATTGCAGTCTTCGACCCATACGTTCTCGATCAACACATCGATCGGTACATCTGGGTTATTCGCATTATCCGATAAGAATCCATGTCCACCGTTTCCGAGGGCGGCAGTCTGTTGATCTTTGTTTCCGTCCACTCGCAGATCCCGGACCACAAGACCACGGTATCCACTCTGCACGTCAAAAAAGAACACTTGATGGTTCCTTTCATGCCCCCCGGCCATACGTACGACCGAATTCCGTCCAACACCTTTTATTGTCACGTCATCAGCCAATTCGTCACCACTGAGCAGGATCGCAATGTGGTATTCATCTTCGTGATGGCCCGTCGACACGAGTGTTGTTCCAGCTGGGAAAAAAACCGTGTCACCGGACTCCGCCGCCGAGAGTGCTCGTTGAATCGCCATTGTATCGTCTGTACTTCCATCGACTTCCGCGCCGAAATCACGGATATTCAAGATGGATGGGTCTTCTTCCGGCTTTGGCTCTGGCTGTGGCGTCGGTGTACCATCCTCCTCTGACCGTCTGAAATTACAGCCCGCAAGTCCTGCTATTGAAAGGGAAGAAAGGGCAAGTAATCGCCTCCGTGTTACCATCAAGGAATGATAGTTCCTACGCTGGATTAGTTAGGAGGTGATAAAATCTTTCCCGACTGACGATTTCTTTCGTTTAATCGGGTTTGGTGTGTGTAGTAGTCACACGTTTACTGTTTGATTTTGGCTCTTGTTTTCTGTATCGTTGACCGACAATCGGATCTCGTCTACATCTCCTTGGACTCGCAACTCGTGGGAAAATTGGGCTTTTTCTCCGCTCACGCTCGTGCTATCTGCGGCAACGGTGGTCCCCTTATATCGAAGTTCACTAACGACGGTATCGAGCGACCCACTTTCGTCTGTGACCGTCCAATCGACGTCATACCAGCTCCACTTCGATCCGCTCTTGTTAGTAACCTCGAAGCGGTCGATACTGAGGTTATTCTCTCTGTTTTTTGTGTTGAATTGAATAACTCCTCCTACATCACGGGAGTCTCCTTCTGCGACAGCTCGGTATTCGTAACTGGCGTCGCTTGCAATGCCATCCAAGACTGCTGAGAACGTGTCGGCCTCATCGAGTGTCTCTAAATCAAGTGTATTCCACTCATCTCTCCCCTGCTCACGCCATTCGAAAGAACAGGTTACACTAGCGGTATCGCCTAAGTCAGTCAGTTCGCCGACCAGCGTCGCAGACGTGTCTGTTACGTCCTGCACATCAAGTGAGTCAACGGTTACAGTTTCGTCGTCGCTAGATCCATCATCCGGCTCGGACGGTGCATCAGCGAACGGCCCTGGGGCCGATTCTCCGCTGGTCCCGACGCTAAAAACGTCAGTCTCGACGGCTTTGGGATCGAACGATCCCACACCCACCCAGCCTTCGGTATGATCCGGGTCAGTCACCTCGACGGCCCAATCTACCGGTTCGGACTCGGTAACCGGCCACACCTTCGCTCGCAGTGTGTCTCCGTCCGCTCTGAATCGCCGGTAAAAGAACGTGTCTTCCATCGGCGTTCCGAAGCGCGCCAGGGTCTTTATGCTCCCATCGGTATACTTTCCTAAACGGAACGCGTTTTCATGTGCTTCGACTTCGATCCAGTATCCGTTCTCGGACTCTGCTTCTCCCGAAGAACGAATATTCAGTCGTGCGTGATTGCCAAGCGATCCGCTTTGATTAAAGTTTGGGACTTTGAAACGATCGAGAACTTCGACATCACTCGGCTTCCCCACAGTATCCCAAGACATCGCATAACGGTCTCGTGTGGTGCTATTTTGTGTAAACTCAAGCGCATGCCCTCCTTCAAACGCCGTTCCCGAGATTATCTTCCAGTCGTCGGTTGTTGATTCCCACTGTGGCGTCCATGAACCGAACGTCTCCGAATCATCGGGTTCTTTTATTGTGTCTTCCGAACCGTCACCACTCCAAGCCCCAACGTCGTTAGCGGTCGGGACTGTCTCTATATCAGTCTTCGCGTCACCGTTCTCCTCTTGGACGGTGAAGTTATCGTTCACGGATAGATCCCCGGCGTTGTTTGTGGCAGACAGCGTTCCGATCTCCGCTTTCCCGCCGCTATCCCACTTAAGCAACGCGGAACCGGAGGCAGAGTCGTTCACGTACCACGTCCCGCCGGCACCGTCGAACGTCGCGCTATCGGTCACGAACACGTCTGCGCGTACGTCTACGCCGCCACCGGTACAGATGAGTTCCGAGCCGTCGGCGAGGTGGTATTTGTCCGCCGACGATCCACGGAATGAGTTACCACCCGATCCCTCGATCACTACGTCGTCGAAGTACGTCACACAGCTCCCACCAGACGTAGGTCGGTTAAATCCATTTCTCTGCGAATCTTTGAGTCGGACTCGGCGGAACGTGGCTTCCGTTGTCGCGGGCGTCACTTTCGCGCCTTGATACGAGCCAACGGAGACACAATCTTCGATCAACACGATCCCACCGCTCGCGTCGAATCCGTAGTACCCCCCGTCCGAGGCGGTGCCAGCTTGGATTGCCAAACAGTTCGTCACTTCGACTCGGGGTTCTTCAGGTGCGCTGTCTTTGTTATCGGGGCTGATCCCGTGTCTTGCAGTCCGCTCAGTAGTACATCGGTTCACCCGAACGCCACCTGTCTGCGGGGTGATACCGGAGCCGACCGTATCCTGAACGTACACGTTTTCGATCAGAATATCAATGTTTCCGTGTGAACTCTGTTCAGCGTCACGGATCAAAATTCCATGACCTACACCGGGGGTCTGTGGTTGGTTGGCGTTGTTACCATCAAGAACGATATCACGAATTTCGAGTCCTTTTATTCCGCTTTGGATACGGACGCGCAGCATCTGGAGGTTGTTTGAATGTCCTCCCGCAAGACGTATTATTGAACTGTCTCCGTCTCCGGTAAGCGTCAGGTCTTCCGGGTGATCGTCTCCACGGATACTGAGGATCTCACCTCTGTCTTTATTTTGATTTTCGTGGCTGATGAGATACGTTCCGCTAGGTATGTACACTGTGTCCCCCTCGCTCGCGTCATCGATCGCACGTTGGATCGCGGGTGTATCATCAGCGCTCCCGTCGCCGTCCGCCCCGTAGTCACGAACGTCTAACGTACTCATAACGAAGCCTCGCTAAAGTCCGTCCAGTAAGTGTTCTCGCTGTCGTCCGGAGCCCCTGCGACGCTGTAGGCGGAACCACTACCCAAGAGTGTTGCCGTGACAGTGGCTCCGAGAGTGAGGTACTTGCGACGGTTAATCAATGCTTTCGAGCTTTCGTTGTCCGATTTGGATTCGGGAAGCTTACCGCTATCATGCCTATTAGGGCTTACCAGTTTGCGTGCCATCGCGTTTGGTAATCCAACATTACCGTTCATAAACCTTTCTATATTCAGATACTATTTGTTATGAAATTTATTATTGTCTTGATGACTGTATTGAATTTATGAAATTCATAGATTCTTAGCGAAGAAAATGATTTGTTCTAAAACCACCAGACTGCGACAGCGTAATACCATATTTACTACGATTAATAAGGAATTATTGCGTTAGTTGCGCCGGGCAGGGATCGTGTCTCGCCGAAAATATCGAATCATGGTTACGTCGATGCAGCGGTGTCCGCCTCCGCCGCGTGGAAAAGCGCATCTGCCAGGAATTTTGCGGCCCAGTTGGGATATCGCAGATACATGTACGGGCCCCACACCGGTGCAGAGCCTGAGAGGCCCCCACGTAGCACCGAGGGCCCCGTGAGCGGTTGTCGCTGTTTCAGGAACCGCACTGTTCGATCGGCTTCAGTTCGATACCTCGGTACCCCGGTTATGTCAAATAGGCGGTACCATATGATCGCCATCTGGGCGTTACCGGTCAGACAGTAGAAGTTCGACCCCTGAAAGGAACTGTCGAACCGACCGGTGAGTATGCCGGTCCGCTGTTGGATCTCGAGGAAGGCCGCTGCGGAACGAATCGCAGCGTCGAGGAGTTCGTCATCGTCGAGTATGACAGCGCCCTCCAGGAGCCCTCTGATCGTGTATGCGATCGTATGCAAAAACGGATCGTCCCCTCGGTCGAACCCCGCACGCCGGAACCAGCCGTCTTCGCGCTGTTGATCTGCAACCCACCGAAGGTTTCGCATGGCGGTCGATCGAACCGTTGGCGAGCCAACGTGTTCGTTCGCCGCGAGGAGTCCCCATGCGATCCTGGAACTGTAGCTGTGGACGACGTCGTTGTAATCGTAACGATCCCAGTACCCGTCTGGGTGTTGGACCGAAACCAGCCACTCCCCCGCCTGTTCGGCCGCATCGAGATACGCCTGCTCGTCGGTCACCTCGTACGCCCTAGCGAGGCCGAACAGGATCTGTCCGGTGTTGAACACGCTTGGCTCGCGCTCGCTCTGTGGGTTATCTCCTTTCGGAAACGCACCCGTCTCGAACTGTGTTTCACACAGCCACTCGGCCATCTGGTCGGCTCGACGGCGGGCCTCGAGCGAGCCGTACCTGTCAGCGTACTCGTACAGCGTCGGCACGATATATCCGGTCGTTTCTGGATAGGGGCCACCCCAGCCGAGGACGAGGTTGTAGTTCGATGCACAGCCGCCGGTGCCGGTCGCATCCTGGCTTCGATACAGCCATCGAATCGCCGCGTCGAGATGCGTCCGATCGCGCTGAATGTGGCTGTCGCGTCCACGGATATCAGACCACACCTCATTGCCGAGGATCGGAAGCCGCACCGACAGTGACGGCTTCGATCCGAGTGTGCGACCCGCCACCATTACCAGCGCACCCCACGGTATCTTCGGCCATTCTTGCGGTGAGTACGGGACGTTCGGCGATGGTGCAACTTCCAGCGCGAGGTGTTTCGCCACATTCTGCTCTGAAATACTGTCTCACTAGACCGGGTTTACTATCGGCTGCCTAACGCCCGCAGTTGCTGATAACAGGGTATGGCGCAGGCGATCCGTTGGGACTGATCGCCACTGTCGTGTACGAAATCAATCGAGATGGGTAGCGATCCACCGTTCGAGCGTCGTGATCTGTGATAGCATCGACACGTTGTTTTCACCGTTCATATGTGCAGAGAAGAGCTCTGATACGGCGTCAGCGTTGAACAACGCTCGTGAGCAGGCGTCGTCGACGAGACCTTTGACGATGTCGTGGAGTTCCGAGTCCCGATCGCGGAGCCAGAAGTCCGCAAGTTGTCCGCTCCCGTAGGTGGGTTTCGATCGGAGTCGTCCGGTCACGACGTTGCCGACAAATCCAGCAACATGGAGAGGATACGGCCAGGATGGCTTCATTTTTGTCCGCTCATAGGTGATCTTAGAGAGTTCGGGGTCGATCCGTCGGATCAACTCAAGTTTTGCCCGGCTGGTTCCGTACGGGACAGATTCACCGGTGAGCGGAAACGTTCCTTTTCGGTACGCCCGTGGTAGTCGTGCACACCACTCCAGATACGAGCCGTCTACGTGCGGAAACCGAGTTCCAAACCGGTCACGCATGAGTCGGTTACTTGTCGCTGTGTGTTTTGTGTAATAGTTCTGAAAGTGGATATCCAAGATTTGTCTGCGGGCACCCTGCTCGTCGCTCTCGTGCAGTTCAGTTCTGAATGATCCGTACGGGTCTACCCGTGGTGATAGGAGCTCTCTGACAAGCCCTGCGCTCGATCCAGCCTCGCTTGCATACTGGGACTCGATTGGCGACCGGCCTGAGCGAAGATGCGGCCGAAGCAAGTGGTCGCCAATCAACTCGCCCTGCATCCCCTCCATCACCACACCAGGTGTTGGTTCGAGATGATATGACGGTGAGAGATTTACCGACGTACTCCACCGCATCATTCCATCGGTCGATTCAATAACGCGATCAAAACAATCTGCAAATGTCCCCGCCGAAAGCGGCACCTCACTCAGCTCAATTTTGAGCGTTTCAGCAACCGCTGCGGCGAGTTTTGGATTATCGCTGGTCGGCGGATTGGCATCATACGTATACGCCCCGAGTGACCAATCGTTTCCGTCTGCCGACAAAAGCGCGGCCGCCGTTGTTCGGCTGTCAAGCCCCCCAGACAACCAGATACCGTTTTGTTCAGGCAGCGTTTTGGCGATTCGCGCGGTTGCCTGTAGGTACCGATCGGCGAGTTCGTCAAGGTATGCAGAACCCGGTGAGGCCTCGTCGTACCGTGGTTTCCAGTATCGGGTCGTCGATCGCTCACCGTTAGTCACTTCGAGGACAGTCGCGGGTCGGATAGACTGGATACCCTCGACAAGGGTTCTGTCGCCCCACAGATGACCCATGAGAAGCATATCGCTGGCGGCCTGCAAATCGAGCACTGGTGTAACATCTTCAGTTAGGATCGGGGCCACCGCTGTACCAAACACGAACTGTCCAGACCGCGAACAATAACACGGCCGGGTCCCGAGTTTGTCTGTGATGACGAGTGTTCGGTCCGCAGAGAAACACACCATAAGGAAACAGCCCTGCAGCCGCGAGGCAACCTCGACGGGCCGATCAAACAGTGATTCGAACATCGCTTGGTGATCGATCCGAAGTTCATCGAGATTCGTGACAACACCGTAAAGCACCCCGCTACGGCTGCCGTCCGACCATGTCGCCATGCCGCGTGGATCGCCTGGATCACTTGTCACGACGATACCATTAGTGCCGTGCTCGAATCGCTCTGTGCGACTGTCGTCGGAATCGATGGTCTCCTGGGCGGCTCGTAGCGCTTTTCCGGTGATGTGTCCACCAATCAGTCCGCTCATTGTGTATGCTCCCACGTACTCCGCTGTCGTTCTGTCTCGAGCGCTCCGGGCTCGGCAATACCGTTGACTCGGTAGGCGGTGAACTCTCCGTTATCGTACATTTTCAACACCGTTGGATCAGTTTCGATTCGATCGAAATCTGCAGGCCTGAACCTCCAGTACGGCTCGTAGTTCGGGAAGTTCACGGGGTACGTAATTCGGCCTCGCTCGGTCAAAAGCAGATATCGATCAGCCTCGTAACTTGCTCCGAACGTCGACCGCTCGGTATAATTAAACCGCGGCGGTGGGCTCGTGCCGGCAGTTTTGATGGCTCCGCTACGGTTCGTGACCCCGTAGTGCAAGTCGTGGAACCGATACTGGGTGATCCCAAACTCCGAAATCTCTCGTGTCTCCTCGCGATTTTCGAAGAACCACTCACTACCGTCGATCTCCATCTGCGTTGTCTGTTGGCTCATTTCGGATCCTGCTGGCGTGTGGAATACCGTCCCGACAGAAACCGCAGAGAGTAACAGGACGATCACGATAACCGAACCGGCTGGAATGTGGCTTTTGCTCCAGTTTTTATCCTCCCGCAGTAACAACGAACAGAGTACGGCGACGAGCACAATCCCGAAGACCTGTGCGAAGATGACGAGCCGTCCCCACCCGACAATCAGATCCATTGTCAAAAACGGGATTGAGCCGAGCGTGAACGCCCAGAACACGGCGACGAACAACGTCACAAACAGACTCACCTCGCTTCGCTTGCGCCACCACAGTACGGCGAGTGCGAGCGTACACAGCCCGACAAGCCCCGAGACTACGACCTCCGAGCCGTAATTGAACACGATCACCTGTAGGAGATCTTGCGTATCTGGTGACGTCCGAGAGACTGTATCAGCATAGTTGTCCAGTTGATTCTCCCCAGGATCGTTGCCCACAATAGTCTCGAAAATCGACTGGAATCGAAGAATAATCCCGACAAACTGTGAGTACCACGCTGTGAACACGACGAACGCCAGAGCTGCGACGTACGTTGGTTGTATGTGACCGTTGTTCGCCAGCCAAAGGTATTTGAGAATCTGATAGGTCACAACTGTTATTAATAAAAACAGGGCAGTCAGCGGATGGTATACGATCAACGCGACCAAAGAGAGCACAAGCGCTACACGAATCGGTAACAGGGGCTCTCGACGCTCGGTAAGGAAGAAGTACAAGAAAAACGGGACGTAGAAGATACTCAATATAAATGGAACCATGGTCAGGTGGGCGGTTCCGGCGATAGGGAACAGAACGATTGCGAGGCCAACCAGGACAGCTGATCGATCCTCAAAGAACGTCGTCACCAGAAGACACGTGCCGCCAAAGTACGCGACGGCAAAAACCGGGAACATCCAGTTGATGATCCCCTCTGGATCGAGCCCTGTTGAACTGCTGAATGCCCAAATAAGGATGTGCGTGGTTGGATAGATATTCCCCTCAACTGACCCGGTGAGCGCGATGTTTTTGACGTAGCCAATGTGTGTCAGCGTATCGGCTCGGCCGTAGACAGGGTAGCCGCGTATCACCGGCATCAATACCACCACCGCATTCGCGAGTACCATCAACGCCACGCCAAAAACCCACCAGCGCGTCCCGCCGGCTTTTGTGCGCCAATGTCCGACGGACGAGGAACTGCCCGAGCGTTCAGTATTCCATGCGCTCGTGACAATGGTTGCGGCGCCGAAAAACAACGCCAGGACCAGTACGGCCCAAAAATACAGCGGGAACGCGCTGTACATAGACGGCTCATACCCCGGCGCAGGCGGTGTCGTAACGAGAGTGGCCATCACGATCAAAAGCGCCACCGTGCCGAGCAAGGCACACATCGCTGGCACGATCTGTTTATCGGCATCGTTCATGGTAGAGTACTAATCATTGACAGGCGACGGTCCCAAGTGCGGTTGTGCTGTATCGGTCGAATGCTTCACGAGTCTACTACTGATAGAGAGTATCTCGTATGGTAGTAATCGCCCACCTAATCGCGTCGGTAACTCGGTAGCAATGCTATTACTACGCATTCTTCCTGTGGAGTTACCCGTATGACTTCGAGTTGTCGAACCCGTATTTTCGGGACACTGGCGCTCTGGATGGCGACCGTCTTTGGGGGGCTGTTGTTGTTTGGACAGCTCTCGCTGGAAACGTTTTTCATCTTTTCGTTTATTGGACTGCTCATCGTGATGCAGCTTTTTGCACCCGTTGAAGAACGACCACCCTGGTGGCGATACCTCCGCGTGGCCGCTGCGGTGGGGTTTGTCGTATTCGGGTTCATCCTCTACCAGCAGATCACCGCTGTGTTGTAGTACCTCACTACGGTGCCGTATTCGGGTTCATCCTCGACTCACCGTTGTGCTGTAGGGCCTCACTACTGTGCTGTAGCTCCTGATCGGGGTGGGCCTCCGTAGCACCGATCATCGGTGCAGACCCGGATACAGATCCGACTGTACGTCACATGTACCCGAGATCTTCGAGTCTCGCCTCCAGGTCTGCGCTCGTGGTTGTCTGTTCGGACGAGCTCTCGGACGATAGCTCGTCTTCCGCGACGATCGTCTCAAGGACGAACTGGGTATACGACTCTATGGAGTCAAAATCGGTCCCATCAATCCGTGCTTCGAGTTTCGTCTGCAGTTCGGTCGGAATATCAATTCGTATCGGTTCAGTGTTGGGAGTCATATCTGTGTGTCTCGATCTGCGTATGGTTCGGTGTCGATCAACGTGGTATGGTGATCAGTGGAACTGGGTCGTGGTGTCGTTCCCCAATCCGTTCCTCAGTGTTTGGAGTCATGTTGACAGGGGTTGCTCAGTCACGTTTCGGCCTCGTTTGGGACCCCACTGGCCGAGAGATGGACGGTCCGGTAGGCTGTGTCAGCGGTCGGTTCCTCCGGCGGCTCACCGACGTACAGTAAGTACGCAATCCGCGCATCATCCGACGACTCAGTGGGAGTAAGCTCCAGTTGTTCACGCCAGGTCTCGCCAGCACCGGCAGTCACGTCGATGCGATCGAGTTCGGTTCGATCGCTGACCTGATAGCCGTCGCTCGTTGGGCTGAGCTGCTGTTGTTGAACGACAATGGTGTAACTGACAGTCTCACCTTCTTGATTCGTCAGCCCGACCACCATATCGACCGACTCGGCGGCACCCCACTCTTCGGGATACGCGTCCGGTTCGAACTCACCAGACTCGGGATCCTGCCCCTGGATGTAGAATTCGGTGTACCGCTCACCGTTATCCGGAACTGTCGCCGCGAATCCAATTCCCGCTGTCGAGATTACAAGGCCCAGGATAACTACCACAGCCAGTGTCTCTTCACGAGCAGTCCTCGGTTCCCCAATGAACGCTGCAAGCTGAGTTGGCGCGGATAGGACCGGGAACGTGAACCGCTTTTCTGTCGGTACCGCCCACCGTCGGACTGTGGCGGCGATCGACAGTATGACCGTCAGGATCGCGATTGCAGCCGTGAGTGCCGTTGGATTGAATCCCCACTGGGTGTACCCCAAGAGGAGCCCAGTCAGTGGGACGATCGCAAGGCTAAGGCCGGCTGAGATAACGATTCGTTCGACAAATGTGATCCGGCTCCGCTTGTCGCCTTGGTCCGCTGGAATGACCCAACCGTTTCGCTGTCGACGCTCGTATGGAAATAAGACCGCCGCGAGCGCGTATCCTGGGGCGAGAATGACGAACGCAAACCCAAGCGGTGCCCGGATTGCCGCCGGTCCGATGTTTTGGACACTAAAGAGCGTCACGAGACCACAGAGCACGGCAATCGCTACGAGATCAATCGGGACTACGCCCCGTGAGCCGTTCACCATACTTCCGAGTCCGCTGGGATAAACAAAAGTAGCCGTCGGCTAACGGGCCGACAAAACAGTCGTACTAATACGGAAGTATGGGCGTTTCTCGGCCCTAGACAGTGCTGTAGAGCGAGTCACGGACTGCCCAGATCGAGCGCAGAGCCGATCGGCGGAAGCTGCCCGGACCAACAACTCGTTCGATCGGACACTATTTGGGGAACAGCCGGCGCTGTCGCAGTTTCCGGCGGCGAGAGCAGACAGCCAAGCGCAGCCTGGTCGGCCTGTCGGCCGGCGTACTCGAGCGTGATCACGGTCCGATCGCACGCGGCCCCAAAGCGTGGGTAGTACTCACCGGGGCTCGTGTGGACGGCGGTTTCGCCAAGCGGCGTAATTGTGAGCAGCGGCTCGTCATCGACGGACAACTCGATCGTCTCCGAGCGGAGACACGTCTCGACCGCCGGGTGCAGGTGCAGGCGGCTACGGACGCACCGGCCGTCGTGTCCGTCGACCCCGTCACGAATCACCCACCAGTTGTCTCCAGCGGCGATCGATCGGCGGTGGGTGTATCCTTTCGTGTCGTACTGGCCTTCGAACAGTCTGATATCGCCGTCCACAACTGCTCCGGCAGTAGGCTCGGGTCGGGCACCCATCAGAAATCGACCGCCGAGGTCGATCGGCTCTTCGTCGCCTACCTGGACGGTGTTGTGTCCTTGGACACCGCGTGCATAGGTCCGCCGGGGGCCTGCCTCGTAATCGAAGGTTCCGGTGTCGGTCACGATCGGCAACCCATCAACCCACAACAAAATCGATAGGCAATCGCTGTGGGCGTGTCCCGGAAGGTGCGGGGGACCAACGGGGCCGCAGTCGACCAGAAGGGCGCCCAGTTCTGTCCGGATCCATCGGTATCCACCGCCGGTTCCAAGCGGTCCAGAGGCCACTGTCGAGAGGTCGGGTGCTTCTAGTTGGGGAATACCAACGTGATCAGCATACCGCAGACACGCCGCAAGCGGAAGGGCCTCGTCGTATACCGCGTCGTTCAACAGGGGAATCCGGCCGTCCGGCGGACGAAGCGCCCGGAGGTACGCGATACCCGCTGCGGTCGTGTTCGTAATTTCGTCCGCGATCGGCTCATTAGCCAACGAGCAGAGGTTACAGGCAGTGATGAGTCGAGTCAAAACCAGCACGTGGTACATTGGGCTCCGCTCAAAATGACAGCCGTCCGCAAGGAACTGCTGTTCACAGGCCGTTTTGAGAATGGTTGTGCCAGTGTCGAGCCAGTCACGGGCATCCGGTTCACCGGCAAAGGCAATGCCGGCAGCGACGAGCGCAGTCCCGTTTTCGACCAGATGATTGCCCCCGACGTCTTCTTCGACGTGATTTCGGAGGAACAACGCGTTCTTGTACACTTCACGCGTTAGCTCGCGTTCGAAGTCAGTCGGCCCATCCGAACGGTTCGGTTGCACCGACCGGCGCCACGCGAGGTATCGAAGCCAGTGTTGAATCCGAAGCGACACCGCGTACGGCGTCCAATCACGTCTGAGGTATCGGGGGCTGGCGATCTCGGCGTGACGTATCCAACTGCGAATCCAGCTGTCGAACGCCGATCGAACCGAGTCCGCACGGGTGCCTTCGGGGTCGATGCTGATCGCCGCCGCTCCGAGCGGCTCGAACGCACACAGCTTGAGCCGCCACAGCCGCGGGAGGGCGTCGAGACGATCGTCGCTCCAGTCAATTAAGCCGTGATCATCGATATCGAGCGATCGATTCAGAAACCGCGGCCTGCCGGCAGCTGCGTCCGTCACATGACCTCGAAGCTGGCTGAGAGTATCGGCCTCGAGTGACTCACGAAGGGTAGCGGTGTCCAATTCAAACGGTTCGGTATTGGGCTCAAGTACGCCTGGGACACGCTGTGCGTACCGCCGGTCAAAGTTGATCGGTGCACGGGTGAGTACACGCTCTCGCAGCGCGCGGTCTGCAATCCCAACGAGCTGCTGGGAGTGCATCCGCCCGATCGTCTGTGCGTACAGCGAAATGACGTCGATCGGGCCATTGTCGGTCGATCGGTTAGATTTGACCACGGCGCTTCAGCTCCATGACTGTTGTTGCCACGCGGTGTTTTTCCTGAATCGTTCGGGTGTTTCGGAGTCGGCGATCGCGGGCACGGTCAAGGTCTGCGTTCAGGCGATCGGCAACCGTGGGCTGCTCGTCGATGCGATCGTTCGATTCGGCTGGGTCGCCGAAGAGATGGTACAACTCACGCTCGTTGTGCTCGTCGTTGACGATGAGTTTCCACGGTGGGTCGACCTGGGCTCGAAGCAACTCGTTGTCAGCATTTGAGCCCGACGCAGGCTCGTAGTCGTAGACGACCTCTGCGCTCGCAGCGTGTCTGGTACCGCCGAATACCGATTCACCCGCATACACCGGCGGTGGATCGATGCCCGCGAGAGCAAGTAGCGACCGCGGTACGTCGACGAGTGAGGTTACGCGATCGATCTGTTGGGTTGGGGCAGTTGATCCGCCGAAGACGAGCGGAACGCGCAACAGTTCGTCGTACAGTTTTCGCGGCCCATGGCTGAATCCGCCGTGGTCGCCGAGCTCTGTGCCGTGATCGCCGACGATCGAAATAGCGGTTTCAGCTCGATCGCTGTTCGTTTCCGCCGCGTTCAGCAGCCGCGAGATGGATTCATCGGTCCGACGGATTTCCGCATCGTACAGATCGGTGATGCGCTCTTGATCTTGTGGCGAAACGCTGATTTCGTCGCCCGCAGCGTGGTTGAGCGAAGCGACCGTGTGCCACAACGAGCCAATCGACCACGTCCCGATCGGTTCCTCGCGGAACTGCTCGATATCGCGTTTGCGTGGGACCCACGGGTAGTGTGGATCCATGTAGTGAATCCACAGAAAGAACGGCTGTTCGTCATCGCGGCGCTCGAGCCACGCGATCGCCTCATCGGTCACGGTCTCGGCGGTCTCAAGCGGCGTGTGTCCAACGGCAGCGAATGCAACGCGGGCCGCAAATCCCGCGGTGTCCTTCAACAGTTCGTTGCGTTCGACGATCGGCTGTGCCCGCCGGGCGAGAGCCATCAGCGTTGACCCAACGTCCGATCCGTCGTCGGATGCCTCGTCAGTGAGAAAGTCTCGGAAGGTCTCGAACCCACGATCATAGCCATAGCCACGGGTAAGCCAGGGGTTCCCCGCGTTGAATCCAGCGGTTTCGTAGCCGGCGCTGCGGAACGCTTCGGCGATGGGTGTCGTCTCTGTTGGCATCCCGATATCGCGCGAGCAGCCGAGTGATCGAACCCCACCCAACAGTGACTTGAACGAGTAGAAGGTCGGAATGCCGTTGGCGACCGCATGGGTACACGCGGTTCCCTGCTCGGCCACCCGATCGATCGCTGGGGTCGTCTCGCGATCGTACCCGAGGTGACCAACGTGATCAGCGCGAATCGAGTCGATAGTCACGTAGAGCACGTTCGGGCGAGTCACTGGCTCGACACCCCCGAGAGAGTGACTAATTCATCAGCCAGCTGTCCGGCGATAGCGGACCGATCGTATCGCTCGACTACATGCTGACGGCCTGCCTTCGCCATGCGTTCGCGGCGCTCCTCGTCAGCCAGTAACGCGTCGAACGCTTCGGCGATGGCCGCTGGGTCATTGTCGACGTGCATGCCGCCGCCAGATGTGCGAATAAACTGTTTGAGTTCTCCGCGGCCGGTGGTCACCGTCGGTAGCCCACAGGCGAGGTATTCGTATACCTTCGTGGGCATTGCGTATGCCAGCTCTTCGGTGTCTGCAAGCGGCGCAATCCCGATCGTCGCGGTGGCGAGGATCTGCGGAATCTCCTCACGGTCGACAGTACCGACAAACTCGACGCGATCTTCGAGGCCAAGCTCCGCAGTCAACGCTCGCAGTCGAGATTCGAGGTCACCGCCGCCGACGAGCCGAAGCACGGCAGCGTCCGTCGAAATGTGTGCCATCGCTCGGATACACGATTCGAGGTCCTGGGCAGCACCGAGGTTTCCAGTATACACGATCGTCGGACGGTCAGCGGCGGCCTCAGCCTCCGAGACGTCTGTGTCGACAACCGTCGTTCCACCGTCGCTTTCGGGGGCTGGTCGGAACTGAGTGGTATCGACTCCGTTCGGGAAGACGAGGGTTTTCGACTCGAGTGATTCGCCATACGTGTCACCGATTGTGGCCGCTGTTGCCGGGGTGGTGACCGAGATCCGATCGGCAGTTTCGAGGACGGTTCGTTGGAACCACCGACTGACCCGTTCGATCCGGCTCCCAGCGCGGAGGTACCCGAGCGAAATCGACGCGTCGATCCAGAGATCACGCACGTCGACAATCCACGGAACGCCGAGGAGAGAAGCAACGAAGCCTGGTGCACCCGTGGAAATCGGCGGCGTCGAGGTTACGACGACATCGTGTCGGCGAGCGTTCCACAGCAGCCACCACATCACGTGAATCCCAAAAAGCAGATAATATGGCAGCCTGCGGGCCATCCCGGGATTCTCTGTGCGGGGCTGCCACGTCCAGAGGCGGTGGACAAGGACTCCATCCATCACCTCAGTGTATGTCCGCCGCCAGGTCGGACCGAATTCGCCAGGCGGATAGCTCGGTGGGGGAGTGACGACCGTTACGCTCCAGCCGTGGTCCTGAAGATTCTTCGCAGTATCGTGAATTCTGGAGGCGTTGCCGCCTTTCTCTGGCGGATACATCTGTGAGATGAACACCACGTGGCCGCGATCGTCACTCATGATCGGTCAGCGCGTGGCTGGGTTCGATCGACGTGATCGATCGCGGTGCGGCTGTGACCCAACAGCGAATCGAGCTCAGAGAGCGGAGTGGAGACCGGATGCATGTCGCCCGATCATTCTGTGCTCGAACACTTACTTATACACTGAATAACCGTTATTGCCCGTTTGGCCGTGAACACTGTTTTGTCGGCCGGAACGATGGAAGCAAGCCGGTCACTGGTTTGTGAGAGCCTGTCATAGAAAGCGTCACGTGCGAAGCAGCAGGGTTTGGAAACTATGTCTACAAGCTCCAAAGCCCTGCAAAACGAAGCTTCGGTCAACGAGTTCTTGAATGCAGCGGCTACCGAGACGGTTCCGCTGTTTGAGCATCTCGACTTCGAGTTTCTACTGGAGTACGAAGTGTTCGCCCCCGCTCGCCGGGGGCGAACACGAGTTCACAAACCACCAGACCTCTTTTGCGGCTTTCTGCACTGCTACTACGAGAACGTCTACGGCACTCGTCCAGTCACACGAGAACTCCATCACAGCCTTGTCTGGTACTACTGCGGACTCGACAAACCGCCATCTAGAGACACCATTGACCGGTTTCTCACTGATCTTGAACACGTCGTTGACGATGTCTTCGACAGACTCGTCGAGCAGGCCGCCGCCCGCGGCCGGGCCCCCCCCCCCCACACCCACCCAGGGGCTACAAAGGCACCGCA
>ML241294.1:445274-1078731 GCA_005239175.1 halophilic archaeon SHRA6
TGATCTCACCCTGGTGTTGCACTTGGGGTCCCAACCCCTGGGGGCGCCGGCCGCCGCCCGCGGCCTGCTCGACTCCACGTACTCCATCGATTCGACTCATATCGAAGCGATCCAGCACAACGACGCCGCCTCGTGGAACTACGATCCAACAGCCGAGGAGTACTACTACGGCTTCGGCTGTACACTCGTCTCAACCGGCGCAAAGATTCCGATAGCAGCGGAGTTCACACAAGCTAAACAAGCGGATCAGGAGACGGCGATGCGCGTCACGCGTGACGCGCTCGCCGTCGATACACCGGTCTGGATGCTCGGAGACAGCGCCTACGACATCCTCGACTGGCACGACCACCTGCTGGCCGCAGGGGTCGTGCCAGTCGCCCCGTACAATCCGCGAAACACTGACGACCCGAAAGACATCGAGTACAGAGTCGAAGACCGTATCGAAGAACACAGCGAGGACGTTCAGCTGAAGCAATCTATCTTAGACGAGACGTACAATCACCGGACAGGAGTCGAACGAACCAACGACGCGGTCAAGGGCTGCGGCCTCGGGCACGTCCGCGCCCGAGGCCGCGTCCACGCACGAACAGAAGTGTTCCTTGCACTGTGTCTCCGTCTCGTCGTTGCAATCACCAACTTCGAGCGGGAAGATGACCCTGGCCGCGAGAAGCTCAAGCTATGAGGTGGATTCTATGACAGGCTCTTGTGAAGCAATCCGAACCAAAGGTACCCGATTCAGGTCCACTGTAGTAGCGTTTGCAACTGATTGCACAGATGGCGATATTCAGTTCAAGAGCGTTTGAGTCGACAGTTCCTGATCAGCAGTGGTGGACTGATTACTACCGCTCCTATAGCCGAATGGCTCTCGTCCCTCAGGCAGAAACGACCTGCCGTCTGATGACACGTGCAAGTCGGTGGGCTGGGCGTCCACCCATGGAGACACACAGGTGCGTGACGAATTTTGGCTCAAACGGATAGGAGGCGACTGCCGAGAGAAAAAACTGGCGTGCAGCACCGTATTGTCCGGCCTGAAATCCCGTCTGTCCCGCGCGGAAGGCGGCCCAACCGCGCATTTTCCGACGAAATAGCGGGCCGTACTCGGCTGCGATGGGATCAAACCGCGAGACGAACTGATCGTAGCTCGCTTTGGTTCTGCTGAAGTCGTCGCTCAGTCGGCCGTGAGAGGTAAACTCGTATTCGACAAGCGGCTCTGGGATCCGCGCGAACGCTGTTCGTCGCGAGAGCCTGATGTACCACTCCAGATCCGCCCAGCTCGGGAACGTTTCGTCAAACTGGACTTCCTCGGTGAGATCCGATCGCACCATAATCACAGACATCGTGCCAACGACGTTGCGGCAGAGAAGCGCTTTGGTGATGTCGCCGTGGATTTTTCTAGGGATATGGACCTCGGCGCCGTCGTCGTGGATTCCTCTAATGCCTGTGTAGGCGACGCCGGCTTCGGACTGTTCGAGTGCGGCAACCTGCGTTTCGATTTTTTCGGGCAGCCACCGATCGTCATCGTCGAGAAACGCAAGATACACACCCGAGGCGGTGTCGATGCCCGTGTTTCGTGCCGCGTTCGCCCCGTTGTTCGTTTCGTGGCGAACGACGCGGAGATTTACAAGATCATCGAGATCGACATCTGAAAGCGTTTGTTGAGCCGGCTCGTCCGAACAGTCGTCAATGACGATGAGTTCAAGATTGTCGTACGTCTGATCGGCGACACTCTTTGCGGCCTTCTTGAGATACGTTGGCCGATTGTGCGTGGTGATGATCGCGCTCACAAGCGGCAGCTCGTCCCCTGATTTTGCTGTTGTGTTGGTCCCCGCAGTCATGCGTTATACTCCATTATTTTTCACCGATCGCCTCCGTTTGGGGAGGGGTATCTTGCTCTACGTACCACACATCGACGTGAACGTTTGGTTCGTAAGACTTGCCGAGCACCGCGAGAGTGCCGTTGCCGTCAATGTCAACGATCTTTGCTTCGTGGGTCGGAACCCCAGATTCGACGACGGTCTCAACGAACTCCCCATCACCTGTGTTTTGAAATACGAGGTGTTTTGCGTCCCCATCGTTCGTGTCGAGCCCCATCTCAGCCACATAGATATCGAGATGGCCGTTTCCGTCAAGATCGGCCAGTTGGAGCGTATGCGGACAGTACAGATCGTCGCGGAGCACGTGTGGCTCCCAGTCTGGGGGATCGAACCAGGCGACTCGGCCCATATGATCGCCGAGGAGTGGCGAGTCTCCCTCCGCGAAAACGACCTCCAGTTCGCCGTCGTCATCGAGATCGCCGACTGCGACTCGCGTCCAGTCCCAGCCGGTTGCGATCGGCTCACAGAGCCATTGATCGCCGGTAGCAGCACCCCCGTCCGCCGTAGGAGCACTAATACCGCCGTGTGGTTGCTGATAGACGTTTGTTCCGGCAATTAACTCGTTTTGGCCGTCGTCGTCAATGTCGACGATCGATAGCCCCTCAAGCGAGACGTCGCGATCGATCACAGTCAAACACTCGTCTGGCCACGGCACGTCGTAGGGGTCCGCTGGAACGTCATAATAAAACAGCACTTCACTCTGCTGGGACGTTCCAACGAGCTCTGGGTCGCCATCGTTGTCAACATCGCCAAAGGTAAGATCATGATACTTCTCAAAATCGCTCGCGATCACGCGTTCGGTCCACCGTTCCTGCGGGTCCTCGGGCTGCTCGAACCAGTAGATGTTCTGTCCGCCGATCGCCTCCCCGACGATGAGCCCAAGGCGGTCGTCTCCCGTAACATCCGCCATGGTTCCCCCGAGAATATTGAGATCTGACCGCGGGGAAATCACGTGCCGCTCCCATCCGGGGTTCTCGTACCAGAACAGATCCTCCTCAAGTCGTCTGAAGAGTCGTCCTAAGAGCGGAATGCCGCGTCTGTTGACGATCGGGAGCGTCTCGGAGCCGAACCCGCCCACGATGAGGTCAGGCCGACCGTTTTTTGTTAGGTCAGAGGGCTCACAGAGGAAGAGTCGCCCACACGGAGGAGAGCCATCGATCAGTTCATGACTGAAGTGCATCTTGGGAGGAAAAACGGCGATCCGACACAAAAGTACGGAGTGAATAACAGCAGCGACAGGTGGCTTATGCCGATCGATCGGTCACGGTTTCGGATCACCGTATGTGACATTCACCCGCGGATACCGTTTACCACCATCCGGATATTCCCTTCGATGCCCCAATCAAACTGCCATTCTAAGATGATCGCGGTCAGGACGTAAATGATCGCTCCAGCGGGAACAAGCACAAGAAACTCGACGAGCGGCGAGAGCTCCACCAAGGTTCGGGCGTACCAGAGGCTTCCAAACATCACGCTCGCGGCGACGAACGGATACGCGTACTCCCGATAGATCTGCATCGAGCGCCCCTCGACAGTTTTTGCCGCGAGGTAGACGTCGATCGGCAACATCGGGAAGACGTAGACGCCAACGACGACGAGTGCGGTTCCCTCGATACCCCATCGCGCTGTCGCCGGCCAGATGAGTGCTGCGATACAGAGCACGCGAAACGCACCGAGTTTCGTTACATAATCAGGGCGACCAAGTGCCTTCCAGACCGCCCCGAAGTTTCGCGTAATCGAGTGCAAAAGCCCATACAGCGCGAGAATTTGCATTGCAGTGATCATCGGCGTCCAGTCGGGGCCAAGCACAGCAGGAACGAAACTGGGTGCGACGAGCGCGATACCGAACGCCATAGGGAACGTGACAAACGAGGTAAATCGAAGTGTGTCCAACAGCGCGCTTCGAAGCGCATCCATGTCGTCCTGTAACCGCGAGTAGGCCGGGAAGGTAATCTGTGAAATTATACCGGACACTTCTGAGGAGGGTGTATCGGCGATACGGTACGCATACTGGTAGTATCCCAGGGCGGTCGCGGTGAGGAACCACCCGACGAACGCGTCGTCACCCTCGCTGTATATGAACGCGACGATCGACGACCCGGTAATCCATTTGCCGTAGTGGATCAGCTCTTTGGCCTTCTCAAGATCGAACGACGGCCATGGCCGGTACTTGTGCATGACGTACGAGAGGACGAACTTGTTGGCCGAGGTCGCGACAGATGCGAACACGAGTGCCCACACAGTTGGCGAGACAAGCGCGTAAGAGACACCGACAATAAACTGGATGAACCCACCGCTGCTTTCGTAGACGAACTGTTTGTGAAACTCAAGATCTTTTTTGAAGTAGACGACTGCAGGATTCCGAAACCCGTACAGCAGCGTCGACAGGGCAATGACCTGTATTGGAGCTGTTGCGGTGGGCTCGTCGAAGAACGAGGCAATATACGGTGCGAGCACGAACAGTACCGTGACGATGAGGATCCCTCGGCCAGCTTCGAGACACCAGGTCGTATCGAGGTAGTCGTCGACATTTTCAGCCTTCTGCTGGATGAGCGCCGCATTGAGCCCAATTTCGGTGAATCGATTGAGGCCGCTCAGCGTCAACAGCGCAATGCCCATAATACCGAAATCTTTCGGGTCCAACAACCGAGCGAGGACGATGAGCATCAAAATCTGCATGAGTCGGCTCGACAGCTTGGTCGCCGACACCCAGATGCCGCTTTTGACTGTCCGCTGGAGCACCGAGCCGGTTGGGATAATCCCTCGAATCAGCTCGATAAGGCGGTCTTTCATCTGTTATCCACCCAAGTGATCGCAGTCCACCAGCGCAACACTGGCCGGGTCGGGCTGGAGAGCAGCCGGCGGTTGCGCTCAATCCGTACGTTCGACATCACCGGAATGCAGGGATATACAGCACATTGTTATGCCGCGGGTAACCCATGGGAAGGCAATCAGTTGCCCGTATCGCGATCGCGGCGACGGATGGTTTGTCAGCGCATACTTACCCACCCGTGGGGCGTCGCTGCGATTGTGACAGCCGATCGCACCCAGCAGCGGAACCGCCGGGGCGGCCCAAAAGAACAGCTTACCGTGCTCGTCATGTCCGGACACAGCAACGCCGAAAACCCATACATGCAGCTGCTCGTCGGGGCGTTTCGGGACCGAGATGTCGATATCCGTACACCAATTAATCCGTTCTTTTTCCCGCTCACGCGAGCAGTGTACGTGAACCCAGATGCAGACGTACTGCAACTTGACTGGCTCTACGAGTTCTACACGACCTCCGACATTGGGATCGACGTAATCGACGCCGTGATTTCGATTCTCCGGGCCGCGATGTTCTGTGTGGATCTGTTTCTCGTCTCGCGTTTCGGGCCGGCCGTCGTCAAGCACGTCCACAACAAACACCACCACGAGCAATCGCTCCCACGTACCGAGCGAATAGTTAACGAATTGACGTTTGCGCTCGCCGATCGGCTCGTCGTCAAGTGCGATCGGGCTGCGGAAGTGCTCGCGACAACGTACGTGACGTTCAACGCAGACGACGCCGTGGTCGTCTCCGATGGGAGCTTCATTTCGGCATACGAAAACGAGGTTTCTACTGCGGCCGCCCGATCAGAACTTGGGATCGACGAGGACACCTTCGTGTACCTCTTTTTTGGCCTCATTCGACCGTACAAAGGAGTTACAGATCTCCTTCGTGCTTTTTCGGCCGCCGACCTACCGAATTCAGAGCTCTGGATTGTTGGTAATCCGACCGAGGATTCGCTTGAACTGGAGCTCCGTCGGCTCACAGACGAGGTCAGCGGCGTCCAAACCGTGTTCGAGTTCATCCCTGAAGAGCGGATCCAGTACTACATGAACGCGGCCGACGTCCTCGTCTTGCCGTATCGATCCATCCTCAACTCCGGCTCGGCACATCTCGGGCTCTCGTTTGGACTTCCGATCGTCGCACCGGCCATCGGGTGTCTTCCAGAGACGGTCACCGCTGACGGCGGCACACTCTACGATCCCGACGACCCAGATGGGCTCAAAGACGCGCTTGGTGCGGTTCGTGCGGACCCGTCACTGCCGGCAATCGGGCGTTCGAACCTCGAACGGGCCCGCGAGAACACGTGGGATTCAACAGCCGATCGGCTCGTGAGCCTCTATTCGTCGGTCTCTTCCACGGGAGACTCAAATCGAGATTCATAAAATACGGTTCGTAAAACACCGTAAATCACCGTAAATCGCGGCGCTGTTGCTCGGCGCACATCTGTGTCAAGAAGTGGCACGGGTTCACAGTTGGCACATTTGCTGGCACACAAACTGGCGTTGCTCCCCCGAGCCAGATGCTGATTAGTGCTTGAAGCTTTTAAAATTGCGGAAACATTCAGCGAAACAGAGATAAAATTGCATCACCCCTCGTCGTCCGGTGTGAACGCGTCGACGCTGGGGAGGTTCGCAACCTCTTCGTTTATTCCCTCCTGTCTGGCGTCGGCCACCGCCGAGTCGAACAGCTCCTGTTCGGGATACTCTCGAACCGTCAGGACGGTTCCGTCTTCGACGGCGAAAACGACCTCGATCGTTCCGTCCGGATAGCTGTACTGTTCGCCGATCTCCGGATAGTCACTCATCGTCTCACCACCGCTCGCTGTCCTGTTCGTCGGCTGAAAGTATGTCGATGCCGCGAGCGATCGAGATCTGGGCATCGATCGGATCGTCGTCCTCGAATACGAGCCATGAGGCGTCGGTCTGTCTCGCTGCTCGGAGGGCTGCCGGGAGATCGACGATCCCATCACCGGGAGCGATCGACTGAAACCCCGGAGGGAATCGACGTGTGAGCTCGACATCGGCGACGTGGACCGAAAAGAGCCGATCGCCGAGCAGATCAAACACAGCGCCGGGATCGAAGCCAGCAGCAGCGACCCAGCCGATGTCGACCTCGAAATCGATTTGCTCTGTGGTCGCTGCCAGAAGTGTGCCGAATCCAGTCTTTGTCTCAAGATCGGACTCGTCGATTCCTGCCGCTATCCCAGCTACGTGGGCGATAGCGTCCCAGCCGTTCATCGGCAATGGAATCCGAGAAACGCTACCGAAGCCAAACTGATCGAGCAAGGGCAGAAACATCCCTCTCGTCGTGTGGATCCCGAACTTGATGTCGTTGACTGCGAGACGGTCAGCGACCTCGTTGAGCCGCCTCGCGATCGATTCAGCCCGATCGGTCGTCCGGAAGTAGCCGTTTCCAACGTGCGGGACGATCACTCGCGGACAGCCCGCAGCAAGACAGCGATCGACGATTGCCTCGGCGTTCGACTCGAGATGGGGGAGATCAACGTGTGCGGCGATTGGTTCGACATTGTGTTCGGCCATTGCTGACCGAACCGCGTGCGGATCGGCCCGCAGAAACCGACCGGCGAATTCAACCCCGTCGTATCCCACGTCAGCGACCTGGTGGATTGTCTCCGGAAGGGAGTCGGGACTGTCACGAAGCGTGTGTAACTGAAGCCCTCGGCCGGGCGTTACTTCCGGATCGGGCGATCGCAGCGTTGTGTTCATCGGCTCAATCAAAAGCGGGCAAAAAGGGTAGTAAATCAGTAGTTAAATTGTAAACAAATTGCTGGGCGTAGCCGCATACGCGAATGTGGATTGATCCAGATCGACCGCCTGTCAGCCGGCGGTGGGACATCGTTGCCAGACAGCACCTACCTCTACAATAATCGGTGGATAACAAAGCAACCATAGGTTGTACGTTGATGTACCCGATCGCCCGGGTACAGTGCTCTCCTACCCCCCCTTGACAGCTGCTGTATCGGGCGGCGGGCACCTTTTTAATTGAGAGCGAGAGACCGGTTGCGTACAGTGAACTTGGGAAAGAGAGCCTGCGGCTTGTCGGTCGATTTGCGGTGAAAATGCTCGGTCGGGGATTTGAACCCCGGTCATCGGCTGTCTTCCCGGCTGACACCCGCGTGTCGATCCGGACGAAAGGCCAATATGATTGGCCGGACTACACCAACCGAGCGCACTCTACGCTACCTGACCCACTAATTTAACACCATCGAATTTACTCAGTCGCTGCGGCTTCGGTCGAATTTCGCCGTGCGATCGATCGACAGACCGGGATGGTACATAGAGGCTATACAGGACTCTCGGTTGAGCCACTGTGAGGGAGTATACGGAAGCAGCGCTATGGGAGCAGGAACCGACGGTGAAAGACGAGTGAGGCCGTTTCAGATCCGCCGAAAGAGCAACAACATTCATACCGAGTCGGATCCGATCCTGTTGTATGGCTCCTCGCGTCAGAGCGCGGACCGATCGTCAACGCAGGACCCAATCGGGTGGTCCACGATGAGTGAGGAAGATTGGTTCGAGCAGGCCCTCCGTGAGCTCGAAGGCGAGGAAGACGACACAGCCGTTGCAGCCGAAGCCGACGCAGTTGCGGATGACGCAGTGAGCGAGGAGACGGACGATCCGAATAAAGACAGTCTTAACGACAACGAGACGGGCGATCTTGACGAAGACGCGACGGACAATCTTGATGGAGACGCGACGGACCATCCTAACGATAACGAGACCAATCAAAACAACAGAACACCGCAAGCCGACGCGTCTCATGTGGATGATGCAGGTACAGAATCGATACCCGACAGCGCCGATCCGTTCGGGATCTCGCCTGGCTCGAATAGAGCGAAACCCAACCGAGAGCCCACAGTTGAGAGCCAAGGAGACACCGTCACGGGAGCTGATACGAGCGGGGATCCGTTCGGTTCGTCTGCGGTTGACGCTGGCTCGAGCGAAGACGCGGAGTTCGGATTTGCAGATTTTAGCGCCGATCCCGACAGTGTAAGTGGAAGTGGTGATGAAGACGGGCCGGTTTCTGGCGAAGACGGGTTTGACAACGCGGCGTTTGAATCGTCGATCGATCGGATCGATCTCGGGATCGAGGGGTTAGATCAGATGATCCTCGGCGGCGTGCCAGACCGGTCGCTCATGGTAGTGGTCGGCAGCGCCGGGACTGGAAAAACAACGTTCGGGCTGCAGTTTCTCAACCATGGCCTCGAACAGGGCGAACGTGCGGTGTTTATCACCCTCGAACAGAGCAGCGACGCGATTTTTTCGACCGCCGAAGAGATGGGGTGGCCGTTCCGAGAACACGAGTCGGCGGGGACGCTTGCGGTTGTGTCTCTGGACCCGATCGAAATGGCAAACAGTCTGTCGAGCCTCAGCGGCGATATCTCACGGTTGATCGACGATTTTGGTGCCGATCGGCTCGTGTTGGATTCGGTCTCTTTGCTCGAGATGATGTACGACCATCCTGCAAAGCGGCGCAGCGAGGTGTTTGACTTCACGCGATCGCTCAAACGAGCGGGCGTGACCACAATGCTCACCTCCGAGGCCAGCGAGGACAACCCCTACGCGTCCAGACATGGTATTGTCGAGTATCTTACCGACGCAGTGTTTGTGTTGCAGTACGTTCGCCAGTCGAACCAGGAGACGCGGCTCGCTGTCGAAATCCAAAAGATCCGAAACGCAAACCACTCTCGGGAGACGAAGCCCTACGAGATCACCGACAGCGGGATCAGCGTCTACCGGCAGGCAAGCATCTTCTGACCGCGCGTTCGGCTACGTTCGACCGTGCTTTGTGAGACACTTCGACAGCCCAGTGAGCTCGACCGGATCGGAGTTATCGGGCGAGTAGACGACCATCTGTCCTTTCTCCATGTACGGCACTTTCTGTTGGAGCATCGTCGGAATATTCACGCTCTTTATCGCGTCCTCGTCGCCAAGATTCAACACGAGTTTGGTATTGAGCTGTTTGAACACCGGCTCGGCGATATCTTGGGGATCCTGCGTAATCAAAAAGAGCCCGAGACGCTCCTTTCGGCCCTGCTTTGCGGCTTCGGTGAACTTCGAGACGACCTTTCGGGCCTGAACAGTGTCGGCGTCTGCGAGGAAGTTGTGCGCCTCGTCCATGCCGAGAACGACCGGTGTCTCTTTGATCCGATCGCTCGACGGCGAGTTCGAGAGCTTGTCGTCGATGAGATACGACGAAACCGCAAGCACGAACAGCTCCTTCGCGCGGGTCGTACTGAGATGGTACGTCGGAATTACAGAGAGCCCGCCGGGCCGGACGAGTTCGCGATCGAGTTCGGTGATCGGCGTCGCAGACTGATCGAAGATCCCGCCGGGAATCGATCGGACCCGCCGCTTAACCGCGTCGAAGGTGGCCTCGTGGACCCGTCCGGACTCGTCGAGTTCCGCTTTGAGCCCCGGGTCGTCGAGGAACGTCAGGAACTGCTGGTAGGTACCGCCATTGCCGTACTCCCGGAAAAAGCGGTTGAGCAGATGCAACAGCGCGGGATATTGGTTGTCGTTGAGCCCGCTGCCAGCGACGAGCCACGGTTGATCGTTGACCATCGAAAACGGGATCGTGAACTCCTTTTGGGCCGCGCCGTGGCCAGCCCCACCGTATGTCACGCCGGCTTCTTTTGGCACGAGTGCGATCGTGTCCGCGTGGCCGCCGTAGGCGACCCCTTCTCGATCGAGCCGGCGGGCAAACTCAGCGTCCAGTTCAGGGTTGTCGTCGTGCATCTGGGCGTACTCGTCCTGTGGGTCGAACAACACGACCGCCGGCGGGACCGTCCGGCCGTCGGCCATCGGATACCGACAGTCATCGTCGAGATACTGCCGGAGAACGTTCTTCGAGGCGTGTGTCTTCCCCGAGCCGGTGCCGCCAGCGATGAGTGTGTGTCTGAACACGAGCGGATCGCCCGAGTCGTAGTCGTTTTTGAGCCGGTAGTCGATCGTCGGCGGCTCTGCGGCGGTCCGGACCTTCTCGCCGCCAACAGAGAGGTGGCCGAGGAAGATTCCGTCCTCGGGGATCTTCAAGCCGGTCTTGATCTGTGCGCTGTCGCGGGCCTGCCGAACGATCGCGCCGGGTTTGGGAACCCGATCGGTCATCCGGCGTTTGAGTTCGCCGCCGTCGTCGTACAGCACCGCGATCGGCTCCAGTTCGGCCATGAACTTGTAGTCACGCTCTTCGAAGTCGTCGCGTCGCATGGCGCGGCGGGCGTGGATCTCAGTCGCGTCGTCAGCGTGGTATTCCTGGGCGTATTCCAGCGACGTGATTCGACAAAAGAGTGTCTCGTTGTCGGGGTACGGGATCAGGAGGTATTTGCCGATCCGGACCGCGTCGCGGTTGCCGACCGTCACGAACGCCCGCAGCGCCGTCTCGTCGCCGTCTTCTGCGACCCGAAGCCCGTGTGTAACCGACAGTGCGCCGATCCCCGAATCGACGCCGATCGGTTCGGCCTCAAAAGACTCGAAGCGATCGTCTGTCTCAGTATTGCCGGCCGCATTACCGGCCGAGTCACCGCCAGCTCCGTCGGCTCTGTCGTCCTCGGATTGATCCGCAGAGCCAAACTCGGTGAAATCCTCAAGCGTCATACGATAGCATCTGTCGGCTCGGGTTTACCAGTTTCCCCAGATCGCAGCCGCTGGAGGCAGCCCCGGACGGTGGTTCCGGCCGATCGGAGACGCACCTGACAGTAGGTGACGACAATCAATAACCGCGTCCACGACGTACACGTGGTATGTTGTTAGTCAGCGGAGAGGGTGGGGGTACGAACCTTACCGGGACGATATTCGAGCGCGGCGAAGAGCCGCCGACGTACAAGGGCGCACCGGACGATGATGCCCCGTACGTGTGGGTCTGTGACTCGTTTTATCAGGTCGAAAGCGGCGGCTCGCCGATTATCGTCGACGGCGAACAGATTCGTGTCGCGTTCGAATCACCAATGCCGCGGGGGTTTGAGACGAAAGTACAGGCGATCGACGCCGCAAAGGACCATATCCGGACACAGTTTGCCCGAATCGGCGTCGATCCTGCCGAGGTAACGTTCGAAGTGCAATCGGCCAGCCCAGCCTGACGAGGGCTGTCGACAGCAGAAATCCCGACGGTCCTACTCGCCGTCTGTCCACCGCCGATCGTTGTAGTTCCCAAGACGCCCACTTTTGAGGACGTCCTCAAACCGGCTACGCAGAGAGGCCTTCGCGCCGGCACTGATCCGTGCGAGCTCATCGGCCTTTTTGACGGCAATCGGTGGCCCGTCGTTCGCAGCAACTTCCGCAAGCGCCTGGCGTGTGATCGCCTCGCGGGTCGCTGCGGACTGCGTGAGCGCGGCGGGCGCTTCGATTTTGTAGAGCAGGTCCGATCGAGGATCGTAGATCACGAAGAACGTGACCGTGTAGGCGGCCGGGTCGAGTGAGCGCGCACAGCCCAGTGCGTCGCCGTGTTCGGACACCGCCCGATCGGGTCCGCCCCGAGAACACAGCCACGTGGTGAATGTGAGTTCGTCGGTCAGTCGATCGTGCGCCGACGCGGGATTCTGTGGCCGCTGTTCGAGGAGCCGAGTGAAAAACGCCGTATCGTTGCCCCACGGGACCTGTTTGCCTGACCGTGAGAGCCCGCCGACGATCGTTCGGGCGCTTGGATTCTTCACGAAGCCGACGAGCGTTCGGTCGGTTTCGACAAATCGCTCGACGAGTTCGAGATAGTTTTCGAGGACCTGTTTTGGTTTGGTTTCGCGGGCGATCGCGCCGAGTTCGGCGTCGTGATCCTCCCACGAAAGCAGCTCTTTTGGATACAGCGGTCCGTCTAACACGAGCAGCTCCTCGACGCAGTCGGCGTGTTCGAGGGCGTGTTCGCTCTCTGCGAGATACAGAGACAGCGCGTGAACGATCGCCTCCGCGAAGCGGTCGAGACTCGGCACCCGCCAGACGCGGCGACGGCTGTTGCCCTCGTCGTAGTGGACCCACTCACGATCGTAACTGCCCGTCACGTCGCCGCTGTGGACGGTCGCAATCACGCTGCGTTTTCGGTGCAGCGACAGGTCAGAGGGGTCAGCGGCCATGGCGGCGTGGGCCACGTCGAGGACGAGCCCGTTTCGAAACGTCGTGGGGTTGATTGTCCCTGAATCGAGCCCGTGCGTTATCTCGTACGGGCGCTCGGCGAGGGCGATGTCGTCGATCGAGACCCGTCGCAATGCCTGCGGCTCAAGGGGCTCGATGACTCGCGTCCCACTGACGACGAGGGGGTCGAGCCACTCAGACCACGCCGTAAGCGCGAGATCGTCCTGATCAGTGTCGTCTGTCTCCTCGGCGATCTCACCCGCCAGCCGGGCGATCGTGTCGACGTGGATCGGATCGAGCGTCACAGCCGATCTACCGTCCTGGATCGACAAAAACGGGGCGGTCATGCCGGCACGCTGAAAGCCTTCGAGTACATATGGATCCTCAATGGCTATACGAGGGGTCGCATTCGACCTCGACGAAACGCTCGCGGTCCCCAGCCGCGATCGAACGACACTCCTGGGGGAAGCAGTGGCACTGGCGGGGGGGCCACCAATCACGCGTGAAGAGTATCTCGACGCTCACCGGGAGAATCTCACACAGCAGACCAGAGAGCCGATCTTCGCAGATCTTCTCGCGCGGTACGAAGAATCACAGGCCGACGCAAAGTCGCTCGCTGACGCATACCGGCAGGTTGTGACCAAATCGCTGTCCCCTGTCGGTGGGTCCGCAGCCCTTATTGAAGAGCTCAAAACCAACTACCGCGTCGGGTTGTTGACGAACGGACCGATCGACGCACAACGAGCGAAACTCGAGCACCTCGGGTGGACAGAGCTGTTTCACGCTGCGCTCGTCACCGGAGAGTTGCCGGCTGGAAAGCCCGACTCGGCCGCGTTCGAGGCGCTTTTGTCGGCACTCGGAACGAACGCAAACGAGACGGTATACGTCGGTGACACCCCGCTTGACGACATCAAGGGGGCGACCGAGGCAGGATTGTTTGCCGTGCAGGTGCGCTTCGAAGACGGGCCGGATCGAGATCCGCGGGCGGACGCGTACATCGATCGCGATCGGCTCGCGTTAGAGCTTCCTGCGCTGTTAGCGTCGATCGACTAACCCGACAACCGTCTCGAACGTCGGAAGGATCCACTTTACCTGTGCGCCATCTTCGACAAATACGAGCGTTCGCGGCGGCCGAACTGCCTTGGGACGGACGCGGAGACCAGCCGAATCGGCCGCCTGTGCCGCATCGTCGACCGCAACGAGGAACTCAACTCGCACGCGATCGGGCTGGACAAACACTTCGGCGATCGTCGTTTGTGTGTTTTCTGAGTTGTGAACAACGCGGTACGCGAGCGCGCCGTCTGGCGTCGGTTCGACATCCGGGTCGGCATCAGTCACAGAGAGCTGAGCAAGGTCGTCGCGATCGCCGGTGAGCTCTGAGGCGAGAAGCTGTGCGATTCGTGTCCCGTCATCGAGTCGATCATGTATCATTGGGTGATCACGCTTGTTCCAGTTCGGCAGCGACCGTCTCTGCGACCGCATCAACATCAATACCCCGTTCGCGAGCGACGAGTACGGCGGCGGTTTCGATCGTCACGCCCAGCGTTTTTTGTCGTTTGTTCGCTGCAGCGACCGCCTCCTGTTTGTCCATCCCCGCAGAAACGAGCCGGTTGAGCGCCTGCTCAAATGTCGACTGCTCGCGGAGGATCGATTCGTCAGGCGCAAAATCGTCGGGGACGTGGGTGTCATCGGGGTCGAACGTCGGCCGAAACTCCCCACCCTCGATCTCTTCAAGTAGCCCGCGCGCGAGCGCGATGTCGACGAGTCGCTTGGCCTGATCGGGCGAGAACCAGTCACGATCGAGCGATAGCGCGACAACGATCTGGCCCTCCCCGAGCGTCCGCGTTCCTTTCTGTCGAAACGGCACAGCGACGGCGACCTCGAGGCTCATGCGTTCTACAGGGGTCGACCGACACCTAACCGTTGTGGCTCCAACCGACCGGCATCAAGACGTGCTGATCGGCCGCATGCGAGCACACCGGTGCGTTTCGAGCGATTCAAGTAGCTCCTGGCTGTTTTACCCGGTATGAAAGATCAAGGACGCTCTACCCGGAAGCGGACTGGTGGCCGACTCAAGCCGTTCGCGAAAAAGAAACGCTCCCAACTCGGCCGCGAACCCTCTGAAACGACTGTCGGTGAACCCCGCATGCAGGTGATCGACTCCCGCGGCACCGAACCGAAGTTCCGCGCGCTCTCGACAAACGTCGCAAACGTCTCCGACGGTGACAGCACTGTCGAGGCCGAGATCGACGGCGTCGAAGAGAACCCCTCGAACGTCAACTACGCCCGCCGAAACATCATCACGAAGGGCGCAATCATCGAAACCTCCGAAGGCCTCGCCCGCGTCACCTCCCGACCCGGCCAGACCGGCCAGGTCAACGCGGTCAAACTCGAATAGCGAATTCAGTACCTCGTTTTCTCACGCTGAGAAGCAACCTACATACCGCTTGCGGCGCTCAACCCACTCATGGATCTACGTGAGTTCGTCGATCGACTCGACGAGGAGCTCAGAACCGACGCGTACGCCGAGATCGACGCCAGCGCGAATGGCCTCCAGGTCGGCCCCGAACACGCGACGATCGATCGCGTTGCAGTGGCTGTCGACGCCGCCGAGGCGACGATCGACGAAGCGATCGACCGCGACGCGGACGTGCTCGTCGTCCACCACGGTCTCTCGTGGGGCGGATTCGATCGCGTTACCGGCCGCGAGTACCGCCTCATTGAGCGACTTATCCGCAACGACGTGGCGCTGTACGTGTCACACCTACCGCTTGACGGACACCAAACACTCGGGAACGCAGCAGGGATCGCTGACGCGCTTGCGCTGACCGATCGCGAGCCGTTCGGCAAACTCGACAGCGAATATATCGGCCAACGCGGCCGCGTATCGACTCCAACCGGACTCGCTGAGATCGTCGATACACTCTCCGGATTCGAACGCGAACAGGCAGTTCAGGCGCTCGATTTCGGCCCTGAGACCGTCTCGGATGTCGCAATCGTCACCGGCAGCGGCACCGACTGGCTGGGTGAAGCGATCGCCTGTGGGGTCGACGTGCTCATCACCGGCGAGGGAAAACAGCAGGTGTATCACCCCGCGCGGGAGGCAGGCATCTCTGTGGTGCTCGCAGGGCATTACGCCACCGAAACGTTCGGCGTTCGATCGATTGGTGACCAGACGGCTGACTGGGGGCTCGACGTTACGTACATCAGCCACCCCACGGGAATCTAACCGCCCAAGTTCTAAATATCGAATTTGATATATTGGATCTGGGGTTTATTATCGATCTCCCCATACTAAACGTGGATGACAACAGAGGTAGGTGTTATAGGGCGAATTCAGGAGAGTTATGCGGCAAAACTCTCACTTTCGCTGCTTGGAATTATTGCGCTCATTGTGGGCTCAGGTGCAGTGGTGTATGCGCAGGTTCTTGCGGAGTTGGGCGAAACCAACACGGGAATCGCCTCGAGTATCTTGGGGTTGATCCTCGTTTCGATTATCAGTCTGTCGCTACTAGGGGTGACAGTTGGGAGTAACACGATCGTCTCCTTGCGGCAGCTAGCTACCAAAGCCGATCGAATGGCTGCCGGCGACCTCGATGTCGAACTGGAGACCGATCGACGTGACGAGATCGGCGAACTCGTCCGGTCGTTCGACGAGATGCGATCGTCGCTGGCCGAAAAGATCGAGGCAGCCGAACGATCGGAGGCCGACGCCGAAGCCGCCCGCGACGAGATGCAGTCTCGGGCCACACAGCTCGAAGCGACCGCCGAGTCCTACGAGGCGGTGATGCAGGCAGTTGCGGACGGCGATCTCACCCGGCGCGTCGATGTGGACACCCACACCGAGGCAATGGCGAACGTTGGCCGCTCGTTCAACGAGATGCTCGATCAAATTGAGGGAACTGTCGGTGACGTCAAACAGTTCGCCGATCACGTGGGTGAGGCCTCCGACGGGGTCGACGATCGAGCCGAAGAGCTTCAAGACGCCGGCTCCGCAGTCGCCGAATCGGTTTCTGAGATCTCCGACGGCGCGTTCAAACAGACCGAAAACCTCCGTGGGGTCTCAAACGAGATGAGTACCCTCTCCGCAAGTGCCGAAGAGGTCGCCGCGACTGTGGAAACCGTTGCTGGGACGACCCAACGCGCTAATGAGGCCGGAACCGAAGGACAAGAAGCTGCCGAGGAAGCCGTCAAACAGATGGACGCTGTCGAGACACAGACCGCCGAGACGATGGATGATATCCAGTCACTCGACGAGGAGGTGGCTGAGATCGGCGAAATTGTCGACGTGATCACAGATATCGCCGAACAGACAAACCTGCTCGCGCTCAACGCCTCGATCGAGGCCGCCCGCGCCGGCGCAGAAGGCTCGGGCTTTGCGGTCGTCGCCGAGGAGGTCAAATCGCTCGCCGAAGAGACGAAAGACGCTGCCGGCGAGATTGAGGGTCGGATTACCGAAATTCAAACCAAGACCGAGCAGGCGGTCGACGGGATGGAGGACACCTCCGAGCGGATCTCCACGGGGGTCGAGACGGTGGAGGGCGCGATCGACGAACTGAACGACGTGATCGACTACGTTGACGAGATCGACGGCAGCATTCAAGAGATCAATCAGACCACAGAAGACCAGGCTCAGTCAGCGACGACGGTGGTCCAGATGGTCGAAGAGGTCGCATCAATCTCCGAGCAGACCTCTGAGGCGGCCGACGGCGTCACCGAAACCACACAGGCGCAGTTGGAAACACTCGAGAACGTCGAAGCGGCCGCGACACAGCTGTCAACACAGGCCGACAAACTCCAGGACGCGCTCGATCGGTTCGAGACCAATCGGACTGATGTCGGCGTCGGTGAGGTTGAAACAGCTGTCGAGGCGGTGACAACCGAGTCTATGGCCGCAACTGACGGCGGGGACGACGAACAGGTAGATGCCGCAGGGGTGACCGATCCAGCGGCGACTCCGAGTGGCTTCGAGTTCGGAGGTGACAAGCGATGACGCTCGCAGTAGAAACCTGGACCACGCTCGGTGCGATCGGGCTCGCACTTGGGACCGTGCCGCCTGTGTGGTACGCGATCCGCGACACAGACAATCGGCTTTACTACGCGATTTTGGCAGCCATCACGGGTATTGCGGCGATCGCGTACGGCGTCATGTCGCTTGGCATTGGTGTGATCGACGCACCCGGAGAGACGACCTTCTACATCGCGCGATACGTCGACTGGCTGTTGACAACGCCGCTTTTGTTGTGGTATCTCGCAATGTTGTGTAAGGCTGGCACCCGGACCTACGCGGTGCTCATCGGGCTGGACGTGCTTGTCATCGCTGCAGGTGCAGGCGCGATCTTCACGACTGGTCTACTCTCGTGGGGGCTGTTCGCCCTCGGCGGCGTCGCGTTCGTGGCGATCGCGTACCTACTCGTCTATCGGCTCCCGCGGCAGTCGTCGTTCGCGTCCGATCGCGTCTACGCGCAGTTTTTCAAGCTGCGAAATATCACCGTCGTGCTGTGGGCGCTGTACCCGGTGGTGTGGGTGTTCTCACCGGCTGGACTCGGCTGGTTGACGCTCAACACCGAGATGATGACGATCGTCTATCTGGATTTCATCACCAAAGCCGCGTTCGTCGTCATCGCGGTCAACGGCCGCGCGGCACTCGACGATCTCGCATCGGTTGAGCTCACAGCAGGGACGGACGGGGTTGAGTCGGCGATCGGCGCGGACTAGCGGGACTGCTGTCGAGAGAATCGGTTATTCGTCTGGCATCGTGTACGCGCCAAAATCCTCGACAGTCCCCACGGGTGGCGCTCCGAACAGGAGCCACGTTTGTGATATGTCCGTACGCTCGTTGCGAACGCTCCGGATCCGATCAGGACCGATGCGAACGAGCCCACCTGGGTCGACCTCGTGGATTGAATCTCCGATCTGTACGTGGCCGCCATCGAGGGCGACATAGACCTCTTCTTGTCGTTCATGTGAATGCGGGGCTGTCGCTTCGCCAGGCGCGAGCGTTATCGCGTTTATCCGGTGTTCAGTACAGCCCAGCCGTTGGGTGAGTTTTCGATGAAACAGTCCAGATTCCGGGAACGGTTCCTGATCGACGTCCGCAAGATCGACGATCGCAAAGTCCTCAGTCATCGCTCCTGATTCGATGAGCACAGAGAATAAAGATGGCTCCTCAGCGTCCAGCTAGTGATGGACGTCCTGCGTCTCACATAGTGATGTGCGTCCTGCGTCTCACAGCGAGAGTTCATCAAACGATTCGAGCCGATAATCACCGAGGACACATCGCCCTCGCCTCTGGGGACCATGGCGCTCGACGTGGATGCCATCGAGGCCAGCGTTCCACGCCGCACCGACATCGCTTTCAGCATCACCCGCGAGCACGCCCGAATCGGCGGCTGACACACCCAGTTCGTCCATCGCAGCGCGGACGGGGGTCGGATCGGGCTTCCAGCCGAGTTCCTCGGTACAACAGACGATCGTATCGACGCGCTCGCGAAGGCCGAGCGTGTCAACAACCGGCGCTGCGAGGAACTCTTGACAGTGGGTGACGATCCCAATCGGGGTGTCGATCAATGACAGTAACGCGTCCGCGTCGTCGTGCAGAAACGTCGCGTCCGCCCGCGCCTGTGGATCCTCGATCGCGTGGAACGCGGGCCAGAAGGCCGCCGGATCAATTCCCCACGATCGAAGCACCGCATTTCGAGGGCCACCGAGGCCGTGCCACAGCACCTCAGCTTCCCGGTCGCTGAAAGGGCGATCGAGGCGCTCGCCGACGCGATCGAATACCTCGCGAGTGTAGGCAGGGTCGACGTCGACGAGCGTCCCGTCGAGGTCGAACAGCCAAAAGTCGTACCCGGTCACCGTTCGTCGTTGCACAGCTCCGCGAGTTTGATGTCGTCGTCGGTGATGCCGCCCGCTTCGTGGCTGGTAAAGCGAACCTCGACAGTCTTGTACCCGATGATGATCTCGGGGTGGTGGAACTCCTCTTCGGCGAGCTCGCCGACCGTCCCCGCAAAGCTCACACCGTCGAGATAGTCGTCGAACTCGTACGTCCGGACAATCTCGTCACCGTCGCGGTCCCAGCCGTGCGGTAGCGCCGCGTCGATCTCCTCATCAGATAGCAGTGACATACACCCACCTACGCGGGCGAGAAAAATAAGTGTGCGTCATGGAAGTGTCGGTTAATCGTCTGAGATTCGTTCGAGAACGTGCTGGGGGATCTGACCTGACCCGACTGGACCCTCCGAATCGCTCGCATTCGGCGGCGACATCGGGGGATCGTCGAATCCGGGATCGAATAGCTTCATTGCGGTCTGGATCGTCGTCCAGTCGTCTTCACCAGCAGCTTCGCGGAGGCTCTTTGTCGGTGCGGCGAGCAGCTGTCCGACCAGCGCATCGGCGAGGGATTCGACAATCTCTCGCTGTTCGTCGGTGAGATCGCCGTTTGCCTCGAGTTTCGTGAGCGCCGTTGTCACCTCGCGCGTCTTGACTCGCTCGGCGCCTTCGTACATCGCGCGGATTGCCTCATCGGCCTGTTTGCGTTTGAAGCTCGCAAGCAGTCGATCGAACTCCTCGTCGATGATCGCCTCGACCGCCTCGGCGGCTGCTTCGCGATCGGATCGCGTTTCCTCGGTCACCGCTTCCAGTGAGTCGATGTCGTACAGCGACACGCCATCAATGGCGTCAGCTGCCGGTTCGATGTCGTGTGGTTGGGCGATATCGATGCAGACAATCTGGTCTGTCTCTTTGAGGTCTGCAGTCGAAATCAGGTGCTCGGAGCTATTGGTCGCTGAAATCAACACATCCACCTCTGCGGCTGCCGCCGGAATTGCGTCGAGATGGACCGCGCTTGCGTCGACGTCGAGTTCAGCCGCGATGTGCTCGGCGTGTGGAACGGTCCGGTTGGCGATCGTGAGTTGATCGACGCCCGCCGCAGAGAGCGCCCTTGCGGAGAGCATTCCCATCTCGCCAGCGCCGACAATGAGCGCAGACGACCCGTCGAGATTGATCTCTCGTTGGGCCAACTCCACAGCGGCGCTCCCGAGTGAAAGCACTCCTTGATTGATCTCTGTTTTCGTCCGTGCGGTTTCGCCGACGTGGATTGCCTTCGTGAGCGTTTCGTCGAGCACGGTGGCAATCCCACCGGCCGCACGGGACTCTTCGATCGCGGTTTTGAACTGGCCGATGATCTGGTCCTCGCCGAGCACGAGCGACTCCAACCCGGCGGCGACACGCATCAGATGCCGGATGCTCTCCTCGTGAGACAGCCAGGTTACCGCGCCCGAGCGAACGTGGCTGACGCGATCGGAGAGGACCGATCGGCCATCCGCCGCGCTGTCGGCGACGACGTACGCTTCCGCGCGGTTACACGTCTGGATCGCAAACGCCTCGCTGACGCGGCGATCGGCGAGTAGCTCGGAGACGACCGCACGAACACTGTCACCACTGGCGGCGTCGATCTCCTCGACGCGCGCGTTCACGTGTGAAACGCTTACCCCGGTGATGATGCCTGTCTGGAACATTATGTGTCACCCACAACCTCGTCAATGACGCGTTCGGCTTCTTGTTCGCCCTTCGAATCACCCGTATGTAAAGCCTTCCAAACCGCGTCGGATCGGACGACCGCCCTGATCGCCGCCCGGCGATCCGACGGCGAGAGCCCCCGATCACGCAGCGAATGCCTGAGTTCGCCGGAGAGTTCGGCCATCGCACCCGCGCCGTCGATCTCGGCGTCGATCCGCTCGCGAAGGTGTTTCGCTAGCGCCGGACTCTGCGCCCCAGTGGAGATCGCAACCGAGACCGGACCGTCGGTGACGGTTGCTGGAACGGTGACGCTTCCCGGGTCGCGGCCCCCCGATCGGACTGCGTTGTTTCTGAGCACGCCCCTGTCGCGGGCTGCGTCAACCGCGGCCGCGTTCACCGCGTCGTTATCGGTCGCAATCACGACGAGCGCAGGCTCGAGGCGATCGAGCCACGCTTCGATATCTGCGGGAGACGGCGCAGCGCGGACTAGCTCGATCGAGCCGCGGTCGTTGCCGTCGTCCACAACGCGATCGTCGTCGACACTGTCGAAGCGATCGTCGAATTGAGGACTGACAACGACGACTTCGGCTTCAGCGGCAAAGCGACGGGCTTTCCGATAGCCGACGCTCCCGCCGCCGAATACAAGCACCGTTTCGTCTTCGAAGTCGTGATAGAGCGGTATCATTTCACCCGTTGGATCGGTTACTCCGTGTTCGCCTCGGCCCGTTCGGCGAGCCTGATTCCGGTCTTTTTCAAGATCCGGGTCGAGAACAGTGTGTCCCATGACTTGGGTGTTACGTCCCAATTCTCGTCCATGATATCACGAACGTGTTCGATTCGGCGCTGACTCTCGGCCTCGCTTCGGCCGTGTGTCATTGCAAAGAAGTTGTACGGCCACACGCCCTCGTGGCGTGGCCGTTGATAACAGTGGGTCACGAAGTCCAACGAGGCGACTGCAGGACCAACTTCGTCGATCTGGTCGTCAGGAACATTCCAGACGGTCATTCCGTTTTCGGTATAGCCGAGCGCGTAGTGGTTTGGCACCACACCGACGCGTCTGATCTTCCCCTCGGCATTGAATCGCGCAATCGTCTCACGGACCCACGCCGGATCGGCGTCGATCGCCGCCGCAACGTCCGCGTAAGGCGTCTCTGTCAACGGGAGGCCGCCCTGAATCTCGAGGACGAGGTCGCGTTCTGCCGGCGTGAGCGTCGTCCGGTCTGACGGCGTCACGGAGGGACCAAGATCGGTTAAATCGAAGTCCCCGTCAGGAATTGGGCCATCTAAGAGAAACTTGGCCTCAACGCGAAACTCCTGTTGTTTCGGGAGGTTGTAGGTTGCTTGACCGGTTTCGGCCTCGATTTCTTCGAGGACAGTTTCGATACGATCCTCGTCGGCGACCGAGATGACGAACCACATGTTGAGATGTGGATGTTCTCGCTCGTAGTTGTGGGCGACCTCGCGGAAGCTGTTAACGGCTTCGGCTACCTCGTCGAAGCGCTCTGGCGGGGCGTGCATCGCAACGAGTGAGGCGTTCCCGCCGATCTCCTGGGCGTTGACGAGCGCGCCAAATCGCGAGAGCACCCCTTCCTCGTCGAGGTGACGGATCCGATCGAGGAGCGTGGGGCCGTCAAGAGCAAGCCCGCGTTCGGAAAGCGCCGACGCGGTCGCGTCGAACGGTCGCTCGACGACCGGAAACCCGCCCTGTAGGGCGTTTATGATACCCTTATCTGTCGCCGAGAGATCCGCGTCGATTCGCTGCATACTGGTGTTCAGGGCTACGGAGGAATAAGGCTCTCGGAGCGACAAAATCGACCGCATGCGACGTGGTATGGCGGCCAGCGATCGCCACGACGCAAGACTCTTGATCCCGCTCGCGGAGGTACACGTGTATGGTCTCGATCGCACGCCGGCAACTCCTGTCGGTGCTCGCTGGTTCATCACTCGCTGCGATCGGCGGGTGCACCAACCCTCAAAGCGACGACACGCCAGATACCGAGCCTACAACCGACCCAGACGGCTGTGACTCGCCGTCGATCATCACAGAAGGAATCGATCCAGACGAAGGCTTTCCGTTCGCACGAGTGGTGAGCGATCCCGTCGAGACTGACACGTTTGCGATCGACGCGGAAGTGACGCGGGCGTTCAGAGAAGATCGGCCCGCGCTGGTGGTCGTCCAGTACCGAAACAAGCGGCCAGAGACGTACACCTTCGAGGGCGGACTGACACCACCATACAGTGTCTACAAAGGTCGTCACGAGGCAATCGATGACACGGGACTCGTCGCCATCCCGGAGGTCGATCGCGATCTCGAGGCCGCACTCCCCAATGACCCGGATGAGGGCTGCTGGCAGCTGCGAGAGCCGATCGAGATCGAACCTGTCGAAACGGTCACGAAGCTCGACGAATGTGATACGATTACACGGACCTATCGGCTCTACGCCGACGCCAGCACAGACACCGAAACCGAACAGTGTCTGGTACCGGGACGGTATGTCTTCGAAGAGCGTGTGTACAGTGAGGATCAGCAATGGGCGCTCGAAATTGAGCTCACTGCCGAAAGCGAATAGATGGTCGAGAGTCACCCCCTCGAGCGGGTTGAACCGGTCCTGTTGATCGCGATCGGCGGCTTTGCCGGCGCGAACGCGCGGTTTGGGATCGACACGATCATCGCAGGCGATCTGCTTGCGACGTTTCTCGCAAATGTGCTCGGGAGCTTCGCTCTCGGAGTACTGGTGTACGACTCGCTCTCGCGGGGCGTGGTTGGATCGAACGCACGATTGGTGTTCGGGACAGGCTTTCTGTCGTCGTTCACCACCTACAGCACCTTCGTTCTCGGAACGGTAACCCATCCAGAGATGGCTCTCGTCTACGTTGTCGGGAGCTACGGCTGTGGATTCGGCGCCGTCTTCGTGGCGCGAGAAACCGTTAGTTGGATAGATCAACGTGCGTCCAAAGGGCACATCGGAGGGAACTGATGGAGCCAGCGTTTCTCGTCGGTACCGGCGGGGCGATTGGGGCGGTCGCTCGCTACGCTGTCGGCCAACGCATTGGGACCGCGGAGTTTCCGCTGGCAACGCTCGTCGTAAACGTCCTCGGGAGTTTCGTGCTCGGAGCGATCACCGCGGCGGGAGCCGGAAGCGACGTGGTCCTGTTTGTCGGCACCGGCGCGTGCGGCTCGTTCACCACGTATTCGTCGTTCAGCGTCCAGACGGTGCTCCTGTTCGAAGAGGGCAACCGCGGCGCAGCTATCGCAAACGCGATCGGCAATCTCACGCTCAGCGCAGGGGCGATCGGAGTGGCGTGGCTGCTCGTTGGCTGAGTAGTGTGTACGGTGTGTAGGCTCTGTTGAAATCCTCAATCAGTGATATGTTTTAACGGTCGTGCTGAATATAGAGGTTAGATTCAGCACGATCGCAGTGTTCGTTTCACGTTGAAAAAGTTGGACACACGCTCACTACGCCTGCGAATTTTTGCAGAATTAAATTACGCTGGCCGAGTTGTATAACCCCCCGTTGTTACAATGCTCGCATACGATTTGTGAACCATGGATATCCAGTTTGCTGTCTCACGAGCAAAACCCGCTATTCGCATCTTTAGTGAAAAGAACGTAACATTTCTCGCCGGCAGTATTGCATACAGCGCGTTCATCTCACTTGTTCCACTAGTCATGTTCTTCCTCCTTGGGGTCTCTGTGTTCGGTGCGCCCGAACTACAGCAGCAGATAATCGAGGTGGCGACCGACAGCGTCTCTCCATCGGTCGGCGGCGTTATGGAGGTGATGATCGAAGAGCAACGTGACGCCGGCCCAAGCTCGACGATCAGTGCCACTCTCATCGGGGTTTTCACTCTTGTCTGGGGGGCGATTAAGGTATTCCGTGGGCTCGATACAGCCTTCTCTGAGATCTATGAGACAACCGATCAGGGGTCGTTCCTCGGGCAGATCAAAAAGAGCCTTGTAGTACTTTTCACCCTCACGCTGGGCGTCATCGCGATGGTCGGCACGACTATCTTCGTCGCATTCTTCTCGTCAGTCCCCTTCATTGGGCTCTTGGCCTCTCTGCTACTGATCGTCGGTCTCTGTGGTGTGTTTTTCCCAATGTACTACCTGTTTCCAAACATCGACGTGTCGCCACGGGAAGTGCTTTCAGGGACGATCGTCGGGGCCGTCGGTTGGGCGATCCTACAAGTGCTTTTTCAGGTGTACGTCTCTCTGAGCGGCAGCGGGGGCGGGAGTCTCATCGCAAGTATCCTCCTGTTGGTCACCTGGCTGTACTTCAGCGCTGTCGTATTGTTGCTCGGGGCTGCGGTCAACGCTGTTGGCCATGCCGACGCAACCGCCGACGAGCGGGAGGAGTCTTCCGTATTGGATACTGAGATGACCCGCGGCGAGGCAGCGACGTATCTCCGGCGGCTTCGTGAGGACCTCACCGGCCGATTCGAAGGAATGCGGCCAACAAGTAAGGGAACCGTCGTCGAACGCAACCCTCCGAGAGGCGCCATCTCCATCACAGAATGGGCCCGAGAAACCGAGGACGGAAAAACTCACGAGGTCCAGTTGGAGTGGGACGCAGACAGCAACAGCGAGGACTGAGCCACAGCGGAGGGTCACCCTATTGAGGCAAGGAATTGGTGGAAGTACATGCTTGCTTGCATGTTCAATTCCGGGCGCAATTATTCATTTATCTCGTTAGATATCAACTCCCCAACGACCGATTCGCGCCCTATATTTAGCACGCCATTCGTATCAACTGCTGAGGATTTCAACAGAGCCGGCGTGTACGGGAGCGCAGCTGCCGCAACAGCCCACGAGACGGCTGGGGAACGCCCAGTCGTGGCTACGGAACGGGCGTCACGTCGTAGCCCATGTCTTCGATGTCCGCAACGATCGCGTCCTGGTCGGCGCTGGCCTCGTAGTAGAACACGAGTTTGAATACACCGTCACGGATCAGCTGTTGGCACTCCCAGACAAACTCCTCGTCCTCCAGCGTGCGGCCGTGGAACTGGTTAGAGGCGAAATCAGGGTCATCATTGCCGGCGTAGATGTACGTCTCGCCCTTTCCGGCGTGTTCGGCGATCACGTCGTTCAAATCGACGGTGAGTTCGTGCATTTCGAGATCCTCTTGACTCGTGAGTTCGGTGTGGACAATCACGCCAAGGAGATCAATCTCGCCAGGTTCGAGAAGCGCCTTGGTCCGGTTGTACAGGTCTTCGTCGAGAACGTTGGTCATTGACCGAAAATTCGACTGGGAGGACTAAACGCCTGATGATTTGATCGCGTCAGCAGAGACGATTATGAGTTGATCGCGCCAACAGAAACGATCGAGAATTAATCGCGCCAACAGAAACGATCGAGAATTAATCGTGTCAGCAGAAGCTATCGAGAATTAATCGTACCAACAGAGACACTCACAGGGCGATCGCGTCGGTCGCGTCGATCGCGCCGATCACCTTCGTAAAATATCAATCGTGCTAATTGGGGACGTAGGTTTATATTTTCAGTCGAATACGTAGGTGTATGTTCGGCCCGCTGCGTCGGTTTCTGATCGGCCGCGACACCCACGTTGCAGCCCAGATTATGGCGATGACGCTGCTTTTGACGCTCACAGCGTTTGGAACACTCGCGTTGCCGACGTTCTGGGAGCGGCTCGGAGATCCGATGGGATCGGCGACGATGCAGTACACCGCCGCAGCTGCATTCATTGTGACAGTACTCGCGTCGATATACATCCTCTCGGAGGCAGGCGGAATCGATCCGTGGCTGCCGACCGGAGCCGTGCTGGTCGTACTCACCGGTTACGGGATTACCGGAATTGTCGATGGCCCAGAACTGGTGTTTTTGATCGGTCCCTCCCTGCTGTTGGGCGTCCTGGCGGCGCTTGCGGGGTACGCAAACGACGGCGCACTCGTCGCGTTCTCGCTCGTGTTATTTCCGGTGTTCGGCTACATGGTCAACGCGCCGTACGGCCCGATCGCTGAGGGCGATCTCCTCGTACGGATCCGACTGACGCTGCTTTTTGCGTTGCTGTTTACGTTCGCGATCGGAACAGCCGGCTTCCTTGTTGGGGTCGCACTCCATCGAGCGGGCACCTACAGTGCCGCTGGACTGGCCGATGACCTCACGCACCCCGACGAAATCGCAACTGACTCTCGGGAGTGAATGGCGTGTCGGTTCAAGCGGGGAGCATGAAAACGGTCAGAAGCGGAAAACTCTCATATGAGTATCAAGTATGTAGTGACAGATGCTGGGATCGCTTCGCCGCGCATTCGTCGACGGGTACGAGCGCTTGCTCCGCCGAGAGATCGGCCAGACGCCGACCCATGTGGCAATTATCCAAGACGGCAATCGTCGCTACGCCCGATCGAACGGCGAGGATGCGCCGAAAGGACACGAGGCTGGAGCAGACACAACCGAGCAAGTCCTCGACTGGTGTGCAGAGCTTGAAATAAAGGAGCTGACCCTGTACGCGTTCTCGACAGAAAATTTCGATCGGCCAGATGAAGAACTCGAACCCTTGTTCGACCTGATCGAGGACAAGCTCTACGAGTTCGCAGATTCCGATCGCGTCCACGACGAGCGCGTCCAGATCCGGGCAATCGGTGAGATCAGCCGGCTACCAGCGCGAATCCAAGACGCGGTCGCGTACGCCGAAGCACAGACAACAGGGTACGACGAGTTCCAGTTGAACATCGCACTCGCATACGGCGGACGTAACGAGCTTCGACGGGCCGCTCGGGAGGTCGCTATGGAGGTCGATCGCGGCACGCTCTCGAGTGAGGCGATCGACGTCAGTGAGATCGAGTCACGGCTGTACCGAAACAGTGTCAGAGACGTCGATCTCATTATCCGAACCGGCGGCGACGAGCGCACGTCGAACTTTCTGCCGTGGCACGCAAACGGCAACGAGGCCGCAGTGTACTTTTGTGCGCCGTACTGGCCGGAGTTTTCGAAACTCGACTTCCTGCGTGGCCTTCGGACATATCAATCCCGCGAAGAATCCTGGCAGAACACACAAACTCGACGGGCGATCGCGCTCGTCAGAGCAGTCGCCGCCGTCGAACTCGAGGAGGCACGATCGGTCGCCGCACGACTCCGCGAGACGCTCCCCGCCGGGAACGGCGCCACACTCACCGAAGAAATCGACGAGATCGACGTCCCGAGCGACGAGACGACAAGCTGAGGCCAAAAGACGACAATGGATTCAGCCTCCAACGAGCATCTCCGCTACCGGCCGAACCGCCGCTGTCGATTCTTGTAATCGAGGATCGCCCGCAAGTAGTCTCGCTTGCGAAAATCCCGCCAGTTGACGTCAGTGAAGTACAGCTCTGAGTAGACCGACTGCCAGATCATAAAGTCCGAAAGCCGCTCGGCTCCGGTTTTGATGAGCAGATCAGGATCGTCTGGAAAGACCAGCCGATCGGCGATCGTCTCATCATCGATCTCGGTGGGCGTGAGTTCGCCGGCTTCGACGTCGGCTGCAAGCCGAGAAACCGCGGCGGCGAACTCGTGTTTTCCGCCGAGGCCGATGTTTACCCGAACGGGTGCGTCAGCCGGATCGGTGTCTCCCGGACCGCGGATCGCGATCGGTTCCGGGGCCTCAATTGCGGCGAGTTGGCGGCGAAGCGTCGGAATTACAGCCTCATCAAGCACACTCACCGAGATCGTAACACGCGAGGAGCCGTACTCAAACACCCACTCGAGCAGCGATTCGAGCGTCTCATAGGCGTCTTTTTCGAGCAAGTCGCGTTCGGTGAGGACCACTGCCACGTGTGTTGGTGGTGGGGCGTCGTGGCGAGTGACCCGGATCCCGAGATACGTATCGTACAGCCGCACTGGCGGATCAACGCGGTGGACCCGAATAACAGCTTCGACGATGTCGGGAGCGTTAAGTACGCGTCGGCGATATCCGATGGTGTGACTGGACGGCTCCGACGAGCAGCGGCGTTTGCAGCGGTAGGCTTGCTGACAATAGCCGCGCCGTCGCTCGGACTTGCGAGTGCAGTTCCATTCGCTGCGATCGCGCTGGCGGCTGCATTCGTCGTCTCCGATGGGCCGATTTTTGAACTGTTCGCCCGGCCAACCGATCGCGAGGCCGGACAGCTGTACGGGCTTGCCGGCTTTGCCTTCGCGGCTGCGGCACTCACGATTCTCGCAACGGCCCCTCGATCGTCGATGCCGGAGGCCGTCCTCGTGACGACCGTCGTCGCGATCAGTGCTGGCCAGGTCGGCGGGGAGCTCTGTCGACTGCGGTCAGAAACCGAGTTGGTTCGCGTCGGCGGATTCGTCGCTGTCGGAGCCGCCGCTGCAATGCTCGCACAAGGGCTCGTCGCGCTCCAACTCGGAACACCGATTGATCTTGCACGCTTCGGCTTCCTGGGCGTCACCGCCTCGCTTGTCGCCGCGATCATCAGACAGCTGTTGTACGAACGCGACGATCCGGTTGTTGTGATCACGACAGGGCTGCTGCTCTGGGGGGCGGCAACGCTCGTCTCATCGCTCGATCCGGTGTACCTTCTCAGCGCGCTTGTCCTGACCGGCGCACTGGGGTACGTCTCGTACGCACTCGGGACAGCCTCGATCGCTGGCGCGCTAACAGGAGTTCTGCTCGGCCTCGTGACGATCGTCTATGGGGGGTTCGGCTGGTTCGCCGTGCTCATCACGTTTTATGGAACGGGCGCACTCGCTTCGAAGTTCCGCTACGAGGAGAAGTACGAACGCGGCGTCGCAGAAGACAACGACGGCGCGCGCGGCACCGGAAACGTGTTGGGGAACTCGACGATCGCGCTCGTGGCAGTACTCGGATTTGCGGCCGCCGAAGGAATGACGATTGCTTCGGTTGTGTTCGTGGTCGCATTCTCGGGATCACTCGCGACCGCACTCGGCGACACCCTATCGAGCGAGATCGGGGGCCTCTTCGACACACCGCGGCTCATCACGACCCTCGAACGGGTCGAACCGGGGACCGATGGCGCGATCACGTGGCAGGGTGAAGCCGCCGGGGTGACCGGCTGTGTGGCGATCGGTCTGGTTTCGGCGGTCGCGCTGCCCGTCACAAACGGACCGCTGACCGCGGCGGCGATCGCGATCGGTGGGGTGGCTGGAATCACAGTTGACAGTATTTTGGGGGCAACCGTCGAGGGTGATCGACTCGGCAATCAGGGTGTGAACTTTCTCGCCACTGTGGGTGGCGCCGCTGGGGCGATTACAGCAGCGATCGTGCTCGGACTCGCGTAAAAAACACAGGTTCAGGTGAGCAAACCACGTGGCAACCCGGCCGCCACGCAGGTGAGCAGACCACGTGGCATCCCGGCCGCCATACAGGCATTCAGAGGGCCTGCATGAGCTGATCGGCAGTCAACACTCGGGTCGCGATCGGCTTTTTGACGAACGCCTCTCGGTCTGTTCCGATCAGTGTCTCGACTCCGCGTTGGGCTGCGAGATCCAAGAGTCGCTGGCTCACTGTACCGTCGAGGACGATTGTCTCTGGGACGACGTCTGTGGCTTCGAGCGCAGCAAAACAGTCGTCCTCAGTGATGGTCTCGATCGGCTCGCCGTCGGCACCCAAAAATCGGGCGGTCTCAGACCCCGAATCAACAACCTCGCTGACGTGTTCTCTGAGTGTCATCGGCTGGACCGACTCGTCGGCTGGATCGTCGGCTGGATCGTCGGCTGGATCGTCGGCTGAATCGTCCAAGTCCTCACTGGCGTCTGGTGAAGATCCCGCGTCGTCTGTGGTGGGAGTAGATCCCGCGTCATCAGTAGTGGACACTTGCGTGACCGCAGCTGCGTCTGCAGAATCTCCCTGCGGCGCTTCGACGCCCGTAGCCTCCGAGCGGATCGCAGCGTCTCCTGATGGGTTCGGCTCAACAGTCGTGTCACCGGCCGATTGCCGGTTCGCAGACGAAGGTGGTGCGGTGTCTGTAGAAACAGCCGTCTCAACACTGTCAGTATTGGTCTCTTCGGTGTTGTCGGTGTCCTCGATCCCGGCGGCGTCGATGGTGAGATCTTCGGATAGCTCGTTCGGAACGACGTCTACGGCAACCGAAATATCCTCGTCGGCCGCAGTGACGTCTGTGTGGGCCGCAGTCGAATTACTCTTCGAGTGCGACCCGTTTCGAGGGCCCGAATCACCCTCGTGTCTCGACATAGCCGCTCTAACGTCTGACTCGTCAGCGAGCAGATCGAACGGGACCTTCTCGCGGAGTGCGGCCAACACCGCAGCCCGGTCGAGATCCTCGACGGAGCTCCCCGGCGGAGCAAAGGCGACGTAGTCAACCGAGCCAACTTGCGCGAGCTCTTTGAGGATGAGTTCGCCGCCGCGATCGCCGTCAAGGAACGCAGTGACCGTGCGCTCTTCGGTGAGGTCGGCGACGGACTCCGGGACGTTCGTCCCTTCGACGCCGATCGCATTCTTGATCCCGTATTTCAACAGCTGTAACACGTCTGCGCGGCCTTCGACGATGACGATCGCATCGGAGTCGACGACCCGCGGCCCCGCGGGGAGTCCCTCGTACTCGGTGATGTCTTCGACGCGTGCGGATCGACGAACCTCCGCAAGTAACTCCTCGGAGGACATGATACTCTCGTCGAATCCCTCCGCGAGCAGTTCCTTTGCGCGATCGACGACGTCACGACGCTTTGCAGCCCGTACGTCTTCGATCTCTGATACTTCTAGCTGTGCTCGGCACGGGCCGACCCGGGTGATCGTTTCGAGGGCTGCCCCGAGGATCGCGGTTTCGGCTTTGTCGAGGCTCGTCGCAATCGTGAGCTCGCCGAAGGACTGGCCGTTTTCGGAGTCGATCGAAACGTCGATCCGACCGACCTTCGAGGATTGTTGGAGATCCCGTAGGTCGAGCTCGTCGCCGAGCAGCCCCTCTGTCTGCCCGAAAACCGCGCCGACGACGTCGCTCCGTTCGACGACGCCCTCGGCGGCAATTCGGGCGTGAATGAGATATTTGGTTGTGTCGTCCATGTGTTATGAAACCTCGTGATGATGATGGTGAGATGCTGTCCACGTGATGCGATCGACAGCGTCGATCGCCCGGACGTTTTATATACTGGGCCAGTCGGCAAATAGCTGTCGCAGTGGCGAACCGCCCCCGACGGATAGCCTGTCAATCGCGTACTAATTCAGCGGGGTTTGACGCTGCGATCGCGTTGTCAACAGCGTGGTTGTCTACCTAACTCTTTGAAGAAAAATATTCATCGATATATTGTATCGGTGGCCGATAACAATCTTTACGTACAACCGTCTATTATTTGCTGGTGATATGGGTTATCGAATGCTCGATATACTGTGGATCGCCGTCTTCGCGATCCTCGTTGCGTTCGCAGTTCCGTGGTTCCTCTGGGGTGATTCGACAGTGGTCGCGGGGCTGCCGGTCTGGCTGTGGTGGCACATCGGCTGGATGGTGCTCGCAAGCATCGTCTTTTGGGTATTCACAAACCGTGCGTGGGATCGCGGCATGGGGGTGACAAATGGCTGAACTGGCTATCCAGGCCGGCGTTGTCCTGGGATATCTGCTTGTTGCCTTGATTGTCGGCGTCGTTGCCTATCGCGTCACGACGAACGCCGCAGAGGACTACTACCTTGCCGGCCGATCGATCGGGACCGTCGTACTGCTGTTTACGACGTTCGCGACACTGCTGTCGGCATTTACCTTCTTCGGCGGTCCCAACGTCGCCTACGCGGCGGGCCCCGAGTGGATCCTCGTCATGGGCGTCATGGACGGCGTGCTCTTTGCCATCCTGTGGTACGTTCTCGGGTACAAACAGTGGCTCGTCGGCCGTAAGCACGGCTACGTGACGCTTGGGGAGATGTTGGGCGATCGATTCGGCTCAACGCGGCTTCGCGGCACCGTCGCCGCGATCAGCCTCCTGTGGCTGTTCCCCTACGTCATGCTCCAGCAGATGGGGGCAGGCGAAGCACTGGTCGGGCTGACGAACGGCGCAATTCCCTACTGGGCGGGTGCAGCGCTTATCACCCTGTTCATGATCCTCTACGTTACGGTTGCAGGGATGCGCGGAGTTGCCTGGACGGACACGATTCAGGGGCTGTTCATGCTGTCTGTCATCTGGATCGCCGTCGTCTGGGTGCTCTCGTCAGTTGGGGGGCTCAGTGGCGCGACAAGTGCGGTTGCAGCCTCGAACCCCGAGTTCCTCTCTCTCGGTGGCGGGCTCTACACGCCGGCATACATCATCTCCACGGCGGTCGTAATCGCCTTCGGCGTGACGATGTTCCCGCAGATCAACCAGCGCTTTTTCGTTGCCAAATCCGATCGCGTGTTGAAGCGATCGTTCGCGCTGTGGCCTGTGCTCGTGATACTACTGTTCGTGCCGGCGTTCCTGCTCGGAACGTGGGCTGCGGGGCTCGGAATATCCGTGCCAGAGGGGGCGAACGTCCTTCCGGTGCTGTTGAACGAGTATACCCCGGCGTGGTTCGCTGCACTCGTGATCGCCGGTGCGATCGCCGCAATGATGTCCTCGTCAGATTCGATGCTGTTGTCGGGGTCGTCGTATTTCACCCGCGATCTGTACCGGCCGTTCATTGAGCCGGCTGTGTCGGAGAGCCGCGAGGCGACAATCGCCCGCGTCGGCGTCGCCGTCTTTGCGATCGGAGCGTTCTTCGCGAGTCTCACCCGGCCGGGGACGCTCATCGAGATCGGCAACACTGCCTTCGGCGGCTACGCCCAACTCGCGCTGCCGGTCATGCTTGCACTGTACTGGGACGGCGTGACCAAGTCCGGAATGTTCGCGGGGATCCTCGGGAGCCAAGGGCTGTACCTCACGCACGTGTTCGTTCCCTCGGTGCCGATTGAGGTCGCAGGGACAACGGTCTCGCTGTTTGCGCGGACCTACGTTGGCTGGGATGTCGCGCTGGCGGGGATGGCTCTAGGGCTGTTGCTCACTGTCGCGGTTTCGACCGCGACGACGGCAACCGCGGCCGAGCGCCCAGATCGGTTCGCAACTGGTGCAGACTGAGCCGCGTTCGGTGCCGTCCGAAGGATACAATTGCGCACCTCCCGTACCGATCACATGAACGAACCCGGCGTACAGGTGCTCCTCGATCAGGAGACGATCGAGTCCCGGGTCGAGGACGGATCGGTCCCCGACTGGGTCGACACCCACTTTCGGACGTTCAAACGATCGATGCTTGGCGAGCGCAACGACGCGCCGTTTCCGTGTTATTTCGGCATCGAGGTGATGAAACAGGGAGAGCTGTTATACACCGCCGTTGGCTCGCCGACCGACAAGAACGACCTGCTTCGATTTCGAGACACACTACTGGAGTATCTCGACACGTATCCGACCCACGCCGATCGGGCCCCGCTCGTCGCGTTCTTTCGGCCACCGGAGAAGGATCTCTCGGAGGCGGCGTATCACGAGCGGCTGTGGAACGTCCTCCAGTTTTTGCACGTCCACGATCCAGAACCATGGCCCGAGGATATCCCGACCAATCCCGACACGCCGCGATGGGAGTTCTGCTTTGGCGGCGAAGCGATGTTTCCGACCTCCCGGGCGCCGTTTTACGACGATCGGATGAGCCGGTACTGCCCGATCGGCCTCGAAATCACCTTCCAGCCGCGGGCGGTCTTCGAGGGGATCACTGCCGAGACTGCGGCCGGACAGCGCGCCCGCGAAGTGATTCAGGATCGACTCGAGGACTACGACGGCGTCTGTCCGCACGCGAACATCGGCGACTGGGGCGTAGAAGGCGATCGCGAGTGGCACCAGTATCTCCTCCCATCAGACGACGACCAAGCACCGGAAACGTGCCCGATGGAGCCGACCCGTGAACACCCGAAGGTACCAGAGACGCTGCTCACGCCAGCGCAGCGGCGATCGTCACCGATGGAGGCCGAGTAGCGTGCGCGATCGTACAGCCGCGGCCGATGGCGGCGAAGACGCCGATTTGTCGCTCCCTGAAGACGCCGCGTTGACACTCCCTGAAGACGCCGTCTTGCTGTTGATCGACATGCAGCGGGGATTCGACGAGCCAGGATGGGGCACGCGGAACAATCCGGCGGCCGAATCTGTCGCGGCGACGCTGTTGGATGCGTGGCGCAGAGCCGATCGACCCCGTGCACACGTCAGACACAGTTCCACAGAGCCGGACTCACCACTCCGTGCGGACACCGCGGGGTTCGAGTTCAAGTCCGAAACTGAACCCGTCGACGGCGAGCCCGTCTTCGAAAAGCGCGTCAACAGTGCCTTCATCGGAACGGATCTGCCGGCGTGGCTCGACGAGCACGGCTACGAAACCCTCATCATCGCGGGACTGACCACCGACCACTGCGTCTCAACGACGACACGGATGGCCGAGAACCTCGGGTACGCGCCCGTCGTGGTCTCAGATGCGACCGCAACGTTCGATCGCGAGGGCCCCGATGGCGAGCACTTCGACGCAGAGACGATCCACCGAACCGCCCTTGCGCAGCTCGACGGGGAGTTCGCGACAATCGTCGATTCGGCGTCGGTGCGTGCAGCGATCGAAGCGCACTGATCGACACGCACCGATCGACCCGTTTGAGACGGTCGACGCAATCGCCGACGAACCAGAGCTTTGACCCCGTGGCGAGAATAGCTACCTGATGGCCGTAATAGCAGGTCCTGTCGCGCTCGTGGTCGTGGCAGTTCTCGTTATCTGGAAGGGCAGTGAGTACTTCCAGCGCGCCGCCGAGCGTATCAGTAAGTACTACGGACTGCCGGTCGCCGTCCACGGTGCGATCGTCGTCGCCGTTGGATCGAGTTTTCCAGAGATTAGTTCGGTCGTCATCAGTACCGTGGTTCACGGTGAGTTCTCCCTCGGGGTCGGCGCCATTGTGGGGAGTGCCATCTTCAACCTGCTCGTCATTCCTGCGCTCTCTGCGCTTTTCAGCGAGGAACTGAACGCGACACGGAGCCTCGTCCACAAGGACGCACAGTTCTACGTAATCAGCGTCCTGGTCCTGTTTATCATGTTTGCGCTTGGGGCGACGTACGTTCCGGGCGGGACGAACACCGCCGCAGTCTTAACGCCGGCGCTGACCATCTTTCCGCTGGCCACCTACGGGATCTACCTTTTTCTCCACCAGCAGGATGCTAGCGACCAGCCCGTCGAGCGAGCGCTCAACGTCAAGCCGGTCCGAGAGTGGGGGATCCTTATCGTGGCGCTTTTAGTGATCGCCGTCGGCGTCGAGGGACTCGTCCGTGCGGTCCTCTCGCTCGGAGAGACCTTCGGAACGCCAAGTTTCCTGTGGGGGCTGACAGTCATTGCCGCCGGGACCAGTCTCCCCGATGCTTTCGTCAGCATTCGTGCGGCCCAAAACGACGATAGCGTCACAAGCTTGACGAACGTTCTCGGGAGCAACACGTTCAATCTCCTCGTTGCCATCCCACTCGGCGTGCTCTTGGGTGGATCGGTAACGATCAACTTTCTTGCCGCAATTCCGACGATGGGCTTTCTCGCCTTTGCGACGCTCGTGTTCATTGTGTTTACCCGCACCGATCTGGAACTGACCAACTACGAGGCGTTTGGATTTCTCGGGCTGTACGTGGTATTTCTCGTGTGGATGACACTCGAATCCATTGGCCTCATCGACACCGTCCAGGGGATCTGAAAGCGGCGGCAAAGCCGGGTGAATCACCTCGGGGTCAAGCCCCGAGGCTTCCCGTTTCTACGACGTGACTTGCAGACACTCGCTGAAAACCAGCGGTGTCCGTAGCGGTCACAGTCTCCACAGGCGTCTCTTCGGGCCATCCCAGCCCTAGTTTAGAAAAGCCGCGTTGAAGCACGTTCATCGCCGCGTTCGCATCCCTGTCCGTCTCGAATCCGCACGACGGACAGGAGTGTTCCCTGACCCAGATAGGCTTCGCCGTCTCCACACCACACCGAGCGCACTCCTTCGTCGTCCCTCGTGCTTCGACCTGTTTGACATGACAGCCGTGTAGGTCCGCCTTGTACTCAAGCAGGGTAATGAATTGTCGCCACGCCGCATCTTGTTTGTTCCGAGCGTTGTGGGACTGTTCCAACATCCCCTTCACGTTCAAGTCCTCGACGAACACGGCATCGTACTCGCGGACGAGCCACGTCGTAATCTTATGCTGATAGTCCAGCACCTTCCGCCGAATGTGCCGCTTGAGCTTAGCAACTTTGACGCGTCGTTTCTCATAGTTGTTCGATCCCTTCTCTTTCCGTGAGAGTTTGCGTTGCTCGCGGCGCAATCGCTCGTATTCGTCTTTGAGATCGAGCCAGTCCACGGTCTTGCCGTCGCTCGTGTGGATGTAGTTCAGAATTCCGAGGTCAATCCCCACACTGTTGCTCGCATCAAGCGAGTTCACGTCGGACTTCTCGGGGAGGTTGGCGTCGTCGGTTTCCAGACCGAAGGAGACGAACCACTCGCCAGTCGTCTCTTTTTTGAACGTGACTTCTTTAATTGTGGCGGGGTCGGGAATCGAGCGGTGGTATCGGATTTTCACCCAGCCGATTTTACTGAAACGCACGTAGGCGTACTTGTCGTGGCCCCTCTTTTCATCAAGGTCGAAACCAGACTGGTTGTACGTCACGCTTCGATACTCAGTCGGCGTTTTTCGTTTGAGACGACCAACGTTGTAGCCCTTCTCTTTTTTCTTGCGAAGGTTCGAGAGGTTGCGGTGGAAGCGAGCGACGGTGGCTTGCGCAGCTTTCGAGTGCAGTTCACCGAATACCGGCCATTTTCGTTTCCACTCTGGGAGTTTGTTGTTCTGGTCGTACTCGCTCGGCTTGTCGTCTTCAGGATTATTCTCGTAGTCCCAGCGGACGTGGTTGTAGAGTTGGCGATGAACGTCGAGATGGTATTCCAGTTCAGCCGCTACCTCTTGTGTTGGGTACGCGTGGTAGCGGTGACTGTATTCCATCGCTGTCTGCTGATTAGCAATATGTCTATTTAATGGTTTGTATCGGAGAGTGGCGGCTTCATCTCCGAGGTCAAGCCTCGGGGTATTCGCCTTGGCCGCTGATAAACCAGGTTGACGTGCTGATCATCGTATATATTTGCCAACGATACCGCCAGAGAACTGATAGGTTGGTCACGACTGGCAAGCGCGGTGATTTTTACGCTCTGATCGTACACGTACACGCATGCAAACCCACATCGTCCCGGTCGGCTTCGACTACGATCGACTCATCGCACCGCTAATTCGCGACCAGTTCGATGTGGACCTCGTCATCCTCCTCGAGGGAGCAGTCGGCAGCGAAGCCAACGTGGAGTACTCTCGAAACATCGCCGGGAAGCTCGAACAGGACTTTCAGAACCTGCTTGGGGCGTCGACCGAGCGCCTCCGGATCGAAGACGTCTACGACTACGACGCCGCCTTCGAGCAGGCGTTCGACCTCATCAACGACCAACTCGACGAGGGCTCAGAGGTGTGGGTCAACGTCTGTTCGATGCCCCGACCAGTCTCCTTTGCGTTCGCCACCGCCGCACACTCGGTGATGGTCGAGCGGCAGGCCGATCGCGATCGTATCCACACCTACTACACCGCCCCAGAGAAGTATCTCGAAACCGAGATGGCAGAAGAATTGCGGGCGTGTCGAGATCTCCTTCGGACGATCGAAGCGGGCAACGAGGCAGGCGAAGATGTTTCTACCGAGTCGATCACCACACATCTTGACAGCGCAACCGAGCTCCTCGCAGAGTTCGACGAACGGGGGACGACGATCGGCGCAAAACGGATCGGCGACGGCCACATCGTTGAGTTGCCGGTCGCATCCTTCTCGAACGTCAAACCGTTCGAGGAGCTCATCCTCTTTACGCTCGGCGAGCACGGCGAGTTCGAATCGGTCAGCGAACTCGCCTCGACGCTTGCGCGCGAACTCAACGAGGAGTACACCGACAGCTTCCGATCGAAGGTGATCTACAACGTCGATCGACTTGGCCCCGGCGGCAAAGGATACATCGAACAGGAAGATCACGGCAAGTCCTACCGGACCCGGCTCTCGCGGATCGGCGAGCTGTGGGTTCGTGCCCACGCCGACGAGGAATCGACGTAGTCAGTCGTCCACACGCCGACGAGGAATCGACGTAATCAGGCGTGCACATGTCGACAAAGGGAGACAGCCGTGCACACGCCATCAAAGAGTGACATAGCCGTGCACATGACGGCGAAGAGTCGGCTTAGTCGTCCGCTTGTCCGACGGACGTGATCGTCCCCACGCCTTTGCTCGAGCCCTCCCGGAAAACAAAGCGCTGGCCCTCTTCGACGAGGTAGGGCCGGAACTTGAATCGCACCGTCGTCTCGCCGGTATCGCCGGGCAGAAGCTTGCCACCAGCCGGCTCGAACACCGCCGCCTCGCTGACGGTTTCGAGGTGGACGACCGGCTCGTAGCCCGATCGGATTCGCGTGGGGTGATTCAACACCATCACTTCGGCTTCGAACTCCCGAACCGGCTCGGGGTCGGCCTCCTGCGGGAGCAGGACCATCCCGCGTTCGACATCGGGCTCTTTGACGCCTTTGAGCGCGATACCGACAATGCGGCCCGCGGTGGCGCTGTCGACGCGGTGGTAGTGCATCTCGATCGATCGGGCTTCGACCTCGCGGAAGCTCCCGTCTGCCATCGGCCCAAGCAGTAGCTCGTCGCCAGCTTCGACGGTACCGGAGTTGATCGTCCCCGAGGCAACCGCACCAACCCCGGTGACGCTATAGCTGCGATCAATGTACATCCGAAAGGTGTCTCGCGACTCGGTCGATCGCTTCGGGAGCCGCTCGAAGAAGCGATCGAGCGCAGCCAGCCCCTCGCCCTCGACTGCACTCGTTTGGACGATTGGAACGACGGTGTCAGAAAGCTCTGCGGTCGCCTGTTCCACGCCGTAGCGCTCGACGCGAAGTGGGGTCTTGCCGACGTCTCGGAGCAGCCGCTCGACCTCGCGTTCCACCGCGGTGAGACGCTCCTCGTCGACAAGGTCGCTTTTGGTGATCGCGACGATCGTCGGCAGCTCTGTCGCCAACAGGATGCCGAGGTGCTCGCGGGTCGTCTTCGTCGGCCCATCATCGGCCGAAACGACGAGCAAGCCGTAATCGAGCTTCTGGCCGACGAGCCCGCGAATCGTCGTCCGGAGCCACGGCTCGTGGCCGACAGTGTCGACGAACGAGACGAGCCGATCGGCCGACTGAACAACCGCCGCGCGATCTGCCTTTCGATCGGGATTTTCGGTCCGGATCGGTGTCCCGTCGTTTTTGAAGCCGTAGACTGCGTAGGAGAGATCCGCAGAGAGCCCGCGTTCGACCTCGTGGGGTTGGACGTCAAGGAAGCTCCGGGTGAAGCCGTTGCCGTCGTCGGCCTGGCCCGTAACGAGCGAGCCGACGAGCGTGCTCTTGCCGTGGTCGACGTGGCCGGCGGTTCCGACCACGATGTGACCATCGTCGGATTCGATCATCGATCCCTCGGTGATCGTCGCTACTCCCACAATGCCGTCATCGCCGGCGCTCCAGGTTTCGACATCGGCGATGTGTGCACCGGCTTCCTCGGCTAACAGTGAGAGCACGTCCATCGTCTCCGAGAACGAGTCCGGATCGATCCCGGCGATGCTGCCAGCGTCTGTGACGCCGACGACGTACGTCGCGGTTCCATCGCCCGATAGCACCCGGTGTCTGAGTTGTGCGGCGAGGCTTTCCATGCGACCGTCCGCGAGGTGAACGTCCCGCGTGAGCCGTTCTTTGAACTCGATGTGGCCGCCTTCCTCCTCGCCCCGTTCGAGAGCGGCCTCAAGGACCGCCCGATCGGCGCTCATGGAGCCTCGTTAGCGATCGGCCGCTAAAACGCTTTTCGTGTTGTGAGTTATCATGACATACTGATCGATCCCTACTCACTGGATTCGTTCTCGGCGTTGTCTTCCCGCGTCAACACGACGGTCGTGACACGCATCCCGTCGATCGCAGTGACTTCGAACTGGTAGCCGTCGATCGCGAGGGTGTCGCCGACAGACGGCGGACGGCCGAGTTCGCCGAGAACCAACCCACCAACGGTTCTAACGGCGTCGTGGGCGAACTCAGTCGCCAGCTCACTGTTAAGTGACGCGAGCGAGACGCCGCCGTTCACAACGACACTCCCGTCATCTCGGCGGACGATCGACGGTTCGGACTCGGGCACATCAAAGGCATCCTGGAGATTGCCAACCAGTTCCTCGACGATATCCTCGATTGTGACGATCCCCGCAAATCCGCCCCACTCGTCGATGACGACGGCCATCTGCGCGCGGCGATCTTGCAGCGCCGACAGGAGGTCGCTCACCGCGGTCGTCTCCGGGAACGCTGGGATATCGCGAGCCAGGTCGGCCGCGGTCATCGCCTCGATCGTTTCGGCCTCCCCGACGGTTTCCGCCCGAAGGACGTCCTTGGTATCGACGAGTCCAATGATGCGGTCTGGATCATCCGCGTCGGCGACCGGATACCGGGTGTGACCGGCTTCGACGATTGCCCGGCGGAGCGGCGAGAGCCTGAGGTCTGATTGGACCGTTGCGACGTCCGGCCGCGGGACCATCACATCGCCGGCGGTGACATCGTCGAGTTCGAAAACCCCCTCGATCATCTCGACCTCGTCGGTCGCAATGTGGCCTTCTTCACCCGATTGGGCCAGCACCCGACGGATCTCTGCTTCGGTCAGCGTCTCGTCTGTTTCCGAGGCGGGAGGAACTCCAATCGCCCGCGTGAAGGCATTTGCCGTCCCGTTGAACACCACGATGCCAGGCACGAAGAGGTAGTAAAACAGCCGCATCGGCGGGGCGACGAGCAGGGAAATCCGTTCGGCCTGTGCGATCGCGATCGTCTTTGGGGCCAACTCGCCGAAGACCACGTGCAGGAACGTGATCGTCCCGAAGCCGATCGCGAACGCGACAAGGTGGACGAGGTTCTGCGGCAACAGCCCGCCGAGCACCGGTTCGATGAGCGCCGCGACAGCCGGTTCGCCGATCCACCCGAGTCCCAGCGAGGCGAGTGTTATTCCCAGTTGGGTCACCGCGAGGTAGTCGTCGAGGTTATCCATCGCCGCATCGAGCGTCTCTGCGCCGGGTTTGCCGGCATCGACCAACGAGTCGACGGTCGTCGATCGAATCCGAACGTACGCGAATTCAGCCGCAACGAAAAATCCGTTCAAGACGACGAGAAACAATGCAGCGACGACCCGACCCGCCGAGAGGAGGGGCTCAGTCATCGAATCGCCTCCGCCGAACCCGTGATCGATCGAACATACTCCAATTGATCACCCGCAGGCTACTAAAACCGTCCGCCGACAGCAGGAGAGTGAGACGCATCAGCCGGCGGCATGCGGGTGAGACGCATAGCCGACGGATACGGGTGAGACGATCGATCTGTCCGCTGGGAATCGAAGCGGGTCAAACGAGACAAGCCGACGGACAGCATATTTGACCGCAGAGACAGTAGCCGGTGGTATGGAAGTTCGACGATTCGAACAGAAATCGGATGCTGCCGGGATCATCCGGGTACAATCGCTTGCGTGGCGGGAGGCGTACGCCGACATCCTCCCGGCGGACCTCATCGAACAGCAGCCGGTTGATCCCGCCGATGCGGAGGTACAACGGTGGTACGAGGGCCTATCGGAGAATTCTGACGGTGTCTTTGTCGCCGTCGAGAGCGATGAGACCGTCTGCGGCTTTGCTGACTTCCGCTGGGGAGCCGTGGAGACGAAGGAGTTTGTCGGCGAGGACGAGGCCGGGCTGAAAGCGATCTATGTCCATCCCGATCGCTGGGGCGAGGGAATCGGGACAGCACTCTTAGAGCACGGAATACAGAATCTTCCCGCAGATGTGGAGGCGATACGGCTCGAAATGCTCTCGGGCAACGAGATCGGACACGAGTTCTACATGGCACGGGGATTCAAACGAACCGGCACAGCGACACACGAACTCGGTGGGACCGAGTACCCGACCGACATCTACACGCTGCGGTTGTAGCGTCGACAGTGTTGAGACTGCCGTGTGCCTCGCTCGATCGCTTGAATCAAAATTCCTACCGCTCTCGAAGCGTGTCGTACGCGCGATTCACCCGCTTGAACGCTTCCTCGTTCCCGCCGTCAGTGTCGGGATGTGCCTTTTTTACTTTCTGCCGATAGGCGGTTTTGATCTCGGCGTCGGTCGCCTCAACGGAGACGTCGAGAACACGGGAGGCTTTCTCTGGGCTCATTGTAACCGTGGTCCGGGGAGCGCCGGTTCGGGCGTCTCGGCGGTTCGATCGCACGCGCTCGCGAGCGGTCGCCTCGCTGAACGGCCCGCCAGCGCTGCCGAATCCGCCGCGACCGTCTGCAGCAGGCCCGGCCGCCCCGCCAACCCGGTACGTTCGCGCGTTCTCGCGGGCGTCAGCCATGAGGCGGCCGCTGGCGTGATACCAAAAGAGGTACGCGGCGCCGCCAAACGGGATCGCAAGCGGGAGTAAAAAGAGACTCACAGCGAACCCGAGCGCGATGACTGTCACGGTCAGCCCAGCCAACACCGCGGCGAGTCCCATCAAGAGCCTGTTTTCGTCCACACACCCCATACGAGAGCGATCGTTGTAAGCGTCTCGGAGCGCCTCACCGAGAACCGCCCGACTGTCAGCGTCAGCCTTAGCGGTAGTGGTTGAGCCGATCGCGAAGCGACTTCGCCGCCGCCCCGGCGGCCTTCTCGAAGCGCTCGCCCTCACCGGCAAAGATGATCCCGCGCGAGGAGTTCACGAGTCCGACGCCGTCTGCGCGCAGGCCGTGTTCGATGGCTGCCTCCGCGTCGCCGCCCTGTGCGCCGATTCCGGGGACAAGGAACGGTAGATCCGGGACGCTCTCGCGGATATCAGCCAGTTCCTCGGGTGCGGTTGCGCCGACAACAAGACCGACATTTCCGTGTGTATTCCACAGGTCCGCAAGCGCCGCAACGCGCTCGTAGAGCGGCTCACCCGAATCGAGCTGGAGGTTCTGTAGATCCGCGCCGCCGGGGTTCGAGGTCCGACAGAGGATAAAGATCCCTTTGTCGTCGCGATCGAGAAACGGCTGCAGCGAGTCCCGCCCCATGTAGGGGTTGACGGTGATCGCATCGACCTCGTCAAGCAGTTTCGCGTACTGTCTGGTTGTGTTCCCGATATCTGCGCGTTTCGCGTCCAAGAGCACGGGCACGTCCTTGCCATGGGCGTACGCGATCGTCTCCCGGAGGGATCGCCAGCCATCTGCGGACTCGTAAAACGCCGCGTTCGGCTTGTAGCAGGCGGCGTACTCGCAGGTCTCGTCGATGATCCGGCGGTTGAACGCCCACTGTGGGAGATCTTTGTCCTGAAGATGCTCGGGAATCCGTCGCGGATCGGTGTCGAGGCCGACCGAAACAACGCTGTTGGTCGTTGCGATGCGATCGGCCAGCCGGTCGAAAAATGCGATAGCCATTACCTATCCGATCGGGCAACACCAGTAAGTGCGTTGCCTTCCGCGACGGAACAACCGTGGTGGTCACTCACACACCTACAGATCCTCGTAGACGACCTCTCCGCCCACGATCGTCGCCGCCACATTGATATCGGCGATCGCCTCGAGAGTCTCCCACGGCGAGTCGTCCAATACCGTCAGATCCGCCAGCTTGCCGGGTTCGATCGTCCCGAGACGATACTCGTCGAACCCCGCGTACGCGGCTCCAGAAGTGTACGCACGCAGCGCCTCGGTGACGCTGATCGACTCCAGCCCCTCAGGCGCGTTGACCGCGTGGTGGACGCCAAACAGCGGATCGAGCGGCATGCAGTCCGAGCCGAACGCGACGTGCGCACCGGCGTCGAGGAGCGATCGGAGCCGGTTCGTCTCGGTTCGTCGGTCGCCGAGCCGATCGGCGTACAGGCCGCCCTCGGCGGCCCACTTGTGGAAGTTCGGCTGCATCGAGGCAACAATTCCACTCGTTGCAAACCGTTCGATCGCCTCGTCGGTCGCCAACTCTAGGTGTTCGATCCGGTGTCTCGACGCTGCAGGGTCCGCACACTCCTCGAAGACATCGAGGACAGTGTCGATCGCCACATCGCCGATCGCGTGGGTCGTAAACTGCAGTCCGGCCTCGTCGGCGCGTTCGACGAGCGATCGGAGCTCCTCGGGATCGACGACCCACTGCCCAGTGTCCTCACCGTCGGTGAACGGTTCGGAGAGCTTCGCCGTCTGGCCGCCGATACTGCCGTCTGAGAAGGATTTGATCGCGCCCGTCTGAACCATCTCACTGCCCGCATTGGTTCGAAGGCCGGCGTCGAGCACCGACTCGAGGTGGTCAGTCCAGTAGTTCATCCGGACGCGAATCGACAGCTCACCGGCGAGATCGAGATCCCGGTAGACCCGCGGCGCGTGGGAGTTTCTGACCATGTCGTGGATCATCGTCACGCCTCGCTCATTGGCTGCTGCCTGTGCCGCCCGGACGAGCCTCTCGGTGCCCTCGGGATCGGGTTCGACCGCCTCGTAGATCGGGTCGATCGCGGTCTCGACAAGCACGCCCGTGGGCCGGCCGTTCTCGGTTTTGACGTCTTTGGCTGGCAAGCGATCGCCGAAGCGATCCAGCGCGGCGGAGTTGACAGACGCGACGTGCATGTCTTCGCGGAACGCGACGATCGGGCGGGTCTCGCTGACCGAATCAAGGTCCTCGCGGGTCGGGTAGCGGCGATCGGGCCAGCCGCTCTCGTCGTAGCCAAATCCGAGAATCAACTCGTCGGTGGCTTCGGAGCTAGCAGCGGCGGTATCGCCGTCTGTGAGTTCGTCGGCCCGATCGGCCAGCCGCGATAGCGCCTCCTCGAGTGACGCCGCACCCGAGAGGTCGGCGTGGACGAGCGCGCGTCCGGTCATCAACAGATGGGTGTGCGCGTCGATGAATCCGGGCAGCACCGTCCGTCCGTCGAGGTCGATCGTCGTGGTTTCGGTTCCGGCGAGGAACTCGATGTCGTAGGTACTTCCGAGTCGGACGATCCGCCCGTCGCGGATCGCGATCGCCTCGGCGATCTCGTCGGGGTCGGTCAGCGTGTGAACCTCCGCGTTCGTTACGAGGAGATCGGCGGCTGCAGTCATAGCTATCGAACCGATCGCCGGCCGCATAACCGTTCGGGAAACGGCGGATTGTCGCTTTGAGGACGAGAGAAGCGCACCTCAGCGGAGGGACAACGACAAAACCCCCTGGCTGCGTCTGCGCGGACATGCAGGAACGCACCGTCGAGTTGCAGGGCCACATCATCGACTCGGGGACGATGCAGCGCGCGTTCGGGATCGTCATGGATCTCGGGGGCGACTTCGAAGTCGAACGCTTTGACGTCGGCAAACACAAAGACTCTGAGAGCTACTGCCGCCTGCGGGTACGTGCGTCCGAGGCGGCGACGCTGCAATCGATCCTCCACGAACTACACCAGATCGGCGCAACGCTTGCGGATCCGGCCGATGTCACGCTCGAAGCCGCGCCAGCAGACAAGGTCGTCCCGTCAGGATTTTATTCGACAACGAACCACCCGACGCAGATCCGCTACGATGGCGAGTGGATCGACGTCGAACACATCGAGATGGACTGTGCGATCGTCGTCGAACCCAACGGCCCGGACGGCAGCCCCCGTGCGTCCACGAAGGTGCTCAACGCGATCGAGGCCGGCGATCTCGTCGCCACAGACGAAAGCGGAATCAAGGTTCACCCGCCTGAGCGCCCTCGCGAGGCGGAGGGCCCGTTCGGCTTCATGCAGGGAGGGATCTCCTCGGAGCGCCCCTCTGAATCGCTGATCAGAGAGATCGCGAATGCGATCGAGGAAACCCACGACCGCGGCGGCACTGTCCTCGCCGTTCCCGGCCCCGCGGTGATTCACTCGGGGGCAGGCGACGCGCTCGCGTCGCTCGTTCGTGCGGGATACGTCGACGCGATCTCGGCGGGCAACGGCTTTGCGACCCACGACATCGAGCGAAACCGCTACGGCACCTCGCTGGGCATGGATATCGAGACGATGGATCATCCCCGGAAGGGACACAAACACCATATCTACGCGATTAGCGAGATCATTCGTGCCGGCGGGATCGAACCCGCGGTCGAGTCGGGTGTGCTCACTGGCGGCGTGATGTACGAGTGTGTGGAAAACGATCGCGACTACGTCATCGCGGGGTCGATCCGCGACGATGGCCCGCTGCCGGATACGATCACCGACGCTGTCGCGGCTCAAAACGCGATCCGCGAACAGGCCCGCGACGCGGACCTCGTGCTCATGCTCGCGACCTTGCTGCACTCAGTCGCGGTTGGTAACTGCCTGCCGTCGACGACAAAAGTCGTCTGTGTCGATATCAATCCCGCGACGGTGACACAACTGATCGATCGCGGCTCCGCACAGGCGATCGGGATGGTCACCGATGTCGGGACGTTCGTGCCGACACTTGCGGAGTTTGTGCTCGAATCTTAGTACTCCGCTCGCGGGATGACCGCCATCGGCCGATCGGCGTTCAGCAGGATTCGCTGGGCGACACTGCCGAACAGCAGCTTGCCGGTCGGGTTTCGCTTTCTGAGCCCGATGACGATTTCGTCGGCATCGATCTCCTCGGCGTACGAGAGAACATCCGTGGCCGGATCGTTGCCACGGATGAACTGGTGTGTTTCGACGGTCGTTTTCGCTCCCAGCCGCGATTGGACGGCGTTGAGCGCATCCTCGCCGTCGCGGACGTCATCAGCCGTCGTGTCGTCGCCACCGACCTGCGAGTTGATCGCGTGGACGGTGTCGTCGCTGCCTACGCGGTCGATCAGGTAGTCACACAGCGTTGCGCTGACGTGGACGGAGTTCGTCGGAACAAGAAACGTGCTCATACGTCAGCGATTGATCGGCTGCGGAATAAGCGTATCCCGCGGTCTCGGGCAGCGAGAATTCCGACGGCAGGTTTGCAGCCGACAAACTGGGGTTCGGGGGCTGATCACAGCAGCAGGCAGGGCTGCGATCGTCGCCACGTTTTAGCGCTTTGGGCGAGCCAGGTCTGCATGGATCTCAAGCGGTTTTTGTTTTGTTCGCTGGACTCGGCGCTGATCACTGATCTTGCGTGGCAAATACACCGCGAAGGCCACGACGTCAAGTACTACATCGAAGCCCCAAGCGACCACGAGATCGGCGACGGGTTTGTCCAGAAGACCGACGATTGGCGCGCGGAAGTCGAGTGGGCAGATGTCATTGTCTTCGATGACATCTGGGTCGGCGCAGATGTCGGGACCGGTGCGATTGCACAGCAACTCCGCGAGGAAGGCCACGCGGTGGTCGGCGGCACCCCAGAGACCGATCGATTGGAAGACGATCGCGGCTACGCCATGGAAATCCTCGAAGAACACGGCGTGGACACGATCGAACACCACGTCTTTACCGACTTCGATGAGGCGATCCAGTACGTCGAATCGAATCCGGCCCCGTACGTCATCAAACCGCTCGGGGAAGTCCAGAACGTCAAGCGGCTCCTCTACGTCGGCAACGAAGACGATGGCAGCGACGTCGTAGACGTCCTGCGTGCCTACAAGCAAGCATGGGGCCACCGGATGAAGGGATTTCAGCTGCAGCGGAAAGTCGACGGCGTCGAAGTCGCCATCTGTGGGTTCTTCAACGGTACTGAGTTCATTGACCGAGTGAATTTTAACTTTGAGCATAAGAAATTGTTCCCCGGAAATATCGGCCCCTCTACGGGCGAGATGGGAACGTCGATGTTCTGGGCGGGACGGAACCAACTGTTCGAAGCGACACTCGGCAAGCTTGAGGCGTGGCTCGCAGCCGAAGGTTACGTTGGGAGTATCGACCTGAACTGCATTGTCAACGAACAGGGAATCTATCCACTGGAGTTCACTCCGCGCTTCGGGTACCCGACGATCGCACTGCAAGAAGAGTCGATCGAGTCCTCAACGGCCGAGTTTTTCGCCGATCTCGCTCGCGGGAACGACCCGGAGGTAGTGGTTCATCGAGGCTATCAGGTCGGCGTTCGGATCGTGCTGCCGCCATTCCCGTTCGACGACGAGAAAACCTACGACGAGAACTCACGGAACGCAGCCGTGGTGTTTGAGACCGAAAGCCGCGAGGGGATTCACCTGGAGGACACAAAGAAGGTCGACGGCCAGTGGCGCGTCGCCGGCGAAAGCGGCATGCCCCTCGTCGTGACTGGGAAAGGCGACACGATGCAGGCTGCTCGCAAGCAGGCGTACGATCGGATCGACACCATCGTGATACCGAATATGTACTATCGGGACGATATCGGTGAACGCTGGATCAACGGCGACGGCGATCGTCTACAGGCGTGGGGCTATCTCGGGCCACAAACGTGATCGCGTCACGATTGTGTGTGGTTGTGTGCATCGTCGATCGCGGACACGGCGATCAACAGCCGATTCTCGTCCAGCGCAGTGACCATTTTTGACTCGCGGAACGTCGTCTCGTCCGATCGCAGCCCCTCGCTTTGGCCGGTCCACTCGCCGCCGTTTCGAACAACGGGCAACACGTGCGTCCGAATGTGTTCGACCTCCGCATCTGGGTGGAGATCGCTCCAGTGTTTCCCCGCAAGTTCGTCCGCAGCGTAGCCGTACAGCGAGGCAGGTAAGCCAACGAACGGCCGACAACCTACCGAAATTGTAAAAATAGATGCATTGTACGCACGGCCGTTCCAAAGTTGCCATAGCGAGTATAAAACGGTCTCAAAGACCGTTTATCGCCCCCATATCAGTATTCTCAGTCAGAAAACATACTTGATAAAATGAGTGTATTTAATACCAGACAATACCTATGTATCTTAGTTCTGTAACGAACAGCGAGAAACCTAATGACACACATGTATCGGGATGTAACACGAACCAGCGAGATCTTCGATTCTCTATTACTCATCGATAATACAGGCTTACAGACCGGAGTTGATAGCTGGGGTCGGGTGATAGAAGGCGCGATCGAGTTCACGATGTCGAACCCTGAGGTATTCATCGCGTTCGTGCTGTGGCAGTTGGCGCTGTTGTACACGGTCCCGGTGATTTTCTGGGATTTCGAGATCGGTATCTACTGGCTCCGGAACTGGCAGAATCGACGCGATCGGGACATGGATGTCGAGTGGGGACCCGACGCCATACAGGTCCGGATCGTGACGATCGACAACGCCGAGGTCGTCCAACAGACCGTGGACGCGCTTCCCGATACAATAACAGACGTCGTCGTGATTGCCGAGCGGCCGATCACCGTCGAGGGAGCGACCGTCCTGGCGGTGCCACCGGAATTTGAGTGTGCGGCCACACACAAGGGCCGAGCCGTCGAGTGGGCACGCCGGTACCATCCAACAGACCGAGAGTACGTCCTCTACATGGACGAAGACACCGACGCGTCGGGCCTTTCGGGTATCCCCTCGAACGCAGATATTGTTCAGTTCCGGGAAAAACCGTCGCGCAGCGGCGGGCTCATCCCGTATCTTGCGGAGATCCACCGGATTGGATTCAATATCGAACAGCGAGCGTTCCCGTTCTTCCGACTCCCATTTTACGCGTGGGGCGGTGGAATCGCCATCCGTAGCAGCCTCGAAGAGCAGGTGACCTGGGACACCGCCACCATCGTGGAAGACTCAGTCTTCGCATGGCGTGCGGTGCTCGAATGGGACGCAACTGTGGATGTCGTTGACGTGTACCTGAGCAATCAGGCCCCGCCGTCTGTGTGGGCGATGGTCAAACAGCGCCGCCGCTGGCTGACCGGGACGAGACAGCAACGAGCACTGCTTCCGACACAGTACCAGCTCATGTATCAGGTCCGAGATCTCGGGTGGGCGCTTTCGACGTTCGGCCCGATCCTGTGGCTCCTCTCTGGGCTCAGCTACTTCGGCTACATAAATGTACAACTGCTGCCGATCTTCTTCCCAGAGGCGTACGCTGTGCTCACGATCGCGCTGCTCGCTCACGTCTACGGCTGGTCGATCGTCGGACTGATAACCTACCGACCGCCGATTGTGGTGACGGTGTTGCTCGTCCTGTTCACCCCGATCATTGTCACGGTCCATTCGATCGGCGCACTGTACGGCCTGATCCGGCCGGCAAAAGGGTTCGTCGTGACCAGAAAGGTCGTTTACGGACAGACCGAACGGAACGAACTGGATTCGCCGAGCGAGACGTTCAACGGACACGAATCCAGCCATGAGAAGCCGATCGACATAGACGAACCGACTCCTATGTCTGATCTACCGTTGGAACCAACCGTTGAGATAGATCGGACGGAGGACTGAGACAATGGCGAGACTATTCATTCGACCACGAGAGGCGCGTCAACGCTCACGAAAGGCGGCTGGAGTGCGTGTTGCCGGCGCGTTCACCGGCCCCGTGCCAGCGGCTCTCGATCGAACAGCGGCGATGGAGCGCTGGCTCGACATGCCGCTCGACATCCAGACGGTGTTCGAACCGTGGGCAGTCGCTCCCGACGCGATTGCGGACCTCTTCGAGCGACTGACGAGCATCTGGGAGGCTGGGCGCACACCCCTGCTAACCTGGGAGCCGTTCACGCCAACGCCGGCAGCGACGCCAGCGGATATCCTCGAGCAAATTGCAGCCGGCGAGTACGACGCGTACCTCTCGCAGTGGGCCGACGCACTTGCCGCGTGGCGAGCCGGCCCCGACGGGACAGTTGGCACGGCCGACGATCGACGGCTGTACCTCAGACCGATGCACGAGCCCAACGGTGACTGGTATCCATGGGCTCCCGAAGGCGGAGCGTGTACACCGGAGACGTACGTCGAAGCGTGGCGACGACTGCACCGTCTGGTTACGGATGCCGGTATCACGAACGACCACGTGTTGTGGATCTGGGCAGTCAACCACGCAGACGTCGGCGACGTGCCTGCGGAGGATCTGTTCCCAGGCGCAGACGTGGTTGATCTCGTCGGCGTTGACGGCTTCAACTGGGGCGCGAGCCAGCCGTGGAGTGAGTGGCGATCGCCGTCAGCAGTGTTTGCCGACATGATCGATCGAATGCGTGAACACACGTCCCTCCCTGTGTGTATCCCAGAGTTCGGGTGCAGCAGTGTCACCGTCGACGGGCCCGATCCAGTCCAGAAGAATCGGTGGCTTCGCGATGCGTTCGCGTACTTCCGCGAGGCAGACGTCTCGCTGGTCGGGTATTTCGATATCGAGAAAGAAACTGACTGGCAGGTGTTTGGCGGCACCGCCGGCGAGAATACGGTCCGAATCAACGGAACGCGGTATCAGACGTATCCAGGCTATCGAGCCGGCTTCCGATCGTTCGCTACGGTGTCAGCGACCTACGACTGACGTCGACGATTTGTGATCGGGGGTTGGTCTAGCCTGTTGCTCTCATCTGTTTGTCGATCAGTTTGAGGAGGGAGTGGCCCGTTCGATCGTCATAGTCTCTCGCGCGCGGAAAAATCTTCAAAAATTTGTGAGCCGGGTTACGCTGTTCCGCGACCCGCGATCGAGATTGGTGTCAAAACCGATCCTGTTACGAAGTATTGGTAACTGGATTCTCTCTACGCGTACCTTCTCGCTATGTACGGACTCCTTTTTCGAAATCGCATGACTGCCCCCACATCGCTCACCTATTCAAGTGTATCCGGCAAGGTGGAGTGGTCAAACATGTAGCTGACGAATTAGTAAACCTCTCAACGGGTGATTTAATTTGACACCATTATGTTTCATACTACTGAATCTCATAATGTGTGATAAAAATAATTATTTTGTTATAATCTAATTTGTAGAGGTGGGAGACACACAAGAATTTTATTACGAACCAGAAGAAGGAGAGCAGCTAAGTTCGGCTGTCGTTACAGCGGTCGCAAAGGCCCATGACGAGAACGCGATTGAGCAAGAGTGGGTTATCAGCAACGACATAAATACGGACGCTCTCGACGGGTTGTTCAAAGAACGAAAACTCAACATGACGCTCCAGTTCGAAGCAGATACTACAACAGCTACGATCATGGCCGATAGGGATGGGTCTCCAATCATCAAAATTGAATCACACCGCTAAAATCTGGCAAAATTTAACGAGCCGACTGGTTCAGCTGAGGATATATTTATACTATAGGATTTCAAGGCTCTGCTGAATACCGCACGTGAATGTGATCCGAACCGAGGCTGATCTACGGGAGAGGGTGATCGGTCAGTACAATGGCTTTAATAAACATGATAGTCTATGATATACATGGCGTGCTCCAAAAGAGGTTGGGGCCTTGGGAGCGTCTGAGGCCATCGCTCCTATGATAGTAATCGATGAGTATCCAGTCTTCGCGGGCACGGGTCCAAACTATAATTTTTGAACGGGGGGACACTCTCCAGCGAGTCACCGAATCCGCTCATGTCAAAACCCGCCCCTCAATCAGGGAAATCACGACATACAAACTTCCCCCGCCTTCCCGCTGCTCCCGTTCTCTACGAAGGGCCGGCTGAATCGGTAGGGGGGAAGAGCAATTAGAAGTCCCGCAGTCGAGTACGGCGATGATGTTTTTGAAGGACTCGCAATCAAGAATTTCGAAACCAGCCAGAAGGCGAAATATCGATCGTCCGAATTTAAAAAGCGAACGGGAATCAGAACCAGGACTCCGATGACGCCGTCGGATTCGAAGAAGATGCAAGCGTAGTTCTGGCACAGCAGTTCACTACAGAAACCCGAATCAAGAAAGAGATAGACGGCTCTGTTGAAATCCTCTGAGACTGACAGGTACCGATTGCTGAATACAGAGGTTCTATGCAGCACGGGTTTCTCTCTGGCGGGGTGGTGGCGAGGATGATCTGAACGGTAGTGGAGGATGCGTCCAAATCCTCGTAAAACCGTATCAACGGCCCACGAGACGTATATACTCACAAAGAGTAGCTCGTAGTATGCAAAACGGTGTCTGGATAACGGCAAGTGACGAGATAGACACGGCGCGGATGGTCGAACTCGGAGTTCTCGCCGAGGGGTCGGGCTGGGACGGGGTGTTCGTCAGCGACTCGCTTCCTTTTACGGAGCACCCTGACCCGTGGGTTGTACTGGCGGGCATTGCCGCACAGACTGAAACGATCCGCTTGGGCACGTGGGTCGTTCCGTTGCCCAGGCGTCAACCCTGGCAGGTCGCACAGGAGGTTGCAACCCTCGACCGGCTCTCGGGAGGCCGCGTCATTCTCGGCGCCGGAATCGGGAACAGCGACGATTACGACGACTACGGAATGCCCTACGAGCCCCGCGAACGCGGCGAGCGACTCGACGAGACGCTCGACATCGTTATCGGCCTATGGGCCGGAGAACCGTTCAGCTACGATGGGAAGCACTTCCAACTTGACGATGCGGTGGTTCAGCCAACTCCTGTCCAAGAACCACACGTGCCCATCTTGTTGGGGTGCTGGTGGCCGAACAAGAAACCCATCCACCGCGGAGCCCGCTGGGACGGCATCATGCCGTTCTTCCCATCGCTCATCAATGCCGAAGCGGGACCCCATGGCGAGGAGGAGACGGGGTCCCCCGAGGAGGAGGTGCGGGACGCCTTGGCGTTCTACCGCGATGTCGCCGACGAGCCGGGTGATGTCGTGTTGCCGACAATCCCCAGCGAGGACCCCACGGCCTTCGCCGAGACCGCAGCGGAATTGGGGGTGACCTGGCAGCTGGCGACCGATCTCGGGGGGGACCTAAACGCCGTTACAGAGCGCATCCGCGAGGGACCGCCGTAAGGACTGAGGTTCCCTGAGGTTCGCCTTCGATACAGCGGCTGTGAAAGCTACATCGAGGTCATTCGAGACTACTGTCCGGGTTCCGTACTTTCTGACTTACTACCTCATTAGCCTCTGTAAAACGCTCCTAGAGCCGATCATTGAGAATCGTGTCTGTCTATATCTACCAGTTCAGTTTGTCTCCGTCAGACGGAGCCTCCGTGCTGAATACGCATCTATATTCAGCATAGCCTCCCTAAACTATCAGTCACTGAGGATTTCAACAGAGCCCGATAGACAGAATGAGAGACGATCGGGATGGAGATGATGGAGGCCCTGTGGTCGCGGGTCTTTGACGACATTATCTCCGAAGAGTTTGAGACGATCTTTCTCGGGAACCACGTTCTGAACACCAAGTGGTTCCGATCGGAGGTTGCCGGGATTATAGCGAAGACCCTACAGCGGATTCTCTCTCGACCAATGGATCGGTACTAAACGACGGGGTGATAGCACGAGTAATAATTGACGATAGACGTACACGTCGAGACTACTTCATTGAAAACGCTATACGACGCCGACCCGGACCGGTAAAGCCGGTCAATTAAAATCTGGATTTTCGATCAGGGATATATAAGACCGCTACGCTGTGTGGCGGTTTTGTCTACTTCAAAATGTTCGGGTCGCCGAATGGGTTGGGGCAGATTCGAACTGCCGACCTGCTCCGTGTGAAGGAGCCGTCATAACCTGGCTAGACCACCAACCCGATCGCATTCGATCGTTTCCCGACGATCGACTTAACAGTTACCTTGTCGGGTGAAACGAGCCAAAAATGGGTCGATCGTCGCTTACAACGCAGTTACGCCGTCGGCGGCTGTTCGACGTCCTCGGATTGCTCGCCGCGAACCCGGTGGCGGGCCTCAGCAGTAACCTCTCGGGCTTCCCCCCCAACGCGAGACGACAACTCACGGAGTTCAACTTTGACCGTCTCCACACGGGAGACCTGTGGCTGCTCAACCTCCCGGCCCAGCGCCTTTCGCACGCGCGTTTCGATCGGTGAGAGCTGCTCTGAGAGCCCCGCTCGCACGTGGAACACTGTTCGACCGAGGTAGTACCATGCGTCTTTGAAGTGTCGGTTCATATTCGTCCTTACGCAGCCGACAGATATATTCTTTGTGTTGGAACACAGAACACGAAATTCTTCGCTGGTCGATCGTCAAGCCGGAGTCAAAGTGAGCGATCGGGTCAGTACGACGGCGACTCTTCGGGGACGCCGTCGCGTTTGTTGACCAATCGGGCGAGGGTGAAAAGCGCGTCAGAGAGCCGGTTGAGGTAGACGATCGCCTCCTCGTTGACCGGATCGGTCCCCGCCAGCGAGACCGATCGGCGTTCGGCCCGCCGGACGACCGCCCGAGCGTGGTGCAAGCGCGCGCCGGCCTCGCTCCCGCCGGGAAGAATAAACGACTGCAGCGGGTCGAGTGCCTCGTCGGCGGTGTCGATCATCGTTTCGAGCGCGTCGATGTGGGCTTCTTTGATCTGGGGATCGTCAGGATCCGGATCGGGATTCGCGAAATCGGCCTGGATGATGTGGAGGTGGTTCTGGATCGTCTCCAGCCACTCGTCGACATCGTCATAGCCGCTCGGCCTGATCGACCCGATCAGGGCATTGGCTTCGTCGACAGTACCGTAGGCTTCGATCCGTGGGCTCGTCTTCGAGACTCGCGACATGTCCCGCAGATCTGTCAGTCCCTCGTCGCCGCGGCCGGTGTATATTTTCATGGTTTGTCTCTATGCGAGCGTCTGCTCGATGTATTCGAGGATGTTGTCGCTTTCACACATCGTCACGCCGCGATCGTCGTCGACGAGAACGGGCACGCCGCGCTGGCCGCTGACCCGTTTGACCTCGTTTCGGTCCGAGTGCATCGCGTCTGTCCAGACGGTTTCGTACTCGATTCCGTGCTCCGAGAGGGCGTCGTGTACCTTCACACAGAATGGGCAGCCATCGAGCGCGTACAGCGTTAGCGACATACACCGCGGTTGGTGCTTCGAGGGCAAGTACCTTCGGCTCGCGAGTAGAATCACACGCAACGCCGGCCGCGATTCACTCCTCGATCGCGTCGGAGACACTGTACTCTGCGATCGCCTCGCGCCACGGCTCTGGGATCCGACGGGACGAGCCGGTCTCCGTGTCGATCAACACCAACACGGTCTCCGCAGTTGCCGCACGGTCACCGTTCGATCGAATCTCGTACGTCATCGGGATGCTCGATCGGCCGATGTCGCCGACGCCGATGCCGATCGACACCTCGTCGCCGAGTTCGATCGGCCGCTCGTAGTCGATCGACAGCGAGGCGATCACCGATCCAGCATCGCGAACGCTGAGGCCCAGCGCTTCCTCGAAAAACACTACTCGCGCCTGTTCGAGGTACGTGACGTACACCGCGTTGTTGACGTGGCCCATCGCATCGATATCACGAAACCGAACCGGCATGGTCGTCGTGAACGGCAAGTCCATGGGGGTGATTTTTCGAGCGGACAAATGTAGCCACCGATACCGGCGGCCTCGGCTGGCACCTCGTCGGTTCGGCGACCGCGGTCAGGCGCCGATCGCGTGTTGAACCCGCTCGATCACTGAGACGATCACGTGTTGAACCCGCTCAGTCACTAAGCCGATCGCCAGCGCTCGGCGATTTGATCACGCGTTGCCGTGTGCATCGTCCCGTCCTCGAAGGTCGACACCCGCCCCGTCTCCTCGCTGAGTGTCACCGTCGCGACGACCGCCGGCCGCAGCGAGGTTTCGATCGCGCTCATGTGTCTAGCACCCATCCACGGCTCATAGCTGATCTCGTCTGGATCGACATCTTTGTCAGAATAATTCCGAAACCGAACCATCGACGACTCAATCTGGCCGTCAACGGCGATGATCGCAGCCCCGTCACATTCGCGAGCGACCTGTCCGCCGGTGTCAACGAACGCATCCTCGGTATAGGCGGACGCACACTGCTTGACAGGCCAGCGGGTATCGCCCATGGAGTCGGCGTACATGCCGTACTCCCGATCGGCGACGATCCCTACGTAGAGGCCTGGGCCGGCGAGCGCCGGTTCGTCCCAGCCGTCGAATCCGAGGCTCACGCACTCGGCAGCGAAGCGAACCCGGGCAATCAACTCACGGACTGGCGGGTGCGATCGATAGTCGATCGAACGTCGAGTCATCACAGATCACCGCGAATGGACGGACAAATTGAGACACCAGCGTGGACCATGCGCGATACACGATCGGCTGTGTAAAGAATCGCCCGATCAATGCAGTGAAGACGGCCGGGAAACGCACGCTTGCGGCCCGTCCACCGGCCGGCAACAGCACGCTAGCGGCTCGTTCACCTGACCAACGATGGCGTCACCGGGTGGCTTTCTTCCACGTTCTGAGGTCGACAACCTCGCCGTCGATCGTCGCCGGATCGGCGTCCGTCGCCGCCCACAGGAACATTGGCGCGACATCCTCGGGCGATCGGGCCGAATCGACGCCGGTGAGATCGGTCGCAACGAGTCCCGGATCGACAATCGCAACCGGCTGGTCGATGTCGGTCGAAAATGCCCGTGCGACCGCCTCCGCGCCGGCTTTCGAGATCGCGTATGTACCCATATTCGGCTTCGGCTCGCGGGCGATCTTTCCAGAGGGAACGAGCACCCGCCCCTCGTCGCTCAGGTGTGGAATCGCCTCGGAGATCGTCGCAAAGACGCCGCGGACGTTCGTCCGCATCGTGTCGTCAAAGCGGGCGTACGGCTCCTCGGGTAGCGGCATCTCCCCGGGTGTCCCGTGGTTGACCCCAGCGTTCGCAATCACGACATCGATCGTCCCGCCGCCGGCTTTCGCCGCGGTTTCCATCAGCCGCTCGGCATCGAACTCGTCGCGAACGTCGGCGCGAACGCCGGTGAGCTGTTCGTCGTCGCCGGCGATCGCCGCAACCGCCTCGGCGTCGCGGCCACAAAAGACCACCTGTGCGCCGTCGTCGACAAAAGCTGTAACGATCGCCCGTCCAATGCCGCGCGTTCCGCCAGTGACAACAACCGTCCGATCGCTCATGAGTGGGCTACGGGCTCCGGCGTCCTAAATGTGCGCTCGAACCGCGGCATGTCCACCCCTGCAGCCGAATTGTCGGCCCAAACCGATACCCAAAGTCCGGTATTTTATACCCACACACAACGTACCGTCTGTATGGATTTTGCCGCCGAACGGAGCCAGATCGACGTCGATCACAAATCCCTCTCGTCGGTCGCCGGCCAGGACGTTGTCGTCATTGGCGGCGGCTTCGGCGGGCTCTCGACTGCCTGCTACCTTGCCGACGCCGACGCGAACGTGACGCTCATCGAGAAGAACGAACAGCTCGGTGGACGTGCGAGCCGTCTTGAAACGGACGGATTTCGCTTCGACATGGGTCCCTCCTGGTACCTGATGCCCGACGTCTTCGAGCGATTTTTCGCACACTTCGATCGCGACGTTGAGGACTACTACACCCTCTCGCGGCTCGACCCGCACTACCGGATCTTCTTCAAAGACGGCGATCAGGTCGATCTCGTGCCGGACGTCGAACAGAACAAAGAGCTGTTCGAGTCGTACGAGCCGGGCGCCGGCGAGGCGCTCGAGGCGTACCTCGAGGAATCGAAGCAAAACTACGAGATCGGAATGGAACACTTCGTCTACACCGATCGGCCGCGCTTGCGCGACTACATGGACCTCGACGTGCTTCGGTACTCGTGGGGACTGTCGCTCATCGGTTCAATGCAAGGCCACGTCGAGGACTACTTCGATCACCCGAAGCTCCAGCAGATCATGCAGTACACGCTCGTCTTCCTCGGGGGCTCTCCGCACAACACGCCGGCGCTGTACAACCTGATGAGCCACGTCGATTTCAACATGGGCGTGTACTACCCCGACGGAGGAATTGGCGCGGTTGTCGACGGGATCGTCGATTTGGGGGCAGAACTCGGCGTCGAATACGTGACCGAGCAGCCGGTGACAGAGATCGCCGGGCGACGCGGCGGCTTTGCAGTCCGGACGGCGACCGGCGATGAGTACCTCGCTGATCTCGTCGTTTCGGATGCTGACTACGCCCACACAGAACAGGAGTTACTTCCGCCGGAGAAACGCCAGTACGACGCGGACTACTGGGAATCTCGGACGTACGCTCCCTCGGCATTCCTGTTGTACCTCGGCGTCGAAGGCGATGTCGAGCCGCTCGCACACCACACGCTCGTGTTGCCGACAGAGTGGGACGGACACTTCGAACAGATTTTCGATCGTCCGGCGTGGCCCGACGACCCTGCCTACTACCTCTGTGTCCCCTCGAAGACCGACGACACCGTCGCTCCGGAGGGACACAGCAACCTCTTTGCGCTCGTTCCGATCGCCCCCGGACTCGACGACACCGAGTCGATTCGGGCGGAATATCGCGATCAGGTCCTCGAAGATATTGCGGCGAACACCGGCGTCGACCTCCGCGATCGGATCGTCTTCGAGCGGATGTTTTCGGTCAACGATTTCGCCGATCGCTACAACAGCATGAAGGGAACGGCACTCGGGATGGCCCACACACTCAGACAGACGGCGCTGTTCCGCCCGCCGCACCACTCGAAGGCCGTTGACGGGCTCTACTTTACGGGATCGTACACGACCCCTGGGATCGGCGTGCCGATGTGTCTGATTAGCGGCCAGCTTACCGCCGAACAGATGGCCGATTGAGCAGCCATGGAAAACGTTGAAACGAGCGCCGGACGGACTGACAGATCGATGCGTGATCGGCTCTGGTATCTCTTGACACTCTCACGGCCGCGCTTTTGGCTCTACCTCGCCGGCCCGATCGTCGTCGCGGTTGCCGCAGCCGCGAGCACCCCCGAAGAGCTGTTTTTGCCCGACGCAGTCTTGCTCTTTGGGTACTTTCTGTTTCCGGCGAACGTGCTGTTGTACGGCGTCAACGACCTGTACGATCGCGAAATTGACGAAGAGAACCCGAAAAAAGACGACAAAGAGGCGCGATGGCAAGGCGACCGGCTCGTCCTCGTGACCGTGATCGCAAGCGGACTTGCGGGGGTTTTGTTGTTCGCCGTCATTCCCCCACTTGCGTGGCCGTGGCTTGTGGGCTTCTTTTTGCTTGCAATCGGCTACAGCGCACCGCCACGGTTCAAGACGATCCCGATCGCCGACTCGGTCTCCAACGGGCTGTACATTTTGCCCGGCGCTGCCGCCTACGCGATCGTGGCCGGGACACAGCCGCCCGTGCTTGCGGTCGCGGGTGCGTGGCTGTGGACAATGGGAATGCACACGTTTTCGGCAATTCCAGATATCGAACCCGATCGGCGTGCAGGGATCCAGACGACAGCCACGTGGCTTGGCGAACGCCGGACGTACGCCTACGTCGCCGCCTGCTGGATCACAGCGGCGATCGCCTTCTTTGTCGTCGATCCACGCCTTGGCGCCCTCATGGCGGTGTATCCGGTGTTCGTCGCCGGCGTTGTCAAAAGCAACATCTCGGTCAGCCGAGCGTACTGGTGGTTCCCAGCGTTGAACACCGTCGTCGGAACGCTCATAACGCTGGGTGCACTGTGGCAGATCGTGCCGATCTGGGTGGTGCTGCCGTGATCGCCGATCGACCAGCGAGCACCCCGGAGGTGCTGGTGTGAGCGCTGAGACCCGTGAGGGCGCAATCGCGTGGCTGCCCCGGAGCCGATCGGAGGCCGAACCCTGGCTAGACGCGTTTGTCAACGGCAACCGGTTCACCATCTCGGTGTTCTTTCCGTTCATCGGCGCGGTCATGCTTCTCGGCTCCGCGGAGGGGTGGGTGCCCGGTCCACTTCGGTTCAACGCCCCGCTTATCCTCTTTGGAACCGCCGTCATGGCAGCCCCACTCATTGTCGGTGTGCTCCCGACGATCGATCGACGGGCGGCCGGAGGAATCGCTGCGCTGTTGGCATACACCTACGGGATCGAGTATCTCGGCGTCGAGACGGGATGGCCCTACGGCGAGTTCAGCTACGGCGTGACGCTTGGCCCGATGCTCGACGGCATTCCGGCAGCGCTGCCGCTTTTTTTCCTCCCGATCGTCATGAACGCCTACCTGTTGTGTCTGTTGTTGCTGGGCGATCGCGCGCAGTCGTGGCTCGTCCGGCTGGCAGTTGTGATTCCGGCCGTCGTCACGATGGACGTCGTACTCGATCCCGCGGCGGTGTCGCTTGGATTCTGGGCCTACGAGGGTGGTGGCCTCTTCTACAATGTTCCGCTGTCGAACTACGCCGGCTGGATGCTGAGTGCGGCTGTCGCCGTCGGGGTGATGGACTATGCGTTCGAACAGCGCGCGCTCCGCGATCGTCTCGATCGGTGTGATTTCATGCTCGACGACATGGTCAGCTTCGTCATCTTGTGGGGGGCGATCAACGCGTGGTTCGGCAACGCCGCGCCCGTTGTCGTCGCAGGAATCTTCGCCGCGGGGTTGATCCGGGCCGATCGGTTCGATGCCGGCCTGTTGCGCCCGAACACCGGCATCTATCTGCCCAACGCCGCCGAGTTTCGAGAGCGACCGGCCGCGAGAGAGTAGTCTTCCGGCCGCGGTAGACCTATACGGACTGACGACTGAGTATCGATCGAATGAGCGAGGACGGGCACGCGAACGACACTGAGACAGTCGATCGATCCGGGCGGCCCTGTCCGCTGTGTGGATCAGCAATGACACACCGACACTGCAAGTATGTTTGTCCACAACACGGCGTCGTGTACGACTGTTCAGATACATTCTACTAGCATTCTCGACCGGAATTTCAGCACCGCTGATATCGCCAGCGGAAGAACTGTTATGACGCTGGCGAACGTACAAACAGGTACGTATGTGTTGCCGCCTGAAACGCGAGAGGCGACTGACGAGGGACCCCCACACCTCCATCCATGGTTGACGACGACGACATCGCCCGAAGCAAAGCGATACAGCAACGAACCGGTAAGACGTTCCACGTAGCGACGCGGCTCCTCCCCGAGCGCGTCAGGGAACCGACGTACGTTATGTACGCCTTTTTCCGCGTCGCCGACGAGGTCGTCGATGATCCCGGTGATCGAACGCCCGAAGAACAGCGAGCCGAACTCATCAAGCTCAAACGGGCCGCGCTCGGTGAGATCGAAGCCGAGGATCCAGTCATCGCCGCCTTTGCCGAAATGCGAGAGCGACACGGGATCGCCGACGGCGACGTCGAAGTCTTCATCGACGCAATGTTGGCTGACATCGAGACATCCCGGTATGAAACCTACGACGAGCTCGAGGCATACATGGACGGCTCTGCGTCGGCAGTCGGGCGGATGATGACCGCAGTGATGGAGCCCGAACAGCCCGAAACTGCACTCCCACACGCAACTGCGCTGGGAGAAGCCTTCCAGATGACGAACTTTCTGCGAGATGTCCGCGAAGATATCGTCGAACGCGATCGGATCTACCTGCCACAGGCGACGCTTGAGAAACACGACGTCTCCGAAGAAGAGCTGTTCAACTTCGAGATGAGCCCGCAATTTGCGGCAGTCATGAAAGACGAACTTCGCCGGACCGAGCGGCTCTACGAGGAGGGTGTTGCAGGGATCAAATACCTTCCAAAAGACTGCCAGCTGGCAGTGTTGCTCGCAGCCGTGCTGTACGCCGATCACCACCGCGCGATCAGAACGCTCGATTACGACGTGCTGTCGACGACACCGCAGCTGAGCACCGCGCGGAAGCTCTACTTGGCGGCGAAAACGCGCTGGCGATGGGCCTGGAACAAAGACCCCGAAGCCGTCTTCAGTGAGGTCAGCTCGATCGGCCAATCCGGCGGTCGCCACCACGGCGCAGAGCCGGTCGAACGACTCCCGACGCGCTGACTAACGGACGACGATTCAGCGCAGGGAAATCGAACCGCAAAAGATCGATCGTTACTGCCCGATTAACACTCAGACCAGCCGCAGGACTCACACGTCTTACAGCCTTCTGAGAAGTACAGCGTCATATTGCCGCACTCTGGACACTCGGGGCTTTCGCCTGCAGCGAGCAGGTCCTCGGTTGCGTCGGCCGATGGTTCAGCTGTGCCGGACGCGTCAGTTGTGGTCGACTCTGACACCGACGCACCGCCGTCCGTCTCCGGTGGCTCCGCCGGCACCGCCTCAGTGTCTTCGAGCTCAGTGAGATTCTGCTGTTTCGGATACGGCTTGTCGATCTCACCGTCGAGATACCGTTGCATTGCGGTTCCGATCGCATCCGGAATGGAGTTGATCTGTTCGCCTTTGTCCCAGGCGACCTTCGGACTCCGGATGCCCTTGAGCTCGCTTGCAATCTCTGCTGGATCGACGCCCGATCGCAGCGCTGTCGAGATTGTCTTCGCGAGCGCCTCGGTGAACGAGGCAGTGAAGCCGCCCGAGTTGCCAATGTTCGCGAACAGCTCGAATGGCCGTCCCTCGGCGTCCTCGTTGATGTTGACGTAGAGCTTCCCGTAGCCGGTGTCGATCCGCTGGGTCACCCCATAGAGCACGTCTGGACGCGGCTGCTTCGTGCCGAGGCGCTCTTCGGAGCCATCGAAGAGGCTGTCAAGCTCCACGGAGAGCTCCGCACGAACCTCCTCACTGTCGAGGAAGCCCTCGATGCCGCCGAAGACTGCCTCGATCTGGGCGACGATCTGTTCGGCCGCCTCAGCGTCGTCAGCGAACTCGGTGTTCTTCGCTCGGGTCGTGAGCACCTGCTTCGATCGCGTGCCGTCGCGGTAGACGGTCACGCCCTTGCCGCCGTTGTCGTATATGTAGCGGTACACCTCGTCCATGTCTTCGATCGACGCGGAGTTCGGGAAGTTACACGTCTTCGAGATTGCCGAATCGACGCCCTCCTGGGCAGCACACTGCACGCCCGCGTGGTCGATTCCGCTGAGGTCGGAGGTGACGACGAACAGCTCACCGATCGCGTCCGGGACGGTCTCAAGTCCCTCAACGCCGTCGAACTCGTTGTTCGCCATCTGGTCTTGGGCCTCACGCTTGACTGCCTCGACGTCAATGTCGTTGGCCTCCAGCACCCGCAGGAAGTAGTCGTCGAACTCGACGAGCATCTCGTCGCCCTGAACGTCGTCAGAGACGTTCTTGTAGTAGGCGACGTTGAAGATCGGCTCACAGCCACCCGTGGTATTCCCGACCATGCTGGTGGTGCCTGTCGGCGCGATCGTCGTCGTGTTGTGGTTGCGGATCGGGAAGCCGTCTGCCCACTCGTCGGCATCGAGGCCGGTGTGGTGTTCGAACCACTCGCGGTACTGCACCGGATCGGCGTACTTCGAATCCGCCCAGTCGGTGAACACGCCGCGCTCCTCAGCGAGGTTGTGCGAGGTCCACTTCGACTCGTGGTTGATGTGAGTCATGAGCTGGCGGGCGACTTCGTTGCCCTCCTCGGAGCCGTAGCGAACCCCGAGCTGGAGGTACAGCTGTGCCAGCCCCATGACGCCGAGGCCGATCTTTCGCATGTCCCGGACCTTCTGTTCGATCTCCGGCACCGGGAAGTCGCTCATCGTCACCACGTTCTCGAGGAATCGCGTGCCAAGGGCGATCCGCTCGTCGAACTCCTCGTAGTCGATCGCCTCCTGTAAGAACGCGGCCATCGCGTCCTCGAGTCCGTCGTACGCGTCGCCGTGTTCGTCGTACCACACCCGCCAGTCGGGCGCGTCGAAGTCGGCGACCGTTGAGAGGTTGATGTGCCCGAGATTACAGGCCTCGTACTCCTCTAACGGCTGTTCGCCGCAGTTGTGAACGACAAGCCCGTTGGCAACGAACGAGTGTGTCTCAGGTTCGGTGAGATCGTAGACTGGCTCGTGCCCGTCGGCTTCGACCGAGTCGACGGTCGCCTCGAACGGTTCGCTGTATGGCCCACGATCGTAGCTGTCCAGCCGCGCTGCGAGTGCCTCGTTCTTCGAATCGAGCAGGAACCCGATCTCGTCGCGGAACCGACAGAGGTTGTCCTTTGCGATAACGAGATCGTGATCGGCCGCCCGCTCGTACATTGCAGTCCCGCCGTTGCCGTCGGGCATCTCTTGGAGTCCTTCTTCGTGGCGATCCTCGTAGATCTTACTCGCGATACCGAAGTTGAGAAGCAGCCGCTGAACGCCTTTGAGAAGATCGACGCTCGTACTCGTCAACCGGACTGAATTGCCCTTTTCAGTCGTTCCTTGGACGCCACCGTCAGCAGTAAACAGCGCACGGAGGAACCCACGTGCCATCGTTTCGCTACCGCGAAGAACCGCATCGGGTACCTGGTGTTTTGTTTCGGTAAGTCCCGCCTGCGCGGCGTACTCGTAGAGACGCGTCGATCTAATCCGCTGTTCGATCGCTTGCGGGCCTCGATAGTCATCGCTACGGGCAATGTCGTTGACGCCGACTTCGTAGGTCCGATCGTTCACTGCGTCGCGAACGACGGTGTTTACGTCTGCGGCGAAATCGGCGGAAATCTCGCTGTCCTCGTCGTAGAAGTTGAGCACGGCCCGCTCTTCCCCGTGTTTGAGGTGCCCGTCACCGACGAGCCATCCGAGGACGCGTCCTTCTGCTGCGGAGCCGTGTTGGCCGAACTCGCCTTTTCGATTTTGGATGTACACCGTGTCGCCTGCATCAAGATGCTGTGCTTCGACCCATCCATCGTCAGTCATAACGCGGTGATCGGCCGTCAGGCGGAGTTCGTATCCTTCCCGCGTTGTGAGTTTGTAGACGTCTTTCTCGCCGGTTTTGTAGACGCTACTTGCCTCCTTTATTCGATCATCACTCAGCCGTCCATCGACAACAATATCGCGGGCAACACCCTGTTCGTACAGTTTTTCCGCCGGAACGAGCCCGGTTTCGGTGCTGATGAGTGTGTCGCCCGTGACACACGGGTTCGTCGCAAGAATCTCGTGATCCGGATGCTCTTCAACGTCGAACGAGTGCATTTTGTTCACCCGTTCGAGGTAGATGACGCCCGGCTCACCGTTTTCATATGCACCTTCGATCATATGCTCCCAGAGTTCGTTGGCAGGGATCGACAACACCTCGCCGACATCGACGTACTCGCCGAGGTCGAACATCTCGTAGATCTCTTTCGTCTCCGGCGTTGCGACGTGGGGTTCCTCCGTGCGTGGGTTCGTGAAGGTGAACACCTCGTCGTTGTACAGTGCCTCCATGAAGTCGTCTGTGACGCCGACAGAGATGTTGAAGTTCGAGAGATGCCCTTCGACAGCGTTACGGAGGTGTTTGGGCACTTTCCCGTCCTCGTCGATCAGTTCGCGGGCCTCTTCGAGCGCGTCCGCGAAGGAGGTGTGAGTGTAGTCGTCAGGATCGTTCAGCCGGAGGCTGTGTGCGAGTGAGACGTCTTTGTTCTTCGCGTGGATGAACTGGATGACGTCTGGGTGCGAAACGCGCATGACGCCCATCTGTGCGCCGCGCCGGGCGCCGCCCTGTGCGATAGTTTCGCACATGCGGTCGTACGTCCGCATAAATGTGATCGGCCCGGAGGCGATCCCGCCCGTCGATCCGACTGCGTCGCCGTAGGGACGGAGCTTCCAGAAGGCATACCCCATTCCGCCGCCGCTGTTGTGCGAGACGATCGAGTTCGCGACGTACTCGTGGTTGTCCGCGACGGTCACGTCGTACACCGTGTCGGGGCCAGCCGTCTCGATCGACTCGATCGACTGCTCCCAGACGGTGTCGCCGCGAACTGTCCCACAAGTCGTCTCGCCAACGTCGACAGCCTCAAGCTGTGAACGCATTGTCTCAGATCGGCTGTCGACGAACCCGATCGACTCAGCGTACCGCGAAAGGCCGAGTTCGTCGGTGACCGCGACCGAGTAGTAGTCTCGCTCGCCATGTTCCCAATCCCACTTGGTCGCGGGGATCCCGCTGCCGAGAAGCAGCTGTTGGACCGAATCGACAAGTGCTTCAGAGGCGCTGTACAGCCGTGGGTACAGGTCTTTCGTAAGCGTCCCGTCTGCTGAAAACAGTCCTTTGAGGAACGCCGCCACGACGTTTCGATCGGCCTGCGTGACGGCATCGGGAACCCGTGCATCTGCCGACGACGGCTTCGAGTCCCCGAAGTTCGCGAGCCAGAAGCGTTTGACCTCGTGGCTGTGGATGACAACCTCGTAGCAGCCGTCGCTCCACGTCCAGTCCGCACCCGTATCGAATAGCTCTCGGCTGAGCCGATCGACTCGCTCGAGGGTTTCCTCCCGGGAAACGTGGAACCGGATTCCGTTCTCGTGGATCGAGCCGTCACCGATCCACAGCCCAACGAGCTCTGCGAGTTCCGCAGACAGCGTCGACGGCTGGGAGACCGTTTTGACCGCATCGCCGTTGGTTTCGAGCGATTGCGCCTGTCGGTAGCCACGGACGGTTTGGTCGTGAACGCCGAGTTCGGCCGCGATTTCGGCATCGCTGTGGCCAGCCTCGTACAGTGACAGGAACTTGTCCTCGTCGAAGCTCCGACCGCGCGATCGACCGCCGGACCCGTTTGCGGGCAGTCCGAGTTCGTCGGCGCGTCGTCGCTGGATGGTCGACGAGGAGGAGTCGAGCTCTTCGGCGATCGCGTAGTCGGAAAGTCCGGCCGCATGAAGCGTCTCGATCGCCTCGTTCGAGATGGTTCGTGTCTGGTGCCACTGCGGGCCCGCCTCGACAGTCTCAAGTGAGACTGCTGGGCGGTCGGCCGGCAACCAACCGAGCCGGACAGAGAGCGTATCGTCGACAGAAGCCTCGTCGATGCGGGTCCATTCGCCGTTAACAGCGAGACGGTGGTTTGGCGTACCAGTAATCTCAATTCCCGCCTCGGTCCGGATTGTCATCGTCGGCGCGTCGCCGTAGGCGTGGACTTCCTCAACCTGCTTCGTTCGATAGCCATCACCATCTCGCTGGAGGATTGAATCTCCGGGATCGACATCCGCAATCGAAACGAGTCCCTTGCCCTCGACGGCGACGGTGGCATCGTCGGTGAGACACTGGAAGACCTCCGCAGCCTCGGTCATCGTCTCGTGGATGTCGGTGATGTCGTCTTCCGGCGAATCGACGAAACAGGCCGAAAGCTGCTGGAGTTCGTCGCCAGCGTTCATGAGCGTCGGCGAGTTCGGCATGAACGAGAGCATCGTCATCTGCTCTTCGAACCGATCGGCGACCGATTCGACGTGCTCGGCGACCGCCTCAGGCAGCTCCGGGACGATCGTCTCGTAAGAAAACTTGTTGACGTTGTACACAGACAGCGTCGTTTCGGCGTCATCGCCGACGGCGACGCCTTTGCCGAAGACCTCCTCGGCGAGTTCGTCACGCCGTGGGTGGTCGGGTTTGAGCTGGTCGGGCGTGACGGTGATCTCGAGGTCGTGCTTTTCCGCCTCGAATACTGCCTCCGCGAGGGCGACGTTCTTTGCGACCCGCTCGAAGAGTTCCGCTTGGGTCTCGATGAGCTCCCCGTCGGCGTTCTTCCGGAGGTACCGGGCGGGGAGGATGTTGTGATACGCGTTGCCGGTCAGGCGGTCCTCCAGCGTGTCACCGGTTGTTCGTTTGATCGGCAGTTCCAACTCGTCCGCGGCAAGGTCGGCGTTACTCACGCGTCGGCCCCCTCGCCAGTACGGCGGATCTGTGGCGTGATTCGTCCACGTCGGGTGGTTGTTTGTGATGTCATATTGAACGAATATACTGTATCGGTGGTAGCCTCATAAGTGTTCAGCTTTGCTTGGAGTAGTCCAATTGAGATTGATATTGATGGCTCTCGTTGGATTCCAGCGAACGGTGCGATCGTCCCCCACCGACGGCGATCGCTTGGCACTACGATACCTAGATGTGTACCCACATAAACGTACTCAGTGCGGAGTGAAAGTGGTCATGCAGTTCTTTTGAAATTACCGCATACCGTCAATGGATTTCGGACAATCGCTGCAAAATTTGTGGGTGATAGTTATCCGTTTTTCAAGACAAGTCGGACCTGGTTAGTCAGTCTATTGGTGGAGATTGACGGAGTGACACCCAATATTGACTGTTCCATATCCGAATGTGTCATAGATTTATGTCTCTGGTGGGTGAATCTGGGTGTATGAACCCAACATCCCTCGTTCCGCTACAGCCGATCGTCCCGGGCGATCCCGCACAACTACTTATCGTGCTCGTCGGCGTGTTGCTCGTCATCCTGATCGGGCGAGTCGTCTTAAAGATCGCCTGGCGGTTGGTGACGATCGCGGTCGTCGTCGTCGCGGTGCTGTTGCTCGTGACGACGCTCGGATTGCTCTGATCAAGTCAAATCAAGTAATTGATCTGTTGTGGTTGCACTGGCTCACTGAGCGGCGACCATCGAAACGAAGTTCCCGATGAGGTCGTGGCCTGCGCCGGTCAGCACACTTTCTGGGTGGAACTGGACGCACTCGAGCGGATACTCGCGGTGTCTGATTCCCATCACCAGGGTTTCGCCCTCGTGGTCAGTCGTCGCCGAGATCTCGAAGCACTCGGGAATCTCAGTCGCAATTAGCGAGTGATACCGCCCGGCGTGGAACCCTGGATCGAGACCTTCAAAGACGCCCCGACCGTCGTGATCCATCGGAAACGCTTTGCCGTGGATCGGCTCGGGCGCGTGGCCGATCGCCCCGCCGTACTCGTACACGGCGGCTTCGAGCCCTAAACAGACCCCGAGTGTCGGCACCGTTGGACTCAACTCCGTGAGCACGTCGGCGGTGACGCCCACGTCGCGGTCGTTCTTTGGATGCCCCGGTCCCGGGCTGATGACGATCGCGTCAGGGTCGAACGTCTGAATCTCCTCGATCGAGGCGGTGTTTTTTACGACTGATGTCTCGATCGGCTCGTCGTCTGGGAGAACCTGTTCGGAGACGTACTCGACGAGGTTGTACGTGAACGAATCGAAGTTATCGACGAACTGGACTCTCATCTGTCTCCCTCCACAGAGCTGGCGGCTGCGGGTTCGATATCAGCGTCGATCGCCTCTATCGCCGCGAGAACGCCGTTCATTTTCTGTTCAGTTTCTTCGTACTCGCTGGTCGGATCGCTGTCGGCGACGATCCCCGCGCCGGCCTGAACGGTGATCCGGTCGCTATCACCAACTGAGTCGCTGGTGTCACTGGGCGCGTCTCGGCCGTGATCGATCGTTGCAGTCCGGATGACGATCGCGAAATCCGCATCGCCGCTCCACGAGAAGTAGCCGACACCGCCGCCATAGACGCCGCGTGGACGCGCTTCGAGATCGTCGATGATCTCCATCGCCCTGATTTTGGGTGCCCCCGTGAGTGTTCCCGCGGGGAACGTCACCCGGGCCGCGTCGAACGCGTCGACATCGCCAGCAAGCGTCCCCGTTACTGTTGATTCAATGTGTTGGACGTGGCTGTATTTTAAGACGTTCATGAACTCCTCGACCTCGACGGAACCGGGTTTCGAGACCCGTCGGACGTCGTTTCTGGCCAGGTCGACGAGCATCGTGTGTTCGGCGCGCTCTTTGTCGTCGGCGAGCATCTCGCCGGCCAGGCGCCGATCCTCGACGGGGCTTCCCCCTCGGGGGCATGTCCCCGCGATCGGGTTCGAAACGATCCGATCGCCCTGTACAGAGACGAGTGTCTCGGGGCTCGCACCAACGATCGAGAGGTTGTCGTGTGCAATCAGATACATATACGGAGAGGGGTTGATCTCTCGCAACGCGTCGTAGAGTCCGATCGGGTCGATCTCGCCGGTGAGCTCGCGGGTCCGCGAAATAACACCCTGATAGATATCCCCATCGCGAACGTGTGCTTTGGCTGTTCGAACGGCGTCCTCGTAGACTGACTGCTCGCCCGCGACCTCGTCCGTTCGGGTGAACCCACCTGGCTCAGGTTCGCGCGCAGCTGCGAGGCGCTCAGCGACGCGGTCCAGTTCCGCCTCGATCGAGTCGTACACCGCGTCCGGGTCGTCGTCGGGACGGACAATCGGGGTAAAGACGAGTTCAACGGTGTCGGCGACGTCGTCGAAAACGAGCGTTTTGGTGGTGAGTGCGAACTCCGCATCCGGAAGCGGGCTCTCGGGGCGCGATCGGCCAACTTCCTCGAGGTAGAGGTCGTACACTGCTTCGTACGCGAGATAGCCGACGAGTCCCCCCGAAAGCTGTTGGCGGTCGGTGGCTGGGAAGCCGCGGCGTTCGAGCGCTGGCAGTGTCTTACGGAGCCGATCGAGTATGTCAGGCTCGTCGCTGCCGTTGCTTGTGTCGCTAGTGTCGCTTGTATCGCTGGTGTCGCTATCGTTGCTGGTCTCACTATCGTTGCTGGTGTCGCTATCGTTGCTGGTCTCACTTCGATCGGCCCCGGAGAGTCGCTCAGCTACAAATTCGCCAGCCGGCCCCAGTGGCTCAAACGAGGTCTCCTCGGGCCGGACAGACACGATCGCATCCGGATCGTACCCGACGAACGAGTATCGGGCGTGTTTGCCCGGATCACTTCCGGAGCCGAACGCGCCGTCTGGATCGCTGGAGGCAACCTTCTCGGCGCTTTCGAGCAGGAAACTGTAGGGCTGATTCTCCGAGAGCGCTGCGTACGCCGCAAGCGGCGAAACGTCGGAGTCGATCGTCGCAGCGAGTCGGGCCACGATCGGCTCCGAACGATCTGCCAGTAGCGACCGAAACGCCGCGCGATCGCGATCGAGTCGCACGGACGGGACAGCGTTACTCATGAATCGGTACCTCAAGCTCGCGGCCCGCGTTTCGGACAAACGTCGCGACCGCCGTGTGGTCTTTTTCTCCACCCGAGGATTCGACCCCGGAGGCGACGTCAACTCCGAACGGCGCGGCGACGCCGACCGCCTCCGCAACGTTCTCGGGCGTGAGGCCGCCCGCAAGGATGACCGGTGTGGTGAGCGTTTCGGCGAGTTCGCCTGTCGCCTCCCAGTCGTGTGTCTCGCCGGTCCCACCCGCGCCGCTTTCGTCTGTCGAATCGATCAACAGCGCGTCGACGACGCCATCAAGTTCGTGGGCCCGATCGACCTCGGTGTGATCGATCGCCTGGATCAGTTTGACGCCGGTTTCCGCGCGAATGAATCCCAGTTCGTCGGCGTCGAAGGAGCCGTGTACCTGCAGCGCGTCCGGCTGGACAGTTCGAACCAGATCGACCGCCGACTCGGGATCCTCCGGCATCGTCACGAGCGTCGCGGTGACGAACGGCGGGACGGCTGCAACGAGTTCTGCGGCGGTTCCGCGGTCGACCTCCCGAGGCGTGGTAACAGACACTTCGCTAATAACGCCGATCGCGTCGGCACCGGCCTCGATCGCTGCTTGTAGGTCTGCGGCATTCGTGAGCCCACAGATCTTCACGCGCGCCATCTACGCCTCCGCCGTCGCACCGCGAAGCGCGTCGAGCTTTTCGGCGGCCGCACCGGAGTCGATCGCCGCCGCGGCCTGCTCAACACCGGCTTCGATCGAATCGGCAAGCCCCGCAACGTAGATCGCCGCACCCGCGTTCGCGAGGATAACGTCGCGCTTCGGTCCGGTCACCTCCCCCGAGACGATCCCGGTAAGATCAGCAGCGTTCTCATCGGGGCTGCCGCCCTGAATCGCCGCGATCGGTGCGGTTGACAGGCCAAGATCCTCGGGCGTGAGCGTGAATGTCGACACCGTCTCTCCCTTGACTTCCGCAACGGTTGTTGGTCCGTGAATAGCGATCTCGTCCGTACCGTCGCCGTGGACGACGAGCGCGTGTTCGACCGGCATGCGGGCAAGCGCATCCGCGATGAGCGGAACGAGATCGGCGTCGTAGACACCGAGTACCTGTGCCTGTGCGCCTGCAGGGTTTGTGAGCGGACCGAGGACGTTGAAGATTGTCCGCATTCCAAGTTCCTTTCGGGGGCCGATCACCGCCTTCATTGCAGGGTGAAACACCGGTGCAAGCATGAAGCCGATTCCATCCGCTTCGATCGCCGCCTCGACATCTCCGGGCTCGGCGTCGACGGTGACGCCCGCAGTTTCGAGGACGTCTGCGCTGCCAGACGACGACGATACAGAGTAGTTGCCGTGTTTGGCAACCGTCACGCCTGCGCCCGCGGCGACGATCGCACTCGTCGTCGAGACGTTGATCGTATCGTAGTCGTCCCCACCCGTCCCACAGGTGTCGACGAGCGGTGCTCTGTCAGGGGCGATCGTCCGTGCTGCCGCGCGCATGCCCTGTGCGAAGCCGGCGATCTCGTCTTCGGTCTCTCCCTTCGATCGAAGGGCTGCCAACAGCGCGCCGATCTGGGCCTCCGTGGCATCTTCGAATACGGCGGTCGCCGCGTCGCGAGCCTGCTCAAGTGTCAGATCCTGTCCGTCGGTCACGAGTTCGATGTATGTTTGCATTGTCGGTTACCAATGTATGAGTTCGTCTTGTGATGTACAAATATGTTCATCAGTAAAAGCCTGTCGGGCTGCGTATACGGGCACGATCAGCCCGATCGCGACTGGAAGAGCGATTTGATCAGCTCAATCGCGACCCGAGGAACGATTTGATCAGCTCGATCGTACCCGGGAGTCGAACTCGCTGCGTGGGGAATCGTCAAATCCCTCGACGGTGACGATCACGTATGCGCACAGACACGCCGCTCGCCGCGGCGATCGCCGATCTCCGACACGGCGGAACGACGCCCGAAGAGTACACAGACCGCTGTTTCGATCGATTTTCCGATGTTGAGTCAGACGTTCACGCGTTCGTCTCCGAAGCCGACAGAACCGGGCGGATCAAACGACAGCTTCGGGCGATCGAATCCAGCGGAAGTGATGATCGGCCGTGGGATGATCGACCGGCGTTGTACGGTGTGCCGGTTGGCGTAAAGGATATTTTTCACGTCGACGGGCTGGAGACACACGCCGGTTCGTCACTTCCATCCGAGGTACTAGCGGGGCCACAGGGGAGCGCGATCGACGCGCTGGACGCCGCGGGGGCAATTGTGTTTGGTAAAACCGTCACGGCCGAGTTCGCACACTTCTCGCCCGGGCCAACGCGGAACCCTCACGATCTCGATCGGACGCCCGGTGGCTCCTCCAGCGGATCGGCTGCAGCGGTCGCCGCAGGAGTCGTGCCGCTCGCACTCGGGACGCAGACGATCGGCTCGGTGAACCGCCCGGCAGCGTTTTGCGGCGTTGTCGGGTTCAAACCCTCCTATGGTCGAATTCCCACAGATGGGGTGATCCCAGCGGCACCGTCGGTCGACCACGTTGGGACGTTCACGCAGGATATTGCTGGCGCGCGGGCCGCGGCTGCGGTGCTCTGTTCGGGGTGGCGATCGGAATCTGTCCCGCGGCGCGAACGGCCGACGATTGGGGTTCCGGCGGGCCCGTACGTCGAACAGGCCGAAGCTGTCGGACAGACGGCGTTCGCGGAGCACGTCGATCGGCTCGAGGCGGCGGGCTTTGACGTGACCCGACTCGAGGTCTTTCCAGATATCGAGGCCGTCAATCGGCGGCACGAACGCCTGGTCGCCGCGGAGATGGCGATGGGCCACGAGCGCTGGTACCGCACGTACGGCGATCGGTACGCCGAAAAAACCGCTGCCGTGATCGAGAAGGGCCGGTCGATCGCCGCCGGCGAACTGGCGCAGGCCCGCGTGAGTCGAGTTGAGCTCCGCGAGCGGGTGTGCGATCAGATGGCCGAGGCAGACATCGACGTAATTGTGTCGCCTGCTGCGCCCGGCCCGGCCCCAGACGGGATCGAGACGACCGGCGATCCGATCATGAGCCTCCCGTGGACCCACAGCGGCCTGCCAACGGTGTCGATTCCGGCCTCCCGGACCGACGAGGGACTGCCGATCGGGCTCGGGTGCTCGGCGCGGTTTGGAGACGACGAGCGATTGTTGCGATGGTGTGAGCCGATCGCGGCGGCGCTCGACGGCGTCTGATCGGCCGCTCCGGGCAGTTTCGAGAGCGATCGACGTGGGCGGCTCGATCGGTCTTGGCGGGCGAAAAATCCACATGCGGCAGCACGATCGAAAGCTTCAATTACCTCCCCCGGATACGAGAAAACGCGACAGAACGCGAAACCGGACGGGTTTGTGGTCTAGTCTGGTTATGACACCTCCTTGACATGGAGGAGGCCGGCAGTTCAAATCTGCCCAAACCCACTCTCTGAATTCTCCAACGACGAGTGATGCGAAGTTGCTTGCAACCTCGAAAGCGATCGGCGAAGCTGCGAGCGAAGCGAGGAGTCCGTGAAATTGAGATGGGTGCTGGCAGATTTGAACCAGGGAGCGAACACAGTGAGCGACTGTGGTTCAAAATCTACTCAAACCCAGCTCAAAATCTGCCCAACCCCACTCTCTGATTTCTCATCGATCGGCGGTCCGTCAGGGCACATGCGACTGCGCAGTCCGGACGCACGATCATCAAGATATATTACCTATCGTATGGGAACGCTTGGACAGTGACCTGGCAGCCGACAGTATTCGCCATCCCGATGCTCCTTGCGGCCGGTGTAGCGGTAGTACTTGGACTCTACACCGGCTGGATCGCCCACACACGGGGATCGGATCGTATTGTAACGATCTTTGGGCTGATCGCCGTCGCAACCGTTCTGTGGGTCGGCGGGTCGGCGCTCAAACTGCTCCACACCGATCCGGCGACAAAGCTGCTGTTCTATCGGATCCTCCACATTGGCGCGATGCTCCTGCCGGCGCTTTTTGTGCTGTTCGTGGCCGCGTACACCGATCGCGACCGATGGTTTCGCCCAGCGGTGATCGGTGTTCTCTTTGCGATTCCACTGGGAATTATTGTGCTGTTGTTTTTCGAGCCACCCTCGCTCATGATCGCAGACGTCCGGGTAGTCGAAAATGGCCTTGTAATCCTCCGCGTGACTGATGGACCCGCGTTTTTTGTTTCGATTCTGTACAGTTTCGGGCTGACTGTCGCTGCGCTCGGACTTGTTGGGTATGAAGCGCATCAAATCGGCTCGGCCTACTATCCACAGGCAGGGTTGCTGGCGGTCGGCGTTCTCGCACCGATACTCATCAGCGTGCTCACGATCGCCGAACTCCCGCCATTTCTCCCCGATCGACCGAACTTTGTCCCGATATCTGGAGTGATCAGCACCAGCGCAATGGGAATCGCGATTCTCCGATACCGGCTGTTCAGACTCCCACCGATGGCGTACACGACGGCGATGCGATACTCGCCGGATGCGATGTTCGTCCTCGATCACACCGGCCGGATCGTCCACGCCAACCCAAGCGGTGAGGAGTTGCTCACGGCGTCCGATAGCGCGATCGGCGATCAGCTGACGGCCATCTTGCCGGCGTTTGGTTCCGACACCGAGACGGGCGATCGCTTCGAAATCGAATCTGCAGACGGTGGCTCGAAAGTGTTTGAGGCTGTCGTCGACCCATTGACTCGCGGCGGAAGCCATGTGGGCAGAGTCGTCGTGCTCAGAGACGTGACTGAAAGACAGCGCCAGCGAGAAAGGCTAAAGCGCCAGGCCGAGCGCCTCGACGCCTTCGCATCGACTGTGTCACACGACCTTCGAAATCCGCTCTCAGTCGCGCAAGGGTATCTTCAGATGATCGACACCGACGATCCAGAGACGGTGGAGATGATCGAGACAATCGAACGGAGCCACGATCGAATCGCCGACATCATCGACGACCTCCTGATGTTGTCCCGACAGGGGCGTCGGATCGACGAGTTCGAGGCGGTGTCGCTTGCAGAGATCACAACCCTGTCGTGGGCCGGCGTCAACACGGCGGCGGCGACGGTCGAGGCCACAATCGACGACGATCAAACAATCCAGGCCGATCCAGCGATGTTGCAACACGTCTTCGAGAACCTCTTTCGGAACAGCGTGGAACACGGTGGGAGTGGCGTGCACGTGCGCGTCGGTTGGCTCAAAGACGGATCAGGCTTCTACGTCGAGGATTCCGGACCAGGGATCGACCCGGATGATCGGGAGGCCGTACTCGAGCCGGGATACACGACGAGCGATGACGGCACCGGATATGGCCTCGAGATTGTCCGGTCGATCGTCGAAGCACACGGCTGGGAGCTCGCGATCGAGGAGGGTGAGGCCGGTGGTGCTCGGTTTGAGATCTGGGGAGTACAGACGCAGTAGCCGTTAAGCCCCGGTTACTATACATTTTATCAGACTATTATCAGGTCTTCCAGAGCCGATCGCTCCGGTCTGCGAGAATAGAAACAAAGTTCAAGACACTACGCGGAGTAGCATCAACTTGGATTATGGATATCACTGATATCGTCGTCGAGGAATTTATTGAGGTTGATGTCGACGAGCGGATCGGCAAGGTCCGGTCGATCTTCGAATCGGAGAACCCCCGGGGCGTCATCGTGACCGACGACGGCGAGTACGCGGGCGTGATCGGCGAGAGCGAGCTGGTCAAATCGAGAATCGAACACGATACCAAAGCAAGCGTGCTGATGAAGCCCGCACCGCGGATCGAAGAACACGAAGACGTTCGCGAGACAGCACGGCTGTTGATCGAAGGGGACGTTCGCATCGCCCCCGTCTACGCCGGCGAGAAGCTCATCGGGATCGTCACCACGGATACGATCCTCAAAGCAGTGCTCGATAACCTGGATGTACTCACCGTCGAGCAGGTCTACACCCGCGATCCGCTCACGGTGACGGATCAGTCCCATATCGGCCAGGCGATCAACCGCCTCCGTGAGAATGGCGTCTCTCGGCTGCCTGTGACCAACGACGCCGGCAAGCTGACCGGCATCCTCACCACCCACGACATCGTTGAGTTTGTCGTTCGTGACAACGAGCGCCAGGAGAAAGGCGATCGCAGCGGCGACGCCGATCGGATGCTTGATCTGCCTGTGTACAACCTCTCGACCTCACCTGTGCTCACTGTAACGCCAGAGACGAGCGTCAAAACAGCGGTCGAGAAGATGCTCGACAACGACATCTCGGGGCTTGTTGTCACCCCCGAAGGCGAGGACGTCGTCGACGGCGTGATTACGAAAACCGACGTCCTTCGGGCGCTCACGTTCACCGAAGAGTCCCAGATGGATGTTCAGATTACGAACGTGGACCTGTTGGACACGATCGATCGCGGGGAGATCACCGACTCGATCGCCCGTGTGGTCGACAAATACCAGCAGATGGATGTCCACCACGCACACGTTCGCTTCCACGAACACAAAGAGAAGCTCCGCGGCACACCGTTGATCCAGTCGCAGATTCGCCTGCGGACCAGCCACGGCCAGGTTGCTGGCTCCGGGGAGGGCTACGGCGCAGATCACGCCTTCCACGTCGCCCTGGATAAGCTCGAGCGGAATGTCCTCGAAATGAAGGGGGTCAACGCCGACGAAAAGTACCGTGGCCAGCTGTTGCGAAAGCTCGGCGAACTGTAATCTGCGGTCGTGTCAGAACGCCTCGGTTGCGGACAGTCCGTTGTCGGTGATTTCGAAGGTCACCGACTCACCGACGGCCTTCGATCGGTGTTTTTCAAGCGTTGCCCGGCGGTTGCCCCCACGGAATCGATCAAGCCGGAGCACGACACCAGTCCAGTGTTCAAGTGTGTGTCCGCCGAGCCCACGGGTTCTGTCGGTGTCGGGGTCCGAAAACACCTGATTCGTGATGACGACCGCGATGTCGTGTTTGCGGGCGATCGACAGCAGGTGGGTGATCTGTCTGGCAACTGCACGGAGTGTTTCGCCGCCGGCAGCCTCTTCGGCTCGTTCGAGCCGGTAAAAGCCGGTGGCGCTGTCGAGGACGATGAGCTCAATCGATTCGGCAAACTCCGAGGCGTCCTGGACGGCTTCGGCCTGCTCGTCGAAGTCCATGGCTTCAGTGATCACAAGCCGCGAGGCGACATCTTCGACCGGTTCGTCCGTTTCAGCCGTGATAAGCTGGCTGAATCGATCGATCGACAGCCCCTCGGTGTCGATGTAGAGCGCACGGCCACCAGCCGCAGCAACAGAGACAGCCGCCGACAGTGCAACGTTAGTTTTGCCGGCCGCTGGCGGGCCGTACACCTGCGAGACGGTGCCGCGCTCGAAGCCGCCGCCTAACAGCTCGTCGAGCGCCGCACACCCGGTCGACACTGGGGAATCGGAGGTCACGGTCCACCGTTCGATCGGCCCGCGCAAAAACACCGCGATCCATCTATTCGCAATCCAGCACAGACAATGTGTCCACCCACCGTCGACCCGTCTGATCGGTCCAGCGTCGCGCTCGATCTGGCGGCTCGATCGGTGTGATTTTTCCCTCGCCGATCCAATCAGCGAGCGTGATCGTCGTCGCAACGGCAGACTTCGAGCTCTACCACGAGGCGGTGACCGCCCTCCGTGAGCGGGGCGTAGCTTTCACGACGATCGACCCCGAGACGATCGACGCTGGGGACGAACTACCCGAGCGGACGACCGTCGTGCTCACCACCCGCGTCGATCGTCTCGATCTGGGTGGCCGCCACGACATCGAACTCGTCTACGGAGACGCCGAGCGGATCCGCCCGGCGATCGAGGAGGCCCTATCGATCCTCCGTGGCGGGGACGACCGACTTGTCATCGGCGTCGATCCGGGCACACGGCCGGGCATCGTCGTCACGGTCGGCGGAACCGTGACCGCCGCGTTTCAGGTGCCGCTCGCCGCAGCGGTCGATCGGATCCGCGAGGAGGTCGAAGACGCCGCGGACCCACTCGTTCGGATCGGTGACGGCGCGCGACTGCAGGGTGCCCAGATCGTCAACGATCTCCCCGATGTGGCGGTCGAACTTGTCGACGAAACCGGGACGACGCCGTATCTCGGCGCAGGAGCGCGGGGGATGGGCGACGTGCTCGCAGCGACGAATATTGCCCGGCTCGAGGGCGAACGGATCGATTCGATCGAGATCGACCCAACGGAGGGGGAACTCCAACGGATCAAAAACGAGTCCAGACGGCGATCGGCTGGCGGGCGAACCATCTCAGAACCGCTCGCCAGACGAGTGGCTCACGGGGAGTTGACCGTCGACGAAGCGCTCTCCGAACACGAGACTGATAGTGAATCCACGAGCGAGGAGCACGAGTCAAGCGACGTACCCTCGAGCGAGGAGCACGAGTCAAGCGACGCACCCTCGAGCGACGAGTAAGTCGATCGCGACGAGTAAGTCGATCGCAGCTCGAACAAAATCCAGACGAGAGCGGTGACGATCGACCGCCGTCGATCAGTCTCCAGTTGAATCCTCGAGTCGGCGGTGAACGATCGCTTCAGCCCGGCGTGCGACCTCACGGACGGCGAGACCAGTCTCAGCGGCGACGGCAGCCACGTCGTCGTGTTCGGCACTCACGTCGTACACCTCCCCGTCCGTTGTCGACGCGAGCTTGACCGACACATCGAACCTCTCGCCGTCGATCTCTATTCGTGCAGTCTCGAAGGCGCGATCGGCCGTCCAGCGGTGGCCCGCGCCGTGTTCTCGAATGCCGAGTGTACCAGTCTCGACCGCGAGTCGGTGGGCGACGCGTTCGGCGTCGGCCGGGTGGACGATCACTTTCACCAAATGGCCCGGTCGAGATTTTTTCATCGTCGTTGGAACGATCGACACATCTCGGGCACCGGCATCTATCAGCGTCTCCTGCAGCGATCCAAGCGTCTCCGGAGTGGCATCGTCGAGATTCGTTTCGAGAACCGTGATCGGCTCCGTCGAAAGCCCGCCACCAGCGTGCCCGGAGATGGCTCTGAGTACGTTTGGATGACGATCGAATGTTCGTGTGCCGGCCCCGTAGCCGCTCGTTTCGACGTCGATCGACGGGAGCGTGTCGACACCGTCGGCGATCTCTGCGAGGATCGCCGCCCCTGTTGGGGTCAGAAGCTCTGCGTCGACCGGTCCGCCGACGATCGACCAGTCGGCGTCGGCGGCGATTTCGACGACCGCAGGGGCTGGGATTGGATAGCTCCCGTGGCTCATTTCGACGGTCCCGCCGCCGACGGCGATCGGCGTGGTGAGGACCTTGTCTGGATCAAGATCCGCCAGGAGCGCCATGACTCCAGTCACGTCGGCGATCGCGTCGTCCGCACCCACCTCGTGAAAATGGATCGCCGAGAGCGACTCGCCGTGGATGGTCGCCTCGGCTTCGCCGAGCCGGCGGAAGGCCCCGATCGCCAAGTCGGTCACTGCAGCCGGGAGGTCGATCGATTCGACGATCTCGATGACTTCCTCGTAGTGGCGGTGTGGGCCGTGTCCTTCGGCGTTGTGTGAGTCGTGGTTGTCGACATGCTGTGAGTCGTGGTTGTCGACGTGCTGTGAGTCGTGGTTGTCGACGTGCTGTGAGTCGTGGTTGTCGACGTGCTGTGAGTCGTGGTTGTCGACGTGCTGTGAGTCGTGGTTGTCGACGTGCTGTGAGTCGTGGTTGTCGACATGCTGTGAGTCATGGTTGTCAACGTGCTGTGAGTCATGATTGTCAACGTGCTGTGAGTCATGGTTGTCAACGTGCTGTGAGTCGTGGTTGTCAACGTGCTGTGAGTCGCGATTGTCGACGCGCTGTGGGTCGTGATCGTCTGTGAGGACAACCGAAACCGCCGTCGAGTCAATGCCGTTTTTCACCGTCGAGCCGACTCGAAACTCGACGTCAAGCGCTGCTTCGATCGGGTCAAGCGCCCCCCGGTCTGCGCCGATCGCGAGCAGCGCACCAAGCAGCATATCGCCGCTGGCCCCACTTCGGCCGTCAAACGCAAGCGTGTGCATGAACAGGGGTTTGGTATCCGACGGCAAAACGGTCCCCATCGGGGATTCGCTCGCATCCAATCATGGGTGACGTGAGATCGAGTGACTGGACGTCGAGCCGAGGGAGTATATACACTTATGTGTATTCCTCTACCATCCCGAATACATTGGCATGAACGAGGCAGTATCGGCGATCGAATACGTCACGCGATCAATCCACCGAGTACGCGTGCTGGAGCAGCTCCGAAGCGGCGAACGGACGCGAGGAGAGCTCGAAGCCTCAATCGACGCGTCCAGCCGGACGATTCGCCGCGTCACCGACGGGCTCAGTGAGGCCGGCTGGGTCCAACAGACCACAGCAGGGTTTGCGTTGACGCCGACCGGAACCGTGTTTGCCGAGGAATTCGCAGAGACACTGTCGAAGACCGAGACGCTGTTGGAGCTCCAGCCGTTCTTTCGGTGGTTCCCCAGAGACGTCTGTTCGCTGTCCCCGGAGGCATTCGAGGACGCAACCGTTACTGTTCGGAAGCCGCACTCGCCGTACGAGCCGGTCGATCGGGCACTGAATCGAGTCTCGGGGACGGACACGATCCGAACGATCGCACCGATCAACGCCCCGTTCTACAACGAAACGTACTACAAGGCGATCATGGAGGACAGCGCCTCCGTGGTGACGGTGCTGTCCGAGGACGTGCTGTCGATGCTCCAACGCGACGGCGATGCGCTCGAAGATGTTATGCAGACCGGTCGTGTGGAGATCTACGTGTATCCCGACCCGATATCGTTCGGCCTACTCATCACCGACGAGGTCGTTGCGATCGGTGCCTACGACGACGATGGGACCATGCAGGCGCTTGTCGAGTCTGCAGACGAGACCATCAGACAATGGGCGATCGATACGTTTGAGAAGTACCGCAAGGCAGCGACTGAAATCGAGTCGGCCTAACTGAGGCGACCTAATCGAACCCGACCAGGTGGCCAATTGACAGAGTATGTCGAAACGACAGCTGCTGTCACAACGACGGAAAATGACTTTAATAGCTAACGTGTTCTGGTTGTGAACGCAGCGACCGGCGATCATGGATGGAGAATCCCCACTGGCGTCCCCTCCCTGCGATCACGCCACGCCGCCCCCGTGATCTGCCGTCGTGTTGCAAACTACAGGTGCGCTTTCGCCAACCATTAGTATCGCCGCCCCTCACAGTATGGTAGATGATGACAACCCGTGACGATCGCCCGTGCCGGCGATCCCTACGAACAAAGGACTTATTTCCGGACCAGCCGGATCCTCGGCTACAAACGAGGTGGTCTCAATGAACGAAGTGCAACTGGAGGTGGCGAAAGCGTACCCGAACGACTCAGGGCGCGGGATCGCTCGCCTCGATCCGGACACGCTGTTGCACCTGAAGCTCTCGCCCGGCGATATTATCGAGATCGACGGCGCAGAGCTGACGGCGGCGAAAGTGTGGCGAGCGGATAGACAGGACTGGAATACCGATACGGTTCGAATCGACGGCTTCACCCGGCAAAACGCCGATGTGGGTATCGGCGAGCGGGTGACGATTCGGAAAGCCGACGCCGAAAAGGCTGAAAAGCTCGTGTTGGCCCCACCCGAGGAGGCGAGCGTCCAGTTCGGCTCAGACGCCGCTGGCATGGTCAAACGCCAGATCCTCAAGCGGCCAGTCGTCGAACGTGACATCGTTCCCGTGATGTCGAGTACGAACCATCCGTTCATGCGATCGCCCGGTCAGGCGATCCCGCTTATTGCCGTCGAAACCGAGCCAGAGGGCGTCTGTCTCGTGACCGAGGACACCGAGGTGGAACTGCGCGAGGAGCCGATCAGCGGCTTCGAAAAGACTGGCGGTGGGATCACCTACGAGGACATCGGTGGGCTGCAAAACGAGATCCAGCGAGTCCGTGAGATGGTCGAGCTGCCGATGAAACACCCCCAGATCTTCCAGAAGCTGGGGATCGAACCGCCACAAGGCGTCCTGTTGCACGGGCCACCCGGCACCGGGAAGACACTCCTCGCGAAGGCCGTCGCCAACGAGACCTCCGCGAGTTTCTTCTCGATCGCGGGCCCCGAGATCATCTCAAAGTACTACGGCGAGAGCGAACAACAGCTTAGAGAGATCTTCGAGGACGCAAAGGACGATTCGCCCTCAATCATCTTCATCGACGAGCTCGACTCGATCGCGCCCAAACGCGAAGACGTGACCGGCGAGGTCGAACGCCGGGTTGTCGCCCAGCTGCTGACGATGATGGACGGTCTCGAAGCCCGCGGGCAGGTCATCGTCATCGCTGCGACGAACCGCGTCGACTCGGTCGATCCCGCCCTCCGGCGGCCCGGCCGGTTCGATCGCGAAATTGAGATTGGCGTCCCTGATGAGGTCGGTCGCAAGGAGATCCTCCAGATTCACACCCGCGGCATGCCACTGTCGGACGACGTCTCCTTGGACCACCTCGCCGACGAGACCCACGGCTTCGTGGGTGCGGACATCGAGAGCCTCACGAAAGAGGCCGCCATGAAGGCGCTGCGGCGGTACCTCCCCGAGATCGACCTTGATGAAGAGGACATTCCGCCGAGCCTGATCGATCGGATGATCGTCAAACGCGAGGACTTCAACGGCGCGCTCTCAGAGGTCGAACCCTCCGCGATGCGTGAGGTGCTCGTCGAGCTCCCGAAGATCACGTGGGACGACGTGGGCGGGCTCTCGGAGCCGAAACAGCAGGTCAAAGAGAGTGTCGAGTGGCCGCTGACGAACCCCGAGAAGTTCGAACGGATGGGCATCGAAGCGCCCAAAGGCGTGCTCTTGTACGGCCCGCCGGGGACTGGCAAGACGCTCATGGCGAAGGCGGTCGCCAGCGAGACGAATGCCAACTTCATTTCGGTGCGTGGCCCGCAGCTACTCTCGAAGTGGGTCGGCGAGTCCGAGAAGGCGATCAGACAGACCTTCCGGAAGGCCAGACAGGTCAGCCCGACGATCATCTTCTTCGACGAGCTCGACAGCCTCGCGCCCTCGCGGGGCCAAGAGATGGGCAACAACGTCTCCGAGCGGGTCGTCAACCAGTTACTTACCGAGTTAGATGGCCTCGAAGACATGGGCAACGTGATGGTCATCGGCGCAACGAACCGCCCGGACATGATCGATCCTGCGCTCATCCGCTCGGGACGGTTCGATCGGCTCGTCATGATCGGCCAGCCCGACGAGGAGGGCAGAGAGCAGATCCTCAAGATCCACACCGCCAACGTGCCGCTGGCGGCGGACGTGAGTCTCAGAGAGATCGCCGAGATTACCGACGGCTACGTCGGCTCAGATCTCGAATCGATCGCCCGCGAGGCGGCGATCGAGGCGCTGCGCGAAGAAGACACTGCTGAGGAGGTCGAGATGCGACACTTCCGCAAGGCGATGGAGTCGGTGCGGCCGACGATCAACGACGAGATCATGACCTACTACGAGGAGATCGAACAGCAGTTCAAAGGCGGCGGTCGCGACGCCTTTGGCGAGCCGCGCGGCGGTCGAATCGGCTTCCAGTAACGCCCGTTTGCTTCCTCAGTCTTCTGCGGGATCGACAGTCTCAATTCGATCGTCGAGCCACTTGACCGCGGCCGCGACGGCTGTTTCGTCTGTGCCGCTTACTTTGATCCGATTCGGCTTTGGCCGACGAGCGGGATAGCTGCCCGCGATCACGTCAAACCGCTCGTGTAACTCGGTGAAGGTATCGCCCATCGCCCCCTCTGGAACGGGGGTATACAGCGTCCGTGTCACCCGATCGCCCCCAAACGTCTCTGCAACCTGGCCGAACATCGCTCGCATCTCGTCTGGAATTCCCGGCAGCACATAGACGTTTTCGAGCACACACCCTGGCGAGAGGCCGACCTCGTTGAGAAGCGGCCGCGCACCTGCAGGAATCGACGCCTGTGCATCCGGATCAACCCGCAGGTCGTACCGCTCGACCAACTCGGGATGTTCCTCTCGGTAGGCGGCCATCGTTTCGAGGACGTCCTCGCGGGCAGCGTCGTTGACTTCGACCGTCCGATCGAACGCCGCCGCGACCGCGTCCATTGTCACATCGTCGTGGGTGCCGCCAAGCCCACCAGTGGTGATGACCGCATCGAACAGTTGTGTCCACTCTCGGACCGTCTCAGCGATGAGCGATCGATCGTCTGGAACCACGAGGATCCGCTCGACGGACGCGCCACGCCCGGAGAGCTGTCTGGCGAGCCAACTCCCGTTTGTGTTCTCAGTATCGCCCGACAGGAGTTCGTCGCCAATCGTGAGCAGCCCAATCTCCATACCGGACACACGGTGAGCGTCGAAAAGAACGTTTGCCAATCGGTCAACCGTTCGACTGCGGATGCGACAAGACTACCTGTAGCTCAGTAGATCAACTCATCGTTGTTTTCGATCATGTACAGCGTCCGGGCGGCGATATTGACCGTGTGGTCGCCGACCCGTTCGAGATCCCGGATCGTCAACAACAGCCGCGAGACGTCCGCCATCAGTGTGGTGATGTCCTCACTATCGGCGCGCTCGGTGTCGATCAGGTCACGAACGACGATTTCGCTCGCGGTCTCACAGAGTTCGTCAAGATCGTCGTCGGCCTCTGCAACCTCATAGCAGATCTGTGGGCGATCGCCCGCGTAGGCAGTCATGGCGCTATCGAGCATGTCGAGCGTCTTGTCACCAATCAGCTGGATGTCGACATCGGGGAATACGTCCTGTTCGGCCTCTGTTGCGTACTCGCCGAGGTTCGTCGCCAGATCAGCGATTCGTTCGAGATCGGTGATGATCTTGAACGAGGCCGCGATGAACCGGAGGTCGCTCGCGACTGGCTGCTGGAGCGCGATGAGATTCGTACAGTCCTGTTCGAGTTCGAGGTACATCTCGTTCACCTCGGCATCGCCTTCAATAACCTGTTGGGCGAGCGCCTCGTCTTTCCGCTCGAGCGCATCGAGGCCGTCGCGGAGCCGCTCGGCGACCACCTCACTCATATATAATACGTCGTCACGGAGGGCCTCTAGATCAGCCTGATACTCGTTTCGTGGCATACTTATCCTACGTCGATCGAGCCGACGCAAAAGCGTTGTCCTCAGAACCGAACTGTGAGATATATAGACGCCTGTTCGGTCCAATGAATCGCGTGATCAGCCAAACTTTCCAGTAATGTAGTCTTCGACTTCCTGGCTCTCGGGGTTTTCGAAGATTTTCGCCGTATCGTCGAACTCTGCGAGGTTCCCGCCGGTGAGGAACACCGCAGTCTTGTCGGAAATCCGTGCAGCCTGCTGCATGTTGTGGGTGACGATGACGACGGTGTACTCTTCTGCGAGATCGGCGATCAGATCCTCGATCTTCGAGGTTGCGACCGGGTCAAGCGCAGAGGCCGGCTCGTCCATCAAAATGACGTCTGGGTCAACTGCGATCGCCCGGGCGATACACAGCCGCTGTTGTTGGCCGCCAGAGAGGTCCAATCCCGAGCTGTCGAGTTGGTCTTTGACCTCGTCCCACAGCGCTGCGCCCTTGAGCGCCCGCTCGACGCGCTCGTCGAGGTTTCGGGTGTCGCCCTGGATTTTCGGTCCGTAGGCGACGTTGTCGTAGATCGACTTCGGGAAGGGGTTTGGAGCCTGAAACACCATCCCGATTCGACGCCGGAGGACGACCGGATCGACATCGTCGTCGTAGACGTTCTTGCCCTCGAAGAGCAGCTCTCCTTCGACACGAGCCGCGTCGATCAGGTCGTTCATCCGGTTGATGCACCGCAAGAATGTGGACTTCCCACAGCCGGACGGGCCAACCATTGCCGTCACTCGGTTTTTCGGAATGTCCATCGTGACGCTGTTGAGCGCGCGCTCATCGTTGTAGTAGACGCTGACGTCTCGCGCTTGGATGACCGGTTCGGTCGTCCCAGCGTCTGTCGCGAGCCGGCCGGCGTCGAGCGCCTCGCTGCCGGGGCTGGGTGAAATAAGCGTCTCTGTCGCGCTGTTCGTGTCGGATTCGGATGGCTCCATTGGTTCGTGTGCCATAATTACTGGTTCCGCTGATATTTATTTCGAATGATGATCGCTGCGGCGTTCATGCCCAAGAGCACGACCAACAACGTCACCACGCCTGCGGCCATTACGCCGTATCTGAAGTCTGCTTGCGGGTAGTTGACGACCCACGAGTGGATCTGTTTCGGCATCGCGCTGAACTTCGAGAAGATCCCACCAGGCGGCCGGTAGATCGTCGTCGCCGCGCCGATCAAGATGAGCGGCGCGGTCTCGCCGATCGCCCGACCCAGCGCCAAGATCGTTCCGGTGAGGATACCGGGCATCGCCTGGGGCAACACGACGTTTCGCGTCGTCTGCCACCGCGTCGCACCCATCCCGTAGGACGCCTGCCGCATCGAGTCCGGCACCGCGCGGATCGCCTCCTGTGCGGAGATGATGACGATCGGGAGGATCAACAATCCGATCGTGAAGCCACCGACGATCACCGTCCCTAACGGCAGCCCGATGAACCGGACGATGAGCGCCAGCCCGAGCATGCCGTAGACGACAGACGGAACACCCGCGAGGTTCCCGATGTTGATCTTGATGAGCCGGACAAGCTGGCCGAGCCAGCCGGAGTTCGGCGCATACTCCTCGAGATAGATCGCCGCGCCCACACCAACCGGGAACGCCGAGGCGGCGATCACGAGAATCATCAACACCGAGCCGACGAGCGCTGGGTAGATCCCCGCATCCTCAGCGGTTCGCGAGTGGACCGACGTGAGAAAGCCCCAATCGAGCCACGCGTCAGGGCGAGCGAATCCGAGCGTTTCCGTCGTAACGATCGCAGCAGCCAGCCCGCCGATGATGACTGCTGGCAAGACCAGTCCGACGATCGCCGACGGGTCGTGGGTTCGCACGCCGTCGAGGTACACGCCGATCGGCATCCCGACGGTCACGAATATCACGACTGCCGCCTCGGCGTTCCAGCCAAGTGTCGCGGCGATCGCGCCGGCAGCGAGCGACCCCGCGACCACCGCCCCGAGCACGACTGTCCAAGGCGTCTCAATTTCGCGATGATTGCCAACTCGTCTGGCAGCGATCGCGCCGGCCAAGGGACCGAGCGTCACCGCGAGTGCGGTCCACTCGAGTGGGATGAATGGCGCGACAAGAATGAACGCCCAGATCGGCGAGAGCAGCGCGGGGGTCCCGAGCGGCTCGATCGCCGGGATCCCGGTCACGGTAATGATCGCCAGTGCGACGAATACTGCCGCCTGCTCAATAATGTTCATTCGAGGCCGTTTTTGCAAATAGCCATAGAACGCGGCCGCCCCGATCGCCACCGAAATCGACACCGCAAACCAGGTGATCGATCCGTATGTTTTGACGATCACGATAACGAGTCCGGCCGCAACAAAGAGTCCACCGAGGATCATCCCGAATGTGTTACTGCCAACCGTCCGAGCGGTCGGGTTCACCCGTCCGAGTACCAGCCACGTTGCGACCGAGGGCACAACGAACAGCCCGAAGAACGTCAGATGCCAGACTGGGTCGGCGGTAAACGGCTCGATCGCGTCGATCGAAACGTAGATCAAAAGCACCGCCACCATCAGAATGCCAAACAGCGTCGCAAACAGCGTCGTGTACTCGAAGGCGACGCCGCGGATCCGGCTTACGCTTGATTCGCCACCCCACCAGGATTGTTCCTCAGCATCGGTCGATACCTCAGGGGTTTCGGTCGCCACGTCAGCTCACCTCCCGAGCAACAACGGCTCCAGTCATTGGTACTCCTCCCGGAACCGGTTGGCGACGATATCGCTTGTGAGGTTCATCAAAAAGGTCATTGTAAACAGAAGCAGTCCGATCGCGAACAGCGAGTAAAAGGCGGTCGTCCCGCCGGCGAGGTCGCTTAATCCGAGATTGATGATCGCCGCCGTCATCGTCGACCCGGAGTTCGTCGCGATGTAGGCGATCTCGGCAGGAACGTCGGCAATACTCTCTGGAGCAAACATTCGTGCGCGCATTCCCATCGCGACCGTGACGATCATGGTCTCACCGATCGCCCGCGAGAGCGCGAGGATGAACGACGCGAAGATTCCCGAGACCGCCGCGGGAATGACGACGCCGGTCGACACCTCGAACTTGGTGGCACCCATCCCGTAGCCGGCCTGCCGCAGCGAATCGGGAACCGCGCTCATCGCGTCTTCTGAAAGGCTCGACACCATTGGGATAATCATGATGCCGACCATGAGCGACGCGCTGAGGACGTTGAACGTGCTGAGCTCGATCCCGATGAACTCGAGCGCGGGCGTGATGTACACGAGCGCGAAGTAGCCGTACACGACCGTTGGGATCCCCGCAAGAACCTCAAGGGCCGGTTTGAGGATCGATCGGGTCCGATCGCTCGCGTACTCGCTCAGATAGACCGCGGCAGAGACGCCGATCGGCACCGCGATTACCGCGGCCAGAAACGTCACCGCGAGCGTCCCCGTCACGAGCGGAAGCACGCCGAACTCGATCGGGTTGATCGACGGGCTCCACCGCGTCCCAGTGAGGAACGCGATCACAGAGACCTCGCTGAAAAACCGGAGCGCATCAAACAGCAGCGTCCCGATGATGGCGAGCGTCACCGCGATAGACAACGCCGCACACAGGAAAAACACCGTCCCGTAGATCCGCTCTCTCGTCGAGCGGACCTCCGTGCCGGTTAGCTCCGGTGATGAATCATAGGCCATGTTGTATGGAATTTCTTACGAATAAAAATATGTGCGGATTTCAGTTTCAGAGTTAGTTGACCGTGTCGTCGATCTTCGAGACGTTCTCTGCGGCCTGGTCGTCACTAGCGGGCACGTACCCGACATCGGAAACGAACGAGGTGTTGACCCGCTCCATGTAGAACCGCAGGAACTCCTCGACCTGTGGTTTCTCTTGAAGATACTCTTCGTTCACGTAAATGAAAAGCGGCCGAGCCATTGGGTAGCTGCCGTCCTTGGCGTTATCAAGTCCGGGTGCCGTACAGCCGCTGCCGCCGTCGATCTCGAGGCCTTTGATGCTGTCCTCGTTTTCGTCGTAGTACGCGAAGCCGAAAAAGCCCATTGCGTACTGGTTACCCTGGATAAGCTGAACGATCGTGTTGTCGTCTTCGGTCGGCTCGTAGTCGCTGCGGATTGACCCAGCCTCGCCGATGATGTTCTCAGTGAACCAATCGAAGGTCCCGGAGGTGTCGGCCGGACCGCCGAGTTCGAACTCCTCGTCGGGCCAGTCAGGATCAACATCCGCCCACGTCTCTGCGCCGTCGGGCTGCCAGATCTCGGCCAGCTGTTCGACGGTCATGCAGTCGACCCAGTCGGCCTCGTTGTTAACGGCCATGGTGAGTGCGTCCCCGCCAACCTGGAATTCGATCGGTTCGACGCCGTTCTCACGGCACTTTTCGAGCTCTTCTTCCTTGATTGGGCGCGATGCCCCGTTGATGTCCGAGTCACCGAGCGAGAAGAAATTCTCGAAGCCGCCACCCGAACCCGTCGACTCAAGCGAGATGTTGACGTCGTCGTATTCGGCCTGGAACTCCTCGGCCATGGCCTCGTTGATCGGGAACACGGTACTGCTGCCGGTGATGCTGATGTCTCCGGAGACGCTACCGCCGTCGTCGCCGTTGCCACCGTTGCCGTCGTCTCCGTTGCCGTTGCCGCCGTTTCCATTGCCGCCGTTGCCGTTACCACCGTTGCCGTTCCCACCATCGTTCGCCGTACACCCGGCGATCCCGATCGCGGTCGCTGCCCCTGTGGTTGCAATAAAATTACGACGCGAGACGATGGACCGATCGTTCTGGTTTGCCATCACTGTTTGGTGGATTCCTGAGGGATAAATACGATGCTATTACTTCTATATAGTTCTACGTTTTGCTCCGTAATTTTCTCGAATAAGAACCAGTTGTCTGTAGATACATGCGCAACTCTATCTTTTTCAGAGTAATAGACACATACCTACTGTCTGAATAAACTAATCTGCGTATATTTTCAATCAATTCAGCGTATGCCATTTTCATATCTAGCTGTCGAAAAAATAATTATCAGTAATTACCACACATACTGGCAGATCGTTTTGATGACGGGGATATTGTTCGAAGGGACAACGTTATAAATATCTTGAGCCAAATATATAGATATGGAGACCCGGAAGGTGCAAGTCACTGGCGGATCGACGTACACGGTCTCGATTCCAAAGAGCTGGGCGACCGAAAACGGGGTCAACGCGGGCAGCGTGGTCGAGTTCTATCCAGAAAGCGACTCGCTATTTATGACGCCAAAGACCGAGGAGGATCGGACCGAGGGCACACTCGACATTACTGACCTTCACGAACAGGAGCTCATGCGCGCGGTGATGACGATGTACGTCAGCGGCTTCGATATCATCGCGCTCGAAAGCAGCACGATCACGACCGATCAACGCCGGACGATCCGGCAGGCAACCCAGAGCCTCGTCGGGCTCGAGGTGCTCGAAGAGACTGCCGATCGGATCGTCATCCGCGATCTGCTCGACTCCTCGGAGCTGTCGATCCACAACGCGGTCACCCGGATGCGGCTCATTTCTCTGTCGATGCTCGACGATGCGCTAACTGCGCTCGCAGACCTCGACACCGAACTTGCCGAGGACGTAATCCAGCGTGACGAGGACGTCGATCGGCTCTGGATGGTCGTCTCGCGCATCTTCCGATCGACCCTCCGCACCCCAAAAGCCGCAGAAGAGCTCGGCCTGCCGCGGGAGGTCTGTTTCGACTACCACTCGAGCGCCCGTCAGCTCGAACGGATCGGCGACCACGCGACCAAAATCGCCCACCTCACAAAGAACATCGAGCAACCAGTCCCCGAAGAAGTGATCGACGCCCTCGAAGAACTGCACGCCGACGCCGTCGACGTGATCGACAAGGGGATGGACGCCCTCTTTACCGACGAGAGCAGCGAGGCAACCCAGCTCGCAAACGAGGCCCGTGAGGCGGTCCAGGAGATCGACGCACACGCCCGAACGATCGACGAACTGCTCCGTGACCTCGATCCGGCCCGCGCACAGCATCTCGGACTGATCGTCGATTCGGTTTCTCGCAGTGCCGACTACGGCGGCAACATCGCCGAAACCGCCTTACAAAAGGCTGCACCGACCCCGTGATCGAGGTGCAATTTCCTACTCAGCACCCATCCCGCCCGCCGCGTGCCGGTAGACAAACTCCCGGAGTAGCTTCCCGCCGAGCGCTGCGGCCTGGCCGTCGTCGCGATCGTTGACCTCCACGATATCAAACCCATCGCAGGCGGGCGCAACGGCGCGGACGACGTCGCGCATTTCCCGTGCAGACAGCCCGAACGGCTCCATCGTCCCCGTCCCGGGCGCGACCGAGGGATCGGCGCCGTCAATATCGACCGAGAGGTAGACCGATCGCCCCTCGAAGCGTGGCGGATCCGCGAGCCACGATCGCACGTCCTCGGGAGCGACAACTGTCACGTCGTCTTCGGCGGCGCGATCCCACTCCTCAGGAGAGCCGGTTCGCGCGCCGAGAATGATCGCTTCGTCGGCAGTGTCGAGCACATGTCGTGTCACGCACGCGTGGCTCCACTCGTTGCCGTCGTACTCAGTCCGGAGGTCGAGGTGGGCGTCGAGACAGACGAAGACATCTGGCTCGACCGCCTCGACGCCGGCAGCGGTGACGGTGTGTTCACCGCCGATCGTCACCGGGATCGCGTCGTCCCACACCGCAGCACGGAGCTCGCTGGCGAGGTGATCGAGGTACTCGCGAGCGTCGTCCCACGCGTGGACATCGCCAGCGTCGTGAACCGCGAGGTCGGAAAAAAACGAGTCGGTGAATCGGTCGTAATCGTCGTACGTTGCCGCGAAGCGGCGGACCCGATCGGGTCCGAACCGCGTCCCGGGTTGGAACGTTGTCGAGATGTCCAACGGTGCGCCGACGATTACGTAGATGGCCACGTCCCGTTCGGCGGTCGCACCGGGGAACATCTACACAACCTTGCGCTGTCCCTCGTACTCGAGGTATTCGATCTCGTCGCCGTTCGAGAAGTCCTCGCCCTCGGGGATCCGCATTGTGAACGTCTCGTAGGTGTCGAGGTCCATAACCTGCGCGTCGTCGCCGGTGACGGAGACGACCTGCCCGCCCTTCCGCTCGATAATTGGGACCCATACCTTCGCGTCGACCGGCTGGCTCAGGCTCCGTTTTTTGTCGTCGAAGACGCCCTTGCCCTCGACACGAGCCTTCGCGCTGCCGTGTTTGCCCGGCTTTGCGGTGCTGTAGTGGTTGATTTTACACGGCGAATCGTCCATCATCACGTAGCTTCCCTCCTGCAGTTCGCGAACCTGCTTTTGTTCTCGTGGCATATCCACAGATTCCGCTGCAGGTGGTATAAATGGATTGATACCGTCCGGTTCTCTCGTACCGCAGGAACGTTTCCACCACGGAGATTCGCCGAAACAACAATGTAGACGATCGTTCAACACGGCACCATGTCGATCGTACTGGGCGGATTCATCGGGCTCGCGATCGTGTTCACGGCGGCCATGTTCTGGCTGCTCATACAGGCGACGGAGAATGCGAGCGAGCAGAAGTCGGACGCAAACGTGGCGCTGTCGGCGTCGTTCGACACGGTACTCGAACTCGCTGAGCCGCCGACGATCGATTCGGTTCATCACGTCAACGACCACCTCGACGGTGACTCAATCTTCGTGGTGACGGTCGAGTTCGACCTCGACACTGATCACGAGCCCGATCGCCAGACTGCGTACGAGTTGGCCGCGAAGGCCGTGCGATCGGTTCGATCGGCGTTCGCTTCGGATCACGTGCGAAGCTACGATGTGGTGTTCCGCTACGGTGACGCCTCGTGGGGTGGACTTGGATCGAAGCCCGGGCGACGGATCGCCGTGACGCTCGAACTAGCCGACCGGCTCGATCGCGAGCCGTCGTTCGACGCCGCGGCGCTCCAAGCGGCGATCGAGACGGCCGACAACGGCGACAGCGAGATCCCGCCGATCGCGTGGGGCGAGCCGCTCCGCTACAATGGGGGCGGACAATCGACGGTCGTTGCCGGATCGACTGCGGCGACAACCATCACGAACTAATATTCTTATTATCTCGTTTTTGAGCGTTTTGAGGGCTCTAGCGAGGGTTTTTGACTTTTCAGCCCGTATCAATAGATGAGTAATGAGCCTCTCAGAAACGACCGAGCGGGACGGCCGCGCTGGCGGCACCGATCGGCTGGAATCAGCGAAAGAGCGGTTCGATCAGGTCGATCGCCGGATCGCTGACACCATGGATCGGCTTGGGATTCCAACGCTGCGTGTCGCGCTCGGAATCGTATTCATCTGGTTCGGCGGGCTGAAGGTCATCGGCGGCAGCCCGGCGGCAGATCTCGTTGCGGCCACCGTCTACGTCGTCCCCCCGGAGCAGTTCGTCCCGATACTCGGCGTCTGGGAGGTGTTAATCGGGCTCTGTCTGTTGTACCGGCCGTTGATCCGCGTCGGGATCCTGTTGTTGTTCCTGCAGATGCCAGGGACGTTCCTCCCGATCGTGTTGCTGCCCGAGGTCGTCTTCGTGACGTTTCCACACGAACTCACCGTCGAGGGCCAGTACATCATCAAGAACCTCGTTATTATTGGCGCGGCGCTGGTGGTTGGTGGAACCGTTCGGGCTGACGAAGAGTAGTGTCGATCGCTGCTACGATCGTGGATCCAGGGCGATCGCTGCCACGATCGTTGATTCTGGCTAATCGCCGCTACAACGGTTGGTGCTGGTCGATCGTTGATTCTGGTCGATCGCTGCCACGACAACTGACTCTGGCCGATCGCGCTGTTCCCGGCGATCGCCGTGCGATAGCAGACGATATATGTCTGTTCAGCCCGTAGTAATTCCATGACTGTGTACGACTCTGTCCTTATTTTCGACGGCGAGTGTCCCTACTGCTCTGTCGCGGCCCGGGCGCTCAACCAGATTGACGACATTGGTGCGATCTCGTGGTACGACGACGCTGCCCAGGCGTTCCTCAAGTCACAGTTCGGTGCGACGCCCTTCGCGATGGTGCTCGTCGACGTGACCAAACGACGAGTGTACGGCGGCCGCGCAGCCGCAAAGGAACTGGCCGAGCGAGCTGGCATGCCATCGCTTGTCGGCTCGCTAGTGAGAGACAATTACGATACGATCGCTCACGTCGTCGGTGTCGCCAGCAACCGCGGGCGCGATCCCGACGACCTCCACGAGGAGTACCGCCTGAGCAAGGACGGCAAGGCGGCATTCGATCGGCTTGCCGCAGCCGCCAGCGATCGAACGACTCCACCAGTGAAGACGTGAGACAGCCACCAGTCAAGAGACAGTACTGCTCAGTTCGGACGCACTGATCGGTCGATCGCTACGGAACGAGGACGACAGGGACTGATTCTTCTTCCAGCACCTTTCCGGCCGTGCTGTCGGCAAAGGAGGCGTCGGCGAACGTGTTGTCGGCGTATCCCATCACGACAGTATCGATATCTTCGGCCTGAACCGTTTCGCGGATTCGCTCTTTCACCTGGCTCATCGACGTGATGTCGGTTACAGACTCGATCGATACCTCAACGGACACCCCGAGCTCGTCGGCAAGGCTTTGGATCTCGACTGCACCCATGTTCTCTTCGATGTTGATCGTATCCGCTGAGAGGTGGATCGCCGTCACCTGCAGGTCGTCGTCACCCCCGAACGTCTCAAGCGCGTATCTGACGACCCGCTCGCTCGCCGGCGAAAACCCAAACGCCGCCTGCGGAACGAGACTCTCGACAGGGACGATGTCGAATGGGACCAGTACGTGCATACCGCTCGGTAGCTCCTCAGGGTACAAACGTCTAACGGCTGTCATGATTTTGTGAGTGATCGTCCACCGACGCCTGTGGAGACACATATATCTATTATATGTATAAGCCCTGCGGCGAAACCGATCGGACCCCAAACACGTGTGTGCACGATCGAACGATCGGCCTCGTGCTTGTGGTGGCCGCAGCGGCGTGTTTTGGCACGCTCGGAATCTTTGGCAAGCTCGCGATCGGCGTTGGGCTGTCAACGGGAACGCTACTCGTGTGGCGGTTCGCCTTCGCAACGGTGTGCCTGTGGGCGCTGCTTTGGGCCGGCCGCCGGTCAATACGGCTGCCAAGGCGAACCGCGGCGATCGAAATCGGGCTCGGGGTCGTCTACGCTGGGATGTCGGTCACGTACTTTGAGAGTCTTGCGTGGCTGTCAGCCGGGATCGCTGCGATCGTCTTATTCACGTATCCGGTGCAGGTGACTGTCGCATCGGCGATCGCCCGGACAGAACCGTTCACCGCGGCCAAGGCGGTTGGTCTCTGCTGTTCGCTGGTTGGGGTCTGGCTCGTCGTTACCGACGGACCCATTGCGGTCGCCGCGATCGGCCTCGTGCTCGTCGCCGCCGCTTCGGTTTGTTACACCGCGTACACGATGGGAACCCGCGCCATGGTCGCAACGGTCGACCCGCTGGTGCACAGCGGGTACGTATTCGTCGGGGTCACGGGGACACTGTTTGGGTACGCGACTCTGACGGGATCGATCGACATTCCTACCACCGTCGATTCGTGGGCAGTAATCCTGGGGATCACGGCGATCGGGACCGTCGTTCCGATCGTGCTATTCACCGAAGGGCTCGTCCGGATCGACGCAGGATCGGCCAGCATCGCAAGTACGAGCGAGCCGCTAACGACGGTGCTTCTCGGGATCGTCTTGCTCGGCGAACGCGTCACCGGCCAGATTGCCCTCGGAGCCATCCTGATCTGTGTAGCCGTCGCCGTGACTGCACCGCCGGTCGAAGCCGCTGTCCGTTGGCGGTTCGATCGTGCCGCCCAGCTAGTCCGCCGTCGTGTGGGCCGGACCGAAGCACCGATACCCGACGGGGGCGAACCGACAGAGCAGGATCGATGAGCGATATCACCGCCACCCTCCGGCTCGAATCGCCGACCCTCGCGCTCACAGAGACCGTCGCATACGACCCGAGCGCAACGGTTCGCCCGCTGACCGGATCGGGGACAGTTCCAGCGCGTGAGGGATACCTGTTTGCGGTCCAGTCTGGGGATTTCGATCGCTTCGAGGCAGGGCTTGAGCGCGACCCGACGATCGAGGCGTTCGAACGCGTGACTGACACCGACGACGGGGCCGTGTACCGGTTCACATACGACCCGTCGGCGACGATCGTCTCGCCCATCATCTCGGCGGTTGATGGCATCTCGATCGAGTGGATAAACGACGGGACCGCCTGGGTGGTGCGGCTCTGGCTGCCCGATCGGGCGGCGCTGTCGGCCCTCTGGGAGTACGCCCGAGAGCAGGGGATCGAGTGTACAATTCGGCGGGTAACTGACCGGACCGAGCCGTCAGGACCCGCGCTGGGACTGACAGACCCCCAGCGTGAGGCGCTCACAACTGCGCTGGCGATGGGATACTTCGAGGAACCGCGAGCAGCCTCGCTCACCGAGGTCGCCGACGAACTGGGGATTTCACAGCCGGCAGCCGGCGGTCGGCTCCGGCGAGGAGTCAAACGGATTCTCACCTCGACGATCGGCGACGAACTGACAGAGGAATCAGCCTGAGCCTGCGTGCAGAGCAGCTACCGGTTTCTGTCCTCTTCGCGGCGCTGTCGCATGCCCTGTCTGGTAAACTGCGGACGCGCCCGGAGCCCACGAGGCTCGCGGAACGATCGCCAGAGGAAAAACACCATTGGCACCGTGAGTCCGAGGATGGCGACCGAGATCCGCCACTCGTTGGTGAACGCGTAGATGATCGACGCCGACAACAGCCCAACTGCGACGAGAATCGAGTACGAGATCCGTTTGGCAAGCTTGTCAAGGACGTGGTTTTCATCGTCCAGCTGGACGTTGACCGTGAGGTTCTCACGCTGGACCGTGTCGAGCACGTCGTCGAGTTTCGGCGGCACAGTAAACAGCGCCTGCGTCGTCTTTTGGACCTGCTGGCCGGCCTCTTTGGCCAGCCGCTTTGCAGTGTCCTCGCGGTAGCCCTGTTCGGTGAGGTAGTCCGTCGCAACCGAGATGAAATCGAACTCTGGGTCGAGCGTGACGCACACCCCTTCAACGACTGTTGCCACCCGCAGGACGAGCGCGAGGTTGCGCGGCAGCCGCAGCGGGAACTCGTAAATGGTCGACTCCACCTGATCGATAATCTGGTTGACGCGGTACTGTTCGATGTCCTCACCGCGGGCATCGGCGATCGCGAGTTCCATCACGTTGGCCATGACCTGGCGATCGGCTTCGGGGCTGAGTGTGCCCATCTCGACGAGCGTATCCAGGATAGCTTCGATGTCCTGGTTGGCGACCGCGATGTAGAACTCGATGATTTTGTCCTGAATAAACGGGGTGACCGTGCCGCTCATCCCGAAGTCATAGAAGATGATCCGCCCCTCGTCGTCGACTGCGAGGTTCCCCGGATGGGGATCGGCGTGAAACACGCCGTCTTCGATCATCATTTGCAGGTAGACCCGTTGTAGCTCCGTTGCGAGTTCAGTGCGATCGATTCCTTTCTCGTCGAGGGTATCAAGATCGTTGATTTTTGTTCCCGGAAGGTACTCCATCGTTAGTACGCGGGCGCTTGAAGCCTCATCGACCGTCGATGGAATTCGCATCCGATCGTTGTCAGCGAAGTTCCCCTGGATCTCGACGAGAATTCGGCGCTCGCGGCCGTAGTCCATCTCCTCGCGGATCGTCTTCGCAAACTCGTCGGCGAGGCTGTCCAGCGAGAACGCTTGTCCTTCGCCCATGAATCGAACGAGGATCGGGATCGACCAGCGTAACACCTTCAAATCTGCCTCGACGAGGTCTTCGATGCCAGGCCGACGAACCTTGATCGCGACCTGCTCGTCGTCGTATGTTGCAAGATACACCTGCCCGAGGCTCGCACCGCTTATCGGGTCGGTGTCGAAGTCGTCGAAGGTCTCCTCGACGGGGCCGAGATCTTCCTCGAGTACCTGTTTCGACTCCGCCCACGGCGCTGGTGGTACGTCGTCTTGGAGGCTCGATAGCACCTCGATGTACTGTTTTGGGAGGATGTCCGGGCGCGTCGAAAGCAGCTGACCGAGCTTGATGAAGGTTGGCCCAAGCGTCAAGAGCGTGTCTAAGAGGACCTCTGCGCGGTGTTGTTGCATCTCGACGGTAACCCGCCGGCTTGGTCCCGCAACGAGGAACCGGTTGCGATCGCGGAGGTACGCGAAGATGAGCGGGAAGAACCCGTAGAGGACGACGATAAAGCGCCAGTAGGCACGTAGATTCACCAGAGCAACCCCCCGGCGTTAGTCGTCGATCGGAATCGGTTTACCATCCTCATCGAGCCGCTTTGGAATGCGGATCTCAAGGACGCCACGTTCCATCGAGGCAGTGGCGGCTTCGCCGTCGGCGTCGTGTGGCAGTGGTAACTCGGCGTCAACAAACAGCGGCCGGTTCTCTTCGACGTACTGAAACTCCATCGGCACGGCCTTCTCTCGACGTGCGTCAATTCTAATTCGGCCGCTTTCGGCGATCAGATCGGCAGTTTCGGCGGTTACCCCGGGGAGATCAAGGACAACCAGGTACGACTCGTCGGACTCCAACAGATCCGCGAACACCGCATCGGGGAGGTCGCGAAGCGCGTCGCGCAGTACAGACATACAGCAATATATGGCTGCTGGGTCGAAAAAGGCCGCGATCGTGTGATGACCCCACACGTCAACCCACGAACGGCTCACCTCAACGTACGGACAGCCCATATCACAGTCGTGTCTCACGCGACGCCGCCGGAGACTTATATCCGCAGTGGCCAAGGAGTATACATGACCACATCAGATCGACGGGAGTCGGGATTCAAATCCCGAACGCCAGTCGCGACCGCACGTGAGCGGCTGCTTGAGGCTGTCACCCCCCACGAACGGTCCGAAACGGTTCGCCTCCAGGCGGCTGACGGCCGCGTACTCGCTGAGTCGGTAACGGCCCCGAACCCCGTGCCAGGCTACGACCGCGCCGCGATGGACGGCTACGCCGTCCGCGCCGAGGATACCTTCGGGGCGTCCGATCGATCGCCGACAGTCCTCACCGAGACAGAAGACTCAGTTGGCCCTCGAGAGGCCCGTCGGGTCCACACCGGCAGCGCGGTCCCAGACGGCGCAGACGCGGTCGTGATGATCGAAGAGACCGAATCGATTGGAACCGACGTGGAGGTATTCGACGGAGTCGCCCGCGGCGAAAACGTCGGTGATGCCGGCGAAGACGTCGAGGCCGGCCAGACGCTGTATCAACCCGGTCACCGGCTCCGACCGTCGGATCTCGGGTTGCTCAAATCCGTCGGGATCTTCGAGGTCGAGGTCTACGAGCCACCGAGCGTCGGCGTGGTGCCGACCGGTGAGGAACTCGTCCAGACCGATCCCGCCCCCGGCGAGGTAATCGAGACGAACGGCTTGACCGTCTCTCGGTTCGCCGATCGCTGGGGGGCAACCGCAACCTATCGCAATATCGTCACCGACGATCGCGCGGCACTCCGGGCGGCGATTCAGCGCGATCTCACGAAAGACGTGATTGTCACGACCGGTGGCTCCTCAGTCGGCGAACGAGACCTCATTCCGGATGTCGTCGACGATCTCGGTGAGGTCCTCGTCCACGGCGTTGCGTTGAAGCCCGGTCACCCGGTCGCACTCGGCGTCGTCGAGGAGACGCCCGTGATCATGCTGCCGGGATATCCGGTCGCGTGTATCGTCAACGCCGTGCAGTTCCTCCGGCCGGCGCTCAAGCGGGCAGGATCGCTGCCGATCGAGCCGCTGCCGACACGGGAAGCGACCCTGGAGAAAAAGATCCCGAGCGAGCCGGGGACGCGGACATTTGCGCGGGTGCGAACCGAATCGACAGCCGACGGAGTGGTTGCAACGCCGACGCGCGCCAGCGGCTCTGGTGTCCTTTCGAGTGTCGCGCTCGCAGACGGCTGGGTCGTCGTCCCCGAGGACAGGGAGGGATACGGCGCAGGTGAGACCGTTACGGTCGAAGATTGGGAGGCATTGCCATGACAGAGCGTCGTGAGTTCAAAAATCTCATCTCGCCCGAGCGCGCCCACGAGACGATCGCCTCGCTCGATATCGATCCAGGAACAGAGACCGTCCCCCTGCGGGAGGCTCGTGGTCGTGTCCTCGCCGAACGGATCGACGCGACGCTCGACGTGCCCGGCTTCGATCGGGCCTCGATGGACGGCTACGCGGTCCGAGCGCGTGATACCTTCGGCGCAGATGAGGCCGATCCGGTCACACTCTCGCTTGTGGGTGCGGTCCACGCCGGCGAAGCACCGTCAGTGACTGTCGAGTCGGGCACGTGCGCAGAGATTTCGACCGGCGCAGTGATGCCACCCGGCGCGGACGCAGTCGTGATCGTCGAGCGAACCGAGACGACCGACGACGGGGATATCGAGGTCGGAACCTCGGTCGCACCGGGCGACAGCGTCATGGCCGCCGGCGCGGATATCGCAGCCGGGGCACGGGCGATCGGCCCCGGAACCACAATCACGCCGCGTGAGATCGGCCTGCTCGCGGCGGTCGGCTGTGAGTCGATCCCCGTTCAGGAGCGCCCGCGCGTCGGAATCGTCTCCACGGGCGATGAACTCGTCCGACCGGGCGAAGAACTCGACAGCGGCCGCGGACAGATATACGACGTCAACAGCGACACGATCGCCGCGGGGGTCGAAGAGGCCGGCGGCAAGCCTGTGTTGTATCCCCACGCCGGTGACGACTACGCCGAGATGGAGCGGCTGCTCAGGCAAGCCGCCGACGAGTGCGATTTAGTGCTGTCGTCCGGCTCAACGTCCGCCAGCGCGGTGGACGTGATCTACCAGGTGATCGAAGATCGCGGGGAGCTGCTCGTCCACGGCGTGTCGGTCAAACCAGGAAAGCCGATGCTGATCGGCCGTATGGATCGAAGCGACGGCGGCACCGCCGCGTACATCGGGCTGCCAGGCTACCCGGTGTCAGCGCTATCGATCTTCCGGACATTCGTCGCGCCGGCAATCCGCGAGGCTGCCGGATTGGCGGCCGCAGCCGCCCCGACGACGACCGCAACGATGGCGACCGTCGAGCGGTACACCGAGGGGCGAACCCGCCTGTTGCCCGTTGGACTTGTCGAGGACGCTACTGGAGCGCTCCTTGCGTACCCCGTCGACAAGGGCTCGGGCGCAACGACGAGTCTTGTCGAGGCTGACGGGATCGTCACAGTCGACGCCTCGACGAGCTACCTCGACAGCGGCGAGCGCGTCACTGTCGAGCTATTCTCCGCGGCGGTGCGTCCGCCCTCGTTGTTCGGCGTCGGCGAGGACGACCCAGCACTCAACCGCTTGCTCGATCGCCTCGACCACCCCCGATATCTGCCGGTTGGGAGCCGCGAAGGATCTCGACGGCTCAGAAACGGAGTCCCCGACGTGGCGGTCGTTGCAGGTCCCACCCAACACGATCTTGATGCGGAGCCGATCGGCGAGTGGTCCCGCGAGTGGGGCCTCCTCGTCCCCGAGGGCAACCCCGACGACGTGACCGGGATCGACTCGCTCGTCAAAGACGAACTCCGGTTTGTCAACCGCGAGCAGAACTCCGGGCTCCGCACGAGTCTCGCGAATACGATCGCTGAGTACGCTGAGGAGAATGAAACCGAACGCCACACCGTCGTCGAGTCGATCGACGGCTTCGACTTCGGGGTCAAGGCGTTCGAAAGCCCCGCCCGACGGGTGCTAGCTGGAACCGCCGACGTGGGTGTTGGCCTGCGTGAAACCGCTGAACGACTTGGACTCGGATTCGTCAGCCTCGGCACACAGCCGGTTGCGGTGCTCGCGAACCCCGATCGGCTGTCAAAACCCGGCGTGGAGTCGTTCGAAACGACGATCGCCAACGCTGGGGAGCTGTTTGATTCGCTCGCCGGATACGAAAAGTAGCGTTCGGTTCGGGGTCACTCCTCGTCGATCGCGTCCATCCCGCCCGGAGAGAGGTCTTCGAGCCGGGCGGCCAACGTCGCCGCGTCGCCGGCGACGGTCGAGGGTTCGACACCCGCCTGATTCGCGACGATCCGAACATGAGCGGCCAACAGCGACAGCGCCTGGAGTCCTTCGTCTTCGGGATCGTCAGCGGTCTGTGCGAAGGTGGTGTCGATCGACTCACCGTCGCGAACAATGCCAAGGTAGAACGCGGAGACATCGTCGTCAGCCAGTGCCTCGCGAGCGGCGGCGCGATCGGCCGCAAACGAATCGTCGGTGTCAGTCATACGATTGGTACGGGGTGGAAGCGTGAAAAAGCCCCGGCGACGAAACCGTCACCGACGATTTACCGAGGGCGCGCAGGTGTTAGTCCGGTCGTGGCAGCGCAATGTACAGCGCGTCGACGATGCTGAACGGGTCGTAGACCGACTGGTGGCACTGACAGTACACACCGTCCTCGGCGTCGTACCGAGCGGACTCTTCGGTCTGTTTGTACCCCGGGACACAACAGAAGTGCGTACACTTGTTGATGTATGCCATCACGCCCTGATCGGTACTCGCAGCGAGCCACTCGTTGTCCTGAGCGGCCTCTTCAATCAGCGGCGATCGAAGGATCGCAATCGGGATGACGCTCTCTGCGCCCTCCGAACGCCAGGTCCCGGTTGCCGGCTTGCCGACGCCGTCTTCGCCGATGCCGTTGCCCCAGTCCTCGTAGTCATCGAAGTCGCTGACGTTGAAGCGATCGCCCTGATCTTTCATCTGGCTCTGCCACTCGTACGCCGAGCCGGAATCTGCCTTGAAGTAGTTGTCAGAATCGAAGTTCGGATCTAAGCCCCCGTAGGACTGTTGTCCACAGTACTGGAACCATTCCTGTGAGTAGGTAACGCCGCCGATTTCCTCCCGTGCGACCTCGATTTCAACACCCTGGACCGTCTCCGTCTGGACTTCCGGCCAGACGCCTTTGATGAACCCCTCGTCGTCAATCTCGATCGGAATCTGGGGCATTCCCCGCGGGGCAGGACCGTCGACCAACTCAATCACTTTCGCTGTGACAGGCCCGCCGCCGGCACCGGGCTGGGTCGTGAGCGACTGGACGCTGATTGTGCCGGTGACACCGAGCCCGGCCAGCGTCGCACCGCCGACGACGCCTTTGACGAACCGCCGCCGTCCTGATTCTGCGGGATACTTGTCCTCTGCGCTCATACCAGAATCTTGGTCCGGCCGCTCAAAAGCATGACGAAGTGCGGAACCGACGCACAGCCTCGGGAATTTACTCCCATGCGAGGCAATTATGTGGACGAATGAGCGGCCTTTTACGATCGGGAGACAGTATACCATGATATGCCACTGCACAATCGAAGCGTACGCCAGGACGTACGTGAACTCGGTGCGCTCGTGGGGGAGGTGTTGGCCGATCAAGCGTCGACGGAGTCGTTTGAGACTGTCGAGTCGCTCAGAGAGGCCGCGATCGACTACCGAAACGGCGAATTGGACTCCCGAAAGCGGCTCCACTCGACGTTCGAGCGGATCCCGCCCGAAGAGGAAAGCGTTGTTGCCCGAGCGTTTGCAACGTACTTCGAGCTCATCAACCTCGCGGAGGAGCGCGAACGGGTGCGCGCGGTGAGAGAGTCGACACAAGATAAGTCACTCACCGACAGTCTCGATCGAACCGTCGAGACCCTCGCCGAGGAAGGTGCAAGCGAGGAAACCGTCCAGTCGATTCTCGAAGATGTACTGATCGAACCAACGTTCACCGCACACCCAACAGAGGCACGACGCGGAACGGTCAAAGCGAAACTCCGATCGATCGCGGGCCACCTCGAAACCCTCGACGAGCGGAACCTGACCGATCGAGAGGAAGACCGCGTCTGGGAGCAGATCGACGCGGAGGTGACGAGCCTCTGGGGGACCAGACAGGTTCGCAACCGACCGCCAGAACCCCAAGACGAGGCACGAAACGTCCAGTGGTACCTCGAGAACACCCTGTTCGACGTCGTCGGCGAAGTGTACAGCGAGTTCGAGTCGACAATCGCCGAGGAGTACGAGTCGATCGACCTCCCGAAGCTCTTTGAGTTCCGATCGTGGGCGGGGTCGGACCGCGACGGCAACCCCTTCGTCACTGTTGAGGTGACCGACGACACGCTGTCTCGCCAGCGCGAGGTCGTCATCGAAAAGTACCGGACGGCACTCAAACGGCTCTCCGCTGTCGTGAGCCAGGACGGCGATCGCTATCCGACGACTGACGCGTTCGTCGCCTCACTGGAGGCTGACAAAGAGCGGTTCCCACGCATCGTCGAGGAAGCTCGCGAGCGGTACCCAGAGGAGCCGTATCGCCAGAAGCTTCGGCTCATGCGCGAACGCCTCGATCGCGTCGGCGACGTTCGACCGCATGGCTACGAGACGGCCGAGGAACTCATGGAAGACCTCCGGGTCGTCAACGAGAGCCTCCGCACGTACGGCGGTCGAGAGGTCTCAGATGCGTTTATCGAGCCGCTGCGCCGGCAGGTCAGTACGTTTGGCTTCTCGCTTGCGAACCTCGACCTGCGGGATCATCGAAAGAACCACACCGAAGCGATCGCCGACGCGCTCGAAAACGAAGGGATCGATTACCGGTCGCTTGAGGAAGACGAGCGCGTCGAACTCCTGACTGAGGCGATCCTCCAGGACGATCCGATCATCGATCTCGAAGATCCTGGTGAACTGGGCGACACCGCCGAACGCGTGCTCGACCGCTTCGTCGCGCTTGGCGAGTGGCAAAAGGAGTACGGCGTGGCCGCGATCGACACCTACTGTATCTCGATGACAGACGAACCGAGCCACGTCCTCGAGGTGTTGTTCCTCGCCGACCAGGTTGGCGTCGTCTCGTTGCCAGATCACTGTGGGATCGACGTGGCTCCGCTGCTCGAGACGGAGTACGCGCTCAACGGAGCCGAACGGATCATGGGAACGCTCTTCGAGAACGAGGCGTACTCGATGGCCCTCGACGCCCGTGGAAACACCCAGGAGATCATGCTCGGGTACTCCGACTCGAACAAGGAAAACGGCTTCTTGGCGGCCAACTGGGACCTCTACAAGAATCAAAAACGGCTCGCGTCGATCACCAACGAGCACGACGTAACGATGCGGCTGTTCCACGGCCGCGGCGGCTCGATCTCTCGCGGGGGCGGGCCGATGAACGAGGCGATGCTCGCGCTGCCAAACGAGACGGTGACCGGCCAGATCAAGTTCACCGAACAGGGCGAAGCGATCGCGGAAAAGTACGGCAGCCCGCGGATCGCAGAACGAGAACTCGAACAGATGCTCGACGCACAGGTCCGTGCGCGCCAGAACGCCCTCGAAGAGCCGATCGAACAGGTTCCAGACGAGTGGATGGACGCGATGGACACGATGGCCGCAGCCGCCAGACAGACCTACCGGAACCTCCTGCAGCGGTCGGGATTCGTCCGGTACTTCGAGCAGGCGACGCCAATCACCGTCATCGAGGATCTCAACCTCGGCTCACGGCCGGCCTCTCGATCTGGCGAGCGAACCGTCGAGGATCTACGGGCGATCCCGTGGGTGTTCTCGTGGACGCAGTCGCGGTGCATCCTCCCCGGCTGGTACTCGATCGCCAGCGGGATCAACGCCTATCTCGAAGACGGCGGCGACATCGAGACGCTCCAAAACATGTACGAGGAGTGGGCGTTCTTCCGGACGACGCTCGACAACGCGACCCAGGCACTCGCGCGGACCGAGATGGAGATCGCCGCCGAATACGCCGATCTCGCCGACGAGAAGCTCCGCGAGGAGTTCTTCCCGGAGCTGAAATCTGAATACGAGGAAACAGTCGACCTCGTATTGGAGATCACCGACCGCGATCGACTGTTACAACGCGACTGGCTCCAGGAGAGCCTCGATCGACGGAATCCGTACGTCGATCCGCTCAACATCCTCCAGACGCACCTGCTGGATCAGACCCACCGCACGGAGGCCGAGGAACGAACCCTTCGGCTCACGGTCAACGGGATCGCGGCGGGGATGAAAAACACCGGATAGCGCCCCACGGCCCGCAGGGGAGCCACGGGACACCGTCTTCGCGGGCTATCAGGACGGCAGCGGACAGAGGCTCGCGGTGAACGCAACGACTTCGTCGGTCTCATTTTTTGCGCCGTGAGCTACACCGCGATCGTGCAGAATCACGCCCGGGGCGTCGATCGCCGCTTCGGTTTCGCCGTCACCGTCGTCTTGAACCACAGTGACTGTCCCAGAGACGATGTGAAAGACGTTCGTGCTGTCTGCGTGTTCGTGTGTGTCCAGCTCCGCACCCGGACCCAACGCAAATAGCTTGACGAGCACATCCTCACGAACCACCAGTTCGGCGGTTTCGATGTCGCCGTCGTCGGGGTCCAGTTCAGCCAGCGCGTTCTCGAGTCGATCGAGTGTCATACCCACAGATCCGATCGACGGCTACAAAAGATCGACGGGTCGATCAGGCCGCGAACAGCCCGTACGCTCACTGGTCAGTACGAGCGCGGTTTTACAAAAAGTGTATCCAGAATCCGAGGGCCGTGTCCGTGTCAGCGGGATGTCCAACAGAGTAGTCAGCGATCGCAGCTACTTACCGGCCGCCGGCATTCGAGTCTTCGGGGGCGTTACCGTGACGATCGTCGGCTTCATCGTCATCGTCTTCTTCATCCTCTTCGTCTTCTTCATCCTCTTCGTCTTCTTCATCCTCTTCGTCTTCTTCATCCTCTTCGTCTTCAGCATCGGCTTCTTCGCCCTCCTCAGCGTCCTCTTCGTCTTCCTCGGCGTCCTCTTCGTCTTCAGCATCGGCTTCTTCGTCCTCCTCAGCGTCCTCTTCGTCTTCCTCGGCGTCCGCTTCATCTTCAGCATCGTCTTCTTCGCCCTCCTCGGCGTCGTCGTCTTCCGTATCGTCGCTGTCAGACGCGGCATCACTCACAGCCGGACCGAGTCGATCGAGGTCACCATCTAGGAACGAATTGATGAGTTGGTGAATCTGGCTCACGTGATCGGGGACCTGGTCTGGCATATCGCTCGGCGGTCCAGCGTGGTCCGGGCGATCGGACGCGGTTTCGTTGTCCTCGTCAGTTTCGTTCTCGTCGCTTTCCTCGCTCTCGTCACCCTCGTCGCTCTCATCGTCAACCTCGACGAGCTCGCCGTCTTCGATCGCGTACGTTAGCTCGGTCGTCTCCCCGTCAGCTGTGATCGAGACCGTCACCGATTCGTCATCGGTCACGTTGGCAGGCACGTCGAACGCGATCGTCCCGTTCTCGTCGGTCGTGCCGACCTGCTCACCGTTCACGCTCACGTTCGCGTCTTCAAGTGCACTATCGTTCTCCGTTATCGTGGCGGTCACGGTGCCGTTCTCGTAGCTCGCGTCGATTGACAGCTGTTCTGTGTCGTCGTCTGCCGCAGCGGTCTGTGCCGCGCCAGCCGCCGATGCGGCGACGAGCAACAGTGCGGCCAAGCCGATCGCAAGCAGTTGTGTTCGTTTCATTGCAGTCGAACCCTGTCGGTCACACCCCTTTAATCGAATAAGCCGTCGCGTCGGATTCATCGATGTTAGGCCGTATTTCAGCCGATTAATCCGAATTAAACCGGATTTTGGATACAAACAGCGGCGGTGCGGCGTTGGTCCGCCATTCGGTCACCCGACGAGTGTCGCGCGCGTTAACTGATCGATACCCCGTACTGACCAGCGCGACAACCCAGCGCGGCTACGCAGTCCCGAGCAACTCCTCGGCGACGATCGCCGGGGCCAACAGCGCTGGATCGACAGCCAAATCCGCCTGTCCCCGTGCGAACTCCGGGAGGCTCTCGTCGGCGTACACGACGATCCGGACATCGGCATTTAGCTCCTTTGCGACCGGGATCCCTGTCGCCTCCGAGACATCGGTGAACACGAGGATCGACGCGTTTTCGATCCCCGCCGATTCGAGGGTGGCAGTGGAGACGACATCTTGAATTCGGGTGATCGACGCCCCTTCGGCTGCCAGCGCGTCGCCGATTCCGTTGACGTCGGGGCCGGCGATGATTGCTTGCACGGTCATTCGTACTCGATTGTCGCCGGTGGTTTGTGTGTCACGTCGTAGACGACCCGAGCGACGTTGTCGTTCGTTCCCGTAATCCGGCTCTGGATGCGCTGAAGGACGTCCCACGGCAACTCCTGGGCGCGGGCGGTCATCCCGTCACGGGACTCCACCGATCGCACCGAGACGATCCACCCGTGAACTCGGTTGTCGCCCTTGACGCCGGTTCCCTTCCCGATGACCGCAGCGAACGCCTGCCAGGGGTCGTGGTCCGCAAGTTCGTCCTCGACGACGTGACACGCCTCGCGGGCGACCGCGACCTTCTCGGGTGTCACCTCCCCAAGCACCCGAACTGCGAGCCCCGGCCCGGGGAACGGCATCCGCTCGGAGATAATCTCCTCCAATCCGAGTTCGCGGGCGACCTCGCGGACCTCGTCCTTGTAGAGGTCACGAACGGGTTCGACAATTCCCTCGAAATCGACGATCTCGGGGAGCCCGCCGACGTTGTGGTGTGATTTGATGCCGCCCTCGCTTTCGATCCGATCGGGATAGATCGTCCCCTGGACGAGATACGTCGCATCGAGTTCCTTGGCTTCGCGTTCGAACTCGCGGATGAACCCTTCACCGATGACCGATCGCTTCTCCTCGGGGTCGGTCACGCCTTCGAGGGCCTCAAAGAACCGATCGCGGGCGTCGATGATCTGGAGGCTCTCCATGAACGAGAAGGTCTCTGCGATCTGGTCTGTTTCGCCTTTTCGCATGAGTCCCGTGTCGATGTAAATCGGGGTGAGGTTGTCACCGATCGCCTCGTAGGCGAGCGTTGCGGCGACTGAGGAGTCGACCCCGCCCGACAGGGCGATGATCGCTCGTTCGTCGCCGATCTGTGCTTCGATCTCTGCGGTTGCCTCGTCAATGAATTCGTCTACGTCTACCATGATGTGATCTGATCGTCGATGTTACAGCTGAATCTCTGTGCTCGCATCGTCCGCCGTGGTGGCTGGCTCCTCGGCCTGTTCGAGCACCGCCTCGATGAACCCGACGAACGGCGGACTCGCCCGATCGGGGCGCGAGCGGAACTCCGGGTGGAACTGGGTGCCGAAAAAGAACGGGTGGCCGTCTCGTTCGAGAATTTCCATCCGCCGGCCGGCGGTCCCCGAGAAGGTCAGCCCGTCGGCAGCCAGTTCGTCGATGTATTCGGGATTGACCTCGTAGCGGTGGCGGTGTCGCTCGACACAGTGCTCTGCATTGTACACCGACTCGGCGAGCGTGCCTGGCTCGATCGTCGTCTCGTGCGCGCCGAGGCGCATCGTCCCACCCATGTCGTCCAGTTCGTGTTGCTCGGGAAGTAGATCGATCACGGGATACGGGGTGTCGGCGTCGAGTTCGGCAGAGTGTGCATCTGTCCACCCGAGGACGTTCCGCGCGTGTTCGACCACGGCCATCTGGAAGCCGAGACACAGTCCGAGAAACGGAACATCATTTTCGCGAGCGTAGCGGATCGCTTCGATTTTTCCCTCCGTGCCGCGGGAGCCGAAGCCGCCGGGAACGACGACGCCGTCAGCCTCTTGGAGTCGTTCTGTGTGGTGATCGCGCATCTCGTCAGAGTCGACCCACAGCACGTCCACCTCGGTTCGACACTCGATTCCAGCGTGTTTCAGCGCCTCGTAGATCGACATGTACGCGTCCTCGAGCGCGTACTTGCCGACAAGCGCCACATCGACGGATTTGGTCCGATCGCGCGTGACGAGCTCGCGCCATCGCTGTGAGCGATCGGCCGCCGGCAGCGCTTCGTCGGCGATCTCGAGTCGGTCCATCACGTACTCGTCGAGCCCCTCTTCTTCGACCATCAGCGGAACGTGATAGATGTCTGGAACGTCGGGGTTCGAAAACACGGCCTCAGTCGGCACGTCACAAAACCGCGCAATCTTCGTTTTCGTCTTTGGCTCGAGTTTCTCCCCACAGCGACCGACGAGAATGTCAGGTTGGAGCCCGATCGATCGCAGCTCTTTCACCGAGTGTTGGGTCGGTTTCGTCTTCTGCTCGCCGTTTTTCGAGTACGGAACAAGCGTCACGTGCGTAAAGAGGATGTCTTCGGGATCCTCCTCGCTTGCGAACTGTCTGAGCGCCTCCAAAAACGGCATCGACTCGATGTCCCCCACAGTGCCGCCAATCTCGACGATGCAGACGTCTGTCCCCTCGGCGGCCTCACGGATGCGCCGCTTGATGTCGTCGGTGACGTGCGGGATGATCTGGACGGTCTTGCCGAGGTAGTCGCCGGCGCGCTCGGCTTCGATCACGCTCTGGTATGTTTTCCCGGTGGTGACGTTGTGATCGGAGGTCATGTCGATCCCGAGGAAGCGCTCGTAGTTCCCCAGATCGAGATCGACCTCACCGCCGTCTTTCAGAACGTACACCTCGCCGTGCTCGTAGGGATTCATTGTCCCTGCGTCAACGTTGAGGTACGGATCGACCTTCACCGCGGTGACGTCGAACCCAGCGTTCGCGAGCAGTCGGCCAGTGCTCGCGGCTGTGATTCCCTTGCCGAGTCCGGACATCACCCCTCCCGTTACAAAAACGAACTTGCGACCCAGTGTCGGGTCGTACCCCGTGTCGGGTTCCGTCGGCATACTGACTGTGTGCAAGGATAGGGCAAAACGGTTTCGAACGACACAGGCTGTACCGAACGAACTGTGTGGAATTGTCGCACTGTCGAAGGCCTGGTTCTTTTTTATCGATCGGAGGTTGGCCCACGAGAACACTCGCTGAGACTTCCGTGCTGTCGGAGGCACAGCCGAGACGACGAGTACGCTACCGGTTGGTTCGCTCAACGCCGTCGAGGGGTAAGACGAGATCGGAGCCAAACGCCCCCGCTGGCGTCTGGTAGCCGGCTGGCGCGTCTGCAGAGAGTGTCCTGTCGGCAATCTCGAGCGCTGCGTCAACCGTCACGTCGTAGGGATCAGGCGTCGACAGCAGGGATTCGACGGTCTCGTGCGTCTCGGCGCTCCAGGCTTCTGCCCAGATCGTGACCTGCGAGTCGGCCCGTTCGGTCGCCGTTGGGCCCTCAACGAACCGATCGACGAGCGAATCGAGGACCGACTGGACGGCGTCAGTACGAACGATCGGCCCCAGTCGATCGGCGACCCGCATGGCAGTCCGTGCGACGTCCGGCAATGCCATGTAGACGCGAACGTTGGGAATGCCCGTCGTCCGGAAGGCTGTCGAGACATCACCCCACGGGAACGCTGTGACCGTCTGTGTATCCCATCCAAAATCAACAGTGCGGGTGCGATCGGCCGCCGGCACCGCCCGGAGGGCACCGTCTTCACGGATCGCTCCGCCGTCACCCAGCCCGCGAAGCGCCGTCTTGGTCGTTCCCGGCGAGATCGAGCCGCCGGCCGCAATTGCAAGCGAAAGGTGGGTCGCCTCGGGGAGCCGATCGGCGACGTGGGCGGCCAGACAGTCCGTGGGAACGACGTCGAAACCGCAACCCGGCAGAAGCGTTACGTCTGCCGCCGCCGCGCGCTCGGTCCGCCGCGCAAGTCGCTCAAACACCTCGAGCTCGCCGGTGATGTCGAGGTAGTCAGTCTCGGTCCGGATACAGGCGTCTGCCAACGGCTCAGCAGTGTCGACGAACGGTCCAGCGCAGTTGAGAGCCACATCTGCATCCTCGAGGTGACTGTCGATCCGATCGGGATCCTCGAGGGCGAACGATCGGCTCTGCAGCCCAAGTTCCTCGCCGAGTTGGTGGACCTTCGTTGCATCCCGGCCGGCGAGGATCGGCTCGCCGCCACGGTCGATCGCTTTCCGGGCGATCAGCTCACCGGTGTAGCCGTACGCGCCATAAATGAGGAGAGAATCCATACATGAGGGTTCGGCGCCCGGAAAAATAAACGACGGTGATTCTTGAGAGAGAACGTCAGGCCTGCGGATCAATCGATTCGAGTGTCGCGACCGCCTCATCGGTGAGTGTCAGCTGCGAGGCCGCAACGTTCGATTCGAGGTGTTCGACGCTCGAGGTTCCCGGAATCGGGAGGATCACATCCGAGTGTTCGAGCAGCCACGCGAGTGCGACCTGCCGGCGGGAGGCGTCGTGGCGATCGGCGATCGAATCGAGCGGCCCGGCGACGCCCTCGTCATCGACGGTGTACATTGGCCCCCACGGAATGAACCCGACGCCGTGGGATTCACACGCCGCCAGCACGTCCTCGTCCTCGCGATACCCCACGTTGTAGCGGTTCTGGACGGTCGCGATGTCGACGATCTCCATCGCGGTTTCGAGCTGTTCGACGGTGACGTTCGAGAGCCCAACATGATCGATCTGGCCGGCGTCTTTCATTTCCGCGAACGCGTGGACCGACGCCTCGAAGTCAACGTCAGGATCCGGGCGGTGGAACTGGTAGAGGTCGATCGACTCGGCGCCGAGGCGATCGAGACTACACAGGACCTGGTTGTGCAAGAACTTGGGATCTCCATGGGGAAGCCAGTCACCGTTTCGGTGTCTGCAGAGTCCGGCTTTCGAGGCCACGACCGCCTCTCCGTCGGCTAATTCCTCCCCAAGGAGGCGTTCGCTCACGCCCGGGCCGTAGGAGTCGGCGGTGTCGATGAAATCCACGCCGAGGTCGATCGCCCGACGAATCACCTGCCTGGCGGCGGCCTCGTTGGCGGGTCGGCCGATGATATCTGGGCCGGTGAGCCGCATCGCGCCGAACCCCAGCCGGTGGACGGTCAGTTCGCCGCCGATATCGAACGTATCGCTTGCGTTGATCGTGTGTTCGGCCATCACCAGCAGGTACGCGAGCACCGGGCAAAAATCGGGAGGGTTTCGTAACTGCTACAAAAAACGGGCGTGATTGGGAGTGTTCGGTAACAAACCTAACCCAAACATTTATTTTATATTGAGTATAAATCCAATATAATGGCCGAGTTCACGTTTGAGGGTCGAGAAGCCCTTGAGAAAGAAGCAAAACCTATTGGCGGTGGTGCACACGTCCTTGTGCCGAAAGACTGGATTGGCGAAAAAGTCGCAGTCATCCGCCTCGAACAGCAAGAAACTGAAGACGACGACTAACACCGTATGGCGTCCACGCACCTCTCACTCCCAATCCATCTTCAGTTCGAGGAGCGAGAGCGCCACGTTCGACTAGACACACTCACGGCCAACGTAGCCAACGCTCTCATCGAAAAATACTGGACGCCCGAACACCTCGCCGGGATTGACGACTACTCGTATCAAGCGTGGAAATACTTTGACGCGAGCGAAGCGTTCGCAGACGTTGAATTGTACCTCCCATCGCGGTACAAACGGTGTGTGATGCAAAAAGTCGGTGAAACACTCCGAAGCCACGCCGACAAACGCAAAGCGTTCCAATCCATTCATTCCGTTCTCTCCAACCGAAAGATTCGGAGCATCGAAACCCGGCGAATCAAAGAACAACTTTGGAACGCAGAGGAATACATCAAATCAGGGTACGTTGACCTGCTCATCGGCCAACTCAACTCGTACTACGACCGTCACGGGCGATTCCCCGAGTCATATTTCGATATGCAAAAGTGTCCCACGTACTCGAAAGGCGTTCTTCCGTACTCCGCAGACGACGGGCCAACGAGTGGACAGAGTGTAAAATACGACTACGACGAAGACACGGAAACACTCACAGTCAAACTCAAAACACCGGACATACTTGAACCCGGGTCTCGTGGTGATTGGACGTGGACGAAACACGAACTTGAGGGATACAAAGCGTTCCACGAATTGCTCGACCACGGCAGTCTCTCCGCCCCCTCGTTCCACCCCACACAGACCAAAACTGGGGAAGATTACTACGAACTCTCGTTCCCTGTCGAAGTCGAACACGCAGAGAAACCAGACGACGTGGAAACCGTCTTAGCAATTGATGGTGGTCTCCGAAAAGACGCGACTGCAGTCGTCGTGAACGACGATGGAGAGCAACTCTCTGTCCCGTACTTCATCCAGAATACAGAGCGAGAACGGATGCGGAACCTCGCTCGGGAACGCAATCACCTCAACGCCAAATTAGCATATCTACGGCGAGAAGGACGTGACCACACGGACTCGTTCAAACACGTGCAGGCAGAGTACGAGCGTGTGAACAACAAGATTCGCCACAAGCGAGAGCAGTTGGTTCACGACGTATCTAACCAGGTTCTTGCTCTTGGGTTGGTGTACGATGTGGATGCGATTGTTCACGAAGACCTGCGGAGCCTCAGCCCACCTCGTGGCGAAGGGCAACTATCGTGGGAACTTTCGTCGTGGGCACGACGAGAAATCATTTCGAAAATCGAGTACCGAGCAGACATTACCGGGTTGCACGTGGAGCGAGTGCATCCGGGTAACACAAGTCGTGAGTGTCCTCGATGTGGCTCGACAGGCCACACGACGAAATCACCGGAGCACTCGTTCGAGGTGTGGTGGGGCGGGCACTTCAGGTGTGACAACACTCGGTGTGGCTTCCAAGCCGACCGTGACTACGTTGGCGCGGTGAACGTCGCTCGCGTGTTCTTCAGCAGTTCGGCAACGCTGAACCACGATTTCACGTCCTCGTATATCGGGGACGTTGAAATCGTGCCAGCAAGCCGTTCCGCTGGTGAGCAACGCACTGCGTTGCGATCCTCGTCAGACCGAGATTCTGACGCTGGCCCGCGTCTCACGTTCGGTAACGCTCCCGTAGCGTATCTCGGACAGTCGGAGCAAGAGGTGACTGCTGGTGGCGGGTCGTGCTTCATAGCGCCCGCTGTCACCCCGACAGAGACGAAAAACAACAGTAGTAACCCTGATTCTGCATCAAGCCCAGCGATGCTTGGCGTGACCCGTTTGACACGAGTCACTACCAATTGCTACCGAAAATAGGAACGGTTACTGCGATGGCAATTGGGATGGGTCCTTCTCGTATGCCGCATCGTAGCGACGGACGATCACGGCGATCCACCACAGCTTCAGTGCTGAGGCGACGATCGACCCGACTGCGGCCCCGATCGGTCGACACACCCAGGCGGCCACGAGCGCGTACGCGAACGCGACCGCGCCGCCCGCGTTGTAGACATTAGGATAGTCAAGACCGATCGTCCCGTTTCGCTGCTCACGAACCCACCAGCGTTCTGCGAGCACTGCGCGGGTCATCCACGCCTCGTGGGATTCCGGCGGCGAAAAGATCACAGGGTTGACAATCGTCCAGACGAGTGCCGCAGTGAGCAGACGGAAGTCTCGCCGGTAAACCGCGTAGACGATCAGCGGACCGGTCGGCACACGCGTCCAACCGCTTTTGGGATTCGCGTGTCGGGACCAGAGCGTTTCTTCGAGCGATCGAGCAGTGAAGTTCATATGTAAGGTAGTTTCGCTCAGGTCATAACGATACCGCGGACCCATCCGCAGTAGTCGACCCGATCGCCCGCACGGATCCCCGGAACCGGAGGTTTCACACACGATGTCATAGAACATGAGAATATGGCCTTCGATCGATTCGGACTGGGGACGTATCGCAACGACGACCACGACCAGTGTGCAAAAAGCGTCGAGACCGCGATCGAAGTCGGCTATCGCCATATCGACACCGCCCAGGGATACGACAACGAGGCGGCCGTTGGCGAGGGAATCGCCCGAACGGATGTCGATCGCGAGGAGCTCTTCGTCGCGACGAAACTCGCCACCGAAAACCTCGCGTACGACGACGTGATCGAGACGACAGCACAGAGCGCCGATCGCCTCGGCCTCGACACGATCGACCTGATGTACGTTCACTGGCCGATCAACACCTACGATCCCGACGAGACGATCCCTGCACTCAACGAACTCGTCGATCGTGGGCTCGTCAAACACGTCGGGCTCTCGAACTTCCGACCGGATCAGCTCGACGCCGCGATCGATCGTCTCGAGGTCCCGCTCTTTGCGCACCAGGTCGAGATGCATCCACTACTCCCACAGGCCGAGTTGCGTGAGTACGCCCGCGAGGACGACCACTGGCTCGTCGCGTACTGTCCGATCGCTCGCAACCGCGTGACCGACGTCCCAGAGATTGTCGAAATCGCCGATGAACACGACGCCTCCCCCGCCCAGATCAGCCTCGCGTGGCTACTCGAAAAAGAGCAGGTCGCACCGATTCCTAAAGCGACGGGCGAGGCCCACATTCGCGAAAACCTCGAAAGCCGTCAGCTCGAACTGACCGACGCGGAGGTTGCGCAGATCGACGCGATCGACAGAACCGAGCGGATCGTCGACTTCGAGGCCGCCCCATGGAATCATGGGTGAGACAGGTGTTGACTCCTCGATTCGAAGCCATCCAGTATCCGGCGTCATAGTTAATAGTTACCACGAACCACATAGAAGCGACCCTCTCACATGAACCGAACCCTCCGATCGGCCGCTGCCGCGGCAAAACGCCCGTTGCTGTTCCTCGGCTGGGCAGTCGTCCTGAGCGTGCTGTTCCCGAAGATCGCCCCGAGCTGGGTGTTTCACATGCTTCCCGGAGTGGTCAGCGTTAACCACGCGATCGGCGAGTCGATCCGTCGAGAAGGCGTTGCAGCCGTGCTCGCGTTTCTGGGGTATCTTCGGGAGGTTCGCACAGCGATCGAGAATGAAAGACAAACGCTGGCTGTCGAGCGGGATGCCTTCGAGGCGTTTGCAGATCGCGTCACATCAATTCCGGTGGCTGGAGAGCCGATACCGGCCGGCTCAGCGCTTCCATCCGGAGAGAACGCCGGCAAGAAGCAACTCAAGCAGGTCCGCGATCGATACAGAGAGACTGTTATGTCGGTTTCTCACTACGACGAGGAGTACGGCGAAAACCTCTTTGAACACATGAGCGAAGAGCTGTCGCCCGAAGCGGCGATCGCTGTCGTTGACGGCGCAGGACTCTCTGCACAGCTCAAAGAGCTCCTCATCGTGCAGGCACGGCTCGCCGCACATAGCCGCGAAGAGCTACTGGACACGATCGACACCGAGCGTCAGTCGGTTCGATCGGCCGTCTCGTCACTTCAATCGTCCGATTCGGTTCTCGAAGAAACCGAGGACGAATCACTCAGAGAGCGATCGTTTTCGGAACTCATGGCGGCCGAACAGGAGCTCTCACAGACGATGAACGCTGTCGACGAAACGATTCAGGATCGACAGACCGACATCCAGCAGGTCGAACGGCGCTCGCCTGCGGTCGACCGATCGACGTTCCACCGCTATCTCTACCGTGGGCTCGAGCCCACGTTTCCGGTGTTGGACGCGCTGTTGGATCGCTACGAGACGATCCGCGATCGTCGACGAGCAGTCATTCGTGCGATCACGCGTCGGTAACGGCTCTCCCAATCAGCGCCAGCGCAGCCGCTCGTCAATCGGCGTCAAAAAAATATGGACCTGGAGCCTCGTGGCTACTCGAAGAGTTCGACGGCCTGCTCGTAGCGCGCGGACGGTTCTTCCCAGTCGACGACGTTGAAGAACGCCTCGATGAAGTCGCCGCGGGCCGGGCCGTAGTCGTGGTAGTACGAGTGCTCCCAGACGTCGAGCGCGAGGATCGGGTGACCGCCCCAGATCGCACCCTGGTCGTGCTTGTCGACGACCACGTTGCGGAGCTGGTTCGAGAACGTGTCGTAGACGAGCAGGGCCCAGCCGGATGCGTTTCCGCCTGCAGCCTCAAACTCGCCCTTCCACGCCTCGTAGGAGCCGAAGTCTTCCTCGATCCGATCGGCGAGCGCACCGGTCGGCTCGTCACCGCCCTCCGGGGACATGTTCTGCCAGAAGAGATCGTGCAGGATGTGTCCCGAGGAGTTGTGCGTGACGTTGCGAATCGCGCCGGCAGAAGAGCCGAAATCGCCGTTTTCGCGATTCTCTGCGAGGGTCTCGTCGGCGGCGTTCCACCCGTTCACGTAGCTCTGGTGATGGGTGTCGTGGTGCCACGTGAGGACCTGTTCGGAGATGTGCGGCTCGAGTGCGTCGTAGTCGTACGGTAGTGGATCAAGTTCGTAGCTCATGGGTTATTCCTCCATTCTATTACATGGTTGGGAACCTGTTAAAGGTTGAGGAGCCATATGGTAGCACGCCCCACAAAATAGACGGAGATCGGGTCAAGACCGGTCGTATCCCGAGAATATCGAGACGGGGGAGGAATGCCTAGTTCGATCTTGCGTAACCGATTTTGGCAACATATATCAAAATAACGTTAGTTTCCGTGGTACGGCTCGGTTCGGCGCTCGTACTCCATGGTCGTCGCGACTGAGTCAGCGATCGAGGCGCCGAACTCTCGTTCGACGATGTGCAACGCCAGGTCGATACCAGAAGTGACGCCACCGGCAGTGAGGATGTCTCCGTCGTCGACCACGCGCTGGTAGATGACTTCAGCGTCCGTCGCTTCGAGTTCCTCGATCGCACTGCCGTGGGTCACGGCTCGTCGTCCGTCGGTTACGCCCGCGGTTGCGAGCAACATTCCGCCGGTGCAGACCGCGGCGATCGTCACGCCGGCGTCGTGGTATGCAGCCACTGCATCGGGGATGTCACCCTTCTGTGCCTCCGCCCACGCGCTCGCGTCGGGACGCTTTGCGGCCCAACCGCCGCCGGGGACGACGAGCAGGTCGGGCCGATCGGATGCATCCGGCGCTGGAAGCACACCGTCGACGCCAACCCGTAGCCCGTGACTTGCGGTTACCATCTCGCGATCGTCCAGCGTATACAGCGTCACCGTCGCGTCTGCGCCCGCGCCGATCGCGTTTTCGAACACCTCGAAGGGGCCGATCGCGTCGATCTCGTCGAAGCCCTCGTAGAGCACGATTCCGATATCCATACGATCGGTAACGCAGGCTTCGAGCAAAAGTTGGTCGTCTCCGGGCGTACGTCGAGCCCAGCTGTCGCCGTCGAACACAGTCGTCTCCGGTCAGACAGCGGTCAGCCATCCCCGTCGAACACAGGCGTCTCCGGTCAGACAGCGGTCAGCCATCGCCGTCGAATACAGCCGTCTCCGGTCAGACAGCGGTCAGTCGTCGCCGCGGGCTGCCTCAAACATCGCGATCGCGGCCTCCCGCCGCTCGCTGTGGTCGACGATCGGCTCGGGATACTCGGGGGCGGCGTTGTACCGCTGGGTCGGCGATGCGTCGTGCCATGAGTGGATAATCTCCGGATCCGCATCGGCGAGTTCGGGGACGTACCGTTTGATGTACGCGGCGTCGGGATCGTACCGTTCGCCCTGGGTCATTGGGTTGAAAATCCGAAAGTACGGCTGGGCGTCCGTGCCAGTTGAGGCCGCCCACTGCCAGCCGCCGTTGTCGTTGGCGGTGTCGTGGTCGACGAGTTTCTCGCGGAACCACGCGTATCCCGCTCGCCAGTCGATGAGGAGGTCTTTCGTGAGAAACGAGGCGACGATCATCCGGACGCGATTGTGCATGTACGCCTCCTCGCGGAGCTGTCGCATTCCGGCGTCGACGATCGGATAGCCGGTCTCGCCGTCTTTCCACGCCTGCAGCGCCTCAGGGTCCTCGCGCCACTCGATCGGCTGCTCGTAGGATTTGTAGTTTTGGGTGACGACCTCGGGATTGTCCCAGAGGACGTGGGTGTAAAACTCCCGCCACGCGAGTTGGGACTGAAACTCCTCGACCGACTCGGCCTCATCGCCGGTCGCCTTTTCGGCGGCGCGTTCAGTCGCGGCGTACAGCTCGCGGATGCCGATCGTCCCAAATTTGAGGTCTGCTGACAGCCGAGAGGTCGCGCCTCGATCGGGGTAGTCACGATCTTCTGCGTAGCGAAAAATTCCGTCCCCACAGAACGTTGCGGCGCGTTCGCGGGCGGCGTCGGTTCCGGCGGGCTGAATCGTTGCCTCGGGCTCCGAAAAGCCAAGCGCCGATAGTGTCGGAACCGGTTCTGTCTTGACAGCGGCCAGCGGCTCGGCTTCCGTGGAGGCGAGCGCATCCGGCGCAGGCTCAGGGTATGGGTCGGCCTTTTCGCGATCGTGCCACTTGCGGCCGAAATACGTAAACACCGAGTAGATGTCTCCAGCGTTGGTCGTAATCGACCCCGGCTCGTGGTGGATCGCGTCGTGGTAGGTTTCGACAGACAAGCCAGCCGTTTTACAGGCACTCCTGACGCGCTCGTCGCGATCGCGGCCCAGACCGCTGTAATCTTCGTTCCAGACGACAGTATCGGCGTCAAGTTCCGAGGCGAGTGTCGGGAGTACGGTCGCCGGATCGCCGTGGCGGATGAGCAGATCGCTTCCGGCCGCACGATAGCGTCCCCGAAGCGACGCGAGGGCGTCGAGCATGAAGGCGACGCGCGGTGAACTGCCGTGCTCGAGCACACCTGTGTCAAACACGAATACCGGTGCGACCTCGCCCGATCGGGTCGCCGCAGCCAACCCGCGATTGTCGGCCGTCCGAAGGTCCCGCCGGTGCCAAAACAGCTGCATAGAGTCCGTTAGGACTGCGCACATAAGATGGTTCGAGTTGCCGATCGATCGACGTGCTTCGGGCGATCAGATCCGGCGGCGGCGGTTCAAAAGGCTCTGGTACCCTGCCGCAGACAAAAGCACCGTGGCCATCCCAAAGAGGTACGATTCAGAGTCAATGAGCGAAAACGGGTATACGCCGGTGGAGACGGCGATCGACAGCGCCATAAATACGCCCCCGAGTCCGAGATAGAACTCTCCCCACGTGAGCTCGTTTTTGTCGACCATCTCGAGGTAGATATCGACTTCGCTGATTTTGTCAGTGAGCGACACCGTTCCACGATCCTTATTATAGTCGATGAGCCCCGCCTTGGCCAGTTTCGGGAGATGTGACTGGTACAGGGACGTATATACACGCTTTCGCTGTTTGTATGTGACCTCGACAGTCTCGATCCCATTTTCCCAAGCGGCAACATGTTCGGCAATGTCGCGGACGGTACTCTGTCCGTCGATCTGTTTGAGATAGCTGATCGTGAGGCGACGACGTTCGTTGCCCAGCATCTGAAAAATGATATCCCGAGAAACCTCTCCAGTCGAGGCCTCTACAGGCGGCTGTACGGCTTTTTGGACAACGGCTTTCGTCATTTATCGGTTCACCTGAGTATCATCTAATAATTACTCTCTCAGGTATTAGGCATTGCTACGCGATTACACGTCGATTCTATGAATATCGATGTTTGAATCATACGTCTGTTGATACGAATAAAGGATTCGAGGGATGGGATTCGAACCACGATCGCTCGCTACGCTCGCTCCCTGATTCAAATCTATCCTGTTCGACACACAGTGCTCGCTGGCGCTCGCACACAAGACGAGAGGGATAGAATTCGAACCACGATCGCTAATTCGAGCCATGATCGCTAATTCAAATCTATCCTGACTGACGCGCGATGCGAGGGATGGGATTCGAACCACGGTCGCTCGCTACGCTCGCTCCCTGATTCGAACCCATCCTGATCGATTCGCGGTGCTCGCTAGCGCTCGCACACGCGATGCGAGGGATGGGATTCGAACCCATGGACCCCTACGGGAGCGGGTCTTAAGCCCGCCGCTTTTGGCCTAGCTCAGCCACCCTCGCGCATATGTGTCAACCCGATCGGCCCACAAACCAATTTCGCTTTCCGGCGTCGCCGTCGGAGTCGTGTCAGCCCGTCACCAATCGACACTCAACGTCCCGTCGCCGTGGGGATCTGGCGCGATCTCCTGGTCTGTCCGGCGATCGACGATGTGGATGATTCCGTCCCCCTTTTTCGCCGGACACAGCGTCGCGGCCTTGATGTTTGCGTCGAGTTCGTCTTCGCCGATGAAGAACGATCGCGGCTTTGCCAGCCCCGTTTCGATATCCATCTCCCAGTTGTCGGCCGCCTCTGCACACCGCCCCGCCCCGAAGCACTTGTTGGCCTCGAATATGATCTTGTAGGGCTTGTCCTCGATCGGCGGCGCGTCGGCGGATCCGATGTCGCTCGGGCGTTGCTGGCGATCCTCGCTCATACCCAGGCGTACGTTTCTGTGGCTTTTTCGTCTGTCGGTTGCCCCCGATCGCGATTGCGATCGGCTGTCCGGGGAGGGAGCGCTATCGAGACGACAAACCGTCGAGACGCTTTCGCATCCGCACGTGATCGATCCCGTCCTCCACAAACACGTCGCTTTCAGTTTCGTACCCGAGTTTGGCGTAAAATGCCTCGGCATGAACCTGTGAGTGCAACAGGAGGAAATCGTAGCCGCGATCGGTCGCCAGCGATTCCGCGCGATCCATCAGCGCCGCTCCCCAGCCGCGCCCTCGTGCAGCTTGTCGGACTGCCACCCGCTCGATTTTGCCCCCGCGGCCCGCCTCACCGTTGATTTCGCGCAACCGCATCGTCCCGACTGGCTGGCCCTCATCAACCGCGAGCAGGTGTGTCGTTCCCGCGCGTTCGTCGTATCGATCGTACTCGTCCGCTGGCGAGACACCTTGTTCGTCGACGAACACCTCCTGACGGATCCTAAACGCCGCCTGCTTGTCTACAACCGTCTCGACAATGAACACGCCGTGGCGATCGCCGGTCGACTCGTCCGTAGCCATACTCACTGCTCGTCGGCGGCCGCCTGAGCAACCAGCGAATCGTAGCGCGCGCCCGTCTGTTTCAGCGTTTCTGTCGAGTAGAGCCGCTCGTGATCGAACGGGAGGTACTCGGCGGCCAGTTCGTCGATCTTCTCATCGACTGCGTCGGCTTCCCGGCCGTGGATCATGGTGAACAGATTGTACGGCCAATCCTGTTCGGGCCGCCGAGGGCGGTGATAACACAGTGTCACGTACGGCAGACTTCCGACAGCCTCGCCGTAGTTGTCTAACTCGTCGTCGGGCACGTCCCAGACAACCATGCAGTTGTTCTGAAACCCGGTCACGATGTGGTTGACGATACAGCCGATCCGCTTGATGCACCCGTCGGCCAGGAGGCGTTCGATCGCCGCAAGGACGGCTTCGACCGGCACGTCGATCGCGTCGGCGATGTCGTCGTAGGGCGTCAACGACAGCGGAAAGCCGTCCTGAATCGCCAGGAGGACATCTGCCTCCGTTTGGGTCAGATCGCCAGTCGCGTCTTCGGAGATCCGCGTGGCGTCGACGGTCGTTGATTCGACGCTCTCGCGGGCGAACCGATCGTCGTTGACGACGGGAAACTCGAGATCGATGTAGTAGTCGGTCAACATTGGCAGCGCCAACACCGAACAGCCGGTCCGCGATTCGATCTCCGCAAGGATCTCATCGCGCGTCTCCCGCGAGCCAGCGGTGACGACGAACCACATGTTCCACTCGTGATCGCGCCGGTAGTTGTGGTTGACCTGCCGGTAGCCGTTTATCACCTCGGCAATCTCCGCAAATCGATCATCGGGCGCTTGTACTGCCGCAAGCGTTGAACTGCCGATCACTGGCGGGTTCAACACCGCCCCAAAGCGCCGGAAGACGCCGGCCTCACGTAACTGTTCGACGCGCGCAAGCGCTTCATCCTCGCTGACGCCCAGCTCCGCGCCAACCCGCGCGAACGGATGGCGCTCGATCGGAAAGCCGCTCTGATAGCTGTCGATCAGCTTTGCATCGACGTCGTCGATCGACTCGCGCCAGTCCCCCGAAAGCGAACTCATTGTCACTGTTACGGTCGCCGGATATCTACCGGTTTCGCTTCTGCAGATGGTCGGTCTGTGCTGTACGTGCCCCACCTCGTTATCGGAGTCTCACAGCGTGCGAACAAGCGGGAGGCTTTTGCGGGGCTATCCCCTACCGCGTCGTATGGCGCAGGCGACCCAAAAGTTCGGGGAGTGGCCGCTGAAACGACTGATGACTGAGGTCTGTGGTTCGGGGATCAAATCCGCTGAGGACCTCACCCGCGAGCAGGCCCAGGAGGCGATCCGGCGCATCTTCGCCGGTGAGCCTGACCAGACAACGCTGGGCGCGTTCTGGTTAGCGAACCGCTGGAAGCACAACAATGCCGAAGAGCTGGCGGCCTACACTGACGTGATGTGCGAACACGTCGAGTACGCCGAACCAAACGTCGATCCGGTCGACTGTGGCGCGAACTACGACGGAAAGCTCCGATCGGCGGTTCTGGGCGTCGCCGCGGGCCTCGTCGCCGCTGGTGCCGGAACGCCAGTCGTGGCGCACTCGGGCGATCGTGTGCCGACCCAGAAGGGTGCGGCGTACAAACACGTCCTCGACGAACTCGGCGTACGCACGGAGATCGAACCCGCAGAGTCCGCAGACATGGTCGACGAGACAGGCTTTGGCTTCTACTATCAGCCGGCGTTCAACCCCATGGTCGACAGCATTAACGAGCGCCGCGATCAGGTGGGCGTGCGAACCTTCTTCAACACGATCGAGACAATCGCCAATCCGGCGAACGCCTCCGTGCACCTCGGCTCGTTTTATCACCTCGCGTTCGCGAAAAAGATGATCGGGACGTTCGAACAGAGCGAGCACCACGACCTCGACCGGATCATCATGTTCCAGGGGATGGAAGGCTACGACGACATCCGTCCCGGCTACACCAAGGTCGCAGAGTGGACCGATGGCGAGTTCACCGACTACGAGATCGAGACCGCCAACTACGGCATGGATTTCGAGACCGAAGATCTCGGTGTAGACCGCGACGACGTTGAGGGCGAGTCCGCAGCGATCACCCGCGAGGTGCTCGCCGGCGAGCGAACCGATCGCTTCGCCGATGCGATCGCGCTCAACGCTGCGTTCCGGATCTACGCCGGCGGTGACGCTGACGAACTTGATGAGGGCCTCGAGATGGCTCGGGCGGCGATCGACGACGGGAGCGCGGCGGCAGTGCTGGACGATCTACAGGCGTTTTGAGTGGGTTATAATCTCTAGTGTAGTTCGCCCGTGGAACATCACAGAGACACACGGCAGAAGTCCTCAATTTTATTCATCAGTGGCTGACAGCACTTCAAAGTCCGAATCGAGATGATCGGCTGCAACCCAGGCGATATCGCGTTCTGCGGCGAGTTGGGCAAAATCCCAGACGGACATCTCCGCCCGATCGGCCGCGGCGCTGAACGTAATTCTCCCAGCTTCAAGCCTGTCAAGCGCGCGATCGCGACGCCACGTTTCGAGTCCCTCAGAGAGCAGTTTCCGGACAGCTGTGCTCCGATCGAGATTCTTGTGCTCAAGATACGCATTAAGTTCTGCTTCGAGTTCGTCGGGAACCTGTACGGAGATCGTTCCCATACAACTCACAAAGCACGCAATGTATGCAAACGCTTCGGTGCGCCAACACGGCTCCGATACAGTTTATTAGAGCAAGTTACTGGTCGATCCGCTCGGCGACTCCGACAAGCGTTTCACCCGCGGTGACCGTCGCCTCGGTTTCGATCGAATAGAGAATCCCGTCTCGATCGGCTTCGACCGTCTGTAACGTCTCGTACGTCGTCGGATCGTACACCGTTCCAAATGTGTCGCCCTCGGAGACTCGATCGCCAAGCGATGCTGATTGGTTGCGGACGTACAGCCCCGAGGCTGCAGCCCGGACGCGTCCGAGGTGGTTTCGCGCGCGAATCCCGTCCCACGCGGGCACCGATCCAGGGAGCAGGTCGGACGATCGCAGGACGTTCACCATCCCATCGAGGCCGGTTTCGATCGCCGGCTCAACGAGTTGTTTGTTGTGTGCGAGTTCGGGGGTGATCGAGGGAATCCCCTCACGCGTCGCGGCGACACGAAGTTTGCCGCCGAAGCCGCGTTCGCTCCACTCCGTCGACGCCTCGTCTCCGGCTGATTCTGCGAGCAACAACTCGGTGCCGAACGCCTCCGCCAGCGCCCGTGACTCAGTGTTTCCCCGCATGTACACCGTGTGCGTCTGCATATCTGGGCCGCCGGTGTGGAGATCGACGATCGCGTCGGCCTCGCTCGCGTACTCCCAGAGCGTCGCGGCCATCCGCTCGTGGATCGTCCCCGCGGAATCGCCCGGCCAACAGCGGTTCATATTCGAGTTGACGGAGTCGACGATCTCGGGGGTCGTATACGAGACCGTGTCGAACGTCAACGGGTCTGCAACGGGGACCGCAATGAGGGTGCCGCGCAGATCGGGGGTGTCATCGTCGATCAAGCGGTTGTGTAGCCGGCGAAGCACTTCAGTTCCGTTGATCTCGCGGCCGTGTTGGGCGGCCTGCACGTAGATCGTCGGTCCGTCGTTGTCGCGATCGCCGTAGGTGTGAACCGTGGTGTCGATCGAGATTCCAGACGGAAACTGTGCGAGCGTCACCCGTTCGGCAGTGTGCATATGGCATCTTCGAGCGGCGATTGTTAGGGGTTTCGTCCGACCACGTCGCCGTCATCGAGCTGATTCAGCAAAGTCAAACCCGTCGGCGATCGCCTGGGCGTCCTCGCGGATCCGATCAGCGTCCACGCGGGTGTGTTCGCCGTCACGATAACACACCTCGCCGTCGATCATGGTGAACGCCACGTCGTCGCCATGCGCGGAGAACACGAGATGCGATCGCACGTCGTGCAGCGGCGTCGCCCGAGTGTGATCGGTTCGCAGCCCGATCACGTCCGCTTTCCATCCTGGTTTGAGCTCGCCGACGCGATCGAACCCGGCCGCGCGAGCGCCGTTGACCGTCGCCATCCGGACGAGTATCTCAGCTGGGACCGTCGTCGGATCGAGCGTATCGACCTTCTGTAACAGACTGGCCTGGCGCATCTCGGTGAACGGATCGAGCGTGTTGTTACACGGCGGGCCATCGTTGCCCAGTGCGACGGTGATCCCTCGATCGAGGTAGTCGACGATCGGTGCGATCCCACTGGCCAGCTTCATGTTCGAGGACGGACAGTACGTGACGTTCGTTTCGGTTTCGGCGAGGAGTTCGCGTTCGCGATCGTTCGTATGGACGCAGTGTGCGAGGGTGACGTCCGGTCCAGTCAATCCGACCTCGTGGAGCCATTCGATGTTTCGCATGCCGGTGGCGGCTTCGACAGTTTCGATCTCCTCGCGGTTCTCGCTCGCGTGCGTGTGGATTGTGACGCCGTCGTAGCGCTCGGCAAGCTCCCGGGAGCCGCGGAGACACGCTTCGGTGCAGGTCACAGCGAACCGCGGCGTCACCGCGTAGCGAATCCGATCAGGGCCACCCTGGTGGTACCGCTGGATCAGCGTCTCAGACGCAGACAGTGCCTCTGCCGTCGATTCGAGCAGGCCGTCCGGTGAATCAGTATCCATGAGCACCTTCCCCAGTCGGCCGCGGATTCCGGCGTCGATCGCCGCCTCAAACGCTTCCTCAGCGTGGTTGACAGAGAGGTGGTCGATGACGGTCGTCGTGCCGGATTCGACGAGTTCGAGATAGCCCAACTCGGCGGCAACTCGCATCTCCTCCGCAGACAGTGACGCCTCCATCGGAAGGACATAGTCGAACAGCCACTCCAACAGCGCCGCGTCGTCGGCGATGCCCCGGCCGAGCGACTGCACGGAGTGAATGTGTGCGCCAACAAGGCCGGGGGCGACAATGTCGTAGTGGACGCGCTCGTGATCCGGATACCGCTCGCGGAGATCGCTCCGATCGCCGACCGCGTCGATCGTGTTGTCGCTCGTCACGACGGCTCCGTCGTCGATCACCGTCTCAGCGTCCGCGAGGACTGTTCCCGAGATGAGCATCCATCACCCTTCGAAGGGATGGGAAAGTAAGAGCCTGTGGGTTCCTCTCGCACACGATGACAGTCGACAATTGCGGCAGGTTACAGCCCGAGCGCTGCAAGGAGGTCGTAGCCGACATCGGCTGCGGCGACCAGCTTGTAGCCGACATAGATGCCGACAATACCCATGAGTCCCGGCAGCTCCGGCGGGGCAGGAATTGGGACGTTGAAAAACGCAAAGAGGCCGCCTGCCAGCGCGCCAGTACAAACCGCGACGATCGTGAGTACGAGATCCATGTTGGGCGTCGGAGAGCCATTGACAAACAGCTAGCGGTTTCGATCGATCGTCACTGCGATCAGATCCGCTGTTGTCACCGCGTGCCAGCCCGCTGCTGGGCGATCCCAGCAGGGTTTTCAGGATTGACCCCGAGTACTTCGTATGAGCAACCCAACCGCAACGATTCACACGAATCACGGCGATATCACTGTCGAACTCTTCGAAGAGCGCGCACCCCGAACCGTTGACAACTTCATTGGCCTCGCGACCGGCGCAAAAGAGTGGGAGGACCCAGAAACTGGCGAGACAGTTAGCGGCGAACCGCTGTACGAGGACGTTATTTTCCACCGAATCATCGAGGGGTTCATGATTCAGGGCGGCGACCCGACCGGCACGGGCCGGGGTGGGCCTGGCTACCAGTTCGACGACGAGTTCCACGACGAGTTGACTCACGACTCCGCAGGCACCCTATCGATGGCGAACGCGGGTCCGAACACGAATGGCTCGCAGTTTTTCATCACCCTTGATGCGACTCCGCACCTCGACGGCCGTCATTCGGTGTTTGGCGAGGTCATCGACGGCATGGACGTCGTCGAGGAGATCGGCTCGGTTCGGACCGACGGAAACGACAAGCCCCGAGAGGACGTCGTCATCGAATCGATCGACGTCACCTGGGAGTAACTCAATTCGGCGAAAGCGGCGGTCTCGGAATCGACAGACGAGAGTGGACTGATAGCGGTCATATATAAGCGTTTTCGGCAACGCTTATCTGTGGGTATGGTATACACACCCATGCACCGATGTTTGAACGCTTCTCAAGCGGCTACTACCTCGGGGAACTGTACGTCGAACCGCACGACGGCGATCGTGCGGTCATCCAGCGCGCGGATCACGAACACATGAACGAGCAGCTCTATGCATCAGGATCAGGCATTGAGCGACTCGACGCCCCACTCGTGATGAAACTCGACGGCACACACTTCCCCGTTCACGGCGACGACGACGTTCCGACCGGGACGCTCGCGGTTCCAGAAACGTTCGGCGACGACAGCCTGCCGAACCGCCGAGAAGTGTTGCTGGCGGAGGGCACCCGGGCGATGGAGCTGTTGCGGTATTCCGGATGGCGCTCGGTCAGCGGGACGTGACTCCCCGATCGTCCAGTCTTCTTGAACGCCGATCGACCTATCTCGTTGAATCCCAATTGTCCTGTCCGCTTTAACGCCGATCGCTAGTCCGCTGTTTCGGTGACAGTCTCAACCGAACGCTTCAAGTCGATTCGCCGATCCGTTGAACCATGCTCGACGAGTTGCTCGGCCGGGCCGAACTGAAAGCCGAAATCGAGACGCTCTCAGAGGAGAACCGACACCTCGAGCGGCGTCTCGAGGCCGAACAGGAGCGTCGGGCCGACGCGGTGAGCGATAAACAGGACGCCGAGGAGACGATCAACCGCCTCGAGGATCGGCTCACCGCCCTCGAAGACAAGCTCGATCGACTCGAATCCGACGAGTCCGAGACAGCCTACGAGTTCACCACTCGAACGTCCGTACACGGCGAACAGCTCGTCGAGTTCCTCTCGCGGCTTCGATCACTGCAAACGGGCCCGGAAGGAGCGTTGACCGTGACGATCGACGAGGGCCGATCGCTTCCAGAATCGGCGACGGCCGCTTTCGAGCCGAGAACCCCACTGCTGCGGCGAGCGGCACCCGGAGTTGCGTACGCCGACGACATGGGGCTCGTGACAGTGGTTGTTCGGCCGCCGATACAGCCCGAGTCGGTCGACCAGTGGGCCGACAGTTTTCTTGCTCCAGCGGAGTGGTTCCGGCCAACCGGGCGGTTTGCGTTCGGTGTCGTCAGATCCGACGTGTTTGCACTCGGGGTCTATGAGGGATCCGAGCAGCAGTCAGTGACCGGCTTCGAAAGCGACGTGAAGTCAGATCACTCGAAGGGCGGCTTCTCACAGGGTCGCTTCGAGCGGATTCGCGACGAGCAGATCGCCGATCACCTCGATGCGGTTCGGGAGGAACTCGCCGACGTCGAGCGCGTCGATCGGACGATTCTCGTCGGCGAGCAAACCGTGTTGGACACCCTCGAAGACGCGGTCGACCACACTGAGGCGGTCAACGCCCGCGGATCCCCTCGTGACGCACTCGAGTCGGCGTTCAGGGACTTTTGGACGACACGACTCTACGTGATTTGATCGGGTGTGATGAGTTCGATCGAGGCGTTTGGATCACTGCGCTTCAGGACCGATCGACCGTGACCGGAACCGGCGAGCGACGGACAACTGTCTCTGCGACACTGCCGAGGAGAATCCGTGCGGCACCGTCGCGGCCGTGGCTTCCCATGACGATCGCGTCGATATTGTTCTCGGCGGCCTCTGCGTAGGCGACGATCTCGCGGGCAGGATTCCCGGTCGTGGTCGCGGTCTCGATGGTGGTGTCCTCGAGTCGATCGCGAACCTCTTCGAAAAGATCGTCTGCGTCGCTTTGATCAACGTCATCAAGAGTTGTTCCCAAACCATCAGGGGGTGACACGTTCGGGGGACCGAGCACGTGAAGTAACACAAGGGTCGCATCGGGATACAGTTCGACCGCATATTCGGCCGCTGCCTTCGAGTGTGGCGATCCATCGACTGGAACGAGCACGCGCGTGGTCATATACCGCTGTTTTCACGGTCGGACACAAAACGATGTCCGTTGGCAAGCCGTCGTGAGTCACGCGCCCGATCGGAGTGCTTTCGCCGTCGGGGACGAAACGATTGGGTATGGCCGAAACGAACGTCGAGGTCACCTGTCTGGACTGTGCGTTCCAAGAGTCACATGCGGCACTCGGACGCGCACGGGTCGCACTTGCTGCGCACGCCTCTGAGACGGGCCACGACGTGGACTGGACAATCAATCGTGTCGCGCCCGGCGTCGAGCGGGCCGGATCGGACGCTGGCGTCTGCGGGATCGACGGCTGCGAAAACCAGGATTCGCCGCTTTTGGACTGGCGCAAAACAGCCGACGAATCCTGAGCGGTGCGGTACCACAGGCGCAACAGACCATCTCCTGTGGTCGACAGCCCCGCGTCGACGCTCCGCCTCATTTAACCCGATCGGCGTTCTGCGAGCAGGTATGAATTCCTCGACCAACGACGGACGCCGTCTCGCGATTCTTGCTCACGAAAAATTCCCCGAGCGAGCCAAAACGGCCCTCGGCATGATGCGATACGCCGACGACGAGATCGTCGCAGTGCTCGATCGCACAAAGGCTGGTACGCGGGTTACCGATCATGTACCCGACATCTGCGACGCGCCGATCGTCGACAGCTTCGAGGCCATTGAGGAACCGGTCGACGCGTTACTGATCGGGATCTCACCGATCGGAGGGGACTTCAAAAAGAGCTGGCGTCCCGACGTGTGTGCGGCGATCGAGGCTGGCTGCGATGTGATCGCCGGACTCCACTACTTTCTCAACGACGACGAGGAGTTCGCGGCACTCGCGGCTGAACACGGAGTCGACCTGATTGACGTCCGCAAGCCGAAAGACGACCTCACCGTCGCAAAAGGAATCGCTGACGAGGTCGATGCCCACGTCGCGCTCACGGTCGGGACTGACTGTTCGGTCGGCAAGATGACTGTCGCGCTCGAAACAGTGCGTGCGGCGCAGGCGGCAGGCATCGACGCCGCGTTGATCCCGACCGGCCAGACCGGAATCATGATCGAAGGCTGGGGGAACCCGATCGATCGAGTTATCTCAGATTTCACCGCCGGTGCAGTCGAGGAGATGATCCTCGAAGTCGGCGACGACCACGACCTCCTTGTCGTCGAAGGACAGGGAACGATCGTCCACCCGGCCTACTCGGGGGTGACCTGTGGGATTCTCCACGGCTCAATGGCTGACTCACTCGTTCTCTGTCACATCGCTGGCCTCGAAGCGATCCACGGCTACGAGGACGTCACGCTCCCACCGATCGACACCTACGTCGACCTGTACGAATCGCTCGCGGAACCGCTATTCGAGACGAGCGTGGTCGCGGGTGCGCTCAACACGCGATCGATCGAGACAGATGCTGAAGCCGAAGCGGCGATCGGTGCCTTCGCTAGTGACCTCGGCGTGCCCGCAACTGATCCCGTCCGCTTCGACGCCGACGCGATTGTGGAGGCGATCACCGAATGACGCTCGAAACCAGCTTTGAGCAGGTCTCGCTGCCGCTCGCGGACCCGTTTACGATCGCGCGCGGGACCCAAACCCACGCGGAAAACGTGATCGTCCGGATCACCGACGACGCCGGGATGACCGGAATCGGCGGGGCGGCCCCATCGCCACATTACGGTGAGACCGCCGCAACTGTCGAAGCGGTCCTCCCGGAGCTTTTGACCGTCGTCGAAGCGATCGACGACCCCCACGCGTTCGAAGAGATTGAGCGACGGCTGCGATCGAGGATCTCCGGCAACCCCGCCGCACGGAGTGCGGTCTCGATTGCGATCCACGATCTGGCTGCAAAGCGACTCGGCGTGCCGCTGTATCGGCTCTGGGGGCTCGATCCGTCCCAAACGCCGAATACGTCGTTCACGATCGGACTTGCTGAGACTGACGTCGTCCGTCAAAAGACCGCGGCGGCGGTTGAATCAGGCTATGAGATCCTCAAGCTCAAACTCGGAACCGATCGTGACGAGGAACTCATCGAAGCAGTCCGCGAGGAGGCACCTGAGGCGAGGATCCGCGTCGACGCTAACGAGGCGTGGACGCCACGAGAGACGATCGAAAACAGCCGAATGCTCGAAGAGTACGGCGTTGAGTTCATCGAACAGCCCGTGCCCGCTGAGAACCCCGATGGGCTGCGGTTCGCCTACCAACGCTCTGCGTTGCCAATCGCCGCCGACGAGTCCTGTGTCACGCTCGAAGACATCCCACAAATCGCCGATCGAGCAGACATTGTAAACCTGAAGCTCATGAAGTGCGGTGGCCTCTATGAAGCCCAGCGGATGATTCACACCGCCCGAGCCCACGGACTCGACGTAATGCTCGGGTGTATGATCGAATCGAACGCTTCGATTGCCGCAGCCTGTCATCTCGGGCCGCTTTTGGATTACGCAGACCTCGATGGCTCGTTGTTGCTCGAAGAAGACGACTACGCGGGCGTGTCGCTATCGAACGGTCAAATCGATCTTGCAGGACTCGATCGGTCGGGAACCGGCGCGATCGGTCGGTGACCGGTTACCGATCGTCGTCTTGAAGCTCTTCGAGTTCGGCTTCGATCTCGGCGTCGTCGAGTTCAGCGTCAATGTCACTGTCTTCAAGATCGGCGTCGAGATCCTCGAGTTCGGCATCGAGGTCTTCGTCTGATTCTGCGACAGCGGTATCCGTGTCGGCAGGCGCGTCAGATTTGCCCATCTCAGATTTGAGCGTCTCTAGCTCTGAATCGACCTCGCCACCGGTCCGGATCGATTCGAGCTCACGATCGAGACTATCCTTGTCGGACAGTGCGTTCTCGAATGCGCCTGACTCTTGGAGTTCGTCCATGGCGGCCGAGCGGGCCTCCATCTCGTCGGTTCGCTCTTCGGCACGCTCGATCGCCCGGCCCACGTCTTCCATCTCGTCGCCGACGCCGGTCATCGCTTCTGAGACCCGCGTGGACGCCTCGGCAGCCTCGTAGCGGGCTTTCATCGTCTCTTTTTTCGTTCGGAACTCCTCGATCTGGCCCTGGAGCTCGTTTTTCTTCTCGACGAGGCTATCCTGTGTCGACTGCAGGTCGGCGATCTGGCCTTCGAGCTCTTCGATCTGACGCATCTTCGATTTCTTCTTTTCGAGTGCGCGCCGGGCGAGGTCGTCTCGGTCCTGTTGGACAGCCTCGCGGGCCTGGGCGTTGTGTTTTTCGACGTTCTCTTCGAGGCGTCGTTTTTGAATCTCAAGGCGCTTTTTTTGCGTCGTGAGGTCTGCAATTCCCTGTTTGACGTCCTGTAGCTCGTCGCGCATCTGCTCATAAGAGTAATCGAGCGTCTCCGTCGGGTCCTCCGCACGGTTGAGGATCGAGTTGAGCTTCGATCGGATGACGTAGGAGGCGCGAGAGAGGATTCCCATAGTTGTGTATGGGCCACGTTAGGCTTAAAACCTGATACACCGTTTCGCGGCATATGGGCCAAACGGTACGCCTCGGCGGTGATCGAAATGTCACGGCGACACTTGATCGAGCCGACAGCGAGGCGACTGCGGCGGTGGTCGCGTGTCCGCCACATCCCCAACATCGTGGACACCGCGGCGATACACGGCTACGGGCCGTTAGTGCGGCACTGACCGATCGGGGAGTCGACTGCCTCCGGTTCGACTACGGGCCGTGGGACAACGGCTACGGGGAGTGTACTGACGCAGATGACGCGGTCTCATGGGCCCAGACGCGGTACGATCGAGTCGGCATCTTTGGGTTCAGCTTCGGCGGGACCGCCGCACTCGTCACCGCGGCAAGCCGAACGGAGCTGTGTGCTGTGAGCGCGCTCGCACCCACTGCACGGCTCAATCAGGATGCCGACGCGGTCGAAGCACTCGGATACATCGACGGGCCGGTCCAGATCGTGTACGCGACACGCGACGACACCGCGGACTGGGAGCCAGTCGTCGATCGTGCCCGCGAGCGTAAGTCGTCTGGCGCAAAGACCGACCTCGTCGAGGTCGAATCAGACCACTTTTTTATCGGGCGCGAACACGACGTCGCCGAGCCGATCGGAGGCTTTCTCGCTGCTCATGTGCACGAGGAAACATAAGGTCAGCGTACCGTCGGGCGATCAGTCGTTGAGCACCTTCCCGAACGGCCCCGGCGGCAAGCGGAGGTCATCGAGTTCGGGGAGATGCTTGACGTTGAACACCAACTGGAGATCCTGTGAAATCGGCTGACCGAGACACGAAAGCCGGAATCCACGATCGGTCATCTCTTCGGGAAGCACGTGATCGATCGGCTGGACCATGTCGCCGGCCCGGAGGAGAACCGCACAGTTCGCACACGCCCCGCCGCGACAGGCGTAGGGCCACGTATACCCGTGTCGCTCAGCGGCCTCAAGCACCGATTCGTCAGACTCGGCTGTGAGCGTCCCGTACGCCTCCTTATCTAAGTTTGCCGCGGCCGCCCGCTCGAAAAGATTCTCATCGTCAAGGCTCCAGCCGCGTTCGACAATCGTCTCGTAGTCGAGATATTCGATGTCGTGGGTGACCCGGTGCTTTTCCTCTCTGGAATCGCCAGGAGACGAGCTGGCGATCGATCGCGTTCGCTTGCGAGTGCCGGCCTTCGCGTCCTCGTAGGCGGCTTTGATCAGCTGAAACTCCTCCATCGACCCCCCGTGATCTGGGTGGGCGTCCTTGACGCGGCGTTTGTACGCCCGTTTGAGATCCTCCTCGGACGCGTCGTCGTCAACGCCGAGGATCTCGTGGGGGGAGTCCATATGAGTGGTTAGAGAGTTTCCTGCAAAAGGGATTCGCTACGGGTCGATCCAGCCGCGAGAAACCGCAGTGGTATCGAATCTGAAATTCGTACTAGCGTGTTTTAGTCGTCGGCAGCGATCGGCTCGCGATCGCCGCGCGGGAAGTTATCAATGGTTGCCGATCGGAAGCCCGCCTCGTCGAACTCATAGTCGCCGTCAAGGAACTCGATCACCGTCTGGGTATCCCGCATCGCGTTTTTCAGACACGTCGACGCGCCGGGCGAGGGCGTGATGTTGAACAGGATATCGTCGCCGGTGAGTTTCGCCTCACCCATGTCGAGGCTTTTCGCCTCAGTGTCGACGATCTGTGGGCGAACACCACCGTAGCCCTTCGCGCGTTCGATATCGGCGAGCTCTGCGCTCGGTACCACCTTCTGTACGTGCGGGAGAAACGCACGCCTGCCAACCTCGGGAACGTCGTAGACGAGGTTCTTGAGCACGTACGGCAGCAATATCGGATCAGCCAGGATGTTTGCGTAGCTGAGCACGGAGTCAGGGTTGAGCCCGAACACATCGAAGAAGTCCCCGACAGTCGAGAGCTGGCCGCGTTCGAGGGCGGGAACGAGCTTCGCGGTTGGTCCAAACCGGGTGATTGATGCGTCGTGGACGTCCGCGTCGCCGTGGACCGCTGCGAACGGGAGTTTCTTCATCTGCAGCGTGTATACCTTGCCGTTGAGCATATCGCGCCCGAGGAAGAAACTCCCCGCGACCGGGAGCAACGACAGGTGCTCACCGTAGCCAAGCCGCTTGGCAATCTGGAGGCTGTGTGAGCCCGCAGCGACGACGGCGGCGTCGGCATCTGCCCAACCGTCGTCAGTGTCGAATACATAGCCGTCGTCTGTCCGCTCGATTTTCTCGACTTTCGTGCCCGTGAAGACGTCGACCCGATCGCTCCGTTCGGCCTCCTCGATGAACGACTTGGCAGTCGCTCCGTAGTCGACGACGTAGCCGTCGGGCGTCTGTAGCGCGAGCAGTTCGGTGTCGGAGTCGCGCCCCTCGACGACGGCGGGTTCGAGTTCAGCGATCTCTTCGCGATCGATCGCCCGAAGCTTCGGAAACAGGTCACCGAAGCCCTCGTCGTCGTAGCGGCGTTCGAGCTTCTCGACCTCCTCGTTACCGACCGCGAGCACCATTTTGCTCCGCTTTGCGTGCATCTCGCGATCGGGGTCGACGTTTTCGAGATACCCCGCCAACAGCTCCGCGCCCTCTTTTACTTCTTCTGCCTTTTCGAGGGTGTAGTTCGTCTCGATGTCCCCGAAGTGTAGCGTCTGGGAGTTGTTGGTTCGGTGGGAGTTGATCGCCGCGATCTCGTCTTCCTTTTCGATCAACGCGATGCGATCGATGTCAGTGAACTGCGAGACCGTGTATAACAACGATGCACCGCTTATGCCGCCGCCGACGATAACGAGGTCATATTCTCCGAGCATAGGTATGTGCCGTGGCCGCAGTTGGAGTGGCCGTTAGGACTATATTGGCGATCGCGCTTAATTTCCTTTCCATCCGGACTGAGAGCGTCTCATTCGGTTGAGAGAGATTCTATATATCAGTATACGATTTATTAGCGGCGTCGCGGCCGATCAACGGCTAGTAGCGGCGTAGAGCGATCGGCGAAAAACAATATCTTAAACAGCCTTGCCACGGGAGTAGCACGTATGGCACTGGAGATGGACCACGACTGCCCAAAGTGTGGCGAGGAAGCCACGTTTTATCGATCGGCAAGCACAGCGCTGCATCTCGGTGAGAAAACCAAGTGGCGATGCACCGAGTGCGGCTACGGATTCATCAAAATCAACGGGATCGACAGTTCGGTGGCGTGAACCGTCGCAGGACGATCGCTTCCGCAACCGTGGGTGTCACCAGATAGTTGGCGTATACTCGAACGTGAGAGAATCGATCGCCTCAGGGGGCAGTCCGACATCGGAGAACAGCTGTCGGAACACGCCCCGGTACTCTTCTTCGGGGATTTCCTCCTGCGGCGGTAGTTCGATCCTGAGATTGAATCCGTTCAGGCGATCAAGTTTGACTGTATAGGTGTGCTCGCCACGCCGGTGAATGATCTTCATACTCTGGACGACGAAGTCAACGGTTGCCAGCCGAGTGCCCTCCTGAGTAAAGGTTACTTTGTACCAGCCATCACCATGGGTTTCCGACCCGTTACTCTCGGTCGCCTCGCTCGTTAGCGATTCGTAGGTTCGGGGAAACGCCGGTTCTTCGGTAATCTCAACCGAGGGAGCGTCCGTCCCTTCGTTGATCGTGTCTTTGAGCGTGTCGACGTATTCGTGTGCTTGGCCGTCTTCCATATCGAAGGCAAGGGTCAATCGCGGGAGTAGCCATTCGTCAGGTGGTACGCTCGTAATATCGAATTCCTCATCCATGGTGCGGTCATCGAAGACCGATGCTGTCACTGATTCGGCTTCAGCTGTGAACCAGAGTTCGAGAAAAACGAGTTGGGTATAAAAGAATGTGACCGCCAATACCCGGTAGTCTGGACCGAATCGGTCGTCGAGATCAGCAATACCGGCAGGATGGAACCCGCTATTGGGATCTTTGGTTCCGACGTAGTACGGCTCGTCGATAGTATATCCCGCATCCTGCGCGGTGTTCATGACCGCATCGTAGTCTACATCAGGTACTGATCCAGATGCGTGATAATACGCGGCGTTCGAACCCGGTCCGAACGGAAACCCCTGGCAGCCTGCGAGTGCAGTAGTGGCCGCGATCGATAGCGACGATCCGATCGTTGTTAGCAAGCGTCGACGGGACGACCCGTCTGTGTGAATCCAGCTAGTTCGTGTCATCGGTAGCTATCCGAGCGTCGCATTCGTCTGCGACCACTCTTGAGGAGGGCGAGAATGACGCCCATCTGTCCGTAGCCACTCGCAATCTGGCGTTTTGAGCGTATCCAGTACGATCGCCACCAAGCAACGGCGCGACGATCAAGGCGATCGCGCTGGCGAGCGTGCTCTTTGCTACTCGGTGTACTTGCATACCGAGTAATAGCCGATCGTTCATGATAAAGTATGAGGAATACGAGCCCCCAGCTTCATGACGTACGGCGAAATCCTCGTCGCAAGGAAGTAACACGGGTAATCGAAGTCGGCTCACGCAGTTTCGACGGCTCGATCTGTCTAGGCCACTCGTGCCGCTCATCAACAGGTGAGAATAAATAATAAATGATATATTGCGATATGAAATTGTGTTTCTTGGAAATTCCTGCTTTTCAGCAACGGCGACCCGCGACGGCTCGGCCGTTGGCGGGTCGTCTGGGCGTCGTCGAGATCGTGCGTCCAATTCTATACCGCTCCATAAGATCGATCAACACCGAGTAACTCTAAGACAGCAGTAACTTCTCGCACTAACAACCACATCATAATCGACATCGAACGCTTCTGAGCAGGTCTGCGAGTGTCATACGCACCACTCACTACGACCTACTCGCTTTGCAAACTCCCTGAACTAGACAATGCCAGCAACCTGGTCATACCTAGTAATTAGATACCATCATCGGGATCGTGCTTTTCCTCCATACGTCGGGCTTCTGTGGCATACTGGTCCTGGAGGGCAGCGGTGTCCACCGTACCGAGGTTGGCTGGATCAGCGTCGACAGCAGCAGTCGTCTCTCGGACATCACTGAACGAGGTGAGTGCCCGTTCCCTGCGGAAGTATCGCTCTCCGTCGGTGGTGGCGTAGGTGAGGATAATCAGGTTTTGTTCATCGTCAGAGTATGTCCGCTCAACGAGCCACACGCGAACAGTGTCATCCGGATCAGTCGTCATATATCGTAGTTTTGTGTGCGGACAAAAATACGTAGAGCCTGCCCCTGCCAGTACCGAGTTCTTATCTGAATGGGTACTTGCTGGCTGGAGACACCCATACACAACTGTTGTTACAGGTGATACAAAGGACAGTACCGCAATATCACGGATCGGGTCAGTAGCCGATCGCTCTTCCGTCACCACGGTTATCCGACCGGGTCGCGTACAAAACCTATGGCGGGTGCACAAGAAAGCGAGATCCTGACCGAGTTCGACAAACGGCTAGGGGACCTCCCGGAGTCGGTTGACCGAGCGGCGGTCAAGCGTATGCAACTCGTAGCGTACGTTCTTGATGAGGGACTGCGCGTTCCGGGAACAGACTATCGTATCGGTATCGATCCGATCCTCGGTATTCTGCCAGGGGCAGGGGACGTACTCACCGGCGGCCTCTCGCTGTACATCGTGGTTGAAGCGGCCCGTCTCGGGGTGTCCTACACAACGCTGCTCAAAATGGTCGCGAACATTTCCATAGATGTGGTTGGCGGAATAGTCCCTATCGTGGGCGATCTCTTTGATGCCGCCTGGAAGGCCAACAAGCGCAATTTCGAACTGGCACTGGACGATCTCACGACAGCGCACGACCGCCGGCCTCGGTCAGCAAACGAGCGAACCCGATCCGAAGCCATTCCTCTCGAGTCTTGAGGAACCAGCAGAGCCAACCGCAGTAACAGTTCGCACTCTCGTTTGCTTATGTGCTTTTCGACTGCCTCGATCGATCCCGGCGACTAAGCGTGATTGCGAAGAGGCTTCCCAACGCGGGGAACACCGCAAGTGCAAGGAAGGTCCCGTCTGTCGTGACCACAGACAACAGGAATCCCGCGATCGCGGCGCCAGCGGCTCCGATTCCAAAGGACATGAGGTAGGTGTATCCGTAGGACAGTCCACGGTCACCCGGCGGGCTGTGGTCGGCGATGGTTGCCTGATACAGCGGCTGCAGCGCAAACAGCAGGAAACCGAGCAGGGCGCTCACAAGCAACAGCGTCGGCAATCCACCGCGAGCTGCCGGCACGAACGCAATAGACACGGCCACAAGCGCGCCGAAGACGATCGCCAACCCGGTCGTCGATGGAATTCGATCAGACACTTTTCCCCCAACATACTGGCCACCGATGCCGATCGTCAGGAGGCCAACATAGACGTACGAAGAGAGGGTGAACTCCTCGGCGATAGGACTGTCAGGGTCAAACAGCTGGATGTAGTCCTGGATCGGTGGAAGGAACTGATCCAGTACGTCAGGGAGGAACGTGAGCATGCCACGGTAGAACAGCCCGTTCATCATCACGATCACCATCGCCAGCGCAAAGCCTGTCGTGAACAGTGCCCGGGTGTCGGTAATGAACCGAGGCAGCGACATCGTATCAGATTCTGGTTTCGGGTTCGATCGGTCAGTGCCGCCATCGACGCTGACTGCCGCAGTTTCATCAAACTCCACGGTCAACGCGTAGCCGATCACCAGTGCAGTCGGCACCGCAAGAAGTCTGGTTGCCATCCGCCAGTCTAGCGTGAGCAACAGGAGGGCAGTAACCAGCGGGCCAAAGGCGATTCCGATGTTACCGGCCATGCCATGGTAAGCAAACGCCGAGCCGCGGTTGTCAACGCCCTTCGAAATAAGCGAGAGACCTGCCGGGTGGTAGACGCTGGCAGCCATTCCCCAGACAGCGAGCGCGAACGCAATTGTGAGGATACCAGTGGCGAAGCTCAGTAACAAAAACGACAGCCCCATGCCGACGAGACAGCCCACAATGAGCGTCCGCGAACCGAGCCGATCGGCGAGGACGCCGCCGGGCAACGCACCGATTCCGAACAGTGCGTAGCCGATCGAAACCACAGCCCCGAGGATCGCCGTGGAGACAGGGAATTCGACGAGCCAGATAGCAACCAAAATCGGAATCGACAGTTCATACGTGTGGACCATCGCATGAGAGACCCCGGTAAACAAAACAATAGATCGGGAATTACGGTCCATCGTGTGCTGAGAACTTTGGCTGCAGTATTTATGCGTTACGAGATGGCTGCTAGAACTGCTGGCCCGATCGCAGGTCTTCACCGACTGCGCCCGGAATCGGACTGTGCGCTTGCCCACTCATCACACGAGATCGAGTACCTGACGACGTCGTGAATCCGGCCGTCGCTGTCGCGGAGTTCGTTGCGCAGGCGGCCCTCCCTGCGACCACCGAACCGATCGACGTACCGCTCGATCGCCCGCTGAGAGTTGTCGTTTTCGGGGACGTGTTCGACCGAAACAACCTCGAGGTCGAGGCGATCGAACGCGATTTCGAGCAACGCGGCTGCACGCTCGCCGGAGTACCCACGCCCCCAGAACGGCTTTCGGAGCCAGATCCCCAGTTCCGCACGCTGGGTCTCCCAGTGCAGATTGAGGCCGGTATTGCCGGCGAGTTCACCCGAACCGGGCTCGCCTTCTCGCGGGTAGATCGCATACGTTGCCGACTCGCCCTTATCCCACGCCTCCTCGAAGGATTCGAGCACGTCAGCAGATTCTTTTGGGTGTTCGTGGGGGCTCCAAGAAACGTATTGGGTCTCCTCGTCGATCGTCTCCGTTTGTCCGCGTCCAGCGACCGCATAGAACTCACTCGGGGAGACGCGGTCTCGACAGAGTCGTGCGAGCCGAAGCCGATCAGTCTCAATCGTTTCGGGGAACATACCGGGTGATCGGCGGGAGCGACAAAAATTGTGGTTGTGGTGTGATACAGTTTTTCATTGAGCATTCGAGCGATCGAAATCGGGTTGCTCAGCGAGGTGATAGCCGGCGCTTCAGCCGTTTCAGTCCTCGTTGGAGGCGGGCTGATCCGACGAGTGCCCGAGCGTACAGACCCACCGGGACGACCGACGGCGAGACGAATGGTCCGATCCGGGAGGTTGCGATCGTCCGTGATTCGAGGTAGCGCCGAAGTCCTTCTGGCCCGTGCCGTCGGCCGAGCCCGGAGTCACCCACGCCGCCCATCGGCGCGTCCAGCGCTGCCCACCCGACCAGATACGGGTCATTGATACAAACGGTTCCGCAGTCGAGCGACGTGGCGACGTGCCGGCCACGATCGAGATCTGTCGTCCAGACGCTGCCGTTCAGCCCGTATGTTGTGTTCGTGGCCATATCGATCGCCGTGGCGGCGTCTTTGACGGGTGTCACCGAAACCACCGGGCCAAAGGTCTCTTCACAGGCAATCCGGGAGTCGGGATCGACGCCCGTCAGAATCGTCGGTTCATAGAAATGCGGTCCAACGTCAGGGCGTCGACGGCCGCCAACGTGACACGATGCCCCGTCGTCGATCGCTTCTTGAACGTAGCCGTCGACCCGATCGACGTGATCGCCGTCGATCAGGGATCCAACGTCGGGCCCGTATCCAAACTCGAAACCGATCGAGAGCGATTCGGTCGCCGAGCACAGTTCTGCGAGGAACGGTTCGTACACGGATTCGTGGACGTAGATCCGTTCGGGAGCCAAACAGAGCTGACCGGCGTTGGCAAACGCGCCGGCGACTGCGCCCCGGACCGCCGCGGAGATGTCGGCGTCGTCGAGAACGAGAAACGGGTTCTTGCCGCCGAGTTCGAGCGAACAGTCGATCAGATTCCGACCGGCCCGCTCGGCGACTGCCCGCCCGGTTTTAGTGCCGCCGGTAAAGGAAATATGATCGACGGCGTCGACGAGCGCCGGTCCGGTCGTTTCACCCCGACCGGTCGCGACTGCAAACAGCCCTGGGGGCGCACCTGCGGCCTCCAACAGCGACGCCGCAAAGAGCGTCGCAAACGGCGTTCGTTCGTCTGGCTTGCAAACGACCGCGTTACCCGCAGCAAGCGCCGGGATCGCATCAGTCAACGAGAGGTTAAACGGATAGTTCCACGGCGAGATGACACCGACGACGCCGACGGGTTCGTAGTGAACGCGCGCGTCAGTAATCGCTGGAAACGCTCCCGATCGGCGTTCGGATTCGACAAGTTTCGGGACAGTGTCGGCATAGTACGTACAGGTCCCAACCGCATCTAATAGCTCTTCGACGGCATTGTGTCGCGGTTTGCCGGTCTCAAGCTGGATCAAATCGAGGAGATCGCGGCGATGTTCGAGGAGGCTATCACAGAACCGATCGAGAACGGCAACCCGTTTTTCGACTGGCCACTCGGCCCACGTAGTCTGGGCAGCGCGGGCGCGATCGACTATCGTCTCAACGTCGTCGCGCGAACAGTCTGGAACCTGCGCGATCACCTCGGCTGTCGGCGGCGATCGGACAGCGATCGATTCGGCAGCGGCGGCGTCGACGCGATCTGCGAGCGTGACACAGCGTTCGCCAGCGCGTCGTCTAGCGCCTGCAGGAGATGACATACCACGTGTACGCGAACGAACGTGAAAACGGGATCGCACCCAACGGCTCGCCGAGTAGGCCACACGCGGATAGAAAACGGCAGCAGACGTGGACAACACAGGGGCGACCAACCGGACCGATATGTGAAGCCGATTTCAGGGAGAATAGTATTGAGTTCGGCGTGCGTACAGACGGGCATGCGTGTTCTTATCGTCGGTGCGACGGGCTTTGTCGGCCGGCGGCTAGTCGATCACTTTGCGGAAGCCGGCCACGACGTCGTCGCGTTCTCCCGGAGCGCAAGCGAGGCGTCGTTCCCTGCGGGCGTCGAGGCGTTTGACGGCGATCTGGGCGACCCTGCCTCGCTTGCGGGACTCTGTGCGGATGTCGACGTGGCGTACTATTTGATTCACTCGCTGACTGCGTCGAACTTCGCCGAGCGCGACCGGACCTACGCCGAACGGTTCCGCGAACTCGCCGACGAGGCAGGCGTCGATCGCGTGATCTATCTGAGTGGGATCAGCGGTGACGGTGGCGGGCTCTCTCCGCATCTTGAGTCACGTCGGGAGGTTGAGTCGATCCTCGCGTCGGGGAACTACGATCTGACTGTGCTCCGAGCGGCGGTCATCATCGGAGCCGAGAGTGCGAGCTTCCGAATTCTCCACGATCTGACCGATCGACTTCCAATAATGATGGTCCCACAGTGGGTCCGAACCCCGTGTCAGCCGATCGCGATCGCCGACACGATCGCGTACCTCGTCGGCGTGCTTGATGCGCCAGAAACTCGTGGAAACACGTACGACATCGGCGGCCCTTCGACGTGGACCTACGAATCACTGCTACGGCTAACTGCGACGGTCAAAGGCCGAAACGTCCGGATCTTTCCGGTACCCGTGCTAACGCCACGGCTCTCGTCATACTGGCTGCGACTCACGACTGAGGTGCCGTTTGCAATCGCCCGCGTGCTGGCGGAGAGTATGCGGACACCAGTGACAGTCGATCCCGACGCCGATCTCCAGTCGGTCGTCCCAATCGAGCGGACACCAATCGAGACCGCGGTCCGCACTGCGCTCTCAGAACTCGGCGTTGTCGACCCCAAAGAAACCGTCGAGCAAACAAGGGCCTGAAGCTGTGATTATGGGCGCTGTCGAATTGGTTCGAGGTGTTCGCGCGCGTCTGGAGTGAGTTCGAAGGTTCCGTGGATATCCGCCGGCGCCTCGCCGTGGACCACCCGGCCGAACGGATCCGCAATTTTTGGATAGAGCCGTTCGAACGCGCGTGCGATCGTCGGGTCCAGTCCGCGGGCATCGAGCACGCGTCGAACAGCGGTCTCTCCCGCATGAACCGTGTCCCCTTCGACAAGCAGGAAGACGAAGGGCCGATCGCCGAACTGCGCCTCAAGAAAGCGCTGGATGCGCGCAGACTCCCAGGGGGCTGCGACGAGGCCGTCCGTGTTGCGAGTCAAGAGACCGACTGCGGTCCGGAACGCGTCTTTGCGACCGTCGTACACGAGAACCGATGCGGGAGCACTCACACCGGGGATACGATGTTGATCAATGTGACCCTTTCGACCTCGTGGCACCCACCGCCCGCGGCCCCCTTCCACGATTTCGGCCCAACAACAGCCGTTATCAGCGTCCGCGTGAATTGACACAGCATGGTACCAGAGTCAGCTCCCCGGCGCGTGATTGTCGACACTGACACCGCCGGCGACGACACCCAGGCACTGTTAATGCTCGCGACCTCCGATCGAATCGATATCGAGGGCGTGACGATCTGTGCGGGCAACGTCGAATTCGACTATCAGGTCGAGAACGCGAAGCACACGCTTTCGTTGACCGACTGCGACGCGACCGTCTACGAGGGCGCGCGTCAGCCCTTGCTCAAAGAACACACGTTCGCGGATTACGTCCACGGTGAGGGCGGACTCGGCGGCGAATTGTTTCCTGAGACAGGAATCCCCTCCGGCGAGCAACACGCCGTCGAGTACATCGTTGAGACCGCCCGAGAACACCCAGGCGAAATCACACTCGTGTGTATCGCACCACTGACGAACGTCGCACTCGCGCTCCGACAGGAGCCGGAGCTCAACGAACTCCTCGATGAGGTCTGGGTCATGGGTGGCAACGTCAACTGCCTTGGAAACGTGACTCCAGCTGCGGAGTACAATTTCTGGGTCGATCCGGACGCGGCCAAGATGGTGATGGACGAACTCGACGTCACCCTCTTCGATTGGGGGCTGACGGTTCGAGACACCGGATTCGACGCGGAAACGCTCGCCTCCTTCGAGACAGGTCCCGATACCGAACTCCGGGACTTCTTTGTCGAGATCGCACAGTCGGTTCGAGAGTTCAACCGCGAAACGCTCGGCGCGGACCAGACGACCCAGCCAGATTCAGCACTCGCAGCCGCCCTCGTCGAGCCGGAGCTGATCGAGTCGACCGGCCACTACCACGTTGCTGTTGACGAGCGTGAAGGGATGACCCGTGGGTACAGCATGGTCGACGAGGATGGCGTGACCGACGGTCGCCCGCGGACGACGGTTGTCGAGTCATTCGATAACGCGTTGTTTACGCAGATGTTCCGCGATATGCTGTTCGAGAAGTGTCCCGAAGCCTCGCTGTGATCGTCGCGGTACCGTCGCCTCTCGATTGCGGCGCGTCGATTGATGTGACAGTATCCGTCAGGATTGCTCTGTGCAACTGACCTCGACGGATCGCAATAGATCGACGCTGGATCCGGGGGCGGTGCCGGAGATGTCGATCGTGACCGCAGTGCTGTTGGCTGTGGTCTCCAGAGACGTAGCGTTGCAGTTCACGGTCGGCTCGATCTCATGCGTCTCTCCGGGGGCGAGTGTGAACTCGTCGTCTTTAATCTCTACATCGAGCGACTCGTTCTCAGTTTGTTCGGTATCGATAGTGACTGTCATCTCGACGGGGAACTGGTTCCTCATGGTGAGCACTTCGACCGTTGCGTTGTCCACTTCGACGACGTCGCGTTCGATCCCGAGGAATGCATTCTCGTCGGGGACGACGTCTATGGCAACCGATCGATCGGCGGCCGCCGTCGAGTAGCCGCCAGTCCCGGAGACGACCAGCAGGATCGCGATCGCGCCGAGTGCGAACGCAGCGGCGCGGAGCCGGGAGGTCACACTCTGCCCACCTCCGGCGGCTGTTCGTCAACTCCAAATCGGGTCTGAGTGCGGTTCCAGTAGGCGTGAAATATCGCGGAGATCCCATAGACAACGAGGAAAAACACGGCCCACAGAAGGATTGATACGTCGGAAATCAATGGAGCATCGGTCAGAGAGCCCGTCAAAAGAAGTACATTGAGGCCTGTAAGTCCAAGATAGTACTGTCCCCAAGGGATGTCTAGTCTGGGGACAATGTCGAGATAGATCTCGACGTCGGAAACCTCCTCGACGAGCCGAACATCGCCCCGATCGGAATCGTACTTAACAAACCGAAGATCGTCCATTTTCGGGAGATGGAACTGATGGAGCGCCGTCTTGACGCGTTTGCGCTCCGCTGCGGTGAGCTGTTCGGGCGGTTTGGCAAGTTCCCACGAGGCGATCTGTTCGGCGAGTTTTCCCACGCCGACCGTATCGCCCTCGTGTTGACGCAAGTAGTGAAAAGCGTACCGTCGACGCTGATTGCTCAGAACTTCAAAAATTTCGTCGCGGGTGAGTCCGTTCGTATCGGTCGCGATCGTTACGTGATCCGTACCGGGTGAATTGTCTATTTGATCTGTACCCCCACCTCTTGGCGTAGATGAGCTACTCATTTTCCCCCATCACAAAATTGGATTAGGAGAATTTAGCTTAGTTATAAGTTCACAAACATCATTGGCTGACATATTTGCTTACCTTTCTCGCAGGTATTTTCTCATACGTGGGAAATTGATAATCGCAGATTGTAGTGTTCATTTCATGAAAATCTTCTGTTGATTTTTTGTACAATATTGGTTGAAACTGTGACCCAGATGTGAGTAAGTTCGGCTTATCGCAGGCGGCACGCTTGCGAGCAGATGTGGTTCGACAAGGAAGTATTCAGGAAAACGACAGTTTGCAGATCGTCTCCGACTGTGTCCAAAGGGGACACAGGAGTGAAAACACCCGATTTCGACGCACTGATTTCTTGCAAACAGGGGTTTGCGATCTCGGGGGGGTCTCTATTCCAAAGTGAGTATAGAGGGGTATTGGTTCCTGTAGGTGCCCCGGCGAAGACGGGTGCACTGACAAGGTGAAACAATGCAACGACGTAAATTCCTAATCGGAACAGGATCGATCGCCGCTGGTGGAGCGGCTGTAATAGGTAGTGGTGCGTTCAGTCAAGTAACAGGGCAACGGGATTTTGCACTATCCATTCAGCCCGATGAAAACGGAGAGGCCTATGTTAATTTTTACCCCACTAGTGACTACGCCGAATATAATGACGGTATGTTAAAATTGACTTTCGGAGATAACGGCTTTGGCGGTGGTATCAACGCTAAAGCCAACACCCTTTTTGAGGGTGTATTTGGGATCACGAACCAGGGGACGAATACTGTTGACGTAGTCATCCCGTCGTATGAAGAGGTGAGTCTAAGTGGGGTTAGTCAGGGTGGGCCACCGTCGACTCAATTCTTGGTTGACGAATCTGAGTCACCCGTAAGCGATCCAAAGGGTGCAAAATGGGAGGGAGATACGGTATCTCGCCCGGGTGTTGATGTTGTCGATATTTCATGGCCTGAAACTATTTCACCAGTTAATAAGGCAAGTAATCCGGTCCCAATTGACGATGATCTCACATCTAGTGGAAATAACAATGTCGGGTTCGTCAATACCGCCTGCACCGGTATACGGTATCCCGGCGGAGCAGCAAGACTAGATCCCGGAGAAAATGTCGAGATTGATATGCGGTTCACGGTCACGAACGACCGAGATGCTGAACAAACCTTCGACACTTCGTTTGTGACCCGTGCTGTTGAAGGACCGGTTGCCGGAGAGGATTGGGAAATATAATTGATATCGTACCTTCTTTTTGACTTCACTATCCATATATTACAAATATAAACGTATATTTTGAATAACAAGAATTGTCGTACTGATTAAGTCCCCAACCAGTGCGTGTACACATAGATTATTCCTGCTATGTCTACGAATAGCGATCACACGCTTTGTCGAGAGACTCGTATACATATTAATATAGGGTACAGTATGGGAACGGCCTCGACACGAGCTCCGAACGAGTTCAAAGCGTATCTTGAAATTGAACGGCTGGACCGGAGCACAGCCGTCAGGAAAACCCTCGCAAAGACTCGAAGCGGAACACAAGGAGCGCACACACAAACACTTACGACGACGACGGCCTGTCACTGTCGAAGGCGACCGAACTCGCGGATTGCTCGGTCTGGGTGTTTACACGTCCGGTCGAGGACTCCGACACTGCGTGGGTGTCGAGTGACCACCTCGAAGCTTATCTGGAGGAACTGTGAGTAGGGTTTTCGATCCTAACCCGCTGATGGATTTATCAAAAATAAATTGGCTCCAACTGGTCAAAGCACTCGACGGGTCGTATCCTGTCCCCGAAGCAGTGTACCGCGAGGTCGTCACCGACGGGACCGAAGCTGAGTACGCCGACGCACGCCGGATACAGAGGCGTGATTAGGACAATACACTCGAATAGTCGAATCGAGGACTCACCCGTTGCCGATTGGCTGAGACGCAATCTCGGGTTGAGTCGTGCCGACATTAAAATCCTAGCCCGCGTACATTCTTTTGACGAAATCGCGATTATCGACGAAGGGGTAGGTCGATCCGCCGCCGTTGTCGAAAAGATCGAAACCCACAGGGCAGCATTTGTCGTATTTTTGACGGTCTCCGACAGTGTGATCACTCCCGAGGAGTGCCGCGTGGTTACCGATTCGATGGTCGGAGGGGGTGGTACGTCTCAACGGTTCTCTACACGAAGATTCTGCAAAAGCGGGTGTCGATCGAATATGTATCTTTGGTCAATAGTGATACGTTGCGACTGTCACAGTAGCACCGGGAGTAGGCGGACGATTCGAAGACCCAAGGCAGCTCTGTCTATCGATTTGACGCGTAATTCGGTGTTACCCCAGATAAGCTCCGTATAGCAATATTCGAGTTGACCGATAACCAGAACTGATACTCGATCGGCGTCGCCTATGACTCGAAACACACTAACGTATACTCTTGGCATCCTGCTTGTGTTGCTGCTCGGAGCCATGGTCGTCGGCCAGTTCTACGGCATCCCAGTCGGCCCCTCATACGTCGAAACCGACAGCATGGAGCCGACGCTCGAACCTGGCGATGGATTCATTGCGGTCCCCATAGCGATCGCCGGACCGGTCCAAGAGGGTGACGTCGTGACCTTCGACGCCGATCAGCTCCACGGCGGGGGGCTCACTACCCACCGTGTCGTCGGCGAAACCGACGAGGGGTATGTCACCAGAGGTGACGCCAACCCGTTTACCGATCAGGAAGGGGATGAGCCACCGGTTGCCGAGGGCCAACTCAAAGCCAAGGCGCTGCAGGTAAACGGCGAGGTTGTCGTCATCCCGAATCTCGGAACCGCCGTGATGGGCGTCGGGAGTGTAGTCAAGTCGGCGCAGATGCAGATCGCGGGAGTGCTCGGAACGAGCGCCGTTGTCGGAACGCAGGGGCTAGGCTACCTGATCGGCGCGATCGCAATACTGGCCTACGCAATCGACGTGTTTGTCTTCGGGAATAAGAAAGAGCGACCGCGCTCTCGATCGCGCGACAGCGGGATCGATCCGCGGTTGATCGTCGGCGCATTCGCCCTCCTGATCGTCGTCGCGGCAACGGCGGCGATGATCGGCCCTGCTGGAACCGAACAGATTGGCATGGTCAGCGCGGAGTTCGACTCCGATCAGCCGACCGTCGTGCCGCAGGGTGAGTCTTCGGAACTCACCTACGAGTTCCAAAACGGTGGGCTGCTCCCGGTTGTCTCGTACTTCGAGGCCGGAAGCGATCGCGTCCAGCCTAACCAACAGGAGTTGTACCTCGAACGCGGCGGACAGGAGGAACTAACAGTGACACTCTCCGCTCCGTCGGAGACCGGATACTACCCGCAGTATGTGACCGAGCGCCGGTACCTGGCGATTTTACCGATCGGGATGATTCGTGCCCTGTATGAATTCCACCCGTGGGCACCACTTATTGTGATCAACGGGATCCTTGGAGGAAGTTTTTATCTACTGTCGATGCTGCTGGTTGGTCGTGGACGGGTGCGTGATCGGAGCCGTGACGGCGGGTGGCGACCCCGTCGGGCACTGTGGCGACTGTACGACTTCGATCGGTGACGCAAACTGCTGTTATCTCTAGTTAAATTCACATTACCGATCGGAGCAAGCATTCTCCAATCAAAACCAGCACATAACAAAATTCATGATCGCCGTCATGAGGGGTAATGAAACAACGCTGTCGCGATCGTTTCTGCTGGCGGATCGAATGGCCGCTATCGACCAGTGATGCGCCGTGAGCTGGCGGCTCCGGCTACGGGCGCTGTTAGACGCGTGGTTCGAAGTCATCACGGTCGCGCTGGTCGTCATCTTACTGCTCGGGGCTTGGGGAACGTACACGGCCCACATTGACCCGGGGACGACGACCACAGAGCGGATCGAATCCACGTGGGCGACCGAAGGAACCTTCGATCACGAGGCTGAAGTGACCGAACCGAACTCACTCTATCAACAAGGCACCACACTGGAGAACCGGTCTATTTATCCCACAAAAATCGCCCCAGAGATGAACGGCGCGTTCGTGTTCGGGTATGAAGCAAGCGACAACGGTGACATTGACGTCGAAATCAATCTGACGGTCCACCGGCAGGCGATCGTCGAGGGAGAAGACGGATCGGAAGCGGAACAACCCGTCTGGGAGGACGAAACCGAGATCGATAGCCGTACTGAGTCGTCACTTTCTCCGGGGACAGAACAAGCGGTCCCATTCAGTTTCAACGTCTCAGAGGTGGAAAACGAGACGAGCCAGATTGAGGAAGAACTCGGAGATGTGCCCGGCGAAATTGAAACGGCCGTCCGCGCCGACGTTCACCTTTCGGGGACTGTTAACGGTAAATCAGTCGATAGAACACGAACATACACGTTGTTGATCGACGCTAGCGGCGACGCATACACGATCAGCGAAACCTCACAAAACCGCGAGGAGTTCGAAGCAACGGTTGCTGTCCCGGTCCAGCGCTCTCACTCGCCGGTGCTAACCGTCGGTGCACCGATCGTGGGTATCGCTTCGCTACTGCTTTTGAGTGGATTGGTTGTTGGGAAGCGGCGTGGACTTGCGCTTGATGAGCGCGAACGTGGGTATCTCGCCTATCGTGACGATCGAGAGGATTTCGATGAGTGGATCACAACGATGTCGCTGCCGGACGAAGTCGTGGAGTCGGTACAAATCGAGGCAGCGTCACTTGGCGATCTGGTCGATTTCGCCATCAGTACTGACACCGGCGTCGTCTACGACCCAGATCGAGACCTGCACGTGGTCCTTCACGAGGAGATGTACTACGGCTACCGTCCACCGAACGAGATTCCCGCGACGGGCAGCTATGAGTCGGACGGCCGTTCCATGGATGTCACCAAACAGTCTGGTGATGGAGCGGCGACAGAGACCGAGCAGTTCGATGATGCGCAGATCACAGATGTCGAACAGGTTGATGAAACGCATCTCGGGAACGGCGATTCAGAGTGAGACAGCGTCGTCTTCTTCTCCGCTGTAATCGTGGAGGTTGTCGATCGCATCGGTAAAGTATGGTTCTGCGGCTGTCGAAGCGGTGATGTCAGTGAGTCGGGTGTGGTCACAACGGCCACAGCGAGGTGGGTTGTCGACGTCAGCGTGGACGAGCCCACAGCGATCGCACGTGAAGAATCGCAACCCGAGCATGAAAATAAGAAGCGATCGCCAAATAAAAACCCGCGGTCGGCTGCATGTCTCGCGATCGACGGTCGACACGTCGCTCGTGAGATGAGCCGACCATTTAGATGTGCTTACTCGTTCGCGAACAGACTAATGTTCACAATCTCTGCCAGACTGAGGAGGTGGACTTGGCCGAAGATCGCAACAAGGATCGCACCAACCGAATTGAACATCACATCACGGACCGTGTCATCGAGTCCGTGCTGGGCAAGCGGCATCGTGATTCCAGTTTCGTTTGCAACAATGTCCAGCCCGAACTCGAACAACTCCCAGATGACGCCGAAGGCGAGAACCACAATGAGAATGTAGACGAACGCGAACCGATTTGGGATATTGATGTCATCACTGTGGAGGTCGATCGCCCGGGCAACCGTGTATCCTGCCCCCGCAATGAGCGAGGCAGACATCGCGTGGGTGAGGTGGTCCCACCAGCCGACACGGGCGTACAATCCTGCAGACCCCATCGTATGCAAGAAGACTGCAACCGTGATCCACAGCGCGAGCCACGGGTCAAGCGGGAGGTTGTAGTTCCGCTCTAAAACTGCCGGCAGAAATGTGATCAACAGCGCAATCCCACCGTTTGTGATCGCCTTCGGTTGGCTGAAAACCACGCCGTATGCGACGATCGCGAGAAGGACTGCCTGCATCGTCCGGGTCAGTCGACGCTGATTGTGGATCCCTGGTCGCGGGAGCAGCGTCATACGCCGACCACCCGGCGAATCGCCCGGCGGAGCCGTCTACCGCGCTGGCGGAAGTACGAGTCGAACAACACACCGGCGGAGATCCCAGCGAGTGTCACGTACATCCACTCAATCATGAGTTCCTCATTTGTCGTCAGAAAGTTTGTTCCGAGCAGGTTGTCCATGTTCCACCGCAGTATCGTCCACACCGCCACGACGGCCATCGTCGCCATCACGACGAATGCGACCGCGAACCAGTGGGTCAGTCGGACGGTGGTGAACATGTGCAGTTCGACAGTGACCAAAAGAGCGAGTCCCGCAACGGCAAAGTATGTGGCAAAGGTGCCGACCTCACCGGCGAAAAGCCCGCGGATCAGGATTGGGAACAACGCGATTACGAGCACTTCCCACGGAAGCATCACGCGCCAGTCACGGTATGCGATCGGGGGCAGGAGCACAATTGCCCCGGTTGCGGTGACGAACACAATCCACTGCCGATCGAAGTCAATGACGCTTTCGGCCAGTACAGTAAGGAGGATACCAACGAGGACCCACGAGACGAGTGCATTGGTTCGCCCGCTTCGAAAGAGTCGGGCGAGGATGTCGTCTTCTCCTCTGTCCGGGCTCCTCCCGGTTCGACGCCCGCCGTTTTTGCCCATGTACACTCACAAAAAGAGACACGGATATAAGTACGTGACTTCCCCCAAGAGCCAATCTGGGAGGTCGACTGAGTCGTCGGGCTTATATGCGTCTCAAGCCCAGAGACCGGTATGATGCTTCCAACCCACGCGATCGTGGGGTTGGCCATAGCGACACCAGTCGCGTTCGCTGCCCCCGAGTTTACCACGGCAGCATTAGCTGGCGGGCTCATTGGGGGCATATTCCCCGATCTAGACCTGTACGCGGGCCACCGTCGAACACTTCACTATCCGACAATATACCCACTGCTCGCGCTGGCGGCGATCGCCTTCGCAGCTGTGCGTCCAACACCGGAGGCGGTCGCGATCGCATTTGCGATGATTGGCGCAGCAGTTCACTGTCAAATGGATCGGTTTGGTGGCGGGCTTGAGCTCCGACCGTGGGAAGGCGGCTCAGATCGCGCGGTGTATGACCACGTAAAGCGTCGGTGGCGGCGGCCCAGACGGGTGATTCGGTACGATGGCGCTCCAGAGGATCTCGGGCTCGCGTTGTTTCTCGGGCTCCCACTGGTAGTGGTGCTTTCCCCGCCGTTTCGGTGGGTCGTGCTCGCGCTGCTCGTGGTTGGGGGGAGCTATGTAATACTTCGGCGCCAACTGGCCGCCATTGCCCCGATCGTGTTCGGATATGTTCCCGCTCGCTTCGAGCAGTACGTTCCCGAGCGCTATCAATAAATATGCGCCGTTGTGTTGTTTAAGCTATATAATGATTGTAATAGATACTATTTTGCACTATCATTGAAAAGTAGTGGTGTATGCGAGCAGCAGTACTCGAAAGCCACGGGGAACCGCTCGAGATAACTGACGTTGACGCGCCCGATGTCACCCCTGACGGGGCTGTTGTTGCAGTCGATGCGTGTGGCATTTGTCGATCGGACTGGCATGGGTGGCAAGGTGACTGGGACTGGCTCGGTATCCAACCCCAACCGGGGCAGATTCTGGGCCACGAACCAGCCGGACGGGTAATTGCGGTCGGGGAAAACGTCGAAAATATCGATGAGGGCGACCACGTCGCGGTGCCGTTCAATCTCGGAGACGGCACGTGCCCGCAGTGTCGTCGAGGACACTCGAACACCTGCGAGAACGTCATGCCACTCGGGTTCGTCGAACCGGTGCAGGGGGCGTTTGCCGAAGAGCTCCATGTACCAGCCGCAGACCACAACCTGGTCGAACTTCCTGACGGCGTCTCGTCGGTCGACATGGCAGGATTGGGCTGTCGGTTCATGACCTCGTTCCATGCGCTGGCACACCGCGCAGACGTCGAGGCTGGCGACTGGCTCGTTGTCCACGGCTGTGGCGGCGTCGGCCTCTCAGCGGTCCACATCGGTGATGCGCTCGGCGCAAACGTGGTCGCCGTGGACCTTACCGACGAGAAACTGCGAAAGGCTGAGGAGCTCGGTGCGGTTGAGACAGTCAACGCCACCGAATACGACGATGTCCCGGGAGCGGTCCAACAGACGATCGGCGGCGGTGCAGACATCAGCGTTGACGCGCTTGGGATCGCCGAGACCTGCCGCAACTCCGTTTTGAGTCTCGGCACCCGAGGCCAGCACGTTCAGATCGGCCTCACAACACAGGACGAAGAGGGCGTCGTCGGGTTGCCGACCGATGCAATGGTCATGAAGGAGATCGAATTCATCGGTTCGCTGGGGATGCCACCGACACGATACGACGAGATCTTCCGAATGGTCGCGACGGACAAACTCAATCCGAGTGCCGTTGTCTCAAAAACCGTCGATCTCGGTGACGTGAACGACGAACTTGAGGCGATGACGGACTTCGGAACCGTTGGGATTCCAGTGATCGACTCCTTCTGAGACGCCGGGCGATCAGTGTTTTATTGATCGGGTTATCAACGTCTGCTGCAGAATCTGTCGTCACTTCTGGTTTGAGACGATGCTGTAGGGGGTGGTGGATATTACTCGTCTGACTTGTTGCTGGCCGATCGATCCCCCGCAGTCCGATCCGCTGACCTACCCTCGCCGGTTCGGTCTGCTGATCCGTCCCCGTCGGTTCGATCGGCCGGTCCCCCAGCGACATCCCCATCGAGCGTTATCGAATCAGTCGCCGCGTTCCTGAGCGCGTCTGATCGGCCGTGGGTTCCGGGCGCGATGGCGAACGTCCGGAGCCCACGGGCGTTGGCAATCTCCAAAACGGGCTTGAAATCGGTGTCTCGCGAGGCGATCGCGAGCAGCGAGGCCGTCCCGTCGATCGCGAATTCGGTCGCATCGACCGCGAGCTTTACATCGACATCGCCGCTCGTGACGATCACTTCGAAGCCGCGGGCTTCTGCGGCCTGGATCAACCCTGGCGTGGCGTGTTCGTCGACGTAGAGTCGGGTCGCGACAAGGTGGCCCTTCACCTCGGCGGCCTCACGAATGTCATCGAGATCGACGTCGAACTCCTCGCGAAGGATATTCGGCCCGTCGACGAACAGCGCAACGCCCTCCTGGAGGCTATCGCCTCCCCGATCGGCAGTCATACCATGCGTTCAGCACCCAACGCACATGATCGTGGCGTTTGTCCCTGGTGAGGTGCGCACCGTTTGTCTATCGTGGGATCACTCGATGGGCATCGGCTACCGGGATGAAAAAAGGTTACACGCTCGGGCGAGACGGTATGGGTATGTCCCGAATGCCACCACTGCACACGGTCCACGACGATCGTGGCGCGAAATTCACCGACTTCGGCGGCTGGGAGATGCCGGTGTCGTTTGATTCGATCCGCGAGGAACACGCTGCGGTCCGCGAGCACGCGGGGATCTTCGACGTCTCACACATGAGCGAGATCGACGTCTCCGGCCCCGACGCGATCGAGCTCACCCAGCGGCTCACAACTAACGACGTCACGCGGCTCGAGCCAGGAAACTCCCAGTACGCCTGCATCACCACCGAGGAGGGGATCATCCTCGACGACACGATCGTCTACCGGTTGGCCGATCGCGACGGCGAGCCGCTCGTGCGGTTCGTCCCGAACGCGGGTCACGATCAACAGATGTACGATCGCTGGGTCGATCACCGCGACGAGTGGAACCTCGACGCAACGGTCGAGAACGTCACCGACGAGTGGGCAATGTTCGCCGTCCAGGGTCCCGAGGCGGAGGGGCTCATGACCACAGCCGCCGATCCCAGCGCGGCCGATCTCTCGTGGACGGAGTTCGAGTCCTTCGAGATCGCCGGCGTGCGGTGTCTGGTTTCTCGGACCGGCTACACCGGCGAAGACGGCTTCGAGGTGCTGTGTCCCGCAAGCGATGCCGAGCCAGTGTGGTCCGCCCTCGATTGTCAGCCCTGCGGGCTCGGCGCGCGCGACACGCTCCGGACGGAGATGGGGTATCTCCTTTCGGGGCAGGACTTCGATCCCGACGAGGAGCCGCGGACGCCGCTTGAGGCGAACATCGAATTCACCGTCGCGCTCGATACCGACTTTGTCGGCCGAGATGCGATCGCCGCCCAGAAAGACGCCGGGATCGACGAGCGTTTTACGGGACTCATGCTCGAAGAACGCGGCGTTCCCCGGCACGGCTACGAGGTGACGGATACCGATGGGGAGTCGATCGGGCATCTCACGAGCGGCACAATGAGCCCAACGCTTGGCGAGCCGATCGGGCTTGGCTACCTCGACGCAGGCGTCGAAGCGGGCGAGACAGTCCACGTTCGTGTCCGCGGCAAGCCAAAAGAGGCCACGGTCACAACACCGCCATTTATCACAGACTGAGGTCAAATCACACGAACGATGAGCTTCGACGTACCTGAAGACAAGCGATACCTCGAATCGCACGAGTGGACGAGTACCGACGACGAGACCGTTCGAGTCGGAATCACCGACTTCGCACAGGACGAACTCGGTGATGTCGTCTTTGTCGAGCTGCCGTCGGTCGGAGACACAGTCACCGCCGGAGAGACATTCGGAGTGGTTGAGTCGATCAAAGCAGTCTCGGATCTCTACTCGCCGGTCACCGGCGAAGTGGTGGCCGTGAACGAGGCACTTTTTGACGAGCCCGAACTAGTGAACGATGATCCGTTCGGGGACGGCTGGATGCTCGAAGTTGACGCGGACGATCCGACAGGCCACGACGCACTCCTGTCGCCCGACGCATACGCTGCACAGATCGAATAACGCCGGACACGATCGAACGTCCCCGCAAGACAGGATTCGATCGTACTCAGACTCAGACACCATGACAGCACACATACCAGACGGGAGCCCGTTCGCTCCGCATACAACAGCAGACACCGAATCGATGCTCGAGGCGCTCGAGGTCGACACCGAGGCCGATCTGTTCGACATTCCAGCCGACGTCGCATTCGACGGCGAGTTGGGAATCGACGCCCAGAGTGAGCGGGCAGTGCGAACAGAGCTTGCGGAGATGTTTTCTCAAAACGACTCGCTCACCGAGTTCATGGGACGGGGCCATTACAGCACCTACGTCCCCTCGATCGTCGATCACCTCGCCGATCGTGCCGAGTTCATCACGAGCTACACCCAGTATCAACCCGAAATCACGCAAGGATTCCTGCAGGCGCTGTTCGAGTATCAGTCGATGCTCGTTGAGCTCACCGGCCTGCCGGTCGCGAACTGTTCGATGTACGACGCCGCAACTGCACTCGCAGAGGCGACCCTGCTCGCCGGGCGGGTCCGCTCGACGACCGGAAATACCGTTCTCGTCCCTGAGACGCTGCGTGCGGGCAAGCGCGCGGTGGTCGAAAACTACGTCGACGGCGCAGGGATGCAGATCGAGACGTACGGCATGGATGACGGCAACGTGGATCTCGACTCGCTGCGGGCGATCGCTGGCGAGGAAACGGCCGCAGTGTACGCCGAGAATCCGACCGTTCGTGGGACCATCGAAGAATCGCTCGACGCGATCGCCGACGTGGCCCACGACAACGAAGGGCTGTTCGTGCTCGGAACGGATCTGCTCGCGCTGTCGTTGCTGTCGGAGCCAGCGTCGGTTGGCGCGGACGTGGTCGTCGGCGAGGCCGACGTGTTGGGACTGCCGACGACAGACGGAATGGGGCTCGGGATCTTTGCGACCAAAGAGACGTTTCTCCGGCAGGTTCCCGGCCGGCTCGTCGGGGCAAGCGAGGACGCCGACGAGCGACGGGCGTACACGCTGACGCTGCAGACCCGCGAACAGCACATTCGCAAAGAGCGAGCGACCTCAAACATCTGTACGAACCAGGCGTGGGTCGCGCTTCGAGCGGCAATCCACGCCGCGTGGCTTGGCCCCGAGGGACTGGTTTCGCTCGCAGAAGACAGCGTCCGAAACGCCCAGTCGCTAGCGGCCGAGATCGACGCGCTCACCGGCTACAAAGCGCCGGTCCACGACCGACACCACTTCCGGGAGTTCGTCGTCCATACCGATCAGCCTGCGGCGGCGATCGCCGGCGAGTTAGCGTCCGAGGGGTTCGCTGTCCACGTCGTCGGCGAACACGAACTGCAGGTGTGTATCACAGACGTGAATGAGTCCGCGGCCGACGAACTCGTCGCCGCGTTCGAGGAGGTGGCCGTATGATTCACGACCAGGCACGCTACACCCACGACGAGACGAAGCGCGAACCGCTGCTTTCCGAGAAGGACCAGACCACCGTCGAGATCGACGACGACGGGCCACTGCCGGCTGATCTCACCCGTGATTCAGTGACGCTGCCATCGCTGTCGGAACCGGAGATCGCCCGCCACTACACCCGACTGTCGCAGATGAACTGGAGCATCGAAAGCGGGCCGTACCCGCTTGGCTCCTGTACGATGAAGTACAACCCCAAGTTCACCGAAGACGTCGCCGCCGACCCCAACGCGGCGATTCACCCCGATCGAGCCGCCGAGACCGCACAGGGGAACCTCGAACTCCGCTATCGGCTACAGGAGTGTCTCGGGACGATCGGCGGAATGGACGCGGTAACGCTGCAGCCGCCCGCCGGTGCGGCCGGAGAGTTCACCGGGATCTTGATCGCAAAGGCGTACCACGAACACCACAACAACGACCGCAGCGAGGTCATCATTCCTGCCTCTGCGCACGGAACCAACTTCGCAACGGCCTCGATGGCCGGCTACGATGTTGTCGAGCTTCCGCCCGGCGAGGACGGCCGTGTTGACCTCGAGGCGCTCGAGGCCGCTGTCTCAGCGGATACCGCGGCGCTCATGCTGACGAACCCGAACACGATCGGATTGTTCGAACGCGATATCGTCGAAATCGCCGAGATGGTCCACGACGCCGGCGGGCTCTTGTACTACGACGGCGCGAACCTCAACGCGCTGCTCGGGCGGGCCCGGCCGGGCGACATGGGATTCGACATCATGCACTACAACGTCCACAAGACGTTCGCAACCCCGCATGGCGGCGGCGGTCCCGGCGCGGGCCCGGTCGGCGTGGTGTCGGAACTCGAATCCTATCTGCCCACGCCACAGGTCAAACAGACAGACAGCGGTGCGTACGAGGAGTTCGAGCCCGAGCGATCGATCGGGAAGGTCCACGGCTTCACCGGCAACTGGCTGGTGTTGATCAAGACGTACGCGTACATCGCTCGACTCGGCGACGAGGGGCTGTTGGATGCGAGCGCGAAGGCGGTTCTCAACGCGAACTACCTCGCGTCCCAGATAGACTTAGAGATTCCGTACGGCCCGTTCCACCACGAGTTCGCCGCAACGTCGGGCGATCGCGACGCCGCGGATGTCGCAAAGCGAATGCTCGACTTTGGCGTCCACCCACCGACGACCAAGTGGCCCGAAATGGTCCCCGAGGCGATGTTGACCGAACCGACCGAGATCGAAACGAAACGCTCACTCGATTCGCTCGCGGAGGCGTTCAACCGCGCGTACAGCGACACCGACGAGGCGATCGAATCCGCGCCGAGCCGGACGGCTGCGACCCGGATCGATCAGGCCAGCGCGGCGCGAAACCCCCGGCTGTCGTGGCACGCCCTCGATTCAGACGAGTAGTCGGTTGAGCGGGGCGACGGCCAAAGCACAGGGAACCGCAGCCACCGGTCGATGCCGCCGGGGGGTCAACGGTTTTGTAGGTGCCGGCCGCCGATTGGAGTATGGATCTCGAACTCGACGGAAACGTCGCACTCGTTACCGCATCCAGCCGCGGGCTTGGCAACGCATCCGCACGCGCACTCGTCCGCGAGGGCGCGAACGTCGTGATCAACGGTCGCGACGAGACGACACTCGAGGAGGCAGCCACGGACCTCCGCGAGGAGGCCGCTGGCGACGCCGAAGTTGTGGCTGTACCGGGCGATCTGACCAATGCAGATGATATCGAGACGCTCGTTGAGACGCCGATCGATCGGTTCGGCCGACTCGATCACCTCGTCACCTCTGCGGGCGGTCCCCCGAGCGGCCCGTTCCTCGAAACGGACGACGAGGACTGGTATGACGCGTACGATCTACTCGTGATGAGCGTCGTCCGGCTGTGTCGGGCTGCTGCAGAGCCGCTCGCGGCCGACGACGGCGGGACGATCGTCAACATCACCTCCCGAAGCGTCAAGGAAGCGATCGACTCGCTCGTGTTGTCGAACTCAGTGCGGATGAGCGTGATCGGGCTTGAAAAGACGCTGTCGTTGGAGCTCGCCCCGGATGTGCGCGCCAACGCGGTGCTTCCGGGCTCACACGAAACGTCGCGGATCCGTGATCTGATTGAGCAGGCGATCGAGCGTGGTGAGTACGACAGCTACGAGGAAGGGCTGGCTGACTGGGGCGCGTCGAACCCGCTGGGACGCATCGGCGATCCAATGGAACTCGGGAACACGGTCGCGTTTCTCTCGTCGCCGAAGTCCGGCTACATCAACGGCCAGTCGATCGTGATCGACGGCGGCAGCGGCGGGTCAAATCTGTAGGCTACTTGTATCAACCGCAGCGGTTGCTGGCGTGAGGATTCCAGTGTGCCGGCGCCGCAACCGATTTGTTTGGTCCCTGTGAGGGTCGGGTATGGAACACGTTCCCTTCGACGACGCGGAGACGTACGAACCCGAGGAGGGTTGGGGCCGAGCCGCACTGGCAGGCAGTGATGCCTTCTCCTTCGAGTGGTTCGAAAAGCCACCGGGACATAGTTCACCGATGCACGACCACGAAAATGAGCAAGTCTGTGTCTGTCTGCAAGGCGAGTTGACCATCCACACCGAAACGGAGACAGTGACGCTCGAACAGTACGATTCGGTCCATCTGGAGGCGTGGGAGGCCCACCGCGTCGAGAACACCGGCGAAACGACCGCGATCGGCCTCGATGTCTTCGCGCCAGGACGATCGTTCGACTTCTGGACCGACAAGACGGAGTGATGGCCCGAACGATTCGATTTGGCCGAACGATCGACGGTCGACGCGTCGTCGGTGACGGCGAGGGATTCGTTCCGGTGTCGGCGGTGCTGCCCGGTGTGACAAGTATTGTCGCCGCCGCGCGGAACGCAGACGCGATCGACATTGACGCAGCACCAGCCGAGCGGATTCCAGCCACCGCGCTGTCGTTCGGGACGCCGTTCGAGCCGCGTAAGCTGTGGGGGATTGGATTGAACTACGCCGATCACGCCGCAGACCTCAAAGAGACGACCCCCGATGAGCCGGCGAGCTTCCTGAAACCGCACACGGCGATCGCCCCGCCAGATGGCCCGATCCGGTTGCCCGACGTGAGCGATCGCGTCACGGCCGAGGCTGAACTCGGGGTCGTGATTGGCCACACCTGCTCGCACGTAACTCCAGACCGCGTGTCGGACGTGATCGCTGGGTTTGTCCCCGTGATCGATATGACCGCAGAGGACATCCTCGAGCGAAACCCGCGGTTTTTGACCCGCGCAAAGAGCTTTGACTCGTTTTTTATTTTCGGACCACATCTCGTCGTGCCGTCCTCGGGCGCTGGCGTGGTTTCAGCCGACACGATGGTTCGCACCGAGATCAACGGCGAGACGATCGCCGAGAACACGATCGACCACATGCGGCATTCGCCCGCCGAGCTGGTCGCGTTTCACTCTCGGGGCATGACGCTCGAACCGGGCGACGTGATCTCGACTGGCACGCCAGGTGCAGGGGTGATCCGATCGGGCGATCGCATTCGGGCGATCGTCTCCGGAGTTGGCGAACTCGATGCGATCGTCAAGTAATCAGTACGATCGTTCAGTGAACTCGCCACAGCAGTTTAACAGCGCTCGTACTCGACAAACGAAAAGCCGTCACGATCGTCGCGCGCTGCTTCAGTAAATTCCGTCTCGTCGAACTCGGGAAATCTTGTGTCGCCGTCGTAGGCCGACTCGATTTCGGTAATGACGAGCCGATCGGCCCGATCGAAGAACTGCTCGTAGACGGTGCCGCCACCGATCACGAACAGCCGTTCACTGTCCATTTCTCGTGCGGCTTCGAGTGCGTTGTCGATCGACTCGACGACAATCACATCGTCGGGGACAGCCGGATCGCTGCGACTCAATACGATGTTGGTTCGACCCGGAAGCGGGCCGTCGATCGCACGCTCGATGCTCTGGTACGTCCGTCTGCCCATCACGACGGGATGACCCATCGTCGTCTGCTTGAAGTGCGTGAGGTCCTCGGGGAGGTGCCACGGCATCTCGCCGTCGACGCCGATCACACCGTTTTCGGCGACGGCTGCGATGAGGACAATTTCGGGATCGTCTGTCGTGGCTGCCTCATCTGTGGAGTCCGTGCTCATTCAGCGACTCCAAAGTCGATCGCAGCAGCCGGATCGTACCCCTGTAGTCGAATGTTCTCAAAGCGGAGGTCCGACAGGGGGACGTCATCGACCTCGATCGTCGGGCGCTCACGCGGCGTCCGCGAACACTGGGTGAGAAGCCCAGGGACGTGATCGAGCGGATTCCCGTACGGTCCGGTGTCACCCGCAGGCGCGGTCTCGTCGATCCACGCGCGGACGTCGAGATAGTCTGCTGGGTCGTCGACTGCGGCGACGCGGTCGCGCAGTTCCCCGAGGTGCTCGCCGTACCATGCGCCGCGATCGCCGGCCCCGCAATAGACGTGTGCGTCGACGATCGAGTGGCCGAACGTTCCGACCGCAAAGCCAGTCTCGTTGGCCACAACGTGCGTCAAAAGCGCGTAGGCCGCGATATTGAACGGGATCCCGAGCGCGATGTCACCCGATCGCTGGGTGAGATGGCAGTTGAGCCGATCGCCTTGGACGTTGAACACGAACGTATAGTGACACGGTGGCAGCGTCGAGACGGCCGCGTTCGCCGGATGCCAAGCGTTGACGACGAGCCGTCGGGAATTGGGCTGCTCGTGCAGGGTGTCAATGACGTAGCCGAGTTGGTCGAACGTCCCGTCGGCGTTGAGCCAGCGGTTGTCCGCCTCCGCCCAGCTCTCGCCGTCGAGGCGATCGTCTGCCGGTGGAACCGGGTACCGCCGCCAGAACCGACCGTAGGCGGTGTCGAGCCGTCCCTCCGCGTCGGCCCACGAGTCCCAGATGCTCGTTTCCTCCCGAAGCGATCGGATGTGTTCCTCTCCGGAGAGATACCACAGAAACTCGTGGATAAGCGAGTTCCACCGAGACCCTGAGAGGTCTTTGGTCGTGACCAGCGGGTACCCCTCCTGCAGGTCGATCCGGTAGCTGTGACTGAATGAGGAAATTGTATCCACACCGGTGCGGTTCGGCTTGTGCGTTCCCCCCGAGAGGACGTCGGTGATGAGGTCCAGGTATTGGCGCATAGGGCTGGTGTTCGATCGAAGGGAGCGGAGGCTAATAATGGCTCACTTATTTTCGAAACAGTTCCGCCGATCGCTGTTTCGCTGTCCACGTGCACTGAGACACTCATCGGAAATATGCACTGAGACACTCACCGGAAAGATGTACTAAGACACTCATCGGAAATATGCACTAAGAATCTCACCGAAAAATAGATCGTAGCGAGGCAGCAAAATAGCAAGAGACCGATCGGCTACTGCGGCCGATCAGGGGAGACGTCTCTAGGAGACTGGATCAGTCGTCGGCGGGTGCGGCGCCGCCGGAGGTGTCGTACTGCGCTTTCGTCCACGACAGCTTGCCGCCCGCCGCGAGGATGTCGCGCTCGCGATCGGAGGCATCGAGCGTCGCGGTGAACTCCCAGTCGTCGTTGACGCGGACGGTGAACTCTTCGGCACCACTGCGGACGCCCTCGCCGACATCGTCGAGAATTTCGAGGTCGTCGCCTTGGTCGATCTGCTCGTAGGTTTCTTTGTCGATCGTCAGCGGGACGAGCCCGAAGTTGAACAGGTTCGCCTTGTGGATCCGCGCGAACGATTGGGCGAACACGCCCTCGATCCCGAGGTACATCGGACACAGCGCCGCGTGCTCACGCGAGGAGCCCTGTCCGTAGTTCTCGCCGGCGACGAGGAAGCCACCGTCGGAGGCCATCGCGCGGTCAGCGAAGGTGTCGTCAACACGGCTCAGCGTGAACTCCGAAAGCTTCGCGATGTTCGAGCGGAACTTCAGGATGTCCGCGGTCGCTGGAATGATGTGGTCGGTGGTGATGTTGTCGTCCATCTTCAACAGCGCCTCACCGGACAGCTCCGACTCCAGTTCGCCCTTCAGCGGCACATCGCCGATGTTGGGCCCTTTGATGAGTTCGTCGTCGATCGCGTTCTCGGGTCTGATGAGATCGGCTTTCGAGCCGTCGTACTTCTCGGGGAGTTCGAGACCGGGTGCCTCGAGATCGCCGAGTTCCTCGGCGAGATCCCGTGGATCGACGATTTCGCCGGTCAGTGCCGCGGCGGCAGCGACCTCTGGCGAACTGAGATAGACGTTGTCGTCTTCGATGCCCGATCGGCCCTCGAAGTTGCGGTTGAACGTCCGCACCGAGACCGAATCGGAGGCGGGAACGTGTCCGATACCGATACACGCACCACACGTCGCTTCCGAGAAGTTCACGCCAGCGGCCATCATCTCGGCAACCCAGCCCTGTCGGGCCAGCATCTCAGAGGCCTGTTTCGAGCCGGGCGCGACGATCATCTCGGTGTGTTTGGCGATCTCCCGTCCTTCGACCATCTTTGCGGCCGGGAGGACATCCTCGTAGGCACCGTTCGTACAGGAGCCAACAATGACCTGCTCAACGCGCTCGCCAGCAACCTCGCCAACGGGAACGACCTTGTCGGGCATGCTCGGACACGCGATGAGCGGTTCGAGCTCCGAGAGATCGATGACGATCTCGTCGGCGTACTCGGCGTCGTCGTCGGGCTCCAGCGGCACGTAGACATCTTCTCGGTCGACGCGTTCGAGGTAATCGCGAGTCTGCTCGTCGCTCGGGAAAATAGAGGAGGTCGCACCGAGCTCGGTACCCATGTTAGTGATCGTCATCCGCTCGGGTGCAGTGAGCGTCTCGACGCCTGGGCCGGTGTATTCGAAGATTTTTCCGACGCCGCCTTTCACCGAGAGCCGCCGCAGCATCTCGAGGATGACGTCTTTCGCGGTCGCCCACTCTTCGAGTTCGCCCTCAAGGCGAACGTTGACGATCTCGGGCATCTCGACGTAGTACGGGCCACCGCCCATCGCCACAGAAATGTCGAGCCCGCCCGCACCGATCGCAAGCTGACCGAGGCCGCCGGGGGTCGGCGTGTGACTGTCGGAACCGAGCAGCGTCTTCCCGGGGGCGGCAAAGTTCTCGCGGTGGACGTTGTGACAAATACCGTTGCCCGGCCGTGAGAAGTGTGCGCCGTAGGTACCCGCAGCCGATCGGAGGAAGCGGTGATCGTCAGTGTTCTTGAAGTCGAACTGGTAGGTCTGGTGGTCACAGTACTGTGCCGCCAGCTCCGTCTGGACCTCGTCGAGATCAAGCGCTTCGAACTGGAGCCAGACGAGGGTTCCAGTCGTATCTTGGGTGAGCGTCTGATCGATCTCAATGCCGATCTCCTCACCAGGGGTGAGTTCTCCCTCGATGAGATGATCGGAGAGAATTTTTTCCGTTATCGTTTGTCCCATAACATTCGTTGGTCGATCCTCACCGAATATAAATCCCGCGTGTTCGCTACCGGAAGACCATGTAGAATTCGGCAAAAATACGCCAGAGCGTCGCTACAAGCGTATAATGGCACATAGGACATATGCAGAATATGAGGATCAAAACAGTTACTTACATACGCAATTCACCGAAAGAATTTAATCTGCCGCTGTATTACCTCTATGGCAATCTATTATGATGTGAATCCAGCTGTCAACCGAGAGAGTCGCGATCAGTGCTCACTTGTCGACCGACACCGTTTTGAGCCATTCGGCGACTCCAATGGGTATGTTCAGAGCCGGTTCATTCGTCGCCGCACAGCTCGATTCGATCGACGAGACACAGCGTCAGCCGAACGGCGTCGACCTGACTGTCGAGGCGATCTACACCCAAGAAACGCCAGGGCGGATTGAGACGGGGGGAAAGACGATCGGCGATCGGTCCCCAGTGCCAACCGAGGAGGGAACGTTTCGGCTCGAACCGGGCGGTTACGTTGCCCAATACGCCGAAACCGTACGGATTCCAGACGAGCACATTGGGTTTGTGTATCCGCGATCGACGCTCATGCGTAACTCCTGTATGCTTCACACCGCGGTTTGGGACGCCGGCTACGAGGGTAAAGGCGAGGGGCTGCTCGAAGTGCATCATCCGATCGAGATCGAACAGGGCGCACGGATCGCTCAATTGGTCCTCGCGGCGGCCGATCACGATGGCACCTACGAGGGATCGTATCAGGGCGAGCGAGTTGATTGAAGCGCAACTGGCGATTGGTGGTGGTGTGCGATCGGTGGTAGTGTGCGATCGATCGCTTCGACGATCGGGAAGAATCTTCGATCGGGAGGAACCTGCGATCGGCGATGGTCTGCGATCGGTGGGAGTGTGCGATCGGGTGAGGAGAGGACAATTCGGGCTGGGAGGGAGTTGAACCACGATCGCTCGCTGCCGCTCGCTCTCTGATTCAACTCCCTCCGTAGCCGTTTCACTCCTCGCGTTGCTCGGAGTAGAAACGGGCTGGGAGGGAGTTGAACCCCCGACCGTCTGGTTAAAAGCCAGACGCTCTCCCTAACTGAGCTACCAGCCCTCAACTGAAGTTGCTCTCGTTGCCGTATAAACGTTTAGATGTCGGGTCAATCGCCTGCGGATATCCCTACAGTTTAGTCACCTGACCGTGTCAGCACCGATCAATGGACGATCCCGACGTACGAGACCCTGAAGAGACGTTACGGGAGTCGGTCGAACGATCCCGAAGCGGTGCCCCCGCTGCTGGTGCGGTCGTTCGCGATCGGTTCTCCTCCAATGAGGTATTCCAGCGGATCATCGCCGCCGCCGACGAGGAAATCACCTCCGGCAGCCGCGAACTGTATTTTAGCGGCCTCGCCGCCGGCTTCGCGATCACGATCACCTTCATGCTCTATGCCTCGCTGTACGCGACAACTGACAACCCCGTGTTGCGTGTCATGTTGTACCCACTCGGCTTCATCTACATCATCATCGGCGGGTACCAACTCTACACGGAAAACACGCTGCCGCCGGTCGCGCTCACCCTCGAACGGCTGGCGAGCGTCCCGGCGTTGTTACGTAACTGGGTTGTCGTGCTGTTAGGAAACTTCTCTGGTGGGCTCCTTGGTGCGCTTGCGCTCGCGTTCACCGGAATATTTGGCGACTCGACAGCACTCGTTGCGATCGATCTTGCCGAAAAAGGCGTGTTCGAAACGAGCCGGGTCGATCTGTTTTTCAAAGCAGTGATGGCCGGACTGATCGTTGCCGGCGTCGTCTGGGTCGAGTACGCCGCCCGCGATACGATCTCGCGAATCGTCGTCGTCTACTTAGCGTTTCTGGCGATCCCGCTCGGGAACCTCTTTCACGTCGTTGTCTCGTTCACCGAGATGATGTACCTGCTGTTTCTCGGCCGTGTTGGCTTCATCGTCGGCATGACTGACTTCGTGATTCCCGTCCTCGTCGGGAACACAGTCGGCGGCGTCGTCCTCGTTACGGTCGTCAACTACTTCCAGACGACCGAAAACCGCCTCGAATCCGCACGCTTTGAGGGAGCAGCCAGACAGCTGACCCGAAAAGAGTGGCTCTTCGGGAAGTTCGCCGGCCGATCGTACGTCCCCGTGATCGACACCGGTCACGGCTCGACGCACGACGCGGGTGTTGAGGAGATCGTCGTGCCGATCTCAAACCCCCGGACTGATTCACGACTCGTCGAATTCGCGTGCACGCTCGCAAAACAAAAAGAGGCTGCAGAGATCCATATCGTCCACGTCGTGCAAACGCCCGCGAAGATGGACTTCCAGTACGGCCGACAGAACGAACGGATCATCGCCGCGTCCGAACGCCACCTCGAGGAGTTGCGCGAAACGGTCGGCGCCTACGAGTTGGACTGCCAGACATCGACAGTCGTCACCCACGATCCGTTCACCCAGATCTTCGTCTCGGCAAAGCGACTCGACGCTGACCTCGTCGTGATGGGATGGGATTCGGACCTGCCGTGGGCAGAAGGCCGACCACAGCGATCGTTCGACGAACTGACGAGCGAGCTGCCCTGTGATTTCCTCGTCCTCAAAGATCGAAACCTCGACGGCTCGCGGGTGTTGTTGCCGACCGCGGGCGGCCCGGATTCAGACCTCAGTGCAGAGGTCGCCCGAGCGCTCCGGTCGGCGATCGGCTCTGATATCACCCTACTGCACGTCGTCGCCTCGCCGGATGAGTACGACGAAGGGCTGGAGTTCCTCAAAAAGTGGGCAAAAAAGCGTGACCTCGAAGACGCCGAGATCGTAGTTGAGGACTCCGGAGACGTCGAGGGAGCGATCGCCCAACACGCAAAGAGCCACAGCCTCGTGTTGATCGGCGCGACTGAACGGGGAATGCTCTCGCGGCTGGTGACAAACTCGCTGCACCTCGACGTTATCAACGACGTCGACAGCTCTGTCATCCTCGCGGAACGACCTGCCGGGCGAGGAATCGCAGAGCGGCTCTTCGGCCTGCAGTGACTATGAGGTCCAGAACGATCGGGTGAACAACACCAACACGGGGATGATCTCGATGCGCCCGATCCACATGAGGACGATCATAACGATCTTTGTGCTCATCGGAAACCCGTCGTAGGTTCCGTACGGACCGGCCTCGCCAAACGCAGGGCCGATGTTCAGAAACGTCGAGGCGGCCGCACCCATGGCGTCGAACACGCCGATCGGCGCACCGACTCGCTCGTTGTTTGCAACAATAACTATCGTGAGCAACACGAAAATGACGATACTCAAAAGCAGATAGCTGTAGATGTCGCGAATTGTGTTCTCATCGACCGGACGTCCGGAGATCCGGATCGGGCGAATCGCCTCGGGATGAATGCTCGTGAACAAGAGCCGACGGAACGACTTCAAGGCGACGAGCCACCGCAGCGACTTGATCGAACACGTCGTTGAACCGACCATCCCGCCGATGAACATCAACAAAAAGAGCACGTACGTTGCCCCGGGCGACCACAACGCGAAATCAGCGCTCGCGTACCCTGTCGTCGTCAGGATCGACGCGGCGTTGAACGCAGCATGGCGAACGGTTTCTTCCAGGCCGTAGCTGATCCCCCCGTCGAACGCCAAGAGCATCGAAATGAGGGCGCTCGAGAGGACGAACACCCCGATGTAGAAGTGAAACTCCTGATTTTTCAGGAGTCGCTCAGGCTCGCCGTAGATGAACAGGTACAACAACACGAAACTCGTCGAGCCGACGAGCATGAACGGAATCGCCGCCCACTGAACGATCGGCGCGAACGCACCCATGCTGTCTGCCTCTGGTGAGAATCCAGCAGTTGCGACCGACGTAAACGCGTGGGCGATCGCGTTATACAGATCCATATTCGGCGCGAGCCCCGAGACGCCGAGCCCATAGTAGACAACGACCGCGAGCGCCGTGATCCCGACATACAGCCCCCAGATTAACTGCGCAGTCTCTGAAATCTTCGGCGTGAGCTTGTTGACGTCTTTGGTCTGAGTCTCGGTCTCCATGAGCTGTGCACCACCGACCCCAAGCTCAGACAGCACAGCTGTCGCGAGGATCAAGATTCCGAGCCCGCCGAGCCACTGAATAACCTGTCGCCACATCAATACCGATCGGCTGTGGGCAGCGAAGTCGCCGTCGCCAAACACGGTTGCGCCCGTCGTGGTCAATCCGCTCATCGCCTCGAACATCGCGTTGACCGGGTGGGCTGTCGTTCCGACCCCAACGACGAGAAACGGGATCGAACCGATGACTGCGACCAAGAGCCAGATCAACGCGACCGCAAAGAACGCCTCTCTCGGCCCGAGGTTTTCGTCTGGGTCCGAGAGGTAGCGAAACGCGCTCCCGATTGTGAGAGTCACCGCAATCGTGGCCACGAACGGGAGAACCGATTCGCCGTAGTACACCGCGATCGCAAGCGGGAACGCGAGCGGTACCGCGAGATACACGAGTACCTGCCCAGCTAAATCAAGGCTCGCTCGCCACCCGACCCGGACGGGCGAGAACGCCATCTTAGGCCATCCCGGTGAGTTCGTTGACGTAACTCGTCTCCACGAAGACAATCACGTGGTCACCGGGCTGTAACACAGTGTCTCCCCGCGGCGTGACGAACGATCGATTCCGGGTAATCGCACCGATAACGAGCTCAGCGTCAAGTGAGGGGACGAGTTCAGCGATCGGGACGCCGACGAGCTCGCTGTTGGCGCTCAGTTCGAGTTCAACGACCTCAGCAGCGTCGTTTTCGAGCACCGCGATGTTCTCGGCAACCGTCTCGTAGGTGTACTTGATTATTTCTTCAGCCGTGACCTGCCGGGGGTTGATCACGACATCGATACCAACCTCCTCGAACAGCGTGACGTAGTCACCGCTGTCGACGATCGAGACGACGCGATCGGCACCGACCCGCTTTGCGAGTACTGACGCCAACAGATTCTTTTCGTCTGAATCGAGCGTCGAGACGACCACGTCTGCCTTGTCGATGTGCTCTCGCGAGAGAAACGCAGTGTCGGTCGCGTCGTGTTGCATGACGGTCGTCTTCGGGAGCTGTTCGGCCAGCCAGCGGGCGCGATCGGCGTCGCGTTCGATCAGCCGCGGTTTGAATCCCCGCTGTTCGAGGAGTCGAGCAACCTGATAGCCGATCGCGCTCCCGCCGACGATCACGATTTCGTCGGCCGCACCGGGCGTCGTCTCGGGGTCGATATCAGTCGCGAACGCCTGAACGCTTTCTGGGCTGCCGATGACGACCGCCCGATCGTTCGGATTGATGACCGTCTGACCAGTCGGCAATATCATATCGCCGTTGCGGAACAGTCCAGCGAAGGTGAGCGAATCGAACCGATCGGCTTCCGCGACAGTCTGGCCAGCGACGGGGCTCTCCGGATCGATTTCGAACTCTGCCATCTGAACCAGTCCCCCGGCGAAGGGGTCGACGTCGATCGCTGCCGGAAGCCCGATTACTCGGACAACTGTCTCTGCGCTTAACAGGTCCGTACAGACAACGAAATCCGCACCAAAGGCTGCCTCTGTTCGCTCCCACGTGCGGAGATACTCGACAGATCTCGTTCGAGCGATCGTAAACACGTCTGAGAGCGTCTTTGCGGTCCCACAGGCAACCAGGTTCGTCTGATCGTCATCGGTGCTCGCGATGAAGAGGTCTGCTTTGGCTACGTTTGCCGATTCGAGCGTCGAGAGGACAGTGCCGTCGCCGGCGATGGTGAGCACGTCGAGTTCGTACTGGAGCGAGTCGACTCGATCGGCGTCGATGTCGATCACGACCACGTCGTGGTCGGCCGCGAGATTCTCGGCGATGGTCGTCCCGACCTCTCCGGCACCGACGATGACCACGTGCATACCCGGGACGTGTTCTGCGGCGTACAAATCGGTTGCTATCGACACCGATTCTCGAGAGATCACGCCAGAAACGTGCTACTCGTCCGCAACAAAGTACGCCGCCAGTGCCGCATCGACGATCGCGTCGGGCGACTCGTTGGCCATCGACGCCCGTCGCCGGAGTTCGATGTACGTGTCGAACGAAAGCTGAATAGAGAGCTGGCCGGGGGTGACGCCATACGAGCGAAGCGCGCTCTGTGGATCCACACCGTCGTTGATCTCGCTGGCGATCGAGCGGACGTCTCGAACAGTCAACTCACCGTCGAGCACCGCCCATGCGAGGGCGTAGCGCGCCTCCCCTGGCACACGAGCGATGTGTTTCGCCGCTGTCGGAGCGATGTGTCCACGAGCGACGTGTCGACGGATCGCCTGCGGGAGGTCGTGGACGCGCGCCCACTTGCGGATAAAGGAGACGGAGACGTCACCGCCGGCGCGTTCGGCGGCCGCCTTGTACGAGCCGACGCCGCGCACGAGTGCCGCACACGCAGCCGCACCCCGCAACATCAAGACGTTATCGTCGGCTCCGACGGTGTTATCAGCGAACTGTCTGACCGTCTCTGCGGCCTCGGCGACGCTGTCGGGGTCATCTGGATCGAATCCAACTGCCTCGCGGGCCCGCTCGCCCGTGACGGCTGGATCCGCGCGGACGACTGGCTCGCCGACGGGCGATCGGCGGTTGCCTGTGAACTCATCGGCCATTACACACGGATTCGTTCCCGTAAATAAAATACCTCCGTAGGTCGATCGGCGGCGGAGCTGACCGCACATCCCATCCGCGGCGAAACTCATCGTACGCCGAATCATCGGCAGAACTGACTACACGCCGAATCCTCGAGGGAGGTGATCGCACACCGAATCAGCCGCGGTCACTCCTCGCGCTGCTCGGAGAGGTGCTCCCAGATTTCGGTGCAGCCGACGCCATCGGCAAGCCCTGCGAGGTGACTATCTGCGATGTCGTCTTCTGATTCGTCCGCCGGGTTTTCACCGTCCGCTGGGACCTCGCTGTCTGGGTCAGTCTCGGCGGTGGCCGGCGTGGGGGCGCCGCCGTCTGGACGGTGTTTCTGGCTATGCATCCGACTCCTCCCGGTGGCTATGCTCACGATCGGCCTCGTACAGCTCTGGGGCGACGTCTGCGGAGGCGTGTTGTCTGACGGCAATCCCGGTTTGTGTCATCATCACCATCCAAGCACGGCCAACATATAACGCCGCCTTCGCCTGTAACACGTACCGTTGCTTCGATATACCAGAAATCTCTGCCGATATTCGGGTCGCAGATTGTGGACAAAACTACCATACTGAGCCCGTATCGCTGTGTTGTGGCCGTCACCAATCGGGTCATCGGTTGCAGGGGGCGATCGATACAGGTGTGACCGCCGCGACTAGCCGGATATGAGCGTCGCAGTTCGGATCCTCGACGACGGGGCGTGGCTGTCGGTGAACGACGAACGGCGAGTGAGCGTCAGCGAGCTCTGGCGGCTCACTGCCCCGGATTTTTGCCCCTGCGAACAACCCGACTTTCTCACACAGGGCTTTTTATCAGCGCGTGCGGCCGGACAGACAATTGCGATCGAAACGTACGGCGAGTGCATCCAATGTGGGACCGACGGCGTGGTTGGACATGTCCCGGTCGGCAGAGTGATCAACGGTGTATTCCACGGCTACGACCGCGACAGAGCCGTTTTGACGCCGATCGATCGGTCTGCAGAATAAACCGGCAATAAGATCTGGTTCCCGGAAGCACCGGGGATGGTTGACGCGGCAGTCGGTGGTTTATCCGATGGGCCTGAAAGGGAATCCATGCCAACAGATGTGGAGCGGTGGAAATCTGAGGTCTACGGAAACCAGATCCGTGAGCACCTCTATCAGTTCGCGGAGAATGGGTGGGAGTCGCTCCCCGACGACGAGCGCGACGCGTGGTTCGAGCGCTTCAAATGGTGGGGGTTGTACCACCAGCGCAACGGCCAAGAGAGCTACTTCATGATGCGGATCGGGACGCCCAACGGCGTACTCAAGCCCGGCCAAACCGACGTTGTCGCCGAGATCGCAAAGGAGTATGCGACCGGCCCAGTCGAAAATCCTGAGTTCGGCGACGCCTACGTCGACTGGACGACGAGACAGTCGATCCAACTGCACTGGATCCGCCTCGAGGATATTCCTGCGATCTTCGAGAAGCTCGAGGCCAACGGGCTGTCGACCCAGCAGGCCTGTGGGGACTCCTGGCGAAACATCGTCGGCTGTCCGGTCGCTGGCAAGGATCGCCACGAACACGTCGACGCCTGGTCCGTCGCAGAAGGCCTCCACGAGACCTACAAGGGTAACGAGGAGCACACGAACCTCCCACGAAAGTGGAAGGTGTCCGTGACCGGCTGCCGGGAGGGCTGTGGACAGGGCGACATCAACGATCTGGCGTTCGAGCCGGCCTACAAGACGATCGACGGCGAGACCGTTGACGGCTTCAACATCCGCGTCGGTGGCGGACTCGCCAGAAACGAACCGCGGTTCGCCCGCAACATCGACGTGTTCGTGACGCCTGAGCAGGCGATCGAGGTCGGCGGCGCGATCTCAGCGCTGTTTCGCGACCACGGCGACAGAGAGAACCGCTACAGCGCCCGGATCAAGTTCCTCATGGACGAGTGGGGCCCCGAGAAGTTCCGCGAGGTGCTCCAAGACGAATATGTCGACTGGGAGCTCGAAACGGCTGGAACCGACTTTCGGGAGGAGTACACGTACAACGCCGGTGGCGGACAGGGCGGCCACAACGATCACGTCGGCGTCCACGAACAAAACGACGGCAACTACTACGTCGGACTGAACGTGCTCGTTGGCCGAATGGGCGCGGCCGACACTGCCGAACTCGCCCGGCTCGCAGACGAGTACGGCTCCGGAGAGGTCCGAGTCACCCAGCGACAGAACGTTATCATCACCGATGTGCCAGAGGAGGACCTCGACGCGCTGTTAGCCGAGGATCTACTCGAACACTACTCGCCAGATCCACATCCGTTCATGCGCGGCTCGATCGCCTGTACGGGCACCGAGTTCTGCTCGCTGTCGATCGTCGAGACGAAAAACCGCCAGGTTCGGTTCGCCCGCTGGCTCAAACAGCACGTCGAACTGCCAGATGGCGTCGAGGAGTTCCACATCCATCTCTCGGGGTGTACGGCCTCGTGTGCCCAGCCGCAGATCGCCGACGTCTCCCTGCGCGGGATGAAGACTCGAAAGAACGGCGAGGCCGTCGAAGCACTCGACATTGGGCTTGGCGGCGGGCTTGGCGAGGAACCACAGTTCGCGGCGTGGGTCGGCCAGCGTGTCCCAGTCGACGAGGTCCCCGGCGCGATCAAGAACCTGCTGGCGTCCTTTGATGCCCAACGCGAGGGTGCGGAGACCTTCCGAGCGTTCATCGCTCGCCAAGATGAGGCGGCCCTCGAAGCACTCATCGAACCCGAAGAAACGAGCTACGAGGACCCATACATGCACAACACGAAGCTGACGTGGTATCCCTACGCCGAGGACGATTCCATGGACGCCAGCCCAGCGCCCGCGACGGCCGACGGGACGCCGATCGCGAGCGACGACTGATCGGCCACGGCGCAGTCGCGAGAGTGCTGTTTTGTCCCGTAGGCTCTTTGGCCCGTAGGCTCTTTGGCCGGTAGGTTGTAGCCTTTCGCATGTACGACGACATTCTGCTCCCGATCGACCGAACCGAGGAGACCGACGCCGTCGTCGATCACGCGATTTCGATCGCCGACCACATGGACGCGACCCTCCACGTCCTCTTTGTCGCTGATACGACCCGTGACAGCGTCACGACCGTCCGTGGGGAGTTCGTTGACGCGCTCGTCCAGGAGGGAAACTCGGTTGTCGAGACAGTTGGCGAGCGCGTCGATGCTGCGGATGTCTCACACACGAAGGTCGTCATTCAGGGCAATCCGGCCCAGACGATCGTCGAGTACGCAGATACCCACGACTGCGGCCTCATCGTCGTCCCGACACACGGCCGTGAGGGCGTCTCACGGTACGTTCTCGGGAGTGTCGCTGAGAAGATCGTTCGCCTCTCGTCGGTCCCAGTGATCACGACCAGACTGCGCGCCGACGAGCGGCTCACCTTCCCATACGAGCGGATCCTCGTTGCGACCGACGGCAGCGCCGCGGCCGATCGGGCGGTAGAGCACGCGGTCGATCTCGCCGATGCGACGGATGCAGCATTGTACGTTCTGTCGATCGTTGAGGACAGTTCGATTGGTGACGAAAGCGCATCGTCGGTCTCTGTCGCCGAAAGCGAGTCGAGAGCCCAGCAGGCCGTCGACGAGGCGATCGAGGCCGCCGCAACTGCTGGCGTCGAAGCATTTGAACGGATCGAGCGCGGCAATCCGGTTGCAGAGATTCGACGCCACATCGACGAGGACGCGATCGATGTAGTCGTCCTCGGAACCACGGGTCGTCACGGAATCGAACAGATCCTCCTCGGTAGTGTCGCCCAACGTACCGTCCGGACGGCTCCAGTTCCTGTTGTAACGGTTTCGGCGGACCGATCGTAACCATCTCTCGAGCGTGACCGACATCCATTTCGGGCCTGCGAGCCACGAAACGGGTATGCCGGACCGGCTCATCCGCGTGAACGCGTACACGACCTTTGATCTGCTCGACGGCGAAGCGATCGCCCACGATTTCGAGGAGGAGGCGCTGGCGGTGCTGAACGTCACCGCACCGCGAACAAATCCCGATCACGTGACACTCGAATTCGAACTGGATAACACCCAACTCGAGCACCTGCCGGCACACGCCGATCGGGTCCGGCTGTCGGCCGAGCAAGCCCGAACGCTCGCTTCGGAGCTGGAAAGATACGCCGATCGGGTCGACGCGGCAGCCGAGTCCGACAGCGACTAGTAAGGGCACGGGACTCGAGCAGCTCGTCGGTCTTGCGATCGCGGTGCTGGTCCGAGAGCGACTAGTAAGGGCGCGGGACTGTTCGGCAACGGGTTTATTCAACTGACACTCGTATCGTTAAGCGATGATATCAACCGGAGATTCTGCACCCACGTTTACCGGAAAAGTCGGCACAAAAGACCACGAACCGTTCGACCTCGAGGAACACCTCGGCGAGGGCCCGATCGTGCTCGCGTTTTTCCCCGGCGCGTTTACCCCGCCGTGTACGAATGAGATGATCGCCTTCCAGGATTACCTCGACTCGTTCGACGAGGCGGGAGCGACATTGTTGGGAGTCAGTGCTGACTCGCCGTTCTCGCAGGGAGCGTTCCGTGAGGAACACGGCATTGAGTTTGACCTTGTCAGTGACATGGCCGGCGAGGCGATCGACGCCTACGACGTGGCGCTCGACATTCCCGAACTCGGGCTGCACGGCATCGCCAATCGTGCGGTGTTCGTCATCGACGAAGACGGGACCGTGACGTACACGTGGATCGCCGACGATCCGACCAACGAACCGGACTACGAGGAGGTTTTGGACGCGATCGGCGCCTGAGTGCGTCCGTTTGCATCCGAACGGTTATACTGATAACCCGGAGTAAGGATCGCGATCGAGATCGACACCAGTAGACAGACACTTCGGATCGGCGATTGATTTCAACCGAGAATTCACAACACAAGCCGCATCTATTGTCACACGGTCATACGATCGCCGACGCTCGGCGCACTCGCGTCGTAACCGTCCGTCCGGAGCGTCTCCGCGAAGTGCTTGGTCGAATCGCCGTGGTTGACGAGCACCGTCGCGTCCGCATAGTTCGCGAGGAACGATCGCAGGCCGTTTCGATCGGCGTGCGCAGAGAAATCGAACAGATCGACCTGCGCGGAGACCGGCTGTATTGTGCCATTCAGCTCACAGCGCCCAGTTTCCAGCAGCTCTCTGCCGGGCGTGCCCTCGACCTGGTAGCCGGTGAGCGCGATCCGGTGTTTCGGGTGCGTGCTGATCTCGGGGATATACGTCATCGCTGGCCCACCCGAGAGCATCCCCGCGGTGGTGACGATCACGTTGTTATCGTTGGCGATCCGCTTTCGCTGTCCGTCCCGGCCCGTAACAATGCGAGCGTGGCGCTTTGCGCGGGCCAGCGCGTCTGTGTCCCGGAGGAATTCGGGATGATCGCGGACGATCGACAGCACCTCCACGCCCATGCCGTCGACGTAGCAGTCGATGTCGTGGGCCGCACAGACCATGAGCACCTCCTGGGTCCGGCCGATCGCGAAGGCAGGAACGACGACGCTACCGCCCTCCCAGATCGTCGATTTGACCTGCTGGGCGAATCGCGACTCGACCGCTTCGCGGTCCTCGTGGGTCGTGTCGGCGTACGTTGACTCACAGAGGACCACGTCTGCGTCGGGGCGATCGGTCGTGCCGGACAGCAGCCGGGTGTCGTCGGTGTGAAAATCGCCGGTGTACAACAGCCGCGTCTCGCCGTCGTCGACGAGGACGTGTGCGCTGCCGGGGATGTGGCCCGCGTTGAAGAAGGTGACCTCGTGGCCGGCAGCCTCGAAGGACTCGCCGTAGCCGTGGCGGCGATCGACCTCAGACATCCGCATCACGTCGGTTTCAGTGAACGGACACGCGAGCGTCCCGCCGTGAAGATTGAGCGTGTCGCGGGCGAGCACGCCCGCCAGGCGAGCGGTCGGTGGTGTCCAGTGAATCTCTGGGCGGTTTGTGCCCGACAAGAGTGCGGGGATCGCGCCGACGTGATCGAGATGGCCGTGGGAGACGACCACCGCGTCGGGGGCGACGTCGCCGACAGGATACTGCGGCGGGTTGGCGGTGAGCGAGCCGTAGTCGAGTAGCAGGCGATCGTTAACGAGGATCGCGCTGCGGCCGACTTCGCCTGCGCCGCCGAGAAACTGGAGGTCCATTACGAATCAGTATCGGTTCGGCGCGTTTCGTTCCGTCGGTTCCAAATGTCGGCTGTGTCACCGATAGACATCGTTTTCTTCAGAGACAAATCGGATCGTAAACCGCTCGTAGCCGCCGTAGGCGATGTCGAGTGCGCCCATCCACCAGTTCCACTTCTCGACTAGGTCGGTGCCATCGGGCGCGTCTGCGAGGTGTGTGAGTATCTCGTCGACGGTCAACTCGTGGCCGCGATCGTCCGCAGCGATCCCTGAGTCAACAAGATCGCGGACTTCCCTGCACAGTACCTCTCGCTCCGGGGCCGTCCCGCCAAAGCGATCGTTCAACGCCCGATCGAGCCGTTCGTAGTCCACACGGCGGATACGGGCCCAAGACGGTTGAGTCGCACGCTCGTGGCAGTCAGTACACCGCGATCACCAGCCCAAAAAGCACGCCGAACGTGGCCAACACCCCCAGGATTGCCACCAGATCGCCGGACGCACCGAGGGCAAACGCAGCGACCGGCACCCCGATCGAGCCCACAATGAGCGCCACGCCCACGCCACGAAGCCACCGGCTGGTTGCGCTGTCGGCTTCCGCAGCCGCGATCGACTCCAGCGTCTCAACAATCTCCGCCCGCTTGTCTGCGGGGGCGATGAGCAGCCCCGGGCCGCTCAACCCAGCCTGTCCGCCCGAGAGCGAGATGAGCGCGACAGAGCCGATCGTCACCGTCCGCACCGTCCGCAGCCCTGACAGCGTGAACGATCGGACCGACTCGCCGAGGCGATCCGGTTCGTCGTACTCGCGGTAATACTCACGATCGCCCGGATCGATCCGCGCGGTTCCGCCACGCCCCGACGACAGCGACACGAATACAAGAAAAATTCCGGCCATGACAAGTACCCACCCAACTGGATGCTGTGCCGCGGCGATCACCACTGCCCCCACACCGATCGCGCTCACAATTGCCACGGCTGCCTCTCTGGCTGAGCCGATCGGGAGTCCGGCCCGAAGGAGGTCTAAAAGCCCAATGTCGCGAAGCGATCGACCGCGCTTTGCGCCTGCGGCGACGGCGATCGGAACACCGATCACCAACATCGCGAGCAATAGCCGATAGCCGACAACGAACGCGATCGCTGCGCCGTCACCGGAGATTCCGCCCCAGACCACGATCGCAGCCACCGTCAAAACGAATATGACTGCGAGCAGTTTGCTTCCGGCGTACAGCGCGTCGATCGTCCGCGCAAGCCGTGGAAACGTGGGAACCGCCCACGAGACACTTGAAGCAGGCGGCGGATCCGACGCGGGTGTCGAGGCATCCACCGAAGATTCTGCTGCTGGTGTCGAAGCGTCTGCAGAGGGAGCGGGGACCATCACCGCCAGCTACGGCGCGTTTCAGTAAATAGCCGGCGGCGAACGATGGTTGCTACTTGGGCTGGATGGCGCCGATCGGAGACATCAGGCTTTATTCGGGTTGGCAGTCATCACCGTGTATGAGCGGACGGAGCTCGGCGCTCACCATCTACCGGCAGGCGCTTCCGGTCATCCTCGTGAGTCTCGTCGCCGGGCTGTTTTCCGGGACGGTACTGGGCAGCGAGACGATGCGCAGCGGCATCGAGGAGGTGCCCGGCATCCTCGTGTTACTGCCCGCGTTCCTCGCGACTCGCGGCGGGGTGTACGGCTCGCTCGGTGCGCGGATCTCAAGCGGACTCCACCAGGGCGTGATCGAACCGCGGTTCGAACTCGACAAGCGGCTGTCGAACGCCGTCATTGCCTCGTTCATCAACGGCATGATCGTCTCGCTGTTCATTGCGATCGTCGCCTTCGTCGTCGTATCGCTGCTCGGCCGAAACGGGAGCCTCCTCGAACTGGCCGGAGTCATGCTCATCGCGGGGTTTCTGTCGGCGATCGTGATGCTCTCCGTGCTCGTGACGGTCGTGTTTTTGGGCTACCGTCGCGGGATCGACCCCGACAACCTCGTCGGGCCGATCGTCACCACCCTCGGTGACGTGTTTGGTGTCGTCTTCCTGTTGATTGCGATCTACGCCGTGGGGCTCGTCGTATGACCGACATTGACGCTGGTGAAAATCTCGGAGGGATGAGCGATACGGTCCACGACTTCTACGACGAGCTGTTCGCCGATCCCGACGATGAGCCCGAGAGCCTGATGGACCAACTTGAAGACGAGTGGAGTATCCGTCGGATGGTCGTGACGATGGTGCCGCTTTTGGCCGGACTGTCGATCCTGCAGATGCTCTCGGGATCGGTGCTCGAATCATTCGAGGATATTCTGCTGGAGACGCCGTCGCTTTTGATCCTCGTTCCTGTCCAGATCGGCACCGCCGGAAACCTCGGCTCTATTATGTGTTCACGGCTGTCGACACAGTTGCACCTCGGGACGTTCGAGTTCTCTCCGCGAAACGATAACGTGCAATCGAACTCGCTGGCGATCTTCGGCCTCGGATTCACCGTGTTCACGCTTGTTGGGGTCGCCGCGTGGGCGATCGGTGGGGTCCTCGGCGGGACACTCTCTTTGATCGAAGTGATGACGATCTCGCTTGTCAGCGGGATGTTGCTGTGTGCGTTCGTCGTCGTACTTAGCCTCGTGTCCGTGTACAGTTCGTACCGATTAGGGTACAACCCAGACGACACGACGATTCCGGTCGTGACCAATATCGCGGATATTACCGGTGTATTGATTCTCTTTGGGGTTGTCTCGATCGTTCTGTAATCCACTCAGGCGTCCTGGTCGTCCTGTGACTCCCTTCGTCTCGATCGTCCTGTGATCTGCCGAGACGACTACTCCTGTCTGGGTTCGCTCTCATCTGGTTCGATCCCGGCGAGCCGCATCGCGTTCGACGTGACCGCGAGACTCATGCCCATGTCGCCGACGACGATCGCAACGATCACTGACACGTATCCCAACGGCGCACCGATCGCGAGCACGGCCTTTACCGCGAGGCTCGCACCGATATTCTGCTTGATCACGCCGTTGGCGGTCCGCGAGAGGTCGTACAGGTACGGCAGCCGCGAGAGGTTGTCGGCCATGAGCGCGATATCGGCGGTCTCGATCGCGGTGTCGGTTCCGGCCGCACCCATTGCGATCCCAACCGACGCGGTCGCAAGCGCCGGCGCGTCGTTGATCCCGTCGCCGACCATCGCGACCCCGCCGTCGGTCGTTCGATCCAACTCCCGGACCTGTTCGAGTTTCTCCTCGGGCAACAGGCCGGCGTGAACCTCCTCGATTCCGACCGTCTCGGCGATCGCCTGCGCCGTTCGCTCGTTGTCGCCGGTCAACATGACGATTCGCCCGACGCCGAGAGATTTGAGCCGCTCGATCGCCTCGCGTGCTTCCGGTCGAACCGTATCGGCGACCGCGATCACGCCTTCGATCTCTTCGTCAGTCCCCACGAGGATGACAGTCTTGCCCGCTCGCTGGAGCCGGGGGATCGTCTCGTTGTGGAGGTCGAGGTACGAGCCGTGCTCGCAGTCAGCCGCCTCAGCGGCGATCGGGGTGGCAGTTGCCATGCCACCGTCAGTGCGAAGGTGGGTGTGTTCGAGATCGAACCCGAGTTCGCTAAACAGCGCTGGCTTGCCGGCGTAGTGGCGAACCCCGTCGATCGTCGCGCTCACGCCCTCTCCGAGGAGCGCTTCGAAGTTGTCGACCGCTCGTGTGTCAACCGCGTCCTCGTCAGCATGGTCGACGATCGCCTGGGCGATTGGGTGTTCGCTGCGGCGCTCGATCGCGCCCGCACACGAGAGCACATCTGCCTCGTCGTTGCCGTTGAGCGCAATGACGTCAGTGACCGAGAGTTCGCCAGTCGTGAGCGTGCCCGTCTTGTCAACCGCGATCGCGCCGATCTCACCCATCGATTCGAGGTGGCTGCCGCCTTTGATCAACACACCGTTGCGCGCGGCGCTCGTCAGCCCCGAGACGACGCTGACAGGTGTCGAGATGACGAACGCACACGGACAGGCGATGACCAAGAGCGTGAGCCCGCGGACGAACCACTCTGTGAATGGCGCACCGAAGACGACTGGCGGGACGATGATCGTTACAAGCGCCCCGACAACGATAATCGGCGTGTAGATCGCGGCAAAGCGGTCGACAAACCGCTCGCGTTCGGTCTTTTCGGCCTCGGCGTCGGCGACGAGATCGATCACCGTCGCAAGCGTCGACTCGCCGGCCAGCGCGGTCGTTTCGATCTCGATATACCCCGAGGTGTTCTGGCTCCCAGCGTACACCTCGTCGCCCGGCGTTTTATCGACGGGTACGCTCTCGCCGGTCACCGCTGACTCGTCGAGCGCACTGTGGCCCTCAATCACCTGGCCGTCGATCGGGACCGTCTCGCCGGGGCGGACGAGCACGGTCTCACCGACTTCGATCTCTTCGACCGGGACGGTGACCTCCTCGCCGTCACGTTCGACGGTTGCGGTGTCCGGCGAGAGTTCGATCAGTTCCTCGAGTGAGTTTCGCGCACGGTCGATCGAGTACCGCTCTAACAGCTCCGCAACGCTGTACAGCGTCGCAAGCGTCGCGGCCTCAAACGGCAGCCCGACGGCAAACGCGCCGAGGATACCCGCGCTCATCAACAGGTCGATGTCGAGTTGGCGGGTCCGCGCGGAGTAGTAGCCGTTCCGAAGGATTGCTGTCCCGGCGACGAGCGCGCCGAGGGTGTACGCGATCCAGTCGGGCGCGATCGTCCACAGCCACACCTCCGCGAAGACCACGTTGAGCGAAGGGACAATCCACTCGAAGAGTACCCCGGTTGCGAGCATGACCGCACCGATCGCCGTCGTGTACGCCCGTCGGGTTCGGAAGATCGACTCGCTGTCGTCGGCCTCACCTTGTTCGACCGTGTAGCCAGCGCCCTCGATCGCTGCGATCAACCCACCAGTGGTCGTCTCGGTGCTGTCATACTCGACAACGACGACGCCGCTCGTGGGGCGGGTGTCGATCGACCGAACCCCCGATTTGGTAGAGAGCGCCGACTCGACCTTGCCGGCACAGGACGCACAGTCCATCTCCGGCACAGAGAACCGCTCAGTCTGAGTCGATTCGACGGCGTAGCCGGTGTCTTCGACCAGCGCCTCAATTGTGGATTCGTCAATCAACTCGGGATCGTACTCCACGACGAGCGTCCCTGCGGTGACCTGCGGTCGGATCGACAACACGCCCGGGGTCTCTGCGAGTCCACGCTCGATTTTCGCCGCACAGGAGCGACAGTCCATGTCGGGAACTGACAGCCGGAGGGTGTGCGAGCGATCGGCTGCGGTCGTCATTGTGTCGAGATACGTGCCGCAATTATATTAATTCGGCTACGAAAATACGCCCAATTTTAATAATAATTCATAATCTGTTCGGGTCGACAGGCCTTATCACCGTTGGGCACGATCGGTTCGATATGACGGACTGGTATGCGGTCGGCGTCGGCTTTCTCGTGACGCTCATCGCTGGCGTGTTGGCGACGGGTGCACCGATCGTCGGGCACATCGGCGCGGGGATCGTCGGTGGGCTTGCGGCGGGCTACGTTGCCGGCGGCGGGCTCGCAAGCGGAGCCTGGCACGGCCTCTTGGCCGGCTCGATCGCTGGCATCGCGCTGACGGTGCTGTTTGCGATCTTCGCGGGCGTGCTGGGACTTGTCGGCGGGCCACTTGGGAGCGTCCTCGGCTTTGGCGGTGTGCTCGTTGCCGGCGTGCTCGTCACGTTCATTTTCGCACTCGACAGCGCGCTAGCGGGGGCGATCGGCGGCGTCTTCGGGTGAGCAGATATTCTCGATCGTCGATTCGGGTTCTTCAGCGATCGAGATATGCTGCCTGCACCTCGACGACCTCAGTCGAGTCTGCACACGCCGCGTAGCGGCGCAATGGTTCCTCGTTCAGCTCAAGAAACGTCTCGCCCCACGTGAACTTCGCGAGAATTCGCTCAGCGTGGTCGCGATCGCCCAGAATAATAAGCGCCGCTGCCAGCGCCTCGACAGTTGTGAGCTGCATCGGTCGTCCGAAGTTTACTGGATTCGCCGCCACGAGGTACGGCAGCGCGCGATGCTCGCCGGCGAGGCTAAAGCGCGCTTCGCCGGCAGACTCCCACGAGCAATCTAACGCGACGAGTCTCCCGCCCGGTCGATCGTCGCGTTCTGTAGCGTCCGCGCCGATCGCCGACAGATCCGCTCGCGAGAGCGCCTGCTCGGCATGGGGGTTGAGCACGATCCCGTACGGCGTTGCCCGGTTGCTGCGGTGCAACGTCGCCAGATCGAACCGCGCGAGCTTTCGCGCGGTACACTTGTCGGGATCGTCGTCGCCCTCGTAGCGGATGTGCAACTCCACGATAGAGTTTTTCGGCGATCGACGGACAAAAACGACCCGCTTGGCGGCGGTTGCGGGAACGTTCTTGTGCCAATCAGCCCAACAGCAACGCATGGATCGAACCGCAGTCGTCCACGAATACTACCGATGTCTCGACGAGGGCGACTACGAGACCCTCCGCTCGCATCTCAGCGACTCGTTCACACAGTACCGCCCGGACCGGACCTTCGAAAGCCCAGCGGCCTTTGTCGCGTTCATGCGAGACGATCGACCGATGACCGACACCACCCATCAGCTTGCGGATGTGCTCGCAAACGACCTCGGGGTGGCGGCCCACGGCACGCTGATTGGCGCCGATGGGACCGACGTGTTCGCGTTCATCGACGTGTTTCGGTTCGACGATGCGGGGGCGATCGACGCGATCGAGACGTACAGCTGATCGGCGTTGCGCTCACACAGCCGGGTCCGTAGACGAAATCAGACCTTGGAGCTAAGTGGCGGCCGGCCGAACGCGCAAATAGATGCCCTCCTCGTCTGAGACACCTCCTGCGGCCAGAATACAGTGTCACGAGTGCGATACGAGCCTCCCGCCGGACGCACAGTTTTGTCCGAACTGCGGCGCACAATCGCTCGGTGTGGCCGAGTGTTCCGCCTGTAGTGAGACGCTCGATCGCGGCGATCGGTTTTGCTCGGCCTGTGGTACCCCCAGACCCGAAATTGATGCGGATGCCGCGGAGCCACACAAACAACCCCAACGCGCCACGAACGGCCAGGACTACGACGACTTCCGCGAACACGTCGAACAGCACGTTGAGGCAGGCTGGGAGATCGAACACGACTACGGCGATCGCGTCACGGTCGTCGACCGCGACATCGGCTCGATCGGTGTCCACCTGCTGTTGTTGCTCTTTACTGGCGGTCTCGGGAACCTCGCATACGGCTGGTACAGCTACGTCAAGCGGGCTGAGCGCCGTCACCTCTCCGTCGATGACGCGAATCGATCGCCGCCGAAGCGCCGGGCTGACAATACGGACGGCCCGGTTGAGACCGCTTCGTCGTACGCGCTGTCGGTACTATTGGTGTTTCTTGCGGTCGTGTTCGGTGCGATCGCGGTCAGCGACGGCACTCTCCTGTTCGGGACCGCCGGCGCGTTGATCGGCATACTCGGGCTGGCGGTCGCGCCGCCGATCGAGCGCCAACTCAAGTGTAAACTTGGGCGTCGACACGCGATCACCGCGTTTGGCCGTACCCGGACTGTCGATCATCGAGTGGTAAAGCCGATCGACCACGTGGACGAGCCATGTGTCGTTTGTGGCGAGCAATTCGACGGCGGGATGGTCCGTCGCCGGCGCGATGAGACGGTGATCGCTGGGCTGCCGGTGTTCACCCACGAACTGGAGCACAACCACTACTGTGCGGAGTGTGCGCGATCGGAGTTCGAGGAGACGAGCGCTGACCCACCGGCCGAACGGGGAGTCGAGACTGCGAGTACGCTGTCAGATCTCGAATCGTAGCGGGTCACTGATAAATTGTCACCGGTTGTACGTACCGAGCCGAGCGCCGGCTCAGGCCTTATCGCCCGACCCAACAGCCCGCTCGCCGACTGGTTCGTGGCCCTCGATGACCGTCTGGCCGCCCATGTACGGCTGCAGCGCCTCGGGCACGTCGACGGTTCCGTCCTCGTTTTGGTAGTATTCGAGGATCGCCACGACCACCCGCGGGATCGCCACCCCGGAGCCGTTCAGCGTGTGCAGATACTCCGCGGACTCGTGGCGCTCGGGACGGTACTGAATCCCCGCCCGTCGGGCCTGGAAGTCCTCGAAGTTCGACACCGACGACACCTCGAGCCACCGGCCGCCTTCGTCGGGACCCTCGTCCATGTCGTCGGCGGGAGCCCACACCTCGATGTCGTACTTTTTCGACTGGGTGAAGCCCAGATCGCCCGTGCACATCTCGAGAATCCGATACGGCAGTTCGAGTCGTCTGAGAACTTCCTCGGCCTCATCGACGAGTCCCTCGAAGCGATCGTAGCTGTCCTCTGGGCGGACGAAGTTGACCATCTCGACCTTGTTGAACTGGTGGACCCGGACGATCCCGCGGGTCTCAGTGCCGTGTTCGCCGGCCTCCTGTCTGAAGTTCGGCGAGTACGCCTGGTACTTCAGCGGCAGGTCGTCGTCGAGCAGAATCTCGTCGCGGTGGAGGTTCGTCACCGGCACCTCGGCGGTCGGCAACAGCCACAGGTCGTCGTCATCGTAGGGTTCCTCGTTCGAGCCCTCTATCCGGTAGGCGTCCTCAGTGAATTTCGGGAACTGGCCGGTACCGCGCATCGAGGCGCTGTTGACCGGCAGCGGTGGGAACACGTCGACGTACCCTTGCTCGCGGTGGACGTCGAGCATGAACTGCACTAGCGCGTGTTCGAGCCGCGCGCCGTCACCCTTCGCGAAATAAAAGCCGCCACCGGAGACCTTTGCACCGCGCTCGAAGTCGAGGATGTCGAGCTCCTCGCCGAGATCGTAGTGCGGGACGACCTCTTCGGGAAACTCACGAAGATTGTCGAAGCCTTCACGTCGTCGTTCGACGTTTTCGGACTCATCGGCACCGATCGGCACCGACTCGTGAGGAATCCCTGGCAGCGTCAACAGCGCCGCTTCGAGTTCGGCTTCGAGTTCGTCCGCGCGGGCTTCGACGTCCTGGAGTTCGGCTTTGAGCTCACTCGATCGCTCGATTGCCTCCTGGGCGGCGTCCTCGTCGCCTTCCTGTTTGAGCTGGCCGATCGAGCGGCTCACCTCGTTTCGCTCGTGTCTGAGGTCGTCGCCGCGGCTCTTGAGCGATCGCCACTCCTCGTCGATCTCGAGGATCCGATCGAGATCCACGTCGACCCCCTTGTTGTCGAGGGCCGCCCGGACCGTCTCGGGGTTCTCGCGAACGAACTGTCTGGACAGCATTTGTCGTCCGTTCTTCGGGGCGACTCAAAACGGTATCGGGTCCGAAGGCGATCGTTATGCAATCCGCGCGTCGACGAGTCCGTGGATGAGAAGGTACGTCCCGAAGGCGGCCATGAGCAGCCCGCCAAATTGCGTTCCGGCGGTCCCAAGGGCACCGACAGCGTCAGTTCCGTACAAAAGCGGCGCACCCATGAACCAGATGCCGAAGACGGCCGACAGCGACGCAGCAGGTATTCCGACGGCGTGGTGAGCTCGAAGCAGCTGTATCGTCCGGATCGTGAACACGAATCCAAGCAGCCCACTCGCGACGATGCTTCCGAGGAAGGCCTGTGAGGACGCTCCCGCCACAGGGGCGAGGACTGCAATCACGTTTCCGAGGACGATGCCACCAGCGCTAGCCGTCAAAAACCCAGCCGACGGCTCCGAAAGCATACCCATACGCAAGGAAGGAATTGGATGCTGAAAAAACCCGACAAGCGTGAGTGAGCTCCTGAGAGAATCAGCGGTGGCAGTCACCAAGCTACTGGTCCGGCAGTAGCGGCCCGATCTCGTGATGCGTGAATACGACGCGCCGATCGCCCGAGAGCGGCCGGATCGCCGTCGACATGTGACCCGCATCACGGGCAGCGTCGATCATCGTTTCGGCCTCGTGGATTCCGTAGTACGCTGGCAGACAGACCGCGCGTTTGTCCTCGCTCGCTTTCAGGACAAGCACTAACAGCATCACGCCGTCTCGAACCGCGCCGTAGGCCTCGTAACTATCCACAGCTTCGTCGTCAATCGACGCCTCCAACGTACGGAACTCGTCGCCGGGGACGAGTACGGAGAGGCCGACAAATCCGCGCTCGCCGCCGCCGTTCGCCGGCAGGGCGGTCACGTCGCCGACTGTCAACGACTGGACGTCCCAGCCGTCAGCCTCCAGTTCGGCGGCCGTTGCGTCCCGATCGCTGATGAGTTCGTCCCACACCGCCGAGGCAACCCGCGCAGGCCGATCAGTCATGCGAGAGGGTGGTCGGTCGATCGGGCTAAAGCTTCGGGTTCCGATCGGAATCTGAAGCGCTATTCCGATCGGACCGTCACACAGTCCGCCTCGTGGTTCGATCGGCGAACGTTGATTTGTCCCGCCTTCGTACACCCGATAATGCCATCCGGATTGAGCCGATATCAGCTGGTGCTTGCGTTCGGTGTCGGCTTCGGCCTGCTGGCCGTCGCCGCCGGTGTCGGCGGATTGTACGTCGTTTTGACTACTGATGCCACAAGCCCGATCGGCGAGGACCCGCTCTCTGAGTTCCGCTGTGAACTCGACGGCGACCCAGAACCCACACACGGTGGCGAGTACACGATCGATCAGACAATCCAGAATGGAACCGGTATCGACGGCGTTAGCAGCAACCAGTCCGGCGACAACGCCACCGTCGAGATCGAAGTCGACGGGACAATTCTGAACGCATCCGCGAGTCGTCCGGGAGACGATTCGCCGCCGACGGTCTCGATCGATCGCGAAAACGCCACCGTCACCGTTACTGCCGCCGACAGCGCGCCGTTTCGGCTCTGGATCGACGTGACCCGAGATGGTGCGGTACTCCGGCACGAACACGATCTCTGCGCTGGCGGGGATGAGTCGGCGTCGCTATCGGCGGACGTTGTGTCCGGGTAGTTCGCCGAACCGCTCTGTCGTCCGATCGGCGGCGTCGACCGGTGCGGAGTCGGGTGCTTGCTCGTAGACGACCGCCCCACGGACGATCGTCAGCTCTGGGAATATCCCCTCGAATCCCTCGTACGGCGTCCACCCACACTTCGAGTGCAGTTCGTCCCCGCGGATCGAACGTGGACGGTCTGGATCGTACAGCGCCACATCCGCATCGCGGCCGGGTTCGATCCGGCCCTTCTGGGAGAGATTGAAAATCCGCGCCGGATTCGTCGCAACCAGATCACGGACCCGTTCGTAGTCCCAGTGGCCTTCTGTGGCGGCCGTCAAAAGCAGCGGAACCATCGTCTCGACGCCGGGGACGCCGCTTGGTGCGTCCCAGAGCCCTTGTTGCTTTTCGGCCGTGGTGTGCGGCGCGTGATCGGTGGCGATGATATCAACGGTACCGTCTGCGACCCGATCGAACACCGCTTGCCGGCGTTCTTCGCTGCGCAGCGGCGGGTTCATCCGCCCGAAGGTCCCGAGTTCGTCGAGATCATCTCTGGAGAGAAACAGGTGGTGCGGGCAGACCTCACAGGTCGCCCCGCCGGCGGTCGCGGCGTCGATCCCCTCGGGCGTCGAGGTGTGGGCGATATGGATCGACGCCGCCGAGTCGCGGCCCACGTCCACGGCACGTTCGATCGCCGCCACTTCCGCCGCCGCAGTTCGGTAGGCGCTCCACAGGTCGGCGTTCGCATCCTTTCCCGTTCCACCGGCGTCGCGATCGCGCTGTGACTCGTCGAACCGCGTCGCGTCCTCTGCGTGAACCGTGACGGGCACCCCGTGTTCGCCAGCACGTTCGACCGCGTCCGCGAATAGGTCAAGGTCGATCCCCATCTCGCCCGTTGAATCCGCGAGAAACACCTCCCCGAGCGCGCAGATCGGTCGATTGAACAGCGACTCGGGATCCCACTCGGGGGTCACCCCGCCGTTGAGGCCGTAGTCCACAAGCGACGCTTCTGCTGCGGTCGCCTTGCGATCGAACGACGCGCCGTCGATCGTCGGCGGCGCTGTGTTGGGCTGATCAATCACGGTCGTTACCCCGCCGGCTGCAGCGCTTTGTGAGCCCGTCTCGAACGTTTCCTTGTGAGTGAACCCCGGCTGTCGGAAGTGGACGTGTGCGTCGATCGCGCCGGGCAACAACAGCTTCCCGTCGGCGTCGATCAGCCGTTCGTGGTCGAACAAATCGAGAGACGGCTCGACGGCGGCGATCGTCTCCCCGTCGATACGTACGTCGACCGTCCGGCCGTCCGCCAACGTCGCGTCGGTGATAAGCATACGCGATACTCCGCGAGTGACCGTCCTAAAGCCGGCGGCTTCGAGGCGGCTTCGAGGCGGCTTCGAGGCGGCGGCGATCGCTCACGTCTCAGGGACGACAGATGCGATATCGACGAGCTCTGGGTCGGCGCCTGCGAGTTCCTGTTCGATCGCCCGGATAACCGTCTCTGGGGCATCCGTGCCGCCTGCGGCTTCAACCGAGCCGACCGACGCCGGTGCAAACGGTACTGAGAGTGCCCCGTAGACAGGGGAGAGCACGTCGGCGATCGACTCTTGATCCGCCGCTGAAACGGTTACACAGCCGGAGACGAGCGCCGCACCGGCCGTGACCCGCTGGGCGATCCCGGCGATCTTCCCGACCGAACCCGTCCCCTGTATGGAGTGTGCACCGGGACAGTACGATCGATCCGGCTCACCCGGACGGACCGACGCGCCCGTCCGTTCGAGCGCGGCGATGATCGTCTCTACGGCCGCGTCGTATCTGTCGTCCATTCCACGTCTGATGTCCTCGATCGGCTGGACGTGCGCGAACGCGACGACGCTGCCCGTGTAGGCGACTGCCCGACCGCCCACAGACCGCTCAATCGGCAGATATCCATGCGATTTGGCGATCGTCCGGGCTTCCTCGTATCCGTCACGTTGGGCGTCTCGGCGGCCGAACGCGAGCTGGCGGGCCGGTGTCCATACACGAACGATCGACTCATCGGTCTCTGCGCTGCGATCGAGTAGCGCGGCCGTCGCTCGACGATCCACATCGATCGATTCCAGTCGCCCGCGACAGCAGATCACGGCTGCTCTTTTGGTCGCCGATCGCATAGCTGTTTTCCGGCGCGGCTGCAGCAAATCGCATAGCTGTTTTCCGGCGTGGCTGCAGCAAATCGCATAGCTGTTTTCCGGCGTGGCCACAGTGAGTCTGATTTGTCCCGCCAACCACACGCAGGCTCGGAAAAACCGCGCAGATATTGAGGATGTAACTCATAACCCAATCCGAATGGACCCCTCCGTCGTCGTCGATGAATCGGTGCTACGGTCGTACGATCGGTTCTCGCTTTTCAACTCGCCGTATCCGGCTCACGATCGCGGCTGCGGGATCGACCTCTATCCCGGATCGGACGTCGCGTTCTCACCGGTCGCCGGGACGGTCACTGAGACGCTGTCGGTCAGCTGTCCCGATCGCCCCTACGCCGTCGATCGCGACCATCTGATCGTCGTCGAGGTCGACCGCGGGGCGACGGCAACCGGCCTTCCCGAGGGATTCGTCGCGCGGATCCTCCACGTCGAGCCGTCCGTCGAAGCGGGTGACCGCGTCGAGATTGGTGACCGCCTCGGCACGCTCGTCCGATCGGGATTCTTCGGACAGTGGGTCGCAAATCACCTTCATCTCGACTTTCGCAGCGTGACCCAACATCCGCAGCGAGCGAGCGGCTCTGTGCCGATCGGTCTGCCAATCGATGTCGAGCCGATCGCGTGGGACGGCACCGGAACCGTCGTCGAAACCGGGGCAACACACGCACGACTGGACGCCCCATCGCACCCCAATCCCGGACAGTTCGCAGCGATCGCCACAGAGGCGGGTGTGCCCATTGACGGCGGGCTCACACACTACGGCGGCGGTGGCGTCCTCTCGATCCCAACGGGCGCTGCGATCGATCGCCACCTTCGGCTGTTCGGCACCCCAATTGGGATTGCCTCGGGACGGACGGTTCGCTGGGACCCAGTCGACGTGTTCGCGAACGGCGAACGAATCACCGGCTTGTCGCTGTTTGCGGATCAAACCGGCGACTGGGGTGCGAAACTCGTGACGATCGACGCGGATCTCGCGGTTGGCGATCATGTTGCGGTGACGATCGAGCCGAGCGAGGACCCGATCCGCCTCGGTGGCCGCCGCTGAGCGCTCACACACCTCGTGTCGGTTGTCCACATGGGTCGCACAAGCGTTCTAACCCCCTGAGAACGGTGCTTCGGGGATATATCCCCCCAGTGCCAGAGGAAGCTATGGCAGATCGTTCCACAAGCGGACGGGCATCAAGACGACAATTCGTGAAGGCGACCGGCGTTGCCGGAATCCTTGGACTGGCGGGTTGTGTAGCACCAATACGCGAGCCGATCGCGACCAGCAACACAGACGGCAGCGAACAGACCTCGACCGACGGCGGCGACGAGACTGAAGAGACCGAAGAGCCGAACGGGCCGGCGAACCCCGCCGAGACGGATTACCCGTACACTGGGCCGCCGACAATTGTCGATCTGAACGAACAGGGCGCAGAGACGACGATGCGGGTGATCCCGTCGCGACACACCCTCGTCAGCGAGGCCGCCGGTGGCCCGCTCGAACTCCCAGAAGTGTGGGCCTGGCAGGCCGACGACAACGATCCGAGCGTCCCGGGACCGATCCTTCGCGTCGAGGAGGGCACAGAGTTCGACGTCCACCTCGAAAACACTGAGGACGTCCGGCCACACACCTTCCACGTCCACGCGCTCAAGAAAGACTGGATGGACGACGGCGCGCCAGCGAGCACCGGCATTCAGGTTGGAGCAGGCGAGTCCCACACCTACGGGTTGACCGCAAACGTCCCCGGGACCCACCTGTATCACTGTCACTACCAGACGCAGAACCACCTCGATCTGGGGATGTACGGGATCGTCCGCGTCGACCCGGTCGACTACGAACCGCCGGATAAGGAGTTCTTCATGACGGTCAAAGAGTGGGATTCGCGGCTCTCCAACAAGTTCGCCGGTGGCAACACGGAGTATAGCCACCGCGATCGCCGTCCCGACGTCTTCACGATCAACGGCCGGAGCGCGCCGTACACCTTCCACCCTGAGGAGGGATCACCGTTCGTCGTCAAGGAGGGCGATCGCGTCCGCATCCACGTGACGAACAACGGCTACGAATCGCACTCGATCCACCTGCACAACCACCGCTTCGAGGTCGTCGAAAAAGACGGCGGCGTCATTCCCCCGGCGGCACGCCACGAGGAGGACGTGACCTCGCTCGCACCCGCAGAGCGCAAGACGATCGAGTTCACCGCCGATGCCGACCCCGGCATCTACCTGGTCCACTGTCACAAGGTCCACCACGTGATGAACGGCGAGAACTACCCCGGCGGGATGTTGACTGCGATCGTCTACGAGAGCGCGATGGATACCCCGCAGTTCGCAGACGCGATGGACAAAGCCGGCTACGAAGGCTGAGACGGCTATTACCGGCTAAGCCGGATTTTCATTAGGATTTTTTCCGAGTCACGCAAAATAGGTCGATACATCTAATACACTAACGACACAAAAATACATATGCCCATCGACATCAAGACGTTCGAATCCGCCTCTGAAGATCGTCTCCAGAACGGCGGAGAGACGAATGCCGACCGTGTGATGCGGTTCCTCGCCACCCATTCCGACCAGGCGTTCACCCAGAGCGAGATTCGGGACGCAACCGATGTGAAAGCCGGTAGCATTAGCGTCGTCCTCTCACGTCTCGAAGACCGCGGACTCGTTCGCCACAAAGGCAACTACTGGGCGCTCGGTGAGGCCGACGAGGTGGCCTCCTACGCGAGTATGGTCGAGAGCACACGCGCCGCAAACGATCGCTTCGGTGAGGAGGACATGGACGAGTGGTTGGAGTACGCCGTCGACGACGAGGAGACCAAATGAGCTACCAGCGAGGCGATGTCGTTTGGGGGCCCGATCCGTTCAAGTCAGGTGAAAATCCGCGGCCATGGCTAATTCTCAACAACGACAGCCATCCGTTTGGCAACGAAGAGTACATGACAGTTACACTGACGACAACGCCCCATGACGAGGGAATCCCGCTTACCGACACCGACTGGGTCGAAGGCGGAATGCCGCGGCAAAGCTATGCCTCGCCGTGGGCGATAGCGTCGCCGAAGCATGCCGCGATTGTCCGGCGGCAGGGTCGCCTGAAAGAGTCGTTCGTCCGGACCGTTGTCGACGCTCTCGGGACCTATCTCGAACCATCGCGGTGACCGATCGTGCGTCCATATGTGACGTTCACACACCGATCGAAACCGGCGCGCACAAGTTCGCCTATCACAACCGGGAGTACATGAGCGAGGAATCAGACAGTGGTGGATCGATCGACGAGGCGTTCGTCGAGGAGCTTTGTCACGCAATCGAAGAGCAACACGGCTACCTGTCGTGGCTCGATACGACGATCGAAGCGGTGGAGCCGGGGCGGATCGTCATGTCGATTCCGTTCGACGAGAAGCTAACCAACACGACAATGCCGACGACGGTCCACGGTGGGGTTGCGGCGACGCTCATCGACACCGCTGGCGGCCTTGCGCTACGAACGACGTTCGATGAGCCCTCGATGGGTGGGGTTGCGACAGTGAACCTCAACGTGAACTACCTGCGTCGGGCTGACGGCGATCTGCGGGCGATCGGCGAAGTGGTCCGCTCGGGCAGTTCGATCGGCGTGTCAGAGATGCGCGTCGAAAGCCCGACCCCGGAGGGCGGCACCAAGACGGTCGTCGTCGGACAGGGCTCCTATCGGTTATTCAGAGAGTAAGACGCGTTCATTTCGGTGAAAAACAGGCTTGCACGGATCGTCGCGAGTCGAATCGCTTTCGACGTGCTTTTTATCGCCCGTCGAGTGAGAGTTCGTAATGGCAGAATTCAAAGTCGTCGTCGCCGACCCCGAGACCGGCGAGACGTTCCAATTCGAAGTCGACGGACAGGACGCAAACCGATTCCTCGGCCGCGACCTCGGCGACGAGGTCGACGGCAACGCCGTCGGTCTCGACGGATTCACACTCGAATTGACGGGCGGCTCCGATGAAACCGGTCGTCCGCTGCGAGCGGACGTCCCCGGCTCGAGCCTGAAAGAACTCCTCCTCGAAGGCGGTGTCGGCTACAAGCCAACCCGCGACGGCGAGCGCAAGCGCGTCACCGTCCGCGGCCGAGAGATCAGCGACGCGGTCGCACAGATCAACGCCACCGTCGTCGACGGCGACGGCTCAGTCGCTGACGCGCTCGGCGAGGGCGACGAGGACGAGGACGCAGACGACGAATAACGAAGCGAACGGCCCTCCGCACGGCTAGTACTCCAACTCCATGGCAACCAGAGTGACGAGCGACGACCTCGAGACACACAGAGCAGAGATCGCCCGGCTTGGCAGCACCCGCACCCGCTGTCTTCGACTACCTGACGCGCTCGATGATGAACTCTCGGACGGCGATTTTATCCGGCTTGTGATCGATCGATCCGAGCGACATGCACGTGTTGAGACAGACGCGCGCGGGCGCTTGCTCCGCGGCGCGTTCGCGTTCAAACGGGAAGCAAGAGCCGGCCGTGGCGACGAGAACTACCTCGCCAAGTGGCTCGCTGCGCTCGATCGCGAAGTCGGCGATGGGGTCGATCTCGATGCGGTCATTCCCGGAGAGCTGTATGGCCTCCGGCGGCCGGGTGATAGAGCGGTGTACGACGCGGTGTCGGGCCCGACGGATTCGCTTTCGTCGATCGCAGAGCGTCTTGACGGCGACAGATAATCGTCTCTTGATCGGGTTCTCTCCACTCGTCGATCCTCCCCAATCGAAATTGCGAGCGCATTTACCCCTGGCAGAGCTATCGCGGGTATGAGCGAGCTTTCGGCGTACCTGGCCGGCGATCGCCTCGACGACGTGGCGATTTTTGTCAGCAACGCGTTCATGAATCAAAACGCGGTGATCGCGAACCACGGCGAAGATGTCGATGGCGGCGTCGTGCTCGTCGTCGACGGCGAGGAGGGTCGCGCCGCGTTCTCACAGGGCACCGGGATCGATCCCATGGAATTCGCAGGCGCGGCAATGGGCACCGAGGGAGAGATCGCCCCCGATCTTGCCGGCGGCGTCTGTCCCGACAGTGACGGCGAGGCCGACGAAGCCCACGAGATCGAATTCGTCTTTTCGTTCGCCGAAGCGCAGAACTCCGGCGTTGGCGGCATGTACGCCGATGGTGACGTTATTCATGCGTACGCCCACTGTACGTGTGGCGTGAATTTCAGTCACAAGTGGGTTGCCGGCGATCGCTGACCGGCGATCGCTGAGGATATGTAACGCAACTGTGGATTGCCGGCGATCGCTGACGAGATTTCAGTCACAAATGGGTCGCGGGCGATCGCTAACGACGGGCGATCATCCCGAATACGTCCAATAGGACGATCGTTTCTGCGCTACTCCTCAGCGACGCTTCCGTCCGCAACGCGATCAAACGCAGCCAGGATCACGCGCTTTGCAGCCGCGCCTTCGGTCGTCCAGTGGTGGGCGTAATCGAGCATGTCGTCGTAGATATCCGGCTTGCAGCCGGCGGCTTTCGGGTGGCCGCCGCCGTTGACCTGTCGGGCGACGAGGTGACTCTGTTCGAACCTGTCGCTGCCACGGATGCTCGCGCTGCCGGAGGGTTTGACGATCACCGCGGCATCCGTCCCTGCCTCTCGGAGCGCGTCAGCGACCTCGTTTTGGGAACACCGACCGTAGGTCACGCCAACGGTCCAGGGGCCGACATCGACGTGCTCGGCCCGATCGATCGCCGCCTCGATCAGCCGCTGTTTTTCCACGCGGCGATGTTCGACGTAGTCGACAACTGGTTCGGGTAACGACGCGCCGTATGCGCCAACGATCGCGGTGTACTCCTCAGCGCCCGACCAGTAGGCGTAGTCGGCAAGGTCCGCGCTCCGTTCATCCTCGTTGAGCCACAGGTCGTGATCTCGGGTCACGGCCGCAAGCTCCTCGAATCGATCCGGGAAGGCATAGTCGATCGATCGCAGCGCGACATCTGTGCTACACTCTTCGTCAGACTCGCCGATCACGAGTTCGACGCCAGCGTCTCGGACCGCGGCTTCGACATCGTCGCTCCACTGGTGATGGTCGTACCATGCGATCCGATCGCAGCGTTCCGAAAGCACCGTCATTGGCTCGGCGATCCGATCGTACGAGTCCGGACAGAGGTCACAGACGAACAGGTCGATCCCCGGTTCGCCGTAGGCGGCGACCCGTTCGAGTGCGGTATCGAGCGAATGCGGACTGGCGGCCAGCAGTGCAACGGGCGACTCGTTCTCAGTTGGTTTTGCGGTCTCCTCGTCGGCTGTGTCGCCGTCGTCTACGGACGCGGGCACGGACGCAGCTTCGTCGTCGGAATCGCCGTCTTCAGCCAGTCTGGCGTCGACTTTCTCGACGAACGGGCCAGGATCGAGTGCAGCGTCGTACGCCTCGCGAACGAGCGCGACACAGCCGAGTCCGTCAGCGTCCGAGTCGGTGACGACGACGGTGGTGGCCCCTTCAATCGCTGCCTGCGCCTTAGCTTCCGCACGTTCCTCGTCGAGCGAGTCGGGATAGAAAAAACCCGCCCCAGGGATGAGCGATCGTCGCCGCAATGAGAGCCGATTTGTGTCGAAAAACTCGTCGTCCATATCGGACGGAGGAAACAGAGCCCTAAAAGCCCGCGTGTTCCTGCGTGCTCGTCTGCTGGACTGGCTTCGTGGTGTGTTACCGTTCTGCCTCTGAGAGCTGCCTGACAGTCAATACCGGTACTGGGCAGGTGCGGACGACACGCTCGGCGACGCTGCCGATCAAAAATCGGTTTTCGCCGTGGCGGCCGCGAGTGCCGGTCGCAACCACGTCGATGTCGTTTTCACGTGCGTAGGCAGTGATCTCCGCGGCTGGTCGTCCCTCCCGTACCGCAGTGGTCACTCGCTCGCCAGCCCGCTCGCTGACTGATTCGAGTGCCTCGGCGGCCTGTGTCGACAGCGCCTCGCGGAGGTCTTCTCTGACTGCGTCTGGGGAAGATTCGACCTCACCGGCGTCGACGATCGACAGGGCGTGGACCTCCGCGTCGAACCGCTCGGCGAGGTCGAGCGCCACGTCGACCGCTCGGCTCACGCTGTCGGACCCATCTGTAGCGATCGCGATCCGTTCAAACATGGCCAACGGTTCGATGCCAGCCAGTATAAAACCTCAACACATGACCGTGACAATTGTTCGCACAAATCAACAACACGGGCGAACGGAGGGGAGCGCTTTTGAGGGTTCCCGTTCGAGAGTCTCGCATGGCCGATCTCGATATCGAACTCGTGTTGGTTCCGGTCGACGGAAGCGACGAGTCCCAGAGTGCCGTCGAGTACGCCGCGGCAATCGCCGACGCGTACGACGCGTCGGTTCACGCGGTGTACGTTCTCGGCGAAGAGATCGTCCGCGGGCTCGAAAACGGCGCGGTCGATGAGGCGACAATCGCCGACGATACGCGGTCGTTTACGACCGACATTGGATCGATCGCCGCCACCGCTGGTGTCGAGTTGACGACGTCGATCGCGTACGGGTTCTCGACACGGATCAAGACGGTCCACCCGGGGAGCGTCGTCCTCGACACCGCCGATGACATCGACGCAGATTTCATCGTGGTCCCGCGAGAGCCACGGAACGACGACGCCAGCGACGTGTTGGAAAAAGCCGCCGAGTACGTCTTGTTGTACGCGAGCCAGCCAGTACTGTCGGTTTGAGCGATCGAAAAAGGCAGTTCTCCGTGGCGGTTACTCGCTGTCGTCGTCAGATTCGGGAGCCAGCCGGATCGCCATCTCCAGTTCGAAGCTTTCGGCGTTGCTTGTTTCGAAGCCGACCTTCTTGTACAGCCCAACCGCCGGTCGATTCCACCGTTCGACGGTAAGCCAGACCTTTTCGATGTCATTTTCGACGCCGTAACCCAACAACGCCTCGATCAGGTGTGTTCCGATCCCAGCCTCTTGATACGCCTGCAGCACGAATATTGCGAGCTCGTACGCGTCGCCGTCAGGGACGAGCGTCGCGTGGCCAGCGGCGGTATCGCCGTCCCACGCGATAATATTGAGACAGTCGTCCGCAAGGATCGTCTCAAGCCACCGTCGGATCTGTGACTCTTGTCCGGGCGGAATTCCCTGTGCGCGGTCGGCCGGGTCGAACGCAGTATACATGTCGACGAGCGACTCGCGGGCCGACTCCGAGCCGTCGTACGCTCGAATCGTGATCGTTCGACCCGATCGATCCTCGAACGAGACCGGTGGCGGTTCGAAATCAGCAGTCACTTCCGCAGGGTAGCGTCGATCGGTCATCGGACCAGTGTCACCGTCGTGTGCGAGTTCAGGAGCACGAACTCAGCGATCTGTCCCAGTTGAATCTTCCCCATCGGACTCCGCTGGCCGCCGCCGATCACAATCTTCTCATAGTCCTCTGACTCGGCGATATCCACGAGACTGCTGCCGGGATCGCCCTCGATGTGACGGATTGTGGCATCGACCGCATGTTCAGAAAGGTATTCACGAACCTGTGATTCGATCTCGTCGGGCGTCCGATCCGCGTTCGGATTCTGGAGAATCCCGATAGTCAGGTCATCACCCGCCGACTCAGCTCGATCGACTGTTTTTTTCAGCGCGCGAATGGAGTCCTCGCTCCCGCCAATCCCGAGAAGCACTTTCATGTCCGAACCTGTTCTCGGATGAGCTAAAAAGGTTGCCTGTCGGTGGGAACAGCGATCCACGACAACGCTTTTGCGTCGGGCAATCCCAGTCCGGACCATGAACGACGATCGCACGGCCGATCCGGCCGCGTCGCCGACCGCAGACTCCGACAATCGACCTGAAACGGACGGTGATACGACCGCGGCCGACCAGGGAGAGGAAGTCGACGGCGTCTCCCCCGACGAATCTACCGAGGGCGAACCAGCCGATGACGAGTCGATTCCTGCGGACGTCCGCAAGTACGAGCGATTCAAAAAGATGGACGGCGCGGCATATGATCGTGTCAACGGATTCTTGCGCGATCGAACCTACATTACCGCCCGCGAATGGGCAATCGCACGGCTGTGTGCAGATTTCCGAACCGAAACCGGCGTCGAGATGACAAAGATCGGTGAGAATCTCCCCGAGTTAGTGCCGTTCATGACGGATACCTACACCCCGCAGGCGGTCAACCAGGCGCGATCGTCGTTTGAAGACAAAGTGACAAAATCCGGCGCGACCTTCTTGTACGGGGCGATGAGCGGCTTTTTTACTGCTGAAGAGCTCGACGAGCTGATGTACGAGGTCACCGAAATCGCGAAGTTCTTGCTCGAGGTCGAGGGTGTCGATCTCGCAGTCGCCGAAGAACTCGACGCGGAGGATCGGATCTCAGCGGTGATGCGGGAGGTACGAACCGAGAGCGCAAAGCTGCGCGCCGAGGAAGTCGAGTGTCCACACTGTGGACAAACCCACGATGTCTGAGGCTGGGTCGCCGAAGCGCTTTTGAGCCAACATCGAAAAGCCGAGAACAATGCCCTCCAGCATGGACGAAAAAACGATTCTCAGGGCCATCCTCGATCGGATTGACGAAGCCGTCCTGCTCACCTCGATCGAGGATTTGCTCGATCCTGACTTTACCGCCGAGTTTGTCAGCTCTGGGTATGAAGCGATCTGGGGCGACTCACTAGCACAGATTGCGGAGACCAATCCCCACGGCTTCTTCGACACGCTGCACCCCGAGGACAGTGACGACTATCGGGCATTTCTCGAGTCGATTGCTGCGGATGCGGCGGCAGGCAACGTGGCCGAACGGTACGCGACTGAGTATCGGATCGAACACACGAGCGGCGACACGCGGTGGGTGCACACTGACGTCTATCCACTGTGTTTACCTGATACGACGCCACGAGCCGTTATCGTCAGCCGTGACGTGACTGTCGGGCATCGTCGCGAGCGGACATTAGATTCGTTTCATCTCGCAACAAAGGAGATCACCTCGGTCGACACACCTGAGAAGGCGTGTCAGTTAGCGATGAACGCAGCCGCAGCCGTGTTCGGAGTTGACTGTGCGGCTGTGTTCCGATACGACGACGGTCGCCTCGAACCGACGGCAGTGACGCCGGATAGCGCACTTGCTCTGGAAGCACTACCGCGGCTCGACGCTGACTATTCGACGGCCTGGTCGGTGTTTGCAACCGAACAGCCGGTTCGACGCACGGCTGCGGATATCGAGTGGCTCCCGATCGACGAGGAGACGTCCGTTTCAATGCTGCCACTTGGCGAACACGGAATCGTCATCTGGATTGACGAGCACGGGCCTGCGACGGAGGTTTCGGAGGCTGAACACGTCGTGGCGGCGACGCTCGAAGGCGCGTTGAATCACCACCGCGGCCGACGCGCCCTGCGTGACAGAGAGCGGCGACTCGAGGCACAGACCCGCCGGGCATCACGGTTGAGTCGGCTAACCGACCTCGCCTACGAGATCGAGACGGCGGTGACAAACGCTCGGACCCGCGAGGAAATGGAGCGGGCAGTCTGTGAACGACTCGCGGCGGCCGATCGGTTCGTCTCAGCGTGGATTGGGGCTGTCGAGGTTGGTGAGGACCGGCTGTCGCCGACAACTGTCGTCGGCACTGACCCGGCACAGATCGAACACCGGCTGAACGACACTGATCCCGCAGACCCGCATCCAGCGACTGACGCATGGCAGACAGACCAAATTGAAACCGTTGGGGAGGTTGTCCACCGCAGCCGGCGATCGGCGTGGCGACAGGATGTGCTTGAATCTGGGGGGAGCTCGCTGTGTAGCGTCCCACTGACCTACCAGGGCATTACCCACGGGGTGCTGACAGTCGTCTGTGACCGGCCAGATGGCTTTGACGATCCGACCGTCGACGTGTTGGCCCAACTTGGCACCTCGATCGGTCACGCGATCACAGCGATCGACCGACGGCGCGCACTCGAAGCCGAAACGACGCTGGAGGTCGCGTTCAGTGGGCCGCGATCGGCGCTCCCGATTTCGGCGTTTGCAACCGATCCCGAACAGACTGTTCGCTACGAGCGGGTGTTTCGATCGCCGGACGGCACAGCGAGCATCTACGTCTCCGTCCGCGGGGCGATCGAGTCGGTTTCGACCGCCGAACTCGAAGCTGCCGTCGACGGACGCGTCTCGATCGCGTCCCGGCGCGATCACGAGATGCTGCTCAAGCGCGACGGCGAGGAATGGTTTGGCTCTGTGATCACTGATGCTGGCGGTGTGATCCGTGAGGCCGTTGTCGCTGCGGATGGTGCCCGGCTTGTCATCGAGCTTCCCGAAAAGACGGAGGTGAGAGCGTTCGTCGATCGGCTTCACGAGCAATATCCCGCGCTTTCGTTAGAGGCGATTCGACGGCATCAGCGGACCGAACCGACGACATCGGAGTTTCGCGATCGCCTCGAGTCGACGCTGTCGGATCGCCAACACGAAACCCTACAGGCGGCCCATCAGATGGGCTACTTCCGCTGGCCTCGCGAGCACACGAGCGAGGAAGTGGCCGATCGGCTCGATATCACCCAGCCGACGGTGACGAAACACCTCCGACTCGCGGAAGGTAAGCTGTTTGACCTGTTGTTTGGGTCCGCGGACACGAGCGATCGCACGCGTCTTTCTGAACGCTGATTTGGGATTGGGGATCTGTGGATGGAGTGGCGTCAGGGGGAGATACAGGACCGAAGTGGCGTCAGGGGGAGATGCAGGACCGAAGTGGCGTCAGCGGAGACTGCAGAACCGAAGTGGCGTCAGCGGAGACTGCAGAACCGAAGTGGCGTCAGCAGTGGCTGCAGGACGAACGTGGCCTCTGGAAGGCCATTGTCTGCGCGCCGTTACCCGTCGGAATATGTCACCGAACCATCGAGCCCGTGTGAGTGGAGGGCCACGGTGAGTTCGTCAACGCAGCACTGGTAGATGTTGTGGTGATTACCCGTCGGATCGATCTCGGTTTCGACAGTGACGAGTCCGGCCTCCTCGAGGCGATTGAGTCGTCGATACACTGTCACGCGGGAAGCGGCACACCGATCGGTGATTTCGGGCGCTGATCGCGGCTTGTCAGCCAGACACCGCAGGACCATGCGAACGTACTCGTCGGCCAGCAGCTCGATCGCGGTCTCAATCTCGACCGATCGGCGCTCAGGCTGCTCCTCGGGCCATGCTCTGGCACTCATATATGCAGATACTACCGCCCGGCATCCAAGGATAACGGCCATACTGAATCATGTGTGGCAGAATACCACAGCTATACATATTACCTGCTGCGTGGTCTGGTCCACGCAGTTGGGACCACGACGAGATTGAAAATGGTCGTGTGCGGCCGTGTTCAGTCTTATCAGCGGATTTCTCCGTCGAGCCCGAGGTGGATGAGTGTCCCGGCGAAGAACGCGGCGACGACCGCAATCGCCGCAGCCTGGTGTGCAACAGGAAGCTCGCGGGTCAGTACCCACACGGCGGCGGCCACGATCGCGATCAGCACCGCGTTAATGGGCACACTGTGGGTCCAGCCGCGGTGTCTGAATGTGACGAGTCCAATCAGTGGATCGACGAGTGACGCGGCAACAAATGTCCCGACAAGTACTACCGCCACCGAGATGAGTTCTGGCGGTGCCGGAAGTTCTGGACCGGCCACCTGGATCGCGAGTGATTCAACCAACGGGACAAACGCAGTCCAGTACAGCGCGGCCGCGGAGGCGATCGCGACGATCGTGAGCCCCTGAAAGCCTCTGACTGCCTTCCGTCTGGGAATCGACTTGTGGTGATCGACATCCGGGTAGATCGAGCCGGCAAACGTTGTGATGCCTGCCGCAAGCGCCGCGGCAATGGCGACGGTCAGTGCCTCAAAGGCGAAAAAGAGCCCAGCTGCGACGACGATCGCGACGACGGCACCGCCGATGCGGCCCCAGCGCGAGTGGGTCGGATAGTTCGGCATATCTGACTGTTTTCCCCGAGCATAATAACGGTGTTCAGATACGCTCGGCGTCAAAGCCGTCTTCCCACCGGAAGGTTCCGTTTCGCTGAACGGGCTCGCCGTCGATCGACAGCGTCGACTCCTCGCTCATATCAGAGATCATGTCCACATGTACCGCCGATTCGTTGCCGGATTCGTCGGCCGGGAGACACGCATCGTACGCACGCCCGACCGCGAGGTGGACGGTATCGCCCATCTTCTCGTCGAAGAGGATGTTGTCGGTGAATCGATCGATTCCGCGGTTCATGCCGATTCCCAGTTCGCCAAGCCGGCGCGCGCCCGGGTCTGTGTCAAGAATGCCACCGAGCGTTTCTTCGCCCTGTCCAGCGCTGAAATCAACCACTTCGCCCGCCTCAAAGGCGAGCCAGACGTCCTTCAGACGCGTTCCGTCGATCGTCATCGGCACGTCGAAGAATACCTCCCCTTCGGTGTCGTAGGGGGCGGTGAACACCTCTCCCGACGGGAGGTTGTGTGAGTCGTACGCGACGGACGCACAGCTATTGACTGCGGTGCGTCCCTCGATCGACATGCGAACGTCTGTCCGATCGGACTCGATCCGAACTTCGCTGCCTGCATCGAGGAGGCTCTTGAGTTGGGCCATCTCCTCGGCGAGCGACTCCCAGTCGCGCAGAATTGCGTCGTAGACAAAGTCACAGTAGGCTTCGTAGGACATGCCAGCCTGCTGGGCGAGGCTCCGTGTCGGGTGGACTGTCGAGACCCAGTCGGTGTCCATGCGCGCTTCCCGGGCGGCCTGTCGCGATCGGCTGTACGCCTGTCTGGTCTCTCTGGGGATGTCCGAGCCTGCGGCCGTGTTTCGGCCGCCTCCAAGGCGAAGGTACACGTCTGTCTCCTCCAACAGCGCGAGTTCGTGACTGGGGTTTTCTTCGAAGTCGCCGTCGTGGGCAGTGAGATACGCCCGCGACACCTCGTCAGAATCGTAGACTGTCTGAAGGGTTGTGCCACGCCCTCCGAGCGCTTCGGCGACCGCGACGGCCAACTCGTGGGCATCCTCGGCGACGCTCATCACGACGTTGTCGCCTCGTTCGACGCGGGCACTCCAGTCAACGAGAACGCGTGCATGCTCGCGGATTCGATCGTCCATGCTGGTCGTTCGATTGGGGTGAATAAAGTCTCCGTGGCCGAGTGGGCGCCTCCTGTTGATTTCGATCGTTCGATCCGCAGGGCTCGACGAACCGCAACGGCTACGAGGGCGCCCGGTCGAACCTCGAACATGCAACTCGGCGTGATCGGACTCGGTCGGATGGGGCAGATTGTCGCGAATCGAAGCATGGACGCAGGTCACGACGTGGTCGCGTTCGATCTCTCCGCGGACGCGGTTGCGGACGCGGCTGCTGCCGGCGCGGAACCGGCCGAGTCGATCGACGACCTCTGTGACCGACTCGGCAACGACAAACGAATCTGGCTCATGGTTCCTGCTGGCGAGGCAGTGGATGCGACCCTAGACGACCTCGATCCACATCTCGACAGCGGCGACATCGTTGTCGACGGCGGGAACTCACACTTTGAGCGATCGGTCGATCGTGCGGCGGCGTGCTCCGCGGCGTACCTCGACTGCGGAACGAGCGGTGGCCCCGCAAGCGCCGAGGAGGGCTTTTCGCTCATGATCGGCGGCCCCGAGTGGGCGTACGAGGAGTTTGTGCCCGTGTTCGACGCGGTGGCGACCGGACCGGACGGCCACGATCGCATGGGCCCACGCGGCGCGGGCCACTACGTGAAGATGGTCCACAACGGCGTCGAGTACGCGCTCATGCAGGCGTACGGCGAGGGGTTCGAACTGCTCGCAGACGGCCGCTACGATCTCGACCTCGAATCGGTTGCCCGGACGTGGAACAACGGCGCCGTGATCCGATCGTGGCTGCTCGAACTCTGCGAGGAAGCCTTCGAGATGGAGGGAAACGACCTCGGAACCGTGGCCGATCGGATCGAGGGCGGTTCAACCGGAACCTGGACCGTCCAGGAGGCACTCGCCCAGGAGGTGCCGGTGCCGCTGATATACCAGGCGCTTGCGGAGCGCTTGGACAGCCGCAACGATGGGCGATTCTCGCGTCGACTCGCGAACCGCCTTCGGTACGGATTCGGCCGCCACGAAGTCCCGCGTACTGACGACTGACTGTCCCTCAGAGGACAGATCGGCGATTGCGCGCTCAACTCCGAGTACTCGAATCTGTCGGGTGCCAACCGGCCGATAGCGGCCGTCCGTCCCAAACAAAACGCTGTTAAACCCCGCTTCCGTAGTCCGCGTATGGTCGATTTAGTGGCGTTTGGGTTGGGGGCTACCATCGTGCTCTCGTTCGTCGCGATACACTTCGCGCGCGGAACCGAGTGGCAGGCCTCCGAAGACATCTCCCAGGAACTGCTCGATCGTCGCGCCTCGACGGTCCCGGAGACGGACTTCCCGGAGCCGATGAACCGTTCGATCGGTGGTGGTGGCGGTGCGGTCGCCGCAGTCGGCGGCGCCGAAGGCGAGGAAGCCGCTGAACTCGAAGGCGAAGATGACGACGGCTTCGATCCCTCCGCGATCACCGACGACGAGGTCGAGTACTTCGAGGTCGAGTTCGAAAAGGAAGGCGAGACGATCGAACTGGCGAACAACAAGACCGTCCTCGAACAGGGCGAAGACGCCGGGATGGACCTCCCGTACGCCTGCCGGCAGGGCCAGTGTGTCTCCTGTGCAGGCCACATCACGAGCGGCGGCAACTCTGAGGACTACGTCCGCCACGACAACCAACAGATGCTCGACGACGGCGAACTCGACGAGGGCTACACGCTCACCTGTGTGGCCTACCCAATTTCTGACTTCACGATCGAGACCGGCGAAGCGCCGTAATGCGGCGTTTCTCTTGGTAGTGGCCTGATTTTGGTGTCTTCGTGTGTTGTTTGAGGGTGCGTTTCAGAACCCTTAACAGCGATCGATCGGTACACATCCGCAAGGGCGCGTAGCTCAGTGGACAGAGTCCTTGGTTCCGGACCAAGATGCCGCGGGTTCAAATCCCGTCGCGCCCGTCATTCTGCGTGACGGGTAACATTTGGCAGACGGCAGTACGACGCTTATAAAAGAACCCCTCTTCGGCCGTGTTGATTTCGTCACGCTCCGTGATGGGGGTCGCCATTGTCATGCGATTCGCTTACATTTGAATGACAGCGCACGCACATAATACTAGGGTTCGACCGGTTCAAACACACCGGATCGATGGATTTGAGACTGCCATATCAAAAAATTCCACTAATATGATGGCCCTGTCTTGTAGCATTCGAGCCTCTGTCACATCAGAGTGGGTTTCATACAGCTACGCATACAGTCTGTCAGTCGTGATGAGATAACTGATTGTTTCATATAACTCTGCAACGGGGTGCTCTGTGGCCTTGTGTGTGGAGACGCCTCTGGTTGTCCTGTCGAACTTCGTTCAGCCGAGTAGATCGTCGACCGATGCTCCAAGAGAGGCTCGCTACCGCTACACAATCGAGGTTTGAGGGTTGGCTATATAGCAATAGACAGTATCTTTTATTTATATCTGTGATTATATTTGTCCGCTGTGTCACAGATTGAAAAGCAACTTGAAAAACTAGAGCAAGCCATACATCTAGATTTAGAGAAAAAGAAGCCTCCAAAGACAGCGTTTGATGTACTTGGACAACAGCAAGATGAGAGAGCTTGGCAAGCGTATCTAGGATACTTTCTCAGTCCCAACCAGCCCCACGGTCTTCAGCATGAATTTCTCCATGAATTCGGCTCTGTTGAAATCCTCAGCAGGTGATATGTTCTTGGATCCATGCTGAATACAGAGCGCGAATGTGGCACGTGTTGGTGATGAGGCCCGCGGATAGTTCGATTCGTTCAGTAGGAACCCAACATAATGAGGCGATTAGAAATGGATTCGTAGGGCAAAAGAAACATCCTGCAAATCAGAAATTGGATCTATTGTTCGGCAATTGGCCACTTTGGCAGAGATCGCTATTGGTGCGATTTATAATCCTATGGTTGATACTGGCAAGTGTAAAAGGAGATCGCCACGATGCCATATAGTGAACATCCAGTGTTCCAGACCAGATCTAATAAAAAAATATGGCGGTATATATCCATACCACAGTTATTATCGATAATTGAGAAGAACTCCCTCTGGTTCACAAGGTCTGATAGATTTGATGATCCGTACGAAGGAAGGCTACCAAAAAACCAAGAAATATTGGAAGACAGCAGTGGGATTAGACTTCCTGAGTGGGCTGAAATTAAACAACATATGGGCAGGAAAAACAGGGGGACAGCCAACTGGGAGCCAGTAAATGAGGTGTCAGAGATCGAAGCTTATCGACGGATTTCATTTGTTAATTCATGGCACCAACAAGAGGAAGAGTTGGATACATTATGGCGCGCAAATTTGAATACACCATTTGGTGCTGCTATAAAATCAAGCACGGAAAAATTGAAAAACAGTTTCTCACAATGCGACCAACATGATGTGTATATCGGGGAAGTGAATTATATTGACTTCGATGATGACTCAATCCCCGAGAGAAACCGGTTATATCCGTTCATATACAAACGTATGGGTTTTAGTCAGGAAAATGAAATTAGAGCGGTTGTAACGAGTCTTCCTCATAAGGACCATCCTGAATGGAAAGGAAGAGTTCCAGGCGAGAGAGTTTCTTTGGAGTGGAATAATCAGCCACCGGGAATGTATATCGACATAGATGTTAATATGCTGGTTGAAGAAGTTAGGATCTCGCCTACAACTTCGGATTGGGTGAAAGATACTCTCTCAGACATCATATCAAAATATGGACTAGATATTCCGATTGAATACTCATCACTTGCCGCTGGTCTCGGACAATATTCGATGGATAGAAATGATGTATATTAATTCTACATACGCGATGTAGATCTTTTGTGATGGCGAGATAAACTGCGCCGTCGGTAGGTTAACCTACGTTACACCCCCACCTCGACCTAACGGATCACCTAGCAATACTACTCGAACGAAGGAAGTTCGTGCTGAATACACCCTCTGTATCTCGCACACCGATCCTATCAGTTCCTAAGGATTTCAACAGAGCCATGAATTCCTATTATGGCTTCAGCAAAGCAACGCGATCTCATTTGAGATCTCCGAGTTTGAACTTCGTACTGACGACTCACTTGAGGTAGAACTAGAACGATCAACGCGAAACGGGATTCTTGACATTATCGTCTATTCGGAGGAGAATTGGTTTCTCTGTGTGGAGTTGAAAGTGTACGCGTCTGAGATTTACGAAGATGGTACATGGCAGACAGAACGCTATGCAAATGAACCAACAGTCGCGCCACCATCCGTAGATACGTACGAAGAACGAGGCTATGTTTATATCAAGCCCGAAGACGAACCAGAGAGCAAATCGGATACCTTTAGCGATATTGCATGGGAAGAGATCGTACCAATACTTCGATCCTTCATGTCCAAGAATGCGGGCAGAATACCGAATCGGACCATCAACCAGTTAACGGATTTTGCGGATAATATTGAGAACGAATTAAATATGACACGGATTGACAAGATAACACGCGAACGGAAAAACTTGTACTTCAAATACCGCGACGCTATTCTAAAAGCAGAGGAAGCAATCGAACCCTTTGTCGAGGATGTGCTGCAGCAAGAGTGGGCGGAAGCTTTAGAAACAGATTATAAGCCCAATAGTACGTCGGACATTACATGGATAGTGAACGACGTTGGGAAGAGCTGGGGCCAGATTTACCCAGAGGAGTGGGTGGATGCAGGAATGCACGACTTTGCCTTTGACCTTCACTTTGAACATAAGCCAGCAAAAAAATATTTCAAACAGGGTCGCCTGAAGTACCTTCTTGAATTGGAAGAACCGAACCGAGGAACGATTACACCAAACAAAGGGGACCGATACGATGTACTGCGTAACGATATCTTGTCGTTCCTTTCAGAATTGAAAGATGAATTAGAAAATTCCGCGGATTGCGAGACGCTGTCGATTAATCCAGGTCAGTCAAAGAAGAAGCTCTTGCGTACTGAGTACAAATTTAATCCTGGGCATGAAGACGAATATTATGAAACGCTGAAACAAGCAGTTGATGATTTGGCACCGATTGTGAGGCAGATTACCCAGCTACTCCAAACCAAAGACTATAGCAAATATGCCCGCAAAAACTGAACGAATTCACTAATAATGACATATTGATCGTGTTTGATAGCCTCTTGTGCGTATAATTTGTAGGTCGACTAAACGACTAGTTCCTTCGAGCCAATGTGGAATAAACAAGGCCGTCCTACTGAGTTCATCCTCTAAATTCTGCAGGGTTGGTGGAGCTGACTAAGTTGTTCGCAGTCGCTCATTACTCTAGCGGTGAGATGGACCAGTTACCGAACAACCACGCTAATTTTGAATTTACAGTGCTGTTATCGACGTAGCTCGTTCGGTATTTCAGACTCGCTAGGTTCTCCGCTTTCTTCATACATCCAAATCAAGTTGTGCACATCTAACATCGAAGCTGACTGATCTGCCTTCAGCGTATCCAAAGCCAGCTGAATTTCATCTCTAAGCGTGCGAAGGGCGGGGATAATTACACCGTACTGTATCGGGCGAAACCCGCTTTTGTAGTCCTCAAGTGTGGTTTTTGCTTCCACAAAGGTCGCGGTCTTTGAGGGTGGTAACCCAATGTTTTTATCAGGTTCTGCGACCATCAACAGTGACGTAGCCATACGCTCAATGCTTCCCGGACTACGACCCTCGGTATCGGTGATATGAATTGTGTGTTCTCGGAAGGCTTGGAGTCGGGGGACTTCATGCTTTGAAATGTCAAAGAATTCAGAGAGGACAGCGCTCCCTTCGTCAGGGTTTTCGACAAAATAGTCCTCGATATCATTCCATACGTACTGGCCCCACCTGCCGCCCATGAGGTATTTGACAACTGAAGAGCTCAGATCAGTCGCATCTGTATCTGTGAGTTTCGAAAAAAGAGGTTGGACATCCTCAGGCTCCAATTCGGTAAGTGTGAATTCCTCCCGTATCGTCTCATCTACGTATGTACAATACGTCTCCTTCCACGTTTCCCAAAAATTCTCCCCCCCATAGTACTTCCCGATTCCCTCTGCATCGTAGGCACCGTTCATTTTTCCGTAGGCATAGGCACTAACAAGCGGACCGATATCCACGAGTTGCACCGGATCTGTTCGTCCTTCGGTTATATCTGACCCACCATACAGCAGGCGATAAAAGTCCCCATACTCAGTCTTAAGATTAGTAGCGATAGCATCCTGATCTAATTCTTTGATTGCATGGAAAAGCTGCTCAAGTTCAATGCGAATCGGGACCTCATGGGGGGTCCCGCCCGTTGGATGTGCTACTACATCCGTGTAATATTCTCTGAAACCCGCAAGCGATGATAAATGCCCGTCGAAGCCGCCGCCAATATCTATTCCAAACCATCGCAGGCCTTTTATTGCTTCTGTAGAGAGGATGCCCGGAGTTGAGGGCGTTGTTCGGGTATATAATTCCCAAAGTGCATGTTTCCAAATGAGAGTGTCTTCCCAATCGGGATTATACTCAGACTCATGACATAGCTCATCGAGAAACATTGCTACTTCGTCGATATCATCATACGGAGCAAGGAAAACAGTGATGTGTGGATTGTCCGCCGCAACAAAGGAGTCCTTGCTCCAAACTACTTCAAGTGTATGCTCGGTGGGTCGATCAAGGAATGTATTCAATCGGTTTTCGAAGCGTTGCTGCCGATGAGATAGGAATGAAAATCCATCGCCCTCAGCTTCTTGGGCAATCATTTCCCCCCAGGCACGCAGTAAATGCTCCGCCCGAGGTCGTGTAATATTCAGAGACATGTCTTAATCAAGACACGGTCATTATATAGCATTTCTCCCGAGTACAGATTGGCCCATAATATAATCAGTGATACAGCAACAGTATCTAACTAACTGTCGACCAATAAAATAGCAGCTGAGATCATGACAAACAAAACCAAGATTTAACGAGGTGGTTGCGCACTGTAGAGGCGTGCCTATTCAGCGCGCTAAACCGGTCGAACAACTCTATGAGGAAGCCTCAGAGTACGAGTTGATCCTCACCCCAGACGCACCATTGGCGAGCGCGATCAATCGTCGAGTGGATGTACCACAGTTCGGCACATTTGCGACAACTCCTCGTCGATTTGCGGCAGGCCGTCGAGAACAAGCAGAGGACCGAACCGCGTTTTTAGAAGTTGTGCAGCAAACTGACCACGATTGGAAGTCAGTGAGTTACGCCATCGGGAATATCCTACAGTGCTGGGAGCATCAAGGGACCATTGAGTCAATTCTTGAGTATGATGCGTATGTTGATGAGGTAACCCGAGATGTCGTTGACATCATGGCAGATCTCCGATCGACATCACAATCACTCACTGAGTGTTCCATCGATACGGAGTCTGTCGCAGTTGTCGGCGGAGAGCAGTTGACGACATTAGAGCAGAGCGTCCTCCCTGACGAATACGATCAAATTGAGTTATTCACCGCTGAGTCGTTCGCGTACCCCTCGTTCAATATTTTCGACTCATCAGCAGATATTGTGCGTGCGATTCTCGACACCGTCACGCCCGATACTGCAGAGAACGTTGCTATTGTATTGGATGCCAACAGCCGGTACTCCTCGCTTATCGAAGCTGGGTTGGAAGCCGCCGACATCCCGTATTATGGTGGACCAGGATTCATTGACAACCCACACCATCGTGCGTTCCTTAATCTCTGCCGGACTGCGTTCCGCGGCTCGGAAACGACCGTCGGAGATGTGAAGCCAACGCTGACGCAGATGGGTGTGGATGTCCCGATCGATCACGACAACAAGCGACTGTTTGAGGTTGATCTCCCAGCGACGACGTGGGTGACTGAGTTTTGCACGTCACTGTCTGATGTGACATTTTCAGCGGCACTCACCGAATATGCATCTGAGACAGGGGAACCGTTAGACGCATTCCGAGAAGAGCTATCTCGGTTAGGGCTGTTACACAGTCGCGTTCGTCAACACAAAATCAATGAGCTCACGTATTATTTCCAAACCTACGAGGTCCCAGTGGATCGTGAGAATGAGGGTGTCCTCTTGGCTGATGCAAAATCGTCAGGGTATGTTGATCGGCCTGTTGTGTTCCATCTTGGGATTGATGAAGCGTGGACACACAGTGCGCCACAGCGACCATGGGTAGATACCGACGCACAGTTTCAGCGATATCTCAACCAGTTTCAGCTGCTTCTGCAAAGCGGTGTTGAGCAATACTATCTCGTGCAGGACACACAAGGCGGACAGCCAGTCACGCCGTGTCTGTATTTTAACGAGTTACTCGATACGGATTATGAGCGATTTAGTGACTTGAATGCCGTTAGACACCGGCGATCGTACGACACAGACACAACCGGGTTTGCGAAAGAGCCGATCGATGTTGTTCCGGAGTCGGTAGAAGCAATCAGCCAATCAAGCCTCAACAAGTACGTCAACTGTCCCCGGGACTACTTTTTCAGTCGATTAGTCGATAATCCGGACCAGGATTACTTTGTAGAGGGCAACCTGTTTCACGACTTCGCAGAATTTTATGTAAATCACCCGGATGCCGTTGATGCAGCTGTCCTGACCGAGATTATCGAGGTCATGCTCACGGAGGCACGGTCGCTCACGTCCGATACGGACGAGCCGCTACGCCGCCGTACGTACCGCATTGGGCTTGAGACGATTATCGAATACTTGGATGCTCATGGTCCGGTAGCCGATGACTTTCTCACGCCGGCCACTGGGTGGGGTAACAATTACTTCGCAGACTATTTCGATACGCCGGTAGACTCGCCGCTCACTGAGCGGTGGTTTGAGGATACAGCGCTCGGAATGAAAGGCAAGATCGACCTGATCAACAGCCCGAACCAGCTACTTGATTTCAAAAGCAGTCGCAAGAAGTCCAAACGCGATGTGATCAAACAATCGGCTATTGACCCGCCACACGACACACCAAACTATCAGGCGGCAATGTACCTCTGCCACTTCCGGACCGTTCAGCCTGACGAGCGTCTGCAGTTCACGTTCTTCCACTTTCTTGAAACGCTTGATGATGTCATCGCCGGCGACGCCAACCTAGACGATACGCTCACAACAGTGGCGTACTATCCGTGGTCGTTCGACGAGCATATTCGTTCACGCACCGCCTACGAGACGCTGCTTGGCGGGTACAACGACTGTGTTGAAACGTTCGAGGACCTAGGATTCGAGGCATACCACGATATCCTGAGTGAACTTTCATTCCCCGACAGCACAGTCAAATCCGAACTCCGCGAATCAGACTTTGCGGCAGCGTTTACGACTGCAGTAGAGAACCACACGTCTGCCAGTGTTAACGCTGAAAAAGGCTGTGACCAAGCGATTCGGGCGCTCAACGGCATTCGGAAGGATACGTTCTTCAAACCCGATTTAGACGCAATCGAAGCATTCGTCGCCGACAGGATTACAGAGCTCAATGAGTACCGTCGCGGTAACGGTCGATTCCCGGTCAACGGGCTGGGGGGCGAGCCAAATTACCGGCGAGTGGATAACCGTGATCTCATTCTTACGGAGGTGAGCAATGACTGAACCGACACCGAATTCACAGCAGCGACAGCTGATCCACAGTACTGACGGCATATACGTTGTTGATGCGGGTGCGGGCACCGGGAAAACGTTCGCTGTCACTCGTCGCTACGCACGCATTGTTGAGCAACCAGGCGTGGAACCAGAAGACGTTCTGTTAGTGACGTTCACCCGGAGCGCTGCGACCGAAATGAAAGAACGCATTGTTGAGCACTCGACGTACTCCCTCCGCGAATTAACTGAAGGCTCGATACAAACGTTCCATTCTCATTGCTTCGATCTATTACGTGAACACGGGCATCACGCCCCGACACATCTCGGGCTTTCTGAACGCATTACCGACTCAACACGTGTCGTTGAGGACGATCTCGTCGAGAATGACCGCTTCGCGGAGTTCATTGATGGATTCCGTGACGATCACCCTGAGTATACTGATTTCTTCCGTGTGTTGTCTTCTCCACGCAACCTGCTCAATATCGTCTCAGAACTTGCTGCAAAAGGAATCTTTCCCACAGCGACCGGATGGTATCGAAATGGCGAGGACGCGCTTGACGGTGATTTTGACGCGTTCAAGCGGCTCTTCGAGGACGGTAATCAGCCACGAAACGGCGGGAGCAAGCAGTCAAAACTCCGGGGTAAACTCAGTCGATTCGGACGAAACAAGACGTATCTTCCTGATGCCCCAGCTAAATCTGAGATCAGAGGTAGCAGGACAAAACAGGTTCCCGACAGCGTCGCTAGGCGTGTTTTCGAAGAAGATCGAGAGGATCTCAAAGCGTTTATTCACGACATCTACTTCGAATATCTTGACTTCGCACTCAGCCGGAACTACCTCACGTTCGGCTTCCTGCAGCTCTTCGCCTTTGTCCTCTTATGTGAAGACGACTCACTCAGAGACCGCGTTAGTTTCGAGTACGTGATGATCGATGAGTTCCAAGACACGAGTGAGATCCAATTCAAACTCGCGCTCTTGTTCGCCGAAACAGACAATATCTGCGTTGTCGGGGATTGGAAACAAAGTATCTACTCGTTTCAGTACGCTGCTGTCGAGAATATCCGTGAATTCGACGATCGAATCAAGCGGTTTACCGCTGAGCTCAACGCCGATCGGACTCGAATCTCCTTTGACATCGACGACAGTACCAGAATTCCTCTCACCGAAAACTACCGTTCGACACAAACGCTGCTTGACTTTTCCGAAGAAGCACTCATAACGCCGGGCAGCAAACACGATGATGTCGATCGATCGGTACTCGAAGAGATTGACTCGTTGTCCGCCAATGCTGCGTTTGACAATACGCATATCGAGGGGATAGCCCATGCCGATCAACATGAGGCGGTCCTCTCTACCATCCAAGATATTGTTGGGGCCGAAGCATACGCTGTCGAAGGCGATGACGGCGAGCCACGGCCGCCAGAATATGGAGATATTGCAGTCCTGACCCGAACCCGCGACTTCGGCCGAGAACTGCTGTCGGTGGCAGAGACGTATAATTTCCCGATGGCGTACGATGGCGGGATTGAACTCTTCAGAACGAACCAGGCGAAGATTCTGCTCGCGTGGCTGCGGATTCTTACGGCTGATGCAGACCGTGGCTGGGCAGTCGTACTCGAACACGCAGGATACACACTTGATGAGGTTGATCACATCATCGACACTGGTGGGTATCCTGACAATATGATCGCGTTCAGGGACGACCTCCGTGAGCGAGAATCCGTTGGTGCTGTCGCCCGGGCGGTTTTCGATCGATACGGATACACCGGCGAATACGCGGATGTCATCCTCCACACGATACAGTCCGTCCACAATGGGTCAACACAGACGCTCGGAGACTTGATTCGGTATATCGAACGCGGGATCGAACAGGGAAGTACGCACGACATATACACGAGTGCTGGTGTGAATTCGGTCACAGTTCAGACGATTCACTCTGCAAAAGGGCTTGAATACCCGATCGTTGTGCTCGCTAACATGAATGCCGGGAAATTCCCTCCACGTGGAGGTCGATCGGGCGTGATTCAATTCACCGAACCGCTCGGCATTCGCCAGCGAAAAACGTACGCCTCGGTTGCAGATCATCCCCACGTCTACGACAACTGGCGGCACGACATTAGCCGTCATTGTCTGTCTCGTGACTACGATGAGGAACGACGACTGCTCTACGTCGCTATCACTCGTGCTGAAAATCACGTTATTTTTGCGGGCGGCGAGGAGCCAAACACGTTCTATGAGGAACTGCCATTCACACCTCGTCCCACGGACACCACGATTGACGCCGCTGACCAGCCAACGACAACGCAGGCGCAACTCCCGTTCTCTATCGTGCCATCAGATGGTCCGATCGGCCATACGCCACACACGCTGATGGATAGTGATGTGTTTGCAACAGATGAGATCCACATGGAGTCAGTAGAGTTCCGGGGTCAAGACTTCGGATCACGGGTCCACGACTTCGCCGAGGCCTACGCACTCGGGGAGGATGTCTCTCCAACGACTAGCGATGCTGACGACGAACAACACGTCAAAGCGTTCATTGACTCCCTCTCCGGCGATCTACACGTCGAAGAACGAGCAGTGCTCCCGCTTGAGGTGAATGGCGAGCAAGTGACTGTCTCTGGGATCGTCGATCTTGTCCACGAGACACCAACTCGCATTGAAATCATTGACTACAAAACCGATCAGACACGACGCGCCGAAAAAGAATACTGCAAACAGCTCAGTGTGTACTACCACGTCCTCACGGACTGTTTCCCAGATAAGGAGGTAACGGCCAGCATCTTCTATACGGCGACCAATGAACGACAGCACATTGATCCACTCACACACGAGCAACTACGCGATCTAATCAGAGCAGTGGAAGCAGGAAAATAATTGGAAGTCCGAGTCTATGAACCGCTTCTTCGTGTATTTGAGCGGTGGATTGCCATATTCTCACCCTACATACCCTCCTGGTTGATCATATTTCGGTTAAGAATAATATAGATTGGTTGATAATATATCATCATCCATGACTGATGCATGGTTTACTGAGCCAAACGAATTCGGTGAAGTGCTCCTCACTTGGCGGGGAGGAAGCTGGTACGTCAAAGCACCCGGCCTTGACTCAGATGTGAAGTGCCTACTACAGGGTGATGTCGATATTGACTCAGATGACAGTCCCGAATTGGTACGCGGAACTGCCGTGAAATACATGCGCGGGAGTGAGGAGATGCCCGACTTTCTGTATCTGAGGTCGGAAGAGATTACAACCAAGCCAGAAGATGACCCGGAAGCTACCGAAACTAAGCAGCAGGCATCTCAGAACAAGTCACGGTCTTCAACTCAAAGACGTGACCTTGTCGATTTTATCGGGAGCGGTGATTACGTTACTGTTGAAGCGGTGGTTGATTCGGTATTCTGGGTTAAGAAACAGACCCGTGGCGTACCAGATATTAAAGGAAAACTCACCGACGATAGTGTCCGAGAAGGGGTTACCTTTGTTGTCAATGACGGTGTGAATCATCCATATCTTGAGGAAGGAACACGCTTTGAATTCAGAGGCGTAAAAGACCATTATTACTCAGAGAACGCCGAGGTTCAGGTCATGATCACTGAACAAACGGATTTTATTAAGAAGAGAGATACAGGTCACTCAGGATCTGCATCCGCAAATTCGTCTTCTCGTCATAACCGCTCTGCTTCAAAAAAGAATCTGCACAACATTGCTAAAGAGCAGATAGGCAATAAAGAATTCACCATGAGTCAGGAGGATCAAGAATCTGCTGTCGGGAAAGCAAAAAAGCGAGCGCGAAAACAACAACGAGATCCTGCGATTGACCCAAAATTACAAGGCGGCAAGGAAGACGACAACTGAATTTCTGAGTACCTCCACAAGTGTTGATTGATGAATAAGAGCCATACCCAGAGTTTACACTGGTACCGATATAATTAAATTCAATAGCTTGTTACTTTCTAAGTACTAGACATAAAAGGTCAAGTAGCAATTGAGACCAATTGCCCAGCCACGTGTCAATAAATAACGAGTGAGATCTGATTGACAAGCTGTTTTAATGAAATAATTTCCGTTCATGATTACTGATGCTCTCAAGTACCCTATCACGGGTGACGACTCTCTGAAAACTCTGATAATCGGATCATTTCTGATAGTCGGATCGGTGCTTGTTCTTCCTCTGTTCGTCTTGTTGGGCTTTTTTATTAGAACCGTAGGGAATGCTATCGACGGCGATGCACCGCCACAGTTTGAGCAGTATGGTAGTTTGTTTGTTGAGGGGGTGAAGCTCACTGCAATCCTGCTCACGTATCTAAGTGTCTTCTTGGCATTGGTTGTAGGTCTTGTCTCGTTGACCGGACCGACTAGTAATGCGGTAGTTCTTTTTGTCTTATTCTTGTTTTTCGGTTTTATTTACGTCGTGATATCGGTTGTATTTCAGTTCTGTCGGCGACGGCAGATGCGCGACGCGTTTGCTGTACCCGCGATCCTCAGAACCGCGTTCAGCCTCCGCTATCTTTTCCTCGTCCTGCTTTGGATGTTCGCAATTCTAATCCTCTTGACGATCGGTCAGGAACTTTTGACCGTGACGACCGTCGGCATTCTCGCTATCCCTGCACCATTAATGTACGCGTTTGTCGTGTACGCGAAGTTGATCTCTAGCCTATCTGGCCCAATAGAAACGGGGTCTGACGACAATCTCGATAACCTATCGAACACAACAGAATCGAGGTCTGACGACAATCTCGATAACCTATCGAACACAACAGAATCGAGGTCTGACGACAATCAAATTACAGCTGAGAAAATCAAAAATTACCGGCAGGAAACACTCCCAGCTGTAGGTAGTTACCGAGAGGAGGTGACAGGAGCATGGGAATTAGTAACCAACGTGTATCAGGGAACGAGTAATCAGCTTATTCAAAAACATTCCGTGGAGCTAAGTGAAACACAGCAGACTCCTGTGGAAATACCACCATCCGAGGCCGGCTATGACCAGTACCCAGCAACAGCCAAACCAATTGATCACTACGATTCTTTAGAAGCATACATAGACGATGCCGATGAGGCCATATCACTAGAAAATGACGCCCTAAATCTAATTGACTGGCTTTTATCTAACCCGGTAGATGAATTTCTCTATGAAGAAGAGAAACAAAGGCTACTGAAGGCACAGGAACTATTCACTCACTCAGTTGAACAGGGTGAGGAACAGATAGAGAACATACGAAACCACCGTCGAGACTCTCTACAAACTCTCAGTGGCCGCGCTGAAGCATGCAAGCGGGAACTTGAACAATTAGAAACACGTGCCGAGCCGTACCTGAGTCTGAACAAGTATCTGCGTGATGATGACCTGCTTGACGACGCCGAATTATTAGACGCGAAGATTTCGAATATCTCCACAAACCTACCAGCGGCGGAAATGGTCTCTCACCCTGTACTTGATCGACCCGAAAAACTGGGAGAGCGCACCGCTCAACTCATAGAGAAGCTCAAACAGTCACGGGGTAAATACCGGGAGAGACAATCAAAAAATCTCACTAAGCGTGTCAAAGTCTGTAAACGGGAACTTGAGCAGTTAGAAGCGCGTGCTACACCCTACCGAGATCTGAACGAGCCTCTGAGTGACAATGATCTGCTTGATGCTGCCGAGTCATTGGACGCCAAGCTATCCGATATCACAGAATTACTCTTGTCGGCCGAAATAACCTCTCATCCCGAAGCTGATCAATTGCAAGAGCTGACTGACCGTACCGCTCAACTCACTGAGAGCCTCAAACAGTCTCAAGTCAAGTATGCTGAAAGACAACTGAAATCTCTCAGTGGGCGTCTCTGGGCCTATGAAATAGAAATTGGACAATTAGAAGCGCGTGCTAAGCCGTACCTGAATCTGAGCAAGTATCCGTATGACGACGATCTGCTTGCCACTGCCGAGATACTAAACGTCGAACTCTCGAATATTTCTATGACGATCTCGTCAGCAGAAGTGACATCTTATCCCGAGGCTGATCGATTGCAAGATCTGAAACAGCGTGTTTGCCAACTTATAGAGAGTGTCAAACGCTCACGAGTCGAATATGCAGAGAGGCAACTGAATTTCCTGCAGTCGTCTACCCAGAACGCAATCAACGAGATTCAGAGACAACTACAGCCAGCAAAAAAGAGAGGAGATCCAATCAAATCTCCGGATGCACTAATAAATAACATCGAGGAAATTCGAAACGATCTCAGCGAATTCCATGATGAGTCGTTTTTTATTTATCTCAGCAGCGAGCAACTCGACGAATTATCAACTCATAAAAAGGAATTAGATGAGTCCGAAGAGTTCATCAAGGAAAAGACACGGTTCGATAAGCAGTTTAGGCAGTGTTGGCAGGTCTTCAATAAGTTACGCTCTGACGCTCAACCATATCTCGATTATGACAAGTATTTAACTCAACCCACACATGATGACCTTGTCAACCGTATCAGGAGTATCAAAACAAAGCTAAAGTTCCTCAGTAAAAAAATTCAGTTCCGTATTTTAGCTCATAGCGACTCTGAGCGTTTCAGACAACTTCTAGATGATCTAAACAGTCTTCGATCCCACCTACAGGATTACAACACTGACTTCGTACGACGACAACGTCAGGAGTGTAGGTCATTCTTTACTGATATCGGGCCATCAAATATTGATCTTACTGCAGAACAAGAGCAAGCAGTTATTCGAAACGGAATTTATAATCAAGTCATCGCGGCAGCAGGTACAGGTAAAACACTCGCACTCACGACACGTGTAGCATACCTAATTAATAAACAGGATATCAAACCCGAGCGGATACTGGTAGTTACCTACCTGAACGAAGCAACGGATGAAATGGAAACCCGCCTCGAAGATCATTTTGATATTACTGATGTTAAGATTAAGACGATCCACGCCTTCGGACGAGAAATTATTCAGGAAACAAGAGACGGCTACGTCGAAAGTATTGAGTCTCATCAGACGTTGAATCTTATTGATCGGGAGATCCGAGAAGCACGTATACACCAGGATAAGGAGTTCTTAGACCACTATTACGAATTCCTCGTTCATTTTGATGATGTGTATTATGAAGAGGAAGATTTTGACACAAAAAGAGAGTATGTGAAGACGCGTGCTGAACAGGATTATACAACACTTCGGGGAGAAGAAGTCAGGTCGAGAGCGGAAAAATTAATTGCGGACTTTCTGTTCACTCACCAAGTTGACTACCGGTACGAAGAGATGGCTACATGGGCAGAAACTGCACCAGACAAAGGCGAGTACGATCCGGATTTTTACCTCCCAGAATACGACATATACATCGAACACTGGGGAATCGATGAGTCAGGATTGGTCGCTCCTTGGTTTTCATGGTCGTCGTCTGAATACCATGATAAAATGGATTGGGCCCGAGGCGAATTTGAGGAGAGTGACCACACACTGATAGAAACGTATGAGTTTGAACACGAAGCTGGTCGATTGAAGCAGTCCTTGCGTCACCGCCTCTCAATAAATGATGTAGAGATGACTCGGATGGATTTCAATGAGCTGACCGAGGCGGTATTTGAATATGAGCGACAAGACAAAAAAATAAGAGAGGAATTCCGTGAGTTTATCACGAACGCCAAACGATTCAACGTCACGCCGAACGAAATAAAGGCAAATCTCTCACCCAAAAATCCTCGACAATACCACTTCGGGCACTGTGGTATTCATATGCTCCGGCAATATCGCCGATTTTTGGCGCAAAATGGGCTGATCGATTTCATCGACATGGTCCAAGACGCTGTCAAGATAATCCAAGATCACCCAGAGGAGTATAAAGACAGGTACGATCACGTCTTAGTAGACGAATTTCAGGACATCGGGAAAGGCACACTAGAATTGATTCAGGAGTTGACAGGGCCGGATACAGCGAAGTTGTTTGCTGTTGGTGACGACTGGCAAAGCATTTTCTCGTTCCGAGGCGCGGTAATCAAGTATTTCACCGAGTTTGAAGAGTACTTTGGTACACCAGTTCGGACCGATCTCACAGCAAATTTCCGATCGCCATCTCGCATTGTTACGGCCGGAAATCAACTGATTCAGAATAATGACGGCCAGCTGAAAAAGCAGGTCAGGTCAACAGTCAACAGACAAACGACGCCGCGAGTACACAGGCTACAGGGTTACACGAACTACAAATACCTCCGCAGTGTCCGAGATTACACCTTGGATCTCGTTCAACAGTATTTAGCTCAAGGTGCGTCCCCCTCTGAGATTATGATTCTCTGCCGGTACGATGACGCTGCCCAGTATTTGTATGAAATCAGGCAAGGTCTTGAATCAGAGGACATTCCATATGTCGGAAGGTCTGGCCAGTATCGGGGTCCAACTGGCCAGGCTGACCATGGGGCTGCGGTCTATTCGCTCTACAAAGCCAAGGGCAGGGAAGCAAAGCACGTGATTCTGGTACATGCAGCGGAAGGCCGATATGGATTCCCGCGTATGAACGGGGAATCTGAATTAATAGACCCTGTGCAACCAATCGATATCGGTGGATTAGAGGAAGAACGTCGGGCATTCTACGTAGCGATAACACGCTCAAAACAGACACTCGACATTCTCACCCGAAACAATCAGGAATCACGGTTCATAGACGAGATTGCAGACTATACTAAAACCGTCGACGCAGAGAAGATATAACCACTTGATGAAGTTGGCGAGTCCATATCCGTTCAAGCAGAAGTAACCAAACTTCATAATCCAAGTCGCAAACAGCATCAGTTGGGATACATAACGGACCAATACGGTGGATCCGCGCGGTTTGTCTCTTGGGAATCTACCGACCCTCCAACGCTTGTTGAACATGAATGGTACCGCCTATCCGGTGTTCGCGTCGAAGAATACAACGAAAATAACGGGCTGGTGCTAACACCACAAAGTTCAGTGAAACACCTTCCAAACGGTCCAAGCGGTTCGTCTCTCAACTAAGACTGACTGAAGGCGATATGATTTACCAGAGTAAACGTGAGCTAAAATGCAGTCTCGACTGAGTCGCTCTCCGTAGCCGGTGAGGTTCAGTCAGTTTCACCCTTATATTTTTGAATGATCATATATATTACAAAATATGCAAACCGATCTTGATCCGCAGTGGACCACACCACCTGCAAGCGGTCGAATCATCAATCCTACTGGTGCGGTAACTGTCCGAGATCGGAGTTTTAATCGGCTTATTTACCCTGTCTTGAGTAACGCAATAACGCATCGACTCCGCTACGCATCATTTTGGTGCTGGGTCATTGCCAACACAGACGGCCTGTCTACGGCAGAACAGAGTAAATACGAGAAGATTCTGCTGTTTGCCAGTAAGTACCACCAGTGTGAGGAGCATGATGGACTTGGAGAGCGTGGTCTCGTTGGCGCGGGAAGAGCTGTGGAGGCACTCCCAGAAGAGCATCCACGATCTGATGCTGAAGACGTTACTGTTGAAGAATTCTACACCCCAAGCGTCGATCCGATACCGCTCTCGTCTGCGTATACCCAACTAACGAATACAAACGGCAGCGGCTTTGAGAACTATTATCGAAGTTGGCTCATACGTCTCTTTCTCATACAAGACAGTACGACCGTAACGTCAATTGGGGCCAGACTGGCAAATGCCTATGCGGAAGCTCATAGCGTCTCCTGGGACAGATTTGAACAGGCAGTGGAGAACAACGCAGCGCCACAAGACCTGATTCAGGACTTTGCCGGGAATGGGTGTATCTGTTCGCTATCGGACCCCGAACGAGAAATTTGTCATCGAGTCTGGCTTGGGTTGATTAATCGAGAATCCACGTATGATGATCTGGGCCTTTCTACGGCCCCACAAGAGCACCTAATGGTGACAACAGTTGAGCCGTTTTTAGCCCGGCGAAATGCCGGAGACGGATCAACACCACAGATCGGTGCGGAATTTTTGCAACGTGATGATACAGATTCCGATCCCGAAACGAGTCTAGAGCGGTACGTCGAATATGGACTTGATGTGCACATGCGTGCGTCACAATTGCTGTTTTTGCATAGTGCACACGTCGCACCTCTCGATACGCGAGTTGCCGATTCGTCGGACCATCCACTCACCGAGATTCAGACGCTTTGGCGATTCCATATCCAATCAGAGCAATTCGCGTGGACTGTAGAATCGCTGTTGGGGATGTTCCTTGATACCCTCCGAGCGTTCGAGCCGTGTCGCGTTGACGAAGTTCTAACCCAAATGACCGCGGACCCAGCGTTCACACAGGCAGTGGAAGACGCCCTTGGTGGTATCGAGACCGTCTGGGTAGATGGGTCTGCGAACACGTTTGATGAAGCCCAACTCGGTATCCTCTACGGGACGAACACGACCAGCGAAACAACAGTCGAATCTACCGACGAGACGCAGGACCCACCCAGCTCATGGAGTGATCTCGTCACCGCAGTCACTGGCCGCGCCGAAACTGACGATCCGTTCGATCGAAACGCCTTATCAGAGTGGCAGTTGCAGCGCAAAATTGCGGCGGTACGATCGGATACTAGCCGCTCGCCAGTTGAGCGAACTGCAAGCGCCTGCGGGTATGCGGCAGTCTTGCTGGCTCGGTTCCAAAGCCGGTACGAGGAGTACTACACTCGGGATGCTCTGAGTGGGTACCGGCAGTGGTTCGCTGAAACCGTACAGTACTCACAGGTGCCACCGAATATTCAGATGCTCTGGTATCCGGACGAATACTTCTCTATCGACCAATCGGCCCCAATCAGCGCAGGGATGAGAATCTTGATCCAAGAGTGTATGCTCAGGCCCTACCTCGATCGGCTCTACGACCGAATGGAGTCCGGAAAGATACCGCAGCACTTCACCGTTGATGGGACTCGTAATCTCCGGTTCGAGCGATCGTACCCGTCTGCCGACCGGTCATTCTACCCGAACCCCGCCCTGTCGAGACTGAAATGGCAACGCAACTGGGACACACTATTTGAATTGGACTTCGTGTCCTCACATCGCCCCAGAGACTTCCACGTAACCACAACTGGCGAACAGTTACTGTCACATGTCTTGGGAGGTGCCATGCCATGAAGCTGCTCCGTGAACTCGATGCAGAAGATCGCTCCGTGACGGGAACTATCGCTACCACATACACGTTCGGGGCGCGATTCTTCGAATCACAGCTGCTTGATGCGTTCGCCGATCGTCACAACAGTCGGAATACGATTGTTGTAATTGACGCAGATACTTACGAAGACACGCTGAATCCCGAAACCGACGCTACTGAATTCCATCAGACGGCATACCCAAAGGCAGCAGGCAGCCGATACTATCTCGCGCCGGCCGACAGTGGGAATGCCACGTTCCATCCAAAAGTCGTGTTCCAAGCCGGTGAAAAGCGCGCGAATGCGGTGATCGGCAGCGCAAATCTAACGCAGCAGGGCTACACGAGCAATCGAGAGATTGTGACTTCGGTTGCTACCGAAGCTGAAACCACAGACACCGAAGCAGCAGCCCTCCTCAATGACTGCCGATCGTATCTACAGCAGTTGGCCGATCATCCTGCCACAGCAACGTGGAGTAGAATCACAACAAACCGATACCAGCGCATTCTCGACGATAGTAGTTGGCTCGAAGACGCTACCCCTCCGACGCATCGTGAAACGCAGCTCTTGCATAATCTCGACAGGCCACTTCTCACGCAACTCAGAGACAGTATCGACGCACACGGAGAACAGATACAGTCTGTCGATATTATCACGCCATTCTATGGAACCGGATTGGCAGTTCCGAGAACGTTCACTGACGACGGGATCGAGACGACACTCTATCTCCAAGATACGGACACACAAATCGAGCTTGATGAGCTGTCTACCTGGTTAGAAGAGCCAAATGCGCAGGCAGTACGCTTAGACGCCGATCGATACGTCCACGGCAAACTACTGCTGATCACAACAGATGCCGCAACGTACTGTTTCAGTGGAAGCGCCAACGGATCGTACTCTGCTCTCTTACAGACAGCCGGCTCACCGCAGCGCTCTGGTGGAAATCACGAGGCCGGGGTCCTGAGTCGGACACCCTCTGACACACACTTTACGTACCTCCTCACCAGCGAGCACGTACAGGCATCCGACCCGATTGATGCGGAAACGTTCACGCCCGGTGTGTTAACCGAATTTGAGGATCGAGCCGATACTGCTGACTCTCGTGATAAGCCGACTATCTGGCCGCCCATTGTCACCGTTCATCAGCGCGCCCACGGCGGTCCACGGGTGACTGTCAGCGTGAAGATCGACGCAAATGAGATTGATCTCCAACGCACATCGATCACCCTCGAACTATCGCAGCTAAGCACCGAAGAGCACACAACGTTGTCTTTTCATCCAACCGATCGAATACGTCGAAAGCTGACGACTGAGACCGAGACTGAGACAGACGACGACCACGACTCGTACAACCGACACCGATACTCCAAGACGGTCCACAATCCGGCGGTTCAGACGTTGGTAAAGCGGGGTTGTCGTGCCCGAGTCTGTGTCGATACCACAGATGACGATCAGATACACTCAGGGTATCGGTGGGTCGAAACCACGCCACCAGATGACAGCGCGGCGGGTGGTGACGCCGGGTCTAGAGCTGGGACCGATACACTGCCACAGACCATGACCGACCTGTTCTTGCTCGATGATATCGATCAACGAGAGAACATCCTTGCGTCAATCAACGGCATGATCGGCGATATGCGAAATGCCCCTGACGATGTGACTACTACGCAACCGGATCCACCGGGAAACCAAGCCCAAGATGGGATCCGTGTACGAGCATGGGACTCTGCCTCGCGGAGTTCGAATCGCAGCAGTGCCATCTCGACATGCTATGATGAGTGGTTAGAAGATATGACTAAATTATCTAAGGTGCGAGCGAATCCCGATACCGCATTCGACGCCGTCGCCGCACGTGTCCGAGCGATCAATCAGTGCAACATCCAACTTATCGCACTCAGGAAGTCTGGGATCGGTGATAATCTCCCGTCCGACCTCCCTACAAAAACCACGAATCGATTGTATACCGCGACTGAGTATGGTGAGTTAGCGAGCAGGCTTCATTGGTTTCTCACAAATGGCACAAGTGTTGTTGAGGAAACGACTACCGAATCGAGCACGTCAACGGACACAGTCTACACTTGGTGTCAGGAAGATATCCTTCCACAGATTATCGTTGGCGCACTCATCGGTGAGTACCAACTTGCGTCCTCAACCGAGGAATACTCGCGGTATTTCAGCAGATCATTCGAACGCTTGGCACTCGACTGCTTCCCAACCACGTCATCATTCGCACACTGGGCAACTACAGACACACTCGATATCACGCTCGGAGCGGTACGTGACACGATCTCGCCGATCGTTGACCAACTCGATCGATATGAGTATGCCACATATCTCCCATTTGAGTTCCGCGACACGACCAAAGTAGATGATGCCACACTACGGTTCCTCGGCCGGACGCTCGCAGAGGCCAACGAGATAGCAACCTACGAAACGATCGGCGATCACCATTACAAATTGCTCCAATACGCAGGGGGTGCCACATCCCGCTAATCAACAGAGCGAATTCCTGAGCTCCCGCTCATTTCATTTGTATATGAAAAAATCAGCCGCGACCGTCTGTCTCCTGTACGATGAGCCGTTCAGATTCAATTTCGATTTTTAAACGGTAACAAGCAGAATTCCACGGGTCACCCGACCCGTGGTAATTCACGTATTTGAGTCCCGCCGACGGAATCGAACCGCCGGAGAGTACCAACGCGGGATGGACGTGCTTCGCGCGCTACTCGTTCTCGTCGATCACCTCCACTCTGACAGTTCTCGTCTCACCCTCGTTTCCGCTTTCGAGAGTGATTTGATCTGCGAGTTCGATCTCTCCATCCCAAAGGATTAGACGCTTACTATCACTCACGTCGAGATCTGTATTGTCGGTAGCGATGAATCGTCGCGGTGGGATCCGGTCGATTTCGCTACTCATCTCGGACTGATTTAGATCAACGGTATCTGTGTGGCCGTCCTTGTAGATTTGAACGCGTTGCTGTGTGGCATCCGCGCGATTCAACTGATAAGCGCCGATGATTTCGTCGCGGTCAACTCTGATGGTATCTGGCATTGTCATATTGGTTCGGTTTGCGTAGTGTTTTGGATCGATTCTCTGGTCTCGTTTGTTTTGTTGTGTCATTGTTTTTTGATAGGACACAGTCGTCACTCTATACTAGCTGCCTCCGCTTGAGCCGTTGTCTTATCTTGGGATCCGGACCCGTCCCGGTCTTAGAGATGCAGGATTAACATCCAAAATTGGTTGTGTGTCCGGTGGTAAGTTTACATTCATTAATAGTACGGCGTTATTTAAATATTTTTGGGCAATTCCGAACTAAATTTGGGATAAATTCGTTGTTCAAAGAACCCGTTTGCCGTTCTATGTACCGTTTCAGAAGTCACTCGTACGAGTGGCGTCCGCGTTCACAACCTACTCACGACTACAATGGAAGAGTCAGCAGAGTTCATCGAGGAAATTCTTTTCAGAGTGCCACGCGCCAAGAGCGTGATGATGGAACAGCCAAGGTCTGGTGAACTTCTCGTTGGGCCATACCTTCGGCTTGTATAGGGCGGAGAGCTGGTGATTTACAGTCAACGCTCGCAAAAGCAAGGCGACTAACTCGAAATCGAGGTATACAACTAACTGCTCTTCGGTATAGTTTTGTACCTACTCATTTGTGGCCCGCTGTCTGGTGCTATGTATATTCTACCTCTTTTTCACTATAATCTGCAATTCCCTTTCGTACTCGGTGTGATCGGCATCGAATAATATATTCTGACTCGATATTTGGTACAGAATCAGAAGATGCTACAATCTCTGGTGGGAAATAGTATATACAATCTGACTTAAGGTCTTCACGCGTACGGATTTCAATTCGCTTTTTGATTCCGCGAGTAAACAAATGGATAGTATACGCCCCGTATTCGTTTCTTCCGATTACCTTGCCTAAAACAGGTATCTCCAATGCTGTTTCACGGTAGATGCTTTCTATATCTGATTTTATCTCCTCAAAATCTTCCTTTGATAAGCGATTAATATTATTATGATGAAGATCATTTCGGACATCGACAAGGTCTCCGTCTTTTGAAGCCACAGTCAGGGCTTCATAGTTTACCTGAGACAGAAGTTCACGGACAGTTTCAATCCAAGGTAGTTTATCGAATGCCGAGTTATTCAGGAACGTAGCCAATAGACCTAATGCTGGTCCTTCAGATGAATCACTAACTCTAGATTGCCAGTTTTCACCGTATTGCAAGTAACCGTAGTATTCGGCGATGAACTGTAGATACTGTTCTAAACTAGCGGTTAACGTATCTCCTTGATCTTTGTAATTCTCCGCTTCAATTTTGCTGGCTTCTGCTTTCTCAACCTCATAGTACTGGTCCAAGGTAAATATCGGTACCATCTCTTTCCACCGTTGATCGAGTTGGATATCCGACCATCCATGGCGTTCTACTACTTGATCCACTTGATCCGGTTTCAACACATCACTTAATGAGAGTTCGATCAACGAGCTTGAGATATCATCCATGCCGTCAAATTTCTGCAATCGCTGAGCCGCTAAAATATGGATAAATACAGGCCGGTAGTCGTGGCCATAACTAACGTGCAGGTCATTATCGGTTGCTAATGATATCCCATCTAATTTATCCAATACCTGGCCAATATCGGATTTCGATCCGTTCTCGAACGTCTCTAGTTCATCAAGTAGTAATTCTAAGTACTGAATCTCTTCTCCGACAATACCCCAGCTTATTTCAATCTGTGAAAGATTCTGTCTTGCCTGTTCGAAATCCCACTCTAAGATAGTTTGCTTCGATCGGCAGATTGTGGCCCGAGCCTCGTGGAACTTGCTGAAGCTATTCTCTTCATCGATGTTATTTGCAATAGCTTCGTGATTATTGGCCGCATCTTCGAATTCTCCGTTCTGCTCTGATAGGGCTGCATCAATAGCACGGCGTCGATTATCAAGGAATTTTGCTTCGTGCTTGTGGCCAATAGCATAGTACTGCGATACTGCTTGGCCGAAGTGCCTAACCGCCTCTTGGTAATCTTGCAATTGCAAATGATGGTTCCCTTCTGCCTCTAAATACATCGCCCTCAATTGATTTTCTACATCCTCTTTTTCTGCTTCGTTTTCATTTGATTGATAGTAATCTAACTGCTGTACGATCGGAATCGCTTCTTCGCTCAGACGGTCAGCGGCTTCAGAAAGGCGGTTTCCTTCGTACAACTGTTTCGTAACTGATTGATAGTAATTAACAAGCGAATTTGAGAGTCGAGTAAAATGTATATCACCATGACTGATGTGTTCGTCAAGTGATTCAGTGACTGCCAGTCCAAAATGGTCGGCAGCCTTCTGATATTGTTCAGTCCGGAGAAATCGGAGTCCGCGCAAGTAATTGTAGTAGTGTCGGGATGTTCGAGCAAAGTTGGGTTGATCTAATTCACGATGGATCGAGATCTGGGCCTTGTTGATAGCTTCTGTTGAAGCGAGTGAATAATCTCTCTCAGAAATTATCGAATCGAAGTATAACTGAGCAGCTTGGAAAAACTCGCTTCTACGCGAATCTAGTGCTGTCAGTAGTAGACTCTGACTTCGCTGTAATTTTTCCTCGTCACTAGCTTGTTCGGCCTCATCAAACAGAGTTTCTATATCTTTTTCTATCGGAGGGGGACCTAAGGCTTCAAGAATGCGTTTCGCACGGATATAGTCCTGTTCAAGAATTGACTTTGCAAATAGGACATTTTTATCCTCCTCTGTCAATTCTTCTTTCAGATGAATGCTGACATCGAATGTCTGCTCCAATTTCCATAGCAAATCAATTGGGTCAGTACGTTGCGTATCGTTGTCAAGAAGCTTCTCAAATGCTGTCTTGACTAATTCTTCGGGTTGTAAAGATGGAACTCTAGAGAGAGTTTGGGTTGTATGAGTAAACTGAACAATCTCATTCCACGTCCGAAAAGTAAAATCAGCCGAGTCGGTTTGGTTAATTAACTCCTCAGAAAAATGTCGTGTCAAATTTTCTTTGTCAGAATGATGCTCGTAAGTCTCAATTGATTGCTTGCACAAATCAATCAAGTAAAACACTTCCCAAGCGGGCAACCACCGCGTTACTTCGTTAATGAGTTTACCGATAGCTTCAGTATCTTGATTCGGGTTTAGTGTGGTACGAACTTCACTCAAAGTTTCATCAAACGTTGGTCCATAATCAGTTTCAACCGGGTCTTCGGCTTCCTGTGGCACCCGCCGACGGCTTGGTAGTAGATTTTGACTCCACTCAAAAATCCGATATGGCGGACCATACATCTCAAATGTTGCATCAGACAAATCATCATTAGAGTAGAATACGCTCACATAAAAATTCAAAGCAGTTCCTTCAGAAAAATATAGATCAAGTGGTATCGGAGAGTTTAGTTCTGAATCATTTTCTAATCGAATCTTCAACGGTGAAATAGCGAGTTTATCAATCGGTTTTATTTCTAACTCAATTGGGGTAAAATCCGGGTTTATATCCACCTCTATTTCCGCTGTCGCCGATCGTTTCCCTTTGGGCACTTTCTTAAACGTTGAAGCCTCAGCAGGGTTTATCCGTGTGGTAAATTGCAATTCATCCCGCTTGATTTCAATCTGATTTTCAAATTCCATAGCTCCAAGTATTCTGTGTTTATATACTGTGCTTGTTATTGACCCACACGCTAAATAGCCTTTTGGGATCAAATTCGACGGGAGTCACTCGTACGAGTGGCGACCACGTTCACAACCTACTCACGACTACAAAGGAAGAGTCAGCAGAGGTCATCGAGGAAACTCTTTTCAGAGAGCCACGCGCCAAGAGCGTAATGACGGAACAGCCAGAATCTGGTGAACTTCTTGTTGGGTCGTACCTTCGGCTTGTAGAGGGGTGCGAGCTCGTGATGTACAATCAACGCTCGCAAAAGCAAGGCGACCAACTCGAAATCGATGTGATAGGGGTAGACAGCACCGAACAAGGCGAACGAGTCGTCTACACTTGTGAGGTTGTAACTCATATCGACGGCCTTCACTACTCGGGGACACCCGGAACGGACCGATGGGAAGAGTACGGGAACGCTGACTACCAGTACACGCTTGAACGGTTATGGGAGAAGTTCACTGCTGATAGAGAGTACGTCACTGAACTCTTCGACGCCGACGACTATTCTTTCGTCTACCAGTTTTGGTCGCCTGTGGTGCGTGGGAACCGTGATGAAAAGTACCTACTGACAGGTCTCTACGACATGGCCAACGAGTTTGAAGACGAAACTGGTGATGAACTCGAACTGAGAATCAACGAGGAATACACCAAACGTATAGAAGCACTACGCGAGAAGGCAGGGCGGACCGAGAAGGGCTACGGCGAACTCGGATTCCGGATCCTACAGATACTTGAGCATATGCGATGAGCGAGTGTGTTTGACCTCAGAATAGACGGCTTTCGTTGAACTCTTAATCCCCCCAGAAACGCCATACGCGGGAGTCCAATCTGTACAATCTATTCCGTAACAGGGAGAACAACTGAAACGGCCTCGATCCGTACAATGTAATAACACGCCTGACAGAGAAGAGCGCGTTTGTGAGTTGGTTCAAATCCTACCTCATTCGGGTATCAAAAGTATACTATTCTGGGACAGAGCCATCCACCCTTGGCGTCTGAATAGGTGCCACCATCCGCGGCTGAGTACTTGCAGACGTTCACGAATACCAACAATGAATGATGAATTCATCACACGAGCAATAGAGAATGATCGATATCTGAAAGCATTACAGCTGATCAACCGGTTCGAAATGGAGATTGAAGGCGAACTCAAACGAGTAGCTGACGAATTCATTAAATAACGGTACACGTTGGCGAACGCTTTTGCGACACTAGGCGGTAGTAAGGAGCATGGCCGAACGGGAGACTCGCCGTATCGCTCACGACCTCATGAGTGAACCCCACATCGCGGGACACCGTGTCAGCGTGCGTCAAGTGTACGCACTCGTCGAAGAGCGTGATATCGATCCTGAAACCGTCGCGGATCGCTACGACTTAGATGTGGCAGATGTCTATCACGCCCTCGCGTACTACCACGACCATCCTCGTGAGATGAGTGGCATTGAAACCGAACGAGAAGACGCGATGGAAACGTTTCGGGAATCAATCGACCGACCTGATGGCGTCGAACCGGACACCGCCTGACATGGCGGCGTGGCAGTTCCTTCTCGACGAAAATATTGACCCGAAAGTAGCGACGTATCTCGAAAAGGAGAAACTGAGTGCTGAGCACGTTCGGGATACGCTCTGACAGGGGGCGGACGACCAAGACGATGTCCTCCCATACGCCCGCGAGCATGACCGTATCATTGTCACGAGTGATGTGAAAGATTTCGGCACGCTCCCGAGCGGTACTCACGCTGGTATCGTCTTGCTCTACGACGATACGATGCCCGCCTACCGGGTCGCCTCCGCTTTAATACAGATGGTTGATACCTATCCGAGTCAGGACGAATTCACGGGCCGTGAAGAACTCGACGCGTGGGCCTGACTCGAATTGCGTGGGGTGAGCAGTCAATCGGCGATTGATTTTCTGAGTTGCCGCAAGTGTGGATGTACACGAACTCCCGTGATAACCACCCCGATTGTTCGACCATCGAACGAAAGCAATAGCTTCCATAATTCGTGGGTGGGCAGTCGGTCAAGCGTCCGCGAATGGTTGAAACAATTTGTACAATACTATAACTTTCAGCGACCGCATCAGGCTCTCAATGGACGAACACCAGTCGAGGCGGTTATCTAGACAGTGCCACCTGACTGATTCTGTGCGTTGCTTGCGTTATTGTTCTGTTGATACCTCTGAAATGGACCATCTATTTATTCAGCCAACCAGGGAGGGCCTCAATAGATCAATCTAACTAATAATCGATCACCTAATCGTAGTAGCTCACCCGCTCAACCACATCCGCAAAGGCGACATTCTCACGCACGTCAGTAATCTCAATGGTGACTTGCTCTCCGTGTTCAGTGTCTGGGACAATAATGACAAACCCACGTTCGACGCGGGTAATCCCATCGCCTTGTTCACCAATATCCTCAATTTCGACAGTGCGTTCGTCGCCTACCTCAACTGGTGGCTTTGGCGATCCTTGGTCACGTTGAGGGTTTCCTTCGCGCTGCTCAGAACCCTCATCTGACGGTGACGGAAAGAGTGCAACACGGTACGTCTCGTCGGATTGCAAGTTACCATGTCTAATTTCTTGTATTGGTACTTCAATCACGTAGGAGTCGGCCCGTTTTCGAATAGTAGTGGAAAACAGACAGTGAAGTTGATCAGGGATGTGCATATGGTAGTTTAAAATTCTCTTGGACAAGATATTATTGATATGTTGTAAGTTACGACAAAATCGAAATGTGATATACTACTATTCGATAAGTCGAATATTCGTTCCTAGATTCGTCAAGAGCAAGTATTCTCCCATCGAACCGCCCAATTTTCTTAACCTTTTTATATAATTTGTGCACAGATGCCCAGAGGGTTTATACGTATCTATGAATAACGAATATATACGATGCAACAAAACAGAACCAATGCGATGGAAGAACCTCGCACAGAACTGATTGAAACTATTGTTCTTAGCGTCGATGATCTTATAGAGGCACTGCATTTCAAAAACCAGCCTGAAGCCCTTAAAGATCAAACCACTGTTTCGATTAAAATCACCCCGCTTACAACAGTCGCAGAGGCGTCGGTGGACTACCAGCAAAAAGGAAACTTCTATCCGCCGAAAATGTCAATCCCACCAATTCATCTTGATCCTGCACGGTTCACTGAGGGGCAAGAGATGGAATACCCGCTAAGGAATTCGGAGCGAGATAGAGCGAAAAAAGATTTAGATAATCCGTCAGATGAGGAGATTGAAGAGTATATTCAAACAGCATTCGACGTATGGGAGGACGATGTTCGGAGGCGATTGGCTGACAAACTACAAGAACCAAGACATGATTCTAAACATGATTGTAAATATTTAGCAGATACGGTCTTGATTGAGTGGAAAGACACCTGAATATAGAAAAAGATGTTTTATTATACATAGTGAGACAGTAGTATCTTTCCGAATTTGATAGGATAGGTAGTATAATAAAAGAAAACGAGTTTAGCCGACAGAATTATTTATTAAATCAGTACGTCATCAACCCACTAAACCTGCCTGCTAATCATTCTATTTTCAGAAGTGGTTCACATCTCTCCTGTATACTAATCCACCCAAATCTTATTTTGTCGTCGTTTTTTCGGTAGATCATACTATGTCAATTAATTTATATAAAATAAAACTGGGATGAGTGGTCACCTTCTTCATATATTGTACCACATTCGTGCGTTCTATCTTGCACGGTACTCGTTGACAATATAAAATCACGGCAGTTATTTCATCACATCCGGTCAGGGCCTATTGATCCAATATCGATCGTGTTTCATCCCAGCTCTCACGGTTTGTGCAATGTCTGTCAAAGAGTTCGTCAATATTGTCTCCTTGATGTTCAATTAAAACGCAGAGGATGCCTGCTCACGGGGTCATTCCTCATCTGATGCACCCACTTTGGTGATGAGATTCCCAAACTGCTGTAGCAAGACTTTCGCATTCTCTATGGTCGTTGTTGGCTGGTAGTGACCGTCTTTGTATGCTGCCAGTTGGATACTCGGGTGGGCCAAGAGATTGAGCGATTGCTCTATGACATGCTGCTCTGGGACGCGCTCCGATTCATACATTCCTTTCAGTATCAATCGGAGTCGGTCAGCCGTTCCTTCTTCCGGATCTGCCCGCTGCAGCGCTTCCATTACGGCTAACAGATCCTCAGTGCCACTCAGCCGCGTCCCCAACTCATCATCAATCTGATCGAGCCGGTCATCTTGGAATGCCCCCGGTTCGATGAGATAGTGTGCGAACTTCTCCGGCGGGATCCCATACATCTCACGTCGTTCCAAGAGTCCTTGTAGATGATCGGTCGCAAGCAAGACGATGCCTTGTCGATTGGCATCTTCAATCGCAGCCGGCGTAAACCCAGGCGCAACAACGATCGCATGATCTGCGGAGTGTCGCTCTTTGTGCCCCTGAATCCGGGTGGCATCCGGCGATGCTAACGTCCCGCTGGTTCGTGCCTTCACCTCAACAACCGCGTGAATCGGGGCTGTAATCTCGACATCTGTATCATCTCCACCTTCAATCCACCGTGCTTCAAATCCCAGTCGAGAGAACGCCTTTGCGACGAGTTCCTCCAACACCTCATATTGGGTTCCATCCTGACTCGCCGTCACAATCTGCTCGCCCAAATCCGGTGTACCCTCTTCAGATTCTACCTCTGATGATTCCTCGTCGAATTCGTGAACGCGGACACCACTCCCAGTTAATTCGTTGATGGCTGTTTCAATAGATTCATATCGATCTTCGATTTTCCGAACTCGTGCATCCGAGACGCGGCTAAATCCTTGTGGAATATAGTTCTCCTTGTACCCTGTGAGCTGATTGAATGACTCAACATCTACATCGATCTCTTCGAGACCGGTCAAGAAAATGAGATACTCCCACGGGCTCTCAGGATTCCAATTCCCCTCAGTACGCCAGAGGTGCTCCGCCAACTCACGATTATCGTGCGTCCGCACAACCGTCGCCTGCGCGATGTACCTCCCATCGCGGTAAATTAACGCGATGTCTCCTCCCTCAACGAATTGCCACTTCGAATCAACTGATGTCCCCCATAGATGTACATTTCCTGTCTCTGAATCAGTCAGGGCATCAATCTCATCGTCAGACAGATATCTCTCAAATTCTGCCGGGTCATGCCCATCTTTCACCGACTGCAGGTAGTCCTGATATGCTTCCTCACGCCCAGCGGTGATAATCGCAATGCCCGTCATTCGTGGCTGAGTAGAGTACTATCGGGTCATCAGAAAAATCATCGGTGTTGGGACAGGGTCTACGCTGGTATTGTGTGGTTTAGATTTCGGTACGGATATGGTCGAGGTCCAATTGCACTTCGCCTTAGATCACACCTGATTCCTCATCCATTCACCTTTTAACAATCCGGAAATCATCCTCCCAGATCCGAAATCCCAGTGAAATTTCTCTTAGAAGTTCAACTCTGACCCTTACCTTTTTAAGTAGCTAGGTAATTAGAAACCATGCAAAATGACCGCAACAGATATTGAAGCCGAAGAAAACAAGCGAATTGAAGTCTCCCGTGTGGAACTTCTCAAAGCTGCTCAACAAGAAGCGCTAAATGATTATTCGAATCCACTCGTCCGTGTCCACCCGGATGGATCAACCGAAATTACTGGCGAGAACGACACCCAGATTAAAGGATGTTACCGAATCCCAGTGACAAGATTCGTCGCCGATCACCACACCGGAATAGACGAGATCCGCGAATTGCACAGAGACGACCCGGACACTTTCGAGGAAGAGGCGCGAGAGATCTGGGCGGACGCGATTGAGCTGCGGGATGTAATTCCGAACTTATATCCCGAAGAAGAATCGGTGACGGTTGAATACATCGACGAGTAATTCCGGAAAGACCTTCACGGGATTATTCAATCAATCGCGCACCCAACTAAGGTATGAGGCTTAGCTAAAGACGAATGTTATTGTATCCAATATATCCTGATTTGGCGATTTGCGCTAACTACCTTTTATCCTCCCCGCCTTGCGGGATGAATTGACGGAGTACCGCCGTTCCTGTTGCTTCACGCGACCTTAGCGTGCTATCAGTCCTGTCCCAGCCCTTCCGCGCGTGATTGATCAGGTTGTAGTGGCTCAAGGCCATCCTTCCCCGCGTGAATTTTCCCGTGGCATTGCCGGCACACAAGTATGGTCCGTTCAGGCTCGTAACTAAGATGATGTTGCTCTGCACGTAAATTAAGCAGCCTTGGTGTTGGTATCGTCATTGACTGACGTTCTTGTTCACGTGCGCCTGATAGCGGTGGGACAAGTGGGCCTTCACAACCCGGTGAGAAGCAGGAGCGGTAAAAGACTGTTCGGATGCGAGCAGTGTTCAATCCCTCTGTGATTACGCCGCGGATCTGTATTATCCGCAAAGAAAACTTGTCGCATCGAGGGCATTTGTTGTCGTAAACTACGGCCTCTAAATCATACTCCAAGCCGTAACTGCTAAAACATGTTCTGTTGCACAAACAGCATTGGTCCGGGTTTGCGCCGGCGAGCGTAGTCCGTATTCGTTCGGCGTCATTGATTATTACGTTAATAATTGGCTCTTCGAGATGCTCAATCATCTTTTGAAAAAGATGATAAGGTGTGGTTCCTCTCATCCGTTTCTTCACTATACCAATTTTCGATTTTTTGAGCAGCGTGTATCTTATGCTTGTAATACCGACGATCGCCACTCGGGTGATAAGCTGCTATCTCATATTCTTCGTTTTTTCGTATGTACCACTTATTTCGATGTGTTGATAGAACACGCTCAATGTATTTCTTTCTCTCGTCACTTCTGCATGAATTACAAAATTTTTCTTGCGCAAACCGACTCCCCAGCGGCGCACTCCCCATGAAAACGGATCCACATTTCTCACATATTGATTCTATTTGCGTGTAAGTTGGTGTATCCATATATTTAGACAAGATTCCCATGATTATAAGTGTATTCTTTCTGAAAGGTTGTTAACAGGAAAATCAGCGGAGGTGAGTTCGCCGGTCACTTCGACGGTGACCTCGTGGTTGTGGACATGCGGCCGTGAGCATTTCCCGCCGTGATGGTGGATTCGAGGGTCCGAGCTAATGTGGATGGGGTTGTCGGCTCCGATTTGGAGTGTTCGTTGGCCTGCTTCGGCCAAGTCTCTCACTCGATTATCTTTCCTTCGGAGAACAGTCACCTCGTACGATTGAGATACTTCGACGTAAGCGATTGGCAAAATTCACAGACTCATGCGTAAATTGGGCATCGTAATCATAGGTATCTACAGCAAAATGTTCTAACCCCTGTTCGCCAGGAATTAATCCACCTACAGCTCGTTCAAGGCTTATTTTTGATGGAAGACCAGATTGTGCAATAGCACTCTGCTCTAATTGCGATAGGTTTGTTAGCCTATCAACATCAATCTTCTCTCGATCGTATCGCAGGTGGATGAAAGAAAGATCAGACACGTCAAACCCACCTCGGTCAAGCATTCGGCACGTCAGCCACGGGCCAATAAGTTGATTAGCGAACGGTTGTGGCCGGTTCAGGTACTTGTCTTGGGTACCACGTAGACGGACGACGCTTGTTGGACGGAAATCTTCAAACGTCACAAGATGCGGGCACCCATAGATGTAGACACCTTTTCGATACATCACGGGATGCAGACCGCGATAGGCACCACTTCCTCCCTCGACTAATTCATTCCACACCTCTTCCATACCGTCAAAACTACGCTCTTTTTGGAGTCTATCTACGGACTGTCTATTGGTTGCAGCAACCTCCCCTACCCGTCTCTGTTTTGTGCCGTTAGAGCGACGCTCATCCTCGGCCTTTCGTTCGTTAAATTCGTGTCCCCCAACCGTCTCATCAGCAATGATTACGGGTGTCGTTGTCCCTGAGTAAACCTCTTTGCCCCGTGTATCAACTTCGTGTCGAGAATTGTTCCACAACTCTATTTGCTCCTTAGCGGCCACAGCGAATGCCGTCTGGGGACTACTCTTAGACATACTATCATGTAGCACATCATACAAAGAAACTATGTCGAATAGTCACACATCTCCGCTGTCTATCGATTATTATCACTAAACTGTTAATAACTTAAATACAAATTTCCAAATTCGATCGGTGACTTCAGCTAACAAATTGTACTGCGGTCCAATTTTAATGATAGATACTATACATCCCACTTACTAACCATGCGTTCTAGTTTAATTGTCTAGTCAATACTGGTGCTGGGTTCGACTCTCGTCCCGCGGTTTTGTCCGGTAATGGTCTGTGTGAGATTGATCAGAGGAGAGTTACAGTAATCTTTCTGTAATTTACCAAAATTGACCGTACTAAAACGAATGCCCATGAATATCGCATATTACGGCTGATGCCGCATTAGAACGAATTCTGCCGATAGAATAATATTCTGTATACTGTAGATGGAACTGTGCCAGATGAACGCCTACTCAAAGGAACCGAAAGGGGCCTCTTATTACGGCCTTTTCAGCGCATGGGTTTGGTGCGCGGCTGGTTATGCAAAAATCCGTTGTCATACTACCTAAGAGAGGATGAGGAGCCGATTTATCTGTACGATACGACAAATCCGATTATAGTGAGTCGTGACAGTTCACGGCAGGAACTGTTCCCTGATGGTCGATATCGGTCTATGATTGCATATACAGACGAACGATTGCTTGCTGTAGTCGGACAGAAACCAAATAATCAGATCGTTTCGGCGTCTTGGAATCATATTGATTCATTTTCAATTGAACCTGAATCACTAAAAACGGATTTCGACAACTCAAGCGAACCTAGAGAACCCGCATCCAAGGTTAGTTTTGAATTCAATACCTCCGAGCGGACAATTCGGTTTGATTCTATTACCGAATATAATGTTACAGAGATATTGGATGATGTATCTTCATTCCTATCCAAACAGACTAATATTGAAGATTGGGGTAACAAAGAGGAGTGGAAAGTGGCGAGTGCCAGCTATCAGAATGCGAAAAAAGAGTACAAAAGAAAGCAAGAAAGAGAACGGCGAGAGCGAGAACGGAAACAGAAACAATACCAGAGGCTTGCAGCACAAGCTAGGGGAAATTCGGTAACTGCAGACATAGTTGAGAAAGTTATAACTGAGCTACAAGAAAGTGAAGTGCCGGAATTTTATGCACAAGGTGAACAGCACTACCATGAGATAAAACATCGTGAATCTATAGGTCCACAGGAGGTGAGCAACCTCTACTGGGTTCTGTTCACTAATGAACGGGTGATAATTCAATCGTCTACAGACACGTGGAGAATCCCGTATACTGAATTTCAACGAATTGAAGCTGCAGAATACGAGGATACAACAGAAGTAACTCGTTCAGAGCAAGGAGAAAATCGTACTATTGAGGAAGCAATCACGAAGAGACGTATTGAAATAGAGACATCAGTCGGTATACATCTTGTAGACATCGAGGATATATCCCAACGAGAATTAACTGAACTACTGAAATATGTCCGTCAGCATATGTAGAAAAATTGATGTCGTCCCACAATCCCCTGAGAATTTCAACAAAGCCCTCCGGGTATGCTCGCAACTGTTTTGAAAATAGCACGATATTTCGTTCTATGGCCCATCCACAACCAGCATTCGACTTCCTGACCTCACTTCCTGTAGATGCTCGTCTTGATGAGTCAGTTTTTATCGACTGGTTTGCGATAGAAGGGATTGATGCTGAGAAAGGAGATAATATCGAAGACCACCCTGAAGTGTGGAATCATTTGGAACTGCCAACAGCTTTAGCCGAGCTTTCAGCTGATGATTACGCGAGTGTACAACCTTTCTCTGGCAGGATCAATCTAAATGCGTTTGCGATCGGTCTCGGACTAGACCACGTAAGTTATCAACCGGAAGTGTTCGCTGGGGTTGTATATGAGCCTACAAAATATGATGCAACAATCTTTGTTTTTTATGATGGAATTCTCATCAGCGTAGGTGAGGAAGATAGTGAATCTCTCGGAGCGCTCAAACACACAAAATCTAAAATAGAATCTCTTGGACTTGATGTTGATGGAATGTTTGAGAAGGATATTCAGACAGGTCAAGTTTCAGATTTCATTTAGATATATACCATTGGAATTATTTCGTCTCAATCCATTCTCCCCAAAATTCCTCATGAGGGTCATAAATTGTTGACCCAGCGTAATTCCCTCCGTGCGCTTCTAAATGACAGTCGAAGCACAGCGTAGCCAAATTTGTCTCTGTTGACTCACCCGGAATTATATGATGCACTTGGAGATCGACATTCTCAAACGAGCTACACCGAACACATCGATAGTTATCCCGAGACAGTATCTGTTCTCGAATTGCCGCTGAAACCGGCTCTGAGCGCCCCCACTCTGTATGGCCAGTCAATACCTGATACACGTATCGTCGATTGGCATCAACAGCCTCAACGATATGACTGACTGGTGCATGATATCGCCGTCGGAGCTCTTCGATTTGCCAGCTTTTCGGGATCTTATACTCTTCGTCAAATACTGCAAGACGCTGCTCAAGATACGATCGTAACACCTCTGGGGGTGCAACACCAGGATGTTCAAGATCGTATCGACGGATCCAATTCGTTATCGTCTGCTCAGTTACGCAACACCACTCAGCGATGACGGAAACAGGAATATAGTTCGAGAGTTGCTCAGCTAACCACTCCTCATCCGTATATGGCGTAATTGAGTGCTTCTTGATCCACCGTTCGATCGTTTGTGTCGTCACACCACATCGAATTGCAATTTGCTCCGGAGATTTACCGGCCCGAACTTCTCCCTCTAACCACTCTTTGTCTCTGTACCGTCTGGCGTCAACCATCCTGCTCCGACTATCGTTGCGTCCTGCCAGTTAATAATGGACCTGGCTGTCGTGGTTGTCGCCATCCGAACCGTTCGAAGTTCCCTGTTGTGTCTCTGTTGAGAATGCGCCCTGCATCCGAGCTCTCGTATGCGTACGGAGAGATGCGTGGATAGATTATCGCAACTGGCTCTGTTGAATCTTTCAGATAGTGATACGTTTGTGCAGTCGCGCTGAATACAAGGCGTATCTTGCACATCAGTCCGCCTCAAATTGTAGATCGTAGAGTCACTTACTACAAATAAAACACGAACCAGCAGGGGTGACACTCAAACTGTTCCAAGGATTAATTACTACAGATTCTCACAACCGACTATGGATATGGATGACGACGAAATTAGGGACCGTCTCTCTGATCTTGAAGAACAGATGGAGTCTCATCCATATGATGAGCTGAGCCACAAACTCGAAGAGATACGTATCGTAATAGATACACTTGAGCAAAACTACACTCTTCTCTCTGATTTTGTAGATGAGTGGTTGAAAAATAAGGAAATAGCCTTGAAGATTCCTCTCAGTCAAAAAATGGAGATACGGCGCGAACTCTACCGAAGGCTGCATAATTATCTTGCATCGTACCACACCCAGTACGAATTCACTAAACATCTTCGAGATAAGACGTTGGGCGTAGATAATGACAACTACAATCAATTAATTAAGAAGCACAACATTAGACCAGTCTCTGATTTCGTGAAAGCATGTCGAAATTACATTCAAAAAACAGTGTTATTGAATATCACCACGTCGTATGAGTGGAACCGAGAAACTGGTGATTCTCCGGTAATAACCTACCTGTCTACGGATGAACTCTTAGATCTCGATGATAGTTACCGAAATAATCTCGCGGAAGAATACATCAAAGATTCAGGTGACAAAATAATCCTACTTGACGTCATTGAGTCTCATCATCCAAATTTGACAGCTTTTCATGAGGACTTTCGAGATCTACTTCACAACCAGTATGAACTTGAGAAAGAAGAATATATGAGTATGCAGTCTGAACATAACAAACTGATATCAGAGTTGTTTGAGAGACAGATTTTATAAGCACACACAGGGAGCACATAATCTAGCAGAGAGTGGCTAGAAGAAATGGGATTTTCGTGCTTCATTCTCTATATTCAGCACGATTGCTAAAACCTAACACCTGTAGATGATATCAACAGGGCCGAATTATATATTTAGTTAACCATGTCCGTATAGAGAGGGCAATCTATTATCCGTGTTCGGTGGGTAATATTTGATATGGTCACACATAAGGAAAATGAAAATATTCGCACGTATAACCACCCAATAGCTGACCAGCACATCGATGCATCACCCCAGGACGGAGTAACGGTTGAAGACGTGCACGCGTTCCTTGAGGAAGTCGCCGAAGTCATCTCAGAGGAGTATATTAGGGATACCGCAGGCGCGATGCCTTACGAGGCACTCGCAGAGAACGAAGACTGCGTAGGAACGTACAACGCTACGTGGGAGGTGATTTTCGAGGAAATCGGGCTCACCCTCGACTCAGCCGAATACGATGAACCGTTCGTTGATTACGCGCAATACGCAGTAACTACATCGCACCAGCGTCATGCGGTCGCTGAACTGGGAATGGATCACAACCAACCAACCTACATGCTCGTCGCTTCCAAGGACGAGTAAGATGAGGACGATCCGGGCGCGAGGTGTACTAGTTCGACTGTCAAACGAATCGACCTTTCTGGCGTGAGGAAGCTGAATTCAGCCAATTCAAATCAAGATGTTCTGACAAGTAATTCAAAGTAACCCTGTTGGAATCCTATACTTCAATGACGTTCTCGTCTGAAACAGTTGCTTACTGAAAACTGCGTATTGATCCTGAAGCGTACTACCATCTCAAAGAGATAGAGTCCGTCTCTTAGGATGACCAGTGGATGTATATCAACTTAGAGGCGTTGTCCCAAGTGAATCGGTTTCCATAATTATCGTATCATAATCCTACTGTTACTCAATCATTGCCTCTAGATTACATCCACCCAAGCGTCGCGTTATGCTGCGCAACATATTGCCGTTTCAAGTTCCCCTCTTGCAGCGGGATTCGCTCTCCGGCTCGGTCAATAATTGTTCGATTGAGCAGCTCACTTTGGGTTTCGAAGTCAGGATTCACGTGAAGTCGGTACTCCTGATCAATCGTGAACAGCCCTCGATCGAAGGCTGCGTGATGCGTCTTACTGAGTGCCCACACGTTTGCGAGTTCTGCCCTGTGTTCGGGGTAGTCACTCCACGATAGAACATGCGCTACGTCCAACAGCCAGGGGTGATCTACGCCAGAAACTGGGCAGGTTCGGTCATAACGGGATAGCACTGTCGCCCGAAACTCCGGATCGACCGACCGAGCTTGGATTGTCGCTTCATACGTCCCAGCACGCCCCACAGTATCACTCACCGACGGGACCCAGTCAGAGTCTGCCCACTCTTCGACGGCCGTTGCAACAAACTGGTGGCCGTCATCTGTCAACATGTACTCGGTGCCGCGTTTCTCAACGAGCCCCATGCTCCGCAGCCAGTTCACTCGCTGAATCGCCATGCCTGTCTCTCCACGACTCCATCCTAACTCTGGGTGTGTATCGAGTTGCTGTTTACTCACCTCTGCGAGTGTCATTGGCCCAGCAACTAGCGCATACAACAAGCTCCGAAGCCCAACGTTCCGATCGCACATGATTCGAAGGAGGGTCGCTACGTCACCCTGTTCAACGTATTCCTGGCCAGCACTCCCAAGTTCCCAATGATCGTTTGCCTGACGGAGAAATCCAACCTGTTGTAAATATCTCACCCGCCGCATTATCGAATCCCGACTTGAGACGTTCGCAAACGACCCTCTGTGCCACCCTACGAGTTCATCCGATGTTGGGTGATGCGCTGCAACAAACTCAAGAATCGCATCCAACGTCTCAACGTAGTGTGTCCCACCACCAAACATCGGGACGATACTCCGCAGCCGATCCGGAGACATACCGATACGGTCACAGCGCTGCGTGATGATCTTTTGGCTCAACAATCCGAGAAATAGTATTTTGCTTTTTCTTGAGTAGAGTGAAACAGCCAATTCTATTTTGAAGTTGGCGGATAGGTTAGTGCAAGATACGGTACGTGTATCTCGCATGGAGAGGTTGTTTCATATATTCTAATAATCGATTTAGTCGTCTAAGTCGAGATTCTCGGTGAACGACTCAATCGTATCGATAACTGTGTCAAGATCGCTAAGTCCGGTGCAGAGAAGTTTCCCGCTGGCGAAAACGAGAATAACTGCTTTTGGTTCTGAATTACGGTAAATCAGTGCAGGAAACTGTTCTGGTTCATACTCAACATTTTCCAACCCGAGTTGTAACGCTAACGGTTCAAGTTGTAAATTCTGATTGAGCGTGGCTGTTACAACGATATTGCTTACTTTTGACTCAGGAGTAAACTCGAATTTAAGTAAGTCTCGCATCACAGCGTTTACACGTTCGACGATATTTTCGAACTGTTCAACAGAAGCAATCCCAGTGATAGAACAACGGCCAGATCGATAGAATGCAACGTACGTATTATCTGGTGCAAAATTTGTCTGTAACCAGTGATTTTCTGCAGGTTCATACGTTACACTCGTAATTTCACTCCTTCTGGTGAACGTGTCGGCTAATGCATTTAGATCAAGTTCTTGACGATAAGGAATCCACCCGGCAACATTGACAACCTCAAAATCGAAGTCCATTATAGATTGATTATAATTCCCAGTATTAACGATAGGGGGGTAAGCTTAGACGGTACAAGAAGTAATCTAACCTGCTATTTTATCCGCCCTTCACCGCCAAAATACTCTGTAGAGGCCCTTGTTGAAATTGACACTGTCTATATATGCTAATTCCGCCGAAGTCAGTCTATTGACCGCGGTCCTGATCAGATTTGGAACGAGATTAGTGTTCTCTCGTCTGAGGTCTGCTCTGTAGGAACTCTGGCAGTCTCAAAAGTCTAATGCTGCTGAAATCCTCAATAGTTCTGTCTCTGCTGTAATCAGCTGATATGGCTCTACTAGACAGTACCTCTTGCTTCAATTATACGCTTTTTGACCGGAGACTACCGGAGCTACGGCAAACTGCGTTCAGCACTCTACTGCAGGTCACAGGGCTAAATACTAAGACAGCGTGAGGGTTATATTTGCTAACACGATGCTTTCGCTTCCTCCCCTCGTCGATAACACCGATCGAACGCTCGAAGATACATACAAGAAGATCATCCCACAAATCGAAGAAGCACGCATTGCAACAGGGTATTTCTACCTCTCTGGGTTTGATTTGTACCGCGAAGACCTCCAAAACCTCGCTGACCCAGATGAACTCGGCAACGCCCCACTACGAATTTTGATGGGCCGACAAACAAATCGGGGAACTGTTGATGAAATCGAAGAGGGACAAAGTCTGCGTCAGGAACTAAAACAAGAAGTGCAAGACAGCATTGCAGACCTCAACAATGCCCAAATCGGTCGATTAGACCGGCTTCGAGACTTCATTGCGGAGGGACTTGTGAGTGTCCGTGTCCGAAATCCTGAGAATGGCTACTTCCATGCAAAAGGCGCATCATTCCGAGCCCCGCTCGAAGACGAAGATGGATGGGTCGAAGAGGGTACAGACACGCGTGCTTGCGCGACTATTGTTGGGTCATCCAATTTCACTGCCAGTGGACATCGGAATAATATTGAGCTGAATCTTACAAGCCAGGATCAGCACAAGGCAGAGAAATTCGAAAGCTGGTATGATAACCAATGGGCGAATGCTGAAGACTTCAGCGAAGAGATCATTCGTATCATCGACAATAGCGATCGATATCAAGACTGGCAAGAACAACAAGAAGACGGCCCTGATGATGATCCGACGACAGAAGAATTGGGGACATACATTGAGCCGTTCGAACTGTACAAGCTCTTGGCTTATGACGAACTAAACGGGAATGTTAACATCCGGGACAGCCCGTTGTACTACTTCCAAACACTCGGATACGAAAGCGCCAAAGAGAAGCTCTCCCAATTTAACGGCTGCATCATCTCAGATTCAGTCGGTCTCGGAAAGTCCTTCATTGGCGGTGAACTCCTGCATGATTACCGCCAACAAGGTGAGCGCTGCCTGCTTATTGTACCCGCAAATCTCACTGAGCAATGGACTGATCTCCTACAAGATGACACCGATGAGGATGGGAACCCATACTTTGGGTTAGACGTTGACGGGACACATCTCGATGTGATGAGCATCAGTAAGTTCCAACGGTTAACATTTGACGAAGCACAGGACCTGAGAGACGCGTTTGACGTTGTTTTGATTGATGAAGCTCACCGCTTCCGGAATCACGGAAAGTGGCGGCCTAGCCCTGATGACGACGACGATTACAAAGGCACACGGCGACACGCGAATCTCAGGCAACTTCGCGGGAAGACGATGATTATGCTCACCGCGACACCGATCAACAACTCTGCGACTGACCTGAAACATCTCATCAGCCTCTTTACGAGTGGCGAAGAAATTCGCAACAAGACATCGCTCGACTTCGACGCATTCGACGACTACATCGAGTTATCTAAAATCCGTAAGCAGATCGCTGCTGGCAAAGAAGAGGTGAGTGACGAAGAACAACAACGCATTACTGAGCAGTTACAACGCCACTCTGAGGAGATCTCGAAGATCCTCAACGAAGTGATGGTGCTCCGGACTCGAAAGCACGTCAAAGACCAAATACAGGATGGTGAAGACTTCGAGATGAGTTTCAAACCACCAATCCTCAACAAACAAGAATACTCGCTGCCACCGGCCTACCAACCAATCTACCGGATGCTGCCAGATGTCATGGATGCCCTACATCTGCCACACATAACGGTAAAAAACCCGAACGCAGGCGGGACGCTCAAAGCGCTGTACAAACTCAATTTGTTGAAACGACTTGAGTCGTCCACATTCGCGTTTGTACAATCAATTGAGACGCTACATCGCAGTGAACGCCAACTCCTTGGACTGCTCGAAGAACTGCCTGAAGACCAATCGATCGATAACCTCCGAGCAATGCAAGATGACGAGCAACCAGAGACGCTTGATGATTTTGTACAGGGAGCAGATGCAGTCGAAGATCTTGAGCAGACACTCGAAGAATTCGGATTTGATACGACCGCTGTTCGAGCAGAAGACCCGGATAGTGAGAAAGAACTCGCTGATGCGACAGTCGGTGAGGTTATCACATATATTAGAGAAGACTTGACGCTTCTTGCGTACTTCCTCTCGCAATTTATCGGAGATGTATCGCACGACTCAGGTACCGTGAGTGATCTGTCTGTCTCGACCCGTCAATGGCTGCATGAGCACAACGCTGGCATCCTCCCAGATATTCCCGAAGATGAATTGAATCCAATTCTCTACCCGCATAGCGACTTGCGTGACGTTGATGCTGTGACTCATGACTACTACGAAGCCGTTTTTTCACTTCGAGAATTTCGAGACCCGAAAGTCGATCGTCTTGCAGATGTCCTCAACGATCATGACCAGAAGGTACTGATCTTCACGCAGTATCGGGCGACCGCAGACTATGTCTATCGCACGTTACGAGACAACCCAAACTCACCATTGACCGGAGCAAATAGTGCGGTAATCAAAGGTGGCGACGAGAACAAACAGGCGATTATCCAACGGTTCGCCCCAGAAGCATCCGGGTATCAGCAGACTCTTGCTGAATCGGGAGAGTCTGAACTGCAGTACGTCGTGGCGACTGACACACTCAGTGAGGGTGTGAATCTGCAGGACGTGCACGTGGTCGTGAATTACGATTTGCCATGGAATCCAATGCGGATCGTACAGCGTGTCGGGCGTATCGATCGTATTGGGAGTACCGCAGAGAAGCACGTACACAACTTCTACCCAGATGGCGATATTGAAGCTGCAATTAAACTCCTGAAACGACTGCAGGCGAAAATCAATGATATCGCTCTTATTGTCGGGAAAGAGAACAATATCCTCGATCCGAATGAAAACCAGTTATTAGAGAAAACCGGTGTGGACTCTGAAAAGACGATCGGTGAGTTACAGGTTGATGAGATAGAAGACTCGCTACAGAAGTCACGCGAGATAGAAGATGTAAATGAATTGGATGATACAAGTAAAAATCCACTACTGAGAAATGCGGGGAGTAACGAGAACGCAGCATTTGAGCGGTACCTATTGAAACAAGAATTGAATGAGGATTATGGGTTGATAGAAGACGACTTCGAATACGCTGAAGAGTACTTCGATACGCCACCAGCAGACAGAGACTTTCTATACACGAACGTCACAGGTCATGAATCTGGCCCACGACCAGGAGTATTCGGACTCGCACATCTCTGGTTTGATAATGACGACCACGAATCACCGCTCGGACGTGTTCGCCGAGCATTCTACTACAAACCATTCGCTGACGACGTGAAAGAACGCCCTGTGAGCACACTCAAGATTAACCCAACAGTGAAAGGTGAGCCAATCACGGGAAATACAGAAAATGTGCTGGCAAACCGAGACGCAATTCAGGAAGTTCTTGATAAGCGTTTAGAAGCGATTCGGAGCAGTCAGACAGAGGGAATATTTAAGCAAGGAAATAAATTCTCGAAAGAACAGGAGACAATTTTGGATTATATTGACCACTATTTATTACCAAACTACGGGGAAACGCCTGTTCCCATAGAAGAGTACGATACACTCGAAGAATGGGCTACTGATCTCCATGAACGACTTCATGACGTGAAATTAGCGAACACCGATGAAGATCAGATTCTCAGAGATACTTTCCGTCATAACGAGCAGTACGATTCGTTCCCGAACTGGCCCACGATCGAATTCCTCGAAGAGCTTGAGGCATTCTTAGAGGAAAACGTAGAGGTGTCTACCGAGTATCAAGCGAATCTTGTCGGTGAAAGTGAGGTTCAAACCAGTCTAATGTGCTGGGGCGTGATAGGAACGTAAATAGATTCCAAGGCGCGGCTACAATTACGGTTTAGGACCTTCCTGTTCAAGAGTATCGTATTTTTCAGAAACCCTCTCGAAATACTCTTCCGACATCACTCGTGGGTTCTGTACTCTGTGGAAGTCGTTGAGAACGAACTCTACATCCTCACGGTTCAGTCCATACGCGTGAAACGCTGCGGCATCGATCTCTGCCTGAAGTTCACGACGTTTATCCTTGTTACTCGCAGGATCTATTCCACCGAGACGATCACGCATTTCCTCGAATTCGCTCCCATAGCAATTGAGTCGGGCAGCTCGTGTCGAGATATACTCAAACCAGTCATCACCATCGGTGAGGTGCGGCACCTGAGATTCTTTGAATTTATACATGACCACTGTCGTGTCAATCTTTGTCCTCATTAGGAAATCAAATGGAATGCTATTAAGCAACCCAACGGTTACCAAGAGTTCCCTATCGGAGAATATACGCTCGTATACGTCGTGAAGTGGTTTCTTCGACAAATCATCTTTGTCTGGTTCAATAGAGTACGGTCGAATCGTGTGGAGTTTGTTGTGGCATACCACCTCTGGTGGAATGACTGAGGCAATCATCGTTCGCTCGTTTGTCGAGTTCGTGATATCCCTGTAAACAATCCTGTATTCTGTACAATCTAATAACACGTCTTCCTCTGAGAGTTCTTCACCGCGATGCTGGTTCAGTGTTTTATTGACAAACTTCTTCTGAGATCCTGAACCGTCAAATGCATTGTAGAGCCCCCGTTTTAATTTTCGATAGTTCTTTTCTCGAATTCGCCGTTTTGCACTTTTGTCAGGGTCACGGCCTTCATTAACACTCCAAAATTTCGGTGCCTCAATATTGTCCACGTAGTCCGGACTGTAGGTATACTGGTAGACGTTACTCCCACCAAGAACGGGATAATCTCCCCTCTCTTCCTCTTCAACGAATCTATCACGGTCATTAGTCCGGTCGAGTTCACGGTAAGGCTGTGCAAACCAACTACCGTTATCCTGTTCCGAAATAGGGGGATGGTCAAGGATTTTCTCCAATACTTCGACTTCTTTCTCTTCTTCAAGATACGGGAAAATACGTGCCTCAGGGGAGTACTCTTCAAGGACCTTGCGAGAGAGATACATTCCATCACTCTCTAGATTTCTCAGGAGGCTCAGGTCACCGTCCCTATACCCACCGTACACCTCATCTGTCTCACCCGAACCCTTGAAGACCGGTACACCGAAGACGAACTGGTTATGAACGCCCTCAAAGATACCACGATTCATGAAGATAGGTAACGCCTTCAGATTAGTCTCGTTGAGAAGGTGGAGACGCAAGTCCTTGGCCGATGCACCGTTTAACAGCACGCCTGGTAGAACTTGACTGACATAACTTTCATCTCGTGCAAGTTTGAAAACACGCTCAAAGAATAGAGCAGACAAATCATTTTCAGTTGTTGATTTGGTTCCCCCAACGATAGGACTCTGCAGTTCATAGTCAGGAGAGTTACTGTAATACTCTGCACGCATTTTCATTTCGTCTTGATACTGCTCCCACCCCGCTGCTATTTTTTCATCTTGGAGAAGTTTCTCCTGCATTTCGTCCTTATCGTCTGGCATCCGTGTTCTGAATACTTCATCGTACTTCGAAAAGTAGTCATCTCGAAGAGGCTTGAGTCGATCCCATGGAGGATTCCCGATTAGGACATCAAATCCGCCAGTAGAGTATACCTCTGCAAATTCGAGTACCCAATGGAATGGTGAGAACTCTTGGAGTTCTTCCATTTCCATATCATTATATCCCATCCCGTGAAAACGGTCGAGAATACTTTCATCGAAGTCTTGACTGTACTCCTTTATAAGTTGTTCTGCCTCAGAGCGCTTTACCCTAGCTATATCACTGCTGTTGGTGCTTTTATGTTGACGGATCGCTTCCAAAACGTCACCAAATTTGCTCTCGACTTTGTTCTCTAAAGCCCCCCACTCAAGTAGAGTATTCTGGCTTGCGTCCGTCTCGTCGTCATCCATAAACGACACGTACCCTATCAACGAGTTCCCTTGTCGAATATTGAAATCAATATTGGGAAGTGGTTCAACCTCCCTCGGCTCGTCTTCGATGTCAGCGACCATCGATAACCAAAGACGGAGTTTACAGATCTCAACTGCACCTTCGTCAATATCAACACCGTAGAGGTTGTTCAGAATAATTGTACGCTTTGCGTACAGCGACACCCCACCCTGCCCTTCGTTGATCTCTTCTAACTCATCACGAGTTCGAGATTCCATCTCCCAACCTTTGGCCTCTTGTTCGAGTTGTTCGAAGAACTCGATACATTGTATATAAATATCTACCAATACGTCCTGAGCTGCGAGCAGGAACGCGCCACTCCCAACTGCCGGGTCTAGGATGTGTGCCTCTTTTAAGATATCGTGGTACAGCGTTTCGACGTGCTTTGTCTCCACGCTCTCAGTTGGAACCTGTTGAGTCATCGTGCCACCATCTGCTATGGCAGGTTCTCCACCGGGTTCCATATTTGAGAACCCGAACACGTCATCTATGTCGTTGTATTCAGCATCCACAGCATCGTTGAGTTGGTCAAGCAGATAGGGGTGGATAGTACTGCGAGACATGAAGCCAGTGATCTCTTCGGGTGTGTAGTATGCCCCCATCTCTTTCTGGTTAACCGTTTGCTCAAAGATATGTCCAAGAATAGCTGGGGAGAGATTCTTTGGATCCACGATATCGAGGCGCTCGTCAACATTCCAATTCCAATCAGACAAGAATTCAAGAATATCGTCAAATAATTCATTCGTCACCTCAGGGGAGTCACCGAGTTTCGCATCCGGGAATTCCTCTTCTACAGAATTCTTAGCGAATAACCCACCGTTTAAGTATGGCAGACTGCCAAATTCTGGGCTCTTTTTATTCTCTGCAAGGTAATCAAAAAATAATGGGTCATAGAACTCCTCATATCTATCTCCTCCTTCATCAACGACTTTACTAGGTTGTTTGTGTAGGTAATCCGAATTACGATCAAGAAGGCGTTTTTCTTGGATGAAGTACAAGAAAATCATTCGGTCGAGAATAACCTGCACGTAGCGTCGTTTTGCATCACCCCGGTCGTCCGGAATACCTGAAACCTCCTGTACAAGATCAGTCCGGAGTGATTCGAATCCCTCGTAGAATTCTTTGACAACCTGTTGGGTGTCGTATAGGGTATCGTAGATAGCCGTCGAAGATCCGTATTCGATTGAATTGAGTTTCTTTAGAACGGTGTTTTTCTCCCCGCTATCTCGGGTGAATTGTTCTTTCGAGAATGAGATCTTCTGGTGTTTAATCCGCCCGTGCTGCTGACCTTCCCAGCTCCGCATTCGTGTTAGAAATGTGAATTCTTCAAAATCATTTGTAGCGACGAGATTCGTGTGCCGCGATCGATTTGCTGGTTTGAAGTCTGTCGCGGATTCGCCAGGGCCAGCCTTAACAAGAACAACAAATTCGTCATCGGCGAGTTGGAGGACAAGTTCATTCTCTTCGCCGAGATTCGGGCGGGGTTTCAACCCGCGTTTCTTGAATGAATCTGCGACATCTTCGAGTGAATCCCACTCTGCAATGTCGCTTGCAGTGATTTGTTGTTGAGTCATACATTATGAAAATCGACTAATACTTATCAATTTATGGGGTACACGACTGCAACTATCTAACCTATAGGATTGCCTGGTCTGATTCTCATATTTTGATATAATGGAGAAAGTCCGTGGCATATTAAGCACATATGATACTATAATAATTAGAATCATCTGTCCAAAGACCGTATTTTTGAACATTTATTATAAAAGAAGACCTAACGACACGCATGGTGCGTCAGATCCTATCTAAGCACTCACATCATCTACTCAGTCTGTCAATCCTTTGTAGTATTCCGCTGGCACTAACTGCTCTACATACACTCTTTCCGTCCAAAATTCAACAACAGCTCGTATTCCATTATTCTGATCCCAATATCTTAACAGCGTGGACATCAGCGTTCTTCCACAGTAGCACGAATCATCTGCAGTCAAACCTGTTAGGCTATGGATTAGCTGTGATTCCATCATATTTTTTATACGACTATTGGGATCGGAGATACCTGTTTTGGGTGATTGTTGTGCTCTTATTTGTTGTCACACCGTTCGTCACTACGCTTACTGACTATTTTATCGGATACCTTCATTGGGGAATATTCACCGACGAGATCTCATCGCGGGGCTTCTCAGGGATAGTCAGTGCATTTGGTGGGATGCTTCTTGGTGGAGTCACTTTATTTTCAGCTGCAGAGTATGGTCAGTTCAAGGCATTGAACGTAGCACTGACGGCCATACTCGTAGGGGTTGCAATCCTCTCATACATGTCCGGAATCCTGAGCCCAAAGATTGGTGGCCTACTCGTAATCGGTATACTGGGGACACTATCTTCTTTTGTAACGCTTGAGGACGTGAGAGATACGGGTCGGCTTCTTCGTAAAATACAAGCAGATCGGGATGATCTCAGTTATATTGTCTATTGTGGATTTGTGGTAGGCGTTATTATAGCCATTATGTTTCCTCTCGATGTCGTTCAAGACGGTATGTTCGTGAATATTATTTCGCACGGTTCGGGTTTCGTGTTTGGGGTACTCGTTACTCTCGGTGTGGGTAGACTAGCCTAACCAAGAGTGAATAGTCACACCGCCTTTGGGGAGGATTTTAACCGTTACCAGAAAAATTCAATAGCAATCCTAGTGGCAGTCAGAAGAGGATGATCGGACTCAAGTAGTCTTATTTCTCACGGGTCAGCTACTAATTTCCACAGGAGTGCATTTCCGACTTTCTGGCTCTCGATATTCCCCTCCTCTTCAAGATTTTGTAACTTCAGATACGCTGTCCGTCGATCACAACCGACGTAATCCGCCACGTCTGTCGTCCCGGTCGCGCCGAGTTCCTCAAGTGCCCGGAGAAAATCTTCCCGAGGATACTCCTCGCTGAACCGACCACTGCTCTCGTCACGCTTCCGGTCGCTCATATTTACGACATTGGTTGCAGTTTACTAATGATTGCTGGGATGATTTCCATTAGTCGAACGACCAAAGGTTTATATATACTGCAGTTTAAAAGATGGTTGTGAACTCAGCCAGAGGGCATGAATCAAAAAAATGCCCAGGTGTTGTAGCACCCAGGCTGGGTTCCAAATCTGGTGCAAGAACCCATGAAAAATTCAAATACAAAAGCACAAGAAGGCATCGACAAATTATTCATTGAAGATATAAACCAGTTGGAACATATCGCTATCGGGGAAGGGGCCGAGACCTGTCATGTATGTGACGAACCTGTGCAGGAAGGAGATTCGGTTGCAGTATACGTTAGTCGCGTGATTTCGACGATTCCGTATACTGTCGGTCCAATTTTTTGTCAAGAACACAAGACTACTGCTGAGATGACGTGCTTCCGCGATCGGCGCGAGCTGATCGTAGGTGGGCGCGTTGGGACGGTGAGTGACGCGGCGATGCAGTCCACGTATTCCGTACTGCTGGCTCCGGAGGTGGAGCTGGTGAGCCCGATCGGCTCACGTGAGGCATACACACAGGGGGAATACGCAGCGCTGCGGGCGCAGTCACTGCGTGCTGACGGAAGTCATCAGATGAGCGTTAGCGGGATCGACGAGCAAGCGCACGAGACACAGACAGCGCACCCCGATTCAAGGGGTATGCATTGCGAGATACCTAGTCCGGCGATCGAGCAGGGGATGGCATCAAATACCGACCCAGCCGTCGAACAGACCGTACCTGACGGAAATGACGGAGATGACGTGATAGGGGGTGATGCAGCGTGAGACCAGCCGACGCGGACGGCTTCGAGACGGCACACTTGGATGGTGAATACGACCTGCCGGCGCTGTCGGAATCGACATTTCCCAAGGTCTACATCGGGATGGATGCGGACTTGCTTGCGCCTGGCGACGGGATCGTGACGGATCGCCATCATGCGTCGGCGGATCGCTACGAGGCGGATGATCCGATGAATCAGATTGGCGGGCAGATATCGTCGTTTGCGCTGTCGGGATGGCTGCGCCACGCGTGTGAGCGCGTACTACAGATGGGCGGTTCGACGGCCTGTCACCCTGGTGAGCCAAACGCGGATTACAAGCGCGCGAACGTGTACGAACGCGACCTCGACGCGGGCTATCACGAGAAAGGATCCTGCGTTGATGAGGGCGATAGCGACACGGGCTGTGTGGTGTACGAGCTGTTTGGTGGCTTTGGGTCGAAGCCAGGCGAGTTGATCCGGCATCCGGTGTCGTTCTCGCCGGTGCGCCGGCAGGTGGACGTGCTGCGTGGCGAGGCAGAAGCGCATTTCCGCCAGTTGCACACGCAGGTGCGATCGCGGAATGAGGCCGATGGGGGGCAGCCGTTGCGGCATGCGACGCGTGATGTCGTCGGGAACCTCGAAGGAACGTGGTTGCTCCAATTGCGATCTTTGCGCCCAGAATTTGTTGGCTTGCTGATCGAGGCGGTGTCGTTTTTGGACGCCTACAACTCTAAGTACGAGTTTCAGCTTGGCGGCGCACGGAATTTCGGCGCGGGTATCGTGGATGTCGGGCTGGTAAATCCGCTGTACACCGATCGAGAGATTCGCCGAGTGTACAATCGCGCGCAGAAGCCGACAACGGCGATGAGGACAAAAGACACAAAATGGCGAGATGTGTACCGCAAAGAGTTCGTGCGGGCCTTACAAGAATCGCTGAGCGACGAGGATGGCGAGCTGCCGCCAGCGATCGACGGTGCCAGTGCTCGTGGAAATGACAGTGACTCGCGTGCCGCTGACGATACGCAGGGTGATGGCCAATGAGTGGTGACGGGGAGGGGGGCCTCCCGAGTGAGATTGGCGAGGAAAATGAAGATTTCCCGAGCAAGATTACGAAGGGAGAGGGGGGTGCCCCGAGTGAGATTGGCGAGGAAAATGAAGAGTTCCCGAGCAAGATTGGGAAGGGAGAGAGGGGTGCCCCGAGTGAGCCTGGCGAGGAAAATGAAGATCTCCCGAGCAAGATTGCGAAGAGAGAGGGGGGCCTCCCGAGTGAGACTGGTGAGAGTGGCGATGGGGAGGGGGGTCTCCCGAGTGAGGAAATTGGCGGAACCGAGGCAGATCCATTGGTCGCGGTGTACCGCCACGACGTGCACAAGTTGCGTGGTCGGGAACACACAGCCGCACACGACGAGTGGTATGGCGTTCGCGTCAACGAGGATGTCCCGCTGGGTGCAGATCGGGATGCAGCGGTATTGAGTCGGCCACGGGGCGAGCCCGAGCAGACGGTGTCGAATCATGCGTCGCCGTTCCGATTATCCCTCGTCACCGGTGAAGCGATGGCCGAGTCTGATCGGATCTTGGCAGCGACGGACGGTGGATTCCGAGAGCTGATTCAATCTGACGATCCGGCAGAGTTGCATGCAGCGTGGCTCACGAGCGACGTCGCGGCGGCGTTCAACGAGTCGATATTCTACCCATATTCCTCGCTAAAATACCACGTGTTGCTGGCGGGTGCCTTGTTGTCGGCATACCGCGACGGCTACGCGTTCGAGGATCTGTATGTGGCGGTGACGCCCGGTGAGGCGGCTGCTGAGACGAGGACAGCAGCAGCGGCGAGGGCGAGCGAGGCGGTGACGTCGTTTGAGACGGTATTGTGGTCGCCGACGTTGACGATCGATTTGACGGCAGCCCCCGGCGATCGACCAGCAGCGTCACTGGGCCCGGCTCCGGCGCGATCGTTTGCGGACGTGTGGTCGCGGCTCCCAGCCCATCCGTTTCAGGTGGACGACGCACGCCTGCGGATGGTCGTGGATGCACAGCTTCGGCGGATTCGATCGTGGTCGGTGGCCTTGCAGTTCATCGAAGAAGTGTCGGGAGATGGCATGCGCCGATCGCTGGCTGGCGAGGGCCAGCATGTCCTTATGGCTCCCAAGAATTCTGGCAGTGGCGGAGAGACGGATCCAACATCGCAGTCACGTCGTTCGAGTGGATCTGATGGGGGTGATCGATGAGCCGGATCCAACAGGTTCTGTTCCAATTGGACGCCGAGTACTATGGCCATCCGTACTACGTGACCGGGAATGCGCTGTACAATGCGATCGCTCAGCGAGTTGAGTCGGCGACACGACGAGCGATGTGCGTGAGCCACGGTGTCTTCTTGCCGGGCGAGTACGGCTCGTATCCGGCGTGGCACTCACAGAGCGGGTCGCTCGGCAAGATCGGATCGGAATTACCGCCGGTCGAGTCCTACGAGGACTTGTTTCTGTTACGGGACGCCGCACACCGGTGGTTGAAATCGTCACGGCCGCGTGATGTGCACAATGCCCATCCGATGCAGACCCACGGCGGTCGAGTGACGTTTGCGCCTGTGACCTGGTTTGGCCGACCGCCCGAGTTCGCTACTTCAAAACGTGGTGTGCGGTGGTACGTCCACTGTTATTTGCATGCTGGCTCGGCCGTTGATGATGGGATCCTGCCGGTGCCGGCAGAGGTCCTCGATGGATTGCAGGTTGGCGGCGGACGCAACTACGGATTTGGCGCACTGTCGCACGTAGACTCACAGCTGATCGATACCGACGAGTTGTCGTTCGATCGAGTGGCCGCGGCTGATGAGCACGTCATAGAGCTCATCTCGCCGTTTGTGACTGCGAGTTCCTATCCTGGTGCTGATGACCAGTCAGTGCCGTGGTGGTGGGACGTGGCTCGCTCAGACGCACCTAATGGCCGCGTGAGCGACTCGACGACTGAGCCGACACGAGATGCGAGCGATGGGCTGCGCCGGCGCGCAGAGCGGCTGGCTGCCGATGGATCAGTGTATGAGATCGAGACGATCGATCACGGCCAACGCGTCGGCTATGCGGGCGATGCGCCAATTGAGACAGCGAAGAATGGCGTGCTGCGGATCGGGACGCATGCACGATATGGCTTCGGTGAGCTTTGGCTCCGGCCGGCGAGCGATGATCGTGTTTCTGATCGAGGTGATCACTGAGGCAGGTAGCTCGACGGCACTGAGACGATCCACCCGGGAATTCAATTGAAGCGATACACCACAGGATAGCTACCCGGCGACGCGATTACCAACGACTACGATAGACCGATCATGGCTACAAACAATACCGCCGATCAGACCCGCGACGAGTTGCACCGAAAACAGACCGAAGCTACCGATAGTGCTGAATCCGAAACCTCGGACCCAGACAATTGCCATAGCACCGTGAGCCAACAGCGCCAATCTGAGGTGTTAGACCGCGACGGCCATCAATGTCGGATTTGCGGCCGGCTTGGGCCCGAGCGTGGCGGACTCGCTTCGCTGCACATCCACCACATCGAACGAAACCCAGACAACATCGACGAAGACGATCCACAAAATCTGACGACGCTGTGTCGATCCTGCCATAATTGGATCCATCTGCGATCGACGCCGGCCGACTCGCCCACACCGCTGACCGACACAGACTTGAATGTGCTGCTGCCCCAGGATATCGAGATCCTGCAGTATCTAGCAGATCAAGGGCCGGCGCGTACGGGCGATATTGTATCCGCGCTAAATATCGATTTGTCCGTCGCAGCCGTCCGCGAACGGCTGTGGACACTGATGGGCTTGGATAATATCGTCGAATCGCGTGATCAACAGATCGTGGATAAGGACATCGAAACGGGTGAGTGGGGGCTCTCTGAGCAGATCGAAACTTCAGCTCGGGGGCACGTCCCCGATGACCCGCGGCTATTGATACAGCGATTTGAGGATGAACAGGTGCGACAGGCCGTAAATCGCGGTATTAGCCGTGATGCGATCATGGATGTCTTAGACGTATCGCGCCGAACAACGTTCAACAAGGAGAAGCGCGCCTGTGCCTTCGGATTCCCGCTCAGCGTGTTTTTGCATGGCAATCGAGAGTCGGCAGATCGAGACGTCAGCCGCGACGACAGTAGTGGTGAGCCTGAGCCTGAGTCGGCTGACGGCGACCAACAGCGGACACTCGCTGAAACGCTCAACGACGATCTCGAACCAATCGAGACCTGGGGCGTAGTTGATGGGCTCAGCACCGCTGAGACAGACTCGATGGCTGCTGATGAAGATCAGCGAGAAGCCGATCGAACAGCACTGCGCGAGAAGCTCCACGCCGCGATTGACGCACTCGAAGCCGCAGACACTGCGCTGTGATCGACTGATGTCCACCCGTAGGGCGTGACTTTTTATTCCGGGGTTCTTTGACCTTGTTGGCTCTGTTGAAATCCTTAAGCACTGATAGGATTGGCGTGCGAGATACAGAGAGCTAGTTGAGCGCTTCAGAATAATCGGGAGATCCGATCATACGGGCCAGCCCAGAGTCTCACGCTATAAGCCGGTAATTACTGTAACAACAGTTATCTACGGCCGACATTATCAGGAAATATGGGTTCACCGAAACGCGATTTCTTTCGTTATATCGATGGAGAGGAATCGCAAACAGACTTTTTTGTTTCGTTGCTTGATCAGACGGACACTGCTCGGGTCCTCAACGCAATCCACGGTGATCTCAAATTTGACGATAGTGCCTACGTGAGGGCAACCCAGCGTGACGGGCTTCCTCATCATCCGGATCAGAACGATAAACGACGGACAATTGACTGGGTTGTCGAGGACGATACGAAACTCGTTGGGTACGAGTCAAAGACTGGTACTGACTCGCTTTATCCCAAACAACTACGCGAAGAACGCCGAAAGCTCGAACACAATGCCGGCAGGAAGGATGTCTACCTGTTCGGCATAACAGAGGACGTACACAAACCTGACTTCGATGCCGATGCAACGTGGTTGAGTTGGTTCGACGTTGGAGCGGCAGTAATCGATATTGAGAACAAATCAGAAGCAATTGAGATCATGTCCGATCTATTCAAACACAAGGGTTACGAGGGCTTCACCGGATTCGCACCGTTCGAAAGAGACGAAGCTTGGTTCATTACGCATCAGAATGATGCAGTCGATCTCGCATTTGAGGTAGATAAATATGCAGATGGGCTATCTCTCTATACAAAGAGGACGAATCATACAGACTTCTACAATCGGGCCAAGCGAAACCTCAATAAAATTAAAAAGAACGACCACCATTCGCTCGGACCCTCCTACTACATTTTCGCGTACCAACCGGACGAGTACTTCGGCGATGCAGATACCGATTACAACACCTCGGGTGGAGTTGGTTGGTATCTTGCGATCGTTGTCCCTGCACTACAGAACGAGGTCTACGTCCATCTAAACACCTATCTCAGCAAGGACGATACTTCGAAGAAATTCTTCAACCAATACTCGAAACAGATTGCCCGACTTATCGAGGAAAACGACATGGAACTCCATGCCTCTGCGAATAGCCTATTCTCTGAAAAGAGTCCAACCAGCCATACGGATTCTGAAGAGATCAGTGCATTAATCGAGAATGAAGGTGGTAAAGGCCGGTTCAAGCGATTCCGTATTGGTTGGGAGGTAGACACAAACCAATCTCCTGAGGATATCGTTGAGGACGTGACGGAGAAGATAGAGGAACTTCACGAGATTTTCTACAATGGTGTTGAACGCCGAACGGAGTATGCAGAGATCGATTAGGGTTGGAGACCAGCGTCTCTCGGCTTGCCTGGTGAGTTTTAATTGCATCGACCGATTTGACCTGACCAAATGTGAGAGAAGTATTGTGCGAGATATGCGCTGTGTATTCAGCGCGTCTCTAAGAACATATTACCGAATGAGAATTTCAACAAAGCCATAGTTGTCTGTTTGAGGGCAGGTCAACTACTCAGTGGGGTAACTCACACTCCGTTCGTTTCAATTACGCTCTCGCGTTATCGTATGCCCAAAGAGCCATATCAACTTGTCTCGCGGAGAAATCCTCGGCATCCGCGATCTCCCGTATGTGATTCATATAATACTCATACGACTCTGAACTTTTCAAATACGTTCGAAAGTGTTCTAAGAAGCTGGCGTACTCCGAATACTCAGAAGATTCTATGATTTCTGGCTTTGCACCTACAAGGCCTCTAAATGCCCTGTAGTCAATAATCGCGTAGTTTGACGGTTTGGCGACTGTCAAGACGGTTGATGCCATCGGAACCCCGACTCCACTAAGTTCAGTTAACGCACTGATCGCTTCCGTATCTGTTGAGGCCTTCAGAGCGGCTTGGGTCTGTTGTGTAACTTCTTCAGTAGAATTCTTTTTAATATTGGTGTCATTTCGGCTACTTTGAAGCTTCCACTGACTGATGCGGAGTAACTCTTCAACTGAGAGCTTATATTCTCGTGACTGAATCGCAGTGGATATTGAACCAAACAACGGGTTACTGTCTTGTTGCCACTCTCTAGACTCATCCAAATATTCTATTGGTTTATCCTCCCATTCCTCTCGAAACCTTGTTACCCATTGTTGAATGTCTATATTCATTTACCAGATCTTCATACAATCAAACCACAAAAGCATGTGTATCGCCACCAGAAAGTTGTTGCTCCGGTCTAGAAGGTTAATACGATGAATCGACCATCAGAAGATGCAGACGCAGGAGATATTGCGCGATTCCTTGAAGAAGATTTTTGGGAACAAGTTTCTACATCGATGGAGATAACTGACAAAGAACAGTTAGATGACGATACAGACGAATCACGCGGAGAGGCAAAGAAAGAGTAATTTGGTGGTCTACAATCAGTAACCACGAGGAGCCGATCATTGAGTTATTGCTCATGTTTCCGTGATGGCTACACTCTCTGTATCTCGCACATGGCTCCGATCACCTCCTGAGGATTTGAACAGAGTCGCTTGAGTGAACTCACTCCAATTTCTGTAGATCTACTACCGACTGGCATATCTGCATCGCCTGCCGTATGTGATAATTTTTCTCAGTCGAATTGTCTGCCTCAAGCGCTTTCTTGAGATGGTCCTGACAACTTTCTGTCGGAGCAGTCAATTGAGACATACAGAATACTACGAGATGTCACTGATAAATATAATTATATTACTCGGATGCACTACCCGAGAATCTCATTGGACGGTTTCTTGAAGATGAGGTGCTGCGTGGGGGGGTATCGAGATTTTATTCTGTGAAGTTTAACAGAGCCAATCTGGTTTATTTTGCAACTTTTCTCTGGGGCGGCCAAGCTCTCGGGCGTACTGATACGCACCCGACAGCCTAAGCAGATAAGAATAGCATCCCGAAGAGTGATATATTCACGCCCCATAGTTGACTCGATGCCAGAATCTCCCCCGGCGTTTAAGGATGTGAACGAACGCGCCAAAGAGGAGTGGAAACGAGATACCACCCCCTTCGACCGTGTGCGGTCAGTGATGCGCACGGCGTACGAGCCCATGAGCGCCGCTACCGTCGCCGAGAACGCCCTCACGTCGGAGCAGACAGCCCGCAAGCACCTTCGCTCGCTGGTTGAACACGGCTACGTGGCAGAGACCGCGTCACCAGATTCAACAGGCACGCTCTATCGGCGGGCCAAGGACTCGATCGCGCTCGAACAAGCTCGGCGGATCCTCGACGAGACAGACACCGATACACTCTCGACGCGCGTGCTGCAGATGCGCGAGGAGCTCCGAGCGTACGCCGACCGATTCGGCGCGAACTCGCCCGAGGAAGCGGTCCGGTCCCATACAGGGATTGACTCAGAGACGCTCTTAGAGTGGCGAACGACGCGGCGGAACCTCTCATTCGCTGAGGTGGCGCTCGCGCTCAGCGCGGTCGAAAACCCCACTGGTGGGGCAGAATCAGTCTGATGCAATTCGACAGTGGAGACGACGAATCTCACGCGCTTCGGGGCACTATCGACGTGACGAAACTCGATGCGTTTCGAGATGCGTTCACCGCTATCGAGCCGATGGCCTCAGGCGCAATCGATGACCGACTCAACCCCCGAGAACTCCGGCTCACGATACCGTATGGCGTTGGGGAAGCAGAGAAAACCCTATTCACGGTTCGTTGGACGACGGTGGACGACTATAATATACATTATTCGGATACGTCCGGGCGCAACTGCCGATGGGATATCCACCCGCACGACTTTTCAGCACCGCCCGACGAGCGGCACTTCCACCCGCCACCAGACGCGTCAAGCGCAGATACCCACGTAGAAGCGTCGTGTCTCAGGGAACCCTCAATTGAGATCGTTGCCCGGGGAATTCACCTCTTATGGCGACAGGCATTGGACGAGGGGTCGATGGCAAATATCAACGTCGGAACGAACCTCCCCTGACCGCAATCAGCACTCAGTGATTTGACCCTCATTCATGACTTTCTCATTAGCATCGAGATCCACGTTACGAAAAACAGCTCACGGATTGTCACGACTTTTGTTCTGGTACGCCTGATACGTGCCGGTTGTGAGTGATATCGTCATGCTGCCAAGCTACGAATCCTACTCTGAGTCTGTGTTGCACGTTTCGGTCCCTCTCGCTTTCGCTGATATCGTATAGTGAAAAAGTTGGCAGTTCCCTAACCGTGTTTCTGGCTGGGTGTTTGCTCGCTCGTCATTTGTTCCACCCTGTGGTGAACGATTATTAGCTCAACACAACAATGTCAAATACTCACATGCCAGAGCAGGTTGATCTCCCAATAGGTGGTGAGCCAGAAACAACAGGACATATTGAACTCTTCAGGAGCTATAATCGGTTCGAGACATATTTTGAGGGCGCTACCCGGATGCGTGTCGTGACGTACTGTGATTCTCCGGAATTTATTCTTGAACTGTTCGATCGGGTGGAGTCGCTTGAACGGTTGGAAGTGGTCGTGGGGGACGTTGCGGATTATCGAGAGCGACTGATCGATAAGCCGGAACTTGCAGATCGTCTTGAACGGCTCAAGCGTAACGGTGAGTTGGTGATCTATCTTTGTGAAACGAAGGAAGTACACAGTAAACTCTACTTGATTGAGTATAGCGAAGAGCAGCCCAATTCGGCAGAAAGTGACGAGACGGATGCTTCACAGCAAACCTTCGAATGGGCCGACTCAGAGTCAGCTACAGGTGGTGATGAGACGGATATTGACGAGTCTGAGGCTGCTGCAGAAACAAAAGAAGCCCGTCCGGCGACGGCGATCGTTGGCTCTCCAAACCTGTCGAAAAATGCGTGGACACGACAGGCGAATACTGGTGTTGTATTTGAAACAACGACAAAAACACCGTTGTGGGATGCAGTCGTAGACTTCTACGAGGAGCATCGATCCTACAACAACGAAGGCCCGTTTCTCGATGATCTTACTGAGCGATTGGAACGAACTGCTGATGATCGGGCGGAGGTAGTCTCGCTGTATACTGAGGGAAAAGTCAAGACCCGAGATGAGGTGAGCGAACTTCACGGTCGGCTCGATGAGCGAATTGAATCAGAGGTGGACGAAGTTGATCTAGTACTTGGCGATGAGACGGATTTGAGCGAAGGTGCTGAAGCGGAAATCGACAACCAAGACAAACCAGAAGACGAAGCGAGTGAGTCGTCGGCTGACGCGTTAGACCCGAGTGAGGAAAATACAACCCGGATCAACCTCTCGCTGTTGGGACACAGCGATGATGCGATCGAAGCATTGTCCCGAATGACGAATTACGACGCGTCCCTATCTGGTGATTCGTTAACTACGACGCCACAAGCGGTCCAACAGTACAAGCGCGATGTGTATGAGGTACCGACGATGCGTGTCCGGCGGACGCAGTTGAGCGACGATGGGGCCGTGGAATTTGGACAGAGACTGAGTTTCCATTCTGATGGACGCGTCTATCGGGTTGGCAATCCGATTCCGAACGATCCGCGTGTTGTTGCTACTGCGTTATCCGATTTAGAGCAGTATTTTGAGACGGTAGATAAGTACGGAAACTGCAATGATGCGAATGCGGTGAAAGCGCACATGGCAGAGGCGTTACTGTGGATGTTCTGGGCACCGTTTGTGAACCGCGATGCAACGTTCTATGACCAGTATGGAATTGATCTTGATAAGGCGCTTCCGAATCTCTATATTTACGGAGAGTCCGATGCTGGGAAAGGAACGTTCGCGCAGTTTGCTCTGTCAATGATCAGTGGTGGACGAGTGTTGAATCCGGTTGATGCGGATGAAGTCGGTAAGCGAAAGATTCGTGGAATGCGCTCTGCGAATACTGCGTTCCCTGTCGTTGTCGATGACATCACGAAAACGACCGTGAATCGGTTAGATACATTCCGGAATTATTGGGGCAATTGGACGCCAGACGCAAGTTACCCGTTGTTTGCGTTCATTAGCAATGACAAGCGACCTGACGAGTGGTTTCGGAACCGATCGAAGATCCTGCATTTCAACGTGAATTTCGATACGAGCTACAAGGGCGAAGCCGAAGTGAATCGCCTGATTGAGCAGGACAATCCGGTGTTTCTCTGGTTCACTCACAAAATGCTGACGCGTGAGCTAACACTCTCGAACGATGATGATGCGCTACGAACAGCTCGAACAGTGATGTTAGAACTGTACGACTATGCTGACCGTGATGTACCAGCGTGGTTCCCGCGTCGGCCAGCCGAGCGTGAGCACGATGCGGGTCGTGATCGGTGGTTTGACCTGCTCAAACGAGAGGATGTTGCAACAGAAGATCAGGGCGAACGGCTACGTGTGTCATTCCCCGAAGAGATGTCTACAGACACCTACACGTACGCCCGTGATCCGCCTACGGTTGCACGCGTTGAGCGACGTGGTCGAGATCTGTTGATCAAATCCCCAGATGAGTTCTTAGACTGGCTAGGAGAGGTGCCTACTGGCGTTGAATTAGATAGACGAATTAGTAGCGACCCCACCACAGAAACGAATGAAACAGCACCTGATGACGGCATACTCAACAAAGTCCGTGGATTATTCAATTGAATTGCCTACTGCGTGATGCTGCCTAATTGTCTGTAGATGTAGACGCTGACTTTAGTACAGAAATCTTGTTGCATTGGGGTGGCCCAGAGGAGGTGTTACATGCATTGCTATGCAGTACTCGGAATCATCGAACGCCTGTCGTACTGCTCATGCGTGATCCTGGGGCCCTTCACAAGTCCTGTGTCTCTCGTATGTGATGGGGCAGTGGTAGCTCAAACAGTCGCGTACGCTCGTGAGGTGACGATTATTCTGGCCGAACTGGCTCCTTACAGTCAGAGCATTCAGCGTACAAGCGGTGCTCACCTTCAACTTTGTATTCGATAAGTATCTCGCTTGGCGAGACCAGCGTCCCACAGAAGGGGCACGTACCGAGACTAGTTGCTGCTTGTGACATGGGTAAGGGGAGGAACTTAGAGCGTGTGACAATGCCCAAGTTCCAATTACAATTTTGTGTTCTGTTTATAAATACCTGTGCCGACCACAGTGAAAATGAAAACGAAAGGTATGCTGCCCTATAGGTGTACTAATCGGCGATCCTAACTGCGTGTATCTCTCCCAAATTTAGCTACGCGATCGCCTGTAGGTACGCGCCACTCATCCTCACGGCTATGTGCCTGATTGTTGCTAGTTGGATACGATATGGTCGTGCTGTGAGTCCGGCTGCCCGGCCGTGAGTTTACTATCGGCCCTTCTCAGCGCACTCCTTCGCCGAAAATTGGTGGATAATAGAACATTCTGTAGAATAGATTTGCACGCTCTTACTCACACCCACTTTCAGGTACAAATTCGATCTTGTTCGTTGTCTTAGTAAGCCGATCTAATCAGTCTCTCCACCAGATAACTTAATAACAGGACATGAGTGAACGGTTGTATGCGTATCTTCCAATCTAGTTCCATAAAAAAATCCCCGACAGCGATGCCAGCAAAAGAGCGACCGATTTTACCTGCTGGTGATGAAGGAGGAGAGGGTGATGGCAAACTAGAAGAATGGCTTAATGCGTCGCCAGATACCATTCTCGATGAGCGATTATTACTCTTCGCTCGGCAACCTAGTCTCCCGACCGGCGAAGCTGATTTGATCGGTCTCGATCGGTTCGGTAATTGTGTTGTGGTCGAAATTAAGATGGGTACCTCCGGATCTAAGTCCGCCTCCGAGGCGAGTATTGTTAGCCAACCTCAATTGTACGCACAGGCCCTCGACAGATTCAGTTACCATGATCTAGACGCACTCCGTGAGGAATACGTCGCCAAAGGTTGCGTAGTCCCATCAGAAGTCGCGCAACAAGACTCGCTAATTGGAGCTTTCAATTCGTTTTTCGACAAGGACCGAGACCCTTGGGAACTCAATCAGGGACAGCGGATGGTCATCGTCGCAGAGCGCATTACGCCCCAGACTCGTCAGTCTACACGATGGCTTCGAGACCAGGGGCTTGACATCCAAGCTGTAGAACTCCAACGGTTCGACCTTCCATCTGGTGAGACTTGTTTTGGAGCCGTGACCATCGTTGATTACGACGAAACCCGTTCACGACAACCTACGCAGTCGAAGCCTGGTGATCGGGTTTTCACAATCGGGGTATTCACCAAGGCATTCCCCCATCTGCAAGATATTTTAAGCACTGATCATATGGACTCCGTTCTCGGAAATCTCACGACTAACTACCCGTATCTCGAATCGAGAGCGCCTGGTCATCCAAATGCTGTCAGATACGCGTTACGGGTAAATCCCTACGGGGACAACGAAGTGAAGGTTGCAATCGATGCGTCGGGTGATGGGAGTTCATCTGCGGTGAAAACCATTCAGAAGCACCGCAATCGATTTGAGGAGCGGAATTTCTTAGTTAGCGAGCGAGAATCGTTGCGAATTGTGGTGGACACATGGGAGAATATCGAGATCGCTGATCTTCGACGAGATGCATTTATTGAGCGGGTCGCGGCTCGATACATCGAGTTAGTCGAACTATCTCATACGATATTTGATTCAACCTGAAGAGACCTCTCCTTCGGAATTCCCGAATTCGAAGTGTTCACGCCAAAACAGATGGGGCGAACACGAGACCACGAGCGCCATTATTTATTGTGCTGTTTCTTTGCTTCGTCGAAGAAATCTCAACTACAACCGTAGAGACAACCCAAGAAGTACCGTGATCATAGCGAGACAACTCTTTCAGAGTATTCACCTGCCGGCTGCCGGTTAGACGTAATATGGTCATGCTGTGAGTCTGGCCCCCCGGCCGGGGGCCTCCTATCGGCCCTTCTCAGCGCATTCACTCGCCGAGAGCTGCAGTCTTCTACTGATCTTCTTTATCCGACAGCCGGCTCGACAGGCGATCGAATCGGTCCTGTGCAGCTGCTTTTCGATCAGCGGTCTGGTCTGGTTCGTACTCAATCTCTTGTAGTACTCCATCTTGCACCGTCACAGTAAGGATCGCGTCAGCGTGTCTGCCTTCCGTCGGCAACACGTCCTCATCAACGAGAGCGCTGCCAACATCAGTGCCGTCGGCTTCAAAAAAGACTCTGGCGAGATCGTCTTCGATCGCATCGACAACGGCGGTGTAGGTGCCATCCGCCACATCAATCTCTGTCATTAGTATGTCTCCTCTAGCACAACAGCCCCATCGTCATCGCGGACAATGACTGTATCGCCGTCATTATTCCACACTGGTGATCCTGAACCCCAGAATAATTCTGTCTCAGTGTCCGTCCCGCTTCCCGTTCGCAACGTGATCGTCGCATTCGGCTCTACCTCAACACCAGCAGGGAACGTGTACGATCGCCCTGCCGCATCTTCGACAGTCCACCCGCTCAAATCAAGCGGCTCGCTTCCCATGTTCTCAAACACGACGTACTCATCATTGAGATTTTCTCGATCATCGCCTTCAGCGTCAGCATTGATTTCTGCAATGCTGAGCTCCCCATCAGCAGTCGAATCATCATCACCGGAGTCATCTTCCTCGGCGTCTTGATCAATTGAGACAACCTCATCAGATCCCGTAATACGGGTTCGCTCGACAGGGTCTGGTCCCGTTGCTGGTTCGATTGGCTCACCATCGCGGAGCTCCGATGAGTCTGTCGGCGCATCTTGTTGGGTTTGAATACTCACGTTCGTCCCATCACTGACAAACACGGTATCGCCGTGTGTGGCGGTCCACATTGTCGGGATCGATCGTTCGCTGAGACGCGCTAACACTTCATCGTGAGGATGTCCATACTGCGAGTCATAAGCACTAGAGATAACAACGGCCTGCGGTTGGGCAGCGTCAAGCAGTGCATCACTTGTTGAACTCGATGAGCCGTGGTGGCCAGCCTTCAGGACCGTCGCTTGCAGTTCGTCGCCGTACTCATCAACAAGGTATTCTTCTTGTTCGGCTTCCGCATCACCGGTCAGCACAAAGCTCGTCGTCCCGTGTGTTAATTTCAGCACGATGCTGTTTTCGTTCCTGTCTTCGTCCGCAAGATACGGGTCGGGCGGGCCAAGCACATTCACATCCACGTCATCAAAGTCGATCGTGTCGCCCTCTCGGGTCTCATACAGTGTGACCTCGTGAGCTTCAATCGCATCAAGATACTCTGAGTACGTGTTTGTGCTGGCCGTAATCCCAGGGTCGTACACCGCTCCGATACCGTCTGCCTCAGTTTCGTAGTGCTCGATGATCGCTGCATTGCCCCCGATATGGTCAGCATCGCCGTGTGATGTCACCAAATGATCAATGCGATCGATCTCATGTTGACGCAGATACGCTAACACATGTTCACCGTCGTCGTTGTAGTGCCCTGTATCGACGAGCATCGTCTCCCCATCCGGCGAAATTATGAGCGTACTCACTGATTGGCCGACATTGATATAGTGAACTTCGAGCGAACCGACACTCTCTCCCGACGACTCGACAGGATCTGAAGTGTTGTCCGTACTCCCAGTATCGCCCCCTGAGAGTCCGCCCGCACAGCCAGCGAGGAGCACAATAACAACGATGAGCCCGATACGACTCGCGTCTCTGAGTGACACATCTGACCTCTGGGAAAGCTCACTCTTAGTCTTTTGCTGAGTAGATCTCTACAATTCGGGACTTGTTGAAACACTCAAAGACTGACAATACCTACGCGCTGAATATAGAGGTTCTATTCAGCCGGACGGATGTATCTCGCCAGTCCGGATCGTGATCTCCAACCTGTTACTGGTGTGTTACGACAGTTCGAACTCGAAGCGTGCGCCACCGTCAGTCTCATCAGTTACTCTGACCGTCCAGCCGTGTGTTTTCGCAATATCGCTGACGATTGAGAGTCCTAATCCCGTTCCGTCCGTGTTTGTCGTGACACCGTGGTCGAACACCGTATCCTGCTGCTCCGTTGGAATACCTGTACCGTCATCTTCCACGTAGAATCCATCATCATCGGGTAACCGGCCAACAGTAACTGTCACGTTGTTCCCGCCATGTTCAACCGCGTTTCGAAAGAGATTCTCGAACATCTGAATCAACCGGCCGTTGTCTCCCGATACGATCGGTATATCCTCATCAATTTCGAGCGTCGCCTCGTGTGTATCGACGTATCCCCATGCTTCGGTTGCAACGATACCGATATCTACCTCCGTTGACTCGGTGATTGTCGTTTCACCCCGCGCAAGGGTGAGCAGATCTTCGATGAGGCGTTCAATGCGGTTGTGTGCATTCTCGACCTTCTCGAAGTGGGCAGGGTCCTGCGTCTCTTGAGCGATATCTGTGAAACCGATTGCGATGCTCAATGGATTCCGCAGGTCGTGGGCCACGACACTTGCGAACTGGTCAAGTTGCTCGTTCTTTCGTTCGAGGGCTTGTCTTTGTTCGATGAAGTCGGTGACGTCGGTCTGAATACCAATCAGGCGAATCGTCGTGTTGGGGTCACCTGTTTCCACAATCCCACGTGCCCGCACCCACCGCTGTTTGCCATCCGTTGGTTCTACCCGAAAATCTGCTTTGAATTCTTCACCCGTTTCGACCGCAGTATCGATTGCATCTTGAACTGCCGGGAAGTCTGCCTCGTGAATACGACTGGCGAACGCATCAACTGTCCCCGGAAATTCACCGGGATCGTACCCAAACAATCGTTCACTAGCTTCATCCCAGACGATCGTATTGGTGTCGGGATTCCACTCCCAGACGCCCGTGTTTGTCTCCCTAAGTGCAAGTTCGAGGCGTGTATTCAATTCCTCAAGTTCACGTTCGCGGTGTACACGCTCGGTGATATCCCGGCAGACGAGTAGCTGCCCGACTACCATCTCGTAATTGTCAGTTAGCGTGGTCTGACTGACGGTGAAGTGTCGCGGTTTACCTTCAATCTCGGTGACAATATCTACATTTTGATTGCCCGAACGCTGTATTGTAGCTGCATCGCTTCCTAACACCGCTGTTATGTGTGTTCCCAATAGCTTTCTTTCATCTCCGAATCGTTCGGTAGCTGCATTGTTGGCCGTCACGATTGCTCCTGTTTCATCTAACACAAACACGAGCTCATTCATCTCCGCTAATACTGTCTGACGGGCGATCGGCAATGCATCAAGCAACCGAAGCCTGAACGTGGCGTACATCAGTCCTGTTGCTGTCACAAAGAACGCGGCGGTTGTCAAATCGAGTCGAATGATACCAAGTCGGAGTAATACGTTACATCCGATCGGTATTGAAACAGCAACAAGAACCACGAACAATTGGCGTTGATTTCCATACATCCCTTTTAGCAGCATTCGCAGAAGAACCGCGATCGCAACGGCTGTCAGGATCCAGTTGTAGGAGACATGAAAAATAAAAAACGGAGTTACGACGAACTCGTATCCCTGAACGACGGTTTCGGGTGTCGCAATTTCTAATAGCCCGTCCAAACTGGGCGTAAGAACCACCACGAGAGAGAGAACAGGCTTAATCGACAGTAGCGAAACGATCCGTTTGCGTATCACATCCTCTCTACCCGTATACTCAAACGAAAACAACAGTAGTCCGATAATCGTAATGTCCGCACCTACCATCCTCAGTGGTATTCCGACAGGTGGTGCAGGATTTGCAGGTGTCCACACCTGTATTATGTCCGCGAGCAACCAGATCAACAACCCGCCAAATAGAACGATGAGAGACGTTGCTGCCCGTCGCTCCCGATTGTCGAACAGATAATAAATAAAAACTAGTCCGAGAACGAAATTACCGATTAATAAGACTCGAAGAAGTTGTATATCTAGTGCCATATAGTTAAAATGTAATCTGAATAGGTCTACCTTGTCAACTGAATTAAAAAGTATTCCTGAATCTATGTCTCTAATTGAGGAATACAGTCGAAAGTCAAACTCCTATTTATGCAAGATATGCGCTCTATATTCAGCACGGCCCCCAACAAACTATCAGCGACAGAGAATTTCAACAGAACCAAATTTCACTAAATCATTGTCACTGAGCCCTGATTTGTTATTTACGTGATCTGTACTGAGCGATCAACGGTAGGTGGTGAGTCAGGTGTACGAACTACTCTAACTACTTGTGCCAACCGTTCTATGCCACCCCACAACCACCGATATTTTATATATAATCACGACACCAGCCGTATTGATGCCAGATTGGCACCCACAAGACTGGTGTATTATTGTAGAAGCGTTGGACGATCATCTCCACCCACACGACCCACCGTGGCGACAGGCTCGGATTGAGTCGCTGATCGCCGATATCGAGCGGATGCATGGTCTGTCATCCACAGAATTGATTTGCCAAGCCTCGACCGACGGTCGCTATCTCACGGAGGCCCAAGAGCGATGAGTCGTCATCGATTTGTCTCACGTCGCTCGGTTGTTTGGGCGATTGTGACCGCCCTCGGGGTTGCTGGCGGTGCAACGATCGTCGCCTCAGAAACTGACACCGGAGACGATCGGGAAGCTCCGACCGGTACAGTAGAGGGGACAGCCAATACCACCACCGACTAGCTGGCGACGTGAGATCTACTCAGTTGTGTTTCAAGCCTCGAATCCGGCAGAAATGATCGATATACGTCTGCGCGTACGCCCGTGATCAACCCAAGGTTACATGCGTTAAAACACGTCGTCGTGATCTGCTGATCAGATTTCCGATTGATTTCTTGGACTTGTTAGAGATTAGATAATACTCACGAGGTTTTATAAGTGAGAGCAAATTGAATAATAATTAGATAGATGACACAACCATCAATTGCCTCGTCTAAGACTTATCCACCTGAAAGAAGAGTCGAGGTCTCGGCGAGCGGATCTACATCTAGAATTCACTTGCCAGAGAGACTAGTTAGCGAAGTTGGATTTACCATAGATGAAGTTTTAGAAAATCCTGATTTTCTCAGAGATCCCAACTGCACGGCAAAACATGACGTAATGGTTGCCTGGTATTATCATAAAGAGGAGAACAAGGCAATCCTCTCAGACATATCTATTTATCATCATCCGGAAGTAGAATTGGTAGGCGTCTGTACGCTCCAATCACTCAAGATATCAGATTTCGAGGCAGGAGAGCATGGAGGGGCACGAGTGTCCCTAATTACGGGTTTTCCGGACGAACTTTATGAATTGCGTGATAGCAATCAAGTTGTACTGTCGGCAGCCTATGCAGAGCGGTGCTCAGATCTTGATGGTAGTTTTATTTCTGTATATCCTGCTTCATTATACGACCAAGGAGAGCTACCGAACGTAGATGTGACACCACAGCCGACGGGGAGTAGATACGCACATCAAAATTCAATCTAAGATCAGGTATGAAGAATTTAACAGAGCCGGATTTTGATGTATTTCGACGTAAGGCGATACCAATTTGAAGAACACTGACAAGTACTGGCTGGGAATCATCGTCGCCGCCGCAGGATTCATTATGATACGATATTACTGTTCAGAGCGAAAAATCCCTCCAAGAGTGGCCTAGAGTGATGCAGAGGAAGGTATCGATTACAAGACTTGTTCAATTTGAGAGTCACCAAGAGGGTCAGAACACTTGAGCAGTCCGACAGAGAGATCTACAGAACCAAGATGAGATTTAGCTACCTCTATTTCGTCATCTGGGACTGCAATAAGAATGTTATCTAATTCAGATGCCCTGTGATACGTTGGTACTTGCTCAGTGAATAATCGGTTCCAATCGGGATCGGGGCCCTTGACTTCAATACCAGTCATTGAATCGCCTGTAGTAATCAATAGATCAATTCGTGGAGCACTCCGAGTGGATGTCTCACCAAAGAACCGTTCAACCATATTAGGATCGTCTATCTTAACAAGGCTTGGTAGCTCAACTTCAACAGCGACATCGACATCTGGTTGTTCAACGTAGTGACACCAGACGGCATGAGCAACATCTGATTCAGTAACTTTCGGTCTTGAAGTCCAATCAGATGTGCGATCAAAATAAGATGCCTCTTTTTGAACACGTAAATTTCCGGTCTCTACGTCGAAGCGTAAGATACCAACCTCTTGTAAAACAGGATCTATCCACTGATCTCTCATAGTAGAAGAATGACCTTCTATCGATGCAGAATCGTACTCTTCTAGATTCTGCTTGACGGTTCCAAGATCACCCCTTCGTTTTAGTTCCCTGAACAATTTCTCTTTACTCTCGTTAAGCAACTTCACATAATATGCTGTTTTAGAAATTTCTCTTGATTGTGAATTCCGGACCGTCCCCTTGATACCACGAAATGCTATCGATGATTGGCCCAATTCAAGACGATTGATTAGCTGAGATACCTCGGGGTGTATATCTAATCGAGTATCATCGTCATGGTCTGTCTCTGGCGTACAAACATAGAGCCGATCAATTTTTCCGGTCTTAGCTTGATCAATCACCTGTTCTAAGTTACTAGTGTCGGTCTCAAACGCATCAACTGCCGTTTTTATTTCTATTCCGATCTGATCGTCAAGTTGAAATTTGTTCTCATCGGGTAGCGATACGTTGATGAGAATGTCAACTTTTGAACTACCTATCCCAGCTTCGGGTCCACGAACTGAAAGAGTAGGCCAGTTACTCGTTTCAAAAAGACGGCGAATTGCATGGTGATAATTTTCTTCTCTTTCCACAGGATTTGCGCAGTGGGGTTGATTTACCGTCTCTGACTAGATCCTCAAGAGGCGGCCAGATACTGTTAGTCATACTGAAAATATTGTTTGACACTACATATGTGCTTTGGGTAGCCGTGATTATATTCTTCACTCCGCACGCTCTATATTGGTTAATTATCAGTTTATTTATCATACTAAATTTTGATATGATTGATATATAAAACGCAAGAGGGCGATTGGAGTCTTGAGTAAATTGCTCACGGATAATTCAGGCCAATATCAAAACAACCCCACGGGAGTCGATCTCAATTCTTCCGCTGAGTAGGTCCTTGTCACTCGTACCAACACAGAAGTGAGCAAATACATATTATTTTTTATAATTTTTTGGGAGGTAACAATGCGATTCGGATGAGATCTAAAAACAGTAGATATCGTGCTACAGAGATGCCAATCCCAAATTTGTCATTAGCTCAATTATGTCTTGCAGACAATTTTTACACGCAGACATATTTGTCTTTTGATATTATATATACCTTCTGACCACGTACAGATCACTGAGACATGACGACCAACACCAAGGAAAATGATACAGCCGAGCCACAAGAATACCGAGATTGGTGCCATGATCTATCTGAGCTACAAAAGATAGGTGAAGAAATATTGGAAAATTGGAAGGATCAGCACCCGAAGTCGCCAAGAGACTATCCGACAGTGAAGTGGTTGGACGACAACGGATACTCACATCTACGATGGGTACTCAGCGAAAAGCACAGTATGGGTGTTCCCGAGTTTTTTATTTTGATGACATCTGCAGGGAGGGCAAAAGGATTTGAGTGGGGTTTCGGCGATGTTGCTACGATTGAGCGATGCAGAGCCTATCTTGATGATCAGGCGGAGTGCCGGAACTGGCAACCATCCACAAAACGGTCCAACAGATCTCGTCTTAACGGATTTCTCAGCAGATTTGTAAATGAGTATGGTGATGATGCTATTATTTCGCTGGCAAATGATCCGAGAGTCGAAACTGAAGCCTACGATACATTTAAGCTAGTGGCGAAGACGTTCAGAGCCGAATCGAAGTCGGATGACTCTGCGCACGCTTATATACGAGCTGCCCATCGATTTTTTGAGTGGCTCGAACGATCTGGGCGAATCGAATACGATCCGATGAGAGATATCGAAGACGAATTCCGATGGGAGTGGACCTCTGACCCCACCAGCCTATCTGATGGGCAAGTTAGACGGTTGTGGGTCGTTGCTGACACAGATGAAGAAAAAATGTTAATTATTGGATATTGTGTGTGGGGTGTCCGTACGAGCGAGCTTGCTGGTATCCACAGGACGCAGTTTAATTTCAATCTAACAGATCCAAAAATTAAGTTTGGAGAACGAGCGCGAAAAAATGGACCAGGGGAAGTAAGTCTCATGTTTGGTCTTGAGCCACTTGCCAATCTTTTGGATCGACGATCGACGCGACGACCAAATTGGAATGGATATCTTTTCCCAAGCGATAATGAGAATAGAGAATTCCTCTGCGCGAAGGAAATGCGTGATCGTTTCAAAGAACTCTGTCGAAAAGCTGAAATTACTATAGACGAAGAAGTGCCGACGCCAAAACAGGGTCGTTCATTCTATTATAACATCTTGCTTGAAGCAGATATTGATCTCTTGCAAAGAGCTGCCGAATTAGCAGAAGAGCAGGGTGCATCAGACCCAAAATCAGTGAGGGACCATTATTTAACATCGGAACAACGTCGGCAGTATCGACGCGTATTTTTCCGACACCGGATTCGACAGGTGCTACCAGAGGATGCCTATCTAGAGTCCGATACTAATATTGAATCTGACCGGACACTTGGCGATTTTAACTAACACACAAATTACAACTCACAGCACAAAACAAATGTCTAGCCGCTCTAACGACGTAGAACTGCTGAAAGAACGCCTCTCTGATAATCCAACAGAGGAATTTATAGAGGCGATTGCCTCTAGCGTAGTCAGCGAAATGGCAGATTCGTTTCCCGAGCTATCGCTAAAAGTTCGACCAGTAAGTGAGGTCCTCAAAGAGTTCCGAGCAAAGAAGTTGGACAAAGTCAAGTCAGAACAACAGTACAACAGAAAGCTAGATTATCTCAAGACATATCTCTTAGACGAAGTCGGTCTCGGGACAACCGAAGACCTCACCAGTGAAGATATTGAGCGCTATTATCAGTGGCGGAAGTACGATTCGCTATCGCGGGATGAACCATTAGCCAAGACCACATTAAAAGACGATATGTACCTCTTCCGAGAGTTTATCCGTTATTTGATCGAGCATCGTATGGCCCCGGTTCGCTTCGAAAAGTCCGTCAAAATCCCCAAAGTAGATTATCCGGCAGGAGAAGGGGTTGACGAGAAGCAACTTGATCCGAAGTTGGCAAAAGCCTCCTTAGAGTATTTGCGAAAGTTCGAATACGCCGATGTAGAGCATATCTCAATGGAGCTGATGTGCCAGTCAGCCCCACGGAGAGGGGGTCTAATCGGCCGTGACGTGCCAGACTTTGTTTACGACGAAGGTATTCTTAAGTACGAGACCCAGGAAACGACGCCGCTCAAAAACGACGAGGCTAGCGAACGCGAGGTATCTCTCTATGGAGATGTGTCTGAGATAATTAAGGATTATCTCAATCACCAGCGACCCCCTGTAACTGACAAAGACGGGAGAGAGCCACTACTCACAAAAGGTTACGGTAGAATGAGTTCGTCGACATTGAAAAAAATCGCCTACAAGTGGACTCGACCTTGTGCGGTCGGACTTGAGTGTCCCCATGATCGTGATCCCGAGGAGTGTGAAGCTGCTCAAAAGAACAATTCTGCGTTTAAGTGCCCGAGTAGCCGAGCACCGCATCATATTCGCACGGGGTACATTACGGATCAAAAAAACAGAGGTGTGTCCTCGGATGCGATCGATCAGCGGTGTGATGTTAGTCCTCGTGTCCAAGATCTGTGGTATGATCTTCCCGACTCAGCAGAAGAGCGTGAACGTTACGAGGATGAATTTAGGGATGCTGATGATGATCCTGACTCTGGGTTCAACCACTCGTAGAGTGACGTGAACTCACGATGGTTAATCAGTGGATGAACCTCGTATTGACCGGAAAGCTGCCTGATTTTCTATTCATCATACCCTTTGTCCCCGAGAAGAATGTCGATATTCTCAGGATTTCGCTTGATCAACCACGGCGCGATCTGACTCTCGTGTATTCGTGTTGTCGTCACTGGCAAATCGAGAATTTCGTTTACTTCCGCATCGTACCGGTGATTCTTCCGTCCAATATCCATAGACCGGTGAACTGCATAGGTCACCATCACGATGCTCAGAACCCCTACAGTGACCGTATTCTTCTCCTTCTGGTCTTTCACCGTACTAATTTAACCGACTTTTCGTGAGTAGAATTCTGTCCCAACAAAGGGTAGCGATGTTAAGTCGATTAAATTCCTTCCTCCAAATTATCAGAAAGCACAAAAAAGACAGTCTTAATGAACATCATTTGAGATTTGGTACTCATGGTTGCTTGGGCGATCTACGCTGGTGAGCATCGAGAAGCATACTGCTCCTCCGGAACAAAGGGCGATGACAAAGAGATTCTTGGAGATACAATTGCTCTGTGGACGCGTGATATGACTGGTCTCATCGATTGGGATGATGCTGGCAAAATGGCGTCAATAGCGTTCTACTATAGTGATCTCAGGGAGCGAGACATTCGATCCATTTTTAATGACTCCGGAGAGGGGCGAAATCCCGGAGAGCCCCCATGGGAACTCCAACATCCCGAAGAAGACGATCAGGTGCTGAAAGTCCAAAGAGAATAGTCAATCTATCTGCTACAGTAACCGATACGCGCGCTGTATTCACCCCGCCGTTGAAACGTATTAACAGACTGGGGAATTCAATAAACCTCTCAGGCGGCTCTGTTGAATAGAAAGAGTGAGTTCAGCACAATAGTGACATTAAAATAACAAACGTGACTTGAAATTGGCGTGGAACCTAACCGGGGCTCAGTCGTCACGGCCCAGACCCAGTGCCGCCCCGTGCACTCTCTCCGCATATTTGATAAGTTTCTCCTCGTCACCCGAAACAATAGCGCTTCGAAGCACATTGTCCGGTAACTTGTCAAATACACCAGAGAACTCGGTAGGATTGAAAACTGTGGCGCGCTGTGAGGTGAAGCTTGATCCGCCATCCGCCCAATGACCAATCCGGAAATATATAGCATCCGAATCAGGTGAACGCTTGATACTTGCCCGTGCTATGTACTGCTTTTCTTTGCGCGGATGTCGATAATCATGTTCCACTAAGGCTGCACTGTCACCCTGGTCTTGCAATGGCGGATCGCTGCTCTGGCCCAGTTCGATAAGAGGTTGGAAGTCGACGGAGCCGGGTGAAAATACGAGATCACCAATTGTTTCTCCGTTGACCATTTGTTCCGACAGTTTGTGGAATAGCGTGCAAAATTCCTCTACGGGCATCCACATGGTTCCTGTGGAGTCGTCTGTCCATGCGCTGGCATCTTCACCCTCAGTTCGAGTCTCGTCTTCTAGGCGTGCTTCAACGCCACTTTCTGTTACTCTAAGTGCAATGCTCTTACGCCGCGTTGAGGTCGCTTCGTATGGTACTAAGCGGTAGTGCGGCACGTAGTCGATTTCAGCACCAAATCGCTCCTCCAAGGAAATCACTTCTGGGGTCTTTTTACGGCCTTCATCAGAGAGGTTGTCTGCACCACAAATCAAGATATCTGCGTCGTTCTCAACCTCTTGTTTGTGGTGGCCATGAGCAATAAAATTTGCCGAGAGGTGCTCAACCTCAACATATACGTCCTCACTTGATTCTACGTCCCGCATGTGAAGATCCGGGTACGCTTCCTGCCCTTCCACCAGCAAGAGCCCCAATCGGTGAGCCCTGTTGAGGAAGTGTTCGCGGACATCACGTTCGTTCGTTAATTTTGCATCTATTTTTCCATCAAAGAGTAAGTCTCTCTCAGACACACTCATACATCACTGAGAGTGTATAAATACTCTCGGCCGAAGCACAAACGAACACAGTATCATAGATAGACCGAGCAGACGTGTAAGATTCGCGCGCTGTATTCAGCATGGCTGTTGAATTCTATCACCGGTTGAGGATTTTAACAGAGCCTGAGGTATGGAACTACTACAAGTTATCTAGATATTCTCTCCGCTGCTCCATCTTTTCTCGTTCTGTTCGACGGTCATAATGTTGTTCGATCACTCGCTGGCTCACATTCGCTCGGTCGCTGACGACTTTATTTGGCATGTCGCTGTTCAGACTGTGCGTGATGCTTCCGCGGCGGATTGCGTGGGGACTCACGCTTGACGGACACCGGCAGGCAGTATCCCGATGTACTGCCGAACACTCTCCGAGACCACGGTCGTGTGGGCACTCAGTACTGTAGACACAGGGACGCGTCCACCGGTAGACGTAGGCACGAAGTGTTGATTTGCTCGTCCGTCCTTTCCGCGAGGCTAATAATGGTTCTCGCCCGTATTCGTCGGTAACTGATGGGCGCTTGTTTTCGAGCCAATCGTTGAGGAGTTCACATAGCTGATCCGAGAGTGCGACCATTCGCTCACCTCTCCCTTGGTTTTTGATTGGTGTACCCGTGTCCGGGCGATGACGGATTTTGATACACTGTTCATCTGGGTCATAATCATCCACATCGAGAGCGTGAACACCACCGACACGCATCATTGTGTGCCACATCAGCGCAATCGAAACGTGCTGAATACTTGCGTACTCGAACTTTTCCAAATGGGCGAGTACTTTTGAAGCACTGTCGCTGTCCAACATTACGTCCCGAGAGTTCTCGTCGGCGGTGATCGATGGGGACAGGACCTTCTCACTCAGGTCTTGTTCCACAGCGTCGATCGACTCTAGCCATCGAGTAAAGACGCGAAGTGTATCCATCTGTGTCTTCTCACTGACCTTGTTTAGGTCACCGTCCTCTCGTCGCCAGAGCCGGTACCTGTGGAGTTGGCGACCAGTGAGCGTGTTGAGGTTCTCGATTTCCTCGACTTCGTTACACCAGCGGACAAAGTGTCCGAGACGGTACTTGTGGCCTTTGAGCGAGGCCTCTGAGAGTTCGTTTCCTTTGTCTGCAAGGTACAGTTCAAGCGCGGTTTCGGCATCGATTGGTTCGAGACTCATAATATGTTGTCTCCGTTCAAGCGAACCCCATGAATCTCGGTGACCGCCAATCACGAACCAACGGTTACAGCATCTGAATCGGCCAAAAGTAAGGGTTGACACGCCGCGTGACCAAGGCCCGTCGCGCCCGTTCTGTCACATGACGATCCGAATCCAATAGACGGCAGTAAGTCATATATAAATACTTCTACCGGCACTGTCTAGCTAACGACCTCCTCAGCTGGCGTTCTTCCATTGAGTAATTGATGTGGTCGTTGATGATTATAGTAATGTTCGAATTGTTCAAGCCATTGGCGGACGCTCAATCGACTGCCCACCCATGAATTATGGACGCGATCAACGCGCATTTTGAGGGTGTGAAACCATTTTTCAATCAGGCTTCATTCGACGTAGTCAAGCCGACCGCTCAGCCCTAATCAAGCGACTGCAGTCTGATACCGATAACCATCAACGAGAAACACCGTCTCGGAGATATCGTGTTTTTCGGAGAGTTCGTGCAGAAACGCAGCCACCGAATCGGTGCCATGCCGTCCAAACAATTGAACGTCAAGAATAATTTTTGTCTCAATGTCTATTGCAGCGTACAGCCAAGACCATTCTCCGTTAATCTTGATAGCAGTTTCGTCAACCGCGACCCTTGACGGCTTCGCCGTCCTCAGAACGCGAGGCGTTCTGATGGGCTGCACGAGAACATGTTCTCGGTGAACGTCGGTGGGGTCAGAAATACTATCAGATATTCGATGTATCCACCGAAATATAGCTTGATAAGAGCGTTCTACGCCAAATAGTCGAAGAACTTCTTGTGTTTCTCTGAGAGAACATCCGGTCGCGTGGAGTCGGACGGCGAACGCCCTGACGGGCGTCCCCAGAAATCAAAGAGTTCTGGTGTGCGAACGAGACGCACAGCGTCTCGGTAACGTCGCCGTCCGCTCACGGCGGTGTTCAGATAAGTATGAAGAGTGAGGCGGTGTGTTTTCTGAGTGATTCATGCCCGAAAACACACGCCTCAGCGGTAGTATCGACCAGATCGAATTAGGTTTTGTGGAACGAGAAGCGATACCGAGATTGCTGATGAAGCTCGGTATTCAGCTCCATCTTGCTAGTCTATCACTTTCGAATACTGTTTCTATTCTTGAAATATTCGGTGTCAAACGTGCTCGATCAACCGTCCATAATTGGGTTCATAAGGCCGATCTACAGCCCGAATCTGGTCGGTCTCCGGATCACATTGCGGTTGACGAGACTGTGATCCGACTCAACGATGAGCAATATTGGCTGTATGCCGCCGTCGATACTGAGACAAACGAATTGCTCCATACAAAGCTTGAACCGACGACAACAAAGGTTCTCGCTCATTCGTTTCTGACGGAACTCTCCGAGAAACACGACGTCTCTGACGCCGTGTTTCTCGTCGATGGATGGCACTCGTTACAAGATGCGTGTAAACGCCACGGCTTCGATTTCAGATACGAAAAACACGGAATTCGGAACAGCATTGAACGTGTCTTTAGAGAGATAAGACGTAGAACTTTCTGTTTCTCAAACTGTTTCAGCAACGCCGAAGCAGAAACCGCCGACGAATGGATCAGATCATTCAGTTTCGCATGGAATCAGCTTATCTGAACACTACCCCGCTCACGCTCCCAACATTCATAATTCGCCGTGTTCAACGTCTCTTTGAGCAGTTCTTGGTTGAGCATAGACACCTAAACCAACGAACCGCTCCTTTCTCAAACTGGCTTACCTAGACAGTGCCACTTCAAAGAAATATCAATTATACTTATATTATAAATTCTACAGCATGACCTTTGGGGAACTGTCTAGTTTAGCACTTTGTCAGCTGGTGTTCTTCCACCGAGCGATTGATGGGGTCTTTGGTAGTTATAATAATGTACAAATTGTTCAAACCATTTGCGTGCGCTCAGCCGACTGCCCACCCATGAATTATGGAAGCGGTCAACGCGCATTTTGAGGGTGTGAAACCATTTTTCCATGAGGTTTCGTTCGACGTATTCAAGCCGACCGCTCAGCCCTAATCGAGCAAGGGCAGTCTGATAGCCGAAGCCATCAACGAGAAACATAGTCTCGGAAAGATCATGTTTCTGTTGGACTCCATGCAGAAACGCAGCCGCCGGATCAGTACCATGGCGTCCGAACAACTGTACGTCAAGAATCAACTTTGTGTCGATATCTATTGCAGCATACAACCACGACCACTCACCGTCAATTTTGATAGCGGTTTCGTCAACTGCGACCCGCTTCGGCTGCGACTCAGGCGGATCGGGAACGCTATCAGATATTCGATGTACCCACTGAAAGATCGCTTGACGAGAGCGTTTTACGCCGAATAGTCGAAGAATTGCTTGTGTTCTCGAAGTGAACAACCGGTCACGTGGAGCCGGACGGCGAACGTCCTGACGGGCGTCCACAGAAATCAAAGAGTTCTGGTGTGCGAACGAGACGCACAGCGTCTCGTTAACGTCGCCGTCCGCTCACGCACCCAACATTCAAGATTCGCCGTATCTAACGCTTCTTCGAGCAAATCTTGGTTGAGCATGAACACCTAAACCATTGATCTGCTCGTTTCTCAAACTATCTTATCTAGACAGTGTCGTATCGAGAAAAATATCAGATATATAGAGTAAAATTACCCGGAGGGATTCACTCAGCAGTTCACCTTTCACGACCGACTGTGGCTGACTATCACTCTCCCGGGAAGCCGGCTGGATCGTCTGAAGCATATGGAGAAATCGACTGGGGATGAATGAGGTCTCTAGGACAAACTGAACCGCATGGCTATCGAAGCCACTCGGCATCTGAGATTGGTGGGTTGTGGGAGAAATCTACTGTCTCAAAATACTGAGAAAATACTGTGTCGTGTGGGGCTGTCGTATCCGGATCGCCTGCGGCTGTGTCCTGAAAATGAGTCGCTGCGGAGGGCAGCCAGACTGGCGCCTGAAGGATGGTCGTGGGGGACACCATGAGTAGACTGAGAGTAGCCAGTCTAGTATCTTCTCCCCTTCACAGCAGTGCAGTGGTGGTTCTCCTTGAGGGATAGGGGTGAATTGCGGTCCAAACTATATAGTGTAGTCTTACACTTGTCCATGGGGCCTTGACCCTCCCACCATAGGGGTAGATGCATGTTTCTATCAGTCGCAGCGATTCAAAATCGATCGCAAAATGAACCGTGAAATAAACTCTGCGAGTAGAATCGAAGATTTTCCAGAGAAAAGTGCTATGTTGCTCGAAATCGATCGAATTGTCGAAATATGCCAGGCAATTCTTAACGATGGTATGGGGACACCGTTCAGTCTGGCGGTTTTTCTGGGTGTCCCCATGAAAATTTTAGATTGCAATATCTCAGGGGGACAGCAGTCACGTCTAGTTTTTCACGATTTTCTATTCTGCTAAATTACTCTATCTCGACCTTCGAAACAAAATACTGGCCTTCTAAAAACACGAAATAAAGTATCAATAGCTCTCATGGGGAAGCGCTTTGTACAACGATTATTTCGGGGTTTACTCTCGATTATGTACGCAGTGTCTTATCATGGGGACAGCAGCGTAGTCTAGTTTTTCAGAATTTGCTAATCTCGGCGTTGCTTACCCGCCTGTGAGCGGCGCGTCCAGTTCAGTCAAGCGAGTGAGCACTTCCAACAACACCTGTGCCCACCGCAGCTAGTGGCGGTGATAACACAGACGATCGCCTCAAGCACTTCAACGTACACCTCATATGGCAGTTTCGGATCGTCGATCGTCACCATGTCCTCGTCGTCGCTATCGTCGCCATCGGCGTCGTCGGCCTTGTCGGAGTCATCATCACTCCAGTGATCGAGCTCTTCTGGTTCGAGGAAATCATGTTTAAGTCCATACCAAACGAGCACATCCGATGGGATCGACGTCTGCTCAGGCACAATGTTTCTCGTGCGAGCGAACTTCCACAGCGCATACTTCTCAGATTCCGTAAATGAATCATACGGGTTCTCGACCGATCGATTCATGTCGTCGATCTCGCTGGCCATCTCAAACAGCGCCAGATGCTTGCCGTGGTAGACGTTTTCGTATTTGTGGTCATACGCCACTGGGTCTTCGTAGCCGGTGCCTGCTGTGGGAGATAATATCACGAAGTAATTCTCGCTGTCGCCGAAGTGTCCATACGGATTCTTCGCTCGGTAGCCGGGCTTGTAGCCGAGGTCTCGAACGGTGAAATTGTAGATCGGATTGTACCGGCCAGTCGCCACCTTCGGCCCGATCGGCGTACTCTTGGGGATCGACTGAAGGAGTGTCACTGTGGGTGCCACCTGGCGTGGTCGGTTCGACAGCTGGGTGTTCGCTTGGATGGATGCGTGGCAACAGGCCAAACATTGAGAGGCTGATCCCGTCCATGGCTTGTGGGTCCGGCGTGGTTTCTGCAATCGACGCCAGTGGGTTCAGGCCGGTTGGGTAGGTTCCGATCAGATTCTCGGGCATGTCGATCGCTGCGAGCCAGCCAGCGTCCGTGGCGTGTCCATCACCTGCCGAGGGACCCACCGGGATCACATCTCCGGTGTAACTGTCTGTGGAAGCATCTGGGAGGAGTGCTTCGACCATGACCGCCGGCGGAATGAGTCCAAGCCAGCGGTTCTGGAGGTAATCATCCAAATCTCGCCTTTCGTCCCCAAACTGTGGGAGTTCGATCAACCAGACGTCCGTGCCCTCGTAGTCAGCAGGCCCGGCTTCGGCGTTGGTGATCGGGCCGTCAGGGATGGCACTCGTCTCGTCATCGATCGCCGTTGGGGGCGTCGAAGCGTCAGTATCGTCAGTCGGCCCGGTGTCGTCAATCGGGTCGATGCCGGCGGCGATCTGATACTGTTCGAATGCTTCGGCTGGATCGTCGGGGATATCCTCAGGGATCTCGTCGGCAAGCACATGGGATTCATACACTTTGGCAGCGGCTTCGACACTCCCGGTTGTCGTCTCGGAGCGATCGGGCGTGTATTGGTCTAAGAGCAAGGACATATCGGCGGCGCTGTCGATACCGGGGCCGTACTGGTCGATCGTGAGGCCCGCTTGACTGATCGGGCCGTCTTGGTGGGCTGTTGGATCGAAGACGTGTGTCGGGATGGCTTCGGGGTCGATCTCGAGGTCGGCTTCGGCACAGAAGTTTCGAGGCGATCGGTAGTGTCAGTCGTGAGCGCCCCAGTGAGTGACTCTGGTGAGAGATTTTCGGAGTCTCCAGCAAAGCTATGAAACTAAATATGTAGGTTCAGGCGAACAAAATGCAATACATTTATAAATATTGTTTATCCATAATACCTCATGCCAAGTCAAGAGTGGAAAGTACTTCTGCCTAAATCCATTGACGAAAGTGGCCCAAATTCTATCGAAGACATCGCAACGTTCACTTCAATAAAAGAACTCGGGGTCGAGTCTGCTAATTTGTCTCCCCACATCGCTACTTTTGACGCAGTCATTCTGCGACATGGTCAATTAACTCAGGAGGTTATTGAGCAAGCAGATAATCTGAAAGTGATAGCCAAACACGGCGTGGGGCTTGATAACGTTGACATCCAAAGCGCAACGGAACAGGGAATAGTTGTTTGTAATACCCCAAACGCAAATTCTCATGCAGTAGCCGAGCATGCACTTACTCTCCTGCTTGCGACTACCAGACGACTACCAGCCATGGATTCTGCGACTCGAAATGGGCAATGGGACCAAAGTCAGTGGAATATCAATGAACTACGGGGACAAACACTTGGATTGTACGGCTGTGGGGACATTGCTCATCAGTTAGTCGAGGTTTCAAGAGATATTGGCATGAATTACATCGGCTATGATCCATATATTGACGATGACGATCTTTCGAATGATATCACAAAAGTGGATAAGCAAACGCTGTTCTCAGAAGCTGATGCTGTGAGTATCCATGTTCCGCATACGGAGGAAACGCATCATGCAATTTCGACATCAGAACTAGCGTTGCTTTCGTCAGATGCAATAATTATTAACACCGCTCGGGGACCAGTAGTCGATGAAAAAGCGCTTATCAGCGCTCTCGATAACGACGAGCTGGCTGGAGCTGGTCTGGATGTGTTCACAGAGGAACCACCATCTACGTCGAATCCATTATTCGACATGGAGTGTACAGTAGTGACCCCACACATTGCAGCATCAACAGCCGAATCCCTCAAGCGTATGGCCCAGAGGGCAGCTGCCAATGTCCGCTCAGTCTACAATGGAGAGCTCCCTGATTCAACGGTCAATCCTGAAGTATTCGAATCCAAAAGTTCAATCCTTTAGGGGGGGCAGATGATTAATTGGATTTGATATTATTCTCCTGCTTTCGTGGCCGCAACGGAGTTCTTCTTACGTGGATTCTTTGATTTTTTCCAATCGAGGTCCCACTACACTGCGAAGTGCTGCAATCTCTCCGCTACTTATACGTAACAACTGGACTCCATTGTTGATCATCTCTTGTGCCTCGGTTGCACTACTTGCTAGTCTTCCAACAGGAATGTCAAATGATTTGCTTGTTTCACGGATTTCATCAATCGTTGCTTCAACCTCAGGATGGTCGGTTTCAAGTGGGTGTCCGAGTGACACAGACAGATCAGCTGGACCGATCACGATAAAACCGAGCTCCTCTACCTGCAATATCTCATCTAAATTCTCTACTGCAGTCGTATTTTCTATCATCACACCTACCGACGTATTTTCGTCTTCTCTCTCAACATATGATCGGTCTAACTTACTGCCCCAACCACTGACTCGAGAGGCTGCAATGCCCCGCTCTCCAACAGCATTACCATATGAAAACCGTGACGCCTCCACAGCTTGTTTAACTTCTTCGGCTGTCTCTATACGGGGAATTAAGATATTGCGGACCCCTGAATCCAAGACCTTCCGAATTAGCGCTGGTTCATTGTTCGATAGTCGGACGAGTAACTCGGTTTCAGCTACTTCAGCCGCACGTGTGAGATCTTCAAAAATCCCACTATCGTATGCTGCGGGGCCTATGTGCTCAAAGTCGATCCACACAAAATCCAGACCCAAGTTACCGTAAATTTCGATGATAGATGACTCGTGTGTGATTGACTGTGCTCCTAAAATCACGTCTCCGTTTTCGAACTTCTGTTGAAGCTGATTATTTTGACTCACTTGTCAACAACTATCGGAACGTAACTTAATACCTTGTATCTATTATGTCAGGTGCATAATTAGAATGTCAGCGGATTACATTTAGGATGAACGCCCGATTTTGCCGAGAGTTCATACATTCTGAAACAGTAGCCAAGAACTGCGACAGAGTCACGCATGCTACATGATTGATCGAAGACAACATCATAAGTATACGAATTGCTCACAAGCCATGAGGACACTAACGTCCGGTGAAGATCTGGCCCGTAGAACGGGTAGACAAGATCGGCCTATAGTACAGGAGTGATTACTTGGACGAGGTTGCCAACGAGACAAAACGTTAATCAGTGTAATTATAAATTCTACATAATAGAACCGTTAGACGTTGGCACTGAATAGCAGATCGAACTGATGTGGACATTTTTATTTATAATGATCGTCCATCGGAGTAATCTATTACAAAAGTATTCTTGTAATATTCCATTACATACGTATGTTTGTAATCTATTATTTCTACATAGTAGAAGGATTTGAAAAGCCTGCCTATGTGAATTTAGTTGTTAGATGAACCACCTGCCACGGAATTCCCATGAGCACTAACCTACTAATTGAGCGATCGACCTCCATGTGTTCACTATCTTGTTTTCATTCGGTACCCTCCGTCATGAGTAGATTGATACCTCTGTTTCTACTATGCAGAAAACTTATACAGATAGTCGTCGCACACAGTAATATGTCCCAAAATCAAAGCACGAACCATTTGCAGACTCTCGAAAGGAGCTTCAACATAATCCACTTATTGATGGAAGAAGGGCCGATTCACCTCTCAGACGTTGCAGATCGCTTGAATATGGCTGAGAGTACTACGCATCGATACCTACAGACGCTCCATAGCCTAAGATACGTCTCTCGAGAGGGAGAGAGATATCAGCTTGGGCTAAGATTTGCTAGGTTGGGAACTGCGGCACGGGCTCGGAATCCAGGATACGCTAAAATAAAGCCGTACGTCGAAAGGCTTGCAGATAATACCGGAGAACGAGCTCACTTTATCGCTGAAGATCATGGATTAGGCGTTTATCTATATCAGTCGGTGGGCGAAAGTGCAGTGAAAGTAGGAGCAAATATTGGACGGCAAGTCCGTCTCCATTGTTCCGCTGCGGGTAAGGTTATTTTATCACACTACGAGTCAGCTCGAGTGAATGAAATACTCGATATGTGGGGACTGCCGCAAAACACCGAGCATACCATCACAAATCGGGGTGCTTTATTCAAAGAGCTGGAGAAGGTCAGAGAGCGTGGATTCGCATTCAATCGAGAAGAAGCTGTAGAGGGTGTGCATGTGGTGTCGGTTCCAGTTAAACCCAAAGGGATACTTATTGGAACGCTCTGTATTGCGGGGCCCTCACATCGATTGAAGGGAAGTTGGTTTGATGAAGAACTCCCAGAGTTACTACTCTCAACGGCGAATGAATTAGAATTGAATATTGAATATGACAGCGAAGGTCAGCAAGCGGATCACTTGGTTGAGTAATGACGATGAACGTGAACGTATGTCGCACTTCGGGGTGGGTTCCTTAGGATGGAGACTGCTCATCTTTGCTGATAGCTGGTCCCAGGTGAATCAAGGGTCAGAGAAAATGGACGATTCCAACACGCACACGTGAGCCTTCGATAGATCGGGGTGGCAGTCGAATAAAATCTCACGATGTGTTTTGATTGGGCTCATAAGCGGCAAAGTCCCGAGCTGGTGGAATGAGTCCTATCGGTACACAACAGCGAATTTGATCCCTTTTGCTGAAAATTTGATCTACTAGCCAGTCTCAAGATCTGGCCCTCAGTATCGATCGGGTATAAGCGATTTACAGAATTGATGCTGATCGGTATAATTAAATAATTATAATATATACTTCTGTATGCATGCGAGAACTTACCAGCCGCAGAAGGGTACTAGAGATTGTCGGTGGGACTGGCGCAGTTGCCCTTGCAGGGTGTACTGGAGGTACAGACGACAATGGGAATGGTGAAGACGGAGGGAATGGTGAAGACGGAAGCGACGACAGCGGCGGAAATGGAGGCCAAACCACTATTACTCTGGGGACCAGTTCCGATGGTTCGTCTTCGTGGACGATCGGCCAGGCGATGCAGGCAGAGGTACAGCGAAATACAGATATCAGGTTAGCAGCTGAGCGGACCGATGGGTATGCGTCGAATATTGGACTTGCAGCAGAAGATGGCGTCGATGTTATTATGGTATTTAATAACATGTACCGAGATGCCATTGAAAGTCAATTCAATTACGAGGGCGAAGATTATGAAGTAGAGGATCTTGGATGGCAGGGTATGTCGACGTTGTCTGGGGAGTATCTTTTAGTTACCTCTGAGGATTCAGACGTTGAGTATTACCGTGACTTGGAAGGACGAGATGTCGCTACATTCCCAACCGGGACCGGGATCAAACCGCAATTCGACTCGTTCATGAATCGAGCTCTTGATTTAGATCCCGAAGAGGATATGAACCGACTCGATCTTCCATACACCGACCATTCTAGTGCCCTAAGTCAGGAAAGAGTCGACGCGTGTGGATTCTTTACCCATAATAATGGCGAAATATGGTCTGGAACATGGCAAGAGTTATCTGCGCAAAATGACATCCGACCAGTTCAGATTCATCCAGACAGTTTGGAAGAGGCAAAAGAAACGATGGGTAATCAACTTCGAGAACAAGAGTTTCCTGTCGTCGATCAAGAGGGGTTCAACGGTGTGGAAGCCCCCTGCGTGTTCCTAGTCGGGTTCACTGTTATTGATCAAGATGTCTCGGCAGAGGCGTGGTACGAGGTTAGCGAAGCGATCGTCGAAAATATTGAAGAAATTCGAGAGGCAGCCGACCTGCTTTGGGATGTTAGCGCCGAGGAAAACTTCACTGCAGGCATTTATGAAGATTATCCCGTTCATCCAGGCGTTGCAAACTTCTTAAAAGATAAAGGCTGGTGGGACGACAACTGGACCGTAGGCGGAGAATAAATAAGACTTAACAAGAATCGACAATGAGATAAGGCCGCCACAATGATTTTTCCATCAAAAATGTCCAAAAAAACTGAGAAATTATCAACATATATACAATATCTGATTATACTAGTCGCAGCTGCCCTCTGGAGTGTAATGTTTTGGTATGGCTCCACATATAGCATACCCCAGGCATTGTACGGAATATTCTTTTTGGGCGGTAGCATCATAGTCTATTCACTGGTTGAGTTAAAAGATGCGCTAGAAGCGAACACACGGTACCGGAGCATTCTAATGGCAGTTCTAGCCGCAACTGGCGTTGTAATAACTATTATATCATATCTCGAGTATGATAATATGCTAAACTCACGAGCGACGAGCCCTGAGACACTTCATTACATACTCGCAGTAGGTGTGATAGTTGTTGTTCTTTATTTGACATACGATGCCTTCGGGAGTGTATTCTCAGTGATCGTATTACTGACCTTCCTGTATGCCTACTTTGGGCCGCAGTTCCCCGGTGTGTTCTTTCACACCGGAATGAGTGAATTTCGTATTTTAGAAGTAAGTGTTATAAATATGGCCGGAATGTACGGACGGCTCACACAAGTTGGGGCAACCATGGTTGCACCATTCTTGCTTTTTGCAGGACTAATAAAGGGATTCGGAGGATTCGGTGTAATGTTAGGGTTCTCGACCTGGATCGCAAAATATCTCCGGACAGGTATTGCACAGATGGCGACAATAATGAGCATGGCTGTAGGGTCGATCTCAGGCAGTGCAGCTGCAAACACTAGCATCACAGGATCATTTACCATCCCACTTATGAAAGAGAGTGGCATTGATAAGGAGAAGTCTGCGGCAATCGAGTCTGTTGCTTCTTCAGGAGGACAGATTCTCCCACCTGTGATGGGTGTCGCAGCCTTTCTTATGGCTGACTTACTCTCGTTGCCAATATTCACGATCTTTACCGCTGCGCTCATTCCAGCAATCGTCTACTATGTGATCGTCGCCAACGGAGTACGGTGGATTGCAATATCCTGTTTAGATGACGATGAGTCCCTGGAGGTTGATGAGGAGACCACCAACAACATCGATGGGCATGAAATGGTCACTATTGTACCTGAAATGCCATCATTGTTGTATGGTACGCAATTTCTTCTTGCGATAGCGTATCTTCTCTATGCGCTTGGGGTTGAACGTCAACCGGTGCTGATTGCTGGGAATAGGACTGTTGCTCTGTCCATTATTCTTGGGATCACATACATTTCGATAGATAAGATATATTTCTCAAAAGATACAGTAGGTATAAAAGAAACTATTACTGACATCATAGAACTGATCAAACTTGGGATGGTCGATGGAGCAAAGACTACTGCAGGGATAATGATAATTCTGGCGAGCATCGGGGCAGTGATAGATATCCTGCTTACTACCGGGTTCCCCACAATGTTGTCACTTGTATTGACTGATATTGCGGGAGAGTCGCTCTTCGCTCTACTGATCATGACAATGGTCACAGCTATTCTCCTTGGTATGGGGATGCCAACACCAGCGGCATATCTTATTGTCGCAATTCTATTGGCACCAACGCTTACCCAAGCTGGTATTTCGGAACTCAATGCTCACTTTTTTGTGTTCTATTACGCTATCCTCTCAGCGATTACTCCTCCAATTGCAGTTGGTATCATCATCTCATCATCAATTGCTAATTCAAACTTCTGGAAGGCGAGCTACGAGGCATTAAAACTCGCAATCCCACTGTTCGTATTACCGTTTTCCTTTGTGTACTATCCAATGATCATTTCACCTGAAGCATCAGGCTATCTGTTGGGGGGGCTATATGGGGTCTTAGTTTTGGGAGCATTGTTGTTGATAAGTTATGGTCTAAATGCATCAAATATACCGCTCACAGATATGTCTAATAACAGGTATTTGATTCCATACAAGGGCACATTGCTCACTGTTGGGACAGTTATATTATCAATTCCAATTGTATTATTTTAATACGACAATTTCTATCTCAGATTAAATATTGTCTCTACGTTTGATTGGAGTGTTATCAATCGCTGTCTTTACCACATGTAAATAGGTTTAGAATAGAGTACGCCAAGTAAACATCCATTGCAAGCTCACAAGACGAATCTTACTAATTTCAATCCCTGTATCACATACCTTTCACTACTAGATTTTAGCGAGTGACTTTTGAACGATTACTGGACACCTCTCAGTAGTCGATAGGGTGGGTGCCACCGATCGAATCGGTGTCAACAGCTACTCTGCAGACTCTCGATCGATATACTGCGTTTCCCACTTGACGCGTGCAGCAACCTCTCGCTGGCCCCGTCGAGAAAGGAGAACAAGATCGACTCAGCCCACTTGATGAACACCCGTAGCGTGTCTATCTGTGTTTTCTCCGAGGCTGGTGCGAGATCGCCGTCACGACGACGCCAGAGACGATATTCGTGGAGGACCCGTCCGGTGAATTCGTTCATATTGTCGATATCTCTGTCGCCACACCAGCGGACGAAATGACCGAGACGAGATGAATGAGAGTACAGTGTCGCTTTCAATACCTCTGTCTCACGATCGGCAAGGTACAGTTCTACACCGGTTTCCGGTTTGAGTGGTTCGAGGCTCATCGCTCTTGGTGTGACCCGCAATTAGCCCCGATCTGAACCCTCCAATTTCGGGCAGCACAGCCCCGAAAGGACAATTCGTTACCGGCGGTAACGTGCGCCCGTCGCGTCCGTGTCGTTGCAGTACGTTTCCAAACACAGGACGGCGTGGACTTTCTTTTTAAAGAGCCCCACCATCTTGCGGATCAAGTTTGTAATGCTACATCACGGAGGTCACTTCCGTCTGGCGATTCACAGTGAACCAGGATAATTGGTTTCGTATTAATAACTGGGTCACTCTTTCACCAGTTCGTCGCGGGGATAGTCCGTGAACGTCCCGTCTGTGAAGACCGTCATCCGTCCATCCTCCTCACTGAGTGTAATTGCTGCGAGTATCTCCGCACGAGTTGAATTTTCAAGTGCGCTCATGTGTCGGGCTCCCATCCATTCCGCATAGGGGACACTGTCATTCTGTTCGCGTTCGGCAGTGGATAACTGCCTGATCCGCACCATTTCTTCCTCTATCGTCCCATCGTTGTTGATTATAACTGCCCCGTCACAAGTAAACGCGATCTTCTCAGCGGTCTCGCTCAGCGCATCAAGTGAGGAAAAGATATCCGGGCAGTTCTCGACCAGCCAACGGTTCGCTCCCATCGGTTCCGCGCACGCGGCCGCAGAATCACGTTCGACGACAAAATACAGACCCGGGCCGCGAGCGTGAGGGTCGTCCCACCGGTCAAACCCGAGACTAATTCTCTTAACGCACCATTTGATCCGCTCGACCATCACCTCCCCCTCTAAATTATCCCCGCCCGAGTCCGTTGGTTCAATACTCATCACAGGATTATCCATTGGTAACATATAACTAGATTTCCGATGATAAAGCCCCCATATTTTTCAACGAATCTATGTTTTGAGTAACCGGGTGAATCAGGAACCTCTCTCCGATTGGTATCTGTCACAATTGACATCTGGCAGTGATATCTCCGTTGCTGATTACATCCTGTATATTCAACAATCCTGACGGAACTCAGATAATTGATGAGTCACCAGATGATGTTGTTTCGGTTTAGCACCTCACAAACGAAATCAGCACACAAAACAACGTAGGAACAACACTGGTCAACATCCAATTATATCACACGCCCCCTTCCTCGGCTGGCAGATGCTGGCGTTCTTGAATATGACCAGAAAATCAAACAGTACACCATCAGGGAGATCTCAAATTAGAGCACCGTTTGAATAGCATTTCAGCGATTTTCCAAGGCGAGTGACTAACTCCCGAATAAAGCTTACTTCGCAAAGCGTGGATGACTCAGTAAATCAACAACAAGAGAAACACGACGGTCGTCTTCTACTTTCTCAACGGCTATCAGTTCAAGTATGACGACAAGAGCAGAACGATCCTGAAACAGTCGGCCCGACGAAGCAACTGTGGATAGCGCGGATACCATCGAGTAGTTTGAGAAGTCCCCGATCCACAGCTCGGTTATACTCGTGCATGAGCGATTCGGTCGGATCTCGTCGGTACCTGACGTTCACAAAAACTACGTCTTCACCGACGTTGAGAAGTTCACCGTGACACCAAGCGCAGAATACAGGTATCGGCCGTTAGTGCTTTCATCAGCTCATACAGCCCCGACCAGCGCCATCTCTCGAACTGATCGAACAGCCATTTGACGCAGTCCGACAGATGTTGCCTCGTCACGAGCGACAGCAGGTTGTTACCACCCAGAGTATCAGTCGTTCTGAGGAGGGTCTGACGGCGTCGGAAGTCTGATGTTAATTGTTGTACCCGACTGTGATTCGGGTACTTCGATTTCGCCATCGAGATTTGTGACGATCCAATACGCGAGATACAGGCCGAGGCCTTGCCCATGAACGAGTGGCTCTTCTTTCCCGTCAGCCAGTACCTGTTGTTCGTCTTCGGGAAACCCCGGCCCCTCATCAGCGATCGTAATCACAACCTGTTCGTCGCTTGTGGTGACAGTGACAGCAACAGTCGGCTGTGGGCCAGCGTGTTCGGCGGCGTTTTCAAGTAGTTCCCATATCGCCGTCTCAATTTGTGGCAGCGTCTCAGCAGCTGCCGTCTCGGGAATAGCAGCGGTTACCGATGTATCCGGATAGCGCGCTTGGAGTTGAGCGAGTGAGTCGGTAATGATCGGGACGATGTCAACGGTCTCCAGTTCTGGCGACAGGTCACGGTTCGCTTCGATACGACGAGCCGATTCAGTGATGTCCAGCAGGCGGTCGGCCGCTCGGACGATTGCGTCGGCGTTCGATTTAGCATCGCCATCAAGCTCAGTCGCCAGCATCTCGGCACGCCCGTTGATCACCGTCAGCTCGTTGCGAACATTGTGTCGCAGCACGCGATTCATGACGCTGATCAAGCCTTCTCGCTGGCGCCTTTGACTCGCGTCTCGTACCATCGCTTGTACGGCAACGATGTCATTTGGCGTCCGGGCACTCCGATCGACGCTTGGCTCGTATATTGGAACCATTCGCACGTCGACGTACACGGTGCGGCCTGAGCGGGTCTTGATCGGGAGGTCACGCACTTGGAGTGACTTGCCGCGTGCAACCTCCGCAAAATAATCGGTCGCTTCGTCGAGTGTCTCTTCGTCCGGGGCGAGCATCGAGATTGGCTCGCCGGTGAGTTCGTCTGGCGTATATCCAAGGAGCTCGTCAACTGACGGCGAGACAAACCTGAATCGGTTCTCTAAATCGATCTGGAAGATGAACGAGAAGCTTGCCGACATAATGGCTCGATAGAGTTCGTTTCGTTGCGCAAGTTCGCTCTCTCGTTGGATGAGCCTGCGTCGTTGGCGTTCCGAATCGGTAACATCGGTGAACCCGAGGAGCGTGACTGTCGAGTTGTCGAGAGTCATCGACGTGGAAGAAACGAAGTAGTAGGTTGACAGGCCGTCGTCTTCGCGTTCAATGATTTTCTCATCCCGATCCCGTGTGGCAGCCACCGCTGGGAGCACAGTGGCAAGTTTCTCGCCGACGGCCCCTTCGAGCTCCGGAAACGCATTCACAGCAGCCGTCGAGAAATCTTGAATTCGGTCGTTGCGATCGACGACGATTGTTGCATCAGCGGTTTGCGCCGCCGCCCCAATAGACAGAAACTGGTCACCGAACAGATGCACTGCCCCAGTGGCAAACGCTGCGACGCCGATCGGTGCATAGATGAAGTTGATCAGCTCTGGTGTCGCGATCGCGATCAGATCAAGGGTAACAGGCAGTGCTAAGAGGCCCGTGAAGATGACCAGTGGTCTCGTATCGTATTCGGACGCAACATATAACTCGAAAATCATGAACAGTCCAATAGCCGCAAGCGTGTACGACAGGCCGGTTGATGCCCAGTGTATTACTCCATGGTCAATCGCCAAATAGCGAAACGGCGTGGTTTGTTCAGTTGTCGTGTAGTACAATCCGTGGATTGGGTTGGTGAGTTTTATTGTCACCACAGTGAGAAACACACCGACCCCGAGCCGACGGAGTGTCGTGTCCCTATGCAACCGGCGACCGGTGTAGGCAGACGCAAAGTAGAGCCACGCCCACACTGTTGCGAACCCAAATACCAGACCGACCGTATACGTGGCCTCTCGATACGGATCAGGGATGATAAAGAACGCCGTCTTTAGTATTCCCCAAATACCAGTCGCCGCAAGCAAGCCAACTAGTCCATAGCGTATCTCGGTGCTCGCAAGCGTCATAACCCGTGGAATCGTCAAAAAACAAATAAGCCCGCTGAGGAAAAATAGGGCGATATATACGATCCCAGCTGGTGTCATCCACGGGGCAGTCATTGATCAATTTATCAGTAGTATTGCAGAAGTATAAAAAGTGCGTTCCGGGCTAAATCCTACGGTCTGTAACGGAGGCGGCCCGATAGTGGACTGCGATTTCAAGTACTGTTGTCATTTTTATTCTTAATACAGCCGCGACAGTTTACACGTTACTTGTACTATTGTCGTGAAGTAGTCGTAACAAAACCACAGCCTCATTATTATTAAATATACGATATGAACAGGGCTTAAATGTTTCTGAGCCAATATTATTATATGAGAGACACAAGCGAGGAGGGGTTCGCGAGCGTCCTCTTACATCCTCGAGTCGACCAAATGCTCGAAATCGTGTCTAAGCGTCCTCGTCGCTTGGTTCTCCTGTTATTGCAACAGGAGACGATCGAATTGACAAACAACGGGATTGGGTATGAAACCAGCGAGCCGGCCGTGCCCAACATTGAGCTCACACACAGCCATTTGCCGAAGCTAGAGGCTGCAGGATATATCGAATGGGATCGAGAGACGAGCGTAATCTCGAAAGGCCCACACTTCGACGAAATCGAGTCATTTCTTGGATTGATCGAGAATCATACCGACGAACTCCCTCCTGGCTGGCCGTGATAATGTTGCACACAAATCCGCTCCTGCATTCGCGGTAGATCCCAGTCATCAATCGGCGGTTGGCGAAGTTAGAGTGGTTACACACCAGCGACACGATGTATCAATCTGACGCGTAACCGTAGCAGATGGCGTTCCTCTTGGGTGAGCTCGATCAGCGGCACGCTGTCGGACGATCCACAGCCCCGAACACTCGCAGTACTCTTGTCGATCGTGATAGTTAGATCACAACAACTGGCTCAATGTAGTACCACATAATCTGTTGAGCACGCCCCGAAGGCATTTGCTTGATCCCCTCGGTAGTTCGAGTATGTCTATAGAGCCAGTGCCGGAGTTGTTTTGTGTTCACTCCGGTCTGGAAATCGTCTATGCGAATCCCGCGTTTTGCACATTCGTGCAAGCGGAATCTCAAGAGCAACTCATCGGTACCTCGCTTGTAGATATCGTCGCGTCAGACTACCACTCGCCACTCCGAGAGCGTGTGGGCCGCATTGAAAATGGCGATGAACCCACCTTCGGACTGAATATTGAGTTCCAAACAATTACTGGCGAACCACAGTACGCGATCCTCGTGAGTTCGGTGGTCGAATGGGATGGCACCGATCGGGTGCAAACATCGGTGTTTCCGATTGCTGGGGCGGACTCCGCGGCCGGTCGGTTGCTCTACAATCAAGCCATGGACGAAGCCCCCATTGGGATCACGGTTTCGGATCCGTCCCAGCCCGACAATCCACTCATACACGTTAACGATGGATTCTGCAAGCAGACCGGGTACGACCGCGAGGAAATCCTCGGACGGAACTGTCGGTTTCTGCAGGGAGAGGCCACACGCGAGGAGCCAGTCGCGCGAATGCGAGCGGCGATCCAGGCTGAAGAGCCCACCACTGTCGAGCTACAGAACTATCGAAAAGACGGCACGATATTCTGGAATCGCGTCACGATCATCCCGATCGAAAACGACGCCGGAACAGTCACCAACTACCTCGGCTATCAGCAGGACATTACCGATAAGAAGCGATACGAACAGGATCTCTCGTTGTTCAAAACGCAGGCCGAGGAGTCCGAGAAAGCCATTGTGATCACCGATTCTGATGGACAGATCCAGTACGTCAATCCAGCCTTTGAGCGGGTAAACGGATATACTCCGGCCGAGGCGATCGGTCGGACCCCTCGGATTCTCAAATCGGGTCAGCAAGATGCAGAGTTCTATGCAGCGTTATGGGAGACAATCACTGCTGGTGAGGTCTGGGAGGCAGAGCTGGTAAACAAAACAAAGTACGGTGAGTTGTACGAGGCCAAACACACCATCACTCCGGTGACGGATGCGAAAGGCACGATAACTCACTTTGTGGGAATCGCGGAGGATATCACCGAGGACGTGCTTACGAGGCAGACGCTTGGTGTCCTGAATCGCGTCATGCGACACAACTTGCGGAACGCACTCAACGTGATTGACGGGCACGCAGAGTTGTTGGAAGATGAGGAGTTAGATCCCAAGGCACGTCAGGCGTCGGTCACAGCAATCCGAGACCAGGCCGCCTCGATGCAAAAGATCGGCGAGAAGACAGCGGAGATTCGCTCGATCTGGAATCCGGCTAAAACACACGAGATGTGGGAGCAGTTCGATATTGCGTCACTTGTCGAAACGTATCAGCGTCAGTATCCGGATGCGGACATCTCCTGGACGGGAGCGGATGACGGAGACATTCAGGTTCGGAACGCAGAGTTGTTCGAGAATGCGATGGACGAGGCCGTTACGAACGCGATCGAACACACCGAGCAGTCAGCACCTGAAGTGACGATCACGATCCACCGAGACACGGATACCGACCAGGTGCAAATAACCGTCGCTGACAATGGGCCCGGAATCCCAGAGCTCGAACGGCAGGCGATCAAGTCGGGTGAGGAGACGCCCCTCGGTCACAGTCTCGGGATTGGGTTGTGGGTCATGGAGTGGAGCACGACAACACTCGGTGGCGAATTGATAATTGCAGACAACGAACCCCGAGGGAGCGCGGTCACGTTTCAGCTGCCTGGACGCGGCGTAAATAGCGAGTAGGGCACTGAGAGGTACTTCAGAGATACCGTGGTGGGTACGAAGGTTGTATCTTGAGGGGCCGGTATCAACGACCGGGGGACTTCCAAGAGCGACATGACAGAGGAAAAGAAAAATCCTACAGAGACAGCTGCAACGTTCGTCCGAACCTGAACGATCGACCCACCGTTTTATTCGTTCTCTGGTCGTAGCTATCACATGATATCACGCGTCCTCGTTCCGATGGACGACTCGGAAATGGCACAGCGGGCCCTTGAGTATGCCCTCGAGAACCATCCGGACGCAGCGATTACCATTTTGCATGTCGCGGGAGGACCCTCAGGGATGGGAGGGGCGGTTACCGCGCTCGCGCTCGAGGACGATATCGAAGAGGCTGCCGAAGAGCGCGCACAGGAGGTATTCGATCGCGCCAGGGAGTTCGCCGCCCAGTACGATGTCGAGATTACCACCGAGGTTCAGGTGGGCCATCCCGCTCGGGCAATTTTGAACAGGGCCGAAGACTTTGATGTGGTCATCATTGGGACCCACGATGGCTCGCTCGCCGATCGGCTGGTCGTCGGGAACGTCGCCCAGAAGGTGTTCCGCAACTCGCCGGTCTCTGTCGTCGTCGCTCGGTGAGTGGGAGTTCCAATCGGTTCGAGCGCTGTCTGTTCGCTGGCTATTGATTCCTTCGGAGGTTGCGGCGGTGTGCGACGACGCTCGATCGACGTCCGCTGGCTTAGTGATTTTGACAGCCACCCTTGACTGAAGGCGCAACACTTCTCGATGGAGTGTGATCGCCGGCGTTCACGGCAATTGCAAAGTAGTTTTGTGTGATTACTGAATAATACATCTGATGAATAACTGGCAGACGTATGTAGTTACACAGGGTTCTGTGTCCGGCGATCGAGCAACGCCCGAGATCGTCGAGGCGGCGATCGCCGGCGGAGTCGACGTCGTACAGCTCCGAGAGAAAGGAATCGACGCACAATCGCGCTACGAGCTTGGCGTCGAGGTTCGAACGCTAACGGCGGCTCACGACATCCCCCTGATCGTCAACGATCGGATCGATCTGGCTGCGGCGATAGACGCCGACGGCGTCCACCTTGGACAAACAGACCTTCCACTTGAGGCTGCCCGCGAATTACTCGGCGAGGACGCGATTGTCGGCTGTTCGACTGCAACCGTCTCAGCGGCCCAGGTAGCGGTCGAAGCAGGTGCAGACTACCTCGGCGTCGGCGCAGTGTACGAGACGACCTCCAAGGACGTCAGCGACGATCGCAATGGGATCGGGCTCGACCGCGTGTCGGCGATTGCTGAGGCGGTCGACGTGCCGATCGTCGCGATCGGCGGCATCACCGCCGACACTGCCCCCGCCGTCCGCGCTGCGGGTGCAGACTGCGTTGCCGTGGTGAGCGAAATTGTTGCGGCCGACGATCCCGAGGCGGCGACACGCGCGCTTGCGACCGCGAGCAAAGAGGTGTCTGCGGATGTCTGAGGGCGATCGGCCAGCGGACGCGACCGACCGGACGAACTCAGCGGCACCCATCGGTCCCGAGGAGACGGCTGCAGCGTCCTTAGGGTCGATCCTCGACGCCGTCGAGGCGACACAACCGTTGATACAGTCGCTCGTCAACCGCGTGACGACAAACGACGTGGCGAACCTCACGTTGCACTGGGGCGCGCTCCCAGTGATGGCTGACGCACCCGGCGAGGCCGCAGAAATGGCCGAAACCGCGAACGCAATGTTGTATCACACCAGCCCCATGTCGGACGCGCGAATCGAGGCGATCCGCGAGACCGCCGCAGTTGCGGAGAGCCGCGGGGTTCCGATGGTGCTCGATCCGATCGGCGCTGGCGCGACCCCCACGCGCAATGACGTGCTCTCAGACCTGCTCACAGAATGGCCCTTCGCAGTCATCAAGGGCAACTACGGCGAAATCTCCGCGCTTGCCGGCGAGGACGCGGTCGTCCGGGGCGTCGAGTCAGTGGGCGAGTACGAGCAGATCGCCGAAACCGCCCGATCGCTGGCGCGCGAAACTGGTGCGGTCGTTGTCGCCTCCGGGACGGCAGATGTCGTCGCAGATGCCGATCGAGCGTACCGAATTACCGCCGGCCACGAGATGCTCGGCGAGGTCGTCGGCACCGGCTGTATGCTTGGCGCCTCTATTGCGTCGGTATGTGGCGCGATCGACGATCCGTTGACCGGGAGCGTCTACGCCGCCCTGGCGTACGGGCTGGCCGGCGAACACGCAGCTGCCTCGGAGTTCGGGGGCCCCGCGAGCTACAAGACTGCGCTGTTGGATACCGCCTGGGAATTTGAGTCAGCAACGGTCGGTGACCTAGCGCTTGACGATCGGATCGAACGCATCTGACGCTCAGTTGTATCCGCGCCACCGCCGACCGCACTCCTTGCATTTGAAGAATCGGGTCGGTGGTTCGTCGGCGGACGCGGTCTGTTTGATCGTATACCACGCCTCGTTGTGGCCACACTCGTCGCAAATCACGTCAGTCGCGGTTGGTTTCCCCTCGAAGTTTGCCCCTTCTTCGGTCTCGATCACGTCGTCGTCGCTTTGTTTTTCTGTCGAAACGAACTCGGCGGCGCGCGCTTCGTCGCGGTCGCTCCGCGCGCCGCAGTCGTCATTGGTGCAGACCATCGATCCGCCGTCCGACACCATCATCGAGCCGCAGCTATCGCAGAACTGCATATCATCACTACGCTGTCGATCGACATAGGTCTGCGGCTTCACAGCCGCTCGAATTTGAACCGTGGGCCCTCCGCTGTAACCATCGGACACCCCCGGACCCGAAACCGATCGCTGTCGACTACCTCGAGGATCTCTGTACCGTCGTGTTCACACCGGAGATTCGGCGGCTCCGAGAGATACGGACACTGCTGGCAGTAGGTTCGTTTGTCCAAGACGTCCTCGCTGGCGTCCAAATTGCGCTCGGACAGGTCCTCAGCGATCGGCGCTGAGTCACCGCTTGCGTCGTCAAAGTCACGTTGTGATTCGGTGACGTCGTTTAGCAGCTCTTTGCCGTCGATCGAGTCCACGTCGACCGATTCAAACAGTCCCGTCTCCTGTGCGGACCGCCGCGATTCGACTCGATCGGCAAGATCGGCCAGCGGCCCCTCCCGGTCCCCTCCTGACTCCGCAGGAGGATCGTCGTCGGTTGGTTCGTGCTCGCTGGCCGGACGATCGTCTTCCTCACTGGTCATTTGATTCCTCCTCGGATGGTGGTTTGTCTTCGGACGGTTCCGCGCCGCTTTCGATGGCCGGACGATCCGCTGTTTCGATCGTCGCCCGGCCGATAAATCGCATTCCTGGATCGATGCCGTCGAACCACGACGCACAGTGTGGACACTGCGGGGCGTCGAGCAGCGACAGCGTCACCGGCTCGCGGCACTGCTCGCACTTGCCCTGGGTCACGTTCTTTCGATTGGCTTCCTGTTTGAGTTCGGCCGCTTGCTCACGCGTCGCCTGAGCCTGCTCGATCGCCGCAAGCCGAGGTCCGAACGAATCGATCGCCTCGCCGATCGTTTCAACCTCGGCCTCGAGATCGACGACAGCCTCGTCGTGTGCCTCAAGGATCGTCTCGTAGTTATCGAACCCCGAAGCGAGTTCGGCCTCGAGCGCGTCGAGGGTGGATTCGAGTGATGCGATCCGTTCACCGATCGCTGGGTGATCGTGGTTTGCCCCAGCGAGGTCCGGATGACTGTGATCGTCGTCAGCCTTCGATTTGGCCTCACGCAACACGTCGATGATCCGACTCCGCGTATCTTCGATCTCCTCGGTAAGCCGAGATTCGACCGCCTCGATCTCGGCGTCGGCTGCTGGAGTGTCCGGGTGAAGGTCAGTCTCGATCGAATCCACTCGCGTCTCGATCGTGGCCAGTTGATCGAGCAGCTCGTCGAGCCGATCGTCGAGTTCGCCGCGTGGATCCCCTTCCTCAATCAGCCTGAACGCCATGACTGCGCGAGCGAGGGCTGACTCGAACGTCCGATCGTGCTCGGCCGCATAGTCATCGAGCCACGACTCGAGGTCTGCGGGCAGCTCGATCGACTGGGCGTCACGAGACATCTACACCGATACTGGTTGGTCTGGCTACTTAAGCGTACACCGGAAAATATCAATCAGCGAATCTTCCTGACGTCGCTGATGTCGAAGCCGCCATCGTGTATTTCGGTCTCGAACTGGACGATGTTCTCGGATTCAATCCGTGAAAGAACACCACGGAACTCGCGGATGATCATAACACGGGCGCGTTTCGAGCCGCCAGTCTCCCACGAAAACACGAACGTGCCGCCGGAAGCGTCCATGAGCTGGCCGAACTGCGGCTCCGAAATCGTCTCGGTGTTGACGACGACCAAGATAAGCCCGCCCCACTCGTAGGCGGCACGCTTGAGTCCGCGCATCAACATGGCAATGTCACTCCACTGGGTGTCCTCGTTGATCGAGCCGATTAGATCGGTTAATGAATCCAAGACAACGAGGTTGCCCGGGGCGTGTTCGGAGAGGTACCCACCGAGGGAGCCAAACACCGAATCTCGACGCCGGTCCTTCGTGAGATCGGTGATTTTCACCGCCTGTCCGGAGTACCACTCGCGGGGAATAGCACTCGCGTGGAAGTACTCGGCGGAGAAGTCACGGAACGTGATCTTCGGGACGGCTGCCTCGACGATCTCCTCGTCGAGGGTGTACCGCAGCTCCCGCTCGATCGCCCCTTGACTCGCAGTAATCGACAGATAGTGAATCTCATCGGGAAGTCGCGTCTCCGCTGCCGGCTCGCCGTAGTACAGTTCGAACAACTCAGGGTCCGTGTGGCCGATCGCGTGCATCGCCGCGCTCGTGTGAATGAACTCGCGAGCACCCGCTCCGGACTCGCCGGCCAAGAGGACGACGTTGCCGGGTGGCGCACCGCCTTTGAGCGTCTCGTCCAGCTGTGAGATCCCGAACGGGATATTCTGCATACCTTTTCGTCTCGCTTGCGGCGCTTAGCCGTTATGGCCGTCTACGAGGGCCGATCGCTGCGACATAGGACGATCGCTGCGATGCAGGACGATCGCTCGGACACAAGACGATCGCCACAACACAGGACCGCTGCGACACAGAAAGATCGCACCAATACAAGACGATCGCTGCGACGACAACCGGCGGGCGCGATCACTCGGGAGCGACGGTCGCGCCCTCGTTGCGGCCGGAAACGACACGAACCTCGCCGTCGTGACCGCTCGCCGCAAGCGCCTCTCGGCCAGCATCCGCCGCAGCGTCGGCGTTTTCGGCGTCCGTGACAGCATAGACGATCGGCCCCCACGAGGACTGTCCCGCGCCGTAGACGGCCGCGGTGGTGTCGAGTTTATCAACGATTTCGCCGACCGGTGGACGATAGACACCGCCCTGTTCGTCGGCATACCACGCGCCGTTGAGCCGGCCGAGCTCGGAAATCGCGTCGCCGAACGCCTCCGCGTGGCCGTCGGCGATCGCCGGCAGCACTCGCCGGAGCACCAGTCCCGCGATCCGATCGGCCATCGCAGGATCGGCGCGTTCGACAACCGATCGCATACTTTCGTCTTCGGCCACCCCGTCGCGGCCGCTCTCTGCGTTTGGAATCACGAGGAGGAACCGCCACCGCTCAGGAATCTGGTGGCGGGCGAGTATCGGCGGGACACGCCACGTTCCATCGGCTGGTCGCTCTGTGGTGAATCGTGCGGTCGGGTGCCCACCGTCGAGAATGAAGCCCCCAGTCTCGAAAGCCGCAACGCCAACGCCCGATCGACCACCGCGTCCCAGCCGTGGCGCATACTCGCGGATGTCGACCGATCGATCGTAACAGCCGGCGGTTGCCCGAAGCGTTGCCAACGCGAGTTGGGTCCCGCTGCCGATCCCCGAGTGTCTGGGGAGTCGTGACTCGACACTGACGGCGACTCCCGGCAGATCAAGCGCCGCACAGATCCGTTCTGCATACTCTCTAACCGTTGGGTCAGTGCAGTCGATCGTCTCCGCGGGCGTCGCCTCGACGACGGTCTCTGGTCCGTCGATCGCGGCGCCGAGCGCTCCGTACAGCCGCGAGTGCGAGAGGCTCAGGTTCGCGAAGCCAAAGTGCAGCCGTCCCGGGGCGATGACGCGCATTCGCGCTCACGTACGGTGCTGTAACTCATTCACTTTTCGGCGGCGGCAATACAAAGCCACCGCTGGGGATGTGAAAACATCCACCTCGGACTCCGAACGCGATCGAGAGGTCACCGCTGGATCGCCAGCATTTACGCGATCGCTGCCGAAGCGACCTGCATGCCCAAACCCAAATCCGACTTCGACGCGCTCTACCCGTGTGATTTCTACACGCCAGCAGAGTTACTCGATGCCGACCAGATGTACACGGTCTACGAGATCGCCCGGCTCTTGCAGGGACTTGACCCGGACGCGGCGATCGACGAGGGCGTCGAGGACGTGTTGTTGGACTGGGCGATTCCCTGGGTGATGCAACACGCCGACGAGCTGGTCATCGCAGAGCCACCGACCGATGAGGAACCCGGCTACTACGGGCTGAAAACAGATACCAAAGCCGATACTAACGCGGACACCGACGCCGATACCGACGCTGACACCGACGCCGGCACCAATACAGGTGCCGACACCGGAACCAATACCGAGGCCAACACCGGCACCGACACTGACGAGTAGATGAAGCTGCTCGTCGCCGGCGGTGCGCGCGTTGACGCCGGCAAAACCACGTTCTCTGTCGGGCTCCTCGAAGCGATCGACGGCGCAATCGGTTTCAAGCCGCGTGCGGGAAACGACTACTGGTTCGACCACGACGACGTCTGCCGGGCGATCGAGGAGGGCCGCCTGTACGGCAAAGACGTCCACCGCCTGGCTGCCACAAGCGATCGCGCTGGAGAAGAAGAGCGGCTCAATCCCGTCCATCGGCTGTGGCGACCGACCCCCGGTCGTCGCGGCATGCTGGGTGAGGACGGGCGAACGTTTCTCGTCGATCGGGTCCGGACGAGATCGGGGGACAGCTTCGTGGTCAACGCGAACGCGATCGATGCCGACCTGTTCCCGGCAGCCGTCCGGGAGTCGCTGCCGATCGACGAGGCCGTGTGGGTACAGACAGTTCCGGAGTTCAACGAGGTTATGGCTGACCGGTACGTGCCAGCGTTCGACCGCGTCGAATCAGCGATTGCGACGACCGACCCCGTCGTGGTTGAGTCCTACGGCGACATCGCAGTCCCAGTCTCGGGAGTGTCATTTGACGCGGTCGCGATCGTCGAGCCGAGTCGCGTCCGAGTGTACGATGGCGAACGGTACGCGAAGGCCCACGAAATCGTCAGCGGCAGCGCCCACGAAGGCCAACTCGAAGAGCGTGTCGAGCGGGTTGTCGACCCCCTCGACCCGCAAGCGACTCACGAACTGCCAGCGCTCACGAGCGACGAACGGGCCGATTCGACTGCGATCGCTGCCGCATATACAGACGCGTATCGATCGCTGCTGGATATCGCCTTCAGGTAGCCCGCAGAACTGCCCGGGTCACATGCTCCGAGCTATCCGTGCGGCCAGATCAATGTGGGAGGCGGGGTCCTCGAGCACGTCCGGCCCATGGCCGACGTACATTGCCGCCAGATCGGCTCCGACGACCGAGCGGATCCGATCGATGCTTTCGATCAGCGCCTCGCGATCGCCTTCGGCGAGGTCTGTCCGCCCGAACGAGCCGTTTTGGAACACCAGATCGCCAGCGAAGAGTGTGCGCGACGCCTCACCGTAGAGACAGATGTGGTCGTTCTTGTGGCCAGGAGTATGCACCGCGACGTACTCATCATCGCCCAGTTTGACGGTCTCGCCGTCGGCGATCGGGTTGTCGACCGCAGGCTGATCCGGGTCGTATCCCCACGTTTCGACCCCGAAGGCATCCCTGACTGCATCGACGTTGCCCACGTGGTCCGGATGGGTGTGCGTGAGCACGACCGCTTCAAGCGTGTCGACGGACGTTCGGATTCGCGGTACGATGTCGAAGTTCGCGCCCGTGTCGATGAGGACAGGCCGATCGCCATCGACGAGAAAGGCGTTGGCCGTGAACGCCTGCACGCCCGCCGCGAGGTTCGTGATAGATGCCATGTGGAAGCTACGGGAGCGATCGGCTTTGGAATTTTCTCATTAAAATTTGCTCGGCGAGAGTAACCGACTCCAAACGCTATCGCTCCGGCACTCACTGTGCGGTCTATTGGAGTTGCCACCAGATCAATCGATGTACGTTAGTCGATCGACCGGTAATTCGCTACAGTAAACAGACTCAGTCGACGGAACCGGAACTGCTACGGAAGGTACCGCACGCTCACGACGCCGGTAGTCGAACGAACCTCGACGCGGTTGACCCCGAGCCGAGCGGCCCGCGAGAGTGTTGCCTCCCGATCGTCGACGACATCGGAAACGGCCGCTTCGGTCGTTTCTTCCGGCACGGTTACCACGTGTAGCTCGCCGATTCCCGCCCGTGGTTGTCGCGTCAGTTCGCCTTCAGGTTGGCTGTCGGCGATCGCACGCTCTTGTTGGGTCGGTGGCTCCTCGCTCACCTCGATCGACAGCGATCGACGGTCGGTGACTTCGACGAGTTGCCAGGAGACCTCGAGCGGCGGATCCGGCGCGACGATCCCCTCGATCGCGTCGTCGACGTCGACCCCGGGGTTCGTCGAGAGCGCGTGGACTTGTCCGTCGTGAACGTCTTTCAACACCGCCGAGTGCTCGTCGGCGTGGGTCACGAGAAACGTACTCTCTTTGCCGTCGGATGAGGAATCATCAGTCATTTGCCAGGGGTAGATCGCTGAGCCGTTTGGAGGTTTCGACAGCGCAGCCTGTCACCACCGTGATCGCTCATGTGGGTTTCGAGAGTACATAATGGACGACAAAAATTGCGATCGCGCCGAAAACAGGAGGGAGCAGTCCGAACGGCTGGGCGAGCCCATAGAGCACGTCGACGATCGGCCCGAAGACCCCGCCGACCGGCTCCTGTTGCTCGGGCGGCACGGTGATGATGAGTCCGACGTACACTGACACGAGAAAGCCAAATCCAGTCAGGGCCAAGGCTGGATCGTATCGGTCAGCCACCGTTCGTGCGGTCCGATGGCGACGGGCAACAAACAGCGTGGGCGCGAGAAGCGGCCCGGCAAACACCAATCCCAACAGGACGTACAGCGATCGAGATAGCGTGAGCGAACCGCCGGGGACCTCGGCAGTCTCGCCGATGAGGACGATGAGTCCGAACAGGACGATAAGCCCGATCAGCGCCGCCGCGAGCGTTCCGACCACGACGTACAATTTAAACAGCACCGATCGGCTCTGCCGGAAGGCGTAGGGGATGGCGCCGAACAGCCCACCGTAGCTGTCTTCCATATGCGCTGGTAGGCTGTGTGGTCGCTTAATCACACGGATTTGGCTCGCACACGAGCCGGCTGGGTAGCGGCACAACAGAGACGACAACTGCTATATTGGTGGCTACCGCGGAAGTACACATGCGAGTAGACCTCGGCAACGCGATCGACACCGTCCCCGGCGTCACGGCGGACGTGCTCGATCGCCTCGACGAGCGGGTGGCGACCGCACACGAACGAATCGACACCGGCCGAGAGGCGGCCGAACACGGCTACGCGGCGTTGAACCTCCCGGAGACAACCGATCCAGCGGCGATTGAGGCCGCCATCTCGGGGTTCGACGAGCCCGAATCGATTCTTACGGTCGGGATCGGCGGCAGCGCGCTCGGTGCGGCGACGATCGACGCCGCGCTGTCGGGTCCAGAGCACGCGGACACGTACTACCTCGACAACGTCGACCCCGAGGCGATCGATCAGCTGTTGTCGACGATCGATCTCTCACAAACGGTTGTGAACGTCGTGAGCCGCTCGGGAACGACCGCGGAAACGCTGTCGAACTTCCTCGTCGTCCGCGATCGGATGACCGACGCCGGCGTCGACTGGACGGACCGGACGTTCGTCACGACCGGTGACTCGGGTAACCTCCACGAGCTAGCAGCGACACACGATCTCCCAACCCTGCCGGTTCCCGACGGCGTGCCGGGTCGCTTTTCGGCGCTGTCGTCTGTTGGCTTGGCGGTCGCAGCCATCCAGGGCCACGATCTTGAGGCGATCCTCGCGGGTGCGGCGAGTGAGGCGTCGAAGCTCTCGGGATCACTGTACGAGTCGCCGGCGTACGCGTACGGGGCCGTCTCGTATGCACTGGCTGAACGCGGCGCGCTCACAAACGCGATGATGCCATACAGCGAGTCACTCGAGTACTTCGCCGAGTGGTTTGCCCAGCTGTGGGCCGAAAGCCTCGGCAAGGACGGAATTGGGCAGACGCCCGCCCGTGCGCTCGGCGCAACCGACCAGCACTCGCAGCTCCAACTGTACCGCGCGGGCCCGCGGGACAAGCTCGTCACGCTCGTGCGGCCGCAGGAGCGATCGGACATTGCGATTCCCGAAACGGAGCTGTCGGGGCTGTCCTACCTCGGAGGCTCCTCGCTGGGATCGCTTCTCGACGCGGAGTTCGAGGCGACGGAGGCGAGCCTCGCAGAGGCGGGTCGGCCCTCCGTCAGGATCGAGATTGATGCGGTCGACGAACGGGGGATCGGCGAACTCCTGTACGCGATGGAAGCCGCGTGCGTGCTCTACGGGGAGCTTGCAAACGTGTCGACGTTCACCCAACCCGCCGTCGAGTGGGGCAAACGAGCCGCTCGCGGGCTGTTGGGCGGCGGTGACTTCGAGGAGGCTGACGCCGTTTCTGACAAGCGAACCCTCGTCGTCGACTGACGCGCAGAAGTCGCGATCGCCGACGGCCAGGATCGGTGCGGCTAACAGGATCGAGCGTGTACGCTGAACCCAATGGCGGATACCTCGGATTGGGATATGCAGTTGTGGATACGTCGCGGCTCGGCGCTGTTTGAGGGCATCTTTGTCGTTCTCGCCGCGTTAGTCACCGCGAGCCTCGCGGTCGCCGCAGTTCGTGAACCGCTCGTCGCTGCGACCGGCGGGAACCCCGATGCGACGATCGTCCGGCTGTCGATAACGGCGATCCAGTTCCTCCTATTTGGGTTCGTTGTGCTCTGGTATCTTCGGGTTACCGATCGCTGGGAGATGGTCGGCTTCGACGGGTTAGCGCCCAAACATACGATCGCGATCGTGGTCGGAACCGCCGTCCTGTTGGGTGGGCAGATGGGAATCTCTGCGCTGTTTAATTCGCTTGGCATCTCGACAGGGGCAAACCGCGCGATCATCGACGGCCTCGGCAACCCGGACTACTTTTTGGGGATGATCGTGCTTTCGATCCTGCTCGTTGGGCCCGCCGAGGAGCTGTTGTTCCGTGGGGTGTTACAGGCGCGGCTTCGCGACTCGTGGGGCGCGTGGCCCGCAATCGTGCTCGCAACGGTGGTTTTCGGCTCGATCCACCTTCCGGCGATTATCGGCGATCCGAGCCAGCAGTACGCGACGCTGGTTGTCATCGCGCTGTTGGGACTCGTCTTGGGCTATCTCTACGAGCGAACCGGAACGATCTGGGTTCCGGCGATCGCACATGGTGCGAACAACGCCGTGATATTTGGCATTCAGTACGCCGGCGCGGTCGGCCTCTTGTAGTCACCGGTGGCGATTTGCTTCTTTTGACCACCGACTGTGATCGACGACCGTTAGCTTGGGTTTTTGCGCGTGAGTTCGCTCCCGCAGATCGGACACCGCTCGTGGTGCTCATCGAACTCCCGGCCACAGCCAGCACACTGGAAAATCCAGGCCCGCTCCTCTGAAATTCCGTCGCGAGCGATGACATCGACGGAGATCCCGAGGTGTTCGGCGACGTTCTGCATCGCGTAGTCGTCGGTCACCAGAACGCCATCGAGTTCGAAGGCGGCCGCGAGCAGTCGGGTATCGGTTTCTGAGAGCTCGTTTGCGTCACCGGTTTCGACGGCCGCACGACCGATCTTCTCGACAGTCCCCTCTGCGGGAATGTGAATGTGCATCCCAGCACCCTCGTCGGCGTCGAACCGGAAGGCGTGTTCGCCCTCAAGCTCCTCACGGACGAGCGGGATCGACGCAGTCGGCGCGTCGGTGTGATACTCGTGGATAAACGCAGACGTATCGAGAATATGCATTTAACGGGCGACGACAATGTAATCTTTGACTGCCTGCACCGCGCCGACCGGGAGCCGAATGCGGCCACGATCGTTTGTCTCGAGTCCGTGTTCAGCAGGAACGATTCCCTCTTGTGGCGTCACGAGCAGGGCTTCGAGCGCGCCGGTCTTGAGGTCCATCGTGATGTTGTACAGCTCACCGAGTTCGGTACCATCCGCGCCCATGACGGACTTCCCCGAGAGGTTCTCCGCTAGGATATCTACCATACTCCGCGTATTCGCGTGTAATCATATAAACACTGGGGAGCGTCAGACGCTGACCAGAGCGAGCCATAGCAGTCAGGCACGACGCTTAAATACGACACAGAGCTATGGATTGTAGGGACCTTCGGTGGCAACAGGACTGCTCACAATCGTTACGATAATTCTCGTCGCCGGTATCGGAACCCAGATTCTCGCAAAGCGACTCAAAATCCCGAGCGTGCTGTTTCTCATTCCGATCGGCGTGCTACTCGGGGAGGTAGGACTGGGCCTCATCACGCTCGAGACGTTCGGGACTGGCGGTGGGCTATCGACACTCGTCGGCGTGAGCGTCGCAATCATCGTGTTCGACGGTGCGTTTCAGCTCCGCCGCGACAAACTCGAACGCGCGCCCAAGGCAATCGGCGGGCTGATCACGATCGGTGCGATCGGCAGCCTCGTCGGAACGGCACTTGCGGTGCGGTTCTTTATTGGTGCGTCGTGGGGAGTGTCCTTCCTGATCGGCGCGCTCCTCATCGCCACCGGTCCGACAGTCATTACCCCAATCCTCGACGTCGTTCGCGTCCGCGAACACGTCGGGACGACGCTTGAGGCCGAGGGTATCTTCAACGACGTAACGGCGGCCGTGCTCGCGATCGTGGTGTTCGAACTGCTCGTGTTGGAGACGGAGCTGCTCGCGGTGCCGACGGGCTTTCTCGTTCGGGTTGGCCTTGGCGTCGCCGTCGGGGTTGCCGTCGCGCTTGCGGTCCGTGAGACGCTGCAGCGGCTCGACGTTCCCGCAGACGCTGCCCCCCAGACAGCGCGGTTTGTCGTCCTCGCCGGCGCGGTACTCTCGTACGGACTCTCGTCTAGTATCCTCGCAGAGACGGGTGTCGCTGCGGCAGCCGCTGCTGGAATCGTGCTCGGGAACGCAGAGCTTGACCACGAGGAGGCGATCGACGAGTTCGCCCGCGACCTCACGCTTCTCGTCCTTTCGTTCGTATTTATTTCTCTCGCGGCGCTCGTCGACATCGGGGCGCTCATCGGGCTCGGGCTCGGTGGGTTCGCGGTCGTTGCGGTCGTCACACTCGTCGTCCGGCCACTCGCGGTGTTTGCGTCCGCACGCGATCGCCAGTTTACCCGAAACGAGCGGTACTTCTTGAGCCTTGTCGGGCCGCGTGGAATCATTCCCGCAAGCGTGGCTACGCTGTTTGCGATCGAACTGCAAGAGGTTGGCCGGACGGCTGACGCGCAGGTGCTTTTGGGGACTGTCTTCCTCGTGATTTTCGCGACGGTTGTGTTCGAAGCTGGGCTGTCGCGACAGATCGCACAGCGACTGGATGTGATACCGATGCCAACAATAATCGTCGGCGGGGGCCGCGTCGGGCGCGCGCTCGCCACACGACTGGAGAACCGCGGAGAGAATATCATCGTTGTCGATGAGCGTAAAGAGACCATCGAGTCACTGCAGGTCGACGGATTCGAGGCTGCCCTCGGCGACGGAACTGACGCCAAAACCCTTGAGGATGCGGGGATTGCCAATGCCAAGACGGTCGTCGCCGCGACTGGCGACGATGACACGAACCTCCTCGTCTGTCAGCTTGCGCGGACAAAATTCGGTGTCAGCCAGGTTCTCAGCCGGGTCAACCAGCCGGACAACGTCGAGGCGTTCGAGGCGCTCGACGTGGGCGCGATCGACGCGTCGATGGCCACCGCGTGGTCGATCGACAACGAAATCGAGCGGCCATCGATCTTCCACTGGATGAGTGAACTCGGCGACGGTCATGACGTGCAAGAGATTGCCGTCACCGCCGAGGATCTCGTCGGACGAACGATCAGAGAGGTCAACGAAGAGATCCCCGACGGCTGTATCGTCGCGGTGATCGTCCGTGGCGGCGACTCACACGTCCCGAAGGCTGACGAAGCATTACAGCACGGCGATCGGATCACGTTCCTCGGTGAGTCGAAGGCCGTTCGTGGTGCAGTCCGCCGATTCCACCCGCACGACTAGTTTTCACCGACCGCGGCGGCTGATCGGGAAGTTGAAAGGCTTAACTCCAATCGCGGATAGTCTTCGGCAAAGACTTCTTTGGGGTGTGTTCCAATGTCAGATAACTCATCTGCGTCGCTGCGTACACCGATCGTCGCGGTTCTCGGCCACGTCGATCACGGCAAAACGAGTCTACTCGACAAGATCCGTGGCTCGGCCGTGAGCGAGGGCGAGGCCGGTGCGATCACCCAGCACATCGGCGCGACGGCGGTACCGCTCGAAACCGTAGCAGAGATGGCTGGCGATCTTGTCATGGTCGAAGACTTCGATCTTCCGGGATTGTTGTTTATCGACACGCCCGGTCACCACTCGTTTTCGACGCTTCGCGCTCGCGGGGGCGCACTCGCGGACATCGCGGTCCTCGTCGTTGACGTCAACGATGGCTTCCAGCCACAGACCGAGGAAGCGATCGACATTCTCCGACGCACCGGTACGCCGTTCGTCGTCGCTGCCAACAAGGTCGACACAACGCCGGGGTGGAATCCCAACGAGGACTCGGCGATCAAACCCAGTTATGACGCCCAAAGCGACAACGCGCGGAAGCGGCTGGACGAGAACCTCTATCAGATCATCGGTGAGCTCTCAGACAGCGGCTTCTCAGCGGATCTGTACTGGCGCGTCCAGAATTTCCAGAAGAACATCGGCGTCGTCCCCGTCTCGGCGATGACAGGCGAGGGGGTCGCAGACCTGCTGGCGGTGCTTATGGGACTCTCCCAGCGGTTCATGAAAGCCGAGATGGAGATCAACGTGGCAGGTCCCGGCGAGGGGACCGTTCTTGAGGTGAAAGAAGAGCGCGGCTTTGGCTCGACACTCGATGTCGTTGTCTACGACGGCACGATCACCGAGGGAGACACGATCGTCGTCGGGGCGTCGAACGAGCCGATCGTCACCGAGGTCCGTGCGCTGTTGCAGCCGCGGCCGAACGCCGAGATTCGCGTCGAAAAGCGGTTCGATCGCGTCGAATCAGTGGGGGCTGCCGCAGGGATCAAGATCGCTGCGCCGGATCTTGACGCCGCCCTCGCGGGCGCGCCGGTTCGGGTCGTGCGCGATCAGTCCGTCGAGGACGTGATCGCCGAGGTCGAAGCCGAACTCGCCGAGATCGAGGTCGACACCGAAGAAAACGGCGTCGTCGTCAAGGCCGACACCCTCGGGAGTCTCGAGGCGATGGCCAACGCGCTCAAAGAGGCGGAGGTCCCGATCCTCCGCGCGGAGGTCGGTGACATTGCACCGCGGGACGTCGCGGTCGCGGGGACTGCGAACGAGCCCGAGAACCGTGCGATCTTGGGATTCAATGTAGACGTGTTAGCGAATGCCGAACGCGAGCTCGAAAACTCCGAAGTCAAGCTGTTCGTCGACGACGTGATCTACCAGCTCGTCGAGGAGTACGACGGCTTCGTCACCGAACTCAAACGCGCCCAACAGGAGACGATCCTCGATAAGATCGTCCGCCCGGCCCGATTCCGGATCCTCGAAGACCACGTGTTCAGACAGTCGAACCCGGCGGTCGTCGGCGTCGAGGTGATGGCTGGCACGATGAAAAACAACATGCGCGTGGTCAAATTCGAGGGCAACGAGCCGACCCGCGTTGGTGAACTCTCGGGGATTCAAGAGCAAGGCGACGACGTCTCCGAGGCCCGGGCTGGCTCGCGGGTCAGCGTGGCGATCGACGGCCCAACGGTTGGTCGCCAGATCGACGAGGGCGACGAGCTGTGGATCGAACTCCCCGAAAAACACGCGAAGATCCTCGAACAGGAGCTAAAAGGCGAAATTCCGGCTGACGAACTCGAAGCACTCTCCGGGTATCTGGCCAAGCGACGCAAGCGCGATCCGTTCTGGGGGAAGTGACCAACCCGTGAAGGGCTGGTCCGTTATTTTTGCTAGTGGGCAAACGTCCCGTTTTTTTATGATTAGTTAGGACGATCATTTGCTTTGGTTCGGCTCAGCTTCGTGGGTGAACCGGTAGCGAACAGTATTCGATATAGAACAAGCTACCTCAATCTATATGTAGATAGTGTGTAAACAGTAGCATATGGCCGAAGACGAATCGAGCTCCGAAAATCTGATTGAACGGCAGACAACGGGCGAAGATCGTGTCCGAATGGTCGCACGGCAACTGTCGGAGCCACGGACCACAAACTGGATCGCCTCCGAAGCGGGCTGGTCACACGAGCCGACCAAGCGCGTCCTCGAACGCCTCGTCGAGGATGGGATCCTCCACCGTGACGAGAGCGGCACCCACACCACATACTATCCCGACTACCGTCGTCAGGCGATGCAGGAAGCGATGCGACTTCGGGACAGCGGCCACACTGTCGAGGAACTCACCGATCGCCTCGCGAATATGAAGGCGCAGATCCGCGACTGGGAGGAAGAGTTCGATGTCGAGTCACCGAACCAGCTTCGCGGAACACTCGCCGAGGAGGCGCTCGACGCAGACGAAGAAGACCGTCGCCGTGAGATCGCACGCGAATGGGAACACCTCCAGCGTCGCATCAAGATCGTCGGCTTTGCTATTCGTGAATGGGACTTTCTCACGCCGACAACAGCGTCCACCGAAGTAACCTACTGATCGCTACCGACTATGCTCCCCGTCAAACCGATCGAGTACCGTCGTCTCGACGCTGCCATCTGCCGATCGAACCACCGCTGACAGCGCTTCGGGCGTCTCGAAAAACACGCCTTCGCCGCCGTCGCGATCGAGGTTGCTCTGGATGATGTTTTGGCAGTACACTGACCCTTTTCGTTGCGGCGTATTGTGCCGGGTGTGGCCAACGACCTGCGGCGGGGCATCCGGCGGGAGGTGATCGAAGTGCAGCCAGACGAGTCCCGCACCAGGCCCCTTGAGATGATCCTGACCGACCCCAAGGACAATGGGATGTTTGGTAAGGACCGATCGCTGCGTCGGGACGTCCTCGTTCGTCCCCACCGCGGCCGAAAGCGACACTGCCGCCGATCGGAGCGACTCGTTAACCGACGCGACGTCGTAGGGGACCGGCGATCCCGCGTGGGCGTACGTGACGTTGTGGCCCTCGTAAGCGGCGATGACGTGGCCATTACGGATCGCCTCAAGGAACGTTGCGCGGGCGGGCGAATCAGCTTGCCCGGAGAACCACTGCCGAAACCCGAGCGGTTCGGGCGTGAGCACGATCGCCTCGTGGTTTCCGAGGGTCACCCTGACTCGGCCGGGGGGCGCGTCGATGACAAGTCGTGCAACGAGATCGAGGACCTCCTCGTTGTGCGGCCCGCGATCGATCAAATCTCCGTTAAACACGAGCACGTAGTTCTCACCGGCCCACCGGAGCGTCCCGTCGCGATCGCTTGTCACGACTGGCGGGTACTCGGGATGATCCGAGAGCGTCTGCAGCGCGCTGCGGGCGGCCCCGAGGTGGCCGTGGATGTCGCTCACGCTGACGATCGCGGGCGGGTCACCGTCCCCGAACGCGGAGACGCGATCGCGGGCCGGTGGGTCGACGGCCGATGCCGTCGAGAGATCCAATACCATCGTATGCGATCACTGCATGCGCATGCAAAAGAATGTACAGATCCGAACCGTTTGTGCCGTATCCACCGCGCTTAGCCGTAGTGTGTTTTGAGGTACTCGACGATTTCATCGCTCTCGTACATCGCCACGCCGCGATCGGTGTCGACCAGATACGGAATCTGGTCTTCCCCGCCAGCAACGAGTTCCTCATGAGTGACTTCGTTGGTCGTGTCGCCACCGACGTTTCCGGGCAGCCGTGGGTTGTGTGTCACGTACGAGACGCCAAGCTCCGAAAGCGTCTGTCTGACCTTCCCACAGTGCGGACAGCCCTCTGATTGGTACAGTTCCAGCATACGATCGGCTCATCGTGTTGATCGGATATCAACCTTCGTTCAATTCTCGGCGGGTGGGTGTACGCTTTGGGTTGCTGGGACGGGCGTCGTCTGGGCGATCGGAATACTAAATCCGGTGGCAACCTAACGATCATGTATGAGCGAGGACATCTCAGAGGGACATCCAATCGTCCTCTTCGACGGCGTGTGTAACCTCTGTACGGGATTCGTTCAGTTTCTCATCCCTCGTGATCCAGAAGGGCAGTTCAAGTTTGCGTCGCTCCAGTCGGACGTTGGCGAGCAGCTACTCGCCGAACACGATCTCGACACCAAGCGGCTCGACTCGATCGTCCTCGTTGATGGCGACGACGTCTACGTCAAATCCAGCGCGGTGATCCGCATTGCGAGCCGCCTCGGCGGCGTCTACGCGCTCGCGCGGCCGCTTCGGTTCCTCCCACGGGTGCTGCGTGACTGGGGATACAACGTCGTCGCAGCCAACCGCTATCGAGTGTTCGGGAAAAAAGACCAGTGTATGATGCCAACTGAGGATATCCAGTCGCGCTTTCTCGAGTAGGAGTGCGGTGTGTCCAACTTGTTGCTGTATTATTAATGACCGCTGCCAGCGGCACCGACAGGATCGATCGGGTCCCAGAATGGCAACGACGGGTGCGGCACGTGAATCCCGAGGCTCATGAGCCCGTGGGCGAAGAGCACGTACCCAAGGATAACAAAGGCGACACCGAGCGCACGGTACAGCCACTGTCTGTGGGCCGCGTCGATCGACTCGATCACCGTCCCGTAGCCGAAGACGGCGGGAATCGTTCCGATACCAAGCGCTGCGAGGGCGATCGCTCCGGCGGTCGCCGACCCACTCGCGAACGCGTACAGGTACGCCGGATAGATAATCGGACATGGCAACAGGCCGTGGACCGCGCCGAGCGCAACGATTCCCGGACCGTTTGCGAGCCGATCGACTCGGTGGGTCAACCACGTGGTGAGCCGCGAGAGGCCGGGGAGGGGAATCCCACTGTGTGCCCGCCCGAGCGCGTGGCGGATTCCGATCACTACGATCGCGATTCCGATCACGATGCCGACGATCCCACGAACCGTTCCTGCGGCGTCGCTCACGCGGCCGACCGAGACAAACGCCACGCTGCCGATCGCGCCCATCAACGCGCCGATCGCGGTGTAGCTCGCCGCTCGTCCGAGGTTGAACAGCCCGTGTTGTCTGACTTCGTATACCGAGAGGTAGCCGCCGTCGGGTTCGACACCCCGGGAGCGACCGTCGTCCATGCGGTTCGCGTAGACGGTGACCAGCGGTCCACACATGCCGATACAGTGTGCGCCGCCGAGCAGGCCGACGATGAAAAACAACACCACATCTGTCCCGAGTAGTGCTTGGAGTGTCATGCGAGCCGACCAGTTGGTCGTACCCACCGATGGGGAGAGATCGACCTTGACTGTGTTGGTACAAGCGTCGACATGCTATCAGATACGACAGCGGTGATACATTGAGTGAAACACAGCGTTTACCACGGTGAATCACAAACGACCGCTATGGCCACATTCGAGGTTCCGATTCCCGATCGGATTGACTCCGAGATCGACCGGCTCGTCTCACAGGGTGAGTTTATCAACCGCGACCAGGCGATCGAGGAGCTGTTGACGATGGGGGTTTCGACGTACAACACGCCCGAGGAGACCGAGGACGAACTCGAAGACGATCTCTTCTCGCAGGTCACAGAAGACCAACAGGACCCCGCACGACGAACTGAGGGCGACGACGGCTACTCGTTTTGATCGCGCGGTAAGCGAGAGGCCACAGCAGGCTACACCTTTTTTACACCCACGATCATACGCAATACCATGGTACTGATTATCGTAGGGTACGGCCGGGTTGGCGCTCGAACCGCGCGGGTGTTGGCCGAAGAGGGATACGATGTCGTCGTCGTCGAGATCGACCATACAAAGGCCGAACGCGCTCGATCGAGCGGCTTGCAGGTCATCGAGGGGGATGGCTCCGATCGATCGGTGCTCGAAGCTGCCGGCCTTGCGGAGGCGGTCGCGATTGGTGGGTTAACGGGCGATGTCGAGACGAACTACGAGATCTGTTCGATCGGCCACGAGGCTGGCTGTCGAACGGTGCTTCGGATCAGCGAGGACGTCACCCAAGAGCGCTATGAAACCTACGACGCCGTTGCGGACGACCTGATTTATCCCGAACGCCTCGGCGCGGCCGGGGCAAAAACCGCGCTGTTGGGCGGCAGCCTGAACGCGATCGGGGACATAACCGAAACCCTCCAGTTGACCGTCGTGACAATTGATGACGGCTCCCCGGTGATCGGCGAGCGCGTCAACGATCTCGAGCTGCCAACCTCGGCGCGGCTGTACGCACACGGTCGCAGCCGCGAGCCACTGACGATTCCGCTGCCCGGCACGGTTGTCGAAGCCGGCGATCGTGTCGCGCTGTTGATCGAACGCGACGCCGAAGCCGACGTTCGCAAGGCACTGTTGGCCTCGTGAGCACTGCGCACCGAAAAGCCGGGGCGCGCTGAAAACGGGAGGATGGGAACTGAGGAACCCGGCGCGCCCGATGATCGATAGCAACCCCGAATATAAAAGAATCCGTCAGACGGGCGGCTGTCGATCCGCTGACGACGGACCGATAGCCCCAACTCCGACGGGCTGGTACGCTCATAGAGATGTCCTGGACAGCACTGTTTGATCGCGCGCGCTCTCACGACGCGACGATCGAGACGATCAGTTCGGTGGTAAATGGCCGTCGTGACGCGCCATCAAGTGCCGAGCCAGCCCAGCAGGCGGATACGCCCCAAGAGCCCTCGCCAGCGGCGATCGTTGTCGATGCAGACGTGTGGGCTGCAGATTTGTTTGGCGTCGACGAGGCGGCAACCACGGCGATCGACCAACTGTGGCAGCACACGTGGATCGACGTGATCGCGAGCGACGCCCTCCTCGCCGATGCGGTGGCGGTTATCGACGCAGTCGTTGACGCAAGTGACGACGACACTGCGACGGCAACCGATGTATCGAACGAACCCCAGACGTCCCTGGCGACGGGGTGGCGATCGACCCTCGATGCGTGGCGAAGGCGGGTAACCCATCCCGCAGGCGATCACCCGGCACTCGGATCGGCCTACCGCGGCGGCGCAATGCACGTGCTCTCGTACGACGATCGACTCACAGGGGCGGGAGCCGCAGCGGCGCTCAACGATCGGTTTCCGATTAGCGTCCGCGAGCCGGCGGCGTTCGCGGCCGTGTTCAACGCAGAGTCACTATTTGCGTCAGTTCACGAGGCGTCCTACGAAGGTCCTGATCGGCCGCCACGAGCCAGTGAGGCCGAGTAGGAGGCCTGCATCTGCATCTATCGCTAGCGCGTTTCGTACCACTCGGCGAACTTCGCGAGCGCTCGGCCACGGTGTGATAGCGCGTTCTTTTCGGCAGCGTTCATCTCTGCGAAGGTCGATCCGTCGTGTTCGAAGATCGGGTCGTATCCGAATCCACCGGTGCCGCGCGGCTCAACGATCGTGCCGGGTACCGATCCCACGAAGAGCTTAACGGGCAGCGGTTCGCGCTCTGTGGCGTCCTGTTCGGCGCCTGCCGCAGCCGCGGTTGTGCGATCGTCGCGATCGATCGGATCTGGTGATGCCGAAAACGGCTCGCCGTCGCAGTACGCCAGCGCACACCGAAACGACGCCGAGCGATCCGCCAGCGGTTCAGCGAGTGTCTGGACTCGTTCGATCCCGATCGTTTCCTCAACGTACGCCGAGTAGGGGCCGGGGAACCCGTCGAAGGCGTCGATGAAGAGGCCAGCGTCGTCGACAATCACTGGGCCGCCGACCTCGCGGTACGCCTCGCGCGCGCCGGCCGCAGCGATCGCTTCGAGATCGTCGTGTTGAATCTCGGTGTAGTCGAAGTTGTAGCCCTCGATCGAATCGCCGAGATAGTCGCGGGCTTCCCGAAGCTTGCCGTCATTGGTCGTCACGTACCGAAGCATACCACGTGATTCGTGGCGAAAAAAATAGGCACGTCGATCGACGCTGGTGACCGCCTCAGTCCTCAACGATGACTTCGACGGGCTCGTCGTCGGTTTCGGCCGCTTCGTCCGCCTCGCGGCTGTTTCGTTCCTGGACGAGAAGCGCGCCGGCGACGAGAAGGACAGCCCACGATCGCCAGTTCGCGAGGTTCACCGTGTAGCCGATGCCGAACGGCTTCTTGACGAGCATGCCTTTGCCGGGCTGCCAGTATGACGACAGCATCCGCCCGAGGCTCGGGCGCTCGAAGTTGTACGGGATACCGAGAATCTCTCCACGATCTGGTTTGTCTTTTGCCATACTTCCCTCTACGCCGGGGGGCGTATTGAAAATTGGTATCACTATCGGGCTCACACAGCGTCCTCGGATTGGGTTGGCTGTATGATTGTTTCAGCGGCCACAGCGAGTTCGTCGGCGCGATCGATCCACACCGCGACGAATGCAGACAGTGACTCGGTGGCCGCTAGATCCCCAAGCGGATCCGCATCCAGGACTGCCGGCCGGTCGCCAACGCCCTCACGATCGCGTTCGTGTGTTGCCTCAAGCTCCCCCGCAAGCCGATCGATCACAGCCGCGAGCGCGTCTGTCAGTACCTCACGGGAAACAGCCTCTAGCCCGTCGAGGTCCGGGGTGCCGAAAAGCGGATCCATCGTCGCGACCACTGTCGCCATGGACTCGACGGTTCCCGCAGTCGCTTCGTCGTAGGCTGCTGATACGGGATGAGACTGCGCGTCCAACAGTACATCCCGGAGTGTGACGAGCCGATCGCCAGCCAGCGCTGCCCGGATCTCGTCGCCGATCGGTTCGGGATCGGGTGGCGGCGTTCGCTCGCTGTCTCCGATCGAAAGGTCGACAGGCTCGATATCGGCTGAACCGGCGTGCAGGGTTGCTGCGTTTTGTTCACACTGAACGACGGCGCGCGAAAGCGTCGTCGCTGCGTCGGCCAGTCCTGCGGCGCTAGCGCGCTCTGAGAGCGTCTCGAGCCGATTGGCGGCCTCCCTGTAGGCGCTCGCAGCTTCCGAGCGATCGCCGGCGTGGGCGGCAGTTACTGCGGCGTCAGTGGTTGCATTGATCTGCTCGACTCGGCCGCGTAGCTCACCCCGTCGGACGAACAGCCGGACTGCACGGACTCGATCCGACTGGATTCCGGCCTGCGTTCTGGCCGCCCGTAGCGCCGAAAGGCCGATCGAGAGTGTCTGCCGGCGAACCGATCGATCGTGCGTGTGGGCGTCGCCGTGACCGCGGTCCTCAGTCGAGCGATCGTGGTCTCCACTCCACCGATAGCCGTGACCACTATCACTAATCGAGCGATCGCCATACGTTTCGATTGCGACGGCGTGCAACACCGTCGCCTGTCCATCAATGAGGAGAGATAGCGTTCGGCTGATCCGCTTTTCGTCGGTATCAAGCCCGCTCTCGATCGCGGCGGCGTGCCCACGCAGGTATGCCTCGATCGCGATCGTGTACGCGTTTGCCGCCGCAGTAAGCGCGCCGTGGTCGATCGCACGATCACCCCGGCAGATCGCTTCCCAGCCAGTTCCGGCGGCCGACCGAACCGTCTCCCGCGACGTCGTGACTGACCGATCCTCGACCGCGGCTAATCGGGTGAGCAACTCGTCGATCGACAGGTCGGACTGCTCAGGGCCGGCAGTCTCGATCGCGGCTGCGGAACTCAGCGCAAGCGCTGCTTCCAGCCGTGCGAGCAACGCATCGATCGGCAGCGATCGCCGCGACTTCTGCACCGAATCGAGCTGCTGGACGACGAGTTCGACCAGCCCGCCTGAGCCGCCGATTGCAGCCGCAACCGCGTCCTCAGACAGCGATTTTGCCGTCTCCTGATCCCCAGCGTCACGTGCAGCTCGAACGTCCGAGAGATCGACCGTTGCGATCGACAGCGACCCGGCCTCGGGTGCGAGCGCCTCCATGAATCGTGAGACACTGTCGAGATAGGCGTCAACTGGTGGCGTCAACTCGGCGATCGACACTGCCAGCGCCGCTGCGGCCGCTGCCTTCGTTTTATTTCCACCAACCAAGCTTCCCTGGGCGGTTTCGAGGAACCGATCGGCCGCCGGGAGACGCACCGGCGCGGCGGCGACGATCGATTCGGCATCCTCGACGGCGGTGGCCGCGTCGGTGTGCGTTTCGCCCCGGGCAGTACTCATCGAGACAGCGTTTGCGATCGCCTCCATATCCCGGATTGCCGCAGTGACGAACCGATCGCGGTACCACGCAAGCCTCGATTTGTCGAATACGACGGAACATTGCCGGGCGGCCACAACGACTACCCATGGTGCGGCGACTCCCACAAAGAATGAGCCGATGCCGCCGGGGTGACCGGCGATCCACGCAGCTGTGACGGGCACGATCGCAACCACGGCGAGGGCGGTGAGCGCCTCGAACGCGATCGCAATTGGATCCGTTCGGACGGCGCGGGCGTCTTCGAGAAACGCCGTCCGCAGTGCGATCGACAGGAGGTACAACACGACACTGGCCGCCGCACCGGCCGCGAGGTACCTAGCGAACGCAGCCGTCTCGGGGAGTGCCCAGGTCGCGGCAAACGTCGTCAGCACGAGTGCGATCGCCGTGGTGATCATTCCGTTCAGCCCAAACTCGAGCACAGCGACCGCGAGGATGAGCCCCCACAGCCCGAGCAGCCCGATCGCGAACCCAGCAGTTGCGGTCCCGAGCGACGGCTGTCCGATCGAACCGAGGAGGATTGCAGCGATCGGCGCAACCGCGATGACGCTTGCAGCGGCGGCCATACCCAGCCCTGTGACCGTTGAGTCGACCTGTCGAGCCACGCGGTGGGTGCCATACAAGAGTGTCCCGACAGCAACACCGATCGCTGCGGGTAGCGCCCACTGGGAGGCAAGCCACAGGAGCCCAACTACAACGATACCCGCGAGCGCGGCTGTCCAGAGCTGCCGACCCGTCATTCGCGCTCACCACCACGCAGCGTTCGGGGAGTTGTGCGATCGCCATCGGGAGATCGACGCCCGGTCACGCATCGGCCTGATATCGACCGCGGCCCTCGACCGTTCGGAGCCGCTCGATCGTCGCCGGATCGCCGACGGATCGATAGCCCGATTCGACCGCCTTGTATAACGCGTCTGGGTCACTAGCGGTCCCCCCGAGGCTCTGTTTGAACACGTGGATGTCCATCGCGTGATCCTCGACGTGGCCCGTGTGAAAGCCCAGCCCAAAGTCGATGAGGTAGGTCCGATTGGCGCCAATCCGAACGTTTCGGGTCGTCGGATCGCCGTGGACGATGCCCGCCTGGTGGAGCCGCGCGAGATGTGCACCGACGGTTCGGACGCGATCGGCTGTCAGCGCCGCGGCAAGGTCGTCGGTGCCGACGTAGTCGAAGGTGATCGTCGCGGCAGTGACGTCGACGTCGAAAACGAGCGGTGTCGGCACGCCTGCGCGTCTGGCCTCGCTCGTGAGCCGCGCCTCTGAGACAGTCCGCTCGCGCCGCAGGGTCTGATCGAGCGTCGGATGTCGGTACGGTTTCTCAAGGCGGCGCTTACGGACGAACGGCGGATCGATCGTCTCACCGGTTGGAGCGTCACGAACGATCTCGACGATCGCTTCTGCGCCCCGAAGCGAGTCAGCGGTCGCCCCGCTCCGAGCGACGGACTCCTCGTCGCCTCGCCAGGTCACCGGAACCTGATCTGGCCGGAAGTTCGGATCGATCGCAGAGTCCGCGATGTCGACTGTATCGTCGGCCGCGTACATCTTCGCGCCAAGGACGGCGATCATCCCGGCGTTGTCCCGCAAAAACCGCGGTTCTGGCGCGTGAAACGACGCGCCGCGGGCCTCACACATCGTCGTCAGCATCTCCTGTAGCCGGGCGTTCTGTCCGACACCGCCGCCGAGGACCAGCTCGTCGGTCCCGGTCAGCGACAGTGCACGTTCTGTGACTTCCGTCAGCATCGCAAAGATGTGTTCTTGGAGCGAAAAACAGATGTCTTCGATCGCTTCGCCGTCGTCAGCGGCCTGTTTAGCCGCGCTCATGATCCCCGAAAACGAGAAATCCATTCCTTTGACCACGTACGGCAACTCGATGAACTCCCCATCGCGGGCGGCCTGTTCGACCTTTGGCCCGCCTGGATGCGACCACCCGATGTGGCGCGTGAACTTGTCGATCGCGTTGCCGACGCCGGTGTCCATCGTCTCGCCTAACACGCGGTACCGGCCGTTGTGATACCCCAGCAGGTGCGCGTTTGCGCCGCTCGCGTTCAGACACACCGGTGAGTCAAACCCCGACTCGTGTCGACCGATCTCGAGGTGGGCGACCATGTGGTTGACCCCCACAAGCGGAATCGAGAGTGTCCCGGCAAGCGCTCGGGCGGCGGTCCCGACGATCCGCAGACACGGTCCGAGTCCCGGTCCTCGTGAGAACGCGACACAGTCGATCGGCGGCCCGTCGCGGCTCGCTGGGGCTGTTTCGGCGGCCAACTCAAGGACGTGTTCGACGACCTGCGGGATCGCCGTTCCCATGTGCTCTGCGGCCTCGCGCGGGTGAATGCCGCCGCTGTCTGGCTCGTAGGGGTCAGATTCGATATGAACGGTGTCGGTCTCGGTATCGTACAGGGCCGCGCTCGCAGCCCACGCGGTTCCCTCGATACCGAGGACGCGCATGCCGCGTTAGGCTTCCTCTGGTTCCGCGTCGGCGCCCTCGTCGGCCTCGATCTTGTTCCGATCGAGCATGTACGCCTGTTCGACGTCGCGAGCGAATTCGGCGGACTCGTAGACCTTCGCGTAGCCAACGGTCTTTCGCATTCCGAACTTGGTCTTCAGTTCGTGGACGACAACTTCCGAAGACGACTTGTCGAGTTTGGCCGCTAGCGAGTCACGAACCGACAGCCGTGAAGGCGTTGCGTCGTCGTGGACGATCTGGAATCGGACGTCTGAGCGGTGCAACATCGGATTTTCTTCCTGGGAGATGATTTCGACTTCCATTGGTTAGTTACCCTAATGTGCCGGCGAAAGCAGTAAAAGGATTTCGAAGGGACGTTTCGCGGCGGTTTGCGGCGTTCGAGCCGATCGTGGCCGTCTCGGTCGATCGGCGTTGAGCGCCGGATTCGATCGACCGCTGCGGTATTCCCGTCCGATGAGATTCCGAGCGACGCTTTTTGAACCTCGTTGCGTAGCTCTAATTGTCATGAGTTCACACGACACGCGTCCGCCGAAGGCGCTTCCCCCGGGGGAGGCGGTTGGCTGTCTGCCCGAATCCCCGCGAACGCAGGTCGACGGGTGGGATCCTCGCGAGTGCGTCGGGACACCGCACTGTCCGCCGCGGTGTCCGGTGTTCGTCGACAAGACGGGTGTTCGGACGATCGTTCGGCCGATGCGGTCGTTCGATCGTGAGCCGCTCATTGCGATGTACGAGACGTTTGATCGGGCCCACGTCGCCCAATCACTCCCACCAGCAACGACAGCCCGAATCGAACAGTGGCTCGACATGCTTACAGCAGACGGCCACAACGTCGTCGCCGAACGCCACGGCGAACTCGTCGGCCACGCCGTCTACACCCCGACAGACGATCCCGATCCGGAACTCGCGGTGTTTGTCGATCCAGACTACCACGATCGGGGGATCGGAACCGAACTGTGCAAACACGTCATCGCCCACGCGGCGGCCAACGGCCACGAGGCGATCGTGTTAGAGGTTGAACGGACGAACCACGCGGCGCTGTCGGTCTACAGACGACTCGGGTTCGAGACCACGGAGACCAACCGCTTCGTCAAATCAATGCGATTATCGCTGTCAAAAGACGTGGCGACGATCGTCCAGCTTCCGCCGAACGCTAGACAGCACCACGAACGCTGACTCGAAGCTCAGGCGGGCATTTCCGCTACCGATCGCCGACGAGCCTCATAGTCTGCAATCAGCCGATCGTACATCCCCTTCGTGTCTCCTACTCTGCAATCAGCCGATCGTACGTCCCCGACGAGCCTCCTACTCTGCAGTCAGCCGATCGTACGTCCCCGACGAGCCTCCTACTCTGCAGTCAGCCGATCGTACGTCCCCGACGAGCCTCCTACTCTGCAGTCAGCCGATCGTACATCCCCGTCGTGTCTCCATCAAGTTGGCTGAACAGCTCACGGGCCTCGTTCTGCGCCGTTTCTGTCACTGCCACTAGCACCATTCCCTCGTCTGGCTGGCCATAGACAATAGACGCACCGAGTGGCGCAGCCAAGATTGCCGGGAGGGTCAACAGGTCTTCCTCGCCAGTGACGTAGATTACAGTCGAATCGTCCGCTGTGAGGGCGTCTCGGAGGGCGTCGATCGCTTCGGGGCTGATCGCCGCCGCGGGATTCTCGACGGCAATTCGATCGGCATCGCCGTCGAGTACCCGAGCGATATCCTCGCCGACGGCCTCGCGTTTCGTCTTTCCGTCGATAATCGCGACTGCGGGGTCGACGCCGGCGACGCGGAGGTGGTAGGTAACGACGTCACCGATCGCAACAATCAGCCGCTCGCGATCGTACTCAGCGGCAGTCGAGTCGGCTGCTGCAAGGAGCTCGTCGGTCTCGGTGTACACCGGACCAAGAGGCTCCTTAAACGCTGATCGAAGCGACTCCGGGAGCGTGAGCATCGTCCGATCGCTCAGCGAACCTTCAGGGCGTAGCCGCCGGGTTCAGTGACATTCATCTCCTCGGCGACCTCGCTTTGTTCGGGATGGGTAATCACGACGTATCCCGACCAGTCTTCGGTGAGACTCGAGGAGCCACACAGCTCACAGCTTTGGGCGTCGGGGTCGTTCACGAAGTGACACTCCCGACACGCCATCCGCGTCCGTGCCATCAGTCTTCACCCGCCGGTGCGTCCTGTGCGCGGCGACGCCTGTCGCGTTCGAGCCACGCGTGCTTGCCCAACCCCGGTTGTTTCGCCGTCAGGCCGATCTTCGAGTCCCGAGGGTTCCGCTCGTCGATGCTCTTCGTGACGATTCGGACCCGAACGGGATCTTCGACCCCGAGCGTCTCGTTCGATTCTGTCGACGCGAGCTGTTGATTCTCGCCGTCGAACGCGAGGTACTGGTCGGAGATCTGCGAGACGTGCAACAGCCCGTCGATCGGGCCGATCCCGACGAACGCGCCGAACTCGACAACCTCGACGACGGTCCCGTCGGCGACCTCCTGCATGTCGGGGTCGAACGTGATCGCGTCGAACTCCGCTTCGTAGTAGACGCCGGGTCGGTTCGGCAGCACCGCTCCCTCGCCGATGTCGTGAACCTCAGTGACGCTCACGACGCTGCCGACGTCTTCGTCCATTCGTCCTTCGAGTTTGTCCTGAAGCAGGGCTTTCACCCGCTCCGGGGTTACATCCGCCAAGTGTTTCGGCGGCACCTCGACCGTATCCTTGAGTCGTACCCGTTTGTACATGTTATGGCTCTGTTATTCTCAGTGTGTGCTCACCCCTTAAACCGATTACGCGAACGCCGCGTTCGAGCAATCGATCGCGCAGCGGGGCGTCGTTCGTCACGACGTAGTCGATATCACCGTTCGAAGCGAGTTCGACGATCGCGTCGTCTGCGTACGACGCGTCGGTCCGAACCGTCCGACACCGCGTTGCCAGGTCGCAGCCGACCGCCGCGGCGGTCGCTTCCGCACCAGCGCCCACAGAGAGCGATCGCAACTCCTCGAGGACCGCCTCGGGGATCACGAGCTCGATCGAGCCGAGCCCGAACAGCCGATCGAGCTCGTCGAACACCCGAACGTCGAGTTCGACCGGCATCATGAGCGCGTTCGTATCCAGTGCGACCGTCGGCATACCCGGTCAGTCTCGCAGTGTTCCGACGCCGATCAGCCGCCAGCGTGCGCCCACACGGCGGTTGATCGCGATCTTCGCCCCATCGGCCGCACAGACTGGCCGCTTGAGTTTGACCTCGCACTCGCCGCTGCGAGCGCTTGTGACCGCCCCGACGGTGGTCGCAGTCCCAACGGTGAGCATCAGCGGCTCACCGGTCGAGATCTCGTCGACTTCGCCGTCTTCGCCGACGACGCGATCGAGCAGTTCGACCTCCATTTCGAAGGCTTCTCGCGTTGGCGGCAGCGTTCCGGGCGTACCGGCGACCTGTCCAGCCAGCGCATCGCCCTTCGTGAGGCTCGGATCAAGGCCGGTGCCGACGCCGATCAGCCCGCCTGGCGTGACCGTTTCGGCGCTTTTGCCGCCGGCCTGCAGCGATCGGACGGTCGTTTCGAGCGCGGTCCACTCGGTTTTGCCTCCCTCTTCGACCTGTCGGCCCGGTCGAAGCTGGATTTCGTCGCCGACAGACAGCTCACCGTCGACGAGGCTCCCCCCGACGACACCGCCAGAGAGGTTCTCCCAGGTCGTTCCCGGGCGGTTGATGTCGAAACTGCGGGCGACGAACATCCGTGGATCGTCCGCACTGTCGCGGTCTGGCGTGGGGATCGTCTCCTCGATCGCGCCGATGAGCAGGTCCATGTTGACGTTTTGGCCCGCGCTCACGGGGACGATCGGGGCGTCCTCCGCAACCGTTCCGGCGACAAACTCCTGGATCTGCTCGTAGTGGTTGATCGCTCGCTCGCGATCGACGAGGTCGACCTTGTTCTGGGCGATAACGATGTTGTCGATCCCGATGATGTCGAGCGCCATGAGGTGTTCTTCGGTTTGTGCCTGCGGCACATCCTCGGTCGCACTCACGACGAGCACCGCGCCGTCCATGAGCGCGGCACCCGACAGCATCGTCGCCATCAGCGTCTCGTGTCCGGGGGCGTCGACGAACGACACCGTCCGCAACACTTCGCTTTCTTCGCCGTTCGGACATGTCTTCTCGACAGTGTAACACTCGGGTTCGTCCACGCCGGGACACTTGCGGAATGTCGCGTCCGCGTAGCCCAGTCGGATCGAAATCCCGCGCTTCATCTCCTCTGAGTGCTTGTCGGTCCACGACCCACTCAATGCTTGGACGAGCGTCGTTTTTCCGTGGTCGACGTGGCCGACGAGTCCGATGTTCACCTCCGGTTGTGTGTGTTCTTGTGTCACCATTGACCTCCTAAGAGCAATCGTGTGGTGGATTTGCCCTGAGCGACTGATAAAGTTGCTGTTCTGTCGACGAACGTGGTGGACAGTCTCACGCTGTGCGTCCGAAAAACGTGATAGACAGTCTCACGCGGTGCGCGCTGTGATCGATCGGTTGGCGTTCGGCCTCGTTGCTGTGTTCAGCCGATCGCCGCGACAATCGTCACGAGATTCCACCCTGTCACGGCGATTCCGACAACTGACAGCGCAAGCGGCACCGCCGATCGAGGTGGCGACCAAAGTACCCACCAGATCGCTGCAAACCCACACAGTGAGCCGACCTTCGCGGCGAGGAGTCCGACGAGCCCGTAGGTGTCGACAAGCGGCGCGACGATCGGACCGGTCTCGGCGACACCAACGACCGAGAGTCCCCAGATCGTCGTTGTCGTATCTCCGACCCCGTACGTGAGCACGGCGATGAGCCAGAGCGTCCGCTCGCGATCGACGAGCCAATCAACCACAGACGATGAGGACACACCCCGTGGTACCGTCCGGAAGAATATATAACCTTACTTGACAGCGAACCGACAATCCGCGGCGGCGGTCCGCAATCGACTCACACAGGGCCGAGAAGCGCGACCGTCATAAGCGCAAGCGCGCCGGTTGCGAGAAACACGAGCAGAAAATCGACCCGCGGAGAGACGATCGACCGGTGTACGGCAGTGTCACCGTCGCGATCCTGCTCTGTTGAGTTCACCGTCATACTGGGTACAATGTAGACACGACATATCAAGCTTCACTCGAAATTATCAGAAATGATTTCACGCGGGTGCGCTCAGAGGTGGTCTCGGTACACCCGACCGAACGCCTGCCGTCGGAGCGTGCCTGCGGCGGCGACAGGCTCGTGTTGAAACGTCGCGGCGAGGACCGTCTCCGCGAACGGGATCGGATGCCAGACGACGTTGTCGACGTTCTCGCCGCCGATCACCTCCCGGTCGTAGTCGGGGTGTTCGCCACACCACGCCTCAAACTCCTCTTGGGAGCCACTGTGCACTTCGAGCAGTGACGCGAACAGCGCGTCCCGGGCGGTTTCGACTACGTCGCTCGTGACCCGATCGCGGTACTCCTCGCTGTCGAAGTCCATCGCGCTCGCGGTCTCTCGGACGACGACCTGCGCGGCCGGGCCGACCGCCTCGTAGGTATCCCTCGCGGCTTCGATCGTCTCGGGCGAAAAGACACCATCTGTGTCCATACGAAAGGTATCTGTCCGATCGAGTTACTCCGTTTCGGTTTCGTTGCTCGTTTCCGCTTCTCCTGTTTCGGTTTTATCTCCCGGTTCCGCTTCTCCCGTTTCTGTTTCGCCGCTCGTTTCCGCTTCTCCCGCTTCCGCCTCGCCGCTCGTTTCCGCTTCGCCGCTCGTTTCGGTTTCGTCGCTCGTTTCCGCTTCTCCAGCCGACGTGCCGTCCGATCCCGACTCGCGATCGGCGCCGCCCAACAGTTGGGCGGTGAGTTCCTCGGCCTCCCGAATAATTGCCGCCGTCTCCTCGTCAAGCGCCGACTCCGCATCTACCCGACGGTTGCCTCCCATACCGCCAGGGACCGTTTGTTCGGCGTACTCGTCGGCAAACAGCGCGCCCCCACGCTCGCTTGCGGGGTCGTCATGGTCGTGGCCGTGGCCGTCGCCGTCATGGACCGTATCTTCGAATACCTCGTCGAACTCAGTCTCTGTCGCGTGTTCGGTGACCCGATCGGCCAGCCCCCCACGGGACTCCTCGTCCCAGCCGGGGGCGTGTTCGTCCAGCCACGCCTCGTGTTCGTCGCCGTGGACCAGCGCAGTGAGCGCGAGGTGGTCCGCAAGGTGGACGCCGTCGCGCTGGGGAACGTCACAGACCGGACACGCGTATCCCATACCCGTCTGTCGGCCTTCGCAGACAAAAAGCGGTCGGCCTAGGCCGATCGGGCCCACTGGTCCATCTCGACGGTGAGGATCAACGCCGCCTCGCCGTCCTGATAGTACCGCGGCACGCGCCGGATCTGTGAGAACCCCTCTGAGTAGTACAGCGACTTCGCGGCTTCGTTGTTTGCTCTGACCTCGAGTTTCGTGATCGCCGCGCCGTCAACGTACATCCCCACCAGAGCGCGCTGGAGAAGTTGTCGGCCAATGCCGTACCCTTGCGCATCCGGATGGACCGCGAGGTCTTTGACGTGGCCGATGTCGCGGCCGTGATTCGGCGTGACGTCCGAGACGACGAACCCGAGCACGCCGCCGTTTCGCGTCGCGACGAGGAATCCCTGCTCACCGAGAAATCGTTCGAACGCCGCGTAGGGCCACGGCTGCTCGAAAGCCGCCTGTTCGATCCGGTGGATCGCCAGAAGATCGGCCCGTTCGGCTGGCCGAATCGTGACGCTCGGGTTGTTCGGGTCGTCCGAGAGAGATGCCACACCCGGTGTAGACTGTCGACCAATAAAAGCCATCGGGAGAGACACTGCTCGATCGGGCTGCGCCAGAGAGTATATAAACACCCCAGATATAGGGGAGTAAATTGGCCTGGCACCCACCTGCTGAGAATTGCCTCTCGGGTATATCCCCCCAGCCAGCAACAGTCTATTTGTACGAGGAAAACTCCAATGTCAACTCAAACTCGAAATCAACTCGAAAGCCGCTTCGGTGGAATCACGCTCGAAGGAACGCCCCACGCCCTGTCAGCGTGGTTTGTTGTCGCGCTGCGGTTCGTCATCGGTGGCATGATCCTCTTTGCGGGGATCGGAAAGGTCTCTGAGTGGCCCTTCGACGCCAGCGGCTACCTTGTCCACGGTGTCGACGCTGCGAGTCCGGTCAGCGGCCTGTACGCTGCGATGGCGGCAAGCCCAGCGCTGATGGAGATTGTTAACGTCATCATTCCGGTCACGCAGGTGTTGATCGGTGTCGCGCTGATCTTTGGCGGCTTCGTCCGCCTGGCCGCACTCGGCGGGGCAATGCAGATGTTCGCGTTCTACCTCGGTGGCTGGAGCGGCGAATGGCTCGCACTGTTCGACTCGACGCTCATCTACGCGATCGTCTTCCTGGCAGTCGCGGCGTTCGGCGCGGGTCGAATCCTCGGCGCGGACAAATACATCGAACAGCTCAATGTCGGCGGCCAACCGCTGATCGAACGCTTCCCGAAGATGCAGTACCTCCTCGGGTAGTTGCAGTCGATCGCCTGTTTGTACAACGGCGATCGATCCGTTTTTGACGTTTTCACTTTTTCAATTCTTCACTTCTTCACGTTTTCACTTTTCGACGACATAGAAACCCGCTGTAGAGACATCGTCGTGACTCCGAACTCCGTGATTGCCCCAGAGCCGTCTGTCATCGGTGCAGTTGGCCGACCCAGATGAGTTCGATCGGCATCTTCGCTCTATAGGTTGTTGAGCTACGAGAGACTCGAGTCAGAGACAGTTGGCGTCAACGATTTCAGCTTGAAATCTGATTTGCTACAGTATTGTTCAGCAATAGATGCCAGTGCAGCAGTTCGGAGTATGTCGGCAATATTGTGCTGGAGGAGCTTCTCGAAGTCGCCAGCGTCGAATGCGTCAACGGCCTGTTTGCTGTCTGCGAACGGATCAAGTGCTGTTAGTCCATCGCCGACGATCGTTTCGTACACCTGGGTGAGGTCAGCAGCTGATTCGTCACCGACCTGCGTGTTGAAGCGGTGTTGAAAGATCGGCATGAGGTCCGCGTACGGAACATCAACGAATGGCCACTGAACGCCTTGTAGTGTATATCGGGTGCGAAGAAACGGCAGATCGAAGCCGCTTCGGAATCGTTCGCCGTTGTACGCAACGAGGAGATACTCCTTCGGAGTCAGGGATACAGCGGTGAACTCGGTGAAGGCTTCGAGAAGTCCTCGTTCTGTCTGGTGACAGCTCAACTTAACGGTCGTGTCGAACCGCTCCGCTAGCGCCGACACCACTGTCGGCTGTGCAACCGCTCGCTGATCGGTATTGAGCAGGACACGACAGCCAAGCGGGAGTACGATCCCGATCACGGTGACGACCGCATCGATCTCGAATCCCGAGGTTTCAATGTCGAATGCGACTGGTGTGAGTTTTTGTCCCATCGGTGGTGCTGAGGTATCGCGCACGTTCGTATCAGCGTATGCGTGCGCTTTCCGGAATTCCGGTTCGAAGGCGTATCACTGTCAAAAAGCCAAAGAGGCCAAAAAGGCTGAAAAGCGGAAAAAGCGGAAAATGCCCACTTCCGCTTATTACCATGGAGCGTAAACACACCCAGCAATGATTCGGGATGCGCGTGTCTTGCGGGCAGACTTCGTCCCCAAAGAGATCGTCCACCGTGATCCCGAAGCGACCCAGCTTTCGAACGCGCTGGAACCGATCACCCGCGACGAGCCGGCGGAAACAGCGTTCCTCTTTGGTCCATCAGGGACCGGGAAAACCTGCCTGGCAAAGTGTATGCTCGAACGGCTTCGTCGGGAAGTCATCAACATCGAACACCAGTACGTCAACTGCTGGCAGAACTACACCCGCTTTCGGACCATCTACCGGATCTTAGAGGGGATCGGCCAGACACTCGATGTCCACCGGCAATCGACCCCGAAAGACGAGCTGCTTGAACGACTCCGACAGTACGACGGCCCGCCGTACGTCGTCATCCTCGATGAGGTCGATCAGCTTGAGGATATGAATGTCCTCTACGACCTGTACACCCTGTCGAACATCTCGATGGTGCTCATCGCAAATCGTGAAGAAGAGCTGTTCGCCCGGATCGACGAACGACTCGCGAGCCGGCTGATGAACAGCACGCGCATCCAGTTCGACAAGTACGGCACCGACGAGCTAGTGGCGATCCTGCAGGCTCGCGTCGATCGCGGCCTCGCTGCCGATGCGATCGACCACGCACAACTCGAACGAATCGCTGACGCCGCAGCCGGTGACGCCCGCGTGGCGATCGGCATTCTCCGGAACGCCGCCCAGCAGGCCGAACGAGACAACGCTGATCAGATCACCCACGGGGCGATCACGGACGCGATCCCAGACGCCAGAGCAGAGGTCCAACAGCGGACCGTCGAAACACTAACGCCGCATCAACAGCAGCTGTACGAGATCATAACCGAAAACGGCAGTATTCCACCGGGAGCACTGTACGAACGGTACTGCGAGCAGGTCGAGGAGCCGAAGACAAAGCGCACAATTCGGAATTACCTCTCGAAGCTGTGTCAGTACAACCTCATCGTCGCTGACGGCGAGAACCGCGGGCGCACATATCGGCCGATTTCGTGATAGCCAGCGCAGCAACAGTCTACCACCAAAATCCGTAGAGAGCCAAGAGAACCCGCGTTACGCGCTGGGAACGACGGTTACCGAGAGCGATCGGTCACGGGGGCCGTCGCACTCAATGAGGAGAATTGACTGCCACGTGCCCAGTGCGAGCTCACCATCACGAACGGGGATTGAGACGCTTCGCCCGAGGAGGGACGTACGAAGATGTGCGTCAGCATTCCCGTCAAGCTCGTCGTGCGCCCACCCATCAGGCGCTGCGAGCGTTTCGACGAACTGTGCAATATCCTCGATTAAGCGCGGTTCGGCCTCGTTGATCGAAACAGCCGCAGTCGTGTGGTTGACAAATACGGTACAGACGCCACTCGCAATCCCGGACACATCCGCAGCGACCTGATCAGTCACATCGACAACATCGATCGGGCCGTCCGTTTCAACGTGGATCGACATACGTCGATGATTAGCGTTTGCGCCCTTCAGTTGTTCGGCATCTGCGGGATGTATACTGCACCAGTTTGTCGAACTGATGGAAGTGGTTATCAAAAGTGTAGGATTTTTGATTAGTCATTTTAATATTAGTGTACTGTGTAGCAACAGCAATGGCGGCTACCGATCTAGCGGTGTACCGAGAGTGTCCACCGGTTGTAGATACTGTATTCACAGTGGAACCCGATCAATCGCCGGTTGAAGCAATCGTTGAGGCGATGACAGCAGCTACCGACGTTAATCCGTTGGAGACGACTCCCTTGTACGAGTATGTCGACGCTGACGCGTTGAACAGTCTGTTTCATCATGACGGATCCGAAAACGCTGAAATACTACTTCATTTCCAGATCGAAACATGGAAGATATTTTTCCGGACTGACGGAAGGATACGCGTCTGTGATGCGACGCAGACAACAAGTCCGGAACCAGTCTTTGAGTAAACCACGAGCTATTCAAGCAGATAGCGTCCGTGATTTTTGATTCCCAGCAGGATCGCAACGAGCTCGCAAAGTGAAGAATCGGAAGTTCCGGAACCCACGCGCCACGGCTTATTCCGCAGGTCTGTCTCTACCGGTATATGGAGCCAAGCACTGCCACGCAAGTACCACCGACACTGCCGTCGCTCAGTACCGACTGCTACGTACTCGAAACAGACGACACGCCGATCGGCCCGTTACAGGCGCTCGTCGTTGATCACCTGTTGATGAATGAGCACACCGCGTACTGGGTTGATGCTGCCGGGCACGCACGAACAGACACGCTGGCCCGCATCGCCCCGAGCACGCGGCTGCTGGATCGGATTCAGGTCGCCCGCGGCTTCACCGCCTGTCAACACGCGGCGCTCATTGACCGTGTCAGCGATCGACTCACAGCGGACACACCACTCGTTGTCGTCCCGGCGATCGATGCGATGTACCGCGCCGAGGATAGCCACGGCGTAGATGCCGAGCGACTATTCCGATCGGCGGTTTCAACACTCACCACGCGGTGTCGTGCGTCCGATACCCCACTCCTCGTGACCTGCCAGCGTCAAGATGAACTCACGGCACCGCTTGCCCGCCACGTTGACGAGACGCTTCGGTGTGAGACCACACGGTTTGGCCCTCGATTCGTCAGCGATCGCTTCGAAACGCTAGTGTACCCACGCACCGACGGGACCGTCCAGACGACGATCGCGTTCTGGGCGCACGTCCTCACCCAGCGGGCAACTGTCGCAGCGACCGGTCAGCAGGAGGTGTTGGTCCATGGGTCGAACTAATCCAACCTACCGAGACGCGATTCGGGTAGTAGAACGCCGCTGGGAGGATTTCAAACGCCCTCTCCGACGCCGCGACCAACCACGATTTGAGCGGCTGTTCGAATACGCACACGCCCACGCCGATGCCGGTGGATATCTGAATCACGACGAACCGCTGTTTCCGATACTGGTCGCTGTCGATCTCGAACAGGAGAGACGGCTCGACGAACTCGAAGACCGCATCGCCACCGTAGAAACAGCGCTCGAATCCAACCGCGAGTAGCCGATTCCCATGCCGTACAAATTCGATTACCACGATGGAGACGTTGTGGCGTGGACAGCGACCGACGACGGCGCAACCGCAACGCGAATCGACGGATACACGCCGACAATCTACGTCGGGGCGGATGAACACGACCACTTGGCAACCGCCAAACAGCATATTGCTGAACTCCCTGCAGTCACTCGGACGACGGTTGAGCAGTGGCGGACTGGGTTTCGACACGACGCCGAGGCTGTGGTTCGGGTCGATATCCAGCACATTGATGCGGTCCCCGATGTTGCCAGCACGATCGCCGGATGGGGCACGCCCGGGACGTACCGGTTGTACAACGTCGATCTCACGCGTGAGTTCCGCGTCTGTCTCGAAGCCGGACATGATCCGGTGCCTGCCCGGCCGTTACGAACCGTTTCAATCGACGCGCCTCCAGCCCACCGCGCCCGTGAGGACCTGGAAACAATAACCATCGATGGCGTCACGGTCGAGGGCGAGACAGCAATCCTCGAAACGATCGCCGAACGGCTCGAGACGATCGACCCGGACGTGCTCAGTCTCTCATCGAGCCGGCTCATCCCGCAGCTGTACGAGATGGCCGACCAGTGTGGCATGGCAGCGTTCGATCTCGGTCGCCTATCAGGGTACGAACAGCTGGCCGGGCGATCGACGTACGAAAGCTACGGGCAAGTCGGGCACTCGCCCGCCCGCTACAACGTACCTGGTCGGGTGATCGTCGATCGATCAAACACGTTCATGTGGAGTGAGACGAACCTCGAGGGGTGTCTGTACTTGATTGAACAGTCGGGACTTCCGCTGCAAGAGTTGGCGTGGGCGAGCATCGGGCGGATTCTGACAGCCATACAGATCAGTCATGCTCGCGATCGGAGCGTCTTGGTGCCGTGGCAGTCCTGGCGTCACGAGCGCTTCAAATCGATGCGGCAACTCAACGACGCTGACCGCGGCGGCTTCACGTTCGCTCCAGATGTTGGGCGCTGTGAAGACGTCCACGAACTCGATTTTTCGAGTCTGTATCCGAATATCATTGTCACCCGGAACGTGAGCCCGGAAACAGTCCGGTGTGAGTGCCATCCCGATCGTGCGGACGTCCCTGGTCTCGACTACAGCATCTGCCCAGAGCCGGGGTATCTCCCCGACGTGCTGGAACCGCTCATCGAAGATCGGGATGCGATCAAGCGGGAACGCCGCGAGACGGACGATCCAAAACGGCGTGCTGCGCTCAACGGCCAATCAAGCGCAATCAAGTGGGTTCTTGTCTCTTGTTTCGGCTATCAGGGCTTCTCGAACGCGAAATTCGGCCGGATCGAATGCCACGAAGCGATCAACGCGTTTGCCCGTGAGATCCTGCTTGAGGCGAAAACCATCCTGGAGTCGAACGGCTGGCAGGTCGTCCACGGGATCGTAGACAGTCTCTGGGTGACGCCACAGCCAGATGCCAGCCAGACGCCGATCGACACGCTTTGTGAGCGGGTTACTGACGCGTCGGGCATTCGATTAGAGCATGAAACCGCCTACGACTGGGTCGCATTTGTGCCGCAGCGCCACAGCAATACCGGTGCGCTGACGAAATATTTCGGTCGATCGACTGACGGCGAGTACAAGTATCGCGGCATCGAGTGTCGCCAGCGAAGCACGCCGGCGTTCGTCAAAGACACCCAACGAGCGCTCATCAAGACACTTGCTGAACACGAATCCCCAGAGCGTGTCTGTGAACTGCTGTCCGCACGGCTCGATGAGCTTCGATCGGGAGCAGTTCCAACAGACGAGTTGTGTGTGACGATTCGCGTCTCAAAGTCTGCAGAGGCGTATACACGGAACACGCGCGTCGCTGCGGCAACCGCTCGCGCAACGCAGTTAGGCTGTCGAAAATACCCCGGCGAGCAGGTCTCATTTGTCGTCGTTGACGATGAGGTATCGACCATCGATCGCGTTCGACTGGCGTTCGAACAGCCCGATACGTACGATCCGGCGTTCTATGCGACCCAACTGTATCGGGCTGCAGAAAGTGTCCTCTCGCCGCTGGGGTGGAGCGAGGAACAGATCCGTTCGTATCTCTCCGATCGGACGGACACGAGCCTCATTCGATACCAGTGAGCCAACCAATACAGTTGGTTAACTCCCGCCACGGATGACGTGACCGTATTTGAGCAACGCAACAAATATTGCGCCCCCGGCGGCATTCCCGATCGTTGCGAGGACGAGAAAGACAACGTAGTCCGAGAGTGATACCGCAGGCGAAAGGAATAATCCAAAGAGCACCTCGACATTGCCCGCGATCGAGTGCGGAAGGTGAAGGAGGCCGATCGTTCCGGTGACGATCAATACGAGGAGGAGCCGGCTCACCGTCTCCTGTGCGGCCGTAATCAGCCACGCAAGCAGTCCCATCAACCAGCCGGCAAAGACGCCACCGATGAACAGCCAATGCAGCTCGTGGGTGACGAGTTTGAGTGCGATGCTTTCGAAGGCGTCTATTGAGACGACGCCGAGCCCCGGCATCAAGAGGATCACGAGCAGGGTAAACAGGAATCCGCCGACGATGTTTCCGACGTAGACGAGTCCCCAGAGGCGAGCCAACTGTGAGACCGACGCCTGCCTGTCGAGTACCGGAATCACCGCTAACGTGGTATGTTCAGTGAACAGTTCCGAGCGGCCAAGGATCACGAACATGAATCCAATGGAATAGACGCTGGCCAGGAGTAATTCTGTCGTGAGATCGCCGAATCCCTGTTCTGCGAGGGTCAAGACGACCGCCATCATGAGCGGACCGAATCCGATATCAAGGCCAGCAGAGAATCCTGAAAGCAAGAGCCCGGATCGCTCGCGGTTCATTTCGTGAACCGCGCTCTCCATAAGCGAATCGAGGATGTTTCGCGACGTTTTTTGCCCCGAAGTAGCGGGCATATCGGGTTTGGAATCACTCACGGCTGTTCACCAGTGGTACGGTATGTATTGTCCAACTGTTTTGTTCTTGCCACTCAAGACCGCAGCAGCCTTTGGTAACTATATGACAAATTAATATTACGTTTGCTCCAATTGAGCCTGTGACACGCGATCGGCACTCACGACCGGTTCAGTTTTTGATGGACTCGGCTGCAGAGAGTCGAATCGTAATGTGATTCCCTCCGCGATCGCGTTCAGAAAACTCGATCGAGCCGCCCGAAAGATCGACCACACAGTAGACAAACCACAGTCCAAGCCCGCTGCCGTGATACAACGGCCCGTGGGCACTCGGCTCTGTGAGCACCGCGATCTCCTGTTCGGGGATGGTCGGCCCGCGATCGGCGATCGAGATGATGACGGATCCATCAGCGGACTCGACAGCGATGTCGACGACAGGCTCGTTCGCGCCAGCGTACGTCACGGCGTTTCGTACCAGTTCGGCGATCGCCTCCTCGATCATGGGGACCGCAACGACAGGTGCGGCGTCCAGCCCGGAGACCTCGAACGGACTGAGGTCGTATTCACAGCAGACAGTATCGATCGCGGCACTGGCAATAGCAACGAGATCGAGCCGTCGCTGTTCGGTCCGTCGCGTGAGCACGTCGACGATCTCGCGTTGTTTTTCCACCGTCTCGAGTAAGCGTTCGCCAGTGTTCCGAATACGGTCGATCGCCGACACCACCGTTTCATCGTCGCGCTCGGCGGCGATCTCCGCGTAGCCCAACATGATGTTGAGGTCGTTTCGGAGGTTGTGTCTGAGCACGCGATCGATCACGTCAAGATGGTGGGCCCGTTGTCGTCGCCGCGTGATATCGCGGACGAAACCGCCGACTCGCGAGACCGTGCCGTCTTCGAAAATTGGCTGTCCTTGCGCCCACGCCCATCGGGTGCGGTTCGGTTCAGGCTGAATGCGAAACTCGATGTCGATCGGAACCCCCGCGGACAACCGCCCCATCGCGTCCATAGTTCGCTCGCGATCGTCTGGATGGACCACGTCGAGGAATGTCGTTGGCTTCGCTTTGAGCTGTTCAAGTGGCTGCTCCCAGACGGATTCGTACGCGGAGTTGATAAATAACAGCTGCTCCCAGTCGGCGGTGTACATCCACACGACGTCGTCGGTGCTCTCGGCCAGCTGTTTGAACCGATCGTTTACCCGCTGTCGAACAGTACTGGCGCGTGCTCTGGGAGTGATATCGACCGAGCTGACCAGATACCCCTCGAGATCACTGATCGGATCGTTGACCAGCCGGCTTCGAAGCCAGATGTGTTGGTCACATTCGGGCAGAAATCGGTATTCGACCTCGGTGACACGTGGAGATCCGTCCGCAATCGACTCGAACGCCGCAGTGACGACGCTGCGGTCGTTCGGATGCAGATGATCGACGAACTGTGTCGAGACGAGCGCAGCGTCGTCAATTGCGAGCACGCGATCGGCGCCGTGGGCTTCAGCGATGATCCCGTCGTCGACGAGCAGGTGCATCTCCTGGGTGTGCAGTGGGGCGGCGGTGTCGACGAAATCACCCAGGATGGGCATACGAAGGATACAAAAGCGTTCGTACATGAATCTCGCGGCCAAAATATCTATGTTGATAGTCACGGTATTGCCGGTACTCCAGCGGACTCGAACATAAGAAGGCTTATTCAATGGCCACAACGACGCAAACGTATATGGCTGCATTCGAGGTACCGGAGATCGACTACACCGAATACAGCAACCGACAGCTCGCGGCTGTGCCGCTCGCGCTTCTTGCGGTGGCGCTTTTGATTCTCGGCGGCTGGTACGTTGCGACAGGCTATCCGGTCGATCCAGGGCTAGAGTTCACCGGCGGCACGGAGCTGCGGCTCGATATCGATGGTGATGATGCAGACGCACGCGCACAGATCGCCGAGGCGTTTGACGCCGAACCCGATTCGGTCCAACAGGTCGCCGCTGACGGGAGCTACATTGTGACGTTCCGGCAGGGCGATGCAACGACGACTGAACTCGAAACACAGGCGAACGACGCGGGCTTTGAGATCCGATCGATCGATTCGGTGTCTGGGAGCTTCGGATCAGACACCCAGTTTTTGGCGATCGCGGGCGTGCTCGTCGCGTTCGGCGGGATGAGCCTCCTCGTCTTTGCGATGTTTCGGACGTTCATTCCGTCAGTTGCGGTTGTGGTGTCGGCGTTCTCTGATGTGATGATCCCGCTGGCGATGATGAACCTCATTGGGATTGAACTCACGCTGGGGACCGTCGCAGCGCTGTTGATGTTGATCGGGTACAGCGTCGACTCCGATATCCTGTTGAATAACAGCATCCTCCGACAGACGGGTGATTTCTACGAGTCGACAAACCGGGCGATGCGGACCGGTGTGACGATGACGATCACGTCGATCGCCGCGATGGCAGTGATGACGATCGGCGCGTGGGCGTTTGGGATCGATCTATTGCGAGCGATTGGGGTCATTCTCGTCGTCGGATTGCTCGCAGATCTGATGAACACCTACCTGTTGAACGTGAGCCTGCTTCGATGGTACAAATACGAGGGGGTGAAACGATAGGATGTTCGAGCGAATAAAGCGGAACTACCGGGTGACGCTGCTCGTTATCATCTGTTTGCTCGCCGCCTTCGCGCTGTTCTCGCCGACAATGGCACCCGAGACAGACGTTGGCGGAGAGGATGCGACCGCCCGTGAAGGGGTGACGAACCTCCGGTACGGGCTCGATCTGGCCGGCGGGACTCGGATCCAGGCGCCGCTCATCGGGCTGACCGCCGAGGATGTCGAATTCAACGGCGCGTCCGAAGCGACCGTCGCCAAGGAGGTTGCCGCCGAGTTGCCGGACACCGAAGAGACCGACGTAATCGTTCGCCAGGAGTTCGAAGATGAGCCGGGGACTGTTGAAGTCGTAAGTCGAAACATCACCGAATCACAGTTCGACGATGCCCTCGACGCCGCCGGCTATGAGCACGGAGGGGTCTCTTCAGGCGTCACGCAGGCGACTCGCGAAGAGGCCATAAGCGTCCTTGAAGGAAAGGTCAACGAGGCCGGTCTCTCGGGCAGTACCGTCCAAGAGGTCACGAGCGGAACGGGCGAGTTCTTCATCATGACTGAGGTCCCCGGCGAGGGCCGACAGGACGTCATTGATCTCATCCAAGAGCGGGGATCAGTTCGCGTTGACATCTACCATCAAAATGACGACGGCGAATACGTGAACGAGACCGCGGTGTTGACCCAAGAGGACTTCCAGACAGTTGGGACCGCACAACAGAACGATCGCCAGGGACCGCACGTGCCGGTTACGGTCCGGGAATCGTCTGCGACCGACTTCCAGCAGGCTGTCGTCGACACGGGGCTCGCACAGGGATCGCAGTGTACGTACTTCGAGAACCCCGAAAACACTGATCCGTGTCTGTTGCTCGTCGTCGATGACGAGGTCGTCAACGCCTTCGGAATGAACCCAGGATTGGCAGACAGTATGCAGTCGGGCGAATGGGCTCAGGACCCGAATTTCATCCTCACGACGGGCAACTTTGAGGACGCCCAGCGCGTCGCGTTGAACCTCCGCGCCGGTGCGCTACCGGCGCCGCTTGATCTCGAGTCGGGAACCACCTCGTTCATCTCACCCACACAGGGTGAAGAGTTCCGAACGAACTCGCTCATTGTCGGTATCCTCGCGGTCTTTGGCGTCTCTGGGTTTGTCTTCCTGCGGTACCGTGAGCCGCGGGTCGCGGCACCGATGATCGTCACCGCACTCTCTGAGGTGTTCATCCTGCTCGGTTTCGCTGCCGCGCTTGGGTATCCACTCGATCTGGCGGTGATCGCCGGCTTCATTGCGGTGATTGGTACTGGGGTCGACGACCTGATCATCATCGCCGATGGGGTGATGGCAGAAGGTGACGTCAAGAGCCGGAAGGTGTTCGACTCGCGGTTCCGGCGGGCCTTCTGGGTCATCGGCGCGGCCGCGGCGACGACGATCGTCGCCATGTCGCCGCTTGCGGTGTTGTCGCTCGGAGATCTTCGTGGCTTTGCGATCTTCACGATCCTCGGAGTGCTGGTCGGTGTCCTCGTAACCCGACCGGCGTACGGTGACATCCTGCGGTACCTGCTCACCGACAGGTGAGCAGTCGGTCCTTCAGACGGACCGGACTATACAGTGAAAAGGAGCAGTCGCGTGTTGTGAACAGTCAAAAACAACCCGACGACAGTGAGAAGCGCCGGGGGAAAGTAGTACAACAGTCGATCGTTTTCTTTCGAACCGAGCCAACTGATCCAAATCATGATCAAAAATCCGCTGAGTTTGACCGCTGCCAGCCCCGAAAGTCCGTAGCTGTCGATGGCCCACCTAACTAGCGGGTTCGCCTCTGTGAGGTCGGTGATAAAGAACACCATCGTAACGGTGGTGACGATATCGCCGACACCGTACGTCGCTGTCGCGGCGATCCACAGCCAGTAGAACTCGTTTGGCCACCGGAGGTGTAACGGGGTTCGGCGTCGATCTCGGCTACTCACACGATCACCTCAGATGGAATCGAGTAGTATTCATCGATTCTGTCGGGCGATCGCACGCTCAAAACGAGTCCAGTTCTGATTGAGCCGCGGCGTCGAGTAGGTCCGCACATGTCGACCACGATCGACGCGCGCAGGCAGGAACGGCACCGTGTTCCTCGACGTACGTCTGCAGGAACTCGCGGGTGTTCGGATCGCTTGGATAGCCGCTGCCGATGTCGCCAAATCCGGAGTACTCCGCGGCGATCGCGTCAACGCGTCGATCGCGTTCGACTTTTGCAAGCACAGAGGCCGCCGAGACGATCGGATACGTGTCGTCAGCGCCGTGTTCAGCGATCGTCCCAACGGAGATTCCCCGCTCGGAGAGCCCCGCAGTGACGCGATCGCCGAAGCGCTCTGCGACCACGTCGCCCGCATCGACCACAGCCAGATCGTCCTCACAGGCGATCGCCGCCAGCGCACGGACCTGTGCGGCGACGGTGAGTGTGTTCATATCGGTCTCTGGATCGTCGATCTCTTCGACCTCAACGATGCCGAAGCCAACGTCGATCGCGGGATCCGAGCGGAGTGACGTTGCAATGGACGCTCGGCGGGCCGGTGAGAGTCGCTTCGAGTCGTCGACCTCGTCGGGAAGCACCGCGGGGTCCGCGCGGATCGCAGCGGCGACCATCGGACCGATCACCGGCCCTTTGCCGGCCTCGTCAGCGCCGAGGACAGGACCGTCTGAGAGCGCCCGCGCCGGCTGGTCACTCACGGAAAAACTCCTCGCGCTCGAACGGTTCGTCCTCACCTTCGACGGCGAGCACGTCAAGGGCCGTCACCGTCGCCTCGACGCCGAGCAGTCCTGCGAGGCTCGGCTCGGTTCGACCGTCGTCTCCGGAGATCAGCTCTTTGATGTAGAGCCCGCCCTCGCCGTGGATCTCGACGGTTGCGTGGCGATCGTCTTCGCGGGTCGCGGTCGCCGAAAACACCTGCCGGGTGCGAGTGAGCCCTGCTCGGCGGTGATCGACCCGCTGTGGGGTGTACTGTTCGATCGTCGCGCCCTCGAGGTCGTCGATCGCTGCTGTGAGCGATTCTTCGTCAACGCGATCGCCGAATTCGACCGCAGCGCGGTAGGTCTTCGAGGCGTCGAGTTCTTTGACCCGCTCGACCATATCGTAGCGTGCGAGTCGGAGCCCTTCAACTTCGATCGCCCCCTCGGCGAACGCGTTGATATCCTGCTCTAGGCGATCGGTGTCGATCCGGCGGCGGCGGGGCTCTTCGACTTCGACGACGAACGGCCGACCAGTCCCGAGCATCAACGCGTCGACGTCCTCGCGGCCTGCGCCGTGGAACGTCGAGTCGGTCCCGTCCATTACCTCTTCGGCGATCGGCGCGGTGTAGCCCTCGACGCTGTCTTCGTAGAGGTACCCCGACCCGCCGCAGTGGGTACAAACCTGCTGGCCGATTCGCCCACTGGCGTGACACTCCCGGCAGGGCCACTCAGTCTGGGGAATGTCGCGTTCGAGTTTGCGGTACCGGCCGTAGACGAACGCGGAGTTGACCGTGGTCTCGACGCGATCGCCGTCGAGATCGAGCGTGAACTGGATGTCCGGCCGGGTGAAATCCACCTCCGCGCCGGTGAGTCCCCCGACCCGCTTGCCAACCTCGCGATTGAACTCGGATTTGAACTGTTCGCCTGCGTCTTCGGGCAGGCCGGCGTCCTCACGGAACAACAGTTCGTTTTCTTCGATCAACGGCGGCGTCCGGGTGCCGACCTGGTAGGTTTCGAACTCGACACCGTCGACCGACGCGGCGGCTCGCTCCGCCCACGTATCGAACTCCGCACAGCGACCCTCACACACCCAACAGTCGCTGATTTCGACGGGCTCGTAGGGGTCGTCCTCAGCGATCGCAACCGCGACCCGCAGGCTCTTGCCGCGTTCTGTGTTCGTCAGTCCGAAGCTTCGATCCGCGAAGGCCCGTCCCAAACAGGCGTCACAGACCGGCCCGGCGTCGATCGCGGCGCGTGCGTCGGCGAGAACGTTCATGCCCGGTCATTCGGGGGGGCGAATAATTGTCTTGTCCTTCGACCCCGAGCACACCCACGGCTCGCGACACCACAGCACATGTGTCATGCTACCACCCCGAAATATATCGATTTTTCGATTAATCCGGCAATATAATCCGTGAGCAATGATAGCACGTTTCCGAGAAGACTCAAGTTTTAGCCACTCATACTACTGTTTAGAACCTCCACATCGGAATATATAATGTTACAAATAGTTACACAAAAACTGATACAATACAGAAATCTCGTCCTGTTCGCGCTGCTTTCAGTCCTGTGGGGATCGTCGTTCGTCGCGATTTCCGCTGGGCTTGAGACACTGCCGCCGTTGCTGTTTGCCGCGGTTCGATACGACATCGCCGGAGCGATTCTGCTCGGCTATGCGATCGTCGCTGCCGATCAGTGGCGTCCAAAAAGCATCAGCGAGTGGGTACTCGTAACCGTTGGCGGCCTGTTCGTGATCGGCATACACTACGCGCTGTCGTTCGTCGGCCAGACGTACGTCACGAGCGGTGTCGCGGCGATCGTCCTCAGCACGACGCCGATCCTCACGCCGCTTTTCGCGTGGCTGTTGTTGACCGACGAGCGGATCGGAATCTCCGGAGTGATCGGCACCGTCGTCGGGTTATTCGGCATTGTTCTCATTGCTGCCCCCGATCCGGGTGCGAGTGAGGGGACCGCGATCGGCGTCGTCCTCCTCGTACTTTCGGCAGCGAGTTTCGCCTTCGGTGCAGTCCTGTTGAAACGACTGCCAGCCCGGATGGCGCTCGCCCCATCGCAGGCGTGGATGATGCTCATCGGCGCAGCGATACTCCACAGCCTGAGCCTGCTGTTCGGTGAACCACAGCTCCGAGCGGTCGCCTGGACCCCCATTGCTGTCGTCTCGCTCGCGTATCTCGCGATCGTCGCCAGCGCGATCGGGTTCGTGATCTACTTCGATCTGCTCGATCGGATCGGCGCGATCGAGGCGAGTCTCGTCAACTACGCGGTCCCGATCGTCGCGGCAGTCGTCGGCTGGCTGCTGCTCGGCGAGTCGATTACCCCGGCGACGATCCTCGGATTTGCGCTCATCATCACGGGGTTTGTGCTGTTGAAAAGCGGACGGATCTTCGCCGGCATCGTTGCGGTCGAAGCCCGACTCAGCCGCGGCTACGCGGTCAAAGACGAGTTCCTCGACGCTGAGGCGATGGCGTCGACCGATTCGCCTGCATTCGACGACTCGCGGCCGTACCACGCCGACGACTGATCCGGGTCGACACTGTTCTTGAGGCGGCCACACCTGTCACTCGGGCGGCCCATCCCCGATAAGGCGTACCGTAGACGGCGAGACACCGAAGCCGGATTCGAGCCGATCGGCAACTGCCTCGCGGGTTCGATCCGCGAGTTGATCGACGCGCAGCTCGGCGTGGGCCTCGACCGTTAGGTCGTTGAGACCGGGCTGAAGCCCGGCGACGTCGATCGATTCGACGGAGACGCCGTCAATCCGTTCGACCTGTCGGCGGACGCCCGTCTGCAGGTCGCCGGGGGCGTGTCGCGAGACGCTAACAGTGAGGTCGGCCTGTACAGCCAGCCGGTTGAGAGTTACTGACATAATGCTTCCGTCGCGAGTCGAACACGTCAGGCCACGGAACCGCTGTGGTCGGTTCGTGGCCCGCTCCCGGGCAGTGCCCGCGGAAGCGATGTACTCGCTCAAACGCCGTGCTGTGCGGGAAAAGAGGCAGTCGATCGCACCCCTCGCGGCAGCCGCCGCGTCCCGCAGTCGTTATGCGGGGCGGAGCGAGCGATCGACCGTCCGGCCTGCAGGACCGCCATAGGGTCCCGCATTCGGGCCGGTCAGCCACACCCCGCCGCGTGCGGCGATCGCACTGGCAAGTGCCAGTGCGGTCGCGGTCGCGATCTGGAATGTGGCCATCATCGTCTTACAGCACAGGTGGATCGATCATAAACGTTTCTCAAGGTTGTCACATCTTCACACGGTCACGACGGCTGTGCTGGGACATACATACGCCTCAATAGCACTATATATCAGATTTCTGGTGAGAACACAACGCTTATTCGCGGTGTCGCTCAACCGGGAGATATGTCAGCCGATCCAGTCCGACTCGGGTTCGTCTGTGTCCAAAACGCCGGCCGCAGCCAGATGTCTGCTGCGTTTGCCGAACGAGAGGTCGATCGCCGCGGCCTCTCGAACGTCGAGATCATCACCGGCGGGACCCATCCCGCAGGACACGTCCACGAGGAGGTCGTCGAGTCGATGGCCGAACTCGACATCGACATCGGCGATCGGGTTCCGCGGGAGGTCTCAACCGAGGAGCTCGACGCCTGCGATGTGGTTGCGACAATGGGCTGTTCGACGCTGGAACTCGACGCGGACGTCGACGTTCGCGACTGGGCACTCGACGACCCAGATGGGAAAGACCCCGAGGGGGTTCGGGCGATCCGATCGGAGATCGAAGCGAACGTCTCGGCGCTGTTCGACGAGCTGTTCGGCGAAGAGCACTAATTTTTGTCAATCCACACTCACGAGGTTTTGAAATAGAACTGAGCACCAGTTGCCCAAACGGCTAATACAATTTAGATACAATAGTCGTACATGCCTGTCGATTTCGAAACACATGAACCTGGAAACCCACGTATTGACCTGTCAGAAGGGACCAATGCGAGACAATTGTTGGAGTTCTTACTGCAGACGCCAACCGTTGGATACACACCCGCAGAATTGGCGGCTGAAACCGGAATTCCGCGTGGAAGCATCGGACCGACACTGCAGCGTCTTGCGGCCGCAGGTCTCGTTCGTCATAAAGAACCGTACTGGGCAGCCGCTGAAGACGATCGGATCGCAGCAGCGACAGCTGCGTTCCTCGGGATCGAAGCGGCAGCCGCCAGATATACTGACGACTGGTACGCACAGAATGAAGACTGGGCAGAAGAATTGCCCGACTTGAGCGAGGACGAACAGTAGCAATGGTGTACGGCCAAGGCGCGGTGGTGATTGCCGAAGACCCGTTCGGGAACAACCCGAAGCGCCCGTATCTAATTGTTTCTAACGATCGTACGCCCTTCCACGGTCAAGAGTATATTGCAGTAGTGATCACGACAACGGATCGGACTGAAGCGGTCACACTCACCGCAGATAGGTTCGAAAAAGGACGGCTCCCAAGAACCTCCCACGTCTCTCCGTGGTCCATTCTCACGCTCAAGGACTGGATGATCACCAAACAACCTGCAAAGGTGACTAGCGCGACTGTCGATGAGGTCCGGAAAAGAATGGGGGTGTATCTTCAGACAGAATAAGACGATAGCGTTCCGAATCCGCGCGTTTTAACCGGGCAACCGCCCTCTTTTCGACAATGACACATGCGCTTGAGATCACCGATCTCCGGAAGTCCTACGGGGGCGTCCAGGCGCTCGACGGCGTCTCGCTGACGGTTCCGGAGGGCAGCTTCTTTGGGCTCTTGGGGCCGAACGGCGCGGGCAAGACCACATTCATCAATATTCTCGTCGGACTCGTCCGCAAAAGCGGCGGCGAGGCGCTGGTGTTTGGCCACGACGTCGAAGACGACTACCGGGCGGCCAGAGACGCGATCGGACTCGCCCCCCAGGAGTTCAACGTCGATCGCTTCTTTCCGATCCACGAGGTGCTCGAACACAAAGCCGGCTATCACGGGGTTCCCGCGAGCGAGGCCGAAGAGCGGGCTGCCGAAGCGCTCCAGCGGGTGGGCATCTACGACAAGCGAAACACCCGCTTCGACTGGCTCTCCGGCGGCATGAAACGGCGGTTCATGCTCGCGCGTGCGCTCGTAACCGATCCTGATCTACTCATCCTCGACGAGCCGAGCGCCGGGGTTGACGTCCAGCTCCGCCGCGATCTGTGGGAGCTCGTCACCGAACTCAACGAACAGGGGACGACAATTCTGCTCACGACCCACTACATCGAAGAGGCCGAGCGGCTCTGTGACGAGGTTGCGATCCTCGATTCCGGCCGGATCGTCACCGTTGCGACGCCCGAAGAGCTGAAAGACCGCGGTCTCGATCGCATCGTCGTTACGCTCAGAGAGCCGCTATCGGTCGCGCCAAGCGTGCTTTCAGACGACGATCGCGTCGAGTCGATCGAGTGCGAGGGCAACCGCCTCGTCGTCACCGCCAGACAGGGCGGGCTTCTCGCGCCGACGCTCGTCCGCGAACTCGATCGAGGCGGCTTCGAGATCGTCGACATGGAGATCGCCCGGACCTCCCTGGAGGAGGTGTTCGTCGAACTGACAAACTCCGGCGTCGATCGACCCGAGAACCAGCGCGACGAAGAGACATCTGCAGACGATCGCGATCGTGAGGAGGCCCCACTGGTCACCGACGGTGGCGACCCAGCGGATCAACGGGGGCGATCGCAGTGAGTGTTGTCGATCGGGTCGCGGCTCGGACGCCGCTGCCAACCGGATTTTACACGCTTACGAAGCGAGAGATTCTGCGGTTCGTCCGCCGACCGAAGAACACCTTCGCGCCGCCGGCGATCACGAACGTGCTGTACTTCTCCGTGTTCGGGGTCGTCCTCGGCGCACGGGTCGGCGAGATCATTGGCGTGCCGTACATCCTCTTCATCCTGCCGGGGTTGATCGTGCTCGGCGCAATTTCGAACGCCTTCGAGAACGCCTCGTTTTCGATCTTTCACGGCCGCTGGAACGAGTATATCCACGAGACACTGACCTCGCCGCTTTCGTACACCCAGATGGTGTGGGCGTACATCCTCTCCTCCGCGTTTCGTGGGCTGCTCGTCGGCGGAATCATCGCGGCGATCGGCGGCGGGATTATCAGCTATCTCTACCAGCCGGTGCCGATCGAACAACCAGTCTACCTGCTCGCGTTCATGCTCGTCATCGTGTTGTTGTTTGCGAGCCTCGGAGTCGTCGGTGGCTTGCTCGCGACCGATTTCGACGATCTGACCATGATGAACCAGTTTATCCTCCGGCCGCTCGTCTTCTTCGGGGCGGTGTTTTATTCGCTTGAGGACCTCACGCCGCTGCTGCGAGACGTGTCGATGCTCAATCCCATGGTGTACATGGTGAATGGTGTCCGGTACGGCTTCCTCGGCGTCGCAGAGGTCGATCCGAACCTCTCGCTTTTCGTGTTGGGCGGGGCGACGGTAGTCGTCGCGTCGATCGACGTCTGGCTGTTCAAACGCGGGTACGGGCTGACTGACTGATTTCGGTCGAGGATACAGATTGTCGGCGGATCTGCGCTGGTCTCGATCGAGGTTGACTGTTCCGGTGTCCGTAGCCTCTTGAGGAGCGACCACACACCCCTTCGTATGAGTGAGCTACCGCCAGCGGTGATCGGCGATGCGCGAACGAGTTCGTTCGCGTGGGACGTACTGACTGATCTCGCCGATATCGGCAATCGAATGGCCGGCCAATCGGGCGAAAAGCGCGGGGCCGAACGGATCGCCCAGGCGTTCGAGACGGCTGGCCTCGACGACGTCGCGATCGACGAGTTCGAAATCCCCGGCTGGTGGCGCGACGCCGCTCGACTCGAAATTGAGACGCCACAGAGCCGTGAGTACACGGGAAGCCACGCCGTCATCGCGTTGCCCGGATCGCCGTCCGGAACGGTCTCTGCGCCGCTCGTCGACGTTGGCGCAGGCGGGTACGACGACTTCGAGGCGGCCGATGATCTCGACGGAGCGATCGTCATGGCCTCCAGTAAGACCCCTGAGACGGCCGACCGGTGGATTCACCGGATGGAAAAGTACGCAAACGCCGCCAACGCGGGCGCAGTCGGGTTCATTTTCCGAAACCATATCGACGGCTCGCTGCCGGCAACCGGCGAGGTCGGCTACAACAACCGCCCGGGGCCGATCCCCGCGATCGGTGTCAGCGCAGAGGTCGGCGCGCGATTGGCCCGGTATGCCGCCAACGAACCCACCGAGGTGACGCTCGAAACAGCCTGTCGGAACGAGCCGGCGACCTCACGGAATGTCGAGGGACAACTTGGGCCCAACGACGGCGAGGCGGTGCTCGTCACCGCACATATCGACGCACATGACATCAGCGACGGCGCACTCGACAACGGTGCAGGGTCGTCGATCGTCGGCGAAGTCGGTCGTCTCTTGACCGCCGTCGAAGGTGATCTCGAACGACCAGTGCGGTTCGTGACGTTCGGCGCCGAGGAGATCGGCCTCCGCGGAGCATACCAGTGGGTCGAGACCCACGAACTCTCCGATGTCGCCTGCGTGATCAACGTCGACGGCGCTGGATCGTCCCGAGATCTCCGGGTGAACACGAATGGCTTCTGCTCGCTCGCGCGGGTCTTCGAGGAGGTCACCGATGATTTCGATGCGCCGCTGTCGACGAACGACGTGATCGCGCCCCACGGCGATCAGTGGGCGTTTGTACAGGAGGGCGTCCCCGCGGTCATGGCTGCGAGTGCGTCCGAATCGAGCGGTCGCGGGTGGGGCCACACCCACGCGGATACGCTCGACAAACTCGATAGCCGCGATCTCCGTGAGCTTGCCACCCTGGTCGCGGAGGCAACCTACCGAATCGCGACCACGGACGTGTCGACGCCCCACCGAAGCCGCGAAGAGATCCGCGAGCGGATCGACGACGGCTACGTCACAGAGCTGAAGACCGGCGGTCGGTGGCCCTACGACGACCAGTGAGCGACGGCGCCGGAGTACACAGCCCAACAACAACAGTTCCCAGCAAGCCAGACGGATTACCGCGTGTTTTTGATCCGATCGGTCGAACGGCTATCCATGGATGAGCAGACACCAGATGTCGATGCCTTCGGATCGCGGCGATCGACCGTCTACGGGCAGCGGGGAATCGTCGCCACGAGCCAGCCGCTCGCAGCGGAGGCGGGGATCGAGACGCTCAGAAACGGCGGAAACGCCTTCGACGCGGCGGTCGCGACCGCGGCGGCGCTGAACGTCGTCGAGCCGACCTCGACGGGACTCGGTGGGGACGTGTTCGCACTGTACCGGACCGCTGACGGCGACGTCGGCGCGATGCGATCGTGCGGCGGCGCGCCGGCGGACGCGACGATCGATCGAGTCCGCGAGTCGGTCGCTTCCGAGGCCGAGGCCGATATCGACCCCACAGACGTCGAGATGCCACAGACCGGTCCGCACGCTGTGACGGTGCCCGGAACCGCTCGCGGGTGGGAGCTGACGATCGAGGAGTTCGGCCGCACGTCGCTTGCAACCGCGCTCGAACCCGCGATCGGCTACGCGATCGACGGCTATCCAGTTTCAGAGATTGTCTCCGACCAATGGCAACACGGCGAGGAGCTGTTCGAGACCGATCACGCCAGAGAGGCGTTCCTCTTCGACGGGCAGGCCCCATCGGTCGGCCAGCGGGTGACGCTGCCGAAGCTCGGCCGATCGATGCAAAAAATCGCCGAACACGGCGCAGATATCGTCTATGAGGGCGAGATCGCCGAGGCGATCGCTGCGGAGATCCAGTCAGCGGGTGGGTTCATGACGACCGACGATCTGGCCGCCTTCGAGCCCGAACTGCTCGATCCAGTCTCGACGACGTACAACGGCGTGGAAATCTACGAACTGCCACCGAACAACCAGGGGCTGATCGCGCTCGAGGCGCTCAACATCGCCGAGGAGATCGGCGCAGGCGAGCATCCATACGGCTCTGCCGAGCGCGTGCACGCCTTCGCAGAGGCGACAAAGCTCGCCTTCCACGACGGGCACCGCTACATCACCGATCCCGAATACGAGGAGATCCCGCCGCTTGGCTCGAAGCCGTGGGCACGATCGCGCGCGGAATCGATCGGCGACACGGCGAACAACGATGTCTCCTTCGGCGTCCCGGACGCACACGCCGAGGACGCCGACACGGTGCTGTTGACGGTCGCCGACGACGAGGGCAATGTCGTCTCGTATATCAACTCGCGGTTTGCAGGCTTCGGCTCGGGTGTCGTCGCCGGCGACACGGGGATCGCCCTGCAGAACCGCGGGGCGTCGTTCTCACTCGATCCAGATCACCCGAACCGCCTCGAACCCGGAAAGCGGCCGTTCCACACACTCATCCCTGCGATCGCCGAGTTCGGCCCAAACGACTGGGCCGCCTTCGGCGTGATGGGCGGATACATGCAGCCGCAGGGCCACGTGCAGGTCATCTCGAACATCGTCGACTACGACATGCCGCTGCAGGCGGCGCTGGACGCTCCACGGTGGCGCTACCTCGAAGATGGGCCGCTCGCGATCGAACCGCAGTTTGATGGGTCGATCGCCGCAAAACTCGCCCGCAAAGAACACACGGTTCAAGTGGTGCCGCCGCGGCAGTTCGGCGGTGCACAGATCGTCCGCAACAACGACGGCGTGCTGTCGGGCGCAACGGAGCCGCGAAAAGACGGGAACGCACAGGGGTACTAATCGATCGAGACGGTCGATCGCATTTACTCGCGATCGGCTATATGTGCGATCGCTGGCGAACAAACAGAGCCAAGCCCCGGGCGATCGTTGCGACGGTATGCGACAGTTCGTCATCCTCGGCCACGACGTTCCGACCACACCCGATTTCTCACTCGACGACCTGCCGAGCGGCGCGGGTCGCCTCGATGTGCTCTGTCGATGCGTCAACGCCGCGTTCTTTCTCTCACACGGCCTTCGATCGGACGTCCGCGTGCATCTCGTCGTGGCAGACACCTATACGATCACCTTCGATGGGGGATCGCTGAAGCATCTCCATCCCGACGAGCGCACGATCGCCTCGCGGATTCGCAACGCGCTCGATCGCGCCGACGAAGCGATCGGCCACATGCCCGCCGAGGTCTCTCCGGGGGTCAGCCTGTACCGGTTCGGCTTTTCCGAACTGCTCGACCGGATTGCAGACAGCGGAACCGTCGTCGAACTTCACGAAGACGGGACGCCGATCGTCGAGGTCGACTCGCCGAGCGATCCGATCTTCGTGCTCTCCGATCACCACGATTTCACAGACGAGGAGGCCGCCACACTCGCTGATGCCGCGGCGTTGCGGGTCCGCGTGAGCCCAAAGCGCCTCCACGCCGATCACACGATCACCGTTGTGCACAACGCGCTCGACACCGACATTTACTGCACGTACGAATGAGTCTCGACGATCGGTTCGCGGTCCCGCTCGCTGGCGTCGACATCGACGAACAGACCCGTTGTGCACACTACAGCACCGATCGCGACGTGATCGCGATCCGGTTTCCCTGCTGTGACACTTACTACCCGTGTTATCAGTGTCACGAGGCGATCGCCGAACACCCGACCGAGCAGTGGCCGCGCGATCGGTTCGACGAGCCGGCAGTGCTGTGTGGCCGCTGCCGATCGACGCTATCGGTCACGGCGTATCTCGACTGCGAACACGAGTGTCCGAACTGTGGTGCGGCGTTCAATCCCGGCTGTCTGACCCACAGCGCGCGGTATTTTGACGGCTGATCGCTCGTCGGGTTGACCGCTCGCCAGATCGACCGCCCGACCACGGCTGTTTGTGCGACCACGACTATTTGTGCGACCACGGCTGTTTTGTTGACAGCACGCGTCGGTATCAACATGGCCGACGAGACAGCCGAATGGGTGACGCGAGCGTCGTCGATCGACTACGAGTGTCCCGGGTTCGAGGTTCGAAAAGACGACGTAACGTTGCCCGATGGTACCGAGACCGACTACCACTACGTCGACGAATCACCTGCGGTCGTGATTCTCCCCTTCCTCGACAGCGAAGGGACCGGTACTCGGGAGGTCGTCACCATCCGTGAGTGGCGCCAGGCCGTCGGCCGGACGAACCGTGGGCTGCCAGCGGGCTCGATCGAGGGAGACGAGGACGTGCTCGTGGCCGCACAGCGGGAACTCCACGAGGAAACCGGCTACGAGGCCGATCGGCTCGAACCCCTCCTCACTGTCGAGCCAACGAACGGGATCACAAACTCCGTGCATCACCACTTCGTCGCCTACGGCTGCCAGCGGGCCGATGAGCAGTCGCTGGATTTCAACGAGACGATCGACGTGCGTACTGAGCCGTACGACGAGCTGCTTGCGGATGTCGTCGACGATCGAATCCGTGACGGGCGGACTGCGACCGCGGTGTTACAGTACGAGCTCACGCATCGCTGAGCAGCACCATTTCTTTTTAAAAAAGAAGTAGACCCTCTCGAAGTACTACAGAGTCAATATAGATCTCAATATCACTGTGTATATTTCAATTGTAGATCAAATAAGTTTGGAACAGCGTCAGTTTTGACAGGAGCCGATATATTTTGTTAGCACACTCACACATCCTTAACTGTGCCTGAGACAGATCCACAGGACGGGGCGCCGCGACGAACATTTCTCAAAATCGCTGGCAGTGTCGGTACTGTTGGGCTTGCGGGATGTACCGGAGGCGACACTGGTGAAGCGGATGGAAATGGTGACACTGACACAGAGACAGATACAGACGGGTCGGAGACGAACACCGAGGATGAGACCGCCGGAAATACGCTGTCACTCTCAATTCCGGACGCATCGAACTTCGATCCAGTCCAAATCAAAGACGATGGCTCACAGCTCGTTTCGGACCACGTGTTCAGCGAGCTGTTTACCCTCCCTGCAGAGAGTATTGAGCCAACAGCGCAGCTTGTAAGCGACTACACGGTTTCTGAGGACGGACAAACATACACGTTCGAACTCCGTGAAGACGTTACCTTCCACAACGGTGAACAGTTGACCGCACAGGATGTCGTGTATTCCTGGGAGCGGTTGGCCGCCTCAGAGAACAGTCAAGAGGGGGAAAATATCCTCGAAGGGGGCTTTCAGATCGCCCACGAGACGACGACCGAAACCGTCGACGGCGAAGAACAAGAGGTCTACGAGCCCGGAAGCTTAGCCGTCGAAGCGATCGACGAGTACACCGTCGAAACCACGCTCGAGAGTCCGTTCTTCGACGCGCTCTTCTGGTTCGCCTACGGCTCGCTGAGTCCAGTTCCAGAGGGTATTGTCGGAGACATTGAGGGATACGATGGTGAGATGGAGTACTCGGAGTTCTCCTCACAGAACCCGATCGGAACAGGCCCGTATCGGATTGAGTCGGTTTCGACCGGGACGGAAGTGGTGCTGGCAGCTGACGAGGAGTACCACGGCGAGCAACCCGGCCCTGATCAGCTCAGCATGCAGGTCGTCACCGACACTGACGCGATCCACCAGCGCGCGATGAACCGAAATGTCGACGTGTTTCAGCTGCCAAACTCCCGGTTCGACCCCAGTAAAGTCTCGATCGACGAGACCGATGATCTGGGCCAGGAAATCGGGACGTACGGTCCCCTCGATAACGGTGATACGGTCAATTACTCCACGTGGGACGAGGCATACACGGCCTACTTCATCTTCGACTGCTCGCGCGTCGAGAAACCGATTCGACAGGCGCTCAACTACGCGGTGAACCAGGAGAACTTTGTCGAACAGGGCTTCCGTGGCGTCGGCGAGCCTGCGTTTCACCAGGCCCCACCGTCGGTGTACCCTGGCGGAAAGGAGGCGTACGATCGCCACGCCGAAGAGAACTTCCCCTACGGCTACCGCGAAGCACAACTTGATCAAGCACGAAGCGTCATGGAAGACGCAGGATACGGCGAGGATAACCGAGCGTCGATCACGCTGTCGCTGTACAACGACCGCAATCCGGATGCCTACTCGCGGATCGCTGATCTCATTCGATCCAAAGCCCAGTCGATCTACATTGATCTTGAGATCAACCGTGCCCCGTTCAACACCATCATCGACGAGGCAGTGAGCGGCAACCTCGACATGTACACGCTCGGGAACGGCCTCGAGTACCCATCGCCGATGGATATGCTCAAATTCGGTCGACCGTACGACGGGAACCTCGTCCGCTGGCGAGAAGATCCCTCGGATGCCTCCGAACGCGCAGCCGAGGCCTGGGAAGAGATCCAAGACAATCTCGGGCCAACCGATGCCGAGCAAGAGGCTCGAAACGAGGCGTTCATTCAGATGGAGGAGGCGATCTGGGAAGATGCGATCTACCTGACGAACTACCATCCCCGTGGCCGGCAGTGGTGGTATGATCACGTCGACGTGCCGATCCAACCCAGTGGGTTCCACGATCGCCTGTTCGACGGTGTCACATTCGAATGAGCCGTCGACAGCGGTTTGAAGCGCTGACAGCCGACACTCGAAGCGGACGAAACCTCGTGTGAGATGAATCGCTTGGCATACCTCCTCCGACGGATCGTCCTCTCAATCCCCGTGGTGTGGCTCGGCGTCACGGCGACGTTTCTCATCATCCGGGTTGGACCACTCAATCCTGCTGCGGCGATCGTCGGACCAGTCAACAGCGCACAGGCCCAAGAGCGGCTCGACCAGATCGAAGAACAGCTCGGATTGAATGACCCGATCCACGTCCAGTACGTCGAATATATCGTCGATCTGGTGACGTTCAATCTCGGGCAGTCGTGGGTGTTGTATCCCGGCCAAGATACGGTCGCACTGTTGGTGCAGTTCGGACCGCGGACGATCTGGCTCGGCTTCTGGGCAGTTTTGATCCCGATTTTCATTGGAATCCCACTGGGCATCTATTCGGGACTCAATGTGAATACGAAACGTGATTACGCCGCATCGATCACGGGAATTGTCTGGCGAGCGATGCCGAACTTCTGGCTTGCGGTCATTTTGTTGGCGTTACTTTCTCGAACAGAGACGCTCTTTTTTGGAACCGGATGGGAGTCGTTTCTCGTCGAAACGCAGCTGATCGGCGCGCCAGACCTTTCGAATCTCTGGACGATCGAGGGCTTTACGATCGCGACCAAACAGATCCTGCCCGCCGCGTTTGTGCTTGGCTCTGCGTCGATGGGAAACGAACTGCGACTCTCGCGAACAGCAGTCCTCGAGATTATCACCGAAGATTACATCGACACCGCACGGGCGGTCGGTGTCTCACGGTATCGGCTCATCGGCAAACACGTGCTCCGAAACGCCATGATCCCGTTGATTCCGATCATCACGAGCGAAGCGTACCTGCTGGTCGGCGGCTCGGTGTTAGTCGAGGTCGTCTTCGGGATCAACGGGATCGGTACACTGTTTTTCGACGCAATGACGAGCGGCGATCTGCCGCTGGCGGGGTCGCTCATGTTCGTGTTCATTCTGCTCACCGTCTCAATAAACATCGCACAGGACCTGTTGTACACGCTGATTGACCCGCGGATTGGATACGCTGAACACCGATGACTGAGACAAACCCAACCCCACATACGGCGAAGCAGTCCGGTTCGAGCATGGTCGATCGGCTGCCAGTCACCCCAACCCAAGGCTGGGTCCTTGTTGGTGTGTCGTTGCTACTTTTGGAAATCGGAGCGATCGCACAGTTTCTGGCTGGCGTGCTGCCAGTTGGGACCGGCGCGATCCAACTGGCTGAACAGATCCCGGTCCTCCTCAGCCGCGAGACGATCCCGAATCGGGGAACCCACGTTCCAGGCTCCGGCTGGCAGGGAACGTTTCTTGGGCTGTCGCCGGCACGCGCGTGGGGACTGCGGGTCGGACTGACGTACCTGTACGGAGCTGTGGTGTTATACTGGCTCTGGCGTGGGTATCTGCTCTACCGAAGTCGGTATCGAACCGCCGACTGGACGCCGTTCGATGATGTCGTCCGGCGGTTTCGCCATCACCGCTGGGGACAGTTCGGATTGGTCGTCGTCCTCGCGTTTCTCATCCTCGCGATGTTCGCGCCGGTGCTCGCGCCGACAGGGTTGGAGCAAAATGCCATTGACCCATACAGCCACGAACTAGAATACTACGATGAGACAACCGAACAGGTCGAGACCATCACCATCGGCACGGCGAATCAAGACTCGACCTCACAGGGAACCGAAGAGCGGAACATCGGGTTGATGAGTTACGACGACTACGATCGATTCCATCCATTTGGAACGCTTCCTGAGGGACAAGACCTGTTTACCCAGGTTGCGCTGGGTGCACGGGTATCGCTCTTTATTGGGCTTGTTGCGATCAGTATCAGCGCAGTAATTGCGATCACCCTCGCGCTAGTGAGCGCGTATTATGGCGGCGTTATCGATCTCGCGACCGTCTTGGTGAGCGACGCGACACAGTCGCTACCCCAGTTGCTCGTCGTGATCTTGTTGTCGGTCGTTTTTGCACAGACATGGATTGCTGGCCTGTATAGTGGAGCAGCGCTGCTTGCGCTTATTTTTGCGTTCACCGGCTGGCCGTCGCTATGGCGTGCCATTCGGGGACCAGCCTTACAGGTCTCTGAACGGACATGGGTCGACGCCGCAGACAGCTACGGACTCGCCCCACGGACGACAATGCGGCGACACATCCTCCCGTATATCATCGGCTATCTGTTGGTCTACGCCTCAATGAGCCTTGGTGGGATCATTATCGCGGCGGCCGGGTTGTCGTTTCTCGGACTTGGCATCTCACCACCGACACCGGAATGGGGTCGGCTCGTCAACGTGGGACAGCCGCTCTTGACGACCGTCTCGTGGCACATCGCCGTGATGCCCGGCGTGTTGATTGTGATCGTTGTGACAGGGTTCAACGCACTCGGCGACGGGGTTCGTGACGCGATCGACTCCGAGACAGATCTTGGGGATGAAAAAGAAGCAAGCGCCGCAGCCAGCGGCGCAGGAGGGTAACTGTAACTGATGACAACAGAGACACCGCGTACGACCGCATGGCATCGAATTCGAGCGCAAGTCGAACAGACAGCAGAGGCATACCGAGCAGACGGAAACACAGTTATTGAAGCGATCGCCGACCACGGAACCGTTCACACACCAACTGACGGACCCGCAACGTTCGTGTTCACACTCCCGGGTGAGACGATCGAGCGGCTCCGCCAGCGAGTCAGTGAAGATGCGATCTCGCAAACGGAGATCCAGTACGGTGACGTCGACACACATCGACTGTATCTGCTTACTGTCCAGACAACAACCAAGGTGACGGTAGTTATTGCCGGTGGGGTTCGACACGATCGGCTCAGCGCCTGTGCGAACGCGTCTGGCCGGGCGCAAACCCGGCTGCGGGGGATTGATGGAACAGTTGGGTTACAGCTAGAACACGATGACGTCGCGCCGTTCGTGTGTGATCTCGAATGAGTCGCACAGACAGTCCACAGAAAGAAACCACAGGAGCAGCCGCGTTGTTGAGCGTACGCGATCTCAAAACCGTGTTTCGGACGGGCAAAGAGACCGTGTATGCCGTTGACGGCATTTCGTTCGATATCGACAGTGGTGAAACGGTTGGGTTGGTTGGTGAGTCGGGCTCTGGAAAATCAGTGACTGCGCGCTCGATCCTCGGGCTGGTTGATTCCCCAGGTGCGATCGAGGGGGGGTCGATCCGATTTGATAACAGAAATCTCGTCGAGACCGGCTGGGACGATTGCCGAGGTGACATTTCGATCGTGTTTCAGGATCCGCTAAACTCGATCAATCCGGTCTACACGATCGGCAACCAGATCCGCGAGGCACTCCGGATTCACCAGGACCTCACTGGCCAACCGGCCCGCTCTCGCGCAATTGAACTACTCGAATCCGTTGGGATCCCGGACGCATCACGTCGGGTCGATGAGTATCCTCACCAGTTCTCCGGTGGGATGCAACAGCGTGCGATGATCGCGATCGCGTTGGCGTGTGATCCGGATCTACTCGTCTGCGATGAGCCAACGACAGCGCTCGACGTGACGATACAAGCTCAGATTCTCGATCTCCTCGACGAGCTACAGGAGCGCGAGGACCTCGCAATCCTGTTTATTACGCACGATATGGGCGTGATCGAGGAGACTGCAGACCGCGTGAACGTGATCTACGCGGGCAATATCGTCGAACGAGCACCAACGGAGACGCTGTTTTCGAACCCACAGCACCCATACACCCGCGCGTTATTAGAGAGCGTCCCGGGGCGGTCCTCGACAACGGAGACGCTGCCGACAATTGACGGAGAGGTGCCGACGCCAACCGCGCCGGCAACAAACTGCCGGTTCGCGCCGCGGTGTCCGGCAGCGAAACCAGCCTGTTCGGAGCGCCTTCCAGAACACATCCCGATCGACGATTCGAACGAGCATTCCGCCGCCTGCTTCATTCACGACGAGTCACAGCCGTCGGTCATTGATGTGGGCACAATCGGGAACGAATCGGTTGAGCAGACCCCGACAGGAGCGACAGCCGCAGCAAGAGAGGAGCACGCCGAGGCATTCGTTGAAATAAACGATCTGCGGACGTACTACGAGGACGATGCCGTGCTGAATCGGGATCCACCCGTGCGAGCGGTTGACGGTGTGTCGTTTACGATTCGTCGCGGGGAGATCCTTGGGCTGGTCGGCGAATCAGGCTGTGGGAAAACGACGCTTGGACGGACGATCGCCGGACTTGAAACGGCAACAGACGGATCAATTCGTGCGAGCGGCCGTGATATCACGGAACTGTCCGGGCGTGAGTTACGGGAGTGGCAACGGGAGGTCGGCGTTGTGTTTCAGGACCCCGAGGAGAGCCTCAACGATCGGATGACTGTCGGCCAGATCATCAAAGAGCCCCTCGAGGCGCACAGTTGGGGGACATCGAGCGAGCGCGACGACCGTGTGTTCGAACTTCTCGATCGCGTCGGACTGCTCGAAGAGCACTTCTATCGATACCCCCACCAGTTCTCCGGCGGGCAGCGACAGCGAATCGGCATCGCCCGAGCCCTCGCGCTCGAACCCGAGTTTCTCATCCTCGACGAGCCAGTCAGCGCACTCGACGTGTCGGTGCAAGCGCGGATCATCAATCTCCTCCAAGAACTCCAAGAGACACTCGGGATTACAATGTTGTTCATTGCACACGATCTCTCCGTCGTGCGGCACATTACCGATCGTGTCGCGGTGATGTACCTCGGTAATATGCTTGAGATCGGCCCGACCCAGACAGTATTCGAATCGCCTGCAAACCCGTACACACTGTCGCTGCTCTCTGCAATTCCGGGCGCTGAAACGCCTGCGCCGAGCGATCTCGATCGGGTTACGCTTCACGGATCGCCACCAAATCCTCGATACCCCCCGTCAGGGTGTCCGTTTTCGACCCGCTGTCCGGTGAAAATTCGCCCAGAGCACACCGCTGCCCTCTCAACTGATGCGTGGGAAGCAGTTGAAACGTTCCGTCAGTTGCTGATCGAGCGGTCACGAAACAAGTCGTCGTTTGCACAGTCGATCAAACGCCGGATTGGCATTGGAGACAATACGGAGGCTGTTCAGGCAATCGCGACAGAGCTCTTTGCCGATGTGACACTCCCCACGGAGATTGCGACGACGATCGATGCCGCCACCGAACAGGCAGCGATCAACCCAGAAAAGGCGGCTGAGCGCCTCGCAGCTGAATTCGGCTCCGTCTGCGAGGAAGACCGAGTGGATATACATTCGATCGGAGACACAGCGCATCAAAGCCGATGTCTTCGGCATGGCGAGGAGTATACCGATCCGTCCGCGGAGCTACGACGGCGATCGTGAATGTGTTCAACCCACTCAGTCGGAGCGTATTTTCAAAACGCTGCTCCTTCGGACCACGCAACTGGTACTAACTCAAGATGCGGGAGTCGAGGGAGCGGAGACACGCACAGGGTGTGACCGGATCGATCGTCGAACGCGTTTGAGCTGTGACGCTACGCGTGGCAGTACTCGTCGTGTGTAGACGGCTCAGAACAGACCAACGGATGGTCACTTGGACGGCTCAGAACGGAACGATCGCCGCCTGGCCGGCCATCTCGCCGAGTTCGTCGCCGTAGACGATCGTGATGTACAACAATCCAAGCAACACGGAGTTGTGCAGCCCGTGTAACAACGCCGGCACAACGATGTTACCAGTGTACTCGTAGATCGCCCCGAACACGAGGCTTGGTACAAACAGGATCGACACCGTGAGCGCCATCGCACCCGCACCGCCGGTCAGCGCCATCACGTGGACGACCGCGAAGATCGCAGAGGCGATGGCGATCGACGGGATCGCCGGCAGCGATTCTCGAAGCCGTCCCTGGACGACCCCACGGTAGAGAATCTCCTCACACGGACCGACGACGAGGAACATCGCAAGGATCAACGGCAGGATTATCCCTGGATTCTCGCCGGCCAGTACGGCGGTTTGGTTTTCCGCGGGCTGGGTCCCGATCGCCTGGATGATTGTAGAAATGATCAAAATCAACGCGAAAATAACGATCCAGCCGCCGATCACCAGCCCGAACTCTTTGAGCGACGGGAATCGAACGCCGAAGTACGACCGGACGGCTGGCCACTCGAGCCCGCGGTACCGGAGGTACGCGATCGCAAGCCCCGCAAAAGCGACGTACTGACCGAAGAACAGCCCAAGCGCGAGGGCGACTCCAAGCGAGAGCTGGACCACCGTCGAGAGGAGTGCGATTCCAAGACTTGACAGGAGTGCGATTGCGGGACCGCCGAGACCGAGTCCAAGCGCTGCGGCGATCGCCCGGCCAGGCGAGTCGGTTGTCGTCTCGGCCGCAGGCGGTGCAGTGCCGGAGACGGTCTCACCGCCCGGCGGAGGGGAGTCGTTCATACGTCATATAACGCGGCCACGAAGAAAGGCTTTGTTTCACTTGTTCTGTCCAACAGAACACATCGGTGCGGTGGGACCGTCTTGAGCGTCGCCGAACGCAATCCTTACTGACGCCCTCGGCGAACCGGTGGTATGCGCGAGCACTTCGAGGTCCGAGACGCCGACGCCGCCGGGCGAATCGGCCGCCTCTCGGTTCCGCGACGAGGGGTCACCGTCGAGACGCCGGCGCTTTTGCCCGTCGTCAATCCAAACCTGATCACGATCGAGCCCGCCCGCCTCGAATCCGACTTCGACGCGGAGATTCTCATCACCAACTCCTACATCATCCGCAACACGGAGGCGGTCAAAGAACGTGCGCTCGACGTTGGCCTCCACGAACTGCTCGGGTTCGACGGGGCGATCATGACCGACTCGGGATCGTTCCAGCTCGCGGAGTACGGCGACATTGACGTGACGACCGCCGAGATCATCGACTTTCAGCGGGCAATCGGCTCGGATATCGCAACCCCAGTGGACATTCCGACCCCGCCAGACGTCTCCCGCGATCGCGCCCACAAAGAGCTACAGACGACACAGACGGCGTTGCAGGACGCCGAGGCCATTGACGCCGGCGACATGCTGCTCAACGCGCCAGTGCAGGGATCGACGTATCCAGCGCTCCGCGAGGAGGCGGGAGCATTCGCGGCCGAAACGTCGCTAGACGTGTTCCCGATCGGCGCGGTCGTCCCGCTGATGAACGGCTACCGCTACGCCGACATGATCGACGTCGTTGCAGCCGCCAAACGCGGCCTCGCGGTTGACTGTCCGGTCCACCTCTTCGGCGCGGGCCACCCGATGATGCTCGCGCTTGCGGTCGCCGCCGGCTGTGATCTGTTCGACTCCGCAGCGTACGCGCTGTACGCCCGCGACGATCGATACCTGACCGTCTCGGGAACCGAACACCTCGACGAACTCGAGTATCTGCCGTGTTCGTGTCCGATCTGTACGAGCCACAGCGCCGCAGAACTCCGATCGGCCGGCGAGAACGACCGCGAAAAGCTCCTGGCTGAACACAATCTGCACGTCACGTTCGAGGAGATCGATCGCATCAAGGCGGCGATCCGCGCGGGCGACCTCCTCGAGTTGGTCGAACGCCGCGCGCGATCGCACCCGGCGATGTGGGACGGCTACCGCGCGCTGGTCGATCACGCCGAGCAGCTCGAACGTGAAGACCCCGTCTCGAAGGGGACGTTCTTTTCATTGTCCGCTGAAAGTGCGCGCCGCCCGGAGGTGATTCGCCACCACGATCGGCTCGATCGGCTGTCGGTGCCCGATCGGGTGCTCTTGACCGAAGGCGGCTCACCATCCGGAGATGGCTACGACGCCGACTGGGCGGTGAAGCCGCCGTTCGGACCGTACCCACGGGCGCTGTCGGATTCGTATCCGCTGACCGCCGAGGTGCCCGAGCGGGCCGATCGAGCGGCACAGGTAAGCGCTGCAAAAGGCGTCGCCCGACTCGTCGAGGCGAACCCAGCCAGTGCGTTCACGCTCGCACACAATGGCTGGCACGCCGACGCGCTGGCAATTGTCCCCGATCGGGTAACGATAGAGTCGCTTGCCGCGGTGCAGTCGACCGAAGCGTCACCCTGAGGTGTCCGGTTCCACGTCAGCCATCCGCTCGGTGAAGTCCCACGTATACACGCGTCTTGGATCGATCTCGATGTGGACTTCCTCGCGATCGCCCGAGAGCAGTCGTTGGGCCAGAGATGACTCTCGATCGCCGAGATAGCGGTCGATGAGCGATCGAAGCTGGCGTTTGTCCTCGTCGATCGACAGCGACGCGGTTCCGTTGCCCCGGACGCCCTTGTATGGCGGCTCGTTCGTCGAGACCTCGAAGGCAACCTCGTCGTCGCCTTCGAGATAGTCGACGACATCGGCGTGTGCGCTCGTCGCACAGTGGAGCCGCTCATCGCGGTATTCGAACCACAGCGAGAGCATCCACAGCCGTCCCCCGGTGCTGTGACACGCAAGCCGAATCGGCACAGTCGCCTCGCCGAGAAACGACGCAGTTCGATCGCGATCCCACGCACCGCGGAATGTCACCATGTACACACTGGTTGGGTCGTCTCACTATTCAATATACTGCGTGCGTCGATTGCCAACAGTGGGTCGAATCGCCGGCGGGATAAATGGGTTATAGCGTTAAGCCAGAAACCAATGCCGTCAGGCGTCCTGTATCTATATGTATGACAGAGAGAAACCGTGCCGCCGAGCAAGTCAGCGCGATCGAATCAAAGTTTTACGCCCCCGCCGGGTCCGATCCGTCATTCGTCACCAGCCGGTTGGAGGAGCTCTGGGCGAAACTGTTCAACCACGGCGTTAGCCCACCGCAGTAGTCTCGAACGAATACGTTGAAGTCGTCGCGCCGGTGTCGATTGTGCGATTTCTGCACAGTTCGTTCGGCCTAACCAACGCCAAGGGAACAGACGCACTTGAACGATATTCAGGTACTCAACACTCATCGACCATCTCAGTTAAGTTACCACACGGCCAATGCTACGACCTCCAGTAGCACGCACTGCAATGAAGATGTTCGTCACTCGCCGTAAACGACTATTAACCGAGTATAGTATGATACAAACGACCACCGTGGAGGGCAATGGCCGATATTAAAGCGGTCGTCCGGGTCAAGCATCCAGACATCGTTCTCACAGGCGCAGTTTGTCACGACGAAAGTTCAAAAGCCAAATCCGTCTCAGACGCTGGAACTGACCCGACATCGGGGAAGTTCTTTTATCAAGTAGAGTCGTCTGATTTCTCTCAGTTCGAAGAGGGATTACGCAACGACACCACGATTAGCGAATTCGAACGAGTCATTGAAACCAGAGACGACGAGGCGATCTACAGCGTGGCGTATACAGACGAATCGAAGATCCTCTCACCAATTGTCTCGAGCGCAAACGGTGTCATAGTCGATATGGAGAACGATGGGGATGCGTGGATCCTCACCATGTGGATGTCCGAGCGAGCGGGGCTGGCCCGGCTGTGGGACTATGCACAACAAAACGACATTGAGATCGAGTTACTGCGAGTGAACGACTACGCGAGTCTGGACAATACGGGCGACGGGTTAACCGATAGTCAACGAGAAGCACTCCTCGTCGCAGTCGAAACAGGATATTTCGAAGAGCCGCGGGATGCGACGCTTAGCGATGTCGCCGACGATCTGGGTATTTCTCAGCCTGCAGCCAGTGGCCTCCTTCGGCGTGGAATCAAGCGACTCATCATTTCGTCGCTGATGGATAACAGTACAACGACAAGAGAGTGAACTATTCGAACTGTTCGGCGAGGGAATATTTTCTCAGCGGCGGCCCGAGCGCAACTCACCCGACAACGCAAGAGACTACACGATCGCCCACCCACCACGGGTATGACCGACTATTTCGAGGTGCTCGATCGGGACGGTCCGGCCCGTCTCGGCGAGTTGCGGCTCTCCGCGCCGGTGACGACGCCGGCGTGTCTGGATGACGTACTGGAAGACGCCGGGAGTCTCTGGGCAGCCGACAGGGAGGTTCCGGCGGGATCGGATGAGAAGCTCACAATCTTGCCGCATCGATCGTTCCCGCCGGGAACCCGCGAGGAAGTTCGGGAGGCGTTCGCGGTCGAGCACCCGTCGGTGTCGTTTCCAAGCGCCGCGGTTGTGACCGCCGACACCGCCGCTGCTGTCGGCGCTGACGCGTACGTGCTTGCGGACGTTCGTGGCTTCGACGGCCACGCCGCGAAGCTCCGCGAGACGATCGTGACACTCAAATCGAAGCTGCCGGCCGACACCGCGCTTATCGCGTCGGGCATTGCGACGCCGGGCAACGTCGCGATGCTCGCGTACGCCGGGATCGACGGCTTCGATACCGCTCGGGCGGTGGCGAAGGGCACACAGGGCAAGTATCTCACGAGTGACGGCGAGGTGTTCCTCGAGGATCTCAGGGAGTTGCCCTGTTCGTGTCCGGCCTGTCAGCGGCCACGCGAGGCGTTCACCCGCGAGGACTGCGTCGAGCACAACAAAAATGCCCTGCGCGCGGAGCTCCGGCGGGTCCGCGAACGGATCCGAGCCGGGCGGTTGCGCGACTACATCGAAGCCCAGACGCGACACGAACAGTGGCTAACAGCGGCGTTCCGTGAGTTCGACCAGCAGTACAGCTACCTCGAAGAGCGAACGCCAGTCATTCGTGACACGGAACTCACCGCAACGACTGGGGACACGATCCGCCGCGTCGAGATCCAGCGCTTTGCCGATCGGGTTACCACCCGGTACAAGAATCGGTTTCAGAACCCCCTCGTGTTGGTGCCGTGTTCGGCAACGAAACCCTACAGCGATTCACAGAGCCACAAACAGTTCCTCCGCGAGATCAACTTCCGCGGGCACGTGGTGTCGATGACCTCGCCGATCGGCGTCGTGCCAACCGAACTCGAACTCACCTACCCAGCCCAGCACTACGACACCGCTGTTACCGGCCGGTGGTCCGAGGACGAGAAGGCGTTTGTCTCGGCTGTGTTACAGCGGTACCTCGAACGCAACGAGTATCCAAAGATCATCGCACACGTTCCGGACCACGGCTACCGGGATATCTGCGAACGCGTCGAGGACGCGCTGGGACTGTCGTTCGAGTACACCGTCGCCGATCACCCAACGACCGACGAGTCGCTTTCGGCGCTCTCGGCGGCGCTCCACGGGGCTGAACAGTTCGGAAAGCGGGAACGCGAGCACAACACGGTCAAAGCGATCGCCGACTACCAACTCGGCGCCGGCGCCGGCGACGAGCTGTTCGGCGCGATCGAGATCCAGACCACCGGCCGCTATCCGAAGCTTCAGGTGCGAGACAGCGAGGGCGAACAGCTCGCGACGATGGTGCCCCAATACGGCATGTTGGCGTTCACCCTCGCGGGAGCCGAGCGGTGGGTCGACAGTGAGGCGCCACTCAAACGGGTGTCGATCGACGGTTTCGTTCCCCACGGGTCGGTGCTCGCACCCGGTGTCACCGATGCCGACGAGGAAATCCGCCCTGGCGACGAAGTCGTCATCGAAGGCCCGAAGGCGTTCGGCGTGGGCCGTGCGACGATGTCTGGTCCGGAGATGCGATCGTCCACGCGGGGAATTGCGACAGAGGTCCGCCACGTCGAATCAAAGTAGGTGGCGAATTCACGTTACGATCCTTCAATAAGGCGATAGGCCCCGAATACGACTGTTGGCCAGCAACAGACACCCAGTACCAGCCCTGCAGCAACCGTTGATTCGGGTGGTGTTCCAGAGAGTACCCACAGCTGATTTCCAGCAAGGTGCCACCACCCAAGCAGCACGAACGGCACACTCGCGAGCAGTTCCCAACCAACGATGCGATGGCCTGTCCTGTTGGTATTGTCGCCGCGGAGGAGCGCTGAAAAAAGTCCCAACAGCGTTCCAATCCCGATACAGAGTGTTATACTCATAAGCAACGCCAACACGATATTGACTGCCCACCAAACAGTAAATCCAGATGCAGCTCCGACATCGACCCATGGTGCGATCGTACTCGCAGGCTCGGTCCTAAGGGCAGTAAACGGGAACCAAAATCGGTATGGAGTGAACTCGATCAAGAACATTCCGACGAGTACAACGACAGTACCGCCACCTGCGAGGCGTGGGTCGATATTTCCACCAATATAGAAGACGCCAAAGAGAATAATCCCGAGTGGGACAAATAGCCCTATATAAAACAACAGCACAAACCGACCGAGTAACAGGCCGCCGTTGGGGCTGCCGTGGCTAACGGCGATCGCCATCAAACCAGCTCCGATTCCACTACAGACCGCAATATACCCGGCATAGCGTGGAGAAAGCTGTGGATCGATCGATTCACTCTGCTGAGAATATACACGGAGTTCGTTACCGAACACAAAAGCGAGACTAAACCCGACAGCAATGGCGGAAATTGTGCCGGCAGACACTGCTAAAAACGTTCGAAGAGGGACTGCGATGGCGTATGCAAGAACAACGACGACGAGTACCCGCGGGACGACAAATCCAGAGCCATCGCTTGCGTGTGCAGTCTCGTCTTTGGGTTCACCGCGTGGCGGCCGCCTGGTCGACTCCGATGAATGGCTCTTGTCTCGGTTCGTACCTGCCGTATCGGCTGTATTGTCGTCGGTCGTTTCGTCGGTCGATCGCCCCGTTGTCTGCGTGCCCTCGGTCTTTCGATCAGATGCAGACGCAGAGTCAGTCCGACTGTACGATCGCGACTTGGAGGCAGTAGACGTCGATCCTTGATCGTCAGACGATCGCTGTCTACCTGCGTTTGTGGCTCCTGTCGTCGAATTCGTGCTGCTCGCTTCTTGTCGATCACCCTGTTCAGTTTCAGTCTGCGTTGTTGTGTCAGCTGTTGGGTCGTCAGACGGCTCGGATGACTGCGTTTTGTCCCATGCGATCCACCGTTTTGCGCCGGTGGTTTTGACGTACGTATCGTGGCCGAGTCGATCGTACCGCCGGCGTTCGGCGGGCGAACAGAGCGTTTCACGTGCCGTCTGGAGTCGGAGATACGCATCCTCGCTTCCACCCTGGTCAGGGTGGTACTGTTTTACCAGTCGCCGAAACTGCGTTTCGATCTCCTGTGTCGAGGCAGCCTCATCTACCCGTAACATCGCATAGAACGGCGCTGGATCGTCATTCATACTCGGGACCCTCCCACTCGAATGACGGTGTTTCGGGATACACGTCGACGGCGATGCGTACCGTGAGTTCATGATAGGTCAACCCGAGTGCCTTCTTCACATGCAGCACGTTGTGGTTATGGGCAGTAAGATACAGAGACATTGCACCGGGGCCATGGCGGGCAACACGAAGTGGAATCCTGGGCCGGTATGTTCCCGATGTGAAATACATGCCAGCGTCTTCGACGTCGTGTCGGTATCGAAGTGGACCGACGAGTTCCTCCAGTTGCGCCCAATTTTCGGCTCTTAAGACCGCTCGCGTGCCACCTCCGCTAAACGGAATGACGCCATCAATATGCAGGAGGTCTGCGATGGGTACGGCAACACACTCTCCCGCTTCGGCAGTCGGTGACCACACGTTTGTCCGCTTGAGTTCTGGCAGTGTTTCCGTTTGTGCAGGACACGGAGATGGCGACGACAGGGTCCGTGTCGGGACGTAGTATGCGCTCATATCTGCGGCCAATACAGTGCCAAATCGGGCGTTCACAACGACCTTCATTCTCGGCCCTCCACGCCTCCAACATACGCGTGTTTCACTGACAGACAGAACGAACACCCGATGATGAGCAACACCGGTGCGGTCTCAATAATCGAGGCCAATTCCGCTGCAAGAGTAGTGAGTGCAATCGCACAGCCGACCTCAAAGCGCTGAATGTCGAGCAGCCGAACGACAGTCGGGCGAAACAGGACCGCACCAACCGCAAGGACGAACCCCGAGCCGCCAGCGACGACCGATCGGCCGATGAGCGCGTGGTCGGTTGTCACGACAGTAATCGTTTGGTCGATCACTGCTGAAAGTTCGATGCTCCCGGTTGCGATCGAGACCAGTACGTTGAGCACTATGACACCAATGAGGACGCCTCCGATTGTTTGAACTGCTGGCACCCACCACGGAGGGTCCTGGTAGACCATTCGGATCGCGATCAAACCGATTACCACCGCAGTGAGGCGGTCCAGTACCTCCGACCAGAGAACAGCGGCAACGACCGGGGCGATCACTGCTGACAGAGTCGTCCCCACCAGTAGTCCGACACCAATAACACCAACAATTTGGAGCCCTCGCCGGCGTGGCACATCTAATTCAGCGGTAACAATACCAAGGGTGGCCCCACCACCAAAAATGACAGTCCCGAGACCAACGGCGGTGCTCACTGATGACAGCGCACCGCCAACAATCAAGGCCTGATAGATGCCAGCCAACGGGAGCAACATCACCCACGCAAGTTGGCTTGCACCGTCAACTGAGAACAGCTCTGTGATCCACCGATACAATCGGTCTACCACCGCGATGAGCGTCAAACTGACACTCATAGCGATCCTCCGTCAGTTGGGGTCGACGGACAGTTGTTCGTAAGAAAACAACGTACCAGCTGGTACGCCGGTGTTGTGAGAGTTTGGAATCGGTTCGCCACAACGGTTGGCGTGGTGTGAAACACCATTAGGATATGCCGACCGGCGCTACCAGGGCACACTACCGAATACGTCGATTGTGGGTTATATTATGGCCTACAAAAATAAAAAACTCACGTATTATGGCCGACAATGTCTAACAAACACTAAGATAACAGTGTGAGTTACATAGCTTCGACAAGAGAATTAATTTTTGTTTCAAGCGATCGTTCAAGCTGGTTCGTATATGCTTCGTAGCTGTCTGTTTGTTGCCCAGTTGGCAGTTCGTATACGTCCAATGAATGGCCGCTCTCGATGGTATAGGACGTCTCTACGTGTCCACCTTGCTCAGGATAAATGAGCAACCCTGGCGTATTGTGAGCGATACAATAAGACACCATTTGATAGAGGTCCGAATTTCTGATCGGTTTCGACTTCGATGTGGGCGTTTTCCATTTTGAATCGCCCACCACGAGTGGCCGCTGGCTGTCCTCGAGAACGAAATCTGGTTTTAATGTAACCGGGGGGTTTCCACCGTGGAGAAGACTTGTTGTCTTTTTTTGTTCATAGGCAGCCCACTGTGGATCGTCGGCATTTTGGGCGATTCGCTCTAGTGCACGCCCAATAACGGCCTCAAATATGTGACTCATATTCATAAACAACGAAAACGAAGAGACATCGCCATCGTGGAGGCTATCAACGTAGGAATTTTGCAGTATTGGCCTCACGATCCGAAGAATATCCGTGTAGTACTCGTTTAATCGATTGAGGCTTAGCCCCTCGAGTTCGACAGATCGGACCGGACGAAATGTAACCTCTTTTTGTAGCCGCTGGTTGTACCACCGCAGATCCCGTTTGAGGGATTCGTCTGCGGTCATTCGCTGGAGAACAGACGTTGCATAGAGGATTGCTTGATTAGCAACGGTATCTTTGGTCAGTTCATCGTACACACACTCGAACTTCGTTGGAAACGGGTGCTGGCGTTGAATCTGTGTATGTACGTCAAGTTGTCCCCGAAGCTGTGGCTCTCGTGTCTCGACACGTTCGTACTCGCTGTGCAGGCCACGGTGGAGAATTGTCTGAACTTCTTGACAGAACAACGCAGCCAGCGCATCAATAAACGAATCACCGCCACGGAGCTGTACATCCTGGTCCACGGTCTGTGGATCGATACCCTGTGAGTATCTGAGCAAATAGAAGAGATTATCTCCGGCAGCCTTCGGTTGGATCCGAACCGTTGGGCCGTCTGGGAGCGAAACAATCCCAACAAACTTCTGCGATTTAAAAATGGTGCCGCCGTCGCTGTCGTAGGATATTTTCAGCGGTGTCGGGCCATTAGTTCCCTCGATGTGTGTTGCGATGAACCGACGGTCAGTGTCTGTGAGCAAAATATCAGTTTCGACGCGATCGTGTTCGGATAGTTCGACAGTATTAGATTCAGTATTCAACTGTTCCGTAGCCATTAATTCGGTGTTAGGAGGACTCATCGTCGTTGCGTTGGTCCTGTGTAGCGGTCGAGTGAATGCCTGCGCGCTGGTTGAAACCCGCAAGCGTGTGGAGCGCTTGGGTGAGTTCCTCAAGACTGAAATCGTTGATTTCCTGTGTCGCGGAATTTATAAATATCTCACCCGCATCTCCCAAGATGTCTTGTTGGAGACGGTCGAGTTGGCCGAAAAAGTACTCCTCAAGAAGTGGAAGGATATCATATCGCCATGCGTCGTACAGTTCTTGTTCGCTTTTTCGATCTTGTAACAACAGATACGAGTGGCCAATTTGTTTTCCCTTTCCGAGGTCTGGCAGGTGAATAATACGGTTGTTGAGACGTTCGAGAGCCAATACCGAGAGACTTTGGAGCCCATTTAGCGTCTCGTAGTCTGATGTCGCAATCGCTTTTGCCTGTTTCATAGAACCGAGGCCGAACTGTTCGATCAACGTGTCGTACGCTGGCGGAAACGAGAGGAACCGGAAGCGACGACGCAGTGCTGCATCAACGAGAGCGATCGATCGATCTGCAGTGTTCATTGTCCCGATGAGATAGAGATTCGAGGGGACAGTAAAGGGTTCTGAGGAGTGAGCGAGTTCACTGTATACCGTTTGGCGTTTGTCTGTTTCTAAAAGAGTAATCGTCTCGCCGAATATCTGTGCGATGTTTCCACGATTGATTTCATCGATGAGAAGGATATACGGTGGCGGATCGTGACCGTTCGCATGGGCATTCGCAGCGGCCATTGCTGCATCTTCACAGATCTGTTTGAATATCCCATCTTGTATCGTGTACCGAACCCCGGTTCCGTTCGAATCGTGTGCCGCAGTCAGCCCTTCGAGAAAATCCTCGTATGTGAACGAGGGGTGGAACGTGACGAGTCTGAGTTGTGACTCTGTCGGTGCGATCGACTGTTCGCTAATCCACCATCGAGCGAAGTGACGAGCTGTGTAGGTCTTCCCAGTGCCTGGTGGACCGTGGAAAATTACCTGTTTGTTGACCTGCAGTTGGCGGGCGATCGACTCAAAACGGGGCTGGTATTCGAACGAATCCGAATCGATCAGTTCATCACTCATCGAATTGCGTGCAGCACCACCTAGTGCCGTCTCAACTACTGCTCTGTTCGTGATGTATTGCTCCAGACTCCCGTGTGCATCGACAATTTGTTCGACACCTCGCTCAGCGAGTTTCGTAAAACCCACTGGGTGTGGTCGAAGTAGCTCGCCAGCGTCGCTGATCTCGTCTGCATCAATTTCGACCTCGATCACCGCGTCAAAAAAGATGAGATACTCCCAACTGCTATTGGTATCGTCCCAAATTTCGGACGCAAGTGCTGGATTGTGTTCCGTCTGCTGTACTTTCCCAGCGTATTCGTACAGTCGGTTTCCGGTGTAAAATAAAACGAAGTCACCTGAAGCAACCTCATCCCAGTGTATTTGATTGCCAGCTTCGACACCCCAGATGGGCACAGGGTCCTCGATTGTCCGATCGGAGTGGGTGGTCACCGTTTCGGGTGCCACACCGCGACTGAGTTGCTGGTGGAGATGGCCGAGTGCGAGCGCGTTGTTGCACGGGGATAAAAAGAGTCGCTGGGGTGTGTCCATCACACTATATCAGTTAGATTGACTACTTGAAACTTTACTCCTTTCCGGCGATTTTTATAAACAGTTTTTATAATAATACATAGATGGGTAACCAAGACGATTCTCGATGTGGGCACACATTCGATCCGGAGCAGTGGGAATCTGATCTCCCGGGAGTAGAAAGCGACCTAGACAGCGAGTGGACCTGCCACCGCGACTCGCATGCAGACGCCGATCGGTGTGTGTTCCATATGTCGACTGAAACACAACACGAGCTTGGGATCACCAATCAGGAAGTCGTTGATCAGTTTCTCAAAGAGATACAAACGAGCGGACCAGAGTCAAAACAGTTTATTGACGCGACGTTCGACACACTGGACCTGCGCGATCACGTTATTTCTCCGCCGGATAACGGTACCCTCGATTTTCGACATACAACGTTCGAAGGGAAACTACGTCTGGAAAATGCCACAATAACGAATGAGATCTCGTTTCATGGGAGCAGGTTCCAACAAGTGTGGATGAACGGTGTCCAGTTTGCCAAAGAAGCAAACTGGTACGGTTGTGAATTCGACGGGACAGTGAAAGCAGACAAGGCAACGTTTGGCGGGAAGGTGTTGTTTGCGCGGTCTGTATTTCGGTACGGGGTCAGGTTTCGAAAATCCCCCACATTTGAGGGGAAAGCAGTGTTTACTGGAGCGTCTTTCAATAGTTACGCACGAATTACCGGGGGACGTTTCGGGGCGTTGGTGTACTTCCGTGATGTTACGTTCCACGGAGCGAACTTCACAAACACCAGATTTTCTGAGGCGGTTTATTTTGGGGATGCAATATTCGAAACGAAAGCACATTTCGCTGAAACTGTTTTTGAGGGACGGACATACTTCGGTAGCAAAGACAGAGACGACGATCGGGACGCTGCGACTATCGCGTGTCAACTCAACTTTACGGGCGCCACGATTCGATCGCTGATGGATTTCGATGATGTAGCGTTTCGTGATCGACAGGACAGTTCTGACAGGGACTCTACGGCCGATGTACTGTTAGATGGGTTGACGTGTACCGGAAGATTGAATTTTGCGCCAAGTGTGTCCGGAGATCAGTACATCAAAATCAACGTAACCGACGCCCGGGTTGACGGAGGGACGTTGGCGCAACCAACGAATGGAACGGCAGTGTACGATTTCCACCGGACAACAGTCGGTGACATTACATTGACTGCCGATACGTATGACGAGTCTGCGCTGGATGCGATTCGGTTTGTCGAGTGTGATTTCACAGAGTTCGACTTTTCACGGTATCGGCCTGCGCTCGAACCCGACTATCAGATCCACCAATTCTCAGCGATTGCTGCGGTACCAGACAACGATCTGTTGCCGGCGATCGAGGAGACCACGTATCAAAAGGCAAAAACCGGTGCCGATAGTATTGGAGACAACCGGGCGGCATCGGCGTTTTTTATTCGAGAGATGCGCGCTCGAAAGCGTCGATTGGCCGCACAGATCAGTCAAAATACGACTGGAAAAAAGCGCTTCGAGTACCGGCTTCGATACGAGACAAATCGGTTCTTCGATCTTATCGCAAACTACGGCGAGAGTGCGAGGCGAGTGATCGCGTTTTCGCTTGTAACCGTACTTGGATACACCGGAATATACGGACTACTGTACGGAATTTCCGGAAACGAACCATACTCATCGAGCCCGCGATTCATTAGTTACCTATTGTTGAGCCTCGAATCGTTCACCGGACTCGTTCACGAAGGTGGCACATCGGTGGACAGTTGGTTCATCCGGTTGGTAGCAGCCAGTGAGGGATTCGTGGGGGCATTTCTCATTGCCCTGTTCTTATTTGCATTGACCCGCTCTGTCTATCGATGAAAAAACCAAAGAGTAGACGCGAGTTCTGAGCCGATCGAGCGGTTCTCGGAGCAATTAATCGTGGGTCTCTGAATGAAGCGGGACAATAGAAATCGAGGGTTCGGTCGGTGGGAGTTCAACATCGTTGGAGTGTGTCGCCTCAAACGGAGATTCAGTATCGTGCTCACGGAGTAGTACAATCTCGCATCTGTTCGGGTCCGTCCAGAACCATTCACCGACGGTCGAATCTTCAACGACAGAATCAACAGTAGCCTGACCGAGATACCGGTCATCATGGACGAAGATGAGTGTATCCCCAGACTGCAAAGATGAAATCGGCGCCCGTTCATCGAACGCCCAAAATCGGATCGTGCCTGTTGTGTGAAGCAACGCTGGGACGTCGTCCAGTCGGTTCGGATCGACGGCACTGTTTACAATTTGATTGTAGGCCCGTCGTTCGTCGTCGTCAAGCGGGACAAGATACTGAGAAGAATCGGTGTCTTCGGTGTCTGTAGGATATGTAGATTCGGCAAGTTGCTTGATATTGTACCGCCCTTTTTTTACCGTGTTGAGTTCGTTGGCAGCCTGAAGCTCCTGAAGCTTCTGTCGAATTTGGGCCTTTGGGTGATCGTTGTTCGGAAACGTCTCACGCGCCGCAGGGAGGACGATGTCGTACACGTGGTCGATATCGACGATATCTTCATTTGTTTTTTTATGATAGGCGACAAGCCTATCACGCACCATATCGCGCCAAGCACTCATACGCAGATATTATTGCACATCGTGTTATGAGTTACTGACAGCAATCTGTGAAAGTGATGGCTGAAAGGAATCTACTAGATGAATCAATCACGATGACAAATTCTGAGCACCAATCGCGCGAACGCTTTTGCCGCCCGACGACAACGATGTCGTATGCGCGACGATGGAACGACGGTTTCGAATATTACTGCACCGATCGCAACGCCGGCGGCGGCTGCCGCGGCCGATCGAGGATCCTACTCGACAAGCGATATTGAGGCACAATCCCTTGCTGCAGCAGCCGCAGATAGCCCGCTCACCCTCGCATTCTTTCCAGGGGTGTACTCGCGGACGTGCACAAAGGAACTGTGTCAGCTCCGCGATTGGACTGACGACGTCACAGATATGAATGGAGTGCTCTACGGCGTGAGTGCAGATACCCCGTGGTCTCACCTCGCGTTCATTGACGAGTACGACATCTCGTATCCGCTCATGTCGACGTTCAATAACACGCTCGCCGCGGAGTTCGACGTCGAGCGGACTGAGAGTGTCCTAGCCGGGATTACCGATCGGGCGGTATTCGTCCTCGATCCAGAACTGACTATCAGATACGCGTGGACGACGACCGAATCGCTCGTCTTTCCGGATCTCGAGGCGATCGAGTCGACAATCGAGACGATCACCGCCAAACAATGACGCTGCAACAGTCACATCCCTGCGTTCGCTGTGGCGTGACGATCGAGCCCGGCAATGTCTTTTCAGCAGTCGACGTGCTCGACGGTGACGGCGATTTGCGGGCACTGTTGTGCGAGGATTGTGGAGACGGCCTTCGAGCGTACGTCGACGGCGGACACGTCGAGCCGGATGCCCCAGCGGAGGGCCAAAGCGGGTATTCGATCGTCGAGGCACTCGGCGCCGATCGCGGCGTGACCTGCGTTGTCGGAGCAGGCGGCAAGAAGACGACGCTGTACGCGCTCGCCGCGCGGCTCTCGAACGCGATCGTCACCGCAACCGTCCGCATCCCGATCTTCGACAGCCACGTCTCTCGGGTGGCCGTTGGTGAGGACCCGCTGTCAGCCCTGCCAGCGGGTGCGGACGGGCCGCTCGGGCTCGTCGCCGAGCGGGAGGGCGACAGGTACCGCGGCTTTTCGCCGGAGACGATCGATTCGATCGCCGCGTTACACACCGGACCGGTACTGGTCAAAGCCGACGGCGCGCGAACGCGGGAGTTCAAAGCGCCAAACGCGAGCGAGCCACGGATTCCGGCCGCAACGCGAACCGTCGTCCCGATCGTCAGCGCCCACGCTGTCGGCGAGCCACTGACCGAGGCAGCCGTCCATCGCCCCGAGCGGGTCGCGTCGCTGACTGATCTCGAACTCGGCGACGAGATCACGCCCGGAGCGATCGCTGAGGTGCTCGCCTCTCCAGAGGGCGGGCTGAAGGACGTGCCGCGGGGCGCAACAGTCGTGCCACTTATCAATAAGGTCGATACCGACGAAGACGCCGCGGCAGCCCACGAGATCGCCGATCGACTCTTCGAGACGGTCGCGGCGAATCCCTTCGGTCCGGACGTGCGGCGGATTGTGTTGGCCCGGATGGTCGACGCCGCGGTCGTCTCGGTTCGACTGGCGTGATCACTCCTTCAGACGGGTTTGGGCTGCCTCGAACTCCGCTTGTGTATTCAGGTTCTCAAAGCTCTCTTCGCCGCCATGAGCGGCGATCGCCGCGTCGTCGACAACCCGATAGTCGAGTTCGAAAAGCGGCGGGAGAATCTTGCGATCGCCGCGTTCGATCGCCGCCTCGCACGCCGCAGTCATTCGATCGACGTGGTACACCGCGTGGGTTGTCTGATACCACTCGTCGTCAACCCGCGGCACTGCTGCCTCAGCGGTTTCGGCAACCGTAAAGAGGTGTTCGACGAGTGAGGGCTGGACAAACGGCATGTCGCAGGCGACGACAAACGCGTACTCGGCGTCCGTGTCAGAAAGCGCGTCGAGGCCGGTGTGGATGCCGACCATCGGACCGCCGTCTGGGTCAGGATCGATCCCGTAGCGCACCGCATACGGATAGCCGTTCATCGCGGCCTCGATCGCCGCCTGCTGGTCGGCCCGGCAGTTGACAACCAGCGTGTCGATCACGCCGGTCAGTCGGTCAGCGACCCGTCGGATCATCGGTGTCCCAGCCAGTTCAGCGACGGCCTTGTCGGCATCGCCAAAGCGGGTCGATCGGCCGCCTGCGATAATGACGCCAGCGCGCATGGACGACTGTTGCGGGCGGGCAGTCTTGTGAGTTGCGGCAGGTCCTGACGCGGGCCGAAAGCCGCGCTACCGCGCGTGCCCGAGTCGAAGCGCGAGGTTTCTTTGGCGTTCGATCCGAAGCCAATCCATGGACAGAGAGCCACTCTCACTTGGCGTGCCGCGACAGATCCTCGAATCGTTGCCAGACGACGAAGGAGCGGCGGCCATGGACATGCAACGGGCCGTCGAGGGGATCGAAAGCCGAATCAACCGGGCGATCGACGCGACGGATGACGAAAGCGAGGCCGTCTCGATTGCCGTCGACGCGATCGAACACATGGAGACACAGATCGAGACGTACGACGAGTTCGTCCCCGAACTGCGCGCATGGGGGCAGTCGCCGATCTATGCGATCGCCTGGCGGAACCTCCATGCCGATCTCATCATGCAGCTCTATGAGGTCGAGTGGCTCGCCGAATCGCTGGATACCGAACGGAACTACCGGATGGTCGAAGATGGAATCCGATTTGGCAAGCGCGACTGACCGAACGTGACAGGACAACCGACACAGGTCGTCGGCTGTCGGTTGTCGGAGAACGCAGCTTTTTACTCTCGGCCGGCGTGTGTCTGGTATGGAATTGACGCTTCGGTTTTTTGCGACCTTCCGGGAGTACGCCGGACAAAAGGTCGTCGAGAAGTCCTACGACGAGGGACTGACGATCGGTGAGCTCCTCGCGTCGCTCGAGTCGGAGTATCCTGAGATGGAGGGTGAGCTCCTCGTCGACGGCGATCTCAAACCGCAGATCAACGTGCTCAAAAACGGCCGCGAGGTGTTGCACATGGAGGGCATCGAGACGACGCTTGCAGACGAGGATACGGTGTCGATCTTTCCACCGGTTGCGGGCGGTGTCGACGGGTGTGAACGATGACCGACGAGTATCAGGTCGAAAAGGCGTTCCGCGGGATCTCCCAGCGGCTTGCGGTCCACTACCTCCGGAACCTTGAGGGCCGGCCGATCGTGGACGGGGTCGAACATCCCGCCGAGTCCGACGTCGAAAGCGAAGGCGTTTCAACGGTCGTCGGCGACGGGTGGAAAGCAACGCTCGACAGCAAGAAGGTCAATCCTGCGGGGTCGCTGATGCTGACAGAGGTGGCAGTCACGTTTGTCGGTGAACCCGAGGTTGTCGATCCGCTCGTCAAGGCGTTCTCTCAGAAAGCGATGCGGGCAGGCGGATAGAATGAGCAACGAGGACCCGGGACCGTTTCCGATCGACGGCCAACCGCTGCTTTTGGCTGGCGCAAAGGCAAGCCTCGCACCGAGCCGGCTGCCAAAGCTGCTCGCAGACGTCCAACGGTACCTCAGCGGAGAGCTGGAGACGTATCGTCGCTCATATGAGCAAATCTACGCTGACGACGATCGTGAGGTGTTTGTGGTGCCGAGCGACCACTGGGAGTCGATCGGCGAGGCCTGCGACTTGGACCGCCGCGAGACCGACGGCGTCCGCCGTGGCCACGTCGAACAGTTCCGGCGGCTCGGTTCGACGACCGATCGTCGCGAGGAGTTCGAGACGACGCTCGAGATTAGAAGTGTCGTGGTTATTGGCTGTAGCTGAGCGGCCCGAATAGAGTGAGAAGCAGAGCGGTCCGATTGGACTGTGGAGCCGAGTGGTCCGATCGGAACGAGGAGCCGAGCGGCCCGATTGAAACGAGGAGCCGAGCGGACCGATTGAAACGAGGAGCCGAGCGGACCGATTGGACTGTGGAGCCGAGCGGCCAACCGACAGCCCTGCCGGCGATCGCCGCAGGGATCGGCAGCGTTTCATGTATCGACACGGGATCTCGAATATGGACCGTCGATTCCCCCATCCGGATCTGCTCGCCGGGATCCGTGTGTCTGGACCAATCCTCCTCGGTATCATTCCGTTTGCGCTGGTCGCCGGGATCTCTGCAGCCAACGCCGGAATGACGGTCATCGAGGCGGTGGGAATGTCGGTGTTCGTGTTTGCGGGTGCCTCACAGCTCGCAGCGATCGACCTCATCGACTCGAACGCGCCCTTCGTCGTCGTCGTCGCGACCGCAGTGATCATCAACGTGCGAATGCTCATGTACTCGGCCTCGATCGCGCCGTATTTTCAGGCATTTTCGACGCGGGTTCGGGCGCTGTTGGCGTACGTACTGACTGACCAGGCATACGCCATGTCCGTCGCCGAATACGAGCGGACACCGGATCGCAACCGGCTGTGGTACTACACTGGAATCGGGTTCACCCTGTGGATCGTCTGGCAGCTCGGCACGTTCGCCGGTGCGGTTATCGGGGCTGGGGTTCCCGAGGCGCTCGGGCTCGAATTCGCGCTTCCGCTCGTCTTTCTCGCACTCTTGGTGCCCGCGATGAAGGATCGTGGGACCACGACTGCGGCGATCGTTGCGGGTGCGGTCGGGTTAGGCGCCGCTGTCGCCGGCGTCCCACTGAGTCTCGATCTTCCGATCGCCGCAGTGTGTGGCATCCTCGCGGGTGTCACTGTCGACGCATGGAGGAACATATGACCACCTGGTCTTCAACAGCGATCTGGGCGGCGATCGGCGTCATCGGCCTGTGCACGTTCGCGATCCGCCTGTCGTTCATCTACCTGTTCGGCCGGATCGACACCGTCCCCGATCGGGTCGAACACGTCCTGCGATACGTCCCCGCAGCCGTGCTCGCCGCGCTTGTCATTCCTGCCGTCATCACAATCCAGCCGACGATCGAAGCGACGCTCGTCGACGATCGAGTAGCCGCGGCGATCGTCGCGGGAGTGGTAGCCTGGCGGACCGAGGACGTCTTTGCAACGATCGCCCTCGGCATGGGCACGCTGTGGGCGATCCGGTTCGGGCCGTCGCTTCTGGGGCTATGATCAGAGGCGAGCGCCCGCCAACTCGGCAAGCGCGCGGCGTTTCAACAGTCCAAAGCCGAGCGCGACAAGCCCGAATCCAACGAACGTCGGCCACCCGATCGCCTCTCCGAGTACCACCACCCCAACCGTCGTGGCGACGATCGGGACGAGATAGCCGACAAGCGCGGCCTGAAACGCGCCGTATCTCCCGAGAATGCTAAAGTACAGCAGGAACGCAATCGCGGTCGAAAAGACGCCGAGATACAGAATCGAGCCAACCGCGATCGGTTCTGCAATCGCAATTGTCGGGCGCTCGCCGGCCACCGCGCTCAACAGGTGCAACACGACGGCACCAAGTCCCATCGACCAGCCGACGAGTGGGAGGCGATCGAGCGTTGGGCCAGCGCGTTGGATGATGACCCCACCGAGTGAGACGCTTGCGACCTGACCGAGGATGATCAGTCGGCCGATTGTGTCACCACCGAGGAGGTTCGCTGGATCCGGCTGAATGACGAAGGCGAGTCCGACGAAGCCAAGCCCAACACCGACGACACCCACGCGAGAGAGCCGCTCGCCGAGCAGCACGAACGCCCACAGCGCGGTCACGATCGGAACGAGCGAGGTCATGATCGCCGCGACGCTGCTTGGAACCGTCTGTTGGCCGATAAACAACAGCCCGTTACCGGCGACGAGAAAGAGTCCCCCGCCAGCGATCGCCTGGAGGTTGTTCATCCCGCGCGGCCGCCAGCCGTCTGTTCGGAGGATTGCGTACGTCAGGAGGACGATCGCCGCGGTATCGTAGCGAAACGCCGCCAAAAGCAGCGGTGGTACAAATCCCAAACCGACTGAGATCGCCGGAAACGACAGCCCCCACAGCGCTGCAAGCGCCAAGAACATCGAGGCGTCGGTGAGCCGAGACACGCTGAACGTAGTCGACTATCGGTGAAATAGCCACCGTTCGGCGATCGCGATCGGTGGAAAGCAGAAACGGGTGTTTGGACGCTGCGGTTGGGTTGAGTGGTGGCAACGAAAGTATTGGAGAATGAGGATCTGTTACGATCGAGAATTGGTGATAGATTCAATAGCTGTGCGGCATACAGCGGATACATGCAGCAAATTGACAATGTTTCTGCCAAGAGATTCGGGCAGGACCATCCAACCAGTTGTTCTGTATATTTGTCCTTTTCGGGCTTCAAAGAGACGAGCACGAGGCGCTCGCACTCCCCCCAACCAACAAGCACGTTCGGGACGATGGGCTAACGAGAAATGAGCCTCATCGCCGAGTACACGCTGCAGACACCCCTTTTGCTCGATGCATTGGAATCTACTCCCGAGATGATGGTGCAGATTGAAACACTGCACACGGACTCGAAGGGTGCCTCGAAGGTGATGTTCTGGGCGTGGGGTGATGACTTTCACACGTTTGAACGGAGTATGGACGCTGATTCGATCATCATAGAGTATAGTTGTCTGACCGAATTCAACGAGCAACGCCTCTACCGTATTATCCCGAGTGAGGAGGGCGAAGAAGTATTCACCTACCGTATCATGGCGGAATATGATATCGTCTCTTTGCACGAAATCGGCAATTACGAAGGGTTGACGATTCGTGCTCGGTTTCCGGGACGCGAGGCGTTAGCCGCGTATCATGATTTCTGTGAAGAGAAGGGGCTCACATTCCAGATTCGGAATCTCTATCCAGAGGAACAACAGGTCGCCCGTGGAGAAGCGAGTGGAGCAGTCCACGATCCACACGGACTCACACCTCCGCAACGCGAGGTGCTGCAAATCAGTCTCAAACAGGGCTACTTTGCCATCCCACGACAGAGTACGCTCGAAGAAATTGCCGACGAACTTGATGTCTCAGTCCAGGCCGTCTCAACACGGCTTCGTCGCGCACTACAAAAACTCCTGCAAAGTACGATCGATTGATAAACCCTATATAAAACATTGACCGGGTAAATTCAAGCGGCTTTGCGTACAACCACAGTATGTATTACTAATGTCTGCACAGGAACAATCAGAGTGTTCTTCAGCTGTATATATACTCCGTAAGGAAGCTGGGCAATCGGTCACCCAGACAATTCTCGAAGCCGTTGCAGAATTGTCGAATCGACCCGTTATCCCGGACGATACATCCCCCAAAGGCGATGCGAGCACACCGCTTCCACCGCTATATGAGGCGATCAATCCCGATGCACTGAATACGATCTGTCAGTCAGCTACTGATGATACTGAGATAACCGTGTCATTCACCTATTGTGGATATGAGGTGACCGTTGAAAATGGAGACGAGATAGTAGTTTTTGAGAGATAGGCGATTACCCGGTCTTATTACACATCTTCAAGCAGGAAACCCACGACTGCAGTTGTGGGAGAGATCACACTGCACACTGTCCGACCAACGACTGGTCGATACTACTGATTCGTCGTGGTGTGAGGACCAACAAAAAAGCGTAGGTGGCGATCGCTCGCTCAGTCGTCGGCGGGCGCAGCCGCGTCGCCTGAGGAGACGCCGGTACCGGGGCCGACGTCGATGCCGAGCTCGTCGAGTTTCTCGTCGGGGACGACCCCGTCGACCCAGCCGCGATGGCTGTAGTACTCGTCTTTCATCTCTTCGAGCTCACAGTACTCGCCCTCGGAGGCACCCTGTCCGGCGATTCCGTCTTTGAGGAACCGTGCCGGCAACGAGTCGTCCGTCCCGTCGAAGCCTGCGAGGTTGTTGTAGTACCGTTCGAGGGTGTAGATCCGCTCGCCGGCGGTCCACAGGTCCTCTTCGGACACGTCGAGACCGGTCATGCCGTTGTACTGCAGGACGTACTCTTCGATACCCTCTGCGAAGGCGTTGAACTTGCAGATGTCGAAAGAATCGCTCACCGCGTGCAAGTCCTGGAAGGTGGCGGTCAGTTCGCCTTTGCCCTCCCACTCGTAGGGATCGACCTTCTCTGGGATCCCGAGAATCTCTGCAGCCGGCGTGTACGCCCGCAGGTGACAGGCACCGCGGTTCGAAGTCGCGTAGGCGATCCCCATTCCCTTCATGCAGCGCGGATCGTAGGCAGGAATCGTCTGGCCTTTGACCGCGAGGGAGTTCTCGTGGGCGTCGCGCGCCTCGGCGACGCGGCGGGCACCCTCTGCGAGCAGATCGGCAAGGTCGCCGTCGCGGCGGGAAATCGACTCGATCATGTCGACCATCGTCTCCGAGTCGCCCCAGTCGAGGCCGCCGACATCGTCGAGTTTGCCCTCCTCTGTCATCTCCATAGCCATCGCCATCATGTTGCCGACCTCGATCGTGTCGACGCCCATGTCGTTGCAGCGATCGATCATGAGGGCGATGTCGTCACGTTCGGTGTGCCCGGAGTTCGGTCCCAGCGCGAAGGCGGACTCGTACTCGTAGGACTCCATCCGGAGGTTCATCTCCTCGCCTTTGTGCATCGTCTGCACCTCGACCTCCTTCTTGCAGGCGACCGGACAGGAGTGACACGTCGGCTCGTCGACGAGAATGTTCTCGCGGACGTTCTCCCCGGAGACGCGTTCGGCGTCAATGTCAGGACCGCCGTCGTCGCGGTACGCCCGCGTCGAGGTGTACTTGGCGTTTCGGGTTGGCAGGCCGTCCATCTCTTCGGTGATGTTCATCAGCACGTTCGTGCCGTACATCGAGAGCCCGCCCTCGTTCGGGGCGGTCACGTCGGACTCCTGGATGACCTGCAGGGCCTGCTGGTAGCCTTTCTTGAACGTCTCCGAATCCGCCGGTTTCGGCATCTTTGTGCCGGATTTGATCACGACCGCTTTGAGGTTCTTCGACCCCATCACGCAGCCGGTCCCACCACGCCCGGAGGCGCGATCGTCCTCGTTGACGATACAGGCGTACTTGACGCCGTTCTCGCCGCCGGGGCCGATCGCCATGATGCTGAGGTTCTTGCCATAGGCACCATCGACCTCTTCTTCAAGCGTGTCACGTGTCTCGTGGACGCCTTTGCCCCACAGGTGTGAGGCGTCTCGCAGTTCGACCTCGCCGTCTTCGACGACAGCGTACACCGGGTTGTCGGCTTTGCCGTCGAACACGAGCCCGTCCATGCCGGCCCACTTGAGCCGTGCGCCAGACCAGCCGCCGTGGTGTGAGTCTGTGACCGTTCCCGTGAGCGGGGATTTCGTCACGATCGCAACCCGTCCGCTCATTGTTACCTGTGTTCCCGTGAGCGGTCCGGTCATGATCGCGAGGCGATTGTCCTCGCTCATCGGATCGATCGTTGGATCCTCCTCAAAGAGGTATCGGACCCCAAGCCCCCGAGCGCCGATGTATTTTTTCGCGTCCTCGTCGTCGATCGAGGAATAGTTCACCTCGCCCGACGAGAGGTCGATCTCTCCAACTCTGTCTTGATATCCACCGAGTTCAGTCATTGTAATGTACAATAGTTAGGTTGGTTCTACAGCGTGTTAGCTGTTCTCACCGAGAAGTAACCAGATATAGTTACCTTCGGATTACGTGTTGAAATCGCTCGCCGCGGACCGATTCAGTACCGTCAGTTGGAAACCGACAGCGGGCATCTGTTGACCGATCGACGTTACGCGTTCGATGGGTTTCCAGCAGGCCGAAATTGGGAATTTTGCGGCGGTCGGTCGAGCTCACAGTGCTTCGAAAAGGGTTTGCGTCGATCCACACAATCGGCGCGCATGGTGTCCGCTCGCGTTGCCGTTGGGGCGTGGTGTGCCGCGCTCGTGGTCGCCTCAGTCATTCCAGTTTCACTGTTGGGGTCGCCCGCCGGCCCGTCGGTTCTGCCGGTCAGTCCGACCGCACCGTTTCACCTCATCGGATACGCCGTGCTCGGGGCACTTGCAGTCGACGCGATCGGCCCCCAACGCGGGGCGTTCGTCTTCGCAGTCGTATTTGCGGCGGGCGTTGGGGCGGGGATCGAGGTCCTGCAGTCGACGATCCCATGGCGGACCTTCGCGATCGCTGATCTCGCGATCAATACGCTCGGCGCCCTCGTTGGGGTATCGATTCGAGCGATCCGACAAACCGATGGGTGAGGTGTCGAGAGAAAACCGCCCCGACCGATCAGCCACTCGTTCGGGTCAGGCCGTGTCGGTGTCGTTTTACCCGTTGATCGGGTACGAACGGTAATGAGCAAGCCGAGCCCCGAGGTCTACGAGACGGGGCGCGGGATGGACGCGCACAATCAGGTGATGCGCGAGATCCGCGCCGAGAAACAGCGGACGTACGACCCTCACGAGCCAACCCGCGTGTGGATCGACGAGGACAACACGCCGACCGGCGTCTACGAGAGCCTCACGATCATCCTCAACACCGGCGGCTGTCGGTGGGCCCGCGCCGGCGGCTGTACCATGTGCGGCTACGTCGCCGAGTCTGTCGAGGGCGGCACCGTCGCCCACGAGGCGCTCATGGACCAGATCGACGCCTGTCTCGACCACGAAGCCGAGCAGGCCGAAAGCAAGTGTGACCTCGTGAAAATCTACACCTCGGGATCGTTCCTCGACGAGCGAGAGGTGCCCGCCGAGACACGGGCGGCGATCGCCGAGACGTTTGCCGATCGCGAGCGGATCGTCGTCGAATCGCTCCCCGACTTCGTGACCGCCGAAAAGCTCGCGGACTTCACCGAGCGTGGACTCGAAACCGACGTGGCGATCGGGCTCGAAACCGCGACCGATCGGGTGCGACGCGACTGCGTGAACAAGTACTTTGACTTTGCGGACTTCGAGGCCGCCTGCGCAGAGGCCGAGACCGCGGATGCGGGCGTGAAGGCGTACCTGCTCATGAAACCGCCGTTCCTCGCCGAACCGGAAGCCGCCGCGGACATGATTTCCTCGATCGAGCGCTGTGCGGCTGTTGCGGGCTGTCACACGGTGTCAATGAACCCGTGTAACGTCCAGCGGTACACGATGGTCGACGAGCTGTTCTTCGAGGGGGGCTACCGACCGCCGTGGCTGTGGTCGGTTGCCCACGTTCTCGAGTCGACTGCCGATGTCGACGCGATCGTCGTCTCCGATCCGGTCGGCCACGGCAGCGATCGCGGTGCACACAACTGCGGAGAGTGTGACGATCTCGTCCAGAAGGCGATCAAGGACTTCGATCTGCGGCAAGACCCCTCGGTGTTCTCACAGGTGTCCTGTGAGTGTGAAACGACGTGGGAGCACGTGATGGCAGCTGAGACGAGTTTCAACATGCCGCTCGTTCGGTAGCTCTGCGGCGACCACCGGGCTGAGACGCGCACAGCGAGCAGATAGCGGTTCTGGTCGAGCCAACGGCATAGGGATATCAGATGTGATATTTAAACGCGAGAGTTTATATTGGAGTACAGTGGTGATAAACCACTAGACGAATGGCGGCCTCATATGGCGAGCCCGAATCGGAGTTGACGCAGGTGAGCTCCGGCGATAGCGGACTCGACGGTCTTCTCGACGGCGGATTTCCGGCAAATCGATCGATTCTCGTCGCCGGCGGTCCCGGAACCGGCAAGAGTACGCTCGCAATGCAGTTCCTCCAGGCCGGGCTTGAAGCCGGCGAACGTGCACTGTACGTCACAACCGAACAGACTGCCGACGAGCTCCGAGATTCATTCGCGCCGTTCTCGTTTGACCTAGACGATCCTCGGCTGTCTATTGCCTCCGTGCACGCCCGTCCTGGCCAGCGGATCGACGGCGCTGAGGGGTTGATGTTGAGTGAGCTCCAACGCGATGAGAGCCGTCCGCACGATTTTTATGCGCCATTTACCACCGAGTATCTCGAAGAACATCTGGCCGAATACACGCCCGTCGATCGAGTCGTCGTCGACAGCCTCTCGGGGATTGCGCCGATGGAAGAGTCGCCAGACCTACTTCGGCGCGACCTCCTCGAGATCATCCGGCTGTTCGCCGATCGATTCGGTGCAACGACACTTCTCATCGCCGAAGAGCCCGAACACGGCAGCGTCACCGGCTCAGCCGCACCGGAGCTGCTTCGATTCGCCGCCCACGGCGTAATCTACCTCAGCCACGAGCCAATTCACGGCGACTATCACCGATACCTCCGAGTAGAGAAGCTCAGGGGAGTCAACCACGACACCAGAAAACACGAGTTCGAGATCACCGACGACGGGCCATCAGTCGTCTCTCGGTGGTCGCCGAACCAGCCGGTCGGGCGAGTCTGGCGAACGGGCGTGCCGGGGCTGGACGAACTCGGCGGCGGCGGGCTCTCGAAAGGTGGATCGGTGGTGTTGTCTCACGACGGCCGAGCGCGAGTGAGCGACATCGTCGCCGAAATCGCCGTCGAGTCGTTGCTTGCAGGGGCCGCGGTACCGATCTTCGTTCCGGGGACACTCGGTCGCGAGTGGGTCGAAACAAAGATCGCCAATCGGATTTCCTCGCTCGAACAGCTCCTCGATGAGAACCGACTGTTCATCATCGACTGGTACGCCGACTGGGACTTCGATCACCCGAACATCTACCGAGTCCACAAACGCGGGCTCGCGGGGCTTTTGACCCACAACCGACTGTACGTCATGCAGCGGATCTTCCGGATCTACCGCTCGATCGACGAGCGTCGTGGCTCCAGAGATACGGTCCCGATCGTCTACTCCGAAACTGCCCTCCAGGAGCTGTCAGCGACGGATCTTCGGTTTCAACACGGCTGGATCCAGGCAAACCTGCTCACCGACGACGACACCATCGTCTTCGTTCAGAATCCGGCAACGATGAACGATCGGCTCTCAGAGTTCTACGTCTACGACGCCCAGCAGGTGTTCGAGACGTGGATCGAAGCCGAGAGCGACCTCCAGTACATCCGACTCGACAAGGGAGCCCACGGCAAGACAGGCGTCACTCGACTGGTCAAGCGGTCCAGCGGAACGCCGGCGATCGAGGTACAATCGAATCATCGAGCCGAGTAAGCGCTGCAAAGTAGCGACAAGAAAGCTAAGCGATCAGGCGAACGCGCGGAGCACACCGGCGCCGTCAGTGCCGCCAATGTCGGGCAGCGTCGCCCGCTCTGGGTGTGGCATCAACACCGCCACGTGATCGGACTCACCGAGAATACCCGCGACGTTGCCGATCGAGCCGTTCGGGTTGGCCGCCTCAGTCACCGAGCCGTCTGGCGCACAGTACCGAAACAGGATCCGATCGTCGGCCTCGAGGCGATCGTAGCGCTCGTCGGTGATCTCAAACCGGCCCTCGCCGTGGGCGATCGGGACCTCGATCACGTCACCAGCCTCGTAGGCTGCGGTCCAGGGGGTGTCTGCGCGTTCGACGCGGAGGTGGACCGGCTCACACTGGAACCGGGCCCGCTCGTTGGTCGTGAACGCCCCCTCGGTAAGCCCCGACTCACAACCGATCTGTGCGCCGTTACAGACCCCGAGAACAGGCGTTCCGGCATCAGCGGCCGATCGAATTTCGTTCATAATCGGCGAGCGGGCGGCCATCGCACCGGCACGGAGATAGTCGCCGTAGGAGAACCCACCAGGGAGGATGACGCCCGTCGTCTCGGACGGGAGTCCGTCCTCGTGCCAGACTCGCTCGGCGTCGATTCCGAGATGTGTGAGTGCACGAACCGCGTCGCGATCGCAGTTCGAGCCGCCGAACTGCACGACAGCGACCGTCACGATTGCCCCGCCGCCGCGACCGACACCTCGTAGTCGTGGATCGTCGGATTCGCTAACAGTCGCTCTGTCATCTCTGTTGCCGTTTCTTTGGCCGCCGCCGGGCTGTCGGCCTCGAGGTCGATTTCGAAGCGATCCGCCGAGCGAAGCCCAGACAGCTCGAACCCGAGGCGTTCGAGCGATCGCTTCGTCGTTTCGGCCTCCGGGTCGAGTACGCCGCGTTTGAGCCGAACAGTCACCGTTGCGGTGTAGGCGGTCATCGCCCGAGAGTGCGTATCCGTGGTCAAAAGCTCTTTTGGATATCGTCTGTGATGCACATATATGTATATCTCGGAGGGTGCGCGCTCAAGCAGGCGAGCCGACGCAGATCCGTCGGTATTGTGGACCGTTTGGTCGACTACTGCGATCGACCCGGACTCTATCGGCCGTTTTTGTGGGTAGTTTTATTATGTTGACCGCTGTATGTATCAAGAGAGTTGCCTATGTCCGACGATAGCTCAACCCGAAACTTCGCGCTGCGCGACGAGAACGGCGAGGAAGACAGCGTCTTCACCGGTCGATATCCCCGACAGGCTGCGCTCAAGGCCGCCCGCCGGCTGCATCCCGCACCGAGCGAAGACGAGATCAACGATCGAGCAACCCTTCGACTCCGCGAACACGGCACCGACAAGGTCCACATCTACGAGGGATGGGCCTGGAAAGAATCGGCCGACGATGATTCACCTGATTGGATCGGCGACACGGTGACCAAAGCGAACGTCGAAAAACAGGGTATCGAACACCTCGACGAGTAGCGGGACTCGACGTCGAACGACCACGGTGAACGCCGTATTCGGATCCTACAGCGATCGAACCGCCGCAACGGCCTCCGCAAGCGGAGGCGCGTCGAAGCGATCGCTCCCGGTGTAGGCGTTCGCACCAGCGGCATACATGTCCGAAGCGGCCGCAAGCACCGCATCGGGCAAAGACATCGGCTCGATATCACAGAGCGGTCGCCAGTCTGCATCCGCCGAAAGCGCGACCTCCCGTTTCGCCGCCGAAACCGCAGCAACCCAGTCGGGCTGTTCGCGTTTGTAATACTGTCGAATGACCTCTTTTGAGACCTGCTGGCCGTCGTAGGAGAACCGATTCTCGTCGAATGTCCCGAGGACATCGGCGACTTTGATCGTCCCGTCGTGGTACAGACACTCGATCTTGCCGTCTTCGTGGGTCAATCCAACCGACGCAGCCCGCTCGGTGATGATATGGTTGACAGCGAGCGCAAGTTCTTCGAGCCGATCGAGCTCGGCGGCACCGGCGATCGTCGCGGCCTCTTCGCGGTCGAGATAGCGATCCTGTTCTTCATACTTCGTCGAGAACTCGACGATCGGCTCGGGCAGCGACACCGGTTCGTCGGGCCACGTCTCAACATCGAGGCCGTACGCTTCGGGGGTACCTCGCGTTCGGAGACTCGAGCCAACCGGGACGGTGTTTCGGAAGACGATCTCCAGGGGGATCAGGTAGTTTTCGCCGGCAGCGTCGTGGTAGGCCTCGTAATCATATCCCTCGTGGTCGGCGGCCGGTCCCTCGTAGGGAAGCGCTGGAACCTGGGTGAGTTCGATCGCCATCTCCGTCGGCAGCCCCTCGGTGTTCTCGAGGTCGACAGGCTCCTCGCCGCCCGCCGGATCGATGACGCCGCGGTAGTGCGTCGGAATGTGGTTTTCTTCCAGCAGTTCGAAGTTGAACGCCCCCATCGTACAGAGGCTTGCACCCTTGTGCTCGATCGGATCAGGCATCTGCCCCCAGTCGAACACCGAGTACGCGTCGGTGAAGACGAACCGCCCGCGACCGAGGTCGGTCCCGTCGGCGGGGCGATCGATCAGGAATTCCTTGACGCTCGTCATATCTCAATCGCCGGCCGCCTGGCGTAAGTATCTTTCAGTTCTGTGCGTATTCACTCGTCTTAAGAGACAATTATACCCACGTTGTTGCATATTCTGGCCAGTTGATCAACAGACGCCCGCACGTTCAAGTAGGGCCGTCGGGCGATCAACAGACGCCTGTATGCGCAAGGAGGGACTCAGGCGATCACCGGACGCCTGCACGCTCAAGCAGGGCGTTCGCCCGATCGGTCGCCTCGCGCGTAATGGTCCGTTCTTCGAGCGTCAACAGCTCTCGCTCGTGCATGAGCAGCCGGCCGTCGCAGATCGTGTGGCGGACATCGCCGGCGTTGGCCGTGTAGACGAGATCGTCGATCGGATCGTGGCCGGGGTGGAACTTCGGCGCACTGCGGTCGATGACCGCGAGATCGGCGTTCGCACCCGGTTCGATTCGACCGCTGTCGATCCCGAGCGCCCGCGCGCCGTTTACCGTCGCCATCTCGAAGGCAGTCTCAGCGGCGATTGCCGTTGGATCGTCGGCGGCGATTTTGCCGATCATCGCGGCGTCACACATCTCGTCAAACATATCAAGGTCGTTGTTCGAGGCCGGCCCGTCGGTCGCGAGCGCGACGTTCACGCCTCGATCGAGCAGCCGCTGGACTGGTGCGAGCCCGCTTGCAATTTTCATATTCGCCGCCGGACAGTGCAGCGCCGTGACGCCGCGATCGGCGAGCAGGTCGATCTCTGCGTCGCTGACGTGGACACAATGCGAGAGCGTGTCCCCCGGCGCGAGCATGTCGAGGCTGTCTGCGTACTCGATCGGCCGTACGCCGTGCTCGTCGACGATGCGATCGACATCTGCTGCGGTCTCGTTGGTGTGGTAGTGTAGTGGGTGGCCGCCAGCCCTCGCTTTTGGAATGTACGTTTCGAGGTACTCGGTACCCACGGTCGTCGTGCTGTGGGGCTGAACCGTCGTTTGGATCCGACCGTCGGCGGCCCCGTCAAGTGCTGTTGCCACGTCGATGCTCCGTTGCATGTCCGCGTGGGCGGCCTCGTCGTCCTTGCCGATCGTGATCGCGGTGTGGCCGAGCGCGGCACGGAGGCCAGCCTGTTCGACGACGGCGGCAGTCTCGTCGACTTCGAAGTACATGTCAGAGAAGGTGGTGACCCCCGATCGGATCATCTCGGCGATGCCGAGCGCCGCGCCCGCGCGGACGTCGGCCGGTTCGAGTTCGGCCTCGACGGGCCAGACATCCTCGCGAAGCCACGCGTCGAGCGGCTTGTCGCCGGCGTGTCCACGGAGCAGCGTCATCGCGACGTGGGTGTGTGCATTGATGAGTCCCGGAATGACGAGCGAATCGGCGGCGTCGACGATCGTCTGGCCGCCGGAGACATCGCCGACTTCGAGGATCGTGCCGTCCGATTGATCGACCAGCACGTCGGCCTCGTCGATCGTCAGGTCCGGGCGGACAACGTGACCGCCAGAGATGCGAAGCGTTGACATACCGACTCTTTTTTGTGTGAACGCAAAAAGGCGCAGCACCCGTGGCTGTCTCAGCAACAGCGATCCCGAAGCTTGCGATCGATCCACGCGGCACGACCGGCTGTTTTTTGCCCCTCGACCCGGTTGATATATCGATGACGCGTCCGTCCGCCGCTGAGCTCGATCCCGACGAGTTCGGCTTCGATCGCCCTCGTACCGACCAGTCGTTCGAAAACGCCCTCGAGAAGGCACGAAACGGCGATCGGCTCACAGTCGACGACGGGATCGAACTGATGGCGACCGGGACAGCCACCCAGGGAATCGATCGTGAGCGCAAAGAGCGGGTGCTGGAACTGGCAGACCGCCGCCGCGCCGAGGTCGTCGGCGAGGACGTGACGTTCGTGACGAACCTCAACAACAACGTCACGACCGCCTGCAACGTCGGCTGTCTGTTCTGTAATTTCAAAAACAGCGCTCACCGGTTCGAAGCCGATCACGAGGGCGACCACGACGGCTTCACCAAAACCCCCGCCGAGTCGCGGGCGATCGTCGACGAAGCGCTTGATCTCGGGATCTCTGAGGTCTGTTCGGTCTCGGGACTGCACCCGGCGTTCGCGCTGAACGACGAACACCACGAGATTCTCTCGGGGTACGACCGTCCCGCAAGCGAGGTCAACTACAAGCCGCCCGAGCGCTACGAGACGGATCCCGGCACGTACCGCGAGCAGATCGAGGCGATGTCGATCGACGGGATCCACGTCCACTCGATGACCCCCGAGGAGGCCTATCACGCCAAACGCGGCACCGACTGGAGCTACGAGTCGATCTATCGGGAGCTTCGGGCCGCCGGCCTCGACTCCGCGCCCGGTACCGCCGCCGAGATCCTCGTCGACGAGGTTCGCGACGTAATCTGTCCGGGGAAAATCACAACCCAACAGTGGGTTGATGCGATCGAGGGCGCGATCGCTGCGGGACTGGACGTGACCTCGACAATCATGTACGGCCACGTCGAAACGGTCGCCCACCGCGTAGCTCACCTGGAGGTGATCCGCGATATCCAGGATCGAACCGGCGGCATCACCGAGTTCGTCCCGCTGTCGTTCATCCATCAAAACACCCCGCTTTTCGAACACGGCGTGGTCGACGGCGGCGCGAGCGACGCCGAAGACGAGTTGATGATCGCCGTCGCCCGGCTGTTTTTGGACAACATCGAGAACATCCAGTCGTCGTGGGTCAAATACGGCAACGCGAAAGGGCTCAAGCTGCTCAATTGCGGCGCCAACGACTTCATGGGGACAATCCTCTCCGAAGAGATCACAAAGCGCGCCGGCGGCACCTATGGCGAGTACCGGACAGTCGACGAGTACGCCGACATGATCGCCGCGATCGGTCGGCCAGCCGTCGAGCGATCGACCGACTATCGGACCCGCGTCAGCGTCGATCCAGCCGACGATCCGATCGGTCCACGGCTGGGCCCCAGAGCGGATGGGTCGCCGATGTTCCCGCCGGGCCATCGTGAAAAGCCCCTTGGAGCGGCAACAGCGGACGATTAATCCTGCTCGATGCCGTACCAGCCGATAGTACTCGCCCGCATGATGAGCCCCACCCACATTGGTATCGGTATCGCCCTCGCAACTCCCGTTTGGTTTGTCGCCCCCGAACTGGCCGTCCCGGCAGCACTTGGCGGAATCGCCGGCGGCATCGGTCCTGACCTCGACATGTTCGTCGGCGAGCACCGACGGACCCTGCATTTTCCGGTGTACTACTGGATCGCTGCGCTGCCGGCGATCGCGCTCGCGTGGGTATCGATGCATCCGATCGCCGTCTTTGCGGCCCTCGTGCTCGTGTCCGCAGCAGTGCACTCTGTCATGGACTGGTTCGGGGCGGGCCCAGAGGCTCGTCCGTGGCTCCGAACGGCGCCGCACGCAGTGTACGTCCACCCGATCAACCGGTGGCTCGAGGCGAAATACTGGGTTCGCTACGACGGATCGCCGGGTGACCTCGTGTTGTCGCTCGTGTGTTTGCTCCCGGCGATCGTCCTCTACGACGGCGCGGTCGAAGCGATCGCCGTGATCGCGATCGCGTTTGGGCTCGTCTACAGCGTCGGCAGAAAACGGATTCCCGACTACGTAACGCTGTAGCCGGAGACGACGATGCAAACCACGCAGAGGACGTTTAAAGCCGAGAACGTTGCGTCAGCAAGCGAAACCGACAGTCACCCAGACTTTCGGCCCCGCTGGGATTAAATAAACTATTTCTGATTTTAGTCTAAGGCGTAAATTATGACCGAAGAGACGCTGTACGATCGGTTGGGTGGCTACGAGGGTATTCGGGCTGTAGTCGATGATTTTTACGACAGACTGCTCGACGATAACCAACTGGGGCCGTTCTTTGCGGACGCAGATATGGAGCGGCTACGAAAGACACAGGCTGATTTTTTGTGTGAGGCCGCGGGTGGCCCAGAGACCTACGACGCTGGGCCGATCCGCGAAGCCCACCTTCACGTTCCCTTCACCCCAGCGCACATCCAGCGAGCAGTCGAACTGTTGTATGAGAGCCTAGCCGAGTTCAACGTGCCTGAAGCGGACGCAGAGGCTGTCGTGCAGGCGGTGGCCAAATACGAACAGGACTTGTTGGCGAGGCCTGAAGACGAGAATCAGTAGCCCACGACAGGGCTAGCCAGGTTGGGAGCGTTGTACAGAACCAACGTGATTGGAAGATTCGTATGAATAATTGCGGCCACCAGTGGCTCTCGCGAGCGCGTCCACTGGTTCGTCGTGTCGAAAAAATAACCGAAATGGCGGCTTACAGCGCGTTCAGGCCTCGTCGGCGACCGATTCGATAACCTCAACCTCGCCGGTGAGCTGGGTGTGCGCGTACGGGATGTCGATTCCTTCGGCGTCAAAGCGCTCTTTGACTGCCTGGACATACTCCGATCGGACCCGAGCAAAGTCCCCGCGAGTCGGGTCCTCAATCCAGAATCGCGACTGTAACCCCACGTCTGAGCCACCCAGCTCGACGAGTCGAACTGACGGTCCCGGATCGGACATGATCTCCGGATGTGACTCGGCCTCCTCGATGATGTACTCAGTCGCCTCGTTGATGTCGTCGTCGTAGCCGATCCCGAAGACGAACTTCTGTCGCAGCGTATCGTACGCAACCGGGTTTTTGACCGCGTTGTTCGCGAGGTCGCCGTTCGGGACGGTGATCTGTTCGTTGTCGAACGTGCGGACCCGCGAGACCCGCAGGTCGATGTCTTCGACGCGACCGCTTTGGCCGTCCCACTCGATCCAGTCGCCGACCACGAACGGCTTGTCTTTCAGAATGAACACACCCGCGACGAAGTTGCCGATCAGATCCTGTGCAGCGAAGCCGATCGCGAGCGCGAGTGCACCGCCAAGCGTCGCGAACGCAGCGAGAAACGCCCCAAACCCGCCGAGGGTGAACGCCACCGCGATCGCAGCAAACCATATCAACGCCCGCGTAACGCTCTCGCCGAGGCTTCGGACCGCCGAGTCGAATCCTCGGTTTTCCAGCGCTTTTACCACCAGTGGGACGATGAGAATTCGTCCCAACAACAACACCACGATCAGCCCGATAAGAAATGCCACCACTCGCTGGGCGATCGGGACCACGTTGATTGAATCAACCACTCCCTGGAGTACGGTTGTCTGCATGAATACCGATCAGTATATGTAGAAAGAATAGTAAAAATCTGCCGACAGCAGCAGGATTATCCAATCGTTGGTTCAAAACCGATTCTGCTGACAAGATAGCTCAACGCGGTGCTGACGATAGCGGCCCGTCGCGATCGGCGACCCCGCGGTATCGCTGTCCGTGGACATCCGCCGCCGAAAGTGCTGTTTTGATTCGATCGGAGAGCCACCCCGACGCGGTCGGTTCCGCTGGCGTGACCGCGGATCGACGGTGGACCGCGGGCAGATACCGGTCATACACCGGCAAGCGTTCGTACAGCGGCACACCGGCCGTCTCCGCGAGCGATCGAAGCTCAGAAAGCGCCGGCCACGCGTACGCGGGATTGATGTAGTCGTCCGTCACCGGCGAGACGCCGCCGAGGTCGTCAACCCCACAGTCCAGAAGCTGCTCGGTCGGCGAAAGGTTCGGCGGGACCTGCACCGAGACCGAGTCGGGCAGTGCCGCCCGCGCCATCGCAACAACGCGGCGCATGGTCTCGACAGATGGCCGATCGAAGTCTGACCTGTCGTTTGGCACTACGTTCTGGACGATCACTTCCTGGATATGGTCGTAGCGCTCGGCCAGCGCGGCGATCGCGAGCAGGCTCTCAGCACGATCGCGCCAGGACTCCCCGATCCCGACGAGGATGCCGGTGGTGAACGGCATGCCAGCCTCCCCGGCGGCCTCGATCGTCCGGAGCCGCTGGGCAGGCTCTTTGCGGCGGGTGCCCGAGTGTGCGTCCACGTCGGCGGTCGTCTCCAGCATGACACCCATCGAGGCGTTGACCTCCTTCAGCCGGCGGAATTCGGATTCAGTCACGTCACCGGGGTTTGAGTGTGGGAGTAATCCCTCCTCAAGTGCGATCTCGCAGGCCCGATAGAGGTAGTCGATGATCGACTCGTGACCAAGTTCCGACAGTTGAGCGTGAATGTCGGTGTACCGATCGTCGGGTTTGTCTCCAAACGTAAACAGCGCCTCCGTGCAGCCGGCATCCGCGCCGAGCCGAACGGTTTCTCTGATCTCCTCGGGGGATAACAGCGTCGCCTCGCCGGGAACGTCGTAGAACGTGCAGTACGTACAGGTGTATCGACACGCCGTCGTCAACGGCAAGAAGACATTCCGTGCGAACGTCAACGCAGGGGCAGCCGCGACATCCGCGGGACGGACTGTGAGGAGCCGATCGACGGCTGGCTCAGGAATCTCGACCCCCACGCTCTCGAACGACACCATACAGTTGGCTTGCGAGCGGAGCGTAAAAAACGTCGGAATCGCCGCGAAATCGACCACAGTCGCCGGCTACTCGAGTTTGCGATCGGCCGAAACCCGCCCTGAAGAGACAGCGATCGAAAAGTCTCGATCCTGGAGCCAGCGCGCCGCACGGCCGTCCGTGTGGAGTAACACCTCGCGGAGGTCTGCGGGCTCGTCAATGTCAGTCGCCAATCGTCGCGAATCACACTCGGTGACTGATAAGCCAAGCCGATCGGCGATCTCACGGTGTTTTCGACAGGATGCGCCGTGATAGTCAACGTGGAACGCCGGGGTGCGGATCACGAGCGCGTTCGTCCCGCCACCGAGTCCTGGTGCGATGACGAGGTCGCCCTCGGCGTCGAAGAGCCGAGATACCGTGTGGGAGGTTACTAACGGAAGGTCAGCCATCACGATCGCGACCGGCCGATCGACCGTCGAGAGTGCGTCGTTCAGCGCGGTCGATAGCGGCCGGGTGTCGACGGTCGTGGGGGTGGGAACGTCAACCTCGGCTGTTGTGATCACATGAGCGTCGTGGCCGGCTCGATCGATCGCCGCGAGCACGTCCGAGAGCATCGCGTCGGCGAACGCTCGGCGCTCCTGTGCGGAAAGCACCGGTGCGAGCCGAGTCTTCGGATCGCTCGCGTCGAACGGAACGATGACTCTCATCGGATGAGGTACGTCGTCAAGGGGAAAAACCGATCCGATCGCTAGTCGCAGCGATCGGGACTTAGAACAGCGATTCCAGCTCGTCTTCGCTGTCGTTGACGAGGCTGTCGAGGTTTTCGTCGCTTTCGGCGCGAATCTCTTCGAGGTTATCCTGTGCCTCGATCGCGACCTGTTGGAGTTCCTTGATCCGTGGAACGTTCGTGACGCCCGAAAGCAGGATGACGCTCGCGACAAAGCCGCGTCCTTTGAGCGGGTAGTCACCGCCGCGGACCTCCATGCTGCCGGTCTGCTCTTCGATCCACTTGCGACCGCGCTCGATCCCTTTCCGGTTGAGGTACTCGGAGGGACCAGCCATCACGAGCAGTGCCCGCTCGGCCCCGTCGATCTCACACGGAAGCGTGAGCCGCCCGAGTGCGGCCTTGCGAACGAGGCTAGTGATGCGGTTTGTGGTGTGAGCAGTGTCGAGGTCGTCTGCAGTATTGTCGCCGCGGAGTCGCGAGAGGAGTCCGCCGGTCGATCGCTCTTCGACTTCCTCTTCGGCGTAGCCAACTGTCGAGACGCCGCCGCCCGAGAGCGTGTTGATGATCTCCGAGGAGTCGACAACGCTCTCTGCAACCTCCTGATCTGCGCGGACCTCGCCAGCGCCAAAGAGGATGCCAAATCGCTTGACGATCTCTTCGTTGATCTCGTCGTATCCACCCTGGACCGACTCGCCGGTCTTCCGCCAGGCATCGTTGTCAAAGACGAGCAGGTTGTCGACCTCGCGGACGAACGTCTGGAACGATCGCGCCGCGTTCAGCGTGTAGATTCCCCCCTCATCGCTGCCGGGCAGCACACCGAGGCCGTACACTGGTTCGGTGTAGATCCGCTGCAGGTGCTTTGCGAGCACCGGTGCGCCGCCGGAACCGGTACCGCCGCCGAGCCCTGCAACGACGAGGAACGCGTCGACCTCGTGGACCGGAATGCCGTCGATCGCACCCTGAACCTCGTCGATGTCCTCTTCGGCGACCTCTGCGCCAAGTTCGTTGTCCGCGCCGACGCCGTGACCCTTGACGCGCGATTGGCCGATGAGCACGCGCTGGTCTTTTGGAATGTTTTTGATTCCCATCAGGTCGGCCTTCGCGGAGTTGACCGCGACCGCCGCACGGACGATCTCCGATCCCGTCCGCTTGTCGTACTCGACGAACTTGTCGACAATCTTGCCGCCTGCCTGGCCGAACCCGATCATTGCCAGTTTCATGTGTACCGTCCCCTTGTCATTAAAAAGAAGACAGTGCAAAAACGGGTATAAACCTTGTGATCACCGTATCGCCCCTGATAACCGGACACTTAAACGGTCGCCAAAACGGGGTCGCAATCACGTGATTTGCGTGGTCGGCACAGAATACGTTGCCGAGTGGTGAGCGCCCAGTGCTGGGCGTCGATCACCCCTGTAGATAGGCAGAAAACCGCGTTAGTTTCCCTTGATCGATGTCGAACGCGCTGACGTCGTTGTCGGCAGTCGTGTTGTCGAAGCGTAACGATCGGTACTGGTCTTTGCCCATTGGGAACCCAGGGACTGCGCCGAGTACCGAGAGCCCGATTCCGGCCATCGCCATCGGGAGCGGGACGATCGAGATCGATTTGCCTTCGGCCTCGTAGACGAGTTCGGTGATCTCTCGCAGCGTCAGCGTCTCAGGCCCGCCGATCTCGTAGATCTGGCCGACGTGTTCGTCTTCTTCGACTGCGTCCGCGAGCATGGGGACGAGGTCGCCAACCCAGATCGGCTGGAATCGGGTCTTACCGCCGCCAGGGAGGGGATACACCGGTAGACCCGGCGCGAACATCTTTTTCAGGCGTTTGGTGAAGTAGACGAACTCACCGCCCTCGCCGAAGACGACCGACGGCCGGAAGATGACCCAATTGAGGTCGCTGTCGGTGACGTGGCCTTCTGCACGACCCTTCGCACGGATGTAGGCGGTCTCGCCGTTGGGATCTGCGCCCAGCGCGCTCAGCTGGATGAACTGTGAGACATCGCCAGCTTCGGCCGCTTTGACGAGGTTTTCGGTGCCGTGGCGGTGGACCTCGTCGTGCATCTCGTTGCCACCCTCGGGTTCGAAAAGCGGTGACAACGCGACGAGATTGACAACGGCGTCGTGGCCCGAAACGGCTGACTCGATCGAATCGTACGCGGAGACATCGCCGGTCGCCGTGGAGACGCCGTCGGGGAGGTCATCCTCGCCGGGCGATCGCGACAGGACAGTCACGTCGTGGCCACGATCGAGCAGTTCGCGGCTGAGGTGTGTGCCAATGAATCCGCTGCCGCCAGCAACTATGATCTTCATACCGCTTATTCGAGGGGTAGAAACCTAAAAGTACCGTACGCGACGGTGGGTGCGACGCAAACACCGCCAGAGAGTGCCGTGATCGAAGCGGCTCTCAGAGCGCGTGGGAGCCTCGCCGGACCGATCGCAGGGTTCTTTGAGAGCGGGCGGCTCACCTCGTCCATGCTCATCACGCTCGAGGGCCTCGACGGGAGCGGCAAGACGACCGTCTGGGAGGCGCTACATGCCACGTATCCCGAGGCGGTCTTTACCCGCGAGCCGACTGATTCGTGGTACGGCGAGGCCGTTCAGCGGTCGATCGACGACGACGGGGCAGATCCACTCGCAGGCCTGTTTTTGTTCACCGCCGATCACGCCGATCACCTCTCGCGGGTAATTCGACCAGCGCTTGCAGACGACGAACTCGTGATCTCCGATCGATATTCGGATTCACGATATGCCTATCAGGGCGCGGCGCTCACAGAGACTGACCTCGCCCGCCCGATGGAGTATATCAAAGGAGTGCACCAGGCATTTAGTCGGACGCCCGATCTGACGCTGTATCTCGACATCGATCCCGAACTTGCTGCGGCTCGCAGCGGCTCGACAAACAAATACGAGCAGGTGTCACATCTCACGGCGGTGCAGGAAAACTACGAACGATTGATCAGCGCCGAACCAGGACGGTTCGTCCGAATCGACGCCACCAACCCCCCCGAGACGGTGATCGACCACGCCGAGGCGTCGATCGAGCGGTTCCGCGCAGAACAGTAACACGCAGCTATCGATTACCACTACCGCACAGAACAATAACACGCAGCTATCGATCCTAAACACGCAGCGATCGATTACCACTACCGCGCAGCGATCGTCACACTACCGCGCAGCGATCGTCACACTACCGCGGTTCCGGGAGATCGACGTTTTCGGGCGCTGGGATGTACAACACGTCGATCGTGAATCCGATCGCGAGCGGGAGGCCGATCATCACACCCAGCGCGACCGTCGAACTCCCGAGGTTGATTCCGATTCCGAGGACGCCGGTGAAAACCAGCGTCGAGATGAAGAGAACGACTGGGATGAAAAACGCGGTGAAAAACAGCCAGCCGCCGGTGGTCTCGAGTCGAATGCGGAAGAATCGGGTCATGACCGCCGAAAGGAACGTGTGGACGACTAACACGAAGACGAAGAGCACGACACCGATCACGGAAGCCATACATTCTGTAGGGCGCGGGTGCTCTTGTTCGTGTCGACTTGTAGGGCTATGGAGCGCGACGAATCACTTATTGTACCGGTGGCTGATGGTCGGGCATGCACAGCGTCATTCGGGAGGGGGCCTTCGACACCGGGCCCTATAGCGAGGCGGCGGCGATCGAACTCTATCGGGATATGGTTCGGACCCGTCGGTTCGACGATCGCGCGCTCGCGCTGCAGCGCCGCGGCTGGATGAGCGGCTACCCGCCGTTTCGTGGCCAGGAAGCCGCACAGGTCGGGGCCGCCCACGCGATGAGCACGGACGATTGGTTGTTCCCGACGTATCGATCGAACGCGGTACAGATCGCCCGCGGCGTCCCGATGAGCGACATTCTGGCGTTCCGCCGAGGGAGACCGGAGTATACCTCCGAGCACGAAATTCCGATCTTTCCGCAGGCCGTCCCGATCGCGACGCAGATTCCACACGCGACGGGGGCGGCGATGGCCAGCAACTACCGGGATAATGCGGAAGCAATGCTTGTCTGCTTCGGCGATGGAGCCACGAGCGAGGGAGATTTCCACGAAGGGCTCAACTTCGCGGGCGTCTTCGACGCGCCGGTCGTGTTCTTCTGTGAAAACAACGGCTGGGCGATTTCCCACCCGACCACGCGGCAGACGGCTGCGGCGTCGATCGCGGCGAAAGCCGACGCGTACGGGATTGACGCCATGCAGGTGGACGGCAACGATCCGCTCGCGGTTCGAGAGACCGTCGAGGCGGCGATCGCAGACGCAAAAGCCGGGACGCCGGTGCTGGTCGAGGCACTGACGTACAGACAGGGCGCACACACGACCGCCGACGATCCCTCTCGGTATCGCGACGATGAGCCCGATCTGCCGGCGTGGCGGACCCGTGATCCGCTCGATCGGTACCGTGAGTACCTCCTCGAGGGCGGTGTGCTTTCGACGGCGACGATCGACGAAATTAGCGAGGAAGCCGACGCGGAGCTCTCAGCAGCGGTCCAGACAGTCGAATCCTTGCCCGAGCCGGATCCCTCCGAACTGTTCACCCATGCCTACGCGAGCCCGACGATGGCCGTCGATCGGAGCGAGCAGGAGTTTCGAACCGACCACAACGGATAGTCGCGATCAGGGTGGTTCCCAGCACCCCTGCTCACGCCTCAAGCGAGATGTACGTCTTTGTGTCGGCGACGCCGGCGAGCGACTGGATCTCGCTGGCGGCCGTTTGTAACACCTCGTGGACGTCCGTCGTTTCAACCTCCGCGATGATGTCGAACTCCCCGGCGACAACGTGTGCCTCCGCGACAAGATCGAGGCCGCGAATTCTATCGACGAGTTCGGTCGAGGAGCCCGTTTGGGTCTTGACAAAGATGTATGCATAAACCATGCGACCTACTACCACACCATTCGAGAAAAGCGTTCTGACGGCTGTGCCGACAGGCGATCGCTTGGATCACCACAGGGATACAGTTATTCCCTTGCGTGACAATAGCATACCACATGCGATTTATCGTTATTGGTGGCGGACGGGTCGGGCTCAGAACGGCCCGGGTGCTGACGGAGGAGGGACACGAGGTGACGATCGTCGAGCGAGACGCCACGAAAGCCACTCACGCGTCGTCAGCGGGCTTTCGGGTAATCGAAGGCGACGGCTCCCGCGAGGATATCCTCACCGAAGCCGGCGTTGATGAAGCTGACGCTGTTGGGGCGTTGACCGGCGATCTAAACGCCAACTTCGCGGCGTGTCTCATCGCAAAACACCATGGCTGTTGGACCGTGATGCGGATCGACGAGGACTACCGCGAAGAGATCTACCAGCAGTACGCGACCGAGGTCGACGAGATTGTCTATCCCGAGCGACTGGGCGCGATCGGGGCGAAAAACGCCCTGCTCGGCGGGTCGATCAGGGCGATCGCCGACGTGGCCCAGAACATTCAGATCCTCCTTGTCACCGTCACAGAAGAGTCACCCATGAAAGGATACTCTCTCAGCGAGGTCGCGCTGCCGTCGGATTCACGGGTCCTCGCGTTCGGCAAGGCCGGAGAACCACTCGGAATTCCGCTTCAGGACGATTCACTGGAGGCAGGCGATCGCGTCGCCGTCATCGCCGATTTCGACGTCTTAGACGAGGTTCGACAGCTGCTCGTCGGGACCGCCAAACCTGCTGCAGCGGCCGGAGGTGCCTGAGATGACAGTGACCGCGTACGTGTTAGTCAAATCGAATACCGGCGAGGCCGATCGCGTCAAAGAGTCGATCGAGGCGATCGACGGCGTCATCGATGCCCACATCGTCGCGGGCGACGTGGATTTCATCGTCAAACTGTCTGTCGAGTCGCCCGCACACGTCAAAGACATCGCTGCGAGCGGGATCTTGGGTATTGAGGGCGTCGAAGATACCCAAACCTACATTGCAATGGGATAACGATCGCGTCTATCTGGACGAAATAGCACCCACTTGTTCACTCTGCGCCGGCGGCGCGTCGACCCCGAGAAATGAGCGCAGTCACTGGCTCGGTGTACTCGTATCCAGGGATGATACCCTGTACGTACGTCCCTTCAACGAAGTCGATGATCGCACCCGCATCGTCGACGCCACGGCGCTCGTTGATATCTGTAAACTCGACGGAGACAATCGCCTCGCGATCGGCGCGCTCAGTTTCGGGGGAGATATCGCGATCGACTTTTGTCACGCCGTAGAGATCTGCAACACGGAGTTCGAACGTCTCGTACCATCCCTCTTCGACGACATCAGCCACGTGATCTTCGGTGACCTCGTTCAACATCGGGACGGAGACAGTGACGTCGAAGCGGATCTGGCCATCATCGCCCGGGCGTGGGCGGACGCGTCCGTCGAAGACTGTGGTTGTTGATTCGTACGTGTCGTCGTCGCGTCGTTCGAACGAGTCGTGGTCGCGAAACGCTCGGTGGACGCGATCGGGGAGTTCACTCATGTACGCACACGTACGTTGTGGTCGGAGAAAAACGCCCCGTCCACACAACGAGACGCAAAAACCCAATGGCTATACGACATCGCTGTCGAACGTAGAGACATGAGGCGTCGATCGCAACGCTACTGTCGAAACGTGCACCCGTCGATTGACACGGTTGAGCTGAAACAGCGTCTGTCAACAGCATTGAACGTATGACGTGGCGGACTGATTGGCGATCAAGCATCAGCCTCGTCGGGACAGTCGTCAAATACCTCGCGTTGACGATGCTCGTGCCCCTCGTCGTCTCGCTCGTGTACATGGAAGACGTGTGGGTGTTCGTCGTCTCGATCGTCATTGCGGTCCTCATCGGCGTGTCGCTGGAGCGACTCGAATCCGACCCAGACTTAGGTCCAGACGAGGCGTTGTTGCTCGTTTCTGTCGTCTGGTTCGCAGCCGCGTTCATCGGGATGATCCCGTACCTGTTAGCCGGCTACGGCACCGAATCGACGGTCGGGGCGGATCTCTCGTCGGCATCGGCGTTTTCGGGGTCGATCATAAACGCGCTGTTCGAGTCGATGAGCGGGTTTACGACGACCGGATCGACGCTTCTCGGAGAGATCAGCGTTGAGCGACACTCACACGCACTGTTGATGTGGCGTCAGCTCACCCAGTGGCTCGGCGGGATGGGTATCATCGTGTTAATGATCGCGATCCTCCCTGAGCTGGCAGTTAACGGCGCGCAGCTGATGCAGTCGGAAGCACCCGGCCCAGAGCTACAGAAGCTCACTCCGAGAATTGCCGAAACAGCCCGGGCGCTTTGGATTATTTACTTCGGGTTCACCGTGGCGCTGGCGTGTCTGCTATACGGGTTACACCTGCTTGGATACGCCCCGAATATGGATCTGTACAACGCGATCGCCCACGCGTTCACGACGATGCCGACCGGCGGGTTCTCCCCGCAAGCGGACAGCATCGCCGCGTTCAGTGCGGCCGTCCAGTGGGCGATCATCCCGTTCATGGTCGCGGCGGGCGTCAACTTCGCGCTGTTTTGGCACGTGCTCCGCGGCGAGGCGCGGACAATAGTGGGAAACGCCGAGTTCCGAGTCTACGCCGGCGCGATCGCCGTGTTCATCGGCGTCGTCGCGTTCTTGTTGTTCCGCGGGGCCGCCCCACCGACGGCGATCGGGGGCGCGACCGAGGGTGTAACGGAAAACACACTCAGGCAGGCCGCCTTCCAGATCGGCTCGTTGCTGAATTCGACCGGGTATGCCACCGCTGATTTCGCGACGTGGGATACCCACGCACAGATCGTGTTGTTGTTCGCAATGTTCGTCGGCGGCTCTGCGGGTTCGACCGGCGGCGGAATCAAAGTGATCCGCTGGCTCGTGGTGCTGAAAGCGATCCGTCGAGAGCTGTTCGTCTCGGCAAACCCGGATACGATCAAACCCGTTCGGCTCAACGGGCTGGTCGTCGACGAGGACGCGATCCGCGGGATCATGGTATTTACGCTTTTGTACATCGTGCTGTTCGGCCTCTCTGCAGTGTTCATTACGCTCGATTCGGCCCGGGTCGGGATTGAGCTCACCGCGCTCGAGGGGATCAGTGCAGCACTGGCGACGCTGGGGAACATCGGCCCCGGGTTTGGCCAGTTGGGACCGTTCGGGAGCTTCCTGTTCTTTTCAGACACCTCGAAGCTACTGATGGTCTTTTTGATGTGGATCGGCCGACTGGAAATCGTCCCGGTATTGGCGCTGTTCATCAACAGCCTCGATCGGTCGTAGGCTCGACGCGTCCGTTTTCGACGACAAAACCGACCGATATCGGCGAGCTGTTCGGACGCTGTGGCTTCGATACGTGTGTTTATTACTCTCGGAGCATCAATCGCGTACCAGACGAGACACATGGACGCCACGACACACACGAGTGACACTGCGATCGACGCCGAGGGCGTCCGCCCGGGTCGATATCGATGAAAATCGTTATCGTTGGCGCGGGAGCCGTGGGAACGACTGTCGCCGCCAGCCTCTGTGCGGAACACGACGTGACCGTGATCGACATCGATCCCGCGCGGGCCGACGAGCTAAAGTACGAACTCGACGTGTTGACCCTCGCCGGCGACGGCACGACGTGTTCGACGCTCGAGGAAGCGAGCGTCGAAAATGCGGACCTGTTCATCGCCTGTACGGACAACGATCAGGCGAACCTCGTGGCCAGTGGAACCGCAAAGGCACTGTCAGACGTCTTCACCATCGCCCGGAGCAAAAACGTCGATCATCTCCGGACGTGGCAGCGGACAGAGGAGGCCTTCGGCGTCGACTTTCTTGTCTGTACGGACCTCTTCGCCGCCGAGAACGTGGTCCGGTTGATCGGACTGCCGGCGTCGATCGACGTCGACCCGTTCGCCGGGGGACTTGTCCAGATGGCGGAGTTCGAGGTGACGGCAGACGCGCCGATCGCCGACAAAACGATCGCCGAAGCTGACCGATACGACTCACTCACGTTCGCCGGCGTCTTCAAGAACGGTGAAATTGTGCTTCCGAGCGGCGATACGCGGATCGAAGCCGGCTATCGCGTCGTGGTCATTGGCACCCCCGAGAGCATTCAGGCCTTTGCGATGGACCTCGCGCCGGCGGAGACACCAGATGAAGCCGACGAGATCGTCATCATCGGCGGGAGCGAGATCGGCTATCAGGTCGCCCGCTTGCTCGAAGATCGGGGATTTTCCCCGCGGCTGGTCGAAGGCGACGCCGATCGGGCCCGCTGGCTGGCCGAGAAGCTTCCGGATACGACGGTGTTACACCACGACGAAACCGACACCGAATTTCTGCTGCGCGAGCATATCGATCGGGCCGATGTCGTGGTCTCGGCGCTCGAAAGCGACGAGCGAAACCTGCTGGCGTCGGTCCTTGCGAAACGCGTCGGCGCGGGACGGGTCATCTCGATCGTCGACAGCGCCGACTACGTCACGCTGTTCGAGGAGGTCGGCATTGACGTGGCCGTCAATCCCCGACAGGTCGCTGCTGAAGAGATTATTCGGTTCAGCTACGAGACGATCGCCGAAAACATCGCGGTGCTCGAAGACGACAAGGCAGAGGTAATCGAACTACAGGTGAGCGCCAACAGCGAGCTAATTGGCAAGACGATCGCCGAGATGGACCGTGAGGTCGACACGCCGTTCGTCGTCGGAGCGATCACTCGGGAGGGCTCGGTGATCACCCCACGGGGAGAGACAACGCTCAAACTCGGCGATCGAGTCGTTGCGTTCGTCGAGATCGAGCGGGCGAACGCGGTCACGTCGTTGTTTTGATAGCCCCGCATAGAGTGGACACCATATGGAAGATATCAAGCGCCGGGCAGGGTATTATGTTCTGTCCGCGGGTATAATCGTTCTCGTCTCCGCGATCGCGTACGACTTTGGCATGCGCACGTTCGAGCCACGACCGTACCCGCCGCCAGATGTCGAGGTTGGGTTTTTACACTCACTGCAAGTCGTTGTCGAGACGTTCACCGCGACGGGCTACGGCTCTGATTCGCCGTGGTACAGCACAGAGATGAACGTCCTCGTCATGGTGCTTGATCTAACCGGCGTCGCGCTGTTTTTCCTCGCGCTGCCGGCGGTGTTCCTGCCGCTGTTTCGTGACGCACTGTCTGAGTCGCCGCCAACGACGTTAGACACGCCACTTTCAGGGCACGTCGTGATCTGTACGTACTCAAAACGGGCGGAAACACTCATTTCGGAGCTTCGATCGAACGACGTCGAGTACGTCCTCGTCGAACCCGATGGCGATCGGGCAGTCGCACTCGAAAAGGAGGGCCATCACGTTGTTCACGCGGACCCCGAATCGATTGCTGGATTAAAACGAGCAGGACTCGAAGACGCTGACGCGCTCGTCGCGGACGTCTCTGATAAGGTCGACGCCAGTATCGTGCTCGCCGCCCGCGAAATCAGCGAATCGATCCGGATCATCAGTGTTGTCGAGGACCCGAACTACGCGGCCTATCACGAACTCGCCGGGGCAGACGAGGTCGTCACCCCGAGACAGCTGCTCGGCGTGGGACTTTCACAGAAAGTGACGAGCGTAATCGACACCGACCTCACCGACGACGTTGGACTCACCGACGAGTTCGACATCGCAGAGCTGCCGGTCCACCGCGAGAGCTCGCTGGTCGGGCAGACGATCGCTGAGAGCGATCTGGGCAACACCTACGGCGTGAACATCATCGGAATCTGGCGCGATGGCGAGTTTCAACCGGCCCCGCGACCAGAGACGCGGCTAGAAGACGGGACAATCCTCCTCGTTACCGGGAGCGAAGCACAGCTCCAGCGTCTGCGGACAGCGACAATTTCGACGCGTCGACAGTTTCGAACGGGGCGGACGGTCGTGCTCGGCTACGGCGAGGTGGGCCAGGCGGTCGATCGCGCGCTCGAGCGCGAGGAGGAACCGTGCACTGTCGTCGATATCAACGATATCGAGGGCGTGGACATCGTCGGCGATGCGACCGACAGAGCGGTGCTCAAGAAAGCCGGCGTTCCCTCGGCCGACTCAGTCGTGCTCGCGATTCCAGATCCGACGGTTGCGGAGTTCGCCACGCTCATCATGCGTGACCTGAGCGAGACCATCGAGATCATCGCCCGAGCGGAGTCAGCAGAGGGCGTACAGAAACTGTACCGCGCGGGGGCAGACTACGTGCTCTCGATCGCAAGCGTGAGCGGCCGGGCGATCGCAACGAAGTTGATCGAGTCCGAAGAGATCCTCTCGCTCGGGACGAACGTCGAAATCATCCGGACGACCGCCCCCGCGCTGGCCGGCCGGACGCTCGCCGACGCCCGGATCCGCGAGCGAACGGCCTGTACGATCATCGGCGTCGAACGGAACGGAACGACGATCGTCGAACTCCTCGCGTCGTTCCGGTTCGAGCCCGACGATACGGTCATCGTCGCGGGGACTGATGAGGGGACGAACCGGTTCGTCGAGCTGTTCTGTTGACATTTTCGTTCGATTCAGTAGTCGTCGGTTTTCGATACGCACGACGAACCAATCGCCGAAACAGCGGCGTGTAAAGAACAGACTGGTAACCAGTCGTCGATCGAGTGCCGTACTGCGATTTTATACAAATAGTGAGGTGGCCGGCATGTTTAAGTAAATCCGACGAGATTGCTTAGGTGACGCTTCGCTTGGAGGGCCGAAGCGTCAGCGGGGACCAACTGGCCGATCGCCTGCGCGATCTATTCACTTTTCACGCGGGCGATCGGCCGTTTTCCTTACTGAACTTCTGAGCGACGGCTGCGGTGTTCAGTGCGATCCGTATCTTCTTTGCGGAGTCGACAGTATCGCCCCGTATGGATGACCCGCAAGCCGATCAGTCCGAGGAGTTGCTTTCACACGTGCTCGTCCCGGTCGCAAATGAATCCGATGCGCTAGCCACCGCAGCGGCATTGGCTCCGTACGATCCAGCACACGTCACCGTGGTACACGTCGTCGAAAAAGGAGAAGGTGTGCCCGACAAGACACCAGTTGAACAATCCGAACAGGTCGCCGAAGCGTCTTTTTCGGCCGTTCGGACGGTGTTTCCGGACGCAGACGATCACACCGCCTACGCGCGCGACGTCGCCGAGGCGATTCTCAATGCCGCTGCGGAGGTCGATGCCAGCGCGATCGCATACCGTGCCCGCGATGGCAACCGAGTCATGCGATTTCTCTCTGGAGACCTCTCGTTGGAGCTCGTCACGCAGGCCGATCGGCCGGTGATTGCGCTTCCCCGAGTCGATCGCGACGAGTAGCGGCGGCCCAGAGACGATTCCTGTACGGCGTGTGCGAAGCGTCAATACTCGTGGAACGTTTCGCCGCAGCGCCGACACTCGATCGTCGTCGATCGAAACCACCGCGAGACTTTCTCGACGGGGCCGTGACACTCCGGGCAGACGCCGATTCCCTGTCCATCAGCGGCACGAACCGAGAGATCCAAAAGCAGGTCTTCCAGCTCTTCGATCTGTTCGGACTGTTCTTCCAGGGTCTCTTCGAGCTGGTCAATCCGTTGCTCGTACGCCTGTGCGGAGTCGAGATCCACGATGATGTCTTCGGTCGTCGATTCGCTCGTCTCGACCGCCTCGTCTGTCTGTGTCTCCACTTCGATCGTCTCCTCGTCGTCGTTACTCATATGTACAGATACGTCGTCTGGCTCTTGAATGACAGACCAAGCTAGTTTGGTTAGTGGCCGGTCACGAATACCGAGGAAGTCAGATCCGATGCGCCAGCCGGTCGTACCGGCACCGGTGCCGATCAAGCCAGTTGTTTGACGTAGGCACCGACCGCGACAACGGCGAGGCCCATCGCCACATTGAGTGCCCCGAGAATGGCCTGCCCAAGCGAGATACGGTACACTCCGAAGGTGAACAAACCGATCGCGACGACGACGTGTACAGCCAGCACTACCGTCTCTTTGTCCATACAGATACTGTGGACTGACAACGCTTGAATGTAGGACCAAATGACAGAGGTACAATACGAGTGTCTCGCCGGTCCCGAAGCGGGTCACTAAGCGGAGTCATGCCGGTCTGCTGGGTCGACAGAAGGATGACTGTGTTCGATGGCCTCTCGGAGGTGGCGCTGTTCAATCATCAGTCCGTCGAGGGTCTCGACGTCTCCGGCAGCGGTGAGATACGCTTCCATCCCAGCGAGGGCAGCTTCGCGGACGACACCCGCCAGGTCGCTGCCGGAGTAGCCAGCCGTCGCCGCGGCGAGGGCATCCAGATCGACATCGGTGGCTGTCGGGACATCCGCGAGGTGGATCGCGAGAATCTCTCGCCGCGCGGGCCGATCGGGAAGCGGCACTTCGACGCGTTTTTCGATGCGACCGGGGCGCAACAGCGCGCGATCGATCGACTCCGGCCGGTTCGTCGCCGCGAGTACGGCGACTTCGCCGCGTCCGGAGAGTCCGTCGAGTTCCGTCAGCAACTGTGAGACGACCCGTTCGGCAGCACCGGTGTCGGTGTCCCGACGCGCCGGGGCCAGCGCATCCAACTCGTCGAGAAAGACGATCGACGGTCCGCTCCGGCGGGCGCGCTCAAATACCTCCCTGACGCCGCGTTCGCTTTCGCCGACGTAGCGGTTCATCAGCTCCGGCCCTTCGACCGCGATGAAGTTCGCGTCCGTCGAGTTGGCAACTGCCTTCGCGAGCAGTGTCTTGCCGGTGCCGGGCGGCCCATACAGCAACACACCTGTCGGCGCGTCTGTCGAGAGCCGTTCGAACAACTCGGGGTAGCTGAGAGGCCACTCGACAGTCCGAATCACCTCCCGAAGGGCCGGCTTCTGTCCGCCGATATCCCGGTAGGAGACCGACGGCCGTTCGATCCGAACCTCCCGAAGTGTGGTCGGCCCCACGGCTTCGACGGCAGCATCGATATCCTCGTGGCGTAGTTTGGCTGCGACCCCGGGCTGATCGGCCGTCTTCGTCTCTGTATTGAGACGATCGGCCGCGCGGGTTGCCGCCTCGACCAGAACGGCTTCGAGATCAGCGCCGGTGTAGCCGTGGGTACGCGCCGCCAGCGCGTCCAAGTCGATATCGTCGGCGAGTCTGACCCCGGCCGCGTGGACATCGAGCACCTCCCGGCGGTCATCTGGGCCGAGCAGCCCGACCCGAAGCTCACTGTCGAAGCGCCCGCCGCGCCGTAACGCCGGATCGACCGCGTCGGCCCGTGAGGCCTCACCAACGACCACGAGGTCGGGGCGTTCGCGGGTTTGATCGAGCAGCCACCCGAGCGCGGACTGGGTTCGACGTCCACTATTCTCGTTGGGATTCGGGGCAGCGCGCTCTACGTCCGTAATGTGGATGATTGCGGGCGCAACATCCTCAACATCGCGGAGAATCGGCGCAAGCAACTCGCGGCTTTCGCAGTCCGAGGGTTCGATCTCCTGAACAGGGAGAGCAGCCTCCGACGCGACGGCCCGCACGAGCCGTGTTTTGCCCGATCCAGACGGCCCGTACACGAGGATGCCCGCAGGCGTCCGTGCGCCGATCGTCCGATAGGTGTCCGGATCCGAGAGCGGGCCGGAAACGAGTCGGCGAAGGGTCGATCGTTCCTCGCTGAGACCGCCGATAGCGTTTGCGGAGCTCTGTGGCACCGACGGGTGCGGTTTCTCACCAGGTATCGAGTCGCTGATGACGATCGCCGTGTCGTCGGTGGCAACGACCGGACCACTCGGCACGGTGTCAACAATCGCCAGCGAGACGACCACCGTGCCGCCGAACAGACGCACCTCGATGCGGTCGCCGTGGGTCAGGTAGCGACCGGCGAGTGCCTGTGAGAGCGCGTCGGTGTCGCCTGTGAGCGAGAACGATCGCGTCGGCCGAACCGTGACCGATTGCGCCTCTCGAGGAGTTACCGTCGAGACGGCGACCGACTCACCGATGTCCGCTCCGGCGTTCTGTCTGACGGCCGTGCCGGCGAGCGCGCCCCGATCGGACAACCACGGGCAGTCCTTCTCGATAGACGCCACCGTCGTTTCCTTGCCATCAACGATGACCGGATCGCCGATATCGGCATCCAGTCGGTGCCGGCCGGTCGACGAGAGCCGGATACCGTCGTCGCGTACCACGATCGTCTCGTCGGCGTCCGGATCCGCGAGCGTGAACGAGGTCGTCATATCTGAGTTGGGTGTTGGTTCGTACACGGACAGTTAGCGCTCTCGAGGGTCAAATGCTGAACCAAACCTGTGGGGTAGGTGCCGGGGACGTGTGAGGAGATGCCAAACTGATGGGGGGTGGCACTTACGCGTTCGGCAGACGACCATTAGAACGAATGTTTACCGTCGAGCAACAGATCCGGGTGGCGGCGACACCGGCAGAGGTGTTTGCGTTCATCGATACCCCACGCAACCACGTGAAGATCACGCCCGGACTGATCGACGTCACTAACGTGAAAGCGCTGCCCGACGGAGGCAAACGAGCCGAATACCAGTACAAGCTCGCGGGGGTCACACTCGTCGGGACTGTCGAGGACACAAAGCGCTCGCCCGAATCCGAACTCGTCCAGGAGCTGTCAGGAGCGATCGAAGGAACGATCAGCTACCAATTGGCGGCCGATAACGGAGCGACCAAACTCCAGTACGACGCGGAGTACGACCTCCCCGACACCGTCATCGAATCCGTCCTTGCGCCGATCGCCGAGGCGTACAACCGCCGAGAAGCGGAGGCGACCGTCAAGAACCTCAAGCTGTTCCTCGAGCACTGACGCTATTCGGTAAAGAAGGCCTCGAAGACTTTGCGTTTCGCCGTCTGTAAGTGCTGGTGGTACGTCGACGGGACGATATCCATCGACTCAGCCAGTTGTGCGCCCTCAACGCGACGAGGCCACTCGAAGTAGCCGCTGACGTACGCCTTCTTGAGTGCGGTGTATTGGCGATCGGTGAGCTGGTTTCGGAGCTCCTCTCGGAAGCCGTGTGGTGTCTCTCGAACCTCGTCCTCGTGGTAGGCCACGAGTTCGACGTGGTCATAGCGCTCCTCGAGAACGTCGAGCAGCGACCGGGCAGTGTCCTCGGTGCCGATCCGGAACTCGAGTGATAGCGTGTTCCCGTTTGCGTGCATCGAGGTTATGCGGCCGCCGTACTCTGAGAGCACGTCCACGAGCGGCACGTTGCGCAGCCGAAACTGCAACACGCTGCCCTCGTCGGTGGTGACAAGCGTCTCAGCTTCGAGAACATTGTCGTCTGTGTGAGCCTGCGCGACAATTTCGTCGGGATCGGCGTATTCGGTACTGACGAGCCAGAGCACGCCCCGACCCCGATCGTCGTCGATGAGCGCCTGGTGTTCGAACTCAGTCCCGACCGCGGCGGCGAGTTCCACGAGAAAGAGCCCGTCGTCGGAGAGCTCCACACCGATGGTCAAAACGGTATCAGTCGTGATCGTTCGCTTCGTCAAGACGGCGTTGATTGCCATCCCAATGCTTCGACCGATCGAACCGAGCAGGACCCGCTCGCGGTCGTCGATTGTCGCCTCGCGTTCGATCACCGCGAGCACCCCGTACGTTGTCGATCGATATGATAGGGGAATGAAGACACAGCTCTCGTCGGCTTCAAGCTCATAAATCGCGTTTGCGTCTCCAAGGAGCCGTGGTTCCTGTGTCTCGATTACCTCCCGAAGTGTCTGCACTGCCGACCCGTCGTCGAGATCGATCGTCTCGACGTGAGGATCTTGTTCGCCCGCCCGTTCGGTTACAGTCACGCGATTCTCGGTCGCGTCGTACCGACCGAGACAGGCAGCCGCGTACTCTTTGCCCGAGCCGATGCGATCGGTGATCGACTGTTCGATCTCTGCGCGGGTTTCTGCACGGACGAGGGTCTCTGTGACGTCGTTGGCCAGTCCGTTGATGCGATCGAGCAGCCTTTCCAGCGATTCGCGCTCTGCATGCAACTGCTTTTCCGCACGCTTTCGCTCGGTGACGTCCATCTGGAACCCCACGTAGTGGGTGACCTCCCCCGCCTCGTCGTAGATTGGGCTCACGTCGACTTGATTCCAGAATTCCGTTCCGTCTTTGGTGTAGTTTCGCAGGACGACCCGAGTCGGTCGCTCGTCGGCAATTCCCTCCGCAAGCTCGGCGGTTTTGTCCGGATCGGTGTTGGGACCCTGCAGAAAGCGGTGATTGACGCCGACTGCGTCCTCGGGTAAGTAGCCCGTAATCTCCGCGAAGGAATCGTTCAGGTAGATGATCGGTTGATCAGGGTCATTCGCGTCAGAAATCGTGATTCCGATCGGTGCCTCGTCAAGCGCGCGCTCTTTGAGTCGGCGTTCGGCCCGGAGGGTAAGATCGGAGATCGGCATCCGGGTCTCAGGTGCCTGTGTGTGCGTCGAGACGTTGGATTCGATCGCTTCGAGGATCGACTCGAGCGCGTCCGGGTCGGCCGCCGGGACGAGCGCAGTGGCGTCGGCGGCAACCGCGCGGCTGGCAACGCGATCGTCTGCTGCCGTCACCACGAGTACAACCGGGAGTTCAGCACGCGAGCGGCGGACGCTCTCGAGGAACGCGACGCCGTCGAAACCGTCGTCTCGGTGGGTCGTGACGACACAGTCGACGGTGGTGGCGTCAAGTTGCTCGCGAGCCGTAACGAAGTCCCGCGACACGGAGACGTCGAGTGGATCCGCCGCCGCGAGGGCAGCCGCAGCCGGCCCATCTTTGAGGTCCTCACCCGCAAACAGGACCTCGATCGCACGCGACTCAGTCGACATCGCAAGCGCTCCATCTCTGTTGGCCGTCGGTCATGAGACGCATCACGTTTTGAAGAGGAAAGTAATAAAAACAGTCCTACACAGTTATAGTAGCGTTTGCAATTAATTACTCACTCTTGTGCAGAAACTGTCGAATCACGTCTTCTCGAACTGGTTATCGTGGTCGCTGCTGCAAAGAGTTGCAAACGCTACTATAGGTGTCTGCACCCACGTGGGCGAAAAAAATTAACAACCCTCACGTCGTGGTCTACTCGTGGCCATCACAGAGTTCGAATGCCCGCTGTGCGGCACAGCGGTCAGAATGGGGCTGCCGAGCGGCGCTGTGGTGATGTCGATTACGGCGGCCGAGCGACCCGAGCCCGATGACCCAAGACAGAAAACACGGCCACTCCGGTGTCAGAACGGCCACGAGTTCTTTGTGCGTTTCAAGTGGTGACGCTCTCAGGTGACTGCGAACCGATCGGGACGTACTCCTCGGTATCGCATGATAGCCGGATACTGATTCGAGACTGGATCCCACGGCGCTTCGGCTGGCGGCAGTAGTGTCTAGATACCGTCACAACTCAGACATACCGAACTGTTTGGGCTGTGGAGTTACCCTATACTGGTCGTTATATTCTATCGCACAGTATGATGACGACGCTGCAATCCTCGGCAGGTATCGTACTACAGGCGGCCGAGATAACTGGACGTCCAGAGTGGATCTGGCTCGCGCTCGGGACGGCACTCATGGGACTGGGCACGTTGTACTTCATGATCCGTGCCATGGGGGTCACTGATGCGGGCGCGAAGAAGTTCTACGCGATCACGACGCTGATCCCAGCGATCGCGTTCACGATGTACCTCGCGATGCTCCTGGGGTTCGGCCTCACGGAGGTTTCATTCGCGGGCGCAGAACACCCGATCTACTGGGGACGGTACGCAGACTGGCTGTTAACGACGCCGCTTCTGTTACTCGACCTCGCATTACTCGTTGACGCCGATCGTGGGACGATCCTCGGCCTCGTCGGCGCTGACGTGATCATGATCGGAACCGGGCTCATCGGTGCACTGACCGAAGTCTTCGCGTTCCGGTTCATCTGGTGGGCCGTCAGCACGGCAGCGATGCTGTACATCCTGTACGTGCTGTTCTTCGGATTCACGAAGAAGGCAGCCGACATGGACGAGGACGTCGCCTCGACGTTCCGCGTCCTGCGGAACCTAACGATCGTGCTCTGGTCGGCATACCCGATCGTCTGGCTGATCGGAACTGAGGGTGTCGGTGCTGTGCCGCTTTTCGTCGAGACCCTCATCTTCATGATTCTCGACGTGAGCGCAAAAGTCGGCTTCGGGCTGTTGTTGCTCCGCAGCCGTGCCATCTTCAGTGGCACCTCCGTCCCTGAACCCTCTGCGGGCGGTGAGGGGACCACAGCCGCAGCGGGCGACTAACGGACACGCGGTTCCGGGCAGCTCATTTTTTATCGATCGCAGGTTGGTACCCAGCGCCGATCTCGCCGTCTCCGATGACGCAGACCACAAATTAGTTCTAGATCTTGTAGCCGTCACCAAGATCTTGAATCCGTCAGCCAGGCGGGAACCGTCCGATCGTGTGAACGGCTCCTACCGTAGACGCCAATGAAAGCCACCGACACATTCGGTTGGTAGCGATCTCCGAGAGAACTGCTGGACTTTCACTGCGTGTTTCGGGGAGGAAGCCAGCCCGGTGCGCGCGACACAGCCACGGGGGCTGAGCAGTCAGATCGATGCAATCGTGTGAGGAGGTATACAGACACACAGTAACAGATACCACACAGTTGCAGTCGTGCGATTAATCCGAATTAGGCTGGATTGCGATGCTGAATCCGGTGGAATACGGTCGAATTCTGGTGCAGCGTCTGGACGGTTCATACGGGTTGGTGAGTGAAGTGCAGATACAATGAACACCGAACGTATCGCACTGATCGCGGTCACCCTGACACTCATCGTCGGTGGTGCCGCAACCGTGTTCGCACCGACGGTTGTCTCTGGGCCGGGGACTGCTCCCGAGCAAGCGGCGGCAACGACTGCTGCGGTCGCCGATGGTGGTCTCGCATCGTTACTCGGGATCGCCTTGTGGGGCGTGACACTCCTCTTTGGGGCGACCGCGCTCGTCTGGCTCGGCCTGACGACCGTTATCGGGGCAGGATACGAGGCGCCGCCGAACGAATACGGCCTCGACGACATGCAGGTCCGGATCATGACTGTCGATGCCGCCGAGGTCGTCCAGGAGACCGTGGATTCGCTGCCTGCAGGGCTCGATGACGTGCACGTGATCGCGGAAGCACCGATCGACGTGGCTGGGGCGACAGTGCACGTCGTTCCCGAGGAGTTCACGTGCCGGGCGGTGCGGAAGGGCCGCGCACAGGAGTGGGCCCGGCAGGCGTTGGACTGCCAGAAGGAGTTCGTGGTGTATCTCGATGAGGACAGCATCGTCGAGTCACTCACGGGACTGCCGGACGCTGATATTGTCCAGCTTCGGGAAAAACCGCGCCGTACGGGCTCGAATCTCAGCTACCTCGCCGACATGTACCGGATGGGCGTGCAGTTCGAACAGCGCGCGTTCGCGCGACTGTCGATTCCGCTGTTCGCGTGGGGTGGCGGGATCGCGGTTCGTACAGAGGTAGAGGAGATGACGACGTGGGATCGCGAGACACTGGTCGAGGATACCGCGTTCGTCTGGGCGGCGTTTCAGGAGTTGGACGTGACGTTCGAGCTATCGGATGCAGTCTGCCGGAACGAGGCACCGCCGTCGCTGTACGAGATCCTCCAGCAGCGTCGCCGCTGGGCCGCTGGAAACGTGCAGGCGTCGAAGATGCTGCCGTTGCGCTATGAGCTGTTGACCCGGGTGCGGAACTACACCTGGGCGCTTTCGCCGATCGTCACCCTGCTCGTCATCCCGCTGTCGCTTTTGAGCGTGACGATCGTCTACAGCGGCTGGTTCTTTGCGGCGTCGATGGGGCTGGGGCTGTGCACGCTCGGGTGGTTCCTGCTGGGCGTCGCCTACTACGGTGACGATCATCGCCAGTGGGCACTGGCACTGCCGCTGGCGCCGGTGATCACGGTGATTCACTCCATGGGAACGGTCGCGGGTATTCTCAACCCACCGGAGACGTTCCGAGTGACGACGAAGGTCGGAAGCAAGTGACTCAGCACCACCTCGGTACTTCCGTAGTAGAGTCGGATCCCGAGGCTGCGGATTGACAGGCGTTGCAACGGAGCTCGGGATCCTGCTTCAAGCGGCGATCGAATAGCTGCTTCTTGACATCTGAACACTTACTTCGGGAATACGGAGTACTCTGTGTCCGGTGTGTTGAGCAATTACGCTCTCTCACTGATGTGCACCTTGGTTCAAATATTTGAGTTATACTAAATTATTTGAACCGAGATGAACAAGAGTTATTCGAATGACTGAATCGAATCCGCGATCGTGGACAGAGACCATGAGTGGGCGCGAACGCGTCCGGCACGTCGTGGAGTTGCTGGAAGAACCAACGCCGGTACAGGAGATCGCAGGCCGAGCAGACGTCTCGCGCGCGACAGCTGACGACGAACTCCAGCGACTGCAGAGCGACGATTGGGTCACCGAGACGACCGTCGACGGGACGAAGGCGTACGATCTGAATCCAGTGCGGATGCTCTTCGACGAAGTGACGAACCTGATCGAGGCCCACTCGCGTGACGAACTGGAGAGCCAACTCACGGAGGTGAAGCAGGAACAGGAAGAACTAGCCACCGAGTACGACGTGAGTTCACTCGATGAGTTCCGGGAACAAATCGCGGACGAGGACTTCTCGGCTGAGGAGCTTCGTGAGCGTCGCAACATAATCGCCACGTGGGAGGCGATTAACACGGAACTCGGACTCGTGAAGCACGCCCTCCAACTGTACGATGACGTTGTAGAACTCTCGTCACCGCGGACTGACTCTCCCTCGACACTCGCCTAATGGTCGTTTTCCTCGCTAACCGGGCGAACCTACAGAGCAAGCGGCTCCACGATCGCATCCAGAACCGACTCAGCGGTGAGTTCGAGAGCGTTCGGCGGCGACGTGCTGAGCCGCGTGAAGCTGGCCCATACCGGGTCGTCGCTGAGGTAAACCCACGCCAGTTCCTTGATACCGACGAGTACCCAGTGACGACCGCACGGATCGAAATCGGCTTTCAACTGCAGACTGGAGAGTCCTACGAGTACTACTGGTTCAACTGGATCGAGCCAGAGCGAAGTTTGCTGGTCGGCTGGCATCAGGACGACACGCACGGCGACCTCGGGCCAGTTCATCTGCAGGTGAACGACGGCGCGACGCCCGTCGCGCACGAACCGGCGGAGTTCATCGATTCACATCCGCTGGATGTCGTCGAGCGCAGACGCAACTCGCTTCGAGACGCGATCCTCGCTGTCGAGTGGGAGGAGGGACGGCCCGTCGGACTTGATTCCACTGCCACGGGAAGCGAGTAGGCCCGTATTTTCGTGAGTTCTGAGCGACACCAGAAGTCAGGTAGTAACTCATGTACCTGGTTAGGTACACGGGTACGTACCTGAGTACGTATTCGAGATTCTCTGCGCAGTACCACCTGTGTGGATCGAAGTGCACCCACAGTCGCAGCTCGCGGTCGGTGAATCGGTTCGAAGAATCCCTGGAAAATCACCCGCGCAGCACCGCAGGCATTTGAACTCTGAGTCTAATGCCGCCTCCCGGATTGTGAACTACGCCTGAGAACCTGCTCGCTCCGCTCGCAGAACCTCAGTCTAGTTCAAATCCGTCCGTCGTTGCATTTTCACTGCTCACAGCTCAGTCGCTATGCTCCTTCGTGTTGTTCGCAGGAAAATGCCGCCTCCCGGATTTGAACCGGGGACAGCTCGATCTTCAGTCGAGTGCTCTCCCAGTCTGAGCTAAGGCGGCGCACTCGGAGGGAAGCCGATCGGAAACAAAAGGATTTCGAATGACGGCGATCCGACGCCCAGTGTTGATGCTCGGTATCAGAGCGGCCGTCCGCGCTTTCGAGGGATCGAACAGCAATCTTCCACGCCCTCGTCATCGTGGTTGCCACCCGCAGGCGTACCCGCTATGGCACGAACCGATCGGGCGACCAGTCAGCGACTGACAGAAGCCATCGTTTTGTCGATCGGGACCCAAACCCGAACGTGTCCGCGACGACGACGCACCGGCCGACCCACCGCGAGGCGCTGTGGGCGCTCGAAGCTGCCTTCGATCGCGGCGACCTCATTACAGTCTTCGGTCGCTGCACTGTCGAGTACAACGGCCGCGCGAGCGCCGAACTCGGGGCCGGCGATCGTCTGGTGATCCTCAAACCGGACGGAACCGCGTTAGTACACACCGACGAGAATCAAAAGCCGGTGAACTGGCAGCCGCCGGGATGTACCCACTACGCGGCCGTCCGGGACGGCCGGCTGCGGATCCGGAGTGAGCGATCGACGCCCGAGGAACGCCTCGACGTCCGCTTCGAACGGATTGAGCAGCTCTGTGCGTATCCGGTGACTGGCGGCCGATCGCCCGATTTACTGGGTAGCGAGGCCGATCTCAAAGACTACCTCCTCGCACATCCGGACCGCATCGAGCCCGGGTTCACGCCGATCGAGGCCGAACGCAAAAGTACCGCCGGCCCGATGGACATCTTTGGCCGAGATGCAGATGGGGTTCCTGTGGTCGTCGAGTTGAAACGCCGCCGGGTGGGCCCGAGTGCGGTGAGCCAACTGGAGCGGTACGTCAATGCCCTGCGGCGAGAAGTCGGCGACAAGGCCGCCGTTCGTGGGGTGCTTGTTGCGCCCTCTGTGACCGATCGAACCGCCGAACTGCTCGAACAACGCGGCTTTGGGTTTGTCGCGCTCGATCCGACGGCCCCTGAATCCGACGAGCAGGGGCGCGAGTCGATCGAAAAGGCCGACGAGGACGATCGATCTGGCGACGAAACCGGCGTGTGAGCCCGTCACACTCCCGATGATCGCCGAACGGCATCGAAGGGTTTATTCAACGCACGAGCATTTGCCTTCACAAGTAACCATGTCAGACAAACCGGCCTCTATGTACCGGGAGATCGACAAACCGTCGTACACGCGACGGGAGTACATCACCGGTATCCCTGGATCGAAGATCGCACAGCACAACATGGGGGACCTGCAGGCAGACCCCGACGACTACCCCGTGCAGATCAACCTCGTGGTCGAAGAGGACGTCCAAATTCGGCACGGCTCGCTCGAATCCGCGCGACTGTCGGCGAACCGTCACCTCATCAAGACCCTCGGTGAGGGTCAGTACAAGATGATCCTCCGAAAGTTCCCCCACCAGGTCCTCAGAGAGAACAAACAGGCGACCGGTGCAGGTGCAGACCGTGTCTCCGACGGAATGCGTCAGTCCTTCGGAAAGATCGTCGGCACCGCTGCACGAATGAACAAAGGTGAGATCGTCTTTACCGCCTACTGCGACGTCGATCAGGCCCCCGTCGTCAAGGAAGCGTTCCGTCGTGCGTACAACAAGATGTCCCCGCCGTGTCGGATCGTCGTCGAGCGCGGTGAGGAACTGCTCGTCGCCTGAGCAGTCGGGTCGCGCTCAGGACCCGGGGTCGGATCCCTTTTTATTGTCGACCGCTAACGCCGAGCGTATGCTACGGCTCGCGGTGACGACCCGGGCGGAGACATTCGATCGCATGGCTGGCCCACTGGGCGACCGCGAGATCAGGGTCGAACACCTCCAGACAGATGGGCGGACCTATACCCTCGGGACAGAGCCCGACGATCGCTTCGATGCTGGGTTCGTGTATCCCTCGCGGATCAGCGAAGGAGCCGTCATCGATGCACAGTATGGAATTGCCTGGGTCAACGATCGGGCAGCGATCCTCGCCTCGCGAAACAAGGCGGGTGTGCTCGCGACGCTGGCTCGAGCGGGCATCGCAGTGCCACAGAGCGTTTTTGTCTCGAACCCCGTTTCGTCGACGGACATTGCGGCGGCGATCGACGACGCCGGGCTCTCCTATCCGATCGTGGTCAAACCGAACTCGACGACCCGGGGAATTGGGATCGCAAAAGCCGAGGATCCGGATTCGCTGTCGGGGATTGTCGACTATCTCGATCTAATCCACGACTTCCCGGCGACGGGCGACAAAACCTACCTCCTACAAGAGTATTTGCCCGACGCCCGCGACTATCGGGCGATGGTGATCGACGGGGAGTACATGGGGGCCGTCGAACGACGGTTGCCGGAGGGCGATCGCGCCAAAGGACGCTGGAAGCACAACGTTCACCGCGGTGCAGCGGCCGAGGGCGTCTCGTTGCCCGACGAACAGCGACAGATCGCAGAACAGACAGCACAGGCGCTCGGAATCGGGTATCTGGGTGTTGATCTGCTTGTAACCGACGATCGAACCCTCGTCGGTGAAACGAACGCGCGGCCGACGATCGACGCGGCAACAAAGTACGAGCCGGGCTTTTACGATCGACTCGCAGGGCTCATCAAACGGACTGCACAGACACAAAAAACCGAACCCCGGTGAACTTACCGAACGTCGATCGATGCGGAGTCGTCGGCCTTCTCAAAGGAGACCTCAAGAACGCCGTTGTTGAACGTCGCAGTCGCGGAGTGTTCGTCGACGCGAACCGGGAGCCGAACGCGCTCGTCGTATTCGCGACGATCGTTGGCAGCGCTGATGGTGAGCGTCTCGCCGTCGCACTGGAGGTTCAACTCCGATTTTTCGATGCCAGGGAGATCAGCGACGAGTCGGACGTGGTCGGTTTCGTCGTACACGTCGACGTGCGTCTCGGACGCAAAGCCCGATCGGTCGTCGTAGCCGCCGGTCATCCCGTGCATCATCCGCTCGATCTCGTCGAAAATGTCGCCGAACGGATCGTCGCGGTCGTCTCTACTCATGGATCCTGATAGGAACCTCGCTATCAAAAGCGTTCTGTCCGTGGGGCAATTCCGCCGTATTACCTTCCGAGACCTATGCTCATGATAAACTATCGACAACGTGACTGCCGATTTTAAGTATCTGGGGATCGCTTTTTCGGATATGAGTAAATCGTACCTCAACGCAGGCGAAGCTGTCGCCGAGGAGGATGTCGTTCGCATCGGTCTCAACGGCTTCGGGCGGATCGGTCGCAGCGTGTTCCGTGCGGTACTAGAGAGTCCGCACATCGAGCTTGCAGGGATCAACGACGTCATGGATCCCGAAGACATGCGGTATCTCGCAAAGTACGATACCATCATGGGGCGGCTCGACGGGCTCGAGCTCACCGACGGCGCGCTGACGATCGGCGACACCTCGACCCCGGTGTACAACATCCAGAGCCCGGCTGAACTCCCGTGGGACGATCTCGATGTCGACGTTGCCTTCGAGTGTACCGGAATCTTCCGAACGAAAGACGACGCGAGCGCCCACCTCGATGCAGGCGCAGACACAGTCATCATCTCCGCGCCGCCGAAGGGTGACAAGCCGGTCAAACAGCTCGTCTACGGAGTCAACCACGAAGAGTACGACGGCGAAGACGTGATCTCGAACGCCTCCTGTACCACCAACAGCGTGACGCCCGTGGCAAAGGTGCTCGACGAGGAGTTCGGCATCCGATCGGGAACGCTCACCACCGTCCACGCCTACACCGGTTCGCAGAACCTCATCGACAGCCCGAAGGCCAAACAGCGCCGGGGTCGCGCAGCCGCCGAGAACATCGTCCCGACGACGACCGGCGCAGCCCAGGCGGCAACCAAGATCCTCCCGCAACTGGAAGGCAAACTCGACGGAATGGCGATCCGGGTGCCGATCCCGAACGGCTCGCTCACTGAACTCGTCGTCGATCTCGAATCGAGCGTCACGGTTGAGGACGTCAACGACGCGTTCCGCGCGGCCGCCGATTCAGGGCCACTCGCCGGCGTGCTCGGCTACACGGACGATGAGGTCGTCTCCTCAGACATCGTCGGCCTGCCGTTTTCCTCGTACGCGGATCTGAACTCGACGGACGTCGTCGGCGACGACGGCGACGGCCTCGTGAAGATCCTGACGTGGTACGACAACGAGTACGGCTTCTCGAGCCGAATGCTCGACATGGCCGAGTACGTCACGAACGAAGCGTAAGGCCCGATCGCGCACACGACCACATCGATTTTTGCTCGCATCCACCAACAGAGAGCCAGAGACACCATGACTACGTTCAACACCATCGACGACCTCGACGACGCACAGCGCGTCCTCGTCCGGCTCGATCTCAACTCGCCGGTCGAAGACGGGACCGCCCAGGACAACCGCCGGTTCGATCGCCACGCCGAAACCGTCCGCGAACTTGCCGAGGCGGGCCACCGCGTCGTGTGCATGGCCCATCAGGGTCGGCCGGGACGCGACAGCTTCATTTCGCTGTCGAGTCACGCCGAGGTGCTCGCCAGCCACATCGATCGCGACGTGGCGTTCGTCGAGGGCATCTATAGCGAGACGGCCCTCGAGGCGATCCGATCGCTCGAGGCGGGGGACGTACTTCTGCTGGAGAACACCCGGATGGCCGACGAGGAACTCCCCGAAGAAGCCCCCGAAGTGAAAGCCGAAACCGACTTTGTCCAGACACTCGCGGGTGAGTTCGACGCGTACATCAACGACGCGTACTCGGCGGCACACCGCAAACACGCCTCGCTGGTCGGCTTCCCGCTCGTCCTGCCCGCGTACGCAGGCCGTGTGATGGAGTCGGAGTACGAGGCCAATACCGCGATCGCCGAACGCGAATTCGACGGCCAGGTGACGATGGTCATCGGCGGGACAAAAGCCACCGACGTCATCGGCGTGATGAACGCGATCGGCGATCGCATCGACACCTTCTGCATGGGTGGGATCGCCGGGGAGCTGTTCCTGCGTGCAGACGGCGCGAACGTCGGCTACGACATCGACGATGCCGATCTCTACGACAGCCAGTGGGACGAGAACGCAGACACCATCAGCGAGCTCTTGGCCGATCGCGGCGACCAGATCGAACTCGCGGTTGACCTCGCGTACGCCGACGAGGAGGACGAGCGCGCAGAGATCGACGTGGACGCAATTGCGGAGAAGACGGAGTCATTCCTCGATATCGGCTCCGATAGCGTCGCGGCCTACGAGCCGATCATCCGAGACTCGGATGCGGTGTTCGTCAAGGGGGCCCTCGGCGTCTTCGAAGACGAGCGATTCTCGGTCGGAACGGTCGGCGTACTCGAGGCGATCGCCGACACTGACTGCTTTTCGGTCGTCGGGGGTGGCGACACTTCCCGAGCGATCGAGATGTACGGAATGGAAGAATCGGACTTCTCGCACGTCTCGATCGCCGGCGGGGCCTACATCCGCGCGCTGACCGGCGAGCCGCTGCCGGCGATCGAGCTGTTGATCGACGCAGCCGAATAACAGTACAGGTCAGTCCATACTGTTTATTATAGCGAAGCATCGCTCAACAATGCGATCACAGCGCAGATCGGCGATCGCGCAGTCCCGATCGGCCCGCTCGAACTACAGATCGCGTACAAGCTGTACCTCGCTGCGCAGAAGGATCTCGAAGACGCCGTTCACCGCTATATGCTGTTCGAAAAAAGCCGTAGTATACCTCGCCTCGAACAGTGGGTAACACGACTCGATGTCGAGGACGAATATGAGCGACTCAAACAAGCGTGAGCATCTTGCGGCGAAGCACGAACGCAACCGCGAGCAGCGCATCAAGCGTATCAAACGTTGGGTCGAATATCTCAGATCCGAGCCGGCGGAAAAATGGGGACCACAACAGAACGCAGTCGTCGACGGGCAGCTCGAGGCAGCCCAGCACGTACAAACCTCAGTATCCCATCAGCAACACGTTACAGATGTGGCGATCGAGATCCGTGAGGCGAACAAGAAGTCCGACACTGATGCCGAATAGTGGGTACGTTCGGTAGAGAGTTCGTCCAGTGGGAGACCGAGTGATGTCTGGGGCCGTGGAGATCACAAATTCACGCGTACAACCCAGCAGCAACGAGCAGCCGAAAACTGAGGGTCCACAGCAACTGGAGTAAGGGCCCAGCGGCGATCGCAATCCACGCCTGCGTCTCATCATTGGTCCGAGCCGCCACGGCGTAGGCAATCATCAACGCGAACACGAACCACAGAAACGTCCCGATATCATACATGAATATCTCGGGTATTGAGATATCTGTCGTATCGGCTTTGTCATCGCAATTCTTTGCAAGAGAAGGATTGCTGTGGCCCTATCTCCTGTTCCTATCGGGAAGAGCTGCTTACCGTTGCAGAAAGGTTCGGGCCGGATTTGTGTCTTTAATTCTAAAACTCGTTCCCCAATAGTTTCTCACTTATCCTATGTTCCATTTCTAATCCGTATAGCTTCTTATGAAGCAGGTTGACAGACTCCCATGCCTGATGAATTTCTGACTCAACATCCCGGTCCGCCAGTTCTTCTTCACTAACTGAATTGTGGACAAGGTCGCTTCGTTTCTTGTATGTATTCCGAATAGTATCCCATTCTCCACTATCAATTACTCCTGTGATGAATAACAGCCATCCACGTTCCCACTGAGATTTATTCTCAATATCATCACTAACGCGGTTACTCCGTCGTCCGTCATCAACGACAGAATCAAGAATTAACTCTGCTGAGAGGCCCTCCATCAGGACCCCCGCATGGCTATAGTACGTAGTGAGCTCGGACCTGATTGTTAACCAGTGAAGCTTTTTTGGGGTGACCTCGGCTTCTTCGGGCAAGTCAACATCTCGGGGTGATGCTGCGGCCATTCGCTGCAGGCTTCTTCGCATATCATCGAATCGTAATACTTGGCGGTCGATAGTCGTTATCGACTCAGAAATGTAGTGGAGAACGTCCGGGAGACCTGCGCCAAATGGTTCGTTGCTCCCGAATTCCTCAGTCGTCAACACATCAGCAACGGTCTCCATATGGGACTCGTGTGTATGAGATAGATAATTTGCTAACAATTGTAACTCCGGTTCTGAAATCCCGTTGTCCTCAAAGTCAGCCATATTACCCTCTTCAAAGAGTTGCTGCTATTAAGTATCCCCACTGACAACAGGTCAGTTGGATTGTATGCCAGGGGAAGAAATTTGTACCATTATCAATGCTCACGTCGAAAACTGTGGTCAACCACCTCAATTCGACAGTGATGACTTCGACTATGTTAGCTACTTTGAGAATGCCCACGGTGACCAGTCCCTTTTTCTATACGATTCTGATGAGAGTGAGATAGTGGTCTATTTGGCAGATGCAGGCTGGGAGAACCCCCAAATCCTCCCAGCTAGATTATTAGTTGAGAATACATCACCGTCAGATGACGTCGATATTGGGGTGCGGCCAGATTCCAGCGAGAAACTCTGGCTCAAAGCATGCAAATCTGCAGTTAAACCACGGGTTGAATATGCCCTCCAAGCGGGAGACGATGGCTGAATAGTATGCTATAAGGGCAGTATCTGCGAATTACAGTCTGCGCCGCAGGCGCAAGCCTAGGCCGGGATTTGAACCCGGGCTCTCGTCCTTACCAAGGACGCGCTTTACCGCTAAGCTACCCAGGCAAGCAATGATTCGTTTGGCGGTTGTCTCTTTAGGCGTTTCGATTCCGATCGTCCGATGTCCCGATCGCGTCACGCGGTTTCCGTGCCACAAAATCCCACGCCTTCACCGATCGCTAGCGATCGCTGTCTGTCCCTACCCGTCTGTTGCCGACGAGGGCACACGCGTATCAGTCAGCGAGGCCAGCCGATCGGTCGTCACGTTCGTCACCGTCTCGCCGGCGGGCGGCAGGGAGTCTCCGTCGTATCCACGGGCCAGTTCAGAAACGAACGATCGAAGCTCTTGGGGGGCCTCGCCACCGGCGGCGGTCGAGCCGGCGATCACCGCCAACTCGAACACGTCGGCTTCGAGGTTTCGATCGAGGCGATCGACATCGGCGCCGGGGTCGCGGCGGCGCGTCTGATCGCGGCCGAACGAGCGGACGGTTTCGACTGCCGCCGTGGCTGCGTCGGTTCGGGCGAGTAAGTAAAATCCTCGCGAGACGAGCACGTCGGCCGCGAGGATCTCCATGTCGGGGGTGAGGTTCTCCGCGTCAGTCCCCTCGGGGAGCCACGGCTCGTCGTGGGCGAGCGTGCGAGTGAGCCGAAGGCCCTCGTAGATGAGTTGTACGCCAGCGGCCTGCTCTGTGAGCCCGCGTGCGTCGACTGACGGATCCATCGCTCGCGCGCTCGCAAGCGTGAGAACACCGGGTGTCATCGACGTCTCGGTAAGTCGAGCCTCGAGGATTTCGCGTAGACGCGGAGGCTCGATGTCGGCGATCGCCTCCGTGGCGGCCGCCCGCGTCGCAACGGCGTCGTCCATTAGCCGAATATTCGACTGGCAACGGCAAAGACCTTTGGAAACTCCCCCTAGCTGGGCATATGATCCGATCGAAACGCGCCGACGGCTACCGAATCCTCACCCTCGATCGTCCCGATCGCAGAAACGCGCTGACACCCCAGGGACTGACCCAGCTGGAAGCGGCGATCCGCGACGCGACAGCGCCTGTACTCTACCTTCACGGGGGCGGCTCAGCGTTCTGTGCCGGCGCGGATCTCGACAGCGTGGCCGCGCTCTCCGATCCCGAAGCGTTCGCCGCACACGGCCAGCGGGTCGCCAACGCAATCGCGGAGACCGACGCGATCGTCGTCGCCGGAATCGACGGCCCCGCACGCGGCGGTGGCGTCGAACTCGCCGTGGCCTGTGATCTTCGAATCGCGACACCGCAGGCGACGTTCGCCGAACCAGGCGTTCGCTTCGGGCTGTTCGGCGCCTGGGGCGGCACCCTCCGGTTACCACACATCGTTGGAGAAGGGAACGCGCTGGACATTGCGCTGTCAGGGCGGACGATCGACGCCGAGGAGGCCCGCCAGATGGGACTGATCTCGCGGCTCGTCGACGACCCTGAGCGTGTTGCCAAAGAGCTCACCGCAAACAAGCCAGACGCGCTCGCGCACGTCAAACATCGCATCCGCGATCGAGCCGAGTCGTCGACACAGCTCGAAGCGGAGACAACGGCGTTTGCGGCGCTGTACGATCGCTACGGAGAGGCGATTGCTGCCGATCGGTCTAACTGATAACTGCTGTTACTGCCGATCGGTCTGAGCAACAGTACAAATGCGTCGTGTTCTGACCGCTTACAACAGAACCGGATCGGGTGCCGGCGGCATGGCCCGTTTGTGTTCGCTTTCGGCGACGAGCGACTCGACGCGATCGATTTGTTCGGCAGTGACGTCAAGGGCCTCGATCGTCGCACTCGTCGACAGCGGGCCGTCGATGTGGAGTGCGAGGATCGCATCCAGCGTGTCGTAGTCGAGCCCGAGTTCGTCCTCGTCGGTCTGGTCGACCCACATCCCCGCGGTCGGCGTCTGCATCACGAGGTCGCGATCGACGCCGATGTGAGCAGCGAGCTGTCTGACCTGCTGTTTGTAGAGCCCCCCGATCGGGTTGCAGTCGACCGCCTGGTCGCCGTACTTGGTGAAGTAGCCGGTCATCGCCTCCGATCGGTTGCCCGTTCCGAGGACGATCCGGTTCTCGTGGTTCGCGATGAAGTAGTTCAACACCGCCCGCGTCCGGACGTAGACGTTGCCGGCGGCCATGCGATCGTCGGCAGCGTCCGGATACGCCTCGAAGAACTGCTCGGCGATCGGCTGGATCTCGATGACGTCGTACTCGATGCCCAGGTCGGTCGCGACCCGCTCGGCGTCGCTCATTGTCTCTGGGTCGTTGACCTCACTCGGCATCACGAGCCCGTGAAGGCCGTCAGTGCCAAGCGCTTCCACCGCGAGATGGGCAGTGGTCGTCGAATCGATGCCGCCTGAGAGTCCCAATGTCGCGCCGTCGGCCCCCGCAGCGTCGACGGTCTCACGAATGAATGAGACGAGGTGGTCTTCGACCCGATCGAGTTCATCATCCGAAAGCGTGAGATCAATCGGCGGTTCCTCCCGCAACAGAACGCTTTCCTCAGCCATACCAGTGATATGGCGTGCAGGCTCTAATACCCGTTCGTTTTCGCAAATTTGTGGACACTTGTGTGATTTAGTGTGAGTTTGTGGTCGATCGTGCAGGGCTAGCGACCAATTGCGGTGAACGCAGGCAGTGGACGCTCACACTGCAGGGGCGATCGACGCATATAAATTGAAAAACACGGTACGTTTAGGTGCGCGCCGTTGGTCCAGTGGTAGGACAGAGCCTTCCCAAGGCTCTAGCCCGGGTTCAATTCCCGGACGGCGCATTTTCTGAGCGGAGTGAAGAAAATCGCTGGACGGAATTGAATCAGCGAGCGAACGCAGTGAGCGATCGTGGTTCAATTCCCGGACGGCGCATACCTGCGACGAACGAACGTGAGGAGCGGTATCAACATTGGAATTGAACCCCGTGAGTCGCAGCCGGCGCAGCGAAGCAAGCAGGATCGTCTCATTTGGTTCAACCCCCAGACGGCGCACGTTCCTCCAAGCGGTTTCTTGCGTTTTCTGGCCAAACGAGACGAAACCGATCCCAACGCATGCAACCTCGACGAGCGTCCGATCGCGCTCGTTCTGACGCTAGTGCGGCCTTGCAGAGGTCTTTGTATCTGCTACCGGTTCAGTGGTGCTCAACGGATGTGACCTGACGAGAGGAGCCGACGGACGCCTGCGGGAGATTCAATACGACGCGGGTTCCACGCGGCGAGTTCTCTTCCAGCGACACCTCTCCCCCGAACAGTGACACGGTCCAGTACACGATCCACAGCCCCAGCCCGGTCCCGTGCTGCAGCGGCGTTTCCTCACCCGATTCGATCGTCTGCTGTTCGTGCTCTGGAATCCCCGGCCCGTTATCCGCAACCACGATTTCGATCCAATCACCGGTTCTCTCGCCACTCGATGGTCGGGCGGCGATCGTGACTTCCGGGGTGGACTGGTCGTTATGGATGATCGCATTATCCAGCAGCTCTGTGAGTGCCGTTTTTAAGCGATTATCCGCCCGGGCGTGGACAGAATCGTGTTCCGCTATGGTCAGTGTTGCGTCGGGATACGTCTCTGAAATATCGTTGACGACCTCAGTCACTAGCTGCGTGATGTTGCAGATAGCCTCAGTGGGTAGTTCATCGTCGAACAGCGAGTTTACCCTCCGGGCTTGCTCACTCACTCTCGATAGTGCAGCCGTCCGTTCTTCGATCGCGCTTGCGTGTGTTTCGAGCGCTTCGTCGTCGAGCGCGTTCTGGAGCATTTCCGCGTTGCCTCCGATGACGTTCGTTCCGTTCCGGAGGTCGTGGCGCAACACGCGATTGAGCACCTCGAGTTGCTGTTTGCGTAGCCACCGGTTCGTCACGTCGGACGCGATCGCGACGAAGTGCGTGATTTCACCGACGTCGTTCGTTATCGGTGAGATCATCTGATCAACGTAGTACAGCTCTCCGTTCTTGCGGCGATTAATGAGTTGGGCCTCCCACTGCTCACCCGAGAGAATCGTTCGCCACATCCGCTCGTAGAACTCATCATCCTGCTTGCCCGAGTTGAGGATACTCGGCGTTTGACCGACCGCTTCCGCACGTGTATAGCCCGTCCGCTCTTCGAACACTGGGTTCACGTACTGGATCGTGCCCTCTCTGTCGGTAATGAAGACTGCGTGCCCGACGTTCTCGACTGCTTTCCTGAACAGCTGTAAGTCTTGCTCGCGTTCTTTGCGTTCGGAGACATCTTCTTGGAACCCAATGTAGTTCGTGACGGCACCGGTATCGTCTCTCACCGGCGCGATACTGACGCGGTTCCAGAACTGGCTGCCGTCCTTCCGATAGTTCCGCAGTTCCACGGACACTGGCTCCGCCTCGTCAATCGCCTTCCGCATTTCGGCAACGGGCTCTTTTCGCGTCCGCTCACCTTGGAGAAACCGACAGTTACGGCCGACTGCTTCTGATTCTGGGTACCCGGTTACTGCTTCGAATCCCTTGTTCACGTAGACCATCGGGTTGTCCGCTTGATCGGGGTCAGAAATGGAGATTCCGACGGGCGCTTCGTCCATCGCCTGCGACTTCAATTCGAGTTCTCGTTCGTACGCTTTCCGTTCGGTTACATCCCGGACAGAGAAGATGATCGGTGATCGTGTCGTGTCCTCAAGCTTCGCCGCTGACACCTCCAACTGCCGGCTTTCTCCGTCTTTTGTCTGACACGTGAGATCGTCGGTCGAGCCTTCGCCGGCATCCTGTACGTCCTGAAGGAAGGACTGAAGACGCTCGCGATCGTCAGCGTGGATTATCTCAACGAGGGATACCGAAAGCAGTTCGTCGCGCGTGTACCCCACGAGGTCACTCGCCGCTGGATTACACTCAGTGATCTCATGATCGGAACCACCAACGACAAACAGCGCGTCGTTCGTCGAATTGAACAGCCGCTGAAACCGAGTTCGGATTTCCTCATAGCGGTCTGATAACTCAACCGACTGTTCGCGCCGGGCCAACAAATTCCCCACTCGACGGAACAGGGTCAGCCGGTCCACGGGTGCGGACATCACTTCGTCAATGAGTGGTGGCCCGTCACCGCTCTGCTCGGACGGCAGTGGGACCCTGCCCCTCGACCCTTCCTGCTGAATCAAAAGTACGGGTGTGAAGGTTGGATGGGCCGCTTTTTTGTGCGCCTGCAATGGCTCACGATACGTTGGCACCATCCGCTCACCGAGGAGGTAACAATCGGCGGGTTGGAGGGTGTCACCACTGGTGACGTCGTATCGCTTGTCGAGAAACTCTTCGAGGGCTTCCCGATCGCTGTCTCCGTGCACCAGGAGTTGTATCGTGTGTCGTCCTCCGTCTTGGCTGTCCGACCGGTCAGTCATGGCTGATCAGTCGTGTGGTGGTGTCCGTCCTGGATGCGAGGTGCTGAAGTGCCCTGCATGATCCCTCGAACGTTTTTGAACGGCCCCTCGATGACCAGTCCCTCGCCGGACACAATGGAGAACCGGTGGAATCGGTTATCGAAATCTCCGAGTCGCTTCTTGATCACGCCGATCGCTCGATCGAGTTCGCCGTCGACCTCCACGTAAGTGAGAAACACAATATTGTCCGCGATATAGCTCGTGTTCGTACTGGTGGCTTTCGGGATGCCGGTAAGGCGATCTGCTTTGTCGGTGACGATGACTGCAATACCACGGTTTTTGAGTACTCGAGTGAGACCGTGAAGGCGGCGAGCGAGCCGTTGATCGTCGCCCTGGAGAGTGATCTTGTAGCCAGATAAGCCGTCGATAAACACGGCGTCCGGCGCGTACTCTTCGGCCTGGTTAAGCACGTGCTGACCAAATTCCTCGGCCGAACGCACGAGCGGTTCGGTCTCCGTCAGCTGGAGGGAGCCTTGTGCCTGCATCTCGGTGATCGGGAGTCCGAGCGCCTCCGAACGATGCACGAACTGATCGATCGACTCTTCGAAGAGGTATCCGAGTGCCACCCCACCGTCTTCGACGATACCCGAGAGTATCTGTGCGCCGGTGGCCGACTTTCCGATGCCGGTTGGGCCGCTGATGAACGAGACGGTCCCCCGTTCGATCCCGCCACCGAGGAGATCATCAAGCGCATCATGTCCGGTCGAGATGAGTTCTGGATCGAACGTTCGCTTGTCGTGTTCTGGAATGATTTGTGGGTAGACTTCCATCCCATCCTTGCGAATCTCGAGGCCGTGGGTGCCGTCCACCTGTCCGAGGCTCCGATGTTTCGGAATTTCGATCCGGCGCTCGTGCTCGTCGAGATATAGGTTGATGACGCCGTCACTGAGCGATTCGAAATCGTCGTGTCTGTTATCGGACGTACTCCCTCTGTTGAACGTTCGCGTGACGACTGTCGTCACCTGCCGATCTCGCAGAAACCGGATGAGCGACTGGAGCCGCTTGCGGTACTGGTATTGGTCTTGTTCGACGTACTGTAGTTGTGTGATCGGATCGATGAGAATCCGGGTTGGGTCGACGTCTTCGATTATTTGTTTGATATCCTGTGTGAACCGCTCGGATTTGACCTCGGTTGCCTCGACTAGGTTGTAGGTCTTATCCTCGGCGAAAAAATCCGTTCCGGGCCCGATGTCGAGAAACTCGGCACCCTGGATGTCGATACCCAACTGCGCTGCGTTGACGAGGATGTCTTGTCTGGACTCCTCGCCGTGGATGTAGACGACCGTCTCGTCGGCATCCAGTCCCGTCTGTAGAAAGTGCTGTCCGAGAAGCGATTTCCCCGTCCCTGAAACGCCCTGGATGAGATATGTCCGCCCCCGAACGTACCCGCCGTTGAGGAGCTCATCCAACTCAGGGATACCTGATGCGACCACCTCGATCTCCGCGGTCGGTGTGTCACGGGAGCCATCAGCCATAGTAGACCATTAGTTAATACACAGGATCGAGAGTAATAAGAATAATTCCTTGGGCAGTTGATAGTTGTCCACGACGGATCGATTCTGGTAGGGAGACAGCGTGACTACATATCGCTGGCAGTCCCAATGAGGCGTCCACTGACGACAACTCCCTATCAAATATCACCGAAATATAACGCAGACCGCAAGGCACGCTCGATCCGAATCGCATTGGCTACAATATGAATTGCTACTTTGACAGTCAAGAGCAGACACGTTGATCGGCTTCCAATAGCGATCGGAGGGCTCGAATAGACACGTTGATCGAGTTCCAGTAGCGATCGGAAGAGTGGTGTCGTATCGGCCCACTCAAGACAGCAGGCGTACCGATCCGATCGCAACGACCACCAATCATCAACAGCCGACCTATCGATCGACTTCACCCATGATCGTATCCAGACTGCCAAGCGTAGCGATCAGATCCGGCACGTGTTCGCCAACAGCCATTGCGGGGAGCGCCTGCAGATTCGAAAACGACGGGCCGCGAATCTTGAACCGGGCCGGTTTCTCGCTGCCATCTGCCCGAATGTAGATACCCAACTCGCCTTTGGCTGCCTCGACAGCCCAGTACCCCTCAGCGTCATCAGCTGGGCGGATCGTCCGCGGGACGTTTGACTGGACCGTTCGCTCGTCGTCGGGCCACTCGGCGAGGAGGTCGACACACTGTTCGACAATTTTGGCTGACTCTTCGACTTCCTGGATGCGAACCAACAGCCGCGAGTAGTTGTCCCCGTGGGGCTCAGTTATCACGTCCCAGTCGAGATGATCGTAGTAGCCATAGGGGTCGTCGCGTCGCAGGTCGTAATCAATACCTGAGCCACGGGCCACCGGGCCAGTACAGCCGTAGTCTTTGGCCGTCTCGGCCGGAAGGACGCCGGTGTCGACGGTCCGCGCCTGGATGATCTCGTTGTTGGTGAGGAGATTGTGGATATCAGTGAGGCGCTCGGGGAGCCCATCGAGATACGAACGGACGTGATCGAGGAACGCCTCGCGTGGCTCCGGCAGGTCCCAGGCGACACCGCCGAGTCGGAAGTAATTGAACATCAGTCGCTGCCCCGTGAGGTCTTCGAGGATGTTCTGGACACGCTCGCGCTCGTTGATCGCGTACATGAACGTGGCCGTGAAGTCTCCCGAGATATCGAGCGCATAGGCCCCGATCGCCAGCATGTGCGCCAGTATGCGGCTGAGTTCCGCAGACAGTGTCCGAATGACCTGTGCGTACGCAGGCACCTCAATATCGGCGAGTGCCTCGGCGGCACGGGCGTACGCCCATTCGTTGCAGAGCCCCCCGCCGCTCCAGTCCCATCGATCGGGGTATGGCATGATCTGGTGACGGTAGGTGCAGGTTTGCGCCATCTGCTCCTCGCAGCGATGGATGTAGCCGATATCAGGCTCGACAGCCGCGACCTGTTCGCCCTCAAGGGTGAGCTTGAGATGCATCACGCCGTGTGTGGCCGGATGGTGTGGACCGATGTTGATGAACATCGTGTCCGCTCGCCCCTCGCTTGCCAGTTCGTGAGCTGAGCCGTCTTGCTCCCGAAGCGGAACAATCTGGGGCTGGGTTTGGTCGTAGTCCAGCGAGAGTGGATGCCCCTGCCACGTCTCGGGCAGCAGAATGCGCCGCAAATCGGGATGGTCTTCGTAGTTAATGCCGACCAGATCGAAGGCTTCCCGTTCGTGCCACGCGGCAGTCTGAAACACCTCGGACCCGGAGGTCGATCGCGGGCGCTCGCTGTCTGTCGGGACGACGATACTCGCCTCCTGTGTCGGATCATCGTAGGATCGCAGGTGATAGATCGTCTCATACCGGTCGGCGTACTGCTGGGCGGTCACACAGGAGAGATGGTCCAGCCCAGATTCATTTTTGAGCGTGCTAAGGACAGCCGGCACATCCCGTGGGGAGATTCGGGCTGCTGGCGCGTTGCGGTGTGTCTCTTGTCCGATGAGTGTGTCTGCGATCGGGGCGAGGATGTCAGCCAGCGCTGAGTCCGCTGGCACGTGGCTACCGACTTCGCTCGACATGCATGTAGATGAGCCGCCAGTTACCCAACAATTCTGCCTCACTGCTCTGGTTATTTATATACGCCGGCGCACACTGCGGCTATGAAATACCTGCAACTCACACTTCGATTTGCAGCCGATGCAAGGCACCCAATGCATCAGTTCATCGATGAGTCTGACGCAGTCGATCGGGACGTGTTGGTCCACGGCAATACGATTGGGGAACTCGACACCTTCCTGTTCTACATTGTCGGTGATCGGGAGCCATACGCTGCGGCCCTGGAGGCTGCCGAGATGATTACCGATTTTCAGATTACGGCCATTGACGATCGGAGCTTCTACTGTTTTTTCACGCAGCGACGCAACGCCGTCGACGAAGCCATGTTCGACTCGTTCAACCGAACCGGCGTCATCATTGTGCCGCCGATCGAATTCCGCCCCGATGGAGTCGCAGACCTCACTGTCGTGGGCGACGCCGCCAGCGTTCAACAAACACTTGCAGAGATCCCCGACGAGGTGGCGGTAGACATCCAGCAAGTCGGCGAATACGACTGGCGACAGGCGCTGTTCGATCCAGGGCTGACACACCGACAAAAAGAAGCCGTGAACGCTGCCGTTGCGGCAGGGTACTACGCAGTTCCGCGTGAGAGCGACGTCGAGACGATCGCTGACACCCTCGATTGTGCGGCGAGCACAGCGGCCGAACACCTGCGAAAAGCTGAGCAGGCGGTGATGACCGAGTTCTGTGCGCTTCACCACTACGAGTGAACACTCCAGACGGGCCGTTTCCCGATAAACGACCCTGTGGATCGAGCGTTCAGAGTGGCGATCGATTATCGACCACGACCGCGAGATGGGAAGCTCTCCATCGCCGCTTCGGCAGCCTCGAGGGTGCAGTAGAACGCGACGAAGCTGATCGCGAATTTGCCGTCGTTCGCGGTTTCGACGGTGACGCCCCCGTTGAGGTCCTCGAACGACTGGACTTCGAACTCTTGGCCGCTCTTGACCAGCGCGTAGAGCTCACAGTACTCCGTGTCGAAGCTGGCGGTCATCGGCTCGAACATCTCGCCGGCTTTGCTCGTGAACGATCCCGAGGTGTAGGTGACAGCGTCGTCACCACTGCCCTCAAGCACAAAGTCGTAGCTGACACACTCGCCGGTATCGGGGTCAGTTTCCACGCAGGCGAACTCGTACTTCGCGAGTTGGCCGCCGTCGGAACAGTCGAGGCACTCCTCACAGACCTCACTGATGAGCGCTTCGAGCTCTGCGCCCAGGTCAGCTGGGTCTTCGACAGCGACGAAGTCGTCGGGACTGCTGGCAATCTCGTCCCGCAGGTAGGTGTCGAACCCGGCGACGTCTCCACCGACGCCAACGGCGATGATACGGCGTCCGGCGTCCTTGATGGCCGTCGCGACGGCAGTGGTTTCCGCCAGTTCGCCAGGCTCGCCAGCGAGCCCGTTCTCGGTTGGGGATCCGCCGGTGTACTCGAAGGTCCCGTAGATGAAGGTCGTGTCATCTGCGGGTGGCGCTGCGCCATCGCCGACTATACCATTCTGGTAGTTCGGCCCACCGTCTGTGACGAGGATGACGATTTCTTTCCCGTCGCGGCCTTCCGCTCCGAGGATGGCGTTGGAGAAGTCTAGCGCGCCAGGCATGTGCGTCGCGTTCTCGTTTGGCGGGGCGTTCGCGGGTATGCCGGCCTTCAGAGCCGAGACGTTACTGTCGGTCGCAAAGTCGAGAAGGTTGTCCGTGCCGTACTCGAACGCGTTCGGCGCGTCACCGAACGTGACAAGCCCGAGTTGGACATCGTCGGGCACGACCTCGAGGAAGCTTTCGACGCCACCCTGAATGTCGTCCCAGGTGCCGGCGCTCTGGATCGATCCCGAATAATCGAGCGCGACGACGATGTCGACGCTGCCCCCACATGTTTCGATGATGGTCTCCTCAGCGGCAGCAACTCCCGTGGCCGCACGGAGTCCGGTTCCGCCGATCGCCAATACGCCGGCTGCGCCGGCTGCGCGGAGGACGGTACGTCGTGAGAGAGCGGTCGTCCGGATCAGTTGCTTGTTACTGTTAGTTGTCATTATTTGTTGATTACTAACCGACGCTGACAGCAGTTCAAAGCGAAGTCAGTTGCTGGGGTACGATACCGGTGGCTGTTCAACGCAAGATAGCTGGCAAACGAGAGGCCAGTAAATACATACATGTAGCACTTGTGATGATATAGGTATGAGTCGACCACCGGGTTCGTTCAGTAGTATCCAAAGTGGTGGGTAAAACCGTCGTCCGCGGTGGTGGTAGGGAATTACTACCGCGCTGTATTCGCCAGATAGCGGCGAATCGGCGAGCGGGCGGAGTGAGCGATCGAGTTTGAATCGCTAAAGAATGAGTTTCCTCAGATAAGACGACACGCAACAAAACTCCAGTAACCGTTACGCAAGTCCACTACCGCTCAATCACCACGGACGGGATCGCGTGGAACTTCCGAGTCCGTCTGGGTAGATTCGTGGAGCGCGCGATCGATCGAGAGAGGGCCGCCGCCGGTGACAAGCAGCGCCGAGACGAGCCCAAACAGTGAAATGTGCGCCAACACGGGATCGTCAGGCAGGCCGAACAGGGTCGTGACAAAAAGCAGGAAGGCAACGCCGGCAGCCGCACGGGTGAACGCCCCCACGATGAGCAACACGCCGACGAGCGCTTCCGTGAGGCCGGCACCAAGGACCCACAGCTCCGGGGGAACTGGAACGACGGCAGTGAGATCATACTTTGCGACGACCGCAAGTGCCTCACCCGGACGCATCAGCTTCTGGGCGACACCAAGATAGATGAACGAGATCCCAACGCCGATCCGAATGACCGTCGGGACGTACGCCGTGAGATGTTTCGTCCGTTCAACGAACGGGAGCGCGACCTGACGATAGAACGGGTCGATCCGCGAGTACAACGTCCGGTCGTCGGCCGCCATAGATGCGACGACGTGATCCGCACTCGGACGGCCGCCCCCGACAAGCGCGATCGCGAGAAAGCCGGGCACGTACTCGAACGCGAGCATGAGCGCCGGCTGGACGGTGAACGCGACGAGATACGAGACGAGCCCGATCGCTGCGACGAGTCGAGTGCCGAATCCAAACAACAACAGAAAGCCGATCGTGATCCCGAACAGTCGGACGAATACCGGGGCAGGGGGCTGGACGGCTGGTGAAAAGAAGTACCCCGAGAAGCCAGCACCGACTAACGGCAGGCCGATCGAGAGCCGAAGCAGCCACGGTAACAGTTCCTCGTAGGATCCAAGGGTTCGCCGGAAAACCTTGATATCGGTCCGAAGCGGCCGAAGCCGAAGGTACACGATACCAACGGCAGTGACGGCAAGCCCACCGGCTCCGATGACGGCGAGGTTGAACGGAGTTGTCAGGGCAACAATGAGAAATTCGAGGACGTCGATCGGATCGCCGCCGGGAGTCACATATTCGACGTGTGCGGTCGCCGAGCCAACTGCGCCGATGAGCACCGAAACGAGCCCAGCGATCGCAGCGACACTACGGACGGAAAAGCGCATACTGAAAGGTGGGTATACGGCCGTATAAGCGTTCGTTTGCGCGGTATTAGGCCAACAGAATTTGGTCACATTCGCGCCAGCGGACTCAGCGAGTGGCGGTGGCTGAGAGAGTCCCCGAGAAGGCAGGAACCGGCGCCCACGGCCGTCAGATCATGTATCGACAGGGCCGATGATCGAGCGAAAGTAGTAGGTCTCAACTGTTCGATCTGTGGACTCAACAGTCATGATTGCAGACCGTACGCCACCGTCTGTCCCAGCACTGGTTGGAATCTATCGGGGATGCGCCGCAGCGAGCCATTCACTGTGCTGTCAGAGTGGTTGGAAAATGGGGCACAAAACGGAGTAGTGGACGCCCTTTTTCGATATCCCAGAAGTCACTGTTGTACGGGCAGTCTGTGAGGTCACCGACAGGCGAGAGGTGGCTCTCTGGACGCAATAAATACAGGTCACGGGTGGAACGTCGTTCGCGATCGAGTACAAGGGCCACTCAATCGGGAGCGAGCCTATTCAGCGAGAGTGCGTGGTTCACGGCCAGCCAGGGGGGAGTTCGTCGGCGTGATTTTCGATCAACTCAAGCAGTGGTTCGATCTCGTCGAACCGGGGGCCTTTCGAGATTTCGCCAGTGTCTCGATCCCACTCGATGTATCCTGCGTCTACTAGCTTCGGCAGATGATTGTGGGTGAGCTGAATTTCGAGCGTTTCCGGTTCTTTGGTTCCGCGTGCCATCACATCGCTCACTGTGTGGATAGTTCCTCGTTTAACCAATAGGAGTATCAGACGACGGTGTCGCGTAGACATGATATCGAGCATCCGGTCCACTCGTGGATTCAAGAGGACGCTCCCAGTACCCTCCCTGCGCATGTATGACATACAACAGTAAAGGGAGTATACCAGCATAAATCATCGTAAGACGACAGTAAGACAACATGAATGTGTCTGTCCGGGGGCGTAAGGCGATAGTCCACAGAACTATCAGATAAATATCCAGTAAATCATGTATGATCTGCTCCGTACCGTGGGCAAAAAAAAATATCCCTCCTTGGCCGGATTTTGACGGTATATCCGCGCAGTGTATCGTGCATCCGTCTCGAAAGTGTCGAGTATAAATCAATTAATCAGACAGTGTCGAACGCGTATGCGCACAGTTGACTGATCAGTACGTGTGTCTGACGCCGTCCAGCGAACGTATGCGACGTGATATTCAGGGGTAGTAAACACAGCATACCCAGAGCGCAGACGTGTATAACCAGTGACTGTGTTGATACTGATTCTCAAACTTGAATGGCTGTTTGAGCTATAGTTGTAGCTTTACCAAGTCTATGCGTAGACAAATACAAAACTGATGAGCCGCTTTCAGTACATATACCCGTTCAGTTTAGCCGGCATAAGTACGGCTCTGGGCTGGTTTCTATACTATCCGTTGGAGGTAGCCTCCGGACTGCTACTGGTGGTGATTGGACTCTTGATCATTCTCACGACAGTCGGAAGCACGATCCGGGAACACCGATCGTTTGAACTTTCAAGATAATCTCTCTCGCTGATTTGTCGTGTCGGACACAGTCTTTGCCGTAGTTGGCAAAATGACCCAACTCTGTCTACGAATGCAACCAAAGAGACTGTAGAACGGTGCTGTTAGGCGTTCTGAATCAGATAAAGACGAGCACATTGCCGACAACGGATACATCGGCCTTGTCAATTCCCCAGGGATCAGCTGTGGTTCGTCTCGGGCTTTGAAATAATCACGCTAGTCGAGCTCTTCTTTCCATCACGCTAGTCGAACTCTTCTTTCCATCACGCTAGTCGAACTCTTCTTTCCAGCCGATCCAATTGACCTGATAAGACCCACAGTCGGGGCACCTAGATCGTTGCAGTGCCAGTCGGGTGTTGCATTTTTCGCATTCATATGGTTTCTCCTCTTCATTCGGGGATAGAAGACGGTCTTCTATCCACGCGATGACCCTTGGCATTACGAGAAAATAATTCATGAATAAGATAGTTATCCGCGTCATACTGTGATCGAAGTCTCGATCGATCGAGATTACCGGGACATTTCTGTTGTCATCCTTGATTTTGCGATCTACGATCTCACTGTTCAACAGATTGGCTCAAGCCATCACTCCACGATGGGTGCAACGAAGCAAACCAAAAATATCTGACAGTGCGCGGATCACGCGCGTGACTCAGCGTTGTTACCAGACCCCCCAGGAAATATTAAGTTTATAACTACATTCTCGAGTGGCGTTATATAGCTGCAGTGATAGAATGACAGGCATTCAGCGACGAAAACTGATAACAATCGGAACAGGCGCGATTTTGGCTCTCGGTGGAGTTGGGACCGCAGCAGCAAGAGGAGGACCGCCGAGTGAGGGAGATACGATCGTCGATGTGGCAATAGCAGCCGACGATTTTGATATTCTCGTTGCCGCGGTGCAGGAGGCCGGACTCGTCGATGCCCTCAGTGGAAACAAGCAGCTGACGGTGTTCGCGCCGACCGACAAGGCGTTCAAAGATCTAGCCGACGAGCTGGGAACCAACGTCGAGGGTCTGCTTAAACTCGATAGTTTAGCGGACATCCTCCTCTACCACGTCACAAATGGACGGAGGAACGCAAACTCAGTCGTCAACGCTCCACAGATCAAGATGCTGAACGGCGAGACGGTCGCCGTCGATGGAACCGAGTTGAACGATGGCCAGGCCGAGATTGTGGACACTGATATCAAAGCGTCGAACGGCGTGATCCACGTCATCGACGGAGTGCTCTTACCGGAATAGCCCGATCGATCCCTCCAAATTCCCCCCTTTTATACTGCGAGCTACGCGCTGTGTATCGCCGATCAGCGTAGCGGACTCCCGAGAGTGTGATTAGCGATCGGCGGCGTTCTCATATCGCCGTCGTCCTGTCGGTGTCCGCAGACCCTCATCTAACCGATCGGGCGTGTAACTTGCTCGTTGGCCGTATCAGCCGCGCGTGGTCATTGTTCTGACTACCTGGAACAGCGCCAGTCCGAGCAGTGCAACGCTGGTCATAGCAGCCAATGCCATCGGTGACAACGTCGCGATCGGGCCGATCCCGGTCATGCCGGAGAGGATCCCCATCGTAATGAGTGCGGCGGCACCGAGTTCGATGCGCGCGAAGGTAACGTCGTGATTCGAGCCGAAGTACGAATCCAGATACGTACTCTTCTCACCGAATCGAACGCTGTTCGCTTCAGCGTCGAACTCGATAACGCCGAGATCGTCCATCCGTGGGAGATGACACTGATACAGCCCAGTGTAAACGCGTTTGTACTGGTCCGAAGACAGCTCCTCAGGATCGACACCGTACTCCTCGGCGGCGACTGCCGCAGAGAGTTCTTTGACCGACATCTCTCGCCCTCCCGCACGCAGACACGTGAGGACGATACGCCGCCGTTTGTTCCGGAGGATATCGAACGCCTCCGATTTCGTCAGTTCCGGTGAGTCCTCGTGGCCCCCACCGTTCGTGTCGTCATCATGTCGTGCATTTGATTGTCCGTCGCGCCAGTTTCGCGGAACTCCTAACCCCCTCATGTTCCGTAAATAACGGAATGGCTACATTGTTAATACAGTACTACCAGCACCGTTAACCAGTCTTTAACACGCTATCTGAGGTCTGTGCGGGCGTATCCGAATCGTCGTCGCCTTCGGGGTGGTGAGGCTCGTCTTGGCGATCGGTCATTAGTCCTCTGGTATCCCAATCCTGAGCAGCAATACAGAACTTGTTACTAATTGACGGCTCCGTGTCAGTCGAACTATCATGACACATCCGATGGGTAGATGCCGACACGTTGTGGCCAGCGGGGTCGTCGACCCCCGCGATCGTTCCGCTCAGGACGGGAGAGACGAACCCCATGCTCTAATGAAAAAACCGGAATCGATGGGCGCAGGAGTGACGCAATGACCTCGGCCGTCATCCCACAGATGGTGCGTGGGCCCTCCCTCGATCGACCTGTCCGTCTACGGCCAGCGCTTCGGACATGAACCGGTCACCGTACGGCGAGGACCGATGGATGCTATGGTATGCGATTCCAGGGATCGTACTCGCAAGTCTCCTTTCATTGCAAGCACTTGGCGCCGTCCAGTATACCGACTCAACGGTGGTTGCGATGACTACAATGGGTGCAGCGATACTACTTCTCGTGGCGATCGTCCACTATACTGCGGTGTATTATGACAGGTGAGTAAATCACGCGGTCGATCGACAGTGGCGGACCTATCCGAGGGATCCGTACGTATCGAGCAGTGCCAGCGCAAAAAGGCCGATCGCCCCGACAGCGACCCACAGCGGAACCCCGAGACCGCCGATCGAGGCGATATCAAGCACTGATAAAAGCGGGACACCCGAGAACGCGAGCGCAGACCCCGCAATGAGCCGGGAGGTGTCCGGTTCGTCGGTCAAGTCGAGATACGGTTCAAGCTGTGTTGCACACGCAGATAGCTGCACCGTCCCGCGGTTTTTGTCATACTCGAGAACCCCGACGTCGTCCATCATCGGCAGGTGGTTCTGATAGAGTCCAACGTACACGCGCTTTCGTTCGTAAGACGAGATCTGCTGAACAGTGGTGTCATTCTCTACGGCTGCAATGTGTTCGGCCATCTCCCCAACGGTCGCGGCCCCCTCGTGCGCAATCAGATACGTGAGAACGATTCTCCGCCGACTGTTGTACAGCACTTCGAATATCTCATCCTTGGAGAGCTCGTCGGAGCGATTCGACGTCCTGTCGAACGTGTCACGTAGTTCGTCCAGTGAATCAGCGCGCTCGAGCGCTTCTCGAAGATTATTGCGGCTGTTCCCCTCCCATGGTGATTCTAGTTGTCCGCTCATTGTCAGTAGCCTCGGTGGACGATAGCAGGCTACATTCATAGTTATGTGAATTTTAACACCATCGACAGGTAGACCAATACGGTGTTAAACACCGATTAACGGGCGTCTTGTGGCTGTTCGTCCCTGAGCCACGACAGCGATCTACGTGACCCTTGTATGTGATGGCCTGGGGACGAATGGATGTGGATTGGCGATCGGGCCAGACGAGAGCTTTGCGGCCGCACAGTCGTGAATACGTGCTAATTGGGCACAGTCGGTTCATAGAAGGGTCAACGGGAGTGAGCGCCGTATAACGGCGTATCATCGGCGTATAATATTGTTTACTAACCTATCTCTCCGTCTCAGTGGAAATACACATGCAAGAGAATATCAACCGGCGACGGTTCGTCACGCTGACCGGAGCTGCGAGCGTCGTCGGTCTGGCCGGCTGTGTCGGCGGTGGCGAAGAATCGGACCAGCCGTCGAACAGTGACGGAAATGGAGAACAGTCATCGGACGATGACGGCGAACAAGAGCCCGAAGAAGAGCCCGAAGCGTTCGACTTTCCACCTGGAGCGAAAGAGAACGGCATTGTGATGGAAACGGTCCTAGCGGGCAGTCGTCAGTTCGTCGACAAACAGGATCGGTATCGGACCACACAGACGTACGAGCTTGACTATTCGAACGCGCCCACAGACGAGATATCGATCACGTACGACGCCGACGAGCAACTCGTCCACGAACAAGAGACGCGGAACGGTGTCGAAATCAACCGATGGGTAACGCCCGAGCGAACCGTCGCACAGTCGGTCGATCCCGATGCCGATCGAACTAATCGGTGGCAGACCCAGACCCCCGAAGCAACCGTCTCTGCCGGGAATACGTTCAATCGGTATCCCTTCGAAGAAACCATCATTCCATCGCTGCTGCAGAGTGCGTCCTTCGAGTTCGAGGAGATCGTCACTGAGTCAGAACAGGCGTATGCGCGGTACACTGGCGAAATTAACCGCGCTGAGACACCCGAGCTTCGCCAGCCAGATAGCGCTCGTGTCGACTACCGGCTCGAATCGATTTCCCGAGGGAGCGTCTCGATGCTTCTCGCCGAAAGCGGTGCGGTTCGGTCCGTCGAATACGAGTTTGCTGGCGAGGGAAACCGACTGACATACGACGGTCCCGAGGAAATGGAGATCGAGGTGACCGGCGAACTGGACTTCGAATTCGACGAAGAGCTCGAAGCGCTGACCGCGCCCGAGTGGGTCGAAACGCCTGACTCGGATACGACCCGGAGGTTTGAGACAAAGGAAACGAACATCGGTGGAACCTACATATTTGCTTCGGGACAACCACTCCCCGGCTCGGTGAAACAAGAGTACACGGAGTTTTACATCACGGCGCAGTTTGGTTCCGAGCGGTATATCGCTCGGTACCGGCCACGAAGGGGGTTCGAAGTGAGAGACCGCGTAGTCGCCTGGCGTGACAACAACGGCCTCCACTTAGACTGGACATCGTTCTCTGGACAAGATGCCTTCTTAGAGGCCGATCGAATCGAGCTGAGCATCTACCTGTACGCGCCGTCGAAAGGCCGATCGCTGATCTATCACGATGAATACACGCCGTAGCCCGCTCTTTTTGTAATTGATTTGGTTTGGTTTTCGATACGTCCCGCAGCACGATCGATTCGACAAACCGTCAGCAGCCGGCTCGTGTCAATGGTGACGATCATGACGCATTTTCAATCAGTGATCCGGGCAGATCCTGTTGGCCCTGCGCGTAGCGCTCGCACTATTCGGATCATCTCTCCTGGACTGCCGTCTCGATCTCCTCGGCTAGGAGATGTGCTGCGCCGGGGCCAACAGACGATGCGACACCTATACCCTGCAAGTATGTCAGCTGCGGTAAGGACCGCAACTGCGGAAGTGCTGACCGCTGTATATTGGTGTGCATCACATCAGCTCTCGAGCCAGCGCCACTAGAGCGTACACACGGTGCAGCCAGTCGTTTTGGTTCACTCATCGGAGTCGTTTTTTATCTCTTCGCCGGCGATGAGCATCCCCGTCGGCTGTGCAGTGCGACATCGTCTCGGACGAAGAATGACACAGATACTGAGTGTTATTCACCACCTTGTTCGTGCAGTCGGGGAAGTAGAACGCGGATAATCGCACTCCTTGCGGGAGACGGCCGAAGAATGTCGTCTGTGCGAAAATTCGGTAGTAGGCGCCGTTTTCAGGTTACAGGCTCCGGCTACCCGAGTTACACAAGAGTCGTAACAAAGCCATAATGGGCGATATTCCAGGCTGATGGTAGTCATTGACAGAACAACCGTCGGGTCGAGCTGCGGAGGAGTGACCCGATGAATGAACCGAAGGCACTGACCAGGAGGGGAAAAACATGAGCGGGGATACAGTCGAGTCAGGATCGATCGAGAGCACGTTACCGCTCGATGCTGAGACCTCCGAAGAGCGAGCCGTTCGCGGCGAGTACACGTGGAAAGACTTCATGCGCGAGCATGAATACGGTGAGCAGGTTGAACTGCTCTACCGGGACATCGACTCGAAAAACGCGTGGAACGATGTGCTTCCGTTTTTCAACGGGAGCCGTCGGGGCGTCCCTGGCAGAGACGACTGGGACCGCATCGAGTTCGATCCAGCAACGTATCTCGGGTGTCCACCGCACGTGTTTGAAGCGCGTTTGCGTGCGGCTGCGAACGCGGGTGGACAACTCGATCGTGCGTTCAGACACTGGATCGACGAAACACCCGTTACAAAGGGCGAGTACACGTGGGAACACTTCAAATGGGAGTACTACTACGAAAACGGCCGGCCGCCGCGGACCCGAAACGGCGAGGTGGAGCCATTCGAGCCAGCGCAGTACCTTGGATTCGATCCAAGCGACCTGCGATCGGTGCTCGAGACGGGAGAAAACAGCGCTGAAAAGCTGCTCGAGCTCGAAGATCGGCGGACAGTAAACGTTAATCCACAGCTAGATGAAGACGAGTTCTTCTCAACGGCAGACGGTCAGACGACGGTCGTAAACCGCTATGACCTGGAGAAGGCCGTCTCGATGGAGAAGAAGCGACATTTCATCGAGGAAGAACGGTACTGGATTAACAAGCCATACGCGTGCGTCGTTATCTTCCACTCGACAAAAGAGAACGAGAAGAAATACTACGTGATCGAGCCGTATCTCAACGAAATTGAGACGGATCTCGTCGAGTTCTTCTCTGGAAAACTCCGGACGAGCATCAAATACTCCGACGAGGACATGGTCGCGCAAGGAACTGACGAACAGCGTCGAGACGTTCTCGAATCGGAAACCGAGTGGTTGATTGATCGAAACAATCTCCGCGCGCCCACCGAAGAGCCAGACTCGTCGAAGCGATCGCACAAAGCCCGCAAAGAGCTGAACATCGAGCCGTTACTCGAACGGCTCGATCGGATGGACGCGCCGTGGCTTCCCGATCGCATCCGTGCAGTCTTGGGTACTGATGAAACGCCAGATCCACCGAGCGAGGAGCCCAAGACGATCACCAAAATCCTGGCCCGGCCGGAGCCTGCGGTGCTTGCGGAGGATTCGGGGACACTGACTGAGTACCAGATTGAAAAACTCCTCTACGTAATCCGACGTGATTTCATCGGTTACGAGCGGATCGATCCGATCAAACACGACATCAACGTCGAAGACATCTCCTGTGACGGGTACAACTCGCCGGTTTTCGTCTATCATACCGACTACGAAAACCTGATCACGAACATTCGACACGGCAAAGAGCGGTTGGATAACTTCGTGATAAAGCTCGCCCAACGCTCCGGAAAGGGGATTTCGAAACGGCAACCACAGGTCGATGCGACCCTGCCCGACGGATCGCGTGCACAGTTGACGCTCGGAAAGGAGGTCTCCGATCACGGGACCAACTACACGATCCGACAGTTCAACGACGTCCCATTCACGCCGGTCGATCTCATCAACTGGAAGACGTTTAGCCTCGACGAGATGGCCTTCCTGTGGCTCTGTATCGAGAGTAAGAAATCGCTCATCTTCGCCGGCGGAACCGCCTCGGGGAAGACGACCAGCCTGAACGCAGTGTCGCTTTTCATCCCGTCGAACGCGAAGATCGTTTCCATCGAGGATACGCGGGAGGTTGAGCTTCCGCAACGTAACTGGGTTGCAAGCGTGACGCGTCCCTCGTTCAGCCAGGACAACGCCGGTGACGTCGACGAGTTCGATCTGCTCGAAGCGGCACTCCGGCAGCGCCCAGACTACATCGTCATGGGCGAGGTCCGCGGCGAAGAAGGCCGAACGCTGTTTCAGGTGATGTCGACCGGTCATACGACGTACACGACCTTCCACGCCGATACCGTGGACGAGGTGCTCAAGCGGTTTACGACGGATCCGATCAACGTCTCGAAGACGTTGTTTACCGCGCTGGATCTCGTGTCGGTACAGACACAGACCAAGGTGCAGGGCAAGAAGGTTCGCCGGAACAAGACGATCACCGAGATCAACTCGTACGATTCAGAAAACCACGAGATCAGCGTCCAGGACATCTACCAGTGGCAGCCCGAAGACGACGAGTTCAGACAACACGGGAACTCGAAAAAGCTCGAAGAGATCGCCTTCGATCGTGGCTGGTCGATGACAGAGCTCGAAGCCGAACGGTTCGAGCGCCGGACCATCCTCTCGTACCTGATCAAAAACGGGCTCAACAGCTACACGGAGGTCGCAGCGACGCTGCAGGCGTACATCAACGACTCCGAGACGATTCTGACACTGATCGCCAACGGAGACCTCGAAGCAAGTCTCGAGGATCTCCGCGAAATGGAATCAGTGCTGATCGATGTCGATCCCGAAAAGGAGGCGTTGGTCCCGCGTCCAGAGCCCAGCGAGGACGTTCTTGCCGAGGCAGAGCAGGTTCTTGAGACCGCCGAGAGCCGCATCTTCGAACAGTACCGGGGGCAGTCTTCGGGGAGTCTACTGGACGCACTCTCGAAGGCCGAACCCGAAGCAGACGTCACCGTATCCGAACAGTCCGACAGACAAATTCTGGCGTCTGTGAGCGACGAATCAGTCGGAACCCCGCCGGCGGAACCAGCGGTTGGTACCAATGGTGACTCGATCGACGCTGAGTCAGAACCAATCACAGAGCCATCCGAAGTAGTCGATTCCGACACGGACGTCGGAGCGACTGGAACAGAAGCCGAACAACCAGAGGAGAAATAACCCATGGAATACGCATACGCGACGCTACTACTGAACGAGTCGAACCAAGAGATCAACGAAAAAAACCTGACTGCGGTGCTGGAAGCGTCAGGAAATACAGTCGAGGCATCCCGGATAAAAGCGCTTGTTGCCGCGCTCGAGGGAGTCGACCTCAACGACATTGCCGACGATATCGACAGCGACGGGGGCGATCCCACAGCGCTGACCGATCCTCACAGCAACGGGGACGCAGCGACCGCAAAAGAGACCGACGTCGATACGCCGCCGGATGAAGACAGCGATGAGTTCGAGTTCGAACCGAGCAACGAGGCGGCCACGGAGAGCTGATGAAATGAGCACGAAGCGCGTTACCGCCCCCGACAAAAACCGACAATCGCACGTCGATAGCCTTGCGGACGCGTTTGAGCCGGTGTACGATTTGTTGTTCGACGAGGGAAGCTCGTTCGTCATCGACTTAGAGCGGAAACTCGCCGAGGCTCGAATGAGCGACTCCGTCGAAGCGTACCTCTCGCGGGCGCTCGCGCTCGGTCTCGTAAGCGGCCTCCTGTTGTGGCTGATCGGTGTAGCCGGTAGCGCGGCGGTGATATGGACCGGAACCATAGAAGTCGGAGCGCTGACCGGAATGCGGATTCCGAACGAGACGATCCTGAACGTGATCCAGACGATACGGGTTCCACTGTTGATCATTTCGACTGGACTTGTACTCGGGGGGATTGGATTCTCCACGGTGTTTGGTGCCTACATTGCGCTTCCCTACAGTCGAGCGTCGAACCGGGAGCGCGAAATCAACACACTGCTTCCCGATGCCGTGTCGTTCATGTACGCCCTTTCGCTCGGTGGGATGAGCCAAGTAGAGATTATCGAAACGATGGCAGAGGCCCAGGACACCTACGGCGAGGTCTCCCAGGAGTTCCGAACTATCCTCCAGGAGACGCGCTATTTCGATACGGACTACCGATCGGCGATACAGAAGCGTTCGGCACAGACGCCGAGCGCCGAGTTGAGCCAGTTTTTCACTGATATGCTGTCGATCATCGACAGCGGTGGGAGTATGACCGAGTTTCTCGACGACAAGAAGGACATCCACTTCCGGACAGCCAAAGAGGGACAAGAACAGGACCTCGAGACGCTTGAGCTGTTCAGCGAAATGTACATCACGCTCTCGTTGTTCCCCTTGCTTTTGATTGTGATTCTTGTCATTTTAGATATGATCGGCGGCGGACAGACGATCCTGCTGTACGCGACGGTCTACGCACTGATTCCAGGACTGGGGATCGCATTTTTGGTCATTGTTTCGACAGTCCGAACGGACGAACCCGGTGACGGCTACCTCGATTACGGCAAAAGTGAACGACGGTTCGAAGACGGACGAGAATCAGGAGCCCTGGGATTAGGGCTGATCAACCAGTTCAAGGGGTCGTACTACATCTTCGATCGAATCGCAAAAAGCGAGGGGACGAACGAGGCGATCGAGGTTATCAAACGGCCGCACGTCTTCCTCCGTAAGCATCCGTTTTACACGCTGGCAGTGACCGTTCCGGCAGCACTCGCATTCGTGGTCGTCGCCGCGGCCACGGGCTCGGTCCCAATCTCGTGGAATGGAGTCGTCGACCGGCCCGTCTGGTCGACGATCGTCTACGTGTATGCGCCGCTGTTTATGATCTGTATTCCGCTTTCGGCCTTCTGGGAGTGGAACGTCCGGCGGCGTCGGGCTGTGCTCAATGGCCTCTCGGAGAACCTCCGAAAGCTGGCGAGCGCGAATGCGACCGGGCTCACGCTACTGGAGTCGATCAAAGTGGTCGCCGATACGACACCGGGGAAGCTCGGTGAAGAGTTCGATACCATGTACGCGAAGAGTCAGTACGGGATGCATCTCAAGGAGTCGCTAGTGGTATTTAATAACAAGTACCACATCCCGCGGCTGGCGCGAACGGTGAAACTCATCGGCAAGGCCCAGGAGATCTCGAGTCAGATTTCCTCAGTGCTATCGACGGCCGCGAAGGCGACCGAGACCCAAGAGGACATCGAGCGCGAACGGCGACAGCGCGCGATGATGCAGGTCGCGATCATTATCATGACGTACCTCACGCTGCTTGGGGTGATGGCACTGCTGAAGGCCCAGTTCGTCGACGTCATGGCCGAAGTCACAGCCCAGACGGCCGGCACCTCGAACGCCGCAGGACAAAGCTTCGGTTCGACGATGGATCTCAGCCTCCTGACGCTGCTGTTTTTCCACGCGTTGGCCATCCAGGCGGTTCTCTCGGGGCTGGTCTGTGGCTACATCCGGAACGCGAACCTGGTCTCGGGCGTCAAATACGTCGTGATGCTTTTGGCCGTCTCACTGGGTGTGTGGATGGTGATCGCATGAGCGAGCCACGACGATCGATGGAGCAAACCGAACGCGGACAGACGCTTCCAGATTTCGCCGTCGGCATCGCCATCTTTCTGCTTACGGTCACATTCATCGCCGTATTCGTCCCACAGCTTACACTTCCGTTCGAGGATCAAGAACAGCCAGTCGTTGCCGAGCGGATCACGAACGATGTAACCAAGAACCTGCTCGCGGATCCGCAAGCACCCTCGAAACTGAACGAGAGCCGAACGATCGCGTTCTTCGAGGAGGAACTGGCGGCTGACCAACTCGGGATCGACCAACGCTATTCGGTAAACATCACGCTCAGGGATCTCCCGAGTGACGACCCCGACTCGGCGGTGCTCTGTACAGACGAAGCCGATGAGTCGATTACCAACTGCGGCGACGGGACGGAACTCGCCGCCGGACCGCCGGTACCCGAAGACGATCGGTCAGTCAGCACTGCCAAAACGGGCGTGTTCACCGGTGAAACCAGCGCTGTACTCGAAGTCAGGGTGTGGTAATATGTCTGATCGTGGCCAAACATTCACACTGGAAGCGTTCGTGGCAGCAATCCTGCTTGTAGCGACTGTCGGCTTCGCGCTGCAGGCCGTTGCGGTCTCTTCGAACACCGCGAGCGCTGGCGAGACAGAGCTCAAAAGCCAGCATGGAGGCCTCGCCGAGGGCATCCTCAACGAGGCCGCCTCGAACGGCTCACTCCGGACGACGGTCCTGTACTGGAATGAGTCCACCGAAGCGTTCTACAACGCCGACAGCGACGGCTATTACACGTCGCAACTTCCCCCGACACCGGATGGCACCGCGTTCGGAGACGCCCTAGAGCGGACGTTCGGGGATCGGCAGGTTCGATACAACGTCAACCTGCACTATCAGGATTCGGCTGGCGATCGCCAGACCCAGAAGCTGATCGAATCCGGAACTCCCAACGACGATGCCGTCCGCGTCGTCGAGACAGTAACCCTGTACGACGACACCGTACTCGTCGACGAGAACGAGGATCCGACGGAGACGTCGCTTGCGGACGCCGAGGAAAGCTTCTACGCCCCGAACGTTTCGGAGGAGGGTCCGTTGTACAACGTGATCCGAGTGGAGGTGGTTCTATGGAGCTAACAGCGCCGAATGACAATCGAGGACAGATACTGCTCGTCTCCGCGATCGGCCTCGCAATTTTGCTCACTGCACTGGCATTAACGCTGAATACGGCCGTATTTGCGGGCATTCACGCCGCGGAGGCCGATGACAGCCGTAACGCCGAACGTGGCGCGATTCAGTATCAACACAGCGCAGAGCGGGCAGTAGCGGGGCTCATCGTCGAGATCAATCAGGAAAACGAGACATACGAGAGCCTAGAGAGTGAACTCGCTGCGGCGATCGCTGACTGGGATAGCCTCTCGCGATCGGAATACGCACGCGACGGACAAACGACGAACAGCTCGCTGGAGCGTGTGAAATACGAAACTCGAGTCGTACAGGACGAATCGGGCGATTTCAGCGATCACGCGGGGAATACGACGTGGATCGTCGCCGACAACGTTTCGGAGGTCCGTGGGTTCGAGATGGAGGTAGACGAAGAGGCACTCGTCGAGACAAGCGACTGTACTGGTTCAGACGCGTGTTTCAGTCTGCTAGTCGAGGGGGCCGACGGAGAGTCCTGGCGGCTCTACGTGTATGATGACGGAGGCGTGCATATCACCGTTGAATCGTCGTCGGGAGACACCGAAACGTACGAGTCAACCGATTCGTCAGCAAAACTCAACATCACTGAGGGGGCCTTTGACGTCAATGGATCCGATGAAGCGTTCACGACGTTTCTCGACGACGAACTGGAGGGACCGTACACGCTGACATACACGAACGCGGGCAACGTCAGCGGAACCTACGAGCTTACCGTCGACGGAAAGATCGTCGATGACACGATCGAGGCCGACGATCGATACAGCGTAGATGAGACACCGAAGATACACGCGAAGATCGTCGCCGCCGACGTTGCGCTCCGGTACCGATCCGCGGACCTGACCTACGAATCCGAGGTCGAAGTTGTTCCGGGTGAGACACATGAATGACCGCGGCGTCTCTTCGGTCGTGAGCTACGTCCTCGTTTTGGGGATTGTGGCGCTGTTGACGTCGACGCTCGTCACCGGGTTCGCACCGTTCGTCACCAGCCAACAGGATGATTCGGTCCGCGACACGTTCGAAGTGTTGGGCAATGACATCGCCGGAGATGTTAACAGCGCGGATCGGCTTGTAGCGGAAGCCGGAGAGAACGGAACGGTCGAACTCAGGACGCGACTGCCCGATCGGGTTGGCGGAACCACCTACGAAATCGAGTTCCACAACAAAACCAGCGAGCGCGACGCCGCCGGGTACCACTACGATATCGAACTTCGAAGTGACGAGTCGGAGACGACTGCCACGGTGCCCGTCCGGTCAGATCGGCCGGTCGAGACAGAGCCGGCGGTCCTCACGGGTGGAAACGTGGAAATCAGACTCGGTGACGACGGTGACAAGACAACGTTGGTGATCGAGAATGCATAATGACAGTCGAGGCCAAAGCGAACTCCTTGGCTTTCTGTTGATTTTCGTGGTCGTGGTGCTCACCATCGCACTGGTGAGTGCAACCGGGTTCGTCGGTCTCAACAACGCCCAGGACTATCAGCGGACCACCAACACCGAGGGGGCCTTCACCGTCCTGGCGAGCAACATCGAGGACGTGACACAACTGGGCGCGCCCAGCCGTTCGACTGAGATCAGCATAACTGACGCGTCGCTGTCGATCAACGAGGAGCGTTCGAGTCTCAACATCTCGCATGACGGCGAGGCGCTCGACCTCGGCAATGACGGACAGACTGGGTCGATCGTCTATGATTCGGGGACGGACACGACACTGACATACCGGAGCGGCGCGCTGATCCGCGAGGACAGCGGGAGTCCGGTGCTGTTTCGAGAGCCGGATTTCGTCATCACTGACGAGGAAGTGATCCTTCCGATTGTCCAGCTGTCCGCAGCGGGAACGAGCGAGGTCGGCGGGACGTCGGACGTCAATGTCCAGTCGATCGGTAATGGGACTGACCTGGTCGCCGAGAGCGAGCCCGTCGACACCAATGTCACACTCGTGGTCGAAACGCCGCACGTTCGTGTCTGGGAACGGTACTTCGAACAGTTTGAAGCCGACGGACCTGTCACCGACATCAATCCCAATTACGAGGAGAACACGGTTACGGTCGAAATCGAAACCGATCGACTCACCGTAACGGTCGATCGGGTCGACACGACGTTCCGGTGATCCGGTCACTCTACTTTTCAAAATCCAGCTCTTCGCGGACGTGATTCGTGTCTGTTGAATAGTGACGCTGCCGAGGTACTCCAGCCGTGGCGATCGTTTCTTGGTCGCGTGAGGGGAATCCAGAAGCGATCGACGGCACCCATGGAGCGATCGACGGCCCTCACAGAGTAATCGACGGCACTCACGGAGTGACCGACAACTCCCACGGAGTGACCGACAACTCCCACGAGACGATCGACTGTGGGTTAGCAACACTGAGGGCGGTGCTGCAGTGGCGGTTGCGCTGCCTGCGATCGTGGGGTGAGATCCAGTCAGACTCCGAAACCCATCAACGCGCAGCAGCGCTGTTCAACAAGCAGCTTCGTTGAAAACCCAGCACCCGAACTGTCGCCTTTTGTCCGGACGTTATGCGATTTTTCGCGTGACGTCGACGGTAACGTCGCTGGTCAGATCGAGTTCGATCGATTCCGGCAGGGCCCGTCCGCCCCGGAACTTTGGGATGGAGAGGCTGTTTGTGAGGTGGCCGCCCCGGAGCTCCGTCGAGAGATCGAAAATGATGTCCGCGAGGTACTCGGTCCGATCGCGCTGATCGGGGACGCGACGGCCCTCCAGACAGTGAAGCAGCGTGAGGCTCCCGGTCTCGGCGGTTCGGGTCTTCAGCTCGTTGAGGAAGGTTCGGTAGGCGTCTATCTCCGTCTCCTCGAACAGTTGGATTGGATCGATGATCAGCGTCCCCGCCTCCGGGAGCGTCTCGATCGCCGTGGTTGCTTCCTCGAGTGGGGCCTCGGCCGAGATTCGATGGACGCTGATATCGTCGGTTGGCGTTCCCGTCCGCTCGAGACCGTCGATGATGTCCGCTTCGGTCCGCTCGGTCGTGAGGTACACCGATGGCCGGATCGCAGCCATCTCGTAGAGAAACAGCTCGGATTGACTGACCGGCGACGCCAAAAACGCGAGCACGCTGCCCTGCGGAAGGCCGCCATCGAGTTCGCGATCCAGGACTTCGATCCCGGTCGAGAGGACCGTGGTCATTGGTGAGGTCCCCCGTTGGGTCGATCGGTTCGGCGTTGAGCAGTTCCAGTACGCGGTGTGCGCAGATGGGCGCTGGAGTGTTGGTAGTAAATCACCATCGATGTGCGAAAAAACGGCAACAAATGGCGTAGTAATGGAGCGCCTGTAGCGCGAGGCAGGTCGGTAACGGACGTTTTATTCTGGTAAGTGGGTGGCTGTCCCGTCGTATAATCTCGATTACAAATGCCCCCCGGGGTCTTGGAGAGGATGACACCAGCCGGGAAGGTCGCACACGATGCAGATCCAATGTGGATGCGATGTAGATGTGTTGTCAGGCGTCGACGAGTCCGGGGGTGTAAGAAAAAGAAACGGAAACCATGAAACTGAATAAGTTGAAACAACTGTTCGCAGAAGAACGAGCTGTCTCGCCTGTCGTGGGCGTGGCGCTCTTGATCGCTATCACAGTAATCCTGGCCGCCGTCATTGGCGGTGTCGTCCTCGGGATCGGCCCCACTGGTGCAGACGCACCGCAAGCGCAGCTGACTGCTGATTTCGGTGAGAATAATACCACCATATCGCACAACGGTGGAGATGAGATTTCAGGAGACGAGGTCGTCGTCCGTAATGAAAGCGGCGAAATCAATAAACTCGGTGAACTCGCCGATGGTAAGAATCTCTCCGCGGGTGAGAGTACCGATATTGGTGATGGTAACGAGACCGTGGTGACTATCGTCTGGCAAGACCCCAACAGCAACAGTGAATCTGTGATCGCAGAATTCGAAGAGTAACCCCCCAACAAACTAGGAGACATATGAACCAAATTACAGTCGTATCGGACGATCGGGCGGTGTCGCCAGTCGTTGGCACGGCGCTGTTGATCGGGATCACGGTAATCCTCGCGTCCGTCATCGGCTCTGTCGTCCTCGGGATCGGGGTCGGCCCGGCCCAGACGCCGCAGGTGACGCTCTCGTTCGAAGTACCCGACGGTAGCGACGAAATCGTGTTGCGACACGAGGGGGGACCACCCCTCAATTCCGACGAGATTGTCGTGGTTGATCAAGACGGCAACGAACTGGCCGGACTCGACAAAGACCTGACTACCGGTGGGCAGCAAACGATCGTCGACGATTCGAGCGATGTCGAACGCATTAGCGTCGTCTGGCAAGATCCAGACGGTGACACAGAAAGCGTGCTGGCGACGTTCAGGCCCTGACAGAACACACAATTGATCGATACACAACCCCGAAATATCGGATTTTTAATACGAAAGCTCAGCCCGTAAACCCATGGAAGACGAGACAGTTGAAACGAACGATCGGCGTATTGGTCTGCGCGACGACGAGCGTGGCGCTTCGGAAGTAATTGGCGTCGTGCTACTGATCGGTATCGTCCTCCTGGGTATGGCTACGATCCTGCTGCTCGCCGGGCCGCAGCTGAGCGCAGAGCAACAAGGCGCCGAGGTGCGCCAGGCAGAACAGTCGCTGACGGAGTTTGATTCGCAGGCGGCACGCGTTGCACGTGGCAGCACCGGCGCACAGCGGACCGATCTCGGACTGCGGGGCAATAGCGGAACGCTCGATGTGGAAAACGAGACGGGACACATCACCGTCGTGTATGACGACTACTTCGATCCCGCGAACAACACCGAGGTGATGAATACGTCGATGGGCACGATGGTCTACCGGCAGGGCGACACGACGGTCGGATACCAGGGCGGTGGCGTCTGGCGAAGTGACGGAAACAACTCGGTGATGGTCTCCCCGCCGGAGATCAGCTATCGGGATGGCACGTTGACGATGCCGGTCACCAAGACAACGCGCACGGGCAGCGTGCACAGCGATGTGTTTGTTGCCCGTGGAGGGACCACCGAACGGTTCCCGACGGAGAACAAGACCAACAAGATCACCGGTGACAAAGCAATAATCATCACCATAGAGAGTGAGTACTGTCACGGCTGGAAGCAGTTCTTCGAAAGCGAAACCGAGGGGATCGTCGACGCCAATTGTGAGGAGAATACGGTCCAGGTCATTTTCATCGCGTTGCCGAAGGACTTCTCTCCGGAGGCCGGTGTGATCGCGACCTCTGGCCCCGGTGAGATCAGTCTGGAAGGTACTGGCGCCTACGTCGACAGCTACAACTCACCGGGATACGATGGCGGCGATTCGAACGGCGTCGTCGAGGCGGCCGGCGATGTCAAAATGTCCGGAGATTCGCAGATCGACGGTGACGTCAGATCGGGGCGAAATATAACCATTGGCTCCTCAAGTGCCCAGATCAACGGGAACGCCAACTGGACGAAGAGCTTTGACCCGTTCGACAATGAGTCGATCACCGGAAATGATTACGAGATCGACGGTATTACCGAGCTCCTGCCGATCAATCGGCTGGTAGACAACAAGACCGACCAGTTGAGAACCAACAACGACAACAATGTCGCCGGAGAAGACGACGACCTGATCCAAGACGAGACGCTCGAAATCGATGGCGATGAGGCGACCCTCGAGGCAGGAGAGTATTATCTCGACACGCTCGAACTCAACGGTGAAACGCTGTATCTCGATACGACAGACGGAGATATCACGATCGCCGTCGAACGGTGGGTGAAACTCAGCAGGGAAGGAGGCGACTCCAGCGAGATCGTCGTCAAAGGTGACGGGGATGTTCGGCTCTTTGTCGCGAGCAAAGAGAAGACCAGCGTCGATAACGTCCAGGGAGCCGGCGGCGCAGGGTTCAGTGAGGGCCACTTTGTCGTCGAGAAGTCGGGGATAACTGGCGTCGACAAGGATTCAACACGCGTCCAGGTGTTTGGTCCCAATAACTTTGTGGGAGTGATCGGCGGTGGCAGCGATACCGAAGTGACTGCTGCGATAATCGCTCCGGCAGGGAGATTCGGCCCTGGCAAATTCTATGTGAAAAAGGGCGAGCTGTTCGGGGCGGTCGCAACCGGTGAACTAACACTCGGCCAGGATGGCAAGGTGCACTTCGATCGAGCACTGATGGACGAGGAGATACCACTCGCGCCGAACGTGCCACGGATCGAATATCTGTACCTCACTGAGGACGAGATTGAGGTCGGCGGAGGGTAGTCGGTACCAACCCCACAGCGGTCGCCACCGATCGGTTCTTGGAACGAAAGCGTTCTATGACGCATCTCCCCGAGTGGCTCACTGAGTCGAAGTGAGACGGGATCAACCGTGGCGTGTCACTCACTGCGACCGAAGCAAACTAGCTGTGTTTGTTGGTACAAATCCGTCACACAGAGTTCAACCGGATCTGTCGATCGCACAGTCGATCACTCGCGGTACGTTTTCGACAACCAACGGCACTCCAATCCAGCGTCGAGATTTTGAGCAGTGAAAATACACGTGAATTATCGGGATGAGAGTAAACTAACTCTTGGATGATTCTCACAGCCACACGGACGAGTGACAGATATTTGTTCTATATAGAACTATATTTCTAAATAATTGTCCACAGAAGACCGGTTAATAGTTATAATATGGATTTTTATGGCTCCAGTCCGTACTGTTGCATGTAATGAACGCACGTAACTACGAGATCACAGACTCGATCGCTGGCTTCGAAGAGGGCGACATCTTAGATGTCACCGCACGGTTCGGTGACTGGCACAGCTACGCGCTGAAACTCGAACCCGCCACCGGAAGCCGCCGGACAGTTGTCGTGACGCAGTCCGAAGCGGGCTTCAGCGAGGAAGAAATCCTCTGTCCGACTGCCCGTATCGGTGACTGGCACGAGTACGATCTGAAATTCGAGCCCGGTCGATCCCAAGAGACGGAGACGACGGGCCGGGTCACACTCACCATGGATCAACTCGAAGCAGTCGCCAAGCCGATCGAATCGAGCGCGTAACTCATTGTATCAGAGAACCCGCCGGCAAATCAGCAGAGAGTACGGATAAAAGGCTCTGTTGAAATCCGTAGTAGGTGATAGAAAACCTCTGCGGCATACAGAGGGTAGAGTCAACATGGTGGCTCCGTTATTTTCTGCCTGAGCCGTGAATCTACTCTGGAAAGTCAATCAAATACACGTTGGTGGCAGAAGGCACAACGTGTGAGCAGGTTTGAGAGTGAATTTGATTTCTCAAACGTTTCGAACACTTCCTTTCGCTGGACGTGGTGGACATGTAGTTCCGCGCCGTGTATTATTTTAGCAGCCTCATCCTTGACACCACAAAAAACACACTTGTGACTATCGCGCTTCCGTACTTTACGGCGGATTCGGTGCCAGTTCTCACCATAATAGCTGCCAACGCCTCCCTTCCAGCCCGGATGATTTTCGCCTGTCTGATTCTCTGAGAACCACTTCGCACGACAGTGACGATCGCAGAAGTTGTGATCGTAGGCGACGACTTCAGACGGTATTCGTTCGTTGCTATCGCCACAATAGTCACAGGTGAATTCAATCTTGCCTGAGTCTCTGCCGATATCGTCACCATGCTCACTAAAGTAGTCCCACCGACAGTCGTCATTACAGAAGTGGCGATCGAACTGCTCTCGTTGCCAGCGCGGACGGGAGACACTGTTACTACACCAAGAGCACTCCACGAGTTCCTGCGTGTTTTGTGGGTGATTCTCGCCAGTCAAATATTCGCTCATCCACTCCCCTTTACACTCCGGGTTACAGAAGTTCCTCTCACCAATTTCAGAGGGCTTTCGTCGTCGTACTTTCCCGCAGTTGTCACAAGTGAACTCTTCTTTTCCGCCGTCCCAGTTGGGGTGGTCTTCGCCAGCAACGTGTTCACTTTGCCATTCAGCTTTACATTCGATTGAGCAGAATCGACGTGTATCTGCTTGATTCTGGGGGTAGGTACCCGTTTCACCACAGTTTTCGCAAGTGATTTCAGCTCTCTCTGCCGTTTGCCACTCCTTTCTACATTCAATTGAACAGAATCGGCGCCTTTCGTCTTTGCTTGGAGGATATGTCTCGGTCTTGCCGCACTGCTCACATGTGACCGGCACGGGCATACAATATAGTCATCACATCTACATTTAGAATTTTTGATGGATGGAATTGCGGACAGCTTAGGACATCTACGTGCTCGATTTTACCGACCCATCATACAAGATGTGCGCTTTGTATTCAGCAGCGCCCACGAGATCTTCTCAGTTTCTGTCAGTAGTGAGGTGCGAGATACAAAGAGCCCAGGCAGCAAAACATAGGTAGTTTCCCTATGGTGTTGTGAGCATGGCGTGGTATTTGATTTCGGATTTACATCTCGGACACGATAACATCATCAAGCATTGCGATCGGCCGTTCGAGGACGTAGATGAGATGAATGAAACGTTGATTGACAACTGGAATAGCGTCGTTGAAGATGACCAAGACATCGTCGTATTCCTCGGTGACTTAGGTCGCTTTGCAGACGAAGCCGAATTACGGAGCTGGTTGGATGAATTGAACGGCAGGGTCATCTTCATCGAGGGAAATCACGATTCCCCCGACCGCTACGTTGATAATCTCAACACGCACCAGTACTACATCATGTCCTATGATTCGTGGTCGTTTTGTTGTGTTCATGACCCTGCCGACGTTCCACAATCATGGGACGGATGGGTGCTCCACGGTCACCACCACGACGACGAGAGGTACCCGTTTATTGATCCGGACCGTCAACGAGCGAATCTCTCCGTCGAAGTCATCGAATACGAACCCCTCCATATTGACGAGTTCCTTGGATATCTTGAACGCGATAAACAAATACGCAGATTAATTTGATGCTTCTATTATCTTCCTCAGCCATATTTGCTGCAGTCGTGCCCTCTATTCAGCATGCGGTTTCTGACAGGGTCCGGTAGACTACTAACCCCAGCGGTACAGCATTCATTTGTATTTACTGATCACAACGAATCCAATCAAGCCACTGTCAAGTGGAGGACTCGCGCTCTGTATACGGCATAGCCTCCTTAAATTATCAGTCGCTGAGGATTTCAACAGAGCCGTTAAAACGTACGTTCGCACCTCCACTAGACATCCGTAAGAGAGGTACCCAAAAAGACACACACAGCGCACTCTCGTCCGATGCAGTAGTAAGCGTCGGTGTCAGTCGTCGATATCTTCGTGGATGGCCTCGCCGTCGAAGAGTCGCTCCGCAATCGTGACCGTTTGCTCGCGCTCGCGGCGAGTGGGGAAGTGAGCGGCCATATACCGTGCCGGCGCGATCAGCGCCAGTCGTCGTTCCCGGTCGCTTTCGGCCAACTCGAACTGTCGGAAGCCGGCTTCGACGTTCTGCAGGGTGTGGAAGTTGGCGTCCTCTCGTAACAGGCCCTCGCCCAGTGTCTGTTTGAGTGCTGTGGGATCGCCGTCGGCGTCGAAGTGCCCGGCAACGATCCGTGCCGCCTCGTCGACGCCGCCCTGTTCGTCGAGGACCGCCAGCAGGCGGTTCCGGAGTTCAGACGGGGTGCCGTCCGCGCCTGTCCCGGGGGTGGGGATGGTCGCCGGCGGCTGATTCAGGAACCGATCGAGATACACCGACATCGCACCCTGCCAGCAGGCCTCGTAGATGTCCGGGGCGTCGGTGCGACGGGCGAGGTTGTCGACGGCGTTGGCAAACGAGAACGTGTGGTGGACCGTGTTCCAGTCGCTGAATTCGTTCCCGGTGCCGAAGTGGGCGACCCGACGGAGTGCGGCGACCGCGATCGCGTGTGCGAGTTGCTCGGTACTCGCGCCGGCGGCGACGGCATCCCGCAGAGCGTCATCGATTTCGTGTGGGTCGCTCGACAGCAGCGTGTCGATGAAGTCGTTGGGGCGGTCCCACTCCTTGCCGGTCCCGGCGGCGACCATTTCGGGTAGGTCCTCGGCAGCGTCGAAACACAGCCCGGCCACGTCGATCGGCCGGGTCCACGTGCTGGTTTCTTCGCCCCGTGAGGCGTCCGCAATGGCGTCGACCACGGTGGCGAGGACGGGTTCCCGGCGGTCCCAGCCAACGTGGTCCAGCGTCTCGACGGCTTTGTTGAGGAAATCGATCGTGTGGCTGTTGTTCATATAGATATGGTCGGTGGCAGCGGCGACCAGGACTTCGACGAGGTCCTCGCGGTCGAGAACGGCCGCCGCGGTGCGAAGACAGCGCTCGGCACCCGTACTGTCGCGAACATCGCAGGTGTCGCGGAACCACGATTTGAGCCGCGGCTTCGAGAGGTCGTCGTTGCCAAGCGCGTACTGTTCGAACCGGGGTGGTTCGCCGTTGCAGTTGTCCGCGACCTCGGTGACACCAACGATCATCGCCCGCAGTTTCTCATCGTGGGCGAGGGCATCGTAGAGGTTCGCCATCGCGCCGAGCGTCGTCATTCCCCGCCCCCAGCCGTCGGCGCGGTACTGCGTTCCGAAATCGACTGCGGTCTCCAGTGGTGTCGTGAACCCGTCGCCGTAGTGGTCAAGGTGGATGACGGCCTTCGCGGCGACCAACGAGAGGTTTTCCGCTAGGCCGTCGGCCAGTCTGTTGCGCCAGTGGGTCTCCGGGGGCACGTCGGGGTCGGGATCCGGGTCGATGTAGACGGTCCCGTCCTGAACCTGGGTGGGGAACGTCTGGACATCGTCGGCCCAGATGTCCAGCGTGTCACCCTGTGCGAGTTCGAACCGCGCGTGGTGCCAGTCACAGGTCAGCAGGCCGTCTTCGACGCTGCCTTTCGAGAGCGGGAATCCCATATGCGGACAGCGGTTATCAACTGCGTACACCTCGCCCTCGTGGTGAAAAAGTGCGACCGGGCGGCCACCTGCCATCGTGACTGTCCGTCCGTCATCGCGGAGACTGTCGATGTCGGCGACCGCGGTCATATCGTGGTCCGTGGGGTCAGATGACATACCTAGTGATCCGAGAGCGAGACAAATATGTGTTCGGCCGCGACTGCGTTCGACTCTTCACGTCGGGTTAACGGGCTGCGAGTCTGCCGTGTTGCAGTAGTCTCTGTCAGCGAAGTCACTCCTCATTCTGATGGGTTGCGAAGAGACGAATCTCAGTCGGCGTGATCGTGCATGACGTTCGATGTTACCCCTCTTCGTGTTCGCAGACCCAGCGGTAATTGTTCCCGCCGGTTGGTTCCACGTTCCATACCCAATCATCGCATCAAGCCGATCGTGATCGATGGCGATCGTCGATGGGGAACGAAACTCAACCGTCCGGCCGAGCGAATCTCCACACGCTAACCCGAGAAGGACTCCACGAGCTTGATCCGAATGCATGTGTTATCTACAGTTTGCTTCTGCGAAAAGTATAGGGAAACAATCACTCATTGAATGTTGTTCCTGTCCGAATGTGTCCCGATATTTTGCCCACGTCTGGTACATCTCTACCCGTTCTTTCTCCGCCATTGAGTTCCCCTCGTTTGGATGTCAATCACTCGAACTGTCGTACATCGCTTCGAATTCTTTTTCACCGCGGATTAATTCGTCTACGCCACGTGTGAGCGTCACCTTGCCGAACACTGTCGCGCGGTAGTACGTGTGCAAGCCATCTTGTCCTCGGTCAGTGTGTTGCCGTTTTTCAACGAGTCCCACATCAACGAGTTTGTTGAGGTGGTAGTGGAGAGTACTATCGTCTATATCGATCGCCGCTTCCAGTTCTTTGGGGCTCATGTCTCCGCTGTGAACAAGTCGGTAGAGGATCTCGTATCGAGTGCGGTGGCCGATCGCTGCATGCATCGCTAGATACTCATCCAGGCTGAGAACGCTATTCTCAGGCAGCAAGTCTTCAGGGTCCTCTGGAGCACCTGGTTCGACTGTCTGCGTGGGATTCGTCGCCATCTTGCTTCGTGATACGGCCTGAAGACTCTTAGACATTCTCAAGCCGAACTCTCTCAAAAACTCTGGTTTTTAAATACTAATCGGGGTCATAATTCCTCATGACTGTGGAGATCACACGCGATTTAATTATCGAACGGTCGGGTCACGTGACGTACGACCGGTTCCTCTTTTATTTGATGGGGCCATACAAATCATTCAATCTCAACTACGTTCTCAGCGAGCAAGAGCAGCAAGAAATCGACGTGGAAGACCTTCCTGGGCCGCTTCGTCGATTATTCCAAAGCAAAGAAGAGATTGATGCGGCACAGGCACTCTTGCGACGGGTACAAGGAGCGCTTCGCGTGAATCCCGGAGTGAACGCGTTTCTCGCTCTTGATGTTGACGTGGATGCTGATGATGTTGATGCTGCAACTCAGAGTATCGAATACACGCGGTGTAGCAACGCGACGGCGTTCATCCTGCCGTTTCTCGGGCATAATTTCGGTGTCGGAGAAGAAGCTGGAAGTATTCTAGAAGCGCTTTCTGAAACCCACGGCGACCGGTTAATCTTTATTCACGAGGATGACGTTACGAGTGCGATGATACGATCGGCGCAGATGCGATGGGACTTGCGGGTAGAAACATACGAGAATGAGTCAGAGCTCGTTTCGAAGCTTCGAATGTTCGCCGGCGGTATCATGCATCAAGAACGCCGGGGAGATCTCGCTCCGTTAGATTGAGTTTACGCAGAATTGCGAGGGAAGGAATTCAAGTTTCATTCGCACGAACTCGTCGCTTTCATATTGGCTGTCCTGCCTGGAAGCAGGTCCTGACGCGAGGCCAACTCCGGATAATTTCCCGTCGATTTTGCCGATCGCCAGACAGCGATCGGTTTTCTCATTGAGAATTATTGCCCGTGAGAAAGCCGGAATCGCCAGACAGCGACGGGTCCGATACCTCGTTTGAGTCGTATTGCCTTCGAACGTAGGTCTCTACTTCTGGTTAGTCACGGTAGAAAATCAGCAGAATGCAACGGGGTGGAGTGCTCCGATGGGGATTTGAACCCCAGTCATTGCCGTGAGAGGGCAATATGATTGGCCGGACTACACCATCGGAGCGCATTCGATCGTAGCCCACAATACAGTAAAACAGTTGCGTTTCGATCGACCCGTGCGTCAGTTCCGCACAGTAACACGCCGAGTTGGTGAAACGAGTTCGGACGCCGACAGCGTGGACGAACAGTGGTGTGGTCAGTCACGTAAACGATCGGACACGCGTCGACACCCAGCCGCAGGGAATGCGACCGGGGCCAGCGTAACTCGAGGAACCGCTCAGTCGGCGGTGACAGCCGTTCCCTTGTCAACGAGGCCGAGCACGTCGTCGAAGAACCCAAGCGAGTCGTGTGGGCCAGGGTTGGCTTCGGGGTGGTACTGCCGGGTGATGATGCCGTGTTCCTCACTGGCGAGCCCCTCGGCGGTTTCGTCGTTGACGTTGATCTGGGTCACGTCCAGATCTCCAGGATCCGAAACCGTATAGCCGTGATTTTGGGTCGTCATGACGACCTGCCCGGATTCGACGTCCATGACCGGCTGGTTCACACCGCGGTGACCGAAGGCCATCTTTTCAGTGTCGCCGTCGAACGCACGGGCGACAATCTGCTGGCCGAGACAGATGCCGGCGATCGGCAACTCGCCGGTGAACGTCTCAACAAGCGACTGCGCTTGCGGGAAGTTCGCCGGATCGCCCGGGCCGTTCGAGATGAAGAGCACGTCCGGGTCGACCGCACGCACGTCTTCGGCGCTTGCGTCGTACGGTAGGACGTGGACGTCAGCACCGCGCTCGTTCAACGAGCTGATGATCGACCCCTTCGCGCCGCAGTCGATAAGCGCAACGTCGTACTCACCGCCACCGGGATGGACCGTGTGCTCAACGGTGGTGACGCGCTTGCCGATGTCGACGTGTTCGCTCATTCCCTTGCACTCGGCAAGTTCGGCTTTCGCTGCCTCAGGTGTCGCGTCGGGACCGGCAGCGATGCCGCATTTCATCGCCCCGTCTTCGCGGATCGCCGTCACGAGCTCACGGGTGTCGAGGTGGTCGATCGCAGGCACGCCGGCCTCGGTCAACCACTCGGCGACATCGTCGGTGAACTCCTTGGCAACCGCCGCACGTGGGTGGACTCGGTCAGATTCGAATCGCTCCGATCGCACGCCGTAGTTGCCGATCAACGGGTACGAGAACGTGAGTACCTGCTCCTCGTAGGAAGGATCGGTGAGGCTCTCTTCGTACCCCGTGTACGCGGTTGTAAACACCAGTTCGCCGCGGGTGCGCCCCGGCGCACGGCAGCGGGCTTGCACCACACTCCCGTCGGCCAGCGCGAGGTAGGCGTCCGACATTACGAGTTACGTATGGTTGGTCGGCAATAAGTGCGTCGTTCGAAGTTGAGTTACGAAATTCGTAATTGGTAAGTCACCGCAGTGTCGACGTGGCGTATGGACGACCTCGATCGCCAGATCCTCGACATCCTGCGGCGCGACGCCCGCACGCCGTACACCGAAATCGCCGCACGGGTCGGGACATCAGAAGGAACCGTCAGGAACCGCGTCGATCGGCTCACAAACGAGGGAATCATCGAGCGGTTTACCGTTACGACCCAGACAGGCAACGTGAAAGCGATGATCGAGGTCTCCGTCGAAATGAACGTCAACACGAGTAAGATTAGCGAGCAGATGGCCGAGTGGGAGGAGGTTGACTTCGTCTGGCAGGTCTCCGGCGAGGAAGACATCGTCCTCGTTGTAGACTGCGTTGACACCCGTGCGGTGAACGAGCTGATCACGCAGGCTCGCGAGCTCGACGAGGTCAAACGAACGAAGACCCGACTCATTCTCGACGAACGGATCGGGTAGTTTTTGAGTTGATAACAACGGTTTGTTGAGGCGATCGACCGACTGTTGAGGCGATTGACCGACCGATGTTCCGCGCGCGATCGAACCCTTATTGACCCCGCTGGTCGTTCATGCGTGCATGAGCACCGACGAAGCCGCGAGCGATCGCGGCGAAGTCCACAAGAACGCCCGCCAGGATGTCATCGCCGTCGATCCCGACGACAACGAAGAGGGGCTCGTCAACCGTCTCGACGCCCACACCGGCGATGGAGTCAGGCATCGAGCGTTTACGTGTCTCGTATTCGACCATGATGGGCGGATTCTGCTCGCCCAGCGATCGCCCGACAAGCGCCTGTGGGACACCCACTGGGACGGGACTGTCGCCTCTCATCCAGTTGAGGGGCAGTCACAAAAAGACGCCACCGAACAGCGTCTCGAAGAGGAGCTTGGAATCACCCCCGACCAGTACAACGACCTGCGCATCACCGATAAGTTCGAGTACAAACGCTACTATCCGAACGAAGGCGTCGAGTGGGAGGTCTGTGCGGTCCTGAAGGTGACACTCGACGACACCTCACTTGACCCAGACGAGGCAGAGATCGGCGGGATGCTGTGGGCCGACTACGAGCACCTCCACACGCACCCGAAGCTGTACCGCCAGCTGCGGCTGTGTCCATGGTTCGAGATTGCGATGCGCCGAGATTTTGAGTAGTCGCCGGCGTCAAGAATTGAATCGGCTACCGATCGGTCCCGGTCTGTGGACCGCCGCGAATAAACTCGATGAGCTCGTTGGCCACCCGCACCGGCTCTTCGTGTAGCACCCAGTGTGTCGCCATATTGAGCATGCACACATGGCCGTCCTCACAGAGATCGATGCTTTCCCACGCCATCGACTGTTTGAGGAACTCGTCTTGTGCGCCCCAGATGACGAGCGTCGGCACCGCAACCATCGGGTCTGCAACACTGGGGCGATGGCGGACGATCGCACGATACCAGTTAATCATCGACGTGAATGCATCGGGTTGGGACCACGCCTCGCGGTAGCGCTCGAAGTCCTCCACGGTAAAGGTCCCCGGCTGGCTCGTCGATCGCATCGATCGGACGATCCCACGGTAGTTTCCAAGTTGCGACAGCGTCTCGGGCACGACCGGCAGCTGAAACGCGAGGAAATACCAGCTTTTCAGCCGCTGTTCCCAGCTTCGGCCGAGGGTCCGCTCCATCACGGTCGGGTGCGGGACGTTGACCGCACAGAGCTTCGAGACACGGTCAGGATAGTGGAGCCCAACCCACCACGCGACCGCAGCCCCCCAGTCGTGGCCAGCGATTACCGCAGTGTCGCGACCGGCGGCATCGATAAGCCCGACGACGTCGGCGGCCAGTTCGTCGATGTGATACGAGTCGATCCCTGGTGGCTTGTCGCTTCGATTGTAGCCGCGTTGGTCGGGAACAACGACCCGGTAGCCTTCGTTGACGAGTGGGCGAATCTGGTTGTGCCAGCCATACCAAAATTCCGGGAAGCCGTGAAGCAACACGACGAGCGGCCCGGATTCTGGGCCGGCCTGTACGGTGTGTAGCTCGATTCCGTTGGTCTCGACGAACACCGACTCCCCGGGCACGTCGGACGGAATCGCCGCCGATCGCGAAGACTCAGACATAGCTATACATATATCGCAGACCGGCAAATAGCTGCCTCCAGAAGCGACCCCGACGAAGCGTCGAGAAGGCGATCGCGGGCTACGTTGCGGCGGTCATCGACCAGACGGCAACCAGCCCGAGGATCACGGCGGGGATAAGCGGCAAGACGAGGAATGTCGCCACGAAGCCGAGCCCGAAGCCCGGCAACATGGTCGGAAACAGGTAGATCGCGCCAGGGATCACGAGGAAACAGCTCACGACCGCGGCGACGAGGATCCACCCCTGTGCGCCAAAGCCGGTTGGCTCGGGCTCCGATTGGCGATCGCCATCTGTGTCGCCGCTCACGGCGTCGTCGGGGCGGTGAACGTACCCCCCGTCGGATGTCGTCTCGCGGTCGTCGTTAGCGCTCACTGTCTGGAATTACCACTACCTTGCCAAAGCCCTCACGGTTTTCCAACAGCTCGTGACCGCGGGCAGTTTCGCTCATCGGCAGTGTCTCCCGAATTCGTGGAGAGAAGGTCCCGTCCCAGACGAGCGAGAGCACGTCATCAAACTGGCCGGGCGTCGCCATCGTCGAGCCGATCACCGACAGCTGGTTGCCGAAGATTCGGTGTAGCCCTGCACCGGGGTTCGGGCCGGTCGTCGCGCCGCAGGTGACAATCCGCCCGCCTTTCGCCAGCGATCGCAGCGAGTCAGGGTAGGTCGCTTCGCCGACGTGGTCGACAACCATGTCGACGCCGCGGCGACCCGTCCGAGAGCGAATCTCGTCGGCAAAGTCGTCGGCCGTGTAGTCGATGACGTGATCCGCACCGCAGTCTTCGGCGTGTCGGCGCTTTTCGGCGGTCGAGGCTGTCGCATACACGGTCGCGCCGGCGTGGGCAGCGATCTGCACCGCGGCGTGGCCGACGCCGCCAGACGCGCCCACCACGAGCACCGATTCGCCTGCTGAGAGATCGCCGCGATCGATGAGCATCCGCCAGGCGGTGCCGAAAACGAGCGGGACAGCAGCGGCAGTCTCGAAGTCGACATCGGCTGGAACGGCGACGAGGTTGTCTTCGGCGACGACAGCGTACTCGGCATGAACGCCGGGGAGATGTTCACCGATGATCTGGTAGCGAACACACAGCGTCGAGTCTCCGTTTCGACAGAACTCACAGGTCCCACAGGAGACACCCGAGATCACCGTAACGCGATCGCCCGGCTCGAACCGTGAGACGTTCTCCCCGACGCGATCGACGATTCCCGCCGCGTCACTGCCGGGCGTGTGCGGCATCTCGAGATCGAGGCCGGGCAGTCCCCGGCGAGTCCAGACGTCGAGGTGGTTGAGCGATCCGGCTTTGACGTCGACGCGAACCTCGTCTGGTCCAGGCGTCGGAGTCGGGGTTTCGTTGTACGCGATCACGTCGTGATCGCCGTGTCCGTCGAACTGAACGGCCATCATGGTTATAGAGTACGATCTGCGGCACCCGACAAAACAGTACGGGAGCCAGCCGTCGCTCCCGATCGGTTTTGTATCCCGCGCGTGTATCACACCGCATGAGCGATCACACAGAGCACCGCGATGAGGGTGATGAACACGATTATGGGGTAGACCATCACAACGGACACGAGCACGGCGAACACGACCATCACAACGGACACGAGCACGGCGAACACGACCATCACAACGGACAGGACGACCACAGCCATGAGCACCACGACGACCACAGCCACGAGCACCACCATCACGACGTTTCAGACGTCGGGATCGCCGTCGTCACCGTTTCGTCATCGCGGAGTCTCGATGACGACCCCGCCGGGGATATACTCGCCACCGAACTCGAGGCGGCGGGACACACGGTGGTTACCCGTGAGCTGGTGCGCGACAGCTTCGACGGAATTCAGTCTGCGATCGGGAACCTCTCGAACCGCGGGGATGTCGGGGCGATCGTGACGACCGGCGGCACGGGCGTAACGCCGGACGATGTGACGATCGAGGCCGTTTCGGACTTTTTTGAAAAGGAACTGCCTGGATTCGGTGAGCTGTTTCGATCGCTCTCGCGTGAGGAGATCGGCACGCGAGTTGTCGGAACGAGAGCAACCGCAGGAGTAACCACGAATGGGACGGTGGTCTTTTCACTTCCGGGCAGCGAAAACGCCGCACAACTTGGGGTCGAGTCGCTGATTATCCCGGAGATTGGCCACCTTGTCGGCCTTGCAAGTCGCGAAGAGTAACAAAAGGAAGCCTGCAACGGTTGTCGATTCGCGGTGTTTTAACCCCATCGCGCGTAACCGATCGGTATGAGCAAACAGGAGCCGCAGCCTGACGCCGACCGGTTCGCCGGCCGCAAGGAGGCAAATCTACGGAGCAAAGACGTGACCGAAGGGGCCGAACGCGCGCCGCATCGGGCGATGTTCCGGGCAATGGGATTCGACGACGAGGACCTCTCTTCGCCGCTTGTCGGCGTGGCGAACCCGGCCGCAGACATCACACCGTGTAACGTTCATCTCGACGACGTGGCCGACGCCGCGATCGCCGGCACTGACGCGGCGGGGGGCATGCCGATCGAGTTCGGGACGATCACGATCTCGGATGCGATCTCGATGGGCACCGAGGGAATGAAAGCGTCGCTCATCTCCAGAGAGGTGATCGCTGACTCCGTCGAGCTCGTCTCCTTCGGCGAGCGGATGGACGGACTCGTCACCGTTGCCGGCTGTGACAAGAACCTGCCCGGCATGATGATGGCCGCGATCCGAACTGATCTCCCGTCGGTGTTTCTGTACGGCGGCTCAATCATGCCCGGACACCACGATGGCCGCGATGTGACGATCGTCCAGGTGTTCGAAGGCGTCGGCGCGTACGGACAGGGCGATATGGACGACGAGGAACTCGACCAGCTCGAACGCACCGCCTGTCCTGGCGCGGGCTCCTGTGGCGGGATGTTCACCGCAAACACGATGGCGTCGATCTCGGAGGCGCTCGGGCTCGCGCCGCTCGGCAGCGCCTCTGCGCCCGCAGAGGTCGACGAGCGCTACGAAGTCGCCGAACGGGCCGGCGAACTCGTCCTCGAGTGCATCGAGAAGGATCGCCGCCCGTCGGATATCCTCTCACGGGAGTCCTTCGAGAACGCGATCGCCGTCCAGACCGCGATCGGCGGCTCGACGAATGGCGTCTTGCACCTGCTCGCGCTCGCCGCCGAGGCGGGCGTCGACCTCTCGATCGAGGACTTCGACGAGATCTCCAGACGAACCCCGAAGATCGCGGATATGCAACCCGGCGGCCAGAGCGTCATGAACGACCTCCACGAGCTCGGCGGCGTGCCGGTCGTCATCCGGCGGCTGCTGGAGGCGGGACTCATCCACGGCGACGCGATGACTGTCACTGGCCGGACGATCGCCGAGGAGCTCGAAACCCTCGATCTTCCAGACGACGCAGAGATTGAAGCGGACTTCCTCTACACTGTCGAGGAGCCAAAACAGGCCGAGGGCGCGATCAAGATCCTCACCGGGAACCTCGCCCCAGGCGGCGCAGTGCTGAAAGTCACCGGTGACGACGCGTTCCACCACGTCGGTCCCGCGCGGATCTTCGAACACGAAGAGGACGCGATGGCGTACGTCCAACGTGGCGACATCGAATCCGGCGACGTGATCGTCATCCGCAACGAAGGCCCGAAAGGCGGTCCGGGAATGCGTGAGATGCTCGGCGTTACCGCGGCGGTTGTCGGCGCAGGTCACGAAGACGATGTGGCATTGCTCACCGACGGACGGTTCTCCGGTGGGACCCGCGGGCCGATGATCGGCCACATCGCACCCGAGGCCGCAATCGGCGGGCCGATTGGCCTCCTCGAAGACGGCGACGAGGTGACTGTCGACATTCCGAGCCGCGAGCTCTCTGTCGACCTGAGTGACGCAGAACTCGACGCTCGGCGTGAGGAGTGGGAGCCGCCAGCGCCGCAGTACAGCGGCGGTATTCTCGCGAAATACGCCCGAGACTTCGGTTCAGCGGCCGACGGCGCAATCACGAACCCAGGGCTCAAAAACGAGTAGCTGTCCGAGGGAGCTACGTTTTTATCTGCCGGCGCGTTTAGTAGGGTAATGAGTGTCCGTGTCGAGTTTAGCGTCCCTGCCAGCGCCTGCGCGCTCGGTCGATCGCTTGGTGACAATCCCGAGCTGTCGATAGAACTCGATCGGATCGTCCCGACCGACTCGACGATCATGCCCTTCTTTTGGCTCTGGGGTCCTGATGTCGAGTCGTTCTGTGCGGCCGCCCGCGAAGAGCCGGCGATCGAGACGCTTACCATCATTGATGAGGTCGACAACGGAGCGCTGTTCCGTGCGCGGTGGGATCCCGACGCGGTTGGAACGCTCCGATCGATCACTGACACCGACGGTGTGCTTCTGGACGCGCGTGCAGACACAACGGGCTGGGCTTTCGAGGTCCGGTTTGCAGACAGCGAACAGACGAGCCGATTTCGGGAGCTGTGTGCGAAACGCGACGTCCCGATTCAGGTGACCCGCGTGCGTACCGGCGCAGAACGACCGACACACGATGGCTATCGGTTGACCGACGAACAATCAGAAGCGCTCGCGGCAGCGTATCGGCTGGGCTTTTTCACAGAGCCCCGATCGGCAACACTGGAAGAGCTTGCGGACGAACTCGGCATCTCACCACGTGCGGTCGCCGGCCGGCTTCGGCGCGGACAAGCAACACTGCTCGAAGAAACTGGACTCGCTGAAGTTGCGGCTGTGCAGTGAGACGAAAAATGCGGTAGAAATCGCACCGGTTCCAAATCGATTCTCTTGTGGGGGGGTGCCTGCGACGACGACAGGAGGGTGATCCTCACAGAGGTGCCCGAGGTTCGCTGTCACCCTCCTGTGTCAGCTATACCTATGGCTCCGTTCTGATTGGGCCTATCCGTTCAGCGCTGAATCCGTTTATATAGTATCGGGCGTTGCCGCCGATCGAGACGGCAGTCAGTCAGCCGGATCAATCACCATCACGGGGTGTTCGCTCTCTCGAGTCAGCAGATCGGACAGCTGTTCGACACAGGAGGTTCCACTGGCAACAACCCGCCGATTGCGCGCCGGGTCACGCTCAAACTGCTCGCGGAGCCGATCGCCGACGTCCATGCTCAGCTCGTAGTACTGGCGTTTGTATCCGAAGCTGCCGGCCATGCCACAGCACTCAACGTCGCTTTCGAGCACGTCGTATCCAAGTTCCGAAAGCACCGCGGTTGTATACACCTCGAGCCCGAGCGTTCGCTGTTGGCAGTGGGCGTGATATGCGATCGCCTCGCCACCCGACCGTAACTGATCTGGATCCGCGCCGTTTTCGAGCAGTCCGTAGATGTACTCGAACAGCTCGTAGCTGTTCGAAGACAGCCGCTCGTAGGACGGCGCAGGCAGCAGCCGCTCGTACTCGCGGGTAAACATCGCCAGATCCGACGGTTCAATGACCACAACGTCCCGACCGGCGTCGATCGGCTCTGCCAGCGCCGCAAACACCTCGCTTGCGCGGCGATCGGCCGTCGACACCATTCCCTGCGACAGCGGGGCGCGGCCGCTTTCTGGGACCGATGGAATCGTCACGTGGACGTCGAGCGCTTCGAGCACGCGGACGGCTGCCTTCCCGCGATCGACGGCGACGTGGTTCGTGTACACGTCTGCGTACAGGACAACTTCTCTGTCGGCGTCGGCAAGTGATACCTGACAGCCGCCGCGGCTGGCAAACCATCCCCGAAGCGTCTCCCGTTCGAATGAGGGAAGCTCACGCCGGCTATCGATACCGACGAGCCGCTCCATCGCCGATCGAACGGGACTGAGTGACGCGATCGCATTCGATAGCGGTGCGGTCGCACTCCCAAGTTTCGCGAGCGTTCCATAGTTACCGAAGAGGCGTTTCTGGAGGTCAATTCCGCTTGGCTCCTCATCAGGGACGAGCTCCTCGTAGAGGAACTCAAAGCGGCTCGGATCCCCCCCACGGTTGAGCCGATCGCGGACAACGGTGTTGATCCACGGAATGTCGATCCCCACCGGACACTGGTTCACACACCGCGAACAGCCAGTACAGAGATCGTTGAACGTGGCCGCCGAGTCGTAGCCGTGGACACCAGCTTCCCAGCCGGTCGCGATGCCGCCGGAGTACGTCTCCCCGCCGAAGGCGTGCCCGCCGACACTCTGGAAGTTCGCACATGAGTTCGCACACGCCGAACACCGGATACAGTACAGCGTCTCTCGCAGGTCGTCGTCTTCGCGCATGGCCATCCGGCCGTTGTCGATCAACACGAGGTGGAACGCACGGTCGTCGTCGCGATCGGCGAACGCCACGTCCGGCTCGTCAACATCGACAACCGGTGAATCGACCGGCGGGGTGAGAAGCGAAATGTACGAGGTGATATCCTGGCCGGTCCCCGATCGACCGATCAGCTCGATGAACGGCGAGAGGTCTTCGACGGACGGGACGATCTTTTCGACCCCAGCGACGGCAACGTGCGTGTCGGGGACAACAGCTGTTTTTCGGGCATTACCCTCGCTCGTGACAAGCATAATTGTGCCCGAGTCGGCAGTAATGAAGTTCGCGCCGGTCATCCCAACGTCAGCCTCGCGAATTTGTTCACCGAGCTTCTCGCGGGCGAACATGGTGAGTTCTTCAGCAGTTTCGAGCGGCTCGTCGGGATCGAACAGCTCGTTGAACAGGCGGGCGATCTCCTCGCGGGACTTGTGGATCGCGGGCGCGACAATGTGTGAGGGCGCTTCGTCGGCCAGTTGCAGCACCCACTCGCCGAGATCGGTCTCGACGACATCGACGCCGTCGGCTTCGAGCGCCTCGTTAACCTCGAGTTCCTCGCTCGTCATCGATTTGGATTTGACGAGTCGATCAGCCTCGGCCTCGCTGGCGACCTCGCGAATGTAGCGGTTGGCATCTGCCGCGTCGCTCGCGAGGTAGACCGTCCCGCCGTTGGCCTCGACGCGCGCGGTGACTTCGTCAATAAGTTCAGGCAGCCGCTCAATCGCGTCCGCTTTAATCTCGCGCGCGCGGTGTTTCAGTCCCTCGTAGTCCTCAAGATCAGCGACGGAGTCGTAACGACCCTGGTTGAATCCGAGCGTGTTCTCCTCGACGGCTGCGCCCTCGGTTCGAAGCAGGTGACGGATGCGATCGGCCGTCGCCTCGCGGGCGTCACTCATTGGCTGCCCTCCGTGTCTGTGGAGAGAATAACCACGTGAACCTCCTTCGGGCCGTGTGCACCCCGCACGAGTGCACCCATGTCGGCGGTCGCGCTCGGTCCCGTTGCGATAATCGCACTCTCGCCGTCACGCAGCCGCGGTCCAAGCCGATCGATCGCGCCGGCCATACTGTCGACGATGTCGCTCTCGCGAACCACCGGCACGTGGAGATCAGTGAACAGACTCACCTGCTCGGAACCATCGGGCCGGCTGGGAAGCACGACACTGCCGTACGCGCTGATTCCCATCGAGGCGGCGGTAACGGTCGTCTGTGCGGCCTCTAGGGTCCGCGGCGTTGGCTCGGTATCGACGACATCGGGGACGGACACGTCAGCGAACGGAAGCGGCGTTCCGACACACGGTGGCTCGACGATCGTTTCGATCGTCTCCGTGAATCCGGCTGGGTCGGTCCGCGTGACGGCCACGTCGAGATCCTCGAGCGATCGAGTGAACCGATCGATAGGTGATGCACTCATACCTTGATCCTTCGCTGGGACGGATTTTACTGTTCTGTTGGTTCACACATTTTATTCATTTGTATTTAGGGAGGAAAAAAAAGAAGTCGAACTCCCAGCTCAGATCACAACCAAATCCGCGGACGGTGCGAGGTGACGAGTCAATCGGCCGAATGATAACGACTGAGCCTGTCGCACGAGTGACTACCGTTGTGTGCACTGGCCAGTACCGTTGTGTGTATAGCCAATAGTTTTGACTGTAGTGGCATCTGGAACGCAAAACCAGATAGTGTAGAAGTACAAATATCAATATCCTATAATATTCTATTAAATTTTGAAGCAAAATATCGCATTATTTCACCACCGTACTCAAAATTAATGGCCAGAACTATAATATATTTTATCTTTTTGAGGCAGCGAAAGAACAACTACGATGCGAGTGACAAAATCAGCAAGACGATCGGCCCATTCAGAAACACCGTAAGTCGCGTTTTTTGGACTTTTAGAGGATCTGCCTCTCGTTCTCTGAATTTACGAGAGGGTGAGTAACGATAATTATAAATACCAGTCGTTTCATGCCATAGCCATGCCAGCACAGACATGGTATGGCACGGCACTGCACGACAGAAGAACACCCATCGGTCGATCGAACGGGGGTGAACACTGTGGCTAGTCCGGTTGAGCTGCTCGCTGCAGCGGCTCCGTTGGTCCTCGCAGGGGTGCTCCTCGTCGGGTTCCTGTGGCCGGCCACGCGGGCGATGCCGATCGCTTGGCTGACGGCCGTGGTGATCGGGTTTACCGTCTGGGGAATGCCGGTCGAGTGGATCCTCGCTGCATCGATCGCAGGAGCGATGACGGCAGTACAGATCCTGTGGATCGTCTTTGGGGCGCTGTTGTTGTTGTATACGCTGACGCAAGCCGGCGCGTTCGATCGAATTAATCAGGGATTCGCCCGGATCAGCGACGATCGGCGGGTACAGGTGATCTTACTCGGCTTTTTCCTCGCAGCGTTCATCGAGGGAGCCGCCGGGTTCGGCACGCCCGCAGCGGTCGTCGCCCCGCTGCTTTTGGCACTCGGATTCCCCGCGCTCGCGGCGGTTATCGCCGCGTTGATCGGTCACGTCCTCGCGGTCACGTACGGCGCGGTCGGAACCCCGATTATCATCGGGATCGAAAATCCGCTTGCCGCCTCCGAGGCAACCAACGAGGCGATCACCGCTGCGGGATACACCGTGCAGGGATACTCTGTTGAAGTAGCGGTGTGGGCAGCAACGTATCACGCGATCGCTGGCTTCGTGCTGCCGCTTTTCGCGGTCGGGATGATCGTGTACTTCTTCGGCGATCCAGACGAGCGGAGCCTCAAACCGGCCTGGGAGGTCGCCCCGCTTGCGCTGTTTTCCGGCATTTCGTTTGTGGTTCCCTACTGGCTGTCCGCACAGATCAGCGCGGAGTTCCCGTCGCTCATCGGTGCAATGGTCGGCGGCGCGATTGTCGTGACCACGCTCAAAGCTGGATACCTCGTCCCCGACGAAGAGTGGGACTTCCCGCCGCGATCGGAGTGGCCGAGCCACTGGGTCGGGACGATCGAACCCGGTGAGGCCGACTCGGGCGTCCCCCGACGAGCCGGCGATGCAGCCGTTGCCGATGGCGGCACTGCGACCACGGATGTCCACGACATCTCGTTGCTCCGAGCGTGGACGCCGTACGTGCTTCTCGTTGCGTTACTCGTAATCACTCGCGTCGTTGAACCGCTGCCGGGCTTCCTGCAGGGAGAACCACTTGAGATCGGCGGGACCGTGATAACCGCCCATCAGTTCATTTTCACCACAACGTGGAACGAGATTCTCGGAACGTCGCTGGACGGCGGAATCAGCTGGGTGTACGTCCCCGGCTTCTGGCTCGTCGTCTGTGCGATCGTGGCAATTCCGCTGTACGGAATGAACGGCTCACAGGTCAAGGCTGCATGGGCTGAGGCTGCCCAGAAGCTCATCTCGCCGTTCATTGCGCTCGTGTTTGTGATCCCGATGGTCCAGATTATGCTCCAGTCAGGTGCACACGCCGCCGGCGTCGAGAGCATGATCTTCGTGTTGGCACAGGCGACTGCCGACCTCGTCGGGCCGGCGTATCCGTTCATTTCAGCGTTGATCGGCGCGCTCGGCGCGGCGATGGCCGGCTCGAACACCGTCTCGAACATCACTTTCGGTGGCTTCCAGTTCGAGGCCGCCACACAGCTCGGATTACCGACACAGCTCATGGTCGGCGCACAGGCTGTCGGTGGGGCGATCGGTAATCTCGTTGCGATCCACAACGTCGTCGCGGCGGTCGCAACTGTCGGGCTTGTCGGTCAGGAAGGGCGAGTTATCCGGTTGAACCTCATCCCGCTTTGTTACTACGCGACAGCAGTCGGGGTGTTGGCACTGCTGTTTAGCTACGTGTTCTTCCCGGGACTGTTCTGAACCTAGCAGGTGTCGACCGGTCGGCCCGCATTCGGCGATCGGTGCGGCACCGTCTATCAAGAGTTACGAACAGTGGCCTGATCGGTGAGGCGGTCACCCAAGCGTGGGTGTAAACCGATCGCCGCCAAGAAGCTGCCAGATCTGTCCGCGCTCCTCGGGCGGGTCAACGCCGGGGAGTTCTTTCAGCGCTGGCTGGATGGCGTTCCACCAGCCGTCTGGCGTTTCGAACGCCGCCGGGTGATCAGGGTACACGTGTTCAATAAAATCAGATTTTTTCGCGCTTGGATTGTCCGCGAGGTAGTCGTAGGCTGCCCGGAGCGCCCGGCGACGTTTACGAAGGGTTTCGCCGGTTCCGGGGAGGTCGACGCTGTCGATCGCGTTCTCGACAGGCGATCGCTCGGGCTGGCGGCCGCTCGGGGCTGCTTCGATCGGGATCCACCAGACCCGGCCTCGTGCACCCACCTTCCGTGTGGCGAGCACGCCCTCGTCGACGAGCACATTGAGCTTGTTGTGAGCGGTTCGACGCGAGCAATCAAGGACATCCATCACGTCGCTTGCGGTGACTGGCCGGGCCACATCCTCGCGCGAATCGAAGGCCTCGAGGGCGGCCTCCGGCGGGATCCGGCCGACATACTGCCCGTTCGCGTTTCGCTCGCGATCCTCGGTCATGTCTCAATGATCGATGTCCGACTGCAAAAAACCCGCCACCAGCCAAGAGTATCAACAACTGTTATGATGGATCACCGCACAGGGTGAAGTATCCGTGACAGCACCGACCACCGTTGCCCTTGCGGCACTCCCACTCGTACTCGTCGGTGTGCTGCTCGTTGGCCTGCTGTGGCCAGCAACGCGGGTTATGCCGATCGCATGGCTTTCGGCGCTTGTGGTCGGATACACCGTCTGGGAGGTGCCGCCGGTGTGGCTCGCGGCGGCAACGATCGAGGGCGTGATCACCGCGCTCCAGATCCTGTTCATCGTGTTCGGTGCGCTCGTGTTACTGTACACAATGCTTCGGGCAGGGGCATTCGACGCGCTCAATCGTGGCTTTACACGCATCAGCGACGATCGACGGGTACAGGTGATCTTACTCGGCTTTTTCCTCGCGGCGTTTATTGAAGGGGCGGCCGGGTTCGGCACGCCCGCAGCGGTCGTCGCCCCGCTGCTTTTAGGACTGGGCTTTCCCGCACTCGCGGCCGTCATCGCTGCACTGGTCGGCCACGTCGTTGCCGTCACCTACGGTGCGGTTGGAACGCCCATCATCGTGGGGATTCGAGAACCACTCGAAGCCGTCGCGCGAACCAACCTCTCGATTACCAGCGAGGGATTAACCGCCGCGGAGTTTTCTGTCAACGTCGCCCAGTGGGCGGCGACGTACCACCTCATTGCAGGTGTTGGGATCCCATTCATCGCTGTCGGCATGGTCGTCTACTTCTTCGGCGACCCTGACGAACGGAGTCTGGCACCGGCGATCGAGGTCGCGCCGCTTTGTCTGTTTGCCGGGGTCGCGTTTGTCGTTCCCTACTGGCTGTCCGCACAGGTCAGCGCAGAACTGCCGGCGCTCGTTGGGTCGATCGTCGGGGCAACGATCGTACTCGTGACGCTGCAGGCGGGGTATTTTCTGCCCGACACCGAGTGGGAGTTCCCGCCGCGATCGGAGTGGCCGAGTCACTGGACCGGTTCGATCGAACGGGGCGACGTTGAGGGGGCGCTGGCGGTCGAGCATGAGATGACGATCCGCCGTGCGTGGTCGCCGTACCTGATCGTAATCGGCCTGCTTGTGCTCACGCGGATGGTCGATCCGGTCGGCGCGTTGATGCAAGGCGAAACGGTCTCGGTAATCGGCTACGAGTTTACGCCCCACATTGGGGCGATCAGCGGTGCTTTTGGGACGATTTCGGTCGGGCTGTTTGGGATCGAGTGGAAGACGATCCTCGGGACTGAACTCACCAACGGCATCAACCTTTTTTATATACCCGGGACGTGGCTGCTCGTGAGCGCGATCGCAGCGATTCCGCTGTTTGGGATGTCGACGGAGACGGCAAAGCGGGCCTGGATCGAGGCCGCGGGTCGCCTCGCTACCCCGCTCGTCGCGTTGACGTTTGTCCTTGCGATGGTTCAAGTGATGCTCCAGTCGGGTGCCCACGATCCGAATGTCGAGAGCATGATTGTCGTCCTCGCGACCGCGACCGCCGATCTGCTCGGCCCGGCGTACCCGGCTGTCGCAGCGTTGATCGGCGCGCTCGGCGCAGCGCTCGTTGGCTCAAACACCGTGAGCAACGCAACATTCGGCCCGTTTCAGTTCGTCGCCGCCGAAAATCTCGATCTCTCACGAGAGTTGATCGTTGGCGCACAGGCCGTCGGCGGGGCGATCGGCAACCTCGTGGCGATCCATAACGTCGTCGCCGCGCTCGCAACGGTTGGGCTCGTCGGCCAGGAGGGCCGGGTTGTTCGATTGAATCTCGTGGCGGTGGCGTACTATACGATCGTTGTCGGCGTACTCACGATGGTGTTCGTCTATGTGGTGTTCCCGGAGACGTTTTGAGGTCGGTGGGTGCTTTACCAGCGGTAAGTGGATTTGTGGACGGTGGGTGCACGAACAGCCGTAAGTGGATTTACAGACGATGGGTGCACGAACAGCCGTAAGTGAATTTACAGACGATGGGTGCACGAACAGCCGTAAGTGGATTTGTGGACTGTGGGTGCACGACCAAGCGTAAGTGTAACATATCGGTGTGGTGGGTGGTATCACGAGTTCCAAGGCGTTTTACCCTGTCAAATCCTTAGTTATGTCATGAGCGAAGAATCCGGGCGTCGGAACCTCCGAATGCCCAATGGGGACGAGCTATTTGCGGTCGTAACCGAACACAACGGCGGAAACCACGTCCGTGTCCGCTGTGAGGACGGGCAAAACCGTATGGGCCGGATCCCCGGCCGAATGAAGTATCGAACGTGGATCAACGAAGGCGACGTCGTCCTCGTTGAACCGTGGGACTGGCAGGACGAGAAAGCCAACATCGAGTGGCGCTACTCCGGGCAGGACGCCGACCAGCTCCGCCGGGAAGGCCACATCGACTGAGTTGTTTTGGACAGCCATGGACGCTAAACGGCCGAGGGCACTCCCTTCGCGTCGCGATCGCCGGTAGATGCTTCTTTTCGCACAGATTGCGTTCCTCGGGGCCGTTACCGTCTGTGCAATCGTCCTGTTGACGATCAGCTGTTTCGGGACAGCGCCACTGTCTCGTCTTCGGGCGTCACCCCGTTCGCTGCTGGTGAGTCGAGCCCGGGCGATCGCACCGTACGCCGCGTTTGCAGTGGTCGTGTTCGGTGCGAACAACGCGTTTCGGTGGACGATCAGAGATGTGGCTGCAGACAGTGGAATCAGAGCGACCGCGCTGATATACGCGATCGAGGGGAACCTGGTGGCGTGGATACAAGGCGCGCTGCCGGAGCTGTCGATGTATGTATTCGCTGTGGTGTACGTGATTGGCTATCCGATCGTCGTCTTATTTCCGATCGTCGGCTACTTTCTCGCGTCCGTTGGGCACCTCAAAACCCTGCTTGTCGCCTACACGCTCAACAGCGCGATCGGCACGGTCATGTACGCGAGTGTCCACGCTTACGGGCCGCGGAACCACAGCCCCGAACTGGTCCGCAGCGTCCTCTTGGAGATCTATCCGGATATCACGACGCTCACGTCGCAGGTCAACGCCGAAACCAACGTCTTTCCCTCTTTGCACGTCTCGATGTCCGTCACCGCGCTGTTGCTTGCGATCGAAACGCGAGAGCCGTATCCGCGCTGGACCGCAGTTGCGGCAGTGCTGACGGGGACGATCGCACTCGCAACGATGGCGCTCGGGATTCACTGGGCGGTGGATGTTGTCGGGGGGATCGCCCTCGCGGTCGGCAGCGTCGCGATCGCGCGTGTTAGCGTGGCAGCGGTCGAACGCCGAAGATCACACTAGCGGGCACCCAAACACGATTGGGTACTCGTCAAACCCGAACAAAGGCGATCGGAACGTGAATCTGCTGTCGACACTGCGCGAGTCCACAAACGTCGGCCTTTGGGACCGGTTGCTTGATGGGCGCGAGGCTGGTCCAAGGATTGGCGATCGTGTCAGCAACTCATATTGTATTCTGGTCGGCGGTATCGCTGCTCAAGTTTCAGCTTCGGAGCTGGGTAAAATAGGCACGGTCAGGCTGTGGTCATTGGTGTCAGAGGCCCATCGAATAGCTCGGCGAGCACGCGGTCGCGATCGCTGGTCAGCAGGGTCTGTTTCAGAGGCTAATAACATAAGATATCTAGTAGTTATAGTATTATATAAGAAATAGTATCTAACATATTTTTGGTTTTGTGCTGTTCATGTATGTTTTATATAGTTGTAGCAGGTCGCTGGAGGGAGATCAAACCGTTGGCCAGAGCGAAACTGCGTCGTTGGCGAGAGAGATCGCAGTATTCAGTCGCGGTTTCCCTGAACCCTCGCAAAAACTGTGCCACGGACGGGGTTATTGTCGTACAGTCCCTGCGTGTAGCAGATTGTACCTATACATGACCAACGACGGTGTACTGCCGATTTTTACTAATATCTTGAATCACCGTCCCATCAAACACGATTTGACGTAGTGTCTGGCCAGTCGCTGGCTGCAGATCAATTAATATATAAAATAATTAATAATTTGCTGAGCGCTGCCATCACAAATATATAAGAAAATAATATACTAGTGAAATATGACATTTAAGCAAAGAGAGTTAGTGTCAAAAGCAGCCGCGGTGTTGCGTCTCGATCTCCGAGCGTCACCATGTTTGTCACCGTCACGAAACGCTCCGACGGGGGCGATCGGAATCACCCACAACAGGGAGAACAACCGCCGGTAAGCCAGGTCACTGATTCGATAGTGTTCACTCGACCGGGACAACGGTCACCGGAACTGACGACTCGAGCGCAACCGACTGAGTGACGCTCCCGAAGAGCGCTTTGCCGGCCGGTGAGCGTTTTCGTCCGCACATCACGACCTCGTCCACGCCTAAGTCGTCCGACATATCCACGATCGACGCCGCAACCGGAACGTACAGCTCCCGCTGTTCGACCGCAATGCCAGCCGCAGAGAGGATGTCCGTTGCTTCAATCACACCTGGGCTCTCCTCGTCAAAGCTGTCTTCGCCTGCATTGCTCGGATCGTCATGATAGGCGTGAGCAACCGTCACGGTTAGCTCGTCGGTCTCGCCGGGAAGCCCCAAGACGTACCGAGCCTGAGAAGCTGCCCGATCGGTGTTGTCGTCTACCGGGAGTAGTATCTCGTACATCGCATGAGAGATACTAGCGTGTGTCGATAAATACGTTCCCCCGGACGGCAGTCGGATACGTCGACCGTCCACGGCCGATGAGGCGACCGCACAGTATGACACAAACGGTCCTGAGGGAGTAGTCGTCGAAGTCGCACCGAGGAAAACACTGACCGAGCGTACTCGAAATTCCGTGTCGAGAGACCGTAACAGCTACTATCGGGACGATAAAACTCAGTGAGTATGCACGCAGTTCGCATAGCCGGTGCTGGTTCGACAGCGTTCGGTGCATCTCCTGGACGGACCGGGCGCGACCTCTTTGGAGAGGCAGCCCGTATCGCCATCAAAGACTCCGGCGTCCCGAGAGCGGACATTGACCGACTCTGTTACGGGAACTTCGTCGGGACGGTCACCGAATCTCAAGGTCATCAAGCACCACTGATGACTGAGGCCGCGGGGGTGACTGCACCGGCAACGCGGTACGAGAGCGCGTGTGCGTCGGGCGGCGTCGCGCTGAAGAGCGCGGTGGAGGCAGTCCGGTCGGGAGCGATCGACGTCGCCCTCGTCGGCGGGATGGAGCGGATGCACAACGTCACGACCGAACAGGCGACCGAGGGCCTGGCGATGGCGGCAGACCACCTCTACGAGAGTCGTGCTGGCGTGACGTTCCCCGGTGCGTACGCGCTCATGGCGCGCGCGTACTTCGAAGAATTCGGCGGGACGCGAGCGGACCTCGCCGCGGTTGCGGTGAAGAATCACCGAAACGCCATCGGAAACGAGAACGCCCAGTTCCAGCGGGCGATATCCACGACCGACGTCCTCGAAGCGCCCACGATCGCCGACCCGCTCGGACTGTATGATGCCTGTCCGATCACCGATGGAGCGAGTGCGTGTGTCTTGGTCAGCGAGGCGTACGCAAAAGAGCACGACCTGAACGCGTCAGTTACCGTCACAGGCACCGGACAGGGAACCGACTCGCTCGCCTTACAGCACCGAGAGTCGCTCACGCGGACTCCTGCGACAACTCGAGCGGCGACGGCCGCCTACGACGACGCCGGAATCTCCCCAGCCGATATCGACCTGCTCGAAGTTCACGACTGCTTCACGATCGCCGAGGTAGTGGCGCTGGAGGGGTTGGGACTGTACGACCATGGAGCGGCCATCGACGCCGCAAGCTCCGGTGAGACGACGCGAGACGGCGACCTCCCTGTCAATCTCTCTGGCGGGCTGAAAGCGAAGGGTCACCCAGTCGGAGCGACCGGCGTGAGTCAAGTTGTCGAGTTGACGAAGCTGCTCCGTGGTGACCACGTCAACAGTACCGCGGTTCCCGACGCCTCCGTTGCTGTCGCCCACAACGCTGGTGGAACGGTCGCGAGTGCGACAGTTCACGTCCTCGAGGTGCGTCCCTGATGGGTGAACAGAGAGAAGACGGCTACGACGATCTGCTCGACGCGATCGAATCCAACACCGGCTACTATCTCTCGTGTCCGGCAGGCCACGGGTCGCTCCCGCCTCGACAGGTGTGTCCGACCTGTGGCGACGACGATCTGTCGACAGAGCCACTGCCTGACACGGGGACGGTCGTCACGTTCACCGAGATAGCCGTTCCAGCCCCGGCGTTCACCGGCCAGACACCCGTGGTGGTCATCGCTGACTTCGGCCCGGTCCGCCTCACCGGACGGCTCGTAGACGACTCAGACGCCCTCGAGGTGGGGAGTGAGGTGGTACCGACCGTCGCGACGTCTCCAGACGGTGGCCGTCATATCGGTGCTCGGCTTGTGTCCGAACGCTGATTTCGGCTCGCTCACCGCTCCGTACTGCGTCGTTTCCTCAGTGCTCGCTCACCGCTTCGTATTGCGTCGTTTCCTCAGCGGTCCCGATACCACTATAATGTCTCCCTCTCATGGTAGCGCTATGCAACGCACTCTCAATGAGGAGACACCGACTCTCTCCGAGTCGGCCTTCGTCTCGGAACTATCGTACCTGATCGGCGATGTCGTGGTCGGTGACCGTGCGAGCCTCTGGCCGTTTACCTGTCTGCGGGGAGACGGTGGCTCCACAGTCGTCGGCAGGGAGACGAACGTCCAAGAGTTCACGATGCTCCACGGTGCGATCATCGGCGATGAGGTCACGGTGGGTCACAACGCCGTCGTCGACTACGCGACCGTCGAGGACCACTCCCTCGTGGGGATGGGGAGCCGCGTCCTCCGGGACGCAACCGTTGAATCCGACTGCATCGTCGCCGCCGGTGCGGTAGTCCTCCAAGAGCAGACGATTCCGGAGGGACACCTCGCCTACGGCGCCCCGGCTGAAACGAAACCTCTCACCGACGACCAGCGCGAGGAAATAAACCGCGTCCACCAGCACTACGTCGACCTCGGCCGTCAGTACAAGACGGCCGGTGGGTTCGAGTAACCGGATCAGTTGGGTGATCGAGTGCAGCTATCGAACGAACGTATTGACGAGTCGGCAACGATGATCCCGGTATTTTATATCTATTGCTGCAGCAACCTTGAGGTACGCAACCATGACAGAGGACACCCACGAAGAGTCATCCATCATCCACGAGCCGAGCCAGGAGTTCGTTGAGTCGACAAACGTCTACGAGTTCATGCAGACGTATGGAATCGACGACTACGACGAACTCGTCCGTCGAACGACGGAGGAGGTTGACGGCGTCGAGGCGTCGGGCGTCGAGTGGTTCTGGGACATCATGCCCGAGTACCTCGGTATCGACTTTTACGAGCCGTACGAGACGGTCCGTGACGACACCGACGGTCCGCAGTTCTCAGAGTGGTACCCCGGCGGTGAGATCAACCTCGCGCATAACGTGGTGGATCGCCACGCCGCCGCCGACGCCGAGGCGAGAAATAGCGTCGCGTGTCTCTTCGAGGGTGAACCGGGCGACGTCAGGGAGGTAACGTACCACGAACTCGCCCGGCAGTCAAACAAAGTGGCGAACTACCTCGAATCGGTCGGCGTCGAGACCGGTGACACCGTGGGGATGTATATGCCGATGGTCCCGGAGGTCATCTCTATTCTGTACGGCTGTTTCAAGATCGGCGCCATCGCGGTCCCAATATTCTCCGGATTCGGTGTCGAGGCAACGGCCACGCGTATCGAAGATTCGGAGTGCTCGGTGCTTTTTACGGGTGATGGGTTCTACCGGCGCGGGAAGCCACTCACGCTCAAAGGGGCGGCCGACGACGCCATCGCGGCGGCGGGACACGTCGAACACACGGTCGTCTTCGAGCGCCTCGGCGACGACGCCGAGGTCCCGATGGGAGAGCGTGACGAGTGGTGGGAGGACGCGATCGAAGGTCGCGATGACGAGTACGACACGAAATCGCTTCCCTCCTCACAGGAGTCGATGCTGCTGTACTCCTCGGGAACGACCGGCAAACCGAAGGGGATTGTCCATACCCACGCCGGCGTGCAGCTGCAGTGTGCCAAGGAGATCTACTTCGGCTTCGACCACAAGCCCTCGGATCGGTTCTTTTGGGTCTCTGACATCGGCTGGATGATGGGCCCCTGGACACTCATCGGCAACCACACCTTCGGTGGGACGGTATTCATGTACGAGGGGGCACCCGACCACCCTGAGCCGGACCGGTTCTGGGAGATGATCGACCGGCACTCGCTGTCGACATTCGGCATCTCTCCGACGGCCATCAGGGCACTGCGCAAACACGGTGACCGTCGGACGGGGTCCGACGAGCCATCCGACTCTGAGGGAGTCGGAGGTGACGAGTGGGTCGAGAGCCACGACCTCTCCTCGATACGTCTGCTGGGTTCGACCGGCGAGCCGTGGGACCCCGAGTCGTGGCAGTGGTTCTACGAACACGTCGGACAAAGCGAGGCGCCGATAATCAACATCTCCGGCGGCACCGAGATCTGCGGCTGTTTCCTCATGCCGATGCCGACCCAGCCGCTGAAACCCACGTCGCTCGGCGGTCCGGGGCTCGGCATGAACATCGACATCGTCGACGACTCCGGGAACTCGATCGCCGACAGTCACGAGCGCGGCTTCCTCGTCGCGCGCGACTCCTGCCCCTCGACCACGAAATCGCTGTGGTCCGGCGACGAGCGCTATCTCGAGGAGTACTGGTCGACGTGGGAGGACCTCTGGGACCACGGCGACTGGGCACAGAAGGACGAAGACGGCTTCTGGTTCCTCCACGGACGAGCCGACGACGCGCTCAACGTCGCGGGCCGGAAGGTCGGCCCCGCCGAGATAGAGGGCGTTCTCACCGAACACGAGGCAGTCAACCAGGCCGCTGCCGTCGGCGTCCCTGACGAGACGACCGGGACCGCGGTCGTGACGTACGTCGTCCTCGAAGGCGACTATGAAGGAAGCGAAGACCTCCGTGGTGAACTGTCGGCGCTCGTCGGCGAGGAACACGGGAAACCGTTCCGCCCGCGTGAGATCCTCTTCGTCTCCGACTTCCCAAAGACGCAGTCGGGTAAGGTGATCCGACGGGCCATCTCGTCGCTCTACCAAGGCGAAGAGCTGGGAGACATGTCGAGCATCGAGAATCCGGAGGCACTCGAAGAGATCGAAGGGGCGTCGTAACGAAAGGCGACGGACGAACTGTGGCGACTGCGTTTTTATTGTTTTCGTGGTGCCCGTTGCTTGGGTCGATCTGCGTGAGTTTGTGGAAAATGTGGAGTTGACGAGTCGACCGTTCGGTTCGGTCGATTCGGCTCCCGCAGTCAGTCCGATCGCTCGGCGTAGGGAGTTACGCCGGCGGCTTCCATCTGGGCGTGGAAGCGCTTTCGTCGGGCCTTTCGTTCCTCGGTCGCCATCCGGTCGTTGGTCCAGATCTGGCCGCTGGTGTCTTGATGGACCTCGCAGGTGTCGACCACATCGAGCGCCTCGACGCGCTCGCGCACCTCGTCGTTGATGTCGAGGAAGTACGTACACCGTTGTGAAGTAAGGAGGAGAGTCACTTCGACGTCACGGCCGTCGACCGCGATAGACTCGACGAGACCGAGGTCAAGGATGCTGATCGGGTGATCGCTCATGCAACTACAGGGGTCGAGCACCTTGTCCAGTTGCGCCTTCACCCTCGTCTTTCGCTCGTCGTCGAACGCTGTGTTCGGGGTGACGTGCGTGGCTTCTTCGGTCCGTGCGTAGGGGTCGGTGTGTCCAGACATGATCAGTCGTCGGAGGCGAGAGCCGAGCCGGCTTCGTACGTCGACCACGGTTCGGCGGGGAAGTCGTTGCCCTCTTGGCGCTCCGTGCGGAGCTGGTCCCACTTATCGCCCTTAATGTCCTTTTTGATCTGTTCGGGATCCTTATCGAGGAGCCGAAGCGCGTTCTTTCCGAGGATCTTCTCTTTCATCTCCTGGGTGACTTCGGGGTAGTCGTAGTCCTCAATGAGGTCTTCGGGCATCTCGAAGTTCTGGATGCCGTCGATGGGGGGCTGGGGATGCAGTGCTGTCGCGCCGCCGGCGTAGACGATGCGGTCCGGTCCGGCCCAGTAGAGCATTTCACCGAGCGCCTTTGCGAACTTCCGCGGGCGGGTGTTGACGAGACAGGCGGTGTTCTCGAGGTTGGCGTAGACGTTGTCGTGGCTTGCCATCGCGAGCACCGTCTCCTCGACGAACGAGAAGCCCGCGTGGATGATCTCGAAATTGAGATCGGGGAATGAGTTGGCCGCGTCCTCAATGTCGTCCGGTTTGAAATAGCGGACGGGAGCCGTCGCGAACGGGATGAACTTGTGAATGGCCAGCGTGTCGACCTCCGAGTCAGCGACCCGCTGGAGAAGCGGCCAGACGGCGTCTTCGGTCAGCTGGAGTGAGAGGTCGTTGCCGTTCTGGTAGCGTGCGGGGTAGAATTTAATTCCCTCAACCCCGTCTTTTGCGGCGAACTCCTCTATCTGGTCGCCCGCGTCGTCTTCTAGGGGATTGACATCGACGTACATCGACACGCGTTCGGGGTTCTGCTCCATGAACTCGAACCCCTTCTCACGGGAGACGTAGCCGTCGTGGAAGTAGTCATCGAGCGGCAGGGAGTGGTAAACCGAGTAGTCGATCTGACTCTCCAAAAAGAGGAGCCGAGCGAGCTCTTCGGGCTGGTGGTCGCGGTAAAATACCTCTTTGGACGGCACGTAGCCGTCGGGGAGGATCTTCGCCCCGAGCTCGTACGTCTCATCGTCCCAGACCTGTGCGTGTGGGTGTTTGTGATTCTCCGGCGTGTGGTTGAAGCAGTGTGACACGGAGTCCACTACAAGTGAGCCACTATCTAGCATCTCTTCTGAGAGATTAGCTGAATCATTATTAAACATTTGGGTAATCGGCGGGAAGTGTGCGTTCCGATAGTACTCGGCTGGACTTCGAGGTCGGCTTCAGTCGTCACGGGCGATCGAGCCGGCGTACGGCCAACGGGGCCGGAGCCCGAGAAACACTTATATGAGCGGCAGTAGCAGCTTAGTTCGTTATGTCCGAGCGTCTGCAAGGGAAGACAGCACTGGTCACCGGTGGCTCCTCCGGCAACGGACGGGCCATCGCTCGACGCTTCGCCGAGGAAGGGGCGAACATCACCGTCGCCGACGTCCGCGAGGACCCACGAATGGGCGGTGAGCCGACACACGACCTCATCGAGACCGAGGGCGGGAACGCACAGTTCGTCCACTGCGACGTCAGTTCGATCGACGACCTCCACGCAGCGGTCGACGCCACCGTCGAGGCGTTCGGCTCGCTGGACGTGATGGTCAACAACGCCGGCGTTGAGCGTCAAAAGCCCGTAGAAGACGTCACAGAGGAAGACTATGAGTGGCTCATGGACATCAACCTCAAGGGCGTGTTCTTTGGGTGCCAAGCGGCCGTCGAGGTGATGCGCGAGCAGGACGAGGGTGGCAGCATCATCAATATGTCCTCAATTGGCGGTATCCGCGGCTTAAACAACTCCTCACTGTACTGTACCTCGAAAGGCGGGGTGACGAACTTGACCCGGGAGTTAGCCGTCGAGCACGGTGAATATGACGTCCGCGTCAACGCCCTCAATCCAGGGTTCATCGAGACGGCGATGACGATGGAGGACGGTGACACGGCCGGCAGCATTCTCGATCAAACGCCACTGAGACGGTCAGGCCAACCCGAGGAGGTTGCAGACGCGGCGCTGTTCCTCGCGAGCGACGAGTCGTCGTTCGTCACGGGGCACAACCTCGTGATGGACGGCGGCTTCACCGCCTGAATCGGGGCGGGGTGAGCAACACTTATTATTTGGTGCCCGCGACATCTACGTGCATGCTTCACGCAGAGGGACCCCTCTTAACAGTCAATCTCACCGATCGCTCGACAGAAACAATCGACATCGACGAAATAAACGAGACATTCATCGGCGGGCGCGGCGTCGCGACACGGCTCGCTCACGACCGACTCCCGTTCGACGCCGACCCTCTGGGAGCGGCGAATAGGCTCTACTTCGCCACAGGACCCATGCAGTCGTCGACCATGTCGTTCACCGGTCGAATGAACTGCACGGGTGTTTCACCGCTCACGGGCGGACTACTCTCGTCGAACGCCGGTGGATTCATGTCGCGTAACTTTGCCGCGACGGGCTACAGCGCCGTCGAACTCGTGGGCGCAAGCGACGACCTTGTCATCGTCCACGTCTCCGACACGGGCGTCGACTTCGAGCCCGTCCCGGATCTCGCGGGAGCGACGGTGCCGGAGACGCTGGAGTATATCGAGACCGCACACGGTATGGAGAGCGATCACGTCGCTTGTATCGGCCCCGGCGGAGAAAATCAAGTCCGCTTCGCCTCTATCATAACCTCTGAGTCGAGAGCGTTCGGCCGTGGGGGGCTGGGTGCGGTCCTCGGGGCCAAGGGAGTCAAGGCGATCACGTTCGACGGCGGTTCGAGCCCGGAGATCGAGATCCCCACGATCCAGATGGACGTTCACCGCGACGCAGCCACCTCCGACCACATCATGAAACGACAGGGAACGACATCAGTGACCGAACTCGCCAACGAGGTGTCGGCCCTGCCGACGAGGTACTTTTCCGAACTGGAATTCGAGGGTGCAGAGGGCATCAGCGGGGATAGAGTTGAAGAAAAGAAGTTCAAGAAGGGAACCTGTTCGTCGTGTGCGTTCGCCTGCAAGCTCCCCACGAAAGACGAAGAAAGAGGCGTGGAGACCGAGGGACCGGAGTTTGAGACAGTGATGTCGTTCGGGTCGAACGCTGGCGTTGACGATATCGTCGACGTGATGCAGTCGAACGAGCTGTGCGATAGATACGGACTGGATAGCATCACCTGTGGGAACGTCGTCTCTGCCTACTTGGCGAGCGAAGAGGAATTCGGAAACACAGAGCTTATTTTCGAAACGGTCGAGAAAATTGCGCATCGAGAAGGTATCGGCGATCTCCTCGCAGAGGGGATCGACCGGTTCCACCAGGAGTTAGGCGTCGAGAATTGGACCGTCAAAGGGCTCGACTTTGCCGCCCACGACGGCCGCACCCTGAACGGCCAGGGGTTGTCGTACGCGACGGCCACGAGGGGTGCAGACCACATGTTTACCACGATGTACGCTTGGGAGTATCCGCTTGTCGACGCCGAAGCGGCGTACGATCCGACGGGGCTAGAGGGGAAACCCGAGATGGTCATCGAGCAGGAGAACGCCCGCGCACTGGAGGACTGTGGTATCATCTGTCGGTTCTCGCGGAGCTTCATGACGCCCGAACGACTCGAGGGGCTGTTCTCGACCGACTACGAGTCGCTTCTGAGCGTGGGGTCGAAGGTCGTCGATCTCGAACGGCATTTCAACAACCGACGCGGTGTCGACCGTGAAGACGACACACTCCCCTACTCGCTTCCGGACTTCGAGGCGGCGCTCGACGAGTACTACGAACGCCGTGGCTGGACCAACGAAGGCACCGTGCCGAGCGGTCATGTCGACGCCGTCGCGAGCGCCGACTGACTGACCGCTCCATCTGTGATAGCTATTCTGCGGGCATCGCTCACTGAACCAGCATCGTCTGACATTCGGGATGACAGACGATCGGTTCAGTCACGTTCTTGATCGAGGACGCGTGCGACACCCAGTCGGTCGTGACTTCCGATCACGATCTGATCGACGTCATGTTCGTCGGTACGGTTGGGATCGATGATACACTCGCCGTTCTCGATGAGTTGGACGAGACCGAGCTCGTCGCTGTTGTGGATGAAAGGGCATACTCGAGCGTGTTCTGCATTTGTGGTGACTCGTCTAACCCGACTAGTGTGCGTCCCAAAGCGTATCGTACGCTACTGGGAGACACGAAAGTGTAGGTCACATGGGGACATGAAGGCAAAAGAAGGGAAAATCGATATCGGGACGCGCCGCTCTACTTTACCACGTCGATCTTCTTGCGATCGATCGACAGGGCCACTGCCCCGACCACCACGAGTCCCAGGATTATCTCCTGGATGAACGAGTCGATGCCGAGCAGATTCATCCCGTTGTTCAGGACCGCGATGACGAGCACCCCCAGAATGGTTCGGTGCGGCCCACCGACGCCGCCGGTCAGCGCCGTCCCGCCCATGACGATAGCGGCGATGCTGGGGAGCATGAGCCCGCTCCCGATGTTTGGAGACGCCGACGAGATGCGCAGTGTCAGCAGGACGCCGGCGATACCACAGAGCAGTCCCGACAGCACGAACGGGTAGATCTTGTAGCGGTCGACCTTTGCACCGGCCAATTCGACGACACGCTCGTTCTCGCCCAGTGCGAAGCAGTACCGGCCGAACTTCGTCCGGAAGGCCAGCACGATGGTGCCGGCGTAGATGAGCAGCCCCCAGAGCACGAGGTTGGGGATACCTAAGACTTCGCCGTTTGAGATGACGCGGACCGCAGGGTCCCGGAACGTAATGGTCGACCCGCCGGTGATGATCTTCCCGATCCCGGCCATCACCGAGAGCGTCCCGAGCGTGACGAGGAACGAGGGTACCTTGAGCTTCGTGAAAATGACGCCGTTGAACAGGCCAGCGAGCATCCCAACGCCGATGGCGATTGGGATGGCTAGGAGGCCTAAACCGAACTTCGAAATCAAGACGACGGTCACGACGCCCGTCAGTAGCACGATCGACTCGACAGAGAGGTCGATGCTCTGCTGAAGAATAGGGAAGGTTCCCGCAAGCGCGACCAGCAACAGCGTGACCGCGTTCTTTGCGACGTTATCGATCAGATTACCCCCGGTCAAAAAGCGATCCGTCGTGAGCGAAAAGGTGATTATCAACCCGAACAGCATAACGAACGGCCCCAAATCCTGTATCCAGTCCTGGAGCGTGCGCTGCTCTCGTTGCTCGGTGATCCACTCGCTGACGGTACTCGTACTCATTGTCAAATCATCTCCTGTATAAGCTCTTGTTCGGTCGGTTTGTTGCCCAGCGAGGCGTCGAAGGCCTCGCCGACGAACTCCCCGTTCGCCATCACGGCGATCCGGTTGGACATACCGATGACCTCGGGCAGTTCGTCACCGATGAAGACGATCGAGACGCCCTGGTCTGTCAATTCACGGCAGAGACGGTACACCTCCTCTTTGGCACCGACGTCGATGCCTCGGGTCACGTTGTCCATCACGAGCACAGGGGTCTCTTGGGCCAGCCAGCGGGCGATGACGACCTTCTGCTGGTTCCCGCCGCTTAGTCCGTGCACTAGCGCTTTGGGCCCTGGGGTCTTGATCGACAGCTCTTCGATAGCGTCGAGGGTCGCCTCCTCCTCGGCGTCGAGATCAAGCAACGGTACGTTCCCGTGCATGTCCCGGACCATCGCCAAGGAAGTGTTGACCAGCACCGACTGGTAGAGTAACAAGCCCTCGGACTTCCGGTCTTTTGGAATGTAGCCGACACCCGCGTCGACCATATCGGAAACCGTTGGACGGTGCAGGGTGGTGCCGTCGACTGAGATCGAGCCCTGAGTTATGTCGAGATCGCCCGCAAGTAGACGACCCAACCGCTGTTTGCCCGAGCCCTCGACGCCGACGATACCGAAGATCTCGCCTTCACGGACCGAAAACGAGACCGGCCCGACTACGTCCTCGTGAGCCGCCTTATCGACGGTCAGCGTCGTCTCCCCGAGTTCGGTGTCGCGCTGCTGGTCAGGGACTCGGTAGTACTCGTCAGCAGTCTCGCGGCCGACCATCGCCTGCTGCAGCGAGTCCGTGGTGGCTTCGGCCGCGGTCGTGTCGTCGACGCGCTCTCCATCTTTGAGAACGTAGATCCGGTCGGATATCTGCAGCACCTCGTCGAGTTCGTGGGAAACGAAGACGAACGTCGCCCGGTCCCGCAGATCGTTCACGAGGTCGAAGAGAATCTGGCGGCCGCTCTCCTCAAGTCCGGCCGTCGGTTCGTCGAGAAGGATGACGGGATTCTCGGATTTCTTCGAGACGTGAAACGACTTCGCAATCTCGAGCATCTGTCGCTCGTTGAACGTGTAGTCGCGTACGTGCTCTTGCATGTCGATGTTGATCCCCAGGTCATCGACAAAGGCTTGCGCCTCCTTGCGCATCTGCTCTTTTTCGAGCACACCGAAGCGCTCGATCTCCCGCCCGAGATAGAGGTTCTCGTACCCCCGCATGGTCGTGATAATATCCTGCTCTTGATGGACGAGCGAGACGCCGTAGTTCGCCGCCTCACGCGGGTTCTTGAACGTGACCGCTTCTCCATCAACGAACAGTTGCCCCTCGTCGGCCTGCAACACGCCGGTCAGGATTTTCAGGAGTGTACTCTTGCCCGCACCATTTTCTCCGACCAGACCGATGACTTCGCCGTGGTCGACTGCCAGCGACACGTCTTCGAGGGCCTGCACGTGGCGGAACGACTTCGAGATACCCTCGACACGGAAGCTGTGGTGGCCCCCGCCGATCGGGTCGGCTTGGTCCATGTCCGTCGCGTTGGTGTGTGTCTGTGTTGCCATGGGGTGTGAGATAGGGATTATTTAAGCGGGTTCGATTGGAATTGGTCCTCGTACAGTTGCGTCGTCTCCTCCTGGACCGCACTGTCGGTGTAGGCGCCCGGTAGCGAATAATCACTCGGTTTGTCATCTTCCTCCCAGTCGAGGATCTCCTTCATGTCGTCGAGGTTCATTGGCTGCATGTCGATCTGGGGATCCCAGGCGTCTTCGCCGGACTCGACGACGGACATCTTCTTCCAGTCGTAGGGCGTCTCGTCCGAGAAGATCGCCTCGTTGTAGTCGGCGGCGTCGACAACCGGGAGCCGATCGATTGTGTCGGTCCAGTCGTCGGGGTTCTTGACGCAGACCGGCGCGTTGAACGACATCATCTTCTCCGCGTCGCTGAGCCTGTGCCCGTTGAGGTAGTCGTGACACTTCGCGACCGACCAACCTGCCTGCCACGGGCCCATGCCCGAGACGGTCCCGGTCATCCGATCCTCGGCGATGGCCTCAAGTCCAGGCTCGCTGGCGTCGATACCGACGACGGGCACGTCGATATCGTTCTCTTCGAGGACGGTGATCCCGCCCAGTGCGACAGCGTCATTCTGGCCAAAGAAGCCGTCAATGTCGTCGCCGTACTGGGAGATCTTGTCATTCATTACATCGCGGGCGTCAGAGCGTATGAAGTTGCCCGGCTGGCGTGACCCCGCCATCTCGATGTCGGGGTACTCTTCCATCGCCAGATCGACACCCTTGTTCCGGCCAATGTTCGGGGCCGTGCCGCGGTTACCCTCGATGTGAACGAAGGTTCCGCTGCCCCCCATCGCCTCGAACAGCATCTTCGCAGCGCTGTACGCGTGGTTGACGAAGTGCGGCGTGAAGAACGTCACGTACTCCCCACCGGCGTCCTGCGGGACGTACCAGTCGGCAATAGTGACGGCCAGTACACCCGGGGTACCTGCCCCCACCAGCGTCTCCGCCAGCGTGATCGCGGCAGCGTTGGTATATGTCTGGCCCACGATGAAGTCAGCTTCATTGGAGACCGCCGAGTCGAACTGCTGTTGCTGTGTTTGTACCTCGCCGTTGTTTGTCTGGACGTTTGTGTCGTAGCCGAAGGCCTCGGCGGCCTCGAGGTAGCCCTTCTCCCAGCTGAGCCAATAGGAGTTCTGTCGGTTCGCGATGGAGGCCATCGAAGTCTCCGAATCATTAGAGCCACCTGAGTCGTCCGAGGACGACGAGCCGTCATCGTTCGAATCATCATCCTCCGAGCCACCTGTACACCCTGCCAAGCCACCCAGTGCAACCGCAGATCCTCCGACAGAGATCTTTTTCATAAACTGGCGCCTCATCTGGTTGGTGCTATCTTGTGCCATGTTTGCGTCAGTATGCTGTGGAGACCCCTATGATATATAGTTTATGATCGATCATGGGATACGCTTCGGCGGCTGTCGCTCTCGCTGGGTGGATTTCGTTCCGTCTGCTCGCGCCTCGAGTCTGCTTAATACATCACTTTGCCCGCCGAGACGTTGAGATCCTGTCCAGTTATCCGATCGGCGTCAGACGAGCAAAGGAACGCAACCGTATTCGCGACGTCCTCTTTATTCACCAGTTCCTGCCGAGGGCTCTGGTCTTCGGCGTCCGACCGAACCGCCTCGTAGGACCGGCCTGTCGCCTGGGCTTTCTCCTCGAAGACTCGCTGGATGCGGGGACCGTCAACCGATCCCGGACAGATGGAGTTGACGTTGATGTCGTGGTCACCAACCTCGGCGGCGAGCGTTCGCGTGAATCCGATGAGCCCCATCTTCGAAGCCGCGTACGGTGTCCGCTGTGTGAGCGGCCGCTTCCCCGTCACTGAGGCGATATTGACGATTCGGCCGTATGACTGTTGTTTCATTGAGGGAAGCAGTGTTCGACAGGTGTAGAACGCCCCCCGGAGGTTCACGTCGAGAGTATCATTCCACTCCACCGAATCGATAGATTCGCACGGCGCAGTCGGTCCCGCGATGCCGGCGTTATTGACGAGCCACTCCACGCTGCCGAACTCCCCGAGTGCGGCCTCAACCGTCGATTCGACGGACTCGAGATCGGTAACGTCGGTCTCTTCCGCGAGGGCACGCGTATTCTCGGCGTCGACGAGTTCGACGGTCTCCTGCATCTCGTCGGGGTTGAGATCAGCGACAACGATGTTGGCTCCGTGTCGTGCTAGCTCGACGCAGATTGCTTGGCCGATACCACGGCCGCCACCGGTAACCAAAGCTGTGCTATCTTGCTGCATACTCTCTCGATCCCAATAGGAATAAATAAACATTAGGGTTTCACGCCAGGCTGTGCCCATCACGCACAGACGTACCACCTGGAAATCACCAGAAGACAACGTGGCATCATGAAACAACCGTCCCAGCCGCGCCCCCGGAAGAATTAACACGATGAAATGGGTGGGTTGGGGTATGCCATACAGTGGCTACGAAGATTACTTCGACCGAAAGCTCATCATCTCCGTCGCGACGACCGGGGGACATCAAGGGAAGGAGGCGAACCCGAACCTCCCGACCCAGCCCGTTGAAGTGGCACAGGACGTCGCCGCCTGTGAGGAGGCGGGGGCGTCGATTGTCCACCTCCACGCCCGTGACGAACACGGTGACAAGACGAAGTCGGTCGCTAGATACCAGGAGCTCAGAGACGCGATCGACGAGCACTGCAATGACATCATCGTCAACTTCACCACGGGCGGTGGTGGTATCTATCCGCGAGAAGAGCGCATCGCTCCGGTGATAGAGACAGAGCCACGGCCAGAGATGGCGACCATCGACCTCGGTCCCATCAACTTCGGCCAGACGCGGACGGCCGAGAACACGCGTGAACAGAGCGAGGAGTACGCCGAGCGAATGCGTGAGGCCGGGGTCAAACCCGAACTCGAACTGTTCAATCCGGGCCATATCCCGGAGGCGGAACATCTCATTAATGAGGGTCTCCTAGCGGAACCATACTGGGCGACGGTCATTTTCGGGATGCAAAACGGGATGCCACCCGGTCCCCGAAATTTGAGGGCCTTCGTCGACAACTTGCCCGACCCTGTCGAGTGGCAGTGCCTCGCCGTCGGCAAGCACCAACTCCCGATGACGACAGCGGCTATCACGATGGGTGGGCACGTCCGTGTCGGGATGGAAGACAACGTCTACTACCGGAAAGGTGAACTCGCTGAGAGCAACGCACAGCTCGTCCGGCGGACCGCCCGCATCGCCGACGAACTCGAACGACCTGTTGCGTCCCCCGCGGAGACTCGCGAGATGCTCGGGATCTGAATCACGAACGCTCCGTGACCCCCAGAAACACGATCGAATGTTGCACAAATATTCGGGAGACACGAATCGCACTTCAGCCGCCACCACATGCCAAATGCTCCGGCGTCTGTACCCGTTTCAGCCGGATTAGGCGCTAAAATAAGAAGAAGTTCAACTTACAACTGCTCAATCATGTGGATTTGGAGAGCCGACGAATGGCTGCCGTTCGATTGTCGCCGGAGATCGTTTGGGCAGACACGAATATTATATACGATGTGGCTATGTCTCATGGTTGCATGGGGGTTCAATTCCTAACCGATATGGAGAAACTATCCAATGATTCGGTAGACACGAACTTTATATACTATCCGGGGGATGCGTAAGCATGAAGAAAAAAAGCGGCAGTCGGCAGGTCCAGGCCACGATGACCTCACTCGAGATTATAGAGAAATTGCGTGAGTTGGACGGCGCTCGGGTAACAGAGCTTGCGGAGGTACTCGACCTGTCGGCAAGCACTGTTCACGCCCATCTCTCAACCCTCGTCGGTGCGGATTACGTCGTCAAATCTGGGGACATCTACCACCTTAGTCTCCATTTCCTCGGACTGGCTAACTACGTTCGCAACAGGCGAAATGCCTACGCGATCGCCGACTCGTACACCGACCAGCTCGCACGAGAGACGGAGTTTCGGGCCGTCTTCGTCGTCGAAGAGAACGGCCGGGGTGTCTACATGTATACCTACTCCGGGAAGCACGCCGTCTGGAAGTACTCCACCGTTGGCAAACGGTTCCACCTCCACCAGACCGCTGCCGGAAAGGCGATTCTCTCCCGTCTCCCTCGAGAGCGAGTCATCGACATCATCGAACAGTGGGGTCTCCCGGCGAGCACGGAGAATACCACCACTGATCAGTCCGTGCTGCTTGAAGAACTGGAAGCCGTCGCGGACCGGGGTGTCGCGTTCAACGACGAGGAGCAATTGGAGGGAGTGAAGGCCGTCGGCGTCCCCGTCAACGGTTCCGATGGGCGTGTCGTCGGTGCCTTCAGCGTCGCCAGTCCCGCGAACCGGATGACCGAAGATCGGTTTGAAGAGGAAATCCCGAAAATTCTCCTCGGCGTCGCAAACGAGTTCGAGCTCGAGAACTCGATGTCTTGATGCCCACAGATTCATTACAATCATATAATTGTAATTCCATGTGCGATCCGAATTAGTACGACCGTAGCTAACTTTACATTCGTTCTAATATAATGACACAATCCCCCCACCGGTAATCAAGACTTCAGACCGGCGTTGATAGATCAATCATAAGGAGTTTAGTTTCAGTCTGCGTCCGAATCCGATCGACTCAATTTTTTGATTGAGTACCCCATTGAAGATGGAGGACGGTAGCAGGATAACGGCGTAATGAGTTCAAGAAATCGAGGCGGTCTTGATTCCGAATGTTCTATTTACAATAGCAGCCGCTTCGACTGCGATGCAGAGTGTATAGGCCTAGAGTTTGTGGAGTGAAAGCGAACACTCACCGCGATCATTGGGATCGGTATTCAATTTTGATGTGCCATACTATCATATTTATATACAAAGTAGTATTCTGATAGTTTGTATTAAAAGGAATCGCACGCAGTCCATAACTGGCTTCAAAAAGTCGATGTACTTCTCTATTGAAATAAAAAAATAGTGCAGGGGTTCAAGCAGTTTTTGTAAACCAACGGATAAACTCGAGTTTTCATCTCAAAAGCCACTAATTCCGCTGGGATCCCTCAGTTCAATAGAGCACTACTTCAAATATTTGCGATAGAATGAAGCGATAATCGGGACAAAAGGCAAAATGAAGGAGGTACCTTTGTCGATCGACAGGTCGAACAACCACAGTAGTGATAAGTATTAATTGTATAATATTTTGAGAGATAGTATATATTTTTGATAGTTAATCAGAGAAACAACACATAGCTCACGGTGCTAGCTTCATGAAACGTACTCCACAATGTAATGAGCCCGATCGGAGCCAGCGACTCAGTTCGATCGCTGTGTCTGGAAACAAATAACAGCAATATGTACTGTTAGCTATACCATCATTGAACTAATAAATCCAACAATGATTCCCACGAGGATCAACACCGCGCTGTAGAGTAATACCGGTTTGACCAGTTTTCGCTCGACTGCCGCGGCGAAGAAGACCTTCACGAGGATTGACGCAACTGTTCCGGAGATGACGCCCCAGACTGCGGTTTCGGTCGTTATCTGTCCGGTAGCGACGAGCGAAATCGCTGTCGTCGCCGCGGTGCCAGAGGAGACGAGTCCCGCGAGGAACGTCGTCGCAATGAATCCACCCGCGCCGAGCGTCTCCTGGGCGGCCGCAGAGACGAGCAGCACAATGAGGAACAACAGCCCAAATGTGAGTGCGTTGCGGAGGCTAAAGGGCGATTCAAGATCGGCTTCGATCGTCGCAGACCAGTCACTGGTCGCAATCGAAATAAGAATGCCCGTAATTGCGATCGCGCCCAGCGGTAACCCGACCGTCAAAATCGCGGAGGGCAAAAAGATCGCAACGATGAGCGCGTTTCGGATCGCCATTGCGGCGTTCGCCAACAGGATTGCGCCGACTGCGAGCCCAACGAGCGACGAATCAGTACTCGCGCGCTTTGACATCTCGGCGATAACTGCGGTGGAGTTGACGAGCCCACCAAAGAAGGCGGTGAATGCGATCCCCTGGCCCTCGTAGCGTTTGACGAGGACGTAGTTGACAAAGCCGATCGCGCTGATCGCGATCACGAGTAGCCAGATCATCCGTGGCTGGATGGCGTTCCATGGACCCATGGTTTCGGCGGGAAGGACCGGGTAGATGACAAATGCGAGGATCGCAAACTCGGTGGCCGAGCGAACCTCTTCGCGCGAAAGCCCCCACGCGAACTCGTGGAGTTCGCGTTTGAGTACCAAAAGCAGCGAGGACAATACCGCAACGGTGACTGCCTCGATGTACAGCCCGGTGCCGACGAGCCCGCCAACGCCGTAGGCGACGAGCAGCGACGTGGACGTGGTCAACAACAGCCCGTCGTGGTCTTCTTGCACGAGGCTCCGGACTGCCAACAACACGGCGTGGGCGATCACGAGCAATCCGCCGACGAGCAACAGCTCACGGGAGTCCAAGACAACAAACAACGATCCAAGCAGACTGACAAGCGCAAACGTTCGGATACCGGCGGACTTCTGTGACCACTCGCGTTCTAACCCCAGAAACATCCCGAGCGAGGCAGCAACGACGAGCTTTACCACTGATGAGTCGAGGTTCAACAGGACGACATCCTCGAATGGTGAAAGCATAGTATCAGAGACGATCGGCTAGTAGCAGTTTATCTACGGTTCGATCGGTGATAAAACTATTGTTGACAACGTTTATCACATATATCTATATAGATTATTGAGGCCCACGACGATCGCCGGATCGATGAAGAGATTGCGTCTAATCCGTCGGGAGAAATGGCAAATCGTCTGGAGGAGCGATCGGGGCTACTGTTCGGCGATCTGCCAGTCATCGACGACGACGCCGTCAACACCTGCTGCACGGAGCCGATCGACGGTCACGCGATCTGGAACCGTCCAGGTGTTGACCGTGAATCCACGGTTGTGGGCATCATCGATCCGTGCCGCATCAACCAGTGGATAGTGTGGATGGACCGCTGTACAGCCGAGCGCGTCGGCCACAGCGAGTGCGTCCGACCAATTATCCGGTGATCCCTCGTAGAAGAGATACGCGGTCTCGTACTCGGAAAGCGGCGCGATCGCGTGTGGATCGAACGAGGAGAACAACAACTCGTTGTCGACGGCCGAGACAATGTCGATCACGTCTGCGGCCATCCCGGCGTGTTTGAGCTCCACATTCACCGACAGATCCGACGGGATCGACTCGAGAAACGACGAGAACAGCGGAATCGTCGCGTCTGAATCGCCAATTGTGAGCGTTTTGAGCGACTCCCACGGAGTCGTTGGAACCGCACCCGACGCGTCGGTCAGCCGATCAAGTATCGTGTCATGGAACACAATGATCTCGCCGCTCGAACACCGCTGGATGTCGATCTCGACCATGTCGACGTGCGGTGCGGCGGCTCGAACCGCTTCGATCGTGTTCTCTGGGCCGTGGGCCAGACAGCCACGATGGCCAATTACCTGCATGGTCACTGAGTGACCCCCGAAGGCGCGATCGACGCCGTTGGGTCAGAGTGATAGATCGCCTCGCCGGTGTCTCGATCGAACAGGTGGAGGCGATCCGGATCGTATCCGAGTTCGACAGTATCTCCCGGAGTGATCGTTCGCCGTGGTTGGGCCTGAATCTTGAACTCGTGGCCCTCGATCTGACCGTGCAGCAACAGACTATCGCCGAGGGGCTCAGTCACGCTGACGGTCGCCTCAAACGTTTCGGGGCTTGTGGCCTCGCGTTCGTCAGCGAGATACAGATCCTCGGGCCGGATACCGAGGACAGCGGACCCGACCGAGAGGCTGTCCCCATCAGGTAGTGGAATCGAAAACGCCGGATGGCTCGCGATTCCGTCTGCGACATCGACGGCGATCATGTTCATCGCCGGGTCGCCAATAAATTCGGCGACAAATCGATTCTCGGGGAAGTCATACAGCCGCTGGGGCGAGTCGACCTGCTGGAGCTGCCCACCATCGAGCACAACGACGCGATCGCCCAGCGTCATCGCTTCGGTCTGGTCGTGGGTAACGTAGACAGTGGTCGTCCCGAGTTCGTCGTGGAGCTTGGCGAGTTCGGCGCGCATCTGAACCCGAAGCTTCGCATCGAGGTTCGACAGCGGCTCGTCCATGAGAAACACCTGCGGGTCTCGACAGATCGCTCGACCAAGCGCGACCCGCTGGCGTTCACCACCCGAGAGCGCCCCCGGCTTCCGGCCGAGGAGATCGGTGATGTCGAGAATCTCTGCGGCCGACATCGCTCGCTCTTCGATCTCCTCGTCGGTGAATGATCCTGCTGACTTCATGCCGAACGTCATGTTCCGTTTCGCGGACATATGCGGGTACAGCGCGTAGTTTTGGAACACCATCGCGATGCCCCGATCGCTCGGCTCCTGGCCCGTCACGTCAACACCACCGATACGAATCGTTCCCTCCGAGACCGACTCGAGCCCGGAAATCATCCGTAGTGTTGTCGACTTTCCACACCCAGACGGTCCGACGACAACAATAAATTCGCCGTCGTCGACCTCGAGGTTGAGATCCTTCACTGCCACTACGTCATCGAACCGTTTCGTGATGTTTTCGAGTTGTATCCTTGCCATGGTTATTTCTGTTGGAGTCCGAACGTTTCAAGAAGCGGTTTGTGCAACACGACGAGGACAATGAGCGGGGGAATCAACGCGATGATCGCTCCCGACATGATGAGTCCCCACTCGATCTGACCGGCTGCCGCCGTGCCTTCGAGGCTCTTGAGGCCGACCTGCAGCACCTGATTCTCTTTGTTGTTGATCACTGCCAGCGGCCAGAGGTACTGGTTCCACGCGTAGACGTACGTGATCACGCCCACGCCGGCGATCATGCCCTTCGACATCGGGATCAACACGTAGATGAGGAATTTTATCCCACCGATGTCGTCGAGTTTGGCTGCCTCAACCATCGACGCCGGGATCGACATGAAGTGTTGTCGAAACAGGAACACGGCGGTCGCACTCGCGAGGTACGGCACCGTGATCGCCCACATGGTGTTGATCCAGTCGAGGTTAACCATCAGTTCGAACAGCGGGACGATCCGGACCGGCACCGGCAACATGAGCGTGAACAACACGAACACGAAGACCGCGTTCTTGTACGGGAAGTCGTAGTAGACGAGCGCGAGCGCTGCGAGCAGCGACAGCGCGATCTTGCCAATCACGATCGCGATCGCCATGATGAACGAGTTGATCATGAACGCAAAGAGGTCGTGCTCGAACAGCGCTCGGGTGTAGTTGTCGACTCCCTGTCCGCCCGGCGCGAGGTTCGTCACCTCGTAGATCTGGCTGACTGACTGTGTGCTCATGAGTGCCGCGAGAACGATCGGCAGCGACATGAGCGCGATCGAGCCGATCAGCCCAACGTGCATCCAGAGGTTATCGGGGAGCGATCCCCCGAGCGATCCGCCGGTGTATCGATCGACCGCGTCGCGTTCGGTAGCGTCGTGTTTAGCCATCTGTAATCACCCGTAGTGTGCGTAGCGGTCTGTGACCCGGAGCTGAATGTACATGAGAACCCCGACGATGAGGAACAACACGAGCGACTGTGCGGCCGCGTAGCCGAGGTTGAAGTTCTCGAAGGCGTCGATGAACAGCTTGTAGATGAGGATGTTCGTCGCGCCACCGGGCCCCCCAGACGTCATGAGGTCGATGATCGGGAACGTTGCGAAGAACGCGTAGATCGTGTTGATGACGATCAAGAAGACGAGCGTCGGCGACATCAGCGGAACGTAAATCTTGAACAGCCGGTTGCTCCGACTGATCCCATCGAGCTGTGCGGCCTCGTCGATCGTGTTGGGGATGTTATTCATTGCGGCGACCATGAAGATAATATTATATCCGAGTTGTTTCCAGATCGCGGTGATTGAGACGACAACAAACGCCATCGGCCCGCTCGTCCGCCAGTCAAGGCCGAGGTCCATCCCAAAGATCGAGCCGATCGACCTGATCCAGTAGGTCAAAATGCCAAGATCCGGCTGCAAGAGGAACAACAGGACGAGCCCGGCGACCGCCGGCGGCAGCGCGTACGGCCAGATGGCCGTGATGAGGTAGATCGAGGTAAATCGATCGACCTCGTAGAGCATGAACGAGATAAACAGCGACAACAGCATCGTCCCGCCGACAACGACGAGTCCGAAGCCGAACGTGACGAACAAACTGTTCTGGTAGCTTCCAGAGGTGAACAGTCGGATGTAATTATACGTTCCCGCGAATCGCTCGCTGGTCAGCGTTGTCTGAAAGAAGCTCAACCGGAACGTATCGATTGCCGGCCAGTACAGGAACATGACGATAACGAAAAGCGTCGGCAACAAGAGCAACGCTGCCTCCTTGTTGTTCGTAAACACCTCCCGTGCTGATTGTTCGCTCATTTGTGTTGTGTATCTTGCCTGGGTCTCTTCAATGTATCCTTCGACCACGGTGAAGACGACATGTGTTTTTTGACAGTGATCTAAGACGATCACAAGCGGTCGTAGCCGATCGGCCCGAGAGCGAGCGATCGGTGCGCGGCGCTATTCGCTCTGGCGCTCGTTGTAGTCTTCCAGCGCCTCGTCGATCGTTTCTTTCGCGTCGTCGAGCGTCTCACCGACCGGATCGCCGTCAGCGATCGCAACGTAGCTCTCGGCGACGGTGGTTCGGAGGTCGAGGAACGGCCCGACGACCGCGCCACGGGTGGCTGCGGTGTCCTGATCGGCTTCGAGCTGATCGAGTGCGACACGGAAGTCTGGGTTTTCGTCGTAGAAGCCCTCTTCGGTGAGGTTCTCGATCGACTCCTCGCGGACCGGGAAGTAGCCGGTGTTTCGGTGCCAGCGGGACTGCTGTTCGGGTTCAGTGAGCCAAAGCAGGAACTCGATCGCCGCCTCCTCCTCAGCTTGCCCCTGCTCGTCGGGGACCCACAGCGATCCGCCGCCGATGGTCACGCCGGCCTGCTCGCCGCCGGGGACCGGCAGCCGTGCCGCGGAGGCCTCGAAGTCGTTGTCGGCCGCACCCTGCAGCATCGGGTTGATACTCGAGGTCGAGTACAGGACGATCGGTGCTTCCTGGGTGAAAAAGCCCTGCTGGGCCTCGCCCCACGCCTCGATTCCCGTCGAGAGCACGGCGTCTTTTTCCATGAGTTCCTGGATGAACTCAAAGATAGTCGTGCCAGCCTCTTCGTTGATGAACGTCTCGGTCGGATCCCCGTCACGACCGTTGTCGTTGTTGACCAACAGTGCGTCCTGTCCGGCGAACCACTGTTCGACGAACCATGAGTGGTTCGGCCACGTGATGCCGTAGTTGTAGCCAGCGTCCATCAGCTGATCAGAGTAGTCGAGAACGTCCTGGAAGCTCCGTGGCGGCGAGTCAGGATCGATCCCAGCCTCCGAAAACGCGTCACGGTTGTACATCATGATCGCGTTCGAGGAGTTGAACGGCATCGAGTTCAGCGCGCCGTCGATGCGGTAGTAATCGAGCACCGGGCTGAGGAACGAGTCCCAGTCGATGCGGTCTTCGGGGATCGCTTCTTCGATCGGCACGAACGCCCCGCTGTCGAGTGCGGTCTTCGTTCCCACCTCGAAGATCTGTGCGATTCCCGGCGGCTCGCCCGCGCGGACCGCGTTGATCGTCTGGTTCATCGTCTCTCGATACGACCCCTGCTCGATCGCCTCCACGGTGATCGTATCTGACTGCTCGCTGAAGTCGTCAGCGAGTGAAGCAACCTCAGCGCCAAGGTCGCCGCCGAGGCCGTGCCACAACTCGATCTCAACGCTGTCGACCGCGTCGAGGCCCTCCTCGTCATCACCACCGAGGCAGCCAGCCGTTGCGAGCGCTCCAATCGCCGCTGTCGTTGCCCCCGTTCGTCGCACGAACGATCGACGTGTCTGTCTATATGACGCCATCGTGACCATATGTGGCTATCGTCGGGTAATAAACGTTATGATAAAATCATTATATAATTTACGTGTGCGAACGTTTGACACAGAGAAAAATAGCAGACGAAAGTTTATGAGAGACGGCTTCAACGATCAAGACGTATGAGCCCAGCAGCCACACGTGGCGAGAGCATCGCCCGTGGAAATCCACCAGCGACAGCACTATTGAACCGATCGATCGACCACAGCGGTGAGAAAAAATGAGCCTCGACGCCTACACCCTCGCGTTCCCAATCCAGGTCGAATTCGGATCAGGAACGATCGATCGGCTCGGCGGGCTCGTCGAATCTCAGGAGTGGGAGTCACTGCTCGTCGTGACCGACCCTGGGATCGTCGACGCAGGGATTCTCGACCCGGTAACCGCTGCGCTCTCGGAGACAGCGGTCGAGTACGATGTGTACGACGGCGTCCGACCGAATCCGACGGTGTCGATGGTCGAGGCGGCGACGGAGGCTGTCGCCGACGCCGGCGCAGATGCGATCGTCGCTGTCGGCGGCGGCAGTTCGATCGACACGGCCAAGTGCGCGGCGTTGATGACGACGAATCCCGGCTCGATCGTCGACTACGAGGTCACGTCCGCCGAAGAAGTCGCCGAAGGACCGATCGAGACCGCGCCGCTGCCGCTCGTAACGGTCCCGACGACCGCCGGAACCGGCAGTGAGGTGGATTACTGGGCGGTGATCACCGACGAAGAACGGGAGTTCAAAATGGCGATCGGCCAATCGCCGCTGTACCCCGGCGGGCCCTACCTCGGTGCGGAGGCCTCGATCGTCGATCCAGAACTCACGCGATCGCTGCCGCCAGGACAGACCGCCGCAACAGGCTTCGACGCCTTTTCGCACGCGCTCGAAAACCACGTCTCCTCAGCGTGTCCTGCATTTGTCAGGCCACTATCAAGTCACGTGATGGAAACCGTGCCGGCGTACCTCGAACGCGCGTACACAGACGGGAAATCCGACATGGAGGCACGCGAGCAGATGCTGTATGCCTCACACCTCGCGGGGATCTGTGAGAACTTCGCGGGCTTCGGCGCAATTCACTCGCTCGCGGAGGTCACCGGCGGAATGTACCCCGAAATCCCGCACGGCGAGGCGATCGCGGCGTACACCCCGGCAGTGATGCGGTACAACCTCGAGGCGGTGCCCGAGCGATACGCGGAGGTCGCCGAAGCAATGAGCGTCGACACGACAGCGCTGTCGACCGCTGAAGCCGCAGCCGAATCCGTGAGTGCCGTCGAGGACCTCATCGCCGCGGTCGACCTCCCGGAGAGCCTCGCAGCACTCGGCGTCGATCGTGACGACCTTCCAGAGATCGCCGAAAAATCGCTTGACACTATCGAAATTCACGACAACCCACGGGACGCCGACGCCGACGACCTGCTGGGTATCGCTACGGACGCCTACGAGAGCCGATGACCGACGAGGAACCGCTCAGCCACGCCGACACGATCGCCGAGGTAACAGACGGACTGTCGTTCGGGCCGTGGATCGACGGGGGCCCTGCGGAGACAGCCGAGACGTTCGAGACGATCGATCCAGCAACCCACGAACCGATCGCGGCGGTCGGTCGCGGCGACGCAAGCCACGTCGACCGGGCAGTGTCCGCAGCGTGGGACGCATACGATCGCGAGTGGGCCAAAACGACGTACGCCGATCGGGCACGGCGGCTGGTCGAGTGGATCAAGACGCTTCGAGATCACGCTGAGGAGCTGACGCGGCTGGAGTGTCTTGACACCGGCAAGCCGATCGCGGATACGCGCGCGGAGGTCGAAGGCGCGATCGATACCCTCGAGTATTACGCGTCGATCGCCCGCGGAGAGCGCGGCGCACAGATCCCCGCAACCGAGAACACGCACATCTACACCCGGCGAGAGCCCTACGGTGTCGTCGGCCAGATCGTCCCGTGGAACTTTCCGATCTGGTCGGCAGCCTGGAAGCTCGGGCCGGCGCTCGCGGCGGGCAACGCGGCAGTGCTCAAGCCCGCGACGGACGCGCCGCTTTCGATCATTCGGATGGTGCAGCTCTCCGCAGACATCCTCCCTGCGGGAGTTTGTAACGTCGTGCCCGGCTCCGGATCGACCGTCGGGTCGACGTTGAGCGATCACACAGATATTCGAAAGGTGTCGTTTACCGGGAGCGCCGAGGTTGGCGAGCAGGTGATGCGCGCGGCCGCACCGCAGATCGTTCCGGTAACCTTAGAGTTAGGCGGCAAGTCGCCGTTCGTCGTGTTTCCGGACGCCGATCTCGAGACCGCGGTCGACGCGGCGTCCAGCGGAATTTTCTACGGTACCGGCCAGATCTGTGATGCGCTTTCGCGGGCGATCGTCCACGAGAACATTGCAGACGAGTTCCTCACGCGGTTGTGCGAGGCGGCTGCCGGGTACGCGCCCGGCGATCCGCTCGAGGAATCGACGACGCTCGGGCCGCTGACAACCCGATCGGGCTACGACGATGTCCGCGAATACATGCAACTGGGGCGTGAGGAAGGCGCAACGGTGGCCACAGGCGGTGGGACGCCAGAGGACCCCAAACTGCGCGACGGGTGGTATGTCGAGCCGACGGTGTTCACCGAAGTCGACTCGGCGATGACGATCGCCCGCGAGGAGATCTTCGGCCCCGTGTTGACCGTCCAGACGTTCGAGACCTACGAGGAGGCGATCGAGATGGCCAACGACACCGACTACGGGCTCGCAGCGGGGATCGCGACAGAACGAACGTCGATTGCACACCGCGCGGCCGCGGATCTCCAGGCCGGGATTGTCTACGTCAACGCCTACGGTCCGATCCTGCCAGAGGCACCCTACGGAGGATTCAAACAGTCTGGGATCGGCCGAGAGCTGGGAACAGAAGTCCTCGATCACTACCAGCAGACGAAGACCGTGTGTGTCACCCTTTCGGAGCCCACGATCGACGGGTAAGGCGCACGACAACAGCGGTGTTACGCTGTCGGCCACAGCGTTTCAATATCTGATTCGAACGTCTCGATCGCTCCAGCCAGCGTTGTAGAGATCTCCTCCTTGATCGTCGTGTCATCCAGACGGTAGGCCGGCCCGGATACGCTGAATCCGCCGATCGGTGACCCAAGTGGATCGGTAACCGCCATTCCAACGCTTCGAAGCCCCTCGGTGAACTCTTGATCGTCAATCGCGTAGCCGCGCTCGCGGACGGCCCTGAGTTCCTCAGAGAGCCGATCGCGATCGGTGATCGTGTTCTCGGTGTTCGCTGGCAGCCCCCACCGATCAACGATCGCTGAGACATGCTCTTCGGGGAGTGCCGCCAGGATCGCCTTCCCGGCCGCCGTCGAGTGCATGTGGTAGTACGTCCCGACCCGAGCTCTGGCAGTCGGGGCCGATCGGGAGTCAACCTCGCCGTAGCGATTCTGTTCGTGATACGATTCGCTGATGGTGACAATACGCCCGTGTTCTTCGACGACGAAATCGACCTCCTCGCGTGTTTCGGTGGTGAGGACGTCGACCGTCTCCGCGGCTCGGCGGTGTTCCGGGCGTCGCTGCCTGGCGTATTCACCGAGGGAGAGCAGTTTGAGCCCGACGTGGTAGGTAGTGCCCTCTTTGATGAGATACCCAGCTTCGTGGAGGGTGACGAGATGTTTGTGCGCCGTGCTTGTCGCGAGGTCCAAGGCGTCGGCAATCTCCGTGACGCCAGCGCCATTGAGCTGCTGAATCGTCTCTAACACGTCGATCGATGTTTCGGTTGTCGAGAGGGTCGTTCGGGGGGCCATATGACTACCATACCGAGTTAAAATTTAAAAATGTACGCATAAGGGAAGACTCGCATCCGAATAAACATTCCAGCGATCGTGTCGGAAAGCCGAATACGCGATCGATCAGTGATGAATATCACGACGAATCTGGAGAGTAATACGAAGAGAATCGCATTTATTACGGTTATACAAAACAAAGTGAGATATATTCGTGATATTTGAGGCAGATTTCAATCGAGCCGAGAGTATAGTAATTGTGATACAAAGTGTGATTCTGGCAGCGACTAGATAGAAATATATATTCTATATATCCATGTATGCGGGAAACTGCGACAAAACTGCTTCGGCATCAAATTCCCGATCGCTTTTCACGGCGGCCCTAGTTGTAGCGGTATGAACACGGACGGTCCAACCAGGCGGGCACTGCTGGCGGCGATGGGCTCTTCGATCGCCGTGGCTGCAGCAGGATGTGTGGATTCAGATGGCGGAGAGGACTGTCCAGATCCCGACATCCCACCGCGAACCGAGTGGCAGATAAAGTCGGATCGTGAGGAACGAGAGGTCATCGCTCACCGCGGCTGTGCAGCCCAGTTCCCAGAGAACACGCTATACGCCTTCGAGCGCGTCTCGCCGTACGTTGACGGGATCGAATTGGACGTCCGACGGGCCGAGTCGGGCGAAATTGTTGTGTTTCACGACGAGACACTCGATCGGCTGACAGCGTGTGACGGAGAAGTCGGACGGACGGATTACGAGGCGCTCGCCTCCTGTGAGGTTGGGTGTACCGGAGACGGCGTGCCGCGGCTCGGAGACGCCTTCGAGGTGATTCCGCCGGACGTGCGGGTGAACGTCGAGTTGAAAACAGCCGGGATGGCCGACGAGATAACGTCGATCGCGGCCGACGTCGAACACGAAGTACTGGTCTCGTCATTTCTGCCTGCGGCGCTGCGGGAGATTCGAGACGTCGATTCCTCGGTGCCGATCGCGCTCGTGACAGATCAGCGGCTCCGCGAAAGCCTCGCAGTCGCCCGCGATTTGGGGTGTTCAGCACTCCATCCCCGATACGATCTCTCTGAGCTCTCAGCGACGATACGGGAGGCACATGCGGACGGGATACGGGTCAAGGTCTGGACGATCGACGACGAATCCGGCGTTGACGCGGCCGTACAGGCGGGGGTCGATGGGATGTTCGTCGATCGGCTGGACCTGTTTTACTGAGCGGGATGTCGAGTTGGGTGGGTAGGAACAGATTTCCCTAATAACGAGAGTGTAGATATTCATTACACCAATATACGCGTAATGGTCCGAAGGTCGAAAGTACCCTACAAAATATCAGTCTGTATAAAAATTACGCAGGAGATAGAAATAGTATCAAATTTATATACATTATATTTGTACGATATGTTTTAAATAATCGATGGTCGATTAGCTCTCGATAAGGGGTTGAACAAAGAAGTCATATGAAGAGAGGAGGTGGCCATAACGAGTAGAGCTCGCGATGAATAAAGGCGTTCTATCGAAAAGTGAGAGAGTGGCTGCTGAATGTAGCACAAAAGCTCTTGAAAAGGAGATATGAGAGCACTCAACAAAATTGAGATATCTTTTATTCGATCGGTCAGTCACGTCATACTGAGAAAGATGGAGGCAGCTATATAAAGATATATTTCTTATACGTTGACCAAATATATTTTATTTTATATATACATATATAAGATAGACTAAAAGAGTAATACATGGTTGATTGAGCGATCGAAGTACCGAGATGTCTCTATGGAGTACCGATCGCTCACAAGCACGATGACTCGAGCGATCGCTCTCTTCGGTGTAAATAATGAAACTGAGAAATGTCGTCGTGAGACGACCGTTCAGTAATTAGTTGCGGACGACGTTCGTCGCGCGTGGGCCCTTCGGAGCCTGTTCAATATCGAATTCGATCTCGGTCCCCTCGGTTAGATCCTCACCGCCAACGTCCTCCATGTGGAAGAAAACGTCCTCGTCAGCATCGTCCGTCGAAATGAAACCGTAGCCGCCTGTGTCGTTGAAGAAATCAACTTTACCGTTTGCCATTGCAACTAAACAAACCCTCGGGACACGGATAAGGGTTGGCATTCGTCTTCCATATGGGTTTGTTGATAGACGTATGTTCTGTAATTAGCGTTTAACAGTAATTTTTAACAGTATATGGTGATTTGCCGTAGAGAACCGCCAAAGTCGAGTACACAAGCAAAAACACTCGTCGAATCGGAAATTCGATCGCTGTGTGTGAGATTAGGTACCAAAAGGCGGGGCGCGTTCGCCGGCCCGGATCGCACAGTCGAGCCAGTTTTCTTCCGGCGGAAGTGGACACGAGAAGGCGTCGCTGAACGCGCAAAACGGCGAATACGCGAGGTTGAAGTCGATCGGGACCGTCGCACCAGTCTCCAGTTCGGTGGTCGGCGTGAGTTCCATGTACCGACCCGTTCGGTAGCTCTGTTGGCCGGTCGTCTTATCGCGAAACGGGACGAAGATCGACTCGTCTTCGGCGGTTTCCTGTTCGTACCCCGAAAGCGTGTGCGTGTCACCCGCCAGCTCGAATTCGAAGGACACCATCCGCAGGTATCGAACATTCGGGCCGGCGGTCGTCTCAAGTTCGATCGGCTCGGGATCGTCGTGAACAGTCACCGTCGCCTCGACGCGGTAGGTCGGGTCAGGATCAAAATACGCGAGTCCATCGAACTCGTCGCGGTGTTCAGGTGCGATTGGCGATTGTGGGTGTTCCGCAAGGAACGCGTCCTTTTCGTCGCGGTTTTCGCGCAGTTCACGTCGCCAGGCGTCAACGTCGAACGATTGATCGGACATACCGGTTGTTGGGCCGACCGACCCAAAGAGCCAGTGGTATCTGGCGAGTCAGTCGAACGATCGGAGGTTTTCAAGCGCGGTCCCGATGTCGCAGGTCGAAATCGCGAGCGAAAAGCCGTCAACAGAGGCTAGCGCGGGGGCGTGCTCCCAGAGGTCATCCTCGGAGAGTCCGTGGAGAACGACCGCGTTTGGGGTGGGCGTGACGACGCGCATCGCGACAAGGGGGGATTCTCCGCGCGTGACGTCGGTAAACACGAGCGCGCGATCGGTACTCTGTCCGTACAGTCGGTAGAACTCCTCGCTCGAGAGTCGCGTGATCGCCTGAATGCTGTTGATGATTGTGTGACCGTTGACGTAGTCGCGATCGCCACTGGTAATCTCCGTCGCTTCGATCGCGTCGTAGAAGTCCGACAGCGAGATTGCGGTGCGGTACTCGCGGAGGTCCCGCACGATGTCGCTTTCGAACCCCGCAGTGAGCACGCGACCAAACTGGCGGATGCGCTTGCCGCCGCGCTCGTCGTCGATCGCCAACAGCGCGGTCACCATTCGGCGGACGACACCGATCCCGGGACTTTCCCGGCGGCCGCTTTCGTAGTCAGAGACGACCGACGACGAGACGTCCAGTTCGGCGGCAAGCTCGGTCTGGGAGACGCCAAAGTCTGTTCGCCACTTGCGCAGCGTCGCGCCAGGGTCACCGCTCAGCGTGATCTCACCGGCGATTCGGCGGGCGAGTTCGTCCCGTGGGGCGTCGCTCATCCGAGCCACCCCGTGTCGGCGGTCATGTATGTCGCTGGATCGCATACCGGCAAAAGCGTATCGAACCCAAGGTTCGACAACTGCCGAATTTGCTGTCTCCGGCAGGCGATCGATCGACTGTCTGTGGGAGGCCAACGGGACCCAACAGGAGCCAACGGGTGATCGGCCGGAACCCGAAACGCTTCGATGGTGGGCAGGGATCGATCGGCATGAGCGAGATGAACGTCACCGTCCGTCCGTATCGACCGACCGATTCGACCGCACTCTGGGGACTCAAAGAGGGATTCGAGCGGGGGCTCGGCGAGGGAACCGGCGGTGAGTCGAAGGCCGCACGCTACGACGCGAAGCTAACTGAGACGTACCGCGATCGCTACCTCGCGTGGGTCGACCGCTGCGTCGAGGAGAATCCCCGAAACGTACAGATAGCGGTTGACGACGACGGGGAGATTGCCGCAGCGGGTGAACCGATCGGCTACGTCTTCGTCCTGCCGGCGTCGCTGTCGTTCATCTGGGACGCGGCCGTGTTGAACGAGCTGTACCTCCATCCGGACGCAAGGGGCACCGGGGTCGCCGATCGGTTGATGGAGGCGGCGATCGAGACTGCCGACGAACAGGATCTCCCACTCGATCGGCTCGTTCTCGATGTCGATCGGAAAAATGAGCGCGCGAAGGCGTTCTACGAGAAACACGGCTTCGAACACTGGGGTGAAATGGTCGCGCGGGATCTGTGACGGCACCACGACCGGACAGCTAGTGAGGGCTACTGCCGACGGGCCAAGAGCGCGGCGCTCACGATCGCGACGATCGCCACGACGGGGCCGAAGCCCGGGACGCTATCATCTTCAGCGTCGTCGGTCGTGTTCGCCGGCTCGCCGTCCCCGTCACCAGCCGAGTCGTCGGCGCTGTCGTTCTCGTCAGTTGGCTGTTCGTCATCGGTTTGCTGGTCGTCATCGCTCCCCTGCTCGGCGATCGCCTCAGCCGTGCTCGGCCGGAGCTGTTCGATCGCCTGTGGGGACGGGCCGTGGACGATCTCGACGGTCGTGCCCTCGAGATGGACGCCGTAGGCACCGCTGAACTCACTATTTTCGCCGAGGATGTGGATGCCGTCGTCACGGACGGTTCCATTGTGGGCGTCCGCAGTCAGGATCGACAGATACGCCTCGTAGAATTCGGTGGCATCGTCTTCGCTCTCCCACTCAGTTACCCAGACGTAGCCGTTCTCGTCGTCGCCGCGGCGATATGGGTAGAGCTTGTCGTTTGCCCACCCATCAGACGGCGCTGAGACGTAGTTGAACCGCACGTAGGGGGCGTCTGCGCCGTTCGCAAACTCGTTCGGATCGACAACACCGGCACCGTACTCGCGAGACTGATAGTAAAACATCGCGTAGATCGACGCCTCGCCGACAGTGTCGGCCCCGTCAACTCCCTGCTCAGGGTACGTCTCCCAGTCGTCTGTGGCCTCGTCAGTGAAGTCGATCGGTGTTGGCTCACGATTGGTTCGGTGGGTCACCTGTGTCGTCGACTGTGGGGGGTTCTCCATTCGATCGTCCACGCCGTCCCATCCCTCACGTTCGACGATTTCATGGACGTATCCAGGGCCATCAGAATACGGGTGGAAGATAGTCACAAAAACGCCAAGGTTGAAATCGCTGCTGCCGCCACCTCCACCACCGGATGACGGCGGGCTGTGACAGCTCCACTCGACGCCACAGCGTTCTTCGTAGCGCTGTTCGATGTACCCCGCCTCGCCTTCGACGATCCCGTCGATCGCGAGATCTTCGTCCTGGGTCTCACCGCGATAGCGTTCGTCCGTCAGGTCGTAGTACTGGTCCTGCATTGCGTGGACGTGTTCGTGGACGAGCGTCGCGTCGTCGATCGTCACGTTGTCTGTATCGGGCGTGATGATGACGATCTCATCGCGAGATGGTGAGTAGAAGCCGGCGACCGAGCTACCGAGAGTATCGCTGATTTCGTCGTCCGAGCTCGTCGACTCTCCGATGATCATGAGCCCTTTCCACACCTGATCGTTCCAGCGGTTGAATTCGTTGGGTTCATCGTTGCTGCTGTTCGACTGCTGGGATCGGTACTCCTCGCGGGTCATCACGTCGATCCCCACGTCTTCGCGGAACGGCCGATCGCGAATGTACTCCACGCGAGCCATCGACTGGGAGACGAACAGCTCCAGTTCCTCGTCGTCGAGGCCGTCGGATTGATCAATGTCCAGTTCGTCGTCGTGACAGACACCGTTGACACAGCCGATCTGGCTGTCTTCGAATCCATCGTCGGTCTGCATTACGTCCGGACTGCCAGTGGCGGTCTCTGCGGTTACCGGCGCGAGTCCGGCGGTCGAAACGACGGCAACGGTCGCCATCCCGACGAGGAGGAACACGAAACAGACGGGGAGGAGTCGTTTCATACCGATCGATAGGGACGGGGACTAAAGTACCTTGTCGCAAGCGAATGGCTCTCGACAAACCGCTCGCCGTCGAAGTTTTGCGGATCGATCACGAACCGTTGGGTATGCAGTTTGATCCGACTGAAACCGCGGCGATCGTGGTTGACATGCAAAACGGGTTTTGTCACCCCGACGGGAGTCTCTACGCGCCACCGAGCGAGGCGGCGATCGACCCGGTGACGGACGTGATCGAGACGATTCGTGCGGCTGGCGGGGCGGTCGTCTATACTCGCGACGTTCACCCACCAGAACAGTTCGATGACACCCACTATTATGATGAGTTCGATCGCTGGGGCGAACACGTCGTTGAGGGGACGTGGGACGCGGAACTACTCGAGGAACTCGATGTCCACGAGGAGGATCTCGTCGTGGAAAAACACACCTACGACGCGTTCTACCAGACGAATCTCGAAGGATGGCTGCGCGCACACGGCATTTCGGACCTGTTGCTCTGTGGAACGCTCGCGAACGTCTGTGTCCTCCACACCGCCGGCAGCGCGGGCCTCCGGGATTTCCGGCCGATCGTCGTCGAAGACGCGCTGGGGTTCATCGAGGACGATCACAAGGCGTACGCGGTCGAACACGCCGACTGGCTCTTTGGCGAGACGACGACGCTGGATGCGATCGAACCGGTGTCCGGATCCACAGACCACTAGATCGAACCATTTTCCTCACCAGCAAGCAATAAAGGCGTATGACCCGCGGCGATCTCACGGAAGTTCCGGGCTGTAGCGACCTGTATTACCACGCAACCGGGATGTACGACGTCGACGGCTACGGATCGGTGTACATTTTGGACACCGAACATCCTGCGGTGATCGACACCGGGATCGGCACCAACGTCGAGTCGCTCATGGACTCGCTGTCGGCGCTCGACATCGGCGCGGACGAGCTCGAATACATCGTGCCGACGCATATCCACCTCGACCACGCGGGCGGGGCAGGCTTTCTTGCCGAATCGTACCCGAACGCGACCGTGTTGGTCCACGAGCTTGGTGTCGACCACCTTGTCGATCCGAGCCGTCTCGTGGCGGGAACGAAAGCCGCCGTCGAAGACCAGTGGGAATTCTACGTAGAGCCGAAGCCGGTGCCGGCCGATCGGATCGACGCGCTCGAAGGCGGTTCGACGATCGATCTTGGCGAGCGGACCCTGACGGCCCACCACGCGCCCGGCCACGCGCCGCACCAACTCGTCTTCAGTGATGATGGCGACAACGTGGTCTTTACCGCGGACGCGGCGGGGATCTGGGTGTCCGAACGCAACGAAATCAGAGAAACCTCCCCGCCCCCACAGTTCGATCTCGATCAGTGTCTCGAGGACGTCTCGATGATCCAGGCGCTCGAACCGTCACAGCTCTGTTTCGCACACTTCGGGCCGGTGCCGTACGACGAGGAACTGTTGTCGGGGTACAAACGGACGCTCGTCGAATGGGTCGAAGCGGTCAGGCAACGACGGGCCGAATTCGACACCGACGAGGCGGTGGTCGACCACTTCGTCAACCATGTTGATACTGAGGGGCTGTGGAGCGATCGAAAGGCCCGCGACGAGACCAGAATAAACGTCCGCGGCGTGCTGGCGTATCTCGATCGCGTCGATGCGTGATCGAACAGCGAACACGACCGGAGCGGGTGCGATCGAGCAGCCGAACACGACCGGAGCGGGTGCGATCCCCGCGTCGAAGCGTCCAAAGAGAACGCAACACAAGTTTATGACCGTGTAACCACGTGTTTTGCGTTCCAAACTATTTATGATGATAGGTAGAGTGGGTCAGAGCATGAATTTCAGGGATCGTGAGGCGTCGTTCGAACACGAGATTTTCGAGCGGACAACGCTCATAGAGATGTTCGAGGCGAGCGTGGAGCGAAACGCCGATCGACCCGCGCAGCGGTACAAAGGCGGTGTGTACGATCGGACGCTCGCGAGTGCCGGCGTCGTCACACCGGCAGACCCAGAAACCTATCGCGAGTTGACGTACGCGGAGATGCGATCGATCGTTCGCCGGCTTGCGACGGGATTTCGAGAACTCGGCGTCGAGGCGGGCGATCGAGTCGGTATCTTTGCAGAGACACGAATGGAGTGGGCGCACGCAGACTTTGCAGTCCTCGCTGCCGGCGGTGTCGTCACCACCGTCTACAGTTCCTCGTCGGAACAACAAGTCCGGCACCTGCTCGGGGACTCGGAGGCGTCGGGCGTCGTAGTCGAGGACGCAAACGCCCTGAGCCGCGTCCTCGCTGTCGAAGATGAGCTCTCCCTCTCGTTCATTATTGTTATCGACGAGATTCCCGACGGCAGCGGAATGGCTGGCGCAGTGCGCGACCGTGAGGACATCTACACACTCGGAGCGCTGTACGAAATGGGCGAATCCGCCTACGACGAGGATACCTACCAGTCGTGGCTCGACGAACGGACCCCTGCGGATCTCGCGAGTCTCATTTACACCTCCGGAACGACTGGCCAGCCGAAAGGGGTCCGGCTGACCCACTGGAACTTCCGATCGAACGTTAACCAGTCACTCCGTCGGTTCCTGCCGCGGCCCGACAAGGCCCCGGACGTACCGACGATCAGCCCTGGGACAAAGACGATCTCATTTCTTCCGCTCGCGCACGTCTTCGAGCGGATGGCCGGACACTTTTTGATGTTTGCAGCCGGTGCAACCGTCGCGTACGCCGAAAGCCCGGACACCCTCCGCGAGGATTTTCAGCTCGTCCGGCCAAACGTCGCAGGATCGGTCCCGCGGGTATATGAGAAGCTCTACGATGCGATCCGCGCGCAGGCGAGCGAGTCCCCGATCAAAGCACACATCTTCGAGTGGGCAGTCGGAGTCGGGAAAGCGTACCACACTGCCGAAGAGCCGGGCACGCTCTTGAGTGCCAAACACGCGATCGCCGATCGGCTCGTCTTCGAACAGGTCAGAGCGGGCGTCGGCGGCGATATCGACTTCTTCATCAGCGGCGGTGGGAGCCTCTCGGCGGAGCTGTGTGCGCTGTATCACGGCATGGGGGTCCCAGTGCTCGAAGGCTATGGGCTGACAGAGACTTCGCCGGTCATCACCGTGAACCCGGCAGAAGCGCCGAAGGTGGGGACGATCGGCCCGCCCGTCCACGAGGTTGAGGTGCAGGTCGACACGTCTGTCGCCGATGGAGTCACCGGCGATGCCGGCGGTGAGGTCGGTGAACTTCTCGTGAAAGGACCGAATGTGACCGACGGCTACTGGAACCTTCCCGAGGAGAGCGCCAACGCCTTTACCGACGAGGGGTGGTTCCGAACGGGAGACGTGGTCGAACTCCGGCCGGATGGGTACATCGCGTTCGAGGAGCGAGCCAAACAGCTGCTCGTCCTCTCGACGGGCAAAAACGTCGCACCGGGCCCGATCGAGGACGCGTTCGCAGCCAACGAGTACATCGAGCAGTGCATGGTTCTCGGGGACGGTCGAAAGTTCGTCAGTGCACTGTTTGTCCCGAACATGGAAGCCATCAACTCGTGGGCCGACCGCGAGGGCATCGATCTGCCAGACGAACGGGCAGCGATCGCCCGAGACGACCGGGTCAAATCACGGATCCGTGAGGAGGTCGATTCGGTCAACGAGCGCTTCGAACCGTACCAGCAGATCAAGCAGTTCCGCTTGGTACCCGAAGAATTCACCGAAGAGAACGATCTGTTGACGCCGACGATGAAGAAGAAACGACGCAATATCCTCGATCGGTTCGCCGACGAAGTCACGCTTATTTACGAAGATTAATTTTTTCGGGACAGTCACCGCGTACGAGTATATTCGCAAACGCGCCACGACGTTTATCATCGTTGTTGTAGAATAGACACCTATGAGACACGCGACAGGCAAGCTACTCTCGATCGACGTGGACGAGCGTCAGGTCGAACACGAACAAATCGACGACGTTCTCGCGTCCTTCATCGGAGGGCGCGGGGTGTGTACAAAGCTGGCGAGCGATCGGATCCCACGAGACGCCGATCCGCTTGGGCCCGAAAACCGGCTGTATTTTGCGACAGGCCCGATGCAGCAGTCGACGATGTCGTTTACCGGCCGAACGAATGCAACGGGCGTTTCACCGCTAACGAACGGACTGCTCTCGTCGAACGCTGGTGGGTTCATCTCGCGAAATCTCGTCGATACCGGTTATGCGGCGATCGAACTGGTCGGTGCGAGCGAGGAGCCGGTTATTATCCACGTGACCGATGAGGACGTAACATTCGAGCCGGTCGCAGAACTCGCAGGGGCGACGGTTCCCGCGGTGACAACCCACGTTGAAAAAACGCGTGGACTTGACGAAACACACATCATTGCGATCGGTCCCGCTGGCGAGAACGAGGTTCGGTTCGCGTCGATCATGACGACCGAGTCGCGAGCGTTCGGCCGCGGCGGATTGGGAGCGGTGATGGGTTCGAAGAACGTGAAGGCGATCACCGTGGAAGGTGATTCCGCGCCTGAACTCGAACTCGACTTCCCTGCGGCGGCCGGAGAGATCCACCGCGAGGCCGCAACGAGCGATAGCATCATGAAACGGCAGGGAACCGCGAGCGTGACCGAATTGGCCAACGAAACCGATGGACTGCCAACCCGGTACTTTTCGGAGACATCCTTCGAGAGTGCAGAACAGATTAACGGCGACGCCGTCGAATCGAAAAAGTACAAGAAGGGGACGTGCTCGTCGTGTGCGTTCGCCTGTAAGCTGCCGACGAAAGACGACGTCCGCGGCGTCGAGACAGAAGGCCCGGAGTTCGAGACGATCATGGCGTTCGGCTCGAACACCGCAACCGACGACATCGTCGATGTGATGCAGTCAAACGAGCTGTGTGACATCTACGGGCTCGACACCATCTCCTGTGGGGACACGATCGCCGCCTATCTCGCGAGCGAAGACGAGTTCGGGAACACAGAACTCATCCACGAGTTGATCGAAAAGATCGCCCGCAGAGAGGGGGTTGGCGATCTGCTCGCGGAGGGCGTCGATCGCTGTCACGAGGCGCTCGGCGTCGAGAACTGGTCGGTGAAGGGCATGGAGTTCCCCGGTCACGAAGGCCGGCGGCTCCACGGTCAGGCCCTGTCGTACGCCGTGGCAAACCGCGGCGCAGATCACATGTACGCGACGTTTTACGCCTGGGAGTATCCGCTCGTCGACAGCACTGAGGCGTTCGATCCCGAGGGAATTACCCCCGAGAAGGCGCGAGCGATCGTTCGACAGGAAAACGTCCGGGCGCTCGAGGACTGCGGCGTTATTTGTCGGTTCTCCCGCGGAATGATGAGCGAAGATCGCTTCGAAGCGCTGTTCGACGCTGAGTTCGAGACGCTGCTTGCGGTGGGCGATCGGATCGTCACGCTCGAGCGGGCGTTCAACAACAACCGCGGCTTCGATCGCTCCGTCGATACCCTGCCATACGCCGACGAGATCGAGGGACTGGCCGAGGGAATCGACGCGTACTACGAGGCGCGCGGGTGGACCACAGACGGGCTGGTCCCGGACGGCGCTGCCGACGCAGCCCCAGCAGACGACTGATGGGGACCCACGATCTCTCGCGGCCGCTCCGTTCAGACATGGTCGTCTATCCGGGAACGCCACCGGTGTCGATCGAACCCGCCGCGACGGTCGACGAGAGCGGATTCCGAACGACCGCGATCGAACTCGACTCACACACAGGAACCCACATGGACGCGCCGGCGCACATGGTCGAAGACGGCCGGACACTGGATACGTATCCGCCGGAGACGTTTCGCTTCGAGGCGGCGGTCGTTGACTGTCGACCCCTCGACGATCGCCAGCCGATCGATCAATCGCTGCTAGCCGATCGCACAGCGAATATCAAGCCCGGCGATCACGACATGGTGATCCTGCGGACTGGCTGGGAAGCCTACTGGGGCGACGATCGCTACTTCGATCACCCATATCTGACGGGCGACGCAGCGGCGTGGCTCGCCGAGCGAGACCTCCATCTCGGCGTGGATATGCTCAACGTTGACCCAACGCCAACCGCAAACGCGGCCCCCGGAGAGCCGTCGACGTATCCAGCCCATCACGGGCTGTTCGCGGCCGATCGGCTCATCGTTGAGAACCTCTGTGGATTGGCGGAGCTTGGCGATCGTGTCGAACTGCATGCATATCCGCTAGCGATCGAAGCCGCCGACGGCTCACCGGTTCGGGCAGTCGCGATCGACCAGTAGGACGGTACGTGCACCAACTAGGCTATTAGCTCACAGCGCATCTCATCCCCATGGCACGGATCGACTACGCGGACGCCGAGGAGCTGCCAGCAGCGTACCAGGATCTGCTCGTTTCGGCGCTGCAGGGCAGACCGGTCAACGTCTACAGCGCGATCGGCAACAATCCCGAGGTGCTCCATGGAATGCGGACATTCCTCGGGTCGCTGTGGCAGGACTCGGGGCTCACCGACCAGAGCCGTGAACTCGTTATTCTGACCGTCGCCCGCGAGGCACCCTCGCCGTACGAATGGCACCAACACGTGAACGTCGCGCGGGATGTTGGTGTCAGCGACGCGGACATCCGGGCGATCGGTGCGCGCGAGTACGAAGCGTTCGACGATCCAGAGGCGCTGCTTTTGACGTACGTCCGCGCGGTCGTCGACGGCGGGGTCACTGACGAACTGCACGACCGCGTCGCCGAACGGTACAGCGAGGCAACGATCGTCGGAATCGCCGGCCTCGTCGGGGGCTATCTCGGCCTATCGCGGATGCTTTCGGCGTTCGATGTCGAGACCGAAGAGTCGTTCGTGGGTTGGGAACTCGAAACAGAGACATAAAATCGGGCTGCTGGTTGATCAGAGAGTCACGCAAACTTGAGCGCGTACGAGGCTGAATCCAGTACTGTATCGACGCATATGGGTTCATCACCCGTGATCAAACCGTTGTTTGGTGAGATTCAGGATAATCACGGTGAAATGGATCAAACTCGGTATGATTCGGTTATACGATATTCCTCATTTATCCATACGGACCAGGTCTTATCAGACGGAATGTCAAAAACAGAAAACGCGATAGACGCAGCACAGAACGCCGGGATCGATACCGTGGCGCAGGGACCGCCTGGCGGCCTTCCCGATGTCGTCCCTGGTTTCGTTAGCGATTTGCTCGCCACAATCAGAGAGGGCGCGTCGGGTCTGGGAGAGAGCATCAGTGAGCTTGCCTCTGGCGCAAATCCAGCCGAGGTTGCCGCCGTCGCCGCGGATGTCGCCGCAGTCATCCCACTGTAGCCCATGGCGGCTGGCGAGGACCACACAATAACCGAGCGTGTGGAGCTGTCGGTGCAGGATGCCGGAAAGATCGAGCAGGAAGACGAGATAAAGTATGATCCTCACACCCGTCGAATCAGACGACACGATGGTCACAGTTCAGAACAGCGAACGGGTGGCATACTCTAATGAACGTACATATACCCCAACAGACCCAAGTGATGCTTCCTTCACCCAGAGACGGTGATCGATAGAATGCCGATCGAGAACCCAACCGCGATCGACCGACGGACGTATCTCGCGTCGATTGCTGGGGCCGGGACTGCTTCGCTTGCTGGCTGTTCACTGTTCGACACCGGTGACGATAACGAGGTTTCAGACGTCGACGATCGCCGAGCGCGGGAACTCGCCGAGCAGTTCGCGCCCACGCTGTACTTCGACAAAAACGAGCGGTGGTTTCCGACAGATCCTCGACCATTCGAGAGTGACCTCGATGGTGAAACGATCGTCGACGGGTTCGACGCGCTCGACGGCTACGTCGATCAGGGTGGTGCCGACGACCCGCCCGCACCAACCGGCTTCTACAACGTCGTGGAGTACGAGGAGTCACCGCTGGCAGTCGTCCAGTTTTGGTTCTACTCGGTGTTCGATCAGTTCACGGCAAACTTCCACTGGCACGACTGGGAGCTTCTACAGGTGTTCGTAGACACCGACACTGAGGAGTCACAACTCCACGTGGCGAGTTCACACTCTCGGAAGGTCCCGAACAACGAGTTCCTCGATCCCGAGCGAACCAGACCGCGGATCCTCTCCGAACTCGGATCGCACTCCAGTGGTCTCTCGACCAACGACGACGCCGAACACTTCCAACGAGTCCAGCTGGACGGCAGCGTCGCCGACATTACAAACAGCGTTATCGACGGTATTGACGCCGTTGCAGCCATCCCACTGGCGTACGGTCTTCCGCGGGACGAAGGCTTTGCGCTCCCGTACGCGGTTCCCGAACTCGATGGAAAGCCGTTTTACGAGCACGACCGCCTGCCGTCCGTAGATACCTCAAATCTTATTCCTGAGGAGCTGACGATCCACTCGTTTGACGAGCTGCAATCGCCGCCGAATCTCTCGGAACGGGAGACGGGCTACCGGTTCGATTACCAGGACGCTCAGGATAAGGAGACCGACGTGGCCTACGAACTGCGTCCGAGTGCCGACCTCGAACACATCAAAGATTTCATTGGGCCGCAGTTGAGCTTCGAGTTCTCCATCCCGGAGTTCGCAGAGGACGCCGTTGCCAGCCATATCACCACTGCGGGCGTCCCGTGGAAAGACCCGCGTTATCAGAACCCAGCATCTGACATCAGCGAGCCGGAACACCGGCAGGCGCTGGCCGATCGCTACGACGCCATCGGCGAGCCGTCTCCTGTCAGCCAGGTTGCCGCTTGGGTGACGAACGCCGTCTTCGAGGAGGATGCTCCAGAGGATGAGGGACTGACGACCGTCTCCTCGCCGCTTGAGATGTTCGCGCTGCTCCAAAGCGACCCTGAAGCCGTCCCGACGTTCAACGGTATCGCTATCGTCCAAGATGTCCCTGCGGGCGACCACGAGTTGACAATAAACGGTGCAGGCGTCGCTCCCCACTCGGAAACTGTGACCGTTACCGAGGAGGAAGCGGTGACACCAGCCGGTGTCGAGGGTGAAATCCCGCTTGTCGCCCGCGAGAACGCGGTAAAGATGGAGATTGATCCGAGCGAGGCGGACAGCGATTTGCGCAGACTCAGAGTCGAGGACGACTTTGCAGGGCGCATGTACGACGCACCGCTTTCAGGTTCGGACGCCGTCTACATCCACACCGGTGGGGCGTACACGACGGAAGTCAGAGACAGCGATGACGAGATCGGCGCGTTCCGCGTCAACCCTGACGACCAAACGCGCGTGCGGGTAGATAATCCACGCACTGGGAAGGCACCGCTGGCGGAATACATTGCAGAGGTCGCCGCAGAGACCCGAGACGAGGTGGCGACCGTCGAGAGTGACAGCGACGACGATGACGACGATCAGCAGGATGGTGGCAGCGAAGATACCGCTGTAACCGATCTCAAGGATGCTCTAGACGCGGTTGCCAACGCTGCGCGGCGTGCGGCGGCGGCCGCAGATGCCGGTGAGAGGGGTCAAGCCGATCAGAACCTTGATGTGGTGATTGAACGGTTGAACCGCGTCGAAACCAGACTAAAAAAGGCAACAGACTCGCTCCCGGAGAGCCTCACTCGGGCCACGAGCAACCGCCTCGATCAGGCGCGTCGCCGAAGCGACCAAGCGAAAGTCGCCGAGAAGCTAAACTAAAATCGATTATCCGATCCATATGTGCGGCCAAACGTTCTATACTCCAGGGACCCCGAACGCCCCGACACCAAGCCGGAAGACGGAATTAACGACAAAGAGAATAACCAGGGCAGCGATCCACGCCACGCCGCCGATGGTGGCTGCTTTCACCCAGCCGCAGGGATACCGCCACTTGATGACGCCGACCCACACGACCAACGCGATGATGGGGCCGATGAGCGGAATCCACGCGGTAAGCGCCCACCCGAGCGCGCCGAGCAGCGCGGTAATTACTGCGTGACTGTAGTCGTCGACATCGACGACGAAACGAGCACTGATGTAAATTGCCAGTCCACCAATGAGCAGGGCAATAATGAACGCAACGATTGATCCAACAAAAGGTACGGGCATACTACAAAGAATATGGCCATTTATGTAAAAATTCCTAAAATGATTAGTGTCACAACTACGAGAATTATTTACTAGCGTAGCCAAACAGTAACCCGATCGTCCCCGATATTCACCGACTGAACTCGATCGCCGCGCCCTGCCCAAACCCAACACACAGCGTCGCGAGCCCGCGATCGGCGTCGCGTTTTTGCATTTCATGAATGAGCGTAACCGGTAGCCGTGCACCCGAGGCTCCGAGCGGATGGCCGATCGCGATTGCGCCGCCGTTGACGTTGTACATCTCGGGGTCGATTCCCAGTTCGTCGCGGGCGTAGACACACTGGCTTGCGAACGCCTCGTTGAGCTCGACGAGGTCGTAGTCGTTGATCGATCGGCCAGCGCGTTCGAGGAGGCTCCGGGTCGCCGGGACGGGGCCGATTCCCATCACCGTCGGGTCGACACCGGCGACGGCATTCGTGCCAATCTCAGCGAGGACGTCGAGCCCGTGGTCCTCGGCGAAGGCCTTGCTCGTTACGAGGGTCGCCGACGCGCCGTCGGATATCTGCGAGGAGTTCCCGGCGGTGACGGTGCCGTCGCCGGTGAACGCCGGCGAAAGCCCAGCCAGCGTCTCGATCGACGTGTCCGGACGGATCCCTTCGTCGGCGTCGACGAGGCCGTCATCGGTTTCGATCGGGACGATCTCGTCGTCGAACCGGCCGGATTCAGTCGCCTCGGCGGCGCGCATGTGGCTCCTGTAGGCATACTCGTCTTGGACCTCTCGGGGGACATCGTACTCTTCGGCGACCTTTTCGGCGGTCATCCCCATCTGGAGCTGAAAGATGTTGTACTGCTCGGAGAGTTCCGGATGGAGGTGCTGGTAGGAGTCACCGTCCATCGGAACCCGCGACATATTCTCAACGCCACCAGCGATGATCGCCTCGCGATTGCCCGCCGCGATCGCGTCGCTCGCGGAGATGATCGACTGCATTGACGAGGCACACCACCGGTTGATCGTCGTCGCGGGAACGCCCTCGCCGAGTTCGGACAGCAGCGCAATGACCCGCGCGACGTTGTTGTCCTGTTCGGTCCGCTGTTGGGCACAGCCCCACATCAGGTCGTCAACGTGCTCGCCTGTGAGGCCGGTTTCGGACAGGATGTGATCAATAAGCGCGATCGAAAGGTCCTCGCTTCTGACGTCTGCGAAGACGCCGCCGCCTTTCCCCTGTGGGGTTCGGTAGGCCGCCGCGATTACCGGGGTCGTGGTGTCTGTCATACCGGACGATTATTCTTCACGATCTTAAATCAGCCTGAAACTGCGAGGAATCGACCGCGAGTTCACCGACGCCAGCCCCCAAGAGGATCCCATCACTCAGCTACAACGGTGTGCGTTTGACCTGTTAGCCAGCCATAGTGGTATGCGTTGGACCTGCCAGTCAGCCATAATAGTATGCGTTTGGCCTGTTAGCCAGCCATAATGGTATGCGTTTGGCCTGTCAGCCAGCTACAATAGCGTGCGTAGAACCAATAGTGAGCGTGCACTGGACGGGATAACCACCTCCGAATCGACTTACTGAGGCCGCTTTTGTTGATCCAGCAGATCGTCGGGGGTGTTGATGTTCGTAAACGCCCTGTCGGGGACGTGGGCAAAGACCTCTGGTTCGGGGATGACGATCGGTTCGAGTTCGTCAATAAATCGGGGGAGGGAGGGATCGCCCGAGCGGATGGCCGTCGTGCAGGCATTTTGGCCGGCCCGAACGTGGATCGCAGCCGGAAACGGCTGGGCCTGCCCATCGACCTGCGCGAGCGCGCCAGTGTGATTCCGTGCACGGCTGAACAGTGTCTCGACGAACGCGGTCGGCACATACGGCATATCGCACGGGAGGAGTGCCGCATAGGCCGCGGCTGTCTCAGAGAGGGTGTCACGGAGTCCGAACACTGGGCCTCGTCCAGAGATTCGATCGGGAATGAACTGTACATCGAAATCCGAGAGAACGGACTCAAACTCCTCAACTTGCCGATAGCGACAGCTCACGAACAATTCGTCGACGATCGGGACGAGCGTCTCAACGGCGTGGGCGAGTAGTGGTGTCCCCGATAGCGGCGCAAGTGCCTTGTCGATCGTCGGGAATCGGGCGGATTCACCGCCGGCGAGAACGATCCCGGCGCGACCGGTATCGGGTTTGAGCGGTTCGGTTGGACCAGACAGCGGGCGATCCTCAGCCATCGATCGTCGATATCTTCATTCGGTTGTTGCCGGCGCGTCCGTCCGGGGCGCGCAAACAAGTTCACGATCAATGCTACCGAGCGGACGAGCGGACCACTGGCCGTCGAGGTCGATCGGTTCGCGGATCCTGTGATCACGCGCACAGCCGTGGGCCCTGTGGCCACACGAATGCCCGCGAGTTACTGAATGGGCCATATCCCTGCGACCCATGGTTGAGCCGTGCTGAACCGTCTCATATAGTGATCGTTTGTATACGATCGCAGCAGACAATCGGTGATTCATACAGTTGTTTCGTGTTGTGCTGACTGCCTGTATGAATAAAACGCTGACCGTTGAAATAATACAATTACATAGGCCCTGAGTAGATATCTGTCCAATATATACACGTATGTATTGACCTTATATTTGTATTCGCGGATGAATCTCGAATAGAACTGTCTGATTGTCGCGGGACCTTCGGTCGTTTCGAAATTCAGTATACGACCCACTCGCCGTTCACTGTCCGATCGCGGGCGACTCCGATCGCTCGCGCCGAGGGGGTCAGCGTCCGGGCGCTGGCCACGGTGACGCCCCCAGCGTGCCAGTCGCTTCGACGCGCTTAACCGCATACACCGAGAAGTTTTGTGAGATGAGTGACCCGGCCTTGGACGTGGTCGAGTTCGTGTTAACCGCACATCTCTACACGGAAAATCGATCACTTGATGAGAACGATCTCCCGCCACGATTCAGGCGGGTCTTTTGGACCGAAAGTGACGAAGAAGGCGATCCCGGCGGGGTCGAACGGCCCCTGAAGGTGACAGACACGATCGCGAGAACAGCCACGGGGGTCGAACAGCCGTGGGAGGCAGTCTCGGAGCTGTTGTTTACCCAGCGAGCAGACTTCACCGGCGAGATCAGCCTCACACAGCCGGATATGGCGATCGAGTGGTTCCTCAACCACGCCGAAGAAGGTCGACTCCAAACCAACCCCACGCTGGCGGCTGCGATCGAATCCCACGAGACGTTCGACGCCGACGTGAGCCACGAAGAGGCGCGCGAGAATACCCGGCCAATCAAAGCCGATCGGGTCTGGATCGACGCGCTGTTAGAGGAGTACTTCGACGAGGAAGACGACGCGGAGATGCTCGATCTCGTCAACGTCCGTGCACCGGAAGAGATCGAAATGACGCTCGACGATCTGGTGTTGACCCAGGATCAAGAAGACGAGATCGCCAAGATCGTCAAAGCAATCGAACACCGCGACTACCTGGCGGCGATCGGCCTTCGCGAGATCGGCAAACTGCTTTTCGTCGGCCCACCCGGCACCGGCAAAACGACGATCTCACGGGCGATCGCCCACGATCTCGGGTTGCCGTTCGTCGAAGTGAAGCTCTCGATGATCACGAGCCAGTACCTCGGCGAGACGGCAAAGAACGTCGAGAAAACCTTCGAGGTCGCAAAGCGGCTCTCGCCGTGTATCCTCTTTATTGACGAGTTCGACTCGGTCGCAAAGACCCGTCGCAGCGACGAACACGCCGCGCTCAAACGCGCGGTCAACACGCTGTTGAAGTCGATCGACGACATCTCGTTGATCCGTGACGACGTGTTGTTGATCGCGGCGACGAACCACCCCGACCAGCTCGACGCAGCGGCGTGGCGGCGGTTCGACGAGATCGTCAACTTCCCAAAACCCGACGTGGGGATGCGCGCAGACATTCTGCAGGTTATCACCAAACAGATGGACATCGACGAGTTCGATCCCGCAGAGGTCGCCGAGCTCACGAGCGGACTCACCGGCAGTGATCTGCGGCTCGTCCTCCGAGAGGCGGTGCTGGAAGCACTTACTGAAGAGCGCATGCAGCTTACCCAGGCAGACCTGCTTTCAGCAGTCGAGGACTTCGAGGAACGCGACAACCTCAAGAATATGGACATGATCGACGGCGACGGCGCGGCGATCACCGGCGCGAGTGGTGATGGCCACGGTGGCCATGATCATAGCGACGATGCACACGACCACGATCACGATCACAGTGATGACGCGCACGATCACGACCACGACGAGCACAGTGACGATGCGCACGAAACCGACGGCTCCGAAGACGCTGACACCGGCGATCGGGCCGAACCAACGGACCCAATTCGCTGAGCGCGATGGAGGTCACACTACTCGGAACCGGCGACACGACCGGGACGCCGACCGTCGGCTGTGAGTGTGACACCTGCACGGAAGCCCGCAAGCGCGGCATCCACCGAAGTCGGTTTTCTGTCCACGTCCGCAACGAGCGAACCGACGAGTCACTCCTCGTCGACCTCAGCCCTGACTTTCGACATCAGTTTCTGACGACCGACGCATCGCTTCCCGACGAGGCGATCGTCACCCACATCCACTTCGATCACCTCGACGGACTGGGCAACGCCTACCGGGTGTTTGACGACCTTCCAGTCCACGCGGCGAATACAGTCGATCCAATCACTGAGGAGTCGGTCGCCAACACGATCCGCCGGAAGTACGACTACCTCGATCGAATCACCGTCGTCGATCACGATCCGTTCGAGCCGTTCGAGGTCTGTGGGTTCTCGGTACGATTACTCCCCGTCGACCACCCACCGCTTATCTGTTTCGGGCTGACGATCGAAGACCCCGAAACGGGCGCAAAACTCTCGCTGTCTGGTGATTCGAGCTACGACATACCCGAGGACTCTCGGACAGCGCTCGCCGATCCAGATCTGTTTTTGGCCGACGCGATCGTTCCTGCATCGCTGTGTGAGCACCACCCGCTTGGCGGGAAAGACTACGATGACGAGGGGACGCCGCGGACGTTCGGTTCGAAACACATGACCCGAGAGGGCGCACTCTCGCTGGCGGCAGAACTCAACGCGACGGAGACGCGGCTCGTTCACACTGCGCATTTTTATCCGGTCGAGGAGGCCTTCGAGGAGCCGCTGGCGGTCGACGGCGAGCGCTATCGGCTGGACGGCTCTGGTGTCGATCGGCTCTGTTGAATCAGCTATGTCTGGGGCGAGTTACCCGAACCGATCGAGCCCTGCCTGTCGTTTCACCACCCCATCCGGGTCGCGGACCCACGGCGATCGATCGTCCCTGAGCGCCGCGAGGTCGACCGCTGTCGGGTCGGCCGACTCGTGGCGGGGACAGTCGGCCCCACAGTCGGAGGCGGGATCGACAATGCGATCGTAGGCCGAACAGTAGGGCAGTCCAGCCTCGGTCGCCTCGGCGTGTTCGCAGGCCGGCATATTGTACGTCCGCCAGCCCTTCCCATAGGCCCGTTCGGCGATCCGGAGCCGCTTCCGGCGCTTAGCGTCGGGTGTCACCGTCTCGATGTCCGTCGAAAGTGGGTTGTACGCGATCGGTTCGACGCCCGACTCGTCGACTGGGAGTGGTTCTGGCTCACGGATTACCACTAATTCACGCCCGTCGGGGTCGAATCGCCAGACACCCACCTCGGGCGGAAGGCGGTTCAGGTGTGCGCGGGTGACGTAGCTTTCGGTTGCGAGGATTACCTTTTCAAAAAGGGCAAGGGAGACATCAAGGCGCAACTGGCGTTCGAGATCGCCCGGCCGACCCAGATCCGGCTTGTTTTCGATCGCGACGAGGCCGTCGAACCAGCCCTCGGGGTACCGGGTCGCCTGACGGACGTACCGGCGGCCGCCGCGGCGCTCGGCCTCAAAAAAGCCAATGTCGATCGCCCGATCGGTCACACTTCTGGCGCGATCGGGGTGGCAGTCGAACGCGCTTCGCGGGCGGACCGCCGCCCCAGTACCGACGTCGCTTTCGATCGCTGCGAGCGGGATTGCCGCAGAAGTAATCGCCGTCCGGCGATCGAACGCAGGGCCCGGTTCGAGGAGGCACACGTCGACGATCCGGCTGCCGGGCTCGGCGACCGCGCCGCCGAGTTGGCGAGCGATGACGGCGTCAGTTTGCGCTTCGAGGTGGGCGCACAACGCGAGCTCGAAGCCGAACTCCATACGAAGTCGGGGGGTTCTGTGGGCAAAAACCGATCGGCCACTGAGACCCGATCGGCCGGTAATCTACGACACGTATCAGTCGTCGTCGCCGATGATACCCTCCGCGACTGCCATGTCGTCGACGCTCGGGTCATCCGCGGACGACCGAAGGACGAACCGCTTGCGGAGCAGGTCGGCCACGTAGATCACCGTCCCGGCAATGATCAGCGTGTCACCGGGCAGCCGTGCCCAAAATAGCGTCTGGACGATCGGCTGCTCGTAGAACGCGAGGCTCCGTGCGGCGGCGTAGCTCTCGGTGAACGCGACGTCCAACTGGAGGAATCCGACCGGCAACACGGAGACGAACACCATGAGCGCGAGGCCAACGTTCCAGCACCAGAATGCCGCCCGCAGCCACGAGCCGTCCCAGCGCTTGGGATCGATCGACAGCTGCAGCATGTACGCAACCATTCCCAGCGCGAGGAAGCCGAACGCGCCGAACATCGCCGCGTGAGCGTGGCCAACGGTGAGGTACGTGCCGTGTTCGTAGTAGTTGATGATCGGGAGGTTGATGAAGAAGCCGAGCACACCCGCGCCGACGAAGTTCCACACACCGCTTGCGACGATGAACATGAACGGCAGTTTGTACGGGAAGCTCCCGGTTTCGGTCATCGCGCGGTACTGACCGATCGCCTCATAGAGGATGAACACAAGCGGCAGCAGCTCGAGCGTCGAAAAGACGCTGCCGATCGGCACCCAGTAGTCGGCCAGGCCGATCCACCAGTAGTGGTGGGAAACGCCGATGACGCCGGTACTCATCACCAACAGCGCCTGTAACATCACCGCCTTCTCGGCGCTGCGGCGGGTGAGGAGGTTCATCGAAACGAGCGTGAGCCCGATGATCGCGACGATGAAGAACTCGAAGGCCCCCTCGACCCACATGTGGACGACCCACCACCGCCAGAACTCGGTGACGGCGATATTTGTCGTCGGGGTGAAAAGAAAGCCCGCGATGAAGAGAACGGTAATCGACCCGCCCGCGTAGAGAATCATGTGCGCGAGCCCGTAGATCGGCTCACGATCCAACAGCGGCTTGAGCCCGCGAATCGCGAGGATCGCCCAGAGGATAAATCCGACGAGTAGGCCGCCCTGCCAGACCTTTCCGACCTCTAAGTACTCAAGGCCCTCGTTGCCGAGTAGCCACCACAGCTCACCGGGAAGGTAGCCGTTCGCCCCGAGCCAGATGCCGCCCATCCCACCGACCACGACCACGACGAGCGCACCGAGGAGGACGTTTACGTACGTTTCCTGGCGCGTCGGCTCGTGGCCGGTGAGAAGCGGCGGGAGGAACAGCCCCGCGCCGAGCCACGTCGAGGCAATCCAGAGAATCCCGAGGTCGATGTGCCAGGTCTTCGCGATCGAGAAGGGCAAAAGCTGGAGGATATGCACCCCAAACAGCTGTTCGATCCCGAAGAATCCCGCCCGCTCGATGTAAAAGTGTGCGAGGAGCCCGCCCAAAAGCACCTGCGCGAGAAAGAGCCCGGCGGCGATCGGGATGAACCGCAGCGCCGCCCGCTGGCTCGGGAAGACACTCACGTCGCCCGGTTCGGGCACAGAAATGCCCTCGGCGGACGGCTCGGGGAGCTTAACGGACTTGTACAGCAGGATCGCCGCGCCCGCCGCACCAACGAGCAACACCATGGCGATCACACTCCAGATCATTGCTGAGCCGGTGGCGTCGTTGCCCGCAGCCGGCGAGTAGGGCCACTCGTTCGTATAGGACTGTTCGCTATCGGGGCGATCGGTATGGGCAAACCACGCGGTCCACAGCGCAAAGTCCGCGAAGTCCTGGGCTTCCGCTTCCGAATCGATCATCTCAACGGGAACGCCCCGATCGTGATCGCCCGCGTGGTACCGCTCGACGTAGGTTTCGCGGACCTGTTCGTGGGCGTACTGTTCGGCGGCGGAGTACTCGATGGTCCCGCTCTCGTCGTAGGGCTGATCGAGGTCCTCGCGGACGATTGTGTCGATCCGAGACTGTTCGCCCGAATCGAGCGCCTCATAGGCTTCGCCGTACTCCGCATCGGCGTAGTACGTCCGCATGTGCTCGGTTTTGAGCTCCAGCGTCTCGGCGGTGTAATCCTCGCCGTAGTACGCGCCGTTGCCGAGAATCGATCCGTGGTTCATTAATCCATACTGCTGGAAAGCCTCTTTTCCGTCTTGGATTTCGACGCCGGTCGCGACCGTCTCGCCGTCTGGCCCGACAATCTCTTCGGGGATCGGCGGCGCTTCTTCATAGGCAAACCACGCCCCAGCCCCCATCACCACGAGGTTGAAAATGAAGGCCACGACGATGACTTTCGCGATCGTCTTGCGTGTGAGTTCCATCAGGTGAACGTTCCCGTGCGATCGCGTTAAGCCGAGTCCGAATTGCCACGCGATCAAAAAGGGTCACGAACAGGTTCGGGTCGGCGGATACATGGACAACAGCGTGCTGTCGACTGGGGAGTCGATCGGGTCGAAACCGGTATCCGACGAGGAAGCCTACGATCGGTATGCACCGGTGGACGCGGTATACCATCTGGGCGATCGGGATCATCGTTGTCGGCCTGCTGGCGCTGGGTGCGCTGCCCGGGTTGACGGGTTCGGGCCCGACGTACCACCTGACCGTCGAGGCCACGACAGACGACGGTGGGGAAGCGACGAACGTGACCGGTGTCTCCGAGCGTCGCTATCCATATCTCGTGAGCGCGCTCGAATCCGAAGACGGTCGATCAGATGGCTACCAGCGCGGCCTCGGCGGCCTGAAAGACGCGTTTACCCACTCGCCGTTCGACGAGTTCGACTCGCTAACCCAGCAGACCCCCGACGCGGCTCGCGACGACGGCGATCGGGTGCTCGTCGAGCACGACGGACAGTATTATCTCGTTTCGATCACGGAGGGCACGTAATGAGCGACGACAGCCATCACGGCGGGGATGGGACGGCCGACGAGAAGAATCACAGCGAGGGCACAAGGGCCGAGGAAAGACACCACAAACAGGCACTTTCGGAGCCCGAGTGGGACGTGCTCGAATCAGTGCCAGAGTACGAAACCGGCTGGTTCACCGGCGGCTACGATCTGGTCGAACAGCCGGACGGGACGACAAAGCGGTACTACTGGGCAGAACTACCGCCCGCGGTCGTGATCGTCGCGGTGACAGACGACCACGTCCTGTTCGTCGAGCAGTACCGGCCGACGATCAGAGAGACCCAACTGGAGCTGCCGGCGGGCATCGTCGAGTCGGGCGAATCGTACACTGCGGCGGCCGAACGCGAACTCCGCGAGGAGACCGGATTTACGCCAGACGCGGTCTCGCTGTTGCAGACCTGTTGGTGTACGACTGGGCTGTTGCGGCACCGGCGAGGGTTCGTCTTCGCCACAGGGCTCACGCCGGGCGATCGCGCCCTCGATACCAACGAGTTTCTGGTCCCGCGAGCAATTCCGATCGAGGAGGCGATCGACACAGCCCGAGAAGCGCCGACGAACGATGCGACACTCGAAGGCGTCCTCTTGGCTGCTCGCGATGGGCTGTTGGCCGAGTGAACGAGCACCGTTTGGGTGATCGGCCGACGCGGCTTTGTGACCCCGGCGAGTAAGGCCGCCGATGACCGGAGCCAGTGATGGATCGTTGCCACCAGCGGTTTGTACGGCGTTGTTCAACGACGACAGCTATCGGTGGCTTCTCGCAGCCAACGGATTGATCGTCGAACGGAACGACACCGCAGCGACGCTCGGAGGGAGTCAGCGTGCCTCAGTGTGGAGCGACGGCGACTGGTGGGACGAGGCCGATCGCGATCGCCTAGCCGAAGCGATCCAACGAGTAGTCGATCGTCCGGAGACAGGCCGTCCCACAACGACGATCGAAGCGAGCATGATCGTTCCATCTGATGACGGTGAGTCTCGCTCGAACGACCCAGCCGAGACCAACCAGATGATCCCGGTCGAGGTACAGGTTGAAGCAATCGGGCCCGATCGGCTGCTGGCGACCGCCGAAGACATTGGCGAGCGGGCACAGTTGGCCGATCGGCTCAGACGATCCGAAGAACTCCACCGAGTCACACTCAACAACATGACCGACACGGTGTTGGTTACTGACGCCGACGGGGAGTTTACGTACATCTGTCCGAACGTGCAGTTCATTTTCGGGTACACCGTCGAGGAGATCGAAGCGTTCAGTACTGTCGACAAACTGCTTGGGGAGAGATTGTTTGATCCAGATCGGCTGGACGAGAAAGGGGTCTTGACGAACATCGAAACGACGACCACTGACGCGTTCGGACACGAACACACCCTGCTTATTAATGTTAAGCGTGTTGATATTCAGGGCGGCACAACGCTGTACAGCTGTCGGGACATTACGACAAGAAAGCGCCGAGAGACGGCGGTATCTGTCGTACACGATACCGCAAAACAACTCCTATACGCCGGAACTCGCGAAGAGATCGCGTCACTGACAATCGACGGGATCGACCGAGTTCCCGGATTCGATGCGGCGATCATGTATCGTTACGACGGCGAGACAAACAAACTCGTCCCCTCATCCCACACCGATGCAGCGACCGCGTCGTTCGGGCAAGTCACACCGGTTGCGATCGGCGACAACGAGTTGAGTCGAGCGTTCCTGGACGCGGAGTTGCGGACCGGGTCGATCCTTTCGGCCGCTGGAACGCAGGTGTGCGTACCGATGGACGAACACGGTGTGCTCGTGGTCGATCCATCCGACAGTGAACCGATGGCCGCCGCGGAGGGAGCGACGGACATCGCGATCGAGATTGCCGAACTCTTTGCCGCAACGGTCGAGGCAGCCTTCGATCGCGTGACTCGTGAGGAGCGACTTCGTGAGCACGACCGAACGCTGCAGTCGCGAAACGAGCGCTTAGAGCGTATGAATGAGATCAATACCCTCATCCGGTCGGTCGATCGGGACCTCGTAACCGCCGAATCGCGGTCAGCGATCGAGCGAGCCGTCTGTGAGCAGCTAACTGCCGATCGGTTCGCGTTCGCGTGGATTGGCTCGTCAGTCGGAGAGGGTGCACTCGAGCCGCGGGCGTGGGCCGGCAGTCCGGGAGCGTATCTCGATGCGATCGAGGGTGATCCCAACGAGCCGGGCACGGAGGCACACCGTCGTGGTGAGCCGATGGCGATCGACAACGTCGCGGCTGAGCCGCGGGGAGCCGCATGGCGACGGACGGCACTCACCTACGGCTATCAGTCCGTCGCAAGTGTCCCGCTGACAGTCGATGGGGTGACACATGGCGTATTAACCGTCTACGCCGCTAGCCCCGACGCGTTCAATGGAGAGATATTCGAGGTTCTCACCGAATTAGGCCACACTGTCGCCGCGGCAATAAGCGCGGTCGCACGGAAGGCGGCGCTCGTCGGCGACGGAGCGACAGAAACGGTCCGACGGTACGAAACCGACGCCCCGGCAGGGTTTGTCGGCCGAGTCGCAGCCGAACTCGAGACCACGATCTCAGTGGTCGGAATGGACGCTGACGGCCGGACGTTGTTCATCGACGCGGCGAGTGTTCCCGCCGAGCGGGCCCGTCAGGTAATTGTGGATCGATCGGGCGTCGAAGACGTAACGATCGTTTCCGAGCGCGACACAACAGTCTCGCTTCGGGTTCGGTTCCAATCAGGCACAGAATTCCTGCCGGCAGCGCTCGCGGATCACGGCGTCCGAGTCGAGCGTTTTACGAGCGACGCCGAGCAGACTACGCTCATTGTCGCTGTTGGTGAACCGACGGGCGTGACTGCAGTGAATGCAATTGTCAACACTCATCTTCCGAACGCTCGGCTCGTCACGCAAACCAAACGATCGGGTGCCGTCGACAACGACCGCACACAGCCCTCCTTGACTGACAAACAGCGCGAGGCTGTACGGACCGCGTACCACGCGGGATACTTCGAAATCCCACGGGCATGTTCGGGTGAAGACGTCGCCACAGCCCTCGATATCTCCCCACAGGCATTTTATCAGCGGCTCCGTGGCGCACAAAAGCGGCAGTACAAAGCGATGTTTGACCGATCAGTTCAGGATGTGTAATAGTCAAGGCTTGTTATTCTTATTCCTTTAATTGTAAAATATAACTGTTATATCTGCAGGCAAATATTGCAACACCATGTCCGAGCAGGATACTGACCACTCGTCACGATTCTGGGATAGCGGGTACGACACCACGACCCCGACAACGTTTGAGTGTCTCAACTGTGGGGCGACGATCGTCTCTGAGGATTCAATTGGGACGTGTGAGCGTTGCGGCGGTGGACTCCGCAATAAGTCGATGCCCATTGAGTGAGTCATGCAACGGCACACTACGCAGTCAGCCGACGCCGAGAGGACGAGTGAGACGACCACAAACGAACCGTCATCGACACTTGAGGACGCGCTGTTACAACTCGAACGCGCCGCCGAACTCGTCGATGTCGATCCAAACGTGATAGAACGGCTTCGACACCCGACACGCGTCGTACAGGTATCGGTGCCGCTTCGGCGTGATAGCGGCGAGGTCGAGGTGCTCTCTGGCTATCGAGCCCAACACGATGACGTTCGGGGACCGTACAAAGGAGGCCTGCGCTATCACCCGGCAGTAACAGCCGAAGAGTGCACCGGCCTTGCGATGTGGATGACCTGGAAGTGTGCGGTGATGGACCTCCCGTTTGGCGGCGCAAAGGGCGGAATCGCCGTCGATCCAAAGACGCTCTCTGCAGCCGAAACCGAGCGACTCACACGACGGTTTGCTGAGGAAATCCGCGACGTCATCGGCCCGACGCGAGATGTGCCCGCACCGGATATGGGGACAGACGCCCAGACGATGGCGTGGTTCATGGACGCGTACAGCATGCAGGAAGGAGAAACGATTCCCGGTGTCGTTACTGGCAAGCCACCAGTCATCGGTGGGAGCGAAGGTCGAGAAGAAGCACCGGGACGGAGTGTCGCGATCGTTGCCCGTGAGGCAGCACGATACTATGGAAAGTCGATCGACGGACTGACCGTCGCGGTTCAGGGCTTCGGCAGCGTCGGGGCGAACGCTGCGCGATTGCTCGACGAGTGGGGTGCAGCGGTCGTCGCCGTCAGTGACGTTGGCGGAGCAGTGTACGATCCGACGGGACTAGAGTTATCGGCGATTCCCGACCACGAAACGCAACCCGAAGCAGTCACAACCTTCGAAGGTGCGCCGGAACAGCGCTCAAACGCAGAGTTGTTGGAACTAGACGTAGACATATTGATTCCTGCCGCGATCGGCGGCGTGATCACGGAAGCGAACGCGGATGTCATCGCTGCCGACATTATTGTCGAAGGAGCTAACGGCCCGACGACGTTCGATGCGGACGCGGTACTTGAAGACCGAGGTGTACCGGTTATCCCCGACATTTTAGCTAACGCCGGGGGTGTAACCGTTTCGTACTTCGAATGGCTCCAGGACATCAATCGCCAATCGTGGACCGAAGCAGAGATCGAAGCCAAACTTACGACGAAGATGCAATCCGCCTGGGAAGACGTTGAGGCGGTCTACGATCCTGCGATGATGACGTGGCGAGATGCAGCGTACGCGGTTGCATTGTCTCGAATTGCTCGCGCGAAGGGCGCTCGCGGGCTCTGGCCCTAACGTGAACGATCGCGGATCGGGTGAGACGTAGCTTTTGTATTTCACACACCCAATGTCGAAGTCCGTGGAATTCTCGCTTTTTTAGATCACCGACTCCGCCGGGAAGCGATCAAAATGCTCAACAAAAGGGCCACGATCGCCACACCCGATGTGAACCCCGGCACGGTTCCATCAATCCCGACGGCATCACCAGTGCCCCCGTCTGTGACCTCGATCGTCACTGACTGATCGCCGATCGTCACCGTGTGAGTGCCCGGTTCGTCGAACGACTCCGTCACCACGATCGTCTCGTTCGCGCCGCGGTCAAGATGAACAGTACGACTATCCCGTTCGGTTCCGTCCACGGCGATTGAAAACTCCCCACGGCCGGGAATTGACGCAGTGTTCTCGACGCTGGCGACAACCTCAACTGACTCGTTTGGGCCGACAGTTGAGCGGTTCACAGCGATCGAACCGACAGACAGCGGTGCTGGCGGTTCGACGCTGACGACGAAGCGGCTGTCTCCGGCAACGACGGGGTACCGTCCGGGCGAGTCGAACGTATGCTCGAACGCGGCCACGGTGCGCTCGCCTGGGTCGAGCGTGCCGGCGTCACTGGCGCGGATCGAATCGTTGACGGCGAAATCGACAGTGTACTCCCCAGCAGTACCCCCGTAGTTTTCCACTGGAATTTCGAGTGCGATCGACTCGCCGGTTACGAGCCGGATCGGTGTCTGAGAGAGGCTCGCTGTCGTGGTTCGGTACGGACCGCCAACACCGATCGTCGCTGGCTGGCGGGCTTCAATTCGGGCAGGGAGCGAACCGAACGTCGTGTCGTGCTCAGTTCGGTCCCACATCGACGGGACCGCTCGTGTCGATACGTAGCGGTCGTGTGCCGTGACTGATTCTGATCCGCCGGCGTCGTCAACGGCAGCCCGGAAGCTATCGGCAGTCACCGGCTCCGAACGGGCGTTGAGTGCGGAAAAAACGCGATCGATCGACGCCGATCCCTCTGATTCGATCCGGAGCTGCCGATCGAGTTCGCCGGCCACGAGCGCGCCTTTGCGATACTGTGCGCCGGGCGTCCAGGTCTCGGGCTCTGCGAGGACCGCCTCCTCGTAGGCGGCTGCCTCTCCGCGGGCAAGCTCACGCTGAAACCCCTCGAACCGGATGTCACCGGCTTCGAGTGTCAACCGAGCGGCGTAGTAGCTCGCGCCGCCCTCGATGAACCACTGGGTGTCAGCTGTTGATTCAAACCCCTGTCTCGTGTGGACGTATTCGTGCAGCCAGACGTTACTCGGGTCTTCGAGGCGCTCGTCGTCACCGACCCACATGTCAGCGTCGCCAGCTTGTAACCCTCGGACGGCCCACGGAACGCCCTCCGTTGGTGCAGCGACGACGAACACCTCCGAATCACGGTCACCCACGCGTAATGCGTCGGAAGCGAACGCAATCTGATCGAGGATTGCGTCGGGATCGGCCGCGAGTTCGGCATCATCGGGGACAATCAGCCGAATCGTTTGCTCGTGGGCGGTCCGCGTGTGTTCGGTGTGTTCGCCGAGAAAGACTATTGACTCGCCGGTTGCGCCGGGACCGTCGAACGAACGCGATCGATCGACGCCGACGCGGGCAGTGTTGCCGGTCCACGCCCAGGAGAGTCCGGGTCCGATCGGTCGAACGATCGCCCAGTCAGCAGTCTCGGCCAACTCTAGGCGGCCGTCTGCGGCGATCGGCCCCTCCTGTCTCGTCGTCCGATTCGATGGCAATCGATACGTGATTGACGGAGACTCGGTGGTCTCATCCCACGCATACTCTCGATCGTCAGTCGATTCGAAGCCACTGGTCGAGACGACCGACGCGGCAGAAGGCATTGTGGCACTGAGCCGAGTCACCTGGTCGGGAAGTGCATATTGGAGTTCGACCGTGAACGCACCAACCCGTTCTGGGGTTCGATTGATCTGCATCGACTGTTCGATATTCTCTCGATCGTGAGTCGATGCGTGGACGTCGGTGTCGTCGGTCCTCGGAGGGTCGGTCGGTCCGGCAGTGGGATCGATCGCTGCGGTCTGGTTCGCGACAGCGGTGTCGATCGCCGCGGTCTCGTTCGCGACAGCGGTGTCGATCGACTGGTCAGCGGGGCCTGTCGCGACGGCGGTGTCGATCGACTGGTCAGCGGGGCCTGTCGCGACGGCGGTGTCGATCGACTGGTCAGCGGAGGCTGGCGAACTGGCGGTGGGGCTGACGATCGGCGGGATTGCGATCGAGAGACACAGCAACAAACAGAGACAACCAATCAAAACCCGAAGACAGCGCATACGCTCACCAGCAACCGGGAATAAAAAAGCGCTCGGGATGGACCCGCGTCGGCGCTCGACGGCGGGAACTGTGGGTCAGGCGACGTTGAAGCCTTTCTCGCGGAGGAAGTCCTCCACGCGGCCGCGGTGGTTTCCTTGGAGTTCGATCGAATCGTCTTCGACTGTGCCGCCACAGGCGAACTTCGATTTGAGGTCCGAGGACAGGCTGTCCATGTCCACGTCCCGCGGATCGAACCCTTCAATGACCGTTACCTCTTTCCCGTACCTTCGCTCGTCGATGCGGATGCTGATCTGCTGGGACTCTTTGGCGACGTCTTCGCAGACGCAGAGTTCCTGAGGCAGCCCGCACGTCGAGCAGACTTCCGACATTACAGTTCGGAACTACAGCACGATCGTATTAAACAGTGTCGGGACCTGCCACATCGATCGCACAGCCGATGTGGGTGCGTGACTGGTCCACGGCGATCGCTCAGCCGAGGTGGATGCGTGACTGGTCCACAGCGATCGCACAACCGGTGGATGCGTGACTGGTCCACAGTGATCGCTCAGCCGAGGTGGGTGCGTGATGGTCCACGGCGATCGCACAACCGATGTTGGTGCGTGATGGTCCATGGCGATCGCGACCAGATACGAATAAGCGCTGCGGCAGTGACCAGACAAAACGGTCACCGGCCGAACAGCGACCGAATCGAGACGAGTTCTCGGACAAGTCCGTCAACATCGTCAACGACAGCGTCAGCAGTCATGCGATCGATCTGGGTCCCGTATCGCGCACGTTCATACGTGACCCGGATATGATCGAGCCGATCGTCACCGGGGCGAACCGACGCCAGATACGTCCGCATGGTTTCACCAGTCCGCCGCGGGCGGTACCGCAGCGCAAGCGCGGTCTCAAGTCGATCGACAGCGCGTTCGACATCGGCGGCCGGAGAACGGTCCCCCCACTGATGGCGAACCCAAAGCAGCCGATACCCCCGTGCGGTGTAGCCCAGTCGGCGCGCGCCGATGGCCGCCCCGAGCAGTCCCATCCCGAGGAGACCGTACGTTTCGGTCGGGATCCCACCGTCGTCAGGCCCCTGGCTGGAGCCGGTGGTCCCAGGCGTCGCAAACTGATCGCCGACGGTTTCGACCGACCCGCGATCGGGCTGTCCGCCTAACGCGCCTGAGGGAACCGAGCCGTTGGTGGCGTTTGTGTCAGTCGAGCCGTTCGCCTCGATGTCGGTGTCAGTTTCGGAGGCTTCCGCCTCAGAGTCGGACGTCTCAGCGTCTTCGGTGTCGCCAAACTCCGGCTGTGTGTCGGCGGCGGCAGCCGCGCTCTCTTCGGTGTCGACGCCCTCGCTTCCGGACTGTCTGGCCTCTGACAGACGGCTATCGCGGGCGTCGTCGTAGGCTCCGCGTGGCGTTGGCTCGAAGGCGATCCACCCGTGGCCGGGGAAGTACACCTCAACCCACGCGTGGGCGTTCTGCCCGCGGACAACCCACGTGTCGTCGTCAACCTGTTGGCCCTGCGAGTAGCCGGTGACGAACCGCGCGGGAATCCCCTGGGTCCGAAGCATAGTCACCATGGTCGTCGCGTAGTAGGTGCAGTAGCCGGCGTCCATCTCGAAGAGGAACGCGTCGGCGATGTCACCCTCAGGCCGGGTCACCGACAGCGAGTACTCTCGCTCGGTTCGGAGATACGTCTCGACGGTTTGTGCGACTTCGTAGGGCGTCTCGTCGTCTTCGGTGAGATCGGCGGTGAACGCGCCAACCCGATCGGGTGTCGTCTCCGGAAGCTGAGTGTATCTCGATCGGATCTCGGCGGGATAGGCGGTGCCAGCAGCCTGTAGTTCGTCACTGTCGGCATCCGGGCGCTGGCTCACGACGACGTACTCGTCGCCCGCGGCGATCGGTTCACCAAGCTGGAGGTCGCCGGTTTCTGTCACCTGCGTTCGATCCTCAACTCCGCTGACGCGTTCGGGCCGCCAAGCCGCCGGCAGGGCCGTCATCGTGGATTCGGCACGGATTCGCTGGGTGAGCTCACGGCTCTCGCCGGGCGGTCCCGAAAGCGGGCCATCGTAGGCGGTCGACTCCCCCGTCCGGACCCATCCGTCACCTGTGTATCGATCGTAGCTGGCAGTGCGCCAGTAGGCCTCCTCCTCACTTTCGACCGTGAAGCGAACCTCAGGCGAGAGTTCGATCGAGCCGACGACTGCGAGTTCCTCCTCGCTGGCGACAAGATTCGCTTCGGAGTCGACCGCGTCGCGATCGGCAAACAGCGGCTGTGTGGCCCCGCCCGGAACGACGGTAACCGTTGCCGAGAGCAACAGCGCCGCGAGCACGACGGTTGCCGTCGTGTCCCAGTGCGCGCGGAGCCCACCGGCAGCCGTCCGAAACGAGACCGCGATCGCCGCTCCAGCGATCCCTACTGCGGTCACGAGAAAGCCCGCATCGCCCGTCAGCACAAAGAACAGCAGCGTTGAGCCCGCGGCAGCGGTTGCGAGTACGTCACGGCCGCGGACAAGCAGGTACCACGTCAGAAACGTCGGGACCGGCGCGATCGAGATTGCCCAGATACGCGCGGCCGTCAGCCTGAGCACTGAGAATCCCGTCAGAAGCGACGCCGTGTCAGTGAGCACGCGATCGAGAGTAAACAGCGATCGCTGGCTGGCCGGGATCGCGAGCAGATAGGTGCCAAACCCAAGACAGAGCAACACCCCCGAGAGTATCAATCCCGTCCGGAGCGAGACGGTTCGACCAGTTATTGTTGCCGCGAAAATAGCGATAACGAGAACGACGGTGAGCCTCCACGTGCCACCAACGATGCCGGTCACCGAATAGAACACCGACAGCGTCGCCACCAGGAGGGCCACAACGCCGATCGCCGGCGGGCGGAATACCCCTGCAACAGCGTCCGCATCGGGCTCGGTCGACCGGCTCCGGGCCACACGCGAGAAGATCGCCCGTACGCTCATACAGACACCTCCGCACGGGCGGGCTCATTCGTCGATTGGTCTGCTGTACCCTCACCGCCAGGGATCGCTCCCGTGACTGGATCCGGATCGGTTTTGAGGTCCGCAAAGCGCCGTGGTATCTCACCGATGCGGATCGTCGTGTGTTCGCGGCCGGCATCGACCACGATATCGGCATCTGGATCGGGGACTGTCCCTGGGCCGACGGTCGCGAGCCGAGCTAACAGCGCCATCGTATCGGTGCGTGAGCCGGCGGCTGACAGCGTTCCGTTCGGCAACGAGACCGTAATCGGCAGCCCCGCATCGAGCAACTCGAGGGCGACACTGGTGACCGCGGCGGCGAGTTGGTCGGCCCGCCCGGATGCTGCGCCGCCACTGAGTGTGAGATTGCCCTCTCCAGTTGGCGCGGCGAAGGACTTGACGACGAGTTCGTCGCGCTTTGCGGTCGTCGCCCAGTGAATGTCTCTGAGGCTATCGCCCCGATCGTACTCGCGGAGGCGATCGAACTCGTCGCGCTGGAGACTCGTGTCGACCGCCTCGGCCCCCGACACGACCGATCGAACCCATGGATCGATCGAATACCGCGGCGGATAGACGAGACACGAGTCAGTGCTGCGGCGGCGCTTGCGGGTTTCGAGCAGCCCAAACACATCGCGTACTACGAACGTGGTCGGGCCGAGACGGTGTTCCCCACGGTCAGTGTATCGTACCGTGTAATCGATCGGGCTTCCGTCGCCGAGTTCCCCACCTGGTGTCTCCGCGGACAGTCCGACTCCGAGGTCGTCTCGGACGCTCGCCACGGGCGGCCGACGCAGTTCGCCGCCATCGACGGGATCGAGAAACCGGAGCCGGACGGTGTGGGTCTCACCGACAAAGTCGTCGGGCGGAATGTCGCGGCTGACCTGGGGTATAGTGACCGACCGAAGCTGGAGGTACCCTGCCACGAGCGTGACAGCGCCGGAGACGACGACGAGGTTCAGACTCCGGGCGCCGAAGGCCGCACCGAGTGCGAAGGCCCCAATTGCGATCGCCAGCACGATTCGTCCGCGTCGTGTGAGCCTCATTCGACAGGAACAGATTCGAGCGCGCGCTCGACGATCGATTCACCCGGATCTCCGCCGCTGTCGGACCTGATCCGATGGGACAACACTGTTTTGGCCTCTGTCTGGACATCGTCGGGGACAGCGTAATCGCGTCCGTCGAGGATTGCCCGAGCCTGTGCGCCGCGCATAAGCGCGATGCTCCCGCGAGGGCTGACCCCGAGTGCGGCATGGTTTCGGGTGTACTCGACAAGCGCGGCAATGTAGGCACGAACCGGCTCAGAGACGTCGACTGCGCCGACCGTGTTCCGGGCGCGAAGGAGATTCGCAGTGCTGACGACCGCGTCGATCGTGTCGATCGGATGTGTACCCGAGACTCGCTCGAGCAGCGCAGTCTCCTCGGTGGTGCTCGGATAGCCAAGGCGAATCTTCTTCATGAACCGATCAATCTCCGCAAGTGGCAGCTCGTAGGTGCGTCCCGGCTCGACGTCGTTTTGGGTTGCAATAACGGTGAACGGGTCCGGCAGTTCACGGGTCGTCCCGTCGGTCGTCACCTGCCGTTCTTCCATCGCCTCAAGCAGCGCAGACTGGGTCTTCGGCGGCGCACGATTGATTTCGTCGCCCAGGACGACGTTCGCGAATACCGGTCCGGGCTGAAAGTCGAACTCGCGAGTCTTCTGGTTGAACACATTGACGCCAGTAACGTCCGAGGGAAGCAGATCCGGCGTAAACTGGACGCGCTTGAACGAACAGTCGATCGACGCCGCGAGCGCGCGAGCGAGCATGGTCTTTCCAACGCCAGGGACGTCTTCGACGAGGACGTGGCCGTCGGCAAACAGCGCAACCACAATGTGTTCGATCTCCGTGCGGTTGCCAACAATAACCCGCTGGACGTTGTCGAGTATTGCCTCAGCAATATCGGCGGCTTCCGTAACCGGGAGAGGTCTCGACGTACGGTTCGTATCGGTCGACGCGTCAGTCATCGATTTCGAGAGTGAATCGGTCGACGTGAATTCGTCGGCAATTCGGAGGATCGTCACATGCGGCGTGTGGACAGTGCACATCTCCTATTGTGGTTGCGCAAAGGTAACTCTGCCGGGGATCTGCACGCACGGTACGCATGGGCGGTCAATACGGGTATATACACCACACGAGAGCGGCCATCTGCAGCCGTGTCGCTTATTTGCGATCGGATCGCCCGTTCGGGTATGGACGATCCGACCGGCGCGCCCGAGCCGATGGCCGCGAAGCAATCGGAGCTGACGCCGATGCTGTCGCAGTACCTGCAGCTTTGTCTCGACCACGAGGAGGCGATCGTGCTGTTTCAGGTCGGCGACTTCTACGAGGCGTTTTGTGAAGCCGCCGAGGCAGTCGCACGGATCTGTGAGGTGACGCTCACAAAGCGTGAGGATTCGACGGGAACATATCCGATGGCCGGGATCCCGATCGACAACGCGGCCTCATACCTCGAACGGCTCCTCGATGCGGGCTACCGGGTCGCGATCGCCGATCAGGTCGAAGACGCCGACGCCAGTACGGGACTCGTCGATCGGGCAGTCACGCAGGTGTTGACGCCGGGGACAATCGTCGACGAGACGCTGCTCGCGGCGGGAACGACGAACTACCTCGTCGCGATTGCGGCGGACGAAACCACCGACACAACGGATACCGGTGGACCTGAACCGTTTGCGATCGCCGCGATCGACGTCTCGACGGGCGAGTGGTTCGTCGTCCCCACACCAGACACCGCAGCGCTGGAAACGGAGCTTCGACGGATCGACCCCGCGGAGGTACTCGTCGGGCCATCGACCGCGGACATCGAAGCAATTGCGGCCGGCTCGTGGGCAGTCTCCCAAACCAGTCGACTCGAAGCGACGGCCCCAAACGATCGGCTGGACGCCTACGACACCGCAGCACTCGAAACCGACCTCGAACGACGCGCCTGCGCTGCGGTGGTCGGCTACGCCGAATACACCCAGGGCGACGACGGCCCGCTCGGATACGTCGGAGCCGTTCGGCGAGAAACCCGTCACGAGCGGCTGCGGCTCGACGGCGCGGCGTTGGCCAGCCTCGAACTGTTCGAAACCCGCGAGCGAGCAGGCGGGGCGACACTGTTCGAAACGATCGACGCGACGTCCTCGGCGTTGGGTCGTCGGTGTCTCGAGCGCTGGCTCCGCCGGCCGTTGGTCGACCGTGCGGCGATCGAATTACGGCTGAGCGCGGTTGAGGCACTCGCCGGGGCGTCGATCGCCCGCGAGGAACTTCGTGACGGGCTGGCGGATGCCTACGACCTCGAACGGCTTGCCGGACGGCTCTCGCGGGAGCGCGCGAACGCCCGAGACCTCAGATCGCTTGCGTCGACGCTTGCGGTCGTGCCCGAACTCCGAGCTGCCCTGGAGCCACTGTCGAGTGAGTCCGAGGCGATCGCCGCACTGGCAGATCGGCTCGACCCACTGTCGGCCGTCCGCGAGCGAATCGAGGCTGCGATCCGTCCTGATCCGCCGATGGAAATCACCGACGGGGGAGTGATCCGAGAGGGATTCGACGAAGATCTCGACAACGTACGAGCAACCGCACAGGACGGCCGCGAGTGGGTCTCACAGTTAGAAAAACGCGAGCGCGAACGGACCGGGATCGACTCGCTGGCTGTGGGACACAATCAGGTCCACGGCTACTATATCGAGGTGACAAATCCCAACCTCGAGCACGTGCCCGAGGAATACACCCGCAGACAGACGCTCAAAAACGCCGAGCGATTTTACACGCCAGAACTGAAAGCGCGCGAAGACGAGATTTTCGCCGCCGAAGAACGCGCTGAGAGCCTCGAGTACGAGCTTTTCACCTCGCTTCGCGAGGAACTCGCCGGTGAAACCGATCGAATCACGGCGCTTGCGGGCGCGATCGGCGAACTCGACGCGCTGTGTTCGCTCGCGAGTACGGCGGTCGATCGCGACTACGTCCGACCGACAATCGCCGATCCAGGCGCAGATATCCGTATCGAAGGCGGACGGCATCCGGTCGTCGAGTCAACAGAACGAGAGTTTGTCCCGAACGACACCGACCTCGCGCGCGGAGAGATTGCGATCATCACCGGACCGAACATGAGCGGAAAGTCGACGTACATGCGGCAGGTTGCGCTCATTGTCCTCCTCACACAGCTTGGGAGCTTCGTCCCCGCCGAGGCTGCCCGCGTCCCGATCGTCGATCGGCTCTTCACCCGCGTAGGCGCGAGCGACGACATCGCCGGCGGGCAGTCGACGTTCATGCGCGAGATGACCGAGCTGACCGACATCCTCACCGAGGCGACCGACCGATCGCTCGTCTTGCTCGATGAGGTTGGCCGCGGCACGAGTACGACCGACGGGCGGGCGATCGCAGCGGCGACAACGGGATACATCCACGACGAGATCGGCGCGACAACCCTATTTGCAACCCACTACCACGAGCTAACCGCGCTCGAATCGCAGTACGATCGCGTCGTCAACCGCCACTTCGCCGCAACGCGGGAGGGTGAGTCGGTGACATTTCTACATCGGATCGCTCGCGGCGGCTCGTCGGCGTCCTATGGGATCGAAGTCGCCCGGATGGCGGGCGTCCCGGAGGCAGTCGTCGAGGAAGCCTACGCGATCGTCGACGAGGAGGTAACAGAGACAGAGGAAACAGTCAGTCCGTCAACAGACGGAGACCGGTCGGCGGCTGGCTCTGCAAGTGGTCCGGAGACCGATCCAAACGAGGGTGGCAGCGAAGCCGAAACGCTCGCCGAAATCGCTGCAGAGCTAGAGTCACTCGACATTGCCCGAACAACGCCGATCGAGGCGCTGACACTGCTGGACTCGCTGCAGTCGAAGCTCCGGTGAGCAGACAGCAACACGAAGCCCGGCGGTAACGCATATATTCGCTGGACTGTTTTTGACGGACGTATGGCCGAGAGATCGATCCGCAAGCTGCCCCAGACGGTCGTCGATCGCATCGCCGCCGGCGAGGTGATCACCCGCCCGAGTCGTGTCGTGACCGAGCTCATCGACAACGCGCTCGATGCCGGCGCGAGTGCTATCGAGATCGAGGTCGCTGGGGGCGGGACTGAGCGGATCGCCGTCTCCGATGACGGGTGTGGAATGGCGCGGGCGGATGCCGAGCGGGCGATCGACCGGCACACGACGAGCAAGCTCGATCCAGCCGACGACGCGGCAATCGGTCGTATCGACACGCTCGGATTTCGGGGAGAGGCGCTGGCGTCGATCGCCGCGTGTGCGACCGTGTCGATCGTGACGAGCGACGGTCGTGCGGTTGGGACGAAGCTACACCACGAACCGCGAGCAGACGAACCAACAGTGACCGACGCCGGACGGGCGCAGGGGACAACCGTGACGGTAACCAACCTGTTCGACACGATGCCCGCTCGTCGGCAGTCACTTGCTGGGGCGGCCACGGAGTTCCGCCGGATCGTCGATCGGGTGACCGCCTACGCGCTGTGTCGCCCTGAGGTACGGTTTACGCTTCGACACGACGGGACGGAGACGCTCTCGACGACCGGAAGAGGAGTCACCGACGCGCTGCTCGGAATCTACGATCGGGAGGTTGCCTCCCACGCGAGCACCTTCGACCACGAGCGGGCAGTTACTGTCGGAGAAACTGAAGAGTCAGTCGACGTGTCGATCGACGGCGCGTTGGTCTCTCCCGCAATCGATCGGTCGCGCAAAGATCATATCAGAGTCGCGGTGAACGGTCGTCCCGTGTTGAATGGGGCGATCGAAACAGCGGTACGGGAGGGGTACGGACCGCGGCTCCCCTCCGAGCGGTTCCCAATCGCAGTCGTCCGTCTCGACGTGCCGCCAGCGCTGGTCGATCCGAACGTCCACCCCGCAAAAGAAACCGTCGGACTCGTCGGCGAGGACGCGATCGGGCCGGCGCTCACCGACGCGATCGACACCGCGCTATCGTCGGGAGACGATCGCCGTGCAAGCGCCGTCGTGACCGATCTTGACACGGCGATCGAGACCGGCAGGCCAGCCTCACGGTTCGACGAGCTGTCGGTAATCGGGACGTTTCGATCGCTGTACCTGCTCTGTGAGGCTGATGACGAACTAATTGTGATCGATCAACACGCCGCCCACGAGCGGGTGAACTACGAGCGCCTCCGGGCAGCGTTCGACGGTCGCCCAATCGAGACCGCCGAGCTCGATCCGCCGGCGACAGTATCGCTCTCGCCGACAGCACGGGCGACGCTCGATGCACACGCCGAGGCGATCGCCGAACTCGGCTACGATGTCGAGCCGTTCGACGATTCGACGGTCAGGGTCAAAACGGTCCCCGCGCCGTTCGGCCGGACGGCAACGGCGACGTCGATCCGCGATGCCGTGGGATCGATCGCCAGCGATGGCTCTGGGACGGATCCACGCGAAGAGCTGTTGGCGGAGCTCGCCTGCCACCCATCAATCAAAGCCGGCGACGAGCTGTCTGCCGAGGCGACACAGGCGCTCATCGATCGGCTCGGCGAGTGTACGGATCCGTACCGGTGCCCGCACGGCCGGCCGACAATGACTACATTGTCGGAGGCGTCGCTGGCGAGCGCGTTCGATCGACAGGCAACCCGGTTTCAGTGAGCCGTGGTCACCAGTCCTTGCAGGATCGACAGACGTAGCGATCGCCGTCGCGCCACAGCGCGGTGACAGACGTCTCACAGCCCGGACACTCGGTTGGCTCCGGCGAGAACCGGTAGACTGTGATCGAACCTGTCGGCTCAGTTGGATTATCAGGCGAGTCTTCGTCGGGGCTCTTGGAGTCTGCGTCGGTGGAGTCTGTGGGCTCAGTGCTCGCGGTATCAGGATCAGTCGAGTCTGCAGAGTCTGTGGATTCAGCGCTCGCGGTATCAGGATCGGCCGAGTCTGCGGAGGCTGTGGGTTCAGCACTCGCAGTATCAGGATCGGTCGAGTCTGGGCTCGCGGCGTCGGCTGCGTCTGTAGGATCGGTGTGTGCGGCGTCGTCGTCGGTATCCGAACTGGCGTCGAGAAAATCGTCCAGCGATCGGTTCTCGCCCATCAGGCTTCTCTACGCAGTCGATCGACAACAAACTCCCGCTCGAGTTCGCCGAGGAACTCCCCGAGCCGTGGGCCTTGCGTCTCATCAAAGAACAGGCGGTAGCCTGCTTCGAACAGTTCACTCACGTCGAGGTCGTGTTCGCGGGCGGTTTCGTAGATCTCGCTTTGGATCGCCTCGCCGTCGTGGCCCGCCTCGACGAACGACGCCAGCGAATCAAGCGCGGCGGCGGTCGCGTCGTCGAAGGAAACGTCGGGCAGTTCGGCCTGCAGCCGGTAGTTGTAGGCGTTGTCCATCCGCTCGGCCCACGTTCGAGCCTTCTCGACGCGAGCGAGCGCAGCGTCGATCGCCGCCTGACTCGCATCGTCGGGGATGTGCCCCTCGTCACGGGCGAGCTGTTCGCGGAACGCGGGGTCCTCAACCATACCAAGCACGGCCGCGAAGGTGTAGGGCAGTCGGATTCGATCGGGGTCGATCTCGTCGACGACGAACGGGTACGCCCGCTCGGCGAAGGCGGTGAGATCCTCGTCGTCGACCTCGCCAAAGTACGCGCGCTCGAAGCGATCGAAGTCATCGACCAGCTGATCGAGTCGTGAGAGGTCGAGATCCCGTGCTTTCCGTGGATTGAGCGCGAAAAAGTACCGCAGCACCTCGGGTTCGAGCAGTTCGAGAATCTCGGGGACGGTAACGATATTGCCCGCTGAAGAGGACAGCGCCTCGCCGTTGAGCGTGAACCACTCGTATGTCATCGGGACCGGCGGGTCGATATCGAGGACTGTCCGAGCAATATCTTCGCCGGAGGGCCAGGAGCCTTCCGCGTGGTCCTTGCCGAACGGCTCGAAATCGACGCCGAGCACCTGCCACTGGCCGGGCCACTCGAAGCGCCACGGCAGTTTGCCCTCCCGGAACGTGGCAGTTCCTTCGTGGTCACAGCCCTCAATCGTTCGATCGCCGACCGTCAGGTCCGTGCAGACGTAGTCGACCCTGTTGGCCGCGAGATCGATCGAAGTGACTGTTTCGGTGATCTTCCCGCAGCTCTCACAGACCGGATTGAATGGAATGTACGAGTCGTCGACCTTGTCCTGATACGCCGACAGGACCGTCCGAGCGGTCTCGACATCCGAGAGCACACGCTCGACGACCGAATCGAACGCTCCCTCGGCATACAACTCGGTGTTCGAGAGCATCTCGACGGGAACACCCAGGCGATCGGCGTCGGCCTGCAGGAGCGACGCGAAGTGGGCGGCGTACGAGTCGGCTTCTCCGAAGGGATCAGGGATGTCGGTGTAGGGCTTGCCGAGATTTCGTCCGAGCGCACCTGCATCAACGTCGCCCAGTCCGACAATATTCCCCTCGCTGTCGGCAAGTTTTCTGGGAAGTTTTCGAAGCGGATCCTTGTCGTCGGAGGTAAACACCTGTCGAACCTCGTGGCCCCGTTCACGGAGCACCGCGGCGACGAAGTACCCCCGCATGATCTCGTTGAAATTCCCGAGGTGCGCAACACCAGACGGCGAGACACCGCCTTTGATCACGATCGGTTCGTCAGGATCGCGTGCTTCGATCGCATCGGCCACCTCGTCGGCCCAGAAGGCGTGGTGGGGAGTGTTGCTGTCCTCGCGATCGGTCGCAGAGAGGACGTGCGGTGAGGATGATTCGTGGTCGGTCTCCGTGTCGGCAGACGTATCAATGGCGTCAGTCCCGTCGGTCTCGTCGGTCTCGTCAGCTGTGTCAGCTGTGTCAGTCGCGTCGGGCGCGTCAGCCGTGTCAGTCTCGTCGGGCGCGTCAGCCGTGTCAGTCGTATCAGTCGTGTCGTTCATACGGTCTGGGCCCAGTAGGTCGGTTCGTCACTTCCATCGGGGATGATGTCAGTTCCGGTGTGATCGCCGTCGAGAACCGCAGATTTGATCCGCCGAGGATCGTTGCCGTCGAGAACGACAGAGCGCATCGCCGATCGCTCGATGAGCTTCGCAGCAAGCAGATCAACCGGTGCGGACGCACCCGCATCCCGGCTCATTGGGACGATTACGTCGACGAGCTCAGCGGGCGACATCGACTCGAACTTGCGGGCGTCGTCGTTCATCGCGGGATCGCTGTCGTACACCCCGTCAGCGCCGGTTGCGTAGACGAGCAGGTCGGCGCCGATGTACTCGGCGAACGCCGCGGCGACCGCGTCAGTCGTCTGGCCGGGCATGACCCCACCCATGACGGTGACGTCACCGCGTCTGAGTGATTCGCCAGCCTCGTCGTAGTCCGTTGCTGGTGTCGGACGGGTCCCCGGGCCGAGCGCCGAAATGAGCAGGCGAGCGTTGATCCGGGTCACGTCGATCCCAATCTGGTCGAGTTGGACCTCGTTTGCCCCGAGGTTGCGGGCAGCCCCGATGTACTCGCGGGCGACGCCACCGCCGCCGACGACAACCCCAAGCTCACAGCCCTCCGCGGCAAGCGACTCGATGACGTCGGCGTGTGCAGCGACCCGATCGGGATCGAGTTCGGGCGCAAGGACGCTTCCGCCCAACGAAATCACGACTCTCATTGGAGAGTCGTAGCTTTGATCCGGCCTTAAGAGTTGCCAACTATCGGCCGCACGGACCGAAACAGGATGGACTGTTGTCGCACAGCGCGCCCCGACACGCTCAAGCGGCTCGATGCCTCGATGTGTGGTATGCAGACGCTCAGCGTGCTCGGACCCGGTGCGGCCGAGGTTGTTGGCAGCCTCGCCGCAGTGCTTGACGGACGGGTCGCAACGATCGATCGAACAGAGACCAACCCTGTCGAGCCCGAAACCGCCGATGGGGCCTACGAGCTTGGGCCCGAGGGATCGTGGCGGGGAACAACTGCGGGGAGCGGCCTCCAACCGCTACTCGATGACCTTGCTGGCGAGTTCGACTACGCGTTGCTCGCGGGTGTGAGCCGGACCCGAATGCCGACAGTTGTGATAGGCGATCACGAGCTACCGGAGGGGGCACTGCTTCTCGAACGTGTGGCCGATCGATCGGCGCTTGAGCTTGAGGCGATCGCAACGGCGCTCGAAGAGACCGAACCGTACGTGACGCTCGAAACCCTCATCGATCGTGTTAAAGCCTCTCCAAAGGCCGAGCGGTCGGGCGCGATCGCAACCTTCACCGGCCGGGTCCGCGCGAAAGACGCCCCAGACGACAGCCCGACAGAAGCGCTCACCTTCGAGAAGTACGAAGGCGTCGCCGAAACGGCTATGGCCCGGATCGAATCTGAACTGGCCGAGCGCGACGGTGTCCTGGCGGTCCAGATGCACCACCGCGTCGGTCGCATCGAAGATGGCGAGGATATCGTCTTTGTTGTCGTGCTCGCCGGCCACCGGACCGAGGCGTTCAGAGCCGTCGAAGACGGCATCAACCGACTCAAAGACGAGGTCCCGATATTTAAAAAAGAGACTACCGCTGATGCAGAGTTTTGGGTCCACGAGCGATCGGAGTGACACAGAAGGCTGGCGTATCGTTCGGGAACTGAAGTCGCATACTGGTCGTTTTGGTCGGGCGATCGCGATGCGGGCGGCACGCCGATCGACGAGTAACCGGCAATTATTGTAACAAATAAGCGCGATCGGGCGGCGGTAGTGCGAGTATCGTCAGACAATAATATTTAGAGTACAATTTTGAAATAAAATTCGAGGCGAGAGAATAAATAATCTTAACTTCTCTAATTTGTTTTCAGGAGCGATCGTTTTTGGCCTTTTACGAGGTGAATACCGTAAATCATATTGAACCACATCCAACGGTCTGGAGTTTATATACCCACCCAGCGGTAATCCGAAGTTGAGGTTGACAATGAGCGCAACAGCATCCCCCTCCACCGCGGACAATCCGAAAGAAGAACGTCTCAAACAGTACCTGCTCGATCGTGCGAAAGACGGCGAGATGTACTTCAAAGGGAAGTTTATCGCTGACGACGTCGGACTCTCGCCGAAAGAGATCGGCGCGTTGATGGTCAAACTTCGCGACTCGGCCACTGAGCTGACCGTCGAAAAGTGGTCCTACACGGGCGCGACGACCTGGCGCGTCGAAACGGCGTAAGCGCTCCAGCTGGTCCCCATCGTTTTTTATCGGCGGTAGTTCAGCAGCCACGTGAGCGATCGCGCTCACCGTCGACGACAACACATAAACTCCCGTATCCCATATCACCCGTGATGGCTGACGACGATCCGGTCGCGGCGTCCGTTGATGGGCCGGTCCCGCACCCTCCAGAGCTGGAGTCGTGGTACCACCTGACCGATATTCGGGTCGACGGCGATCGAATCCTGTACTACGGCGAGCCGTTGATTCCAAGAAAACGGCTGCTCGGCGAGTTGTGGGAGCCGTTTCAGCGTCGTGGGTACAACCTCAAGCTGACCCGGGTCGACGGCGACCTCGCACTCGTCGCCGAGCCGATCGGTACCAGTAGCCGTGACGGGATTCCGTGGACGAACGTGATCATGTTCGCCGCGACGGTGATCTCGACGCTCTTTGTCGGTGCATATGGGTGGTACTACATTCCCATGGAAGAGATCACCGCAAATCCCCTCTCCATACTGGAGGCGTGGCCGTTCACGGCTGCGGTCCTCGGAGTGTTGATGATTCACGAGCTGGGTCACTACGCGATGGGGCGATACCACGGGGTAGACGTCTCGCTGCCGTACGTGATTCCGTTTGTCTTCCCGTTCGGAACTCTCGGCGCGATCATTCGTATGCGTGGCCGGATGCCCAGTCGAAAGGTGCTTTTTGACATCGGCGTTGCGGGCCCGATCGCCGGGCTCATCGCAACGGTTGTCGTCACGGCGATCGGGCTGTCGCTCGGGCCGGTCGAGATCCCCGCATCGGTGCTCCAACAGGCAGAGTCCGGCCAGACGATTACGTTCAACAACCCGCCGCTTTTGGATCTCATCGCGTGGGCGATCGGCGAGCAGGCGACGTATGCGGATCCAGCGTTGAATCCGCACCCGGTGATTATTGGCGGCTGGGTTGGGATGTTCTTTACCCTGCTTAACCTCCTCCCGGTCGGTCAACTTGACGGCGGGCACATGGTTCGGGCGATGGTCGGCGAGCGTCAAGAGACGATCGCCTCGCTCGTCCCCGCCGCACTGTTCGGAATTGCGGGGTATCTGTACTACATTCGTGGCCTCGGGATTAACGAGTCGGTCGGGCTGTGGGCCTTCTGGGGCGTGTTCGCCATGGCGATCGCCTACAGTGGTCCCGCAAATCCGACCGACGAGTCGTCGATCGGCTGGCCGCGAATCGCGATCGGAATCGCGACCTTCGGTGTGGGCCTGTTGTGTTTCATGCTCGTGCCGATCCAAGTTGTCGGCTGATCGGGAAGACGAGTGGACTTATGCCAATTTGGGCGCAACAATACGTATGAAGATTGACGCGATCGACCACGTGAACCTCAAGATACCCGAAGACGGTATCCAGCCTGCAGTCGAGTTTTATCACGATGGGCTCGGCTTCGACATCGAGAACCGCGAGCTGTACGAGGCCGGCGAGAAGCCGTTCGTCTCGGTTCGGCTGAACGACGCTGCGGTTATCCACCTCCGGCCGAGTGACGCGTTCGACCCACCCGAGAAGGACAGCTACGACCATCTCGCGATCGTGACACCCGAACCGATCGACGCGGTCAAAGAGCGGCTCGAATCAGCCGGGATCGAGATCAACCAACAGCTCGAACCCTTAGGCGCAACCGGCGTCGCCCCGGCGGTGTACGTCACCGATCCGTTTGGCTACTTTATCGAAATAAAAACGACAGTCAGTGCGTAGCGTTGGTTCCCAGCACTAGGTGATCGGCGTTCGGAGTGCCCACACATCTTCGGTTGGATCGAGTCGGTGTGGTTCCGCACCGCGATCGGTCAGAACCCCCGCGTGGTACAACATCGCCTTGAGCTGAAAGACCGTTGGCGAGTGGTACACCGATCCGTCGGCGAGCGCATCCGCGTTGAGACGACCGTCGGCGTCAAGGACGCGGCTGCGAACGGCCGATCGCCCGGAAAGGAACAGCTCAACAGTAAATGTTGGATGGTGCGTGTGGAGCCACGCAACGAAGTCAACGAGTGACGGCCGGGTGATTCCGTCGTCGTGCATCGTCTGTAGCTCCTCGGCGAGCAGTTGCGTTGCCGGATAGGCCCACATAACGCGGCGGGTCAAAAGCCCCCATTTGGGAGCCAGCTCGCAGAACCGCTTGCGCGATCGCTTCCAGCCGTCGAACGGCGACAAGGCCGCATCGACTGACCCGTACTGCTCGATTCCAAAGCGGACAACCTCTCGGCCGAGCGGCGTAAGCCGATCGCGATCCGGATCGCGGTCGATCAATCCGAGGAACGCCGCCCCCCGCCGGGCGTCGTCGACGGCTGCGACGACCCGGTCTTCAAGTACGTGTTGGGTCGGCGCTGGGTGGTCCACACAGAGCGGGTACGCGAGGTAGTTCTTCGGGTGATTCAGGCCGAACGACGCGTCGGCGACACCCTGTGCAGTCGCCTGAAACCGGATTGCGGTCGCATCTGGTGATGTTCGATTGCCCACCACGCGAGGGGTTTCGATCGGAGCAACCGTCCCGTTCGCGTCGACACCCAGCACACCGACATTGAGCTCACGAGCCAGCGTTCGAGCGGTTTCGGAAACCGCGTCTATCGGGGCAGCGACGTACGCGGCGTTCGCCTCTGCAAGGCGATCGTACGCCTGTAGCACACCTCCTTCGACGTCGATCGCCGCGTCTGCGCGATAGCCCTTAGCTTCGATGGCGATGAGCGGCGGCTCCTCGCCAAAGCGCTCGACCGCGAGCAACTCGGACGGGAGCGCGCGGACACCCACGAGATCGGGGTATCCAGAACCGAGCCGGACGTGATTGAACGGTGCCAGCACCGCTTGGATGTCTGGGTCGATCGGCTCTCCAGCGAGCCAGGTGTCGGTACCAAACTGCGTGTCGACAACGGCGTACGTCTGCTCGGCTGGCTCAGGGAACAGCCGCTGTTTGGCGTGCGCGAGGACCGCCGGCTCTGAAAGCGCGGCGCTTGCCATATACCACCTCACATGGCGGATCGTAATCAACGTTCGCGTCTGTGGGAAGACTTATCAATCTCTGAGCGGGTTCGATCGTCGACCCAGCCGTGTGTTCGATCGACGACCCAGCCGTTTTGGTGTTCACCCACGACAGAGGGATATGGAGCGAGCCGAGAGCACCGAGCGAACGCCGAGCGATCGATCGCGACGGTCGCTCGCGCTTGTCACCGGTGCGGCCTCGGGGATTGGCAAGGCGCTGGCGTCGATCGTCGCGCGAAACGGCCACGATCTCTTGATGGTCGATATCGACGAGGAGCCACTTTCTAAACACGCCGATCGACTCGCAGACGTGCACGGTGTGTGGACCGAGCCACTGGCGCTCGATCTCACAGCCGACGAAGCGATCGATCAGATCGACGACCGGCTGGCAGCGATCGACGGCCGCGTGGACGTGTTGTGCAACAACGCCGGCGTCCCGGTGTACGGCCGGTTTACCGAGACAGACTTCGACGACGAGCGGGCGATGATCGAACTGAACGTGGTCGCGACGACAGCGTTGACAAAGCGGATCGCCCCGCGAATGGTCGACCGCGGTTACGGGCAGATTCTCCATACAGCGTCGCTGGCAGGCGTGGTTCCAGTCCCGACCGCCGCGGTCTACGGTGCGACAAAGGCGTACGTCCGATCATTCTCGCTGGCACTCACAACCGAGCTACGGGGAACTGGCGTCACGGTCACCACACTGTGTCCGGGTGAAACGGATACAGGGTTTCTCAGCCAGGGCGGGATGGACCGATCGGCGATTCCGAGCCGACGCCTACAGTCGCCACGAGCGGTTGCGGAGGCGGCCTATCGGGGGATGATCGCCGGCGATCGGGTCGTCGTTCCCGGTCAGTGGGATAGGCTACGATACGTACTTGGAAGACTGCTCCCAGAGGCAGTGTCCGCGCGGATAACCGAGCGATTCTGGTCGGGATAAGCGGGCGATCGCTTTCGGGTCGCTCTCGGGAGGAGTAATGCGATGTCGAGAAGCCGAACTGCGGGACGTGCGGGTTATCGGCCGGTTGGCGTGACCGAGTCACCGATCGCACTCATGACTTGCATGGCTGCGCTCGCTGCCAGCCCCTGGGCAACCTCGTTAGCGTCGGTCTCATCGAGCCCGGAGGCCAGTTCATCGATCTCCGGGGAGAATCCGGCGGTGACGGGGTGGCCGGCTGGGGGCTCGACTGCGACGGTGGCGAGTGGCCCGGTTCCGTCGAAGGACAACTCGGAGCCGACGTGATACCCCTCCGGAAGGTACGACTCGGTCCGGGAGACGATGCCTGCAACCTCCCGGCGGAGTGCCTGTTTTTGTTCACCGGATAGCTGTACGTCGTTCGTCGGTTGGCCGGCCTCGACGACGCCGGGGGCCCCCGCATAGGGGTTGTTTCCGTTCATGTGAGAGGCTGTAGGGAGTATGTCACACCAGCGTATAAAACCGTCGGGCAGACGGATCCCCAATCGCCGTTCGATCGGACAGGCTGGGTTGATTACTGAAACATTGGCTCACTATCGCCGTAGGCGGCAAGCACGACCGCGACAGCGTACTGGTCTCCAGCCGGCTCCGCGATCGAGATTTCGTAGCCACGATCGGGACAGGACCACGGCCGAAGCGAGACCCCTGCAGTAAGCCCGGTCTCGAGTTCGTCTCGAACCGATTCGGCGTCCGGCCCTGTCGCCTCGTAGAACAGGCCGGGACCTGGGCCGATCGCCCATCCCAATCCGGCCGCGATCGACGCCTCATCACCGGGTGCAGCGACGGCTTTCGACTGGACGACGAACAGCCGGTTACCGGCCGGCCCGAGGTCCGGTGCGGCCTCGACCTGGTGGATGGTTCCGCGATCAGGGACAATAGACGAAACAGTCACCAGGTTGTAGTTGTGGAGGTTGATCTCCGCGAGCGCGGCGTCGTAGGCGGCGATCTCAGTCGGGCCGCGGCCGACACCGGCAGCCACGTAGATCGTGGTGTTCATTGTCCGATGTAGTCGGTCACGCGAATAAGGGGTTACGAAACGCCGCGATCGATGTCAAAAGAGCGTACGTAGCTGTCCAACAGTGAGGACGACCCTGGCGGCTGTTTCACCGCGTGGCTGTCGGGCCGTTCAGTACTGGTATTTGATAACGCCGTCGGGCTCGTCCTCGGAGCGATCGAGCTTCTCGCGGGCGGCCTCGAAGTCTGCGGTTGTTACCGCGGTGCGATCGTCACGAATGGCAAACATTCCCGCCTCCGTCGAGAGGCTCTTGATGTCTGCGCCGCTGTATCCAGAGAGATCGTCGGCAATCGAGTCGAGGTCGACGTCGGCAGCGAGGTTCATGTCCTCGGTGTGGATTTTGAGGATACGACGACGACCCTCGAGTTCGGGTTTGGGTACCTCAATGAGTCGATCGAAGCGGCCGGGGCGAAGGATCGCCTCGTCAAGCATGTCAAATCGGTTGGTCGCGGCGATGATGCGGATCTCGCCGCGATCGTCGAAGCCATCCATCTCACTGAGCAGTTGCATCATTGTCCGCTGGACCTCCGCATCACCGGAGGTCTTCGAGTCCGTCCGTCGCGACGCAACCGCGTCGATTTCGTCGATGAAGACGACCGCTGGCTCGCGCTCGGCGGCAAGTTTGAACAGATCGCGAACCAGCCGCGAGCCCTCGCCAATGAACTTCTGGACGAGTTCGGAGCCGGCCATCTTGATGAACGTCGCGTCGGTCTCGTTGGCGACCGCCTTCGCGAGCATCGTCTTGCCGGTTCCCGGTGGACCGTGCAACAACACCCCGGACGGCGGCTCGACGCCAACGGCGTCGAACAGCTCTGGGTTCGACAGTGGATCTTCGACGGCCTCGCGAACCTCGCGAATCTGCTCGTCGATCCCGCCGATATCCGCGTAGCTCACCGCGGGTGAATCGGTGATCTCCATCGCTTGCGCGCGCGAGTCGGTCTCGTCGTCGAGAACGAGTTCGATCCCGAATGACTCGTTGATCGCTACCCGATCGCCCGCTTCGATATCGTCGAGAATTCCTGGGGAAACCTCAGTGAGCACCTCTTGATTGTTGCCGTGTTGTTTGATGATGACGCCGTCTTCGGAGATCTCTTCGACAGAGGCGATGTACAGCGCCGACGTTTTCAACGCGTTGTTGCGACGTTTGAGCCGCTGGACTTCCTCGCGGAGGTCCTGGCGGCGATCGGTCGCATCTGCGAGGCGGTCATCGAGCTCCTCGTTGACAGAGAGGATGCGCTCGAAGTGCTGTTTGAGCGCGTTGAGGCGTTCAGTATCGGACATCTCCGGATCTAACTCCAGCCGCGGTTGATCCGGAAGCGACGGGCTACGTGACATTCGCTACTGACTCTTTGTGTCGGGGATAAATGTGCCTTTGGGTCCAGGACCGCATCGAAGACACCGCAAAACCCGTTACACAACCGATCGGCCGAGACAGTGACTCACTCGAGATTTTGCAGTTCTGCCATCCGATCGAGGTACTCGCCGTACACCGACAGCGCGGCCTCGATCGGCTCAGGATCGGTCATGTCGATGCCTGCGATTTCGAGCGCCTCAATCGGGTAGACGCTCCCACCAGCTTCGAGCATCTCGTGATACTCGGCGGCGGCTGGTTCGCCCTCCTCGCGGATCCGCTCGACGATCGCAACTGCCGCAGAAATGCCCGTCGCGTACTGGTACACATAGAAATTGTAATAGAAGTGGGGAATTCGCTCCCACTCGCGAGCGATTCGATCGTCGGTCTCTGCAGGCGCGTAGAACTCCGCTTTCAGGTCGCCGTAGATCTCGTCGAAGACATCCGGCGTGAGCGGCTGGTCGACCTCGGCGAGCGCGTGAATCTCCTGTTCGAAGTCGGCGAACATCGTCTGGCGGAACAGCGTCGATCGGAACCGCTCAAGATACTCGTCGAGCACAGCCGTTCGCAGTTCGTCGTCTTCGAGGGTTTCGAGCAGGTAGTGGGTGAGAAGCGTCTCGTTGACCGTCGAGGCGACCTCGGCGACGAATATCTCATAGCCCGCATCGTGCCACGCCTGTTCATCCTGGGCGAGCTCCGAATGCATTGAGTGGCCGAGTTCGTGCGCCAGCGTGAACATCGAGGCGATGTCGTCTTGATAGTTCATCATGATGAACGGCTGGGTATCATAGGTACCAGACGAGAACGCACCCGCGCGCTTGCCGCGATTTTCGTAGACGTCGACCCAGCGATCCTCAAGGCCCTCGGCCATCCGCGACTGATATGCCTCCCCAAGCGGTTCAACTGCCTCGATCACCCACGTCTTTGCCTGCTCGTAGCTGACCTCTGGTCCTTCCTCACCAGTGATCGACATGTACAGGTCCCACATCTGAAGATCATCGAGGCCGAGCGCGTCGCGCTTCAACTCGGCGTGGCGGTGGAGATACCCAATGTTGTCCCGGACCGTATCGACGAGCGTGTCGTATACCTCGACGGGGACGTTTGGGCCGTCGAGTGCAGCCTCCCGAGCACTGTCGTAGTTTCGGGCTCGCGCCATCTTGACGTCTTTTCTGATCTGGTTTTTTAACGACGTCCCGACTGTGTTTCGGACGTCTTCCCACTCGTCGTAGAACTCCCCGTAGACGAGTTTACGGAACTCCCGATCTTCGTGTTTTTGCAGCTTCGTGAAGTTGCCCTGACTGATCTCGACCGCCTCGCCGTCAGGATCTTCCACAGTCGGAAACTCCATATCGGCGTTCGCGAGCATCGAGTAGATCTCACTTGGCGAACTCGTGACCTCACTGAGTTCCGCGAGGAGTTCTTCGACCTCCGCCGATCGGGTGTGTTCTTTTCCGCGCAGAACGTCGTCGAAGTAGTGTTCGTACTCCGCAAGTGCTGGCTCGGCGTCGATGAACGCCTCGATGTCGTCATCGTCGAGTTCCTGTAGCTCGGGTTCGAGATACGAGATCGCACTCGCAGCCTCCGAGGACAGCGACTGCGCTTTCGCCGACAGCGCCTGATACTCCTGGTTTCTGGTGTCTTCGCTGCTTCGGAGGTTCGCGTACACGCTCACCTGTGAGACATCTCGCATGATCTCCTCGCGAAGCGATAACAACTCGTGGAGGGTTTCGGCGTCCTCGGTGACCTGCCCTTCGTAGCGGCGCAACTCATCGATCCGTTCGGAGACCGCCTCGTAGGCCGCCTCCCAGCCCGCGTCGGTCGCATAGATACTCTCGAGAGACCATTTGTACTCCTCGTCGATCTCGCCGCGTTCGGGAACCGAACTCATACCAATCGGGACGGGTGGCTCGATCGTAAGCCTTGCCAATCAGCGGCTTCGATCGCCACAACACGTATCATTTTGTCCACGCTCACTAACCGAGGCGTATGAGTGACACCGAGCGATCGGCCGCCCTCTCGGCGGCGATCGGACGGACGTGGACGGATGAAACGGCGTGGCAGTTCCTGACCGACCTGACGGCGATTGGCAACCGGATGGGCGGCAGCGAGGGCGAGCGAACAGCCGCCGAACGCGTCGGCGCTGCCTTCGAAGACGCCGGGCTCGACGGCGTCTCGACCGACTCATTCGAGATGGACGAGTGGCAGCGAGGATCGAGCGAACTCGAGCTTCGCGGATCAACAGACCGGTCTGGTCGATCCTTCGAGTCGATCGCGCTGCCGTACTCCCCGAGCGGGGCCGAAACTGCCCCGTTCGTCGACGCCGGCTACGGAACGCCCGCGGAGATTGACGAACTGGACGTGGAGGACCGGATTGTCGTCGCGAGCACGACGACTCCCGAAGGCGGTCGGTTCATCCACCGCATGGAGAAGTTCGGATATGCGATCGAATCCGGCGCAGTCGGGTTCGTGTTCGTCAACCACACACCCGGACAGCTGCCGCCAACGGGCGCACTCAAATTCGGCCAAGAGGCCGCGGCGATCGCCGTCGGAGTCAGCAAGGAGACGGGCACGTGGCTCCGCGAGTACGCCGAAAACACAGCGGGACCGAGCGCTGAGCTATCGGTGTCTGTCGAGGCCGAAACCGTCGCCGGCGAGAGTCAGAACGTCGTCGGTCGACTCGGCCCCAAGACCGACGAGGAGCTGTTGCTCGTCGCACACTACGACGCGCACGATATCGCCGAGGGAGCGCTGGACAACGGCTGTGGAATCGCAACCGTGCTCGCGGCAGTGCGAATCCTCGCGGCTGCCGAAGACAAACTGACACGAGGGGTTCGGGTCGTCGCGGTCGGTTGTGAGGAAATCGGACTCCTGGGCGCAGAGCACCTCGCGGCGACGATCGATCATGAGCGCGTCCACGGAGTGCTAAACGTCGATGGCGCAGGGCGATTCCGCGACCTCGTCGCGTTGGCACACGGCTCTGCGACGGTCGTGGATGTGGCCGAGTCGATCGCAACAGAGACGAACCAGCCGATCCGAACGGAGCTCGAACCGCACCCGTTCAGCGACCAGTGGCCGTTCGTCCGTGCGGGAATTCCCGCTCTCCAGCTACACAGCGACAGTGACGATCGCGGCCGGGGCTGGGGACACACCCACGCAGATACCCGCGATAAGGTCGACGACAGAAATATCCGCGAGCATGGGATCCTCACGGCGCTGTTAGCCCTCGAACTGGCCGATCGAGAGCTACCCCGACTCGAAGTCGACGAACTGGCCGATCGGTTCCGTGAGGCCGACTTCGAACCGGGGATGCGCGCAGCTGACTTGTGGCCCGACGACTGGGAGTGACCCAGTAGTCGGCCATACTACCACCTCAGACGGCGATCGCCGACAGTTCCTCGAGCGAGTCGATCTCGTAGGTCGGGTCGGCGACGAGTTGGTAGTCCGCACGATGGGGCCGGCGGATGAACGCGACGTCCATGCCGGCGCGATCGGCCGCAAGCACGTCGACGTTGCTGTCGCCGACGTACAGCGCCGAGTCGACGCCGATCGCCGAGAGCGCGTCCTCCAAGAAGTCTGGCTGGGGTTTACGCCGCTGAAAGCCCTCCAGTGTTGGCGGGCGGCCCGTCGCGTAGCCAAACAGTGCGGAGAGGTCAAAGCGGTCGACGATCGACTCGACCGTCTCGTGTTGGTTGTTGCTCACGATCCCGAGCGGTGCATCGAGTTCTGCGAGCGTTCCCACGTCTGCGTACAGCGTTTTTCGGCCGTCTTCGAGCGCCGATCGTTGTGCACCGGCGACCGCCGACTCGCGTTGGGCCCACAGCGCCGCTGGGTCGATCTCGTAGCGCTCGGCGATCTGCTGAATCCGCGTGATATCGGCGTCGATCATTCCATCGACGACCGCATCGTCGGGCGTGACACCGAATTCGGCGAACGCGTCACGAACGCCCTGCCGAAGGACCGATCGCGGCGTTGGATACGTCAACACGCCGTCGTTGTCGAAGACAACCGCATCGTAGCACATACTCGGCGTTCGGGCCCGATCGAACAAAAAGTTGCTATGAGGAGAGGGGAGCGCTACTGTGAGCTGTATTCACATGCTCGGCGGTGGGCATCTTAGCCTTCATCACTCGGCGCTGCGTCGCCGGCGTCGCGGAGCCCCTCGACGATCGACGTGTTGGTCCGTTCGACAATCGCGCCCTCGATCGCTCGGCCGCCGATCGCCTCGATCGCGCGCTCGCGGGCAGCCTCGTCGACGACGAACGAGAGTTGCGGGTAGACGACAGCCGAGAGCACGAGCGGCTCCGGTGGGGCCGGCGGGATCCCGTCGCCGCCGTCGATCGATTCGGGACCAAGCAGGCGATCGATAAAGTCAATCGACAGTTCTCCGGTCCCTGCGCGGTGGATAACCGTCACGAGCCGTCGAACCAACTCGCGGGCAAATCCACCGGCCGCGAAGCAGAGGACGAGGAAGTGTCCGTCTCGATCGAGCCGTCCAGAGAGGCCACGGTGGGTGCCCTCCGCATCGGGCGTGAGGTTGTGAAAGTCGTGGCTGCCGCAGAGCTGCTCGAGCGCGGCGGCGGCCCGCTCGTCGTCGATTGGTGGCAGGCTGGCGATCGACTGTTGCTCACTGGTGGGCGCGTAGAGGTAATAGCTGTACTCGCGGCGATAGGCGTGATGGGTCGGGTGAAACCCGTCCGGGGCGTCAGCGGCCGCGTACGCGCGGATCGAACCGGGGAGCTCGCTGTTGAGCGCTCGCGGGGTGAGCCACCCGGGGGCGTCGAACGCGATCGTCTGTGCAATCGCCGACACCCCAGCATCCGTCCGGCCTGCGGCGGCGTAGCCTGGCGGCGCGCGATCGGGCGCACAGATATCGAGCGACCGGAGCGCAGAAAAGAGAGCACCCTCGACAGTGTGTACGTCCGGCTGTCGCTGATAGCCGTGAAACGGTCGGCCGTCGTAGGCGAGCCGGAACGCGCGCATCTCAGAAGTCGTCGTACGTCGGTCGATCGAACGCACCGGGGAAAGCGTCGACGTCGACAGTTGTCTGGTCGCCGGAGGCCATGTCCTTGACTGTCACGTTATCGTCGGCCAGGTCCCGTTCGCCGACGATGACGACCGTCTCCGCGCCGATCGAGTCCGCATACCCCATCTGTGCGCCGAAGCTTCGATCGGAGAGGTCCGTCTCGACGACGTTGCCCCGATCGCGGAGGTCGCGGGCGATATCCGCGGCGACCGATCGGGTATCGCCGACGGTCAACACGTAGTAGTCGGTTGTCGCCGCGTCATCGGGCCAGACGCCGGCGCGCTGTAACAGGAGACCAAGCGGTGCGTGCCCGGGCGCAACGCCAACCGCGGGCGTTGGCTGACCGCCAAAGGATTCGATCAGGTCGTCGTAGCGCCCGCCCCCGAACACCGAGCGGCCGATCTCGCCGGTCGAGTCGAAGCATTCGAAGACAACACCAGTGTAGTAATCTAATCCGCGGGCGGTCTCGAGCGAAACTGTGCAGTACTCTCGGGCCCCGAAGTCTTCAGCGGCTTCGAGAACGGCCTCGAGGTTCTCGACAGCGTCGGCGACGCGATCGGTCCCCGCGAACGCCGTGAGATCCGAGAGGTCGTCGGTGTCGAGCAGGTCGTCGAATTCGGCTGCCTGGGCGGTACTCAGACCGGCGTCGACGAGGAGGTCGTGGTACTCGGCCGTCTCGATCTTCGCGCTTTTGTCGACCGCACGGATTGCAGCCTGCGTATCCACGTCGGCGTCAAAGGCGTCCAACAGCCCGCCGAGGATGTCGCGGTGAGAGACCCGGAACTCGAAGTCTTCCGCAGTGAGGCCAAGCCCGGTCAAGGCGTCCGCGGCAACGGCGAGCACCTCGGCGTCGGCAGTCGGTTCGCTCGATCCGAAGATGTCGATGTTCGTCTGGTAGAACTCCCGAAACCGGCCCTGCTGGACCTGCTCGTAGCGCCAAAACGGCCGCGTGGAGTACCACTTGATCGGCTTCGAGAGCGCCTGCTGCTTCGCGACCACCATGCGTGCAACCGTTGGAGTCAACTCGGGCGTGAGCGCCACGTCCCGATCGCCCTTGTCGGTGAAGTTGTACAGCTCCTCGACGATCTCCTCGCCGGACTTGTCGACGTACATCTCGGTCCGTTCGAGCGCCGGCGTCCCGATCTCGCGGAAGCCGTACCGCGCGGCTGCGGTCTCAACCGTGTCGATGACCTCCCGGCGAGGTGCCATCTCCTCGGGGTAGAAGTCACGAAATCCTTTGAGCCCTTGGTACATGCACAGAGGTTTTCGAGCGATCGTCTGAAAGCTGTCGGTTCGGCCGCGACCTCGGCTCGACAAGATGGCCGCGGAGACGATGCCCCACGATCAGATCGCGATCATCGTTACCCCGATAACCGCGAGCACAGCCGCGACGAGCCGGAGCCGAAAGTAGCGCTCGCCGAGAATGATTCCGCCGAGAACGACTGCGACGATCGCCTGCGTGTTGATCACCGGAGAGGCGATGCTCGCAGGCAAAAGCGAAAACGCGATCGTCGTGGTGTGTTCGCCGAGGGCGACGATCGCGCCGCCGCCGGCAAACAGCGGGATCGATCGCCGCGAAAGCGTCGGTGGGTTCTTGATTGCACTCGGCAGGAGCACGATCGCGACCCCAGATAACAGGAGGGGCACCCAAAGCGTTGCGGGGATCGCGAGCTCCTGGAGGGCAACCCGTTTGCCCACGTCGGAGATCGCATAACAGACCGCACTCAACAGCGCAAACTGTGCGGGCCGAGACTTCGCGGCTTTGCGGAACGGCTCGAAGAACCCGCCGGGCTCGTAGTTCGCAACGTACACCGCAAGCGTCGCGACGACGAGGCCGCCCACCTGCAGCGGCGTCAGCACCTGTCCGAGGACGAGGATCTCGATCGGCAATACGAACACCGGGACGATCTTGTTAATCGGCGTAACGTAGGAGACGTCGCCGTCGTCAATCGCCCACAGAAACAGAATGAACGCAGCCGCGGTGGTGACGATCGTCAGCGCGACCACGCCGATCGCTGTCGCGTCGACGCCGGTGAACTGGCTCGCTTCGAGATCCGTCTGGGTAATCGCAACCGGCAGGTACCACGTGATCGCCGAGATATTGATGAGCACGGTCAGCGCTGCGGGCGGAATACCAACGAACGATCGCTTCAGGACAAAAATATACACGCCCCAGACGAGCGCGGCAGCGACAGCAAACCCGAGTCCAACGTCCATCGGGTCGGTCGAAGGGCAGCCGCGACAAGAGTGGTTCGATCGCGGGCAACAAGCAAGCGAGCAACGACCAAGCGATCGCGACTAACAACCAAGCGATCGCGGCAGCACTCACCCGGACGGCTCCAGTGGTGTGTACTCGCCACAAGATTGGCCGTCGATCGTCGAATTGGTACAGTCGAACGCCGATTCGTCGACGTATACGTTGCCTCGGACCACCGCGTCCTCGAGCTTTACTGAGTCTGTCGATGTAATCGAGCCGTTGACTGTGGCCGAGATGACTTTGACGGGTTTGGTGTCGCTCGTAATGTCACCGTCGACCTGGCTGTGGCCAGTAACTGCGACGACTTTCTTCGCGCGCACGTCACCATCGACAGCGGTATCGTCAAGTTTCACATCTGCGCTACGCGATCGCGTGTCGCCGGCGATCGTGCCATTTTGCATGTTTACGACTTCCTCGACGTCAACATCACCGTACACGGCTGCGTCGTCGGCGTCGAGGCCTTTGTCGGTGCTCTCAGCAAGTCCGAGTATTGCCCCGCCGTTCGAGAGTTCGATATCTCGATCAACATCGACATCGCACCGGACAACGATACCGTCGATTTTTACTGTTGTATTCCCCCCGTCAGTTTCGGCTTCGATCCACGAGCAGTCCACATCCGGTGCTGGAACGGTCCGATCGGCGGCAAACCGAGCAAGGACGTAGCCGGTTCCGTCGTCGCTTGTCCAGACAACGACCAGCTCCTCGGCGATCGGATACACTCTCGTATCTGTGCCAACAGCGACGGTCTCGCCGGCAAACGCCGCACTGTCGGCAGCACCGCGGACGACGAGCCGATCGCCGTCGATCGTCGCACCGGTATCGTGTGCGAGTTGATAGCTCACGGCGTCCTCACCCGGCTTGATTTCGAATCTGGCCGTTGGCGGCGGATCTGTATCTTCGACCAGCCCAAACGCCACATAACCGCCGACAGCCGCAAGTAACGCGACAATCACAAGCAGGAGTGCGACGCCGACAGCAGGCGCGATCGCTCGCGTCGCCTGCCGAAGCGGGACCATACACCGAGATTGTGGTCTATCAGTAAAATATGTTAGCCCGTGAACACTAGAGTTCCCAGCAGCCAGGTTGGAAAACTCGATCAGCTCCGCGGAGTTCCCAGCAGCCAGATTCAAAAACGCGATCAGCTCCGCGCGGTTACTCGATCGATCCGCGGACGTACGTCTGTTCGTGTTCGGGGAACACGTCGGTGACAGCGTCGGCCCCGTATTTGTCGGTCAAGAGCGCGCGGAGTTCGCCCTCGTAGTCGGCTTTCGGGATCGCCTCGCTCGGTCCCGATTCGACCTCGAAGGTTGCCTCAACGAGCCGATCGACGGCGCCGCGGCCGAACCCCGAAAGCGGCGAAATGTAGTCGACGCCGTAGCGATCCTCGATGCTTTGTGCCTGTGCGCGGGAGACGGTCGGGACGCGATCGTCACGCCGGGTCCCGTCAGCAACCGCGTCGACAGACAATTCCGCGACCGTTTCGAGCGCGTGGTGGTGGACCATCTGGATGCCGTTTCGTGGAAAGCCGTCTTCGTACATCCGTTCGGCTGCGGCGTCGGCGGTCGATCGATCGAGCTCGACGGTCTCGAAGGGAAACGACAGCGACTCGGCGGCGGCTTCGGCGTGTTGCCAGCCGTCGGTAATGTCAAAATGCGCAGTGACGAGTGTGACGTCGTAGAAGCGATCGAGCAACAAGGCTGCCAGCGAGGAGTCTTTGCCGCCGCTGTACAGGAGTGCGAGGTCCATCTACCGCCGGCGGATGTTGAACGATTTCGATTCAGGCTGAAGCTCTTTGAGCAGTGACTTCATCTGGTCTTCGTCAATACGGTCCTGCAGCCGGCCGCTTTGGGCGAGTGCGACGACCTGTTGTTCGACCTGCTGGGCGAACTCGGGTTTCGACATCTGCACGGCGTTGAGCCGCTGGCGCGCGCCATCGGTGAGGTGCTGGCGGAGCATCGCCTCTTTTTGTGCATCTGCCTGCTGTTGGGCAGCCTCCTGGGCTTCCTCGTTGCCGCCGGATTCTGCACGGTCTTGCAGTTCTTTGAGCTTCTGTTCTCGGAGTTCCTCGAGTTTTTCGTCGTCAGGGCTTCCGCTCATGCATGTATATTCTTGATCCGGCAATGAAAACCATTTCGGAGGTTCACGTTACTCGGAGAGAGGCGATCGACCCACGTCGACGATCAGGCGTAGCGCTCGAGTTCCGGGTTGTCGATCGATTCGAACACCGCTTCGGCAGCCTCATCGAGGAACGCACGACCCTCGTCGGTGATGCGGCGGCCCTCACCCTGTGCGGTCTGGACGAAGCCCTCGTCTTCGAGTTGCGCAAGCGCGGTGCGGATGATCTTTCTGGAGCCGCCGGCGTGGCTCGGCGGGGCAACCCGGTAGCGGGTCGAGCCGCGGGTCGAGCCGCCGTATTCGGTCGCGAGGCGCTCGATTCCGATCGGGCCGTTCATTGCGACCTTCCGGAGCAGTGACGCTGCGCGAGTCTCCCAGAAATCGTCCTGTTGGGGCGGGAGCTCTCGGTCCGCACCGGACTTCGTGTAGTTCACCCACTCGGGGGTTTCGAGCCGATCGGCAAGCCGGTCCGACAGCTCCTCGATGAGCGCGTCGGCCGGGACGTCGTAGATGGTTACCATGACGAGCAATTCCCGCTTGCGTCGTTTAAACCCATCGTAATCGACCGAGAGCGGGTGTGTGGAGCCCTCACGCGCAGGATACACCGGATCGACAAACCTGGTGTCCCTGCTTCTAGCTCGGTGCCGAACGCGGGCCGATCGGACCGTTTTTGCGGTGATCGCCCGAACGACAGACAGGATGGACGAACGAACCGCGCTCGGGCTCGTTGGGTCGGCGATCGAACATGCCGACGACGACGCGGCCGTGGTCGGCTCGACGGTGCTCACGACGGATATGCTCCACGAGACGACCGATTTCCCCGAGGGAACGACGCGCTACACCGCCGGGTGGCGATCGGTCGGCGCGTCGCTGTCGGACGTGGCAGCGATGGGTGCCGACGCAACTGCCGCTGTCGCCGTCTACGCAGACACGACCTTCGACGAACAGGCGCTGACAGCGTTCATAACGGGTGCGCGTGACGTCTGTGACGCTGTCGGCGGGGCCTACGTCGGCGGCGATCTGGACGAGCACGTTGAGTTCACGGTTGCGACGACGGCAATCGGCGACCTCGGCGACCGGGAGCCAGTTCTGCGATCGGGAGCGACACCGGGAGAGCGCGTCTGTGTGACCGGGACGCTCGGTCGGAGTGCGGCGGCGCTGGCACTGTTCGAGGCGGGCGAAGCCGAGGCGGCAAACGAGCTGTTTCGGTTCGAACCGCGGATCGCCGCCGGCAGAACGCTCGCTGGGCATGCAACTGCCATGATGGACTCGAGTGACGGGCTCGCGCGATCGCTGCACCAACTCGCCGAGGCGAGCGACTGTGGGTTCGCGATCGACCGGGCGGCGGTGCCGGTGGACGATCGGCTCGTCGAACTGGCGGCCAGCGGACAGCTCAACGAAGACGAAGGCGGAGACGGCAATTCCTGGCAGACAGCAGTCACGTTCGGCGAGGACTTTGAGTTGGTCTGTACGCTACCACCGGAGGCACTGTCCGTGGTTCGCGATCGGCTCGACGTGCAGATGACGCCGATCGGGACGGTCGTGGCGGCCGACGAAGGGGTGGCTGTGGACGGTGAACCGCTCGCCGACGAGGGATACACCCACGGCGGCTGAGCCAGCGTCGTGCGTATTTTCACCTCCCGGCTCCAAGATGACGTATGGCCGATACGATCCTCATTCCGTTCGAGCTGCCCGACGCAGATCCGATCGCCCCCGTATTGGTCTCTGACCTCGCATCGCTCGACATCGTGCTCTTGGGCCACTACAATGTGCCAGAGCAAACACCGGTCGAGGTGGCCGCCGATCAGTTCGGCGATGCCGCCCAGGCAGAACTCGAAGCGCTTGCAGAACCGTTTCGGGAGGCAGGCGCGAGCGTGCGAACCCGGATGGAGTTCGGCAAGGCCAGACAGCGCGCGATCGAGCAGGTCGCTGTTGAAGAAGGCTGTGTTGCCGAACTGGATCCAGCACCGACCGATGGGATCGAGCGGATTCTCGTGCCGCTGCCCGACGTCCCAGAGTTCACGCTGCTTCCGGAGTTTATCAGTGTATTGAGCGAAGATTCGACCCAGAAAGTGACGCTGTTTCACGTTGTCGAAGGTGACGAGGACCCAGAGCAAGGCGAGCAGATCCTCACAGAGACGCGAAGCGGACTCATAGAAAATGGCGTTGACGCGTCGTTTTTGGACACGCTACTCGTTGCGGGAACGAGCCACGATGAAGAGATACTCAACGCGGCGGCGGACTACGACGCGGTCGTGATGTACGAACCCGAGCCGAAGCGGCGCGATCGCGTGTTCGGAACGCTTGCCGATCGTATTGCCACGGAGACGGGTGACCCGGTGATTGTCGTCCAACGAGATTACTGACACACCCTCGAGAGAACGCCCCGAACCGCCGGGCTACATGCTGCGACAGTGGTCAGTCCCCATCGGCAGAGACTACCACGTCTGACTGGCGACGATCGAAGACGTCCTGAATCGCACCGGTTCGATCGACCCGCCCGCGGCCGTAGGCGAGGTAGATGGCGAGCCCACCGAGGATGATTGCGATCGCGCCAACGATCGGGACCGTTCCCATCTGGGTAAGCAACCCTGCGCCGGCGATCACCCCGAAGACCTGCACGTACGGATATCCGGGAGCGGTGAATTCGGGGTCGTACTCCTCGATATTCGCCGTGCGAAACGCGATCAGCGCGACGTTGATGATCGAGAAGACGAGAATCTGAAAGGCACTTGCGAGCTTTGCGAGTTCAATCACCGGAACGAATGCAATGAGCAACAGCAACACCGAGCCGGTGAGCAAGATCGAGTTTTTCGGCGTCTTGAACCGATCGTCGATCGTCTCGAGCGTCGATGGAAGCAAGGAGTCACGGCTCATCGCCAGCGGGAACCGCGACGACGAGAGGACGCCGGCGTTGGCCATGCTGGTCAGCGCGATGACAGCGACGACGGAGATGATCACGACGCCGTATCCACCGAAGAGCGACGCCGCGCCGTCGGCCATGGGGGTGAGCGACGCCGAGCCGCCCGGCCCGCCATTGATCAACACGTCGGAATCGCTCAGTCCGACGATGGCGGCCACTACCGCGATGTAGATGATCGTCATCACCCCAAGCGAGCCGAGGATCGCCCGCGGGAGGTTTCGTCCCGGGTCTCTGACCTCCTCAGCAATGCTCGCGATCTTGGTCACCCCCGCATAGGAGACGAACACGAACGCAGCAGCAGTCACAACGCCCGCAGAGCCGTGGGTTGCAAACGGCGTGAACTGGCTTGTGTCAGCAGCGACACCGGCATTGAGCGTGTACCCAACCAGACTGACGACGACAAGGCTCACGATGATCGCCTGAATCTTGCCGCTGAGTTCGGTCCCCGAGATGTTGAGAACGATGATGAGCGCCGCAAGCCCAAGGGCGACGAATTTGATGGCACCCTCAGCGAGCGGGACGAACAGCAGCAGGTACGCGCCGAGGCCCACGAGCGCGAACGCGCTTTTGAACACGAGTGAAAACCACGCGCCGATTCCCGCGATCGTCCCCATCATCGGACCAAGTGCACGGTCAATATACAGGTACGTGCCCCCAGATTCGGGCATCGCGGTCGCCATCTCGGCCTTCGAGAGCGCCGGGGGCAAGACGACGATTGCCGCCAGCACGTACGCGAGCACGACCGCCGGCCCAGCCTTTTTGAATCCCAACGCTGGGAGGACAAAGATCCCGCTGCCGATCATCGCCCCCATGCTTATCATCATCGTTGAGTACAGCCCGAGACTCCGTTCTAAGCCGTGAGATGCCATCAGCCCTAGGTAATTCCTGTTCGTTGTTAATCCCTTCGGATATAGAAGAATATAGCCCTAGTATTAAGATAGTCGAAATAGAATATAAAATAGGATGTATACAGTAGCAACACGTGGCCCGGCGCAACGACTCGATCGGTGGATACCGACCAGTTTGCTCATGCTGTTGGGGGCGATTCTCTGTGCATTTACCCTCGAGTTCCTCGTAACCCACGCGGATCCTCGAACGTGGTGGCGGACCGAGCTGTTTGTCACGCTCAGTATTGGCTCGGCAGTCGTGTACAGCGGCTACTGGTTGGCACGCAGTGACTACGAGGTCAGCGACCTCTGGCGAGTGCTCGGGTGGGGAGTGGCTGGTATTGCGGGGGCGATCGTCATCGCGGGCGGAATTTACGTCCAACAGAGCTTCGAAGGAGTGCAATTGGCTGAGCCAACCCTATTGTTCGAGTTTTTGACGCTCCTGGGAATTGCGATTGGAACGTTGTTCGGAATCGTCTGGCAGCGCCGGTCACAACAGTCGGTTGACCCCTCGATTGAGATTACCGAAGGGATCGACACAGCGGAACTGTGGGAGGTTCTCGACGATCTTGACGATGAAACCGATACACTCCGGCAACGGTGGACGATCGTCGAACAGCTTGTCGAAACCTCGACCCAGGAACTCCCGACTGAGGCGTTTGCCGTGAAGCTTGCGCGTACTGAGACGTTCCCCGACGATGTTTCAACCACCCAACAGCGCCTTGTTGACGAGCATCTGCCGACACTGGTCGAAAATGGCATTGTTGAACACGACGAGACGATCGACACGATCAGATACGTCGGGTCAGACCGCACAGCAGCGTGCGTCTCGAGCGGCAACTAACGCGGTCGATGCCAGCAGTCGGAGGTCGCGTGCAGTCATTCGGACACTGTCGTCAGCATCGGATATCGAACGAGCCCAACGCGAGGTCAGTCGGCCCCCAGAAAGCCCTCGAGTACGTCTGATCTCGATTCGTCGCCTGGAAACAGCGTGACGATATCGTCTGCGTGGATGACAGTATCCTCGTCGGGTCGAAAGATCGAGCCGTCTCGCTCGATCGAGACGACAAGCACGTCTGATCCCAGCAGGTCGCGGACGCCATCAAGTGAGGATCCGACAACCGGTGCCTCCGAAGCGACAGCGACCTCAATCACGTCAGTTCCGTCCGGAAGCGTAACCACGTCCGTTGGTTCGGTCGGCCTGGAGGCCTCGCCGCCAAAGGGCGCGTAGGGGCTTCGGATCTCCGTTTGGACCAACTCCTCGTCCTCGATTTGGATATCGAGTTCCGAGAGCGCGCGGGCGATCGTTCGGAGGTCTTCGGTGGACTCGCCGACCGCGACGACCTGTAAGTCTCGTCGGCCAGCCATGAGCACGCGAACGTTGATGACCCCGGGAATCGACTGCGCTGCGGCGGCGAGCCGCTCCCGATCGGCCGCGGGGACAGTGCACATGTACAACGAGGTGAGCCGACCGTCTGCCCGTTCGAAGTCGATCGTCGCAGTGTATCCCTGAATTATCCCCTCTTCTTCGAGACGGTTAATCCGGTTGCGGACGGTCGCGTCCGAGACGTGGAGACCTTCAGCGATACTCGTCGCCGAGGCGTTTCGGGCGTCGTCCATGAGCGCGTGGATGATCCGACGATCGATATCGTCGAGATGATACGACATACCCAATCTTCAACCCAAGTGCACCTGAGTGGTTCGATCCCGGATCGAGCGCGGCGATCGCCCGACAGTCACACCAATGCGTCGATTGCCCCATCGTCGATCCCGTCCCGGAGGCGACGGGTCGCCGACTCGTCGAACCACAGCCGTCGCCGCCACCACGGTCCCTTCCCGGAGTCGTTCGAGAGATCGGTGACGATCGAGTTCGCCGCCGATCCCTGGTGTGGGTCGCTCAGCGGCACCGCTCGATCGAACAGTGCCGAGTCCGCAGTCCCGAGGACGAGCACCTTCGCGTCTGGCGGGTCGCGCTTGCGGTGAGCGTTGTTCGCAAACGGCTCGCGCTCGTGTGCCGACAGGGAAGCGTACGCCTCGGCGGTCACGACGCGATCGACCCGAAACTCGCCGATAAGGTACGCGCCCCACTCGGGGGCGATCCAGTCGACGGTCGGGCCGGTGTCGATCCCCTCGGGCGGGTCGTGCGCCGAGAGCGTTGCGTAAAAGTACAGCGAGTCACCGGGATCGAGCTCGGCGATCGGTCCCGCCTTCACGCCGTGCTCGTCGCCGTATGTGTACCGCTCACAGAACGGATACTCGGGGAATTCGGGGTCAAGGTGGACAGACGTGTCACGAACCTCTGGGGCGACGGTAAACGGCAGTGGATCGAGCGCTGACAGCAGGTCGTCGTAGGTCGGGACCGATCGAGCCGTCGGCTCGCGTTCTGGAATCGGGAGATAGACGAACGACCCATCGGGGTAGATCGGCCCGCGGAAGCCGGGGATGTTGGTGTTCGCGGCGACGTTGATCGCGAGCGCACGGGGCACAGCAGTCTGTACCGCTCTCGGGATAATAAGTCGACGGAAACGCGCCGGCAAGGATTTTCTGCGCGGCATTCGAACCGCGCACATGGCCGTCGCAGAAACCGTCGTGCTCGGATCCAGCGCCGCCGTGTGTGGACTGCTCGGGTACGTGATTCGCTACCGTGAAATGGTCGGGCTGATTGCCGGCTACAATCCGGGCGATCTCCCGCCCGCCGAGGAGGCCAATCTCGCACGCGATGCGAGCCGCGTGACGTTTGTCGCCGCCGCACTGATCCTCGCGGCGATCATTCAGGAATGGACGCGGCCCGTTCCGGGGTTTTGGGCGGGCTTCACCGGAGTACTTTTCGCGCTATCCGGATGGGTAGTGTGGAAATACAACGGGTGAGCCGCAGATGGCGGCAATCCGCAGGGTCCGACCCTACATATTGACGGTCGGCGTCTCGAAGGTACCCTCGTCGAGTTCGGGATCGTACTCCTCGATCGCCGCGCGGACAATTTCGAAGACTCCCTCCTTGCTCCAGCGGGCAGTGTTGAGGTGCAGATCGTAGAACTCTCGATCGTCGATGTCGATATCGTAGTACGACTGGTAGCGGCCGGCCTCGCTGACCTCGCGGACCCGCATCTCGGGTTCAGTCTCCTCACGATCGCTAATTCGCTCGAGGCGAACGTCCTCTGGAGCGTCCAACCAGATGCGGAGGTCTGCGCGCTCGCCGGCGATCCAGCCAGCCAGGCGGGATTCAAGAATGAATGGCTTGCTCGACATCCCCCACTTTTCGGCGATCATCCGCAGGCGCTCGTCGAGCGCGCGGTCGATCTCGTCTGTGGCCTCCGCCTGCGCGGTGAGCTGATTGAGCGAAATCTCGCGATCGTCGGCGAGTTCGCGGAAAATGTCGCCGCCAGAGACGTACGGACAGCCGAGTGCGTCTGCAAGTCGGGTACACAGTGTCGTGGCGCCACAGCCCGGCGGTCCGGAGACAGTAATAAACAGATTGCTGTCGATCGGCTCGGGTGAGGATGTCGAAGTCATTAGCCGACATATGTGCGTCGAAGCCCCTCAGCGTGTCGATCGATCCCGAGGTGAGGTGTGGACCGATCGCGATGAGCCATCGACCGCCCGACGTGGGGTGTAGATCGATCGCGGTGAGGGGCTATCGGCGACCCGGCGTGAGGTTTGGATCGATCGCGATGAGCCATCGACCGCCCGACGTGAGGTGTAGACCGATCGCGATGAGCCATCGACCGCCCGACGTGAGGTGTAGACCGATCGCGATGAGCCATCGACCGCCCGACGTGAGGTGTAGACCGATCGCGATGAGCTATCGGCCACCTGGCGGTGAGAGATCGCGCTTGAACTCGTCGAACGCCTCGAGGTCATCGGGTACATCGTACTCGATTTCGCGTTCGTGCTGGCGGTTTTCGAGTTTTCCGTCGTCGATCGGCTCGGCAACGTCTTCCCAGCCGGGTTTGATTTTGACGCTCTGGGCGGGCATTCCAACGACGATGTGGTGGGCGGGAACGTCTCCCTGAACGGCCGCGCGTGCGCCGACGATCGAGTTCTCGCCGACCCGACAGCCAGCACGCACCATCGAATCGAACGTCACGCGGGCGTTGTCCTCGATCACCGTGTGGAAGTTCCGGACCGCCGTCTGGTCGACGATGTCGTGATCGTGGCTGTAGATGTGTGCGCCGTCGGAGATCGAGACGCGATCGCCGATCGTCAGCCGACCTCGATCGTCGAGGTGAACATCGTCGTGGACGACGGTGTTGTCACCGATCGTGATTTTGTGCCCGTAAGTGAACGTGATTCCCTTGAAGAACCGGCAGTTGTCCCCACACTCCTCGAAGAGATGGCTGGCGAGCATCTGTCGAAACCGGAGGGCAAACTCCACGTTGTCCGCCATCGGTGTTGCGTCGAACTGCCGCCAGAGCCACTGGAGATGTTTCGATCGTGTGAACGCCGCTTCGTCCTTTTCGGCGTAGTACTCCGACTCGAGTGTCGCATTACACGGGTCGTATCCCTGCAGGCGGACCCGCGTCGCATGCGAGACGTCCTCACCAGCCTGCCAGCGATCGTAGGCCTCACGATCGCCGAACAGGTCGACGAGGACATCCTCGACGACGGCACAGGTGTCTTCCTCCGAGGAGAGCCGTTCGTCAACCGATTCAATGAAGCCTCGGACTCCCGACTCGGCCTCGTCGGGGAGTGACACGTGTCGCTTGGTCATTAGCCCCCTTTTGCGAGCGATCCACAAATCCGTTCGGATGTGCACGGGGGTCGTCAAGCCGCACAGTGGACAAGCAAGTACTACACCCGAAGTAAAACGGTGAGACATAAGACCATTCGCTGTGGAGCCTAAGCCATGACAGACGATTCGGGCGATCGACGCCGGATCAGCCGGGAAACACCGGCGTGGACCCGCGAGCACGCCGCAGGGCTCACACGCACCGAGGAGACGGTTGCGCCGATCATCTATCCGCCGGAGTTGCCGATCGACCCCGAGTTGCACCTGTGGGACACCTGGCTGCTTCGCGATCGGGACGGCTCGATCGCCGAGATCGACGGCTACCGGGTCATCCTCGCGCTAACGTCGACCTCGGCGCTGTTGCCCGGCAAGCGCCACGACGTCGCAACGATCCGATACTTCTACTCGGCTGATGGCAAAAACTGGCACACCGGCGGGCCCGTCTTCAAAAACGACGCAGGCGAGATTGAGGGCGATCGCCCCTTCGGCTCTCGGCAGTGGGCCGGTTCGGCACTGTACGACGACGGCACGGTCTACGCGTACTACACCGCATCGGGACAACGCGACGAAGCGGAGCTCAGTTACACCCAGCGGCTCGCGGTCGGCCACGGCGGAAGCGTGCGCACCGACGGCGAGGGGCTGTCGATCGACGGCCCGTGGACCCACGAGATCATCGCCGAACCCGACGGCGATCGCTACGAGACCGAACCCCAATCGCGGGGCATGATCTACACCTTCCGCGATCCATGGTTCTTCGAGGACGACACGGGAACGTACCTCCTGTTCGAGGCGAACACACCCGTGCCAGCGGACTCTGCGGCTTGCGACGGCGACCCAGCCCAACAGGAGTTCAACGGCAGCGTCGGGATCGCCGAGTCGCCAACCGGCGATCCAACGGATTTCGAGCTACGAGAGCCGCTGTTGGACGCCGTGTGTGTGAATCAAGAGCTCGAACGGCCACACATCGTTGTGCGGGACGGAACGTACTACCTGTTCATCTCGAGTCACATGCACACGTTCGCCCCGGGGATCGAAGGATACGACGCGCTCTATGGGTTCGCTGCGGACTCGCTTTTCGGCGAGTACAAGCCGCTGAACGACAGTGGACTCGTGGTGACAAATCCCGCAAACGCGCCGTTTCAGGCGTACTCGTGGCTCGTCTACGATCACGGCGACGAGCTACTCGTAAACTCGTTTTTCAACTACTACGACTTCGATCGGCCGAGCCTCGACGACGTGGCGCTCCTGCCAGAGCCCGAACAGCGTCGGCGCTTCGGCGGCACCCCCGCGCCCACGGTCCGACTCGGGGTCGACGGGCAACGAACACGCGTCCTCGGCGTGCTCGACCACGGACACCTGCCGCTACCGCGCGAGCCGCTGCCGTCGTCGCCGTTTGACGGCCACGGCGATCGCGACGGTCGTGGTTCGTACCAATCAACGTAGCCGGCTATCTCCCTGGGTCGTCTTCGGCTGACGGCACCGCAACCGGTTTCGACCCGTCGGAGATGTCGAAGCGAGCGCCGCCGTCAGCGCTCCGGCTCGCTGCCACTGTCCAGCCGTGGGCTTCGACGATCCGCTGGACGATCGTCAACCCAATACCCGAGCTGCCGGTCGTCGAATACCCCGCGGACAACACGTCCTCGTAGGCGTTGTCGGCAATGCCGGGCCCATCGTCGGCGACATAAAACCCGACAGGCCCCGACAGTGCCGTCGATCGAGTGGCTGTCTCGATCGGCTCGATCGGGCCGACGCGGATTCTGACAGGGGAGTCCGCGTTCTCGATCGCGTTATGAAAGAGATTTTCGAGCGCTTGGGCGAGGCGATCGTCGTCGCACAGAACATCGATATCGCCCTCCAAGTCGAGGGTCGCCTCGGGAGCGTGGACGACACTCCAAGCCTGCTCGGCGACGCGCTGCAACGAGACCCTCGAGCGATCAGTGACAAGTTCGCCCTGCTTTGCGAGTTCGAGCAGATCCTCGACGAGTGCGTTCATGCGAGAGAGTGCCGTCTCAATCGTCTCGAAAGAGTCGGCAGCGCCGTTACACTCCGAGCGGGCGATATCGAGGTGGCCACTAGCGATGTTGAGCGGGTTTTTGAGATCGTGAGAGACGAAGCCGACGAACTCTGAGAGCTGCTCGCGTTGGACTCTGAGTGCGTGTTCGTGATCCGATCGCTCCAGGGCGCTCGTGACGCTCTCAGCAAGGATACGACCGAGCTGGACCCGTCGTGGCGGTACCGTATCAGTTGAACTGTCGTCCGCGGCCGAATCCGAGGGAAGGCCGTTGACGGCGGTCGAATCCACAATGCGGACTGCAAGCACGCCGTACGTACCGAGTGGAAAGGCCACGACTGTGTCCGAGGGCTGGCAAGGGGCATCGGTAGATTCGGTCGGTTCGATCGAGTCGGTTGGGGTGACAGACTCAGTCGAATCAGTCGAATCGGTCGGCGTGACAGACTCAGTCGAATCAGTCGAATCGGTCGGCGTGACAGACTCAGTCGAATCAGTCGAATCGGTCGGCGTGACAGACTCAGTCGAATCAGTCGAATCGGTCGGCGTGACAGACTCAGTCGAGTCGATCGAGTCGGCAGACCCGTTCGAGCCGGTCGAGCCACCCGAGCCGGTCGAGCCACCCGAGCCGATCGAGACAGCTCCACCGTCAAATGCGGTCCACACAGGATGGTCGCTCCCGGCGTGAATCCCCCGTTCAAACGCGTTACTTGTGGGATCCGCCTGTACGACCAGCCGGAGCTGATTGGGATCTGATTCGGTGATCCAGATCCCACAGTGAGTAGCTGACAGAATCGATTGCGCCGATCGAACAGTGAACTCATAGATCTCTCGGCGATTGCTCATCGAAGACAGCCGCTGTGTTGCCGCCGAGAGCGCGTCCAGATCCCGCGGACCTGTGGCTGGCTCGGACATGGCTTGGTGTACCGATGGAGGATCGTCCGTAAAGAACTACTGGCGGTCCTGGTGGTTCCAAACCGAGCGGTCGGTCGATGACGCCGCAAGCGGCCACACCGTCAACGATCGAACCGAGAGGTTTCCGTCGGGTGCGCCAACAGAGACCCCGGTTGCATCTGAACGGGTGGGGTACACGCGTGTCGTGAGACAGTGCCGATCGTTCGCGAAAACGGAGAGGATCGAGCCGTCGACGAAAATCCGCACCGATATCCCATCCGAGCCGTCGGCGTCGATCGGCATCCGGACCGGGGATGTGTCGGGATCGGGATCGTGCGTTGAGTCGGATCGATCGACGACGATCTCATCGCGGCGACACCGGACGACAGTTCGTTCAGAGCGCGCAGGTGACTCACAGAGGCCGAGTTCGAGGGCGGTGTCGGCGGGCGGGGTGAACGCAACACGGAGCTCGTAGGCGTTGTCTGTCGCAGCGATCGATCGGTGCTCGCCTGCGGAGAGATCGACACGATCGTCGAAAGCCGGCTCCGAACGCAGTGTCTGAAGCTCTCGAGCAGGCTGTTGGACGAGCTCACCGGCTGCGCCGATCGACAGCTCCCGAGGGATAGAGAGCGCTCCTGACCAACCGGCGCGCCACTGGGCGTCGACGCTTCTGGTTTCTTTGATCCAACCCCACATCAGTACGCGGCCGTCAGGCGTCGTGGTTGACTGGGGAGCGTAAAGCGCGCCGTGATCGAGCAACCCCTCGGTTTCCACTGCAAATTCTGGTGTCGACAGGTCAGGCTCGCCAAGGAAGTACCGGACGTTGCGGTAGTTCGAGACGTGCAGCAACGATGTCTCACCAAGAGCAAGCAGTTCGGGGCATTCCCACACCGTGTTCGCCACGTTGTGATCGCCACTCAAGAGTGGCCCCACGTACTCCCAGTCTCGCAGGGTGTCACCACGGTACAACAGCGCCGCGCCTCCGCCGTCTGATAATCCAGCCCCGATCAGGTGGTACCACGTGTCGCCGACGGCCCAGACATTGTGGTCGCGGAACTCCGCTGTCCAGTCATCGGTCGAGAGCACTGCCGGATCGTCGGGTGCGGCCGGGATAATCGGGTTCGCTGGGTCCTTTCGCCACGAGTGGAGCCGATCGTCGCCAGCGGTCGCCAGACACGGCAGCTGATCGCTGCCGCGCCCCCCCGTATAGAGGATCGTCGGTGTCCCGTCGGCGTCGACAACCGCACAGCCGGACCAACAGCCGTTGCGATCAGGGCCGTCTGGATCCGGCGAGAGCGCGACCGGTTCGTCTCGCCAGGTGAGCAGATCTTCGCTCGTCGCGTGTCCCCAGTGGATCGTCCCGTGAAACGGCCCCATCGGGTTGTACTGATAGAACACGTGGTAGGTCCCGTCGTGGTGAATGATCCCGTTTGGATCGTTGAGCCACCCCGCCGGTGGCGAGAGGTGATAGGAGGGCCGGTGGTGATCGTCGGCGAGCCGAGCGCGGAGTCGATCGAACCCCGCGGCGTCTGTCGGCCGATCGGTGAACGCCGGCTGTCTGTCACCGCCGAGTGTCGCGAGGATGTTCGAAACGAAGCGATCGCGATCGACAGAAAACTCGCCAGCGGCGTTGGCGGCGAACTCAACGCGCGCGCCGACACCGTAAACATGACCCTCGCCCACGCGCCACGAAAGGATCTCCTTGTGTGCGGGGAGCAACTCACCGGCGTGAACGGCCGATCCGAGCAGCTGACCGCGGGCTGGCGCGACAGCTTCGTAGCGGGCAAACGGTCGGTTGTCGCCCGCCGGGAGGGTGTAGAACCGATCGACAAAGCCCTCGAAGACAGGGTGGTCGCTGTGGATCGCCTTCGCCGCAAAGCCGCTCGGGTGGTCGATACGCTCTGTGCCCGCCGCGTCGGGGGGCACCGAATCGAGACCCAGTAGTTCGACTGCTGAAAGCGCGTGTAGCGAGAGAAACACACCCCCACCGGATTCGAGAAAGCCGCGGATTGCCGGTGCGGCCGCGGCGATCGCCTCGCGATCGGGGTCGACTGGCTCATCGCGGTGCCACCACAGGACGTCGTACATGCGACGGTCGGCGTCGAGTGGGGGAACTGACTCGGTTGTGACGTCGATCGCGTCGACGCGGGCCGCGCGAGATCGACACCACTCGACGGCTGCGGCCTGTTCGGCGGTCCGATCACCGACAGACAGACAGCCGATTCGAACCGGAAGGGAGTCCATCCTCCGGTGGTGGGCGATCGTCGAAATTAAGCTTTGTTATCACTCGACAGCGCGGGGAAACGATCAAATCGATCGATATTAGCTGGTATGCTCGTTCGAGAGGCGATGAACGGTCCGTTGCAAACGATCGGACCGGAAGCAACCGTCAGGGCAGCGGTCGATCAGATGCGCCGCAAGGCGATCAAAAAACTGGCTGTCGTCGAGGGACTCGATCTCGTCGGGATCATCACCGCGACTGATATTGCCACAAAACACGATGCGCTCGTTGCAGACGCGTTGGCGCTCGATCGCGATCGGACACGGTGGGAAGAGGACAAATCTGACGGGTCTGGCGCGTGAACCAGACCCGCTAAGTGTCACGATGACCTACCGGGGTGTATGCAATACCGGGAACTCGGCGAGACCGGAATCACCGTGAGCGAAGTGGGCTTTGGTGCATGGGTCGTTGGGACCGACTGGTGGGGCGATCGCTCCGAGTCGGACGCGATCGACATGATTCACCACGCGATCGACGAGGGCATCACCTACTTCGACACGGGCGACGTGTACGGCCACGGCAACTCCGAGGAAGTCCTCGGGCGCGCACTCGAAGACTACCGCGAGGACGTAACCCTCGCAACGAAGGTCGGCTACGATTTCTACAACAATCCACAGGCCGGCCACGGCGAACTCCCAAAGGAGATGAGCCCCGAGTACATCCGCGAGGCGACAGAGCGGAGTCTCGATCGCCTCGGCGTCGACTCCGTCGACGTGTTGCAGCTACACAACGCGAACGTTGATGAGGTCGACAAGGACATCCTCGAAACCTTCGACGAACTCGAAGAGGAGGGGTTGATCCGCGCGAAGGGATGGGCGCTGGGCCCCTCGATCGGCTGGCTCGCAGAGGGCGATATGGCGATCCGCGAAGAGTTCGACACACTCCAGCTCGTCTGGAACGCCTTCGAGCAGGACGTGGGCAACCACTTCCTCGAGACGATCGAGGAGACGGGATCGTCGACGAGCCTCATTCCGCGGGTGCCACACTCTTCGGGACTGCTCAACGAGCAGGTCCGCCCCGAAACGGAACTCGGCTCGGGTGATCACCGCGGCTTCCGGCCTGACGAGTGGTACGAAACCGGCTGGGAGAAACTCGAGACACTGCGGTTCCTCGAGCGCGACGGCGAGCGGACGATGGCGCAGGCGTCGATCGCGTACCTCCTCAGCTACGCGCCGGTCGCGACAGTGACCCCGACGTTCCGCACCGAGGCAGATATCACCGACTGGGCGGCCGCATCTGATGTCCCGTCGCTCACCGACGAGGAAGTCGAGCGCGTCGAGTCGCTGTACGCCGAGGACTTCGGGATCGATCGCTTCGACGGGATGGACGAACTCCGCTCGTCGGTCGACGGCGAGGACCTGCGATCCGCTGGGTTGACCCACAAAGTTACGAGCGATTAGGCCGGCGATGAAGCTACGACGCCTCGCACGCCTGACGGCGATCGGCCATGTCGCGCTTGCAGCCGGAATCGCTGCTCACGCACGACTCACCGATCGCGACGCGGGAAACTGGCCGCTCGTGACGCTTGCGACTGGGATTGTTGGCGTTGTGGGATACGTGCGATCGCTCCGTACCGGATCGTAGCTGGCGATCAAATACGAATCGGACAGCGAGGCCGTGACTCAGGCCCCGATTAGGCTAAAAAGACGTGTCGCGGTCGATCGGCGAGCACGTCGCGGCCCCACTGGACGGTCTCGCGGAAGTCGTCGCTGCGGAAGAAGGCCATGGCGTCGTCTTTCGATCGCCACTGGCTCGCGATGAACATGTCCGTCTCTTCTTCACGGTTGACCATCAGGTCAGTGTCGTGGTGGCCGTCCATCTCAGACAGTAGCTCGCCGACTGCGTCGAAGCGGTCAACGAACTCCTCGCGATACTCGGGCTTGGTCGTGTAAAACATCCCCATCGTCCCGAAGCCGGACTCCTCGCCAGCGCGCTCGACCACGTCCGGCAGTTCCGAGAGGAATCCGGCGGCCGTCTCGGCGGCGCTTTCGGTGTCCCAGATCGAGACCACGGCCGCGCGATCGCGATCGGTCGCCGTGTAGACGGCTGTTTTGACGTGGGTAGGATAGTGATCGAAGCTCTCGCGAAGGTCGGCCACCTCCTCGAAGAGCTCCGCAACATCGGCTTCAGAGTACAGCACCGTCGCGTAGACGTCTTCGCCGTGCGGTTGCCCGGCGTAGATGTTGAGATCCGCAAGCTCGCCACGGATGTCGCCATCGGCCGCTTCGTCCGCCTCGGACTCACTGTGAGCGTGCTCATCGCCGTGGGGGGCGTGTCCGCCTTCGCCGTGCGGGCTATCGCGGTCAGCTCCATGGCCGCTGCCGTGCGGGCTGTCGCCATCGGTGCCGTGGCTGCCACCGTGTGGATGATCGCCTGTCCCGCTTTGGGCGTGGGGGTGATCACCGGCAGGCCCATCGGCTGCCGGCACCATCTCACCCTCAAGAAACGCGCCGAGGTCTCGCGGTGGGAACCGCCGGCCGACGTGGAAGTCGCCGAACTCACCGTACTTCGAGCTCACGTCGTCGAATCGCATCTCGTAGACGATGTCTTTGATGTCGACGGGATCGTCGGCGAACAGCGTGACACCCCACTCGTGGGCCTCGAAGCCGACCGACGAGGAGATGATCTGTTTGATCTTTCCGGCGTACTCCTTGCCGGTTTTTCCGTGTTCAGCCATCAGGTCGGCGCGCTCCTCGAAGTCGAGATCGTACCAGTTGTGCGTCTCCCCCCGGCGTTTACTCATCGGGTAAAACGAGACGTACCCGTCGTCTGGAAGCTCAGGTTTGAGCTTGCCTTCGATATAGCGTCTGAGCCCAGCGTCGACGTCGTCTGGATCGCCGTCGAAGTACTCCGTCGAGACATATCCAGACACCTCAGTCACAGAGACGTACGAGCTTGTCTGTTCACAAAAGCCAGCCAGCGCGGTCCGCTCGAACTGCCGCTCTGCCCGAGAGAGGTCGTCGAGCGTCGGTCGAAGGTGGATCAGGAGGAGGTCGCTTTTGTGCCCGAGGGTCGCAAAGATCGCCGACCCGCCTTCTTCAGCATCCGAGACAGATTCGTGCGCTTCGAGATACTCCATTCCTTCACGAACGGCGCGGTCGCGCTCGTGAGCGGGAGCCTCACGCCACGCGTCCCAGTCGACGGTTCTGAGGTCGTGGAGGACGTACCAGCCCTCGTCGGTCTGTGGGGGTTGAGCCATACACAGGGTTCGATCGCGATCGGCTTGTGACTTGCGTGTTTTATTCGTCAGCGAAAACGCGACCTGTATGCGTAATTCGCCAGTGAAAACGCGACCTACATGCGTTATTCGCCAGTAGAAACCCAACCTGCATGCGTTATTCGCCGGGGAAACTACGACCTGCGTGCGTTATTCGTCGGGAGAAATTCGACCCGTGTGTGGTATTCGACGGCCGAAAGCGGACCGGATTGTCCCGACCGAAACGCTTTCACAACTGATCGGAGATGTAGGGGTAATGCGAAAAAGCGGCCCGCCAAAGGGGCTAATCTCCTATATTGTCCTTGAACTGCTCGAGGAGCGGCCGCGCTACGGCTACGAACTGCTCAAAGAGATCACCGAGATCAGCGGCGGTCACTGGGAGCCCTCCTACGGATCTGTCTACCCGATTCTCTACAAGTTCGAAGACAACGGCTGGGCCGAGCGCATCGAACGGTCCGACGAACCCGATCGCAAGTACTTCGCGCTCACCGACGCAGGCCGCGAAGAACTCGAAAAAAAGCGCGAAGAAGCCGGCACCCACGCTGGCGACTTTGCAGATGTCATCCTCGGCTTCTATCACGTCTACGTCGCGTTTGCGACCGACGATCGCTTCCAGACGCGATCGAACGACGGCTGGTGTTTCGACGAGACCTTCTCGGGGTGGATCGTCGAACAGATCACCCGCCACCACGAGCGGGACTTCGGCTCCTTCGAACGGATCGATCTCACACCGGAGGAGTTCAAAGAAAAGTACGGCTGCGACGAGACGCGATAAAACGAGGAACCGAGATTAGTTCAACAGCTGTGGCCCGAAGATCATCAGAATCAGGCTCACGAGCATTACGAGCCCGATACTCGTCGTGATCGCACGGGTAATCATCGGCTTTTCATCGATCGGCAGCCGCGAGATGACCGCCTCTGTCGATGTCCGAAGAATCCGACCGCCGTCGAGCGGGAACGCTGGAATACAGTTGAACAGCGCGAGGTTGATATTGATCCACCCGGTCCAAAACAGCAGATTCGCGAGCAAAAACACCCCGCCGTCACCGAGGACGGCGAGCGGACCAACGGCCTCGTAAAAGCCAGCGTTGGCATCGACGAACCCCGCGAAATTGAAATTGATGTCTGGGAGGATGAGCGAGGAGAACGGAAGCACGAGCAAGAACAGCATCACGACTCCGATCCCGCCGCCGAGTTCGCCGCCAAGGATAGACAGGAATGTCTCAGCGGGGTAACTGGTTACGCCGAGGCTGTTGACCCCGATCCCACTGAATCCCTGAATGTTTGTCACTCCAATGAGCGGGGACCCGTCGGTGTTCTCGGCGAGCGTAATCTCGACAACCCGGCGATCGCCGTCCGCGTAGGCGACGACCTCAACAGTATCACCGGGCTCGTAGTCAGACAATGCTGCCCCGAGATCGCCGGCCTCGATCGTCCGTTCGCCTGCGACCTGCGTGATAGTGAGGCGATCACCGGCATCGAACCCGCCATCGGCCGTCGTCAACGGGCCGTCATCGATCGCTGTCGCAAAGACACCGAGTGGCGCTTCGATTGTCGTGCCGGCGTCGGATTCAAGCGAGACAATCTCGTCGGTTCCGACCGCCTCCTGGAGGCCAGCCTCGGTGGCGACAGGCTGGCCGTTGGCGGCGACGATTGTCTCCTCAATCGAAAAGCCATCTCCACCTCCATCTCCGGCCGCAAACGGCGAGTCCGTCGCAATCGACGTGATCAACATCGATCGATCGACCGTTACTGTCTCCTCGCCGTCGATTTCGACGGTGAGTGTTTCGCTTGACGTCGATTCGAGCAACGCGGTGAGATCGGTGCCAGTTTCGATCGCCTCGCCATCGATGGCCGTGATTCGATCGCCCGCTTCGATCCCGGCGTTGTCCGCCGCTGATCCGGGGAACGTCCCTCCGACAGCCGCGCCGGAGGCAACACCGATCGCACCGACAACCGGGCCGAACAACAACAAGAACGCGACTGCGGTTACGATGAGGTTGTTCGTCACCCCGGCAGCGAACATTCGAGTCCGCGCGCCTCGGTTCGCGTTCCGGGAGCTCTCCTCGTCAGGTTCGACGAACGCGCCAACCGGCAACAACGCAAACAAGACGACACCCATCGAGCTGATATCGATATCCTCAACTCGGCACAACAGGCCGTGACCCCCCTCGTGGACGACAAGTCCGACCAACAGTCCGAAGATGATTTCCGGAGCAACGCTCAGCGGGAGAAATTCGTTGACTCCGGGGATGACAAGGACGTTTTGGGGGTTTTGAAACGCTGACTGTGGCGGGGGTGACTGGACGATCGACACCGCCTGAATGATCAACACAAAGAACGTCCCGAACATGATGACGAGGGCGACACCCACGCCGACGTTCGAAAGCGCCCGCCAGAACCGCTTATAACGGGCAAGCCGATCGAGGAAAATCTTTCCGCGCTGGGTGTGGATCGTCGTCAGTGGCCCCGAAACCCTGACTGACTCCGGGAGGAAACCGGTCCGCTGGAGCCACGTCGCGATGAGGGCATAGGCGAGAACCCCGATGAGAATCCACTGCAGAGTGCTCATTACCCTTCGATTGGGTATCGGGACAGGAAAGCCGTTCGGCTCTGAGTGACCGGAATGCACGAGACACACCGGAGACCGAAACTGCCGAGACGAGAAAGCTCAACACACAAATACCAGGCGTTCCAAACGCAGGTATGAGCAACGCAGTTGCGTTCGTGTCGCGGCTCGTGAGTGACCTCATCGAGATGCCGCGGATCTTCGTGCAAGATGTCATGTTATCCGACCCGCTGAGCGCGATCAGCGTGCTGTTCGGATCGCTGTTCGTCGGTGTCGCCGTCCTCGTGTTCGGCTACGTCGTCGTTGGATCGCTCATACAGTCGCTTACTGGTGGCGGACTGCCGGCGATCGGCAGCGGCCGTGGCGAGTAGCCGCGATCGCTCCAAGCGTTCGCTGGTGGCGTTCAAACCGTTCAATCCCGGTGGGTGTAAGCCAATAACGGGTCCGTGGCCCGTTCTCGTCGATCGTCTTTTCGCGAACCAAACAGTCTGCCTTAGCGAGCCGATCAGTATGGCACCGAAGGTTCCCGGCGGTGAGCGACAGCTCATCACAGAGGGTTGAAAATCCCGTTTCGCCGTGTTCGTACAGATACCACACGATACGGAGCCGTACAGGCTGGTGAAGCAGCCGATCGAGCGATTCGAGCGGTGATCGCGGGGCGGGGTCCCCTGAGCGCGCAGCAGTCACGGTTCAACCTCGCGAGATTCGGATGCGACAACCGTACCCGATTCGACGACAAGCCGGCGATCGGCCGCGTCGATATCGTCTTCTCGGTGACTCGAATAGACAACGGCTGCGCCGTCAGCGGTGCGATCGGCGATCGCCTCTCGGACCAGCGGAAGACTCTCTGGGTCCAACCCGGCGGTCGGCTCATCAAGGACGTACAGCGCTGCATCGGTCCCAAGCACACAGGCGAGCTCGAGCTTCCGACGCATCCCGACCGAGTACGAATCGAGCGGCTTATCGAGCGCGTTCGCAATGCCAAACGTTTCGGCGAGATCGGCCCACCGATCGGTGAGCCTGCGATCGATCCGTGCGAGAAACGTGACCGCCTCCCGGCCGGTGAGTGACGTCGGAAGGAGGTCCGCTTGTGGGAGGTAGCCAACGCCCGGATCAACGACTTCAATCGTCCCGCTGTCGGGATCGTGTGCGCCAGCGAGACAGGACAGGAGAACCGATTTACCCGCCCCGTTGGGGCCGATCACGGCGATCGTGTCACCCGGGTCAGCTGAAAGGTCAACGCCAGACCAGATGCGTTCGGGCCCGATGTCGACGCGGAGCGACGCCGCTCGCGCGATCGGCCCAGACGCAGAAGGCGTGAGGGTTGCCGACGCCATCACTCGAACCCCCCGTCATAGAGTCGTGCAGAACCGATCGCATACAGCGCCAACAATGAGCCGAATGCGTAGCCGGCGAGCAATCCAAGCGATCGGCGGGCGGTTGGGAGCGACGGTGGTGTGAGCCCCGCCGCAGCGGCGTCTTCGAGCCCGACCGCGTGTGCGACGAGCACGCGCGTCGAAAGCGTATTTGGGAGAAGATTCAACCACATGGGGTCAGCGGTGAACGATGCTGGGACGGTTCCGTTGAACCCCGTCGCGAAGTACGACGCGAGCGCGAGGCTGATGGCGACGAGCGTGGCGTATCGTCGACTGTCGGTGACGATCGCGATCGCGTACGCGATGACGATCCACGGTAAGACGCTCCCGAGAACCGCCACCACGACGATCGGCATTGACGCCGGATCAAATGTGTATGTCGCATCGGTGAGTAGACTCACAAGAAGGACGACACCGATAGACGCGAGCGCGATTGTAACTGCAGACCCCACGCGGCCGAGCAGATCAGCGAGCGGTGAGACGCCGATCGAGCGGTACACCGCGGTTCGGTTGGTCTCCAGATCGGCGAGGAGGCCGCCGCTAACGGTCGTTAGCGAAACCAACACCGCACCGAACACGCCGTAGCTCAAGGCGGTCGTCGCTCGAACCGCACCGTGGTGGGCCTCAGGGATCGAGCCGAAGTCGATGAACGTCGCGATCGTGATCGCGTAAAACGCCGCGGGAAACCCGAGGATCCAGAGCAATCCAATTGGGCGATGCCCCAACGCGCGGATGTATCGATAGCCGAAGCCGGTCGCCTGTGCGATCGTTTGCCGGGCCGATGACGAGAGACCGGCTCTGGTGGTGTGTGGCCGCATGGGTTCCTCTGGGATCCATCATCTGATTTAAATCCACGGCGGGCCACTTTGTAGCCTCTGTGAGACAAAGTGGTGTGTGAGACAAAATTCGATGCCGTTTTTTTACCCGCTCGCCCGTCTGGCAGGTCGCGGTTCACAATGAAACTCGAAATCGAACACGAGTCCGAAACTGGAGTAGCACCGATCGAAGGCGGCGTTTCGACCTGCACGACGACGTCGACGTGCCGTGGAACGACGACCTCAACGACGGTTTCGACGAACTGATCGCCGGCTGAAATAGCCACTCTGTGCGATCGAACGACGACACGGCCGCCTGTAATTTAAATCCGAACAAGAATCCACTCCTGTTCGGACATGGAGGTAGAACTCGCACAGCTCAGGCGAACGATGAGCGAAACGTACGCCCCTGCGCGGACAACGCTTCTCGATTCGCACTTTGCGCGATTCACCGATCGGTCGTTTCGACCAGGTGATATCGCGGAGCTCTATCACGAGAATACGAAGTACACCGATCACGACGGGTTAGCACTCGGAGAGTCCGCTGGGCTATTCACCGACGATCCAAGCATCGAGTACGCACAAGCGGCGATGGTGCCGGATTACGAGGATCGCCCGCGTATCGATCTCCCCGAGCCGGAAACCCTTGATGTGGCGATCGAAACCGTGTTGAAATCTCGGCGGAGTCGGCGAACGCACACCACCGATGGGCTCTCGCGTTCGGAACTCGGGACGCTGCTCGGACACGCCCTCGGCGTGACGGGCGAGCGAGCGATCGCCCCGCCCGAAGACTCGTTCAACGAGGTCACCAAGCGATTTCGGGCGTACGCGTCCGGCGGCGCGCTGTATCCGGTCGAGTTCTACGTGGCGATCGGGCGGGCAGGCGCTGCTCTGTCACCGGGGTTGTACTACTACGTCCCCGAAAAACACGCGCTTCGACAGCTCGACGCAGGCGATAGCGACTCGTACACCGAGTCGATCGACGACTGTTTTGCGACGCCAGAGGATGTGTTCGACCACACGGAGACGTCGATCACGCTGTTCATGACAGGCGCGTTCCCGCGGACAACCGCAAAATACGGCCCTCGTGGCTATCGGTTCGTCCTCCAAGAAAGCGGCTACGCGGGGCAAAACCTGCTGCTCGTCGCCGAAGCGATGGGGCTCGCGGCGGTTCCGCTGGCGAGTTTCTACGATGATCGGGTGAACGAGTTCCTCGGCATCGACGGGGTAAATGAAGCCGTCGTCGCCTCGGTATCTATCGGCCACCGGCCGGAGGAAGCGTGACCCGACACCGCCACACTGAAGCTGAACAGTGCAATGACCAACCGCAGCTTCACCATACCAATGTCAACTAACGATACAGTTCCGTTCGATCCAGACAGCGTCATCGAATTCACGCCTGCATTTGTGCCGGTACAGGTCGACGAAAACACGCTGCACGTCCGCGGCGGCCCGTGGAGCGGGCCCGCAGTAACCGTGCGCGACACCGACGGCGATCGCCTACTGGGACGGCTGCTCGATCTGATCGACGGCGAGACGACGGTGGCGGCGCTGTACGAGGCGTTTGGCGACGAAAATCGAGAAGAGATCGAGTCGCTGCTCGCCGGATTTGCGGAGAACGATATTATTCGAGAAGTGGACGAAGGCTCCGACACGTGGGCACATCTCGCACTCAAGTATCGCTTCCAACACACAGAGCGTGAGCGGCTCGGCGATCGATCCGTACTCGTCGTCGCCTGCGATCGGATGGGCCAGGCGATCGCCACGGACCTGCTTGAGATGGGAATTGGCTCGGTCGAGTTCACCCAGTTACGCGGCCCCAAACCACGGATCGACGACGATCGAATTCACTACCACGATGATCCGGCGCTGACGAGATTGATTGAGCGCGCAGATGTCGTGGTATACACCGCCGATCGGCCGCGGCCGCTCGTCAACGACCTCAACGAACGTGCGCTGTTGACTGAAACGCCACTGGTTCCGGTGCAGATTCACGGTTTCGACGGCATCATCGGACCGACGGTCTATCCCGGCGAAACCGCCTGTTATCACTGTTTCGAGGAGCGGACTCGATCGAACGTCGTCGGCACAGACGGATACGACGCGTACCGATCGTCACTCGACAGCGATGAACAGCTGTCGACAGCAACGCTCCCGGCGTTTTCACGGCTCGTCGCCGGCTTTGCGGCGATGGAGTTGGTCCATCACCTCGCGTACGGGACCGGCTACACTGCTGGGCGGGTCGTGACGATCGACTCCCTGGAACTCTCGATGGAAGCCAACGACGTGCTCACCTTGCCGCGGTGTGCGTGCTGTGGCGTCGAGCCGGGCAAGGACGTCCAGCGGTTCGTCTCGATGGACGACGTGGTCCACGCGAGCGAGCTCAAAGACGCGGGAAGGCCCGAGCAGACCGACGGACACGCCGCCACCGAGATGAGCGGCAATCGATCGGCCTCGGAGGCGGCCACAGACGGGGTCGAGGCCGAATGAGCCTCCGAGTCGATCGACCCGATGAGCCGCTGTCGGCGAGACACCGTCGGCTCCTCGGGGGTCGGACCGGGCTCATCTCGGATTTCTACCTGTCACACAGGGCCAGAGGCGATCCAGAGTCGGTTTTGACCGTTCCGCAGATAGCGGATTTCGCCGGGCTGGTTGGTATCGACGGCGAGCTAGATTTGGGTGTGAGCGGCAAAGGGACGACGCTGTCGGCTGCGCTGACGACTGGACTCGGGGAGGCGATCGAGCGGTACTGTCTCTGTTGGCCGCCAGAACGAGAGTCACTTGTGTCAGCGAGCTATGACGATCGGCTGGTCGACGGAAATCCGATCGAGTGGCGCTATCTCGACGTGTACACAGCCGACCAGCGTGGGGAGACCCTCGCGCCGCTAAGCGCCGAGACGCCACTACTGTGGACGACCGGACGAAATCTGCTGACCGGCGAATCGGTCTCGGTACCTGCAGAACTCGTCTGGATGCGTGTGGGCTCCTTAGAGAACGTCCCCCAACACTTCCCGGCAAGCAGTAACGGAACCGCAGCCGGGACCGATCTCGAGGACGCGATCGTTCGCGCAATCTACGAGTGCATTGAACGGGACGCATTCATGCGCATGTGGTGTCGGCAAGAGCCACCGACCGAGCTGTCGATACCCGAAAGTGGGCCGATCGCCGAGGCGTTGGCACGGGTCGATCGGCGAACCCTCTCTGCGCGCGTCTTCGCCTACAACTCGCCGGTCGACGTGCCGACAGTTGGGGCGACGCTGACGAACAATCGAGACGAGCGGCCGAACTTCGTCACCGGCGGCAGCGCGGCTCGCAGACCCCCGGCAGCGATCGCCGACGCGCTCAATGAGGTCGCACAGGGGTGGCCCTACGCCAACTACATGGCAACCCAACATGATCTTGAAGCGCTCGACGCAGCCGCAGCGGTCGACAACTTCGACGAAAACGTGTTGTACTACAGCCAACCAGAGCACGAATCGGCGGTGTCATTCATGTTTGAGGGCGAGACGGCATCGATCGCAGACGCATTCGACATCGAGACGGCACCCGATCGCAGCGACCTGCAGTTCGTCCTCTCGGCGCTGTCGAAAGCAGACTGTACACCGATCGCGTTCGACCTCACAACGCGTGACGCGGCAGCCGCCGGGATCGCCGTTGCCCGGGTAGTGATTCCAGAACTCGTCCCGCTCACGCCGCCAGCGATCCTGCCACGGGCACATCCCGCGTTCGACGGCGAACAGGTGACAGAGAAGCCGCATCCATATCCGTAGCGGAACAGAGAACGAGATTTTGAGGTCTCGCGCGCTCACAGACGGCTTGTGGGCTGAGCGGCTAGGCCCGTTGGATGCCAACTGCGGCGATCGAGGCGAGGTTGTATCCAGCGTGGAGCGCGATTGGCACCGCGATCGACCCAGTCAACAGGTACCCGACCGCGTACACACACCCGTTCCACGTTTTGAAGACAACTTCGTGGCGACCGGCGTAGGCGTGAGCAATGCCGAAACACAGCGCTGACAAAAGGACATAGCCGCCAGTGTACCCGAGGTTGTGGGTTGGATCGAACACCGCCACCGTAGACGCCAGAGGGTGGGCTGGATCTGACACCGTCACTGTGGGGAAGACCAATACTGGAAGGCCACGGTACAGCAGTTCCTCGCTGGGCACGACCGCGAGCCGAGCGATCGCCTCTGAGATACTATAGACACGATCTAGGGAGAGTCTGCCGGCTGCGAGCCGCCACAGCCACCGATCGGTAGCGTACATGCAGCCGCCGGCGCAGACACCCATAAAAAGGACGACAGGTGAGGCGATGCCCCACGGTCGGCCCGGGATGAGCAGCCAGGCGCCAGCGGCAGCGATAGCGAGCACAGCCGCGTACGCGAGCAGCCGCACGTCGTGAGAGTCAGACATGTTGACGCGGATTTGTCGAAGTAAAACACCCGACAGCAGCCAGCCGATCGTCGGAAGCAAAGCCAGTACCGCCACGACAGCGGCGATAGCAGCGACAGGCACCACCTGAGCGATCACGATACCAAACGAGAGGAGACACACAAAAGAGACGCTGAGCGATCCGGACATGCGATCGGTGGTTCGCGATCGGGTATGAACCGTCGGGCAGCCCACACCGGACCACGAGCGGTTGTTTAAATCCGAAGCCGGCACCACCCGGCGTATGCGTTCTCGATCGAGTCTAGCGAGGGCGGTCGCCGTCCGACAGGCTGCGGCGTTCGCCGAGCGGTCAATTCGGGTGACGCTGCGCGATCGCCCGTCGCTGTTTTGGAGCTTCGGGTGGCCGGTCTTCTGGTACGGCGTCACGATGTACTTGCTCGTGTTGCCGCAGCTGCCCGGGGAGCTGCCCGCGGAAGCACTCGGGACGATCAAGACCACACAGGCGGTCACGTTTGGCGTATTTGGCGCGCTGACGGTCTCGCTCGTTGGCTTCGCAAGCGAGCTATCCCGAGATGTCGACTCACAGCGCTATCGAGCGTTTCGGGCGTTTCCACTCGGCGCTGCCGCCGATCTCGGCGGACGGTTCCTCGGGAGTATCGTGTTCGGGCTCGCTGCGTTTACCGTGGTTCTGGCTGTCGGTCTCGCGGATGGCGCGACGATCGAGCCAGCATATCCGTGGCCGCTGACGATCGCAGCTGTCTTGGGATCTGTCGCCGCGCTGTGTGCGATCTGTGCGGCGATCGCGACTGGAATCGTCCTCGTGACGGACGGCCGATCCCGGACAACTGTCTTGACCCTCTCTGTCGTCATGATCGCCTTCTTCGGGACCGGGTTCAACGGGACGCAGCCGTGGCTATTGCCCGGCAGTATCGCTGGGCCGTGGCTCAACTTCGTTCCGAACGCGCTCGCAACGCGGCTTGCACTCGACGCGCTCGTCAGCGGCGGCTTAGCGCTCGCACAGGTGACTCCGCCGGCGATGCCGGACCCGATCGTCGGACTGGGTGCGCTCTTCGCTGTGGTCGTCTGTTCGACTGCAGGGGCGATCGGCCTCGCACAACAACGGCTCTATCGTGGTGATGTCGGTGAGTGAGTACCAACCCGCCATCGTGGCCGAAGACATCCACAAATCTCTCGGCGGGGAACCGATCGTCGAAGGCCTCTCGCTATCTGTCGATCCTGGGACGGTGACCGCGATCGCTGGGCCGAACGGAGTCGGGAAAACCGTCCTCGTGAGCTGTCTCGCAGGCGCGCTCGTGCCGGACGCGGGATCGATCACGAGACACGGCGCAGCGATACCGCCGCATGCGGTCGTGTTCGGGCCCCAGGCGGGCCTGTCGCTGCCCGGGCTGACAGGACGTGAGACGATTCGGTTCTACCGATCGCTACACCCTCGGGCGACCGATCGGTGGCAAACGCTGGTCGCGGCGTTCGGAATTGAATCCGCATTGGACGATCCCGTCCGAACCTACTCAGGCGGGATGCAACAGTTGCTGTCGCTGTCGATCGTGCTGTCGATCGACGCGCCGATCGTGGTGCTCGACGAGCCAACAGCGGCACTGGATCCAACCGCTCGCGAGACGGTCCTCACGGAGATCCTATCGCGTACGGAGGCCGGTGACACTGTTATACTGACAACCCACTCGGCCGAGGATCTCACCGTCGCCGATCGACTCCTCGTGTTGAACGAGACAGGAATCGTCGCCGACGGGCCTCCTGAGGCGCTTCGATCAGCGTTGTCAACACTCATCCAAACAGTCGATCGGAATCTGGGCGCAGACGATGCGAGCGGACGAACGATTTACCGTGATGGCGTCGGCTATCAATTCGTTTCCGAGGACGACTAACCGCTACTCGCTGCGCCAGAGAGTCGCCGGACAATCGATCCGACGTATCACGACCTGTTCGCATATTACACGGAAATCAAACCGCAGACAGCCGGAGGGCGACAATGAGCGTTACGCGGTGGTGTACGAGCCCGAATCCGAGCATAACGGTCACAGACACAGCCCCGCTGTTCGACGAGCCGATCGGGATCACAATCACTGGCTGTCAGCCAAACAGCGAAGTGACGCTGCGAACGCGAATGCCGCTTCCGGACGGAGTGTACGAGTCCGCACTGACGTACGTGAGTGATCAGCGGGGAACGATTGATCTAGCGACGATGACCCCAATCGAGTTCGAGAGCCACGTGCCCGCGCCGATGGCACCCTTCTGGGCGATGGAGCCGATCGACCGACAGCAGCAAGCCCCTCCCGAGGCGCTGGTTCGATCCGTTGCGGCGACGCTAACCGCACGCGGGGCAGACGGCGGATTGATCGCCGAGAAGACGATCGAGCGACGACTGGCTGCCGAGGGCGTCACTCGTGAGCCGATCGGAGACCCCGTGGTCGGTGAGCGGTGGCTTCCTGGGGGGGACGATCCAGCCCCAGGAGTGATCTTGTTCGGCGGCTCGGAGGGTGGGCTACCGCCGCAGCTTCCAGCCGGCCTGCTCGCGGCCCGAGGCTACGCCTTTTTGTCGACTCGCGTATTTCGGAGTCGACGGAACGCCGTCGACGCTCGAAGGAATCGACCTCCGCGATGTTCGATCGGCGATCGATCGATTTCGATCGACAGCGGGAGTGATTGGAGACCGCCTCGGCGTGATGGGGTGGTCCCGTGGGGGTGAGCTGGCCGCACAGCTCGCAGCGACAGATCCGTCGATCAAGGCGACGATCGTCTGGGCCGGAAGCCCGGTGCGGTTCCACGGCGTTCCAGACGGCTATTCGAATCCCGATCCTGCGTGGCTCGATGGCACAACTGCCCTTCCATCGCTGCAGATATCTCCGTCGCTTCGGTTTCCGGCACGGCTCGTTCGAGCCGTGCTCACCCGCCGCCCGTTCAGACTTAGGCCGTTGTACCAGCGAGCGTTCGAACGCGCAACCGATGAGGAGAGACAGGCGGCAACGATCGACGTCGGCGAGACGGCCGGACGGACGCTGTTGCTCTCTGGTGGCGACGATCGACTGTGGCCGAGCGATCGGCTCTGTGCGCGCGTTGCGGATGATCCGTCAGTCGAGCACCGAACCTATCCCAGCGCGGGACACGCGATCGGCGTGCCCTATCGTCCACTTGGTGCGTCACTGGTCGGACCTGATCTGCTTCCGCGCGTCCCAGTGGCCCTCGGTGGAAGCCCCGCGGCGAATGCCCGAGCGAGCGAGGACGGCTGGCAGGCGGCGCTAGACCTGCTCTTTGAAATACTTCGGTGACGGGGTGAGAAGGGGTAATTGGACCTAGACAGCGAGCTACTCGGCTGCAGTCGAAAACGCCGTCGCGGCCAGATCGACCGCGTCGTCGAGATCAGGACCAATCGGCGATCCGACGACGATTCCGTCGGCGTGTTCGAGCACGCGCTCCATTCGGTCGGCAACAGCCGCCGTCGAGCCGACCATTGCGAACGCGTCGATCATCTCGTCGGTGACGAGCTCAAACGCATCGCTAAACGCGCCGGAGCCGATGTGGTCGCCGATCTGTGCAGCCCGATCGGTGTCGATTCCATGGCGCTGGAGCACGGGCGGAGCAGCGCCGGCGGCGATAAACGCAACCGGGGGACGGGCCGCCGAACGGGCTGCCTCGGGATCGTCCGCGACGCTGACACTCGCGTATGCGTACAACGAAAACGGGCCACGGTGATCAGGGCGATCCGCGCGACCCTGATCGACCTGCTCGCGTGCCCACTCGAGATCGTCGGGGTGCGAGCCGTTGAACAACAGCCCGTCGGCATGCTTGCCAGCCATGCGGCACATGTGCGGCCCCTCACCGCCGACGAGGACCGGGATCAACGACCCACTTGGGGGTTCGTAGTTCAACCCAGCGTCGGTCGCGTCGAACGTACCCTCGTGAGAGATTCGTTCGCCGTCCCAGAGCTGTTGGGCGGTTTTGAACGCCTCCAGTACCGGCCGGAGCCCGCGTTGGTCAGCCAATCCCAAGTTTCCGAGCGTCGAGGGATCGCCGGGACCGATCCCGAAAACCGCTCGGCCGCCGGTAGCTTCATCCAGGGTGGCGACCCGCGAGGCGAGTGTCACCGGATGGGTTTCGTAGGGGTTTGCAACGCCAGGGCCGAGCGCGATCGACTCCGTTGTGATCGCCATCCGGTGCAGCGCCGCGTATGGATCGCGGTTGTTGTAGTGCGACGAGGAAAAAACGGCGTCGTAGCCGGCAGCCTCTGCTGTTGCGCCAAGTTCGGCGAGTCGATCGACAGGGTGTTCGGGTGTTAATTCGAGCCCGAGCGATACGTCCGTAACGTCGACTGGTGCGTGTGAGTGTGTCATCTGTTTGTGTCAGTGGTAGCTATCGGGCGAGACTCAGCCGTCGTAGGTCCATTCGCGGAGAGCGTGGCGAACGTAGTCGCCCTCGATTTCGCGGAAGTGTTCGTTGCTGCCGTCGAGATTGCCAAACTCGAAGTCGCGGGCGACAACGACGGGCGTCCCACCGGCGCCCTCGCCAGCGACGAGGTTTGCCGCGGCAGCGAGTTCGTCGATCACGTTCTGCACCGTGACACCGAGTTCGCGGCCGTCGCGATCGCGTTCACCTCGCCAGTCTCTGCTGGCGTGCATTCCGGCCCAGCCGATCGCGACACCCCGCTGGCCGTGCCTGAATGGCCGTCCGCAGGTGTCGGTGACGATTACGCGATCTGCCGCAAGGCCCGCGCGGATTCGTTCGGCGCTTTCTGTGGGCTGCTTTGGAAGCAACAGCAGATCGCTGTCAGCGACGTTTGATCGGTCGATCCCGGCGTTTACGCCCACGTGACCAAAGCGCGTCTCGGTGAGCAAAAACGGGTCCTCGATGAGCAGTTCGACGCTCTCTTCGAGGACCGCCTGAATGAACCGTGGGTCCGTCTCCTCACCGTGGCGCGAGGACAGCGTTGCCGCGATCTCTCGTGCCCGTGGCCCCGGCGGGAACGCCGAGAGCGATGCAGTCCGTCCCTCAGCCTTCGAGACGATCGTGCTCGCGACACAGACCACGTCGTCAGACTGGAGGTCGACACAATCGCGGACGAGTGCCGCAATGTCGTCGCCTGCAGTGATTTCGGGAAGGTCTGGGACGGCGAACAACTCCATACAAACCGATCGGTGTCGCGCGTCAAAAGGCCGCCGATGGTGGTGAAAGGATCCGGTTACGGAACTTCGAGCAGAACGCCTGCCACTGCAGTTGCGCAGGGAATCGCACGGAGACCGACATCCGAGCGTGAGGTACCCAGACATATTATTAGAAGTATGATATGTTATCGAAACAACCGTGTAGCTGGACGCGAAAGAAGGAGGTATGGACTCGATCGCGATCGCGTTTCTCCGAAACCGTGGGGACGTGCTGTTCGTCCGGTATCCCTCGGGAGACGCCGACGGCCCGTGGACCGGTATCGAGGCACCCGTCGACGATGGACAGCGGCCGCTCGAGGCAGTGCAGGCGGTGTTGACGGGATCGCTCGGCGTTGACGTGGACGCCATCGAACTGGCGTACGCCGGCGAATCGATCGAAACGCCCGCTGACGATGATGACGGGGAACCGCGGACCGTCTACCCGTTCATGTTCGACACGGCGACGCGATCGATCGGCCCCGTCGAGCGCGCGGCTGCGACCGAGTGGTGCTCGCCGACCGAACTGCTCGATCGCCCGACAGTGCCGGGATTGTGGACGGCGTATCGAGCGGTCGGTCCAACGCCAGAGTCGATCGCCGCCGACGAAGAACACGGCTCTGCAGAGCTGTCAATCCGTGCACTCAGCGCGTTGCGCGACGTCGCGGCGACCGCTGTTGGATTTGAGCCCGTCGCCGAAACTGCACAAGCGCTCGTGGCGGCGCGTCCAAGTATGGCAGTCGTCTCAAACCGCGTCCACCGGGTGATGTCGGAGGCCGATCGGACACCGGAAGCGGTTCACGACCGGGCGATCGGGGCAATCGACGCCGCCGCCGACGCAGACGCACGGGCCGCACAGGCGGCCGCAGAACGGATCGACGGCCCCGTACTGACGCTCTCGCGGTCGGGAACGGTTCTCGAAACGCTCGTTCGCTCCGGCGCCGGAGCGATCGTCGCCGAGTCCCGCCCTGCGTGCGAGGGCGTCCAGGCGGCCGAACAGCTATCTCGAAGCGGACTCGACGTGACACTGACGACTGACGCTGCCGCGGCGGTCCACGTGCACGATGGGTCGGCCTCGGCAGTACTCGTCGGCGCAGACACCGTGTTGCCGACCGGCGACGTGGTGAACAAGGTCGGCACGCTGGCAGTCGTACTCGCCGCCGAGGCTGCGGACGTGCCGCGGTACGTCGTTGCCGCACAGGACAAAATCGCCCCGGAACCGGCGTTTCATCCCGTCGAGGGATCTGCCTCAGACATCTACGACGGCGAGGAGTCGATCGCGGTCTCGAATCCGACGTTCGACCGAACCCCGGCCGGGCGCATCAGCGGTGTTATTACCGAGTCGGGGCTGCTCAGCGACGAAGATATCCAGATGATCGCCGCACAGCACCGTGCGAACCGCAACTGGGAGTGACCGCTGGAGAGGCCTCAAAGCGTGGAGTGCCAGCCGAATGAGTGGATTCAAACCGATCGATCGCCGAGAGTGAGGCGGTGGCAGTGACGAGGGTTACCCCCACTGAGCCCCGTCTGATGAGGGACCACCACCGAGCCACCGTTTGACGATCGAGGCAAAAATCGGATCATTGAACAATACCCCACGAGAGCCGTCAGTATGGAAATCGAGCGGATTGCAATCCACGAGTCCGTATCAATCGTCTTCGACCCGGAGAACCTACAAGCCGAGCTTTCGGGGCTGCCGGTGACCGTCGAAACGGTCCGGGACGGCGAGCTGTTCGATCGAACCGACGCAGTCGTCGCATTCGGCCCCGGCGAGAACTTTCTCGACGCTGGCTGGGTCCATGGAATTCGAGCGGGCTATGACGACTTCGACATTGAGGCCTACGAGCGCGAGGGTGTTGTGCTCACGAACAGTACGGGGATTCACGGCACAGCTGTCGGCGAGACTGTCGCCGGCTACCTGCTTGCGTTTGCCCGGCGGCTGCACCGCTATCGCGATCGCCAAGGGAGCCGAACCTGGGACCGCGAACCGAAAGACGTGCCGTTCACCCTCGCCGGCGAGACGATTTGCGTCGTGGGACTCGGGACGCTCGGGCAGGGAATCGCTGCGCGGGCAAACGGGCTCAAAATGAACGTGGTCGGTGTTCGACGCTCAGGTGCGGAGACACCGGGCGTCGAAGCGGTGTTTACGCCCGATCAGCTCGAGTCAGCAGTAGAGGACGCCCGATTCGTCGCGATCGCCACCCCGTTGACCGACGAAACGGAGGGGCTGATCGATCGAGCCGTCTTCGAGGCAATGCGCAAGGATGCGTACCTCATTAACGTCGCAAGAGGACCGGTTGTCGACGAATCGGCGCTCATCGAGGCAATCGAACGCGAGTCGATCGCCGGTGCCGGACTCGACGTCTTCGAGACTGAGCCGCTCGCAGAGACCTCGCCGCTTTGGGACTTCGAGAACGTGATCATCACCCCGCATGTCGCGGCGATGACAAACACCTATCACGAGGATATCGCTGCTCTTGTTCGCGAGAACGTCGATCGCCTCGAACGCGGTGAGCCGTGGTACAACCGAGTCGTGTGATCAAGCAAAACCGATCAGTCAGCCGCGGACGAGCCCGAGCAGATCGTCCCGGTTAGCCTCGTGGAGGTGATGGGCGAGAATGTCCCGGAGCGGGCCGATTGACCCCCGTTTGGCGATGATCGGCGCGATCGTATCGTCGGCCCACTGCTGCCACGGCGGGAACAGTCCGAGTCGATCGCAGAGGTCATCGAGACGCTCGTCTTTGTCGTCGACTTTGTCCATCTTGTTGACCGCGACGACCGCCGGAATCTGCAGCTCCTCGAGAAAGCCAAACAACTCGACGTCGTGGGGGATCTCTCCGCGTTTTTCGTGGCGATCGATGATGTCGATGACGCTTTTCCCGTCGACGACGAGTACACCAGCGAGGATATGCTCGGCGTTGTCCTCGAGGTACCGAACGACGTTGGTCTTGATTTCCTCACGGACGGCTTCTTCGACGCCAGACATGAAGCCAAATCCCGGCAGGTCGGTGAACATGAAATCCTTGCCAGCCCAGTCGTAGTGGTTTGGCGTTCGGGTGACCCCCGGCTTCTTGCCGGTAGTAAATTGGTGGCCGGTGAGCTCGCGCATAATCGTCGATTTGCCGACGTTCGAGCGCCCGAGGAGGACGATCTCGGCGTCACGGTCGGGGCGGGGGTCGAACATACCTGTTCGTACCAGCGACGGTCGGATACGTGTTGCGTTCGGTCGCCTGGATCGCCAGATGGAAGTCGCCGCACAGGATAGGAAGGGTATGTCGTCCGCGCGCAGAGTGGCAGATGCCCTCACGCGAGCGCTCGATCGGCTCGGGATTATCCAGTCCGATCGGCTGGGACCGACCGTCGACCTCGCGTGGCCGCGCGTGGTCACCGGCTTTGCGATCATGTCCAAACAGACCGCCGACCTCGCGATGGTCGGGATCGCCGTCGGGACCGCCGGCACTGCGGGACTGGCGTTCGCGCTTGGATACTGGAGCATCGTCGTCTTGCTCGGATTGGGTCTCGCCGGCGGGACAGTGAGTCTGGTGTCGCAAAATTACGGCGGCGGCAGGGCCGATCGTGCATCGCTTGTTGTCAAACAGAGTGTGGTGGTCGCTGTTGCGTTGTCACTCCCGATCATGGCTGGCTTCGCAGCATTCGCCGAGGAGTTAATCGCCGTCCTCGGCGCAGATCCCGAACCGCTTCGACACGGCACCGTGTATCTACTTTTGATTACACCGGCAATTCTCTTTGAGCTGTTGAACCTCATCGCGAGCCGGACGTACACAGGTGTCGGCGACACGTTTACCGAGATGGTCGCCCGCAGCGGTGGGGCGGTCCTCAACGTCGTTCTCAGCGCGCTTTTCATCTTCGGATTCGGGATGGGGGTCGCCGGGGCTGCACTCGGCACGACGCTTTCGACCGCCGTGGTGATGATCATTCTCGGATGGGGAATGATCGGCCGGTCCTACGGAAGGCTCGGAATGGAGCCGAGTCCGGTGCCGATTTCGCGATCGACACCGCTTGTCGAGCCGGCGATCATCCGCCAACTGCTCGAGGTATCCGCACCGGAGATCGGCCGGCGGTTGGCTCAGGGACTTGTCGTGTTCCCGCTGCTTTGGGTCGCCGCCTCCTTCGGGCCGGTCGTTGTAACCGCCTTCGAGGTTGCACGGCGAGTTCGAGCAACAATTAATAGCATTAACTGGGGGATGTCGCTGGCGTCGAGTTCGCTCGTCGGCCAACACCTCGGCGCCGGCGAGGAGACAGAAGCCGGTGGCTATGGTTCGGACATCATCAGCCTCTCGATGGTTATCTACCTCTTCGCTTCGGCCGTCGTCGTCGTTTTCGCGGCCCCGATCGCCGAGGTGTTCGTCTCAGGCACCGATGAACTGGCCGTGACGACGACGTTCGTTATCGTTTCGGCGATCAGCGCCGTCGGACTCGGACTCGACGGTACCGCGTCTGGCGCGCTCGTCGGAGCTGGCGATACGCGGTTGCCCTTCGTCGCCTCGCTTGTCGGCCGGTACGTCTTTGCGATTCCCGCAGCGATCGCAGGATTGGTCACACCACTCGGTATCACCGGGATTTATCTCGCGCTTGTACTGGAATCGTTCATTCCAGGTGCGATAAACTACGGCCTGTTCAGAACTGGACGCTGGAAGATCGTGAGCCGGCGATATCGGCCGAGTGCAGGCGAGTAAGCGTCACGACAGGACCGTCGAGGGGCGCGGTGTCCGCAGTTTTTTATTCGTTAGCCGTGAGAACCGACCGTGCGCCTCGTCGAAATACTTGTCCCGACCGGAAAGAAACAGGCGGTTATCGATGTCCTCGACGACGAGGAGATTGACTACGTCGTGACTCCGGAGTCGAGTAACCGATCGTTCGCCGCGGTCGTGACGTTTCCGTTGCCCCTCGGCGCAGTCGAAGGGGTACTCGAGCAGCTCCGAGAGATTGGTATCGACGAGAACACCTATACGGTGATCGTCGAGACAGAAACGGTGATTTCTCGGCGATTCGATCGCCTCGAAGAGCGCTACGCGGTGGAGGATAAATCCGACGAGACCATCGCTCGCGAGGAACTGCAGACAAAGGCCGAGAAGCTCACCTCAAGCAACACGACCTACATGCTCATGACCGTGGTGAGCGCCGTTATCGCGACTGCTGGGCTACTGTTGAATTCGGCGGCAACCGTCGTCGGCTCGATGGTTATCGCGCCGCTCATCGGCCCCGCGATGGCCGCAAGTGTTGGGACTGTCGTCGACGACAACGAGCTGTTTCGTCGCGGAATCAAACTGCAGTTGCTCGGAGTCGGACTCGCGATCGCGAGCGCGGCGATCTTCGCGACTGCACTCCGATTTGGCAATCTCGTCCCACCGGGATTAGATCCACTGTCGATCCCGCAGGTCCAAGAGCGGCTCGCGCCGAACGTCCTCGTGTTGGCAGTCGCGCTGGGGGCCGGCGTCGCCGGCATTGTCAGCCTGACGACGGGCGTTTCGACTGCACTCGTCGGTGTGATGATCGCCGTTGCGTTGATCCCCCCAGCCGCGGCGGTTGGGATCGGCATCGCCTACGGGATCACGACGCTCGCACTCGGGGCGTTTGTCTTCGTCTCGGTGAATGTGTTGTCGATCAACCTTGCGGCACTCGTCGTGTTGTGGTACAGCGGCTACCGGCCCGCTGGATGGTTTCGGACCGAATCGGCACGATCGGCGACCCTCAAGCGAATCGCAGTCCTTGCGATCGGAGTGTTGGCGCTGACAGCGGTGCTTGGCGGCGTCAGCTACGATACCTACACTGGCGCTGTCGACGAACAAGAGATCCGCAGTGCGGTCGACGCGGAGTTGGACGAGCCGAGGTACGGCGATGCCACGGCGATTGAGTTGTCGGTCCAGCGGGCCGATGAGACCTATCCCCGCAGGCCGGGAACTGTCACCGTCACAGTAGCCTCGAGCAACCCCGAGGCGGAGTCAGGGCTCGCAGATGCGCTGGCCGATCGAATCCACGAGCGAACCGGCCACACCGTCGACGTAGAGGTACGGTATCTTCGGACTGAACACTCGGATGATCGCAATCAGAACTAGGTTCAGTATTAGTTGTCTCGGGAGGGAAGATCCGGCGTGAAGTCGACCGCCGCAACCGCGAGATCGACAACTTCGTCGACGCCCTCGTCGTTCAGGACGCTCATGTACGCATCAGCCTCGACGTCGCGAGACTGATCGGCTTTGTTCGCAACGGTCAACACCGGCACCTCGCGATCGGCAAAGCGCGCCTCGACGGCGTCACGAAGCTCCAGTTGGACCGACAGCGGATAGCCACAGTCACCCGAAGGATCGACCACGAACACGACTGCGTCCGCGAGGTGTTCGAGTGCGCTGACTGCCTGTTTTTCGATGTCGTTTCTGTCTGCCTCGGGGCGATCGAGCAGCCCCGGCGTGTCGATAATCTGATACCGGACGCGATCGCGTTCGAAGTGGCCGATCTGGACCCCCTTTGTGGTAAACGGGTACTCGGCGATCTCATTTGTTGCACGGGTAACCCCGTTGACGAACGAGGACTTGCCGACGTTTGGGTAGCCAGCGACGACGATCGCCGGCTCGTCGGGGCGGATATCAGGCAAGCCTTTCAGTTCGTCTCTGGCCTCCCCGAGCAACAGGAGGTCGTCTTCGATCTCTTCGACGATGTCGGCCATGCGCGCGAACGCCTGCTTGCGGTGTTTTCTGGCGAGGTCCGGGTCAGTCTTTCTGAGCTTCGGGGCGTACTCGTCGCCGATCGATCGGATCTGTCGGCTAGCCCACTGGACCTCAGAGAGGCTCTGTCGGACTGCGTCCACATCGACGATCGCGTCTGCAAGTTCGTAGTAGAAGGGGTCAACGGTGCCGAAGTCGGGCCACGCGGTGACCACGTTCTGGAGGTTGTCCGAGAGGATATTGACCGCGATCGTGAGCATCGACTGCTGGGCCTCGAGGCCGCCTTTCGCCCGGCCGGCGCGAGCAGCCCGCGAGAACGCCTTGTCGATGAGCTCCGCCGATCGCGGTGTCGTCGGAAGGGTCTCGAAAATCATTTCATGGATCTACTCCCGCCGCGGATAAAAGCGCGTCCGTTCGCGTACCGCCGTGGTGGACGTACCCACGATCGACAGCGCAGCGGCTCGACGAGTGAATGCGGCTGAGAGGAGTAAGCCCCCTTCTGTTTCGACCCGACATTCCGCTGAGCGTCCGTCGCCGTGTTCGGACTACCTCGAGGAGCCAACCGGCCGGAGCCGATCGGCCCCTCTGGCGCGGACTTGCACCGGTGAGGATTCGCCGTTCCATCCGTTCTCGACCGTCCCCGCGACCGTGAGGTCACGATCTCTCGGCGGGTTAGCTTCCGCCCCTTGCGGGTTGGTTCGCACGCCTCATCGATCGGGCCGAGGGGTCTCGTTTCTGTTCCAGTGCCAGCCGTCTCCGACTCCGGGCTTGCGCCCGGTCACCTGTCCGAACGGTGGGGGGACTTTCCTCATGGCCGAAGCCACGGGAGTCGGGCTCTCTCTGCCGACTGATGTAGCCGCGCTGATCGAATAAGCGATTCGATCCGGACGCCAAGACTGCGCTATGTCTCGTTTTTGTAGCTGTCGTGGGCGATTTACATCCCTCATGATTGATAACGTCAAAGGAAAGCGTTGAAGTTGAACCGGCCCCTTTACGTGGATATGTCACGTGCTCAGTCGGTCGAGCTATCCTACGACGACGGTGTCCGCGCTGTCGAACTCGCGCGAGAGGCCGTCGAGTCGTACGTCCGCCACGGTCAGCGGGAACACCCTGGGAGTATGCGCGAGACGTTTTACACCCGAACCGGCGCGTTCGTCCGGCTGCAGTCTCGGCGGGGCCGCGGCCGGCTCCGCGGCTGTGCAGGATCGATCCACGAATCTGACCAGCTGGGACACGCGATCGTCGAAGCCGCAATCCAGGCGGCATCCGGCGATTCCGCAGGCAGCGAGGTCACCGCAAATGAGTTGGATGACCTACTTATCTCGGTGTGTGTCGTCTGTAACACTGTCTTGACCGACAACCCACTCGAGGATCTCGAACTCGGCACCCATGGAGTGACGATCGACACCGGCGAGGCGTACGTCTCCATGTACCCGACGCTGCCGGTCGAACACGGCTGGAGCAAAGAGAAGTTCCTCTCGCGCGCCTGCCGAAAGGCCGGGATTTCGCCGCTTGCGTGGCAAGACGACGACACCATGGTCACTCTTTTCGAAGGGAAGGTGTTCCGCGAGCGCCTCGACCACGGGAGTATTGAGTCGATCTGATCGATCGGCTTCCAACGACTACACAGTTCCGTCTGATGCGCCAAATCCGGTCAGCGATGCGTCAGCCGCGGCTCTGTCTGCCGCCGCATCGAGATCGAACGCATTCTCGTTGACGACACTCCCGTCCTCGAGTATCGGGACAATGAGCTCTTCGGCGTCCGTTGGGCCCGGCTGGTCGGCGTGACCAATATAGTGGCCACCGTCGGCCGTTCGATAGACCGATTTGACCCCTGAGAGCTTGCCGCGCTTGGCGATCGGCTCGCCGTCTATTTCGACGATATCAAGCGCAAAGTCGACTGGATCGGCGTTTGAGATCGCACTTCCGACACCGAAGCCATCGACACTCCCGGCGAGCGATCGAAGGTCTGCGGGGCCGAGGCCGCCACTGACGAAGATTTCGACGTCCTCGTAGCCAGCGGCGTCGAGTTCCCAACGGACCTCCCGGACGATGTGGCTGAAGTCACCCCGTCGTGAGCCAGTCGTATCGAGTCGGACCCCATCGAGGCGATCGCCGAGCGTCCGGGCAGCCCGGAGTGCTTCGTCAGTCTCGTCTGAAAACGTATCACACAGTGCGATCCGCGGAACGTCCGCCTCGACTGCCTCGTCGAAGGCCTGCCAGGCACGCTCTTGGTTGCCCCGGCCGAACGCCAACAGCAACGCGTGTGGCATCGTCCCGCCCGCATCACGACCGAGCAACTCACCCGCGGCGACGTGTGAAAACCCGTCGAGGCCGGCCACGAGTGCGCCTCGCTCGACGATCGCCGCCATCGACGGGTGCACGTGTCTTGCGCCAAACGACAGCACGGTCGACTCGGGGGCTGCCTGTCGGACGGTCAGTGCCGCGGTGGCGATCCCCGAGGCGTGTGACAGAAATCCCAACAGTGCGGTTTCGTACCGTGCGAACTCCAGATACGGGCCGCTGATCCGCATGACCGGCCCCCCGTCGAAGAGTCGGCCTTCGGGGATCGCCTCGACATCGACGTTTCGCCCCTCGAGCAGCGCGATCGCGTCACCGAGTCCACACAGTAGTTCGTAGTCGCCGTCGGGGAACTGGTCTGCGGTGACTTCGGCGACCACGTGCGGGTTTTTGCCGGCGTGTTCGAGGACGGTTTCGGTCCGATCAAAGTACGCATCGGTGGCCCGGCCCGATCGGATTGCCTCCTCGGAGACGATATCGAACTCGAGGGAACTCATTGGGCGTCGTTCGGCCGGCGAAGAGAAAAACCCACACATCCTTCGGTCGATCGAGTTAGCCGACGGTGTGGCCAAATCGTAAGGAACACCCCAGACCATCTCACAGACACACTATTCAGTAGAATGACAGTAGTTGAAACGATACCCGTATTTTATTAGGATTGCTCAAGTGTCGAGATTATGAGCATCGGGGGACTAGAGATGGAGCCCGTGTCGGTGGTGATCGTCGAGGACGATCACGATCTAGCGGCGCTTTACGAGCGGTACCTGCAGGACATATTTGCGGTGGAGACGGCGACAACCGGGACCGACGCACTGCGGCTGATCGATGAAACCGTCGACGTGGTATTGCTCGATCGACAGCTACCGGACATCAATGGCAAAGCAGTGCTCGAAGCGTTGCGCGATCGTGGACTGGAGGTGCCGGTGGCGATGGTGACCGGCGTCGAGCCGGATACCGATATTGTGGAGATGCCCTTCGATGAGTACCTCTGTAAGCCGATCAGACGCGAGACACTGATTCGGACAGTGCGCGTACTGGCCAACCGCGGCGCCTTCGAACGAAAGAGCCGAGAGTTCTTCCGGCTGGCCGCAAAGAAGGCATCGCTCGACAATCTCGACGACCGCACAGACTACCACGAGGTGCGCAGCCAACTGTCGGAGATCCAGACCGAGTTGGATGACACGGTTCGGGGTCTGTTCTACGACGAGCAGTCGGTCCGTGCGCGGTCTGAGATGGACCAAGGAGAGGTCGAGCAGCTCTTACAGGAAGTTGTCGGACACACACTGCCAGCGGAACTGAAAGCGTTGATCGACGACTACCAGCGCCTCCAGAACGCCCGGCCGCCGTTTATGTGGAAGTGGGTTCACCGACTGGCTCCGCAGAACACGCTTCCCGCGGTCGAGGAACAGTACGTCGACGTTGTGCCCGTCGACAAGACGATCACGATCCTGTTCATTACGCTGCTGGATGATCTACTCGAAAAAACCGGCGATCGGGCAACCTTCGACGAACTGGCAAAGATTCCATGTGAGCGACAAACCGCCGACGAGACGGCCACAGGCGTTGACACCGAGTATGTGGCGTTCGCCAGTCGGGTCTGGGAGCAGATACGTGAGCGAATCCAGCGCGGACCCAACTACGACACCTACGAGGAACTGTTCCGGTACGATGTCGAACAAGCTATAAATTCCATTGAGTACAGCGACATCGCCATCCGGCGGCCCGATCTGTCGACGATGGACGACCTCAAACGCTATGAATCGCACAACATGGTGATGTTCGCCTACGCCGACATCGACTTGATGCACTCATCAGCCGAGGTCCACGAGGAACTCGGCCCCCTGCGAGAAGCCATCTGGACGGCTCAGTTGATGGCGCGGATCGGAAACTGGGTCAGCACCTGGGAACGCGAGATCAAAGAGGGCGACTACAGTTCGGGACCCGTCGTCTATGCGCTCGACCGCGGCATCATTGACCGGGATGAACTCGTAGATCAAGCGGATGGCGTAGACGGCGAGATCGTCGATCGAATCAAAAACCACGGCGTCGAAAAGGAGTTTTTGACCCGGTGGGAACAGCACTATCATGAGCTCCGAGACTACAACCGACAGCTATCGACGATCGATCTCGAGCCGTTCATCGAGGGCACAGAGGAAGTGCTCCGGTACCATCTCGCGTCGACAGGGCTCAAGTAGTATTTTTGCGATCAGTCGGTTTCGAGGAACGCTAAGAGTAACTCGTTGACCCGATCGGGGATTTCGTGTTGAAGCCAGTGGGTGGCATCCTCAAGCAGTTCGAGCCGGCCGGCGGTGCAGTACTCGATACTGCGGGGCGCCATCTCGGCGTGTAGATACGGGTCTTGTGTTCCCCAGAGGAGTAGCATTGGCAGATCGACAATTGGGGAAGACGGGTCCGGAACGTCCGCTTGGAGCAGCGCGCGATACCAGTTGAGCATCCCGGTGAACGCGCCGGGACGGTTCCAGGCCTCACGATACCGCGCGAGGACCGCCTCAGAGAACGTGTGCGGCCGATTGGAGGTGTCAATGAACCATCGCAGACCCCGCCAGTCAGCGGCTCCAAACAATCGCTCGGGCAGCCGCGGCACCTGAAAGAAAAACACGTACCAGCTCTTGTAGACCTGGCTGGGTTTTCCGGGCAAGAACGCCTGAAAGACCGAGGGATGAGGGACATTTAGTGTGACTGCCCGCGCAACACGTTCGGGTGCGCGAAGGGCGAGTTGCCAGACCACCCCAGCACCCCAGTCGTGGCCGACGAATTGCGCCTGTTCGTACCCTAGCGCATCGAGAAGGCCGACTGCGTCCGCTACCGGCCGATCGATCGCGTACGCGTCGACGCCGCGAGGTTTGTCGCTCCGATTATATCCCCGCTGATCAGGCACGATGACGCGATAGCCAGCCTCGACCAGTGGCGAAATCTGGTGGCGCCACCCGTACCAGAACTCAGGAAAGCCGTGTAGCAGGACGACAGGTGAGCCGTCTGCGGGTCCCGCGAAGACGACGTGCAACTTGAGGCCGTTGGTCTCGATCATCCGGTGCGCAAGCGGCGGAAGCGACAGATCGCTCATGGGATCGATGGCAGTACCACCCGCAAGAGGATGCTGGGAGTAAACAGGGTTGACGGGGGTTGTTCGAGCAGCAGGACGCGAGTGAATGCGTCAGCCACGTGGCGATCGCTGTGTCCAGTTCGAATCAAACACGAAAGGTACTTGTTGAAAAGATCAGTGCCGAGCGGCTTCGAGCCGTCGGTCCAGGGGAATCCAAAGTCCGCACCCACGGTCATCCGCCAGACGATGTCGAGCACGTCGGCGACGCGGGCAAAAAACCGAGGGGCAAGGTCGGCTACTCCGTCGTTCGCGAGCGCATGGTGGAGGTGTACCGCTTCCAGCGCCGCAACAGACATTCCCTGGCCGTAGATGGGATTGAAGCTCGCGATCGCATCGCCGAGAACGACCAGCCCGTCAGGAAACCGGCTGAGGTCCTCGTAGGCGTAGCGCCGGCTTGCGGGGAACGGATACTGCTGAAACTCCGTCGAAACGAGTGAGTTGGTTTCGAGTAGCTCCGCGATTGCGGGCGTGGGGAGGCTCACAGCAAAGTCGTGAAACGCGTCAGCTGTCATCGGCGGGTGGTCCCCGTCGAAGCCGAACAGCGTGACGAGCCACCTATCGTCTTCAACTGGAATGACGGTTCCGCCGCGAGGAAGCGACGGCGACGGGGAGACGAGATAGCCGTACTGTGCGTCCGGCGGCCGCTCGATGGCCACCGTGGTATACGCAAGATCGACATGGACTTCCTCGAGATCGGGGACGGGGTAGCCGTGGCGATCGAGCCAGTCCGGCGTCCGAGACGTCCGGCCGGTCGCGTCAACCACGAGGTCTGCCGGGAGCGTCTCCTCGTCACCGTCGGCTCTGATTGTCACACCGGTGACGGTGGACTCACTGTCTGTACAATAACTGACGACTGGTGTCTCCGGCCGAACAACGACCGAATCGAGCGCAGCAACCCTGCGACGGGCTACTGCTTCGAACAGCGGCCGAGTTGCACACAGCATTGGGATCGATTCAGCGCCTGCAGCGAGGAAGTCGCCCTCGTGGTAGTAGTCCAGATCGGTGGTGATATCGATTTGTGTCCCACCGGCTGCCAGTACAGCTGCACCGTATCCGGGGAATAAGTCCTCAAGGGTCGCCCGGCCGGCTTCAAGCATCGCATGGACGTGATGGGCCTGCGGCGTCCCGCGGCGTGGCGCCGATCGGTCGGGCAGTGGATCCCGATCGAGGAGCGTTACCTTGTCAAAGCCGTCCGCAAGCACTCGGGCAGCCATCAATCCGGCCATGCCTGCACCGACAACGACGGCGTGGCTGCCGACAGACGAGAGTGCGTCGGGATCGTACCGGGAGACCGTCGAGAGCGTCACGCGATCAGTCCGCCGGGAACGCCGTCCCTGAATAGGATACTTCCGAATGTCGACTCACTGATACAATTCATCGTGGCTGAAGCGGAGATTCGATCGATCCCGGTGTGGCGTTGCTTTCGAGCGGTGTCGGCTGGCCTGAATCCGACCGGTGAGTTGAAGCCCGGGCCATCTGTGTGAATGGAGTTCGATATGACTGCACAAAAGTTAATTCCTGCGACACCTGCTCATTTCGTGTGGCTCCTGCTCGTTCCCTGCGTCACCTGCTTATTTCGTGTGGTACCTCCTCGTTCCCTTCGACACCTCTCGTTTGGATCGATGTAAGAGCAGGCTACTGGTTTCATCAAAAAACAAACACTATTTTTATTAGCACAGCTAGTATTTGATATGCATTCATGGACGAGACGGGATTCGAAGCTGTAGACTCGGGGCCGATACGTATTCTCCACCTCGATGACGAACCTGCGATCACGGATCTCACTGCCGCGTTTCTCGAAAAAGAGTTCGAAGAGTTCGAAACCGTACTCGAAAACGCCCCTGATCAGGCACTCGAACGACTCAGACAGGACGAACACGAGATTCACTGCGTCGTCAGCGACTACGACATGCAAGCGATGGACGGCCTGGAGTTTCTCGAGGAGGTGCGGAAGATCAACCCGGATCTCCCATTTATCCTCTTCACCGGGAAAGGCAGCGAAGAAATCGCCAGCGAGGCCATATCCAGGGGCGTCACCGATTACCTGCAAAAAGAATCAGGATCCGACCAGTACACCGTACTTGGTAACCGAATCCGCAACGCGGTCGCACAGTACCGCGCCGAGCGCGAGGTCGAGAAGCGATCGAGATGGTACCAGCAGATCCTCAAACACTCTTCGGACTACGTGATGATTGTCGACAACATGGGGCTTGTCAAATACGTCTCACCGGCGATCGAGCGGGTGATGGGCTTCACCCAGTCGGAGATCATCGGTACCAATTCTTTCGAGAACGTCCACCCCGACGATCGTGAATACGCCGCGACCGCGATGAGCAAGACGATCGAAGAGCCAACAGAGGAGGTTACCGTTGAGTTTCGTGCGGAGGCGAAGGACGGCTCAACCCTGTGGCTTGAAGCCAGAGGGAGCAATTTCTTTGACGATCCGATCATCGAGGGAATAATGGTGAACGTCCGCGACATCACCAAACGGAAAAACCGAGAGCAGGCGCTGGAGCGACAAAAAGAACGGCTCCAGGAACTCACTGGCTTTCTCTCACACGATGTCCAAAATCAGCTTTCGGTTGTCAGCGGATACATCGACTTGGCCCAGAGTGAAGAGGATATGGCGGAACTTGACAACGCAGTCAACGGAGTCAAACGGATCGAACAGCTGATCGACCAGGCTCGAAAGCTCGCCCAGAGCGAAGAGGAGATCACCGAGTACGAAGAGATCGAACTCTCAGCGATCGTCGAGCAGTCCTGGGAGACTGTCGCTGGTGCCGATGTCGGTGCCACGGTCACGATCGACTCAGATCTCCACTTCCAAGCCGATCGTGAACGAATCCGAAGTCTAATCGAGAATCTGCTGGTCAATGCTGTTGAGCACGCTGGGACGGATGTATCCATCCACGTCGGCGCGATTGAGACTGACAATCGAAAAACGGGGTTCTATGTCGCCGATGATGGCCCCGGTATTGCTCCGGAAGATCGCGAGAAGGTATTCGACTCTAACTACACAACGACTGCGGATGGTGCCGGCCTGGGGCTGGCGATCGTTACCCAGGCCGCGGAGGTCCACGGATGGAACGTGGAGGTGACCGAAAGCGCAGCCGGCGGTGCACGGTTCGAGGTTACTGGAGTAGTCGACGTGTAACGGTAGAGCAAGACATGGATGTCTTGGACTGTAGATATGAGAGCCAAGGGCCGGATTTGAACCGGCGATATGCGGCTCTGCAGGCCGCCGCGTTCGGCCGGACTCTGCCACCTTGGCGCGAATGATCGTACTTCGGTGAGCCGTTTAAGCGTAGCGGTCTCGCGTACAATGGGACGCAGATGGCTCTCTGCGTGGAATAAATATACGAGAACGACACAGCTGTCGCTCTTTCAGTGGAACAAGTATGAATGGTGGGCGGCGATGCGCAACTCCCAGAGGATCGCTCACTCCAGTACTACGCACAACGCTGACGAGCTTAACTTCCGTGTTCGGGATGGGTACGGGTGGTCCCTCGTCGCTCTGGCCGCC
>SOPS01000004.1 GCA_005239175.1 halophilic archaeon SHRA6
TGCGTGGCACAAGAGTGGTTCAACAAGCAGAATGAGAATGTGCTGTCTCTCGAAACCCTTCCTCATGTGAGAAAGGTGAGACGGACAGTATCGGGCCTGTGTGAAGAGGCCGACGCTCACGGAGCGGTTTTCGCTTCGGGTGTTACCGACACGGAGTCGGCACGACCTGAGAAGGGAGTGCGAGCGGAATTAAAGACTGTTGCGTCCACCGCGGACTAGACACAGACGCCACGGGTCACCCGACCCGTGGTACTTCACATAGTGGTGTTCGTAAGAACCCTCTGGCACCCAGCGCGTAGTCCAAAAATATCTGTGGTTAATTCTAAAATCGAGGATATAACGCTGTTCGGTACCCGCGGGGACACTGTCGTTAGGACAGACGTGGGCGACGTAGTCGCTGGTGGCAACGATGGTTACCCTTTGATGAAGTTGCGAATCGGCACGATTCTGGCGTCGGCCGTTACCGGCCTCACCGCGGTTGACATCCAAATCGGCGGCGCTGTTGAAATCATCAAAGATTGATAGGTACAGGTTGCTGAATACAGAGCGCGTGTCTTGCAGAAAGAGCGATGTTCTATCGATCCGCGGATTTATCCAGGGACCGCTTGCACGCTACGTCTTCCTCGAAACGCTCACTGTGACAGTGGGATTCCTGCCGCCCACCCTGCGACGAATTCTATCCCACCCCTGCCCTTTATTTTCTGACTTCCCCAAGTCGAACTATGACAGGTGATATGGAGGCCCGCAAGCTTGGCGACACCGATCAGGAAACCACGGTTGCCACGTTCGGCGCCATTGCCCTGAACTGGCTCGAACAGGAGGGGGCCAATCAGATGATCGAACACGCTCTCGATCACGGTGTGAACCACTTCGACGTAGCACCCCAGTACGGCGATGCCGAACTCAAACTCGGGCCAAAACTCCGCCAGCACCGTGAGGACATCTTCCTCGGCTGTAAAACCCAGAAACGCGAGTATGATGGTGCTCGGCACAAACTCGAGCGCTCGCTCGACAGACTCGGCATCGACACGATCAATCTCTACCAGGTCCACGGGCTGGAGTATGAGGAAGAACTCGACACCATCACGGGTGAAGGCGGCGCCCTCGAGGCGTTCCGCGAGGCAAAGGCCGAGGGACTGATCGATCACATCGGCCTGACGAGCCATGGGGATCCTGACCTCATCATAGACGCGATCGATCGCATCGACGATCTCGAGACGCTGATGTTTCCGCTGAACCCCGTCGTGATGGCCAAGACCGACGCCGAGTACGACTACGAGGCAGTCCTCGAACGCGCCAACGAAGAGGGCCTCGGGACGTTGATCATCAAGGCCTTCGCGAGAGGCCCCTGGCCCTCAGAGGCCGAACTCCCGGTCGAGGACCGCCCGTACGCGAACTGGTACGAGCCCGTCGATACGCCCGAAGAGATGCGCGAGCGTTTCAACTTCGTGGCCTCTCAGGACGTGACGAGCGTCGTGACACCGGGCGATCCCAAGCTCGTTTCGATGGCCTTCGACGCTGCCTCGCGGTACGAGCCTCTGGACGAAGCCGCCCAGCGATCGCTGATCGAGAAGTTGCGCCACGAAGACTCGCCCGTCCCCGAGCAACTTCACCACTGATCGCTCCATGTCAGTTCCACAGACTGTCGAAACCGCTCTCGCGGACCGCCCGGTCGAGGGTGCGACCTGCCTCGAGGCGGGAGCCGGCGTCGGTAATACCACCCGCGGGCTACTCGAACAGGGCGCAGGCCACGTCTACGCAGTCACCAACAACGCCGAACACGCCCGGGACCTCAGGTCCTCTCTTACTTCCCACGAGGCGTCCCGGACCTCGATCCTGGAAGCGGACCTTCAATCCACACCTCTCGAGTCGAACGCGGTCGATCTCATCACCGCACATGGCTTGTGTAACGTTGTTCCACCCGCTGTTCTCGGACGGATTTCGGCAGAGCTAGCCCGGATTGCCGCCCCTGGGGCACACCTCGTCGTTGACGATTACGAGCCGCTCCCCGACGACGCGGCTATCAGCGACCTCTTTGCCGTCGAAAACGCTGCGTCGGAGCTGGCTGACGGCACGCCCGCGCTCACGTTCTATCCCTCTGATATGTTGCGCCGGGTTTTCGAAGGCCACGGTCTGACCTTTGATCGCAAACGAATCCTGCTTGATCCCGTCCCCTGGACGATCTCTCACGTCGAGGCTCACGCTAACCTCGCTCGGAAGACTGCGAGTAATCTCCCCCGAAGGCTCGCTGATCCCCTCGCCGCCGAACTCGATCGGCTCGTCGAAGAGATTGGGTCAGAGTCGACAGGGACGATGTACAGTCTCGCGTTTCGGATGTCCGAGCGGTAGTTCGGCGTACTTCAGTATCGTTCTCGCCTGTCGATACCGCTCTGCAGAATACACACTCTGTATTTAGCATGGCGTCAAGAACATACCATCGATTGAGGATTTCAACAGTGCCAAATCGGCTTAATCAAGACCGACCTGCGTAGTGTTCGAGACGACATTCAAATCAGCTCTGACATCCATAATCACTCTTTACGACATTTTCTACGATCGGTTTCGCGTCGATGACCAGTGTAAATGATATCATATGTAACAGTTTGATATCTTACTACGTAGTATCATTTAAAATTAATTATAGGCGAGATATACGAATCAAATAATATACTTTGCTGTGTACTATTTAAAAAATCAACACAAAGTGATATTTCAGTATATATTAAATGAAATATATAAACGACAATCGACTGCAGAATGGATAACCCAATTATGACTAAAGTGATACAATTGGCTAATATCCCGAAATCACCGATTTCTGGCGTACAACAAGACACCTACGTCTCGCCATCGGCCGCCTGTTCCTTTTACCATGATAATTCTACGTCTGGTTAAGACTCATTGAGCAAGTCTCGATGCATTCTACCCAACTTACACAAAGGCCACTTAATCTTCGTCTGACATAAGCAGCCGGTGTTCCCGATTAATTGAAAATTAACTCCATTACACACCTATCTATGTAATCTCTTGAGCAGTGTGAGTAATCTCGTATTACCACGGATACATGATCTTGTTTTCGTAGATGTCCTTACAGTACCTATCTCTTCTCAGACTGTCTCTTTACCGTGGTGCTGGAGCAATTAACGGTCCCAGACTCCGAGCCAGTGCCGCTGCAGGCGCCCTCATGGGTGCCTTTTTAGCAATCTTTGGGAGGATGTTTTAGAAACTGAGGTCGTCCTTGGTCGAATTCCACCATGTCAACCATTCGTACGATCGAATCAGTTACAGTTCGGTATTTTGGACCTGTGTACTACACGTATTATTTTGATATAGCTGAGTAGTTACTGCTAACGGGAGATAAAACAGGAGATGTTCGCGTCCGAGTGATCCCGGCGATGGGCGGCTTGAACTTGTTCGGTAAGGCGCTGTTGCTTTCGCACTCAGGTAACTCCATCCAGCGTTGATCCGAAAATAATCTTTGACGACAGGCTCTGGGTACGCATTAGAAAGAGTGTCATATATGCTAACTCCACGTTGACGAGCCCGATTACAGTCCGGTTCTGGGAAAAATTCGCGTGCGAAAAACGCATACACATGTGGCATTTCAAACAGCCCATCTATGACGTCGTCAATCGATGTCGGGTGTATTTCACCTTCCTCCGGCATCTGGGCATCCTCGATTGACCCCGCAATTGGCTCGACTGCTTGTACTTCTGGGCTTAACTCATCAGTCCGCTCAGAACCCGAAAAATACGCAATACAGCACTCTGGGTAGCCGTGTAACGCTCCTTGATACTGTTCGAACGTGGCGCGATTACCAGTGACGACTGCGTCGATGTTTCGCTCAAGTACGTCTGTCGGCACTGGCGAGTCCCCCTCGCGGAAAAAATAGATGCGCGCACCATACTTGACCTCCTTGGGTGTTCTCAACCACTCTGGTACAACGAAGCAAGTGCCGGAGAATTGTTGTTTTACGTAATTGACTTCTGGGAGTTGTTGGAGCAGATTTCGGAATTGTATAGAGGCTGATCTGAAGTTTTCACGTGACAGGGAATCCACGTCGATCTGAATCTGATTGAAGACCTCGCGTGACTGGGACGCAATTTTTTGACGGCCTGTCAGCGACTGAGAACTCTCAACCGTATCTATTGCCAACTCCTGTCCCCGCAAATACTTCTCATCTAATTGAATGCTTGCACCGCGTCGTTCGTTTTCCAGCACTGCGCGTATGTCCAGTGCGGCAAAGGCCGGGAGGGCTGTAAGACTGTTCACATCTGACGATGACAAGGTGATCCACCATTCAGAAAATCTACACTATACTATAATAATTTTCGCCCACAGTTGAGGACAAAACGATACGCTAACTGCCATGGTGAACCGTATTCAGGACAAGCCCTGAGGCGCATTGTCGTTGAAAGTCGGATGTGTATCAACCCTATGTTAGCCGCTATATCCGCTCTGCTATCGCATTACCGTTTACGCACGATCGTTACGGTACAGGGTGCCCGCCGTGTTACTGACTCAGCAACGCTCCCGAGTAACACCTTCGAGAGTCCAGAGCGACCAGTACTGCCCATAACGATGTGGTCAATGTTGTTCTCTGTGGCGTACTGTACGATCGATCGTGGAGCATTACCTTCGGTCATGTCCGTTACGATATTTCGCCCATGCTCTGCAGCGATCTCTTCAGCCTTCTCCTGTATCTCTACACCCTTTTCAGCTGCAAGCTCGTACGCGGATTTAGTCCTGTCTCGAGGAAACTCCGTAACCTGAATCACGTGGAACACGTGTACCTTCGCTTCGGGAAAGAGTTCAAACGCTTCAGTGAGGGCCGCTTCCGATGCTGCGGACCCATCCATGGGGACTAACACGTTCTTCATGACTCGACCAGTCGGCTCATATTATAAAATATTTCCCACAGTTTGGCGGACAATCCCTACCCGAGCGGGAGTAATAGCGTTATCTGATAGAATAGTTACAGGGGTCTCTTCGCCAGCGAATCGATTGACCACCCCTTTGCCGGTCAGTACTCCCTGAGGACACCTGCTCGTCCACGGTGCCGAACCGTCGGTGGATTTCGTCGAATGGGCTACAGCTGGAGGCCTCACAGTTCTCACAAAACAGGAACCATAATAATCTATTATACGGTTCACCTCAAACTTTCATCTGGGTGAATCAAAATGCCTATCGAAGACCTTGCCCGAAGCGATGCCATAACAGCGCCTCCTGAAACGCCGGTCACCGATCTCGCCACGATCATGGCCAAAGAGAAGGTCGGAAGTGTTGTCATTACGAACGGTGACGCGCCAGTTGGGATTGTCACAGATCGTGATCTGACCGTTCGTGTCCTCGGAGAGCAAGCCGATCTGGCAAGTCAGACTGCTGAGGACGTGATGACCACTGACCTTTGTACAGCCGAACCCGATGCTGGATTCTACGAAGCGGCTAGCCTAATGGCCGAACACGGCGTCCGGCGGCTTCCAGTCTGTGAAGGTGACTCTCTCGTCGGAATCATTACGGCTGATGACATGACTGAGCTACTCGCCGACGAGCAACAGCACCTCGGAAACATCATCCGATCCCAGCGGCCAGAGTACTGATCAACAATGCCAGAAGAAGTCCTGTACAAAACCGAACACCAGGAAACAAGAACCCAGATCGCTGAAGCGTTACGCGATGCTGCAGATCAGATCGAATCGGGAACGGTCGAACTCACGAACAATACCGACGAAGAGACAGTGAGCATCCCGGAGAATCCGAAATTCGAAGTCGAACTCGAACGCCTCACGGATTCGGAAACTGGAGACCAACGGTACGAACTCGAATACGAGATCAGGTGGACGAAGTAGCACCCGGATAGCCAGACACTCGCCTCTCTGTCTCGTGCGGTATTTTTAGCACTTGTTACTGCTCTCAACAGGAAAAGCAGAGTGCTCCGTTGTAGCCCTCAGCACTCGAGTGCCACTACTTTTGAATAGCGCGACGATCGATTGAAGCAACTGTACTCGACAGCTGTCGTCACGATTTAGCCGCTAATCGAAGTCCTATCATCAGTGCTGACGGCCGTGACGCCTCGCCCGTAAACTCCCATAGTGATCCCGGTTGCAAGCAAGTTCACACCGAACAGGAAGCCGACCACCCAGCTCGCAGTGCTCGACAATCCCATCCAGAGCAAGCCGGCGGCAACCAGCGAGATGACGCCGTTGGCAAGAGACCTTTGCGGGAGCGATCATGGTTACGTAAGGTCATTCTTGCTCAGTCACTCCGTTGACTTCGATGAGTTCCCGTCTTCGCCCATGGACTCCCCAGTAGACTCATCAGGCGGTTGTGGCCCCCCACCCGTTTGCGCTTCCTGTGCGTCTCCCCAGCCCCCGGAATCGATCACCTCGAAGAGTTTCTGCCAGTTCTCGTCGTCTTCATCTTCCGGGAGCTGGTCCCTGAGCTGTTGTAGGTCAGATGGGGGCACAAGCGTCCCTACAAAGTCCATAATGACCTGGGCATGATAGGCCGCATCTGGTCGATCGGCTCCCTCTATTTCACTGACTCGAGAGACGAACTCCGTCCAGTCGAATCGTTGGCCGTGCTCGTGGACGGCTCCGGTCAGGTACCATTTGATCTCCATCGGAAGTGACGCGGCAAGGTCCTCGGCGTTTCCTTCCGGGATTCGCTGTCCCAGAGTCAGGAGCGTCGCCCGTATTGCGCGTACTGTCTCACCAGTTCCTGGAAGTTCAAGTCGGTGCTGTATCTCTCCTGTGAACTCGTCGAAATTCATGGATTCTCCCCTCTATTAACGAAATCGTTCCTTTGAGTTTGGGTTTGGCTGCCCAGATTGCGGACCCGGTAACGATTCCGATCACTAATCACACTCCCGAGACTCTCTTTTTTTACCACCGTGGCTTCGTTCCCCGCCGGTCGATCCCGCTGAGCTGTGAGTACTCCTGTTTCTACGATATTTTCTATTGGCATCGGCCCTCACCTCAGATCACGACAGCCAGTTGTATAATTGTATGTGCGTAATTCTGTACATTCCGATCTTGAGCTGCGTGACGAATACCAATTCTCGACTAGGTCCGGACCTAGTCGATCACGTAGGTGGGTACACGCACAGTAATTCAGTCTGCAGAGACGATGGTTTCTCTCGGTTCGTGTTTGTGCCTGAAAAAGCGGTGTCGAACCTCGTTACTGAGTTGCTCTGGACAGTACCCTCCGTTCTCAATGTATCGTACCGAGGTGCTTGAATGAAAATCGTATACGTTTGCCGATACAGATCTTGTAATCTAGTATCTGCACAGCCGCGATCGGCTTTACGACCCTGACTGGGACGATTGTACACGCGAGGTTCGATCGACAGATGTCATTCTATCGATCGACGTACGGATTCTAACGTCAGTATCGATCCGTCCGGTGAAACAGTGGCAATTGGCTATGCGTTTTCGAAGACGTCGACGGCGGCCTGTGCGACCTCCATGTCTTCTTCGACACTGCCCCCAGAGACGCCGACACCTCCGACGACGGTGCCATCCTCGTCTTTGAGCGGAAATCCACCGCCGAACGTTACGATCCGCCCGTCGTTCGTATTCCCCAGTCCATATAACGACTCTCCCGGTTGTGACACCTCGTGGATGGTCTGTGTGTCTAATTTCAACGATGCCGACGAGTAGGCTTTGTTCTGTGCGATATCGATACTCGCGATGAGTGCCTCATCCATCCGGTGAAACCCGACGAGGTTACAACCTTTGTCCACCACCGCAATACACATTGGGACGTCGATCTCGACTGCTTTGTCTTCTGCTGCTGCGATGAGCGCTTTTGCTGTCTCCAGTGTCACTTCTTTCATGTTTAGTTTACTCCGTGCTCAAGATCAGTAGGACGGAGAATAAATCTATGGGCTACTATTCGGTTGATCGCCTCGTCTGCTGGCGTTCTTCCGATGCGTGGTTGATACGGTTTCTGATGATCTGCGTACGGATGCACTGGTCTGGCCAGTTGCGTGCGATCGATCGACTGGTTCCTTACGAATCTTGATCGTAGTCATGTGACTGGTGTCAGGTCGTGTGGAGTGGGACGAACTCTCGGTGCCGGATAAATGCACGGATATCGGGGTCACTGGCAAACTGCTGGAGATTTTCCTCGTCGTATCTTCTGTCCCTACTCAAGACCGGATTGTCGCTGTATTCTGTTTCACGACTCGGGGCGTAATTCTCGGATCGCGCTTTCGTGTCGCTGTCACCTGAATGATGGACAGCGCTGTCGCAGTATCAACCAACAGTGTGATCTTTGTCCATTGTATTCTCAGTAGTAAATATACTTTTTTTGATAGTTCTGTTTCTGAATAGGGAGGAATTTTCATTCAGTGGGGAAATCCTTAATGATTTTACATGCAAGAGTCGGCTATTCTAGTATGTCCAATGAGACTTCCCTGTACAACGGAGTATCGAACTACGACATGTGGAGTCGCCGGAATTACCTCGTGGCGACAGTCGGTATCGCAGCGTTAAGCGGATGTGCCGGTGATAATGGTGACGGGACAACCGAACCCGAAGATGGGGATGCAGACGGGACAACCGACCCCGACGATGGGGATGGAGACGGGGAACGCCCGGAGGGAGTGTCAGCGGAGGAGTTCGAACGCGGCCCCGTACCCGACGTGTACATCTCTGCGATGTCACTTGGGGGTGAACAACGCAATCCCGACGAGTTGGAGACCAAAGCTGACGTTAGTTTCTCCGAGTACGAGGAAGCACAGGAGAACGACGCACACCAGCCGGGGACGTGCTGTGCGAACTGTGCAGACTACATCGTGGACAAAAATGGTGACACCTTCGGTGCATGTTCGGAGGTCGAGGGATACGTCGACGGTGAGGACTGGTGTGTAATTTATGAGGAACTGCCCGAACCTGACGTCCCCGACGGAATGTCCGAAGAGGAGTTGGCCACAGCCCAGCTTCCAGCGGAGTACCGGACGGCGACCTCACAGGCTGGTGAAGAGCGCGATCCTGATGATCTTCAAAGTCAAGAAGATGTAATGTTGATGGAGTCTGTCGAGGCGATCGCGGACGGGCCTGCGCAACCAGGACAGTCCTGCGGAAACTGTGCGGAATTTATCCTCGACAAGAACGACGACATGTGGGGCGGCTGTGCGAAGGTTGAGGGATACATTGCAGTCGAAGACTGGTGTTCAATCTGGGAGCCCGTCAGTGAAGAAGTCTAAGTAGCGTTCTTTCCTCCGGCCTTTTCACCAATAATCGTCCGCCGATTCTACTCTGTCACTTTACAGGGGTCAACTGCCCCATCATAACATTTCTGTGGGGTGATCGTGCTCGACTCTGGTAGGTGAGACCCAATCTGCGTACGGACTGGTCTCACTCCATCTCGGGGACGTCGTCCTCTTTGGTCGCACTGACGGCTGAGTCGACCCAATCGTCGATGTTCTCAGCGACGTAATCCTGCCCGCCGAGGCCGACGGCCACGCCAATCCCGATCGCCAGCGCGAGCGCAAGCGCGCCGAAGAAGGCCGCGATGAAGGCGGTGAATAGATTCGTAGCGATGTCGAAGCCGACGACAAGCACAACGAGCGCGCCGAGGACGATCGGTAGGAATGTCGCCAAGTCTGAAAGCAACTCTGTGAGCTGTGGAATCCCAGCACATCCCCCGCGCCAAGCAACGCAACGAAGTAGATGTAGTACGCGACAACCATCCCAAGCGCTTTCGCGATAGCATCGCCATCACCGCTCCCGACATTCTCCACTGCGGTCCCTCTCGCGTACTCACTGATCCCGATCCCACGAACAAGGCGCGTAACAACACTCCCGACGATTCGACCGATAATATACCCAAAAACGAGGATGACGAGTGCCGAAACGAGTGTCGGCAGATACGCGATTACGTCTGTGATTGTCTGCTCGATAGCACCATTAATCTGGACTCTGTACTTACTACGTGGGTTTCGGTTTATGATTTGCTAACGAGTGGCTCTGTTGAAATCCCATTCTTCAGACATATTCTTGCCTGAAACAGCCGGTCGATGAGAGCTGCGAACACAGCGATCAGCCGGAGCCACACAAGATTAATACTACATGAGAGATTATCTCAGTTATGACCGAAGAACAGGGACGAACCCTCGGAATTATCAGTATCATCTTGTCAGTCTTGGCATTGTCGTACACTGTCCTTTGGTTCGTTGGGGTGGTCTGAACTGAGTCCGAGAGCCAGCTCGCGGATATTTTCTGCCACTGTACTAATCGCTTCGTGAGTCCCCTGTACTGACCGCGACTGGGTCATAATATATCACTTGCTGAGGATTTCAACAGAGCCTAACGAGTACAACAGCTTCAAACATATCACTCCGCTTGAATTTCATCTGCTGGCTCATGTGACGAATCAACGACGACACGAAGATAATAACCCCTGACGTGCAAGAGAACTGTATGACCACGCAGAGCAACTCACCCCAACAGTCTTCACACCGAATTGCACTCACGATCTTTGCAGTAGTTACCACAGTGCTTGCCGGACTGCTCATTTTCACATACTTGCAGTACATCCTGTTCGCGATCGTACTCGCATACGTTCTCGCACCCGTCCAAGAGGTACTCGAACAGCGGCTGAGTTCGAAGGTGGCCGCGGTCGGTACGATTATGATGTCGATCGTCGTGTTTTTCATTCCGGTTGTCTACGTCCTCGGTATCGCATTTCGGCAGGGCCTGGCGCTTATTTCCGCAATTGAGGATGGAGCATTCAGCCCAGAATACATCCAGGACCAATTCGAGACCATGGGATTCGCCGTCGATCTTAGCTTGGTGTACTCGACCTATCAAGGGACGATTACGCAGACCCTGCAGCGACTCGCCAGTGGTACACTTTCGATTATCGGCGGCCTTCCGGGCGTGCTAATTGGGCTCACGGTGACCGGTTTCGTTCTCTTTGCCCTGTTACACGACGGGGATCGGTTCGTTTCGTGGGTGGAATCTGTTGTCCCGATCGACAATCGTGTTCAGCGGGAACTGTACGTAAAACTCGACAACCTGATGTGGGCCTCTGTCGTGGGTAATGTCATTGTCGCGGGCATCCAAGCCGTGCTACTGGGGATCGGTCTTGCAGTTGTTGGGATGCCCGGTGTGGTCTTTTTGACTGTTGCAACCTTCGTCCTCACATTGCTCCCGCTCATCGGTGCGTTCGGTGTCTGGGTGCCGGCTTCAGCCTATTTATTCTTGATTGACCGGCCTCTGGCAGCGGGCGTAATACTGGTGTATGGGTCGATAATTAGCGTCTCGGACATCTACCTTCGGCCAGTAATCATTGGTCGGAGCGGGGCAATGAATGCGGCGACTATCGTGGTCGGCATCTTCGGGGGCCTCATCGTGTTTGGAGCCATTGGCCTCTTTATCGGCCCCGTGGTCCTCGGAGGAGCGAAAATCGTACTCGACCTATTCGCCCGGGAGTACGCGAAACCGATCGCCAACTAACCCAACCGTCTCCGCATCTGTTTTGCCCAATTGACGCAGTTTGGAGTCAAACATCCCCTCTAGCAGGCGTCGGACCCACCTACAGTGTGGACACCCGAAGATAGTGGCTAGATACTGAGTATCAGAGTGGGTCAATGTGTCTTCTGAGTAAAAACTACCCCTGCGGCTCACCAGTAGTATCAATCAGATACGTCGCTCCTGTTGAGCGAGAAGCGAAACCACGATTTTTATGAAGTTCGTATTCGGCTACAGGCCAAATATACCATTTCTTAGTATAATAATTTAGATTGAAATATTGTTTCTGATAAGCTCGATCATCTGCCCATACTCATGACTACAAAACTGATCTACACGCCCGAGCTCAAAATCTTGATCACAACACCCCAGACAACTCGTGGCCCAACTCGCAGACAAGCAGCACTAGGTATACATCGTTGTAGATCCCGGAATACACGAATCGCTCTGTGCAAAGTCTGACTAGTGACGACCAAAATAACGCCTTCTGGAACCTTTGTCGAACACTGTGGGAATCACGATGTGGATAACGTCACGTAGCAATCCCTAGTGCGGCGGATACACATCGCTCCTCGTCAACGCCATGTCTTTCAGCAGTTGACCACACTCGTTGCAGCGCGTCTGGGTGAGACACGGTCTCCATCTCAGATATAAACACGACGAGACCCGAGTCAATACAAAACATCGGATATATGAAAAGATACCAAAAGTATAGTTTATATTACTTTTATACTAGTGAAGAGTCAACTGGTGACTGAAATTCACTGTTGCACTCTTCTTTGAGGAGTTCAAGTTGGAGGCTTGCAACGCTCAGCGGATTCTGGATATCGTGGCTGACAAAGCTGGCAAACTGCGAAAGCTGCTCGGTTTTTCTTTCAGCTCCTGCTCTTGTTCAATCCGAGCGTGCTGACCGCGGTCTCCACGATCGCCACCTAAATTGCTGTCTCGCTGGAAGCTGACTGCATTCCCGGTACGGCGCTGTGGAGTTGGGTAATTCGCTCGTCGGCACTCGGTCGTGCCTCGTCGTTTCCCATCCCCGAATCCATTGTCTCCGTATCGGATTCTAAAGAAAACAGCGAGAGTTCCACGGGTCACCCGACCCGTGGTCGTTTACCTGGGTGTATTCGTTATTTTGAACTATCAAAATAAATGTATTATAGACGACAACTATTTGTTGTGAATGTTTGTGTAAGAATTCTGCCGCGTGTGTATCTAGCTGTAAGCGGCGAACACACGCGTATATCGTAGTCCTATGCTGGTTCGTTGTGTGCAACACGATCGGCTTTCTCGAGTTTCCTTCATATGATGCGAGGTGGATTTGAGAGCGGGGATTCCCAGAATCTTGGAATGAACTCGATACTATATGCGATATCCCCACTAATCTACATGTGTGAGGTGAGAACTATGGCAACCAAAATGGCGAATCCAATGGCGACGGATTTCGCGTTTAGCCTTGACGGGCCACTGGCGCGATACTGGGTTGCGTTGCTGCGTGTAATCACCGGATGGTGGTTCTTCCACGCGGGCATAACCAAGCTCATTGAGGATGGGCTGGCATACTCTTACGGGCCGATGTACCTCCAGGGGATGGAGGGAACGGCTCTTGGACCGATCCCAATGTGGATGGGCAACAACCTTGCGTGGTTGATCGCCCCGGGTGTGCCGCTGTTCGAGACGCTAATCGGACTCGCGCTCATATTCGGTGTGGTGACGCGGCTAGCCGCATTCGGCGGGGCGTTCTTCATGGTCCTGTTCTGGATCGGTAACGCCGACTTCGGACACGGACTCGTGAGCGGCGACTTCATGGGACTGCTGTTGTTCATCACAGTCGCAGCCCTCGCGGCCGGTCGCTACTACGGGCTTGATGCGATCCTCGAACAGACTGCCCTGGTCAAGCAACACCCGAGACTGAAATACCTACTCGGCTGAGGAGGTGAACACTATGGAAACCAACTACACTGTCATCGACAAAGCGGCACTGGCACTCAGCAGCGCGCTGATGCTATTGGGCATCGTCGTCCTGGGGTTCGTAGAGGTCTTGGCGGGCCAGCCCTACGGGGCAGCTCCGGTCGAACAGACCAACGATGCGGGAGAGGTCGTTAACACGCTGTACCCGGCGATCGATCCGACCCTACGAACCGGGCTGGTGATCGCCGGGCTGGTCATCCTGCTGCTGTGGGGACTCTACCGGATGGCCGGTACCCCGGTCGATAACGTCGATCGCCAAACGGTCGAAACGAGAGCAGACTGACGCTACGCACAGCGTCGTTTTTTATTGAAACAGGTCGGTACATTCGGGTCTACGCTTCACTCGGCTCGTCTAACTTGTTCACTCGGAGAAGAATCGTTCGCCGTCGTAGTGCTTAGCGGGATCTCGTGCGTGTTGTTGGTACTCGCTAATCCTAGAACACCGTGCTCGTCTGCCTGTAGATACTCGTCGATGCTTGACTCAATCATCCCGCCGGTATATACGTATTCAACGTTGTACTTGGAGACTGCACGTGGCCGAGACTCACATAGACTTCCCGGTGCCGAGATACGGTCCGTACATGGCGCGATCGAGGCATTCTCGACATCCACTCCAGCTTAGACCGAACAGCGCCAAGCGAGATTTTGTTCAAGATGCCATGTTTGGTAGTTCAGTGTGATATTCTGACTAACAGTGTTATTTTCAATACTATTATTATGAGATGAAATACGCAATCCAAATTATATTTCAACTAACAATAGTTCGTTCCATAATATTGTGTGATAATGAACTACAAGACTGTGGCAGATCTAAACGCAGACACCCGTCGTCTCAAACAGAACCTCCCGAAAGATATCGATCTAGTAGTTGGAATCCCGCGAAGCGGTCTCTTGGCAGCGAATCTGCTGTGTCTATATCTCGATGTTCCGATGACAGATGTCGATCGTCTTTGTGAGGGAAAAATAATCGACACTGGGGAACGATTTGGGAGCTTGAGTCGGCTCGCTGATTGTACCTCCGTACTCGTTATCGATGATTCCGTTGCAACGGGGAATCAGATGACAGAAACCCGTACGCGACTCGATAACCACGATTTTCCGTTTGATATCGAATACGGTGCAATATACGTTTCTCCGCGAGGGTATCAGTACGTGGACTACTGGAGCGAGGTAGTTCCATTCCCACGCGTATTCGAGTGGAACATCTTCCACCATACGAGACTAACAGACTTCTGCGTGGATCTCGATGGTGTGCTCTGTCGCGATCCGATACCACAAATAGAGAATGACAAGGACAACGACCGCGAGCTTCTCACGAATCCCGAGCCAAATATGGTCCCGAATCAGCGTATCGGTTGGTTAGTATCCTCCAGATTAGAAACGTTCCGGCCCGAGATTGAACAGTGGCTAGCTGCCCACGGGATCAACTACGAGACGCTCGTAATGAGGAGTACCCCAGAGACGAAGACTCGTCGAAACCGAGGCAATTACGCAGAATATAAAGCACGGGTATATGACACAACTGACTCAGATCTCTTTATCGAAAACGATCCTACCCAGGCAGCGGAGATTTGCGAAAGGACAAATCGTCCAGTGTTTTGCTCCGCCACCAACGAGATGCTGAAACCGGGAATGGTCCGCCGGTCACAACACCGCCTTGTGAAGAGCGTTTCCCGCATACAAAAAGAGCCAATTTTGTTTCCCGCTAGAACCGCCAAACGGTTCTCATCTCAATGCTATCACCAGATTTCGAGATATTGGCGATCGAAGAATAAGCCCTAATTAGGTGTAAAAGCCTACTGGATGCCAAGAATTCGAGGATCAAGAATCCCTCTTCGTGAGCATTATTATAGATAGTACTGACAGGATTGAAATAGGCGTTTCTGGTCTTTCGTTGTGCAAGCTGCGATTGACTGGATTCGAATCCAGGCTCCGCTCGTTGATGCTCGTTCTCTCGTAATACCAGATTGCTGCGATGGACCGCTGGGATTCTCGCGAGTGAAGCGATCGGGACGTTGGCGAGCCAATGAGTCGAGCGAAGCGAGACGAATGGACCCGCCGGGACTGAGCAAACCCGAAGGGTTTGCGGAGGTCGGCGGGGCCACTGAACGAGTTTGAGCGCAGCGAAAACGAAGTGAAGTGGACCCGCCGGGATTGTCACCCTCCTCGCGCCTGACGGCGCTCAGGGCCTCTCACCCGTCGCGTCCACACGCTCCCTCGGACCGTCTCGGGAACGTGGAACTTACGGGTCGGGCCAGCCAACGGATCGCCCCAACTACCGGAGGTCGGCTACAGGAACAACCCATGCACGGACTTGAACCCCTATCGCCGTCCGAAGCCGTACAATCATACGTGACCTCCCGAAAGTCAGAGGTCTCTCAATCAACGATCTACGAACACACCACCAGACTCAATCGGTTTACCGAATGGTGCGAGAAGCAAGAGATCACCAACCTCAACGAACTAACCGCCCGGAAATGCCGATCGTATCTCGAATACCGCCAAGAACGAGTCGCCCCAACGACACTCGAAAACGAAATGCGAACCTTCCGAATTGCCGTCGAAGAATGGGAAACGATCGACGGCGTGATAGAAGGGCTGTCGAAAAAAGTGAAAGTTCCCGCCGCCAAAAAAGGCTACCAAAGCCGAGACGTTAAAGTCGCAAAAGACCACGCCAAAGGGATACTGGCCTACCTCGACAAATACGAATACGCCAGCCTTCGACACCTCATGTTCTCGCTGTTTTGGCACACCGGCTGTCGGACCGGCGGTCTTCGGGCGCTCGATCTACAAGACTACTACCCCGATCGCTACCGGAACCCACTACTGACGTACAACCACCGACCCGAAACAGGCACGCCGCTCAAAAAAGGAAAATGGGGCGAGCGAGAAGTGCCGCTCTCGAACGAAATGGGGTCGCTGATCGATGACTACATAGAAGGCCACCGACACGACGTGACAGACGAACACGGGCGCGAGCCGCTGCTGACGACCGAGAACGGACGGCCACAAAAAACGACCGTTCAACGGAACATCTACGTGGTGACTACCCCGTGCTATATCGGCTTTGCCTGTCCCCTAAAGAAAGATCCCGCCGAGTGTGAATTTACTGCATACAACAAGTCCTCGCAATGCCCAGATTCAGTCTCGCCACACGGTATCCGCCGTGGATTTGTTACAAAAATGCGAGATATGGGTGCAGACTTTGATACGATCGGAGACCGAGTAGACGCCTCTCCCGACACACTTCGAAAGCACTACGATTCCCCAACGCCGCAAGAAAAGCGAGATCGGCAACTGGAATGGGTCGATCGGGTATAAATATCAATTAATAGATACTTTCGAGACATAAAAAGGCTCGAAAGCGGTGTCTGAAACCACTTTGGCTACAGAGCGCACCGGGGACCAAGCCAAAACCAGCGGGAAGGCATCTATACACCTCCCAAAGAGACCGGTACAAAGAAAGCGGATTCCACTCAAGAGAAATTCAATGACTTTATTCGGAATATCAGAGACGAACATCATCGAAACTGGAGATAGAGAGGATATGACTATTGATAGTAGAGGGACAGACGATCACGTTTCCCTCAGTAGTAACTGGACCATCCCAAATCTTACCATGAGTGGGATTGAGAGCGTCTACATATTCAAAAAGGGTGAAAACCGGTATCTCGTTGAGTGCTGGGGAGGTATGACTGGAAATTACGTCGTTACCCGAGAAGGCATCGAAGAACTTGGAACTACCCTTCTTAGTAATCAAGAACCGATTCCGAGTTGGACGATCTACTCAAGGCCTGACGAGCTTCCAGACTGGGTCCCATCGGACTATCACCCTCCCGATCCCGTGGAATGTGATAAATGCGGTACTGAAGTAGCCGTCACTACGATTCTAACACCGATGACTGCTGAAAAGTATGAAAAGTATTGTCCCGATTGCTGGAATGATTCTTTGTAAGGGCCTTCCCGGACCTTTACACCCATGGGGTTCTGTTGAAATCCTTGAGAACTGATAGGGTCGGCGTGCGAGATACAGAGGTTCTATACAGCAATCGCTAACTGTGGATTGCAAACTTTTACCGATGAATGAATTAGTCAGTAGCGATGTAAATTACGGATCGGCCAAAAACATGACAAAGTCTTCCACTGCTTGTCCTGACAGTGCTCCCGCTGCACCGCCTACAGACCCTCCAATATACGACCCTCCAATATACGCACCAATTAATACACCCGCTAAGCTGGAAATATAGGACTTTGACACATGTATAATCCAGTTTGGCGCGTAATCCTTTACGATTTGTCTTAAATAAGTAGAGAGAATTACTGGCTCATCGTCTAACCGATCTTCTGCATTTCTTTCTAAATCTTGTCTTACTTGCTCGAATGATTCTATTCCTTCTCCTACCTCCTGCTTAATTGCATTCCAGTTTTTATTTAGCTGGTTTTCTGAGATTGTGATAGCGTAAGCTACGGATTCCATAAAATCGTTACTAATCTTTTTTAGCCGAGAAAGTATTGGTGAGTTTCGGAGAGAGAAGATGAATTCTTCGAATAAAATGTCATTCAGACGAGTTCCTTGTCCATATTTTCGGGCGTATCTTCTGCTTGTTGTTGATTTAGAGATAGAATCATAAATTGTGGAGTAATCGTCAATGAAATCCTCAGCCCTGAAGGGTGAAATTTCAAATTGATCTATTTTTCCCTTCAATTCTTCGTATCGGTAGAATGAGCTGTAAGCGCTAAAATAATCTCTCACCGATGCTTCTTCAATAAGTTCGTCTTCGGACAATAATTCATAAAATGAATGCGAAATGTAGAATGAAATCTCATTATTATGGTTTTCAATCATTTCAAACGTAGATTCATAGCTATTGTCCGAGAAAAGAGAGGGGTCCAACATTGTTTTAATGTCGTCTGTCATGCCATATCCATGTTAGCCAAATGTATTAAATCATATGAGCCCACGTGCAAGGTTCGCGCTCTGTATTCAGCACGGCTCCAAGCACATATCACCGGTTGAGAATTTCAACGGAGCCACTCGCGGGAATTACCCATAATTTTGGGAGCCGGGTAACACTTATCAGCGACACCTCAAATCAACCATGTCAAAACTCCCCTACTGAGATCCGAGAGCAGCGAGAAGACAGACAGTCTCAGTAACGTGGACCGTTCGTTATTTTGTGTGAATAAGGAGTCTTAGTGATTACATCAGGATACTATTACAACACTCATCACCGTTTTAAAACTGATAGACTGTTTAATTGGTACCTCCACGATCGTATTGGAGGCAACAAAGAAGCTCAATTGAAGTATTAATATTACTCTGAAATATTCTCCATAGAACTGAATACCGAACCACAATAATACGACAATTGTCGAACCCCAACTACTCCCATCAGAGAGCAGTTAGTAGAGTAAAAATGACAAATCTAATCAGAGGGCCGTAAAGGGGGCGTAGAGAGCTTTCTTAAGTTAGATGATGAATCCCCCTCATAAGATTATAAAAGCTTACTCAGAGCAACCTCGTGCGTCTGAGGGCAATCTGTGGACTGAATAGAGAGTGCAAATGAAAGCTGGCGGATTCAGAAGAAGATTTTGAGAGGAAAGGGAGGAAAGGAAAGGGGGGACTACAGGGGGGATAGGATAGGTTGGAAAGGAGAGGCATTACTGGGTACGTTGTCCTAAACAGGGTATATCCACTTACCAGATGAACCGGTAAATAATTACCAGATAATCCAGTAAGCAATTACCGGAATTAATTCCAGTAATCAGCAAGAAGGCACCCAAACAGAACAAGCAACGTACCGTACAGCAACCGCTACCGTACAGCAACGTACCGCAACGCACCTATCCCCCCTATAGTCCCCCCTTTCCTTTAGCAACATACAGCAGCTCTTACAACAACGGTACAGCAACCTGTAACGGATCTACTTAGGAAATCCAGTTACCAGCAAGAAGGGTGCTGTTCTGGTTAGTCGTTTCATATCCCGATAAGTACCAATACTGACTACAAAGAGTTCCCTTATCAGCGAGAAGAACGGCTATGAACCTGTAATTCAAGGAAATTGAGGTAAGATTGGTATGAAATTGGGAGGGGTTTGACGATCGGTTTCGGTGTTATAGAACATGGGTTCGACAATTGACGTAATAATACTGAGATCCGTCCAGAATTGACTTACTTATATCCAAGTGTAAGAGTACAAAGCAGCTGTCTTCTTGCCCGCAACCAACGGATGTATAGATAAACTTATATTTAGTTTTATAGATCGCGTTCTGTGAAGATCAATCGGGTGCTGTTCTCCGCTAACCATTCTGAATGTGATTTATATTCTGGATCGTACTCGGCAACGAGCGACCAGAACTCGTCAGTATGGTTCTGTTCCCTAAGATGTGCTAATTCGTGAATTACGATGTAATCAACTACATCGGGCGGAGCCATCATTAATCGCCAATTCAGGCCTAACGTTCCGGTCGTGGAACAGCTCCCCCATTTCGTCCGTTGGTTCCGGATTTCGATCTGATCATATTCGACCCCCATTTCTTCGGCGAAATAGTCCGCACGGTCTTGGAAATAGTCGCGCGCTTCTCGCTGATACAGGGTTTCCAATGCCCGCTGTATTGAAGTCTGGTCAACGTGGTGTTTTGCTAATCGGAACTCGTAATCAATCACCGCCGAAGAAGACCGCTTCTCAACAATAATCTCGAACGGCTCACCGAGATACGGAAACGTCTCACCGACAACGAACTCTCGATCTGGGATCTGCTCGCGGTACTCGTCGTACTTTCGTTTCTTGTCTATAACCCATCCCGCGTTCTCTTTCAGAAGCTCCGAGGGAGGTGTCTCGTCAGCTTCGGGAAGGACAACCCGGACACCGTGAATATCAATATCAATCCGGGGTTTGGATGCTTCCCGGCTATGTTGAACATCGTACTCAACGGTATGTCCCAACAATTCCACAGACTTGGCGCTTTCAGCCATAGTTCTGAATGAGGTAATTCCGAATGTCGTCAACAAACTCGTTGTCGTCCCGAATCAAGTGACCGAGGTCGTGGTTTTTCACCAATACATCGAGAAGGATCCGCTCGATTTCCCCGATAGTTTGCTGGTTCATCTTCCATCCGGGATAGCCGCGATCGACTCGCTTGGTGAACTGGCCGACAATCTCCTCAGCGACCTCCTCCGCCTGTTCGTCGGATTCGATCAGGTCAGGGGTCTCCTCAGTCAAATGGGTATAGATCGCAAACTCGGCGTCGTTCATCCCCCGTTCGGCGGCTTCATCCTCAACTACTAACACCGCTTCTTCAACTGATTTGAGAGCTTCGACAGCCTCGGGATCGTCGATCCGATCTCCTTGCCACCGCTCAACAATATCCGTTACTCGTTCGCTGAGTCGTTTGTATCGGGGATTCTGGTTCTCTCGGGGATGTAGATGTTCACGAGTCGCGTGAGCGATCTGGGACGCCTTAACTCCCGGATTATCGAGATCTTCTACGTCTTCAAGATATTCCTCGCCGAGTTTGTACGTGGGGAAGTCCCGTTTGATCTCTGGAATATCAACGTGTTTATCGATGATCTTTCGGGTCTTCTCTTGCATCTCATCTTCCGGGCTATCCATGCCTGACGTGATCCGTTTGAACGCTACGTGAATCCGACTTATCCACTTGTACTTCCGTTCGATGCCTTCGGTTACCAACCGAGCATCGGGAGCAACCGCTTCGTAGAGGTTCTGGAGCCGACGAAAGTTTTGTTTGAACTCTCGGCGTTCTGGATGTGTACTTACCCGTTCGATAGCCGCTGATGTGGCCTCTTGGGTGTCTTCTTTCGGGATCCCGTCGAAAATATCCAGTACCCGCTCGGTCTGTTCAACAAGCTCATCGTAGAGTTCGTCCTTATCTCGGGCGGCGTAGGCTTTCGTCTCGGCGTCGTAGTCAAGCGCCTCGTCAATATTCTCGAAGACCCCTTGGAAGTCCACAATCTCTCCGTTCTCCTTACCGGAGGCTGGTCGGTTCGTCCGGGCAATAGCTTGCATCAGATTGTGGTTCTTCAGGTTTCGATCGAGATACATCGTCTTCAGGATCGGGGCGTCGAAACCCGTCAAGAGCATATTATGGACGACGAGGAGTTTGGGGTTCTCGTCCTGTTTGAACGCCTTGACGATGCTGTCCCGCTCCTCTGAGTCCGTGTGGAACTGATTGATGAGGTCTGGATCGTCTTGGGTTGAGGTGTATAGAACTTCGACCTCGTCCTCACCGCGTCGTTCAATAAGTCGCTTCCCGTACATTGCTGCCGATCGCCGGCTCGGAGTGACGACCATTCCCTTCCAGCCGTTGGGAGCCACCTTCTCGCCGTAGTGGGAATCAATTTCTTCGACAGCCCGATTGACGCGGGGTTCGATTTCGGCCAAAGTTGTCGCGGTGACACCGTTCCGGATTGCCTCGCGCTTCTCGTCCGTTGTCATCCCGCGAAACTCTTGTTCAAATTCCTCATCCAGCCCAGCCTCGTCGATCACCCATTCCATTTGGTGACGAAGCGTGAAGTAGACAGGAAGGATCAGGCCGTCGTCGATCCCCTGTTTGACTGAGTATCGATGAAGGTAGTCTTCGCCCTCGGGGGAAAACTCGCGGAAGGTATTACGATCCTCGTGCTTCTCGCCCTCTCTGACCGGCGTACCAGTAAACCCGAAGTGGCTACAGTCGGGGAGAGCTGCGTCAAGACGGCTTCCGAGATCGGCTTCCATAAACCGGTGAGCCTCGTCGGACATTACGATTACCTCGTCGTTCCCTTGAGTGTCCGGCTCCACGTCTTGGAACTTCTGGATCGTCGTGAGAACGAGTTGGCTACTTCCTTCCTCGATTAATTCTTGGAGGTGATCGATGCTTTCGGCTTCGGTCCATCGCTCCAGCGAGAGGTTCGCCAGTTGGTCCCTCATTTGGGAGTTCAATTTGTCCGTATCCACGATCACGAAGACTTGCGGATTACGGGAAATGGTAGAGCGGGACAAGAGGTTCTGAGCGGCGTACAGCATCGTGAAAGACTTCCCCGACCCTTGGGTATGCCAGATCAATCCCCGGTCGTGGACGCCCTCTTGGACTCTCTGAAGGATTCTGTTGACCGCATAGTATTGCATATACCGGGGAACGATCTTGGCGTCACCGCCGGCTCGCCGCTCGAAAAAGACGAAGTGTTTCAAAAGGTCCAGTATCGTTTCGGGGTTACAGAGTGCGGTGACGGCTTGCCGCATCTGGTTGTCGTGTTGAAATTGTTCGGGGGCGTCGTTCCATGGTTCGTAGAACTCTGTGGGTGCCCCTACGGATCCGTAGCGGAGTTCCATGGTATCTGCGGCGATGTTGAACAGGCCGGGAACAAACAGCCGTGGCACGTCATCCTCGTACGCGTGTAGATCGCTAATCGCGTCGTAGTAGTCGTTGTCTTGAGCGAGGCTTTTCAGCTCCATCGTCACGATCGGGATCCCATTCACGAACAGGTTCACGTCCGGACGAATGGTAGTTCCCCGAGAGATTGAGAACTGATTGACTGCGTGGAACCGGTTTGCGTCCAGATCGTCGAAATCAATCAGATCTACGTAGATCGTCTCCGTTCCGGCGCGGGCGTTCTCGACGGTGAAGGTTTTTCCCTTCGTGAGTAGCTCGTGAAATTCCTGATTGCCCGTGAGCAGATTGTCATGGTCGAGATCGCGTCGAAGTGAGGTGAGGAACTTCTCAACGTTGTCTTCGGTGATCTTCTCGTTGAGTTCGACGACTTGCTCGGCCAGTAGGTTCCAGTAAATGACTTCGTTGCTTCGTCGATCGTAGGCTGAATCGAGAACTTCTGCGCCCCGCCCGCCGTCCATGCCATGTGTTTCCCAACCGGCAGCGTCGAGCCACGAGAGAAGCGATCGTTCGACACCACCTTCGTTAGGAATACTAACCATTAGAATTCCCTCATTCCAGCCTCATAGTTAGTCGTCCAAACGGCTAATCCGACAAAAACATACACAAGTACTGTCAGAAGTGCTTTACCGGGTCTATCGAGTGCTACAGCAACCAAGGGAATCATGGCATTTATCAGTTCAATAGCCAATATCCCGATTATAGTTCCAAATTCTGTGGGCGAGTCAGAGTACAGCGGGGGTAGAATGTTGATATATGCAAATAGCACGTTCACTCCAAATGCGACAGATGCACCGGTGGAATACATCCTACGCCATTGACTCGGTCCGGCCAGAAGATTCCCGATAGCGTAGCTTGCTCCACGATCACTAACCATACTGGGTGATTTCGTCGGCCACCTCTATGTTAGTGTCGGTTGTCCTGACTGTTCCCGAGAGGAGGTCTTGCATAAGACCTTTCTTGAGATGTTGAAGTTCTTTTCTGTTTTCTCTGTTTGAATATATTATTGTATGCACATTCTCAATCAATTCTTTTATTTTCTCTTTCTCGTTGTCTCTCGGTTCAATCAGTCCCATTTTTTTAAGATCAGTCACAGATGTTTGGGGCTGTGCCGTGCCGTAGCTCATCGCATTAATTTGTTTTTGGAATATCTGAGAACGGAAAAAATAGTAATAGTATTCAGGATTAGTAACTCGGCTCTTTGGGCGTAGTATCACCATCCCAGAATTAATTCTTATATTGTCATAATCTACTTCCTCGTCATAGAGTCCAAAATTTCCAACCGTTCCTCTTGTAGTCATAACAATATCTCCTCGCGATAACTTTCCTTTTCTCAGCTCTGCATCTTTTTCTTTTGATATAAATTCTGTTTCATGAAATTCTAAACCTTCCTTGGTCACGTTATTTGCACTCAAAAATAGGCAATATCCGTCTTCACAAAACTCTGATTGCTTTGGATAGTTTTTACCTCGATCTCCATCTATAATATCAAATTTATCGGGGATAGTCTTTAGACTCCAATCATTAGGAATAGATGTTTTAATAGGACCAAGTCTCACTTCTTTAGTATTTTCATGGCCGTAATAGCCATTGGTGAAAACGTCCTGTTCGATACCGGCACGAACACTCCTTACCTTTTCGATAACTTTCTCAGTCTTTTGAATCATCTGATCGACGGTGTAGAGCACGCTGGCGATTTTGCGCTGTTCTTCAAGTGGCGGTACGGGTATATGGAAATTCTCTAATTTATCACTTGATAGGTATGAAATAGTTGAACCAGTTGCCAGTTGATCTAATTCTTCCGCACAGTCCGAAATCGCATAATAGAGATAATGAGTGTTGATGCTGTCCCGAGTTACAATTCCCGCAAATGTCTGATTAGATAATAGTTCTCTTGTAGTGATTGCACACACCCCCATGGTGGTACTACAAGAACACATAAGAGTGCCTTCAGGAAATGATCGGAGATTCATTTCGCCCATCAGTTCTCGACTGACGTACCTTTCACCGTCTATCGGTTCCGAGATATATACACCATCTAAATCCTCAATTCGAACCCATGGAATATCTCCATCAAACCGAGTCGGCTTATCACGTTGAGGATAGATTATTTCAGACGTATGATTGACGATCGGATCAAAGTTCCAATCACCTGGTATTGTCTTTTTTGTTGGTCCCCATCGGACTGATTGGCGCTCTGGACTATCGGACACCTCGATGAACTCGTTAAGTGTCACTTCCTTTTCATTCATAGTTCAGGGCCTCCATGTGCTGAGTCATCCGCGCCTCGATCTCGTCGTGTTCGGCCTGTAACTCCCGTAATGTCGCTAATTCCTCGGCCACGTCAATGTCCTCCTCGGGTTCGGTCGTATCTACGTACAGCGCGATGTTCAGGTTGTAGTTGTTCTCTCGGATCTCATCGAGAGACACCGTACGACTCACGCGCTCCTCAGTTACCCACTCGCGGAAGTTCTCAACGATGTGGTTGAGGCCGTCCTCGGTGAGTTCGTTTTGGTTCGACAACTCCTCGTAGAACGCGTCGTCTGCGGCGTGGATGAACTGCACTTCGCTCTCGCGCTCGGTAGTCTTGTCTGTATTCAACACGAGGACAGCAGAGGGAATCGCGTTGTTCTGGAAGAGGTTCTTCGGAAGCCCGACAATGGCCTCCACCATATCGTTCTCCAGCATCGACTTGCGATACCGCGACTCGTGCTTGCGGAACAGCACACCGTGAGGAATGACGATCGCGGCCTTGCCGCCCGCCTCATCGCGATCGGGACGCATGAGTTGTTTCGCTATATGCATAATGAAGGCGTAGTCTCCTCGATCGGCACGCGGAAGTTTCTCGTGCCAGTCGAATCGGTCATACGGGTCGTCTTGGAGATCATCTTTCGCCCAATCAGCCGAGAACGGGAAATTCGCAAGCACTCGATTGAAGCGAGTGAGTTCGTTCGCGTCGTCGTCGGTGAACGCCGGACTTGATAGGGAGTCTTCCCGCTCAATCTTCCCTTCCAGCCCGTGAATGGAGAGATTCATTTTTGCGATCGCCGCTATGTCTGGGTTGATCTCCTGTCCGGTGAACGTGAGTTTGGTGGGATCCCCGCCCTGTTCCTCGCGGTAGTATCGGGCGGCCTCAATGAGCATCCCGCCTGAGCCTACTGTTGGATCGTGGAACGTCATCCCGTCATTGAAATCGTCTACAAGCCGGACACAGAGATTGACAATCTGGGGCGGTGTAAAGAACTGGCCTCCGGATTTACCTTCTTCCTCGGCGAAGTGGCGGACTAAGTCCATATAGGCCTCGCCGAGCATATCAGGGGGAACGCTATCTCGATCGAGGTCGTACTTCGAGAGGTGTTCGATGAGCTTTCCGAGCCGATCGTCGTTGAGGGCGTCGGCGTCGATGTAGTCCGCCCGGAAGACACCTTTCAGTTCGGGGTTCTCCTCGTTGAGTACGTCAAAAGCTTCATTGAGTGTCTGATCGATGTTGTCGCTAACGGCGCGAACGTCTTCCCATAAATAACCTTCTGGGACGACAGGAATCTCATATAGGTTGTTCCGCCGGGCGAAGTCCTCGCCGTATTCTTCAAGATTCTGTTCGTACTGTTTCTCGAACTCATCAGAGATTGTCTTGTAGTAGACAAGGGGGAGAATGTACTCCTTGTAGTCAGTCGGATCAACAGCGTCACGAATTATATCGGCGCATTTGAACAGGTGGGATTCGAGATCGTTCAACGAGAGAGGCATAGGAGAACCCTCTACACCGACCACTAAATGTGCTACGATAGGATAGGGAGTCGGGAAGGTCGGTACGGGCGAGAACGGCGCTGACCGATCCGCACTTCTGAAACGGCTGTTAGCTTTCCTAAGTATGACGCCTTCTCGCTGATTAGGTACTCCGGTACCAGCGAGAAGCGCGCCGATCCATTCAAGCCGTTTTCCACCCGAAGGGTCCACAGATCCGGGAATGGAGACTGATTACGATTCTTAGCGGTTTCCGACTGTGACCCCGCCTTCATAGAATATAATATACAGGGCTTTATATACCCCCCCTCCCATTACCGACTACGCTTGCTCGGTCCCGATGATTCCATGTCCCAAGATACCTTGTGATACGTGGAAACCCGCTCTTTCATCGTGAAATTATACTTGTACGCAAAGTCCCAGAATTGTATTGCCCTCTCGTCGTGCTCTGGGTCTTCTGTTCGGGTCTTTGTCTTGGGATGGGCCCGTCGTTTATCTTGGTCATCACTATGGACGACATAGGCACAGACAGCCCATATAACGAGTTCTTTCCGGATGCCCCACTTGCGTAGGTCTTGTTCGAGAACGTAATTGGTGGCTTTCTTGACCTGTCGTGGTAACATCTCCAAGTAGCTGCTGATGTACTTCGTGAGATCTCGATTTGTACAAAAATTGATGTATATCTGGTTGTACCAGTTCGGACCGTTCTTGAGACCTTGGTTCATCTGATCGAGATGCCTGTAGTACTTTCCTTTTCGGGAGTACAAGTAATCCGCCTCCCAAAACTGATTGGCGTGTGATCTGGCCCAGTTCTTGTCTTCGTAGTCAATCTTGGTCTCATTCTGGGTATTGGGTGTTGCTATTCCCGTCGCTGTCGGCTTGTCCACTTTCGTAGTCATAGTCAGATAGGAGAGAGCAGTTGCTGGGTAGGTGAGATTCTAAGAACCCGTCTCCCCCCTAAGAGACTCAGCGATTGTATTAAATCTACCGGCCTTTGTAGTGCGATTTTCGATCCTCGGAAGACCTCTTACCCGTTTTAACGATACTGATTGTAGATGTAGATCTTGTGCGTCTTCCTTTACCAGCTCTTACGTGTATGAAATTCCAGCAAATATCTTCGAGCCGGGTTACGGTATTCCGCGATCCGCCGATCGAGTGGTGTCAAAACCCGGCCATCAATCAGGGGAACCACGACGTGCAAACCGATCGCCCGCCTTCTCGCTGAGTGTGGGTTTTGTACGTGGTACGAAGGTTTAAATGTATCAGGATTCTTTACTCAATTACTGTAATCGACATACTGTAGAGGGGGTGTTACCGTCACCTCTCCTGCCCCATTGGGTTAAGCCGGTGTGATTTGCGGTGCTATATGGGCGGTTTCTTTAAAAGGAACCCGTCCCCGTCTGTTCAATGGGGAACGGTGAGGTCGCGTGATGGACCCGCCGGGATTTGAACCCGGGGCCTCTCCCATGCCAAGGGAGTGATCTACCCCTGATCTACGGGCCCTTGCTGCACCCGATCGTTCCCCTGTCCACATATTAAGCCCTTCGACTCGATCGCGATCGGGTGCGACCCAGTTGCACGCCCCAGCCAAATGAAAGCCATTAAACCCCCGAACGACCCACAAAAAGCTGGGAACAGCACAGTCGTAACTCTGACTCGCCCACGAGGGCTTGGGATTACGATAGTGCGTCGCCTGTCGAGTAGCCCTAAAACCGATCGCGGTTGGGTCTCGACAGGCGAACATGTCGTTTTGCGGCTTGTGCCGTTCCAATTCAAACAATGGCACGAATGCATACCCGCCGCCGCGGTTCGTCCGGTTCGGACCGACCGGTGGCAGACGAACCCCCGGAGTGGAGCGACGTAGATGCCGAGGAGATCGAAGCACGCGTCGTCGAACTGGCCGAACAGGGCCACGACCCAAGCGTCATCGGACTCAAGCTGCGCGATGAAGGCGTCAAAGGAGTCCCGATCCCGAACGTCAAACTCGCGACTGGCAAGAAGGTCACCGAGATTCTCGAAGCACACGACGCTGAGCCGGAGATTCCAGAGGACCTCCGGAAGCTGATGGAACGGGCCATTCGACTGCGCGAGCACGTCGCAGAAAACGGCCAGGATCATCAGAACAAACGCGCCCTACAGAACACCGAGTCGAAGATTCGTCGCTTGGTCAACTACTATCGCGGCGACGCTCTCGATGAGGACTTCAGCTACTCGTACGAAGCGGCTGTCCGCCTCCTCGGGTAGACCGAAACCCACACGCACTCGCCCATGTCCGACACCCGATCCACGACCGGCACGCAAGCTGACCGCCCCAGCACCGTCGCTGAGGCCCTCGCGAGCGCGCCGTTCGTCCGGATTCGGGTTGCGACGGACGCGGACTCGATCGCCGCCGCCGGCGTTCTCGTCGACGGCCTCGACGCCGTTGGTGTGCCGTTTCATGCGCGCGCGGTCGATCCGTTTGCCCCCGATGCGGACGACGGACTATCGTCAGCCGAGAGCGGAGACGACACGGTCGACGTCCACGTCGGCCCAATCGCTCACGCAGGGTCGATCGACACGGTCACAGTGCCGAGAACAGAGACTCCTGCGAGTGTGACGGCCTTTGCTGTCGTCCAGTCGCTTGGCGTCGAGCCTGATCCGATCCGAACACTTGCGGGAAGCTTCGCCGCGGGTGGAGTAGATGCCGCCCCCGAGGCGGCTCGATCGCTCGCCGAAGAACGGGGGACGATCGAACGCCGCCCCGGCGTTGCAACCGCGACGCGCGACCTCACAGATGGCCTCGCACACACAACGCTGTTTCACGCGCCGTTTTCGGGCGACGAGGCGGCGACGACGTCGTTACTGGCTGCGTTGAACCTGCCAGCCGAGCCAGACGCGGACGCGTGGACCCGGCTGGCGAGTCGCGTTGCGCTTGCGGTCACAGACGGCACAGCTGAGTCTGCCCCGACGCGATCGGCCGAATCGATCGGCCATGCGCTGTACCCCTACGCAACGATCGAGCATCCATTCGCGACTATTGGCGGCTTTGCCGACGTACTCGCGACGCTCGCTCTCGCGTATCCAGGAATGGCGCTCGCAATCGGGCTCTCACCAGCCAGCGACGGGCTCCGCTCGAACGGACTCGAACGCTGGCGATCGATCGCGACAGCGTCACACGAGGCTATCGAGTCCGGACACACAGGCCGATACGACGGCCTGTTCGTTTTGCGTGCAACCATCGAGGACCCGGGAACACTCCCGACGATCGCTCGCCTGGCACGGACATCAATCTCGCCAGAACCATTCGTATTGGCGATCGAGGGATCACCAATCGATGGCCGCCAGCACGCAGCGGTTCATTCGGACGGGGCCATCGACGCTGCCGAGGCACTGCGATCGGCTGCGTCCTCAATCGACGGCCACGCGGCCGGGTCAGAAACGACGGCAGTCGCCAGCATCGACACGGAGTCAGACCGAAGCAGCGACCTCATCGCTGCGCTTCGGGAGGCGATCGCATGAGCGAACCCGTGCGACCGGCGGACGAGGATCGCTCAGCAACGATCGAGACGTCGAGCGACGATCCTGTGACGGTTGCGGCCGCGCTTCGGCCGGACAACACGTCGTCGATCCGCACCGACGCCGCGGACGACTCCGTCCAGACGTCGATCGAACGTGACACGACTGGCGGACTCGCCTCAACCGTTGACGACTACTTTGTCAACCTGGGCGTCGCCGAAACGATCGCAGCGACTGCACGGACGTATGCGGCGACTGCGGGGACACACAACCAGAACGGAGCACCGACTGACAACCAACCTAACGACATACACGAAACCTATGAGTGAACGATCAGTATCACGACAGAAACGCGGAAAGCGATGGTACACCGTACTCGCGCCCGAGCAGTTCGATCGCGAGGAACTCGGTGAAACCGTCGCAGAAGAGCCCGACCAAGTGCTTGGTCGAACAATCGAAACGACGCTCGGTGAACTCGGCGGCGATGCCGGCGCGAACAACACAAAGCTCACGTTCAAGATCAACGACGTCGGCAGCGACAGCGCCTACACTGAGTTCGTCCAACACGAACTCACCCGTGATTACCTCCGCAGCCTCGTCCGCCGCGGTGCGTCGAAGGTCGACGCGAGCATCACGGTCCTCACACAGGACGACTACCGCCTGCAGGTGCAGCCGGTGGCGTTTACGACAAAAAAGGCCGATCGGAGCCAGGAGGCGGCGATCCGCCGCGTCATGATCGACCTCGTCAAGGAGGCTGGCACCGAGCGGACCTTCGAACAGTTTGTCGACAGCGTCATTGAGGGACGACTCTCTTCGGCGATCTACGGCGAAGCGAAGACGATCTACCCGCTTCGCCGCGTCGAGATCAAAAAGCTGAGCCTCCGTGCACGACCGTCTGAGGTCGCTGCTGAGGAGGAAGTCGCGGTTGACGTCGACGAATCTGACGTCGCCGTCGACGAGTAACGCGCTCTCAATATCGACGATCGCGACGTTCGTTTTTATACAATATTCGACTATTCTTCGACGAGAATCTCCCCGATCATTCCGCCCTGTTCGTGGGGGATACAGACGTACGGAAACTCACCAGGCACCTCAAACGTGTGCGTGAACTGCTCGCTGTTGTCGATGCCACCAGACCCGTCTTCGGCCCAGGCGTCCCGGGCGTCTTGGGTGGCCGAGAAGCCGCCCGTCGCAAAGAACGCCGCATCTTCAGGAATCAGCGAGTCGTAGGCCGTCACGGTGTGTGCACGCGTGCTCGTATTCTCCCAGACGACGGTGTCGCCCACTTCGATCGTAAACTGATCGGGGGTATACGCGCTCGCGGTCATGCCGATATCGTAGTCGTCGTCACTTTGTAGAAGCGTCACGCAGCCTGTAACTGACACGATCGCCGTCCCACCTGCACCCTGCAAAAACCGGCGTCGATCCATATAGACAGCTAGGAGTCGGAGAAATTTATGGCATCCGATTGTTCTCACAGGCTGGGCTTTGTCGCACTGGATAACAACACGTAAATCGATCGTGTCCATCGGCGGAGGTATGAAGCCTCGGTTCCTGGGACGACTCGGGCTCGCCGACGCGGTGACGGTCGGTAACGCCGCGCTTGGCTTTCTTGCGGCCGCCATTGCGATCGTCGACACGGGGCTCGCCTCGCGGCTCATCCTGCTGGGTGCGATCGCTGACGGCCTCGACGGCGTGATTGCTCGGCGGAGGGGTGGGACGGCCGCGGGACCGTATCTCGACTCACTCGCAGATGTCGCCTCGTTCGGGATGGCACCAGCGGTGTTGGTTGCCGCGGTGACCTTCGACACGTGGGACCTACAGACAGAGCCAGGGATGGTCGCGATCGGGTTGGCGATCGGCGCGTTGTTTGTCGCCATGGCGGTCACGCGCCTTGGCCTCTATACGGCGTACGATACTGATGTCAAACAGACTGCAGGCGCACCGACGACGCTCGCGGCGACGATCCTTGCGGCCAGCGTGCTCGCGGGCTACACCGATCCGTGGTTTTTGCTCGCACTCACTGGATTGCTCGCTGGACTCATGGTGTCGACGCTACCGTATCCTGACCTTCACACCCAGGACGCGCTGGTGATGGGTGTTGTGCAGGCTGTCGCAGTCGTTGCACCCGGATGGATTGGTCGAGACTTTGCGGTTGCGCTGTTGGTACTTTCGCTTGCGTACCTCTCCTTGTCGCCGATCTACTACTGGCGCGATGGGCTAAACTGGGGTCCGCTCAGACGGCGATCGTGACGCACCGCCGAACCGATAGCGATAGTCACATCCCCATATCAGCGGCCGGGTCTGGGATCGGCAACGTGGCAATGGACTCTCCGAGCAGTTCGGCGGCGTGATCGAGCGCCATATCGAAGCCGTAGTAGCGTTCGAGTTCGTCGCCGTCTGCGGTGGGCCTGACTTTCAACATTGCGTATCCCTCGATGTTCTGGGCGATCGCAGCCGACCCGTTCGGGCCCGAAAACGAGAGGATTCGCTCGCCGTCACGTTCGGTGTACGTCGCCTCAATCTGTCCGTTCGTCTTCACAGCGTCGGGCATGTGTGTTTCGGTATGGGCGCGACGTAATCGAACCTGTCGGTTCGATAGATCCAGCTATGGGTTAGAGGACTAACGTGTCGGATTGATGGATTGATTTATGCTCGACGGCTCGCTCTGGCTGTCGGATCGATCGACCGCTTCGAGTGTCAGTTCGTCGACTCAGACGCAACGCTCGCGAGCGGGTGTTGAACCGAGATGAAGTATGAATGTGGACGCTGCCGAGATTGCCCGGCGTGCCGACGTGGGTAGTCCCAGTTGCCTCCTCCACCCCGCGACCCGACGAGCGACGCACGTCCGCCGGTGGGCTGCTCACTTCCGTGCCTGACCCATTACCGCCGGTGAACCGGCGACGAGCGTCCCTTCGGACGCGGCCGCCGGACCGCTGTCCCCGTCGGACGAGGCTTCTCTGTTGGCTGTTGGGGCCCGCGTCGGTCTGACCGGACGCCCACGGCATTCGGCCCCCGCTAAAGACTCTATGGCGGGTTTTGAGCAGGGCCTAACTGCCCGACCTAGTCCATTAAAATCTACACCGGAGCCACATAAGGGCCTTTCGACTCGCCGCCTTCACGTCCGTCGATCGTCTGCCCCCGGTCTTCCGCTCCCGGTCGTCCGCCACCGATCGGTAAGCTGCAATTGTCCAGGAGCGATCGAGTTACCCTCGTCAAAAATAGCCCCTCTCATTTGCGTTCGATGATTGCCTACTGTCGTCTACTACTATCAAGATATGACTAACGGAGGACAGCCCACGCGTAGAGCCCTCCCGTCACAGCGACGATCGCCGACATGCCCACGCTCAACATGGGATGATACTCGATCCACGAGTATTCGGACGGGAAACTAAACACGATCGTATCGGTGATGCTCACCGCCCACAACACCGTCATACCAAAGAGGACAACGCCGACGACAGCCATGATTCCTGCAATGAGCTCTGGATCGGCCTGGCCACGCTCGCCGGAGAGAAAAATCACGACGCCCAAAAGCGAGAGGAACACGGCTCCGGCAATGCCGACTGGCCCCGCCCCATAGTACGACCCGAGCAACACGGCTTCGGAGTTGACAAGCAGGTACGGAGCCGACAGCACGATCGCAAGAACGAGACACGACACCGCGCCGACGTACGGCACAATCCGGGCGAGATCCATTGTAGCTGCTCTTGGTCTCGACCGGTGTTAAATACCAGCCGTTTCGGTCGCAGGCACGGTCATTCTGAGCGACTTCCTGTGAAAAGTCGAAACGGGTAAACCAATGGCCGACGCGCGTTCGCTATGGAACGCGTTGCACTCATTGGCGCGTCGATGACCCAGTTCGGGCAACGAGATGCCTGGGTCCGAGAACTACTCTCGGAGGCCGGACTCGCGTGTCTCGACGATTCGGGTGTCGAACCAGCGGCGATCGACCACCTGTACGTATCAAACATGGCAAGCGGGGAGTTCGAGGGGCAAACGGGGATCCCAAACGCTCTCGCCCACGATCTGGCCGCGATGCCGGCGTACACCGCCAGGATCGACCAGACCAGCTCATCAGGGGGTGCGGGCGTCTACGCTGCCTGGCAATCTGTCGCCTCTGGGGCTTCCGATATGACGATGCTCGTTGGCGGCGAGAAGATGACACACCGATCGACCGCGGAGGCGACGGATGTCATCGCGTCGCTGACTCACCCCGTTGAGTACAAACACGGCGTGACCCTCCCGTCGTTTGCAGGACTCACCGCTCGGCTGTATCTGGACACCTACGACGCACCGAGAGAGAGCCTTGCCAAGGTCGCGGTCAAGAACCACGCAAACGGCGTCGACAATCCACATGCACAGTTCCAAAAGGAAGTCGACCTCGACACCGTGCTCGAATCGCCGATCGTCGCTGATCCACTCCGGCTGTACGACTTCTGTCCGATTACCGACGGCTCAGCAGCGCTTATGTTCTGTCCGGAGTCGATCGCCCGCGAGTACACCGACGACTATGTAACGATCGAGGGGATTGGCGGCGCGACAGACACCCACGTCGTTCACGAGCGCGCGGATCCGACGACAATGGGCGGTGTCGTCGATTCGAGCCAGATCGCCTACGAGATGGCTGATATGGACCCCGACGACATGGACATCGCCGAACTCCACGATATGTTCACTATTCTCGAGTTCCTCCAGTCAGAGGATCTTGGGTTTTTCGAGAAAGGAACCGGGTGGAAGGCCGTCGAGGAGGGACGGACCGATCGCGACGGCGAGTTGCCGATCAACACCTCCGGCGGACTCAAATCGAAGGGCCATCCGCTCGGCGCAAGCGGTGTCGCACAGGTGTATGAGATCTACGCACAGCTCACCCGCACCGCAGGGAACCGCCAGGTCGACGCCGACGTTGGCCTCGCGTGTAACGTCGGTGGGTTCGGCAACTGTGTTACGACGACGATCATGGAGGCAAACTAATGACGGACGAGCATCCACCCATGGAAGCCGCGGTGTACGGCGACGGATCGATCACGTACCCACCACACCCGCGCGGCCCAGACGGCAGCGAGGCAGAATCGACGATCGACCTCAGCGACTACAACGCCGAGATCATCACGTGGACGACGTCCACGGCGACCCCACCGGGCGTGCGCGCACCGAATCACCTTGCGATCGTCGAGTTCGATGTTGACGGCGAGCCGGTTCGGGCGATCGGACAGCTCACGACTGACGACGTTGCGATCGGCGACCGTGTCGAAGCGGTGTACGTTGACGAACTCCGAGATCCTGACGCGGGAATCAGAGAACCCGACAGTCAGGCGTGGGACGGCTACCGGCTCCGCCCAGTGGACGACGAATAGCAGCTGCGACCCAGGATCGACTGTTTGCGTTACGCGTTACTCTGTTTTCCGATCGTCAGGAGTCTCATCAATCTCACCATTCTCATCAGCCCCATCATTCTCGCCATTCTTAGCAGCCGCATCCTTTTCGCCATTCTCAGCAGCCCCATCAGTCTTGTCAGCACCATCAGTCGCGCCAGCCTCGGCTTGATTAGCTCCGTGGGTGTCCGCGCTGGCCTCGCCTTGGCTCTCAGACCTCCCTGAGTCGTCCTCGTCGACATCTTCCTCCGGATCGAGATCCTGCTTGATGGCCTCCAGCTCGGCGTCGACATCGATCGCTGTCGGATCGTCCAACTGTTCGTCGTTCGATCCGCTATTCCCCTCAGTCTCTGTGGAAGTGGCAGTCTCGTCAGCGTCGCCGGCGTCGTCGGTGACGTCAATGAAGACGCCGCCATCGCTGTCGGGCGTTCGGGATCGATCGATCTCGTTGGTTGACTGTGTTGATTGATCGCGCTTTGTTCGATCGCGACTCGCTCGGACGTCGCCTTCGGCCTCGCGGATTCGATCTTCGATCTCGCGGGTGAGCGATCGTGCGTCTTCGACCAGTCGGCGTGATTCGGGGTTCTCCGGAAGATTTGCCTCCGAAAGAGCCGTTCGGAGCTCTGAAAGCCCGCGAGCCAGTTCTTCGCTTGCCTGTGAACCGAGCCGATCGAGCTCCGTTCGCGCTCCAGATGTCTCCTCGCGGACTGCTCGCTTTGGATCTGCCAGCCGCATCGTCCGCCGGAGCAATTCAAGAGACTTGATCGTCGCTTCTAACATCGCGATAAGCGTTGGAATGGTGTACTGCTCGGTAAACCGAAGCAGCTCGCCTAATGAGGGTGGCCGCGGCGGCCGGCGGGTGGAATCCGATCGGAGCTCGGTGCGAAGCGCCGAAAGCGTTTCCTCTAACTCGTCGAGGCGATCGGCCAACTCGTCGTCACGGGGCGAACGAGAACTCATATACTCTGCTAGGGCCGGATTGTGGTTAAGCGTGGTGACGGATGGTCGACCGAGTTCGGCAGCGGACGGTGCCGATCGGTTGGGAATGAATCCGAGTAAGTGATGAGAACGTATTGCCACTCAAATGGTATTGTGGAAAATACACAATATATTTATTACGTGAACGCGTAGTATAGATAATGGAACAACAGTCATCGACATCCTACAGCACTCGGCCGACGGCGATCGCAGACGTTGCAGGCTGGGAGTCGTTCATCGATCGACACGGAACGGCTCTGCTTGAACTGTACACCGAGGGGTGTGGCATCTGCTCGAGCATGGAACCAGTTGTGGCCAACGTAGCCAAGGCAGTCGATATTCCCGTCGCGACCGCAAACGCCCGCGGCGATCCGCAGTTTATCGATCGGTTCACCGTTACAAGCGTCCCCATGTTCGTACTGGTAATCGACGGGGAGATCGCGGCCACGCGTGCGGAGGGATTTATTTCAGGAGACGATCTTACGGCGTGGATTGAGGATCACCTCGAATAGGGAACGCAGGTTGGGAGGAAGACGCGGCGATCGTTCACCGCAGCTCAACGCGGCTTCGCGCGACGGTACTGTGGCGGCCACTCGACATCGACCCCGAGTTCGTCCGCCGCATGTAGCGCAAAATAGGGATCCCGGAGGTGTTCACGGCCGACAATTGCAAGATCAGCGCGGCCGTTCCTGACGATCGCATCCGCGTGTGTTGCATCAGTGATTCCACCAACTGCGCCGACCGCGATGTCCGTTTCGGCGTTGATCCGCTCGGCGAACTCCACCTGGTAGCCCGGTCCCGTATTCGTGATGTTTTGATCTGGGTGAATCCCCCCAGAACTCACGTCGATCAGGTTGGCACCAAGATTTGAGAGCCGATCAGCAAGCTGTATCGACTGCTCGAGGTCCCACGACGGGCGATCGTCGATCCAGTCGGTTGCGGAGATCCGGACGAACACCGGCTTCTCCTCCGGCCACACGTCTCTGACTGCCGCAGTGACTTCCTCGACGAGCCGCACACGATTTTCGAAGCGTCCGCCGTACTCATCCTCGCGATCGTTCGCAATCGGCGACAGAAACTCGTGCAACAGGTAGCCGTGGGCGGCGTGTATCTCTGCGATATCGAATCCCGCGTCGAGCGATCGCCTCGCGGCCGCCGCAAAGTCGTCGATCAGGTCGTCAATATCCCCTAGGCTCATCTTCGTGACGCCGCGATCGCTATCCTCGTAGGGATATGGTCGATCGCTCGGGCCGATTGGCACCCAGCCGCCTTCCTCCAGCGGGATCGGACCGCTCTCGGCCTCCCAGGGACGATACGTGCCAGCCTTTCGGCCCGCGTGGGCGAGTTGGATGCCGGGAACGCTGCCCTGTTCGCGAATGAACGACGTGATCGGTTCGAGTGCTTCGGCGTGCTCGTCGCTCCAGATCCCGAGGTCCTGTGGAGAGATCCGCCCCGCAGGCGTGACTGCGGTTGCCTCACTAAGGACGATTCCCGCCCCACCAACTGCGCGGCTCCCGAGGTGGACCCGATGCCACTCTGTTGGAAGCCCGTCCTCCGCAGAGTATTGACACATCGGCGACACCGTGATCCGGTTTCGAATGTGGGTGTCCGCGAGCGTGATCGGGTCAAAAAGCGTCTCCGTCATTACCTGCGATAGACCCCTCGTGGGTATACCGCTGCGGTCCCCGGAGGGCCTTGCCGGCGATCGCAGACCCACGGTCTGGCTTAGGTCAACCAAAACCTATATAACTTTAGGGTCGCCTAAGCTCTTGTATGGCTGCTCGACATGCTGGAATGGTCGGTGATATCGCCGAGGAACCTCCCTGTGTTTCTGCGCTTCGCTCCTCGCCGGATCGCACTGTCTTTACCGAAGAAGGAAACTGCGACGGCTGGATTTCTACGGACTTCACTGTCGAACTCTGGCAGTAACCCACCGTGTTCGGATTATTGCGGCGCTGAATCGACCGTTCTGTTCGCTCGGATCGCTGCGAAAGGGAAACGCTCTTAGGAGTATCGCGCCGACGTGTGTACATATGAGCAACGGCGACGACGAGGAGACGCCGGCCGACGAGGAATCCGGCTCGGCCACCGAAGCGATCACCGAGGAGGGCCTCACCGAGCGGCTCGACGACGCCGAGGCGGCGCTCGAGGCGGCCGAGACCGAGGCCGACCTCGACGAAATCGAAGCGGACCTCGACGCAATCGAGACCGACATCGAGGCCGCGGACCTGCCCGAACCGGACGACGAGGACGAACAGCCTCCTGCGGAGGCACTCGACGAACGGCTCTCTGGACTCCGCGATGAACTTGAATCCCAGCGCGGCCCATACGCCTCCGAGGCGATCGAAGCCGTTGAATCAGCCGCCGAAACCATCACCGAAACCCGCTGGACGGACTCTGGCGAGGACGAAGTCACCGCGGCTGTAGCGACATTCGCGGCCGCGATTGAGGAGACGCTGGACACCTCGATGGAGACAGATGTCCCGTCGCTTGCGGCGACAGACGAAGTGCTTTCGAGCGCATCCGAAGCGATCGAGGCAGCTGATCTCGACCCTGACGAGGACACTGAAACGATCGCCTCGCTGCTTGAGGCAACCGGGGCCCTCGAAGACGACCTCGACGCTGCTGAGGAGTGGGACGACCTCGAAACCCGCGAACAGCTCCAGGCACAGGGATTTTACGACGTGTTGGGCCACTACAAGGACTACCCGCCGGAGTGGTCGGCGCTCAAAGAATACGAGTCCCGTGGCAACGTCGACATGATTCTTCTCGCACTCGAGAGCTTCCAGTCAGACTTCATGGAGCGTCACTGTCTCGAAGCACTCGAACGGATGGGCAAGCGCGCGGCGACCGACGAGGCGATCGAGACAATGCTCCAGCGAGCGAACAAACGCGACAAGCCGGCGATCCGAATCCTCGGCAAGATGGCCGCCGAGGACGCTGTCGAAACTCTCGTCGAGTACGTTGATGCGGACTCTGATCCAGCCTTACAGAAGGTGACGTTCAAAGCCCTCGGCGAGATTGGCGACGAAGCGGCGACACAGGCGCTTGCGAACAAACTTGTCATGGATAACGCCAACGTCAGACCGCATGCGGCCCGTGCGCTCGGGCTGATTGGCGACACACGAGCGATCGGTCCGCTCTCAGACACCCTCCGCACTGACGAAAACGACAATGTCCGTGCGAGTGCTGCGTGGGCGCTCCGGCAGATCGGTACCAAGCGCGCGCTCGAACGTGTCGTCGACCTCGGGTCCGACAGCGCGTTCGTCGTCGACACCGAGATTCAGAAAGCGACCGAAGAGCTCAACGCTGCGGCCGCCTCCGCCTGAGCGAACCTTTTTATTTGAAGCCGGCTCCAGCCGGGGCGTGTCACGAATCTGGGCCGCGCTTCGATCGATTGCGATCGTCTGTCTGTTACTCGGAGCTGCCGCGTTGCCGGTCGGCGCAGCGAGTCCCGATTTCGTCCACGATCGCGACGTGGGTCCAGAGCACCCCCGAAGCACACTCATATCCCACACTGAACAAGCCAACTCGACGGGGGAACAGAACACGACCGTCACAGAGCCGAGTACCACCGTCGCAGAGCAGGGGCCAGGAATTCTCGAAATCTACCCGAACACCTACCGCCACGGAAACGAAGGCGAATTCCTCGTTGTCTCCATAACGGACGCGGGCAACTGGACGGTGCGGGACAACACGGCGAGCCTGACACTCCCGGACAACCACAGCGGGCCGATCGCAATCAGCCCCGATCCACCCGTTGCGCGCACACTCACCGACGTCCCGGTCATCGAAGCGCCGGATGGCTTTCGACTCGCACAGGACGGTGAGACGATCCGCCTCGAACAGAACGGATCGATCGTCGACGAGGTGACGTATGGCCGTGCCCCAGAAGGCACTCGGTGGCTCAAAGGCGCCGATTCGAGGTGGGTCCCGATCGGTCTTGAGCCCCGCGCCGAGGCGCCGACAGGCTCCGCAACGGTCACCACGTTCGTTCTTCCAGACGCACCTGAGTCGGCGATCGAGCCGATCAAGTCGGCGACCGATCGTGTCTACGTCGGGGGCTACACGCTCTCTTCAAAACGCGTCGCAACCGCCCTCATCGACGCACACGAACGCGGTGTCGATGTCCGGGTAGTGCTCGAAGGCGAACCCGTTGGCGGCGTCAGCGATCGCCAGGCAGCGGTACTCGACACACTGGTTGCAAACGGAGTTGAGGTGCAGGTTTTCGCTGGCGAAAAGCGACGATTCGAGTTCCACCACCCGAAGTATGCGGTTGTCGACGATCGCGCGATCGTCCTTACCGAAAACTGGAAGCCCTCGGGAACGGGCGGAAATGCAAGCCGCGGGTGGGGGGTAGTCGTCGACTCCGGAGAGACTGCCGACGAACTGGCTGCCGTGTTCCGCCACGACACAGCGTGGGACGACACGACTCCTTGGGAACAATACCGGGCCCGGGTCGAAACCACGGAACAACGCCAGCCAGCGGGCTCGTATCCAGCCAACCATGCCCCGCGACAGATTGATGGGGCGAACGTGACGGTGCTGACGGCACCCGGCAACGCCGAACACGCAATTGTCGACCGAATTGATGGCGCTGACTCCCGCGTCGAGGTCATTCAGCCGTCGATCGACGGTCCCGACCAGGCGTTGACCAAGGCTGTCTTGCGCGCTGCTGAGCGCGGCGTCTCCGTCCGGGTACTCGTCTCGGACGCGTGGTACGACATCGATCGAAACCGAGCGCTGGCCGAGGAACTCAACGGCTATGCTGCGGATCGAGGGCTACCCTTTGAGATGCGTGTCGACGAATCCGGCGATCGCTACCAGAGAATCCACGCGAAGGGCGTGCTCGTCGACGATACCGTGATTCTCGGCAGCATGAATTGGAACGATAACGCCGCAGAAAATAATCGAGAAGTCGCGGTTGCGATCGACTCACCGGAGGCGGCAGCGTACTATCGTGGCGTGTTCGATCGTGATTTCGAACGACAGTCGGACGATTCATTCGAGTATCGACGCGTCGGCTTGGTCGTACTCGTCGGCATTGTTGCCACGATCACGCTAGTCGCTGCGCGAAAACGCCTCAGGTTTGCGGACTGACTTTTAGGAGAAATGTCGCAGACTGACTTTTAGGAGAAATATCGCAGACTGACGTTTAGGAGAAATGTCGCAGACCGATCTTCACAGAGAATGTCGTAGGCTGATCTTTACAAAATGAACTGCGCTTCTCGATCGCCGTGTGTCGATTCAGTCTTCGATCGAAAGTGTCGTTGTTAGCTCTTCGTCGAGTTCGGCGTTCGCCATCTTCTCGACGAGCGAGTTGATCACTGCCCCGCGGCGACCCTTGACGAACTTGATCGAACCAACGACGAGGTGACCGCCGCCGGAGACGCCCGACCCGGGCAGCTCCTCGTTTAGCTCTGTGACCATATTCGGAATATCGAGACGCACACCATCGGATCGGAGCACCGCGAAATCGGGGCCGTAGCCGATCGTGATGACTGGCTCGCCGGTCGCTTTGACCTTCCGATCGTGGAGGTTTCCGGTCGTCTTCCCCGGCGCTGGGTAGGTGAATCGGTGGGCGAAATCGTCGAGATCGATTCGGTAGAGGTGTGCCCCTGAATCGAGCCGTTCGTGTTCGACGTGGGGCTCGAGGGCACTTAGCTGGCGGTCGACATCCCGTGCCGCCCGCGTCGAGAGGAACTCAACGAGTTCGCGATGGCGCTCTGGATCGTCGCAGTCGACATCCAGCGCATCATTGACGAGCGCTTTGCCGTCATTGTATCGCAGCCAGTGTGCGGCGTAATCGAGTGCTTCACCAATGTCCTCGATGTGCGACCGGCTGTATCCCGCGTCGGCTGCCAGATCGAGATACTTCGTCATCGCGTCGGCCTTCGATCGGTCCGAAAGCCCTGCCACCGCAGGGACGTGTTCAAGATCCTCGGTGATCGACGGATCGATGAGCCGTGCGAGTTCGACACACATCATGCCGGTCGTAATCCGGTAGTCCTCACCGTGCAGGTAGGGGTTCACGTGCGCGTCGAGTAGCGGCTCGACAGCCTCCGGATCAGGATGGTGGTGGTCGATAACAGCGATCGGGATGTCATAGTGTGCGAGATTCTCGTAGGCGGGCACGTCCTCTTCGGTTGAGCCGTTATCGAGCATCAACAACAACGGGAGCTTCTGGCCGTGTCGTGCCTGTCCCTCTAACGCGAAGTTGAGGTCCCGGGTTACGTCTTCCATCTCGTAAAACGGGGCCTTGCTTGGGAGCCGTTTGAACAGGTGCTGTGGCGCGTCACTGTCGCGGTGCACTGAGGCAATCAGGTTCTCAAGTGCCAGCTGGAGCGGAATCGACGCACACATTCCGTCCCCATCGGCGTGGTGTCGAACCCTAATTGGCCGGCCCTTCAGGACGGTCCGCCGAAGCATCGTTGCGACCGATCGTAGTTCCTCATGGATTGGCTCGAACGCCGGCCAATCGATCAACGGCTCGATGTCGGCGGGCTCAGCCCGTTCGTCGATCGACGATTCGAGGTCTTCGCGTGCGCGGGTCTCTTCTTCGCCGGTCAATGCGTCGATCGAGTCGGCCTCAAGTTGTATCGCGCTGTCGTGGGTTGTGACCCGTCCGCTGACGCGGACGACGTTTCCGACCGCAACCTCGGGGTACGCCCGAACACCGGCGTCCTCGAAGGCCGCACAGATGACGATGCCCGTCGTATCGCTCAAATGAAAGAGAGTCGGGCCTGCGGTCTGTTTGATCTGAACGATCTCACCCTCGATCGTCGCGTCGGTTCCTGCGGCGATCGACGCAATGGTGTCGATCGACGGCTGATGATCGATCGGCTCGGTTCGATACGTATCGAGGTCCGGGACCGAAAAGGAGAGGTCACCGTTTGCTTTGACCTCCTCGAGACGGACGACGAGGCGATCGCCGACCTCGTAGGTCCTTCCAAGTGCACTTTCGTGGACGAGTCCAGAGACCGAGTCGGAGATGTCGACGAACACGCCGTAGTCAACGACCCCATTCACCACTGCATGGTAGTTGGCACCTTCCTCGACCACGTCGAGGCCACATTCGGGAGCGAGGTCGAAGACGATCGGCCGCATATCGTCTCCATCGCCGGAATCCCCGGCGGAGTTGGCTGTCATGGACACAGCTAAGACGGACCGACGTGTTAAGCTTGTTATCTTCGGTCGGAGGACAGATCAGCCTCCCTCGGACGGTTTCGTCCGTCGGTTCCGGAAGCCTTAGGCACCGCCCGAACCGACAACATGTATGCGCCTGTTTCGATCGAGCGAGATCCTCGGCATCGCGCGCGACACGCTCAGATTCGCGCTCGAGGCCTCCGAGGAGACGCACCCGAACGAGTACATGGGCTTTCTCCGCGCGCAGGATTCCCGAACGCTGGGGCTCGATCGAAAAGGGCAGGTCATCACGGATGTGCTCGTCATCCCTGGGACCCAGTCGAACCCCGTCAGCGCGACAGTTCAGTCGAATCTGGTCCCGAATGACATCAAGGCGGTCGGATCAGTGCACTCACATCCAAACGGTGTGCTCCGGCCGAGCAATGCTGACCTTGGAACATTCACGAAGGGGAACGTCCACATCATCATCGGTGCGCCATACGGCTGGGGCGACTGGAAGGCATTTGATAGCCACGGCGAGCCCCGATCGCTCGACGTCCTTGATGTTGAGCTTCCAGAAGAGCAGTTCTTCGATTTTACCCAAGAAGACATCGATCGCGAGCTATGACCGGCGAGACAGACGGCGATCGGCCGGCCACCAGTCCCACTCGCGTTGTCGCACAGGGTACGTTCGACATTCTTCATCCCGGACACGTGCACTATCTTGAGGAGGCGGCCGCCTACGGTGACGAACTCCACGTCATCGTCGCCCGGCGCGAAAACGTCACCCACAAGTCAAAACCGATCATTTCGGACCGCCAGCGCCGCGAGATGGTCAACGCGCTGGCGATCGTCGACGAGGCACACCTCGGGCACACGGAAGATATCTTCATCCCGATCGAACGGATCGACCCCGACGTGATCGTCCTTGGACACGATCAACACCACGACCCCGAATCGATCGCCGCTGCGCTGGCCGATCGGGGAATCAGTTGTGCAATCGAACGGGCCGGTCCGCGCGAGCGCGCGTCTGCGGACGAGATTCTCTCGACCGGCGATATCATCGATCGAATACTTGAACGGCGCTGTGACTGAACCGGGCTAGTAGATCAAGAGGCGATCGCTTTTCGTAGCACTCGATTCCGATAGGGAGTCACAAAAACAGCAACGGCGATCGTGTCCTGGCGGCGTAGGTTTCAGCTACTCGTCTTCGACCTGTTCGTCAAGCCACTGGTCGTACTCTTCTTGACTCACGACTTCGATTGAGAAGTACATCTGCGAGTGCGCAAGGCCACAGTATTCCGAACAGTAGCCTTGGTATGTCCCCTGTTCGTTCGCCTCAGTCATGATTACGGAAGTTTGATCGGGGAAAGCGTCGGTCTTCAACCCGAGTTCGGGCACGTGGAATCCGTGTATCACGTCGTCGCTGGATACTCTGAAGTACACATCTTGGCCTTCTGGGACCACGATTTCGTCAGCGCCGACTTCGAGGTCGTGTTCTGGGTAGTACATGTTCCAGCCCCACTGGTAGGCCTCTGCTTCGATGAGTACGTCGTTCTCATCGGGCGCGACCTCGTCGCCGGAGTAGGTGACGGCTTCGTTCGCCATGACGCCGTACGAGGCGGCGCCGACGAAAAGCAAGATGACGGCAGTTGCGACGGTCCAGGTCAGTTCGAGACGGCGGTTTTCCTTGGTCGGCTTTGGCTCGTCGTTATTGCGGAATTTCAACACCGCATAGAGGAGGAAAAACTGGGTGACGAGCGTGACAGGCACCGCAATGAACAGCAGCTTACTGTCCAGTTCGTTGATTAGCTCCGCCGACGTGGACTGCGCAACCGCCGGCTGGGTGAACGCGGCGAGCGCGAGAACCGCCAGCAACGAGACGAATAGGACGCGCTTGGCTCTCATGTTATCGACCCTTAGAAATGGGCACCTAAATACCTACTGACTCGCCCGATCGCCAGTCGTTGATCCGCCGACTGCAGGCCGATCGGATTGGAGCGCAAACGCGGGAGATAAATAGCGCGGTTCCCAAACCATTGATAGTGAATTCCGATCCCACGCAGGAGCGATCGCAACAGTCGCAGCGCTTCCCTGGCGTGCTCGCGGCCGCCGCGATGGGCGTATATTTGCTCCTCGTCGTTGGCGCAGTCACCTCGCTCACCGACGCGGCGGCGGCCTGTTCGGGCTGGCCGGCCTGTGGTGGCGGGTGGTCCCTGCCGACAACCACCGCAGGTGCGATCGCGATCGGTCACCGGATCGCCGCAGCGCTCGTCGGCCTCACGGTGCTTCTCGCTGCGGTACTCGCCTGGAAAGGCCACACTGAGCGACGCGTCAAGACAGCAACAACGATCGCCCTCTCGCTCTACCCGATTCAGGCCGCAATCGGCGCGGCGACGGCGATTTCGATCGTACCTCCTTCGCTCTCGTGGCTCCACCTCGCGGTTGGGATCGTCATCTTCGGGACCCTCCTGGCTGCGCTCGCGTGGCAACTGGAGGCCGACACCGGCGATCCAGACGAAACACCAACTGGAACCCCCTCTGAACCCGCCGAGCCGATCGCTGATCCTGATCCAACGGGCCCGTCGATCGCCGAGACCGCAACTGGCCTCAATCGTGTCAAACAGACTGCGGCAGCGTACTTCAGACTAATGAAACCGCGGCTGATGTGGCTGCTTTGTCTCGTCGCCGCGGCCGCGATGGCGCTGGCAGGTGGACCAGGCCTCACCGTCTACACAGTAGCCGCCACACTCGTGGGTGGCTCGCTCGCAATCGGTGCGTCCGGCACATTCAATCACGTCCTCGAGCGCGATGTCGATCGACGGATGGCGCGGACGAGCGATCGGCCAATCGTCACCGATCTGATCCCCGTCCGAAATGCGATCGCGTTCGGGCTGGCATTGACCGTCATCTCTGTCGGGTTGTTCGCGACGATCAACCTGCTTGCAGCGATCTTGGGCCTCGTCGCGATCGCCTTTTACAGCGTCATCTACACGCTTATTCTGAAACCGAACACCGTCCAGAACACAGTGCTCGGCGGGGCGGCTGGTGCGCTGCCAGCGCTTATCGGCTGGGCTGCGGTCACCGGCGAGATCGGGCTCGGCGGACTGGGGCTCGCTACGCTGATTTTCCTGTGGACGCCCGCGCACTTTTACAATCTCGCGTTGGCGTACAAAGACGACTACGAGCGTGGCGGCTTCCCGATGATGCCGGTCGTCCGCGGGGAGACGACGACCCGTCGACACATCGTCTGGTACCTCGGCGCAACGCTCATCGCCGCAGCAGTGCTCGCGACTTCAGGAACGCTCGGGTGGTTCTACGGCGTCAGCGGGGTCCTCGTCGGGACGGTGTTCCTCTGGGCGGTTATCCGGTTGCATTATGAACAGACCGAACGCGCGGCGTTTCGGGCGTTCCACGCATCGAACGCCTATCTTGGCGTCGTATTGCTCGCGATCGTACTCGAAGGACTCGCGCTCTGAGCCGCACTCACTTCGCTTATGGCACACTCTGATTCGGCTGCGTTCTCGATCCCGATCCCGAGCACTCGGGCGCTGTATTGGACGCTGTTTCTCAACACCCAGCTGTTGGCTGTCCTCGGCTACGTTCTGTACACTGATGGCGAAATCCAATCGTACGGGTTCATGCTCATGGGGCTGGTCTGGATCAACGTCGCCGTCTGGGTGCTGTCGACGGTCAATGTCGAACCGCCGACCGATCGCCTTCGCCGTCGAGCGATCGCACTTTCGGCTGGATATTTTCTCTTGCTCGCAGTCGCTGGCGGTCTCGTGAGCGCAGGGGTTGGCGAGGCGGCGACCGGCTTTCGGCTCGCAATCTTGCCGCCAGGGTGGGGGCCTGCTCCGCTGTACAGTGGCTACTACGTCAACATCACTTTGTTGCCGGCGTACGTGCTCGGCTACATTGCGCTCGCGTGGCTCGTCTATGCGGCGATCGTCGATACTGCGGGCTCAGCGAAAGCCGGCGTCCTCGGGTTGTTTACCTGCATCTCCTGTTCGTGGCCGGTGATCGCGGTTGTCGGCTCGACGCTCTTTGGCGGCGGGTCGATCGTGGCTGCCTCAGCGTTGGAGCTCTCCTATGAGCTCTCAACCGCAGTGTTCCTGCTTACTGTCGCGTTGTTGTACTGGCGGCCAACGCTAACGTCGATGCTCAGCGGGCGATAAGTCTCGATCGACTGCGCGGCTGGTGACTGGACTCTCGTTCGCCCGGATCGCGGGGTATTTCATCCGCCACGGCAAACGCCAGTCTATGACGACTATCGAGATCGAATACTGCGTCCCGTGTGGGATGTTGAACCGCGCCCAGGACGTCCAAGAGGCCATCTTGCGACAGTACGGCGACTCGATCGATCGAGTCGCACTCGTCACCGGGGACGACGGCATATTCGTCGTCCGTGCAGACGAGACAGTGGTGTTCGACAAGACAGAAGATGACTACGACGTCGACGCGATTGTTCGGGACCTTCGGGCACATGTGGGGGAGAATTGATGGACGCGATTGCGATCGGATTGGGCGAACTCGGTCGGCGAGAGGCGACGGCGCTCGCCGATATCGACGGTGTGAGAATTGTGGGTGGGGCCGATCCCGCAAAGAACGCACGCAGCGCGTTCAAAGCCGACCACGACGTTCCGACCTACGAGACTCACGGTGAACTTCTCGCGAAAACAGACGCCGATCTCGCAAATATCGTCACACCACACACGCTTCATTACGAGGCGATCAAGGCGTGTCTAGAGCGAGACATCCACGTTCACGTCGAAAAGCCATTCGTGACCCAGATCGAGCACGGACGGGAGGTCATCGATCTCGCCGAGAAACGCGACCTCGTCCTCGCGGTTGGCTACCAGCGCCACTTCGATCCCCGGTATCGGGCGATTCGTGAACTGATCGACGAGGGGGCGATCGGCGAACCACACACGGTTTCCTGCCATCTCGAACAGTGGTGGCACGAGTTTGCCGCCAACTCCTGGCGCGGCAAGCCATCGCTCTCTGGCGGCGGACAGCTCTCTGATTCCGGCTCACACCTGCTTGATGCTGTCCTGTGGACGACTCGCAGTGAACCGACTGCCGTTGCGGCAATGGTCGACGACTACGGCCTCGATGTCGATGTCAATAGTGCGCTTGCGGCAACACTCGATCGCGACGGGACACAGATTACCGCCTCGATCAGCGTGAGCGGGGCTGGCCAGTCGACACCGGCTCCCGGCGAGTCGATCCGGATTCTCGGCTCGGATGGGATGATCCGTTTTGATGGGAAGGCGATCCAGGTGACAGCCGAGGGCGAGACGACGACGAAGCGACCGAAAGACGTCGGGTTCGATGAACTGACCGCTCGAAAGCTCCAGAACACGGTGGATGCGATCCGGGGAACCGCCGATCTACAGATCCCAGCAGCAGACGGGCTCGCCGTGACGAAATTGACACTTGGGGCCTACGAGGCGGCCGTAGAGAGACAAACCGTTCAGTTCGAGTAGCGATGCTTCACCCGCCACCGAGATACAGTTCGGCTACGTCCTCGCTTTCAAGAAGTTCCTCGCCGGTCCCTTCGAACTTGTTTTCGCCCATATCGAGCACGTAGCCACGATCGGAGACCGAAAGCGCCTGGCGAGCGTTCTGTTCGACCATCAAGATCGCCGTGTCGGTCCCATCGCGAATATCGACAAGTCGATCGAACATATCGTCGACGAGATCCGGCGCAAGCCCCGCTGAGGGCTCGTCGACGAGGAGGAGTTCGGGATCAATCATCAGCGCTGATGACAACGCGAGCATCTGCTGTTGCCCGCCGCTCATCGAGCCAGCGCGTTGGTTCTGTCGCTCCTCCAAGATCGGGAACCGCTCCCACACCGCCTCGAAATCGCTCGCCGTGAGATCGTCTTTGATGTACGCGCCCATTTCGAGGTTCTCACGGACGGTGAGCGTGGGAAACACGTTCGCACGTTGGGGAACGTAACACAGCCCCAACTCGCTGACCGTGTCTGGCCGGCGGTCTGTAATCTCTTCATCATCAAACTGAACTGTTCCCTCCCAGCAGTCGATCAATCCGTATATCGCTTTCAAGAAGGTAGATTTTCCTGCGCCGTTCGGACCGATTATTGTTACAATCTCTTTGGAATCAACGTCGAGATCGACTCCGTGGAGTATCGTCGCGTCGCCGTAGCCGGAAACAACGTCCCGGGCTTCGAGTAGTGCCATGGTGTTTGATCGGAGTGTGTCGTGTGTTCGTCGCTTTTGTGTGATACTGCTTTTTTGAGACGATCGAGGTGGATCAGTTCCCTCCCAGATACGCGTTGATGACCTCCTCGTTCTGTTGGATCTCTTCGGGAGATCCTTCGGTGAGCGTTTTGCCTTCGCTCATCACAATAATTGTATCGCTGAGATTCATAATCACCTCCATATCGTGTTCGACGATACAGAACGTGTAGCCCTCCTCTCGGAGTGTCTCTATTCGGGCCATCAGTTTCTCAGTGAGTGCGGGATTGACGCCCGCAACGGGCTCGTCGAGCAGGATGAGATCGGGATCGATCATCAACACCCGTCCCAGCTCGAGCAGTTTTCGCTGCCCACCCGAAAGGTTCCCCGACCGCTCGTTCCGGACGTGATCGAGCTCCAGCAGTTCGAGCATCTCCTCGGCCCGTTCGCGCACCGCGTTTTCCTCGCGATCGACGGCATCCTGTCGCAGCCACGTATTCGCGAGGTTTTCGCCGGCCTGGTTCTGCGGTGCGAGCATCAAGTTCTCGAGCGTCGTCATCTCTTCGAGCTCGCGAGTGATCTGGAACGTTCGGACAAGTCCTTCGCGAGCGAGCATGAACGGGCGGCTGTTTCGATGGCTCGCTCTGGACTGTTTTGCTTTCTCTTGGCCGGCGTACACACCCGCACCGACGCCGGCGCTTGCGGCGATCGTTCCGAGCGTCCCGGCCGCACCGAGTCCAAGCGCCGCGATTCCAGCGATCCCGCCGATCGCGCCGAAGGTGAGCGCAGACGCACCCCCCCAGATGACCCGCTCATCGCGACTCGGGGTCATGATGTTCTGGAGGTTTTTGTCTCGGAATCGGATCGTTCCGCCGTCTGGCTCCTCGAACCCGCTAATCAGGTTGAACGTGGTGGTCTTTCCGGCACCGTTCGGACCAATGAGTCCGGTGATCGATCCTTCTTCGATCGTGAAGCTCGCTCCGTCGACGGCAGTGATTCCGCCGAAGCGCTTCTGTAAGTTCTCGACTTCGAGTATCTCAGTCATTTGTCTTCACCTCCGCGCTGTATTCCTCGCGGCCGAGCAGGCCATCGGGCATGTAGTAGAGGACGATGAGGAACAACACCCCGATGACGACCAGCCGGAACGCGAGTACGTTGACCCGCAACGCTGCTGGGAAGTATCCGGCCAGCTGTGTCGTCGCCTGCTGGAACGCCCAGTAAACCCCCGCTCCGAGTAGGACGCCTTTGTTGTTGCCGACTCCCCCGATAAAGACGATGAGAAGCGCAATGAACGTCGTCTCTGGGTCACCGGTTCGGAACGTCAATCCCTGTGAGTACATCGCCCACATCGCGCCGGCGAAGCCCGCAAGCGCCGACCCGATCACCATACTCTGGATTTTGTAGACGAACGGGTCCTTGCCGAGGGACTTGACCACGTCTTCGTCGTTCCGAATCGCCCGCAACACCCGGCCGAATGGCGATTGAACGGCCGTCTCCAAGATGTAGTACAACACGCCCAACGACAGGACGAACAACGCGAGCTGGAACCGGCTGTAATCCAGTCTAACTGTGACGTCTCCAACCAACGCAATGCGATAGCCGATCCCGTCGCCGCCGAACCGGAGCGCCCACACGGCGTTTTCGAACAGCGTGCCGACCACACCGGAGACGCTGCCGGCACTGATTGGATCCGCGATCGGCAACAGGACGTACCAAATGGAGACGAACCACAGTCCACCGACGCCGATAACGGTGAGCTTGGCCTTATTTATCCAGTCGATCGACATTACTGCTTTGTAGTATCCGAACACGAGAGTGCCAAGCAGACCAAGCGTCAGCGCAACCGACGCCGCCAGGCTGTCGAGCAACGGCAGCGGCAACAGCGCCACGAGCAGTCCGGTTCCGAGTCCGATGCCAACCGCCCATTCACGGCGATCGAGATCGCTGTATTTGTGCGCGATCTCGACGGTAACCACGAGCCAGCCGTACAGGGAGACGAGAGCACCGATGAGCAAGATCCCAGTAGTTGCGACGAGGAATCCCGTCGACAGGATGCCAGCGATCGCGCCGGCGACAGCGGCGACCGTAAACCGAGATCCAAAGAGTCCCGATCCGCGACTCGCGAGCCCAAATGTCGTAACGGTGTAGATCTCGGAGAGCGGAAGCCGTGACTCGTGCTCTTGTTGTAACGAGAGCCCAACAGTCGCGACTGCCCAGACGACAGCGACAAACAGTCCGAACGCAGCCGCGCCGGCAAGTGTACCGACCTCAAGCGGGAACAGCGACTGTAGCGGCGGCGAGTACCCACGGAGGGCATCGGGCCCGTTTGCCAACCAGCCCTCAGATTGGATGACGCGCTGGAAGATGACAGAGATCCCAAGCAGCGTGATCGCGAGATAGTCTTCTCGTAACCGGATCGTCGGCAAGGCAACGAGTCCACCGAGAATCCCCGCCAGCACTGTCGCAACAAGGGCACCAACCGCCCACGTGCCGAGAATCGGAACGTCACCCAGACCAATAATGTATTCAGTGAAGTCTGTCGGATCGTTCGGTGGCAGCACAAAGAAGGTCGAGACGTACGCGCCAACCAGGAAGAATCCGACGTGGCCGAAATCGAGCAGTCCGGTGTGGCCGAACTTGAGGTTCAATCCGAGTGAGAGTGTCCCGTAGATCGCGACCAGCAACGCGAACGAAATGACAACATCTGCGGCTGCCATACTAGTTCCCCCCCACGATGCCTTCTGGTTTGACAAGCAATACAATCAACAGCACCACGAACGCGACGGGTATTCGGTAGGTCGCACTGAGTCCGGGGATCGCAAAGATGCCGACCTCCATTGCCAAGCCGACGACGTAACTGCCGAAAATCGCGCCGTACACGTTGATCCCACCGAGAATAACGCCGGCGAACATTGGCAACAGGAGGTTGAATCCGAGATTGATGGTGAGATTAGAGAATAGAAATCCGAGGAGCACCCCTCCGAGTGCACCGAACAGCCCGGCGATGATCCAGACGGTCATCATCACGCGCCGGGTATTGATCCCCCGAACCATAGCCAGATCACGGTTATCACTTGTTGCGCGCATCGCTTTTCCTAATGTCGTTGCCCTAAGCAGATAGTGCAACAGCGCCATCATCCCTAACGCGGTGAGGATGATACCAAGCCGAAGCGGCGACGATCGGACCCGCGTTCCGTACCACGGATCCGCTGGAAGCGACCCAGACGAGAGTGCGGCTCCACCCAAGATGAACACCCCGATCGCCCCGAGCGCGGCGCCCAACCGAGGGCCAATAACGGCGGCCGTCCCCTTCCGCCAGCGGTAGACTCCCCAGGCGACGGCCGCAGCAACACCGATGATCGCGGCGAGTTCGAGCCACGAGTAACTCAACGTGAGCAGCAGGTCAGCCTCTTGGCCGCGTGTTTCGCGGATCCCGATCGAGAAGCCGTTGTTTGCCACAAAGAGGTCGAAGAACTTTGCGAGCGTGATGTCCAACTCCCGGCCGAAGAACGGGATGACGGTGTCGACCTCGTATGAGCGAATCTCACCGCCGAATATCGTTTGGATGCTGAACCGAACGATGAACGCGAGCGCAAGCGAGACGATGAGCATCATTGCGAGGGAGGCCTCTTTGGCTCTGAACTTTCGGAAGACGTACGACTCCATAAGTGGGACGAGCGCCCCGGCTAACACCACCGCAAAGAGCAATGCTGCCAGAAACGACGGCGCTCCAAAGATGACAAGTGCACCGACGACGACGGCCACGATCGCGTGTGTCGCCAGCCCGATCGCCGGTGGCACATCAATTCCCCACCACTCGCCTTTCAACGCCCGGATCCCGCCGAGATGATAGACCGTTCCGAGCACGGACGCGACCGACACGAAAAAAAGCATCCCCAGACCGCCCGTCCCGATCCCGCTATCGGTCGCAAACGCCTCAAATCCCGGCACGGTTCCGGGTCTGTTCACAAAAAGTGCTGCGTACGCACCAAGCGTGAGAAGATCTCCGTGTGCGAAGTTCGGAACATCTGCGATGTCGTACACCAACGCGAGGCCGATCGCGCCGAGGGCCACGATGCTCCCGGTGACGATCCCGTTCAACACAGCATTTGTCAACCCCGTCTCGACTGCCATATGAGGTTTCTCTAACTCCAGTTTCTATATTATTGTGGTAATTTCCATCTACTCAAATGATGGATATAACGGAAACACACTTATTTTGTAAATAAAGTTCATGTATCACTGGCAATATTTGTTATTGGTGTAACAACACCCACAATATCGGCCAATGGTTTAATTACAGAGAAGTACATTAGGTGTCAATGAATCATGTCATCATACAGCAGACGTCAGACGCTCAAGCGGTTGGGCGCTGGCACGATCGGCGCTGTGACACTCGCTGGCTGTGCACAACAGGAGGGCGGAAACGGCAATGGCGATGGAAACGGCGACGGAAACGGCAACGGTGATGGAAATGGCAACGGTGACGGAAATGGAGACGATGACGGGAATGGAGACGGAAACGGCGGCAGCGACGAGCCAATTCAATTTGGTACGCTGTTCCCGGTCACCGGCACGAATAGCGCGTATGGCGGGGGCCATCAGGAGGCTGCAAACCTCGCGATCGAAGAAATAAACGCTGCTGGCGGCCCGCTGGACCGAGAGATCGAGGTGACGAACCGCGATACGGAGGGTGATCCCTCGCGTGCGGGTCAAAAGTTCCGCACGATGATCAACGAGGAAGGGATCGTCGGGCTCATTGGACCGTATTCGAGCGGGATCGGGACGACCCTCGCGCCGATCGCTCGCGACAACCAGGTCATGGAGATCAGCAACGGCAACACCTCACCGGCGCTCGCAACAGCCGGCATAAACGAGAACAACGATGTGAAATACTACGGCCGGACAGCGCCGAACGACACCCAACAGGGGCTCGTCGTCGCTCGCATCATGAACGAGACCCTCGGTGCGGAAACCGCTTCGTTCCTGTACGTGGATAACCCCTACGGCGAGGGGCTTGCTGACGTGGCGAGCGAAAACTTCGACGGCGAGACGTTGAACATGGTTGGCTACTCCCAGGAGACCAACGATTACACGTCGACGTTGGATTCCGTGTTCGAAGATGACCCGGACGTGGTCGGGGCAGTGATGTATCCCGGAAACGGAGAGACGATCCTCAACCAGTGGGACCAGGGCGGCTACGGCGGCCAGTGGGTTGCAGCCGAGGCGATCTGGTCGCCGGACCTGCTCTCGAGTCTTTCGGATATTGTCGAGGGAATGTACATTACCTCGCCACAGACGGCCGACAGCGATACGTTCCAGGAAAACATGGGCGGACAGGACAATATCACCCAGTTCGCGCCGCACGCCTACGACGCAACCTATCTGGAGGCGTTGGCGATACAACGTGGCGGCGAAGCCAGTGGGACCGCGATCGCTGAAAACCTCCGCGCAGTCTCCCGGCCGACCGACGGCGACACGAACGTCGGTGTCGCCGAGTTCGAAGCCGGGAAGTCTGCACTCGAGAACGGCGATGAGGTGAACTACGACGGAGCCTCGGGCAACGTTGATCTCAACGAGAACCTCGAACCGGTCGTTCCGTACCGAATCCTGCAGGTCGAAGACGGCGAAGCAGTGCTTCAAGAGGAGGTGCCGGTGTCGTTCTTCGAGGGCAAGATCTAGATTCGCGTTGGCCTCACTGTCGAAACGATTTACCGCCCCAACGCTAACGAGGGGACATGGTCGAGCTGGAATCCAGCTGGCATCCATCGACGAAGCTGAATATTATTGGCGGGGCGGTGGATTTCACGTCTGTCGATCCACTTCCAGACGACGTCACCCGCGATCAGATCGAAGAATACTGTTACACCATTCGGACACTCTACGGCGATTACATCGACGAAATCGTTGACGAGACGACGCTCTCACAGCGCGAAGCGCAAGCATGGGTCCTCCGAAACTTGGTATACGAGGGGGCCGATCGGCTCTCGTATGAGGCAATCGGCCTGTACATCTGGGCGATCGGCCGGGCAACTGATGGCGACCCACTGTCTCGGACGATCGTCTCGGAGTACTATCAACGGGCGGAAACAAAGATCGAGCGCGCAGAGGAGACGGTCAAACGGACGGGGCCGCCGCCGTATCCGGACGAACTCTACGACGAACCGGCGCTGGTCTGGCTCGACGGGCAGGTGGCCGATCGGCTGCAGCGCCGTCTCAAGCCTGAGGAGACCTACACTGACCTGCTTGAACGTCTCCTTGACAAGACACTGGCTGATGTTTCGCTTCGATCGCTCATCGAGCGGTACGAAAGCGAGGAGGGGACCGCGTACGTCGCCGTCGAGACGGTCAAACAAGACTGGGATCGCGAGCTCCGATTGGTCGTGCATACGCCTACGAACGGGGGCACGCCCGACCCCGTAGCGGAGGCAGACGCGGTTCGGATCGGCGGTCAACCGTACCCCTTCGAGATAACCGAGCGATCGACAGTTCGACGGGAACGATCACACCTTCGTGTGCTCGATACGGCCGAAAACACCGAATGGGACCCGGTTACGATCGACGACGGGATCGAACGACTCGGTCGTATACTCCAGGCCGTCGAGGGATCAGTTGATGAATTGGTCGATCGAGTCGAGGCGTCGGGTGCTGTTGGCCTCGCTGTCGGAACCGAACCCGCTGCTGCGGGTGCACACCTATATCTGCGCTATCCGGAGGAGTCACCCATCGGAGGCGACGATTCAAGCGAGCTTCCGGACGAACTCGCGTATCTGCAGCGAATTGATCTCGACGATCGGACGCTTCACGTCGGCCGAATCACCGCGGTGACAGACGACGAGTTCCAATCGATGGCTGCTGAAACGGTCGATCTGTGGGCGAGTTCGGCGGCTGAGGGAGGACCGATCGAACTCCCGACAGAGCCGATCGATCAGCGCGAGCGGTTCCCGGCGAAGGTGCTTCGGACCGCCTGATCAGAACGCGACCACGGGGACTAGCCCGACCTACTGTCCGGTTTTGATGATGTTGCCGTCCTCGTCATAGCGCGCCTGTGTAATGCGATCGTGCTGGTCCTCGCTGAGGTCGACCTCGGCTGCACCGACGTTTTCATCGAGTTGGCCGACCGTTCGCGCGCCGACGATCGGAATACACGTAAACCGCGACTGATCCATCAGCCACCGCAGCGCAACCTGCGCGGGCGTGGCGTCGACTTCCTCGGCGATCGCTCTGATCTCCTCCAGCACAGTCCAGCCACGCGCGGAGAGATAGAACTTCTCGAATCGTTCGTCGAAGCTCCCGCGTGAACCGTCGGGCGCGCGGACGGATTTGGGGTCGTCTGGATCAGCACGCTCGTACTTTCCCGTCAGGAAGCCCCCCGCCAGCGGCGAGTACGGACACACCGCGATGTCTTGATCCGCGCAAACATCGAGATAGTCGGCCACGTCCTCGTAGTAGGCGGCGTGAAACAGCGGCTGAGTGACGTCGAAGCGGGCGTAGTCGTTAACCTCGCTCTTCCAGAGCGCCTTTGTTAGCTGCCAAGCGGCCATCGTCGACGCGCCGAGGTAGTTCACCTTGCCGTCCTCAACGAGTCCTGTCAGCGTCGAGAGCGTCTCCTCGATCGGTGTCTCCTCGTCCCAGCGGTGGATGTAGTACAGATCGAGATAGTCGGTGCCAAGGCGATCGAGCGTGCCCTCGATCTGGTTTCGGATGTGCGTGCGCGAGAGTCCCGAGCCGTTGGGATTGTCCGGATCAAAGCCGAAATACACCTTCGAAGCGATCACGAAATCCTCGCGATCGCGGGTTTCGAGCCAGTTGCCGATCCAGTCTTCGCTCGTTCCGTTCGGGTTGCCGTAGACGTTTGCAGTGTCGATGAAGTTGCCGCCGCGATCGGCGAAGGCGTCAAGCAGTTCGTGAGCCTCTGTCTCGTCGGTTTCGAGCACGCCGCCGGTTTTTCGACCGAAGCGCCACGTGCCGAAACACAGTTCCGATACCTTCGTTCCTGTTGCGCCGAGGGTTCGATAGTCCATGTCGATCGGATCTACTCCCGTTTGGCTATTCAGTATACGGGTCCCGGCGGAATGATAGTACATCTCCCGGCGGAATGGTAGTACATCTCCCGGCGGGATAGTAGTACATCTCCCGGCGGAATCGAAGGCGATCGTGCTGGGAGCAAGGAAGTATCGCCCATCAACGAGTCAAACAGAATCCTTACGAGCGGACCGACACGACCACTAGTATGGAACACGCCCTCGTCGCCGAGGGGATTCGGCGCGAGTACGACGGAACGGTCGCGGTCGACGGGGTCTCACTGTCAGTCGATCGCGGGGAGATCTTCGGGCTGATCGGCCCCAACGGTGCGGGCAAGACGACGCTCATCCGCGCGCTCACCGGGACGACAGATGCCGAGGGTTCGGTGACACTGCTCGGTGACGCGGCCGACGCGGTCGACGACGCGCGGATCGGCCTCCTGCCACAGTCGTTTTCGCCGCCCGATCGGCTCACGCCACGAGAGCTGATCGACTACTACGGCGACCTGTACGACGATCGCCGCGACACCGACGCGGTGCTCGAAGATGTTGGCCTCACCGAGGCGGCAGATACGTGGTACGAGAATCTCTCTGGTGGCCAGAAACGACGCGCCTGCGTAGGCATCACACTCGTGAACGACCCCGAGTTGCTGTTTTTGGACGAACCGACCACGGGGATCGATCCGGCGGGGCGGCGATCGCTGTGGCGGCTGCTCGAATCGCTCGCCGATCGCGGGCGAACGATCTTTTTGACGAGCCACTCGATGACGGAGGTCCAGCGGCTCGCCGATCGCGTCGGCCTCATACAGGCGGGATCGATCGTGGCCGTCGGCGAACCAACTGATCTCATTGCCAAACACGGCGGATCGAGCCGATTGGTGATCGGCACTGCAGAGGGGGTAACCGAGGAGGCGACGGCGGCGATCGAGACAGCTGGCTTTGACGCGGCTGGCGGCCTCGACGCGGTTGTAGTCGAGAACGTCTCCCCGGTGGAGATCTCGGCGATCGTCGAGGCGATCGAGGCCGCCGGCATCGAGTACGGGTCGCTCACGTGGACTGAACCCACACTCGAAGACGTGTATCTTGAACTTACGGGCGAAGCGTTCGAGGGAGTCGGCGCTCCCGGAGCGGGCGCGATCGAGCAGGACGGTGATGCAACTGCTGTCTCGTCCGAGGAGGGATCCGCGTGAGCCGCGCCCGTCGGATTCGCGCGGAAGTAACTGCCGGGTGGCACTCGTTTCTCCGGCGGCGGACAGCCGTGTTTTTCACCTTCTTTTTCCCGGTGATTCTCGTTGTCATCTTCGGCGCACTTGTTCGGACTCAGCCGACAGACGGCGGGCTCTTCGCTGAGCCGGGCGCATACTACATCCCCGGCTACCTCGCGACGGTCGTGTTGTTCACGCCGCTGTCGCGGATCGGCAGCGAAATCGCTCGCCATCGCGACGGGAACCGATTTGAGAAGCTTGCGACGACGCCGCTCACTCGCGGGGAGTGGCTCCTCGCACAGACGATCGTCAACATCGCTATCATTGGTATTGCGTGCGTGCTCATCCTCGGACTTGTACTCGCGATCACTGACGCGACGATCGCCCCCTCGCTCGGACTGCTCTGGTTGGGGCCGCTTGTCGTCCTTGGGGTGGTGTTGTTCTGTGGCTTCGGGGCGATCCTCGGGCGGGTTTCGGAGACACAGGACGGCGTGATCGCCGCGAGCAACACAATTGCGCTGCCGCTTTTGTTCCTCTCGGACACCTTTATTCCGCTGTCGCTGTTGCCCGAGTGGTTTGTGCCGGCGATCGAACTGTCGCCGTTGACGTACTTTTCCCGTGGCGTTCGCGCGGTGACGTACCCGCCCGCTGGCGACACGCTCGTGCCGGCGATCGCGATCCTCGCAGGACTTGCTGCAGTGTTCTTCCTCGCGGGGGCGTACGCGATCCCGAGAACGGAGTAGCGAAACTGATCAGAACACACAGAGTAGCGAAACTGATCAGAACACACAGAGTAGCGAAACTGATCAGAACACACCGATGATGAAGCCGGTGCCCATAATAACGAGAACGGCTGCAGAGAACGCTGGGAGGTACGGCGTGTACCGTTCGACCCGCTCTTCGTAGTGTTGGTACCCTGCGATCAACAGCATGGTAAATCCGACAATCCCCACGATAACGGTGATCGCGTACGCGCTCATCAGTTCGAGGCAGTAGTTCGATCCGGCACAGAGTGCAATAATCTCGAACTCCTCTTCGTGTGCAAATCCAAGGAGGAACGCGAACCACGCAATCCCGAGGAGGCCACGATCGGCGGCATCATCGATATCTGCATGTGAGTGTTCACCAACGAACGGGATGATCCCCTTCAGCCGGGATCTCACGCCATTGTCGTCGTGGTCATGCGAGTGGCTGTGGTCGTTGTGGTGGCTATGATCGTCCTGGTGGCTGTGGTCGTTGTGGTGGCTATGATCGTCTTGGTGGGTGTGCGTGTCGTCGTGGTCATGATCGTGATGATGGTCATGCGAATGGCTGTGGCCGTGTCGGTACTCACGGATTCCCAGCCCAATGAGCAAAATGCCTGCAACTAGGCTGACTGGCCCGCCAATAAACACATCCGCGCCGAGATGAATAGGTTCGTTGACCTCAGTGAGAGAGAAATAGTTTTTCGCGTAGAAGAACACCCCAACCATCGCGATACTGCTGATGAGGTGACCGAGACCGAGGATGAAACTCGCGGCGAAGCCGTAGACCCACTTGTTCGACTGATCGAGCGCGTACGAGGCAGCAACGGGCCAGCCGTGGCCCGGTTCCATGCCGTGTACGGCACCGAGTGCGATCGCCCCGAGCAGCAGACCGAGTGCGTCGCCGTGTAACATCCTTGCAGAGAACTCGGCCAACGACGCCGATAATGGTTGTTAATACCGATCTGGGGAAATCGTCATACCAGTTGTTGGTAACTTGATCGTCTTTATTCAGTTCGAAACGCGTGTAATGCCGTTCCAGACCCTATTCGGTCGGATTCGTATATAAAATGGGTCATATTGCCAACTACTGATACGGAGACTCTTGTAGTGGTACGACCACCCCACTGGTATGCGAACGAGCTTCAACATTCCTGATGAAGTCGTTGAGGAGTTCGATCGGGTCTGGCAGGAACAAGCTCTCGAAAACAGGTCGCGGGCGGTCAGAGAAGCGATGTTAGAGTATATTGAGTCACACTCTCGGCTTGAGGAGACGAGCGGTGAAATCGTCGCGCTCGTTGCCTTCGATTATCGCCACCACGAGGTGATACAGGAACTCCACGCGGTCCAACACGCCCACCAAGACGTGATTCTCAACACGAGCCACACCCACCAGGGCGAGTGGTGTCTCGAATCGCTCTTCTGTCGGGGTGACGCCGAAGCGATCCGAGAGCTCACATACCGACTCCGTGACTTTGATGGCGTGCGTCGGGTGAAGGTGATGGTCATCCGAGATGGTACGGAGTGACGACCCGGCTGATCGAATTCGTAGTAAACCGATCGTCACCGCCGACGCTTAAGAGCCTCCCTGAGAAACTACTAACATATGAGTAAACAGGATGACCTCGATCGAATCGATGACAGCGGCGTAGTCGCTGTCCTCCGTGGGGCAGATGCGGACACGGTGATCGACGTGGCTGAAGCGCTAAAGGCAGGCGGCGTGACGGCAATCGAACTCACCGCAGATACCCCGAATGTGACGGACATGCTCTCGGACGTCACCGCGTCGTTCGACGACGAGGAGACAATAATCGGCGTTGGGACCGTTCTCGACGCCGAGACCGCCCGGGCGGTGACGCTCGCCGGCGCGGAGTTCGTCGTGAGCCCAAGCCTCCACGAGGACGTGATCGAACTCTGCAACCGCTACGGAACGGTTGTCGTTCCCGGTGCAATGACGCCAACAGAGGTCATCACCGCCTACGAGGCTGGTGCGGACGTCGTGAAGGTGTTTCCCGCTTCAACGCTCGGGCCCGGCCACGTCAAGTCGATCAAAGGCCCGCTCGGTCAGGTGCCGATCATGACCACCGGCGGCGTGGATCTGGACAACGCCGCGTCGTTCATTGAGGCGGGGGCGTCTTCGATCGGCGTCGGTGGGGCGCTTGTCGACGATGACGCGATCGAACGCGGCGACTTCGAGGCGATCACAGAGACGGCTCGCGCGTTCGCAGAAACCGTCGACGCAGCCCGCGAGTAACCCTCGATTAAAACGCCATGTCCGGAATTGTCTTTTATTCGACCGAGGCGCTCGAACCCGTCATCGAGTTTTACACCGAAACGATCGGCGCGACCGTCTGGCGCGAGCAGCCAGACTGTACCATTCTGCAGTACGACAACCTTCTGTTCGGCTTCTGTGCGCGCGATCGAACCGATCGCTGTGGGATCATCACCTTCGTCACCGAGGACGAAACGGGAGTCGATGAACTCTATCAACGGCTTGCTGATCGAGCCACCGAGGAACCACACTACAACGAGAAGTACGGAATTTACCAGTTCTTTGCGACTGATCCTGACGGTCGAACGGTTGAGTGTCAGGCGTTTCTGGACTGATTCAGTAACGGATTACTCCTCAGCACGATCCGGCTGATCGCTGTCGGTAGAGTCGGACGATCGATCAGCCTTGGGAGAGTCGGACGATCGATCAGCCTTGGGAGAGTCGGGCGATCGATCGGTCTTGGTAGAGTCGGGCGATCGATCAGCGTCCTCGCTCCCGGCCGCTGTGATCGCGGGTGTGAGCGAGTCGAAGTCGACTGGATTCGGAAGCGCAGGATCTTCGACCGTGTCAATCCACGCAAATCCGCTCGCCGGCTTTCGATCGCGGCGGCGTTCCTCCAGCGAGGCCTGCAGCCGATCGGTAAGTTCCTCACGGATCCGTTCGACGTCAGCCCGATCGATATCGAGGGCGGCGGCATCACTCCCCAGCACTGACAGCGACCCGGCCGTATCTGCGACGACTGTCCCAACATTCCAGCGTCGCTGGAAGATCGTTCGGGTGTCAATCACTGTCTGAATTCGGTAGTAGGGGACGACCTTGGCCTCTCGGTTCCAAAAGCCGCTGCGGGCAACGAAGTGGTCCTCGCCGAGCCAATAGCCGCGGTGGAGCCACTTGTAGTGGGCGGCGATCGGTGTCAATACGGCTGCACCAATGGGGACGTACCACGGGAACGGGATGCTGTAAAACCGCGTGATTGCGAACGCGATCGCCGTCAGTGCACCGATCGCCAACAAGTACCGAACGGCGTACCGGCGACGAATCCGTTTGGGCGGTCGGGTAAATTCGGGCTCACCGAACGCTTCCAGCTCGTGGGCGAGTCGGTGGACGCGATCGACGGATGCCAGCGGGACCGCTGCCTCGCTTCCCTTCCCGTTGGCCTGTCCTGGCGCGTAGCCGGCGGTCTCGACCCCCAGCGTCGCGTACCCGAACCGTCGTTTCAACGGGTTGTCCTCGATCGTCACCGTCTGCACCTTATCGAATGGAATTGTTCCACTGTATCGCTGTACCAGCCCGCGCTCGTACTGCAGTTCGTCCTCGGTCTGGGTGAGTCGGAAGCCCCAGTAGTTGACGACTGCCGAGATCGCTCCGACAATCCACGACAGCCCAATGACAGCCACTCCGACCACGATAATGAGCACTGTTAGCCCAATACCACTCACGTCGCCAGGGAGGATCGGCGAGACGAACGGCACCGAGCCAGTGAGGAGTGCGAGAATCGCACCAGGGACCCGCGGATCGAACGACAACACGCCGACGAGCGCGAGTTCGCTGGGTTCGATCGAGAACAGCGCTTCGGGTTCAGCCGCGGGTTCGTCAGCGCTCGCGCCTTCTCGGCGATCGCGGCCTCGTTTGCGATCGCGGACGTCCGTCTGCAACGTTTCGGCCGTCTCTGCGGAGACGTACCGAATCACCGCCTCCGTCGAGCCGCCGCCGGCGGTTTCAACGTTCACTGCGGCGATTCCGAGCGCGCGCTGGATGATATTCTGGCTCACGTCGACGTTTTGGATCCGCCCGTACGGGATCTCTCGCTCGCGGCGGTTGAACACGCCAGAGCTGAGATCGAGTGTATCTGCCGTGAGTTCGTAGCTAAACCGCCGGTAGTACAGTAGTTCGTAGCCGATCGAGACTGCGAGGACGGCGAACGCTGCAAGGGCTAACAAGGGCCCACCGAACCCAGACGAGCCAGTCGATCCGACGAAGACGAGAATGAACAGCAGGCTGCCGCTTTTTTGTACGGCCCGGTAGGGCACAGAGATCGGCGACAGCTTCACACCGCATCCTCCCCGTCGGCTTCGATCGCGAGCCGCTTGAGCCGCTCGCGGAGTGCCGACGCATCATCAGGTGTCAATCCCGGGATCCGGACGTCCGCGCCGCGTGACCCGGCCGTGTAGACGACTGTGCTCGCAAGCCCGACAAGACGTTCGAGCGCGCTCCGACGCGAGTCGACGTGTTGGATCCGGACGAGTGGGACGGCCGTTCGCACCTCGGTAAGTACCCCTCGCTCGAGATACAACGAATCCTCTCGAATCTCGTAGCGCCAGTTGCGATAGCGCAACAGGGCGTGGAGCACGCCAACGACGAGCAGGAGGCCGGCGATCGCGATCGGCCACTCAACCGGGACGTCTGCGTACATCGCGGCGGCGTATCCGACACCCCCGACAATGCCGGCGCTAATGATCGCTCTACCCACCCACAAAATGCGAATCCGCGGCTGGAGCGCGTTCATGCGGACCACTCCGCGACCCGGACCGACGTACTGATCATACCGTTGTTTGCCGCGGGCGAATCATAAACATCGGTTGTTTCGGTTTGTTGTGTCTCGGTGTGGTCGATCGGTTTCTGGTTGATGTGGTCGATCGGTTTCTGGTTGATGTGGTCGACCGGTTTCTGGTTGATGTGGTCGATCGGTTTCTGGTCGATGTGGTCGATCGATTTCTGGTTGTTATGGCGGATCACTTTCTGGTTGGTTCGGTCGATCGCTTGCTGTTCGGCTGTTTGGATCGCCTGTCGCTTGATGTAGCCTATCGCCGACCGATCGAACCTCTGACCGGAGGGTGTCACGCTTTTTCTCCCATCCGATCGCGGATCGCCTCGGCGGCCCGCTTGGCGCAATCACTCACGCCGCGGCCGCCATGAAGCGTATTTTCGTCGACCGGCGAGGACAACAGACTCGCCTCGTCGGTCTCAAACCCCCGCTGATGGATCTGAAGGTAGCTGATAACGAGCCGATCGGTATACGTGACATCCGTGATCTCGCTCATCGCGATCTGTTTGTCCTCGAAGTTCGATGCCGATCGGCGAGAAATGGACACCATGGACTCGTACACCTCAAGTGTCCCATCTTGAAACGAACACGAGACGATCGGCTCGCCGTCGATCTGGCTGTCGGCCGGTTCCACCGCTGAGTCGGGTGTCGATTGCCGCCAGGGGAGCCGAACCATTGGTTGAACTTCGGGGGACACGGTGAAAAAATCACCGCGGCGGTTCGCACCGATCCAACAACGGCAACTGGGGTAGCGACGAGGATCGAACCAACGACGCTATCCGACCGAACCACGTAGCCGCACTATCCGATGGGACGGCACCGTGCCGTCCGCCACGCTCTCACCATGCCGATCGAAATACAGGGCGAGTACACCACCGCCCACGTGATGACCGACGACGAGTCGTTGATTGAGCCGAATGTTCGCGAGCAAATCCAAACGCTCGTCGATCACCCCGCGTTCACCGAGCCGATACGGATGATGCCCGACACCCACCTTGGAGCGGGCGCACCCGTCGGGTTCACTATGTCGCTCGCCGATCGAATCGTCCCGAACATCGTCGGCGTCGATGTCGGCTGCGGGATGGCTGCGGTGAATCTCGGCAAGACGCTGCCGCTGTCGGGCCCCGATCGTGAACGCGCGGTCCGGAAGGCGGTCCCAATGGGTCGGGATGTTCACGACTACGACGACGCGCCGCACCTGATCGACGAGTTTCCGTTCGATCGAGCAAACGAGGTCTTCGAGCGGTTCAACGCGGCGTTCGAGGATCGATTCGGCGAGCCGATCGATCCGATCGAGTTCGACTTCGACGGCTTTGACGGGGAATATTTCAAATCGCTCTGCGACCGAGTGCTCCGAGATCAGCGTCAAGGGATTGGACACATTATCAAGAGCGCGGGCACGCTCGGCGGTGGGAACCACTTCATCGAGTTCGCCCGCGCGGAGAACTCCGGAGACTACTGGCTCGTCATCCACAGCGGCTCGCGGTATCTCGGTAAGTCCGTCGCAGAGTTCTGGCAGGGCAACGCCAACGACTACCGCTCGGCCGACGCAATCCGCGAGGCGATCCCCGACGGCTACGATCGGTACCTTCAGTTCGATCCCGACGCGGTCAGCGACGCGGAGCTGTATCGGTGGGTTACCGGCGGGATGGGCCAGTCGCATCTGGACGGCGATCGGATCCGCGCGGATTTCGAGGGGTCGGCGATCGAGGATACCTTCGACCGACTCGCGCGGCCGGCTGACCGAGCCGAAGACCGAAACGACAGCCTCGATTGGCTTGAGGGCCGAGAAGCCCACGGCTACTACGTGGATATGCTGTTCGCCCAGCAGTACGCCCGCTGGAACCGAACGCTCATGGCCGAGACGATCTGTGACGCCCTCGACGTGGAGCCGATCGACTCGTTTCAGTCGATCCACAACTACATCGACTTTCGAGACCTCACGATCCGCAAAGGCGCGACGCCTGCACGGGACGGCCAGCGGCTCGTCATCCCATTCAACATGGCCGATGGCTCGGTCATCGCTCGCGGCCTTGGCAATCCCGAATACAACCACAGCGCTCCACATGGCGCGGGCCGAACGATGAGCCGAAGTGATGCCTTCGATCGAGTGTCGATCGATGCGTTCGAGGCGGCGATGGAGGGGATCTACTCAGAGTCGGTTGTCCCGTCTGTCCGCGACGAAGCGCCGATGGCGTACAAACCCACTGCGGCGATCGAACGAGCGCTCGCGCCGACCGCCGAACTGGTCGATCGGCTCTCGGTCGTTCACAACCTCAAAGCGCTGCACTGACGGACGGCCGACAGCGATCAGTCGAATTTGTTTTGCTGGCGATCACGCGTACGCTTCAAACTCCTTGCCAAACACGAAGAAGTAGCCAGTTCCGATGATGCCGATGATGGCGGCGATACTAAAAGCGACCTCTGGGCTGACGAAGTCCCAGAGATATCCACCGATCGCCGCACTCGGGATGACGATTGTGTTCCGGAGCAGGTAGTACGTCCCAGTGACCCGTCCGCCTGCCCCGCGCTTGGCTGGGCCGACAATGAGCGCTTTGTGTGACGGAAGTCCGGCAAACCGAATCCCAGAGAACGCGAAGACGGCGATCATGACCATCGACAGCGGTAGGACTTCTCCGGCGATCGTCGGCGCAAAAATCAACACGACCGGGAACACGGCGTAGACGGCAAATCCGGTGGCAACGACTGGCTTGAGGCCGACCCGTTCGGCGAACTTCGACGCTGGTGCCATGATCAACAGCGCGACGAGCATCTCCACGCCAAGCAGGTACCCAAAGAACGCTGCCGGTGAGAGGCTCACCTCGTAGGAGAACCCACCCAGCGCCAGTGTCATGTCGAACCCAACCTCGAAAAACTGCGTCACAACCAACACAAAAAAGACGTACACCATGCCGTTGGCGAACCGAACGAGGGTGTCACCGACTAACAGCGGCCGCAGCGGCTCTGGCATCTCCTTGAGATCTTGGCGGATCTGATCGACGCCTGCGAACGAATCGCCGAACGAATCATCGCTTGCATCGTAAAGGAGGTGCTGGACGATCGTCCCGAGCACGCCGAAGACAACCGCAACCGCGAGGACGAGTTGGAAGCTCACGGTGAACTGTGGGTGTAAGCCAATGAGGACTGCTGCAAGAACCGGCCCGATGAGAAACGCCGTTCGACGGAACGTCTCCGTGCTGGCGAACCCAGCGGCCAGCCGTGAGGGATCGGTCGCTTGTTTAACCACGGCGAACGTCGCCCCGAGGCCGAAGGACTTCCAGGCCTGTGCGAGGATCAGCCCGACGAAGATCCAGATCCACGGCTCGATCGGTACGCCAGCAAGGGTGAACGCGCCGAGCGTCGGTGCGACCAGCCAGACACCGAATCCGATCGTCGAAATGAGCCCAAATACCGTTAGTGCGTATCGCGACCCGATTCGATCGGAAACCGCACCGCCGGGATACGGGTACAGCGCAGAGATGATGTTGCCGAACGTCCCAAACAGCCCGACGACAAAGCCGGACGCGCCGAGTGCCACCATGTACTCGGGGAGAAACCGGTTCGTCATCTGAAAGCCCAGACTGAACGCGAACATCGCGATCGACAACACGAGCACATCCCGCTGCAGCGCGAAGAACTGCCGGAAGGTGTCTAACGGTCCGGTGTCGTCTGTCTTAACGGTGACTGTATCTTGACTCATGTTGGCTTGCGTATCCGTGATCAGCTATCTGGATTGATTGACTACGTTCGGCTGCCCACCCGCTTTGACCACGCTGCTGTTTCTGTGGGTCGATCGAAGCGGGTTGTCCTCCACTGACGGACTACGTCGTTATATTTGGATTCGATCGTGAGTATATTCATTTTCATATGAATGCACAAATAATACACTGAGGCCCCACTGTCAGCAGTCCTCATTCGATTTCCACTGAGACAGTTCCTGGTGTATCTCTGCCGCTGTTTGTTCATCAAACCGATCGACGTTCTCCTCCAATTTCTGTGCGGTGACCGCTCCCAAGTCGATTTCGAACACCGAAGCCATACTCAGTGCGTAAATGAGGATGTCTGCGAGTTCGTCCTCGACAGCGGTCTGTATCTCTGGATCGTCGTCGTACGCACTTGCTGGGAGGTTGTCGTGCCACTGAAACACCTCCATCAGTTCGCTCGCCTCGACAGAAATTGACATTGCAATGCTCTTTGGGGTGTGAAATTGCTCCCAGTCCCGTGATCGAATGAATGCTTCCTGTTGCCGCTGGAGAGAGTCCAGGTCTTCGGTCATCGTTCCTACCCATGGGTTGACTGCTCGTAAAATATCATTACTCCGCTCGCCTCTAGAATACGATCAGCAACCACACTGCTGTGTGGCGCAGTCTCAGTAGTCGATCGTCCCATTGATGTTCGAGAGGCGTTTTCGCATGTACGCTCGAAGCTGATCGTCACAACAGTAGATGTAACAGCCCTTGAGCCCCCTGCTGAGCAGCGTCCGATACGTGTTTTTGATCACCTCGTCGATGATCTCGCGTGCCCGCTCGGGGTCTTCATCGAGCATTTTCTTGATGCCAAACAGCGATCGATCGGTCGTCGCTCGTGCCTCGTGGTCGGTGATAATTTCGCCATCTCGGTATTTGAGATCCGGGCCGATAATCACGCCGACGTAATCGAACTCCAGCCCCTGGCAGGTGTGGATACAGCCGACCTCGTCGATCGATCCCTCGTCGACAGCCCACGGATCGCCGCCGTCGAGGTTCCAACTCCGACGATACTCGCCGATTTCGATGTCATGGTAGGCTGGATCGCTGCGACCGTCTTTGTCCCACTCCCAGCAGTACCCTGCGACGACTCTCGACAGTTGCCCTTCGGTGTTTTTGGCTTCGATCGTTTCGTGCAGCCGCTGTGGGTCGTCGTAGAGTCTGACATCGAACTGTAGATCAAAGCCGTCGGCGTTGGCAGTCTCACGGATCGCTAAGACGTCATCGAGCCAGGCGACGTATCCGTCAGAGCCGCTACAGCGGAACTGCGCATCCAACTCCATCGTCTCGATGTCCGCATCCATCTCCGTAGCGAACTTGTGGATTTCCTGTTTTGTCCCAATGTCGTCGATGTGCACACGTTGGCTTTCATCGATAAAGAACACCGAAAATTTGGCGGCGTTGATGATTTCCATGACCTGGTTTTCTCCCCGGCCAAAGAAGGTCGACTCTTCGTTGAGTCTGTGAGCCTCGTCAGCGACGAGGGCTGGATACTGGTTTGATGGCGTCGAAACGTAGCTTCCGGCGCCGGTAAACAGGTGATCGATCTCTTTGACGAGCATGTCGCCGCGGAGTTTCTCTTTGTAGACTGCCCGCGGCGCCCGGTTTTTCGAGACGTACTGGGCGGTATACTCCTCCTGAATCAATTCGGCCAGAATGTTGACCGCAACGACGGTTTTGCCGGTCCCAGGGCCGCCTTCGACAATAAGTACCTTCTTTTCGTCTTCTTCGTTGGCTTCCTTCGCCAGTTCAACGGCCCGTTCGAAGACGACTTTCTGTGAATCGATCAGGGTAAACTCGTCGTTGGCTTCCAACATTCCTTCGAGGGAATCCTGTAGTTTTTTGTTGGGTTTGAGGTCTGCATCCTCCACCTGCTGGAGCAGGTTGCCGGTATCTGGCGTTGTAATCTTCGATGCAAGGTACTCGCTGAGTTCATCAACATCCTGTTTGAGGAAGACGGGCGCGCGCTCCGTATAGGGTCGATAAATCTCGTTATCGATCCGATCGCGGTACTTCGCATCGAAGTTATGCAGGTACGCAAGCGGGTGTACCCGGATATTCTCGCGTTGGACTGCAACGTTGAAGTCCTCGATGAGTTGGGTATACGACCACGCCTGGTAGCTCGGATGCGTCGTCTCACGGAGGCCGCCGCCCAACACGGTCGTCACGATCCCATCCTTGTGTGGAACCGGTTCGGTTCGCTCACCGCCCCACTGTTTCAGCTCAATAACGACGAGCGTGCGTTCGCCATCAGCGTCACGTCCGGCGATCATGAAATCAACGCGTCGAGAGGTGAGTGGGATCTGAAACTCGATCGCCACCTCCGCGTCGTCCGGCAGCTCCTGATCAAAAAAGAGGTTCGCCATATACTGCAGCGAATGTCTCCACGCACGGATCTCATTCCGTGCGACGCCGCCGATCCGCTGTGCTTCGAAGCCCGCTAGGATCTGGTCAACGATTCGATTTTGCACCACATCCTGGAGGAACCCCCGCGCCGTGTTTTTATAAATGAGCATTACTCGGGATTGTTCGCAGAATGTGACTACACTGAATTAGGTGTTTGCCTCGGACCGCCTGCACACATCTATTCGAGTCGTCAGGTTGCGATGTCGCGACTCTCACTTCTGTTCGAGTTTTCACGTTGCGAGTTCACGACTCTCACTTCTGTTCGAGCCGTCTGGTTGCCGTCTTTCGATCGGCTGTCGCGGGATAGACGCTTCCCGCTTTTCCCAATCCCTGGCGTGGCATGTTGTGGTAGATGGTTTCGTACTCCCCGTCTCCAATCAGATACGTTTCGTGCCAGATGCCGACCGCGTTGCTCTCCTCGAGGATCCGGTTCGTCCACTTCATCGCGGGAGCGTGACGGGCCTCCGAATCGAGCGCGTACTCCCGGAGATCGTCGAACGATCGCCAGTATTGAACAAACTCGTGGTTTCGAATCCCGAGATTTGCATCGTACGCCAGCAACCCGCTGTCTGGGTCCGACTCCAGTTCGTCGAGCATCTTCGGCATCGCTCGAAAGATCGGGAGCCACCGGTGTACTTTCCAGAGTTTGTGTACGCGCATCCCGATACGGAAGACGACAAAATCGTCCTCCAGTTCGGCGGCCACCCGTCGATCGTCGATTTTAGCCATTGATTACAATGCGGCTGCGTCCTCGAGTTTGAACTTCTGGACTTTCCCTGTCGCCGATCGCGGCAGTGCGTCGACGAACTCGATCGCTTTGGGCCGCTGGAAGTCCGCGAGATCGTCTCGATCTCGACACCACTCCAACAGGTCCGCTTCCGTCAGCGACGACTCAGGATCTCGAACGACAGACGCGACGACCTTTTGGCCCCACTTTTGATCTGGGACGCCGACCACCGCCACGTCGGCGACAGCGGGATGCTGTCCCAGGATCCGTTCGACGTTGACGTCGGAGACGTTGATGCCGCCGGAGATGATCATGTTTGTCTTTCGCCCTTCCGGCCAGAACCGTCCGTCCTCGTCAACCCGGCCGAGATCGCCCGTGTAGTACCAGCCGTCACGGAACACTTCGTTAGTCGCATCAGGCCTATTGAGGTAGCGATCCATGCCGTACGGCGAGTTCACGATGAGCTCTCCAGTTTCTCCGGGCGGACAGCGATCGGCGGGATCGCCAGCGTCACCCTCCTCGTCCAGTTTGACGACGCGCGTTTCGACGTTAATCGCGGCGGTTCCTGTCGAGGTTGCGCGGTCAAGATCCTCACGGACATCCTGGGTCAAGAACCACGCAATTTCGGTCGCACCCATGTGGTTCCCGAAGTACGTCAACTCGAAGGCGTCGTCGACGCGACGGGCGAGATCCGCCGACAACGGCGAGCCGAACGAGACGACACGATCGAGCGAGTCTGTCTCGAACCGCGTCGGGCCTGCGTCCATCATCGCTTGCAACATCGCCGGGACGGCAAGTATGTAGGTAAGCGACTCCCGCTCGATCGCCTCTAAGGCGTGAATGGGGTGGAAGTCCGCGAGCGTGACGATCGTCCCGCCGAAGAACACGGGTGTCGTGCCGCCCCCGAAGCTGCCGGCCGCGTGGGGCTGTGGGACGATCGACAGTGCTCGTTCGTCATGCTGTCGGAACACCGATTTGACCTGGAGAAGTGTCTCGACCAATCGGTGGTTCGTGTACAGACACCCCTTCGGCGCGCCGGTGGTTCCAGAAGTGTACACGAGAAACGCCGGGTCAGATGGGGATACCGTTGGCGACGGGGGGCGCTCGCCGCTGTGGGTGGCAACGGCGGCGTCGTAGTCGTTGGCCCACGACGGTGGTTCATCACCGACGTAGAGAAACGCCTCGACTGTCTCGAGGTCATCTCGTATCTTGGCGATCGTCTCGCGATTCGCCTCGTCGAAAACGACAACACGAGCAGCAGAATCAGCGATGATATGGGTAATCGCGTTTGGTGATTGTCGGTAGTTCACTGTGTTGACCACCGCCCCCAGCGCGCTCGGGGCGAGGATCCCGCTAGTCTGCGCAAGGCCGTTTTTCAGGACTGTCGCGTACGTGTCCCCGTGACCGATTCCGCGATCGCGCAGTGCGCCGATGAATCCACAGACGTGCTCATGCAGCTCTCGATAGGTGAATCGCTCATTGCGTCGGATATCGACGACTGCCTCGCTTTCGGGTGCACTGATCGCCGTTCTTCGGAATAGTTCCCAGGGTGTATTTGCGGTTGGTTCAGTCTTTCGAGACATACCAATTATACAGAAGAGAACCATCAAGAGTGCAATTGTCGGGAAATTCCCACGGCGTAGGAGATGCTCGATCGGCGGGAAATTTATATTAGAGAACATGAATATCATGCCATGAGTTCGCCGATCGACGACGTCGCCTTTGTAGCGCGATCGGAGACACGGGCGAGTATTTTGCGAACGCTCGAGGAACGCCCACACGAGCGACGAGACCTGGCGGCGGCAACCGACACACCCCGATCGACACTCGGCCGCACCCTTCGGGAACTCGAAGAACGTGGCTGGATCGAACAGAACGGGCGCGTCTACGACATAACAACTGCAGGTTCGCTCCTCGTTGAGCGGTTCGTTCCACTCCTCGACACCATCACTGTCGTCCAATTGCTCGGGGACGCGATCGAACTGCTTCCACGACAGGAGACGGACCTCAACGTCGAAGATTTCGCGGACGCACAGTTTGTGACCCCGACGAAAATGGATCCGACCGCGCCTTTCAACCACGGAATCGAACAACTCCACAAGGCGACGCAATTTCGGTGTGTTGCGCGGACTGCCCCGCCACAGTACATTGCGGCCATTCATCAGGGGGTCGTGACGGAGCGATTTACTGCGGAGTGCGTGCTGGATGATTCGTATCTTGAGGCGCTCGGAGATGATCAGGAGTCAACGGGACGCTGGCGAGAGATCGCCGAAGGCTCGTCGACGGTGCGAGAGTACGATGAGCCGATCGGGTTCGTCCTCCTGGTTCTTGACGAAATTGTTCACCTCTTTTTGTGCAACGAGAACGGAGAAACCCAAGGCTTGCTCGAAAGTAGGGCCCCAGCTGTCGTTTCGTGGGCGAACGACACTGTGGACCGGTATCTCGAACGATCGACAGGTATCGACTGGAACGAAGCCTCTAGTTAACTTTTGTGGTCAATGGTGGTTCGATCGGTGTTCTATTCACGCCTACCACTCATACAGGCGGGTTCGTAGTACTCGACAGAAGCCGTTATTTTGTATCAGATCGGCGGGTCCTGAGCCACGGTGCCCCAGGCAAGTGGCTACCGCCGATCTCGATGAGTCCGATTCTGTGTGCAAGAACGTAAAGTGCGAGTGCGCCAGCGATCGTTGCGGGTGTTAAAAATAGATGCCAACCGATCAGAGAATCGATCGGATAGCCCATTGTCTCTACCACCTCCCGGATAGATTCGAGAGTCGCAAAAATCGTTGGATGTGTAACGTAGATGCCCACTGCATAGATGCCCCAGTTGGGGATTGGTGTTTCGGCGAAGAGTGTCGGCCGCGAGAGGAGATACAGGAACAATGCGGTGCTCAACAAGGCTGTCGACACTCCGTAGCTCGGGGCGTACACGTACGATCCAAATGCTTCACCACGGAGTGGGTATCCGAGGAAATAAAACTCGATGAACTGAACGGCGGCGAACAAGCCAATAAGGCCGACGAGAGGACGGCTTGTTTTTTCTGTTGGCACCCAGTCGCGGACACGAATAGTGTAGCCCAGACTCGTATAAAAAAAACCAAAGAACAGGGCATCTCGGGTCTCGAATGGAATGTCAACGAACATGGTGTACGTCGATCCGAGGAGCCCGATGAGATGAAATCCCAGCGCAACTGGGAGGACGTAGCTTGGGGTTCCGACCTGATCGACGAGCGAAACAAACAGCAGTGAAAAGAATAACGCGGGGAGGAACCAGAGAATATCAGAGACCGAGGTGCCGTAGTAGAGGAGTTCGGCAGGGTTCAGGAATTCACGCGCACTACTGATGGCCGTCGTCCATGCCGACTCGTCGGTAAGCTCTGCTCTGGCCAATCGGCCAGCCAAGAAGATCGGTGCCGCGAGCAACAACCCAAAGAGATACAACGAGGTGAGTTTGCCGGCCCGCTGTTTGAGGTACGTTGCTGAATTCCGATCGGCAGTTTTGATCGCGAAAAAATAGCCCGACGTGATGAAAAAGAAGGGAACTGCGAACCGTGAGATCGTCTTCGTTCCAAAATTGATCATATTTCCGTACGCGCTAACACCCTGGAACGGATCGGTGTGGATCACAACGACAAAAACGATCGCGATGATTCGCATGGCATCGATACTATAAATACGGCCCGTCACTGTCGGGGATACGGCCGAGTCAGTAATGACTATTACGTCATGCGTCTCAACTCAGTGTTCCAAATGGTGGTTCCCTCTCGTTTTGTCGCATCGACTCTCATCGGTCTGCACGTATTTTTTACCCTGAATCACCGCGTGTCAGCGTTTCCAGAGATCACGTACGTGGAGTTCCATCGGATGGCTCCACAGCTGGTGCGCACTGGAGATCGCATAGATTCCTAAGACGAGACTACAGAGCAAAATTGGATCGAGAAGGCCAAAAAGTGGAAGTTCGAGCAGTGAGGCGAGCACACTGACCATTCCGATGACGCCGACTGCGCGGTAATATTCGCCCCACGTCAGTCCAAAGTACGTGACAACCTCCATGTAGCGAGAGACATCACGTGCGCGATCGAGTGGTTCGACGGTCCGGGCCTCACGATCGTAATGGATGATACCGAGTTCGTGGAGCTTTGGGAGGTGCGTCTGGTGGAGCGAAGAGTAGACACTGTCGCGTGCGGACTTCGACGGCGATTCGCCGTTGGCTTCTGCCTTGGCAATCATTTCACTGAGTTCGGCGACCGAGACACTCCCGCTGGCGTCTTCGAGGACGCGAATCGTCTCGAACCGCCGACGGTTTGCCAAGACCTCATATACCTTGAACTGGGGAAGACCAACTGTCTCTATTGTATCAAGCTCCATATCAGGGACACCCTATATCACGATCGAGAGGTACTCCTGATAGGCAGTTAATTATACAACTGCTGAAATATCTGTCGTGGCTATAGGTTGGACCTATTGAAAGTCAGCATTTTAGAAATGAGAGGCTACTGGTGAAATGACCTCTACAAGGGGCTCCTGAAATTTGAAAAAAGCCGCTGAGATCTCGTTATTTTCCACGCAGGCCCGTTTAGGCTGTTCAATAATCCGCTGACATCTGGTTACGATCGACTGTGATTCCGGCAGCGAAGTGTTTTCGATCTTATACTAATACGGGTGGGGGTACAGGGGGTGAAGTGTGCTGCGACGGCCAGCAGGACCGGTTCCTGTTCGAGCCGTCGAGCAAGTCAAACGATGAAGGACGACAACAGATATGGGCTATCACGGCGCAAAGCACTGGGTGGAATCGGAATCATTGGCCTTGCCTCCGCGGGAGCGGGCATGGGTACCACGGCGTTTTTCAGCGACGAGGAGAGCTTCGAAGATAATAGCCTGGAGGCCGGTGAGCTGGACTTGTACGTCCACTACGACTTTTATGCCGACCAAGGCGAGAAACTCGGCGAATACACTGACTCAGGAACGGTTCAAGGCAACGAGTCTGACGGCGCGTCTGTCAGCTACGGATTGGAAGACGTCAAACCGGGAGATTCCGGTGAGCTCGAGTTCTGCTTCTCGATCGTCGACAACGACGCGTACATGTGGATGTGCGGGGAGCTGACCGAGAACGACGAGAACACCGTCACGGAGCCGGAGGCAGCCTCGGAATACGAGAACAACGATCAAACAGGCGACGAGATCGATGGTGACGGTGAACTCGCCGACGCTATTGAGGCGACGCTGTACTACTACGATCAGGATGGTGAGACGAAGGGTAGTAAAATATTTGACGGGACGCTCCGGGGGGCACTTTTCGCACTCCGCAATGGCGTCCCACTCGACGGCGAGGGTTCCGAGAACCCTGTCGACGATCGCAACCCGTTCATTGGCGTCGAGAACGACGGCCATCAAAACGATACTTGCGTCCTCCTCGATTGGAAGGTGCCGACCGAAGTTGGGAACGAGATCCAGACGGATTCGGTTGGCTTCGATCTCTCGTTCTACGCCGAGCAGTCGCGGCACAATGACGGCACCACCAATCCCTGCGTTACGGGCCGCGAAGGTGAAGGCTTTGCAAAACTTGAAGACGAACTCGAGGACGCCAGCTGGCACGCGCGTGGGATCTACGCTGACAATGACACGAGTACTGTTGAGGCCGGCAATGCCGAACTCGACATCCGCGATCCAGGTGACAATGATCTTACCGAGGGCGGTTCCGAGTGGGGCTCCAGCGGCGACACCAACTCGTTCGAACTTACCATCGACGGCGGGGACGCGATCTGGAGCGTCAACGGTGACGAGATCACAGTCGAGGATGCTCCGATCCCGATGGCAGATGGCGTCGGTGTGACGGTTAAATCGTCCAAGGAAGACGCGATCGTGACTGTTGAGAATATCCTGATCAACGGGAGCACTCCGTCGGGAGCGACGAGCATCAGCGCCGAGGAGGAGACGAATCACATCATCCTCGAAGGGGCGACGCTGCAGGAAGGTGACGTCATCTCAGGTGACGTGACGTTCGAGTGGGACGACGAACCGTCGGGTGAGGAACTCGGGTTCCGCGTGGACGTCTGATCGGAATCGGTTCTTAACAACAATCGACCCACGCTGGCACTTCGGTGGTTCGACTCCGCCGGTGGGCCTCCCCAGGAGGGGAACACACATGGCACGCGACAAATACGGACTCTCACGACGGAAACTACTCGGCGGCCTCGGAGCGATCGGTGTTGCTTCTGCAGGCACAGGGCTGGGTACGAGCGCGTACTTCAGCGACGAGGAATCGTTCGAGAACAACTCCCTGAGCGCGGGGGAACTCGACCTGAAACTTGATTACCGGGCGACCTACGCGGGCGGCCCCGGTCGACTCAACGAGGTTGACAGTTGGTACAGCGAGGACGGACCCGGCGAACCGTTCGACGTCAAAGAAGAAGAAGAAGGCGTCTACCTAATTGGTGAGGTGCCCTCCCCAACAGAACAAGAAGACTGGCCCAGTGAGGTTCAACAACAGGACTTCTGTGCGCCTGACGCCGGATTAATAAACGGGGATCAAATCCCGGTTTTCACTCTGGAGGACGTCAAACCCGGCGACTCTGGCGAAGTCACCGTCAGTCTCCACGTTTGTGATAACCCTGCGTGGATATACATGAACGGTGAGCTGACGGCGAACGACGAGAACGGGCAGACCGAGCCAGAGGAAGATGTTGACGAGACGGGCGGTGACCCGGGTGAAGGCGACGGCGAGCTTGCTGATGCTATCCGGACGACGTTGTGGTACGACGAGAACTGTAACAACGTCCTTGATCGGGGCGACGGAGAGACCGACAGCGACCCACTTTGCGTTCAGCTCGTGCTCGACACCTCTGGGTCGATCGGCGGTGATATCAGTACCGTTGAAACTGCAGCAAACGACCTCGCAAACGACATCCTCGGCGCGAACGACGACAATCGCACCGGGGCGACGTTGTTTGCCCGTAGCGCTGAGGTAGAAAACAGCGTGGGATCGGACTGGGAGGACCTGTCAGGTCTCAGCTCCGGTGGGACCACGAACATGTCGGACGGAATCGACGAGGCAGGAGACGACCTCGACAACTGTCCCGACGACCACGACCGGATCATGGTCATCTTTACTGATGGCGAACCGAACAGTGAGTCCGATACGCTGGACGAAGCTGACGCTCTTGATGACGATATCGAACTCTTCGCGATCGGAGTCTCTGGGGCTGACGAGGAATTCCTCAACGAACTCACGACTGGAGACGAAGACAACGGCGAGAACACCTTCGTTGTTACCGGTGATACGAACGAACAGGACGCGATCGAACAGGTGTTCGCGCAGGTCTCCGAGACGATCACCGGCGGCGAGGAGGTCATCCTTGAGGACACGCTCGCCAACGTGATGAGTGACCTCGAGAAGGGGGTCGCCTTGGACGGGAACCGTTCGACTGAGGAGAGAGAACCATTCGCTGGCGCGATGACCCACTGTCTTGGCTTCGAGTGGGAAGTCCCTACAGACGTCGGAAACGAAATCCAGACCGATTCGGTTGCATTCGATCTCGGGTTCTACGCTCTTCAGAGCCGGCATAACGACGATCCGCCAGCGGAGCCGTTCAACGGAACCTACCAGGACGACAACGGCCTTCCGAACGAGACTGCCAACGCATCCGACTGAACAGCCCACGAGACTTTGGGTCTCTGGCTTCGCCGGAACACAACCCCGGCCTCGACCCACACGGTGTACGGCGGTTCGACTCCGCCGGTGGGTTTCCCCAGGAGGGGACCACATATGACACGCGGCAAATACGGACTATCACGGCGGAAACTACTCGGTGGAATCGGAGCGATCGGCGTCGCTTCAACAGGCGCTGGATTGGGAACGAGTGCGTACTTCAGCGACGAGGAGTCCTTCGAGGACAACTCACTCGAAGCCGGACAGCTTGATCTCAATGTCGACTGGGAAGAACACTACAACTACCCGCAGCTGTACGGGTTCGATAATCCGACAGACGGACTCGACGTCCGTCGGTCGGAACCGGGAGGAAACGAGGACTACGTCGGTCTTCCGGATCCCAATGATCCGATGATGTGGATCCACAAGGACGATCTCGGTGACTACATGGCCAACACCGCGATCGAGGCATTCCCTGATCCGAACGATGACGGACAACAGGAGATCGTGGGCGACGCGTATGAGCACGGCGTGTTCGATCCCTGCCGCGACGGTGCAGACTTGCCGAAGGATCTCGAACCGGACAGCAATGGGATCGGCCGAACCGACAACGCGGATACGAACAGCGACGGAGAGCGCCATCCCCTTGTCCACCTCGATGACGTGAACCCCGGCGACTTCGGCGAACTCACGCTGAGCTACCACCTCTGTGACAACCCTGGGTACGTCTGGCTCATCGGCGAACTCGTCGAGGAGGACGGTGGCACCCTGACTGAACCCGAAGAGACTGTTGACTCGGACAACTCAGCCGACCTCGCTGATTACGTCCAGACAGTCTGGTGGTACGACGACGGCGACAACGTGTTCAACCGCACGGACTCCGCGGGGGTTCTCTATATGACCAATCACAGCGAAAGCGATCCGTCGACGTTGTACAAGGTTGAACTCGAAGTCAACAACGGGACAGCAACAGCGACGACAGCGGAACTGGTCAACTTCGGTGACAACAACGAAGGCGACCTCGACCTCTCGAGGACCCACATTGCGGCTTCAAATGACGGTTCGACAATTTACGTAGTTTCCCAGTTCGGTGAAGGGATCGCGCGGTACGACATCGAAAGCCAAACTGTAGCGTACGCGCCGATCGACAGCGATTATGCCGACGATCTCAACAAGATCACCCAGGCTGCCGTCGACACCGACGGACGGCTCTGGATTGGGAGCCATACCGACAATAAGCTGTTCGAAATCTCCGACCCGGACGCAGACATCGTAGACGTAACCAATCAGTTTGACCTGGATATCGATATCGAGGGCGCGGACAACGTGTTCGCCTCAAGTGGGCAACTGTACCTCTACACAAACGCTGACAACGCGCTCTACACCGTGAACCTCCTGACCGGAGATGTGATGGAAGTCGCCGAACTCGAAACTGGTGAGGATCTGACAGGGCTGGCGATCAGTGAGTCGGGCCGTGGTAACTTTGTCGCATCTGTGACAAAAAGTACCGAAATCATCGAGTTCGATCTCGACGGGACGGTCCAGGAGCGCTACGAACTCGACGGCGATCTCACCGATCACACTTACGGCGATCTGACAACCGGAGCGCTCTGTGAGCAGGAATTCACTGTCGGCGATGGTGGAACGCTGCGTGATGATCTCGATGCGCTCGAAGATGGGGTTCAGCTTGATGATCTCGGTATCAAGGAGTGCTTCCAACCCGGGTTCACCCGGTACATTGGCTTCGCGTGGTGGGTCCCCAGAGACGTCGAAAACGATATTCAAGGCGACACACTGAGCTTTGACCTCGGGTTCTACACCGAGCAGTGTCGACACAACGGTGAACCGAGTGGACCCTCGAGTGACTGACCACTGGACTACTATCTTTGAGAACACTGACACACTCTCTGCAGCAAGTATCCGAAGCGGTCGATCAACTCAGAAGATGGGTATCCGAGCCGAATGTCCCCGGCTAAAGCAACCCAACCAATACACGATGTACCAGCACTATGTACACCACAATACCAGCTGCAAATTCCGGGTTTCCACCGTCTTTAGCCCCCTACTAAACAGCTACAATGGGTTCCTGGGTCGTCGTGTCGAGCGCGAAGGCAGTCCATACCTAAACGATATCAAGACAGTTCAACGAATATATGAGACTCCGATCGCGAACTGCGGGGTGGCCGGCCCTCACTTTGACCTGGGGGGTGAGCGATGACTGATTGGGAGCCACCACTCACCCGGCGTCGGTTGTTAGGGACCGCGACAGCCGGTGGGCTACTGTATGCAAGCGCGTCGCTGGTCACGCAGGTCTCAGCCACCGCGCCGACGCATACCCACTACACGTACGCCCAGACAGATGCTGACGGAACTGACTCCGGTGGCACTGACCCATCGCTGCAGATTGCGTGGCGGCAAGAGTATAACGGCAAAATCGTGCATGAATCGCCCGGAAACGCTGCACCCAACGAAACCGACAACTGGTCCGGATCGCCGATCGAAGTGGCCGAGGGGACCAGCCCGACGATCGACGAATCAAATCTCCTTCCCGGCGATGAGGGCTGGCTCCACGTCGGGCTCTCCCCAGAGATAGACGAGGCCGACGAGACCGACGAGGTCGCCGCGTGGTTCCGTCCACGGCTGACCAATGAGGGAAGACTTGCGGACGTCATCGAAGTCGAACTGTGGTATGACACCGGTATTTCGGGGATCGGTGGGTGTGATGGTGAGAATGGAATCGGTGACGAGTCGATCGGCTCAGGATCGCTTCGAGGGGTATTTACTGACAGAAAACTGCTCAATGGAGCGCGTCTCGCCTGTCTTGGGGCGGACGATCGGCTCTGTCTGGGATTCACCTGGCGCCTTCCAGAGACAGTCGGCAACGACTATCAGGGCGCTGGTGTCGGCTTTGCAGTTGATTTCGGTCTGACGTACTGTGCGGACGAAACCAGCCCTTTCATCGACGGAGACGATCCATGAGCCCGAAGGAATCGGATTCACTCGGATTGAGCCGGCGACAAATCCTCGGCTTGGTCGGGAGTGCTGGTACAGCAGGCGCATTGACCGGCGCGGCCACCGGTGCGGACCTTTCCGACCGCGAGCGGTTTGCCGATAATTCAGTCACGACTGGCAGATTTAGCCTCTCACTTGCGTGTGAACGTGACAGTCAAAACTGCAGCGTAGACCAGCGGACAGTGACTTTGCGCGCTTTAGAGCTCAAACCTGGTGACTCGGGGGGTGAGACCGTTTCCATAACCGTTGAAGACAACGACGGCTGGGTCTGGCTCCGAACGGCTTGTCCAGAGCCCTCAGCGCTTGCGGACAAACTGCAGATCCGGCTTTTGCTTGACGGACAGATCCTCAAGAATGCAGACGGCGAGGACGTTGCTGGGTCGCTCTCAGCCGTCCAAAAACAACTCGTCGACGGGGTTCGGCTCACTCCCGATGGTGCAAACTGTTTCACTGCGGGAGAGAGTTCGGATCTGGAAATCGAGTACCAACTTCCCGACGATGTTGGTTCGAACCTCGAAGATACAGAGACGAACGCACGTTTCCAGTTCCACGCCGAACAGTGCCGGCACAACGCATCGCCCGTGAATCCCTTCAGTGAATATTCGTGCGAAGAACGCTGTGTGCCATGTGAAGGCGATGACGGTGATAAAATCGCCCGTGCGACCTTTGAGTACGAGGGACCTGAGACGACTGTCGAATTAGCACAGGGGAGTACGAGTTCAAACACTCAAGACGGTAAACGCGCCAGCGAAGGGGAGTCGGTACTCAGTGAACCGGTTTCGTCGGGTGACACAGTTACTGCTGAGTTCCATGGTGAGACGCACTATGGACCGAATATCGATTTCATCGCTGCTGAAGAGACGATCGCCTGTTTCCATATCAGTTGTTCTGAGCCATTCGGTCCGGGACTGCAGATCACGGGCGAACACGATGGGAATACCTACAGCCTGACTGTCGTCTCAGCAGAAGATACTGACGGAACTACACTCTGTTCTGTGGACGCATCGGCAAAAAACCGCTGTAACGGGGGATCATAAAAATGGATCACGCGAAAGTCGGGAAAACTCTTGGAGTATTGTTGCTGATTGCACTGGTTGTTCCGTTCGTCATCTACGCGGCCCCATGGGTGATCGGTGCGGATGCGAGCTACGTCGTGCTCACCGCAAGCATGACGCCAGCGATCTCTCCGGGGGACGTCGTCATTGTTGCCGAACAGAATCCTGAGACGATCAGTGAGGGAGATATTATCACGTTCAATCGAGGTGACGAAAACGTGCCAACAACACACCGCGTTATTGGCGTTACGGAAACCGCAAACGGCCCCGAATTCGAGACAAAAGGTGATGCCAACGAGGATCCCGATGCGGGTACTGTTTCGCCTGACCAGTTCGTCGGCTCAGTAATACTCACGATTCCGCTTATCGGGTATGTGACCCAGTTTGCCAGCTCAACGATGGGTTTTATTCTTCTCGTCGTGGTCCCGTTTGGGCTCTTGTTGGCCACTGAGGTCTGGTCGATCGTCCGAAGCAAAGCCGAGCCGGACGAATCGTCTGGGAGCGGCAGCCAATCGGAATCCGTCGAAAACGACGAACGCCCAGCAATGATCGAACCTAAGCAATCTTCGATGAGCGACACCGAAACTGACGCTAGTGGAGATTCGCTCACCGAGTCGACCACTCCCGAACAGATCGACGATAGCGAACAGTTAGGAGTACCTGCACCTCAGTCGGCATCACATCAAGAGCAGTCTGAAGAATCAGCGGAGGAGCTGACGATCACTGCGACCGATCTCACAGTTTCGACACTCATACTCGCTGTCTTCGCCGGATACAGCGTGTATATCGCGTTCAATGTGACTACCGCTCAGACGATCGGTGTTGCGGTTGGTATTACGACGACGTTCCTCATCGGATTGGGTATTCGTCTGTCGTCAATTCTCTACACAATGCGATTGCGGGGGGAATCCGACTCAGCCCCTGCCACTGGGTCGTCAAACGATACTCAACCGCAGGCCGATCGAACCGCCGGAGATCGGGGTCCACAGACGACTGATGGAGGTGTCGACGTTACGGAGGGTGAGAGCCTCGAGGAATCAAATGACGCTGTTGCCGTTGAACCGGCAGAAAGTGAGGCCGTTGAATCAGCGGATAGAGAGGCTGTTGAACCGGCAGACGATCGAGACAAAGGGGGTACGCCGAAATGAACAAAAAAACAATCAGTGTTGTTGCCGTTGCTGTGATCCTATTTTTGGCCGCATTCAGCGGGAGTGCAACTACCGTCTCGTATCTTACCGATGGCGGTCAGACCGATGTCAATTTTTCGACGAGCGATTCGTTTGAAACCAGCGGCGAAGAAGCCGGAGGGAGCGATAAGAAAGAAAGCGACGGAGTCAAAAACGAAACCGAAGGGACCGACAAAGAAAAAAGAGAAAGCGATGACGAGGAGGGACGTGACGAATCAAGTGAGGATCAAAAAGAAAGCGCTGACGAAGATGAAAGCGATGAGGGCGACGAAGATGAAAGCGATGAGGGCGACGAAGATGAAAGCGATGAGGGCGACGAAGATGAAAGCGATGAGGGCGACGAAGAAACCACTAGCGATACTCAAGAAAGCGAAGGTGGAGAAAGTGACAGCGAGGATGATAAAAGCGATGGCGATGGGCAAGAAGATGACGACGACGAGGAACAAAAGGACGAATAAGGATAGTGTCGCATAACCCATTTCTCAGCCATCGTATCAACTACTGTTCGGTGATCATATTCCGATCGTACGACCAGCTGTAATCGGCTGTACTGCTCACTGATAGGACAGTCAGTGCCACACCGCTACGATCGAGTATAGCCGTCATCCTGAAGTCGTCCCCATCCCAAACTATCGCATGTCGATACAGACGTGGGACGAGACGCAGGTTCGAGCCTTACACGATGATCTTGTATCGCTGTACGAGCCGGTCGATCGGGTAGCCGAACATGGCGCAGATCCGACCGCAGAACCGGGAGAGGGCGTCCGGCAGTTGGTGACAACAATCCTCTCACAGAACGTTGCAGATCAGAACACGACCCGCGCGGCCGAAGCGCTGTTCAACAGATATGACGACTTCGCGGCAATCGAGGCAGCCGACCACGAGGAGTTGAAAGAGACGATCCGCGTCGCCGGGCTCGCCAACCAGAAGGCACGCCGAATCCAGCGATCGCTGGCGGCGATCCGCGAAGAGACCGGCGGGGCATATTCGCTTGCGTTCCTTGACGCAATGCCGACAGCGGAAGCGAAAGACTGGCTGACTGATATCAAAGGCGTGGGCCCGAAGACAGCCAGCGTCGTGTTGAACTTTCATTTCGGCAAGCCGACGATGGCGGTCGATACCCACGTCGAGCGGGTCTCAAAGCGGTTCGGGCTCGTCTCTGAATCCGCCTCGAACGGGCGAGCACACGATCTACTTGACGATCTCGTCCCGGACGAATTGATCTATCCGCTTCACGTGCTGTTGATCCGCCACGGCCGGACGTACTGTTCAGCGCGGAGCCCAGACTGTGACAATCCCGTTTGTGAGCGATACTGCGAGTGTGAAGGCTGCGAACCGACAAGTGGAGACTGATCGATCTGGCGATCGGATCACACTTCGAGTCGCCAGATCGGACCCAAATCGATCGAGGAAAGCGTCTCACGCATGGTACGCTGCGACCAGTTCGTCAAGCGCGTCGTGGTGGCTGGCGGTGTGTGGTGCGGTGAGCGGTGAAACGCTAACCGTTCCGTTGTAGACGGCGCGCCGATCGGTCCCCTCTGGATCGGGCAGATTACCATTGCGCATGCGAGCCCAGATGTGGTCCTCGATCGAGACCACGTCACCGTCTCGTTCTGCGCCCATATCGTAGAACCCAGAGGGCTCAGTAACTGCGATCGGCGCGGATTCGCCGTCGTACAACGGTGCGTTGATGTTTAGATAGTCCACCTGCTCGAAGACGCCGCGGGAAACCGATTGTCGAACAAAATACGCCGCTGCGTCTGTCGCGTTCTGATACTCTTCTGGCTCTATTGCTCCCGATTGCCAATCTTGATCACTGGGAATATACAGCGACACGGCGATCGCCGGCACACCGAAGTACGCCGCCTCGACGGCGGCACTAACCGTTCCTGACCGACCGAGCACGTACGAACCGAGATTCGCTCCCTTGTTGCAGCCTGAGACGACTATGTCGACGTCCGGTGTCAGGGTGCTAAGGCCTGCGACGACGCAGTCCGCTGGGGTGCCTTCGACTGCGTAGCCGAGGCGATGATCGTGCACACGTACTTCGTGAGACATCGATCGGCCGACGGCGCTTTGATCGTCAAGCGGTGCGACCGCAACGACGTCGCCGACCGCAGAGAGCGCATCGTAGGTGGCCGCAAACCCGACACTGTCGATGCCGTCATCGTTGGTCAGGAGGATCCGAGGATCGTTCATGTATATCGGTAGTGCGGTGGACGCAAAAACACACCGCCACACGAGAGACCTGCCGGTCGATCCGCGAAGCAAACCCGCAAGGAACACAAAGGAGCACCGTGAGAATAGTAGTATGGGACTTGGAAGCACGACAAAGAAAATTCAATCCATTGCAGACACCGCCGAACAGATGTACCAGCGACTCAACGACCTCCGTGTCCAGGTCGAAAGTACACAGGAGACAGTACAGACCACCGGCGAGAAGGTACAGACGCTTGAATCAGAGATCATCGAGCAGCGGGCGATCCTCACCGCGATCGCCGAAGAGATGGATATTGACCTCGATCGGGTCCAGGCTGACGCACACATCACTGAAGCTGAGGCGAAGTCCGAGGCTGACACCGAAGCCACCGACGAATCAGACACAGCTGGTCCCGAAAGTGAGACAAGTGCTGACACGGCTGAAGACGATACCGCAGGAGAGCCACCGAACTGAGATAAACGCCCCCGATAACCCGAGATCGGCTTTGTGAGGACGGGTTATGCCGATCTGAGTCGGCCGTGTTCGACTTTCATGCACTTGTCTTCGACAACGTCCAATCCCGCAGCTTCAGCCCGTGAGACCGCCTCGTCGTCATGGATCCCAAGCTGGAGCCAGATCGCGCTCACGTCGCCGCGATCGGCGTGTCGATCGAGCACCGCGTCGACGATCCCTGCGACTTCGTCGCTCGGTCGAAAGACGTCAACGATGTCGATCGCTTCTTCGACATCGCCGACGGTGTCGTAGGCCGACTCGCCGAGGACCTCGTCGGCGAACGGATTGACCGGCACGACGGTGTACCCCTGTCGTTGCAGGTACGCGGGCACGTCGTGAGCGGCCTTTCCAGGTGTTGTCGAACAGCCCACGACGGCGATCGTCTCCATGTCAAATAACGCATCCAGTTCATCGTCGCTGGTGAGCGGCATAGCTGAACGTCTGTGAGACGGAGTCAAAGCGCTTGTGGCCGAACCAGTCTTCCAAATCCGGGATCCTGACTCCTAAAAGCGGAAACAAATTCTTACTTCCCCGCGATAAGACTCCGTGATCTGGAGACCAGTCTCTGACCCCCAATAGGCACTCACGCATAAAATCGCCATTGAAGCACAGTTGAAGCGCAATTGATGATGTCGGGTGACGAGTATCGACGAGTAATGACGAATACGGGGAATCACGACGGATATCGATGAATGTGGTTACTCACGAGGGCTACGATCAATATGGTCACTGACGAGGGCTACGAGCTTCCGAAGCGGGCCGTCGGTTCAGCATCTTCGCTCGTCGTGATGATCCCGTCGAACAACTGTGTCAAGGTGTTTAGCGTCTGATCGTCGTGAGCACTCGAGTCGATACAGAACAGACCCAGCGCGTCGACGCTCTGGATGCGCCCGGTAAAGACGTGCAGGAACCGAAACACCGTCTGAAGGTCTGAGTACATCAAAAGCGTGGACAACGAGTTGACCATGATTCGATTCTGCTCAATTCCACGATCCTGATAAAATGCCTGCAGGAACTCCGAGAGTTTGATCCCGATCCCGGTCATGTCGACGGGCGAGGAGGCGTATTTGATCCGCTCGTCATCTCTGACATCGCTGACGCCCTGCTGTCTGGTCACACAGTCGACAACCGCGACCGGTCGAGCCTCGTAGGCGACTCGCTTTTCATAATCCGCGAGGACTCGATCGGCGTTGTCTTTGGTCGTTACGACGATTGCGCCATTGCCCTGGGTTGTCCCGTCGGCGAGAATGTCTAACGCTAATGCCCGTTTGCCTGTGAGCGGTGGCCCACGTATGAGAAGATTAGTTCCTGGATCGACAGTTACGTCCAGGTTCGGTGTTAGATCATACATTAAAGTCTCCCCCGCCGTTGTCCTCCACTTGCGGACGATCGAACGACACGCTTCTCGCCGGGAGTCATCAAGTACTAGGAAGATACCACGTAGCGGTAATATTCTTTTTGATTATGCGGGCAAGGCCATTGGTCATTACGATCAGACAATGACCGCGACACGACCCAGAAAGAACGCCCCAGCGGCCACAAACATCCCCCGCTTGAGATACCGTTGTCCGATCGAGGGATCCTCGAACGATCGCCACATCGCCCACACCATGAGCCCGTTCGCCGGGAGAATTCCGACGGCGTACACCCAGCCAAATGTCCCATCGATCGCTGGCACAACACTTGCGGCGACACCAATCAACAGCGATCCTGTCCCGAGACGCAGTGACGTGCGCTCGCCCACGACGATCGGTAGCGTCTGCAGGCCTTCGGCGCGATCGCCATCGAGATCCTCGACATCTTTGACAATCTCACGAGCGAAGGTGGCAACAGTGGCGAGCCCAAATAGCACGGCCGCGCCCGCGGCGTCACCCACGGCTGCGCCCCCGAACAGAAACGTGCTCCCGGTCAAATATCCGACGAGTGCGTTCCCCACGCCAGGCAGCCCTTTGAAGAACTCCGTATACGCCACGAGCGCTCCGAGGTTGACAACGGCGATCGCGATCGCAAGTAGCGGGAGCTGCAACGCTGCCACGGTCGCGCCTACGAATAACGCGACGCTGAAGACGGCCGCGCCGCGCGGGGAGACCGCACCACTCGGGATTGGCCGATCCGGCCGGTTGATCGCATCAATATCCCGATCGAAGTAGTCGTTAATCGCGTTGCCCGCACCTGTTGCGCAGGCAGTCGCTATGACGGCGAACGCCACCGTCGGTGGATCCGCCTGCAGGCCCGCCGCAACGAACGCACCAACGAACGTGAGAAACGCCGCGGCGATCGCGTTCCCCGGACGCGTCAAACGAAGATACCCGTGGGCGGTCTCAGCGCTGGACATACTCTGTCTGTTTCGGGCGATCGTGTTCAGCCATACGATACGATGGTCCGATCGTCCTTGTAAATCCCGCGTATTTTGCGGGCGACCGTGGGAGGCGATCGCAACCAGTGACCAGACCGACGGTCTTATAACCGATCCTACCGCTATGAGATGATACGGGCGCTTAGCTCAGTTTGGACAGAGTGCTTGGCTTCGGACCAAGTTGTCGCGGGTTCAAATCCTGCAGCGCCCATTCGTTTTCCGAACGATCTAGATTCAACAGACGGCAGCGGGTCGTTTATAAAGAGACGCTGCTGAGCGCGAAAGAGTTCATTCGTTTTCCGAACGGCGGTCGATACGGCCGAAATGGATCTTGTATCCGAGTTAGAAGCACTGCGAGAAGCACAGCAGGTGCTCGACTACGCCCAGAGTGTGGGCCAGCACCTCCCGGACGTGGACAGCGCGAGACTTGCTGAGCTTGGAGACGAGATACAATCGCGGTATTCACGACAGAGGAGCAACCGCGACGGCTTTCGACGGCGAGTTACAACCGGACTCGGCAGAGTCTCTTGAAGTCACATCTCGATGCGCTCGCCAATGCGGATGTCGTCGAAATTGATGGGAACCGGATCGCACGAGGCCAGGCGTTTACTCGGTACTGCTCGCTGGTGCTAACGGAGTATCTCACGGGGCGGATGCGGTTCGACGACGCTGACTCGTGAAGAACGCGTGGACCAGTATTCTCGTCGATTGCGCCGAAATTCTTGACGACGGATATACTAACGAAGAGCTCGTTTGTACACTATTCCTTCCGAAGAGAGACTTGGGGGGTCTACAACAGGGATGAGTTCGCCCTCTCTGAGATATATATCTCATCAGTAATTTCTGAGCCTCTATCTATTGGAATACAGATCAATCGTCTCAAATTACGAAAAGGATTTATATATCGTTTGCCTCTTTTGAGATGATATGGTCGAAAAGAGTCACTTCCGGGTTATGTCACACCTCATAGAAGAGGGTGCGTCGGAAGTAAGTATCAGCACGCTCGCTGATCAACTCGAATGGAGTCCTGGCCACGTCTCACGTATCGTCTCCGAACTAGAAGCGTACGGCTACGTCCAAACCAAACAGAGCGGTCGGAAAAAGCTGGTCTCGCTTACGGATATCGAGCCGATCGAGCAACTTGAGGGGCTTCTCACCGAATACAGCCATATGGATCTCTCCGGCCACATCGCCGGTTCTGGGTTACAAATTCTCTATTATCTCGATCAAGGATGGACTGCGACCGAGTTGGCCGAACGGAGTGGTGTTAGCCAGGCAACAGTGTACCGTCGCTTAGCTGATCTCCAGCGCGTTGGTGTCATCGGGAAATCGAAGTCTCGATATCGTCTCAACGATCCGTTTACAGTATTGGTCTCCATCGCCAGAGGGCTGTTCCATCAGAAACACCGGCGTGAAGCAGAAAAATATGCGACTGGACTCAACTTTATCTGGGAAACACACGACGAGTATCTCTTCGCGTGTGACTCTGATGTTAGCGCTGATGGGTTTTTCTTGACCGGGCCAGCGCTGTTCGGTGAATTCGGCGTCCCGCTTCTCACCCGTGATCGGCGGCATTACTTCCGGACGGATCGACTCTCGGAAATCACTCCCGCGGAGTTAGTCTGCCACACGCTGCTCATTGATGATGGCTCTCGATACCGAACGTACTGTCTGTTGCTGATACAGAAACAAGGAATCGATCGAACTGTGCTCCAAGAGCACGCTGAACACTACGTATCCGAGTTGACGATCGATCTACGCGCTACCATTGACGAGCTCATCGAATTCCTGGAGTCGAAAGGCACCGTCACGGCTGAGCAACTGCCCGAATGGGAAGATTTCAAACAAACAGCGAGAGAGTACGAGGTCACTGTATGAGTTCTCGTGAACGATTCGGCCGTGACTATATCGAGGTCGAACTCCGGCGGATCGCAGATCATCTCCAGACTGACGTCGAGGTGTATCTCATCGGCGGTGGCGCGATGTCACTCCACGAGCCGTCTCTCAAGGACACGACCAAAGACATCGATCTCGTTGTTGTGGATGAGACGGCCCTCAGCCGCCTGATGGGGGTGCTTGACGACCTCGGGTACGAGGAAGTCACCGATCTCGGTGACGAGTACGACCGATTGGGAGCACGCCACTGCGTACGAAACGACGCCGGCTGTCAGTTCGACGTCTTTTATCGACAGATCGCCGATAAGCTGTTCTTCAGCGATGGAATGCAAGCGCGAAGCGAACCGTTTCTCTCGAAGGAGTATTTCTCGGTCGGCCTCGTCTCGTTTGAGGACATCTTTCTCTTCAAAGCCGTCGCAGAACGCCCGGACGATATCGCTGATATGGCCACGCTCGTTCAGACGGATCTCGACTTCGAAGTCATCGAATCTGAACTCGAACGTCAGGTGGAACTCCTGGGCGGGGAATTCTTCGTCACGGTGGTTTCCGAATCTTTGGAGCGACTTGACGAAAATGAGGGAATCCAAACGCCACTCGATGACATCGTTCAAGAGTACTATCTACGGTATATGGAAGGATACGAACTCCGAATGCAGTTAGACGAGCACACCCCAAAGTCCGTGAGCGAACTGGCCACGGAGTTGAGCGTTTCAGACGAAGAGATCGAGCGCCGTTTTGAGTATCTAGAACAGTACGGATTTGCTAACCGAACTTCTGAGGGAATTCGGGATACGGGAAAGCACGACGAATTCACAAGATCGTGACTCGGTGATTTCGGAGCCTTAGAGGATTCTTTGGTTTCCAAATGCCAAACATAGAACTCAGGGGCTCGTTGAAATCCTCATCGAGTGATAGGTTTGAATCGCTGTGCGAGTCTTAGAGGCTATATTCGGCACGCAGCCTTATTGTCATTATCCTACCACTTGGTTCGGGGCAGTATTATTCGCTAGTTTCATAGGAATAGGTTTGACCGGGAACAAATACAGGAAGATTCGTATCTCTGGTTTCGCGTGAGAGATTATCGAACCAGCGGCGAACAGACGTGTGTAGGTCGGCTTTCGATTCAAATTGGTTGTATTGAATATCGTATCCCTTTGGGAGCTCGTCGATCGTCGCAGTTCCAAAGTTCTCGTCTACGTAGACTGCAACTCGTTGTCCGGGTTTGTGAGTAGTAGCGGGGTTTCCCCGTCGAAGATGGAATTCACCGAGGATCCCGCCGGTTTCGGCCCCCACTCCGGTCGTCAACCCACCACTTGTGAACAAGAAGAGCACAGCATCACTGTGGGCCGCGAACGCGACCGATTGGGCAAGCGGATCCATCCCCTTGATTGCCGGTTCGTCTTCACTTCGGTCCTCGTTCTGCTCTTTGGCTTGCTGATGCGTGGGGATGTCGATGTCGGTAGCGATGAAGGCACGACAATTGTGCCTGTGCCTGAGCTCTTTGCAGAAATCACGGAGCGCTTCTTCCATATTGCTGTTTCCGGCGGCGTCGATATGCTCGTCCGGATCGAAGAGGGATCATCTTGGAAGGGCGTCCGGAGTTTGTCAGCGTCGTCGTAGGCTTTCGCCGCGTTGAACGCAGTATACGGTCCCATCACGTAGACTGTGAAGTAGTATGTGGGCCTAGGTTCGGTGCCGTCGGTGCTTGTTCTGCGAGTATATCGAAAATTCGGCTCTGTTGAAATACTCAATTAGTGACATGTTCTTGGAGCCGTGCTGAATACACAGCGCATGACTCGCAAGACAGTCGCTAAGACCGCCGTTACAGAGACGGCGTTTCGTAACTGAGCTGTGTCGAGTCGAGTACTGTCCGCGAACTCCGAAGCCACTACCTGTTCGATTTCTGCTCCTGATCGGGGTGGTCAGAAATGAACACGCTCGTGTCGTCCGGGACGTCGTCAGTCACCCAGGCGTTCGCACCGATGCTCACGTGGTCGCCGATTTCTATCGTCCCGAGTATGTTGCTTCCGGCACCGATGACGACGTGATCGCCGATATCGGGATGACGCTTATAATCTTTCGCCAGCATGTGGTCCTCACCCTCTTCCTCCTCGAAGTGGAGTGCGCCGAGAGTGACGTTCTGGTAGATCCGGACCCAGTCGCCGACTGTCGCCGTCTCGCCGATGACGACCCCGGTCCCGTGATCGATGAAGAAATACTCACCAATCTCCGCACCTGGATGGATGTCGATGCCCGTCTCGACCTTCGAGTACTCGGCGAGTTCGCGGGCGTACTCGAAGCTGTCCTCCTCGTAGAGGATGTGCGCCACCCTGTGGGTCATGATCGCGTGAAAACCGGGATACGACCGGATGATCTCACAGTTGCTCTTCGCTGCGGGATCACCCTTATACGCGGCCTCGACGTCCTTTTCGAGGGTCCGTCGAATCGCGGGCAGCCGGTTGAGTGTCCTGTCGACGATCGGGGTCAATTTGTCTGCGTCACGACCCGAATAGGCCGTGATACCTGTGTGTATGCAGCTGCCGAGTTCGCTCAGGCGGGCACAAGTTTCGTCGGGGTCGTCCAGCAGTTCCGTCGCGTTCCAGCATCTGGGAAACAGGAGCTGTTTGAGGAGAGGTGGTTCATCACGCAGAGAATCGCGGGGAGGATAGACCCGCGAGGTGTCCTTCGGGAGAGACGATTCGTCTGCTCGATAGGACTCGACGAGTTCTTGATGGACGTCGCCGGTGTACTCGTACCCCATTTGCTGGTGTTGACGCTGTCGAGTAAAGTTACTTTTTCCACTTCGCACCCAGACGCCCCCTTTGGTAGGCCGTCTGTTCCCTAATCTGCGTTTCGTTTCGGTACCGCCTCGGTCTCCCGGTACCGCTTTGATGCGTCTACCCTCTGTATCGGTCACGCCACTCCTGACAACGGTCGGGTAGTTCGATGCATCTGTGCTGCATACAGTGCGCATATGGTTTATTCTCTGATTGTTTCCCGGGGTACTCTGTTCCAGGAGCGACAATTAACCATGCTTGCAACAGCAACCAGCTATCCTTTTTGTGAGGGGCGGCTATCGCTGATATGGCGTATCAGACCACAGTCGGCTGGTCACTTCTTACATCCGGGCTAGTGACGCTACTACTCTTTGTGCTGCCTGGTGATTCGCTCTGGTGGGGGATTGGCCTGCTCATAGCCGGATTCATTGTTCTCTATATCCGGCGGGAAGACATCTTCTGACGCAATCAGAGGAGTCCTGATACAAACGGTCGGTCGGTTCCTAACAGCGAAGACAAACTTGCCAAAATCAGATGGCCATAGTAAATATATCCTCTGTACCGGTCACGCTACTCCTGACAGCTGTCGGGTAGTTCGATGAATCTAAGCTGCATACAGGGCGCGTATGTAGTACGGCAAGGTGACGAGATCACGGGGCAATCGAATTGGTCGATACAGGAGATCGGCTCTGTTGAAATCCTATTTGTCAGACAGATTTTCACCTGAAACAGCCGGTCGATGGGAGCTGCATATTGACCAACAGTGAACTTGCTGGTTTCCAAAGTTGTGCTCATCACGGTGAAATATACCCTGCCCGTATTATGAAAGAATGAATCGCCCGTTACTGGTTTTTATCTGCGGTGACGACATACGATTCCATTGGTGAGATGACTCCCTCGTCGTCAATGTACGCGTGCAACGAATCTTCGACCTCTAGAACCAGTTCATCCCGAACCTCTCGCCCGACGGCTGCGATTGCTTCGGCTAGCGGTGAGCTTGCCGACTCACGGCGAACGAACTCTTCGACTGACGGATAGCGCACAGAACCAATCTCAATGGTGATCGATACGTCAACGATCCCTGCAGCCTGGACGAGTGTTCGTAGATCCTCCCCTTCCCATGCGGGGAACGGAGAGCGCATCATTTCCCCGGCTTCGTCACCAATGTGCCGCTCTAAGGCGTCGGCCAGCACCACGTACCCGGGATGGTAGTCGAGCGATCGCCAAACACTCAATGACATGCGCCCACCTGGTGCGAGAACTCGCTGCATCTCCTCAACTGCAACGGCGGGATCGTCGAAGAACTGGAGAGATTGTTGACAGCAGACGACGTCGAACTGTTTCTCAGAGAACGGAAGGTCGGTCGCGTCGGCCTGTCGCCACTCGATTGAAGGCTGGATGTCGGCAGCGGTTTTCTCCGCCACTACAAGCATCCCTTCGTTGATGTCAAGCCCCACAACGGACCCACCCGTACCGACCCGGGATGCAGCGCGCCGCGCTACGATACCGGTTCCGCAGGCAACGTCCAAAACTCGATCTCCCTCATTGACATCAATAGTCTCGAAGAGTCGGTCAGCCCATGGCGCAAAAATCGGCGGTACCAGATACTTTTCATAGGCCTCGGAGGCATTCTGTTCGACCTGCCAGCCGGTCGATTCATCTGGTGGTGATGGTTTAGGCATGCCAGAGTTCACCTGTAGTCCTTTTAAGCGGCAGTCACATAACGGCAACTACTGAGAGATCTGCAGACGTTGAAAGAGACGCGACGATTGACGTGTCAGGCGTGACCGATATGCGCGTTGTATGCAGCAGCGTCTTCACCAACTACTCGGGATCTGTCAGTTAAGACGTGACCGATACAGAGGGTGAATACAGCACGTCCTAACCTGAAAATTGGATTCGTCTGATTTGGTTAATGCTGTGGGTATCAGCAAGGCAAGACAGGTACAAAGCGGCACGTGCAGAGTCGGCACCGATCAGTCCCAAACGATGGAACCTGTCAGGGTTCAGTTGCCTGCCCGGTGGGAGTCTCCTCAAGCCAGCGCTCAAGCTCTTCTTCGTGTGCTTGCCACTCGGCGAGCAGCCGCTGGTACTCGTCACGGGCAGCCTCTGCGCCCCGGTAGGTGGCGATGGATTTTAATCGATTTTTCAGCGCTTTCTGGCACATCGCTGTCTCATCGTACCAGTCGTATCCACATTGCACTAATATATCGTGGATGGCTGCCCAGAATCCAATTTGCTTCGGATTCTCATCGTGGCCATCGCCAACTATCGGGAGTGGCTCCTCGAATTCGCAGTAGTAGGCGAGCGAAAACTGCGTGATGAGCTGTTTCAGCCGATACTCCCATTCGCCACCGATTTCCCCCTTCGCGTCGATTTGCTGGTCCAAGAGGCTGTCATACCCTTCGTCTTCGTACCGCTGGAGGCACCACGAGGTGAGGCCACTGAACTCGTCCCATCGTTCGGATTCAGACTCGACGAGCTCATCCGGAGCGCCCTCGAACACCAGCCGCACTAATCCTCCATCCGGTCCGGTATCGTACTGAGCGAACTGTCTATAGGACCAAAACCAGCCAGTTGTCCAGTACTCGCTTGTCTCGAAGCGGTCCCACGCGTCTGTGAGGTACGTCCGAACGAATCGTTCTTCGTCTATGGGTGAATTGAAATGGAATTCGACAGTTCCGCCAGCCATGAGTGGGGTCTCGTGCGAGATTCTGATATACTTTCTGACTGTCGATGTAGAACTGCGTTCAAGAAAGTCAGAGCCGGTAGATACGCATGCACGTTCTAACGGTTGGTCCAGGATTCAAACCGAGGACCCGACAGATATCGGTGAGTTACTTATAAAGAACACCCGATGGGTGGATTTGATTTCGTTCGGTTATCGAACGATTCTGAAATGGGACGACGCAGTCTCTCGGTTCGCTACATCCACACGGTGTCTATATAACAATAAATTACCCAGAAATCTCATACGATCGGTCTCGACCCCGACCAGCAAACCCTAAGCTGACCCACACGGCGATCGAAACGTATCTGGTGCATGATTAGCTCCCGAAAATAACCTAACAAAAACAGCAGTGGGTGCGCTGAATCGCCACCCATCAAAGAACGGAGATTCGTGTCTGGTCTCTCGTATGCCTCGATCGGTGCTGGTTGTGTTTGGTGGCGATACTACGATGCTGATGAGAAACTGTGGGTGCTCAGAGTAAACCGGTACCGAGACGCCCAGAATTACCACCACCGAGCGCGGACCACTTCTTTTCGGACTGAAAATGTCCAATAGCGTTTTTCTATCTTGGCTCCGAGGATCACACATGCGATATCTTGTTGCAACAGACGGATCAGAGGAGTCCGACGAAGCCGTCCGATTTGCGACGACACAAGCGGCCGCCCTTGATGCGTCGCTTGTGATCGTACATGTCCTCCAACCCGAGGCAACATTGAGTGGTGGAGAACTCATCCTCCCCGGTGGGGACAAAGCAACCGAAATCGGCAATCAGCTTCTTGAACAGGCAAAACAACTCGCAGTCCAATCTGTTGATGAGAGCGTTGAGGACCTCTCGATTGAGACACAACTGCTGGCTGGACGACCGGCAGACGCAATCACCGAACACGCTCAGGAGACGGACGCGGATGCGATTTATGTGGGCCACCGTGGCCTCTCTGAAGAACGCGAGCAGGTGGTCGGAAGCGTCGCCAAGAATGTCATCGACAAAGCGACGGTCCCCGTAACAGTCACCAGATAAGCGGGTGCTACCACCCCACCCTCATAGTGGGTGGGTTTTCAGTCAGCTACTGGATCAATCACTGCTGGTCATCATAAATCAAGCTTACGCCAGACTCTACTCAATAAGCAACGGTTGTAAACCGCTATTCCGCGGGAGCCACTCTCTGAAAAGAAGGATTCAACAGACGAACATATTTTCCCTCTGAGTAACTGCGATCGCTCCTGCGTCGAACACCGTTGATGTGAGCTGTCTTGTGATTTTGTCACAGAGTAAGTCAACTCAAAAGTATCAATGAGGCAGAATTCACATCGAATATAGATTTCAGGCCCTCGAAGTTGACATGCTCACACCGAAGGTATTGAGTCGTTCGACAGTCAAACCGGATCCTGTAGCGCCCATATTTTAGGGCGTCATTGCCCGACAGCGGGAGTTTGATAACCCTATCAGCTGCAGCGCCATCACCTTCGTTCGACGGGGAATAAAACGAGTGATTTCCACAGAAACTCTTGGACAGCTAAATGCTTCTGAGTCAGAAAATATATTGTCAATTGATACATCAACCTGCTCTTTTGTCTGGATGCGCATTGTGCATACAGAGAGCTGTTTTACAGATTCAAGAATTCGAGTGAAATCAATCTAAAACGAATTCACAACTTCATTGATCCGTCGAGATCCGGATCGATACACAGGATCGCAGAAAGATACGGCTGTAGCTGGTTGAACTGTTCTGTCGGTTCCACGAGTTTCCGTTCTGGATCATATTCGATGACGCCTGCGGATTCTAACTTTGGAATGTGGCTGTGGTGTAGCGAAAGCTGTGTTTCCGTTCGTATCTCTTCAGAAGTGTCGACAACTTTCAACTGATTATTGTACTCAAAAATTGTTTTGCTAAGATCATTTACCGTCAACGAGCGCTGTTCTGCTGCGAGTGCAGCGAGGATGATGCGACGGTATCTATCTCTACACAGCTCAAGCGTTGTGTCGAACGTCATTGGACCACGCTCGCTATACCGCCTTGATTGCCGGTCTGTTCGAGTCGACCGGTAGCATTCCTACAAAGTCCTGTCGCAGAATGGAGTGTTCCAGCCTTTTGCAAGCCGGTGGCTGGCATGTTATGATAGACAGTTTCGGATCTATCGCCGCACAACACGGATATCTCGTGCCAGCTCCAGACTGCGTTGCGCTCTTTTGTGATTGGATTTGTCCACTTCATTGCCGGAGCGTGACGCGCACCGGGATCAAGCGCATATTCTCGGAGGCTCTCGAACGATTGCCAGTATTGGACGAACTCGTGGGTCCAAATCTCGATCTTTGAATCGTATGCTACTAACCCACTATTCAGCTCGGATTCTAGTTTGTTGAGCATCTTCGGGCTCCCCCGGAAGACAAGAAACGACTTGTAGCCTTTCCAGAGCCGGTGCACTTGCATTTCGATGCGGAAGACAACGAAATCACCCACCAATTCGGTAGTAACTCGCTTGGAAATTCTCTCAGTCATAGATTAGGAATTGATCGTTTCCTCGATTTTGAATTTCTGAGCTTTCTCAGTTGCAGACCGTGGGAGTTTCTCGACCAACTCGACTGACTTGGGTTGCTGGCAGTTAGCGAGGTTGTCCCGTACTGTGGCGCCGGTGTCGCGATCTACCTCGTCGAAGATGATGGTCTGGGCTTTTGAGTCTGAGAGGATGTGAGTGACTGTGTCTGGAGACTGCCGGTAGTTTACTCTGTTTGCTACCGGGCCCAGCACGCTCGGGGTAAGAATTGCGCTGGTTTGCTTAATGCCGTTTCTTACGACGGGCACATACGTCTCCTGTCTGCCGACACCGCATTCGCACAGAGCGTCGACCAGTCCACACACGTAGTCCTGTAGTTCTCGGTAGGTGAACCGCTTGTTGCGTCGTGTATCGAGTACCGCTTCTTGATCGGGGACACTGAGTGACGTTCGTCGGAATAACTCCACAGGCGTATTTATGCTCGTTTCCGTATACTGTGTCATAGCGATATTGTGAGAGCGAGATGTCAAGAACGTATTCGCTGGGAGATTCCCACTCCGTGGGAGATGTGCGACCCGCGAATCATTCATCACACAAAATAAGTTGCGCCTGTACCGTACGTTCTCCATTTCTCAGTTTGGTTAATTCAGGAATGGCCATCTCCTGAAGAATCAGTCTCTCTTCTTGAACGTACGATATTCGAATTGGGTGACAGTCATGCCGACTTGTACCCACTGATACAACCGTCTCACGCCTGAGTGGTTGATTCGATCGAGAGGCAGACTCCGAGTTCCTCGGTCTAATTTAATGACTTTGAGCACTAATCGTAGATTCCGTTCCTCCTTTCAGCAGTACACAGCAGTCTTCTGTACAAACGATCGATATTGTCACTAACCATATCCACACAGATACGATATCAAAGCTAGCCACGAACTCAAGGATATCGAATACACTAAAACGAATACTGTTTCGACCCTATTCTCATGCTTTGATATTTACCAGCATACTATATATGTGTGCTCAGAATGGAACGGCTCTGTTGAAACCCTCAGACCGTGACAGGAAATGCGTGCGAGATACAGAGAGTGGATACAGCCTGCGGATAGTTCAGGACCTGTCTGCGGCAACGAGAGGAAAATAACTAGAAACGCACTGTTGACTGGTATTGGCATGAATACCGTGACTGCTCCTCCAAAGTGTGAGTTGGACGACTCGCGGTATCGCCTAGAAAAAGTAATTACAACTGCGACCGGTTCTATCGGTGTGGGCCACCGTGATGAAAGACGCTCAAATCACGCTCGAAGACGGGAGAACCCTCGCGTACAAGGAGATAGGCGATGCCGATGGAACGCCCGTGATGCACTTTCACGGTGCGCCATCGTGTAGAACCTTTCTCGATTACCTTCACGACGAGTTCGCCGATCGGAATCTTCGAGTTATCTCTCCGGACAGACCGGGCTACGGCGGAACATCACCCCAGCCAAGCAGATCACTCGATGATTGGTCACACGACGTTATAGCGCTCGCCGATACGATCGACGTAGATCAGTTCGGAGTCATCGGATTCTCAAGTGGGGGCCCCTACGCCGCCGCCACCTGTGCCCTGGTACCTGCTCGTGTATTCGGCGGAGTCGTCGTCGCAGGGCCATCCGACCCGTCGCAGTCTGGTACGCTAGATGGGCTTCCCGAGGTAGAACAGGAACTCATGGCTCAGCCGGACGAGGAGGCTGCTGTGGAGTGGTGCACAAGTCGATTTGGGAGTGATGGGAGCCGATTTGGAGAGTCTGATCCCTTCGATTGGTCACAACCGGATGAAGCGTTCCTTGCAGACGATACGATAAGCACTCACTTCGAAGAAGTGTCCGCAGAGGCGCTTCGACAAGGTATCAGCGGGTACGCACAGGACATATTCGTACAGGGTCGTCCCTGGCCATTCGATCCAAGCCGGATTGACGTGCCCGTCCATGTCGTACACGGTGAAGAAGACGAGATCGTCTCTGTCGCACACAGTCGGCGCATCGCCGACGCAATCCCAACGGCAATGCTAAAACAGCTGCCTGAACACGGCCACCTGAGTATTATCAACAAGTTCCCCGAGCTAGTCGCTGACCTCGTGGCATCGACAAATTGAACGAATACTCACGAACTCTCGTGATCGACAACTGCTGAAGCGTAAAGTTGTCCGCTGTTACATTCGCGCGCTGTATTCAGCATGGCTCCAAGAACGTATCACCTGCTGAGGATTTCAACAGAGCCAATGGAACATATATGGAACCCACACAATCACAGCGACTTTTATTTGTTGATGACGATCGGGAGGCGATCGACATGTTCACTACCTATTTTGATCAGTATGACGAGTTCGACCCCGTCTCTGCACACTCGGCTGCTGACGCGCTTACGATCATTGAGGGGGAAGACCTCGATTGCGTAATCACTGACAGCGTCAAGACAAGCGACGGTGACCCGTTGGTTTCAGTCGCCAAACAAACCCGGCCAACGCTTCCTGTCTTGTTACACTCGGCGCATGAAGCATCCAAGCTACCAACAGAAGATGCTGATGCGTTCCTCCAAAAATCCGACACACCAAAGACGTCGCCGCTGCAGGCACTGGAGGAGTCAATTCGTACTCTGCTTACCGAGCAGACACCAGAGTCAACAGAGGATACGCCAACAGAACAGGCGTGGGAGACGCTAGGCACGTTTGATTGGAGTGAAACGTCCGCCTCTACAGCCCTGTTTGAGGCATTAGAAGAGCAAACGGCAGTCGGTCTTATGGATGCTCAGCCGCTGTACCAAACGATCGATCCGGATGCATTAGATGCATTGTTCCAACCCGTCGGAACGTCCGACACAGACACCCGAATTCGATTCGAGTTTGCGGGGCTGGAACTGGCTATTTCTGCGAACGGAACGATACGGTATCGACAATTGTCGGACACTGGACAGTGATTGGTGAAGGCAACCGTGTTGAAACCCAGTAGTAACTTACTGGTGTGGTTCCAACCGTATTTTCACGTTCGTTGACCCGCGTGGGCTCGGACATGTGCTGATTCGATTATCGACTGAAACGGAATTCCTTGAGCGAGTCGCGTCCAGCCAAATCGGACCGTACCGAGAAAATGGACCGTTGGTTGAGACGCCCGGGAAAACTATTATGATACTACTCATGCTAATTACTCTCATTATGCAAACTGCCTGTTACCCAGACAAAGCCCCGAAAACGAACCAATTGCTGAATACGTTGTCTCACAACCTCCGTCGAGAAGTAATCCACTACTTCGAAAACTTCGAGTCAAAGAATACGGCTACTGTGGAGGACTTGTCTACACATATTGCCCGACGTGTCCCCGGGGTAGATCAAGAACAAGTCTCTCTTGAACTAACCCACAATCACCTTCCGATGCTCGAATCGAACGGCTGGGCCGAGTACGATTCCCGTATGCGCCGTGTCCGATACCGTGGCCATAATTCAGCCGACGATCTACTGGCCGAACTCGCTGAGATGCTCTCTGAGGAACCCTATTCAGCGTACTCTGATTGACGCACGTTCGATCGCTAAGACAACAGGCAGAATAATTCTCGAGAATCAACGTGGATTGGCTCATTTTGATGTCATGGTACACCACCCACATCGGTTATTTGGCTACTCGCCGAAGGTATCCATATGGCGACTGTAATGGAATTTACGAGTCCGGCGGCGGAGTTTCCCCTGGGGAGCGTGTTCGAGTCCCTGCCGGGAGCGACAGTCGAACTGGAGCGACTGATCCCAGCAGAGACGCTGATTATTCCGTACTTTTGGGTCCGCGGAGTGGATGTCGAAGACGTCGAAGCGTCGTTCGAGACACATTCCGGAGTGAGCAACATTCGGCTGGTCGATAGCGTCGAGGACGAATATCTGATGCGTGCCGAGTGGGATTCGGAGTACTTTGGCATCCTGAGTGCGCTGGCCAAGGCCAACGTCGTCGTGCTGTCTGGGATCGGCACAAAAAACGAGTGGCGATTTGAGGTTCGCGGCGAGAGTTCGGAGGCAATGGCCGAGTTCCGGGAGTACTGTCAGAAAAACGATATTGAGATAGCGATCACCGCTGTCCACGCCATGTTGCCGATCCAAGGGGAGGGCTACGAGTTAACCGAGACGCAGCGCGAGGCGTTGGTGTTAGCCTACGAGCGCGGGTATTTCAACTCGCCGCGCGAGGCGTCCCTCGAAGAGATCGCCCAAGAGCTTGGGATCACCCAGCAGTCGCTTTCCTCACGCCTTCGACGCGGGCACCGACGTCTCATTGCAGCGACCCTCAGCAGTTCCTCGTGATCGTTCGCGCGGACAGTGTATTTAAACCCTGTGTATAATCAGTACCCCTATTCAACTGACACAGACGGCTACTACCAGCCAAGATGGACGCCACCGTATCTGGGATTAGCGTTGAAGCGGTTGAGCACCCGCCGGGATCTGGGAGTGTTCGCACCCAGTTCGATCAAGAAAAAACACCTGCGAGCATGGCGATTATTGCAACGCTGGCGAACCTACTGGACACTGATCCGATTGCAATGGATCCGCTCTATTCAGCTGTCGATCCGGACGCGCTGGACGCACTCTTCGGTGTTCGGAACGGGACAACTGGGGAATTCCACGTTACATTCACCCACGAAGGCCACGCGATAACGGTATACAGCTCTGGTATGATCACCATTAGATCAAAACGGGTACCCACGGCGAATAACTGCGAAACTGACGTGGGGACTGACTTCTGAAGATCTCTCGATTATGTCAAAAGCGCAGTTGAACGCCGAGCTGAAAGCGCTCCTTTCGAGAATCTACGAGCGTGGAGGTACTGTCAAGGGCCGATTCAACTGTCGGAATGGGGCCGAACATCCTGACTGGAACGAGATTGTCACGGAAGTGAAAAAAGCGATCGCACAGCGAGACCGACAATGAGAGTCGGTCGATCGGAAATAAATTCGTGAAAGAAACACACTCTACGGACGATCGCATTGAACCGGTGCTCGAAGCCCAACAGCGGCGAGTATTAGATGCGTTACTGGACGAGCGTGCAATGGCTGCAGATCCGATTCTTTACGAGGGAGAGACGCTTGACTCAGCGGAGTACCTCACGATCTGCTATGAACTCCATCACATTCTACTCCCCGAGTTAGCCGATATGAGGCTTGTCGAGTTCGACAGAGACGAAGACGAGGTGCGCCGAGGACAAAGATTTGACGAGGTGCGCCAATCTTTCGAACAGATCGCTGATGATCTTGACAAGTGACGTGGGCTCGCAACCGCTTCGGCACACAACCCGCCAGATGGTTGGTGGGTGGAACAGTTCAGTAGACGGTTGCTGCATGGAAAAGAGCTGAAACACTGCGTTCGACAGCCTGCGGTAGGTGTGATATCGGTTACCCATCCAGGAAAGAGTTCCTGCAGGCTGGACGGCTATCTGAGAGTACGGCTACCATTGATGACCGCCAATCGAGACAATCGCGCCACAGCGAGCACATTCACATACCTGCAACGGATCCGATCGAGAGTGTCGTACGACAACGTCGTCACCCCCGGCGGGGCCGTTGCACCGCTTACAGACATCTGGCCAATATTCTATCATTAGTTGTACTATTCCTCAGATGCTATGAGTTACCAACAGTCATAGCCCTACCGGCGTATATTATGAATCTATGACAAATCAGCAGGTAGGCACCTACAACATGCATACGGTCCCCGGCGACGCCCCGCTTGCGACGTCACCACATCAGCAAAGCGGACTACAGTTTCAGTCTACTATCGCTCCTCTATTGCCACCGTTTGTTGATGGTACTAAGATTGGACTGATGAACTCAGCAGGCAGCTGTGAGCCAAGGGTGGTCAGCGTAATCTGATTTTGCTGTGAGTCCCAGGTGAGAAGTCCGGCTTCGGCCAGTTTTGGGAGATGCATGTGGTACAGTCCGAGCCTGATCGCCGAGAAGCTCTCTTCAGTAGAACCATGCGCCCACTCGAGGAGCTGTCGTGCCACATCCTCGAGTTGCGCCGTTTGCACGTGTTGGAGATACCGAAGTAACTCACGTCTCTCCTCACGGGCCAAGGCAGCAAAGATCTGGTTCCAATTCGCATGGTCTACGGCTGGCATTATCTATGAGTTCGATGCCGCCTATAGTGAGTCTTCACCTGTTATGTAAGCCAGTATAAAACAGTCTGTTGAAATACTTCAGCAGTGATAGAACAGCAAGACCGTCTTTCGATCCGTTACTTGTAGGGCCGCTGGCACCAGTTACAATTGGTGGCTCAGCCGATCGCACGACTCTAAGCGGTTTTGTCGACAGAAGCATACGTGGGTCGATCCGGCTAAACTGAGATTATCACCGCTCCAGTAAGACGTTCTTTAACACTTTGTTGGCCCCTCTTCGCAGGTTCTCCGAGGCAGTCTGTTCGGTGATTCCGATTTTATCCCCGACCTCGCCGAGTGTCGTTCGACGAGGCACTTCGAAATACCCATCTCTCACCGCCTGGAATAGCGTCTCTCGTTGTGAATCGGTCAACTCGAACTTCGGAGGCGTTCCACTGTCTGTCAACGAATACAAGTTGTGCAGTTTGACAGAGATACTATGTCGTCGACAAAAGGTATTGAACGCAGTAAGTTGTCTGTGAGAATCAAAACGGATTCGAAAGAACCACTTCTCTTTTCGACGGGCCTCTAGAATCGTTGCGTTAGTCTCGATTATCCCATCAATGAGTCCTTCCTGTTCGTCCCCCCACTCGATGCGATACAACGCACTGTCGTCTGTTTGATCTAATTTTGTGAGGGTTTCGACTTGCTCGCTGTCGCGGATGGATGACTCTGTTTGATCAAGTCCGTTCCCATATATCCAGACATATGGCATTATCTGACGACTTGCCGGGACAACGCACTCCAATTCGAGGTGGGCAACTGAGTCCTGCGAAAAGATTTGTCCGAGGAGGAATTCATCGGCATCGATGGTGAACTCTGCAACGACACTCATACCTGATCAAATGGTGTTATATGATATGAATACGCGCTAGTCAAGATGGTATATGAATATGCGATAGTCACCCCTGCCTGTCAGGCGTTAAAAATGTTTGTACGGGTTCTTTCGCGTCTTGCCCCGTCGCAATACGAAGGCCAATCTGCTCTATCATCGGGTTCGCTCCCGCCCGCTCTCTCCCGTTCGAATCCGTCCGCCCTCTCCGGTCCGGTAGAGTGTCCTCGCCGGTGGCGTACTTCAACGCCGTACCGCTGTTTGCAGTCAATTTGAGGGGTAACCGGATCGACGACACCAGTTTATCCTTTGGCAACCTACAATAACTCATGACACAACGATCCCTCCTCGTACGCGCGCTGTGGTTCGTGTTTGTCGGCTGGTGGGCAACGCCGGTCGTCGTCAACACCGCATGGGCGCTCAATGTCACGGTCGTCCTGATCCCGATCGGAATCAAGCTGATCAACCTCGTCCCGACAGTGCTCACCCTCGCGGAGCCGCGGTCGCTTTCGGAACCTGAATCCGAGCGTGGCCAACGCTCGCTCGTCGTTCGGGCGATCTACTTCGTCTTCATCGGATGGTGGCTGAGCCTCCTTTGGGCGAACGTTGCGTCGATTCTAGCGATCACAATCGTGGGCCTCCCGATCGCGATCTGGATGCTCAACCGGCTCCCATACGTCACGTCGCTGTACCGATTCCACGGGTGATCGTGGCGGTCACGGCTTGATCATTGCTGTCGGCCGTTATTCCTCGATCACTCTAGCATCACTAGACAGCTTGCACCTCGCGTTTTATGTAGGAGACTGCGTGTCGACCACAGAACTATGCCGTTCGATCCCGATATAGAACGGGATGGCAGACACAAAAGAGGGGCGCGAAAACCAAGCCGATCGTGAAGAAAAACGCCAGCGAGAGCGCGAGATGGCGGAGGCGCGCACCCGTGCGGACGAAGTCGAACCACCTGTGGAGATAGTGGGTGAGACCGAAGGAACGCAACGTGAGGACGACAGTCCAGACACGCCTCGTCAGTGTCACCGCCGCGGTTGCGACGAACCGGCGACGTTTGAGGTTCTTGAACGATATCAGGAAGAAACAGGCCACGGTGCAGTTGAGGCAACGGCCGCTTTATGTCAAGATCACGCCGATGAAGAAAGCCCGACGAATCTTGATAACGCCTACGAAGACTACGTGTTCCAAGTCAAACCGCTTGTACCGACGATCGAATCGGCCACCAAATAAGGAGGATCAAGTCGGACACAGTATAATACAAACGTATCCGTTACAATACATTCATAAAATCCAGAGAATTCGGCAGACACAGCGGCGTGCAAGCCTCCATCCGTAGACCTAAAACCGGAAAATACCCTGAAGTATCTTGATCCATGGGGTCGTACCACTAGAATATGTACGATACCATTCTTGTTCCGACAGATGGGAGTCAGGCAGCAGAAACGGCAGCCAACGCAGCCCTCACACTCGCACAACGGTTCGATGCCTCGATCCACGCAATCACTGTCACCGAACGTGATAACGCTCCGCCTGGAGTCGAACTAGATGCGACCGAGAAACTCACCCAACGTGGAGAGGAGACACTGGCGAGGTTCGTCGATCGGGCAACGGAAGCTGGAGTCGCGATGACGACTGACCTCATAGAAACAAGTGAGCCGATACACGAAGCGATCAACGACTACGCTGCAGACCACGACGCAGATCTGATCGTGATGGGGACCCACGGAAGAACAGGGTTAAACCGGTTCGTCCTCGGGAGCGTTACCGAACGGACGTTACGCGTCTCGCCAGTACCGGTCCTCACTATTCACGAAGACTCCAGTCTTGACCCCGGCTTCGAGACGATTCTTGTGCCGACAGACGGGAGCGACACAGCAAGTTTTGCTGCAGCGCACGGGATATCGCTCGCAGCGGCGATCGATGCGTCGATGCACGTCGTTCATGTCACTGACCTCACCGCATTTTATGCAGAGTTCGGGAGTGCTGAGGTTCTCGATGCGTTAGAGAAAGCGGGGAAAGAAGCGGTCAATAATATTATCGACAGTGCTGACGAGGCGAATGTACGATCCGTTGAAGCGTCAGTCCTCAGCGGAGCGCCAGCGAAAGCCCTCCTCGATTACGTTGAGGAACGCGATATCGATCTCATCGTGATGGGGACGCACGGCCGAACTGGTCTCAACAGATACTTACTCGGTAGTGTGACCGAGAAGATTGTCCGTCTCGCAGATGTACCCGTCTTGACTGTGGCGCCGTCTGAAGACGACTGAACGCACAGCGGAAGCGATCGGCTGTCAAAATCCGATACGATCGGACCGATACTACAGGAGAGGAGCGAAACCCACCGATAATCCATAGTCGCTGCCGGTAAACATCGAGATAAGGCCGTCGTCGAGGAGAACAACTAGAAATGGACTGGCACGCACGTTCCGTCGAGGATGTCTACGAGGAACTAGGCACAACTTCGTCCGGCCTACAGACCGGGATGGCGCAGGAACGTCGAGCGGAAACCGGGGCAAACGAAATAACTGGTGAGAGCGCACGGGGACCCCTTCGGATCCTGCTCGCGCAGTTCTCCAGTGTGCTGATTTTGGTGTTAGTAATTGCTGCTGCACTTTCGTTCTTTGTCGGGCACGTCGTCGATGCAGTCCTCATTGGTATTATCCTGCTTGCAAACGGCGTTTTCGGGTTTGTTCAAGAGTATCGGGCGGAACGCAGTCTCGAATCCCTTCGTGCAATGGCCAGCCCGATAGTAACCGTTCGTCGGGAGGGGACCGAACAGGACATTGCGGCAACTGAAGTCGTCCCTGGCGACGTCATTATCCTCGGCCAAGGCGACGTCGTTCCGGCCGACGCGCGACTCATCGATGAACAAAACCTGGAGGTAGATGAAGCCGCGCTCACGGGTGAGAGCGTCCCCGTTTCAAAGAACACCGGCCAGTTGGCATCGGACACGCCGCTGGCCGAGCGCGAAAACATAGTATACAAGGGGACGAACGTGAGTCGCGGGACTGCCGAAGCGATCGTCGTGGAGACAGGGATGGGCACGGAAGTCGGTGCGATCGCCACAGAGTTAGCAGCGGCTGAGGATCCACGGACGCCGCTCCAGCAGGATCTCGATCAACTCGGTCGTCGATTGGGAATCGGCGTCGTGATTCTATCGGCGATCATTGTCCCGTTGCTACTGTTCGGGGGACGAGGGCTCATTCAGGCTGGTTTGACTGCCGTCTCGCTGGCCGTCGCCGCGGTTCCCGAAGGCCTCCCGGCAGTGGTTACCTTGACGCTCGCACTCGGTGTCCGACAGATGGCAGGGGAGAACGCCCTCGTTCGGACCCTCCCGGCGGTCGAAGGGCTCGGTGCTGTCGATGTCGTCTGTACGGACAAAACAGGAACGCTGACCGAAGGGGAAATGCGTGTTCAGCAGGCCTGGGTATACGATCACGTGGTGGATGTTGCGTCGCCCGGTTCTGACGAACAGTTCGATCGTCTGCTGGAGATCGGTGCACTTTGTAACAACGCAACGGTCGATGAGGGTGACCCCACTGAGCGGGCCCTCGTCACGGCGGCCGAACAACGACACGACATTGAAACGCTTCGGGAACGGCGGCCGAGGCGAGACGAGGTTCCGTTCTCTTCTGAGCGCAAGCGAATGGCGACGATGCACGACGACGTGATCTACGTCAAGGGCGCACCCGATGAGATCTTGAGCCGATCAACACGAGTGCTTTCGGCGGACGGTGCAGTAGCGCTCCCTGAAAAGATTCGAGACCAGATACGCCAACAGGTAGCAGCGTTCGCCGAAGATGCACTCCGGGTGCTCGCGTTCGCCTACAAGGATCGGTCAGCTACTGGTGGTCCGGAGGAAAATCTCGTCTTCGTCGGTCTGCAGGGGCTTCTCGACCCACCACGAAAAGAGGTGAGAGATGCCATCGCAGATACGAAGCGGGCCGGGATCGACGTGAAAGTCATAACTGGTGACAACCCGACGACAGCGCGCGCCGTCGCCGGCCAGGTCGGCGTCGAATCAGCGGTGATGAGCGGCACAGACCTCGATGCAATAGACGACACAGAACTCAGCACGCGTGTCGAAGAGATCGACGTGTATGCACGGGCAGAACCGACCCACAAGGTCCGTATTCTAAACGCGTTGCAAGCCAACGGTCACACGGTAGCGATGACCGGCGACGGGGTTAACGACGCCCCCGCGCTGAAGAACGCGGACGTCGGGATCGCGATGGGTGTCCGTGGAACTGACGTCGCCAAGCAAGCCAGTGATATCGTCCTCTTGGATGATAACTACGCGACGATCCGCACTGCAATCAAGCGTGGGCGGACCATCTTCGACAACATCTGGAAGTTTGTCGCGTACCTGCTCAGCGCCAACATCGCAGAAGTCCTCGTCGTGTTCATCGCGTCGTTGTTTGGCTATCTCATTCTACCGGCAGTCCAACTCCTGTGGATCAACCTGCTTACCGACGGCTTACCGGCACTGGCACTCGGGGCAGATCCCACCGGCGATGTGATGGATCGCCAGCCCCGCGAACGCGTTACGGGGATAATCGATCGGCCGATGCGGACCCTCATAGCCGGAGCCGGCCTCACAGCGACGATCGTAATGCTGGGATTGATGTTCTACCTACTCGATGGGGCACCGGCAGTAACACCATATGTGATGACCATGGTGTTCACGGGCTTCGTTATCTTCGAGTTCGTCAAACTGTACGTCGTCCGCTGGGCCAGAGAGACCCCGACTGTGTCGAACCCGTGGCTTGCGGCTGCGGTTGGTGCCTCGTTGCTGCTTCATCTGTCTATCCTCTATACGCCACTGCAGACGTACTTCGGGACCGTCCCGCTCACGGTCGCTGACTGGGGACTACTGGGATCGGTAGTTCTCGTTGGCATACCAGGGCTCCTCTTCGCTGGGTGGTTGGTCAGGGGACAAACAGGCGATCAGCGGAGGCCCGCGAACTCGGGCGATGAGTGTTCATTTCCTGATTCCGAGACAAACGTTGAGTAATTATAGCGGGCAAAACGGTTCTGTCTCTACAGCGATCTACCCCGGCAAGAAGATGTTGATCACCGCAACGACGAGTCCAGCGAGGGCCATCCGGACTGCAGCGACGTACCACCGTTGCTCGGAAACCGATGCCATGAACGCGCCGAACACAGCGAGCACAGCGATGCCGAGAGCGACACCGAGAAAGCCGGCTTCCACCATTGAGAGAACGGTCCCTTCGAACGCGAACGGGACGAGCGGAACGATAACCCCGATCAGCGGTCCGAGTCCACTCGCAGTCGCGTGGACCACTCTGGCACCTTGCTGGGCCCGTTCGACTCGCGTATCGTCGAGGTCACTCAGCATCGCACGTTCGAGCCGCTTGATCTCTGCTCTCGTTTCAGCCCGCTCGATTTCCCAGACGCTCCAGACCGCAGACGTTCCGAGGCCGACAGCCGCACCTAGGCCGATCTGGATGACTGTATCTCCGTTCGGAATCCCAGAGAGAACGGCCCCGACAATGACCCCGACGCTTGTCAACGTTCCGTCGAACCCATTGGAGATGAAGTAGCGTCGAGCGATCGAGAGTATCTCCTCGTCACGAAGGAGCCTTCCCAAGAGACGGCGCTTCGATGGCACGCGAATTACCGATCCTGAAGCGTTCGTTTATCCTCGACGACGTACGTGCCACACGCAACTTGGTCGATCGAATGGACGGTCCCGCCGAGATCATTGATAACATCTTCGATGGCGCCGTAGTCTAAGTCCTCACCTTCGACGGTGATCTTGACGTTTCGGACCTCGGTATCGAGTTCGATGAGTGAAGCACTCGCTGCCTCCACGCGTTCGGTCTCTGTAACACGCCGAGTTAACTCGATGAGTGACGGATCGTGTGGCTGTAACACGTCTAGGACAATACGGCGCAGGTCGCTCATTACCAGAGAACGTGGGCGTCTGTGTTCTTAATACCGTGGATCACACCAGCATTCGACGCCTCAAAAGGCACTCTCAGACACTGGTGCTTGATTCGGTTCGACTCGTTAACTCGTCTGGGACGAGACGATAGAACTCGAATGGCACGTCTTTCGGAGGACGGCCAAAGATGTCGACGAACGGGATATGCACGTGCTCGAAGCCCTGCAGTGTTTCAGTAGCGATCGATTCTTCCATCGTCGACTCCAGTTGACCCTTCGCTACGACGCTCCACCAATTGTCATCTGTCTGGCCGTAGACGACGAACGTGACATCGTGATCTGAAATCGCAGCTTTTGCGCTGTCGGGATCGACAGCGAGTCGAAAGTAGAAGGCTGTTTCAGTAGCGTCGTACCCGTACGAGACTGGTATTGAATGCGGCGAGTCAGCAGCTGACCCACAAAAAGAGATTACTCCGGTGCCACCGGTACCAAGGCACGCGTTACGCTCATCTTCGTCCATCTCTGTGGACAGGGGGTCACTCATGGGGTATACTACGAGCGCCCTGGCAAAAAGTGCGAGCCTAACTGAAGGGAAGGCTCCGAACAAGCGAGCGGCGAAGCCGCGAACAGCGAACCTGCCCGACACAAAAATACGTTCGAAAATAGGAGTAGTAGAACAGCAGCATGGATTGCCATGGCTGTGCCTCAAACGGTCTGAAACGACGGCTTGTGCTTTTTTTGACTTCGCCCGTGTCGATGGCCCACAGTCGATCGGCTGTCTCGAAATCGAGTGTCTCACCGGGAACTGATCGACTGCAGTCATCACATTCCACACCCAGTGCTTCGATGCCGTACTTTTTTGAGATTATTCTTATCGGGGTAGGGCTCGAGAACTATAGTAGCGTTTGCAACTCTTTTCAGCAGCCATCACGATATCTGATTCGAGAGAGGCTGTTCCAACAGATTCTGAATTGAAGTGGGAAGATAATTGCAAACGTTACTATAGTGCGCTGTCCGTCTCCACGCACCGCTCGACATTACGGTGGGGGCGATCGCTGGGCGCGAAGCAAAAGATAGGCAACAAGAATGAGACAACCGAGGATCGCAGCCGAGAGTGCCGCTTGGTCCAGTATACTCCGAGGGAGTGTATGCCAGCCCGGGAAATCGAATCCGAGGAGTAGCTGAGAGAGGATAATCACGACCAGAACCGGCGGAAGGAGGTATTTTGTAGATACGATAGTCAGTCGCTCAATACGCGGCACACGTACCCCTTCCGCTCGTGCAAAATATCCGAACGTGATCGAGATAATGAGGGCAGTTATTGGGAGACCGAGTGTGCCAACGGAGTTGTCCAAGATGTCGAGGAACGGTGTCCCCCCAATAGAGAGTTCGAGGGGCGTATAACTCAGCAGTGACGGCATCCCGAGGACAAAGACAAGAACAGAGACGAGTACAGTCGCTTGTCTTCGGGAGTATCGTGTTGCACCACGAACTGTCGAAACTCCCACTTCCATCATAGAGACTGCTGACGTGATGGCGGCTGCGAACAGGAGTCCGAAGAATGCCCCCGCAACGATCCGCCCTCCGGGGAGGAATGAGAACGCTGCTGGAAGCGTAGAGAAGGCAAGTTCAGTGCCGAGTGATGGTTCGAGGTCGAAGGTGAAGACGATCGGAAAGATGACGATGCCGGCCAGCACTGCGACAATCACGTCCGCCACCGCGATGATTGCCGCGGCTTCGGGAACGTCCATCTCCTCGCCTACGTAGCTTCCATACGTTAGGAGAATCCCCATTCCAGCAGATAGCGAAAAGAAGGCCTGCCCGAACGCTGCACTCCAGATAAGCGGGTCTGCGAGGACAGACAGATCGGGCGTTAAAAAGAACGCCACACCCTCTGCAAACCCAGATAACGTCACCGAGAAGGTAGCCATCCCCAAGAGGATCGCGAACACGAGTGGCATAAGCACGGTCGTCAGTCGCTCGATTCCCTCCCGCACCCCGAGCGAAAGGACACCTGCAACGAGACCGAGCGAGATGGTAAACGAAAGCACCGGTGCGTACGTCGAAGTGAAGCTAGCCAGCGTGATGTCGCTTCCAGTAATCGCCGACATCAAGAACGCAAGAATCCACCCCGTGATGACGAGATAGTAGCTGAGAATAACCACGACGATTGCGACGATGAACCAGCCAAATATCGCGAAGCGTGGTCGGACGCTGCGGAACGTGGCGACGATATCGGTGCGTGTCCGTCGGCCGCTGTTGATTTCGAGAATCATCAGTGGCACTGCGAAGACGAACACGGCGACGAGAAATGGGATTAGATACGCGCCCCCGCCGTTTCGACCGACGACCGACGGGAAGCGCCAGATGTTCCCGATCCCGACAGCTGCGCCGGTCGCCGCGAGAATAAATCCCGTCCGTGACGACCACAAATCCATTGTACCGTTCTCTTCAGTGCCAAGGTTGTTATAATTCGGTATTGCCAAGCATGCGAGGTGTTACCGTCGATTTCTTCCAGTGATGAGAACTGGCGAACGAAATTTGCTGTTTCTGTGATGCTGCGGAGTGACTACCTGATAATCCATCCCAACCACAATCAGTAATTACAACTAGATTGATACTTTCTTGCGATTATCCACTCACCAGTTCGGTGTCTGGACCCGGCATCATACCGTAGCACAGCGCCGCCGAGCACGAAAAAATATGTATGACTCGAATCCCTCGTGGCGCGAGATATCGGCCAATATACTCCTCTTCTGGCCAGTAGGAGAGCGAGTCGTTCATCATGCCCAGACCGCTGTGGAAAACCAGTGTCGGAAGCGTCTCGTCGGCAGCGACGGGTTCGTACACGCGAGCGTACGCCGTCTCGTCCACGTGCTCGGATGGGGACTGGAACCGAACGATGTATTCTCTGGTTCCTGGACCGGCCATCATGGCCGAACTCTCAACGGCGGCCGGTTGAGGGGCACCGTACAGTGAGGATGGCTCTTCGAGTTCGCTGGCCCACTCGTCAAAGACATCCTCCGGAGAAGGTACATCGAACTGGACGGGAGCGACGTTCCGGGCGAGCCGTCCGAACGCGAGCGTCGGCTTGCGATATGACTCCGATCGCTCTCGCCGCTGGTTTTCAAGCGTTACCCGTCGATCCATTGGCGGCGGCGATTCTGTCCAAAACGCCGCGTCCCATGCCTCTTGCGTGCGTTCGTATGCGATGCGCCGTTGTGCGTGAGCGTCGAGCTTCCGTCGTAGATGCCGTCGACGCCAGCCGTTCGGCGTCGGGAGATCGAGCTGTCGGCAAAATTCTGGTACGTCGTCCGTTCGATCGGCAGTTGCACGGGCCCGTGCCACCGCGAATTCCGTGGGCAGCGATCGTAACTTTGCCTTCCGAAACAGTCGGTTGTCGAAGACCGTGGCGAACGGAGAACGGAGAAACCGGTGTATTCGCGGGGTTTGCAGGTGAGTCATTGTTGTCTTATAGGACGTCCAAATAAGCAATATAGATACGGTCTGTTTGTTCTCAGGGCTGATTCGAGGGCGCGTATAGAGTGAATTTCGTCGATCTTCGACTGGAGGCAGGCGAACTTCATCGTCGTCTTCAGGCGCTTGTGTCGACCCGGCTAATAGTGGCTTTTCGATCAGGCTCTACTGCCAGAAAGCCCCTAGCCGTGTCTCAAACGAGACCACGCCACCGATCGCCCACCGCGATCGATGCATGCATGATCGCAGAGTCACCTAATCAGTCAACTCACCGGCCGTCGAGGAACTCAGTTCATGGAGAATATGATTGTTAAATTACAATAATACTATGTATTTGTAATTAATCGGGCAGTATATGAGTCATAAAACCCAGATTTCCAGACGAAACATTCTACGAACTGCCGGTTCGATCGGTGCAATCGGTGTATTGGGCACACAGACCGCAGGTGCCAGCGGCAATGGCCCGTCGGATCGGTACATTGTTGGAATGGAGCCCGGCCGTGCCGAGGAGGCCCGCGATGCGGCCAGTGAGGTCCACCGTGAGTTCGACTTCGGCGATATTGGGCAGGCTGTCTCGGGGTATTTCACCGAAGCGGCGCTTCAAGGGCTGGAAAACAATCCAAATGTCCGCTACATCGAGGAAAACGGCGAGATGCAGGCGCTCGAACAGACGGTCCCGTGGGGCATCGATCGCGTCGGCGCGACCGTGCTCCACGAGGAGGGTGAGACGGGCAACGGCGCCGACATCGCGATCCTCGACACGGGGATCGACAGCGACCATTACGATCTGGCGGATCTCATCGGCGGCGGGAAGTGCTTCACCGATGATTGCTGTGGCGAGGCCACAGGTGGGATCTTTGGATGTGACGACAACGACAACGAGTGTCTCGAGGCGTGGGACGACGACAACGACCACGGCACACACTGCGCCGGCACGGTAGGTGCCATCGACAACAGCGAGGGCGTTGTCGGGGTCTCGACGGAGGCGACGCTGTGGGCGGGCAAAGTCCTCACCGGCTGTGGATCGGGATCGTACGACGCGATCGCAGCCGGCATTGAGTGGACCGCCGATCAGGGCTTCGACGTGGCCTCGATGAGCCTCGGTGGCGACGAATCCTCCGTCGTTAAAGATGCCTGCCAGTACGCCTACGACAAGGGCGTCTTGCTGGTCGCTGCAGCGGGCAACGATGGCGAGTGTACAGACTGCGTGGGCTCTCCTGCGGCCTACGATGAGGTCATTGCCGTCTCCGCGACAAGCGAGGACGACTCACTGGCTTCCTTCTCCTCGACCGGCCCGGAGGTCGAACTCGCCGCACCCGGTGAGGGTGTCCTCTCGACGGTCCCGACGGAGACCTCCTCGGACGGGCTGGAGACCTTTTCAGGTACGTCGATGGCCTGCCCGCACGTCTCTGGCGCGGGCGCTCAGTTGATGGCCAACGGCTACGCCAACACGGAGGCCCGCCAGCAGCTTCGGGATACTGCCGAGGACATCGGCCTCGGCGACAACGAACAGGGATACGGTCTACTCGATGCAGAGGCAGCGGTGCTTGACGGCGACAGCGACGACGGTGGCGACGACACCGACAAGGCTCCGAGCGTCTCCTGGGTTACCCCAAGCGACGGTGACACCGTCAGCGACACCGTGACCGTCCAGATCGACGCCAGCGACGCCGAGGACAGCGATGACTCGCTTGATGTCACCTACACCGTCGCCGCCGGCTCCGATCGCTCGACGAGCTACAATAGCGACTCAGGCTACTACGAGGACGACTGGGACACGACGACTGCGGACGACGGCGACTCCACCCTGGAGGCGACGGCGACGGATTCTGCCGGCAACAGCAGTTCGTCGTCGATCGCCGTTACCGTAGACAACAGCAGCGATGATGACGGCGGCGACACCGCACCCACCGTCGACGACGTCTCGGTGACCGAGAACAGCAATCCGTCCTGGAGCCGGTACGACGTTGACTGGGCGGTCAGCGACGACGACGGCGACCTCGCAGAGGTCACGTCCGAGATGATAGACTCTTCTGGATCAGTACTGGACACCCAGTCAAGTTCAGTCAGCGGGTCCAGCGCCTCCGGAACGCACGATCTGCGGAGCAAGAGCAGCCCCAGCGAGATCGTTGTGACGGTCACCGACGAGGCGGGCAACAGCGACTCCGACTCGCAGTCGATCTGACACCGCGTTCGATCGTTTCCTGCACGGTTTGCTTTTACACTACGGCCAAGCAGAGACTCCCTCTAATCCAATGGCATCGACTGATACTACGTCTCTGGATTGGAATTTTGGGTCTACTGGCTGAGAATAGCAACACGGTTGTCACCGACGGCTGGGCGCTGGCTACTCTGCTGTTTCTCGACCGATAACCGTCTCCATCACCAACTCATACAGGGAAAATTCGACGTTCTCGACTGCTTCGTCGAACAGCCGAAACGGCTGAAACCACTCGTTGAGTGTCGTCTCGTCCACATCGCCTTCCCATCTCTGGATCGGTCCGCGAACGTGAATACTCCACGACTCCTTTGTTGATGCTTCGTAGCACACGAACGTGGCAGTCTCGGTCGTCTCGAGGAACTTGCTCTTCTCACTATCGTCGTCGTGTTCGCTTACCCGAAGGAGAAACCGGTCACCATCGTAGTGATAGCTCAGTGGAATCGCGTACGCGTCGTTATCCCCTGCCAATCCGAGGACACCGTGTTCGCCTGCTCTGAGGTGTTCGTCTACATCGGACTCGGTCATTCCGGTGGTGTATACGTATTCGAGGTGCTCCATAGGGCATGGTACGTGACGGATACCCAAATAGGCACCTCGACTACGAGTTCGACTAGTGAATTGGTCTTCTTTAACTGATTAGGATCTCATCGAACTACCGAATCCAACCAGTAGAGCCATCAAAACAGAGCCACCAAGGACGATCCAGCCACTTCCAACCAACACGTCTGCAGTCACGTCTGGGAACTGTTCCATGAGAGGGACGAATATACGCAGGTCAGCACCGATTACGATGAGTGCTCCCACGACATCGAAAACGAGATCAAGGATCGTGTCACGCCAGCCGTAATGGACCAGCACCGGTTCGATGTCAAACCGCTCGCTGACCTCGCGTGCAACCAGCTCGATAAGCTCCCAGAAGACCCCGACTACAAAAGTGCATACGACAGTCACGGTCACGATGATCCCAGATGAGGCACCGACCCCAGCAATATCCGGGAGAGTGACAATAAAACCAGCATAGAGCAGTGCTGCGACGAGTGCAGCCGAAAGGGTGTGAGTGAGGTGATCCCACCACCATATGGATTCGTATAGCCCAAGCATCCCAAGCGAGTGAAGGAATCCAGCGGCTGCAAGGCATAAGGGCAACACCTGGCCAAATATATCACTTTGCGTGAGCGTTACCGGGAGAACGATTGGGATGATAACTGGCAGCAGGGCCAGAACAAACGCTACGGCTGTGTTAACGGCTGCGGCAATGTTCCGGCGTCGAACGGCAATAATAAACAGCCCGAAAATGGCACTCTGTAGCAAGAAAACAGCAAGTGCTGTGACAGTAGACATCAGCTATTCAAACTTGAGGTTGATCCGGAGTAGTCAAAATCCTTTGGTGGTTGCGCATTTGTACTCCGATCGAGGGCATGAAAGCAAGTGCCCACGACAGTATTCGAAGCCGGTTGAAATACGACCACTATGTTATCTGGGGCTCGTTTCGCGGTAGCGAGCGGGCACATACGTCAGTAGGTGCTCGGGGAGACGGGGCGTGAGCACATCGTTGACGATTGCTGCGGCGAGTGTTGGCAAGACACGCCGGACTGCGGTATACGCGAACGCTATGGCCAAGGTCACGATCACGATCTGATGCAGTAGCCCATTGAGTGTTAGCAGAAGGGGCACAGCGAATGCGATCGAGAGTAAGAGATCACCGGGCGAGCCATCGTAACGAATCCAGTGCCGAGGTGCAATCCACCGGTTTCGGTAGTGGTCGTACACGGCGCGGCTGGAAGTCGCTTCCCATGGACGGAGCTCCAGTCCACCGCCGAGGATATCAGCAACGCTGTGGACGGCGGCCCCGATGAGGAGAAACGCAATAAAGATAGTCGTCATCGACGGGGAGAGACCTGCAATTACTAGTGCCGGGAGTACGAGAACGGAGTAGTATACGGGATAATGAAGTGACTTTCGGTGTCCACTATACAGGTCTAAGTCCGGGAGAATCCCTCCCAGAAACCCTGCAATGAGGGCAATGCCAGTGAACTCCGGCGCAACGAAGGCTACTGACAACGCGAGCGTCATTCCTCCGAGAGCGTGAGTTGGGAGCATCATTATGTCGTATTTGAGGGGACACAACTTAATCAGTGTGTCGGTTACAGCTCTCAGTACCCACAACCTCTCTTGATTCGAGCGATGCGAACTCATCCATCTTGGCTGTGCTACTCTTTGATACGATCGAAATCTTCCTGCTGGAGGTTTTTGTCCTCCGTCTATCAGTCGTCAATCATTAAATAGATCAAATCCGTAATAGACCTTAATTTTCGGATGTAATGATCTGCGATAAAATGGAGTTTGATACCTGTTGACACACATAGTGTACACGGGAGAGCTGCTTCGTCAGTAGCTGACCCATTGACAGTCGGTACACAAGCTCTCCCCCACGCCGCGAGTGTAGATGATATCACGAAAAGACGAGAGTCACACATCATGCGAAAGAAGGAACTCGTCTATACGCACGCTCTATTCCGGGAGGTTGTTAAGGATTTTATTGAGGTAGAGGACATGCCACCCGAGGAGATCTCCACGTACGAGGCACTCAAGATCCATCCCGGAAGTATTCACAAGCAGAAGGAAGACCACGCTGAAGCGATCGCTGTTCTCGGCGATTCGATTGAATGGTGGATAGAAGAGCCACTCCCAACCCACTCTCATTGAATGCAACCACAGGCGTCTGAACTTGTAACGCTCATTCACCGTGAGATGGGCCTCTGCTATTCACACATTCCTGGCAAAAACCACGGTTTTTACCGACAGTAGAGGCATTATAACCGAATTTGGTGACATGTCTGGATAGAGGGCTATCAGGAACCACAAAAGCCGGAGAGGACTCCAGTATGGCGGGGAAATATCATCAGCACTGACTATGAGTCGTCCCTGTCGTTATTTATTTGTTGAAAACGTTATTTTCCAACTATACCAATAGTAGAGAAGTCCAATTTCAACAATAAAATAACTCACCGCTCAAGGAGCTGCGCCACGTAGCCATCCCACTGGTGCCGCTCTTGCTTGGTCGTATTACTTCGGCTCGGTATCGATCCGGTATTAAGAGCTTCTTGCCGCACCGCTCTTCTTTTGTCGACAGTGAGGAAGTCCTGTGGATGCGCCGAGCTCTGTCCACTTCCGTCAAACGAGTATTTGAACTCCCACTCATCTTGACCGTATTTGTGATGAAGCCATTTCGAGTAGCGGTGGAGCGTCTCCTGTGCTTTTCCTTTCGCGGTCTGAGACTTGTTGCTGTACGCAATATGGTCCATGTACGCGTTGGCTCATGGCGCGTAGGTGGTACGTTGTATTCTCCGTCACGCTCCCAGAGCCACAAATCAAATGCCGATTGGCGATAGGAATCGGCGTAAACGGTGTACGGTGAGTACCCTTGGGCCTTTTCAGGATTCTTACCTATCTGTAGCAGGTATGATAAAAGATTCTTTCTATATTTGTGATAATCGAGTAAGTGCTTGTCGGTCAGGAAGCCTTCTTGCCATTGTGGGACGATCCTGATACGCCTATCATTTGCTAACTGACTATTACTAATTACGGAACAGTCCTTCATCGTGGTTTCGAGCTCATCATTCATTCTTTTGTCGTTAGCTCGAAAAAAGCAAGACGGAACCGGGTTTTCTCATGCGTGGGACCGGATTTGAACCGGCGGACTCCTACGAGACAGCGTCCTAAGCGCTGCGCCGTTTCCTGGCTTGGCTACCCACGCGCACCTACACGTACGATCGAACGATCGTAAGTACCTTCCGTTCTCTTCGACCCACAAGGCCCACAAGAGCTCACAGCGACGACACGGAGTCGATCGTCGCCTCCTGAAGTTGATCGCGGATCCGGTGGCTCGATTCGGCATCCGTCTTTACGTCGATCACGTCAGATCCGTCTGTTTGTACCGATTCACGGTACGCCGCCGCGAACGCCTCGATCGATTCGACCCGCTCGAACGAGCACCCGTATAGCTCAGTAGACGGCTCGAAATCAAGTCCGTGCGGCGTCTTGAACTGGGCTGTAAACGGCGGGTCGAATTCCTCGATCGGCAACATATGGAAGATTCCGCCGCCGTCGTTGTTGATGAGCACGATCGTCGCGTCCACCGCACACCGCTGCAGGGCGAGCAAGCCATTCATGTCGTGATAGTACGCGAGATCGCCGATTACGAGCGTGAGCCGATCGGTGGTCGCGCTGGCCGCTCCCAATGCGGTCGAGACGATCCCGTCGATCCCCGACGCCCCGCGGTTGCCAAGCGCCGTGATCGACGTCGTCGTCGGCTCGCCGAATCGATCGAGATCCCGAACGGGCATGCTGTTGGAGACGACGATCGTCGCCGGATCAGGTGACTCCTTGACGACTGTCGAGAGGACAGCCCCCTCGTACGCCGTGTCCGGATCCTCGGTAGCGATCGCCGCCCAGTGTGCCTTGTCAGCCTCCGCCCAGCGCGATCGCCACTCGCTTGATCCGCCGTGACGCACGAGCCGCGAAAGGTCTCCACAGAACGAGGAGGGATCGGCAACGACGAGATCGGTGGCTGTGAACTCCGCCTCGCGCCACTCGCCAGCCGCGTCGACAACGAGCTGACGCGCATCGACTCCGGCGAGATACTTCCGGAGGGGTTTCGATGTTGGTGACGCGCCGAGTCTGACGACAACCTCCGGATCTGGCCACTCTGCGACGGCTTCGGTGTTGAGGTACGCGTCGTAGCCGCCGATCACCGGCGCGACGCGGGTATGTCCGCCGAAGCGAAGTCCTGACAGCGGGTCCGCGAGAATCGGGAAGCCGGTCGCGTGCGAGAGCGCAACGACGGCCTCCGTATCAAGCCCGGGCGGATCGGCAGGCCCAGCAACGAGCAGGCCGCGATCGACCGCAAGTATCTCCGCGAACCGCTGGAGGTCGCGATCGCCCAGCCGCATGGAGCCTGTCGTTGCTCGGACGTAGGGCGTCTCGTTGTCTCCCCTGCCGTCGACTGCAGCTGTCGGGAGGTCGTCTGGAACGTCTCCGGGAACTGGAGTTGGTTCGAGGGGTTTGCGAAACGGGACGTTCAGATGGACTGGCCCCGACAGCGTCCCGGTTGCCGCGGCAAGCCCACGGGCGACGTCTGTCCGAAGCGATCGCAGCTTCCGATCGGTCGACTCAGGCTCAGGGAGGTCTTTGTACCATCGAACGGCGTCTCCGTAGAGCTTCTCTTGATCGACGGTCTGGTTCGCCCCTGAATCGCGAAGCGCTGGCGGACGATCGGCGGTTAAAAGCACCATCGGAACCCGCCCGTTGGACGCCTCTACCACCGCGGGATGGTAGTTTGCCGCTGCGGTCCCGGAGGTACAAATTAACGGTGTGACCTCGCCGGTGCGGCGCGCGCGCCCGAGCGCGAAGTACGCCGCCGATCGCTCATCAAGTGCGGAAAAGACGTGAAGATCCTCAGTAGCGGCACACGCGACCGTCAGCGGTGTCGATCGGCTACCCGGCGACACGCAGACGGCGGAGACACCCGAGCGAACGAGCTCGTCGACGATCGCCCGCGCCCAGAGCGTGTTCCGGTTTGGTTCGGCCATACCCAGACTATACACTACGGATACAATATACCGATGAAAACGTTTGGTGCCAATCACACCACACCGCTGTGCTCAGTGGCTTACTGGTCAGCCTCAAGCTCGTCGAGAATCGGACGGTACTTGAGCTCGATTTCGTCCCACTCCTCGTCTGGATCGCTGTCTTCGACAATCCCAACTCCCGCGAAGAGCGTTGCCGTTCGACTGGCGACGACGGCTGACCGGAGCGCAACCGCAAACGTCCCGTTGCCCGCGGCGTCAATCCACCCGACAGGGGCGGCGTACCAGCCGCGATCGAACGGCTCGGTCCGACGGATCGTCTTGAGTGCGACCTCGGGAGGGAGGCCACCGACTGCAGGGGTCGGATGCAACGCCTCAACCAACGAGAGGACGTGCTCGTCGCCAGCCAGCTCGGCTGTGATCGGCGTGTGAAGGTGTTGAACGGTTGCGAGCCGCTTGACGGCACGTTCGCCAACTGACACCGACGCGGCGAACGGCTCGAGCTGTTCGCGGATCGTTTCGGCGACGAGTTCGTGTTCGTGGACGTTCTTCGGATCACTCATCAGCTCGTCGGCCAACCACTCGTCCTCTGCTGGGGTTTCTCCGCGCCCTGTGGTTCCCGCGAGCGCTGCGGTCCGCACTGTGCGTCCGTGGACTGAAACGAGTCGTTCCGGCGTCGCCCCAAAGAAACTCACCCGTTCGGAAGCGTCGGGTTCGACGAGGAATCGATAACAAGAGGGGTACGACTCGGCGAGCCGCGAAAGGGTGTCTCCGATCGACGGCGCACGCGTTAGTGTGGCCGCCAGCGCCTGCGCGAGCACGACTTTTCGGAGCTCACCGCTTGCAATCCGATCGGTCGCCTCGATAACGCTTTTCCGCCACGCCTCGCGCGTCGTCGTCCGATGAGTTTCGAGAATTCCAGGCCGCGGGTCGTATCCAAGTGTTGATGGAAGTGCCGAAAGCCGATCACGCTCTGCGTCGAGCAGTGTCTCAACCGCGTCTGGAGAAACGTCAGGACCTACTGCGTTGATAGTGAGCCACGCGCCCGTGTCGGTATAGGTGACCTGCTTTCTGGGAAACACGAAACGTGCATCGGGAAACGCACTCCAGGGTTGCTCATCGACAGCCGCGTGTGGCGCCGAGTCTGTGGATGCAGCTCCGTCGTGAAACGAGAATCCACCGAAGAGTCTCGGCCGTGCAGCCTCAGTTCCGGCATGAACGTTTCCTGACGAAAACAGCGTCTCCGCGGCCTCACGAATCGCGGTAAACCGATCGGGCCCGTCGGCGGTGAGTGCTGCGGCAGCTCCCCAGCCGACGACGGTCGATTCGGTTGGCGCACTCCAGACAAGCCGCGGTTCAGACACACTCTGGAGCACGGCCCGGAGGTCCGGGGCGTCGATCGGCGCTGCGCGGCTCACGAGCGCCGATTGATCAGTGCTCCGGGGAGAACTCATACCTCTACACGTAGCGCATCCGTACTCTTTAGGGTGACTATCATTCCGACAAGAGCCACGACGGATACCGGCAAACTCCAGTCCGATCTGCCTCGTTGGTTTCCCGCTTAGCTGTAGCGCTCTTCAGCCCAGGGGTTCGCCGAGTCTGAGTAGCCGCGAAGCTCCCAGTAGCCGCGTTCGGGTTCGGTCAAAAACTCGACACCAGTCACCCACTTTGCACCCTTGTACGCGTACTTTTGCGGCGTAACGACGCGGAGTGGGCCGCCGTGATCGCTCGGGAGGTCTTCGCCGTCGTAGCCGTAGACGAACAGAACCCCATCTTCGAGACACTCCGACAGCGAGAGGTCTGTCGTGTAGCCGTCCAGCGAGTGGAACATGACGTGCTCGGCCTCCGCTGTTACTCCGGCCCGATCGACAATCTCTGCGAACGGAACGCCGGTAAACTGACAGTCGAACTTGCTCCAGCCCGTGACGCAATGAAAATCCTGCAGGTGAGTTTCTGCGGGTAGCTCTCGAAACTCCTCATAGGAGTACGCAAACGGCTCTGAAACGGCGCCCCACACCTCGAATGTCCACTCTTCGGGCGTCCATGACGGCGTGCCGCTTTTCGACAGCACCGGAAACCGATCGGTTTCGCGCTGTCCCGGCGGCAGTCGATCGTCGCCGTAGGCACGGTAGAGGTCGGTGAGATCCTTCATACCTTGTGTAGGGGGATCGCGACGTGTATGCGTACCGTTTTGAGTCTGTGAATGTATGTTTTCGTACGCCGGTAGTTTTAAATCAACCACCCGTTAAGCCCCGGATGATCAGATGCCACAAGTCGAGATCAACATCCCTGAGCACCTCGAAATGCAAGTGACCCAACTCGTCGAACAGGGCGAATTTCTCAACAGAGAAGAGGCGATCGAAGACCTGCTGTCGACTGGACTGAAAGCGTACAAAACGAGCGGCCCCCTCGACGACGAAGCGCCGGACTTCGAAGATGATGGTATGATGGGCCACGAAGACGAATACGTCTTCTGACCAGACCGATCGCACTGCCGGAGCGTCCTGCGCTTATTTTCCAACTACTGTCCAAGCGCTATCGGGTTGCGTTTGCCCGATCAGCACGTCATGGGGGTCGGTATGAAGAGCCACATACGTGTTCTTAGTGCCATGAGCCACGCCAAACGTGCTATTCGCGTGATACGATGTCCCAATAACGCTTAACAGGCCACCTGTCGTACGCAGGAACATGCACAAAGACGAACTGCTTGAACTCCACGAGCAGATGGTGAAAATCATGGAGTACTTCCGGGCCCGCGAAGACGTCGACTCAGAGCTATTCGAACCCTACGAGCAGCTGACTGTCGATCCTTCCCACGTTCACAAATCAAAAAGCGAGCACAAACACGCCGTGTTCGTCCTCGGTAATGCACTGGCGACTGCGATGAGCGAAGACGAATTCTCCAGTGCTGGCCGCGTCGGCAAGCGCATGAAAGAGCTCGCCGAAGACGCCGAAAACAAGATCTGATCGCCGCCAGCGCCGATTTTTTCGAAATCCCAACACAGATTAGGGTCCGTGTGAAACGCCGAGATAACCAGTGCCGGTCACCGACGGTCGGACTCATCCGCAGGCTATGACACGCAACGAACTCGCGGCCGACCTCGGGACACGCGCGGCGGCGACTGTCGGAATCGGAACGATGCTCGGGGCGGGCATTTTTGTCCTGCCAGCGATCGTCGGCGGACAGATCGGATCGCTCGTTCCGCTCGCGTTTCTTTTGGCGGGTGTCATCGCATTGTGTAACGCGCTCACCGTGAGCGAACTCGGAACGGCAATGCCGACTGGTGGTGGCAGCTACCACTGGACGAACCGGGCGCTCGGGCCGCTTTTTGGATCGGTCTCGGGAATCGGCGACTGGGTGGGTCTCGCGATCGCCTCGGCATTTTACACCCTCGGGTTCGGGCGCTATCTCGGCGTGTTCCTCTCGCTTCCGCCGCTCGAACTCGGTGTGCTCACGCTTTCTGGGACTCAACTCGGAGCCGTCCTCGCTGGGAGCGCCTTCGTCGGACTGAACTACCTGGGGCGGCGAGGAATTGGGTGGGTACAGACCGGGATCGTCGCAACTATTGTTGCCATTCTCATCATATTCATTCTCGACGGAGCCACCGCAATACGGCCCGCCACGCTCTTCACCGGAACATCGATTGAGCCAGCGTCACTGTTGTCAGCGACCGCGCTCGTGTACGTCTCCTACCTTGGCTACGGGAAGATTGCAACGATGGGCGAAGAACTGCACACTCCGGAGCGATCGATCCCGATCGCCGTACTCGGTAGCGTTGCTACGGTTGCAGTGCTGTACGTGCTTCTCACGGCGATTTCCGTCTCCGTGCTTGACCTCTCGGTGTTTTCCGGCGAAACACCGGCGGTCTTGGCGATCGCTGCCCTCGCGTTTGGGTCGACCGGTGTCGCCCTCATGGCCATTGCGGGGCTTTTGGCGACGGCTTCGAGCGCGAACTTTTCGGTGCTTTCGGCCTCGCGGATCACGTTCGCGATGGGTCGACAGCGGCTCGTTGGCTCGTGGCTCACGAAACTCCATCCACGGTTTGGGACGCCGTATCGATCGCTCCAAGTAACCGGCATACTGATCATTGGACTCATTCTGCTCGACGACATCGTGTTACTCGCTCTCACCGCTAGCGCGTACCACCTTGTCGTCTACGGGCTGTTGAATATCGGACTCGTCGTGCTCAGACGAACCGACGACTCCTACACACCCTCGTTCACCGTCCCGTTGTACCCGCTTACACCGATCGCGGCCGCAATTGGATCGCTCGCCCTCCTGGCGGCCATGCCGGCGCCGGTTCTGATCGCGACCGGAGCGATGATTGTTGTCTCTGTCGGCTGGTATCTGGTGTACGGGAGGGACCGAACTGACGAAGAGGGCGCGTTGAGCCGACACATCCTGCGGCGATCGTCCACCATGCCTGATTCCGCGGTCGCCGCCGCCGAGCGGGCTAGGCCTGAGGGTGCGGCCTACAGCGTGATGGTATCGTTGTCGAACCCCCGGACCGAGAGAGACCTTATGGCACTCGCGTGTAGCGTTGCCGCTGCTAACGACGGTACGGTCCACGCAGTTCACGTTGTGCAGGTTCCAGATCAGGTCCCGCTCGATCGTGGGCCCCAACATCCGGATCGTTTCGGCGATCAGTCTGAGTCCCTGCTCGAAGCCGCAGAATCCGACGCAAATAACTACGACGTCCCAGTTGAAACGCATCTCATCTATTCTCACCGAACAATCGAGGAGGTGTTCGACGCCGCATCTATCCTGGACGTGGACCTGTTGGTCTCAGGGTGGGGGCAATCATCGTGGATCCAACAGAGCACACGTCCTGATGGGATGGTTGATGAACTCGCCAACGACCTCCCATGTGACATGCTTGTGTTGCGCGGCGATCGGTTTGATCCCGAACGAATTGTTATCCCGACGAGCGATGACGAGAACTCAGCGATGTGCGCCGCGATCGGTGCAAACCTCGCGGAGACGCTCGGAAGCGAACTTTCGCTCTTACACGTCGTCGACGGGGAGAGCCAACGCGCCGGCGGCGAGCGGTTCCTCGCAGACTGGATCGATGCGCATGACCTCGAAGGGGCGACGCCGCTCGTCGACACGCGCGGGGATGTCGAAGCGGCAATTGCAGCAGCGACCGCCGATCACACAACGCTTCTTATCGGGGCGACAGAACGGGGTTTATTATCGCGGCTCGTCAGGCGATCGCTGGTGTTCAACATCGTCGAGGAGGCAGACTCCGCTGTCATCATTGCCGAGCGCAAACAGGAGCGTGGAATCTTCCGCCGGCTGTTTCGACGGTAGCTTGACCGAGCGCTGACGGCCGGATTAATGACAAATCACGTATCAGCTATCACTGGAGTGCGTTGCAGCATCCGCCACGACGACGGTCACCTCAATCGATCGGCCGGTCTCATCTGCTACTGCAGCCGCGATCGACTCTGCTAGCTCTTCGGACCTGCGGTCGGTTCTAACATGGATCGTCACCCCCGTCGGAGTCTGGGAGACGAGATCGGCGCGATAGGTGTAGTCGACAGCAATAACAGCTCCGTTTGTCTCGCGGTCGATCGTCTCTTCGACGTCCGATTCGAATGCTGCGTTCTCACGTGCGTCGATCGAGCTCACCGCGAGAAACGAGGTCAAAAGCAAGATTGCGAGCCCGAACGTCACGAGCCGCTCAACAGTTACGCGACGCGACCGCTGGACGTCGTACCAGTGGCTCGGTCGGTATCGTTTAATCCAGATCGTTGCGATTCCCGCCGCATTGATCGACAGGAGATTCACGAGGACCAGTACTCCCGCGCCGAACGCCAACGCTGGTTCGGCGTAGGCGATTCCGAGTCCGACTGACGCGGTTGGCGGCATCAACGCGACAGCGATCATCACCCCAACAAGTGCCTCATCAGCGCCGGAGGTGAGAGACAGCGCACCCGCAGTCCCTGCGCCGATCGCGATCGCCAGCGCCAATAACCCCGGATGGGCACGTTCGGCCACCTGCTGGATCAACAGCAACTCGAGTTCCGGCGCGAGAAAATAGCGATACGCGAATGCAAACAGCGTGGCGCTGATCAGCGCGACTGCGAGTCCGACCGCTTGCGAGCGAATTCCCTCCCAGAACAGGTCGTCGTCGTTGATCACCGTCCCGACGCAAGAGGCCATCGCAGGGCCAATAAGCGGTGCAATCACCATCGACCCGACGACGACCGAGGCGCTGTTTTGCAACAGCCCTGCAGCGGCGACAACCGCACTTATGATTGTCAACGCGATGTAGTTTGGTGTGCTCCGCGAGAGATTTCGCGCCTTCGTGCGAAGTTCGTCTCGGGAGATACGCTCGCCGTTCGGCTCCCCGGCGGCTTCCGACTGGGCTTCGAATCGATCGGAGACGATCGTTTCTGCCTCGCTCACGACCATGTAGCCGTCGCGCTCGATACCGACGTCCCTCAGCAGCTCGACGATCCGTTCGACCTCGTCCCCGTCGACCGGAATGTAGACGACGTCGCTGTAGGCCGAATCAGATGTTTCTTCGGTCATCGCGAAGTCGATCGACTCGGCGGTCAAGGTGTCGACAACGACATCGTGTTTGCCGGTCGGCACCAGCGTCTGGATCACGCGCATGCGAAGCTATACGCCGGTATCTACAGCCACGGGACAAAAACGTGTGCGTCCACGGCGATCGGATCGCTGACCTACTGGGTTGAACAGAAGTGAGCGTGCCGTATCAAAATACAGACCGGCATCTTTGGTTACGGAGTAATATTACCGTTTGACGGAATTAACATGCCGTCCGAAGGATTGTGAACCACGATCGCTTCCGCCGCTATTGGTTCAAATCCAGGGCCGATCAATATACAACCGCTTGCGATCGCTCGCCGAAAAAGTAATCAAGAGGAGAAATTGTCACCCCCACCGCTTCAGTACTCGAAACATACTCTATCTGGTTCAGGGTGGAACAGACATTTATCAACTGCCGATCTAACATATGATCAAATCGCTATACTGCGGCGACTTCCATCCCCTGATCGAACGGGTTCGGAATTCCGAGCCGGATTTCGTATATAAAGAATGGCGTCGAATGTACTCCTGTCTATGGGTTACAAATCATGCGATGATAGAGTGGGGACGGAGGGATTTGAACCCCCGATCGACTGATATCTCCGGTATGCGCCTCGGAACTCCAGAGGGTCGTCAACGCGATCGATGATCAGTCGACCGCTCGGTATATCAGTCTGGAGTGTCGTCCCGGGCGCGTGGCCTCTGGAGTCAGTCGCCATGCCTGGCTTGGCCACGTCCCCGCTACCTCTTCATAACGCGATCGGTACTAAATGGGTTTCGATCGTGATCGCCCTCTGGGCCACAGAACAAATGGATTACTGCCCGAGGGTCACTGCGCGTCGCGATCGCTCCATGAACAGTCTTGGCACTTGTAGCCGGTGACGAACGCCGTTACGCTCGGCATGTACCCCACAGAAATGACGTTGCCGCCGCAGTCGGGACACTCACGATCGGCGTCTTCGATCGCAGTGGCCTCCATCGGGCGTTCGCCCTCGATCAGTTCGGCAAGTCGCTCGGGTGTTACCATCCGTCCTTCAACGACGCGATTGCTCATACTATCGTATATACGGGCTGAAAGTAATGGGTTGCGATGGTACTGGGGAGTGGTACGCCGGGTACCGGAGGTGTGTCACACGGTGTACAGGATGGGTGTCACGCCAGATACAGGAGATGTGTCACGCCGGGTACTGTGAGTGTGTTGACTCAGTTACGAATCTCACAGCCACGGCGCTCTGGATTCATCTTCACCGGGATAGCCGTACCCAGCCTCTTCGAACTCCTCTCTGTCGTCTTGTTCCTCGCTGAGTTCGTCGATCGAGGCGTCAGCCTCATCGGACGCATCAGCGTCAGCGGTCTCAGCAGCTACCGCGGCGTCGCCGCCGTCAGTTGCCGCCGACACGTCCGCCGAAGCACCCTCGAAATCTGCGTCGGGATCGTACGCGAACAGTCCTGCGACGACAAGCACCGCGAGCGCGATCGGCGCGTTCGTGTTCAAGAGTCCGAGAATCGGCAGTGCGAGCACACCCAGCGCGACCGAACTGCCGAAGCGGAACCGATCGATGTCGACACTTCCCCGAAGCGTTGGGGCGAACGCTGCAATCGACAGCGCGAACAACACACCGACGCCCGCAGCGGACACCGCGCGGATGATCAACCATGGGTCAAGAATGAACCCGACAGTGAAGCCGTTCGGTTCGACGCTTGCGACCAGCCCGAGTGCGATGATCACACCGGGACTCGGGAGGTACTCTCCAACCTTCGAACTGGCAGTTTTGGCGGCGATCGCGAGGATCACCAACCCAGCGAAGCGGGTGAAGATCTCCATGTTCAACACGCTCTCGATCATCGGCGCGATTGCTGCCTCAACGGCCGCAAGTGGAAGCACGAGCGCTGCGATGACCAACACGGACATAATCTGCTCTTTGCGGGTGCCATCCATTTCCGCGAGGATGACTGCGAGCGTCGCCGAACCGCCGAAAATCAGCAGTCCGGTCTCGACGATCCCGAAGATCGTATCGAGCGTGCCCGCAAGTACGAGGGCAACAAAAATCCCGTCGATGAGCGGCAGCGCCATGACCGTCGCCAACAGTCTGGTTGCGCCGCCAACACGGTTCTCTAACCGAAGTGCGATCGGGTGGCGTGAGACACTCATCCTACTTATCGATGGCCGTCACCATCGGCCAAACGGCGATGTGAACCCAGCGCATCAGCAGGTGGACGGTGGGATCGGAACACGTCGAACCGTTTTCCTCCCAGTTTATTGAAAATAAATGTCCACATCGTTGTAGCGCAGGTCCCGAGAATCGAGGATTGGTGACCAACGGTGCACGATGCAGCGAACTGCTGGGAGTTCATACTCGATTATTACATGACTGAGGTATTAAAACTTGTGTGAGACGACAGGACATACGATTACGAATTGCTGCTTTATTTATATACAAGCCCAATGAATCATAGCCGTACGGCAGTACCCACCGGAGATACACCAGTTAGGATGCGTCAATCGTTCATTTTTAATCATATTTTCCGTTCCAAACTGCGGTTGTGTCCATTATTTGGAGTCCATGATCGTCAATGGAAAAGCGATCTGCCAACATTAGTGCTGAACGACTTAGGCTGAAGACAGTATTCTTGTACATGATCAGATCAGATCTGGACTCGCTGCGATCGTTTGACCGATACTGCCACCCACATTCAGCGAAGGTATCTGACACTCGCCAAATCTATCTCACATTCAGCGAAGGTATCAGACACTCGGCAAAACATCTCACAGTCGGTGAATATCTCCGACGCTCGGCAAATACATCTCACAGTCGGCGAATGTCTCCGACACTCGGCGAATGTATCCAAGATAATGTGTATATCGGTGAATTCGTGTGCAGATCATCCGCACAGAGGTGCCAACTCGGAACGTTTTTAGACGTTCCCAAAGGACGGTTTATATGGCGAACGACGCTCCCGAGTTTTCCGAAAAGTTACGAGTACCGGAGGCGCTGACGTTCGACGACGTGCTGTTGCGGCCGATGGAGAGCCGCGTCGAACCGGACGAAGCGGACGTGGCAACCCACGTTTCAAAGAACGTACGGCTCCAAATTCCGATCCTTTCGGCGGCAATGGACACCGTCACCGAGAGTGACCTCGCGATCGCGATGGCCCGAGAGGGCGGACTCGGTGTGCTCCACCGAAACATGACTGTCGAGGAAACCGCCGAAGAAATTCGGCGAGTCAAACGCGCCCACGAGCTCGTCATCCGCCGCGAAAACGTCGTCACAGCGGCCCCCGAACAGACCGTCAGCGATGTCGACGAAATGATGAGCCGCGAGGGCGTCTCCGGTGCGCCTGTTGTCGACGAAGACGACACTGTCCTCGGCATCATCTCTGCAACCGACATCCGGCCGTACCTCGAAGTCGGCGAGTCAGACGCCGTCCGCGAGGCGATGACGGACGAGGTTATCACCGCCGCCAAGGACATCACCGCCCGCGAAGCCCTGGAACTGATGTACGACTACAAGATCGAGCGCGTCCCGATCGTCGATGAGGACGATCGGCTCGTGGGACTCGTCACGATGCAGGGAATCCTGGCGCGCCGCGAGCACGAACACGCTGCAAGAGATGAAAGCGGGCGACTCAGAGTCGGTGCCGCAGTCGGCCCCTTCGAGACCGATCGTGCGACTGCCGCCGATGAGGCCGGCGCGGACGTGCTGTTCATCGACTGTGCACACGCACACAACCTCAATGTCATTGAATCAGCCCGCAACATCAAAGCCGAAGTAGACGCCGACGTGGTCGTCGGGAACGTCGGGACCCGTGAGGCCGCCAAGGAAGTTGTCGACTTTGCTGATGGGATCAAAGTCGGGATCGGCCCCGGATCGATCTGTACGACTCGTGTCGTCTCCGGGGCAGGGATGCCCCAGATCACTGCCGTCGCGGAGGTCGCGGACGTTGCCAGCAAGCACGGCGTGCCCGTAATCGCCGATGGTGGGATTCGCTACTCGGGCGATGCGATCAAGGCGATCGCCGCAGGAGCGGACGCGGTCATGCTTGGCTCGTACTTCGCTGGCACCGACGAAGCCCCCGGCCGCATCATTACGATGAACGGCAAGCGATACAAACAGTACCGCGGGATGGGCTCTGTGGGCGCGATGAAATCTGGCGGCGGGGATCGATATCTTAAGGACACAGAGGATAACGAAGAGGAGGATTTTGTCCCCGAGGGTGTCGAAGCGGCAACGCCGTACAAGGGGACGATCGCCTCCGAACTCCACCAGCTTGTCGGCGGGATGAAATCCGGAATGGGCTATGTCGGTGCAGCGACGGTTCCAGAAGTCAAATCCCGCGCCCGGTTCGTCCGCGTCTCGTCGGCCGGACAGACTGAAGGGCACCCACACGACGTGATGATTACCGACGAGGCACCGAACTACAGCCCGAACGAGTAACGGGGCATCGATCGCTCAGTTTTTCAGCTGGCGGAATTGTCGGACCGCGTTCTCTTTACTCCTCGAAGTGAAATCCCTCGGTATGGCGCTGGACGTCGAACTTCCCGATCCACCCGAACCCACAGATATCGACCCGAATGAGTACGACGACGCGGAGATCGTCGGTGACACGGATTACCATCGCGACGAGATCCGCGACCTTCTCGCGGAGGGTGCGTGGGCAGATGCGTTCGAGGAATGGGCCGAAACGACAGACGTGACCGCCGAAGACTGGGCGATCGTCGAAGATCTCTCGATGCTTGAAGCGTTCGACTTTTTCTGGGATGACTTCGCTGACAGAGTCGGCTATCACGCGCCGGGGATCCCCGAAGACTGGAAGGAACGAGACCTCCACCCGGAACTCAACAGCTGGGAAACCGTTTCGTCGATCAATGCGGGGCTGACCGAACTGGGCCAAATCGTCTGTGACATCCTCAAAGAGGAGTACATCGACTGGGAGGCCAGCTACGAGGCACCCGACGATCTTCCGGACTTCGAGTGATCGGGCGTGGAGAGGCTCAGCCCGATCGACGTCCCAGCGATCGACGAGGATGCAGTCCAAGCCGCAAGCGAACGCCAGGAGTCGCTCGCAAAGCCGCCCGGTAGCCTCGGCCGACTGGAGGCACTCGCAGTCAACATCGCTGGGATGCAGGCAAATATGCAGCCGTCGATCGACCCCGCGGCGATCGTCACCGCAGTCGCCGACCACGGTGTTGCCGATGCGGGCGTGAGTGCATACCCGAGTGCGGTCACAGGAGGTATGCTCACGGCGTTCGTCGAAGGTGGCGCAGCGGTGAACGCGATCGCCGCGGCAAACGGGGTCGAGACGATCGTCTGCGATTTCGGGGTGAACAACGGGCCAGCCGCAGTCGGACCCGAGCGCTACGATCAAGCGGTCATCGACTGTCGGATTCGCGATCGACCAGACGGACGTGTCGGGACGGATAACCTGGCTGCGGGCCCGGCGATGTCCCGCGAGGAGGCGATCGATGCGATCGAGCGGGGTCGATCGGTCGTCCGCACACACCTCCCAAACGTGCGGTGCGTGGGACTCGGCGAGATGGGAATTGCCAACAGCACTGCCGCCGCGGCGATCACCGCGGTCATGACCGACAGACCGGTGTCCGAGGTCACCGGTCGTGGGACTGGCGTCGATGACGACGCGTACGCGCACAAACGAAGCCTGATCGCCGACGCGATCGAGGCGAGAAACCCCAATCCTGCGGATCCGATCGATGTGCTCCGCTGTGTCGGCGGCTTCGAGATCGCCGGCCTCGTCGGTGTCACGATCGAGGCGGCCGCTCGCCGCGTCCCAGTCGTGGTTGACGGGTTTATTGCCGGCGCAGCGGCGCTGCTCGCAGTCGCGATCGACGAGCACATTCGATCATATCTGCTCGCTTCGCACGCCTCCGTAGAACCCGGCCACGCCGTGCAACTCGCTTCGCTCGGGCTCGAACCGCTCTTCGACCTCGAGATGCGGCTCGGAGAGGGAACTGGCGCGGCGCTCGCGATCGGGACGTATCGCTCGGCCTGTTGCGCCCACAGAGAGATGGTGACGATCGATGATGCCCTCGACAACTGACGATCGATGAGATTCTCGGTGGTTGACGATCGCTATACTCAAACCGTAGTTACCCGGCCGTTCGGCGCAGCAGTAGCCCTGCAATCGCCGAAACAACGGCTGCCAATCCAGCGAGTGTTGCGAACAGCGCCGGCGCTCCGCCCACTTCGAGTACTGCACCCGCGATCGCCGCACCAATCGCACCGACGCCGAACGTCCCGAAGTAGACGAGCCCGAACGAAAGCCCATGAGCGACATCAGGCGCGTATTCTGCGACGAGGCTCTGTGCGATCGGGGCAAACGCGTAAATAAATAACCCAAGCAACGCACACACCGCAAGCAGCGACCAGATACCAAACTGCGATGCCGGGACAAACAACAGGGTCGACCCGACCAGCACCACCGCCGTCGCGAAGAGCATTCGTTCAGGGTCGAATCGATCGCTCGTAACCCCGCCTGCATACTGGCCGAACACCCCGACGAGCAACAGCCCCGAGTACGCCAGTTGGCCCGTCTCGACGGTTCGATCGCCGATCGAAACCGGCTCAAAGAGTGGAATATCTGCGAGCACGTCCGGGAGAAACGTGAAAATCCCACGATAGTACATCCCGTACACCATCTGGATCGCCAACACGATCGCGAAGCCGCCGACGAGGAGCTGCCGGGCGTCTGGGACAACCGCCGCGAACGCGGCCCCAAGCGATCGAGAGCCATCCCCAGACGTGCGTCCGGCGTCGGTGACCCGAAGGACAGCACCGATGAGAAATGCGATCACGGCTGGAATGGTGAGAAGGACGATCGCGAGCCGCCACTCGACGGTCGTCAGTAGCCCGATCGCAATCAGCGGGACGAGTACCGTCCCAAGGTTTCCACCCGCGCCGTGGACTGCCAGTACTGTTCCCCGCCGATCGGCGTTTCGGCTGATCAGTGACAAACCTGCGGGATGATAGATACTGCCTGCGGCCCCCCAGACGATGAGCGCGAGCGCGATCGAGTATATCGACCCGGCACGACTCACCGCTGCAAATGAGACCGCCATTCCAGCAATTGACGCGAGCACCAGTCGCTTTGATCCATATCGGTCCGCAAGCACACCCGCGATCGGTGATCCAAGTCCGATGATCGCGTAGCCCGCGCCCACGACAATACCGATCGCTGTCGAAGAGACGCCGAATTCGGCGATCCAGATCGGGACAAACAGCGGAATCGACAGCTCAAACCCGTGGAACGTCCCGTGTGAGAGTCCGGTGAACTCGGCGATCGCGCGATCCGATCGGTCCATACTCGCCGATCGGGACGACAACGTAATTCCACATGGCTTCCGGCAATACACCCAGACGTGATTTCGCGTAGCCGGTGTTGCTTGGTTCGAACTGCTCACAACTCAAACAGCCACCCTCATTCTGAGCAAATCACAGCTGGGTGTAAGGGCCATCGACGGCAAGATCACGGTTTTGATATAGACGGGCGAATAGCCTCTTCATATGGACGAGATCGGAGACCAGTACACGCCTGCCGACGTTGAGGAGGCGGTGACGGCGTACTGGGACGAACACGACGCCTATGAGGCGACAAAAGAGGCACACGCGGACGATCCGTCGTTCTTCTTCGTCGACGGACCACCGTACACCTCCGGGCAGATGCACCTTGGTACCGCCTGGAACAAGACGCTGAAAGACGCAGTGATCCGCTACAAGCGGATGACCGGCCACAATGTAACCGATCGCCCCGGCTACGACATGCACGGGCTGCCGATCGAGGTCAAGGTCGAGGAGGAACTCGGCTTTGAGTCCAAACAGGACATTGAGGAGTACGGCATGGAGGCGTTCATCGAGGAGTGCATGCGGTTCGCCGAGGAAAACCGCGAGGCGATGGACGAGGATTTCAAGTCGATCGGCGCGTGGTTCGACTGGGACGATCCGTACAAGACGATCTCCCCGGAGTACATGGAAGCGGCGTGGTACGCCTTCAGCCAAGTCGCCGATCGCGGCCTCGTCGAGCAGGGCAAGCGATCGATCTCACAGTGTCCGCGCTGTGAGACCGGGCTCGCAAATAACGAGGTCGAGTACGATGAGGTCGTCGACCCCTCAATCTACGTGAAGTTCCCGCTTGCCGATCGCGAGGGCAGCGTCGTCATCTGGACGACAACTCCGTGGACGATCCCCGCAAACACGTTTGTCGCTGTTTCTGAGGATCTCACATACGCTGCCGTTCGTGCGGAAAAAGACGGCGAGGAGGAACTCATCTACGTCGCCGAGGAGTGCGTCGAGGGCGTTCTGAAAAAGGGTCGTTACGACGACTACGAAATCGAGGACACGCTCTCTGGCGAGGAGATGGTCGGGTGGACGTACGAGCACCCACTGGCCGAGGAGGTCCCCGATCATCCGACCTTCGAGGGTGCGCGGACGATTTACACGGCCGAGTACGTCGAGGCCGATCGCACCGGACTCGTCCACTCCGCACCAGGCCACGGTGAGGAGGACTTCGAGCGCGGGACCGAACTCGGCTTGGACATCTTCTGTCCGGTCGACAGCGATGGGACGTACACCGACGCCGCCGGCGAATACGCCGGGCAGTTCGTCCGCGAAGCAAACGAGGATATCCGTGCAGATCTCGAGGCGAACGGCGCGCTATTGGCCGACGAGACATACGAGCACTCCTACGGACACTGCTGGCGCTGTGACACCGGCGTCATCCAGCTCGTCACCGATCAGTGGTTCATCTCGATCACCGATATCAAAGACGAACTGCTCGAGAACATCGAGGACGCCGAGTGGCATCCGCAGTGGGCTCGTGACAATCGCTTCCGGGACTTCATCGAGAACGCTCCCGACTGGAACGTCTCCAGACAGCGCTACTGGGGCATTCCGATCCCGATCTGGGTGCCGAGCGAGTCACGTAGCGACTCGAACGATGCGAGCGGCGGAACGCCGCGAGACGAAGATGCCGATCGAAGCGACCTCACCGAGGACATGATCGTCATCGACAGCCGCGAAACGCTCGCGGAGGCTGTCGATCAGGACGTCGATCCAGAGTCGATCGATCTGCACCGTCCGACCGTTGACGATCTCACCATCACCCGTGACGGCACAACCTACCGCCGCGTGCCGGATGTCTTCGACGTGTGGCTCGACTCCTCAGTTGCGACGTGGGGGACACTCGGCTACCCTGGCGAGACCGAGGACTTTGAGGAGCTATGGCCTGCAGATCTCATTATCGAGGCACACGACCAGACCCGTGGCTGGTTCTGGTCACAGCTCGGAATGGGCACCGCAGCGTTCGGTGAGAGTCCGTACAAAGAGGTTCTGATGCACGGATTCGCAAACGACAAGAACGGCCGAAAGATGTCCAAGTCGCTGGGCAACATTGTCACACCTGAGGAGGCGATCGATCGCGCCGGCCGCGATCCGTTGCGGACCTACCTGTTGAGCCACGACCAGCAGGGCGTGGATCTCTCCTTCGAGTGGGACGGCCTCGGCGAGACCGTTGGCCGGTTCAACATCCTCTGGAACGTCTTCCGCTTCCCGCTGCCGTACATGGAACTCGACGGCTACGACCCCGCCGACGTGGACATGAACGACGGCGAGCTGTCGATTGTCGACGAATGGGTCCTCTCACGGCTGCAGACCGTCAAAGCCGAGATGGACGACGCGTGGGACGACTACGCCGTCCACGACGCGCTGAACACGGTCTTGGACTTTGTCACCGAGGATGTCTCGCGATTCTACGTGAAGGCGATCCGTGAGCGGATGTGGGACGAATCCGAGTCTGAATCGAAACTCGGCGCGTACGCGACGCTGTCAGTCGTTCTCGATGAGGTAATCAGGCTGCTTGCGCCGTTTGCGCCATACATCACAGAGCGGATGTACCAGCGCTTCGACGGCTCGGCGACGACGGTCCACGCGCTGTCGTACCCCGAGGTCGATTCGGAGTTCCACGACCCAGACCTGGAGGACGACATGGCTGTGCTCCGGGCTGCCGAGGAGGCTGCGGCAACCGCCCGTCAGCAGGGCGGCCGCAAGCTCCGGTGGCCCGTCGATCGGGTGATCGTCGCCTCCGAGGACAACGCGGTCCGCGAGTCGATCGATCGACTCAGCGAACTGTTCCTCGATCGTGTCAACAGCCGATCGGTCGAGATTGTCGATGCCTTCGACGAACTTGTCGCGGTCGCCGAGCCACAAATGAGTGCGATTGGTCCGGCCTTTGGCGCGGACGCACAGAAGGTCATGGAAGCGGTCGAGGGAGCGACCCGCGAGGAGATCGATGCTGGGGTCGAAATCGACGGTGAGACGATCGAACTCGCCGAGGAGATGGTCGAGTACCGATCGGAGACGCCGCCGGGAATCACCGGCGCTGACTTCGAAGGCGGTACCGTCTACGTCGACACGACCCTCACTGACGAACTCGAAGCGGAGGGCTACGCTCGCGACGTGATCCGACGGATCCAGCAGATGCGAAAAGACCTTGACCTCGATGTCGAGGAGTCGATTGACGTGGGCCTCGCGATCGACGACGACCGGATCGCCGGCTTCGTCGACGAACACCGCGAGTTGATCGCTGAGGAGGTTCGCGCAGGGACGTTCGGCGATGAACCTGAGGCAGCCGCCGACGCCGTCGAGACGTGGGATGTCGAAGGCGTTTCGGTGACGATCGGGATCGATCGGCGACGGGAGTAATCCAACAAGCGGCCACTGGTGTCGCTCGATCAGCGTTCGTCGCTGATGTCCGCTATTCAGAGTTCGTAGCCCGCGTAGTCCATGAGGTCCGCAAAGATGTCTGAGTCCATCGCCTCCTCGTAGACGATGCCGCCGACCATACCACCTGGATAGCTGTTTCCGTTCATCGCATGGCTCACCTTGTGACAGTGCAGGAGGTAGATCCCCGGATCGGCATCAGCCTCGAACTCGATCGTCTTCCGGCGGGCCGCCGGGAGGTTGACGATATCCTGACCGACTTGGGCGGCCTCTGGCATCGGCGACCCGTCTTTTTCGACGACCCGGAATCGGTGGTTGTGGGTATGAATCGGGTGGCTCATGTAGCCGTTGTTGCCGAGATGGATGCGGACGGTATCTCCCTGCGAGACGATCACTGGCGAGCCGTCCTCAGGGTGCAGCGTTCGTGGCGCTGCCCGGCCGTTGATCGTGAAGACGTCAGGCTGGCGATTCCGCGGGCTGTAGTCGACATTTTCACCAGCGAGCCGCCGGTTGAGCCGGGAGTCCCAGTCTTTGACCGTCATGAACAGCTCCTGATCGGCCGGCTCGTACCCCTTCGGATCGACCCGGAAGATGCCGTACATGCCCATGTCGATGTGTCGATGCGTCTGGTAGTGACAGTGATACAGGTGCGTTCCGGGGACGTTCGCGGGGATCTCGTAGGTGTGTTCTTCGCCCGGTCCGACGGTGATTCCCGTCGTCGTTGGCACGCCGTCGTTCTCCCAGGTCTTCGAGACGCCGTGGAAGTGGACGGTGTGCGGCATGTCTGCCTCCGTGTTGTCGAGCGTCACCTCGAAATCCTCGCCCTCTTCGGTTCGGATGACCGGACCGGGGACGCTCGGGGCGCGATCGTCAGCCTGCCAGGCCCACACCTTCGGCAGCTCGACAGGTCCGCCCATTGAGTCACCCGGATGGACCGGCAGCCGGCTGTCGACACTTCGAAGCGTTACCTGGTTGTTCTGTTCGGTTACATCGACGACCTCCGGCGGGGCTGCCGCCGGAAGCGACTGTGCGTCATCGTCGCTTTCGGCCTGGTTCGTCGCTTGCGGGGCACTGAATCCCATACAGCCGGCCAATCCCGCGAGGCCTGCGGTACCCGTAGCGCGCATGAAATCTCTTCGTGAGAACTTCGTTCCGGGAGCGCCAAGCTCAGTCATTGCAATTAGCGCTTACAACTGGGGGGATAAGTCGCCCCTGCGCGTTCTTGAGACCCAAGAATCCAACAGCTCACTCGTTCCAGCGCACGTCAGACAGCGTTCGCTGGACCGCCTCCTGTCCGACTGCGGCCGCAAGTGCCTCGAAGCCGGCGCGTTCGGCCCGATCGCTCGCGTTTGCGACGAGCCGCGAGACGATGAACTCCGGCGTCGATTTGCCAATGGTCCCGAATCGTGGCTGGTAGTCGACCCGCAGTTCGAGATCCTGGGTGAGCCCTTCCGCGAAGATCCCGTCGATTCTGGCGGTGTCCGGAAGCGGACTGAGATCTTCGGCCAGATGCGTGACGTACACGCCGAGTGCGCCCTTTTCGACAGTGAGCTCGACGAGGCCGTTGAGCAGGTCTGCGGCGCGGCCGGGTTCGGTGATCGCCTCGAACTCGTCGACGAGCATGAGTGTGTTTCCATCAGTTGTCAGCGGTGGCACGATCGACTTCAGGGTCGACTCGAGCACGCCAGCGTTGAACGAGGCGTGTCTGCGGTGAAAGACGATCGTCTCGAAGCGACCAACCTCCGCGGCAGCCGCAGGGACTGGAAGCCCCATCGACGCGAGCAGCGCGACCTGACACAGCGTCTCTAAGAGCGTCGTCTTCCCACCGGAGTTCGCGCCAGTCAACACCGCAACCCGATCCCCGGACGGCGGTGTCAACGAATTGTCGTCGATCGAGTGGGTCCCGACCCCATACGTCACCGGCTGGACCGTCTCATCCAACAGCAAATTCCGCGCCTGACGAACCGCGAGCCCATCCTCAACGAAAATCAGCCGTGTGAGCTCATATTCGACGGCGAATCGCCCCAATGAAAGCTCAAAGGCGATGTCTGACACCGCATCAATCACGACATCCACGTCGCCCGCGGCGTCATCGATCGTTGACTGAAGCTCTCCGACGACTGTCTCTCGTCGATCGGCGACAGCGTCGTCGAGTTCAGTTGTTAGCGATCGAAGTGTGGTACTCACAAAGTCTGCGGCGTCTGCGGGATCGTCCGCGGCAGCGCGGCGGATTCGTTCACGATCAATCCCGGTTTCGGCGGCGACGTGGCGAATCACTCCATTCTTGAACGATTCGAGGTCTCTCGCGCCTTCAGATCGAACTGTCTCGATCACGTCGAACGCCGCGTTTTCAATCGACTCGGCTGCGGCGTACTGTTCGCGAAGTCGATCGAGCTCGGCGTCTGCCCCCGGTTCGACGCGGACGCCCTCGTCGGTCTCTCTGAGTTTGCCCAGCGCCGCCGCGGCCGTCTCGAGTGTCTCAGTGTCGGTCGACGAGAGCACTTCGAACGTCTCTCCGGATAATCCGGCAGTCACGAGTGCGATCGCGGTCTCGACGGCGGCACGGTCAGATCCTCCAGCTGCGTCGTACGCGTCGAACGCCTCGACGACGGTCGTGCGATCGTCTGCGGACAGCGCTTCCCACGCGTCTTTTGCCGCGAGCACGCGATCCAAGCGCTGCTCGCGGGCCAGTTGCTCCGATCGCGGCGTCAGCACACGAATTCGATCTGCCGCGTGCGCGGTGAGCGCATGTTCGCTCGCGAGTGTGAGCAGATCGTCGTATACGTGTCGAGTATCCGCGGTGCCGAGCACGGCCATCCCCTCGCCGCCGGTCGCTCGCCGGAGAATCCGGACCGCCCGGCCCCGAGGGATCCCCGCGTCGGTGAGCGTCCGGACGGAGCCGGCCTCGATCGCCGCGATAGCCTCGCTTTCACCGATCGAGCCGCGGAGCTGTTCGGCCGTTTTCGGACCAACCCCCCAAAACTCCTGCAGTCGCATACAGGGTAGTCATCGAGGAGCTGCTTAGCGTTTTATGTCCGGAAAAGCGCTGGTTCGAGTCGGTTGCTGTTACTGCGCGCTAACTGTCTCGCGTTCGTCCGCCTCTTCGTCGATCGCCGATACGACGAGCGATGCGAGAAGCAACACCGCCTCCTCGTGGCGATCGCGCCGGACGCGGAAGTCCACTGGCGACACCTCAAGCTCACGATAGGCGTCGAAGTGGGAGGGGTCGACCACGCCCCGATCGAGGAGGTCCTCGACGACCTGGACCAAGAGCGCGTGGACGTGCATCAGTTCGTTCTTTTTCACATATATGCATACTCCGTGGAACGGCGTAAAACCACCGCCGAACGGATTTTTTCGGCGTTCACCGCGTTTTTGCTGAACTATCTTTGAACAGCTCTACGACGACAACTTTGTGTCGATCGATCCGACCTAGAATGATAACTCGGCGTCGATCCCATCTAAGAAGACAACTCGACGTCAATCCGACTTATGACGATACCTCGGCGTCGATCGATTGGAACACAGACAAATCGTGACCGTACAACACCATCGCGTCTGTCTGCCGCTCAAGTTCTCGGAGACGCTCACGACTTGTACGCCACGCGCAGCTATCCCACAACAGCCCTGGTCCCAGCGGCACGCCATCGGTATAGTTTGCCTCGACGTAGGCCTCGTCGCCGGCGATGAGCAGCGTTTCTTCGTCAGGGAGAGTCACTTGTAAGCCCATCAACCCCGGCGTATGGCCGGGAAGATGCAGCAGTCGCACCGCTGGATCGAGCGTGTGGGTCTCGCCGTGGACCAGTTGCCAGTTGTACCCCCCATCGAAGTCGTCGTCGAGGTAGGCAATCGATCCCTCTGTGGTGTGTGCGCTCGTGAACGCGAACGGCAGTTCGTCCTCGTGGACGTAGATCGGCACGTCAGTTCCCTCGAAGACCGACAGCTCGCCGGCGTGGTCCAGATGCAGATGCGTCATCACGACGGCGTCGATGTCGTCGATCGTATATCCGACCGCGTCCAGATCCGACTGGAGCGATCGATCGGCCGCGTCGTACGCCTCAAACGCATCGTATAATGGATCGGGCCAGTATGATTCGGCGTTCGACGGCGGGCCAGTGTCGACGAGCACGGTCTGACTATCGGTTTCGATCACAGCGGCCCAGACGACGAAGTCACCGATTTCGTGGTCGGGGTTCGACTCCGCTGCACCGCCCATTGTGTAGCCGCTCAGTACGTATCCCATGTCGGCGCGGACCCGGCCGCGATCGACGAGCGTGACTCTTGCGCCCATGGGGTGTGTACGCAATCAAGTGTGTTAATGACACCGCTGGGCACATAGTATCAATTGTGATTCTTTCGACCGTACGCTATTTGTGCTCGCCTGCTGAAACATACCCAATCGATGAATCAGAGCCCGGACGCCCGGACGGCCGAGACGCTATTGGCCGACGCGATCGCCCGCCCGGAGTCCTACGGCCAGTCTGAAATTCGTCGGCTGATTTCTCTTTTGGGAAGCCACGATCCAAATGCCAGGCTCAGTGCGGCATGGGCGATTGGGATTGCCGTCGAATACGATCCACGTCTCGTTGACTCGAACATCAGACGGTTAGCGCGGGCTGTCCAGGCAGACGTCGGTGAAGCCGACGCAATCCGGGCGATCGCGTATATCACAGAACACCGCCCCGATGTAGCTGAAAAAGTGCTGTCGCTCGCAAACGTCGATCGCGAGCGAGCGATCGAAATCGCCCCGCAAATCGTGCGTCTCTACCGCGAGGAAAGTCGGGGGCCCGCGTCAGTCGTACGCGAGCAGCAAGAACGGCCGAATCACGATCACACCGTAGATAATACAAAGAAAGCAGACTCGAGAGCAGCAAAAACCAACTCCGAGGAGTCCTCAGATCGATCGAGGCCGCCTGCGGCTACGGGAAATCGACCGCCGGAATCACCTCCGGAGCCACCACCGCCCCGACCGATCCGCTACAGCGAGTTCGATATCGAGAATTCGATGCTGTCACAGAGTCCGTTAGGGGCGCGCAAAGCGACCTATCAGGCCGACGGGCGGCAGTATCCAGTCACGCTCAAACGCCTCCCGAGCCGGCTTTCGCCGAATGAGACGAATCGCATTGCCGACGAACTGTCGGGATGGGACAGTGTGGGCACGCACCCGGCGGCCGTCTCCGTTGTTGGCTGGGGAATTGCTCCCGGCGGGTGGATCGCCCATCAGTACATCGACGGCGGGACCGTTGCCGATCGCCATGGCCCCGTGCCTCCACGGGAAGCCTACTGGATCGTCGAGCGGGTTAGCGACGCCATCAGGTACGCTCACGGGCAGGGAATCGTCCACGGCTGTCTGTCACCGTCGTCAGTTGGATTCGGCGTGAGCTTCGGGGTGGCTGAAAGAGGCGAACCCTGGCACTATCCCCTTGTCATGGACTGGGGGTGTCTCCGGCTGTACGACGTGGACATCGCGCCGACAGTTGGACTCCCAATCCGGTATGCTGCTCCAGAGCAGCTTGCGCCCGATCGGTTCGGTCGCGTCGATGCACTGACTGACGTGTATCAGCTGGGAGCACTAGCCTACCGATTGTTCACCGGTCGTGGACCGTATCAGTCAACGGGTCCCACAGCCGTGACTGCGGTGATCGACCGCCAACCACCGCGACCGAGTAAGGTTCATCACGCGGTGCCTGATGCGATCGACCCGATTCTCCAGACGTGTCTGGCGACATCGAAGCTCGATCGGTACGAAACTGTCGAGGCGTTTCGCCGCGAACTCGCCGCTGTTCGCTCGGAGGTTGGCCTGTGAGTGCGGTGGCACCCGCCTCAGGGTTACTGGCCCGGTTTATTGGGTGGGTCTTACTGGCTCTTTCGTGCTTTGTGACTTCCTACTACGCCTGGACGACCGCCGAACGCTTCGCGAGCGATCGGCTGGTGTGGCGATACCTCGCCGTCGCGACCGGTGTCGGCGGGGTGTTTGGGTTTGTGGCGATCGCGTCGTTGCTCTCACCCCAATCGACGGTGTGGGCAGCGCTCACCGGAGCAGCGGGGCTGTTTTTCGTGATTTTATTGTCGCTGTCAATCCGCGAACTGTACTTCGAGTCGGCGACGGGCCGTCGACGCGACGAGTGGATCTCGCTTGCGACAGCCCGGCGGATCGAAACTGCGTTTATGCTGGTTATTGTTATCGAATTCGCTGTGCTCGTCAGCACTGGATTCGTGTGGGTGACGGATCTCGTGCAGGTTATTGGTGCAATCGCGTTCGCCGGCTATGGCGTGTCGTTCGCCTATCGTGTCCGGGCTGCGACGGTCGCACGGGGCACCGTCATGGACTCCGTGTTGACCTACGCCGTTGCCGTGCTCTTGACGATCGGCGTTGCCTTGGCGATCGAACCGACGACGCGCTTCGGTGTCTCCCCAGCGCTAAGTGATAGCGTCGTTACGGTGTTGGTCGTCATGAGCGCGAGCTTTCTGATCGTGCTCATTGTTCGGTTCCGCCAGACGGCCGCTGCTGGTGCGGCTGGGCGATGAATACCGCCGATTGGTCTGTTTAGCGACTCTGTCGGTAGATCAGGTTGCGCTGGACCTCGTTTGCGCCCTCGTAGATCACCGGGATCCGCACGTCGCGGTACACTCGTGAGATCCGACGCTCGTTGAGGATCGATCGGCCGCCGTGCAGTTGCATCCCTCGCTCGGCGCAGTCAGTCGCCACCTCGGTGGCCTTCGTCTTCGCTAGCGCTGCCCAGTAGCCGGCATTTTCGCCGTTCGCAACCTTCTCGGCCGCACGCCAGGTGAGCGCACGAGCAGATTCGAACTCCAATCGCATGTCAGCGATCGAGTGTTGCACTGCCTGGAACTCAGAGATCGATCGGCCGAACGCCTCGCGCTCGGCGACGAACGCCTCGGCCTCTTCGATCGCCGCAGCGGCGAGTCCGAGTCCGTGGCCGCCAACAATAATCCGCCCGTGGTTGAAAAAGTCCGCGAGCATATAGAAGCCGCCGCCCTCTGTGCCGACCAAGTTCTCCTCGGGAACGAAACACTCGTCCAGAACGATGTGGCCCTGTTTCGAGGCGCGCATGCCGATCTTCTCGGGGATGTGTTCGGCCTCGTATCCTTCGGAGTCGGTTTCGACAATAAACATCGAATAGTTGCTGTAGCGATCCTCGCTGTCGCCAGTCTTCGCGTAGAGGGTGAGCCAGTCGGCCTCGACCGCGTTGCCGACCCAGTACTTTTCGCCCGTGATCTCATAGCCGCCGTCAACCTTCTCGGCGGTCGTGTCCATGCCGGCCAAATCCGAACCCGTCTCGGGTTCCGAAACCGCCAGTCCCGAAATTTGCTCGTTCTCGGCAACCGGCCGGAGGTACTGTTCTTTCTGTTCCTCGCTACCGTACGTTTCGACCAGTTCACAGCCGAAGCTGGCCAGCTGCAACGTCAGTGCAATCCCCGCATCCGCCCGGTAAAACTCCTCGGCGATCGCAAGAATCTGGGTCAAATCAAGCCCTTTTCCGCCGTACTCCTCACCGATATCCTGTGCGATCAATCCGGCGTCCATTCCCGCTTCAAGTACTTCCCAGGGATACTCTCCATTGTCGTAGTACGCTTCAGCGTTCGGGGCGATATGTTCGTCCGCAAACGCCCGTGCATCCGCCTTGATCGCTCGCGCGTGTTCCGGGACGATGCTGTCATCGAGTAGCTCCATACCTCTCTTCGGGAGGCAGGGGGCAAAACATCGATGGAATCACAAACAACCAGTTTACGATTTATTTATGACTCATCTTCGTCATCAGGCGGAGATTGGGGATTGTTTTGTTCGTCTGTTGACTCCGCCTGTTCGTCCCCAGCAATGAGTTCGTCGGGGACGAGTACATCCGCGCTTTCAGCGTCGGGGATGCCGTGTGCCTCGTGAGCGCGCTCAGCGAAAGTTGTGAGACGATCGCGAACCGTTTCTCGATCGATCGTTCCAGAAACGGTCCGGGGAATCTCGTCAGTGAATACCAGAAACCGCGGGATTTTGTAGCTGGCGAGGTGCTCGCGGCAGTAATCGTCCACCGCTTCGGCGGTCAGCGATTCGTCAGCCCGCACGATGAGGGCGGCGACCCGCTCGCCCCACTTTTCATCGTCGATCCCGACGACTGCTGCGTCCTCGATCTGTGGTTCCGCGCGCAGTACCTCGGCGACTTCGCCGGGTTCGACGTTCTCCCCACCGGTGATGATCCGATCGTCGATTCGGTTTGTCACGTACAGGTATCCGGTTTCGTCGACGTGGCCAACGTCGCCCGTTCGGAGTCCGTGCTCGGAGAACATCTCCTTGTTGTAGCCGTCATCGTTGTAGTACCCGGGAGTCACTGTCGGTCCAGCGACGTGGATCTCCCCACGCGTTCCGGGATCGGCGACTGTGCCGTCGTCAGTGACGATTGTCACGTCCGTCCACATGAGCGGCTGACCGACGGTATTGGGGCGCTCAAATGCCTGCTCGGGGGTTGCGGTTGCAATCTGTGAGGCGGTTTCTGTCATACCGTAGGTCGGATAGACTGGAATCGAGTAGTTCCGACAGCGGTCGATGAGTTCAGCTGACGCGGGCGCGCCACCGAGTAACACTGCCCGCAGTGACTCTGAGAGGGTTCCTCGGCTGTCGAGCATTTCGGTCAGCATCGTGGGGACAAGCGAAACGACGGTGATTCCGTAGCGATCCAGATCGTCCGCGGCCCCACCTGGATCGAAGGACGATCGGATGACGACTGTTGTTCCGTACAGAACCGATCGGAACAGGGGCGCAATGCCACCCATGTGCGATAGCGAAAGGGTGACAAGCCAACGATCGTCGGGATCGATTCCCAGTTTGAATCCTGACGCTACTGCGCTGGTGAGGAGGCTTCCCATCGTAATCGGAACTAGCTTCGGCTCGCCAGTCGACCCAGATGTCGACAACAGGAGCTGGGTGTCTTCGCGGGACCACTCATAACTGTCTCCGGGCTCGGGATCGATTTCAGGGAGGCACCCAACGCCCTCCCACTGCGGCTCGCCGATCGTCGCCACAGGGACATCGCCTGCAGCTTCGATCGCCTCCGGTTCGGTTTTCTCATTGCAGATGACAACCATTGCGTCGCTCCGCTCGAGGCGTTCGTGTAGCTCACGGGCGGTGAGCTTTGCGCCGAGCGGAACGACAACCGCGCCGAGTCGCATGCTCGCGTGAAACAGTCCCACCGTCGTAACCGACGGCTCAAGCAGCAATGCAACGTGATCGCCGGGACGGACCCCCAGCGCCCGAAGTCGCCCTGCAGCCTCTTCGACGGCACGATCGAGCCCTGCGTACGTCCACGCTTCATCACCATCGGCGGCCACGATCGCGCTCGCGTCCGGCGTCGATCGAGCGCGGTGGGTCAGCCAGTCGCGCATTGCTCGGAGTTTCGTCGGGGTATACAATTTTCTTTCCCTCCCGACGATTGATGCTCTCTAATGGTTGGACACCAATCCAATGACGCCAGAGCGGTTCCGACCGTCACGTTTATTACTGAACAATCTGCTGTCTCCTGGCTCTCGGCTCTCGGATCGAATACGGTAATACCGATGGCGTATGCGTATTTTCTGGCTGCCAATAGTAGATAGATTTAAATACTTGGGACGCATTACTTGTAGTAAGGACAAACCCCCGCGACAGTCTATTTTCTCCTCTCCGTGGGATGTCCAAGAGACAACTATGAGCGAAAGCGAATCCACCATACGAACGTACACCCGCGAGGACGAATCGGAGACCTCGCGATCGCAACGAGAGTCGAGTACCGTCTGCCCGGAGTGCAGCGGCCAGCTGTTGACCGACGACGAACACGGCGAGACAGTCTGCGGTGACTGTGGGCTCGTGGTCGAAGACGATGCGGTCGATCGCGGCCCCGAGTGGCGGGCGTTCGACAGCGCCGAGCGTGACTCGAAGTCGCGCGTCGGCGCGCCGACCACCAAGATGATGCACGACAAGGGGCTGTCGACCAACATCGGCTGGCAGAACAAAGACGCCTACGGCAAGTCGCTGTCGTCGAGACAGCGCCAGCAGATGCAGCGGCTCCGCACGTGGAACGAGCGGTTCCGCACCCGCGACTCGAAAGAGCGCAACCTCAAGCAGGCGCTCGGTGAGATCGATCGCATGGCCTCCGCACTGGGGCTTCCCAAGACCGTCCGCGAGACGGCGTCGGTGATCTACCGCCGCGCACTGAGTGAGAACCTCTTGCCCGGCCGGTCGATCGAGGGCGTTGCGACCGCTGCGCTGTACGCGGCAGCCCGACAGGCGGGCAACCCCCGCAGCCTCGACGAGTTCACTGCGGTGTCGCGTGTCGACAAGATGGAGCTTACCCGGACGTACCGCTACATCGTCCGCGAGCTGAAACTCGAAATACAGCCGGCAGACCCCGAGAGCTACGTCCCGCGGTTCGTCTCTCGACTCGGGCTCTCCGACGAGGTCGAACGAGAGGCTCGAAAGCTCCTCCGTGGCGCGAAAGAGACCGGCTTGACCAGCGGAAAGTCGCCCGTCGGGCTTGCGGCCGCAGCGGTCTACGCCGCGGCGCTTCTGTCCAACGAGAAGGTCACACAGAGCCAGGTCGGCGACGTCGCCGACATCTCTGAGGTGACGATCCGCAACCGATACAAGGAACTCCTCGAAATCGATCACGAAAGCGTATTCAACTAAGCCGAGACGATTTCCTCGTAGTGTGTCACCGCTACACAAGCTTTTACTCCTCAGGGGTTCTCACTCACGGCGTATGGTCGAAGCCTTTGTGCGGCTGTTGTGTCCTGAATGTGGGAAAGAGTGGCAGGAGACCCCGACCGAGCTACCGGATGTTCGTAAAAACTTCTCGTGTCCGGCGTGTCACGCAACTCGACGACTTACAGAGTTCATGCGAACCGAACGGGATCTTGAGGCAGTAAAACAGTTTCAGTGAACCTTTCGTCCGTCCAACTAAGACACACCCATGAAAATTCGTGGGAAGCGTGAGTGTCGATCCTGTGGGGAGACCTGGTCGTATTACGAAACCGGCAGTGTTGCGTGTCCGGCCTGCGGGAGCCTCAAGAGCGTTGGTAGAGACGACGATCGAGCGCTGCACACGGACACACCCGCGACGCTCGATTTGACCCCGATCGTTGCACAAATCGCCGACGACGATGTTCGGATCGAAGACTGCCGCGATGAGTTGTCCGATCGGCTCCGAGCGTACACCAGAAAGCGCGGCTTCATTCGTGGCGGCGAGCTTCGTGACCTCGACGACCAGTACGTTGGCGCGCGCGAACTTCTTCACGCGGTCGACATCCTCGCTCGACACCGAGACTCATCCGATCTTGCGCGGCTGTACGTCATCGAACTCCTTAGATCGGTTGCCGACGGTGACCGGCTCACAGAAACCGAGCCGCCGGGCGCGCTCGTCGCAGCCCGCGGATCAGGGGTGACAGATGCCGTCGAAGCGTACCGCCGCGACCTGCGATCGTGGTTTGACGAACACCCCGATCCGCCAGCCGAACAGCTCCTTTCATCGCTCCGGGATCGGATCAAGCGTGCGGAGGCCCTTGATGGGAAGATCAGCTCTGAGGAGGCGGCAGCGTTGCTCGATGTCGCGCGATCTCTCGGCGAGGCTGCCCGTGAGGGGCAAGCGGGTAGCGACGAGCCGATCCAGGCTGCCCGCGATCGACTTGACGCGATCAGGTGAGGAATAGGCTCAACGCGATCGGCTTATTGATCAGTTCAATACGATCGGCTGAGCGATCAATCAATCAACGCTCTTTGTTCTCCCGTCCGTCGGCGGTACCATGCGAGAACAGTTTGACATACACGAACACAGACACAAACTCAAACAGCTTCGCGACAGCGGTGACACCAAACTGTTTGAGAACCGCGGTGACGTGGAGTGCCCCGTCTGTCAAACTGTGTTTCGTCGAATCTTCGTGACCACGAATCAAGCCGTTCAGTTTCCCGAGAACGACGGTTCACGGTTCTGTGTACAGCGTCAGTCCGAGAGGCTCGCCGTGTTTCGACACTAATCGCACCGTCTGACAATTATTTATTATCTCAGGAGAAAAAATTAAGTATACTTTCGTTCTTGTTTCAATACATAATGTGTGCGAATTTACTTGCGGAGTCGGTCAGTGCGGTGCTCCGCTCGGCGTTTGAGAGTGCTGAGTCCGATGTGATCGCGGTCGCCCCCTCAGAGCAGATGCTCCGGGCGATCGTCGATGTCGTCTCTGCGGCCGACAGTGACGTGCAACCGGTCGCCGTGATGGTTTCTGAACCCGTGCTCAAGACAGTGACCGATGACTTTCTCGCCGCGAGCCGAATGGCCGACCTCGTTGATGATAAGGCACTCTCGCTTTGGTCGTTGGCCGAACCGGCGAATAACTCGCTTCTCCTCTGGGCGGACGGCATGTACGCGATCGTCTCCGCTGGTGAGCAGGTGGCTGGACTCTCAGCGGACGACGAGACGTTCATCGATGCGATCAACACCACCTACCGGACGGCGTTGGACGAGGCAACGGCCGTCTCGCTACGGACTCCGCCATTGTCGGTTGTCGAGCAGGCGCTCATCGACGACATCGGCGAGCAGTGTCACGAAGACTTTATTTCGATCCTCTCGGCGGCCGAAGCGGCGGGTGCGATCGATAGCGTTGACGAGGTCGTCACGTCGCTTCTCGCCGCCGCACGAAACGACGTCCTGCTGTACGACATCTCGCGGTGGGGTGAAGACGTGGGCGTTGCGAGCAAGGCGACCTTTTCGCGAGCAAAAAGCCGCCTTGAGGACGCTGCACTCATCCGCACAGAGAAGGTCCCGATCGATGTCGGGCGACCGCGCCTCCGGCTCACACTTCCGGCGGAATACGACGCGCTTGACGACGACGCGCTCGTCAAGGCAGCTGTGGAGTCGTTGTGACAATGCAAATCGGACTGCTCGGTAGCGGTCCCGCAATGGATGCAATCGAGGCAGCGATCGCAGATCTAGATGTGTCGACAGTATCGCTCTCACCAGAAGATATCGAAAGCGATGAGGGTGCCGCAGCTGCACCACCTGTCGGTGTCATCGTACAACCAACCGGACATCGATCGTTCTTTGCGGGGAGTGAAGCGTTCGTCCGGTGGGTCGCCGTCGAGGTCGGCGGTATCGGTGGACTCGCAGTTGATGCACTCGACGCTAGCGTGAGTACGTATACGGCCGAGTCTGGGTGTTATCGCTGTCTTTCAACGCGAGTCGCCGCAGACGCGGATACAGAGCGGGCCGAAAACGCGCGGGGAGACCGATCGGCAGTCCGCTTTGCTGGTGCGGTGGCTGGTCGAAACCTGGTGGCGCTGTTGACTGGTGACCGCGGCGGCGGATGGGTCACGGAGATAGACGGGCCCGAACGGTCATTTCTCCCGGTACCCGGCTGTCGCTGCACAACAGAGCAACCGCACGACCGGTTCGATCTGGGTACCGCTGAGACCGAAGATCGATCGCTCGACGAGGCGATCACCCGCGCAGAGCGAGCCGTCGACACACGGGTTGGGCTGCTCGGAGAGGTCGGCGAACGGGAGTCGTTTCCCGTGCCGTACTATATCACGACCACGCGAGACACGACTGGCTTTAGCGACGCCCGTGCAGCCGAGTATGCCGCGGGCGCAGACATCGACTGGGATCGCGCATACATGAAAGCCCTTGGCGAGGGACTCGAACGGTACGCTGCTGGCGTCTACCGTGAGTCGACATTTACGCGTGCGCCGGCGTCAAATCGATCGAACGCGGTGTCGCCCGCGAGATTTGTCCGACCAGACTCTTTCGAGACGCCAGATCCAGAAACGCCGATCAGGTGGGTTTCAGGGACGGACCTCGCCACCGGCGATCGGGTTTCCTTACCCGCCGAGTTCGTCGTCTACCCGCCGCCAGAACGGCGGTACAAGCCGGCGATCACGACCGGTCTCGGGCTTGGAAACCACCCAGAAGAGGCAATTTTGTCGGGGCTCTATGAGGTAATCGAACGCGATGCAACGATGATCGGGTGGTATTCGACCGCTGAGCCAGTCGGACTCGCCGTTTCTGACGATCGGTTTGATGAACTCCGCAAGCGGGCCAGCGCAGAGTCACTCGAGGTGACCGCGATCCTCTCAACGCAGGATATCGATGTCCCTGTTGTCTCTGTCGCGGTTCACCGCGATGACAGCGATTGGCCGGCGTTTGCGATGGGGTCGGGAGCGTCACTTGATCCGAACGAGGCGGCCGTCTCGGCGCTCTCGGAGGCGCTGCAAAACTGGATGGAACTGCGGGCGATGGGCAAATCGGAGGCAGCGAACCAGGGCGCAGCGATCGGCGAGTACGCTTCTTTCCCGCCGGCGGCCCAGCGCTTCGTCGATGTTGACAGCACAGTCTCGGCTGACTCAATTGGTGATGCTTCTCTTCGTGGCACCGCAGAGCTCACCGCTGTTGTTAGTCGGCTGGAATCAGCTGGTCTCGACGCGTACGCTGCCCGGACAACGACCCAGGATCTTGCGGCACTTGGCTTCGAGGCTGCGAGGGCGATCGTCCCGGCTGCCCAACCGCTTTTCACCGGCGAGCCGTTCTTCGGCGATCGAGCCCGCACCGTTCCCGAAACAATGGGCTTCGAGGCAAGGCTCGACGGCCCGTATCATCCGTATCCCTAGGCCTCCCGGCGCTCAACGCATAAACGGCAGCCCCACCACTGTTCAAGACTCTGTCGTGGTGTCTGTGTCGGCCGTCGTCTCAAGATGGTTTGCTTGACTGGCTTCGACACTGACCCGCGCTTTCCCGCTCGTCTCGTCAAAAATGAGGTGCTGGTGTGGGTACGCCATCTCGACGGGCGCATCGGCGTACAGTTCGGTGATACGAGTTCGAACGTTCGACTGGATCGAACCGATTTTGTACGGCTGTTTGATCCAGTAGCGGAGCCGAAGTAACACTCCGTTGTCTGCATGGCTCTGGATCAGACACGCCGGCCCAGCCGGGTAACGCGCGGATCCAATTCTGATATCCGGGCCACCTTTGACCACCGGATCGATATCCCGTGCGGCCCGTTCGGCGAGGCTCCGGGCAGTCTTCAGATCTGATTCGTAGGTAACGAGCACGTCCAGAGAGATCCGCGTTCGCTCGTCCTCTGCAGAAAAGTTCATGACGTCCCGTTCGCGGATGTTGCCATTCGGGACGACGAGAAACGTGTTGTCGAGTGTGAGTATCTTTGTGTACCTGATCGTGATGTCATCGACGAACCCGCGGGTTCCGTTGTCGAGTTCGATCATGTCACCGATCTCGTAGGGCTGATCGGCGAGGACAAAAACACCGTTTATGACGTTCCCGACGATCGGCGCGAGAATGATACCCACGACGGCCGAAAACACCGCCAAGTTCAGCAGAATATCGCCAAACCCGAGTCCAAGAATCGAGCCAGCCAAAAGCACTGATAGCCCGATCGTCCCGCCACGAATCCCGCCGATGATTGTCTGGGCAACACTCTGACGGACGAATCGCTGAGCGATCGTTCGACCCAAGAGCCGGACCAGGAGCTTCGAGATCCATACCCCGAGGACGACGATTGCAATCGCAAGAAGAAGCCGGAATCCCGTGATATCAAGAAGTTCGCCAAACACTGACTCGACCGTCCGGGTTGTGGCCTCACCGGCACCAACCACGAGGACGAGCCGCCAGCCGACGCCAATCATACAGGTCTCTCTCGGTCCCGATGAAAAAGCGTTGCTGTCGGCGAGACTGTTCGATCCACCAATACGACCAATTGCAGCCGCTTTGGCAGAATCGCTATGTATCTGCGTTGAGTAGCCGTGGCTATGTTCGGGAATCGCCGCCGATTGTCAGCTGATTTCAGGGTCGAACATCAGGATGACCCGAGCACTGCACTCCTGTGTGGGTTCTCAGCGTACGGGCTTGCAGGATTGACCGCAGTGGATTACCTGGTGGACCATCTTGAACTCGAAGAGTACGGCTACATTCGTGCGGAAGGACTGCCGTCGATCACGCCCTTCGAGGCTGGAGCGCCAAGACATCCAATTCGGCTGTTCTCTCGAAGCGATCTTGACATCACTGTACTCGTTGGTGAATTGTTTGTTCCCGCCTCTCTCGGCGAACAGTTTGCCAGCGATATTCTGACGTGGACTGATAATCATCAGGTAAAAGAGATTGCGATCGCTGCGGGGATTCCTATTCCTCACGGCCCAGACGGCCATCAGACGTACTACGTGGCGACCGAGGACTACCGCGAACGGCGACTGACAGACGACACAATCCCGCCAATGGGCAGCGGCTTCCTTGACGGAACAAACGCCGCGCTTATCGAACGAGGTATGGACTCTTCGCTCGGCGTTGGGTTGTTCGTAACGCCCGTTCACGCGATGGCCCCGGATGTCGACGCCGCCATTCGGCTCGTCGAAACGATCGCGGCGGTGTACGATCTTGACGTAGATGCCACGCCGCTACGTGCGTTCGCCGACGAGGTGACACAGTACTACAATGAGTTGGCCCAGCGCATTGACGAGCGAGAGACCGACGTTCCCGAAGATCGAATGTATATGTAATCGGTGTCTGTGACCGACTACCAATAGCCCCGAATACAGTAAGATCTGAAGGCCATGGTACATAACTGCATTTTATAATCACGTGCTACTCGTCAGGTAGTGAATTTATTATCCACGGAGAACGAACTTTACGTATGGTAGACGAACTCCGGCAGACACTCGAACACGTCGGCGAACGGTTCAACCTCGGTGAATACGAGATCGACGCGTACCTCGCCGTGTTAGAACACGGTGAACTGACCGCCAGTGAGATTGCCGACTCGACCGACATTCCGCAGCCACGTGTGTACGATACGGTTCGCAGCCTCTCGGACCGCGGATTGGTCGAACTCCGAGAGTCCCGTCCGATGAAGATCGTCGCAGTGAACCCAGAGGATTCCTTTGGGGACATCCAGGCGTCGTTTGCCGAGATGGTCAGCGAGCTCGAGGCGCGTTACACTGCCCCAACCCGTGATACGGAGGCGGTGTCGCTCGTCAAATCACGCTCGACGATCCTCCGCTACATTGAAGAGATCATCACGACCGCAGAGTACGAGATTGCGCTCTCTTTGACCCCAGATCTCTTGCGCCGGTTTGCCCCACAACTCAGCGAGAAGATCGCCGACGGTGTAACCATCGAGCTTCTCGTCACCCCCGCGAGTCGTGCGCCCGATCCCGATGAGTTTGAGTATCTCTCCGTGGCGACGGTGGCTCGTGCGCGCCGCGGCATCACGACTCCGGTACTTGCGGTCGCTGACGGCGAGTATTCGATATACGCGACACAGGATGCCTTACGGGATGATCAGGACCGCTACGGCGTGATCTTCAACCGATCGGCGCTTGGCTTTCTCGTCTCCGGGTTCTTTGGAACGGTGCTTTGGACCACGGCCGAAACGCTGGCCGCAGACGGCAAAGACCGCCCGTTCCCACGGCGATACGCGTCGATCCGTCGGGCGGTGAAAGACATCCGCGAACTGGGCGGAGAGTTCTATGCGACGGTGGAGGGTCGCAATATCGAGACTGGAAACTCGATCGTCATTCAGGGAAAAGTCGTCGACGTGGCCTTCGAAGATACCGAAGAGGTTGCTTCGTTCACGATCGAAACACCTGACGGTCCGGTTGAGATCGGTGGGCTGGTGGCCGCCCTAGAAGACATCGAAAGCCGCGAGATCCGAATCGGCCGCAACGAACCGCCAGGACTAATCGACAACAAATAAAATCTCTGCGGGTAGGTTGTGCACTGGTTGGGCTGTCGAGCCACTCGATACTTGCCCGGATCACTGTAATAGTGGCTATTCGACGGCTAGTACTGAGAGATTCATCCGACGGCGGTGGGCTCGAAGACTGGTCCCGGATCGCAGAGTTGGGTGTCATCACAGATCCGAATCCGGCCGTCGCCCCGGACAAACACGTTCCAGGTGTCGACCTGAAACACGAGAAGCGCATCCACGCGGGGCACGCCGTCGTGGGCTCCAAAGAGCCGATCGAGAGCGTCTGGATCGACGAACTCGTATAGTGGTGGGAGATCGACGGGGTCAATTTCCGCGGCTTTGGCTAGCGCCTCGATGATGACTTCTGTGGGAGACTCATCGTTATTTAATCTGTACTCAGTATCTATTACAGATATACAGTCACAATATACGTTGACCGATCTCTGATTCATACCATACTATACAACGGGAATAGCTTTACTTTATCGTGGAAAGTACGTGTTGCAGCTACTCGCCGGTCGATCGCCGTGACGATCACTCGTCGAATTCGAACAACAGCGCACCACAGTCTTCGCAGGCGAGAACACTCCGCTCTGGGTGATCGTACACCCCTCGCGTCCCGCCACAACAGTTTTTGTACGTTGTCTCTGCGACCGGGCCCGTACACGACGGACACTGGTACAGAAAGGTCCGCAACGGAAGGGTCGCTGCCGCCGCAGTCTCGCGATCGACACCCCACTCAACGAGTGCCTCCAGCGAAGCGGTCTCGGCGATCGCCACTGGTCGTGTCAACCACAGATCATGCGGTCCAGCGATCAGGAGTCGGTTGCCATACGCCCCACTTTCGGCGTCGAACGGCACAGCATTCGCCGCTTTCGCCGCCAATTCTTGATCATCGAGATCACGGAGATCGGCCATTCGATCGTCCCACGCCGCCTCAAACTCCTCGGCCAAGAAGAGATCGCTGTCCCCGACGAGCACGCCCGCCTCGAACAGTGCGGAGAGTACCGCATCGGGGTCGGTATCGCCGCCGATCGAATCGGACGGCTCGGTCTCGTCGGGACCGTGATCGAATTCAATCGGCAGCCGGTCCGCAATTGGCGGCGCAAACTGCGGCGTGTATGGAATGACGTAGCCGCGGAGCCAGATGAGTGCCGAAGCACCCACAGCCAAAATGAGTGCCCCAAAGCGAGATCGCCGGGCAACGAGGAGGGAAACAAGTGCAACGCCAATCGCGTTAACCACGGTACAGGGGTAGCACCGATTGTCTTCCGTGTGTTCAGGTCGCACGATCGAATCGAGTACAGACATACGGATCCTATCACGTCGATCGGTTTGAGGCTTACCGATTCCCGGTTGCCCGTTCGTCTACCACCCGTAAAGAATAGCGCTCGATTGAAGCTCCCGGTCCATGACGAACATCCGTGTGCCCCGCATTCTGCCGAATTCGCGTGTTCGAATTAACTACAACAGGTGTAGTAACTCATCCAAAGTTATATGTTGATGTATACTAACAGGATAATTGTAATGGTCGATACTGACTCACACAACAGACGACGACGGACTGGCGTCTCCCGACGGCGGTTTGTGCAGGCAGCGGGCGCATCCGGCATCACGGTCGGACTCGCCGGCTGTCTCGGTGGCGACGGAAACGGCGGCAACGGGAACGGGAACGGTGGCAACGGAAACGGTGGTGACGATGAGGGGATCGTCATCTCTGCCGATCAGAACTTCCAGGATATTGAAGACGAGATCCAAGAGGCGCTGTGGGAGGCCGGATTGGACAACGACATCGAGATAACGGTGCAGGCAGGGGATTTCGAGACCGACAGCCGGCGTGACGCGTACACGTCTGCGCTCGATTCGGGTCGATCGGACCCCGACATCTTCATGATGGACAGCGGGTGGACGATCCCGTTCATCGTTCAGGATCAGCTTCTCAACCTCCAAGAGAATCTTTCGAGCGACGTACTCGATCGCGTCGAAAACGAATACCTGCCATCAACGGTCGATACGGCGCAGGATCCAGATAGCGGTGACCTGTACGCACTGCCGTTCTTCCCAGACTACCCGGTCATGCAGTACCGCAAGGATCTGGTCGAAGACGCTGGCTACGACACTGAGGGGTGGCAGACGACCCCAGTGTCCTGGCAGGAGTTCTCAGAGATTGCCGCTGACGTCCAAGAACAAAACTCCGACGAGATTGAATACGGGTTCACGACACAGGCAGCACCATACGAGGGACTCGCGTGCTGTACGTTCAACGAGACAATGTCGAGCTTCGGCGGGGCATTCTTTGGCGGCCGCGAGAACCTCTTCGGCCCGATCGGCGATCGGCCGATTACCGTCGAGGAGGAGCCGGTCATCCAGACGCTTCGTGCGATGCGGACGATGATCCACGGCCAAGACGACGAGTACGCTCTCGAAGGGTACGAGCAGATCGCACCTGAGGCGATTCTCCAGTGGACCGAAGAGGACGCCCGCGGCCCGTTCACGGACGGCAACGCGGTGTTCCACCGCAACTGGCCGTATTCGGTTATTATCAACGGCGCGGAGGATGCATTCGGCGAGGACCTCGGAACGATGCCGCTGCCGTATGGCGTCGAGGAGAGCGAATCCGACTACGAGGGCCTCGGCGGCAGCCGCGCAGCCCTCGGTGGCTGGCACCTCGCAGTCAACCCCAACAGCGAGGAGGTCGAAGACTCACTCGCGGTACTCGAAGCATTCTCCGATCGAAGTGTCATGCAGACGGTCTTCGAACTCGGCGGAAATATTCCGCCGATCCTCGACGTGATGAATGATGCCGACCGCGACGAACTCGGGACGATCGGTCGCTACATCGACTCACTCCAGTACACTGGCGAGCGGACGGTTCCGCGACCGGTCACCGAGGTGTGGCCGACCCAGGCGCCGTTCATTTACCAGGAGGTTAACGACGCGTACTCACAAACGACTGCTCCAGAGGAGGCGATGTCGAACCTCGCCGACCAACTCGAACAGTCCGAACAGTAAAGTAGCAAAATAATTATTATCTTTTTGGTACACGTAGACATGGCAACAGATCAAGACACTGCTGCGGTCGACAGCGACACCGCAACCGGGGGACTCCTTCGGCCCATCACCACATGGATGGAAAACCTCAGCGAGGAGGCGTACGCGTACCTCCTTCTCGCTCCGGCGTTTTTCTTTTTGTTCCTCGTTGCGTTTTATCCGCTCCTCGATACACTTCGGCTCTCGTTTCTGGTCCAGGAGGGCCGGACCGCTGAGCCGTTCTACGGGATCGGAAACTACGTCGACCTGCTCACCGGTGAGGCATTGATACGAAGACAAGTACTCGATATCGCGTTGACGAGTTCCTTCCCATTCATCGAGATGGGTGCACCGTTCTTTAGACAGGCGCTTTTTGTCACAATTACGTTCGCTGTCGCAAGTGTCGTGTTGGAGACTGCGATCGGATTCGGCCAGGCGCTGGTCCTCGATAAGGAGTTCCGCGGTCGGCGCTGGGTTCGTGTGGCGATTATCATCCCATGGGCGATCCCGGTCGTTATCCAGGCGATGATCTTCTACCTGTTCTTCCAGCCGACTGTCGGCTTCGGAACGGATCTGATGCAGGCACTTGGAATCTTTGGCGCGACACCACTGAACACGAGTCGTGACTCGTTCATCATCGTGTTGGTCGCGGATGTCTGGAAGACATCCGCGTTCATGGCGCTTTTGATCCTCGCAGGACTCCAGAGCGTCGATCGCAGCCTCTACGACGTTGCAGAGGTGTCTGGGGCGTCGACCTGGCAGCGCTTCAAGATGATCACGCTACCACTCGTGCTGCCGGCGCTCATCGTCGCCATGTTGTTCCGAACGATGGACGCGATGCGGATCTACGGCGTCATCGACGCGACTGCCGGCTGCTCGACAGTCCCGTCGTTGACCTGCGTCGTCGTCGATACGATCTTCCTGCCGCAGTCAGGCGTCATCGGTCTTGCGGCCGCTGCGGCGTTCTTCACTGCGGTCGTCATCGGCGTGTTCATCAGTATCTACCTGCTGTTCTTCGCTGATTCAGAAGGAGGGTACTTCTAATGGCAGCTGAATCACACTCAGACACGGAATACGGACGAACCGGCGAAGAAGAACCAGAGCTTGATCGCGGCCCAATTGAGGCATGGGCTGCGCGATCGATCAAAAACCCCGGTCGTGTCTACAAGGGGCTGTTCTACACCGCGATGATCGCGTTCTTACTTACGACGCTGTTCCCGTTCTACTGGCTGTTCATGGTCGCGTTGACCCCGTCGGGCAGTCTACAGAACATCATTCTCGCGCCGTCGACGTTCGATCCGACGTTACTTGCGCAGGGCGACCTGACGATGGGGACAAATCCAGGCGCATTCGTCGAGATCTTTGAACGGCTTCCGTTCCACCGCTACATGTTCAACAGCTTCGTGATCGCCACGATCACGACCGTCATCGTGTTGATCATCTCTAGTCTAGCGGGGTACATCTTTGGACGGCTGCGGTTCCGCGGCAAGAGCCCCCTCATGTTGTTGGTGCTCTTGGTGTCGTTCTTCCCACCAGCAGCGTTCTTCCTGCCGCTCAACAGACTGTTTAACCGAAATATCGGGGTTCTCGAACCCATTCTCAGCGACGGAAGCCTCTACAATACGCCGTACGCGATGATCATTCCGTTCAGCGCGCTATTTATGCCGCTTTCGATCTTCATTCTCACGACATTCTACTCACAGATTCCCGACGGGCTGGAGGACGCTGCACGGATCGAAGGAACAACGCGGCTCGGCGCGTTGTTCCGCGTCATCGTTCCGCTGTCGGCACCCGGCGTTGCGACCGCAGGGGTACTCACGTTCATCGCAGTGTACAACGAGTACTTTTTCTCGCGGCTGATGACTGATCCGGGCGCAGACAACTGGGCCCCGATCGTCCGCGGGATACTCGGATATCAGGGTCAGTACGAGACATTGTTCAATCTCATGGCCGCTGCGAGTATCGTCGGCGTGTTGCCGGTTGCGATACTCGTGGTCGTCGCACAGGAAAAGATCGTTAGCGGACTCACCGCAGGAGCACTCAAGGAGTAAACCATGGCAGACGTAACCCTCGAAAACATCACGAAACGGTACGAAGACGTAACGGCAGTCGATGATATGAACCTCGACATCAAACACGGCGAGTTCGTCACCTTCGTCGGTCCGTCCGGCTGTGGCAAATCGACCACGATGGAGACGATCGCCGGGCTCACCACCCCAACTGAGGGGAAGGTGATCATCGGTGGCAGAGACGTCACAAATCTGCCGCCGAAAGATCGCGGGATCTCGATGGTGTTCCAGAACATCGCGTTGTTCCCGCACATGGACGTCTACGAGAACATCAGCTTCGGACTGCGGCTCCGCAAGTACGACAAAGACGAGATCGATCGTCGGGTCGAAAAGGCCGCAGAAGTCGTTCAACTCGGTGGCATGATGGATCGGATGCCCGACGAGATGTCTGGGGGGCAGCGCCAGCGGGTCGCGATCGCCCGGGCGATTGTCCGCAATCCCGATGTCTTCCTCATGGACGAGCCGCTTGCGAACCTCGACGCAAAACTTCGCGTCCACATGCGAACGGAGCTCCAGCGACTCCACAAAGAGCTTGACACGACGATCATCTACGTCACCCACGATCAGGCGGAGGCGATGACGATGAGCGATCGGATCGCTGTCATAAACGCCGGGGAACTCCAGCAGATTGATCCCCCACTAACCTGCTACAACGAGCCGAAAAACCTCTTTGTCGCCGGCTTCATCGGATCGCCGTCGATGAACTTCGTTGAGGGACGGATCACAGACAACGGATTCGAATCCGACGACGTGAACATTCCCTTTGAGCCCGCAGCGTACAATCTCTCGACGGGCGCTGACGTGACGCTCGGGGTTCGTCCCGAGGATGTGTATCTCTCGCGGAACAGCCGTGAGGCCGCAGATCCGACGCCACCGTTGACCGCGTATTCGGACGTCCTCGAACCGATGGGCAACGAAATATTCGCGTACCTAAAGTTCGATGAAGAGGCCGAATCAGACATGGAAGAAGGGGTGATGCCCGGACAGCTGTTGATTAGCGTCGATCCCGACACAGACATCGCGGAGGATCAGGAGGTCGAAGTCGTTCTCGATCGCGCCAAGACGCACCTCTTCGATACAACGACCGGCAATGCGATTACCCACCAGATCGCTCCGGTCGACACCGCCGGCGCGAGTGGGGCAGACGCCGAGGTCGGCAGCGGCGACTGAACCGACCAACCGTTCAGTAGGGTTTTATTTTCACCGTCGGCGCTCTGGAACGAGACGTTTAACAACGGGTGTAGTGAAGCCTCGGACAATGACAGATGATTCTCCCGTTGCGGTCGGTATCGTCGGCCTTGGCGGGATCGGCCATCACCACGCCGAACAGATCGAAGCGAACGACGCGAGGCTCGTCGGTGGGATGGACATCAGCGAGGCCGCCCGAGAGTCCTTCGCCGATCGGTTTGATGTTGAGACGTACGCAGCGACAGACGCGCTGTTCGAGGCGGTCGATGCGGTCCTCATCACGACGCCAAATCGGTTTCACGAGGAGTACGCTGTGTCGGCGCTTGCGGCCGGCGTAGATGTCTTGTTGGAGAAACCGCTCGCCCACACGCTCGAAAGCGCCGAGCGGATCGCCGAGGCTGCCACAGATGCGGAGGGATTCTGTATGGTTGGATTCAACAACCGCTTTTTGAATCCTGTCGAGGTAATAACCGGCTACAACCAGGCAGGTCGGTTTGGTGACCTCACCCACATTGAGGCGAACTACGTCCGCCAGCGCGGCATCCCCGGCCGAGGCTCGTGGTTCACCTCAAAAGCCGTCTCCGGCGGCGGTTCGCTCATCGACATTGGCGTGCATGCGATCGACCTTGCGTTGTACGTGCTCGATTTCCCGACTGTCACAGAGGTGTCGGCGGCGACCCGATCGCAGTTTGGAGCCAGCGACGAGTACGCGGCCATCGCCGAGTGGGGCGAAGATACCGGCCCTGAGGGCTTTGACGTAGACGACTCTGCCAGTGCGTTCATCCGGACTGACGACGGACAAACAATTTCACTCGAAGTTGCGTGGGCAACGAACCGTCCCGACAGCAACGAGTTCATCATCCGTGGAACCGACGCCGGTGCCCGATTCGATCGGAAAAACCAAACACTGACCCTCTACGAGGCGAGCACTGTCGGCGAACAGCACCTCGCAACGACCGAGATCGAAACCCGGACGATCAACACACACCGGGCCGAGCAGGCGTACTTTTTCGACCACGTCGCCCGCGGGGAACGGCCCGACCGAAACACGGTCGAGCAGGGACTAGCCGTCCAGCGGGTGATCGACGCGATCTACCGGTCCTCTGAGGAGGGTCGGGCGATCCAGTTGTCCTGAGCACCGTACTCAGTCCTGAAGGTTTATTCACCCGGTAGTTATACATCCGCGTATGCACATCGGCGTACTCACCGTTCCGCTGGGCGATCAACCGATTGAGGAAGCGCTCTCGTACCTCGCCGGACTCGGCGTCGATGCCGTCGAACTTGGCGTCGGCGGCTGGCCCGGCGAGGCCCACGTCGATCGCCGAGAGTTCCTCGAAAGCAACGATCGTCGCGACGAGTTGACGGCGCTGTGTGCGGAACACACTCTCTCAATCAGCGCGCTCGCGACGCACAATAATCCGCTGCATCCCGACGAGGATCGAGCTGATCGAGCCGACACCGAACTCCGGGAGGCGATCGAACTGGCCGCCGCGCTGGACGTGGACACGGTCACGTGCTTTTCTGGACTCCCGGCTGGCGGGCCGAACGACGAGGTCCCCAACTGGGTGACCGCGCCGTGGCCAACTGAACACGCCGATGCCCACGAGTACCAGTGGGATGTCGCGACCGAGTACTGGGCCGATCTCGCTGGGTTCGCCGACGACCACGGTGTCAATATCGCGATCGAAATGCACCCGAACATGCTGGTGTACGAGCCACACGGACTCGTGCGGCTTCGGGAGGCGACGAACGATCGGATCGGCGCGAACTTCGATCCCTCCCATCTCTACTGGCAGGGAATCGACGTGACCGAGGCGATACGCTATCTTGGTGAGCGGGACGCGATCCACCACGTTCACGCCAAAGACACCCGCATCTACGAGTCGAACGCCCGCGAGAAGGGCGTTCTCGACACGACACCGTACACCGATGAGCCAGCTCGCTCGTGGCTGTTCCGCTCGATCGGCTACGGCCACGGCGAGGAGCACTGGAAGGACGTCGTGTCGACGCTACGCATGGTCGGCTACGAGGGTGCGCTATCGATCGAACACGAGGACTCGTTGACCTCCTCGAGAGAGGGCCTCGAAAAGGCGATCGACGTGCTCGAACGGGCGGTCTTTTCGACAGAACCGGGCGAAGCGTACTGGGCGGAGTAACCGACTGCTGGGTAACGCAGTTGAACACATCACTACACCTATACAATGACTGAGACGATCGACATCGGCATGCTGGGGTACCGCTTTATGGGCAAGGCACATTCGAACGCGCTGGCGCGGCAAGCGATGTTCTTTCCGGACGGGCCGGCAATCAACCGTCACACACTGATCGGTCGCAACGAAGCCGAATTGCGAGAGGCGGCCGATCGGTTCGGATTCGATCAGATCTCTACCGACTGGGAGGACGCGATCGACTCAGTTGACGTCTTCTACAACCTCGGGCCGAATTACCTCCACGAGGAGCCCTCGATCGCGGCGCTGGAAGCCGGCGTTCCGGTCCTCTGTGAGAAGCCACTCGCACCGACGCTCGAGGCGGCCGAGCGGATGCGCGACGCCGCCGCTAACGCGGACGTCCCGGCCGGGTGCGCGTTCAACTATCGCTTCGTCCCGGCGATCCAGTACGCGAAGGGGCTGATCGAGGACGGCGAAATTGGGGAGATCAGACACGTTCGCGGGCGATACCTCCAGGATTGGCTGGTCGATCCAAACGCACCGTGGGCCTGGCGGCTCGACAAGGAATTGGCTGGATCGGGTGCGCTCGGAGATCTTGGGGCCCACACTGTTGATCTGATTAGATTCCTCGTTGGTGAGGAAACCGGCGGGATCGATCGGGTTGCGGGACAGCTTCAGACGTTCATCGACGAGCGGCCAGTCTACGACGATGATGGCGAGGTTACAGAGTATCGCGAGGTAACAGTCGACGACGCCTACACTGCTCAACTCACGTTTGCCAACGGTGCGATCGGAACGCTCGAAGCCTCTCGGTTCGCGACCGGTCACAAGAACGACCATACGCTCGAGATTCACGGCTCCGAAGGCAGTCTGCGGTTCTCACTCGAGCGGCTCAACGAACTTGAGGTACTGACCGGCGATGCCCGTGGGTACGAGACGGTGCTCGTTACCGACGAGAGCGATCCGTACGTCGAGGCGTGGTGGCCGCCGGGACACGTCCTCGGGTGGGAACACACCTTCGTCCACGAGAATTACGAGTTCTTACACGCCGTGTCCACAGGAGATGTACCGGACGTACTCCCCACGTTTGAGGAGGGGTACGCGGTTCAGTGTGTTCTTGCGGCGATCGAAGCGTCCGACGAACGTGGTGAACGGGTTGCCCTGTAGCCAAAGGGAAACGTAACCACAAAAACGGGTATCCGTTACATACTAGAAATTGAGAGGAATGCGTCCAGGATACAGCGGCCGGATCCATCACAATAGCTGTGTTTCGCTCTATCTTTGGACACAAAAATTAGGTAGGTGGATCGAACAGCGCGAGCCACCAGATGTTCGGGCCCGGTCCTGTCGGCGTATTGAGTGCGTCCGGCAGGAGTTCGGGGTCTAACGCGCCGTGGGGAGCGACTGCCAGGTGTACCGCTGCTTCTCGAGGGTTCGCAAGCGGTTCACCGGCGAACAGGTCTGTGCCCCCCGAAGCACGCCCACTCAACGTAAGAGTTGATCCGCTTACTACGTGTCCCGCTGGGTTGTATACTCCCGTCCATTCCGTCTCCGGGGGATCGTAAGGGGGGTGGTCTGGATCAAACACGAAACACCAGAGCGTGAATACCTCGGGATGCCCTTCCTCGTCGGTCCATGCGCCACCCTCGGGCCCACTCGGGTACGTGTATGCCCCCGGCTCCGGTGTGGGCATCGAGAGGCGCACCGAGATGCCGTTACGTGTGCGTTTGAGCGTCGCCCCGTCCTTAGCCACAACCGGTCCATCCGGGCCCTGGCCAAAGACATCTGTAGTCTGCGTCGTCACTTTGCTGCCGTTCGCAGTTGCGGGCGTTGCCATCCCGACCATACCGGCTGTGACGATACCGGCTCGTAGTACTGCTCGACGCGATATCCTGTCGAACTGCTCGGATTTGTTGGTTAGGGATTTTGTCTCCCTATCGAGAAATTTACTCATCGACGGTCACCAATTAGTCATCGCCCACCGCCTCGGCTGGCGTGTTGATGGCCATATCCACATCCTGATCGAGGGAGACGAACGTGTAGACAGGGGCTCGCCGTGCCCATTCGTCGATCTGGTCCCGATCGAGATTCTCACCGTCAATTTCAATCTCGGCGGTAAGGTTCTTGAAGACCGAGTCGGCTGCTTCGAGTCCTTTGAGACTGAACAGCACTGCCGGATCGAAATCCGTCCGGACGCGCGTTTCGAGATGATCGATCGCCATGCCATTGGCGGCGGCGTTGATACTGATGCCGACGTTGATACAGGCGGCCAACGCCGACAGTGCCGCTTCGACTGGTTCGATTCGGTCGATCCCGCCAACCCATCCGCCAGCGTCTAACACTTCTTTCCAAGCACCGTACGGAACTGTATATTCGCGTGTTTCACGAGCGATCGTCTCACCGCCGAGTTCGTAGCTGTCGATTTTTGCCAGGCTGTGTGCGGCTGTCCCTTCGTAGGTCGCAGACGCCCCTAGGCCAAGCTGGACAGCTTCGGGATTCTCTGCGGCGTGTGCAGCAAATCCTTCGAGTGTTTCGAGGTCGATACCGTGCGATAGTTGTCGTTCGTCAGTCATGGTGTTTCCTCTCTTGCCGAAAAGAGAATTGATTGTTCTCTTTAGGCAATTGTAATTTTAAATCCGGAGTAATTGTAGCTAATTATTGGAATTTCAGCAGCAGTAGGTATCTTTTCAGCTACTGCAAAATCACCACCAACTGCAACCGTTACACTACCCTGTGTGCTCCGAGTCTCAAGTTACCTTGTAGACACTACACGTTATTTCAGTCGACTAAAGAGAGAAACACAATCGTTCAAACCATTCCGCAGAGAGTCTTACTCAACGCGCCGTTGAGGTTCAACGTGATGCGCACTGGCTCGATAGCTCTCATAGACTGATGTGGCCCATTCTTGGACCGCCGGTGCGTCGCTGTCGACCAATGCGTGCACAGTTCCGCTGTTTTCCTCGTAACAACTGATCGCAACGCGTTCGTCAAGTAAACCGACACCGTATGACGGGAGATCCTCGTGCTCTAAAATAGTGAAATTGTTTTGTTGTACCATCTCCGAACTGCGCTCTGGGTACGTCGAAAGAAAGTACAGGTGACATTCGGGTCGATCGATCAACGTCATCTCTACACCCTCGCCGACCAGTTGGTGAATCAGATCGAAACACAAATCCATCAGTGCAACTTCCGGGCGAAGAAACTGTATGGTGGTCGCCCCCCGAAGAAGCGACTCGAACCGGCTTACCGGGCGATACGGTGCATTAGGTTCGGCAGTGGTTACTGTTAGATCCGACCACGTCTCGAACGGAAGCTCACTGATCGCTTCCGGGAGCCAGTGCCAGACAGACCGTAGCTTTCGCTCGGTTTTAACCCGATTGATCAGATCCTCCATCCCGGATGCGATCACTGCTCCCAATCGTGTTGTCACGTACTGGTATCCGTCTTTGCGAACCCAGAGTCGATCATCAAACTCGTCCAGCGTACGGCGCATCGTGGAAGATGAAACTCCAGCCAACTCGCACAGTTCCGAGCGGCGCCGGGGGCGCTCTGTAAGAGCGATCAGCGTCGAAACGCGATGCTCGGACCGCGTGAGGTACGCTATGTCGCAAAACGGTGTGTCCCCGGTACGGTAATTCATGTACACTTGCCTCAACTATCAAGATAGGATAAGGAACGTGATAATAATTATGTCCTTATACATGACACTCACACCTGAGATCATTGCGGTCGCCGAATTTCAAGAAACAGGATGCGATCGCTCGATCGCGGTGAGACAGTGTCGATCTGAGAACCCGACGGTCGCCCTACCTGCGGCAATTTCCGAAATGGCCAGCGAAACGATTTTGCGCTCCGACTGTCTCAACGAGATATGGTTGAGTGGCTTCGTCTGTCGATCGTCGCCGCGATCTTGGTATTCTTGGCGGCTGTGGTCGTCTCGCTCGGCTGGGTCGATCCCGGCCCGGAGATCGCGGCCTTCGTCATCATGACGGTGGTCTCGTTTGCAGTGACCGACTGGTATCAAATGCGGAAATCAGGGGCATAGCAGGCGTCAGAATTTAGATCTCTTCGATGCCGTGATCGGTAATCACGTGATCGACGAATTCGAGCGGGGTCGCGTCGTAGGCAGGATTGTCAATGATGATGTTCTCGATCGGCTCGAGCATCACCTCTGAGCTCGGTCGATAGGTGTTTTCGAAGACGAATCCGCCGTCGATGTGTTTTGCCCCCGAGCCAACGACCGCGATCGGCACGTCAAGTTCGTTTGCAGTCACGGCGATCGGAAAGGTACCAACCCGGTTGTAGAGAGTGTTGTCGACAATACAGTCAACGCCGAGGAGGACTCGATCACAGCGATCGAGGTAGTGGCCTGCCGCGCTGTCGACACAGAGGTGGGTCTCGATGCGATCGATCGCCGCGAGCATCCGCGCGGTTTTGCGGCCGATGTACCGCGGACGGGCCTCAGTAACGTGGGCTGTCATGTGTGCGCCGTCCATCGCGGCGGTTTCAACCGCCTCGAGGACCGTCGTCGAGAAGTCGTGGGTCAAAAACGTCTCTCCGTCTGAAAGCAACTCAGCGGCGTTTGCTGCGGCTTTACGTTTTCCCTCCTCGATGTCTTCGGCGACCCGATCGATCGTCGCTGCCAACAGCTCTCTGAGCTCTGGAATGCTTTCGGCCTCGTCGACAACGGAGCGTTCGACCTCGCGCATCGCGTTGAACAACGACGCGTGTGACGTATTTGCGCGTCTGAGCACGCCAATGTTCTGTTGGATATCTCGTTCGAACTCCTGCAGGGAGGTGTACTCGCGTCCAAGCAGCTCTGAGAGCGCACGCGTTGCGTTGACTGCGATCGCCGACGAGCTATGTGTCTGCATCTCCTGGATTTCTGCGACGGTCTCGTCGATCATACCCGTACATGTCGGGGCTGGCGCATAGACGTTCCGGGCGATGCTAGACAAGCAATTCTCAACTACTGATATTTACGCGATAACGCTTATACCCATGAGGATCGTCCTCCTGTATATTCGATGAGAGGTTCTGGAGGCTTCGGTGCCGCCCACTGCAGCATCTGTGCAACGGCGCTATCGAGCCGCCACGCTGAGGCGTCGCACCCGAACGTGGTGTGTCACTCCTGTGTGTCACGGGTTGAGGCAGTGAATGGCAGTGGCTATCCCACAATTGTGACAATCGAGGGAATTCGTTGTTGGCAGGTCGACGCTGGCGATACCGTGCTTACGCTCCGGGACGCAACCGACGCGGGATCGTTCGAGGCCTTTCGAGCGGCCCATTACACCGCCGATGGCAGTCCACTCCAGTGGTTCGCTCCCGGCCCAGACGGCGAGGCGGTCACGATCAGAGCCCACCCAGACACCTACGCTGACCTCCGCAGTTTCTTTGATCGGTTCCCGCCCACGACGATCTATCGTTTCGACGGGGTCGATCGCGATCCTGTGGCGATTGCCGGCCCCTCGAAGCTTCACCCGGAGGCCGCTGGGCTGACTGCACCGCCAACGATGGAAGCGATTACCGTCACCGAATCTCCCGAGCGGTGTCGGTTCACCGCCGAGTCGACGCGATCGGTCGTCGTCCTCGGTCCCGAGGAGCGCCCAGATCTCACCGGCGTGGGGTCGAAATCCGCCCGGGTCGATCGGCTTCGAGCGTTTGCGGCCGTTGCACCAGTGATTGTCGACCGATCGGCGCTTCACGACCTCTGTACGGATGACGACCCAGCGGTTCGCTACGGGGCGATGCGGGCGCTGGCTGCCGTCGTTGCGTTCGATCCGACCGTCGGTCTCGGCTTCATCTCTGAGTTGCGGACGCTGCTTCGCTCCGAACAGCATCCAACCCGGCTGTACGCGCTTCGATCGCTGGCTTGTCTTGCCGAGGCGTATCCAGACGCTGTGGAACACCTAACTGACGCGGTGATCGACGAACTGGCAGGTGGTCACGAGCTAATCGATGCTGCGGCAACTCGTTTCTTACTTCACATCTCCGAATACGAGCCTTACGCCGCACTGGAGGGGCTCTCAAAGCTCGAATCGGTTGTCTCGACGCAGCCGACTCGAACCGGCAAGCAGGCGCTGGCAGCAATCGGAAACATCGCTCAGCGCTATCCTGACGCGGTTCGTCCGATCGTCCCAACCCTCTGTGAGAGTCTCGTCACCGAGGATACCCGCTATCAAATCAGCGGGACGACCGCGCTCGGGCGAGTCACGTCTGTGTATCCGGCGGCGGCGACCCCGATCGTTCCGCTCGTGTTGGACCTCCTCGATGCCGCGGAACCAGAGTTGCGTGGCAACGCTGTCGGTATCCTTGCAGACATCGCTCAGGAGTATCCAACAGACGTCGCACCATACGCTGCTGACATTGCACCGTTGCTTTCTGATCCGGACGCGGCGACCCGGTCAAACGCGGTCGGCGCGCTCGCTCGAATCGCCTCAGTAAAACCAGCTCGAATTGAGCAATACGTGCCGACACTGACCGCGTTACTGTCGGATGAGTGGGCCCATTCACGGATTCATGCCTGCTGGGCCCTTGGGTACTGTCGGGCTGACGACGCAGCTGCCGAACTCAGGGCTGTCCGGGCGCAGGATCCGAGCGACGCGGCTCGCGATCGGGCTGCATGGGCGCTTTCCCGGCTGTGAGTCATCCCACCACTGGCCCACGGAGACAACGCTAAACCGACGGATCGCGAACAGTATATATGGGATTTCCGGTCCGATACTACTGTCCGCACTGTGAGACGATCGTCGAACTTGAACGGGAGGGATACCTCGCTGATAAAGCGGTCACGCCGTTTCCCTTTGAGGGCTGGTCATACGAGCCGCCGACCGCTGATTTCGAAGACGCCGATGGGGTGGTGTTTCAGTGTGGCGAGGACGGGCTCGCGATCGACGGGGAGGGGTGTGGCGAGCCATTTTACTTGAGCTTTATTCGATACGAGAACGGCGAGGAGATCGATCCCCGAAAACCGTCCGAACAGGTCCGACTGAAGGACGGATCGTCGCCACCCTCACCCACGAGCCCGCAGGGCCCGAATAACGGCTTCTGGGGATGAGTCGGAAACCCAATTTGTGACGCTTTTGCTGTCAGCTGCCCGCAGGCGGTGAGATTTCGTTCGGACGGAGGAATTAATATCGTCTGTGTCTATATGTGTGATATTGAGCATCAACGTCGAGACACGGGTTGAGCCGCCTGGTGAGGCGGCGTACGTGCTGGACGCCTGGAACCTCAAGGAGCGAATCCGCGAGGAGGAAGGCGTCCTCAGACAGCGACGCGGCTTTTTTACCGACGCGTACCGCCGATCGACGGCGCACCTGATCTTCGAGAACGCAGACCTCGTGGCGTTTGCCTGCGTTCGTCGGGACGGTTACATCCTCTTTTTGGCCGTCTCACCCGAAGCGAGGGGCCGCGGGTACGCCGAAGAGCTGGTCGCAGAGATCGCCGAGGAGTACCGATCGGTGAGCTGTCACGCCCGAGCAACGAACGAAAACGCCCTCGGCTTTTACGAACATCTCGGCTTTTCGATCAAGCGGCGGATCGACAACTATTATGAGGACGGCGGTGACGCGTACTATCTCAAGTTGGGCACGGACAACGGAATCCGCGATACGCTTTCAGACCTGATTCGGCGATAACTTCCAACTCCGTACCGTCCAGCGGTCCTCGGACCGAAACCTTCCTGACCCGGTCGCGAGTACGAGCCTGTATGCCAACGATCGCCGGCTGGCTTCACCTTGGTGTGATCGCTGCCGGCATCGGCGGGACCCTGTTTTTGCTCCGGTGGGTGTGGGACCTCAGAGACCGCCCGGGCGCATGGTGGTTTCTCGGTGTGTTTTCGGTCCAGTTTACACTCCTTTCTGGGTACGGGATCGGCTACGTGATCTTCGATCCGCAGTTCCGCTACGGGATCGAGGTGCTCGGGTGGATCGCCGCAATCTGGCTGGGAACGCTGTATCTTGCGTTCGCGTTTGGCTACACCGGTCGAACAAACTGGCTGACCCCGCGATGGTATGGACCGGTCGTCGGGTTCGCATGTGCTACCACGGTGGCGATCGTCACGGATCCGCTGCACGGACTGTTGATTAGCGAGTTTGCGGTTGAATCTGTGACTGGATTGAGTGGCGTCAGGTACGAACGCGGCCCCCTCGTATATCTCGCGTTCGCCGTTTCCGCCACCGAAATCGCTGTTGGCACAGCATTGCTCGTCGACACTGTCGTCAGCTACGGCCGGCTGTACCGCTCGGAGGCGATCGCCGTCGGGCTAAGTGCGGTTCCGCCCGCGCTTGGGTACGTCCTGTGGACCTTCGATCTCGGACCGGTCGCCGCGTTGAATCTCGTTCCCGCGCTGTTTTTACCCCACGTTGCGCTGGACGCATACGCGTTCACCCGCTCGGATATGTTCGATCTCCACCCGGCCACCCGCAGAACAGGTGAGCGTGCGGCGATCGACGATCTCGCCAATCCCGTTGTCGTCGTTGACGAGTCGATGCGTGTCGTCACGCTCAACGGGGCGGCTGAATCGCTGTTTTCGACCACGAAGCGCCAGATACTCGGCGAGTCGCTGACTGCGTGCTACGACGGGGACCAGATCGACCCCACTCGAGATACACAGACGGTGTCGATCCGGACCCGCGGCCGTCGCCAGGAGTTCACTGTCGCATCGAAGCCCCTCTCAACCGCTGCAGACACGCTTGTCGGGTATACTCTCGTTCTTCAGGACGTGACCGACCAACGCCAGCGCAAACAGCGTCTCGAGGTGTTGAACCGAATTCTCAGACACAATCTGCGAAACGATCTCAACGTCGTCGTCGGGATGGCCCAGTTGCTCGGCGATCGCCACAGCGACGACGACGAGAGCACACAATATGTCGAGACGATCGAGCGAAACGCGACCGCGCTCATCGATCTCGGCACGACCGCCCAGCGGGTCGCAACCGCGCTCGAAAGCGATGAACGCCCCCGACCGATCCAGGTCGAGTCGTCAATCCGCTCGATTGCCAAACCGATCGCCGACCGAGAGCCCGGCTGGGAGGCGATCGTGGACATACCTGACACGCTTACCGTTGAGACAACAGCGACCCTGTTTGAGCTTGTCTTTGAGAATCTCATCGAGAATGGATTCGAACACAACAACGCGGCCGAGCCGAGGGTGAGGATTGAGGCGGCGTCGATCTCTGGCGACGACGAGGTCGAGATCATGGTTCGTGATAACGGACCCGGGATTCCAGATCATGAGCTTGGAGCGATCGAACGCGAGGCAGAAACTGCGCTCGAACACGGCAGCAGCCTCGGGCTGTGGGTCGTCAGGTGGGGCGTGACGGCTCTCGGCGGTGACAGCAGCTTCGACACTGGTCCGGAAGGGACGACGATTACGATCCGGCTGCCGCGGGCGATCGGCGATCGTGAGGCCCGCAACGGGGAGCAATGATCCCGATGGTGCGGGGTATCGCACAGATCAATGGCTTACGATCGTGAGGTGTACCGCATACATCAATGATTGCGATCGTGAGGTGTACCGCATACATCAATGATTGCGATCGTGTGAGTGCCTGTCGCGGCGACGCGGGAACGCACCATTTATAAAGCGACCGGCAGTAACAGAGTACACGACTATGCCGAGCTCTAATGGCCCTATGCAAGGAACGCGAGGAAAGCTGAAAAACCACCCACGAAATCGCGGCGCATCACCGCCACAGCGGGCGATCCAGGAATACGAAACCGGACAGAAGGTCCACCTCAAACTCGACCCGAGTGTCCCGGAAGGACGATTCCACCCGCGATTCAACGGCCACACCGGTGAGGTCGTCGGCAAACAGGGCCGAGCGTTTCTCGTGTCGATCACCGACGGCGGCAAAGAAAAGACCGTCATTGCTCGCCCGGCGCACCTCCGCGCACAGGCGTAAGTTGATACTCTGAGGAGACCGCAACGTTATGACAATATTCAAAGAGAAAGTTGACGAGGAGTATATGACCATCTCGGAGGTCAAAGCCGAACTCGCCGCGGTTGAGGCCGACCGAGCCGAGGATGAAGAGCGCGAACTTCGCTATGAGCTTGCCCGCGCGATCGAACACGTCAACCGGTTTGCGGAGCTCGATCCGGAGGAATCTCGAGAACTCGTCGAAGAGCTGAAAGCGATCGAGAAGGTCGACGACGCGATCGCCCACAAGATCGCTGACCTGCTGCCGCAAGACCGCACTGAACTCCGATCGGTGTTCGCAAAAGAGCGGTTCGCCCTCGAGGGTGAGGAGCTCGACGAGATTCTCAACGTCGTCGCGAAATACGTCTGAGATCGACGCCGATCGCTTTCCGGGCCTGTTTTTAAGTAGCGCCTTCGCGTACGTATCAGTATGTCTTCACCCACGGACGCTGGCGACACTGAGTCCGACGAGACGAGCGCCGCCCTCGTTCTGGATTATCTCCCTCACGGTCGTGCCGACGACGACCGCCCACAGTACCAGAAATCGTCGATCGCCTACGCAATGGATATCGAGTCGTTCGGCCTGTATGAACTCTCGCTGACCGACGATGCAGACCTGTCTATTGGCGACAAACTCCAGATCGACCCGGAGCCAGACCCGGAGATTGTCGATCGGTACCGCCTCGTCGAGTACGACGATCTCTCCGGTGGGGCCAAATCAGAACTGGAATACGCGGTCGCCGATATCATCGACGACGACGAACGGCGCTTCGTCGACTTCTACAACGATGCCCAGCCGATCACGCTGCGGCTTCATCAGTTGAACCTCCTCCCGGGGATCGGCAAAAAGCTCAGAAACGGCATCCTCGACGAGCGCAAGCGCGGCCCCTTCGAGAGTTTCGAGGACCTCACCGACCGAATCTCGGGACTGCACAGTCCGAAAGAGACGATCAAAGAGCGCATCCTCGAAGAACTCCGCGAAGATGACCTCAAGTACCGCGCCTTCGTCCGGCCGGGAGAGCCGCGTTCATAGTCAGGGGGGAATCGAAACGAGACGCCTTCCGAACGCTCGGCGAAACGAGACGCCTTCCCGGACGCTCGACAGAACGAGACGCAGCCCAGACGCTCGACAGAACGAGACGCAGCCCAGACGCTCGACAGAACGAGACGCAGCCCAGACGCTCGACAGAACGAGACGCAGCCCAGACGCTCGACAGAACGAGACGCAGCCCAGACGATCGGTGAAACGAGACGTTTACACCGCTTCCCTGACTATCAAACGCCAATGAGCGATCAACGCGCACCGTCCGCTGGCGATCGATCGCCGGTCACGGCGGGCGGGGACCCACCCGACGGGTCGAGAGATCCGGATGCACTCATCCGACGGGCGGGCACGTCGGGGAACCCGGAGTTCGACCAGCACTTTCTCGTCGACGATCGCGTCGTCGATCGCATCCCGACGTACCTCCCTGAAGACGCTGATCGAAGCCACGTGCTCGAAATCGGCGGCGGTCCCGGTGTGTTAACCGATCGGCTGCTTGCGGTCGCCGATCGGGTGACGGTTGTTGAACGCGACGACACGTTCGTTGCGCATCTCCGTACCGAGTTTGCAACGGCGATTGCGGAGGATCGACTCCAGGTCGTTGCCGGCGATGCTCTCGAAGTGACCGTCCCTGAAGGCGTCACCGCCTGTGTGTCAAACCTCCCGTACGGCGTCTCCAGTGAGATCTCGTTTCGCCTGTTTCCCCTGTCGATTCCGATGGTATTGACCTTCCAGCGTGAGTTTGCCGAGCGAATGGTCGCCGAAGCGGGCACATCTGAGTACGGCCGCCTGTCGGTCGGCGCACAGCACTACGCAGATGTCTCGATTGCCGAGCACGTGCCACGGGAGGCGTTCGATCCGCCACCGGCGGTCCAGAGTGCGATTGTCCGCTGTATCCCGCGCAAGCCCGATTACACGGTCGACGACGAAGCATTCTTTTTCGACTTCGTCAAGGCGTTGTTTACCCAGCGACGGAAGACGATCAGAAACGGCATCCGCAACACGACCCACATCTCCGGGATCGATCGACCAGCGGCAGTGATCGAAGCCGCGGACGATGAGCTACTCCGCAAACGGGCTGGCGCACTGGCCCCGAAGACGTTCGCGGAGCTGACAGCGATCGCAGCCGCGCACGGGTTCGACGAGGATCGACAGGACGGTGACGGAGGATGAGACAATGGCAGACCTTGTGAGGATCGACACGGTCCTGTCTAGTCTCCTCGGTCAATCTTCGCCCGGAGATATTACGGTGACGCCCGAACGGGTCGCGGTCACGCTTGGTGTCCTCTTTGTGATTATCGTCGGGACACATCTGCTCGGGCGGTTCCGCCGTCATCGAGCGGGCGAGATTGCCCCACTGACGAATCTCGCCATTTCGACGGTGATCGCAGCCCTGACTGCCAGCGGCGCGTTTACAATTATTGCGGTCTGGGGGCTTTCGGGCGCACTCGTCGACGCCTATCAGAGCTTAGATCTGGGTGCACAGCTGCCGAACGTGATGCTTTCGATTATCATTCTCGGCGGGGCCTACGGCCTCAGTGACTTCATCGGACAAGTGCTCAAGACGCTCGCTTCAGATCAGGACGCGATCGGTGACCACGAACAAGAGGTGTTGTACCGATCGACGCAGGTTGGAATCTACGCAGTTGCGATCCTGGTCGTGCTGGGGCTATTTACCGACAACGTGGAGGGGCTCTTTGTTGGGGCTGGCTTTCTCGGACTTGTCGTTGGGATGGCGGCCCGACAGACGCTTGGTGCCGTTCTCGCGGGGTTCGTCATCATGTTCTCACGACCCTTCACAGTCGGCGACTGGATTGTCGTTGGGGAAAACGAGGGTCGCGTCACAGAGATCACGATCATGAATACCCGAATCCGGACCTTCGACGGCGAACTCGTGGTAATCCCAAACGACACGGTCAGCGGGACGGCAGTCACGAACCGAACCGAAAACGGGCGACTCCGGATCGAAGTTGAGGTTGGTGTCGACTACGAGAGCGATCTCGAGTCGGCCGCGGCAGTCGCCCAGCAGGCGGTCGAGCGCGTCGATCAGGTTCTCGATCGCCCTGAGCCAAAGGTTGTTCACAAGCGTGTCGGCGATTCGGCGATCGTGCTTGGCGTTCGCTTTTGGATCGACAATCCATCGGCTCGGCGGCGGTGGAAGACCCAGACCGCGGTGATCGAAGCCGTCGTCTCGGCCTTCGAGGCCGAGGAAATCAAGATCCCGTTCCCGCAGCGCGAACTCATGGCCAGAGCAGAAACCGGCGGCTTCCGACTCGACGAGCGCAGCCCTCGTGAGGCTGACAGCCGACAGCAGACGGCTGGTGCCGATGTGTCGACGGATGGGGGCAATGAATGATCGCTGTGACCGACGAATGACCGATGACAGCAAGCGTCGGTTAGCCGATCGTCGCGGCCAAGAGACCCGTGTGTACCAGCCAGCCGAAGACTCGGCGCTATTGGCCGACGTTGTTGTCAACGTGGTCGAGTCCGGTGATCGCGTGCTCGAAGTCGGGACTGGATCGGGATGGGTCGCCGAACAGCTGGAACACGAAACCAAAGCCTCGGTGTACGCGAGCGATATCAATCCGTTCGCGTGTACAGCCGCGCGTGACCGCGGCGTGGCGACAATCCGGGCGAACATGCTCGATCCCTTTGCCAGACGATCGTTCGATGTCGTCTGTTTCAATCCGCCCTACCTGCCGACCGATCCCGACGAGGAGTGGGACGACTGGATGGAACACGCCCTGTCAGGTGGACCAGACGGGCGGCGACTCGTCGTCCCGTTTCTCTCAGATCTCCGCCGCGTCCTTGCGGCGAACGGCCGGGGATATCTCCTCATCAGCAGTTTCACCGGCTACGACGAGGTTGTCTCGATCGCCGCCGAAGCCGGACTGCAAACCGACCCCGTCCGCGAGGAGTCTTATCCCTTCGAGACGCTGTTTGTTCTCGAACTGACCCCCATCGAGATGTCCACCAACGATGATCTGTGAGTGAACACGCCTAATTACTATTGAACATATTTTACATTAGCAAATATTAAAGGCCGTCATCGCTAACGCGCATACGATGACAGAACGAGTCGCGACAACGCCGGGATTGTTCCCGCTTCCCGACCCGGCAAAACAGCAGCTTTCGGACCTCAAGGGCCACCAGAAGGGCGATCTGATATCTGGTAACGAGTCCGAAGAGATCGTCTCCTCCTATGAAACGTACCGTGCAGACGTAATTGACGAACAGCTCGCAGCCGGCCTCGATCGGATCGTCGAGGGCCAGCTCCGGTGGGACGACATGCTCGCACACCCACTCGCAGTGCACGAAAACGTCGAGACCGGCGGGATCGTGCGCTACTACGACAACAATAATTTCTACCGCGATCCGCAGGTAACCGACGAATTGACGTTCTCTGGCGACGTCGCCTCCGAACTCGAGGCTGCGACCGAAATCCTCGAGGATCGTGACGCCGACGCCGGGCTGCAGGCGACGCTCCCCGGACCGTACTCGCTTTTCGATCTCGCGACTGACGAGCACTACGGCGATGAGGCCGCGTTCCTCGACGCGATCGGCGACTTTCTCGCCGGCGAGGTCGACGCGTTCCCAGAACACGAGACGCTCTTTTTGTTGGAGCCGTCGCTCGTCGAGAATCCGCCCGCTGACGGGGTGGACGAACGGGCGAGCGAGGCGATCGATACAGTTGCCGCCGCAACCGACGCCGACGTTGTCGTCCACACCTACTTTGGCGCCCTCGAAGAGAAGGTGTATGCGCACCTGATGGACGCAGACGTGTCGGCACTTGGCTTCGATATCGTCGCCGGCGATCGCGATCAGACGCTGTACAACATCAGCGAATACGGCACAAAAGACAGCGCAGCGCTCGGGATCGCCGACGGACAGAACACACTGGTTGAATCACCCGAAACGCTGAACGAGCGAGTGACGTGGGTCGACGCGAAGCTGCCGACCCAGGAGTTCGATCGGCTCTACCTCTCGACGAACACCGAGCCATTCTATCTGCCGGTGAACAAACACGAGGCAAAGCTGTCGGCGATCGCTGAGGCTGCCGACATCGAAGCCGAGGAGGTGACAGCATGAGCCGACCCGCCGACAACCGCGAGCAGTTCCGTCCGCGCGATCACGAGACCGATCATTTCCTTTTGACCACTGTCGTGGGCAGCTATCCGAAACCGAAGTGGCTCAACCGCGTCAACGATCTTGCGAACGACGAGGAATCGAAGTTCACCCACGAGCATCTTGAAGAAGCTCACGACGACGCGTGTCGGGTAATCACTCGAGAGCATGAACGCGCCGGACTGGACACCGTCGTTGACGGTGAGATGCGCCGTAACGAGATGGTCGAATTCTTCGCCGATCGGATCGACGGCTACGAATTCAACGGCCCGGTCAAGGTGTGGGGCCACAACTACTTCGACAAGCCCTCCGTGACTGAGCCGGTCACATACGACGAGCCGTGGCTCGTCGACGAGTTCGAGTTCACGAGTAACGTCGCCGAAAAGCCCGTGAAAGTGCCGATAACTGGCCCATACACGCTGGCGAACTGGGCGTTCAACGAGGCCTACGAGACCGAAGAAGAACTCGCATACGACCTGGCCGATCTGGTCAACATCGAGATCGAACAGTTGGTTGACGCTGGCGCGAGGTACATCCAGATCGACGAACCCGCGCTCGCGACAACACCCGACGACCACGCGATCGTCGGCGCGTGTCTCGATCGGATTGTCGATGACATCGACGAGGACGTTCGCATCGGTCTGCACGTCTGTTATGGCGACTACTCGCGGATCTATCCCGAGATCAACGACTATCCGATCGACGAGTTCGACGTCGAACTGTGCAACGACGGCTACGAACAGATCGATGTCTTCGCCGATCCCGAGTTCGTTCCCGATCTCGCGCTCGGCGTCGTCGATGTTCACACCGCCGAGGTCGAATCCGTCGAGGAAATCAAAGAGAACATCTTACAGGGGCTTCGGATCGTTCCGCCAGAGCGACTGACAGTCTCACCGGACTGTGGGGTGAAACTGCTGCCGCGGGAGGTCGCCTACGAGAAGATGCAGAACATGGTGACTGCCGCCCGCGAGATCGAAGCCGAACTTGACGCCGGTGAGATCGACCTGGATGAGCCGGTTCCACTCGCAGACTAAATACCATCCCACTGAGAGACCGCTTGGACTCCGTGGCGACCCCAAGGGGCTTGTAGTTAGGGAGAGTATCGGCGAGATATGACATCGGTGTCGCCCTGTGAGCCCGTCCGCGAGACGGCCTCGGACATTTCTTCGATGGAGATTCGTGGGGCTGCGACGATCGCTGCAGCCGCTGCCCGTGCGCTCGGCGAGCAGGCCCGACGGACCGACGCAGCCGATCCTGCGGCCTTCGAAGCTGCCATGCGAACGGCTGCTCGCCACCTCTATGAGACCAGACCGACAGCGGTGAGCCTGCCGAACGCGCTGCGATTCGTGCTTCGGCGGATGGAGGGCAATCGCGTAGAGACGCTTCGATCGAGCGTCCTCGATAGCGTCGAATCGTTTACTGCACGGCTCGATCGCGCACAGGCGGATCTCGGGGCAGTCGGTGCGAACCGGCTGCGAGACGGCGACACGGTGATGACACACTGTCACTCAACAGACGCGATCGCCTGCATTCGGACCGCCGTCGAGCAGGGCAAGACGATTTCCGCGATTGTCAAAGAGACCCGTCCACGAAATCAAGGCCACATCACCGCCGAGGATCTTGTCGACATCGGCGTCGACGTGACACTAATTGTGGATGGTGCGGCGCGTCGGTACCTCAATGACGTCGATCACGTCCTCGTGGGGGCAGACAGCATCGCGGCCGACGGCAGTGTGATCAACAAAATCGGCACGAGCGGGCTCGCTGTCTCTGCGCGCGATCGCGGCACGCCGATCATGGTCGCCGCTCAAACCCTGAAGCTACATCCCGCAACAATGACCGGCCACACCGTCGAGATTGAACAGCGCGAGGAGACAGAGGTTATTGAGACAGAGACTCGCCAGTCGATTGGCGACATCGAGGTTCGAAATCCGGCATTTGACGTGACGCCGCCGCGGTACGTCGACGCAATTGTCACCGAACGCGGTCAGTTTCCGCCCGAGAGCATCGTTGTTCTTATGCGTGAGCTGTTCGGTGACGGCGTTGCGGAGCCGTGGGCCGATACCGACTACAGCTCTGATCGCACCCTTGAGGAGTCGGCCGCTGGCACAGATCACACTCACGAGGAGTCATGAACGAGACGACGCGATCGGGACCGCGAGTGCTCTGTGCGGGTCACATCAACTGGGACGTGACGATGCACGTGCAGTCACTGCCGGACCCAGACGGGGAAGTTCATATTGACCAGTTGATACAGTCTGGCGGCGGCAGCGCCGCAAACGTCGCAGTCGGACTCGTTGGCCTGCAGACCCCAGCGGCTGTCTACGGCAGCGTTGGCGGCGACGAGGCCGGTGCAATGGCGCTGAGAGCGCTCGATCGCGCTGGTGTCGAGACTGGCTGTGTGCTGATCGATCCCGAACAACAGACCTCTGTCAAATATCTCATTGTTGATGAGACGGGACAGGTCATGGTGTTGGCCAACGAGGGCGCGAACGAGGGCTTCTCCGCCAGCGCGATCGATCCATCGATGTTCGAACAGATTGCGCATCTCCACCTCACGAGCCAGCACCCCGAGACGGCCCAATCGCTCGCAGAACTGGCTCACGAGGCTGGCGTCACCGTGAGCTTTGATCCGGGGCGGCGGGTCGGCGATCGAGACTTCTCAGCCGCAATTGATGCGACCGACATTCTATTCCTCAACCGTCATGAGGCCGCGGCCATTGGGAGAACGCACGCCGATCGCGACACGCCGGAGAAGGTTCTGGTCGTCAAACGCGGCGCCGACGGCGCAGTGGTTCGGACCTCGAGCGGCGAAGTCTCGCACTCGGGGTTTAGTGTCGATGTCGTCGACACGACTGGCTCGGGTGACGGCTTTGCCGCAGGCTTTCTCGCGACGGTTCTGTCCTCAGGCGAGGTGATTCGCAATCGCCCCGAGGCGTACGAGCGAGCACTGATCGTCGCCAACGCCTGCGGCGCGCTCACAGCAACAGAATCAACCGCCCGGGTTCCACTGACGCCCGCGTCAATTGAAGCGCTGTCTGGAACCTCGCCCATCACGTCTACTCAGCAGTAGTCCAGTCAAGTCTACTCAGCAGTAGTCCGGTCAAGTCTACTCAGAAGTAGTCCGGTCCAGTCTACTCAGAAGTAGTCCGGTCAAGTCTACTCAGAAGTAGTCCGGTCCAGTCTACTCAGAAGTAGTCCGGTCCAGTCTACTCAGCAGTAGTCCGGTCCAGTCTACTCAGAAGTAGTTCGATCAAGTCTACTCAGAAGTAGATCGATCAAGTCTATCGAGCAGTAGTTTGGTCAAGTCTATTCAGCAGTAGATCGATCGCAGCATATGATAGAGGAGATGCGTTTATCCTAACTACTGCGTCGCACCAAACGTAACGCCAGTGAGTTCGAACCGCGCACCCCCGTGATCGCTGTCGGTCACACGTACGTCCCACCCGTGAGCGTCGGCGATCTGTTTGACGATTCGAAGCCCAAACCGAACGTCGTCCTCATCGGTCGGGTCTCGTAGATCGAACAGTGTCTCACGCTGCTGTTCGGGTATCCCTGGCCCGTCGTCCGCAATTGCAAACCCATCTGGAAGCTCTTCAATGACCACCGATACGTCGTTGCCGCCGTGTTCGATCGCATTCCGGAGGAGATTCTCCACAAGCTGTTCGAGTCTCGTTCGATCGGCGTGGACTGATCGGTTCGTCTGGATCTCAAGCGTTGCGTCGAGGGTCGAGACAACGGACCAACACGTGGTAACGAGTGTTGTGAGGTCAACGGCCTCGAGTTCGCCGATCGAAGCACCGCTTCGAGCCAGCGACAGCAGATCACTGATCAGCGCTTCCATCCGCCTGAGTGCGCGATCGATCGGTTCGACGTGCTCCGAGCGACACTCCTCGTTGAGGAGTTCGAGGTGGCCGCTGGCGACCGAAAGCGGATTACGCAGGTCGTGGCTGACGATCGAGGCAAACGCGGCTAACTGTTCGTTTTGTCGCTCGATCGCTTCGAGGTGTGCCCGTCGATCGGTGAGATCGGTGATGATTGCCACCACGCGATCGATGTTCTCATCCCCGGAGTTAAGCGGTGCAGCGTTAATAGAAAGCCACCGCTCGGAACGGTCTGGCCACCTAATCCCGTGTTCGTACTCAAAGATCGCCTCGCCGGTCGCAGTAACGCGGGCGAATGGAAGCTCAGTCGCGGGAATTGGGTCGCCGTCGGCGTCGAGAATCTCCCAGGTGGGATCATCATACACCCGAGTCGTAATTTCCGAGCGAGTCAGTCCGAGTACTGTTTCAGCACGGGGATTGGCGTCGACGATCGAACCGTCTGCGTCAAGAACTACAACTCCGATCGGTAGTGTTTCCAGTAATGTTGTTACGTGCGGTTCGGACCACGAACCAGCTGGGTTGTCGCGTACGGTCGGATTCTCACGCACGATCTGCATCGCTGTAACGAATTGACCGACCTCCTTCCGGTAATCCGCTGGGAATAGTTGTACAGCACATACAATACGATATGCATCAATTAGATAAAAACGTCTCTAGGGATCCAGCCAGTGATCCAATCCAGATCTTACGATCGCAATGTTCTTATCGCGGCGTTTCAGTGCCCCACTTGTCGATCGCAATCGCCAGTTCTGGGTGGTCCTCCGCGTAGGTCTCCAGATTGATACCCGCGACTGACGCATCGACGGCCTGTCTGAAGGCCTTTGCGCCGGCGTGGGTTCCATCTGGGTGACCGTGAATCCCGCCGCCGGCCTGGATTCCAATGTTGGTGCCTACGCGATCGATTAGCTCTGGAACTAACCCCGGATGCAGGCCGCCGGAAGCCATCGGGAGTACGTTGTTGAGGCCGTAGAGGTCCGAGTACAGCCACTCGTTGATGCCGATAGTGTCCTCGTTTGCGAGCTTGCCCAGATCGGCAGTGCCGGTGTGGAGCTGATCGACGCCACAAAGCCGGCTGATTTGTGCGAGGACGCGCATCGAGACGCCGTGGGTCGGGAGCCGATCGAACGCGGCGTGCATCGCGCGATGGGCGTGAATCGCCAGTCCGAGTTCCTGACAGCGATCGCTCACCGTCTGGACCGCTCCCCAACCGGTTGTGATCACGTCGATCATTACGTACTCGCCGCCCTGTTCGTCGATCGCGTCGACCCGTTCGAGCATCGTGTTCGTGTCTGCGGTGACGTTGATCAGATACGACTTTGTCTCGCCGGTCTCGTCCTCGGCGCGATCGCGAGCGGCAAAGCTCTCGGTCAATCGATCCTCGAATGGATTGAACGCCTGGTCGGTGAGATTTTCGTCGTCTTTCAGTAGGTCGATCCCGCCGGTCCATGCCTCGTAGCCGACCTCAGCGTGTCGTTTTGTCGAGAGCCCGACCTTCGGCTTTGGGACGGTTGCCGTGATCGGTCGATCCCCGGCGTCGAATATCTCCTCGCGGACCGCGGTGCCGAACGTTGGGCCGTTGAACGTCGAGACGATCGCTTCGGGCCACTCACAGTCGAGGAGTCGAATTGTCTCGACGGCTTTCATCCCCATGATGTTGCCTGCGATACACGAGAGGATCTGGGGCATATTTCCCGGCTCGAAGAGCCCTGCGGGATAGGCAACGCCGATCTCGTTGTCGTCGATCGAGAAGGCCGTGGCCGCGAGGTCGGTGAAATCGTCGCCGACAGTCAACGCGGCCCACGTGCCGTTCGAACTCTCGGAGGCGACCCGACTCGCTGCAGACTCCATGTCCATGTCAGCAGCGGGTTCGATCGCGAACCAACAGACGAGATCGGTTCCAGCGGGGTCGTAGGACAGGTCAAGAAAGTCCTCGTAGGTGATTCCCGTCATGCCGTTGTCCTTCGAAGCCCGGATATATAAAACGGTGACCCGGTTCGGGGAAATCCTCAGCGACTGATACACCCCAATTCGGCGACAATCAGTCGGGAACAAAACGAAATTCGAGAGAGGAGACGAGGTTCGGAAGCTGTATCCCGACTCTACTGTCTTGATCTATTGCTCGTGAGTTCTCCTTGGACGTGCTCACAGGATCGAAATTGCCCCCAAATTGCTCGGCGATCGGCGACGAATCGGTAGCCACGTTCACGAATCCACCCCCAGAACGGAAGTAGACGCAGTATGCGAACAATACGCCGGCCGACGGTCCCACAGCGGCCGACGCACTGTTCGAGAGCGCTGCCACAGGAGTATACGGCAGTATCCGTCAACAGGTGCATACAGGTATCGTACTCATCTGGGAGACGGGCCTCTTGATCTGGCGTGAGTTCGCTGAATCCGACGGGTTCAAACTCGCCAAATCGCAACAGCCACCGGATCATATACATACAGAACCCACACTCATCGTCGTAAACAAGCCGTGGTGTGTTCATGTCCACGCTTCGGGGCGCTCACTCTTTTGTTTTCTCCTCGGTAGATGAAACGTTTCCATGATACTCTTTCAAATTTGTACGTTCAGGCTATCCTGAGCGCTAAATTGCGAATCCCACCCAGTAGGGTCACACCGACAGGTTTGTACAGCCAGCATGCTACGAAATTCAGTTCGGATACACGTGCCATTATTCGTGTAGAGAGTCGGCAACCGACAGATGTCCGGTCTGAAGTGGTATGTAAAATATGCCGTATCTACAGAGTACGAGTCAGTCGGTCATGGCCAGCCTGGAGGGAGCTCGTCGGCATGATTCTCTATCAGTTCAAGCAGTGGTTCGATCTCCTCGAAGTTTGGGCCTTTCGAGATTTCGTCAGTCTCTCGGTCCCATTGAATATATCCTGCGGCTTCTAATTTCGGTAAATGAGTGTGGACCAGCTGGATGTTGTCCGGTTCACTGTCTCCCCGGGCCATCACATCATTCGTCGTTTTGATGGAATCTTCTTTCAACAACAAGAGGATCAAGCGACGATGGCGCTTAGACAAGATATTGATCATTGGATCTAGCCGCGGATGTAGAAAGACGCACTCAAATCTCTCTGTGTTCGTGGACAACATACTCTAATAATAGTGCAAGATAGGATAAAATTATCGTGAAATATAAATTATATGATATGAGTAGGAATGAATTTTCCAAGGCACAGTATTCATCTAGACCATAAAAAATATTGTAAGTAATTATATTATGATATTCTCAGAAATAAGAATATAATCGTATTTCACTCTGTGGTTGTTCCGTCTTTCCAAGCCAAATGCTGCATTCGTCCTCCCTATTTTGCACACGCTACCCGGACTTATTCAATAGTTGCGAAAGCCCGACTGCAAGACTCCAATAATGATTCAGCACGATCGCATCAGAGCTCGGCTCACTGGGCTGCGTCGAAGTGAACGAGTGCAACACAAGCAATCCATTGGTCGCTAGCTTGGGGGGCAGGGACACCGAGCTCCAAGCCATAGAGACCTGGCTCAAGCGATGGCTCCATCTGAATAGATTCCAGTACTCCAGCAAGTGACCACAATTGCGTTTCTTCTGGCGATACAGTCAGTGAACCATCCCCAGACAGTTCTGATTGGACCCGCTCCCACTCAGTGTCCACGGTATGCCAGACGATCCAACTGTGCGGATTGAATGTGAGTTCACTTGTGGACTGGTTGTGGAGGGCCAGTGAGATATCCTCAACCGGTTCACCATTGTTGAGTGTGCTGTGTTCTATACTAGGCTCAAGATACACTGCTGCTGTGTCTGTGTCTACTGTGTGAGAACAGACGGCACTATCACGTGTCGTTTCGTATGGGGGGCACGGCTGCTCGTGAATTTCAGCGGGCGTGGCACCTACCGGTCCATCCGAGCTATTCACGCTCTCTGAAGCTGGAGATATCTCGATCTCTCGAAGGCAGCCCGCCAAACTACTCACTGATCCGGCTCCCATGGAGGCAAGGAGATCGCGTCGACGCATATCTCCTGTTTACTGGGTATGATATAAACAAGGTCTGGAGAGTAAAACATCTACTTGACCGAATTTGCAATCGTAGATACTGCTGATTTTCTGCTGTCGAGGGTGAAACTGCGGCAACGCAACCCTGCCACGATCGCAAGCAAAACGATCGCAAGCAAAATGATCGGAAGGCACACCCCACACCGATCGCAAGGCACACCCCACACCGATCGCCAGGCTGATCGATCACCGAAGCCCGCGCGTCAGCCCCCCGACAATCCCAAGTCCAACCCCGATTGCGATCGGCAAGACGGCTAATTCACCCATTGCGATCGTCCGATCGAGCTGTCCGTACGCGACAATCTCTATGAAAAATACCCCAACCGTAAGCAGGCCAAACGCCGCACCATATGCGATTCCACCGCGGACACTTCGGGCCAACTGCGAAAGCAGCGCTGCACCGACGAGTACGCCGAGCCAGTGGGCTGCGGCCATACCCAATCCGGCGACAATGAGGAGTCCGGCAGCGATTGTTCGATCAAGCCCGTCCGATTTCCCCAGGCTCATTGGCTCCCTCCGAACTCGTAGCGAACCGTATCTGGATGCGCCAGTGACAGCGGCTTGTACTCGCCGTCAGCCCACAGACGGAGCTGATCGGCGTAGTGCGGCGAAAAGTACCGTCCGGAGTTTCCTCCGGGAAGAATTGCCTCACTCGTGCCATCAGGTGACCAGAGCATCCGCCAACTGCTTCCCGCAACGCCGTTGACCCGGTAGTTTCTGAGTGTCGTCGGGGATCCGTCGGTCGGATACGATGGGTAGTTCAGAAACTCGAGTCCGAACGGGTGCGTGATCGCGCCCGTAGTGTTCTCATCGCCGTACACGTTGATCCCTGCGTCGTCAATCTGTTCGAGCGCGCTCGTGAGCGCCTCCCGGAGCAGCGCATCTCGATCGCGATCGCCGAACCATCGACTCTCCGGGTCGAGATCCGCGAGGACCCAGTCGCTTGGATACTGGCCGGGGAAGCCAGCCTCGTCGAGGAGATCGTCGAACACCAGCTCGCGATACGCTTGAAGCGCATACACAAAGATGAGTGCCGCCTCGCTCTCTCGATCCATGCCGCCGTCCCACGATTCGAGCGTGGCGATCGCATCTGCAAGCGCACGATCGGACGACTCCTCACGAACCGCCGCGGCAAACAGCGGAACGAACTGTTCGGCCCGCCCGTCGAGGGTATCGCGCTGCATCTTACGGACGAACTCTGGCGTAACGGGTTCCGTGGATGCGAGGCGATCGTCAAGGAGGTCGTACAGCCGTTGGCCACGATACGGCGCTCCGTACGACTCCGCAAAGTAGTACGGGTAGCGATCGTCGTCGATGATTCGCTGGTTCGCGGTTCCGAGGGCATCTGGGTCAATTGCGTGAGGCATTTCCTCGAACGGAATGAAGCCGTCGCCCTCCCACTCAGGTGCGCCGAACGGCTCGAAGCCGGCCCACTCGCCCTCGCCGGCGGAGCCGTCGAAGACCTGATTGCCCGGGACAGCCTGGCCGTCTGTTCGACGGATGGGGACTTGACCGGTGACGTAGTGTGCGGTCCGGCCGTCGTCGTCCGCGTAGACAAGACACTGCGTTGGGAGGTCGAACAGTTGCGTTGCCTCGAGAAATTCGTCAAAATCCGCCGTCCGTGGATACTGATAGATCGCTTCTGTCGTTCGGGTGCCGCCGTGTCCTGTCCATGCGACCGCCACTTCGCTGCCGTGTCGTTGGATTACAGGCCCATGGACCGTCCGCCGGCGGACGATCGATCGGTCTTCCCCGCCTGCGACCCGAATTCGTCGCTCCTCGGTTTCGTACTCGCGCCATTCGCCGTCGTAGCGGTAGCGGTTACCCGATTCGTCAGTTTCGTAGGTATAGAAGTCGATTACGTCCGCACCGGCGTTTGTAAACCCCCACGAGGCGCGATCGCTTCTGCCAATAATCACGAACGGAACGCCTGGGAACGTCACCCCCCGCACGTCAGCAGCCGGTGTCTCGACGCGCTGTTCGTACCAGATCGCGGGTGCCTGCAACAGGAGGTGTGGATCGTTCGCAAGGATCGGCTCGCCGCTATCTGTGTGGTCCCCAGAGACGATCCAGCTATTCGAGCCGATTCCCGGGGGAGACTCGAACTGTGAAAGATGATCGACGAACGCCGGGTCGATCGATCGACTAACATCGCCTAAATGATCCTGCTCCGGGGGTTCTGCGATTGTCTCACGATCGCCCGCCGGCCCGTCAGTTCCCTCACGCAGGATCGGGCTGTCATGATCGTAGCGATCTGGATAGAGTTCGTCGGCCGCGTCTGCGCCGAGTTCGTCGGCGATCGCAGCCTTCCGAAGTGTCCGAAACGAGCCCGTTAGCGCCCAGGAAATCTGTTTTTCGGTCAATAGCGTGTCAGCAGGCGTCCACGGATCCGGTTCAAATCCAAGGAGATCGAACTCCAGTGGGAGCGTTCGCTCCGCAATCCGGGCATTCACGCCGTCGACGTACGCCTCGATCCGATCGCCGGCTGGTGTTCCTTGTACCCGTGCCCACGTCGCGTCGGCCGCGTCGTCGAAGGCCATCCTGATATGGAACTCATCAGAGTCGAGCGTGGCCGGACCCACGACCGCTGAGAGCTCTCCGCGCATCTGTCGGCGCTGGAGATCGAGCTGAAAGAGCCGATCGGCTGCCTGTGAGTACCCGATCGCGTAGTACGCCGCGTCCTCAGTTTCAGCCTTGACGTGCGGGACGCCGTAGTCGTCGTGTCTCACAATCGCGTCACCGTAAGGGCTCGAACGCGTCGTGCGGTCGGGGCGCGCGCCGTCCCACACTCCGCCTGATACCGGCGCGAATCCCTCGAGGTACGTCCGTACCGGCGAGAGCACCCCGGCGGCGGCGACGCCACCGACGATCGACGCAAGCAGTGCCCGCCGTGTCGACTCACGATCCATACCCGTCGCTCGGTCGGGAGTACAATAAATGCTGACAGAATACATGCGGGGAAACACCCCGCGAGTGGTCATCCGGGAATGGCCCGATCGCGATCGCGTCCGGTTAGTGGTCTTCTTCTTCGTAGATCCACGTCGCGGCCGTGTGATCGTAGTCGATGAGCTCCTCCTCGTCGAAGAAGAGCTCGATCTCGCGCTCGTTTGCGCCCTCGTCCTCGTGATCGGAGCCGTGGATGACGTTGTGACCCAGATCGAGGCCGAAGTCGCCGCGGATCGTCCCCGGCGCAGAGTCGGCGGGATCGGTTTCGCCCATCATCTTGCGGACCTGTCGCGTCGCGTCCGCGCCCTCCCAGACCATCGCAAAGACTGGTCCGGAGGTGATGAACTCGACGAGGCCCTCGAAGAACGGCTTACCCTCGTGTTCGCCGTAGTGCTCGTGAGCGAGATTCTCGTCGATCTGCATGAACTTCGCACCGACGAGTTTCAGACCACGATCCTCTAAGCGCGAGACGATGTCACCGATGAGGCCGCGCTGAACGCCGTCGGGTTTGACCATCACGAAGGTTCGTTCGTCGTGGTGGCTCATGCGTCCTCACCTTTGCCGCGCTGGCGGCGGCCCGCTTCGGTCCATTCGAGATCCCGCGCCTCACGGCCGAGCAGATAGTTCTTTTCAGCCTTCGAGTCTTTGAAGTGCAGGATCGTACCGTCGGTCTTGACGTACATCGTGCCCGTGCCGGGCTCGATCTCTTCGCCTGTGTAATCGCAGGTTCGCGTGTTGACCATGGGTTATCGGCCTCCGATCGAATCGGCGTCTCGTTGGGTCTCTCTGAGCTGGAGCACGTCTCCTTCTCGGACAGGCCCAAGCACGTTTCGTGTGATGATCCGGCCCTGATTTGAGCCCTCGCGGATGCGGCACTTGACCTGCATGGCCTCGCCGTGCATCCCGGTCTTGCCGACGATCTCGATGACCTCTGCGGCCGTCGAATCGCCGTTGTTGTCCTCGGCGCTCATGGGTGGTTACCGGAGTTCCTCGACCTTTGCGGCAATGTCCTCGACGTCTGAGGACGCCTCGCCGGCGTCGACGATCGCCGCAGCCGCACTGCCGACCTCGAGGCCGGCGGCGTGGCCGATGTCGTCTTGAGTCTCGACGAAGACGACCGGGATGCCCTTCTCTTCGGAGATTTCCGGAAGGTGCATGACGATCTCTTCGGGCGAGACGTCTTCGGCGACGAAGACGAGCTGCGCGTTGCCGCGCTCGACGGCTTTCGTCGTCTCGTTGGTTCCTTTCTTTACACTACCTGTGTCTCGGGCGACCTCGAGGGCCTCGAGGGCTCGCTCTGCGAGGTCGGCTGGGATGTCGTAATCTACGTAAACTGGCATGGTTGTTCACCTACTCCTGTTCGTGGGCTCGCACGTTCGCGCCAATGGTTCGGTCCCTTGTGACGCGAAGCATCATCAACCCCAAACAGGCTGTACACCGACGTTCGACGTGACCCCATAAAAGCGCTTTCAAACAGACGGGGGTGTGTGAGCCGTCACCACGGCGCTATTGGGTGATTTCTCGCACAGAACCCGCGTTAGTCGGTGTGGTGTTTGGTCCCGTCTTCGTCGTCGGGTTTGCGTGCAACCATCATCAGATCGATCCGCGAGCAGACGACTTTGTCGTGTTGGTCAAGCGTCTCTACACGGGTTCGAACAAGCCCTCGCGTCGGCGTTTCGACCTCCTTATCGAGCACCTCGATCCGTATTGAGAGCGTATCTCCTGGACGGACTGGACGAACCCATCGCAGCTCGTCGATTCCCTTCGCACCCAAGGCGGCGTATTCTGGGATAATTCCATCCACTAGGAGTCGCATCGTGATCGACCCCGTATGCCAGCCGCTTGCGATCAACTCACCGAACATCGATTCACCGGCCCGATCGGGATCGGTGTGAAACGGTTGTGGATCGTACTGCTCCCCGAAGGAGACGATCTCCGCTTCGGTGACCTCGTAACTGCCATACGATCGTGTCTCACCGACTTCAATATCTGAAAAATACTTCGTCATGGCTGAGCGTCGATCGGTCGAGAAAAAAGTATCCCGGTTCCCCGGTGACGATCGTCACTGTGATCGGGCCTATCTGATTGCGATCGTCTCTGGCCCCCTATGATCGCTTGCCGATCTCCTCACGGAGGATCGAACTCACCGTCTCGCCATCGGCCTTCCCACGGAGTTCGGCCATACACTCGCCCATGAGTCCCGAGAAGGCGGCCATTCCCTCCTCGGCGACCTGATCGGCATTGCGTTCGACGACACCCGCGATGACGTCTCGAACCTCGTTTTCGTCGACGCCACCCAGTCCTGCTGCCTCGATCGCCTCCTCAGCGCTCAACGACGGATTCTCGGCAAGTTCGGAAAGTACCTCGGTGAGTCCTTCCCGGGCGAGGTCGCCACCGTCGACGAGGAACAACACAGACAGCAACTGCTCGTCAGACAGGTTTCCAACAGGGACGTCATCGCGGCGTAGCTCTGTGAGCGTGCTTTCGAGCGTCGTTGCCGCCAGCGTCGGGTCGATCCCAGCGGCGATCGCCTCCTCAAACAGCGGCATCCGACGGCCGTAGGCGACCTGCTCGGCCAGCCCGGCGTCAAGGCCCAGCTCTGCCTCGTAGCGATCGACCTTCTCGGTCAGCAGCTCCGGCGTCTCGACCTCGCTTGGATCCGGCTCGACAGGCGGGACGTCGGTTTCGGGATACATTCGCGCTGCGCCCGGCAGCGGCCGGAGGTATCGCGTCGTCCCGTCCTCGTTCGCGCCGCGAGTTTCTTCGGGGACGCCCTCGATCGCCGTTTCGGCCCGGCCGGCGACCGCGTCGATCGCCAGTTTGGCCGTCTCGGGATCAGCGGCGACGATCGCAACCGCGTCGTTCTCGCCTGCATCAACCGCATCGCGCAGTGCAACTACTTCCTCGTCGGTCACGCCGTAGGCCGGTAGCTCGTCGGTGTGGAAGATCCCACCCGCGCCGTGGCGCTTTGCGTGATCGGAGAGCTCGGTTCCGAGACGGCGATCGGGTTGGAGTTCCCGACCGACGAGGCCGTCGAAACCGTAGAGCGGAACTGCCGTCACCCGCCCACCCGAGGAGAGTGCACCGCCGATCACGCCGGAGTCAGTTTCCTCGAACAAAGCGGTCACATCGGTCGTCTCGCCGACTGACGCGTCGCGATCGCGAAGTTCTTCGGCGATTTCGACTAACTCTGCCTGCCGACCGACTTCGTATTCGACGAGTTCGTCGATCGTCGCGAGATCCTGCACGCCCTTGATTTCGACACGCGCGCCCTCCGCAATTGAGACGTTCACGTCCTGGCGGATCGTTCCGAGTCCACGCTTTACCTTCCCGGTCGATCGGAGCAACATCCCGATTCGCTGGGCAGCCTCCTTGGCCTGTTGTGGGCTTCGGATGTCCGGGCCGGTTCCGATCTCGACGAGTGGGATGCCGAGACGATCGAGGCTGTACAACACGCCGTCTTCGCGCTCTTCGACGCGCTGGGCGCTTTCTTCTTCGAGCATAAGGTCGACGATAGAGACGGGTCCGTCGCTCGTTTCGATCTCGCCCTCTTGGCCGAGCAGCATCGTCCGCTGGAATCCAGAGGTGTTCGAGCCGTCGATCACGAGCTTTCGCATGACGTGGACCTGATCAACGACGCGCATATCCAGCAGTGAGGCGATCTGCATTGCGACTGCAAGAGCTTCGCCGTCGACCTCAGTCGGTGGTTCGTCGTCTTCTTCGACGAGACAGGTTGTGTCGTACGCCAGGTACTCGAACTCGCGATCGACCCGGCTCTCTTCGAGCGCAGCCTCATCAAGCTCTCCAAGCTCACTCTTCGTTGGGTGAAGGAACCGCCGCAGCGTTCGCTCGGCTTCGTCTGGCTCACGGAGCGTTGTCGGCGAATCGCAAAACAGCTTGGTCTCAGTGTCGAGTTGCTGGTGAATCTCGAGGCCTGCGACCAAACCGAGCGACTCGTAATCGTGCTCGGACGTACTCATTGTTCAATCCTGCGGCGTGGGAGAGTAAAAAGGATGGAGATGTGTCGTTGTCGTCGACAACGTGCCAACAGTCGGCCGCGTTAATCGAGGCGTCGGAGTCCCTCGCCGATCCCGCTGGCAGTACAGCCATCTTCGGGACACTCGTAATGCCATCCGTCGCGGGTCGCCTGTCCTTCAGGGAACGTTGCGCCGCAATTTCGACAGGTGAGCAGATCCCGACCGCGGGCTTGAAGCTGGGGCATAGTTGGATATTTCATTCATACAGCTTCAAAATACCGCTTTTTACCCGCTAAGACCGATGAATCGTGAGAGTCCTTCTCAGACGGGGTCGATCAGACCCGGTTCATCGTTGCCCGGACTGTTGACACGATTCGAGACCGGATACGCGCGGAGTTCGTCGTCGGGATATGGGTCAAGCAGTGACCCGGCCGTGTCGGGGTCGGCGTGGAGCCACTCGGCTTCCTCGCCCGGATCGAGGATAACCGCCATCCGGTGGTGGAGGTCCGCGATGAGGTCGTTCGGTTCGGTCGTCACGATCGCAAACGATTCGACCACGTCGTCGGTCTCTGCGCTTCCGTCAGTAAAATCGCCAAGCCCAGTCTGGGTGGTCGGTGGTCGCCACCGCTCGTAGATGCCGGCCATTGCGAAGGGCCGATCGTCCTCGAAAGCGACCCGGTAGGGCTGTTTGCTCCCGTCGCGATCGACCCACTCGTAGAATCCGTCTGCGAGGACCAGACATCGCCGAGACTCGTAGGCATCAGAGAAGCTTCGCTTCTGGCGGATCGACTCTGCCCGGGCGTTGATTAGATCGAAGGACTCGTCAGCCCAACTCGGTGTGAGCCCCCACGTGAGACGGTGCATCGTCTCGGGGTCCTCGTTTTTGATCACGGGCAGCGACTGGCCGGGGGCACAGTTGTAGCGCGCCGACAGCGGCGTTTCTGGAGTTGCGCCGAACCGATCGACGAGTGCGGATTCCGGTGTAAAAAGTGAGTAACGGCCACACATACGCAAACAGAGGGTCTCGATCGGCTAATTGGTGACGCTTGGCGTCTCCGTTTGTCCCCGAAGCTGTCCCCTCACAATCACATTCCCGTGCTCAGCATCCAGATAACCGCGATTCCAAGCAGGAAGATGACAATTGCAACCCCGAACAGCACGGCCATCAATGCCAATCCGGCCGACTGACTCGCGTCCACCTCGTCAGGCATATCACTGGTAAGTGATCGATCGACAAAGACCTCGCGGTGAACGCATACACTGATTGCCGCTCATATTGTCCAGTGGTTTATCCACCGAAAGATAACTGAAACTAAAGGCGCAAATTGGTGTTTGAGTGTACGATTTATTTAATATGTGCGGGGAAAATGTCCAAATACGATCACGTTATGAACCGACGAGGCATACTGCTCTGCTCGAGTGCATTGTTGACAGCTCTCGGAGCGGGCTGTCTCGGTAGCAATCAAACTGCCGAGACATCGGAGAGCGCAACTGATGCTGTCAGAGAATACTTTGCGGCTCTTGAGGACGGCGATCGACAACGAGCGAACCAGTATGCCCATCCAGAAGGCGATTACTATATCGAAGCCGACGATCACCCGTTTCTTACCACACAGAACCTCTCAATAACTGAAACGGAGACTGTCGATATGGAAACCGCTGTTCGCAGCAAATTTGCAGATCCTGACGAGGAACAAATCAAGGGCGTTGTTGAAAAAGAAACAGCTGCGATTGAAAATTTACAAGAAACCCACGATTTTACAGGCTACCAGTATGTTCGTCACGATGCGACAAGTGACGGACTCACGTTCAATTCGGTCTATCTTCTCTTCGAAGACGACAATTGGCTGATCTGGTTGATTCCGACATTCCATCTCGGTCGCTGAACAGGTCTGCTGTGAGCTGTATGAATACACTCGCACGGAACTTCCGTGGGCTACGGAAGGATTCCTGCGAAAAATGACAGAAAAGTCCAGTAATTGATCGGGGCCGACCACTCAGTGGACAGTCCGATCGTCACTCATGTCGATCGGCTCGATCGGGTCGGCGTTCCCAAACGTTGGCGTCGGGCCGTCGTCTGCTGCGGCCCATCGAACGCCGTTGACGAGCACCTGCTGAACCGCCTCGTCATGGTAGACGGGATACGTCTCGTGACCTGGTCGGAAGTAGAACACGCGCCCGTTGCCGCGGCGATAGCAACAGCCCGATCGGAATACTTCCCCGCCCTCGAACCACGATGTGAAAACGAGCGTCTCCGGCGCGGGAATGTCGAAGCGCTCGCCGTACATTTCGGCTTCGTCGAGTTCGATGTACTCGTCGACCCCATCGACGATCGGGTGACCAGGTTCGACCACCCACAGGCGTTCGGTTTCTGCGGCTTCGCGCCATTTCAACGAACACGTCGTTCCCATGAGTCGTTTGAAGATCTTCGAGTAATGCGCTGAGTGCAAGACCAACAGCCCCATGCCGTCGAGAACTCGCTCGTGGACGCGATCGACAATCCGATCATCAACCTCGTCGTGGGCCGCGTGGCCCCACCATGTGAGGACGTCCGTGCGATCGAGCACCTCTTTGTTCAGCCCGTGTTCTGGCTCATCGAGTGTGGCAGTTTCCACCTCGAAGCCGGCTTCCTCGAAGACGTCTGCGAGGACCGCATGAATGCCATCGGGGTAGACGTCCGCGACCACGTCGCTCTCGCGTTCGTGTCGATACTCGTTCCAAACTGTTACTCGAGTCATAGTGACGATTGCCGGGGGTTCGTAAAGTACCCACCGAACACCTGTCTGGACGATCGCTGTTGTCTTCGTCAGCGAACTTTTCACCGCCCACACCGTAGCTTACGACGTGTTCGATCGCGATCCAGTTCTCCATCCAGACGATCGATCCGAACCCGACGAGGATGGCCCGTGGCTCTCGATACTCGCGCTCGCGCTCTGTGGGTGGGTACTTCTCGTCGCACTCGACAGGACCTTACTCGTCGAAGGAACGTTCCTCTGGGCGACAGTTCGGATCGGCTACACCCTGATCTGTGCGCCGCTCATCGCCGCGGCGCTGTTGCAGGACAGCCGCGCACTGGCAACCGACGGAATCGAGATCGGCCGATCGATCTGGCTCTACGCGATCGCTTCGCTCGTGTTTGCCCCGATCTCGATCGCATATCTGGGCCACCGCCACTACCTCGTCGTTCGATCGATCGCGACCACCTGAGATCTTTAATCCTGTGCTCGTGACGCACGTTCATTCGTCTGTGGCGCATACGAAACTACATGACACACGTCGAGACGATATTCACCGCTGAGGCTGCGAGCGAACCGATGGATCGCCACGATTCGATCAACGCCGTCGAGGGCGGCCTGGCGGGCGATCGCTACCAGCGCGGCACCGGCCACTACAGCCCGTTCGATGTCTGTGCGGTGACGTTCATTTCACAGGGGGCGATTGAAACGGTCCGCACGCGGTATGATATCGACCTCTCGGACGGCCGCCACCGCCGGAACATTGTCGTCTCGGAAGTCGACCTCAAGGAGCTTTTAGAGACGACGTTCCGGATCGGCGACGCAGTCTTTCGTGGGACACGGCCACGTCCGCCGTGTGCACACGTCGAGGCGGTTGCAAACGAGGATGGCGTTGCGCGGGCGCTCAGTGAGGGGCGTGGCGGCATCTGTGCCGACGTGATTGAGCCCGGATCGATCGCAGTTGGCGACCAGGTGGAAATCGTTGAGGCCGATCCGCGGACAGTTGGCCAAGCGATCGCTGATCGGCTGGCCGAGAATGCTGGCGATCGAAACGCCTGACCCCGCAAACCCGCTCGGCAAGCGGTTCGTGAGCGGGACATGTCATGTGCAATCGTCACGCACGACCGTGATACCGTTTATACCGTTGCGGATAATAATTAGGTATGAACATTTCACAACCTATCGATCGCCGACGCGCGCTCGCGGCGATCGGGGCACTCTCGTTGGCTGGCTGTCTCGGACGCGCTGAGGAGGCCGTGCGGACAGACAACGCGTCTGGTGGCGACGATTCTGAGCAGACGGACGAGCCCGAGTCTGAGCCACCGTCGGATGCCACTGAGTTGGAGATTGATGGGATCACGAAGGATCCAGATGGCGATGCACCTGTTGTGACCGGTGAGGCCCTCCACATGGCACACGCAGTCGACGATCTTAGAGAGGCCGCCCTGAGCGGCGGCCCGGGTGTCGACGGGATACCAGCGATCGACAACCCCCAGTTTGAGCCGATCGCCGACAGCAACCTCGGGGCCGACAAACCAGTTTTCGGTGTCGTCCGAGACGGGGAAGCGAAGGCGTACTCCCAGCAGGTACTCGTCTGGCACGAGATCGTCAACGATGAGATCGCTGGTGATCCGATCACAGTGACGTACTGCCCGCTCACCGGGACCGCACAGGGGTTCGATCGGGGTGAGACCACCTTCGGTGTCTCCGGGCAACTCATCAACAGCAACCTCCTCATGTTCGATCGCGGCACCGGAACGCTGTGGCCGCAGATGCTCGCGCAGGGAATCGAGGGACCCCTGCTCGGCGAACAGCTCTCGGAGTTTCGGCTCGTGTGGACGACAGTCGGCCGTTGGCGCGATCGCTACCCTGAAAGTGTAATAATCACCAACGACACGGGCTACCAGCGGCGGTACGGCGACGATCCCTACGGCGGATACGCCCCACGCTCTGGATACTATGACACAGACGGGATCATGTTTGATCCGCTCGTAGAGTCGGATGCTGCGCACCCGAAATCAGTCGTGATCGGGGCTCGGACACCCACAGGGGCGATCGCCTTCGACAAAGAACGGCTGCTAGAGGAACGGATCCTCTCAGGAACGATCGGTGATGAGCGCTACGTCGCGGTCGCTGACCCCCGTTTGCAGACGGGCTACGTGTATCACGATCCAGACGGCACGACGATCGAACCCGACGGCGAGAACTACCTCGTTGACGGCGAAACGGTACAGCCAGAATCGCTTCCGCTCGATCGAACGATCGCCTACGACGCGATGTTCTTCGCGTGGTACGGCTACTACCCAGACACCACATATGTCAACTGAAACAACTGAAGAGCCTGGCGTAGTCCGCACACACCTCTCGCGCCTCTCGATCGCCCTCCGCGGGACACTCAGACGTCGAGACGGCCGCATTGCCTTCGTTGTGGGGCTCATCGGCTACTTTCTCGTCTACGAGGTCGCAGTCCAGAACCTCGATCGATCGATCAATCCCGGCACATTGGGGGTTAGCGTCGCCGACAATCCGCTCGATCTGGTATTTCGGTCGACAGGGCCGTTCCAGTACGAGCCGATCGCGTTTGTCCAGCTCTACGTGGTTGACTACCTCTTTGCGCCAGTGACAGCGGCGATCGGACTCGGGTTGGCTGCCCTGGTCGCGACTAATCTCGCGATCGCGTACGTCTCCTGGCGGGCGCCGAAAGCGTGTGGGATTGATCGCGGGCGATCCTCGTCCGCCGGATTGTTAGCTAGCCTGCCTGCGCTCTTGTCCGGGACAGTCTGTTGTGGCCCCGTGTTGCTCTTGATCGTCGGTATCCAGGCGACTGCTGGGCTCATGGCGCTGTTTCAGTGGTTGCTGCCGATCGCCGTATTGTTACTCGTTGGATCGCTGTTTTGGGTCAGCAAAGGTGTCTCGGTCGACGCCGCGGTGTGACGGTTGGCGTAGCGCTCAGCTCGGTCGTGGCTACTCTTTTTCGGGGAAAATGCTCTCAGGAAGATAGGCGGTGACGATCCAGTTCGGGGCGTCAACAACCTCGCTCACTTTGAGATCGACGATCGCCGAACAGAGGATGTACGCCTCACCGCGGGTCAACCCCCGTTCGGCTTCCAGGTGATCGATCATGTGCCTGACCGCTTTCTTTGTCGCGTCCATGAGATTATCGGAGATTCCGGTGGTACCGTACATTGGCTCGTCATGGCCGGTTGGCGTGAACGGCCCCGTGGTTTCAAGCTGTGGCTGGTGGATGTCCATGTCTTTGCGGACGTCGATCCGAGCGGTGACAAACATTGGACACTCAATACCCGTCACGCAGACCTCGCCGTCGCCCTGTGCAGCGTGGCAGTCGCCCGTCGAAAACAGGCCGCCCTCGACCTCGACTGGGAGGTAGACCGTCGATCCCTCGGTCATGTGTTTGACGTCCATGTTACCGCCAACATCCCGCGGCGGAAGGGTGTCGTGTGCGCCCTCAGCGGCGGGGGCGACGCCGATCGTCCCCGGGAACGGATCCAGCGGGATCTCGATCCCGTCGACGAACTGTCCGACATCGCCGTCGAGATCCCAGATGTGCAGGCCAGCCTCCTCGAAGTCTTCTGGGAGCAATCCCAGTCCCATCTCACCGGGCATGAAGCCAGTGAATCCCCATCCTTTGTGCTGAAAGTCGAGCAGTTCGATTTCGAGTACGTCGCCGGGTTCGACTCCTTCGACGTAGACGGGGCCGGTCAGCGGATGGACCGGATCAAAGCTTGCGTTCGCGAGGTCTTCAGCGGTTGAGTCAATGTTGAGCTGGCCGTCGAGGGCGTCTCGACAGTCAAAACGGACGACATTTCCGGGTTCGATCGTGAGTGCGGGTTCGAGGCTGTTGTCCCACGCGCTGTGGATATTTTTGTCAGCTGCTGAAAGCCGGTGGTCAATGGTATACGACTTGTGATCGCTTGCCATGCAACTGTTACACTGTCGTGAAAAATAAAATCATCTCTATCACCAGCGATCAGCGCCGAAAGTGACTGGAACATTCTCTGGTGGACAACGAAATCAATATCATGCAGTGGGGTCACCGAAAGGCGAAGCTATATGATCTTTGAACTACATGTGCCAGTAGATACCGATGTTTGAGGACACGATATACCAACTCGAAGAACAAGAGATGCTGTTATGGGTTGGTGCCGTCCTCTTTTTTGGTGTCGGCGATATGATCACGACGATTGTCGGGCTCCAGTTCTTTCCCGTCGTCGAGTCCGGTCCGCTGGCAGCATACGTTCTGTCCGAGTACGGAATGGGTCTGTTGTTCCCGTTGAAATTCGGGACGTTCGTGCTTATTGGCGGGATGTGGGCTGTCGTTCCCCGACCACACCGTATCGGCGGACCGCTCGCACTCGTGGTGCTTGGTATCCTGATCACGGCGTGGAATCTGGCAATTATCTCGATCGCTTACGTTGGCCTAGGTTAAAGACACTCGTCCGTGATCGCTCGATATGGGGCGTTGGCAAGCACTCACTGAATTCGCTGTTGCTGGTGTGTTGGCTCTCGTCGGTATCTGGATTATCATCTACGGCAGTGAGTGGGAACGATACGTGGGAGTCGGCCTCCTTGCGATCGCAGTAGCGTTGGTTTCTTACGACACTCGCCACTGAGCTAGCCGACCGTGCCGGTGATCAAAAGGGTGTTCCAGACAGTCAGTGCGGTGCCGACAATCCCGACCACGATCGGCGGCGCGTAGTACCCAAACCAATCGCTATCGCGTGCGCCACGAATCCCCATCCATAGCGCACCCGCAAACACCACGACTTTGATGCCGACAAACCCCGCAATTCCGTAGCGCTGCAACACCGCAAGGACGATCGGGTTGCCCTCAAAGAGCCCTGGGACAAAAAGAAGCGCAACAAGTGTCGAGACAAAATCACCGATTCCGTACGTCGCGATTGCGAAGGCCCAGAGTCCGTAAAACGTTATACCACCCGTTCGATACGTGTTGGCTGTCTTTTGTATCGACGACTTGATCGAGGCACCACCACCACCAGCGAATCGCTTACATCGAGAGGACAAAAGCGCGATCGGAACCCCATCCTTGGTTCGTGGAATGCGTTCTGCGTTTGGATCGTCCGATATCGCATCGAGTAGTGACCCCTCCTCAGTAGCGGTAACGAACACCAGCGGCTGTGTCGAGTGCATCGATCGGACGCGATCGTACACATCTACGCCGTCAGTTGATTGCCCTGATACATCGAGAACAAGACAATCAGTGTCGCGAAGTTCGATCGGATTTGGGATCGAACCGAACTGTGTGACCTCAATCCCGCGAGATGAGAGCCCCTCAGCGAGATCCGCTGATTGGCGTCCATACAGCCCAACAACCGGGGTCCGATACGTCATACGTCTCTGTTGTCACCCATGGGAGTCGGGACCGCCGATCGAGGGACAGTCCGCACACATGGGTTCACCTCGGCGGACGAACAACGAGTACAGAGCCGGACAACTAACGTTCGTCTCAACATCGGGTAGATCTACTCAACACGCACTGTCCGGCGTTACCGTACCGGCAACCGACGAGCAGTTTGACACGTCAATATCCCCGTCCGTGTCGATCGACAGATCACCGTCGATTGTCGAGCTTCCATCCAACTCCACTTCCACGTCATCACCCGTCGTGATCGTCATATCGCCAGAAACGCTCGAACTGCCGTCAAGCGTAACTGACACTTCTCCCTCTGTCTCGATCGAGAGACTACCGGTGATCGACGCGTTTCCAAGCACCTCGACTGTGACATCTCCCGTGGTATCGAGACTCACGTTTCCGTCAATCTGCGTACTTCCGTCGAGGGTGAGTGTCACGTCGTCTTCGGCTGTGACCGACAGGTCGCCGTTTACTTGTTCGTTTCCGGTCAGTTCGATGTCGACCTCATCAGAGGCGGTAACTGTGGCCGCTCCGTCGATGACATTCCCCCCTTGGTCGAGGGTTAGATCCACCTCTGACTCGTTCTCGATATCGAGCGATCCGAGCGATGCACCACCAGATAGGTCGACAGTCACGTCTGCAGGAGTGTCGATCGACATCGAACCAGTATCCGAGCCATCAGTAACGGTAACGTCTACGTCATCCTCAGATGTCACCGAAACCGGACCGCTGACTGACGAGCCCCCGCTGACGATGAGTCCGATCTCACCTGCACCGTCAAAACAGAGCCCGTCCGGGAGGTCTTGATTGATTTCCGCGTCGATATCGCCCTCACCAACGAGTTGCAGAACGCCGCCAATAGCGGCATTTCCACCGATATCGAAGGTAATATCATCGCTTGAGTCCATTCGAATGTGATTGCCGATCGACGCGCTTCCTCCAAGAACGAGGTCTGCCTCGTCGCTCGCGTTGATTACGAGTGCGCCGCCGATGTCCGTATTGCCTTTGAGTCCCTCGTCGAACTCACCGGTCGTAATTTCAACACTGCAGTTTGTTGAACCAGATGGCGGGAGTTCGTTTTCGACACAGCCGGGGATCGAGGGCACCGCACAGACGCCACGGCCTCCCGTCCGACAGGTGACGTTTGTCGTTGTGGTCGTTCGCACTTCCTCGGTTTCACCGGTTGCGACAATCTCTAGCTCGACGCTTTCGGTCGTCGTCTCCGAGCACGAAATCGTCGCTGACACCTCAAGTGGGTCGGCCGTATCGAACTGCTCGCCAGCAGCGAGTGGCGCTTCCACATCGACACTGATCGACGAGGCTGAAACGACCTCTACAGAGATGCTCTCGATCGGCTCAGGAAAGCGGTTGTAGAGTGTAACAAGCGTCACTGTGTCTCCATCGTTGCCGGTCGGATTCTGCGGATCGATCCCAATCAGTTCGTTCCCGCCCCCGACTGGCAGGTTGAACCGTCGGTCGGCACTAACCGAGTCAAATGCGCCCGAGGCCCCAACAGCCGTGAGCCCGCCAGCGCCGATCAACGCGAGTGCAGCGCGGCGGCTCAGACCACCTGAACCGCCTCTACTGCGGCGACGGCGGGGCATAATTAATTATTCACCCCCTGGGCGGAAAACTGTAGCGAACCGACACGTTCGATGTCTTCGGTTCCATCTGTCGAATCGATCTCGATGACGACCTCGATTATTGAGCCGACAGATAACCGAACTGTCTCTCCGACGAGGTTCGTGCCGGTTTCGGTGGCCTGGCCGTCCTCGTTCAAAACGCGGTAGGGCAACCGTAGCTGGTCAGTTTGTACGTTGTCGCCGTCTGCGTCGACGAGACGGACACCAACGTCAACTGGCGGTCCAGACTGTCCTCGGTTTTCGGGATCGCCGATGTTTGCGACGAGGAAGGCAATTCGATCGGAGCTGGTCGGATAGCCGTTCGAGCCAACGGTTCCGATCCGCGAGACTGCGTTCCGATTTGCGTTCTCGACCGAGAAGCCGGCGAAGAAGCCGTTTGGGTCCGTCTCGATGATGTCCGAACGAGTCATCTGACCTGACCACTCGACGCCTCCGGAAACGTTGATCGGATTGTCGGAATTATCTGGATCGGAGACAACTTGTACCTGTGTCGTCCCTCTCTCAACGAATACCGCAGTTATCGATCGGTCTTGATCCATACGGACTGTCTGGGTCGTATCCTCACCTGAGAGATCGCCGTTCCACTCGAGGAAACGGTAATTCTCGTCTGGATCTGCGGTGAGTTCTACGGTTTCCCCATCTTCGTACGCAAATTCTCCTGCGGACTCAACTGTCTCATTGGGCGAGGAAAGAGACACGCTCCCAGATCCCTCGATCGAGATCTCAAGACCGTACTCCGGGGTAGTCTCAATTTCGGCGAATACCGCTGTTACGGACCGATCTTGAGTCATGCTGATTGTCTTGGACGCCCCAGCACCTGAGAGGTCGCCTTCCCATTCGAGGAACTCGTAGTTTTCGGCTGGATCGGCGATTAGTTCAACCGACTCACCGAACTCGTACGTTAGCGTTTCAGTCGACCCGATCGTCTCGCCCGGCGGAGAAACAGATACGCTTCCAGATCCCTCGACGGAAACGTCAAGATCGACTTCCTGGAGTTCGAAGTTTGCAGTGACGTTTGTATTTTCTTCGATCTCCGCAATCTCAATGGTCGAATCGTCACCGGACGCATCGCCGCTCCATCCAACGAACTCGTAGCCCTCCTGTTCCCTTGCGCTTGCTGAGAGGGCCACAGATGTTCCCTGATCGACGGCCACTGACTGGGAGCTGTCCGGACCGATGGTGCTTGATTCGCCGTCGATTGTAACGTCGACTTCTCCTTCGCCGTTTACGTTGACAACGAGTGTGGGGCGCTCTCCGAGAAGCGCAACAACGTTTTTATTTTGCTCGTCCAACGCCACTTCGATTTGTTCACTCGTTCCGGACGCATCACCGCTCCACTCGTTGAACACCGAACCCTCATCGGCCGTGATCGAAAGCGAAACGACAGACCCGGCGGTGTACTCGCCGGTCCAGGATTCATCCGTATCAATCGATCCCGACGGTCCATCGCCCTCTTGGAGAGCGATGTTGACTGTCCCGGACCCGTCGCCCCCGATCGTGACCCCGAGGGTGAAGCTCGATCGTTCGAAGTTCGCGGTGACAGATTTATCGCCATCCATCTCCACCGTTACCGTTGAGTTGTCACCGGAGGCGTCGCCGCTCCAGCCGACGAAATCGTATCCCGAATCGGGAGTTGCGCTTAATCTCACCGTCTGTCCAGCCTCGTACCCTCGCTCTTCGCCATCTGTACTTGCGACCGGGAGCGGCGAGACACTAATCGATCCGCTTCCTTCGCCGGAAATACTCGTACGGAGTGAATAGTACTCCGCTTCCTCTTCTTCCGCTCCCTCTTCTTCCGCTCCCTCTTCTTCCGCTCCCTCCTCTTCGTCTTCAGAATCGTCCTCTTCGGATTCCTCGTCATCTCCGCCCGCACCGTTTCCGTCTTCGTTCACTGATTCGTCTTCTTCTTCTTCACCGACGGTCATCTCGTTTGGCGACACCCGAACGAAGTCGCCGCGGCTTCCTTCTGATCCAAATTCGAACGCGCCGCTGGCGATGAAGCCACTGGCTCCGAAGACGATCGTTCCGAGCCCGATGAGTGTATTTCTGCGGCGCATCAGTGGATCAATCCTCCGTACTCTCTGCAGTGATGGTTATTGTTTCACTGATTTCGATGTCTCCAGTCTCGCCGAGAAGGTCGATCGTAAATCCGAGCCCAGTATCATCCTCTCCCGGTCCAAGCTGATTGATATCGTCGAGCTTGTCGTGTATCTCGATGAGCTCTGGATCCCCTACAAATTCGGCGCTGAGTGATACCGTCTGTGATCCGTTGTTTTGGAATCGAACCAGATTGTCAATCTTCGTTTTGGCATTTCGATTCACATCTTCGATGATAATCGAGATCGTTCCATCGTCCCCTTCGTCAATACTGACGTACGATCGACCCTCTCCCTCCTCATTGGGAGATGTCATCTCAAGAAGGGCTTCGGAGTCATCGGCGAACTCAACGGTTACCTCACGATCGGCCTCAACAGAGGTGAACGCACCTGTGCCACCGATCAGCCCAGCTCCGGCTCCGAGTGTTGCGATCCCGAGCAGTAGTCGGCGGCGTGTGTGGTTCATTAGTCCTGTGCGGCCCCTGATTGTGCGACGATCCGCATTTGGTACGGATCGTCTGCTGGAGGTTGTTCGTACCCGCCATCTGTGGTGTCGATGTAGATGTCTACCGAAACGGACTCGCTTGGTCCAAGCGCAACTCCCGCAGATTCGAGGTCGACATCTGAATCGACCACATCCTGGTTGTCGCCTCTGGTCTCTGTGACCTGAAAGGTAACGCCATCGGCGTCGCCCGTGTCGATCGTCACCTCGACAGTCTGTGAGCCGTTGTTTTGCATCTCGAATACTTCGAAAAACCGCGTCTCCGAGTCCTCGTTCAGCGCAGGCCCTTCGCCGTTGCCGTCGTCGTCGATTCGGAAGAAGATGATGTCGTTACCGCCGGCTCCGCCTTCTTCTTCGCCCGCAATGAACTCGTTCAGGACGGTCAATCCAAGTAAACCTGAGGCGTCACCCGCGACCTCGACCTCGAAGCTCCGATCGGCTTCCACCGCATCAAACGCCCCAGAGCCGCCGATAATCCCAGCTCCCGCTGCGAGTGCTCCAAGGCCAATGATGGTGTTCCGTCGGGAGAGGTTCATTAGTTTATATTTTATTTCTGAGGTACTTTATTGTCTGGTGTTTGAGTCTTGCCGTTCTAGCCGATCGATTCTGATTATATAAGTCAAGTTAGATTGGAGGGAAGACATCTTATATGATTACGCTGCTGCCGAATTAGCGATGATCGTTATATCATACGCCTCGTCTGGTTCCTCGTATCCTCCCTCGGTTGTAGTGTCTATTTGTATATCGACAAGCGCAGCTTCACCCGGTCCGAATTCTGCACTCCCATTCTCTGCAGCAAGATTCACATCGCTACTGAGTGAGCTTAGTTGATCAGATCCGACAACAAACGAGATTCCGCTTGCACCGTCTTCTAATTCCATGCTAATATCTACAGTCTCAGAGCCGTTATTTTGGATCTGGAATGCATCAAAGAATTGTGTAACTGCGCCATCATTTATTGCGCTTGCATTTGCCCCTGATTCTTCATTATCAAGCGTGAAGTAGATGAGCGAGCTATTGCCGGCTCCGCCTTCTTCGGTGCCTGCAATTTCGGGTTTCTCAACTGTAAGGGATAACAGTGCAGCACTATCACCCTCAACACTAACTTCGAAACTACGATCGGCTTCCACGCTGTCAAATGCCCCCGTGGCGTTGATCACGCCTGCTCCACCTGCCAATGCTCCGAGTCCGATGATCGTGTTGCGTCGTGTGAGCTCCATCTCTTATACTACTATATATTCCCTACCCTCTTTGTATTAAACCGCCAGAACGTGATCAGGTACTCCCGATCGAACGGTATCGGTATGCCCGTGAGCCGATCAAAGGCTGCCTGAACCCGAATCAGTTCCCGTAGGCATCGGTATCAGCGACGAACGTGACCCCGTTGATATCTTCGAGATCGCTGCCACTCACGCCGGATGGACGGAGATCGATGATAATGTCCACGTCAACGGAACTGCCCAGGTCCACATCAATCGCGTTCGACTCGCCCACGATCGTACCGTGGCCGCTGACCTCGAAGCCGATCGGGGATGGGTCTCCGTCAACGTAGAATCCAACATTTTGCGTACCGCCGTTGGTTACGGTGATCGCGTTATCGAACCGCGTTCGCGCGCGCTCGTTGATGTCGTCGTTGTTGATGACCAGCAGATCGACCCCACCGTCGTCTTCGGTGTCGGTGATCGAGCTGTTGCCTTCGAGCTGTAACAGTGCGCTTGCGTCGCCAGCAGTGGAGACAGAGACCGTCCGATCGGCCTCGACACTCGTGAATGCTCCAGTCGCGCCGATCACTCCCGCGCCGCCTGCAAGCGTTGCCAGTCCGATCAATGTATTTCGTCGTGTGAATCCCATGTGTATGGATACTTGTACGCCTCAAGAGCGCTTTGTATCGAGCACCCTGCCCGCTGTCAAGAGATTTCTGCTGCGGCTTTCGGTGTGGACGAACTGCGTGTGATACAACAGGTAAAATCGATCGCCACGGGCGGTATTTTGGTCCCATCCAGGTGTGTCAGGGACGATCAGTGCGATGATGACTGATATCAGACTTCTGCAGAAACCGTTAGTCGGCCTTGTAGATCAATATTCTCCGTGTCGACGCCCGATAGATCGTACCCTTGGCTCTCTCTCGTTTCGATCGCCATCGCAAGACCGGTGACAGACTGACCAACCTCGAGAACGTCCGGATCACCATCTATCTCTGCCTCTTCAAGGAGATTTGTCTCTTCGCTCGGTTCGATAACCAGTTCTCCGTGGTCTTCGTTGCCCAAGTTCTCCATACTAAACGTCAGGCTTGTGATATTCTGTGAGCCGTTATTGGTGAACTTGATCAGATCGCTGAACGTCACCCGTGCGTTTCTGTTCACGACGACAATGTCAATCTCGATTTCACCGTCGTCATTTTGATACACATCGATCGGGTTCTGTTGTCCTCCATCGCTTTGCTCAACCACACCGTCGGCTGGCTCCATAGTCAATGCGGCGCTCGTATCGTCTGCGAACTCAACGCTGACTTGCCGTTCAGCGTCCACCGAGTCGAACGCACCAGTTGCGGTGATCGCTCCTGCTCCGCCTACGAGAACCCCAAGTCCGAGTACTGTTTGTCGACGTGTTACCATCTTGAGAGAGCCTACTCATTCTCACGTCTTTGTATTGATACGCCAGACCGGCGATCAGGGAGGTCCAGATTCGCGTTCTAGATCGTCAGAGACCGTTTGACGGGCCACCTTGACCGTCGATACGTTTATTCATGCCGTCGCTCATCCACAGTACAACGCCTGCCCGTGCAGCGGATGCAAAGCGAGATACCACCAACACAATGAACAATCGTCGCCCATTAACGACCACCCAATCCAAATCCGATCGCGGTCTGCTCCGATCGGTCCTCGCGCTCGTGTTGCTCGCTGCGATCGCCGGCGGCGCAGCGGTCGCGTTCACCGACCTCGGCGCGTCGATCGACACCAGCGACATCGAAGCGCTGTGGACCGAAACCGAACAAGAGCGCGTTATCGAGAACGACTCGGACGACTCAACGGCGGCCGCGACCGGCGGCTCGGACGGCCCGAGCTACGATCTGGCCGGAGACGAGGAGACGAACGACTCCGATCGCGGTGCGGACCTCAACGAAACCGTAGTTGAACGCGAGATTCACCGCCAGATCAACGCCGAGCGAACCGATCGCGACCTGGAGCCGCTGGCGTGGGACTCGGAGCTGGCAGCGATCGCACGGAATCACTCACAGAACATGCTCGAAGAGGAGTTCTTCGACCACGTCGACCACGAGGGTCGCACCGTCGCAGATCGCTACGACGCGGCCGGCTACGAGTGTCGGATTGATCTTGAGGGCGATCGGTTTATTGAGGGTGGTGGAGAGAATATCGCACAGAACTGGTTCGATCGGCGGGTAACGTTGGAAAATGGGGAGACCGATCGGTATGAGAGTGAGGAGGAGTTAGCGAGGGCTGTCGTTGCGCAGTGGATGAACTCAGAAGGTCATCGGGAGAATATTTTGCGAGAAGGATGGGAGAATGAAGGGATTGGGGTTATAATATCTGAAGAGGACGAGACATATGTGACCGAAAATTTCTGCTGATCTGTTTGGGTTATGTATATAATGCAATGATACGCCAGTCTCAATAAATTCCGGTTGGTTCGGTTGGATGACACTGAGCAGGTTAAAAAAATTATCTGGAGAATTTATTCTGATACTAGGTGGATGCGTTGAACGTGACAGTACCGGAGGTGTCTACCTCCTGTGTAGTGTCTACAACAACATCAACTTGAACGGTGTCCCCAGAGCCGAGGTCTTGATTATCAACCTCAAACTCAACACCAGTCATACTGTTGTTGTCAACTGTTAGTGTCACATCTTGATTACCATTGTTGCTCACATCGATTGCACCATCGAACGTTGTAGTGGCGTTGTCATTGATATTTTCGAGGTCTACGGACATTATTGTTTCACTATTCGCCCCTTCTTCACCAGTATCATTGATACCATCAAATTTAGTATCATTTACAGCCAACCCAAGATTCGCGCTCCCGTCACCAGCTGTTGCAACAGTGACAGTACGATCGGCTTCTACACTTGTAAACGCGCCCGTGGCGCCGATTATCCCTGCTCCCGCTACCAGTACTGCTAACAATACGATCGTGTTGCGACGTGTGAGTCCCATTACGTCTATATCATATGCCCATACCCTCTTTGTATCAAGCCGCCTGAATGATCGCCAGGCTCTCCCCCAAAACTGTATGGCACCCCACAAAACCGCTTCAAACACTGCCTGATCGCCCGAAATCGCCCGTCTCAGTCAAAAGACGTGCTACCGAAGCACAAGATTACTGATCGCTCCGGGACTCGTTGATCTTCTCGATGAACTCCGAATCGGAGAGTCGATCGTTTACGTACTTCTCTGCCCACTCGTGTTCGATCCGGAACGACTCCTCAAACATCCCCCGGTCCTCGACGCGGACCCGAAGATCACGATCGACCGACTCAACCACCGTCGCGTACACACTCGCGGCGGTCACCATGTCGTCGTCGATCGAGCCACTCGTCTGGATCGTCACCACGATCTCCTCGTCGTCTTCCTCCGCGGCTGTGATCTCAACGTCACGTGATTCGAACTGATCGACCACCGTCTCCGCCTCGGAACTCAACTCCGCGGCGTCATCGTCCTCGCTCTCGTCTTCGTCCTCATCACCCGAGGAGAAGCCACCGCTGACCTCTTCACCGAGACACCCAGCAAGCGAAAGAGAAACGATCGCTGCCGACGCGGACCGAAGCGCTGTGCGGCGATCCATGTCGTATGAGGCGGATCTACAGATTGTAAACTCTTGGGGAATGCGTGTCACGATTCGATCACTCCTCGAGTTCTGGCGGCATGTCTGCGGTATGAAACTTCATCTGCTGGGATTCAATGTAGTGTGCGACACCCGAGATCCCGACGATCACAATAAACAACGCCGCGACGGTCGAGACGGATATCATAGGCGGGAGCAGCTCCAACACTGCAAGCGCGTACATGAACCCACCGACGACAGCGAGCCCGACGTAGTACAGTGCCCACGGAATGTTCTTTTCGGACACGACCTCGAGATAGACGTCGAGATTCTTCGCCTTCTCAGTCGTCGTGATCCGATCGCCCTCGACCTCAATCAGCCCTGCATCCTCGAGCTTCGAGAGATGATGCTGTTGGATCGAGGTGTACACCCGCTTTCGCTCAGCTGAAGTGACCTCGTTGATCGGTTTATCATACTCCCACGCAGCAACCTGCTCTGCGACGTCTGAGAGCGTCGTCTCCCCATTTGCTTGGTTACACGCGTAGAGCACGTACCGGCGACGGTGATTGCTCAACACCGTGAACATCGTGTTTTTGCTCTCTCGCGACTGCTCCTTCGCGAGCGAACTCATCGTCCTCCCCCCATATTATCAGTGACAAATATCCTATGTCAGTCACAGGAGTTAATAATTCTCCTTTATTTACCGATCGATCCCCGATCGCTCCATCAGTCGCGCACACTCCTCTTGGGAGTACTCGATCCCGTAGGAGTCCATCAGATGCGCTTGGACCGCTGCGGGCGTCCACCGATCGGCATCCCTCCCCACTGCGTTCGGTGGCTCCTGCAGCGTCGTATGCAGTTCGATCAGCTGGCGATCGCTCAGTTGATCGAACTCCTCGAATCCCCCCATCCCCGATGCTTCCGTCTCTTCTTGGAGTTGCCCGAATTCGAAGCCGCTACTCGCCGCTTGATCGCTGCCGCCGGCCAGGCCCGAATCGATCGTTTCTTGACCCGAATCGATTGTCTCTTGACTCGAATCACTCGTTTCCCAGTTCGATCCAGCTGTTTCACCGCTCACGGCCGATCGAACCTCAGCGGGCGTCATGTCGTCGATGGGATCGAATTCCGAGCTAGTTCCATCCGGACCAGTCCATTGTTCGGCTGATGCGGTTCTGTTGGGACCCGGTTTGGCCTCTGTCGACTCCTCGTCATCGAACAGTCCGAACCAATTATAGCTTGGGTCTGACCCTGGCCGGACACCTGTGTTGCGCCCACTTCCGCCGGGGACTGTCGGAAACGCCCGTTTGATCTCCTCGCCGATCGACAGCTCTCGGCGGCGCGAGCGGAGCCTGACCCGATCGGTTCCGATCGTCCCGACAGAGACGATTATGACGAACGCCGTGACCACGAGGTTGATCCCTGCGAAGGCGGCGACCGGGTGGATCTCGTGTAGCGCCGCAATCAACGAGGGCGGAAGCACGACGAGATATCGATGCTCGCGGACAAACCGGAGATACGAGCCAGTTTCTTCGGGGGCTTGCATCGTTACAGATGTCTCTACGGTGGACCGTCTCGGGACGTACGTCTGGGTATCCTGGACTTCAACGCCCTCACCAGCAGGCTCTAAGAAGACCAGCACTGGGAGATGCCCGCTGTTTCTCATCGCGTAGGTCACTTCGCTCGACCCGCCCGCCTCAATTATCTGTTCGTTGTCAGTCGGTGACGTCGAACTAATAATCTCGTACTGATACACCCCGGACGGCAGCAACATCGAGAAGTTCAGCGGGATGATCACCACGAGTGTCAAGATCGCGATGATGACGACCGCGTTCTGGAGGATGCTCCCTTTCGATCGACTCCGGCTTCGTTTTCCAGTCGTTCCCGTCGCCACGCTGAAAATGTACAGTACCAACCCGCCAGCAAGGATGCCCGTTGAGATTGTTGTAATCTCTGGTGCATCCATACCGAATGCCGAAAAAACGGCCGTCGAAACCGACCTGATTCCGTCGTTTATACCCACGACAAACGCTCCCAGTCCCGGAATCCGAACTGGATCGCTCCCCATAGTGAGCGCGACCGATCGGATCTGGCCGTCAGACACGACTGGCTCGTCGCCGTCCTGATCGGTAAACGGGTTGGCATCTCCCTTTGTGATATATCCCTCGTCTGTAACTGCCTCTACCCGGTGGGTCGTGAGTTCACCCCCGCCGAGTTCCTGTGACATGAACAGAATGATATCACCCTCCTGTGGCTCTCCAGCGAACAACGCCGGCACCGCAATGTAGCCGTCGTTCGGCTCAAGGGTGGGCGCCATACTCCCCGTCTCAACGAAGACAATAAACGGTTGTCCGAGCAACTGGCTCAAAAGCAGCAGTCCAATGAGGCCGACGATGACGAGAACGACGGCGTACTGCAGCAGTTCGCTCGGTTTCATTTGTGTTTTCGGGCTACAGATACTAGTCGGCCGATCGATATGAACGTTGTCCCGAGTGTATGAAAGTCACCATATCCATGTGTATCGAGCGACACGAATCTCAGAAGTCGTATCGATCGACGTCGTCGAGGGTGGTGTCAGCGTAGTTGAGCAACCAATCGCGGGCCGGCGAATCAGGCCTGACATAGATGTAGATGTAATTGTCATCTAACACCGTGCTGACGCCCAGTTGCTCGTCTTCGATCACTCGTTTGTTCGTGTCAATCGCCACGTCCACAAGCCCCTCAAGATCGTCGACGAGGATCGTTTGCTCGTATTCCCGCTCAGAGGGGAATGTGCCGGTGGTGATCCACTCGGAGAACCGATCGCGTGCTTGCTCGAGCCGTAAGACCTCCTCTTCTTCCTCGGTGAGCCCCGTGTACCCAGCGTACCGACCGGCGATCAATACGACTAGGAGGGCGACTGCAAGGGCAGCGAGTGCGATCGATCCGTATGCCTCCAGTGGCGATGGGTCTACGATAACCTCGGTTTGCTGGAACGTTTGATGCTGCTCTTCGACGAGATTCGTATTTATGACACGAAACGTCGCCGGCTCAACGACCAACACCATCTCGCTCTCGTAGGTTTCCGACACCGACTCATCCTCGACTGTGCCCTCAATCTGCGACACAGTCACCACCCGCACGTCGACTAACCCCTCTGATGCACCCAGCTGTTCTTCCACGGTTGCGATCGTCTCAAGTACAAACTGGATGTCAACGGTAAATTGGGTGGTGTACGCGTCTCCTGGTGAAAGTCCCTCTCGCGTGTCGCTATCGAGGGGCTCGGTGAACTCCCAGTAGGTCTGGACGAACTCCTGATCTTCGAGTTCACCGCCACGGATGCGCAGGTACGTCTCAGTCTGGACACTGACGTCTCCACTGTCGGCGCTGTACCTGTACGTGTGATTGCCATCTAGTTCCTCCGAGAGCCGTGTGTAGTATAGTGGACGATTTGACACCGTCTCTCCGCGAGAGAACACCAGCGAATCGTTGGTTATCTCTGCACTGTGATTGTATGATGTTGATTCGGTCCATTCTTCGACGAGCCGCTCTTCCTGTTGGACCTCTGGAACCATGTTCACCTGGTAGGCCCAAAAGCCAAGTCCGGCGCTCGCAAGCAAAAGCCCGATAGCGAGGACAGTAAACCAGGTGTCGAGAAACGCACGGATCCGAACCGACCGATCGATTTCCACCATCAGCGAACCACACTCGCGCAAATGACAGCTAGCCGGCCCTCCCCACGTCCCCCTGCGACCATATCACAATTAACTAAGAGGATACATATAATCGTATTGTTGTTCCAGCCCCGCAGTCGTGTTCGGCTTCGACAGCAGACGGTGATGTCTTCATACGATGGTGGTAAAGTTATGTGCGCGGGGGAATAAAAAACGTATATGGAGGAACGGATTCGTGTGCTCGCCGTCGATGCTGACGTAGCGGTGTTACGCCAGCGTGCACGAATCCTCGAAGATCGACATGGGTTCGACGTCGATACAGCCCAGAGTATTCAGACAGCCAAAGAGCGACTGAACGACAGCGCCCAGTCTATCGATTGTATTCTGTATCACGCCGTCACCGATCGGATTGATGACGCGCTTGAATTCATCAGTTGGGTCGCTGATCGGTTTCCATCGATTCCAACCGTGTTCTCGACGGACGTATCGATCGACTCGATGCCAGATGAAGCGTTCGAATGCGGCGCAACTGCCTTTGTCCCGGCCGGAAAGACAACAGCCCCACATAACCGGTTGGCCTCGCGAATCCGGAGTCTCGTGACTGCACAACTGGAGTCAGCATCTCCAGAAGACAGCGGTTTTGTATGGCTTGGTGGCGATCAGCCAGACACACCGACCGCGAATGATGACAAAGCGGACGCCATACAGGATGAGCCAACGGACGACAATCAACAGATCCCACCCGAGACGATCGCGTCGATCAGGAAAGCACTCAAAGCGGACGGCTATTCGACGCGATCGAATCGCCTTGTCGCATTTTTGTTACTCGAAGTCCTGCATCGAGTTCGGGGAAACTCCTCTGACGAGACCCACTCCGCCAGCGAGACACACTCCCTCGATGAACTCGAAGCGGGATATGAACGGGTTGTCGAGCGGATTACCACCCAGAGTCATCAGACCGACAATGCGGACACTGCGCCGGCTCCAATTGAGCCCAACAGAGTACTGCAGATCATCGATGAGGAATTCCCGTCTGTTACGGGCGATGCGTTTTCATCGTTACTTGGCCAGCTTTTAGATATACAACGGGGTGACGGATCCAGGGCCCGCGAGTTTGCGTCCCCAATAGACGACACACCGGTTGATGAGGAAGATGAGATGGATCCGCTATTAGCGCTCGTACAAACCTCACTGGGTGAGATGAGTGCTGACGTACTTCCTGATGAACTATCGAACGAGCCTGAAGTAGCTGAAGAGATCGGTCCAGAAGACACAGCACCATCGATTGAGTCGCCTCCGACGCCGGAAGTCGCACAATCTGACGGTGGGCTTTTGGGCCTCGTTGAAGCCGCGTTCTCCGATCCCCGAGCGATCGATGGAGATGACAAACCCCCGACAGCGTTGCTTAACGACGCGGACGACTCGGTTGTTTCGGAGTCACAATTCGATACTCCGACCTCCGGTGATGTCCCCACTGAAGCGGGTGGTTCTACATCCGAGGAGGAAGAGACTTCTAACTCTGTGGCCAGTCTTGTGAGCGCTGCGCTCTCAGAGACAGATGGCAATACTGGCGTTGCCGATTCGTCGGCTGAACATAACACCGACAGGGAAGCGATCGGAGAATCCCCGATCGAAGCACGCGACACTGAAGCACTCAGTGAGTATCCGATCGGTGAACTCGACACTGAGGAGATTGATGTGTCTGCACTTGATGAACACGACGCCAAAGCAGCCCGTGAGTCTGCTCAAGAGGCACACAAATCCGATGCAGCCGATGAGTCCACTCATCACGAACACGACACTGAGGCGATCGAAGAGTCAGTTATCGAGGAAACCAGGGCCGAGGAGATTGAAGAATCGGATATCGCGGAACTCGAAGAGCTAACCGAAACCGAACCCAACGCTATACTGAACGACATTACTGCGGAGGTTAGCGACGATCGTCTCAAGAACCTCTCACGGGACGAGTTGCTGGCGCTCGTGAAAGACTTAACCGACAGCGAAACACAAACTGGCGCAGACCAGACAGCGTCTGAACGCACCCCAGAAGACGATACCACAGTCACAACGACGGCTGAGGAGACGACAGGGGATACGGCAGTAGCGGATGATTCACCGGAATCCACCTCAGACGTCTCAACAGCCAAGGATCTGAGTCAGCCCACCGATGATTCGAGACAACAACCCGAGGATCTGGGTCAACCAACCGACGAAACGAGACAACAACCCGAGGATCTGAGCCAGTCGACCGACAAATCGAGACAATCACGCGATGATCTGAGCCAGTCGACCGACGATCGGGCCCAAGCTACCGGCACAACACAGACTCGGAATACGGCCGACGAGTCGGCGGCAATGAGCCAACCCGATAAGTCGGCTTCCCCAGACGTAGATACTCAATCGACTGATCCGTTCGATCAGTTCGGCTCGGGTCAGACCGAATACGATCGGCCGGGGGATCTGGAACTGACTCCGGGGGATGTCGTATTAGTTCAGTGTGGCTCACAAGATGACAGAAAACAGCAGGCCTGCATCGATCTGCTCGGTGTCGATGACGTTGCCGATCGAAACGTGTTACTTGTTCGATACACGGAGATGAACGGACCACGTCTCGAGCGTATCGCCACACATGCAAACCGAGTAACGCTCGTTAGCGTCGGCTACAACCAGCGGGTTCCACAGTCGGTCCAACAAGCGGTACGGACAGTCAACGTGACGAACCCGAACGATGTAACGCGCCTCGGAATTGTCATTACTGCGACCCTCGACAACTGGAGTGCTCGTGACGGCGAGACAGTCGTCTGCTTCGATCCGCTCAACGTGTTGCTTCGATACAAGAACGTCGAAAACGTGTTCCGCTTCCTCCACATCCTTCTTGGAAAACTCAGAAGCGGGAACGCGATTTCGCACTTCCACGTGGACCCGACTGCCGGAGATCCACAGGAAATTAACACGCTAAAACCACTTTTCGACTCAGTACTGACGATCGACTCCGTCGGCGTGTCAGTAGAACACTGACAGCATAGTCTTGATCGAGTCGGGTAGCTGTTTTGAAGCTGTTGGCTCTGTAGTGGTCTATGTCTTTCGGGGTTTGAATGCTACTGTGGCGGCTTTGTGGGGCCGGGACGTGATTACTCTCTGAGCCAGCGCCACCAGCGTACAAAAAACGGCGCCTTTGATTGGTTTTGTTCCTCACGGACAACCATCGAGAGTTCTTCGACCTTCTCTTCGATCTGGGACCGCCTCGCAAGTTGGGCTTCAAGTTGGTCGATACGCTCTTCGCGGAGTTCCAGCCTGTTTTGAAGCCGTTCGATATCTTCGTTCAGCTGGTCTGTCTGTGTTTGGAGTTTATTGCGTTCGGTGGCGAGCGAATCGATTTCTGACTGCAGCCGGTCCCGTTCAGCCCTGACGGATTCGATCTTCGTTTGGAGTTCCTCACGCTCGGCTTCGAGTGACCGTATTTTCGATCGGAGTTCTGCAGATGCCTCTGTTGCTCGGCTTGAGCTTTTCGAGGTATCCGTTTGCAGCGCAGAGATACGGTCTTCGGCGGCTTGCTTTGCGCGTTTGAGATCATCAACACGAGATTGCAGTTCGGCGATTCGATCGTCGCGCTCGGCGATCTGATCGCGGAGTTCCTTGAGTTCGTGCTCTAACTCGTCGGCCCGGTGTCTGTTTTCGATGATTTCGCGAACGTACGCCTCCACCGAAATCCCTCTCTCTCGAGCTTCCGCCTCGAGTTTGGCAACCAGCTCCTCTGAATCTCCTGCTACAGATGGGTCCATTTTTCACCGTTTGCTACTGTTTAGCGTATCGTCTCCGCCCGATCGATCGGTGACAAGCCAATGTACTGCGATTAGTGCCCATTTGTGCTCATCGAACAAATAAGTGCACATTTTTTAATAGACTACTGCCTACATATGTTGGTATAATGCTCATCGGCACTTGTAAGAACAACCGATTTGAATCCGACCGTCGGTGCACGACGTCCGCAGTGTGACATGATTGACCCACATGTCGATCAATCGACTGATGAACCAATACAGGCGTTGGTGATCGACGATCACGAAGATTGGGCACAACTGATCGCGACAGCGGTCGAGCGAAATTCCGACCGAATCGAAGTCACTGTTGGGACTGATCCGACTGAAGCACTCGCTACGCTGGGTGGCGACCGAACGATCGACTGTCTCATCGCAGACTACCAGATGCCGCAAATGGACGGCATTGCGCTGCTTGAACACATTCGGAAAAACGGATACACACTACCATTCATTCTCGTGACGGCGGCAGGAAGTGAAGACATCGCAGCAAAGGCAATCGAAGCCGGAGTTACAGACTACATTGTCAAAAGCCCACGAGTGAGCCAGACGACGCAATTTATCAAGAAGATCGAATCTGCTGTGCAACAGCATCGGCTCCAGAGAATAATCGCCGAGAGCGAACAGCGGTACCGGACGGTCACCGAACAAAGCCGCGACGCGATCGGCATTGTTCGCAATGGAGCACTTGTTTTCTGTAACCAGCGGCTGCTAGAGTTGACCGGCGAAGATAGAGCTGAGCTCCGCCAGGGCTCGTTTGTCGATCGTGTCGTGAGCCGCGATGATCGCGACATGATCCACAACGCACTCACACAGTGGGAAGCCGGCAGCAAAGACGAACAGCTGTATCCTGCAGTACTCGTCCGTCCTGACGGTACTGAACGACGCTGTGAAATTGTCGGCCAACCGATCACGTATGAGGGCTCCGACGCGGCGCTCGTCTCCATTCGAGATATTACGGTCCGCAAACGCCGAGAACGCGAACTCGAGTGGGAGCGCGATCTCAACCGTGGGATACAGGCGGCACTCGTCAGAGAGCGAACCCGAGAGAATTTCGAAAGCAGGGTGGTCGAACATCTCGAAAAACAGGGATACGGGCTTGTTTGGATCGCCGAGATCAACGAGTCGATCGTCCCACGAATCACGATCGGAGCTGATGGATACATCGATCGAGTATGCAGCCGTGCAGGCGATGGTAACCTAGCGGCTGAACCATGTGTGGCCGCCGCCCGCGATCGAGAACCACAGTTTGTCCAGGACTTTGTGTCGCTTCCTGCGGCAGATTGGGTTGCTGATATCACCCAGTTAGGCTACCGAAGCGGTGCTGGGATTCCACTACAGTATAACGGCGTATCGTATGGCATACTTGCGGTGTATCACCCCGAAGCAGGCCGGTTCGATCGAACCGAACGGCGGCTTCTCACCGAACTCGCAGATACGATTGCCTTCGCCGTCCACAGCCTCGAAGCCGAAAACACTCTGGCGATGGAAAAGCCGCTTAATGCGCGACTGACTATTGAAGACGAGAGATACTACCTTAACGCGATAGTTTCGAACCATTCCTTCGACGAGACGATCGAACTGGATGTCCGCGGCACCGTTCCAAACGACGACGATAGCGTTATTCAGTACGTGAGCGCTACAGGCGAATCTGCGTTTTCAGCCGATGGGATTGAGGCAGCGATCGCCGCACACGCAGACGTCGACTCAGTTACCCGAATCGCCGATGACCCACCACGGTTTCAAGTCGTCGTCCTGGCGACGGTACCTGAGGCGATTCTCGCTGAGCGAGGTATCATTGTTCACGAAACGCGCGTATCGAACGCTGGGGCAACGCTCTCTGTTGACGTTCCGCGGGACCGAGAGCTTCGACCGCTTCTAGCTGCACTCAAAGACGCTTTCGGCGAGAAAACTCTCGATGCGATTTTCGAACACGATCAGCGTCCATCGTCCGAGCAGTCATCTGGCGCAGATCTGACAGACAAACAGTCGATCGCGATCGAAGCGGCGTATCACGGCGGCTACTTCGAACGACCGCGAAAGCGATCGGCAACTGAGATCGCCGAATCGCTCGGAATCTCACACGCAACGTACCTCCAACACCTCCGGGTCGCCCAACAAAAGATCTTCACACAGCGATTTCAGTGATCAGACGTTGTTTGCTTTTCCCGACGGTGGCTCCTCGATCGCTCCCGCAAGCAAGTTCATGACGAACACTGTCCGGAGCATCGTCGCCGATCGCCCTTGATTGAACACGAGCCCATCAGTCTCTTTAACATGTGCCAGTACGCTTTCTGAGGCGTGCTCTGGGGCGGCAGCGATACCCCAGCCGCCATCTCGAGCGGCCCGCATGACCCGAAGATCCGATTTGCTGTCCCCGAACACAGCAACGAAGGGATCGTCAATCCCGAGTACTGACAGTGCAGTCTCAACGCCACCGGTTTTGTTGAGCTCAAGAGAACTAATTTCAGCGGCATCTGCGTGGTAGTACGCGACGTCGATCCGATCGAAGGTCGATCGAACCGCCTCGGGAATCGATTCAGAATCCACATCGCTCGTTGCGTTCTCTGCCTCGAGGACCGACCGAATCTCTGGATCTTTGTCCCCGTAGTACGCCCGCGCCCACGACGATGCTTGATCGTCATCCGAAACTGCGGACCCAAGGAGGTCAATGAGGTAGACGAGCGCGGTGTCGATGATCGCCTCGGCCCGATCGCTGCCCGTCTCGAAGTTGGGTTTGAGCGTCACGTTAAACTCGTTGCCCTGCAGGTGAGAGCAGCGGCGGACATCTTCGGGGGCCGCCGATAGCACGTTCGCCCGGAGATAATCGAACAGGTCCTGAATATCTGTATCGAGGTCTTCGTACAGGAGGCGTTTCGTCTCTGCACCGTGGCCAGGCGTGAATACACCGGATCCAGACTCGTAGACGATGCTGAGCGCTCCAGAGTGGACGATTTCGTTGCCAAGACCCTGAATGGTGAATCCCTTGACGTTCTCGAGTGTCTGGCCCGTACAGATCACGATCGGTATGCCCGCCTCGTGGAACTCCCCCAGCACGTGCAGTGTGTCCCGGGGAATCTCGTTGTCTGTCCTTCCCGCCGACCGCAGCGTCTCGTCGACATCCAACACCAGTGCGTTGACCCCTCGATCGTACTTCGCGTACAGGTCGATCGCCGTGAACGCGCTGTCACGGTCGACACGGGCGGCAATCTCGGCATAGATCTCCCCGTCCGTGATCGAGTCGGCGATCTCCGATTTCATTGCTGTCAGTTCCTCGTTGGCGTCCTGCCAGCGATCGAGCGCAACCGGCGAGTCGACAGCGGGAAACAGATCGACGATGGTCTGATACTCTCTGAGGGTGTCTGTGTCGAACTCGTCGTACACCCGATAGAGCAGATCGTACTGGGAGGAGGTCATGCTCGGCGAATGACTGTCGTCGGTGATAAACGCCGTGGTCGCAATAATTCTCCTCGTCGCCGCTTGATCTACCAAACCAAATGACAACTTACCGCTCGGTGAGCCACGACAGCGCCTCCTCAAGGTCGTGTTTCGGCGGCGAGCAGGTGAACGATCGACACGCGTACACGGTCGGTTCATTGTCGCATGCGCCGCGGTCGGCCCAGGCTGGCGGTGCCTCACCGAGCCCGACCACCGCAAGCCACTCTTCGAGCGCCGCCTCATCGGCGGGCCGTTGTGCCAGCACCATTCCTGGAATGTACCGTCGCGCGAGCGTTTCACGCCACGACTCTGGCATCTCCTCGGCAGCGATCGTGAGTTCTGTCCCGCCACGAGCGCGTTCGATCGCCGCGAGGGTCAACGAGACGTGTTCGAGCGGTTGGGTATCGATTCGGTTGCTGTGGGTCGCTAACACGTCATCAGCGATCTCCGCAAACCGGCGATCGGTCCGGAATCCGTCCAGCTGTACTAACAACCGCACGGCAACACCGAGGCTCGACGGCGTCGACTGATCGTAGAACTCCTGTGGCCGGCTGACGAGCGCTTCGCCGCTCTCGGGCGTGAAATACAGCGTGCCGCGCTCTTCGTCGTAGAACTCATCCACAATCGTCTCCGCGAGGTCGATCGCAAACACCAGTGGCTCAACCTCGCCGGTCGCCTGATACAGATCGAACGCTGCTCGGCCAAGGAACGCATAATCCTCCAGATATCCCTCGCCCGCAACCTCGCCGTCAATTACGCGGCGACGCAACCGGCCATCGGACTCGTCCCACAACGCACTTCGAACTGCCGACAACGCCTCAGTTGCCGTCCCGGCGAATGACGTGTCAAGCACTCGTCCAGCCCGTGCGAACGCAGAAATCATCAGCCCGTTCCAGCCGGCAAGCACCTTTTCGTCACGCCGTGGCCGCTCGCGATCGCTTCGGGCCTCGAACAACGCGTTCTTCGCGGCGTCGAGTCGGGATCGTATCTCCTCGGGCTGGAGATCGTACTCAGCAGCGAGATCGTCGATCGAGGCAGTGATGTTGAGTACAGTCGTGGCTTTCTCGAAGTTTCCCTGTTTGGTGACGCCGAATCGGTCACAGAACAGTTCGGCCTCCGCATCGTCCAGTACCTCGTGGACCTGGCTGGGTGTCCAGACGTAGAAGGTCCCCTCCGCGCCACCGCTTTGGGCGTCAAGTGTGCTGTAGAAGCCGCCGTCGTCTCGGAGCTCTCGATCGACAAATTGCAACGTCTCCCGAACGGTATCGGCGTACCGCTCAGTGCCCGTGTACTGATACGCCGAAAGGTACACCCGCGGCAACTCGGCGTTGTCGTACAGCATCTTCTCGAAGTGTGGCACAGTCCACTTGCGATCGACGGTGTAGCGATGGAACCCACCACCGAGGTGGTCGTAGAGCCCGCCGCTGGCCATTGCATCGAGCGATCGGGTTGCGATCGCCACCGCGTTGTCGTTGCCTGCGGTCGCCGCCGTGAGCAGGAGTTCGAGCCGTCTGGCCTGTGGAAACTTTGGTCCGTTGCCGCCGCCGAAGCCGCCGTACTCGTTGTCGGCGCTGCGCAACGCTGCTCGAACAGCGGTCTCTAGCAGCTCTTCACCTGGTGGGTCCTGGTCGACATCGTCGGGGACATCGGGTGTGGACTCAACCTCGGAGGTGATCGCATCGGTCCACTGATCGGCTCTTGATTCGATCTCGGCTCGCTGTTCGGGGTCGCTCCATGAGGCTGCGATGTCTTCGAGGAGTTGACGAAACCCTGGCCGCTGGCCGGTTGACTCCTTGGGGAAGTACGTCCCGACGTAGAACGGCTTTCCATCTGGGGTGAGCCACACCGACAGGGGCCACCCCCCACCACCGGAGACGAGTTGGCAGATCGTCTGATAGATCTGATCCAGATCAGGACGCTCCTCTCGATCCACCTTGATCGGGACGAACGAGCCGTTGAGGGCCTCGGCGATTTCGGGATCCTCAAAGCTCTCTTCTTCCATCACGTGACACCAGTGACACGCAGAGTAGCCGATCGACAGAAAGATCGGAACGTCCCGTTCGTTGGCCGCGGCGAGTGCCGCATCGTCCCACGGCTGCCAGTGAACGGGGTTATCTGCGTGCTGTCTGAGATACGGACTTCCCGCTGAGTCCAGCCGGTTCGTGTCTGTCGGAGCGCTCATACCCGCTCAATGGGATCTGGACGCAAGTGCGTTGCTTTCGGCAGAGAGTCCCACTCTTGATCCGGTTACTGGTCGCCGCTCGGAGTTTGCACAATCATGCATTATCTGGCGATTCTCAACAGTAACGCTTACACGTCTATGCACTCGCTGTGGAGATATGAGCGAGACAGTCCTACTCGTCGGTGGCGGCGGTCGCGAGCACGCGATCGCGCGAGCGCTGGCTCCCGATTGTACGCTGTATGCGTGTGCAAGCAACAGAAATCCCGGAATTGCCGCACTCACAACAGGCTTCGAGAATCGATCGGAGACTGATCCCGACGCGATCGTCGAGTACGCCGACTCGATCGGCGCGACGCTCGCGATTATCGGCCCCGAATCCGCGCTCGCCGCAGGCGTCGCTGACGCGCTTGACGAGGCTGGCGTGTACACCTTCGGACCACAGGCCACAGAGGCACAGATTGAGACGGACAAGGTCTACCAGCGATCGTTCATGCGCAGGCACGAGATCCCTGGCTGTCCGGACTTCGAGACGTTTGAGGACATCGAGGCAGCCTGTGCGTACATCGACGGATACAACGGTGATCTCGCAATCAAGCCTGCCGGCCTTACCGGCGGGAAAGGGGTGAAAATCATCGGCGATCAGGTGACGCCCGAGGAAGGCAAACAATACCTCCGGAAAGCAGACTACGATCGGGTGGTCTTAGAAGAACGACTTGTCGGCGAGGAATTTACCGTACAGGCGTTCGTCGCGAACGGTGAAGTGCGGACGACGCCGGCGGTCCAGGACCACAAACGCGCCTACGAGGGGGACGAGGGCCCAAACACCGGTGGGATGGGTTCCTACAGCGACACAACGACACACCTGCCGTTCATGACGTCCGACGACTACGCGGACGCAGTCGAGATTATCGAAGCAACCGTCGACGCGCTTGACGGCTACAAGGGTGTTCTCTATGGCCAGTTCATGCTCACTGCTGAGGGACCAAAGGTAATCGAATTCAACGCACGCTTTGGCGATCCCGAAGCCATGAATACCCTGCCCGTGCTCGACACCCCATTCCTTGACGTCCTCGTCGCTGCTCGCGAGGGCGATCGCCTCCCGGAACTGTCGTTCACATCAGAAGCGACCGTCTGTAAGTACGCGGTTCCGGAGGGATATCCAACAAATCCGAACGCCGGCGCAAAGATCGAGGTCGACGAGGATGCCGCTGGTGATGCGCTGTTGTTCTATGCGAGCGTCGACGAACGCGAGGACGGGCTGTACACGACGACGTCACGATCGTTCGCAGTCGTTGGGACCGGTGACGATATCGCGACTGCCGAGACGATCGCCGAGGACGCCCTGTCAGCTGCTGGCGACGGGTTCCACATCCGCCACGACATTGGCACTGCGTCGCTCGTGCAGTCGCGAATCGATCACATGTACGAACTCCGCGGGCAGTAGATTAGCTATACTTCCACTCGTCGTCCGGATCGCCCCGTGTGACGCCCTCGTCATCATCGTCTTCCATATCTTCGGGCCAAGTAATCCCATCGCCGCTGAGGCTCTTGTACGCGAACCCGGCCAGTGCGACGATCATCAACACAAACATCAATGATGCGACGAGGACGATCGCGTCAGTAAAAGAGCCGAGCAGTCCCCCGCCGCCAACCTGGGCCACCGTGAGGAGCGCTGCGATCGTGGGTATCATAGCTGTATATATGACACCGACACACATGAGTGTTAGCGGCGACGATGGCAAACTTCGTTGGTTGCTACCCAAGCACTGTCTACTTGAGAGCCTGCCCCTCAGAGTTTGTCCGCCGCCTGTGCCTGCTCGGCGCGTCGCTTGGACTGCTCAAGCCGTCGGTCGGTCGCACGAGCAGTTTCGTCGGGAAGCGATTCCCGAGCCTCACTCAACCGTTCAGCAACTCGATTGAGTCGGGTTGAGACCGCTTCAAGCGCCGCATCCGCATTGCCCCGATCGCCAGCCTCGGCCCGTTCGCTGGCTCGCTTTGCGGATTCTGCAACGGCGGCCAACGCCTGCTGGAGTCCCTGCACCGCATTTTCTTTCCCGTTAGCATCGTCATCGTCGTCGGTATCGCCGCCGCGATCTTCCTGTTCGTCGTCGTCCTCGTCTGTTGTTGCAGCAGCGACGGATCCTTCTGTCTCCTCAGCGATCGTCGCGAGAAACGTCGCGAGCGACGCTTTGCCAGTCCGTGGATTCTCGAGCCGAACGCTCGATTCGTCCGCAGGATTGACCCGGATTGCACCGATCTCTTCGTCGGTGTCCCTGACCTCAGTCGTATACGCACCGCCCTGATGGACGTAGACGGCATCTGGCTCTGAAAGCGGCGCATCGTAGATCCGTCCAGCGAAATCATCTTCGACGGCAAGTCCGGTGAGTTCGCTGTCTGCATCGGCCGGATCGACTTCGAGCTTGACCGCGGCTTCGTTGGCGACGAGCGGGATTTCTCCCTCGACGCCAGCCACAGTTACGTCACGGTCTTGCTGTGTGGATATTTGTTGGCTGTGTGGCGCAACACCAGCGCCATTGATCGTGAGTTGATGATCGCCCTCCGGGATGTCTTGTAAGACCGTGACGCCGCCGCTGAAGGTCGGAACGACCTCTGGATCGCTTTCGAGTAACGCAACAGATTCAACTGTTGTGTCGGCTGTCGTCAGCCCCTCGTCTTCCGGCGCGTCGTCGTTTGTAATCGCCTCTGTGATAGATGTCACAACCGTATTAGCCGTCGACGGCGCTCCGATTACGTCGTATCGATCGGCCAGCGCTGCTCGGTGGTCTGGATCTGAAATATCTTCCGCGGGGTTGTTGTACCGTGAACTCTTCCACGGGACCTCGACGGTCGTGATGTGCCCTGAAACGGCGTCTTCAACGAACCCGGGTACCGCGAACTCGAAGCTCAACTGCGGGCCGGTGAACGACTCGATATGCTCGACCTCACTGGCGGGGACAAGCTCATAGCCAATATCCGACTCTGTGTCTTCCCGATCGGCGTGATCGAACATCAGCCCATCCTCCCGTTCTGGGAGGTCCGACGGCGGCGACGACAGTTCCTCAAATGATCGAACGACGAGGGATTCGTCGACGAGGGATGTCCGTTCGATCGACGGAAGCTTTTCGTGTTCGTAGATCGGCGCGCCGTCGAGTTCTGGGAGCGAAAATGGCAACCGTCCCCCTTCGTCACGGGGAAGCCCGTAGGCGATCGGGAGCTCAGTGAGGGTGTCGAGCCCCTCGAACGTTCCGTTGGTGATATCCGCCAACATACTGTCGCTTGGGAGTCGCTGGAAGCGTTCGCGCTCTTCGTTGATCGAGATCGTGTTCGAGTGCGACCCTAACTCGACGAGTATCGCCGGGATCCGCTCTGGATCGGGATCGAGAAATTCGTTGTTAGGTACTTTGCGGGAGTGTGAACTCGCGACGTAGAGTTGCGGTTCGTCAGTCTCTGTGTCGACAAAGACGTGGAGCACTTCCCAGTCGTGCCAGTGGAAGTTGGTGCTAAACTGGTCGAACGCCGAATACTGCCAGAACTGGATGACCGCCAGTGGCGAGTCGGTGTATTCGACAGCGTGATAGAATAGTGTTGGATTGGGCGGCGCTTCCGCCTCATCGTACCGCTCGTGATAGCCATCGAAGGCGTCGAACCCGCTAACGACGGTCTCTCCGTCCGATTCTGTCTCGTAGGGTCGCGGATCTGTCGGGAACCACTTTTCGTACGTATCGAAATAGAGTGACGGCGCGAACCGTTCTGCAAGGGCCCGGGCGCGGTCATCTTCCAGTGTGTTCGTCTGGCTATCGTCTTCAGCTTCAAAAGCCGAACAGCCTGCGAGCGCCGCGGTCCCGACACCGGCGAGGGAGGCGAGGTACGTTCGGCGATCGACAGCGGTTGAATTATTCAATCTCATAATCGTATTCAAGATCAGTATTGGGTGGATTATCCTCACCCGTGGCTTCCAATAAGCTCAGCTTACTAGCCGTCTCGACGCCTGGGGCGCTGACATACGCCTGTCTTTCGAGAGCGCTTGTACTTCGAGTTAGAGCCAATATACTGGTGGTTACTCAGCCCATACGGGAAACACTTCTGTCCGAAACAGATTTGAAACAGTAAATAGACGCCTATGACGTCTGACTCTATTGGGCGGCCGTTACTCGCCGTCTGAGAGCGATCCCGGCGACCACACACCATCGAAGTCTTCGTGGCGATACGGCTTCGCGTCCTCGCCGGCGTAGGTACCGACCTGCTGGCCCGATCCTTCGAGATAGTACTGGTACGTTGTCAGTCCTTCAAGCCCAACTGGGCCGCGTGCGTGGATCTTCCCCGTGGAGATGCCGACCTCTGCGCCAAGGCCGTAGCGGTAGCCGTCCGCAAACCGCGTTGAGGCGTTGTGAAAGACGCTCGCCGAATCGAGACTCCGCATGAACCGCGCGGCCCGATCGCCGTCATCAGTCACGATCGAATCGGTGTGTTTCGACCCAAAGCGTGCCACATGGTCGATCGCGTCCTCTAGTGAATCAACAACCCGAATCGAGACAATCAAATCGCCGTACTCAGTCGACCAATCCGCCTCAGTTGCCGCTTCCACGTCGACGATCTCTCGGACGCGATCGTCGCCGCGGACCTCGACACCCGCTTCGGCGTACTCGCTGGCGATCTTCGGGAGGAACGACTCCGCGGCCGACTCGTGGACGAGGACGGTTTCAACCGCGTTACACACCGCCGGGTACTGCACCTTCGCGTCGTAGGCGATGTTCGTTGCCATCTCAATGTCCGCTTCCGAGTCAACGTACACGTGACAGACGCCCTCTGTGTGGCCCAACACTGGGATCGAAGTGTTGTCCTGAATGTACTGGACGAACTCGCTGCTCCCGCGAGGCATGAGCAGATCGATCGCGCCGTCCATCTCGAGGATCGCCGCGACGTCCGCCCGCGCTTCGATCTGTTCGGCCCACCCGGTTGGGAGATCTGGGACAGCCTCGACGATCGTCTCATAGAGGATCCGGTTCGACTCGGCGGCCTCGCTGCCGCCTTTGAGGATGACCGCATTGCCAGATTTCAACGCCAGCGCCGCGATCTGGACGAGCGCGTCTGGACGAGACTCGAAGATCGCCCCGACGACGCCGATCGGGACGCTCACCTTGTACAGTTCGAGACCGGTGTCGAGCCGGCGGGCCTCGATCGTCTCTCCGAGCGGGTCATCCTGGCCGGCAACAGAACGGACCATCTCAGTGATACTCGCGATCTTCGACTCCGAGAGTTTCAGGCGATCGACGAGCGCTTGGGTGTACTCACCCGCTGCAAGCAGTTCCTCTGCGGCCTCGACGTCTCGTTCGTTGGCCGCGAGGATCGCCTCAGTGTTGTCGTCGATCGCGTCGGCGATCGCGTGGAGCGCGTCGGATCGCTCCTCGTCAGAAAGCTGTGCGAGCTCGCGAGCCGCTCTCTCAGCGTCTGTGACCTTCGATTCAGCCGATCGGTCTCTCTGTGTGGCGTGTTCACTCATCTGTGTCACCGTTTGTCGGAACAAAAACGGTCCCGACGCTTGATCCTTCCGCGATCTGTTCGAGGACGTTTGGTTCGGTCGACTCAGCGATGATCGAGACGATGCCGTGTTCGGCGACCCGGCGGGAGCCGCCAACCTTCGTCTGGATGCCGCCGAACTGCTCGGTCGCGCTTTCGTCGACCATCGCCTGCACGTCGCCGTAGTTCGTTCCAACGACGTCGATCAGCTCCGCATCGGGGTTGTGTTTCGGATTCGCCGTATACACGCCGCCGACATCGGTGAGCAACACGAGCGCGTCTGCGCCTATCCCGATCGCAACCGACGAAGAGAGCATGTCGTTGTCGCCGATTCGGATCTCTTTTGTCGAGACTGCGTCGTTCTCGTTGATGATCGGGACAATTCCCCACCCGAGCAGCGTCTCGATCGTGTTCGTGAAGTTCGCAAAGCGATCTGGGTCGTTCAGGTCTGTCTGGGTGAGAAGAATCTGGGCGATCTTTCGGTCGTAGCGCTCGAAACTCTCCGTATAGCGCTGCATCAAAAGCGACTGACCGACCGTCGATAGCGCCTGGGACTCTTCGATTTTTGCGTCGCCGTAGCCGACCCGCCCCTTGCCAGCACCGACAGCACCCGAGGAGACAAGCACGACCTCTTTGCCGGCCTCAATGAGGTCCATCACGTCGTCGACAAGCTTGTTCAGCTTCTCGTCGTCGAGTTTTGAGTTCTCCGTTGTCAGCGAGTTGGTTCCCGCTTTGACGACGACGCGATCGGCCGACGCAGCCTGCTGTCTGGCTCTTTCACCCGCGGTTTTGTCCAGTACCTCACTCATTCGCAGCCTCCGCCTCCGAAGCGAGTTCGCGCGATCGGCGCTCGGCTGCCTGTACCGCCTCTGTCACCGCCGCGGCGGCGTCACTCTCTCGGAGTATTTTCATTCCCTCGATTGTCGTTCCGCCCGGCGTACAGACCGCGTCAATGAGCGAATCGAGCTCCTCATCCGAGTCGAGGACGATCTTCGCCGCTCCTTTGAACGTCTGGGCGGCGAGCACGCGCGCGTCTTCGGGGTCAAGCCCACTCTCGATGCCGGCTTCCTGCATGGCCTGAATAAGATAGAACACAAAGGCCGGCCCGCTGCCGTTGACGGCCGTCGTCACGTCCATTTTTGCCTCGTCGACTTCGACGACGACACCAACCTCCTCCAACAGCGCGATAACCTCCGCGGGAATATCATCGCCAGTCATCGCAGCGGCCATATTTCTGGACGCTGCGGCAACGTTCGGCATGATCCGCACGACATTCGCGTCGGTGTGTTTTTTCAATTCGTCGGTTGTCACGCCCGCCGCTGTCGAGACAAGCGTCTGGTCGGGTGAGAGATCGAGATCGGCGACCACCATCGAGATGATATCTGGTTTCAACGCGGCGAAGACGATCGGCGAATCGGTTGCCTCGGCGGCATCAGTCGTCGTTTCGGTCGCGTACTCTGCGACGGCCGCGATCGCATCCGGATCGATGTCGCTTGCGATGATGTGATGTTCGCCCGACTTCGCTAAGCCCTTTATCAGGGCACTGCCCATGTGGCCGCACCCAATGACGCTAACGGTACTCATAGTACTCCCTCTTCGTCATCCCGGGGACAAAGCGCCTGTGGTTTGTACCGTGCGGACGGAGGTTTACGCTTTTGTTCACCCGCGCCGATCGTACAGTCGTGACCGACGAGGACTCCACAGCCGACGGAGACGGCAGACGATCGACCGACCGTCGCCACGACCGTCTCGACCGCATCGACACCCCCGGTCAACACAACTCGCTTTGGTCGTGGCCACGTGCCAAATCACCGCTTCGGGTCGTGGTGAATTACATTGCGATCGTCCTCGCGCGGATTTCGCCAAGCCTCCGGCTTAAAAACTGGCTCCTGCGGTCGATCGGCGTGGATGTTGGTACCGGCGTCTCCTGGGGGCTCGAATCGACACCGGACGTGTTTTGGCCCGAACGAATCACCGTCGGCGATCACGCGATCATTGGCTACGACGTAACGATTCTGTGTCACGAGTTTCTCCAGGAAGAATACCGACTGGGTGACGTCGAGATTGGCGATCGGGCGATGATTGGCGCGGGTGCGATCGTCCTCCCCGGGGTGCAGATCGGCGCAGGCGCACAGGTTGCCGCGAACTCGCTTGTCTCAGAGGATGTGCCACCGGGAAAGACTGTCGCGGGTGTGCCTGCGGAACCGATCGATCGTGAATAGCGACGCCAGTTAGCCGTGTCGGCACACGTGTGTCATTCGCGGATTCGGACGATCCCATTTTTGAATACGCTTCGATTTGGGATGATGTGTTCTTCGCCGTCAGTCTCGATTCGAGTGACGAACAGGTCCACTTCCTGAACGATTCCGCGTTGTCCGGCAACACGAACCTCATCGCCAATCCCGTAGGGCTGGTTCAAAAGCAGGTAGACGCCCGCAGCACACGAGGCAAAAAGATCGTGCGTCGCGATCGCCGTGAAGACAACAAGTGCGACCAGGTATGCGCCCAACAGAACAATGAGTGCGAGTGTCGCAACACCGATCTGTCCGAGTGCGATCAACGTTGCAACAAAGAGGATGCTGTACTTTACAAGCGCAGGGACGATCCCAATTTCGGGGAGTTTGATGCCGCGGAGTCGTTCAGCAACGAACAGTTCAGCTTTATCCGCAACAACCACGCCGATCAACATGATCGCCACCGCAACGAACAGCTGTGGCAAAAACACTGCAACCCCGCTCCAGAATAGATCTGCATATCCGAGCTCTGCGACAGTTAGCGCAACGAGAAGTGAGAGAAGTAACACAAAATAGCCAGTGAGTTTCGCAATAATCCGAACTGTCGAGGTGCCGAACTCCCGAGCAGTCCGTTCGATCGCCGTGCCCTCGAGTGACTCTGCTACCCCAGCGCGTTCGAGAATCTGACGGTTGACTGCGGCGACGATATAGCTCAGCACGAATCCGATAATGACGATCACCACCGAGAGCCACACCCGTGGTGGGATTCCGGTGAACACCCGTCGAATTGCATTCAGAACCGTCTCGACCGCCATCGTTAGTACTCCTCCGGATCGATTTCGAGGATGATCGTTCCGCCCTTGAACGCACGGATCAGCCCGTCGGACTCCGAGAGCACGATCGCGGTCGCGTTCGTGTCGCGGCTGATCGCGCCCCCTGCCATGTGCCGCGTGCCAAGTCCTTTGGGAATGTCCACGCCCTCTGCGCTCGGTTCAAGATAGCGATACGCCGAGACAATTTTCCCGGAATCGGAGATCACGAACGCTCCATCGAGCCGAGAGAATTCTTTCAACATCACGTTGACGATCGGATCGCCGACGTGCACGTGGCTCTTCTCAAATGGATTGTAGCTCAGTGCACGAGACTTGTTCATCACCTTCCCCGCATCGCCGACGACGAACAACGCGCCGACGGGTTTCCCCTTCTGTCCTTTCTTGCCGAGTTCGATCGCCACATCGAAGACATCCCGAATTACGCTCGGATCTGCCCGCGAGTTCGTAAAGAGATCGTAAATTCCCGATCGCATCGACTCGTTCACTCTGACCCGACTCACCGAATCGTTTTCGTCGTCGAAGATCGACGTGACACAGACGGCCGTGTTGCCCTCTTCGAGGATTCCATCGTCCATCGCGCCCTCGATTCCGAACCGAACGCGATCGCGGACGTTCGCGAACGACAGCGGAAGTTCGACGAACTGCTCGGCATCAACAACGTTCTCTTCTGCGACCACGACAACGCTGTCTGCGTCTGCGAACCGATCGTAGAACCCCCGACTTGGCGAGAAGAGGACAATTGCGTCTGGGTCGGCGACGAACTCCGACAATACGTCCGAAAGCGACGACATTGTCACTGTATTTTATCAGCGTCGCTAAAGGGTTTGTGGGCCAAACCGCTGCTGGCGGTAATCCCCGCCTACTGTCAGCAGTCACTCAGGAGTGTACGTCTTGCCTTCCTGTTCGTCTGCCTGCTTTCGACGGATCGCTGCGGCCGCCTGACTCGCGTCGTAGCCGAAGAACACGTCCGAACAATACGCCTCAGCGACCTCCGTGACGTGTACGAGGTTGTCGACATCAACGTCAACGGCGTATAGCTCGATGGAAAACGGCGTCTCTGGATCTGCTCCGGACAACGAGTAGTCGCCACCAAGTGCCGATCGGAACCCACGGGCGATCGTCTCAAGCCAGTACGTGGTCCCATAATCGAGGTCGTACAGCGGGACGACAAACTCATCGACGTACTCCGAAAGCGCCGGCAGATTCAGCCCTGCCCGCTCGTAGAGATGCCCTGGGTAGGGGTCAGGATAGAGGGTAAGATACGTCTTGCCGGGAATCCGATCGGCTGCCGCGGCGACGAAGTCTGTGATTACCTCCGCGCGCCACGCTCCCCAAGTATCGTGTTCGCTGGCCTCAAAGCGCGATTGACACCGCTCACAGCGACAGTATCCCTCCCGAGGGAAGCCCACGTCGTCGAGTCGGACATCCGGGTTCACTGCTGCGCAGTCGTCGATGATCTCCAATAGCCCCTCGCGGTATGCGTCGTGGGTTGGACAGATGTAGGCCCAATCGAAGTAGGTCTGATCGCGAGTTGCCGGGATGCCGTCCGCATCAACCGGGACAAGATCGGGGTTGTCGTTTGCTGCCGCGTTGTCCCCGAAACACGAGACCATGTTGACCGCGTTCTCGATCGGATCGGCTGGTCGGCCGGTGACGTCTTTGACCTCGTAGAAGCCCCGATCGAAATCAGGCCACTCGACCTCCGGGACGTTGCGCGTGACGATGCCGTACATGCTGTGTTGTTACGCCCGACTCTGTGTAAGTGATTCGTTCGGGGCACTCATCGCGTTCCTGTCGCTACCGTTTGGATTCGCCTCGGTCGCGGTGAGCGACCGAAAAATTCGTTGTGGGTCACACGATCGCTGCTTTCGCGATTAGCCCGATCGGTGTGGTTTTCTGGACGTTACTGCGTACTGTGTACCGATGTACTCGTGTGCGGTTTTTACTCGTCGAGGTCGACTTCGACTGGCTCGGTGTCACCCGAGAAGACGACGTACGCGAGTGCGATCACGGCGATGACGAGGACGAGTTTTAGTTTCGTAGACATAATATATACTACACAGTCGGGGCTCAAAACTCTTCGGTGTCGGTGGATTCTTCGATCGCTCAGTTTCGCTGAATTCCTCATTCACTCAGTGCGCCTGAATTCGTCACTCACTCAGTACTGGTGAATTCGTCACTCACTCAGATCCGGTCAATTCATCGCTCACTCAGTGTCGATATGATCTGCGATCGAATCGCGGATGATCGTTCCACAATATGCACAGCGAACGCCGTCTGGGACGATCGAGAACTTCGTCTCGACGGGCTCGCCGCCGTTCGTGATGCAGTTGTGATTTGGACACGACAGAATTCCAGTGACTGTTTCGGGCTGGTCAACCCGCGTCTTTTTTGTCACCTCGTAGTCGCGGATGATGTTGATCGTCGCCTCAGGGGCGATGAGCGAGAGGACATCGACCTCTGATTGGCTCAGTTCTCTGTCTTCGACCTTTACTACGTCTTTTTTTCCGAGTTGGGCGCTCGGAACGTTCATCACGATCGACACGCCCAATCCTTCGGAGCCGTCGATCCCGAGAATCGAGAGGACGTTCAGCGCCTGTCCGCCGGAGACGTGGTCGATCACGGTACCGTTTCTGATCTTTGAGACGCGGAGTTCTCTGTCACTCATTGGGACACACCTCCGAGGAGTTCGTCGAGGAGAGCCATGCGAACCGGGATGCCGTTGTGGGCCTGTTCGAAGTACCGTGCTTGTTCGAGCGTATCGACATCGGCAGCGATCTCGTCAACGCGCGGCAGCGGGTGCATGACCGCGAGGTCCTGCTTTCCGTCTTCGAGGGTCTCGGCGTCGATTCGGTACTCGCCGGCGACCGCACGGTACTCGGATTCGTCGGGGAACCGTTCGCGTTGGATCCGCGTGACGTAGAGCACATCTAACTCTGGAAGTACCGAGTCCAACTCGGTGTGTTCTCTGAGCTGTGCGCCCGACTCGTGGAGATCGAACCGAACACTTCGCGGCAGCCGGAGGCTCTCTGGGCTGATAAAGTGCTGGCGAACGTCGAAGTTCGTCAGCGCGTTCGCCAGCGAGTGGACCGTTCGACCGTACTTCAGATCGCCCATGATCCCGATCGAGAGGTCGTCCAATCCAGTATGCTCGCGGATGGTGTACAGATCCAAAAGCGTCTGGCTCGGGTGTTGGCCCGCGCCGTCGCCGGCGTTGATAACAGGCACGTCGACGAACTCGCTGGCCAGTTGTGCGGCTCCCTCGCTCGGGTGTCTGAGGACGATCGCGTCGGCGTATCCTTCGACCACGCGCATGGTGTCCGCAAGGCTCTCACCCTTTTTGACTGAAGAGGACTCGACGCCACCCATGTCCGTCGTTGTGCCGCCGAGGCGTTTCATCGCCGTGTCGAAGCTCATTTTTGTCCGTGTACTCGGCTCGAAAAAACACAGCGCGAGGACGGCGGTCTCGTATTTCTCAGCCCACGCGCTCGGGTCGGCGTCGATCTCGGCGGCTCGATCGAGCACCGCCTCGATGTCCGCCCGCGAAAGCTGAGTCGCCGTGATGAGGTGCTCTTTTCGCATCATCTCAACAGGGTTCATCAGCCGTATTCAATCTGCGGGTCTGGCTACGGAAATCGGCCACCACGGGCGTGGATATCCCGACTCTGGTAATTTCGAAATTCGTAACAGCACCCGATCACATTCCAATTGATTGCCTTGTCGATCGATCCGGCGATCCATACTTGTACGTTCGAGGCGTACCGCCGGCATGGCCGAGATAGATGCAGACGAGCTCTTGCCAAACGATCGCGTCAAAGACGCCGTTGTGAACGGACAGATAACCCAGATGACCCGGGGGAACCCCTACGCTGCGGAGGGAGACACGTTTGCGATCGACGGCAACCTTTTCGAAGTCACAGATGTGACAGAGCTGACGCTCGGAGAGATGACAGATGCGGACGCGCAGGCGGAGGGGTCGCCGTCACTCGAGGCGTACAAAGAACGGATGGTTCGCGTCCACGGCGGCAACTTCGAGTGGGATGACGACGCAGAGGTTGTTCGACACCGCTTCGAGCCGTCTGAGTGAGCACGCGATCCGGATCAGTTTCTCGTCTCAGTCGTCGGCCGCTGCCTGTGAACTGCTGGCGGTGTCGTCATCAATACTCGGCGGATAGACGCCGCGTTCGATCGTTAGATCAGACTGTGGGCGCGCCATACACGTCAGCGCGTAGTGCTCTTTTTCCTCGTCAGTGAACCCACGTGCGGCGGGTTGGGTCACCGACCCTTCGATAATCTTCGCGCTGCAGGCCAGACACATGCCGACCCGACAGGAGTACTCCTGGGCGATCCCCGCTTCAATACAGGCGTTGAGGATCGTCTGTTTGTCGGACACCTCGATCGTCTCGCCGGTCCCGACGAACTCGACGGTATACTCGGCCATACCCGCCGTTCGCGTACCGCGGTCAAATGTCTTTATGTCGTGGGTCCCCAATCGTGGCGGCGTGTCAGACAGTCCCCCCGCAGCAGTCGCTCGGTTCGTCGATCCGGAACGACTAACCTCCGGGCCATCCCCAAACCCCGTATGAGCATGAAAGCGACCGCGCGGGCCCACCCGATCCAGGGGCTCGTCAAGTACCACGGGATGCGCGATCCCGAACTTCGGCTGCCGTACCACGATTCGATCAGCGTCTGCACCGCCCCGACGAACACGACCACAACGGTCGAGTGGCAACCTGACGCGAGTGAGGACCTGCTCAAAATCGACGGCGAAGTTGTCGATGGGCGCGCGGCCGAGCGGATCGAACTCGTTGTCGATTACGTCCGCGAACTCGCGGGGTTCGATCACGCAGTTCGCTTCGAGAGCGAGAACTCCTTCCCGTCGAACATTGGCTTTGGCTCCTCCTCGTCAGGCTTTGCGGCCGCTGCACTCGCACTCGTCCAGGCTGCCGGTCTTGAGATGACCCACCCCGCCATATCGACGGTCGCCCGGCGTGGCTCCTCGTCGGCCGCACGCGCCGTAACCGGCGGCTTCTCACATCTCTATGCGGGCATGAACGACGAAGACTGTCGATCATACAGGCTGGAATCCGATCTCGAAGACGAATTGCGGATCGTCGCCGCCCACGTCCCCGCCTACAAAGAAACCGAGGAGGCCCACAAAGAGGCCGCTGAAAGCCACATGTTTAGCGCACGGATGGCACACATCCCGACCCAGATCGCCGACATGCGCGACGCGCTCCGGCGTGCAGATTTCACCGATGCGTTCAAACTCGCCGAACACGACTCGCTGTCGCTGACCGCGGCCACGATGACCGGTCCGTCTGGGTGGGTCTACTGGCAGCCGGAGACCATCGCCGTGTTCAACGCAGTGCGGGAACTCCGCGAGGAAGGCGTCGAAGCATACTTTTCGACAGACACAGGCGCAAGTGTCTACGTCAACACGCGCGAGGAACACGTCGAGACTGTTCGATCGCGGATCGACGCGATCGGGATCGAAACCGACGTGTGGGAGGTCGGCGGGCCGGCCCATACGCTCGGGGCTGCCGATGCGTTGTTCTAAGCGCCCTCACCGCATGATTTAACACGTTTGTGATCGGGGCTCTCTGCATGGGTGATCCTGCCTGTCACCGTGCGATCTGTCCGAACTGCGACGCTCAGGCGACGATCGTCGACGAGCGCTGTCCCGAGTGTGACGAGCCGTTAGATGTCGAATGATCGGCTTTTTTTGCACCCCGGATCGACTACGCGGCTCACGTCGACGAGTCGGTAATTTCGGCAAAGAAGCCGCGGAGTTGACCCATAGTCTCCTCGAATGACGGATGGGCATCGTACCGATCGATCGCCCGCGTTGCGTACGCCCGGAGTCGATCGCGATCTGACGCAAGCGACGCGATCGCCTCGGCCAGCGCTGACGGGTCCTCACTCGGGACGATAATTCCACCATCGCCAATGACTGCGGCTGGCGCGCCCGCATCGGTCGCGATCGGGACCGTCCCAAAGCCCATGGCTTCGAGGTAGACGATCCCGAACGATTCGTACCGAGACGGCACCGCGAGCACGTCGGCGTCGGCGAGCGCTGCGGCAACTGCGTCGTCCGACACCGCCCCAGTAACCGTTACGTTGTGATCAAGCCGGCGGGCGCGCTGGCGTATCTGTCGAGCAAACGCTGGTTCGGCGGTGTCCCGGCCAACGATCGACACTGACACTGTAGTTGGATCCAGCGTTGCGATCGCATCGAGCAATATGTCGTTCCCCTTTCGGTGGCAGACGGTCCCGAGCGCGAGGACTGATAGCGGCTCATTGGCCTCTTGTGTGCTGTCTCTATTCGAGATTGCGCGGTGACGACGTGGATGGTCGTCGAAGCGGTCGCCGGCTGGTGGCGCAACAATCGACCGCTCAGTTCCGATGGCAGCCGCCTCGTGTTTTGTCGTCTCGCTGTTGTAGATCACCCCGTCAACATCTGCGAGAAACTGCGCTTCGATCGTCGGAGCGATCGCGCCCCGAACCACACCCGAGATGCCAGATCGACTTGCAGCGGGAACGGTTCGTTCGAGGAGGTGACAGAGCGCGACAGTTGGGGTTGAGAGGAGCCGAATCGACCCAAAGACTGAGGGATGGGCAATCCCATCCACGATGAGGACGTCAGCGTCACTTGCGATCGCGCGCAGCTTTCGGTGAAACTTCGGCCTGATCGCGTCCAGAAGGTGATCAACGTAGCCGCGGTGTGGAACGGTATACACGCGTACGCTGTCGCCGTGTGCGCGAAGCCACCCGACAAGTCGTCGATCGTAGAGATACCCGCCGGTCGGCGCGTCGAAGTCCCCGGCAACGAGCAGCGCGATCCGCATCGATCGCTGGTAGGGCGGCAGTCGGTTTGTACTCCGCGGTCGATCCCGGTGAGGCCACTTGACGTTCGACGCACCACTGCTTATGAGCGTCCAAACCCTCAACATATCCAATGGATCGCCAGCCGTTCGGCGTGCTGTTCGGGACGCTCGTAGCGACGGGTGTAGGCGTTGGATCGGTCGGACTCGTCCGCGTTCCGCCGGCACTCGATCGATACGTCCTCGCCGTGACGATCGTCCTCGTCGGTCTCGGTGGGGTGTACTACCGGGCGGTTCGCAGCGTCCGCAAAGCTCATCCCAGTGAGCCGATCACGCTGGCGTCGTGGATCACCATCGGCCGTGGTGCAATGATTCCCGCCTTGGGCGGGTTCATTCTCGTCCCCGCCGCGGCGATCGGCTGGCTTCCAGGAATACTGTTCGCGCTCGCGGCTGGATTGGATGCCCTCGACGGGGTCGTTGCCCGACGAACAGGGACGGTCACCGAACTCGGCGGCGCGCTGGACGGTGCGACTGATGGGCTCGTTGTCCTTGTTGGGGCGGCAGTCGCGGTTGCGATTGACACTGCACCGCCCGCGTTCCTGCTCGCCGGGATGGCGCTGTATCTTTTCAACGCGGGACGGTGGTACCGTCGCCGCCGCGGACTGACAGTTTCCGAGCTACCGCCCAGCCAGCGGCGACGTGCCGTCGGTGCGGGCACAATGCTCGTGATCTTTCTCGCGCTGTCGCCGATCGTTTCCGATCCGACCGGACGGACGATCGCGTGGATCGCCCTCGCCCCACTCAGCGGGAGCTTCCTGTGGGACTGGCTGGCCGTCGTCGGACGGCGGTGAGCAGTGACTGCTCGGTGCACTCGGTGCACCTATTCAGACTGCAACAGTACCACGAGCACGGCGATGAGCGCAATCTGTACGAGCTTGTCGATCGCTTCGACGGGGCCGATCGTCGCGATTGCACCGGGATTCGAAACAAACTCCGGATGAGTCAGCGCGATCCATAAGACGATCTGTCCCAGGATGAACGGAATGCCAAGCAGGTACGTTTCACCTCGGTACTGATTGGTTGCGATCGCGACGATTCCTGCGGCGAACCCACCAGTTGCGACCAGAAACGAGAACCCCATCCAGTGAGGTAAAAAGCTAATCCCGAGGACGAGGTGCACGATCCCACTTATCCCTGCGAGTGCCATTGCCGCATAGTGCATCCCAGTCAGCGCGTCAGTGTCGATATCCATGGATACTGTGACCTATGATACCACGGTACTTTATCTGTGGGTCGGAATATAGCTGGTCTTGGCTCTGGTCGTAGCCCGCTACGGCTCGCATATCCAGTACTCTCCGCGATCGACAACGTCGTAGCTGTGTGATTCCAAAATTTCACGGCACTCGGCGGTTGTCGATGCGGCCAATCCGTCTTCGTGAATCTCTAAAAAGACGATCGGCCGAGCGCTTTCCAGCGTTCGGGGTGCGCCCCGAAGCACTGCCGCGCCAGCTCCTTCGACATCTATCTTGACGATATCTGGTGGGGTGGTCTCCTCGGCGATCGTGTCGAGTCGATCGATTCGAACCTCACAAATCTCGCGGACGTGGGCCTCCCAGCGTTCGGCGCTTTCGCGATCGAACGCAGACAGCTCGGTGTAGCTCGAAACGTAAAACGGGACCACGTCTGCAGTGTCGCCCAGTCCGTGTGCGCGGACTTCGGTGCGATCCTCGAAGCCGTTGACCGCGACGTTTGCCTGCAGTTGCCTCGCCACCGGCGGCGCGGGCTCGAATGCGAGAATTCGGCGGTCAGTTCCGCCTGCAACCAGCGACAACGCGTAGGTCCCAACGTTCGCGCCGACGTCATAGACGACGCTGTCGGGGTCACATCGGGACTCGATCGCCGCGAGCATCTCGTCGGTCCCGTGGCGGTTGTATAGCTCGTAGCTCTTGATCGGCCCGCCCGGCGTCTGTTTGGTTGGTGCGAGCCACTGGTGAGTGTAGTTCGCGTGAACCAAGCGATAATATCCACCGAGTACGAGTCGTCGGCCGAGCCATCGAAGCCGGGCTGGGAGCGTCGGAGTATCCACGGTGTGTCGCGTATTCGTTCCAGATGCATTTGAACATGTCCGGAGACGATCGCTTGGTTCACCCCCTTCGCGTATTAGGTAAACTGCTCACCTCTTCCGCTGTAATAGGTAAACTGCTCACCTCTTCCGCTGTAATAGGTAAACTGCTCACCTCTTCGGCTGTATCCAGTGTACTAGTCACCACCGCTATGAGAGCGAGTGTTAAATATGGCCAGACGTATCAATAGTATGGGCACTCGTCGTTCGATCGTGACGCCGTTTTTGCTCGTCTTTTCGATACTCTGGATCGCGTCAACGACACGCCAACTGTGGCGGCTGCGGGCGATCGGCGGCAAAGCGGTAGCCCATCTTCCGCGGCAACTGACACCGCATCACCTTCGGATCTGTCCGCCGCCAGCAGACGAGTACGCTGGAGTCTGGGCAGAATCGCCTGCTGCGATCCGCAACCGTCTCATTGACGATTACGGCTTTGTGCAAATCCTTCGGGCATACGTCCACGCCGTCAACACCGAGGAGGGTCGTTCCTATGAGGTCGCAAGCTGTGCATACCGCGCAGAAGGAATGACGAGTACGCATCAGTTGCACGTTCGGCTATTTCCGATCGGTGAGGGACGAACCGCCGTGTACGCCCACCGCGAGCGCAACCCAAACATTTCGCCGATCGCCCACCTCAAACGCGACGGCTACGACCCTGCGTCGGGAATCCAACACTTTCGATCGCTGTTCGACACGCCGCCAGTCGAAGGTGAGTGTTGAACCGTTATTACGTTCGGCCGAGTAGCTTCCGTATGGGATTTCACACCTTTGATGCTACCCAGGCCGATCGCCTCGAAGATCCTGGACGATACCGCTACTGCTCTCGTGACGAACTGATCGCGGCACTTGCTGTCTCGGAGGCCGACCACGTGCTCGACCTTGGGAGCGGGACTGGATTTTACACCGACGACGTCGCTGCGGTCGCGGGAACCGTCTCTGCGATCGACATCCAGGCGGCGATGCACGCAGCATACGCCGAGAAAGGGGTCCCAGAAAACGTCGAACGCCTCGAAGCAGGAACCGACGATATCCCACTGGCCGACAACAGCGCGGCGAAGGCGCTCTCGACAATGACCTTCCACGAACTCCCGCTCGAGGGGACCATAGCTGAGGTGACCCGGGTCTTGTCTCCGGGTGGGCGCTTCGTCGTTGTCGACTGGTCAAAAAACGGCGAGGGAGCCGCTGGACCGCCGCTCGAAGAGCGCTACGACGCTTCGGCAGCCGCAGACACGCTCTCGGCTGCGGGATTCCAGATTGAACGCGCGAGTGAGCGACCTGAAACGTATCTCATCGTTGGCGTGCTCGAGTGAACCAACACAGCCCGATCGCCACTGCTTACCACCTCTTGAAACGATCGTCACCAGCCGTTATCTGACCACGGTCACCGGCATACTTGCTCGTCTGACAACGGTTTCAGCGACGCTGCCGAGGAGGATCCGCGCCGCTCCGTCCCGTCCTCGACTACCCATCACCACGTGGTCAACGTCGTTTTCTTCGGCAAATCGAACGATCGTCGTCGCTGGCCGACCGATCTCTGTTATAGTCTCGACAGGGATAGTTGAGTCGATTGAGTCGATTACGGACTGTAGATCCTCGAATAATCCCTCTGCTCGTTCCTGCTGGCTTTCGAGGAGCTGTTCGGTGTAGACGCCGCTGTCTGGGGTATGACCGTAGATTGTCGACGGCGCGATGACGTGCAAGAGTACGATCTGATCTGGGCTGAATGACTCACAGGCGTATCTGAGCGCTTCCTTGGACTCCTCGGATCCGTCGACGGGTACAACAATGGTGTTCATACCTGATCGTACGACATGGTGAATGTAAGAGCTATCGGCCAGTCTTGCCGATCGAGAAACCCGGTGTCGTTCACGTGCGCTTTCAGGTGCTTGCGATCCGTGTATCCGAGAGGTACGCAGTTAGGTCGGTCGTGGTGATTATCCCGATTAACCCCTCGGACTCGTTTGTCACCGGGATGTGGTGAATTCCGTGTTCGATCATCTGTTCGGCTACCTCGTCGATCGGGTCCTGTGCAGATGCGGTGATCACGTCAGTCGACATGTACGCCGACACAGGCGTGCGGTCCTTCGGCTTTCGCTCCGCGACGATTTGCACAAAGTCTGTTGTCGTCAGAATCCCCTGAAGCTGATTCTGTTCGTCGACGACCACCACTGATCCGATATCCTGGTTAAGCATGAGTGCTGCGGCGTCCTCAACTAGCGTATCGGGAGTGACCGTTTTGACCGCCGTGGACATGATTCGGGCAACAAAGATATCCATATATCAGATGGTCGATCGCCGTCATGAAAAATTGGTATGGTTGCGGAAATTCGGCTCGATCGCGATGTTGACACCCCCAGCCACCGAGCGCGATACTTTTACTCGTCTGTCCCGACTGTCAGGTTATGCAACAGCGTGGTGGGGGGGCTGATCGCTCCACGGACAGAGCCACGCTTGACGTGATTAACTTCTGGTGTATCGTTTCACTCTTGATTGCGACGGTTGCAGTCGCTTCCGTCGTCGGCGGCGCGGTGTTCATCGGTGAGTTCGACGAGGAGTTCGACGAGACCGAGTACACCGACGAAACCGATGCTGGCGTGTCGATCGTCCCGGATTCAGCCGAGGAGGTGACGGTGACGTGGACAGATGCGGGAGACGCACGCCATCTCGAAATACAGACACCAGACGGTCGTAACCTGGGACGACTGAACTTCATGGGTGACGAAACAACGGTGGAAAACACCGAGTTCATTGTCACCGCCGTTTACGAAGACGAGGATCGACAGGACGCAATCGTCGAACGACACCAGCCGACGTAGGTAACCGGAGGATACATCTCCGAGACCGACAATGCGTGAGGTAATGCCGCTTGGCAAGATCTCCGCGTCGGTTTTCGATCGCCAGATCGCTCCGAAGCTCGGTGCAGATCGCGCAGATGTGACGATCGGTCCAAAATACGGCGTTGATTTCGGCGTTCTCGACGTGGACGGGACGGCACTCGTGGCTGCAACAGACCCAATTTCGATTCTCCCCGACCTCGGCTTCGAGCGCGCAGGTCGGTTCGCGCTGCACATTGTCCTTTCTGACGTCGCTGTCTCTGGACTTGCACCCTCTCATCTGACGATCGCGTTCTCGCTGCCAACTGCCATAACAGACGACGAGTTCGCCGCGGTCTGGGACGCGATCGACGCTGAGTGTCGTGATCTCGGGATCAGCGTCTGTACCGGTCACACCGCCCGGTACCCAGGTGCATCGTTCCCCTGGGTCGGTGCGGCCACGGCGCTGGCTGTCGGTGAACATGACGATATTATCCGTCCCGATGGAGCGAGAGTCGGCGATGATCTCATCGTCACAAAAGGGCCAGCGATCGAGGCGACGGGACTCTTTGCAACGCTGTTTCCCGAGGCGCTCGACCTCTCGCGCTCGGCTCAACAGGCCGCCGAAGCGCGACTGTCGGATACCCAGACGGTTCGTGATTGTTCGGCGATCGCCGCAGGGCCAGGAGTCACTGCCATGCACGACGCCACTGAAGGTGGACTGCTCGGCGCGCTCCACGAGGTTGCCGAAAGCGCTGGCGTGGGGCTCTCAGTTGATCGCGACGCAGTCCCGATCGCTCCGGGCGTCGAAGCGACCTGTTCTGCCCTCGGGATTGATCCGTGGACCGCGACGAGTTCGGGCACGCTGATCGTCACCGCGTCTCCGGATGCAAGCGAAGCTATCGTCGATCGGCTCGCGGCCCGGGGAACGAGTGCGGCGATCGTTGGTGAGGTGACGGCGGACTCGGGCGTTCAAATCGACGGAACCCAGACGGGACCGCCGGAGAGCGATTCTTCGTGGGCGGTGTACGAGTCGCTCTCAGGATCTACGGCCTCTGAGTAGGTTTTCGTTTTATTAGCCGAGGAAACCGTCCCACGACACGTCTTTTCGATGTACGTCGTGGGTTTTTATAATCACCCGTCGTAGCGATCAGACATGACTGATCTCTCCGAAGCGATTCGGACCGCCTTTGAACACACTGACTACGACGTTGCGGACGTGACCCAGAATCGTCAGCGCGTTCGAATCACGATCAAACAGGACGGCCCCGAGCCGGCAGCGCTGCGGGCGATCGTCGAGGATGCGATCGGCGCAGACGGCTTCTTCGGTTTTAATGTCACCACCGAGCGTATTGACGGGCAAGACACTGTCGGGACCGTCATTACCTTCCAACAGCGCGGCTGAGACGATCGACAGAGAGCGGGAGTGGCTGTTTCTTTTTCCGATGGCCAATAAGTGTAATTCCTCGTTTGTTGTGATCCCCATTCGCTGGCACTTTCTGTAACGGCTGCCGACAGCCGCAAGCATCGATAAGCATAGAACTCCTTGAAAGAGTCTTTACGTTATCACGTCGTATCGACGGTCGAATGACATCACCGCTTGCATCCGCACCCGATGTGGATTACACCGACGGCGAGGGTGAATCGCCTGCCGACTATCCGTCTATCGAGCACAAAATCGAGAAGGCCCTCGAGGTCACAAAGAGAGGTCTCGAGGAGTACGACAACCCTGCGGTCATGTGGACCGGTGGGAAGGACTCGACGCTTACGCTGTATTTCATCAAAGAGGTCGCAGAACAGTACGATCTTGAGCTGCCTCCCGCGGTATTTATCGATCACTACCAGCACTTTGAGGAGATCAAAGACTTCGTTCGCCACTGGGCCGACGAATGGGACATCGAGGTCATCTGGGCACGAAACGAGGATATTGGTGCCTACGTCGATGAAAACGACCTCGAACCGGGCGACGACATCCCGATTTCGGCACTGTCCGAGCACAACCAACACCACGTCCGCAACATTCTCGAATACGAGGAGGACTCGTTCCCGTTCCTGTTGGACACGTACGTGGGCAACCACCTGTTGAAAACCGTCGCGCTCAATGACGCCCTCGAAACGTACGATATCGATGGCGTCATTTCCGGTGTCCGCTGGGACGAACAGGAAGCTCGCGCCGACGAGACGTTCTTTTCGCCGCGACACGATCCAGAGATCTATCCACCACACGATCGGATCCAACCCATTCTGCAGTTTGACGAGCGATCGGTCTGGGATACGTTCTGGAACTTCGTCGTTCCGGAAACAGTCCCCGGCTACCCCGAAGAGGGCTATGTTCCCCAGTCGTTCGACGACATGCCGGAGGGAATCAAACAGTCTGATATCCCGGTTTCGCCGAAGTACTTCGAGGGATTCCGCTCGCTCGGCAGCGAGGTCTCGACAAAAAAGAGCGATCAAGAGCCTGCGTGGCTCCAGGATATGGAAAACACGACCGAGCGCGCTGGGCGCGCCCAGGACAAAGAGGACCTGATGGAGCGCCTGCGCGATCTCGGCTACATGTAGGCCGTCGTACATACGACCGTTTCAGTACCGAAAGGATCGTCAATACCGCCCATTGACCGGACCAACGCTGTTTTATTGTCCCGAACGGCTACCTACCGCATGAACGACGAGTGGGTGAGTCTGTTCTCCGGCGGCAAAGATTCCTCGTGGGCGCTGTATCAGGCGCTCGAGCATGGACTGAACGTTACCAAGTTGGTGACCGTCCATCCAGGCGAGGATTCGTACATGTACCATGTGCCCGCGACCGACCTCGCAGCGTTGGCTGCCGAAAGCATTGGCATTGATCTCCTCGAGATCGATCCCGGTGAACTCGACGCCGAGTCGACGATCGACGCCGGCGCACAGGGCGATCGAGAACTCGAACCGCTGGAAGCCGCCCTCACAGAGCTCGCAGACAAACTTGATCTCGCGGGCGTAACCGCCGGTGCGATCGAAAGCGAATTCCAGACCAGTCGGATCACGGCGATGTGTGAGCGGCTCGGAATCGACCTCTTTGCGCCGCTTTGGCAGCGCGATCCGGAGGCGCTCGCCGCAGAAATGCTGGAGGCGGGGTTCGAGATCACTATCGTCCAGGTCGCCGCCTACGGTCTTGATGAGTCGTGGCTTGGACGAACGCTCGATGCGGAGGCTATCACAGAATTACGGGCGCTCAACGAGAAGTACGGCGTCCACATTCTCGGCGAGGGTGGTGAGTTCGAGACGATCGTGACCGACGGCCCGCATATGCAGCAGGCGATCGAATTGGACCACGATGTCGAGTGGGACAAAGCCGGCGGCCGCGGACGACTCCGAATCACTGACGCGAGGCTAGCCGGAAATAAATAAAACGAACAGATTCTCAGAGTGCGTTACTCGCCTTCGAGTTGCGTGTACTCGCCGACGAGCGACTCCGTGAGATCCACGCCCTCGACCGACGCCTCAATATCCACGATCGAGTCGCTGATCTCGGCATCAGTTACGGTGGCGTTTGGGAAGACCACTGAGTTTTCGATCGTCGAACCGGTGACCGTTGCGCCGTCCATGATCTGGACATTCGAACCGAGTTCAGAATCTTCGACGGTTGCGCCGTCGTGAACGACCGCTTCCCCGCCAGTCGCCCATTCGACCGCTTCAAGGTAGCTCTCTGCCGTGCCGATGTCGTACCACGCGTCGTCGAAGGTGAACGCCGACACGGTGCCGCGATCCTGGAGCCACTGGATGAACCAGCCGGGCTCGTCGGGGTTTTCGCCGTCCGAAAGGTACGTCTCGAGGAGTTCGAGGGTGTCTGCGGGGAACGCATAACAGGCGATCGACACGAGCGTACTCTTTGGATTGGCGGGTTTCTCCTGGAAGCCGACGACCTGATCGCCCTCGAGCGTCACGAGCCCGTAGGATTTCGCGCGCTCTTTTGAGCCAACGTCATAGGCCGCAAGTGCCGTGTTGCCTTTGGATTTGAAGAAATCGAGGAACTCCGCAATATCGAAGCCAATGAGGTTGTCGCCGGCAACGACGACTAGGTCATCTTCGACATCCTCGCGATCGACGAGTTGGGCGAGCGCGCCGACAACACCGAACTTCTCGTCTTCATCGACGGTCTCTTCGACAGAGAGGGTCGGCTTCGAGAAGTCGCTGTCTTCAATATAAGATTCGAACTCTCCGGCGAACCGTTCGTTCGTACTCACGAACACCTCATCGACCCGGTCGTCGGCCTCGAGATCTTCGAAGATACCGTCAATGACAGTTCGATCGCCAACCGGGAGGAACATCTTTGGTCGGTCTTTCGTGATCGGCCAGAGTCGTGTTGCGTACCCGCCAGCAAGAACTACGGCTTTCATAGTTCACACTCAGACTCCGAAGATAAGTTCTTTACCCTTGATACAACAGGTATAATTATGTCGGAAGTAACGTCGCGCGAACGCGTCGCTGAGCTATTACGCGAAGATCCCCACACTGCGCCGGCGCTGTCAGTGGCGCTATCGCTGCCTGTTTCAACGATTTATCAAGACCTCCAACACGTTGCCAGATCGATCGATGCCGACGAAAGCGATGAGCAGTTTCTCGTTGCACCACCAGAGTGTTCAAACTGTGGATTCAGCCGCTTTGACGACCCGATCAATCGTCCCTCTCGGTGTCCTGACTGTCGAAGCGAATCGATCGAAGATGCTGTGTTTGTGATTCGGTGACGATGGTGTACCATGGACGAAATCCAGTAGCGGCCTGTATTGGTCCAACATATATATTCGGCTGCCAGCCTTGCAATGAGATATGACCTCGTTGTCAGCACTCGATCGGCTGCGACAGCCGGCATACACGGGTGAAAACAGATGCACTCCCTGTACTGTCGTTAATCTCCTTCTTGGAGCGATCGTCACGGTCGCTGTCGGTCTGTACGCCCCGGCTGCCGGCCTAATTGTCGGGGGGCTCTCGGTAGTCGTCATCTATCTGCGTGGGTACCTCGTTCCCGGGACACCTGAACTGACGAAACAATACCTCCCAAATCGCGTCCTTCGATGGTTCGACAAACACCCAACAGAGAGCGAAACAGAGACGGAGACGTGGGAGACGATCGAGCGCCGCGAAGAGCTCGCAACAAACGCGGTTGATCCCGAACAATTCCTGCTCGAAGCCGATGTCGTCGAACCGTGTGCGGACTCCGAAGATATCTGTTTCACCGACGCGTTCGAACGACGGCTCCGCGACCGATTCGACTATCACCGTGAGCATCCGCCCGATACAGCAGCGATCGCCTCGCTATTTGACCGCCCGGTACGCGACGTGTCAAAAAAAGACCGCTCGTATCCGGCAGTGACCGTCGATCGTCGCGTCCACAAGTGGCCCGGCGACGCGGCGTTGCTCGCGGACGTTGCGGCGAACGACGCGCTGGTCGCACACGCAGCCGGCTGGATGGACGTCCCGACCGAACAGCGTCTCGAGATTCTGAAGATGTTGCGATCGTTCCACAACGAGTGTCCGGTCTGCGATTCACCCGTTTCTATCGGATCGACGACCGCAGAATCCTGTTGTGCGACCTACGAGGTTGTCGCGGTAAGCTGTCCGGAGTGTGCAGAGCACCTGCTTGAACTGGATCCCGAGATGGTTGGTTCGACCGACGAACACGGTATTGCTGCCTGACCGGGGCGATCGATCGCACAAGTAAAATACTCGATAGTGGTCGCAAACGGTGGGCTGATAACGATATTGAATCCAGTACCGACCAACTGCATGTAGTTGCGAGTCGTTATTGTAGTAAATCACAGCCATTTTTCGTTCGTACTTAATGACAATATATAATTATAAAAATTTGTTAATTTACAGTATAGTTATATCTTCACGAATCAATTGAGTGGCGCGATGAAAAATCAAGTGTCTCAAAACGGACTTTCGCGGCGAACTCTACTACGACGCGGTATGATTCTCTCGACCACCCTTGGAGTGGCCCTGCTGACAACATCGGGGCAGGCCGCAGCGATGAACAAAGCGGAACTGATCGAGGCGATGGCAAGCCACGCCGGACTCAGACAGCCAGATGCACAGAGGGTATTGGATGCGTTTATCAATGCAACGACAAAGGCCTTGAAGAACAACGATAGCGTCGAACTGATCGGATTCGGCTCCTTCAGTATCTCGAAGCGCTCTGCTCGGACAGGACGGAATCCGAGGGTCGCAAACGCACCGACGGATGACTCGCCGGTAGTCTTTGCCCCGTGCCCCGAGTTTGCAGCCGCCCTTGATATCAACCCTGGCAGGGGTGACGTGGCCAGTGCTAAATGTGATGCTGACGTGACGATCGACGCAGCGTACATCGCAAGTAATAGCAAACTATCGAAGGCGGACGCGAAGAAAGCTCTCGATGGGTTCGTCAACGCGATCACAATGAGGCTAAAGAGTGGTGAGATAGTGTCGTTAGGTGGACAATTCGGATCATTCAGTATCTCGAAGCGATCGGCACGGACAGGGCGAAATCCACAGACCGGAAAAGAGATCCAGATCCCAGCAAAGAATGTGGTCAAATTCAAAGCAGGGGCAGAGCTATCGAAGTCTGTCAACTAAGCCTGCTCCAGTGCGCCTGTCGTAATCCTCGGTGAAACGATCGGTGGCCCGTTGTCGGAACCTATCTTGCGATGGATCCTTCTGCTCTGTCCTCAGCGTTGATGAGTGCCTCTTGGGTATTTGTCCAATTCAACGTTGATTACCGCTGACTCATGCCATATCAGGGTCGTCTCTCAGAGCATTGGTGATTGTGCGACATTATTATAATTATTAATAGTAATAGTTATCCTCTCACGAGCCGTCTCTATGATTAGATTCTCAGAGTTCGCCCCTGGTTCGCCGTTGCGAATGAGACCCAGCAAGACCTTCTCAGGGATTCAATGGAGACCAATAGTATGGCAGTACCAACCACAGGAACAGCCTACCAGGTCACCAGGAACAACAGCAGGCCGCAAACTAATGTCACTAAAAATACCAACGACAACAGACAAAGCAGTTGCCGAATTCACCGCATCCCTCAGAGGATCGCTCCTTCGACCGGACGACGATCGGTACGATGAGGCACGGACGGTCTGGAACGCAACAATTGATAAACATCCTGCGTTCATCGTCCAATGTGCTGGCACCGCAGACGTCATCAGCGCGATAGCATTCGCTAAAGAACATGAATACCCGATCTCGGTGAAAGGCGGCGGCCACAATATCGCTGGCAGCGCCGTCGAGAACGAGGCTTTGATGATCGATCTCTCGTTGATGAACGCCATTCGCGTCGATCCAGCTACGAAAACGGTCCGCGTCGAACCCGGTGTTGTACTCAACGAGCTGGATCACGAAACACAGGCGTTCGGTCTGGCCACACCCGTCGGCTACAACTCGACGACCGGCATCGCCGGCCTAACACTCGGAGGAGGCTTCGGATGGCTCTCACGACGGTACGGACTAACCGTTGATAACCTCATTTCCGCTGACGTTGTCACCGCCAACGGCGACCTCGTCCATGCGAGTGAGTCCGAAAACGAGGACCTTTTCTGGGGTCTCAGAGGCGGCGGCGGGAACTTCGGCATCGTCACGTCCTTCGAGTTCCAGCTACACGAGGTTGGCCCAACCGTGTTGTCTGGGCCGATCGTCTATCCTTTCGAGGACGCCAAAGCAGTCCTCCGAGAGTATCGTGAGTTGGCTGCTGAGGCATCCGATGACACTACAGTGTGGTTTGTCATCCGGCATGCACCCCCACTGCCGTTCATTCCCGAGGAGTGGCACGGCGAAAAGGTTCTCATCCTGGCAGCGTTCTACGCCGGTGAGATGGGAGACGGCGAGGAGGCCCTTCAGCCGTTCCGCGATATTGGTGCGCCCATCGCAGACGCCGTTGGCCCGCATCCGTACGCCGGTTGGCAACAGGCGTTTGACGGGCTGAATCCCGAAGGCATGCGTAACTACTGGAAGTCACACAATTTCGACGAATTCACTGATGGCATGATCGAGACGTTCGTGGAGTACGGCGAGACGATTCCGTCTGCAGCCACGGAGATCGCCTGCGCACAACTCGGCGGTGCGATCAACGACGTGGAAGTCGAGGCGACAGCCTATCCCCACCGCAACGCCACGTTCCTGATGAACCTCCACACACAGTGGGAAAACCCCACCCAGGACGCGGAGTGCATCAACTGGGCACGTGACGTGCACCAGGCGATGACGCCGCACGCGACCGGCGGTGTCTACGCCAACTTCGTCCCCGAGGAGGTCGGCGACCACCAGGCTGCCTACCGAGAGAACTACGACCGACTGGTCGAAATAAAAAACAAGTGGGATCCAGAGAACCTGTTCCGACTAAACCACAACGTCAAACCGACGAACTAGGTTCGCCGTCGGATATCTGGTGAAACAATTTGCACCAACAACAGGCAAATTGATTGCGTATCTCTCAGAAGAGAGAATCCATAGCCCATCTGTATCTACTAATCTAATTTTCCGTCACAAAGCGAGTGATTAGCAATCGATATGCGCCGTGTATTCCCCCTGACGCTGAGAGGTATCACTCATTAGTGTTTCTACGAGGCCCAAACGAACAACCCATTCGTGTGGTACCTACCGATCGACAATTTCGACGATCGTTTCGTCGTATAGCCCAGAGCCGACCGGATCGGCCACGTTGAGCCCGGCGCCGATCGTATACGTTCCCGGAGAGACGTACTCCCACTCGCGATCTGAGACGCGAAACGCTTGCGGCCAGCGCTTTTGAAACTGCTTTCGCTCGCCACGGGTAAACCCGAACACATCCGGTTCATCCGGTGGATCACGGAGCCTAACCCGGGATGCTTCGGTGACACCGTCGACGCTCCAGTTCCAGAGTATCGGCGACACGGTCGGAATACTCACTGAGAACGGCATGGCGTTTTTCATCGTGACGGTGAACGGAATCGGTGCGCCCACTGGGTACGTCTCACGATCGGTCGAAACTGAAACCGAGATCGACAACTCGGCGAGTCGATCAGGCACGAGCAGCCGGCTAAACCGACTCGCATCGCCGTCTCCGTTCCGTCTGGGACGTGAGGATTCTTCCTGCTCGCCAGGGGTGAATGGACCATCCTCGCGGCGGAGTGCATTCGATTCGTAAATTCGACGCATAGTCAGTCACTCACTGCTGGTTCGCTTCCCTCACCCACATCCTGTCCGGGTATTGTCCCCGGACGATCGTCCTCAAACAAGAGACACGAAATTCGGTGGCCGTCATCCGTCTCAATGAGTTCGGGATCGATCTGCTCGCAGGGCGTAACGAACGCCTCCGCGGCAGCGTTGCTTGCTGCGTCAACCCCGTCGCGTTCGAGCGTTTCGACCACCGACGCAAACTTCGATTCAGCGGTGCCGTCCGATAGCGATTCGGGGAGACCGAACTCCTGACGAACCGAGCTGGCGAGCTCAGCGCCCGTCCGTTCCGTTGACTCGCCGTCTTCCTCAACGACGGTAACTGAGTCGATCGACTCGGCTCCCGAAAGACGCTGTTTGAAATCAAGCAGTGATCGCCACTCTGCCTGCGGCATGTCGAATTGCTCGGGCTGGATAACCTTCGGACACCGTGTGTGGAATCGACACCCAGACGGCGGGTTGATCGGCGAAGGGACACTCCCCGACAGGAATATCTGTTCGCCCTCCCACAGCGGATCTGGTTCGGGAATGGCCGACAATAGCGCCTCTGAGTACGGATGATACGGGGGTTCGAACACAGACTCCGTCGAGCCAATTTCGGCGATCTCTCCGAGGTACATCACCGCAATTCGATCCGAGATGTGTTCAACGACGCTGAGGTCGTGGGCAATGAAAATATACGACAGACCGAACTCCGCCTGAAGGTCTTCGAGCAGGTTGAGGATCTGCGCTTGGACACTGACGTCGAGTGCGCTCACCGGCTCATCACAGATTATGACCTCTGGATCGACCGCAAGTGCCCGCGCAATCCCGATCCGCTGGCGCTGTCCGCCGGAGAACTCGTGCGGATATCGGCTCGCGTGGCTCGGATTCAGGCCAACGATTTCGAGCAGTTCGTAGATTCGCTCCGATCGACTTGCGCCGCTTGCGATACCGTGAATATCGAGTGGCTCTCCGATGATATCACCCACGGTCAGTCGCGGATTGAGACTTGAAAACGGGTCCTGGAAAATGTACTGCAGATCTTTGCGCAAGGTCCGAAGACGCTTACTCGACACATCGGTGATCTCTTCGCCACGGTAGTAGACCGATCCCCCGGTTGGCTCGACCAACCGAAGTATCGATCGACCGAGCGTTGTCTTCCCGCAGCCGCTCTCGCCGACGACGCCGAGGGTTTCGCCCTCGTATAGCTCGAGATCGACGCCGTCGACAGCCTTGACCTGCTGACCCGTTCCGAGTAAACTTTCGATGAAGCCACTGCTGGTGTCGTAATACTTGGTGAGATTCTCCGTTCGGAGGATTGGTTCGTTAGTGGACATTGTCTGGTTCCTCAGATCGGTGATCAGCATTCGACTGCGATATCGGATCGTGGCCGTCGGTCACGTGTACCTCGTAGTCGAGTCCGTCTTCAAGTTCGCCAGTGTATTCTAGACACGCTGCAGCGCGCTCGGTATCGGCCGTTGCCGTTGTGGCTGATCCATCGACGGTGACCAACTCGGGTTCGATTCGGGTGCATGCTTCTTCGGCGAAGGGACATCGTGGATGAAAGCTACACCCCGGTGGTAGTTCGACGAGGTCGGGCATCGTCCCCGGAATCGTCTGTAGCCGATCGCGGCGATCGCCCACCCGTGGGATTGAGCTCATGAGGCCGACCGTGTAGGGATGTTTGGGATCGTAGTACAGCTCTTCGACCGGTGCCTTCTCGACCGGTTTCCCCGCGTACATTACCATCACTCGATCGCAGACGTCTGCGATCACGCCCAAGTCGTGGGTGATAAGCTGCACTGCGGTGTCGGTCTCGTCAGCGAGACTTTCAATCAGATCGAGGATCTGCGTTTCGATTGTCACGTCCAGCGCGGTCGTTGGCTCGTCGCATAGTAACAGGTCTGGATCACACGACAGCGCCATCGCGATCACCGCCCGTTGTTGCATTCCACCGGAGAACTCGTGGGGATAGTCGCTGTATCGTGTCTCTGGCTCCGGAATCCCGACCTGATCAAGCAGTTGTATCGTCCGTGCCTTGGCCTCCTCGTTGTCGTAATCGAGATGATGTCGGATCGCCTCGGAAATCTGTTCGCCGACGGTGTATACCGGATTCAAGGCCGTCTGAGCGTCCTGGAAGATCATCGAGATCTCGTTGCCACGGATGCTCCGAATCTCCGACTCACTCAACTCGAGAAGGTTTTGCCCTTTGAACATGATTTCGCCGCTCTCGATCCGCCCCGGATTGTCGATTAGGCGCATCAATGAGAGCGCGGTCACGCTTTTGCCCGCACCGCTTTCGCCGACGACGCCGAACTTCTCGCCAGGGTCGATCCGATATGAGAGATCATCGACCGCAGTGACGACTCCCTCCTGGGTGTAAAACCGCACGGTGAGATCGTTGACTTCGAGCAGCGTCATTTCAGACACCACCTGCACCCTCGCCCGCACCAGTCTCCTGGGCGTCGAGCGCGTCGTTTACACCGTCACCAATCATGTTCATCGACATCACGAAGATGAAGATCGCCATGCCTGGGTAGATCGTCGCCCACCATGGGATCTGGCCTTCAGGCCCCTGGATTAGGGTTTCGCGGGTCGCATCGAGCATCGTCCCCCACTCGGCAGTTCCCGAGTCCATTCCGAGACCCAAGAAGCCGAGCGCGGCGACTCCAATCACAACAGTCCCGATGCTGAGCGAAGCCAACACCAACAGTGGTGGCATCGCGTTCGGAATGATGTGTCTGAATATGACCGATCGATCCCGCGCCCCGAGTGCCTTTGCCGCGAGCACATACTCGTTCTGTTTGATTTTGAGAACCTCCCCACGGACAACACGGGCATAGCCGTTCCATCCGAAAAGCGAGAACGCGAGCACAAGCTGCCAGTACCCGCCGCCGAGGATGGCGACGATGATAAGCGCCAAGATGAGCCCGGGGAATGCGTAGATGGTGTCAACGATCCGCATCATAATCTCGTCAACCCAGCCGCCGTAGTATCCCGAGATTCCGCCGTAGACGAGCCCGACACTCGCAGTGAGCGAAACGACGACAAACCCGATCGAGAGGCTGTATCGGCCCCCAAAGAGCACGCGCGAGAACAAGTCTCGTCCACGGCCGTCGATTCCCATCGGGTGATCCCACGACGGCGGATCGTATACGCTCACCGCCGGATCCTCAAGATACAGGATAGTAGTTGGATCGTACGGTGCGATCGCGAACGGCTGTACCATCACGCCGGCGACCTCGATCGGCCGCGAGAAGATCGCAAGCAGCGACATGACGACAACGATGACGACGCCTAACACCGCCGATCGGTTTCTGATAAAGCGTTTGAATCCTCGCCGCCAGCGGCTCTGTGTGCCGGTTTGCGTGTCTTCGGTCCAATCTGAAAGCGGCTCACGCTCTGTGACTCGCTCGGGATCGAAACCAGTAATCTGGATCCGCCCGCGCCCGTGGGAAATGTTTCGTGTATCAGTCATATCGTATCCGTGGGTCAAGTACCGCGTACAGTATATCGGCGACCAGGTTCGCGAGGATGATGAACACCCCAGTGAATAGCGTGATCGCCATGATCATATTAATTTCTCGCCCGTTGATCGCATCAATGAACTCTCGCCCAAGTCCCGGCCAGTTGAAGACGACCTCTACGACAACTGAGCCAGAGACGATCCCTGCAGTCAGGGTCGCCGCAAGTGTCACAACAGAGATGAGCGAGTTCCGCAATACGTGTTTGAGCACGACTTGCCGCTCGGGAAGCCCTTTGGCTCTCGCAGCGGTGACGTACTCTTTGTTCATTTCCTCGGCCATCGAGGTCCGCATCACCCGCATGATGCTCGCTGCCGCAGCGGTGCCGATCGTCACGCCCGGGAGGATGAGGAACCACAGCATATCGGGGTGATACAGCGGTAACCGGTTTGGCGCTAGCACGGGCCATAAATCGAGCCACAGTGCCATGACGAGGATGAGAATCAACCCGAGCCAGAAGTTCGGAATTGAGATCCCAGACAGCGCGATGAAGCGGCTCACGGTGTCGCCGAACTGATCTTTGTTGACTGCGGCGTAGATCCCCGTTGGAATCGCAATGATCAGGGCGAATGCCCACCCGAACAGTCCGAGTGCGATCGTCTCCGGCAAGCGAGCGAGGACGACCGCCGAAACGCTCCGTCCATTGCTAATAACCGTGCCGAAGTCACCTCTAAGGACGTTTTCGATCCATGTGAGATACTGCTGCCATACAGGGCCGTCAAGGCCGTATCGCGCACGTAGCTGCGCTTCTTCTGAGGCGGTGATATCTGGGTTTAACCCGACTACTTGATCGATCGGATCACCCGGTGTGAGGTGAACTAAGGCGAAGGTTATCACCGAGACACCGAAGAGTATCGGGATAATTGCCAGTATTCGTTTCAGAATAAACCGTCGGAGGCTCATAGTGAGTTCATTGGGTATCGAGGGATGGTATCAAAACCGGACGGTGCAACGAGCAGCGATGTTACTCGCGGTTAACCCAGGCGATCTGCTCGTCGGTCGGCGCGTACAGGCCATAGCTGTATGTCGATTCGCTGAACGGATAGCCGTTGAAGCCGCGGAACTCGTTACTTGACACGGTCGAGTTCACACTGAAGTGTGTAATCGAACTGTACCGTTCATCGGCCAGCACACTCCACACTTCGTCGTACGCTTCGCCGCGAGCCTCTACGGACTCAGCGACATCAGTGCCGTAGCGAGCGTCGTCGATCAGGTCGTCGAGTTCAGCGTTGTCCACGCCGACGAGGTTACAGCACTGCCCGACGTTGTCGCTGTGGTGCAGGGCATTACAGAAGCTGCCGGGGTTGAACGTGCCTGAGAGACCGATGCACGGAATGTGGCCTCGTTCGCCGTATTCTGGATCAAGCACTCGCCCCACGTACGTGTTCCACTCGTACGTCTCGACTTCGACCTCGAAGAAGTCTGTCTGTTCCATCGACTCAGCGATGAGTTCGACGAGAGCGACGCGATCGTCGTTGTCGGCGTTGGTCTCCATCTGGACCTCGATCGGGAAGTCGATGTCACCCTCGAGTTCCTCGAGAAGTTCGGTAGCACGCTCGGGGTTGTACTCGTTGGTCGGCTTGATCTCTTCGAGGAGCGCCTCGTAGTCGGCAGTCCCCGAACCCTGGGCGGGGGTTGGAATGTCGGTCCAGGCGGGCGAGCCGTAGCCGTTGAGGATGTTGTTGACGATCGCCTCCCGTGGGACGAGGTGGTTGACCGCCCGGCGGAGCTGTGGGTTGTCCCACGGTTCGACCTGCAGCGGGTACTGGATGTATGTATAGCCACCTGCTTCAACAACATCGACGTTGTAATCTTCAGAGGATTCGAATTCATCGAGCGTCGATGAGGAAAGACCGAGCGTTGTGTCGATTTCGTCGTTCTGCAGCGCAGCCGATCGGGTGGCGTTGTCTGGGATTATCTCGAACTCGATCGCGTCGATAACTGGACCGCTCGGGAAGTCTTCGGGGCCCTCGAACCACGACTTGTTCTGAATCCCGAGCTCTTCAAGCCAGTAACTGTCGTTCTTTTCGTACTCCGCAAACGACTCGTCAGAGAACTCAGTGAGGACAAACGGACCGGTTCCGATTGGCATGTACTCCTGGCGCGGATCGATCTCACCGCCTGCCGCTTGCGATTGTTCTTCGGTGAACACGACGAAGCCAGGCAACTGTCCTTCCGCCTCGGCGTCGATAATCTGCGCGAAGATGTCGACAGTGTACTCGTCAACCTCCTCGATGTGGAGGACCGAATCGAACGTCTGTGCGGAGACGTCGGAGTTCTCGTACCGGCGCAATGAGTTTACCACCTGTGTAGCGGTCATTTCCTCCCCGTTCGAGAAGGTGACACCTTCGTGGAGTTCGTATCGATACTGCATCCCGAAAGTCCCGTCTGAAACCGCATCTGCAGCTTCTGCTGGGGTAAGGACACGAACCTCGTCTTGGCTCAATGGATCGTCCTCGGGATGTTGAATGATAATCTGCTCGTCGGTGTCGATGACACCCTCATCGTCCGCCGGTAGCGAGACCATGTAGTCTGCGTAGGCGGTCCGATCGACGTCGTTCGTTTCGAGGAGCTCGTAGGATTCCGCGAGCCACGGATACACGTTCCCCTCCGAGTCAGTCGTCGTGAGTCCCTCAAAGATGAAGTTCTGCGCCATCGTCGAGGTAGTGTCAGTGCTGTACGGCGGATCAAAAGAGTCGACGTTGGCGGTCCCACCGATTCGGAGCGTACCGCCTTCTTGAATCTCACCTTGGTCGTCTCCGTTACCGTTACCATCGCCGTTTCCGTTTCCATCTCCGTTGCCGTTACCGCCATTTCCGTTTCCATCCCCGTTGCCGTTACCATCGCCGTTTCCGTCGCCGGTACACCCGGCAAAGGCGGTAACGCCTGCAGCACCTGCACCCTGGAGGAGCCGCCGTCGGTTGAGGACCGTTCCGGACTCTTTGGTGTCCTGTGACATAGAAAACTGTATTTACGTTAGGTATTTAATTCTATTGCTACTGATACCGGAAAATAACACGCTAATAAGTAAATATATATGTTCCCTCTTAATTTGCAGGTATTCTGGGGGTAGAGTGTTTCTATACAGCGTGATTTGAAGTCATTTAAATCCTAAAGATCAGTATAATCGTATTTGTTTAAAACCAACGTCCGTTGAGTTTATTCAAGTTTCGTTCGGCTATTAGTTGTCACCGAGCGGATCAACAATGACAACCTCATTATCCTCAACGGAGACGTTGATGAGCGTCTTCACGCGGTAGTCTGTCCCGTCGAGCTTGTTCGGTCCCGCTTTTTTAATCACAGCCACCACGTCGACGATCTCGGTGCCGATGTCTGTCAGGGCGTCGAGAATTGCTTTCATTGTCCCACCGGTCGAGAGCACGTCGTCAAGCACGAGTACTCGATCGCCCGGTTCGACGTCGTTTATGTACATCTCTGACTCTGAGTAGCCGGTCTCCTGGCTCAACGCGACCTCACCGTCGAGACCGTACTCGCGTTTGCGGATGACGACGAGCGGAATATCGGTCATGAGCGACACGGCCGTCGAAATGTGAATGCCCATTGCGGCCGGTGTGACGATCTTGTCGATGTTTTCGAGTTCGGCCTTGCGGATGATCTTGATAACGATCTCGCGGAGTAGTTCTGGGCGCAGCATGGGAACGCCATCGCTGATGGGGTGGACGAAGTAGTGATACCCCTCCTTCTCGATGATGGGCGCGTCGAGCAGCGACTGTTTGAGTAGCTCCATGCTGTCGGTACTTCGAGCGGTTACTAAAGTTCGTCGTCACGGAATCGCCGTCTTCGTGGCTTGCTACTTGAATACCGGGCCAGCACAGCCAGCGTCCATACTTTCAATAGTTTGCTATAGTGTGAACACCCTACCTACTCAGGGAAGTAAGAGAAGTGCAATTGTCACGAAGACAGCAAGTACGAGAATACTGGCCCCGATACCGGCCCGTAGCGGGTTTGAGTCACCACTTTTGCTAACACGCTCGTAGAGCCCGTTTGGATCTTTTGCGGCCGCGATCAGCCCGCCAGCCCCGGCGACGGCGACGCGATCGGCAGCCGCGTACAAGTCGGTGACACCGACGACTAGTGCCCGTGTGCCGTAGAACGTCGCAGGGTTATACAGTGAGTCGACGTCGGGGACGCGGCCGAGTTTTGAGAGCGGTTTCTTTGTTAGTGCGAAGCCCATCAGCCCTATCAATCCCAACAGGACACCTTCGATGACGTGAGACACCGTATAAGTGGTATAGACGTGCTCAACGGCGGTCTCGCTGGTCACGTCGAAAGGAAGAATGGCAAAGAGCGCGCTGTCGAAGAGGCCGTAGAACACACAGAGGGCGGCGACGCCAACCATCGCGACGGTCTGGCCGCGGTTGGCGTCCTTGACGTTGCTGTCGTACTCGCCGTGGAAGAACGCGTAGTAGCCGAACTTGATAAACGACATGAACGTCCCGACCCCGCCCAGCAGGAGGAGCCATTCGAGCGTGGTAAACTCCCCGATAGGGACGGGCCCGTAGTCGAACGTATAGTGCGCACCATCAACGACGATTCCCTTGCTGACGAAGCCATTGAAACCCGGGAAGCCGGCGATAGACAGCGCTGCGATGGTAAAGGCCCCTGCGGTGATCGGCATCTGGCGGGCCAGCCCGCCGAGCTTCTTGAGGTTCTCTTCGCCGGTACGATAGATGACGACGCCGGCGGTCATGAACAGCAGCCCCTTATACAGAATGTGGTTGAACACGTGAGCGAACGCCCCTGCTTGCGAAAGGGCCGACCCGATGCCAACGCCGGCAATCATGTAGCCGACCTGCGATTGGATGTGATAGGAGAGCAGCCGTCGCATGTCGTTCTGGAACAGGGCAAAAGTCGCCCCAAAGACCGCCATCCCGCCACCCATGTAGGCGATCGCGACGTGGCCGTCGGGAAACGCTCGGTACATTCCGTAGACACCGGTTTTCGTCGTGAAAACACAGAGGAAAACACTGGCGGCGATGTGCGGACGCGGATAGGTGTCTGGCAGCCAGGCGTGCAGGCCGATGAAGCCGACGTTGACGCCGATACCGACCGCAGCGAGCGCTGCCGGGAGCCCAGCTGTGATGCCTGCCATCTCGGGGCCGCCAGGGACCGACGCAAACAGGAAGGTGCCTTTCGCGACGTACGTCTGGAGAATGGCCGCCATCAGCAGCGTCCCGCCGATGCCGTGAAACAGCGCGTACCGGAAGCCGGCCCGGACCGCCTCGCCGCGGTAGTGCCACACCAAAAGCGTCGACGTGACGGCCATCAGCTCCCAGAAGAACAGCAAGGTGAGCCAGTCCCCGGCGAAGACCGCCCCGTAACTCGTCGCGACGTATGAAAACGCAAAGGCGGTCTGTGTGCTCTCGGCCTCGCTGGCGTAGGAGTACAGAATCGCTGCGATACCGATGATACCGAACACCAGCCCCATCAGCCGCGAGAAGTCGTCGACGTTCAGCAAGACGGCTTCAAAGCCGAGGAACGTTGTCTGGAGGAAGGCGCCATCGGGCACGAGCCACGCCCACGCCAGGGCCGCGCCGGAGGTCGCCATCCCCAAAACGTGGGCGGCCCGGCGAGGCAGCAGGGCCATCAGAACCGCCACGGGGAGTAACACGGCGACCGGCGGGAGCATCGTCAGGAGGCTCACAGCATCACCTCCGGTAGCGCGCCGACGACAGTCTCGACAATGCGGAGGAACACCGCCGATCGTGGGACGATACCCAGCAGGAGCGACAGTGTCGCTGCTGTCAGAATGGGCCCGAGCATGAACCACGTACTCTCACCGCCACGCCAACCGCTTGCCGCCCAACCACCGGCTGGAGGCCCGCCGTGATGGTCGTGGTTCTCGGTGTCATCATGGTCGGGCACTTCACCTCCATCTGTGTGATAGTCCGATGAGACGCCTGACCCGTCAGCCCGAGCCGCCGATCGGCCACCGATCGCTGCCTCGATGAGGGGTTTCTCGTCGTGGTCGTCGGGCGACTCGAAGTACGCCTGATAGACGATGGGCCAAAAGTACGCGATGTTGAGCACGCCCGAGACCAACAGCGCGCCGGCAAAGACCAGCGATCCGCCTTCCAGCGCCCCGATGATGATGTACCACTTACTGACGAACCCTGCGACCAGCGGTATACCGGCCATCCCGGCCGCGGCGACGCCGAAAGCGGCCATCGTCAACGGCATCCGCGTGCCGATCCCAGCCATATCGCTGATGTCGTCAGTGTGGGTCTCGACGTGGATGGCCCCGGCACAGAAAAACAGCGTGAGCTTCATGAACGCGTGGGCAGGGATGTGGAGCAATCCTCCGATGAGTGCGGGGCCCTCCAACAAGGCAAGTCCCAGTACGATGTAGGAGAGCTGGCTGATAGTCGAATACGCCAGCCGGCGTTTGAGGTTGTCCTTGCGCAAGGCGATGACACTGGCCGTGAGCAGCGTGAACGCAGCGACAGCAGCCAGTGGGAGTGCCACGCCGAGTTGATCCATCGTCTCCGGACCAAACACGTCGAGTACGACACGAGCAATGCCGAATACGCCGCTCTTAACGACGGCGACAGCGTGGAGCAGTCCGGACACCGGTGTCGGTGCGACCATTGCGTCGGGGAGCCAGGAGTGAGCGGGCATCAGCGCCGCCTTCACGCCGAAGCCGGCCGCAAGCAGGGCAAACGCCGCACGGGCGAGCGCTGGGTCCGCTGTGGCCAGGGCTTCGATTCCGCCGGGGGTAAAGGCCGTTGTCCCCGCGAGGAGGTAGACGAGGACGGTGCCGCCAAGCACCGCGACCCCGCCGCCGAAGGTGTAGGTGAGGTACTTCCGGCCGGCCGCACGGGCGCGATCGGTCTCGTCGTGGGTCACCAGTGGGTACGTGGAGACGGTCAGCAACTCGTAGAAGACAAAGACCGTCAGCAGGTTGGCGCCGAAGGCCACGCCTATCGCAGAAGCGAGACTCGCCGCAAAGGAGGCGAAGTATCTGGTCTGGGCGTGTTCGTCAAGCCCCCGCATGTAGCCGATCGAGTAAAAGCTCGTGACGATCCACAGCAGGCTCGCCAGCAGGCCAAAGAGGATACCAAGCGCGTCGGCTCGCAGGGCCAACGAGAGGCCGTTGCCAAATTCTCCCAGTGAGGTCACGTACACCGTCCCGGAGAGGACGCCCGGCACCATGCTGGCGACAAGGCCGAACTTGGTACCCGCGACGATGAGGGTGACGGCCTCGCGGACGTTCGGTCGCGATTTTAGCGACAGTATCACTGGGATTGCAACGGCGCTCACAAGCACGGCGGCCAGGGGTCTGAGTGAGACTACGTCAGTCATTGGAGTAGTGGTGGCAGTGTCTGATCAAGCAACTGGTCCAACAGCGGGACGGCACCGGTCAACACGACGGCCAAGACGGCGGCGGCGACGACGACGGCGATCATCCCAGTAGAGACTGCCCCGCCGCCGTCGGATCTGTGGTCTGACGAGGCTGGGGACTCGTCGGCCTCCGCGCCACCATCGGCGACGGCGGGCTCATCGTGGATGGTCGGCTCAGCGAAGTAGAGCCGTTCGACGAGCCGAGCGAAATAGGCCAGGGTCAACAACGTGCTTGCCAGCAGGACGACCACGACGGGCCAGAGCCCGGCCTCAACGGCGCCGAGGACGATGTACCATTTGCCGACAAAGCCGATCGCTGGCGGCACACCGACCATCGCCAGCGCGAGCAGGGCGAACGCGCCAGCAACAAACGGTGTCCGACCCGCCATCCCGGCGTAGCCGCTGACAGTCGTCGCGCCCGTCTTCCGCTCTATGATACCGCTGGCAGCGAACAGGCCGCCTTTCATCACCGCGTGGCCGATAAGGTGGACTGTCGCGCCCAGTACGGCGATTGGCGTCGCGATCGTGAACCCGGCGATGACAAGGCCGAACTGCGACACCGAGGAGTACGCCAGCATTCGCTGGACATTGCTCTGGGAGACAGCGAGCGCCGATCCGGCGACGATACTCACCGAAGCCAGCACCAACAGTGCCCACCGAGCGGCCGGAACCGCGGTGAGGAAATCGACCGTGAACACAGAAAACAGCAGGCGGGCCAGCGCATAGGCCGACACTGTCGAGACCAGCGCCGAAATGAATGCGCTAACGCTGTCGGGAGCGTTTGCGTAGGCGTCGGGCTGCCACGTGTGTAGCGGGAACAGCGCGACTTTCACAGTCAGTCCCCCAACCATCAGCCCGAAAGCAGTCAGGACGAGTGTGGAGTCGTACCCGACAGCGGCGAGTTTCGTGCTCATGTCTGCCATGTTGAGCGTCCCAGTCGTCGCCAATGCGTAGCCGACGCCAAGTAGGTACAACGAGGCACCGACAGTTCCAATGATGAGGTACTTTAGGGCCGCGACGGCCGCACTGACCCTCCGGCCGCTAGCGACGAGACCGTAGGCCGCAAGGCCCGTAATCTCCAGGAAGACGTAGAGGTTGAACACGTCACCGGTTACCGTCATGCCCGTGAGCCCAGTCACGAGCAGCAGAAACTGGCTGTAGAACGTGTTCTCGTGTGGCCCGGCGTGGCGTGCGTACACGAGCACGCCAAGCGAGATGATACTAATGAGTGTCACGACTGCCAGCGAGAGCCCGTCGACGACGAGTTCGATACCGTACGGAAGCGCAAAGCCACCGACAGCGTAGCTGACGACGCCGCCAGTCCATACCTCAGGAACGAGTAGGCCCGCGAGCGTCGCGTGGGCCAGCATCGTTACGGCGGCGATACTCCAGCCGCCGCGATCGCTGTAGAGACTCACAATCAACGGTATCGCCGCACCAAGTACCGGCAAGACAACCAAGAGGACGGGTATGTGCTCAATCATAGTAGAGTTCCTCCAGCCGCTCTTCATCAAGCGTGCCGTACTCCGAGTATATACGAACGATGAGCGCGAGCGCCACCGCCGTCAGGCTCACTCCGACGACGATGGCAGTCAGGATGAGCACGTGGGGCAGCGGGCTCACGTAGGGGCCGCCGCCGTCGGTCACGATCGGGGGGTTCCCGCCGGTTCGGTAGGCCAGCGTGACAAAAAACAGGAAGATACCCGTCTGGAAGATGTTCATCCCAATGACCTTTTTCAAGAGGTTTGGCGACTCCACCAGCGTGTAGAGCCCGATACCGAGCAACAACATGACCGCGTAGTAATTGTAGTGTGTGGTCAGCAGCTCCAACTGGAGCGCGAGCGCCGTCATGGCTCACCCTCCCCGTCCGTGACGTGGCCGAATCCGGCAGCGAGCAGGAAAAAGAGGCCGATTGCAACACTGGCAACGATGCCACCAATCCCGAGTTCGACCAGCTCAATGCCGTACTTGCTAGCCTCGTAGTAGTACGGTTCGTAAACGTTGTACTGGAGAAACTGTCCGCCTAACGCCATTGCGCCGAGACCGACTCCAGCAAACACGAGGACCCCGCCCGAGGCCAGCGCCGAAACGACGCGGACATCAACCCACTGGCGGGCGGCCTCGATACCGAACGCAAAGGCGAGCATCATCACGACCGAACCGGCGATGACGCCGCCCTGGAATCCGCCCCCGGGCGTGTCCGCGCCGTGGAACATGATAAAGAGGGCGAACGTGAGCACGAACGGAGCGACTGCCCGGACCGTCGTCATGATGATGGTCGACTCGACGTACAACCCCGGCTGTTCGTCGGCGCTCATGTGAACACCTCCCGGCGCAATACGGAAAGGGCAACGACGCCGGCAGAGAACACCACAACTGCCTCGCCCAGCGTGTCGAACCCGCGGTAGGCCGCAAGTACTGCAGTCACCGCGTTTTTGACCTGTGTCTCTTTGTAGGCGTTCGACAGGTAGTACTGTGTAACCTCACCGCCAACCACGGGTGCGGTCGGGTCGCCGATTGCCGGCAGCGACGGGACGGTCGCCCCGATTACGAGGACGAATGCAGCCACGAACGCCACCGTTCGCCAGCGGATCGACTCGAAGAGTCGATCGGTATCTCGGTTGACTGTATTTGCCAGCGCGATCAAGAAGAGGATGGTCATGATACCGGCGCCAACAGCGGCCTCGGTCAGCCCCACATCTGGGGCCTGAAGGACGAGCCAGATGATGGAGATACCCAGACTGTAGGCGGCAAAGGCGATCACTGCCGCCAGCGTGTTCTTCAACAGTGCCGTGCCGATCGCACAGACGATAACGAAAACGAGCAACGAACCCTCAATTAGTGACAGACTCATGAATCGTCCTCCTTGGTCCACGGCTCGATGTCTTGGTCCGCCGCGGCGCGTGCAATGGCGTGGGCCGCCGTCGGATTCGTGATGAACATAAACACGATCAAAAAGATGGATTTCACCGTCGAGAGGTCAGATTGGAGTGCGAACGCGACCGCGCCAATAGTGAGCACCGCGCCGAGCGTGTCACTTTTCGACGCAGCGTGTGCGCGTGTATATATGTCCGGTAGCCGGACAATGCCGATCGCAGCTACACCGCCGAAGAAGGCCCCAAGCAGCGCCAGTGCGACGATCGCCCACTCGACGGGTGTCATAGCACACCCCCGCGTTCAACGTTGAACTTCGAGAACGCTATCGAGAGCAGGAAGTTGAGCAGCGCGTACACGAGCGCCACGTCGAGGAATGTCGACTCGTCGAACGCGGCGGCCACGAGCGCAATGGCGATCACGGTGTTCGTGCCGGCGACGTTGACCGCGATGACCCTATCGTGGATGGTCGGCCCGACGAACACCCGGTAGAGGGCGACAACAGCGAATATCACGAACGCCCCAGCGATAGCGAGTAGCGCGGTCGAGAACTCAACCATCTGAGTGCCCTCCGTCGTCCCCGCGCTCGCGGGGTGTGGCGATGGCCGCTGCGTCGCGGCCGTAAAAAACGAACCGCACGGCACGTTCTAGGCCGCCCTCGAAGAGGTCCTCACGTGCGCCGGCAGTCAGTGAGTGAATAGAGAACGAACGATCGGTGACGCTGACCGTCAGTGTTCCCGGCGTGAGTGTGATGCTGTTCGCGAGCGTCGTCACAGCGGCGTCGCCCCAGACGGCAGCTCGGAGTTCAACGACCTCCGGGTCGATAGGCAGGTCCGGGTGGAGGACAACGTAGGCGATTTGGAGGTTCGCAACGGCGATTTCTTTCAGGAGATATGGCGCGTAAATGAGCATCCTGATGGTCTGCTTGCCGATCCGCCCAAACGAGGGCTGTTCGCTGAAGGCTATCGGGGCGAGCAACACGGCAACCAGCGCTGCGGTGAGGAAGCCGGTGGCGAAATCGATCGGCTTCCACGATGAGAGCAGCATGTAGAAGAGATAGGAGGCACCGAATACGGTGAGATATTTGCGGAACGACGCCGCGCGAGCGAGCACCGTCTGTTCGGTCGGTCGATCGACGGGTGCCTGTTCTATCTCCACGTCGTCGCGGGCGAGTTCGAATTCCAGCGGCCGCAGCATCGGTACCGACCCGCCTGGGCTATATTCGGGGTCGAGGACGATGCGATCGATGTCCTTGTCGTCGGCGTACTCCAGCAACACGTCGGCGTAGTCGCTCGGGCTGAACAGATATTGATTAGCCCCGATCACGTCAGTGATGACCGTGAGGTTCTCCGGAGTTTCGCCGCCAGTGTCCTCTTCGACCCACAGTTCGATGCGGTCGAGCAGGTCGCTCGCAGCACCCAGCTCTGCCTGGGCGTCCGGGTCAACCGCGCGGGTTCTGGCAACGTCGACGAAATGGAGTTCAACCGGACGGTCGGCTGCCAGCTCTATCCCACGATCGACCACGTAGGCGACGGTGTTACGGACGGTCACAGAGGTATCAACGGGAATCAGCAGACGGAAGACATCGGTTGCAGTCACGGTAAGTTCTTGAGAATCCTGTGTGGCTGTGTCTGAGGGGCGCTGCAGTCGTTACCCGAAGCAAGCCACGGGGTACTCAAAACTATTTCGCAATACAGTGGCCAGAGGTTGCTAATCGTGCAACTGCTCGTGTAGCTTTCTTGCGATTGCCAGTCCGAGCCCCTGCTTATCGCCGGTGTACTCGCTGTCGGTATCGGCCTCGACGAGCAATGCTCGTGTCTCCGATTTGCCCATCACGCTCGCGTCGTTGGCGACGACAAAAGAGAGATCAGCGCGATCGATCAGTGTCCGCGCACGGGAACGAAGTCGATCGTCGTCGCAGTCTGATTCGAGTTTGAAGCCGACGATTGGGAGGTTCGGATAGTCAGCACGGACCGTGTCGATGAGCTTTGGCGTCGGCTCCAGGTCCAGGGTGAGCCGGCCCTGTCCGCTCTTGATCTTCTTTTCAGCGGGGTCGACCGTGTAGTCCGAGATTGCCGCTGCCGAGACCAGCGCATCGGCGTCGCCGGCCACCTCTGTGACGGCGGCGGTCATCTCTGCTGCTGACTCAACGCGTTCGACTGTGGCATATGGCACCTTCGGGCCGTCGTGGACGAGCGTCACGTCGGCTCCGAGGACGTGACAGGCACGCGCGACCGCTCGCCCGGTCCGGCCTGACGCCCGGTTCGAGAGGGTCCGCACGGGGTCGATCGACTCCGTTGTCGCCCCACTGGTGACGACGATGTGGCGACCGTCAAGCGGCCGGTCCCCGGCGGCGCGAGCAACGGCCGTGGTGATTGCTGCTTCAGTTGCGATCTTGGCTTTGCCTTCCTCGATCCGGGGATCAACGAACTGTACGCCCCACGATTCGACCCGATCGATCGCGTCGACAACGCCCGGATGGTCGTACATCGGCTCGTGCATGGCAGGGGCGATCACCACCGGCACACCAGCACCGAGCGCGGTCGTCGCAGTCGTCGTTACTGGCGTGTCGTCGATCGCAGCGGCAATCTTCCCGACAGTGTTCGCGGTCGCTGGCGCGATGAGGAACACATCTGCCCAGCCGTCACGACCGCACAACTCGACGTGTTCGACGCGACCGGTGATCTCGGTGATTGGGTCGTGTTCGGTCGCGAACTCGACCGCCCACGGGTGGACGATCGACGACGCGCTCGGGCTCATCACTGCTCGAACCGACGCCCCCTGTCTACGAAGCTCGTGGGCCAGTTCGACGACTTTCACGGCCGCAATACTGCCGGTAACTCCGAGCGCGACGTTGACCCCCGACAACATGATCAGTCGTCTGATTCGGCCGTTGCGGGTTCAGCTGCACTCGCTGCTGCGCGTGCACGATCGAGCTCTTCGAGGTAGTCGTCGGCGTCGATCGCTGCCTTGCTACCCATGCCACCAGCGGTGACGGCCTGCTGATAGTGGAAGTCGACGACATCGCCCGCTGCGAACAACCCATCGACGCCAGTTTTTGTCTGACCGGCCCCGCGGCCGCCTTCGGTAATGATGTAGCCTTCCTCGTCAGTCTCCACGTCGAGTTCGTTGAGGTACTCGGTGTTCGGCGTGTGGCCGATCGCATAGAATACTGCGCCGACGTCGAAGTCGAACTCCTCGGTTTCGGGATCGTCCAGCTTTTCAGTTGGGTGTCCTTCGGGATGCCGCACCAGCGTCACCGACTGCATACCGTCTTCTTTCGAGCCGTGGAGCTCGATCGCCTCGGTGTTCAACATGAGTTCGATCTCGCCGGCTTCGACCTTCTCCATCGTCCGATCAATCCAGACGTCTTCGGCGCGGAACTCCTCGCGGCGGTGGACGATGTACACTGTCGAGGCGAACTTGGTGAGGAAGTTCGCTTCCTCCATCGCGGCGTCGCCGCCGCCAATAACCATGATCTTCTCGTCGCGGAAGAATGCCCCGTCACAGGTCGCACACGTCGACAGGCCGTATCCCATGAGCTCTTCTTGGCCGGGGATATCGAGCGTTCGCGCGGACGCCCCGGACGCGGCGATGAACGCGTCGCTCGTGTACACGTCGCCGTTTTTCAGTTCGACTCGGAAGGTTCGATCGGCCCCCTCGCCGACGGGAGTTACCGATTCGATGATCCCATTTTTCGTCTCTGCGCCGAACTTCTGTGCCTGCTTTTTCATGTTCGTGATCAGTTCGGGTCCCGAGATTCCCTCGGGAAAGCCCGGATAATTCTCCACATCCGTCGTCAGGGTGAGCTGGCCGCCGGGCTCGTCGCCTTCAAAGATGAGTGGATCATTGTTCGATCGCGCCGCGTAGATCGCTGCACTCAGTCCCGAGATACCGGTGCCTGCAATAATCAGCCGTCGATGTTCGACGACATCGGTAGCGTCTGCTGTCATGTACCCACCTTCGCTAGCCCACGGTTTGTAGGTTGTGCTCTCGTGCAGTAGTGCAGTCAATACACACAACTACTGATAGCAGTTGCACTTTGCTGAACGGCGCCCGGTCGAACATCCCCCGATCGCCAACCCTTATCGGGTCGGGGAGGATCCTCTCATGTAGACGAGGATGGGAGGCGATAATCACGAGCATGCGGATTCGACGACTGCGTCAGTGAGGGCGACGTACGATCGGATCGCAGATCACTTCGCGACAACCCGCGAGCACCCCTGGCCGGAAGTCGTACAGTTCGTCGAACGCGAGGCGTCCCGACGCGGAGGTTCGCTCGGTCGGGCGATCGACATCGGGTGTGCGAACGGAAGACATACAGAACTGCTTGCCGATCACGGCGCAGATCCGGTCGGTATCGACGTAAGTCGAGCGCTGTTGCGGGCCGGCCAGCGCAGAGCGGCCGATCGCGAATTTTGTGCCTCGTGGGTCTGCGGAGACGCCGCCCGGTTGCCGATCGCCGAAAACACTGCGTCGATTGCGATCTACGTCGCAACGCTGCACCACCTGCGGCCGCGATCAGCGCGGATTGGAAGCCTCGACGAACTGGCTCGCGTGCTCACACCAGGCGGGCGGGCACTGGTGAGTGCGTGGAGTATCGAACACGATCGATTTGACGCGACAGCGGCCTTCGACACGACCGTCGAGTGGACGCTTCCCGGCGGTGAGACAGTGCCTCGATTTTACCACATCTACTCACCAGCGGAGTTCCGCGAAGATCTTGCCCAAAGTGCACTCGATGCGATCGACGTTGAGATCTCCAGCGGCAACTGCTACGCGACAGTTGCTGTCGGTGACGCTTCCCCAGGAGAAATGTAACGATTGTACAACTCCGTTGTGCAGTACTCGTGCACACGTCACCGACCATTTATGCCGATGAGGTTACTATCCGTTACTACATGAGTGAGACGGATGCAGACGGACGCGATGATCGATCCTACGAGGTAGCTGTCGTCGGTGGCGGGCCCGCTGGGCTCACGTCGGCGCTGTACACGACCCGGCTGGGACACGACACGGTTGTGATCGATCGCGGCGGGGGACGGGCAGCGATGATGCTTGACACCCACAATGTCATTGGGGTCACCGAAGCGACCTCGGGCAACGAGTTTCTCGCAACTGCCCACGAGCAGGTCAAATCCTACGGCGCTGACGTCGTTCGCGACCTCGTGACTGACGTCACCCGCCGTGAGGATGGCCGGTTCGAGCTATCTACGAACGGGGACACGTTCACCGCCGATCGAGTGGTCTTCGCGATCGGCTTTGCGGATGAACGTCCCGAGCCACCCCTGCCACGAACAGGGCGGGGACTGCACTACTGCCTGCACTGTGATGCGTACATGTTCATCGACGAGTCGGTTTACGTGATGGGCGTCGGCGAAAGTGCCGCCCACGTCGCGATGATCATGCTCAACTTCACCGACGAGGTCGATCTGCTCACCCGTGGCGATGAGCCCGAGTGGAGCGACGAAACTCAGCGACTGCTCGATGGGCACCCGGTCGACGTCATCCACGAGGACATTGTCGCGATGAACAAAGGCGACGACGGCTGGCTGGAGAGCTTCGAGTTCGAGGACGGGACTGTCCGCGAGTACAAGGGTGGGTTCCCGATGTACGGTTCGAAGTATAACAACGAGTTGCCAGCGTCGCTCGGCTGTGATCTCACTGACGACGGCACGGTTGCGGTCGACGACCACGGCCGGACGAGCGTTGACGGGGTGTACGCTGTCGGCGACATCACGCCCGGACACAACCAGATCCCGGTTGCAATGGGCCAGGGAGCGAAGGCGGGGCTCGCGATTCACAAAGAGCTTCGAGAGTTCCCGCGATCGATCGAGGAGCTGGAGGCCGAGGGAGCGGTTGCGGAAACTGAGGTTCCGAGTGTTTCGCCGTCCCTGCAGAACGCGGCTCGGATGTTCGGCGACGACTGATCGGCAGCGGTTCGAATTCGGGAAATGCAGGCCGATCGATCGAAATGCAGCGCACGCGGTGATCGATCGAAACGGTAAGGTACAAATCCTTCCCTCGAATACTGTTGCGTGAACGCGTCGACACACGGTGTGTTGATGTGGGTTCGATCGCGCCGGTGGTCTAGTGGTAGGACCTGAGCCTTCCAAGCTCATGGCCCGGGTTCAAATCCCGGCCGGCGCATTTTCTGTCGAGCGAAGCGAGGCGAAAATCACCACGAGATTTGAAGTAGAGAAGACGCGCACAGCGAAGCGAGCACGTCTTCGCGTGGTTCAAATCCCGGCCGGCGCATACGCTCCTCCGTCGCGTCTTGCAATTTTCAGGTGTTCTCAATGAGAATCAAACATGGACACCGCAGCTCAATGCCCGGGTGGTTCGAACTCACCCCCGCGCTGTATGGCGATTTTGGATAGTGACAGGCTCAAAACAAGAAAAGCGTGCGACGGCGTAGGGGTCGTCTGAAAATGGAGAAGATTGGGAAAGCGACGGAAAAGACTGACTCCGGTCAGGACTAGAGTACAAACGGCTCGGTATCGGTGGCCCGCAGAGTGACGGTCGCCACTCTGAGCATATAGGCGGTGAGGATAATAAACGGTGCCAGGGCAATCGTGAATGCGGCGGCCACAAAGGTCAGTAGCGGTGAGAGGCCAAGTACCCATATTTGCGGGAGGATGTTCGCGTTTATAGCCAAAATCGTGCTTGCGGTTGCCAAAATGGCTGGGAGCGAGACAATCAAGAGGGTTCGTGACAACATTGAGAACTCTCGTCTATAATATAACGTCTTGAAAAAATGGCGTCCGGTCGTGATCAGCTCAAAGGCGCGTATGAGCCTCTCGAACCGATCTTCACCACTATCAGAGAGTTCATCAGCATACGCCAGATGCAATACACGCGACCGATCCATCAACGGTCCAAGATTTAAATCAAGCCCCAGCCACAGGGTACTGAACTCGCCCCCGCCCGTTTGATCAACGGATTTCTCAACGTATTCGATGGTCTGGAGAATGGTCTTGATGTGTGCTTTGATTTCCTCGGCATCACTCCCGTCAAGCTCATCTGTAACCGTCATCAACTCGTTGGCTCGCTGGTTGATAACTCCGACCATCATAGAGAGGAATGAAGTCGGGTTCAAAGTGCTATGTTCGGTGTCCGTCAGCTGACCTACTTCGCGGCGGAACTCTACCGTGCCTCGAAGACGATCTTCCTGTGCACCGATGGAAATAATATCGTATGATAGGACGAATGAGTTGATCGATACGACGATCGAGACCAGCAGGATAATTCCTCCCAGGAAGGTGTTGAGAACCGTCTGAACGGCAGCAGTCTCGGTGAGGAGTTGTTGCATTTCGAACGGCCAATCGTGCCAATTGCGAGGGTGGTGACGAACGTCATTGTGAGAAGCGCCCCGGTGACAGCATGTCGATTCCCCTCCAAGAGTACCCATTGTACCAAGCCGACGCCACGTCTCCCTGATGGGTCCGGGAACCACCCTCGCCAGCCGCCTGATCGACTCATTGTGTCACCCGGATGGAGCGGGAAGCAAGTGGTGGTTTGACTGATGGAGATTGATTCGAAGTACCCATAACCGATTTGATCGCTGCCTGATCACTTAACTAAGGGTATCGTTATCGCCTCGGACTCAACGGGAATAGAGTCAGGAGGGGCAAGCGATAATTGGATTCGGATCTAATTTCCTTCGGGATCCGGTGGAATGCAGCGGAACCTCAATGAGGAACAAGAGCGGTGTAGGAGCGTGTATTCGTTTTTCAGGCGTCTGAGATGTCTGTCTCCGGTGCTGTTTCAAGCAGTGCTTCGACGAGTTCGTCACCACGATATCGAATCGTCTTCGCACAGGAGTCGAACTCAATCGCATCCAGACTGGTGAGTTTGGGAAGGTGGATGTGGTGTAGTTCTACTTCGATCCTGTCATGGTCGGCTGCCGTTGGGTCCCGCTTCTGGAGATCGCTCACCACATCACGGATCGACACGTGGCCCGTCTCGCTTTCTTGGAGGATTTGGATGACACGCCGACGCTCGTACCGGTCTAACAGTGCAAATCGTTTGTCAATTTCTGTAGTGGTATATTCTCGCATTATTTTGTCTTGTATCTGGTTCTCAAATCTACCATGGTGGGTTTGCTGTATTCAACACACTATCCCGGAGAGCAGGAGGCCAGCGGCGATCGCCTGTGGATTTTCACTCTTCAACTCCTACTCCCCCTCAGATTCACGCTAGTGTTTGTCTGTCTGTCCCCCCGTCCCCTCAATTTGGACCAAACACATGGCGAGTACAACCCTGACTGCCAGGAAATTATAAAGGCTTGTAGACTTCTCTATTTGGACGTGAATACATCCGGACTGGACGAATAAATGACCATGTCCGGACAAGGACACCATGGATAATTTGACGCCAAAGAGTGGGGCCGATGCGATCGATCCCTATCTGAAAGAACAAAATGAAGGGATTCTCTATGCATTTGCAAAGGAGAACCATCGAGTTCTGACAACTCCCGAAATCGTCGAACACGTTGATTTGAGCCGTCGCCAAGTGGAGCGCCGTCTGAAAAATCTGCGAGATCAGGGAATTGTAGGTACTCGTAAACCGGGGAGAACCCGTTTGTGGTGGCTCGAAACAGAAGTCGAAGAGCCAGTTTCTGTCCAATACCCGATTTTAAAATTGATCCAAGAACGGCTCAGTCTCCAATTGGTGGTACTCGGTGTTCTATTGGGCATCGTGACGGTTATTTGCAGTACAGCAGCGGTATTGGTGGCAAGTTATGGGTTCTCAAACTATTTTGTTGATGTTGAGGTACTATTGCAGGCTACGCTCTTGTTCAGCCTGACAGCGGTTATGTTTCTTCTCACGGGTGGCCTTGTCGCAGGGACGGTCTGGCTATTCGACCATCTTGGGATCGAAATTCGATACAATCCTGATGACTCTCAGTAGTTCAGAGAGGTGCACTATTTGATATCTTTTTGCTATCTTTTTGCTATCTTTTGCGTTCGGCTTCAATGCCGACTGCGCTGTCATCGTTCCTTTCCTCGGCACCCATATCACCGTCAGCACGTAGGCGTCCAGGAGTGTCGGAAGTCTGTTCCTTTGGTGTCTGCGTTGGGAGTTGGACACTCCATAGCGGTGTGCAAACAAACGGTAACAAAGGGAATTGCGTTGACTCCGTACTGAAAGCACGGTTGATACAAAAGTGGCACAGTATACACTACGAATTTTTGATATATAAACTAAAAACGGTACCGTCTGATTAAGCCAGTTTGAGAAGTTTGGAGTTCGTTGGTTTAGATATCTTGTAACTTGGTCCTGAGAATTCGAAAGAACCATGTTGCTATTAAATAGTGATGAATCATGGATGAATTGTCTGCTGAACAATATCAAACGCTTATTAAGCAAGGATCCGACGCAGTTTCGATCGTTTCGGAGGATGGAACGATACGGTATCAATCACCGAATACAGTCCAAGTCAAAGGGTGGGAACCTGAGGAGTTGATTGGCGAGAATATAATTGAATACATCCATCCAGATGACCGCTCCCATGTTGTAGACGAATTTCAATCACTTACCGGCACTCAGGGATACATTGAAAAACAAATTGAGTTCCGGTTCCGAACAAAAAACCACGGGTGGGTCTGGTTGGAAACCACAGGTACCTCACCCGGCCCAGATACCCCTATTGACGGATATATCACCACAAGCCGGGATATCTCTGCGAGAAAGGAGCGTGAACAGCAGATTGCTGAACAGCGGGATAATTTGGACCTACTGAATCAGGTTCTTCGTCACGATCTACGGAATGACTTACAGGTCATAACTGGGCGGTTAGAGATCCTTTCTGATCATGTTGAGGACTCCGGAGTAGAGTCACTCCACACTGCTCGTGAGAGTGCACAACACGCGATTGAGCTCACAACAACGGCCCGAGAGATCGCAGAAGTGATGCTCACTGATGGAACAAATACCCAGAGTATCAAACTCAAGCCAACACTCACAAGTGTGGTTGAGAACGTCCGATCGGAGTATCCTGATTCAACAGTCACCATTGCAGACGAGATCCCGCAGGTCACCGTCGTTGCAACTGAGATGCTGAGTTCGGTGTTCGATAATCTCTTGACCAATGCAATTCAGCACAATAACAAACCGACAGCCACTGTTACTGTCTCGGTCAGCGACCACGACGAGACAGTGGTAATCCAAATTGCAGATAACGGACCGGGTATCCCAGACGATCAAAAAACGCAGATATTCGGAAAGGGCGACAAGGGGTTGGAGAGTACGGGGACTGGGATTGGCCTCTATCTTGTTTACAGACTTGTTGAGATCTACGGCGGTGATGTCTGGGTTGAAGACAACGACCCAGAGGGCTCGGTATTCCATGTGGAATTACCAACTGATAGCTAGCGAACCATGCCTTACTCATACCGTTTTGCTGTGCATTATAGCCCTTCACGGAGTCACAAAACAGAATCTCACCGGTTCGATCGTGGGTTAGTTAAAAATGTGTCTTGATATATTGCTGAACACGTCTCACCCACTCAGGCTCAAACGACCAGGTTCCTTTCCAGACGTTCTCGCCAATTTCCCAACAGACCAGCGCTGCTGACTGGGTCTCTGCATGCTTGTCTGAACATTGTGTTTACGACTGGATTGTACAACAAATCTCGCGGGGTACTTCGTAGGGTACTACAGTCGGGTGATATCGATAACGGTACAGATTTCGGTGGAGAAAGAGCCCGCCTCGCGTCGCTGAGGAGTTCCCCATCACGCTTTCACGGACACTCTCCGGCTTGAAGCAAGGTGTTATTCTGGCATAAGGCGTAGCTGACCGATGGGAAACACATCGGGTACCGACGTGAGACCGATCGTATTGGTCGTCGATGACGACGAAGACACCGCTGACACGTACACTGACTTTTTAGCTGAAGCGTACACTGTCCGGACCGCGTATTCGGGTGCGGATGCATTGGATCTCGTAGACACAGCTGTTGATGTCGTGTTGCTTGATTGAGATATACCGGGCCTGTCTGGCGACGAGGTGTTACGGACGCTCCAAGAGCGTGACCTTGGCTGTCGGGTTGTCATGGTCACGGGAATCAAGCCTGACATAGCGGTGCTTGATCTTCCGTTCGATGACTATGTTGTCAAGCCGACATCCGCCGAGAGCATCCGTACTGTGGTTTCGGCGATGTCTGTCCGCAATACCTACGACGAACCGAGACGAGAACTGGTCGCAGTGACCTCAAAAATGGCAACGATCGAATCAAAATTGAGCGTCGCCGAACTACACGAAAGCCCTGAGTATGCAGCCGTCCAAGCACGCTTTGCTGACCTGCGGTGTGAAATCGGGTTCGGTCTGTCCGACGCGAATCATACCCGAGAATACGACGACAGCCGGTTTCAACCATTGGCGGCCGTGCGAAGCGGCCACACATTGGTCAGCGGGGATCGATCTTGTCACTGACATTCTTCACACAGAGGCAAAATATCAAGTACTCCGCTACCATCGGTACGGCTATTGAGGATGTCCCTCATCGAACTCATCGCCGGCGTCGAGGCCCACGAGACGGTGCTGACTGCGGTCAACACCGAACCTGAGGCCGTCACGACGCTGGAAGAGCATTTCAGGGACCGACACGTGTCGGTTACCGCAGCGGATCTCGACGGCGATCCGCGTTCGTTCGTCGTGCTGAGCCGCGACGGCGAATTTGTAACGGCCGTGAGCGTTGACGAAATACTGCGCACGAGCGAATCAACCGACCCCGGTTTCGAGACTGAAAGCTATCGGCCGATACTGGATCACCTCGACGAGACGATGTTTACCTCGTACTCGATCGGACAGATGGTTGCGGCCTCCCGCGAGATCGAAGATCGCGCTTTTCGTATCGGCTCTGGGCTGCTTCACTCTGGATTTCAGACCCTCTCTGTCCTCGCGAGTGAGGTACCGACGTACGACCGAATTGCCTCACGGGAGGGGCTTGAGGTTCACGCCTACGCCGCTCCGGAAGGTGATGTCCCCGAACACGGTGATTTCACAATCCACATCGAGCGAGACGCCGAGATCAGAAATACCTGGTTCGTCGTCTACGACGGCGCGGGGATCGACGACAACAAGTGTGCGCTGCTTGCCGAAGAGCGCGGGGACCGAGAGTTCTATGGCTTCTGGAGCTACGACCCCGACACAGTCGACTACATCATTTCGCATCTCCAGTCAACATACGGGCTCATCGAAACTGACGGTGGTGTCGAGGCCAGCGAACATCGCGACGCCGACGGACCAACTGGAGTCCCGAGGTGACGCGGAGGGATTGAGAGCCATGACTGACTGGGATCGCCGCTTTCGGACTGGTGAGTACCCGCAATCCCCAGAGCCATCGCCGATCTTGGCGCAGTTCGTCGACGCCGCCCCAGACGGTCGGGCGATCGACATTGCTGCCGGAACCGGACGAAACGCGGTATTTCTCGCCGATTGTGGGTATACGGTCGATGCGATCGACCAATCTCGAGAGGGACTTCGAATCACAGCCGATCGAGCAGCCGCTCGCGACGTGGATGACCGCCTCAACGCGATCCAAGCAGACATCCCGACGTACGAATTTCCGAGAGAAACCTACGAGTTTGCAACAATCAGCTTCTATCGTGCGGTCGATCGGTTCCCGGATATCAAGGAGGCGATCGTTCCCGGCGGCTATCTCTTCGTCGAACACCATCTGCGAACAACGCACGCGACGCCCAGCGGTCCCAGCACCGATCGCTATCGCTTTGCGGCGAACGAGCTCCTGCACGCGAATCTCGATTTGACCGTGTTGCACTACGATGAGGCAATTGAGCCGCGCAATACCGACAAACGTCGGGCGACCGCGCGGCTCGTGGCAAGAAAGACGAATGGAAGTCGGCAGTCGTATCCGGTCCGATCCGAGTAACGGTCACGACGACGGTGTCAACAGCTGATCAGTCTTTTCGTTTGACGACGTCTCCGAGTGTCATCCCACCGCTGGTGTCGCTTGACCACTCATCATCGTCGACATCGATTCCCTCGACGAGTGAAATATCGAGTGCGCGTTCGAGCTTCTTTTGGACGCTGTCACTCGGGAGCATGTCGCCGCGTTCGATCTTTCTGATCAGGCTCGCCTTTTCATTGAGTTGGTTTGCGAGTTCTTCTTGGGTGAGGTTGGCGGCTTCGCGGGCGTCTCGGACGCGATCGTCGTAGTCAGTTGCGATCTCGTCCATATCGTCGAACATGTCACGACGCCGTTGGGAACTGGACGTGCTGTTCGACCCGCTTGACCCGCTCGATCCCGACGATCCGCTGGCTTTGCCCGAACTCGAGGATGTCGAGTACTTGCTCGCGCTCGTGGTCGTCGATTCAGTGCGGACTTCGGTGCCGAAATCCGTACACGAATCACAGAGTTCCAGCTCGGCACCTTCGACTTTCGTTGTAGTGAGCGACGCTTGGGTAGCGCCACACATCTCGCACTGTGGCATACTCGACCGTTGTGCGGCCCCCGATAAAAAGGATGCGTCGGCGGCGAGGAGATCGCCAACTCCTCGATTCGTTGCTCACTCAACGTCTGACCACGCGCCCCAAAAGCGCTGGATCGCAGTCACGTGACCAACGATTGCAAACAGCGCGAGCAACAGCCAGACCACGCCAACCCCAGCGACGATCGGCGCCGAATACACCGCCGCGACGACGCCAACGATCCCGACGAGCGCGAGTCGATCGGCCCGGCCCAACAGCCCACCGTACTCGCGTCCGAGGCCGACGGCCTGGATCTGGGTCCCGAGGTACGAGGTCATCAACACACCCGTCACGGCGGCAAATCCAAGCGCATACGCCTCTATCCCGGCTGCAAGTCCAGCGAGGATGAGAATATCTGCGTACCGATCGAGCACGTGATCGAGCAGATCCCCGCCGGCGGAGGCGACGTTCTGCTCGCGAGCTAACGCGCCGTCAACGAGATCGAGCCAGCCGTTCGCGAGGACGAACAGCGCACCCAGCACGTACCACACAGGGGAGGCGATCGAAAACGCGACCGCAGCCGCCACGGCAAAGCCCATCGCCAACACGCTCACGCCGTTTGGCGTGAGTCCGACGCGATCGGCAACACTCACGAACGGTTCGAGTAGCCGGTCGGCAACCGATCGGAACTGGTCCAGTGTCATACAGTCAGGTACTCCGTGTAGTCCACCTGTCCAACACCCGGTTCAGCCTCGCCGCGGACGACAGCGCCGATCGCGTCTGCGACGGCCTCGGGCGATCGGTTGGTTGTTTCGACCTCGTAGACGCGATCAGCGCCGTGGCGTTCGACGGCCTCTGAGAGGATGACATCGAGCGCTTCGCTTTCGGCGTTCTCGGTCGCGCTCTGTTCGGACTCGCCACGATCGAGCAGGCGATCGCGAAGCCGGTCGGGTCGACACCTGAGGACGACGACCCGATCGGCCTCGAGGTAATGTGCGAGGTGAGATTCGACGATTCCCTCCCAGTCGCCGAGGTGTTCGCGCACGGCATCCAGATCGACGACCAGTGAGTCGCGATCGGCGTCGCGCTCGGTCCACAGCCCATGGGTGCGGATCGTCTCGTTGAGATGGACGACCGGAACGGATTGGTCTTCGGAGACCGCATCAGTCGCGGTTGTTTTTCCTGTTCCGGGAGTGCCGGTTACGGCGATCCTCATGGCTGCACTGAGACCTCAGCCAAAATGGTATTGAGCGTCTCGACTGCAGTTTTGGTCTCGGCTTCGGTCCCACAGGAGATCCGGACGCATTCGGGGAGCCCGAAGCTCGTGCAGTCACGGATGATGACGCCGCGCGCTTGGCTTCGGGCGGCAACCGTCTCGGCGTCGCCAACGTCGGCGAGCACGAAGTTGCCCGCACTGTCCCACGTTTTTGCGTCGAGGTTCTCGCGCATGTACCCGCGGGCCCAGCGGGCGGTTTCGATCGATCGCTCGACGTGAGTTTGGTCGTCGAGTGCGGCCAGCGCGGCCCGACAGGCCAAGTCATTGGCCGCGAACGGCGTGTTCACGCGGGCGTATGCGTCGGCCCACTCACTCGGAACGACCGCGTAGCCGATCCGGAGGCCGGCGAGCCCGTACGCTTTCGAGAACGTCCGCAACACCGCGAGGTTCTCGTGGTCGTCGACCAGTTCGATACTACTCGGTCGCTGGCTGTACTCGCCGTAGGCCTCGTCGATGACAACGAGAGTGTGTTCGTCGACTCCATCTGCGATCGTCTCGATCGCCTCTCGGGAAAACTCCGAGCCGGTCGGGTTGTGTGGGGTCGTGAGGTACACCATCCGCTCGCCCTCGTAGGCCTCGAGAACTAATTCGGCGGTTTGAGCGAATTCTGCGGCCTTCGAGAGATCGTACGTTCTCGCGGTACCGTGGTGGTATCGCGCGCTCATACTGTAATACGAAAAGCCCGGGTCGGGCTCAAGAATTCCGTCACCGGGCTCTAAGAACGCCCGGCTCAACAGGTCGATCGCCCCATCAGCACCTGGCGTGAGCCACACCTGTTCGGCTGCGACGTCCCACTGGTCGGCGATCGCTGCGGTGAGGTCCGTGTGTGACGCCTTTGGGTAGACGTGGAGTCCGGTGGTTTCCGTGGCGTCTATGACAGCCGCAGCCGCCTTCGGGCTCGATCCGTGAGGGTTCTCGTTCGACGAGAGCTTGATGAGCTCGTCGGGGTCCATGCCGAGGTCGCGGGCGACCTCCTCGATGCCTCGGCCGGGAACGTACGGAGAATGCGACGATAGATCCCGTGTCTGCATACCTGTATTCAGCGGTGCACTGCCCTTAAGAGTGCTCACATGGCGTGGCGTTGACAGCCGACGCTCACGGAATCCGCACGTCGTGTTCGAGTACTCCGATCCCCTCGATCTCGATTTCGACAGTGTCGCCGTCCGACAGTGCGCCGACGCCCGCTGGCGTCCCGGTCGAGATCACGTCACCCGGTTGTAACGTCATGTACGCCGTAATTTCCTCGATCAGCTCTGGGACTGAAAAAATGAACTTGTCGATCGAGGAGGTCTGTTTCGTCTCACCATTTACGCGCAGTTCGATCGCCGCGTCCGCCGGCACCGCGTCCTGATCTGCCAGTACCGGGCCAAGCACCGCGCTGTTGTCGAACGCCTTGCCACGAACCCAGTTTGTCTCGACGGTCTGATCGTCGCGATTGGACAGGTCGTTCATGCAGGTGTAGCCGGCCACGTAGTCCATCGCCTCCCCAGCCTCGACGTTTCGACACTCCTCACCGATGACGACTGCGAGTTCGGCCTCCCAGTCGATCCGTTCTTTGTCTGCTGGCAACGTTACTGTCGAATCCGGGTGAGCGATCGCGTTTGGTGGTTTCAAAAACAACAGCGGGCGATCGGGCGGCTCTTCATTTTGTTCGGCGGCGTGGTCAGCGTAGTTGAGCCCGACGCAGACGATTTTCGACGGCGTGGTTGGCGCGCGAATTCGGATACGGTCTGCCTCGACATCGTAGCTCACGCCGCCTGCGGTAACCGTTCCGTTCTCGTACGCTCCGGTCCGCTCTGTCCCCGCCGGATCGACGAATCGCACAGTTCGCATGTTCCAGGCAACGCAAGTGGGAGAAAAAAGCGTTCTCACAACGGCAGCCCGTGGAGCGGCGTCAAGGACCGGCTGTCCGCGCGTTCGGACACCCGTCTCAGGCTTCGTTTCCCGTTGGTGGCCCGTTCGGCGGGGAGTCCTCTCGGAAGTCGTCTGCGTGGTCTTCGACGAACGCTCTCATTCTCCGAGGCTGTCGGCCGAGAAGTGTCCGGCTATCGTCGGTCACGCGGGCGGCTAATCCGAGGCGTGCAATGGTGTAGATGCCACACATGAGTGCGATGAATCCCAGCGGTTTCCTCCGACGGCGCATCCGTCGGCCGAACGTCAACAGGGACGGATTCGGATACGTGATACGCTGATCGAGAACGTCGCTAAAGATGGTGGCAACTGCCCCGTAGTCCAGCGCTTCAGGGCCGGTGAGATCGTAGGCTCGATTCGCGTGTCCGGACTCAGTCAACACAATTGCTGCCGTTTCAGCGATATCTCTCGCGTCCACAAAACTGGTCTTCCCGTTCCCGGCTGGCACGAAGATCTCACCATGTTCAACGATATCTCGTCGATGGACTTTGAGGAGGTTCTGCATGAAAAACGACGCCCGAAGCAGCGTGTATTCCATATCTGTAGCCATGATTCGCTTTTCGATCCAGTGGTGGGGAACGAGGACGTTCTTTTCTGCGCCGATCGCCGAGAGGTAGGCAATACGGTCGACACCCACACGATCCGCAGCCTCGACAAACGAGCCAATCTTCGATTTGGCCACGACCGGCGGTCGAACGAGGAAGATTCCATCGACAGCTGTCAGCGCTCTGCCCCACGTTTCTGGCTTTGTGAAGTCGAACTTGATCACTTCCCCTGTGATCTCCTCCGAAACAGTTTCAGGGTCACGAACCCCGATTTTGATGGTAACGTCGCGGTCTGAAAGGGCAACGACAACATGCTGACCGACAGTTCCAGTTGCGCCGGTAACGAGTATCGACTCCGTCACTATTCGGCCCTCCAGGAGACGAGCACCCAGACCGACACCGCTGCGACGACCACGTGCATGGCCATGAGGATGACGACAGCAAGCGGGGTCGCAGCTGGATCGCTTGCGAGCAACACAACGTCGGGGACAAACGAGAGAAGTAACACGCCAGCGGCCACTCGGACGAACGTCTGATCGGCATCACTGACGTATCGACCGAGAAGCCAGTAGACGGCTGTTGCCCCACCTGCGCCGAGCGCCGACAAAAAGGCAACGGGCGGGACAGTCAACGCTCGGAACGCGGAGGCGATGCCAAGAGCGTCCACGCCAAGCACGAGTACCACGTTAGTGAGCACAGCGAGCCCAACAGCAAGCCCGCCTCGCACCGGTACGGAAGGTGATCGGGGCATAGTGTATACTGAGCTCATCATGCGTCTGCGATCTTTGGCATTTCGTGGACGTACAGGTCGTCTTCGAGACAGTCGAGAATGAACGCAGCCACGTTCGCCCGCCCAACGGTGTCACGCATGCCCAGCGAAAGGTCTGTCCCGTGGCGGAACTCGCCGGTGTGGGCGTCTTCGGTGAGACGTGGACCACGTACGACTGTCCATCGGGTATCGCTGTCTCTGACGAGTTCGACCTGATCGCGGGCGTCTTCGAGGACTGACCGCGCTAGCAGCTTCAACAGTACACCCATCATGCGTCCGCCGAGACTCACCGATTCGCCTTCCTCGCGGACGCCCGCCCCAACCAACGTGACGAACCGATCGACACTATGTTTGTCCATCGCCGCGAGCATGTGTCGGCCGGCTTCTGTCAGTAGGTCGTCTGGCCCCTCTGCATTCTGCGCGAGAACACTGACAACGGCATCGACGGGGTCGCCGTCGCCAGCGATAGCACGTTCGACGTCCGCACCAGTGTATGCGTCACCTTCGACGATACTGACTCGGTCATCATTCCGAACTGAGGATGAGAGGCCGGTCGTATCCCGAACGAAGGCAACCACTTCGTGTCCGCGTTCAACTGCCTGTTCGACGAGTGGGTGGCCGGTTCGCCCGGTCGCACCAAAGACTGCGATTTTCATACGCAAAATAGCATCTCTTGAAGTATATACTTGCAACTTCGAAGTTTCGAAGTATTGGGTCCGAAGCCGTCTCACAGCCAAAGATACAAATCCACAAGTGTTGATATTCACACATCCATGACTGGACCGAGTGACCCACCGGACGTTCCTGATTTGAGCGTGGGGTTGTCCCGTGAGGAAGCGATTGCGCTTCGTGAATCGTTCGACCCCGAGGAACAAGAACGCATCAGTCACACCGTCGCAGACCTGCTCGATCTCCTTGGGAAGACACACACGATGGCGGTTCTGAGCGCGTTCGCATTCGCCGAGGGATCGCTCCGATTCAGCGACCTCGAAAGCGAACTCGCCGTTGCGCCGAACACGCTCTCGACGCGATTACTGGATCTGACAAAAGCAGGGCTGCTCGATCGTGAGGCTTACAACGAGGTCCCGCCTCGCGTAGAATACACACCGACGGAGAAGACAGAACAGCTGTTCCCCGTATTCGCGCACCTCCACCACTGGGCGATCGAGTACGAACTTTAGCTTCGATTGCTGTAGTAACGACGGTGTCATAGAACTATTCACAAGGGACTGTTCCTATCTCAACAGGGGCCGTCGTCTACGATACTGCCTGTTCTTTCGTCTGAAACCTCCCGCTCTCGGGACCACAGGTGTATCGATGGCTGTGCCACACAGCCGTTACTCTGCCACTCGAACGACCTGTTTGCCGATGTTGTCACCAGAGAACAGGCCGAGAAACGCGTCCGGTGCGTTCTCTAAGCCGTCGACGATCGACTCGCGGTGGACGAGATCTCCGTTTGCAACCCACCTAGTGAGTCGCTCGTTCGCTTTTTCGAATCGCGTGGCGTAGTCGGTAATTAGCAAGCCCTGTACTTTCGCACGCGGTGCGATGAGCTGCGGCAGCTTTCTGGGGCCCATCGGCACCTCCTCATCGTTGTAGTGTGCGATCTGTCCACAAACTGCCACACGAGCATCGAGATTTAGTTTTGTAAACACCGCGTCCGTGATCGGGCCGCCGACGTTATCGAAGTAGACATCGACGCCCTCTGGCGCAGCTTCCTCAAGAACAGCGCCATAGTCGTCGGTTTCGTTGTAGTTGATCGCTGCGTCGAATCCCAGTTCGTCAGTAAGCCAGTCAGTCTTTTCGTCCGTCCCGGCGAAGCCCACAACCCGACAGCCGTTCAGTTTGGCAATCTGTCCGACAACCGATCCAACCGCCCCTGCAGCTCCGGACACGACGACAGTATCACCGGGATCTGGCGCTCCGACCTCAAGCAAGCCAAAGTACGCTGTCCGACCAGGCATTCCGAGTGTGCCAAGGTACGCCGGTAGCCCAGCAACGTCGGGGTCAACAGGGGCGACATCGGCAGCATCGAGAACGCTGTAATCGGCCCATGTTCCTTCGCCGGTCACGAACTCTCCTGCGTCGTAGTGGTCGCTGTTGCTTTCGACGATTTCGCCGACGATACCGCCTTTGAGTATATCACCGACAGCCCACGGCTCCGCATACGACTCTCTGTCTCGCATCCGGCCACGCATATACGGATCGACAGAAAGGTACTTGACACGAACGAGCAACTCTCCTTCGCTGGCTGTTGGAATCTCTCCGTCCCGAAGTTCGAAATCGTCCATGTCCGGCTCCCCTGTTGGTCGTTCTGCAAGGTACCATCCGCGATTTGTCTCTGTCACACAACTAGTCCACTCGTGACGTCAAAGAGTGTTCGGGGGCTGTCTTAATCCATCGACCCCGCCGACGCGTCTTTATGTATTCCGCGGAAATTGAAATACATAGCTGAATCAGCTGTCTCTGATCCACACCCGCTGGATACGATGCTGGCCGTCTCTGCCGTCATTCAAAAAAACCGGTTGGCACGTCTGTACGCCAGGGTACTGGAACTCGATACCCCGACTGTCGAGGAACTTGCCAGCCGTTCTACGAGCTCCCAAACCACTGTCTACGATGATGTCAAGCACCTCGTCGAGATTGGCGTCCTCGAGCGCGTGACCGATTCCCAGCCGCACCGCTACCGAGCTCGTCGGGTTGATATGACCATTCAGACGGGAGAAGAAACATTCCAAATCACTCCAACACTCCTCGTCGCCCTTGCTCAACGGGATTCGAACGAGAATATCGAGCTTTACATCGGACGTCACGGAGTGAGTGGTCTGGCGACAGCCATCGAATACGCTCGGGCCTACACAAAATCGGAGATGAATGCCCGGATAATGGCTCGTGAACAGGAGATTCCTGTCCTCGAAGCCGAAACAATCCTCCAGGAACTCCAGGAAATTCCCTTGGATGTAGAGGATGAGAGCTTGACTCAACTCGATATCGAGGCGTTGGATGCAGCAGTAGAGGTGGCTGTCGACGAGTAAAAACCGTGCCAGAGCAACTCTTTTCCGATGTCGAGAGCCACCTCATCGACACGAACCTCTTCATTCGATTCGAACGCCACGATACAATTGGCCTGCTTGAGCGGGCGATGACCGAACACGATATCGTGCTTTTACTCCCTAAACGAGTGTACGAAGAACTCACGCCAGAATTCTATCCCCATGGCCAACCGCCAATTGACGATGCGATCGAAGCCGGCTGGGCGTAGGTCTTAGAGGAACCAGACTATTCGAATCCTGTTGTTTCTACCACGATGGATATGGTTTGACACTATATTTCTGCTGCCACAGATCGTCCCGAGCACACGATAGAGCAAGCGGAAGTGGGTGGAGCAGCTGCTACACTTTTAGAAGACGGGCGCACAAATTCGATCGCGATCGATACGAATGACAAAGCTGCATTCCGCGGCATTGAGCGAGCGCTCTCTCAACACAACTACGAGAATCACGTCCAATTGGTCAACGCGTTCGATTTCATCGACACTATCGAAAAGAGATACCAGTTCACCGAGTGAGTGGATCAAGCGACTTCATCGAAAAGTCGGATTTCGAGCAGTACCGTTCGGCGACGTCCATCAGCGCCCGAGTTCGCCGAATATCCGCGACATTGTGGAGCACTACCGCTTCGAAATCGTCGACCTGCTCCCCTCGACGGCGTCGTTCCCTGTGTGGCTGTCCAGATTGGACTTGATCTCCTGTTGGGGGTATCGTCGTCTTCTTGCTGTCATGTGCCTCGAATTCCGATGTGGAATAACGGGCCCAATGACCCTTCAGGAGCGTTCTCGGAGGATTTTCGCGATGTATAATCTGCTTCCATCACACTGGCAACAACTGTTATGTGGATTTGTCCGGTACGTCTAGGTGGATTATGACGATGGAACTCACGTGGCACGGCCACTCGACGTGGTACGTACAGGTAGACGACACGAGCCTGCTCATCGATCCGTTCTTCGACAATCCGAAGACGGATCTCGAACCAGAAGATATCGACAATCCGGACTATCTACTGTTGACCCACGGCCATGCCGACCACATCGCCCACGCCGGCGCGTTCCCCGACGCGACGGTTGTGGCGACGCCAGAGCTTGCGTCGTACATGAACGACGAGTTCGGCCTCGAGAACGCGATCGGCGGGATGGGCATGAACCTCGGTGGGACCGTCGAATGCGGCGACGCATACGTCACTATGGTTCGCGCAGACCACAGCAACGGTATCGAAACGGGCTATGAAACGTCTGCGGGCATGCCCGCCGGGTTCGTCGTAAGCGATACGAAACCGACACAGATCGCTGATGAGGATTCGACGACGTTCTACCACGCCGGCGATACGAGCCTCATGTCTGAGATGCGCGACGTGATCGGACCATATCTCGAACCCGATGCCGCGGCGGTTCCAGCCGGCGATCACTTCACGATGGGGCCGTGGCAAGCCGCAGTTGCGGTCGACTGGCTTGACGTTGAGCACGCGTTCCCGATGCACTACGACTCGTTCCCGCCGATCGAGATCGACACCGATGACTTCGTTCGCGAGGTCAAAGCGACCGGCAGCGACACCGACGTGCACGTTCTCGACGGCGACGAGACGTTCGAGTTGTAACGGTAACAGGGTGGGTGTTTGCTCGGTTCTAGAACGCAATTGCAGGAGCGGTCGCTTGTGCGCGCCGGTCAACCGATGAAGCAATCTTTAGGCCTGTTCCGACCATCTCTCCAAGTGCAATGACAGATATCGAAACCACCACCGTCAGTGAAGAAGGGTTTGCAAGCACGAGTCAGGTCGGAGAATTCGAGCTATCGATCGACGCACTCGATGAGGCCGGCCCGAATCCCAACGCCGTTCTGGTCGCCGATTATGCGTCCTGTTTCTTGCCGGCGTTCCGCGTCGGCGCGCAGAAAGAACGCGTCGACGACCTCGGCAAGGTACAGATCGACGCCGAAGCTGATCTCGACGACGAGGACGACCTCTCGGCGGTTCGATTTACGATCCACGTCGAAGCCGATCTCAGTGACGACCAGTTCGACGCGATCGTCGAGCGCGCAGAGGGTATCTGTCACGTTCACTCGGCGTTGAAACCCGAACTCCACGCCGACGTGACCGTCCACGGCGGCGCGTTCTGAGGCGGTCTCCCAGCCCGAAAGGCGCGATGCGGTTCAAAACGGCTTACTTTTTGTGGTACAACAGCAGAGATATGAGTCTCCACGACGACGCTTATCGTGCGCTTTTCGAGCAATCTAGCGATCCTCTCGTTGTATTCGATCCCAACACAGGGGAGGTTTGCGAGCGCAATCGCCGTTTTGACACACTGTGTGGAGACGAGGAACGTAGTACAGGTCTCACGTCGATCGAGTCGTTATTTGGCGACCATACCGAGGATGGCGACCTTCTCACAACGCTTCGGGCGGCCGCGGCGGACGCAGAGACCATCACCCTCTCGCTTGAGACGGCGTCTGGGGAAATGCAAGTAGACACTGCCCTCTCGACAGTCCAGACGGGCGAAGACAGTCTGGCGATTGCACGAATCTGCTCGCAATCGCCCTGCTCAGCCAGAGCAAAACTGAAAAGCCAGGTTGTCGACCACGTGCCGATCGGAATTCTCCGAACAAAGCTGTCTGACCCAAAGTCAGTTGAGTACGCGAATCCGACGGCGCAGTCGCTTTTCGGCGTTGATTCTGTGGCGATCCTGCGTGAGCGCGGCATCGACTCGTTCTACGTCGAACCGTCGAGGCATGAGAAAGTAATGGAGTTAACTGCAGACGACGAGCGAGAACGGGTCAGATACGAGGCGGTGATCGAGACGATAGCGGGGGAAACGAAAGATGTCGTCGTCACTGGCTTACTCGTTACCGACGAGACGGGAACCGAATACTGTTATGAGGTGTTTCAGGACGCAACCCGCAGGAAAGAGTACGAAAAACAGCTGCGACGACAGCGCGACAACCTCGAGATTCTGAACGAGATGGTCAGACACGACATCAGAAACGATCTGCAGTTGGTCACGGCGTATGCGAATATGGTTGCAGACCACGTCGACGAGGAGGCACAATCCTACGTTGAGATTATCCAGAAACACGCCACACACGCCGTTGAGTTGACCCAGACAGCCCGTGACATGGCCGACGTGATGCTCTCGACCGAAAGTGACCACAGGCCAACCGATCTGTGGAGTACGCTCGAAGGTGAACTCGACACGATTCGATCAAAGTATCCGAACGCCGCGATCACGGTTGAAGAGACGATCGAAGAGACCACTGTCATCGCAGACGAGATGCTCGATTCGGTGTTTCGAAATCTCCTGTCGAACGCAATCCAACACAACGACAAGGAGGTACCGACAGTGACCGTCTCAGCAACACGAACGGACGAATCTGTGCAGGTAACGATCGCTGACAACGGCCCCGGGATCCCGGACGATCAAAAAAAAGATATCTTCGGCAAGGGCGAAAAGGGGCTTGAGAGCGCAGGGACGGGGATCGGGCTGTACCTAGTCAAGAGCCTCACAGAGCTGTATGGGGGAACAGTCTGGGTGGAGGACAATGACCCAGCGGGTTCGATATTCGTCGTTGAATTGCCGATCGCTGATACCGACGAGTGAGGGCGGCGTTGATCGATTGTTCGCTCGATCAGCCGAGCACGCGATCGATCTCACCGATCGAATTCAACACGTAATCAGGCTCGATAGGTGAGTCTGCCAGCCGACGATCGTCGGTGATTCCTGTCTGGACGAGAACGGTAGTCATTCCGGCTCGATCGCCAAGAAGGATATCGGTGTCAAGGCGATCGCCGATGACAAGACAGCGTTCGGGTGCAGGATCTCCGAGGCGATCGAGTGCCATCGATGCGACGTGCGTGGAGGGTTTGCCACAGATGACGTCGACCGATCGCTCGGTAACTGTCTCGATTGCGCCGATGATCGCGCCAGATCCCGGAATGTTGCCCGTGTCGGTCGGGATGACGATATCGGGGTCAGTTCCAATAAACGGGACCTCCGGATCTGCGAGCACTCGAAGCCCCTGTTGCATGTCGTCGTAACTAAACGCAAAGTCGATCGACGCAACGAACACGTCGGCTTCAGTGGGGTGATCGGCCACTGTAATCCCCGCATCGGTGAACTGTTCGGCCAGTTCAGCCTCGCCAACGAGGTAGACCGCGTCATCGTGGTACTCTTCGTCTAAGTACGAGGTCGTTGCAGTTCCAGCAGTGATGACCTCCGCTGCGTCGACATCGAATCCCGCACTCGTGAGCCGGCGCTCGTACGCTGGTGGGCGTTTCGTTGGATTATTCGAGACGAACAACCGATCCAGCCCGGCAGCGTCGATCGCACTGAGCCCGCGATCGGCTCCGCCAATTGGCGTATCGCCGCGGACGATCGTCCCGTCGACATCAATAATCGCAGCCTGATAGTCCATACCCATAGTACGTGATCTCTGTAGTTGTATTCGCCGATCGATCATTTGCATTGGCTCCTGTCGGGCTCATTCCGCGAATGTGACGCCCAACAAAAACGGAAAGACACTACCTTGTGCAAACCGAACCAACGTGTACTGTGACGAGAACCCAGTTGACGCTCATCCAGATCGACAACTACGGACCGTGGACGGTCACTCCCGAACCACGCCGGGAGATGGACCTCCAGACCTTGCAATCCCGCCTATTTGCGGACATCGCTCAGTTCATCGGGAGTCGGGACGGCTACGTCTTTTTCACACGGTTTGACAACATGATCGCGGTGACAAACGGAATGGACGAGCGCGATCACCGGACGCTGCAAGAGAGCGTGCGGAACCGCTATCCGGTGACGATCAGCCTCGGGATTGGTGTCGCCGAAACGCCTGCCAAAGCGCTATCGGCGGCCACAGAGCGCCTGCAGGCGGCGGGAAGTGCCCAGGACGCGAATCGAACTGAGGTTCTCGGCGGCTCGTATCTCTCTGAGGTGGCACCGAATGATGTTTCGATCGCGCACTTCGACGTCAACAACGCGACAGACAAGTACACCGACAAACTCAACGAGTTTGACTCGTTCATCCACATCGAACGAAGCTACGCCTCGCTCATGGAGCACATGCGGCGCGAACACGGCGCGCTGTCGTTTTTTGTCGGCGGAGACAACATCATCGCGATCTGTCCGTCACTCGATGTGGGCGCGTATCGGGCGGCGATCGATGCGGTCCGCGAAGACGTTGGCGTCGAGCTAAAGGTCGGCGTCGGCCGCGGAGAGTCCGCTCACGACGCGGGGATCGCGGCGAAACACGCCCTCGAGGACTGCCGGTACGACGGGACGACAGTCGAGTTCGCCGGACAACGCGCACACGCAACGAGTGACTGATGACCACCAGCCGTCGATCGCTGTTTTTCACCGGCCCGCGATCGGTGTCGATCCGCGAGCGATCGGCTATCGATCTCGCTACGGATGAGCTGCTCGTCGATACCGAGTATTCTGCAATCAGTCCGGGGACAGAGCTACTCGTCTACCGGGGCGAAGCACCCGACGAGATGGCCGCCGACAGCAAAATCGACTCGCTTTCTGGCTCGCTGTCGTATCCCTTACAGTACGGCTATGCGGCGGTTGGAACGGTACGTGAGACAGGCGCGGCGGTGTCTGATCGATGGCTCGGCGAGACAGTGTTTGGATTCAACCCACACGAGACGCACTTTAGCACTGATCCGGATGCGGTGGTGGCGATTCCCGACGCGATCGATCCGGCCCACGCAACGTTGCTGCCGACCATCGAGACCGCGATTTCGCTTGTACACGACGGCGCACCGATCCTCGGTGAGCGAGTGGTCGTCTTCGGGCAGGGCCCGATCGGGCTCGCATTGACTGCGGTTCTCGCTGGGTTTCCACTGGAGCGGCTTGTCACCGTTGAACCGCTCGAACAACGACGAGCAATCTCAATTGAGATGGGTGCAGACTCGAGTGTCCACCCAGATAATCTGGCCGACGCGATCGACCCACCGACGGGCGATGCGGATCCCTCAGGCGCGGACCTCGTCTTCGAAATCTCCGGGAACCCGGAGGCGCTGGACGACGCGGTCGGTGTGACGGGATACGACGGCCGCGTGGTACTCGGGTCGTGGTACGGCACCAAGCCGGTCGAACTGAATCTCGGCGGTCGGTTTCACCGCAGTCGGATCGAACTCATCTCGAGTCAGGTGAGTACCTTCGATCCATCCTTGCGCGGGCGGTGGACACGGGATCGTCGCTACGACGCCGCGTGGGACCAGCTTCGATCGATCGATGCGGACCAGTTACTGACCGATCGGGTGCCGTTTTCACAGGCTGAGCGCGCGTATGAGCGACTCAACTCGACGCCAGAGCAATGCGTCTGCGCATTGCTTGAGTACGGCGATGACACAGTGCCCGACGTGTGAGGTCAGGCTGGTGTATGACAACGCCACGTTATCCGACATGTGATCCAGACTAGTCTGTGTTAATTAATTTACCAGCGCCGCTACTACTCGACACACATGTCACCGGATACGCCGAACGATGTCGGACGTGAATCAAAAAATACTGCAGCGACCCCCAAATCGGACGACTCGGCGGCGGGAGACGAACGCTCCGGGACGTACACTGTCTCTGTCGAGCGATCGTTCATTGCTCAACACTACCTCACTGTTCCGAATCCGGGTCCAGAAGGAACCCTTCACTCACATCGGTTTACCCTTGACGTCACGTTCAGTGGACCATCGCTGAACCAGTTCGGCTACCTCGTTGACATTGATGCGGTCAACCAAGCGATCGATTCGATTGTCGAGACATACGCCGACAAGACACTAAACGATCTGTCGGCGTTCGAGGGGCTAAACCCGAGTGTCGAGCACTTCAGCCGGATCGTCTGCGAGGACATCCTTGCGGACACCGAGCTTTCGGTACCCGATCGGCTCACCGTTCGGATCTGGGAAGACGACAGCGCATCGGCCTCGTACGATCGCGCGATCTGAGAGAGTGCGGCTTCGGACCACCAACTGCGTCACGGTGGTCACAGCGGCAACCACCAGTCAAAAGAGCCGAACATATACCCGGCGGGTCCGTACAACCGCTATGGCCGAGCGTCACGGCACGGACGAATCGCCCGATCGTGATCCCAACGACTCATCCGCGAGTGAGAGACAGCCGGCGATCGACATCGACGCGGTATATGACGTGATCGAGGACCGTGAGCGGCCGATGGTAACCGCGAGCGAACTCGCCCGAGCGTTCGATATCACACAGGCAGCGGCGATCGACCTCCTGGAATCCTTCGAAGCCGACGGCGCTGTCGATCGCTTTGACGTCGAGTCCGACCCGATCGTCTGGTATCCGACTGACCTCGCTGCGGTCGCCCGCCGCGAGCGGGTCGTCCTGTTTGACAAGCGACGGGAGATTGTCGTCGATCAGCCCACCCAACGAACCCGAGCCACGCTGTTTCAGTTCGCGCATCTGGTCGATTCGACCGGGACGGACCCCGGGACGCGTGGGTACCTCTACCGGATTCGCCCGGAGGACATCTGGGCGGCCCCGTTTGAGGAGCTCTCGGCGCTGTTGCGTTCGGTTCGATCGGTACTGCCGCGTCGGTCTTCGTATCTCGAAGAGTGGATCTCCGACCAGTGGAATCGAGCCCACCAGTTCACGCTGCGGACCCACCCAGACGGCTACGTGGTTCTCGAAGCGGCGACAGAGAATCTAATGGGAAACGTCGCGAGACAGAAGCTGTCGGAAGACCATCTCCACGCGCCAATATCGGACACCGAAAGCTGGGTCCGTGAGGAGGCGATCGGCGCTATCAAACGGACGCTTTACGATGCGGGATATCCGGTCGTTGACGCCCGAGAGCTCGAAACCGGCGATCCGGTTGATATCGAACTGTCCACGTCGTTGCGACCTTATCAGGAGGAGTGGATCGAGACGTTCCTCGATCGCAACGCCGGCATATACGTTGGCCCACCCGGCAGCGGAAAGACGATCGCTGCACTCGGGACGATGGCTGCGATCGGCGGAGAAACCCTCGTGCTCGTGCCGAGCCGCGAATTGGCCAGCCAGTGGCGTGATGAACTCGAAAAACACACCACAATCGATCCGGCAGACGTCGGCGAGTACCACGGTGGCGAGAAAGATATCTCGCCGGTAACGATCGCCACCTACCAGACGGCCGGAATGGATCGACACCGCCACCTCTTCGACTCGCGAAAATGGGGGTTGATCGTTTACGACGAGTGCCAACACATTCCGAGCAACGTGTTCAGACGGAGCGCCGACCTTCAGGCGGTCCACCGGCTTGGTCTCTCGGCGTCACCAGTCCGCGAGGACGACAAGGAGGCTGAGATATTCACGCTGATCGGCCCGCCGATCGGGACCGACTGGTCGGCGCTGATCGACGAGGGATTTGTCGTCGAACCGGAACTCGAGATTCGCTACGTTCCCTGGCGCGACGACACAGCGCAAAATGAGTATTCCAGCGCGGATGGCCGCGAACGGTACCGGCTGGCGGCGATGAACCCCGCAAAGATCGAGGAGGCTAGGTACTTGCTCGCGCGGAATCCTACCGCGAAGGCCCTCGTATTCGTCGAGTATCTCGAACAGGGCCGCGAACTCGCCGAGGCGCTGTCGGTGCCGTTTCTCAGCGGCGAGACACCCCACCACGAGCGCCAGCGGCTGTTAGATGCGTTTCAGGACGGCGAAGAGCGAACCCTCGTCGTCTCTCGGATCGCCGACGAGGGGATCGACCTGCCGAACGCCGAACTGGCGATCGTCGCCTCAGGGCTTGGCGGCTCTCGTCGGCAAGGAACCCAGCGAGCCGGCCGCACGATGCGGCCAGCCGGGAGCTCGATTGTCCACGTGCTTGCCACACGAGGCACCCGGGAAGAGGATTTTGCTCGCCGACAGCTCACCCACCTCGCTGGCAAAGGAATCAAGATCAGAGAAACGAACGTCGGCTGATCAGTGGTGCGTGGTCGACCATCAGGTATCGATCGCGGCACTAACTGCATCCATAACCCGATCGACTTTTTCTATCGTTGCATTGTACCCCATGTGACCGACTCTGAGGATGTCGTCTTCCATCTCACCGAGTCCGGTTCCGAGGACAATGTCTGTCTCTCTTTCCACGCGCTGTTGGATCGTTGTCGCCTCCCCAGGAAGGCTGAATGCGGTCACGGTTGGGGATGATCGCTCTGGCTCGGGATACAGTTCGAGCCCAAGCTCCGCTCCGCGAGTTCGACAGCGCTCGGCAGCCTCGCGGTGGCGATCGTAGACGGCGTCGGTCCCCTCTTCGAGAATGCGATCGACCGCGACCGACAGCGCCGCTACGAGCGCGTCGAGGTGGGTGTACGGAAAGTCCTCAGAGACATCTCGCCACGGTAGGAAGTTAGTGTACAATGACGTGGGGTCTCGCTCTTCCATTCGCTCCCACGCGCGATCGCTGATTGCGGCTGTCGTCAGTCCCGGCGGCGCGCTGAAACACTTCTGTGAGCCCCCCAGACAGACGTCGATCCGCTCGGTCGGGACTGGTGTCCCGCCGAGCGAGGAAACTGCGTCGACGACAGTGATCGCGCCGTGGTCGCTGATTCTGTCCAAGACAGGATCGAGATCGTTGAGCGTACCAGTCGGTGTCTCACAGTGGACCATCGTCGCGAAATCGAACGGTTCACCAGCCGCCTCGGCATCGGCGATCGCCCGATCGAGGGCCTCAAAATCGTATCCCGCGTCGTAGTCCGTGGTAACCAACGTTGCGTCTCCGTCGTAGGCGTCGACGAAGTCCGCGAAGCCGTCGCCGTACAGCCCGTTCGAGACGCAGAGGACGCGATCGCCGGGGGAAACGAGCGAGGCGATCGCCGCCTCCAGCCCGAGGATTCCCTCTCCACCAGGAACGACCACGTCGTGATCAGTCCCGTAGATCTGTGCGAGGTTGTCGGTAAGTCGATTGTAGCGATCGGCGAACGACGGATCCATGTCTGGGTTCGGCTGTGGCTCGGCCATCGCTTCGCGGACCGCCGGTGGGACCGCGGTCGGTCCCGGAGTAAAGAGCATACGCCACGTTCAGACGGTCGCAAACCTAAAGCTGTCTCTCGATCAGCGGTCGGTGTTTCCGGCGGTTCCGTCGTGCTCATCGCTTTCGGCGTCGTCGAAGGCCGGCTCCGTCCAGCGATCGTCCGGCTCGACTGCTGAGACGGCGTGTTCGATCTCAGCTTCGGTGTAGTCAACCTCGCTCAGGATCATGTTCAGCCGTTGCCAGCGCGCGCTCAGTTCGGACTCGCCATCTGGGCCGACCCGCGCGCCATGACGTTTGAAAAACCGCGTCCCGCGATCGCGCTTCGATCCTTCGCCAGTATGGCCGTCAAAGATCACATCGTAGCGTCCCTCGGGTTTGAGGTCACCAACCGGGAAGTCGATCGTTGGCTCGCTCCCATCTTTGCGGGCCTTAGCGCGTTCTCCTGCGACAGCTCCGAAGAACGCGTCGGCGTTGGCCGCCTCTCGGGTTGAGGGCGCACGGGCGGCTGCCAGAGCGGCGTGGACCGCACACAGTCGGCCCCGCCACGAGTCAGGCTCCCAGCGATCAGTCGCCAGTTCCTCGTAACGGTCGATCGTCAGCGCGATCTGATCGCCGGCTTTGAGATCCTCGACGACGTAGAGATTCAGTCGATCCCAGAGGTTCCACGCGTACCCCGATCGAGCGAGTTCCCAGGCGGCCCAGGCGGCGACCTCTTCGTCCGATCGCCGTACGGCCTTCTGGAGGAGGCTCGACACCGCATAGCGGCTGTAGCCGCCGTCGGTCTCGTTTGGGGCTTTCTCCTCGTCGAAATCGTTCGATCCCGTCGCCTCCGGGGGCGTATCTGTCTCCACGGAGCCGTCCGTCCCAAAGGTCGCCTGGCGGGTCCCGCGATCGTCGCTCATACCCCGCTGTTCGGGTGTTGTGCGCAAAAACGCTTGTCCGTCGCGGCTGTGTTGTGGGCGATCGGCGATGGGTGGGTGGGTATTACAATCACGGGACTCCGGCGCGATGGAATGAGAATTCTTAAGTCAGTTCGAGCGGCTATTTGCATATAACCGCCCTTAGCTCAGCCTGGTAGAGCAGCCGACTGTAGATCGGCTTGTCCCCCGTTCAATTCGGGGAGGGCGGATTTCTTCTGCGAACGAAGTGAGCAGTGAGAAATCACTCGCCGAGCCGAATTGTGCAGACGAGTCACAGCCCGGAACGGCGAGCGGAGCGAGCCGCATGCCCGGACTGTCTCGGCGAGTTCAATTCGGGGAGGGCGGACTTCCTTTTTGACCGATTCTGATGCGTAATTGACTGTAGATCGGCTTTTCCCCCGTCCTCGTGAGCGGAGCGAACAAGGGCTCGGAAGTGTGTTTTTCATCCGGATTTACGCAGGAATCGAGACTCAACATATCAGCTTGCGTGTCAGAACACAAACCAGTTCGTATGTCAGAAATTCGAATGTGAGCTGGACGTGAATTCTACTGCGAGGCCCCTCGATTTCACTCGTGGGTCATTGAGCCGCTTGGTAGACTCGAAATAATCGATTTCGTAAGTGCGGGTTCGAGTCCACTATCCCGGTATCCTGCTGCCAAGTTGACGTCGACAGCCCAATACTGGTCCTCGGCATCTCTGACAAAATCAACCCCGACACCCCGGAGATCGAACCGCTCAACGAGTTGTCGAAGAGACGCTGCAAGTGCTGGTCTGACCTGTGTGTCGCCGACGAACTGTTTCTCCCGGTAGAGCTTCGAGGTGACGCGTTTCCCTGCGACGTGTATCTGTTCCCCGTCATTAACGGCATAATACTTGTAATCAACTGGATCCGTCGGGATCAGCTCTTGATAGAAATCTCCCTCACCATTGAGTTCGGGTTCGCCGTCCCAGATATAGTAGCCTTTTGCGACGTACTCGATCGTTGGTTTCTCAAAGGTGACTGGGGGTGTGCGAAACCCCATCTCCGATAGCGCTCGAAGACCGACTAGCCGTGAACTGAACAAAATCGTTGCCTGAAGGTTGTTCCACAGCGGCGTTCCCTCCCGATGAGCATGCCTCAGCGCCGGGAGTGCGCTCGGAAGGGTCTTTTTGTTGACAATCACCGAGAGGTCGGCAATCTGCTCTACTGAGAGCTGAGATTGCGGATCGAAGAATCGAACTCGAAACCCTTCGTTCCGAAGACGATCGGCCACCTCCCTGAACACTGGCTTGTGCTTTTGACACAGGATGCCGATACTCCCGCTTTTTCCCATGGTCGGAATCTACAGTGCTGTTCAAGCGCGGATCTGAATAGCGTTCGGATGCGTGGTTGAACGAGTCTAGCAACAGTCGCCCTGTGTCGTGGAAAATCAAAGCCGTGAGAAGTGTGATACGCACCGAAAAGTCCTATTCAATTTATTATCGCTCGTCGTATCGGATCGGCAAGGATTCCACGCCGTAGATGAACGAACTCCGGGTTGGTTGGAGGGCTGTCTCGGTGAGTTGTACGTTTTCGACACGATCGAGTAACTCCGACAGTCCGACTTTGGCTTCGAGTCGGGCCAGCGGCGCGCCCAGACAGTAATGGGTCCCGTGACCGAACCCGAGATGTTGGTTTGGCGATCGGTCCGGCCGGAACGTATCGGCCGCTTCAAACTGCCGTTCGTCGCGGTTCGCGGAGCCGAGCCAGGCAATGATCCGATCACCGGAACCGATGGTCTCGCCATGCATCGTCACGTCTTCGGTGGCGACCCGGCTCATGGCCTGCACCGGCGATCGGTATCGCAGCACCTCTTCGATCGCACTCGTGAGCGCGCGATCGTCCCCACGTAACTCGTCGAACAAATCGCCGTCTGCCTCGGCGAAACACCGAACCGCGTTCGCGATGAGATTTGATGTCGTGATATTCCCTGCAACGAGCAGCAGGATACACATTCCGAGCGCCTCCTCCTGGGAGAGTCGTTCCCCCGAACTGGACTCGGCGGTGACGATAACAGAGAGGAGATCTTCTTGGGGGTTCTCACGACGGTCCTCTATCATCTCCAAGAAGTACTGTGCCATCTCCATCTGGATCTGCTGCTGGCGGTCCGCGAACGCGTCTACGCTCTCATCGTCGCTTGCGGCTTCGACGAGCGTGTCCGACCACGTCTTGAATCGATCGCGGTCCGACGACGGGACGCCGAGCAGTTCAGCAATGACCGTTACCGGAAACGGATATGCGAGGTCCTTAACGATATCCAGTTGCTCGTCTGCCCCGACGGCGTCGTCGAGCAACTCGCCAGCCAGTTCTCGGAAGTGGGATTCGCGATCGGCGAGGGCGCGGGGTTGGAACCAGTCGTCGACGACGCCTCGAAGCTCGTCGTGACGGGGCGGGTCCTGGAACAACATCGTATCGAAGATCAATCCCTCTCCCGGCCGTTCGGGTTCGACAAAATCGTCTGCCTCTCGAGGGTTTACTGAGAACACAGCGTCATCGTCCAACACGCGCTTTACGTCCTCGTATCGGAAGATGTCCCACGTACGACGCTCCGGGTCGTATCGGACCGGAGCCTCCTCACGCATCCGCTCGTACCACTCGAAGGGTTCGAGCCACGACTCACGATCCTGCAGTTCTTTGGGGACGGCTTGGAGTCCTTGTGGGCCTGCTGAGCTCATAGCTTTGAGGTTGGGCACGCATAGTCTAAAACTCTCTGTCAGCTATTCGATCGAACGTCCTGGCTCTCTTCTTTGCCTCACTCTCACAGGGTGGAACTGTTCGGGCTGACAGAACTATAGTAGCGTTTGCAATTATTTTCCCACTTCGATTCAGGAACTGCTGGTTCACGCTCTCTCGGACTACATTTCGAGATGGCTGTTGCAAAGAGTTGCAAACGTTACTATAGCTCCTGACCGAACAGTATTTTCGAATGAGATATCCAGCGGAATAGACGCTGGGCGGACTACATGCGCCTATGGAAGTCTTGCACCGGAGAATTACAATTCACTGTACTCTGAAATCTCGTTTGAAAATTGTGAATACTTAGATACCACCGATCGGTTGAGACTACCCAATAGCGATTTCGCACGCATCGATCGGATACTGTCGCTATCCGTTTGTTGCGTTCAGGGCGTCGATTCAACGCGCTCTCCTCGTATCGAGAAGTAAATTAGTATCCCGAGCAGGCCGGGAACCAGACCGGCTAAAAATAACAACGCGATGCCAACGCCCCATTGCCACGCCCAGTCACTCCCTCGAGATTTCGCATCTTGGTAGACCCATCGACCGATTAACCCGAAAACGATGAACAGAACCAGGAGGACCATCAGGACGAAAATTAGTAACTCTGGACCGAAAGGGAACTGCAATATATGGAGAGGCATAATCTGAGGCTCTCTTAGAATTATTTAAATTTTTTCACCGAAATTGGTGCGGTCTCTCTCGACTGTGCCGAGAATCGTCCGTATTGAGGTTCGATCGAGCTTCACCGAGGAGACACTACAAGCATTTAGCAGAATATAGAGACACAGCCCAACCGCGTTTTTTATTGGGGAGCTATCGCTTTTGGTAGGATGTATATGAACGACTCTCCGGTAGTAACTTCGACGAGATTTGTTCAAGGATCGTTCGGACACAGTCAGGAGACTGGATTTTCCTCACAGTAATGGGGAAGCAACTAGAGCGCGATTTGGGTCTTCCAGCAGTAACGGCGATCAGTATCGGCGCGATGGTCGGCAGCGGCATCTTTATTCTGCCAGGGTTAGCGATGAAAATGGCCGGGCCTGCTGTCGTATTCGCGTACTTTCTCGCGGGCGTACTCGTGTTGCCGGCGGCGCTGAGCAAATCCGAGATGGCGACGGCGATGCCCGAAGCAGGGGGAACGTATCTGTATATCGAACGAGCAATGGGGCCGCTGTTCGGGACAATTGCCGGCGTCGGGACGTGGTTTTCGCTGACATTCAAAGGCGCACTTGCGCTGGTGGGCGGTGCCCCGTATCTGGTATTGTTGTTCGACCTCCCGGTGACACCCGTGGCGCTGGCGGTCGCCGCTTTGTTGATCCTGTTGAACATCGTCGGGGCGAAACAGACGGGACGGATGCAGATCGCCATCGTCGCGGTCATGCTGGCCGTAATGGTCTGGTTCATTGTCGTCGGGGCCCCAAGTGTCGAAGGTGCCCGATTCGAGGGATTCTTCGACAGCGGAATTAACGGAATCTTGGGCGCGACTGGGTTCGTGTTCGTTTCGTACGCCGGCGTTACCAAGATCGCGAGTGTTGCCGAAGAGGTAGAGAATCCGGATCGGAATCTTCCCCTCGGTATCTTAGGCTCACTTATCATCACGGCCGGGATCTACGTCGCGATCGTGACCGTGATGGTCGGCGTCGCAGACGAGGCGGCGCTCACGAACACAGATACGCCGATGCAAGTCGCAGCTAGTGCCGCGCTACCGACAGTCGGCGTTGCAGCCGTCGTGGTCGCTGCGTTGCTCGCCTTGATCAGCACGGCGAACGCGGGGATCCTCTCCTCGTCGCGGTACCCCTTCGCGATGAGTCGCGACGGTCTCGCTCCCGACATCTTCGAGAGTGTTAGCGATCGATTCGAGACGCCAGTCAACGCGATCACGATCACGGGTGGTGTGTTGCTCGTCCTCATCGCGTTTGTGCCGATTGACGACATCGCCAAACTGGCAAGCGCGTTTAAGATTCTCGTGTTTATTCTGATCAACGTCGCCCTCATCGCCTTTCGTCAGGGGTCGATCGAGGCCTATAATCCCAGTTTCACGTCGCCGCTCTATCCCGTCCCGCAACTGGTGGGGATTGTCGGCGGGTTTGTCCTGCTTCGGTACATCGGATTTGTTCCGCTGGTCGGAGCCGTTGTGATCATTGTCGGCTCAATGACGTGGTATTACGCATTCGTCTATCGTCGCGGCGGCGTTGCCCGCGAGGGAGCGATGACCGACGCCCTTCGTCGCAGTGTCGGCAGAGACGTGGTCGAACAAACAGAATCCGAGATTGCAACCGACAGCAACGAGGTCCTCGTGGCGGTTACAGAGCAGACAGACCCTGCTGTCGAGCAATCGCTAATCGACCTTGCCAGAGACCTCGCCCGGACCCGAGAGGGCGGGATCCGGGTCGCCCAGTTCGATGAGATACCCGATCAGACGCCCCTCCCGCAGTCAGCCGCGTCCCTCACAGAGGCCGACCAAGCGTTCGAAACTCGAATGGCCGACCGGGCAACCGATTCGAAGATCCCGATCCGCTACGGTGAGGTCGTCAGCCACGACACTCGACACGCCATCGTGAACTACGCGGCTGAGATTGAGGCCGATACGCTACTCATCGAGCGATCGACTGGATCACAGACGCTCCTCGGTAGCGATGCAGACTGGATCGAAGACCACGCACCCTGTGATGTTATCGAGGCCTCGAATTTCGATCACGACACCGTCAACCACATCGGTGTCATAACCGATGAGGGGCCTTTCGATCCAACAAAGGTTGCGTTGGCCGATGCCTTGGCAAGCGCAGTCGGCGCCACGATCACATTCTACTTCGCTGTGGATGCAGATGCACCCGAAAGCCGGCGGAACACCACTGCGGATTACCTCTCGGAATTGGTGGCGCTCTGTGAATCACCGGTCGAGACTCGAATCCTCGAGTCGACCACCGAAGACGCAATTGAACTCGCGGCCAACGATTCTGATGTCCTCGTCGTCAGCGGCATGCAAAATGACCTCACAGACCGAATCTTTAACCGGGGATCGGATCCTGTGACAGCAGGTACAGAACACGGGACACTTCTCGTCTATGGAGTGAGCCAACCGGGACGACTGCGCCGAGCAGTCGAGCGACGACTGTTCTGACTGGCCATCTGTACCTGTCTATGGTCAGGATCACACACACACATGAGTCCGAAGTTATCTCAATTGGATCTCGACAAGCGACATCTCATCTATCACGAGTGCATCTCCCAACATCTCCTCAAGTTCATCCCAGTTCTCGGGGCGATATCCCTCGATACCGAAGCTTTCTGCGAACGTCATGAAGTCGGGATTCGTGAGTCCCGTTCCAAACGACTCCCCGCGATGGGCGCGTTGTTTCTCGGAAATCAGCCCGTAATCGTCGTCGGAGAAGAGGAGGATTGTGTAGCCACACCCCACTCGCGTTGCGGTCTCGATCTCCGCGCCGTTCATGAGAAAACCGCCGTCGCCGGTGGCTGCAACGACGGCCCCATCGGTTGCGAGATCCGCAGCGATCCCACCAGGAACCGAGATACCCATCGACGCTAGGCCATTGGAAATAATGCACGTGTTGGGTTCGTAGGTGAGGAAATTCTGTGCGATCTGCATCTTGTGGCTTCCGACATCGGAGATCAGGACGTCCTCGGCGCTCATCACATCACGTAACACCGGCAGTACCGTCCGGACAGTAAACGGATCGTCTTCGGACGGATCGGCGGCGATATCCTTGAGAATATGCTCCCTGAGATCGCGGTACCACGTCTCGTCGAACTCGGTCCCGCTTTCGGCTATTTGCTCTGTGAGTTTCGCAAGTCCCGTCGAGAGCGTACAGACGAGTTCGAGGGTTGGATTGTACGCCTCGTACACCTCTGCTGGCTCGCTGTCGATGTGCACGATAACGGTGTCAGTACCTGTGTTCCAGCCAGCCGGATCGTGTTCGGCGATATCATAGCCGACGGTAATGATGAGATCGGCCATCTCGATCGCATCTGATGCCTCCTGGTGGTCGCCGGAGTCCAGAGTCAAAAGCGACTGTGGCGATCGATCCGAGATCGCCCCTTTTCCCATATACGTCGACGCGACGGGAATACCGGTCGTCTCGACGAACTCGCGGAGTCGTCCTGTGGCGTTCGTCCGAACTGCGCCGTTCCCGGCGATAATCAGCGGCCGATCGGCCGCTTCGAGGAACGTCTGGACTCGTTTGAGTGATTCGACGTCCGGAGGTCCGAGCCGAACCCGTTCGCGAGCGTCCATTGGAGTGGTGTCAGTCGTAAAGCCGGCGACGTCTTCGGGGAATTCGAGATGCGTCGCGCCGGGTTTCTCGTATTCGGCCACCTTGAACGCCTTCCGGACCGATTCGCTGATGATGTCGGGATCGTTGAGTTGGGTATTCCACTTCGTGATCGATTCGAACATGCTGACGATGTCGAGTGCCTGGTGGCTCTCCTTGTGCAATCGCTCTAATCCACCCTGTCCCGTGATCGCCACGAGGGGTGCCTTGTCGAGGTTCGCGTCCGCGACGCCAGTCATTAAATTCGTCGCACCGGGGCCGAGTGTTCCGAGACAGACGCCCGCATCGCCGGTGAGTCGCCCGTGAACGTTGGCCATGAACGCGGCACCCTGCTCGTGGCGAACCGGAACGAACGTGATTTCAGAGTCCCGAAGCGAGAAGAGCAGGTCTTCAGTCTCCTCGCCGGGAACACCGAATACGTGCTCGACGCCTTCGTTCTCGAGGCAGCGCACGAGCAAATCCGATGCGTTCATTCGGTCGGCACCTCGTCTTCATCACTCATTTTTGCCTGCTGGCGCCAGACTGTCTTGCGATTGACGAACTCTTTGATCCCGGCTTCCGAGAGCTCACGGCCGTAGCCAGAGTCTTTTACCCCACCGAACGGAATCCGCGGATCGGATTTCACCAGTTCGTTGATGTACGCACAGCCAGCGTCGATACGACTGGCGACCCGCTCGCCGCGATCGAGGTCATTCGTCCAGATGCTCGCTCCAAGCCCGAACTCCGTGTCGTTCGCCTTTTCGATAGCAGTCTCCTCGTCGGGGACTCGGTAGACGGCAGCCACGGGGCCGAACACCTCCTCAGCATCGACAGGACACCCCCGTGGAACGTTTGTAAGCACTGTTGGCGGATAGTAGGCCCCGTCGCGATCGAGGGGCTCTCCGCCTGTGAGCACCGTCGCACCGGCGTCGACGCTTTCTGTCACCTGTTCGTGAATTCCTTCCATGAGGTCCTGTCGAGCCTGCGGCCCGACGTCCGTGTCGTGGTCCATCGGGTCACCAACGGTGAACGATTCGACTTCCGCGACGAACCGATCGATGAACTCCTCGTAGACCGCGTCGTGGACGACGAATCGCTTGGCGGCGATACATGATTGGCCGCCGTTGAGGTTGCGCGCCCAGGCTGCAGTCGTCGCGGCAACCTCGACATCCGCGTCATCGAGGACGACGTACGGGTCGCTCCCCCCGAGTTCGAGGACCGTCTTTTTGAGATTCTCGCCGGCCGTACCAGCAACTGCTCGCCCCGCTGGGCCGCTCCCAGTGAGCGTCGCCGCCTTAATACGCGGATCCGAGAGGATTCCCTCGACGCGGTCAGACGGGATCAGTAGTGTCTGGAACGCGCCTTCGGGAAACCCGGCGTCGCGGAACACCTCCTCGATCGCGAGCGCACACTCCGGCACGTTTGAGGCGTGTTTGAGGAGTCCGACGTTCCCCGCCGTGACGTACGGGGCAGCGAATCGAAATACCTGCCAGAACGGGAAGTTCCAGGGCATGATCGCGAGCACAGGCCCGAGCGGTTCGTGAACTGTCTTCACGGTCGACCCCGGGGGACTCGGATGCTGTTCGTCCTGGAGATACCGTCCCGCGTGCTCGGCGTAGTGATCACAGACCCATGCACACTTTTCGACTTCGGCCTCAGCCTGGGCGATCGGCTTGCCCATCTCCCGAGTCATTAGTTCGGCGTACTCGGTCGTCCGCTCCCGGAGCAACGTCGCCACCTCCGCGAGTTTCGTTTCACGTTCAGCGACGGACCACTCGCGGAACGAATCGAACGTCGATTCGGCCTTCGCAAGCCGCGCTTCGACCTGCCCGTCGTCGTGTTCGTCGTACGTTTCGATCGTCTCGCCGGTCGCAGGGTTGGTTCGTACCATTGGTGTGTTACTCCGCTGTCGCTGTGTTCGCTCTGGTGGCCACCGAGTGACTGCCTCTGGGCCCGTTCGTCGCAGCCCCACACAGCACCCACAGATCGAGGCTGGCCAGTTTCACTCCGTTCTAGGGCCGTTCGTTGCCATCTCCGACCCGCAGAAAACCATCAGCAGTTCCGTTTTTGGGTTTCAGGCGAAGCCACCTCTTTCAATTCTCAGAGGGTGTTACAACAACTCACACTTCATCGCGGATTCACTTGAATACCGGCGGTAGAACACCTCTAAAGTGGTGAATGTAGCTTCGAGAATAGCGATCGGACCGACATCAATCTCTCTTGACGAGGTTCATTCGTGCGTGCGTCCGGTTCGCTCCTATAACGTCTGAGTGATTCCACTCCTATGGGACTTCTCTACCGATTTCGATGCCACTGAGTCCGTCACCGTAAATCGCAACTGAAAGAAACCCGGTTGGATCGGGGTATGGATCGTTACTGATCGTAACTGTTGGATCGGGGTATGGATCGTTACTGATCGTAACTGAGAGACGAACCGGCTCTCTCAGCGAGGTACCGAGGGGGTACAGAATTCTCAGATTCCTCCGCAATACATATAAACGGGTTATAGGATTAAGCTACAGACCAATATGGGTACAGATGGCTTATTCCGTCACATGGCAACAAAAACCCGTGTCGACGATCGAGAAAGCGCGATTGACTCAGAACGCTACCTTCCCGTCGGGACCACCCCGCCGGTCGAAGCCAGTCACCTCGAGCGTCCCTGGGGACACCTGTTTAACCACGGCGGAGAAACACGAAGTGGATTGTAATGTCTGGACACCAACACCACTCGAACCATCCAAGTGTCGACCAGTCGGATCGCACCATTCCTAGAAACCTACGTCAAACAGGCGACGCGGACATTGATCTCGTGATTTCGACACGGGTCCGGAAGTCTCCGTTCTGGCACCTCTCCGTCGAGGAAGGCTGTCACGAGGCGACGATATACAACCATATGTATCACCCCCGGGCGTACATTGATCCCGAAGACGGGGGGTCACAAGCTGAGTATGACCTGTTGGTCAACCACGTAGCGCTGTGGGACGTCGCAGTCGAGCGCCAAATCCGTGTCGAGGGCCCCGACGCTGAGGCATTCGTCAACTTCGTCATCACGCGAGACGCGACCGACATTGAGCCGATGCGCGGCAAGTACGCCATCTGCTGCAACGAGGAGGGCGGCATCCTCAATGACTTCGTCCTGTTGCGACCCGACGACGACGAGTTCTGGTTCTCTATCGCCGACTCGGACCTCCTGCAGTGGTTACAAGGGGTCACGGTTGGGAACGACTTCGATGTCAATATCGACGAGATCGACGTCTCGCCGATGCAGATTCAGGGGCCGAAATCCCCCGATGTGATCGAGTCGCTCATTGATGCCCCGGTCGAAGACGTTCCGTACTACGGACTGTTGGAAGCAACTATCAACGACATCCCGGTGTTAGTGAGTCAAACTGGCTTCTCCGGCGAAGCAGGCTTTGAAATATACGTCCGTGAGGCAACGACGGCCGGCGAAAAGGTGTGGAACCCGGTCCTCGAAACGGTCAAAGACCACGGCGGTGCCGCGACGCCGGTAAACGGTCGGCGACGGATCGCTGCCGGAATCCTATCATTGGGGCAGGATATGGACCACGAAACCTCGCCGTTCCAGGTCAACCTCGGCTATCAGGTTCCCGACGACAAGGACGCGGACTACATCGGCAAAGCGGAACTGGAACGACAAAAAGCAGCCATCAAAGACGGTGCGTATCCATTCACGCACAAACTGGTCGGACTAAAAATGGCCGGCGAACCGATTCAGGAGTGGGCCTCGGACTTCTGGCTCATCTCGGATCCGGAGACAGGCGAGGAATGTGGCTACCTGACGTCGGCGGGGTGGAACCCCGACCTCGAGGCCAACATCGGCCTCGGATTCGTGCCGGCGGAAAAACTGCAGGCCGTCACTGATATCCCACTTAATGACTCGATCTACGACGCTGACCTCGACTTAGAGTTCGAGGTACACCTCCCGGACGAGTATGCCGAGGAACCCGGCGAACCGGTCTATGCAACGCTGGCGAAGGTGCCGTTCAAAGAGTCGGCCAATCCCAGTGCTCGCGAACAGGCCAAGATTCACGCCAGGGACGATATGGAGGAGTGAACGCCGCTTCTCCGAAGATACAGTACGACGGAAATTATTGTTCGTGCCGACCACCGCAAAACTGATTGATTGCAAGCGGCCTGGCCATTTTAATTACCCGTGACCGATCGGTTAGTGTGGAGTATGTGCTGTACGTCAAGCAGCCCCGAGCGCAGTAGGAGAGGGTATTGCAACCATGAATAGCTCAAAATGGTTTTTTACTCTTAGCTGATTTTTTTATTAGCTACTGATAACAATGGATTGCCGGCAGTATTTTTGTCGGCCACCGTCCCCCACACTCCCCTCCCACCATCTCTGTCCACTCTCCTGCTACTGCTAAATGAGATACAAAAGGATCAATTGAAATTCTGTATTGTAGCTAAAACACAAGTATGTCCTTACCTGTGGGTTATCTGGACCGAGCAGGAAACCTACCGTGTGACCCACAGAACTCGACTCGCCGTTCTCGGTCTTCTTGTCGGAGCTCTCGCTTTCAGTGCCGGCTGTACAGGAATCCTCGGCGAGGACGATGTGACTAGGGACGTGATTGTCGTCAATCAGGATAGTACGAATCACGCGGTCATTGTAGAGATATCCGATGATTCGGGGTTAGTGTACTCTGACGGGCGGACCCTCGACGCGGAGTCAGACCGCAAAATGGCGCAATTCAACCGAACAGGTGAGTATGAGGTCGCAGTCACCGTCGACGGAGACACGACGACGATACGCCATACCTTCAAGTCAAAAGACAGACCGATTCAGGCCATTAACATCGGAATCGACAACCAGGGAACCGTGACTGTCGAGTAGTGAAATCCACATGAGAACTGATCACCCCTCCGATCGGTATTCCATCGCACTGTTGGGCTCTCCAGTGGAGTACTCCCAATGACGAAACGAACGAGTACCCCCGCAACTGACACGCACACCCTCGATAACGGTCGAACACTCGCCTACACCAGTGGCGGTGCACCTAATGGGACTCCCGTCGTCGCCCATCACGGAACTCCTGGCTCCCGGTTGTTCGTATCGCTGCTCTCGGACGTTGCAGCTGCCGAAGGAATCCAACTCATCGTTCCGGACCGTCCTGGATACGGCCGCTCGTCGCCGCCACCCGATGACTGGACGTGGTGGGACTGGAAGGTGGATCTGTCGGAGCTTCTCGATTCAATGTCGATCGATCGGGCTGCAGTGATGGGCTTCTCCGGTGGCGGTCCGTTCGCATTCGCAGCAGCGACCAGCGAGTGGGCGACTAAGCTTGGGCTCGTCAGTACAGTGATCCCGCCAGCCGAAATTGGCCTCCCAAGGCTCTCGAAGATTCCATTCGCAGTGCGTCTCCTCTTCGGGGTATCCAGTGCGATCGGCGCTGTTGCAGGGCCCGGAGCCATAGTCCAGCAGTACACCGATCGATCTGTGTCGGATGCGATCGGCCACGCGGTCGCGACGGACTTTCACGAGGCATTTCGACAGGATACACGGGCCGTTGCGCGTGAGAATCGATCGTTCGCATCTCAGGCGCTTGACCCGGAACAAATAGCAACTCCGATCTGTGCCTGGCATGGCACCCAAGACGAGAACACACCACTCACGCCCGTCCAAGTATTCATGGACGATACCCACGGCTCGCTGAAAACGCCTGAGACCGACCATCTCGGAACCCTACTTGACTGTAGTGAGAATCTGTTCCGGTGGCTAAAATCCGGAGAATCCGGCTGTAGTATGTAATAACAACGACCATTGAGTAGTCACTGTCCTTCGAGGTCTCTTCTCTTTCTCTCTTTAGCGTGAGGAGGGGATATCAACTCAGTTATTGACTTCCAAAGGTGGTCTCTATTGGAATAGGTCTCACACTCCTACGACGACAGAAAGTACTTACGAGCACGCCGTCCGAACAGTGTATGCGACGTCGTCCCCTCCTCACTGCCGTCGGTCTTTCCGCAACGGCTGCAACCGCCGGCTGTCTCAACCGTGGCAACCAACAGGTCCAACTTGCCCGGTTCTCCGCAGAGAATTTCGATTCTGAAATCCATCAGTTCGACCTCCGTGTGGATCGAGACGGCGAGACAGTGCATTGGTCGACACATGAGATTCGTGGCAAAGGTGAGAACCGGATCTACGGTGCAGTCGCGGACTGCGACTGGGAGACGGCACCGGGGACATACGAGGTATTCGCCCGCGTAGATGCTGGTGAATGGACGTCAAAACTACTCACCGACGTCAAAGAAGGGTGGCTTGATTCCGTGAAGTGTGCCACAGCGCATGTCGAGTGTCACGATAACGGACACCTCTGGCTTCGTCTACAAGACAACTGTGAGCGGTTCGTTCCCTCTAGGTCAACCAACGTATGTTCAATCGAACACGAGACAGATGAATAGTGTTCAATTCGCACTCCTCAGCGACCAGCTGTTTCAGCTGACTTCATTGCTGTGGAAAATATCAGCAGAGCCACCCACGACTAATCGTAGCAATAGTTGGCCTACCACGATCGCAAACTCAAACAGATCGTATTGGAATCAAACGTTCATCCTGTTATTCGAATCCCTTTGGTATGTCATCCAATTTGTTGTCACTTTCTGTCAGGAAGGTTGCTGCAGGTATCGGCTTAGCAGTCGTTACTTGTCGACTACTTACTCGGAACTGTCGTGAAATCGAACGACGAGTTGCTCGGTGGCAAGGGCGTACACCGTCATTTCTCTACCTTTTTCGGAATACCACGTCTCGATCGGTGTGACGAGTTCCGCTTCGCAAAGTCGGTTGAGATGGTACGAAACGTTCTGTACCGACTGGTCGACCGACTTGGCGATTTCCGATGCCGTTCTGGGATCCGATTTGAGTGTCCCTTATTGCTGGATGACTCGAACAGTAAGTCATGACATCCTACTCACGTCGGTCGTTATGACAACGACTCACACGCAACCCCATCCCCGTCTTGATCAAGATTGTGCGGATCGCCCTCTGTATCTTCAAGTACATACTGCGCTTGGTCTTGCGTCTCGAAATCATCACAGTTGTAGTCGCCGTCTGGTGGGAGTGGTGGAATGTCGAGATCACTGTCATCGTCGTCTGTATTTAGTTCACTCTCGGTCTCTGACTCACTGTAGTCCCACAGGCCGACCTCATCAGTCTGTGCCCGCATTTCAACCGCAGCAAACTCATCTCGGAGGCTAAATCGACTGTCGTACATCCGAGCGTATCCATCAGCCAATAGTCGCTGGTTAAAATTTTCGTCGTCGATATAAATATATACAAGCAATCGGCCGAAGTATCCACGCCGATCGGACTCCGCATCAAAAACAATCCGCACCTCTTCACCGTCGAGTTCGTCCTCAGCAAATGTGGTCGCCCGCTCACCCCACTCGAAAAGGTGGTCGCGCCCCGCCGTCGAATCAGGGATACCTTCGAATTCATCGGGAGAAACGCGCGATAGTGTCGTTTCGGGCGTGTCGACGCCCAACAGACGAACGGTGTCTTCGGTGCCGTTTGCGTACGTGATTTCCATCGTATCGCCATCGATCACCCGGGTCACTGTGACCGTCTGTTCGTCAGCTACGTCGGGTGTGGCTGCCGATCCCGTGTCGTCTCCACTGAGATCGCTGCCAAATCCCCCAAGACACCCAGTGAGGGCCAAAAGCATGAACACAGCAATGAGGAGTGTCAGTCGGGACCGCTGCATACGGTTATGTCGTTCTTGTGAAATATGAATCACCCGGTTGATTCACATATATAACAGAACAGTAAGTTTCGCCTTGTGTCGGTCAAACTGACTAGAAGGCAGGGCACATGGGCCGGTGGTCGTAACACACACCGGCCGCCGGGCATTGGACGTAATTTATAAAAAGCAAGGAGAATACCCGCACCTTTAGGCGCGGGAGGATGTCCACAAGTATTACTTCGTGACGGGATTCATCGGTTTTATCCCCACCATAGGTAAGCGTCAAGAGTTGAACCGTGGACATTCGGATTTGATACTAACAGGCGTCATGTCCGAGTGTACAATCACTGTACTGCTGAAAGAAGCATCAGAGACGATCGCTTGACGCCGAAACCCCAAACTCAGAGTTTAGCGTCGATGTGATCGGCTGTCTTGAGCGCGAGTGCAGCGATCGTCAGCGTTGGGTTGTTCGCTCCGCCTGTGGTGAACACACTCGAGGAAGCAATCCAGAGGTTCCGCAGGTCGTGGGTTCGACACTCGGCATTGACGACACTCGTTGACGGGTCGGTTCCCATTCGGGTCGTTCCCATATGATGGGTGCTCATGTCCCGATCTTCCAGCGTCGACTCACCAGTTATCGTCGCTCCGAGCTCGTCCATTATCGATCGTTGAACGCTCAGGCAGAATTGCATCGTCTCCTTTGCATGTGAGCCATCAGAGAGATTGATCGACGGTACTGGCCGTCCGTGGTTGTCGGTTTTCGAACGATCGAGTGTTACCCGATTGTCTGCCCGCGGAAGCATCTCTCCGGCACCACGAATCGAAATCGGATGCGGGCCGCTGTCGTTCGTCGGCAGTTCGAGGTCGTCGCCCAACGCCGTTTCGTTGAATGGATCCGTAGCCTTGTCAAAAAGCGCGGACTGCGTGGGGTTTCCGGCCACCTCGAGCAACCCACTCAACGTCGGTTTTTTCACTTGGGCTCCGCCACGGATCGACTTTGCCGTGTTGCTGAACGTGAGGTGGAAGCTTCCGGGGGTGGGTTCGTCGTGATCGTAAAACTGGTCCGATCGGCTCGAAACCCAGCCGATGTTGTTCTGCTGGGTGGGTTCTTCGAGCGTCGCGGCAACGCTCACATTTGGGTGGTCCATGAGGTATCGGCCGACCGCCCCGCTGGAGTTGGCCAGTCCATCAGGATATTCTGGGGAGTCAGAGAGCAACAGCAGACGTGGCGTCTCAATCCCCCCACACGCGATAACGAACTCGTCTGCCTCCTGCCGGTAGCGATCGCCACCGGGCGTGGCGTACACAACCGCTTCAACGGATTCGCCACTTCGATCGTGTTCTATTGAGAGTGCCTGTGCTTGGTCAATTACGCGAGCCCCTGCATCTTCGGCCTTTCGAACGTGCACGTCTGCGGTGTATTTTGCGTTGATTGGACAGGCGTTACAGACGCCATACCCTTGACATTCGGCCCGGTCGTCGTATGGCTCTGAGTTGATGGCTTTCGGCTGAGAAGTCATTGCAATCCCGAGTTCTTCACACGCCTCCGCGAACAGCGAATCCGAGTAACTCGGCGGAAATGCAGGTTGTGGAAACGGCTCCGATCGTGGTGGACCGAAGGGATTGTCGTCAGCTCCTGAAACACCCATCTCACGCTCGGCACGGGCGTAGTACGGCTGGAGATCAGCGTAGTCAATCGGCCAATCACTCGCCAACCCGTACCGGGTATGCATCTCAAAGTCTTTTTCGTGCATACGTGGCGTATTCGCCTCCCAGTGAAGCGACGTGCCACCAACCGCTTTCACCCGCGTGTCGTTCAGCCGGGCGTATATCTCGCCCGTCGAACTGTAGCGATCGCGCTCTTTTTGATGCCAAAATTCCTTGCGCTGAAAATCGGAACGGAGCCACTGTTCAAGCCGGCGTCGATGGTCCGCTGGACTCAAGCGTTTTCCAGCGTCGAGGATAACGACATCGTAGCCCTTCTGGGTGAGCGAGTAAGCGGTGAACGCACCCGCAGGACCCGCGCCGACGACGCAGACATCTGTATCTGACGACGGTCGCCGGTCGGTCTCGCTCATTGATTTTCACCTCCATTTGGCGCTCGTCGATACGCCTCGCGCCCACCGGGATGCCCCGGTGGATTCTCAATTCCAGTGAGATCGCTGCTTATCGGTGAGGTGAAAAGGACATAAATCAGGTCGTTTAGGACGTAGAACCTGACACGTTCAGCCTGTGTTCCATCCGGCTTTGGGTGCGATTCGGTTACGCCCATCGAGCGAAGCAGTGCCCTGCGGCGTTTTGGCGATAGCGCCGGGATAGGGTCGCCGAACCGCGCGCGAGCGTAGTCCTCAAGTTTCTCTAAAGATGCGTACAGTTCATCCATGTGTCCTGGACGCGGTTCCGTTCGACCGAATACACGATTTGCAATGTACGATTCGTCAATCGAAACCGCTGCGGGATACACTGCCTCTGCAAGCGCGGTCATCGTTTCGACGTGATCGCTAGGGACCGACTCATCAGGTTCGTCTTCCTCAGTGCCGGCGTTGTTGGTCAGTGGACGAACACCGTACCCGTAGATCGCTGCGCCAACAGTTACTCCACCGAGCGATAGAAGGGTATCCCGTCTCGTTTGACCCTCAGCGTCTCCTGCGCTCGTATCTGTTTGTTCTATCTTCTCGCTCATGCGCTCGCCTCCTTGACGATCAGTGACCCTGTCCGATACTGCGTGTAGGCCGCAATGACAACGATCGCGATCGGTGCCGACAGGAGTATTCCCACGTCTCCGTACCGGTAGATACCTGTTAACACGATCATGATGGTGGACCCGAGTATTGAACCACCACCGCCAAATCCGAGCGACTCAACGAGTTGGCTCTCGGTGGCAAACAGACCCAAATCGCGAACGGCGATATCGAGCCCGATCGTTCCAAGTAGCCAGACGGTGCCGAGAACAAAATGACCAACGAGAGTCACCGTTTTCGAATCAAACAATTGATGAATCCCACCGTCCGTTTCGGAGCCAGTTCCGGTTCGCCGATCGGTGCTTGCAAGCGCGTTCCAACGCTCTCGTAGTACATATGCGGACAGGATTACGGTTCCGACTCCGATCGTGATTGCCACCCCGAATACCAACGTCGTGACCGCCGTGTACAACGGCTCTCCGCTCAGGGCGACCGAAAGCCACGCTGCTGCTGACGTGGCGTATATTCCAGCTGGTGTTGCGATCCCGATATACGCCAGTATGATGCCCAGTGGTGCCCTGTTATCAACCCTGTTCCTAATAGGGTTAGGTGAGAGCCACGCGATCACGCCCGCGAATGTGAATATCCACAACGAAACGACTGCCGTCCAGTAACCGACGCTCCCGGAGAACAGATCGTGAATAATCACGCCGGCTGCGCCACCGATCGCTATCGGCACCGAACCAAGAACAACTACCGTCGAAATGAGGAGCGCTGCCACGTACACCGTTGGGATCGCCACGCTGGCTGCAATGGTAATAGCGGCGAAACTTATGACTGTAGATACCAGTGTGCGGTTACACGCGAGCCTCGAAACAGTCGGTGAGTTGTATACCCTTTTTGACATACAGTCAAGATATTGTGAGTTTCAAGTATTGTTAGATGCCGTATAACAACCCTGAGGTCGCCCTTGTCGACTAGCTCAGCAGTATCGGTCAGTCCCGTAATTGGGTCTCCACGCGAACGCCAGGCGACCGATTGCAGACTCTTCGCTTATTTCATTCTGGAAGATTTGGAGCATTCAAACACCGATTGCTAAATCCGGCAGTGACAATGGATCATGACGCCCGGCACTCAGACGCAAAAGGCCGCTGTGGTAGTAAACAGGTAGCTGAAGCTCTGTCAAGAAATAACGCGGATACCCGAGGCGGTTGATGAGGCGATCTATTGTGTACTCGAACGCAAGGAGAGATTCACGTGGGCTTGCTCGAATCGTATTGAGCATTGACCCGCCTGAGCGGTGTTCACTCTAGCTGATGATAGTCCAACTCATAGCCCGAATCGAGTGCCGATTGAACCGCCTTACTCGGTGGCGCAACTGAAGCGGTAGACAGGCGCATCCGTCCAATATCTGCCCGCTCAAAACAGATGTTGCGTTGCCAGTCGTCGTCCACGTCTGGATAGTCACTCCGGTAGTGCGCCCCGCGAGATTCGGTTCGTTCGAGTGCACCACTCAGGACAGACTCCGCTGCCGTCAACATGAACCCGAGATCGATCGCCAGTTCGAATGATTCGTCGGTACCGTCCCCGATTCGGATATCAGCCGCCTTTTCGCGGAGCGTATCGAGCTGATCGAGACCCGCCTGAATGGATTCCTCCGTTCGAAGGATGCCTGCATGATTCCACATGAGTTCTCGGAGCTCAGCGAGAACGCTATCCACATCGTACGTGCCGCTTCGGCCGGCGGTGGCAGCGAGGTCCGCAACGTGTGGCTCAAACACGGAGTTGATGATCTCCTCCGGTAGGCCCCCTGGGCCGTCGATCCGGTCGGCGATCCGCTCGCCGGCAACGACACCGTACGCGACCGTTTCGGCGAGTGAGTTCCCGCCGAGCCGGTTGGCTCCGTGGACGCCGGCCATCGTCTCACCGATCGCAAATAGCCCCGAAATGTCGGACTCGCCGTACGCGTCGACACGGACGCCGCCCATTCCATAGTGTGCTGTCGGGGCGACTTCAACCGGCTCCGCAGCCATATCAACACCCAGCTCAAGGAACCGATCGTACATACGTGGCAGCCGCTCTGCGATGAACTCGGCGTCTCTGTGTGAGATGTCGAGATAGACGCCACCGTTTTCGGTGCCACGGCCCTCCGAGATCTCCTTGGCGATCGCTCTGGCGACGACGTCGCGCGCATCGAGTTCCATCTGGTCCGGCGAGTACCGCTTCATAAACCGCTCTCCATTCGTGTTGTACAACCGCCCGCCTTCACCACGAACAGCTTCGGTGACGAGACGGCCACTCCACGGTTCCCAGTCAGGATCGCTCTCATCTACGGCCATCCCAGTCGGGTGGAACTGCACGAACTCCATATCCATGAGCGTCGCACCGGCATCGTACGCCAGCGCGGGACCGTCACCGTTGTTCTCATCGTCCCGAGAGGTGTGCCGATTGTATATCGCAGCGTAGCCTCCGGCCGCAAGAACGACACAGCCGGCGTTGAACAGGACGAACTCACCGGTATCCATATCGAATCCGACAGCGCCGTACGCCCGAGTGCCATCCGAGAGAATCTTCGTGATCATCACGTTCTCCCGATATGGAATGTTGAGTTCCTGTGCCTTTGCGACCAGCGTATTGAGCATAGATTCTCCGGTGTGATCTCCTGCAAAGGCCGTCCGTCGGAACGACTGGGCGCCAAAGTAGCGCTGATCGATCTCGCCGTCGTCGGTCCGCGAAAACGCCATTCCCCACTCATCTAGCTCACGGAGCCGATCGGGCATCTGCTTGGTAACGGTTTCTACCTTCTCGGGGTCGTTGACGAAGTGCCCCTCGTTGATTGTATCCGCCGCATGGATCGCCCAATTGTCCTCGGGATCGTGGGTTCCAAGGGCGCCGTTGATTCCGCCACGTGCCCAGGTGGTGTGTGCGTCTCCGTGTCCACGCTTGCCAAGTACGAGGACGTCATCTACACCGCGGTCGGCGAGTTCGATCGCCGTCCGGGCACCCGCTGCCCCGGCACCGATGATGAGGACAGAGACATCGACACGGTCATACGCAGGAATCTGACGCGAATCGCTGGTTGCCTCTTGATCAGTTTTCACAGGTGGATATAGGTGCTCGAGGCGTATGAACCCCTCGCGCGCGTGCGCGCGAGCAAGCAAATGAGTCAATTGCCAGTCACTGAATGAGTCGATTGCCCGTCACTGAGCTACCAGCGCCCTTGATTTTCAACTGAACTACCTGAGGCGACTTACGATTCGATGAACTCCACAAGCGTCCCATCAGGGTCACGTACAAAGAAAATCCGCGTGCCGCTTTCGGTCGTTTGCGGTTCACTGATTGGCCCAACTTCATCTTTGATTTCTTCGTAGAACCCATCTATGTCGTCCACAGCGAGGCCAACGTGCGTCCCGCCAGGTCGATTGATCGTCCCCGGCGTCCGTGCTTTGCCGCAGGGTTCGTATTCGACGAGTTCGATTCGGGCACCGCCAGCATCGACGTGCGCGAACGAGCCAGTTGCCCCGTCGACATCGACCGCCGTTGCGAACGCTTCCCCGGATACTGAAAATCGAGTCAGAATGTCGAGGCCAAGCGTCTTGCTGTAAAAATTGATCGCCCGTTCGAGATCCGCTACCGTGATTCCAATGTGATGAGCAGACGGTTCCGTCATGGCAAACACCGCACGCCGGAGAGACAAAATGAATGCGATCGCAGCCGCAGCGCTCGAATACACAAACGAATTCGAACGCACCCACACAGGGAGGATACGAGTACGATCACGGTCACACAACGCAGTTTACTCTCGATCGCCCCACACTCGTTTGTCCGCAATCAACCGGACGGTCATGTCTCGATCGACCGTGATCTGACACGATAGCCGAGGATATCCAAACCGATCGGCGAGCGCATCATGCCAGTGGTCGGCCTCGCGGTCGACCGGATTGACGAGCCGGACGCCACAGGTCGCACAGAGCCCACGGCCACCGCAGTTGAGCCGCTCTGTGAGCCGTGTGTACGGTGACAGCCCCGCCGCAATGAGCACATCACGGAGTGGCTCACCGGGGGTGGCTGTAATTTGCGTCGGTCCGTCCGTGTGCAGAACGGTGACGATCGGCCCCTCATTTACCGATGAGTCGTCAGTGAGATCGCCCTCCGTCATCCTTGCCGTCCGTACATTGTCTCGCGGACCCAGCCGGTTGCCCCGCTGGGAAACGCCTCAGACTCGGTTTCGGCCTGTAGCGTTCCGTCGGCTTCCCGTGCTCTGACGACGACTTCGTGTTCGTCGGCCCGCTCGTACGCGTATTTCCACATCCGCCACGCGTCGCGGGCCTGCTCAGCCCCGTCAATGCCCGGAAGCGGATCGGTGAGTTCGGCGTCAGCCCAGGTCTGTCCACCGTCGGCAGACACCTCGACTGCGGAGATGCCGCGAGTCCCCGCGTAGGCGTGTCCACCGATCGTCACCCGATCGCCGTCACGAGACTTGTGGTGGAGTTTTGCGACTGTCTCGACCGGCCCGGAGCCGTGCCACCCCCGCTCTTCCCAGTAGCCGGTCGCTGGCTCCTCGCGGATCTCGATGTCAGTCAGCCACTTGACGTTGATTTCGCCCCAGTGACCAGGGATTAGCACCCGAACCGGTGCGCCGTGAGCCCGCGGGAGCAGATTGCCGTTCATCCCCCACGCCAAGAACCCGGTTTCGAGTGCGGCTCGCGGGAACGCGTGGTAGTAGCCGTCTTCGGCCGCCAATCGGACGCAGCAGCGATCGCCAACACCGGCGTCGTCGAGGATCGGCGCGATCGGCGTCCCAGTCCACAGTGCCGTGTCCATGTAGCGTCCGTTGAGCTCGTCGCTCACGCAGCGAAGCGTAATGAAGCGGTGTTCGACCGGGTTATCGAGCAACTCCTCGTAAGATAGCTCGATCGGGGAGTCGACGGCTCCCGCAATTTTGAGCGACCACTCGTCGGTCGTTATCGTCGGATCGCCGGTGAGGTTGATGTCAACCTGATAGAATCCCTCCGAGACGAGCGGTTCAGCATCTGAAAGATCGAACGACTGCTGGTCGGCCTGTGTGAGCAACTCGTTGATAACTGGATCGTCGATCCCGGCGCGAGCGCGCGCAGAGGGGCTCTCAGAACCCTCTGTCGACTGCCCGGAAGAATCGAGTAGCCATCCAGCAACTGCTGCTCCCGCGATAACCGCGCCGCTACCGAGGATATCGCGCCGACGCGACCACGCACTCCCAGCGGCCGAGTTAGTGGTACTCTGGTCGCCTGAACTCGTGCCGCTCACCGGCCGCGTGAACCACCAGATAACGATCGCTCCGAGCACACCACCGACAATCCCTGACCAGAGATCAGCAGCGACGAGCCCGATCGCCCCCAGTTGCAACCCGAGTGTCGTCCCTGCTGAAGCGATTCGATAACGCGAAGTGCGATCGCCGATCGCCATCGCGGTCCACGCCAGCACGCCGAGCGCCAACGCTGTCCCGACGGTTGCTGACGCCAAAAGCAGCGGCCGTGCGAGTCCACCGAGTAGCGGAATGCCGATCGCGAAAACCTGGTCTGGAAACCACTCAAGCAGCGTCTCACCGATCGCTGCACCCACGAATCGATCTGATTGTCCAACAACGAGAAACGAGCCACAGACTGCGGCGATCCCGCTGAGCAGTGAACCGATCGCCCGAATGGCCCGCGTCGACGACTCCGAACGCACCGACATAGAGTATCCATGCGACGTATACACAAGGATGTGTCGGCAGGGGTGGTGACCGCTCTATTGGGGTGTGCGTGCTGGCGTCGAACCGCAACCGCTATGAAATCAGTTACCGCATGAGGCGATGTGTCCCGTGATCCGATCGTCCCGCCGATCGCCGCGGTGGCTGTTGCGATATTTGCCGTCAGCGGCGGGGCGATTCTTGTCCGACTCAGCGACGCGCCGAGCGCGGTGGCGGCGTTCTATCGCGTGCTGTTTACCACGCTGCCGCTGGTGCCGATCGCCGCCTTTCGGTACCGAGCGGCGTTCAGCCGGGTCTCCACCCGGGATCTCGGTTTTGCGATCGTCTCCGGAATTGCGCTCGCGATCCATTTCGCCGCCTGGTTCGAAAGTCTCGAGTGGACAAGCGTCGCGGCGAGTGTCACCCTCGTGCAGTCACAGCCGCTCTTTGTCGCGGTTGGGGCGTATCTGTTCCTCGCAGAACGGCTTACCCGACAGATGGTCGCCGGCATTCTCGTCGCCGTTGTCGGGATGGCGACGATGTCGATGGGAGATCTGCTCTCGGGGGCAGCTCTCGTCGGAGCGGATCCACTGTTTGGCAATCTGCTCGCGATCGTCGGGGCAGTGATGGCCGGCGTGTACGTGCTCGCGGGGCGATCGCTTCGCCAGCGACTCGCGCTGGTACCCTATGTGACGATCGTCTACGCGGTCTGTACAGTGGTGCTCCTTGGGATCTCGGTCGGCCAGGGCCACGCATTGACCGGCTATCCGCCCCGGGAGTGGGCCATCTTTGCGGCGCTGGCGATCGGCCCCGGACTACTCGGCCACACTGTTTTGAACTGGGCGCTCGGCCACCTCGAATCGAGCGTCGTCAGCGTCTCGCTGCTCGGTGAGCCGATCGGCGCGAGCGCGCTCGCGGTACTCGTGTTTGCCGAGTTTCCCACCCCGGCGACGATCGCCGGCGGCGCAATCGTCCTCATCGGGATCGTGCTCACCGCGAGAGACCGATCCGCCGAATCACGGGTCGACGAACCAACTCCGTCGGACTAATTGCCTGCAGCCAATTGGCAGTTCATCATCAAAAGTCCAGCCTACGGCTCAAGCGCCGCCTTCGTCCGGCGGTGTCGATCGCGGAACATCCCCTCGAAGCCGACCCGTGAAACGGGCAATCCGGCGCGACCGATCGCCCCAAAGGGCAACTCGTACTCGACCGTATCGACGAGAATCGTCTCGTCGCCGTCACCGTAGAACTCGTGGGTGTGGATCCACAGCTCAAAGGGCCCGCCGAGCATGTCGTCGCGAAACATCGCATAGCCGTCGCTTTCGGTTCGATCGACGATCCGAGATGTCCACCGCTGCCGTGGTCCGACTCCGAATGGACGCATCGACATATCCATCTGGGTCCCTTCATAGAGTTCTGCTGGATCGGCCTCGCCGTCTGGTCCGGTGACCGTGTGGATCTCAAGGTTCATCCAGGCCGGCGTGAGCGTTCGTAATCCGTCGAGCGTCGAGTGAAAATCCCACACTGCTGAGAGCGGCGCAGCGATGCGAGTTCGCCGCGAGAATGTAGCCATACGTCCGTTAGGGGGTGGTCGAAGAAAAGCCTGTTACCACACCGATCGACCGACGACTGCAGGTACGGGCCGACAGACGACCACAGGTACGGGCCGACAGACGACCACAGGTACGGGCCGACAGACGACCGCAGGTACGGGCCGACCGACCGGTGCTCCGCTCAGATCGAGAACCGCTCGACAGTCGTGCCGGCCGATCGCAGGTCCGTGCCGGTGGCCGCAGCGACGCTGACGTTCGTTTCGCCGCGATTGATCGGCACCGCGAGTTCGAAACTCCCGCCGGCGTCGGTGTCGATCGCCGTGTTTTCGCCGGCTTTGACCGCGAGTACGCTCCCGTCGGTCTCGCCGGTGACGTGCAGTTTGTTGTCGATAATCCGCCCTTCGACGCGGAGTGAGGGTCCGTCGGGGCGATCGCGCTCGACGTAGCGCTGTCTGACCGCGTCGGGTGTTTCGACGGGTTCGCCGGCGTCGACGCCGTGGGCAAGCCGGACGAACTGTGCCATGCTCCACGACAGCGGCGTCGCCGAGCCTGTGCCCTCGGCAAACTCCCAGTTGTAGTCGGTACTGTGGCCGCGATCCCACACCTGCTCGGCGAGCATCCGGCCGCTGTTTGCGAAGCCGGCCATCGTCCGGAGCAGCCGATCGGGGGCAAGTTCTCCCTCCGTTGTCCCGGCAAACAATTCGTACTCAGCGCGCTCGCCGGTGAAAATCGGCCACAGTCGGCCTTTGCCTTTGGTTTCAACGGTCCACGGTGCGCCCTCGTCTTCGATAGCCTGTTCGCCGTAGCCGTCGCCGTTGTAGCGATAGAAGGCAGGGCCAACGGGTGTCTCGACGCGGATTGTGTTGTCGACCTCGGTGATCGAGTTTTTGATTATCGGATCGTCAGCTGGCTTCATGCCGAGCCGCGTCAGTTCGAGGAATCCACCGTCGATGATCTCACGCTCGTCGAGGGTCGGTCCAGCGTTCGCGAGCGTCCGGAGGTGTCCTGCGTCTGGATTGCCGTCCCGGGTGACGCGCACGTAGTACGGCGTGTGGGTGTGGAGTTTAGTCCCCGTATTCGTTGCACACCACTCTTCGACCCGCTCTGTCCACTCGTCGGCCAGCGCTAACCAGACGAGCGCGTCCGCAGGTTCGTCTTGATCGATCGCGAGATCGGCTGCACAGACAAGGCCTGCCACTTCGGCGGCGATCGACGACGGCGAGTATCCCGCCTCTTCCTCCCAGCGCTCTTGGGCGGTCGCTGGGCCGTTCTTCGCGACGTAGTCTGCGGATTGCTTGACATTCTCGAACTCGTAACCGACATCATCGAAGGAGAGCCCACGCTGAGCGAGCTGGTAGGCCATCACCTGTGGGAACGAGATATTATCCATCTGCTCGCCACCCCACCGGGTCCGTCCGTCGACGTAGGTGTTCTGTGGAATAAACCCATCGTCGTCCTGCTGACGGGTGTAGATGTACTCCAGCGCGGCGTGGGCGGTCTCGAGGTCGTCGATCGCCTCGAAGACAGTGAACACCTGATAGAGGTCCCTGGACCAGACGAAGTTGTAGCCGTATCCTCTGGCCTCCTCGGAGATGACCTCCTCTCCCCACGGCACAGACGGCGAGGCGAGTCCTGCCCCGAGGAACGTCTTGTCTTCGACCGCGCGCAGGGCCATTAGACTCGTCTTGTACTGCGGCTCGAGCATCTCGTCGCCGGCCACACTGTCGGGGATCGGTGCCGCTTTGAGCCACTCTTGCCACGTTTTGACGTACGCCGATCGGACTGACTCGTAGGGTCGCGTCAGCGATCCCTCCGCTTCCCCGAGCGCGGCTGCGGTGTCTGCGTCCTCGCCAAAGCCGATCGCGACTGTCTCCGAAACGGTTGCGTCACCCCCTTTCGAGGCAGTATTCAGTTGACCAACCAACACGACATTGTCGTCGTCGACCCGTCGCTGTGAATCCGGCCGAACGCCGTCGGTAAACAGTTCTGTGAGGTAGCTGCTCCCAGCAACACCAACCGTCGCCCAATCGAATCGACCAGCCGCAGCCATCGCGACCGCGACGCTGTATGGCTCGCCGTTTTCGTCGGTCAAAAGCGAATCGGCGGTCTGGTCGTAGGCGTCAGAGTCTCTCGCAACCAGATGGTGTCGACCCCGCTCACCGAGTGTCAGGCCGCGATCGGCGGTGCCGGTATTCGTCAGGGCAGTGTCGGCGATTGCGTACAGCTCGTACTCGTTGTCGTCTTTGGCATCGAATTCGACCGATGCGAGGATCGCATCGTGGTCTGGATCAGCTGCGTACTCAACGGTGAGCTGCCAGGCGTGGCCGCGGCCGTCTCCCTGTTCTTCGATGATGTGTCGGAACGCGAGCGCGTCCTCCTCAGTCGGCTCGACGCGGCGCAAAACCGTATCCGCATCGTCATCGGTTCGGGTTTCGTTGTACGTCCGAGCGGTGTATGTGGAATCTTCGTCCGCGTCAGCAACGAGGAAATCGAGCGTCCGCACGTTCATCAGATCGACCCGCGGGAACCGAAGTTCGGTCAACGCCCCCTCGGTGAGTGTGAACCACACCTTCGACGGTTCGGGGTCGGTGTGATCAGCGACTGTTCCGACGCCGTACTTTTCGCCAGTCGTCCACGTCGGGCGATCACCCGGCCCAGCCGGTTCACCGCCGTGGACCGGCAGCGCGTCGTGTTCGCGCAACAGCGCGGTGGTATACAGTCGGAGCGCGTGGGACCACCCGAGTGGTGTGGCACTGTCGTGAGTGCCGTCGTCGAATACCTGTTCAGCTAAGTAACCTGCGTCCGTTGACAGCGGACCGTCGGGCAACAACAGCTCGTAGAGTTCGCCTGCCCGAAAGAACGCATTGACAGCAGCTGTCTCAAGCGCCTCTTCGTCATCCGCAGCATCGGCGGCGGACGAGAGCCGGGTCAACAGTGCGCCGAGCGTCGCGTTTGCGGTTGCACCCCACGCTGTCGAAACTGACCACACCTTTTCGCCGGTTTGGCCGTTGCTTCGCCACTTATCGCCCTCAAATCGCGCGAGTCCAGAGACAGGTCCATGCGGATCGCGGAACAGCTCTGTCGAGAGTGTTTCCACGTGCGTCGTGAGCTGATCGATCGTCCCCTCGTCAAGGTCTGCAATCTGACTGTACGCGTCGAACGCATCGACAAGCGCGAAGCCAGCCGAATCGAGCCGATCGTCGATCCAGCCGTCGCCGCTCGTGCGCATGACATACGCCTCACGATCCGACGACCACAGGGCTTCGATCGCTTCCGCAGTCGCCTCGGCTTGCGTTTCCGCGTGGTCGGTGAGTTCATCAGGAAGCGGGGCGGCCGCGACTGTCGCGTACGCCGAGAGATATGTCGCAGCAGTGTGGAGGAACTGCCCGTTCATATTCTCCCAGAGATTCTGACACCGCTGTGGAAGCCCGTTGTCAGCGATCGTCTCGTCGAGCGCGCCAACCGCGGCTTCGATCGTCTCGACGATCGAGATTCGGACGGCTGGATCTATCTCCTGGCCGTGTTCAGCCACCAGCTCTGCGAGGAACGCGGTAACGCTCGCGGTCTGGTCGGCCTGATACTCCTCGGACTTGCCGCCTTCCAAACGGCCGTGGGCCCACCCGGGCGCGAGCGAGCCGTCAATCGCCCACGCTCTGTGCGACCAGCTTCCGTCTGGCAGCTGCGTATCACAGAAGAAGCGGGCAGTTTTGACGTGCGAGCCGTTCATTTCGAGGTCGAGCAATCGATCGGCCGTCAGGAGGTATCTCGACGTCTCTGACTCGTCGCGGAACCACGTGTAGCCGTAGCCGCCGGTGTGGGTGTAAAACGGATCGAACTCCGGCGCGGCAATATGGACGCCCGTCGGTGCCGTCAACAGCGAGAGCGATCGAAGATCCTGTCTGACGATCTGCGCGTTCGGCGCGCTCTTTGGGACGCGGATGTTCGCTCGATCTTTGGCCGCCTGCCTCAGTGCATCCGCCGAATCGTGGTTGATCGCACAGCTCCGCAAGTCCGCAAGGGCGTCCTCGCGATCGAGTTCGCTATGATCGGATATCTGGGTGACGAGCGTCGTCTGGGCGGCCCGTCCCGATCGCTCCAGCGGTGCGCTCACGACGACGTCTCCGCTGAGGTGGGTGTCCTCGTAGTTTTCCAACACGGCCTCCCGTGGGAACTCCAGCGCGTGCTCTGCGAGGATTTCGTCGAAGCGCTCTGGGATCTGTCCCCGGACGTTCGAGATCCCCGTCGAGGCGGTAACGTAATCGTGTTCGGTTCGATGGAACACCTCCACGGCCTTCGAGCCGTCTGGGCCGCCGTCGTTGTGGATAAGCCGGCCGACCTGACCTTCCTTGCCCTCGGGAGCGAATGTGAGGAACGCGGTCAACTCTGCGTCGACAGGAATCGCCCCCCGTAGCTTGATGTGTGTTGTGTGCGCCCGCCCAAGCGTGAGATCGTACTGGTGGACGGTGAAATCACCCGCGTCATACTCCGTTTCGACGAGATTCGTCTCCCGATAGTAGTGCTGTCTGACCGTCTCAAACTCGTCGAACCACCGGGTCCCATCGTTCGTCTCAATGCCAAGTCGCGACCTATCAAGCCCGTAGAGTCCGGAAAGAGATGAGGAATAATCCCGAAGCTGCCCCGACGGATCGACGTGAACGAGCCGATCGCCGTGCGCAGAGAACGCCCCTTCGGTTGTCGGGCGCTCCTCAGGGAACGCAGATCCGTGGCGAGATTTGTATTCGTTGATTGCAGTACGCAGTCGCATATACTTCCAGATGAGTGTGGAAGAATAAGTATTACTGGCTTTTCGCAGCATTCACCGCCGGATACATTCAATCAATTCACAAGTACGGGAATCTGTTCCCGAAAGATAGCGGTTGTCTCCGAAAATCGTCCTACGACAGGCTACTAGATCATCTATCATTGATTATTGACTACATCTGTAAGAAATACTTTCGAAATACACAACACCAAAGTAACAGAAGTCGTTTGTAGAGACATGCACCATCCTGGTCCGCCGCGGTTCATTGCCGTGGGAGACGTTGTAGAGCTCGCACCGCGTGATCCAGATCCAGAGGCGACGTACGAGTGGTCAATTCACGATGCGCCGATCGCAAGTACCATCGAACTGCCCGAGGGCGCGGTTATTGGTTTTACCCCGGACGCGGCCGGAACCTACCGGCTCGAACTCGATGCACCCGACGGGACCCACAGACAAACCGTTCGAGTGTTCCCCAGCGACAAGCGCCCCGCAGACGTGGGCGCCGCAGCCGCAGGCCGCAGCGGGTTGAGCGGCTTTAGCGGATCGGGCTCATTTAGACCGAGCGGCAGAAGCGGTCGAAGCGGCCAAAGCGGCGTGAGCGGGTCTGGCTCGGGTGCGATCGGCGAGTCACTTGAGCTGCCAACCGGCCGCCCTCGGATCCGTCTCGACGGTGGAGTCTCCGAGGATGGCGAGCGCGTTGTCGTTCGCGCGACGCCGACCCCTCACCCAGACTCTGCGCGAACCGCAGCTGATCTCAGCGTGGAGTTCGTCCTGGACGATCGCGACGGGGTTTCCCGAAGCGACGTAACGGTGACCGATCGAACCGTCGAGATTCCTGCAGCAGTCCTCGCCGATGTTGATCAGCTCCGGGTACATGGGGTCGCCGTTGGCGACAGTTACAGCGTTGCTGACGCGGTGAGCGTCAGCGCATCGGTCGACGCGGTACACGACGGTGACGGCTTTGATGTGGACGCCGTCGACGTCCTCCGGCTGAACGATCCCCCAGAGTGGGCAACGGATGCGACCCTGTACGAGGTGTACGTCCGTGGCTTTGCGAACGGTGATGATGAGGCAGATACGACCTTCGAGGCGATCGAAAACCGACTGCCATATCTCGAAGAACTCGGTGTCGACACCCTGTGGCTCACGCCCGTGCTCCAACACGACGGCAAGCCCCACGGATACAACATCACGGACTTCTTTTCGATCGCCGACGACCTGGGCGATCGCGAGTCGTACGAATCGCTCGTTGCGGCGGCCCACGACCGTGGGATGTCCGTGCTTTTCGACCTCGTGTTGAACCACTCTGCGCGCGATCATCCGTTCTTCGAGGATGCCTACCAGAATCCGGAGTCTCCGTACTACGACTGGTACGAGTGGCAGGACTCTGGCGAACCAGGGACCTACTTCGACTGGGAGCTGATCGCGAACTTCGACTACTCGAACCTCGAGGTCCGCAGGCACCTCCTGGACGCAGTCGACGAGTGGGCCGCGGTCGCCGACGGATTCCGCTGTGACATGGCGTGGGCGGTTCCCGACTCCTTCTGGCGAGAAATCCGAGAACGGGTCAAAGCGCGCGATCGGGACTTCCTGTTGTTGGACGAAACGATCCCCTACATCGAGGACTTCCACGAGGGGATGTTCGACGTCCACTTCGACACCACGCTGTACTTCACGCTCAGACAGATCGGTCGCGGTCACGAGCCTGCAGAAGCAATGCTAGACGCGATCGACGGCCGCACCGAGAGCGGCTTCCCGGATCACGCGGCGTTCATGCTCTATCTGGAAAACCACGACGAAACCAGATACCTTGTCGAGTGCGGTGATGACGCGGCATTTGCCGCGGCGGGTGCGCTGTTCACGCTCCCGGGAATTCCGATGCTGTACAGCGGCCAGGAACTCGGCCAGCGCGGGCGTCGTGACGCGATCGCGTGGGAACACGCCCGCGACGACGTCCGGAGCCACTACGACGACCTGATCGAACTTGAGGCCGAACACGAGGCAGTCGGGTTCGGCGGCGAACTCGAGCGGATCGACTACGGTGTGACAGTTCCAGACGACTCAGCGGCCGACGCCGACGATGCGGTCGCGTTCGTCCGTTCCGATGACGAGGAGACGCTACTCGTCTGTCTGCACTTTGGCCCTGACACGGTGGAAGTCGGCGTCGATCGCGACGTCGATGCGACCGACCTCGTCAGCGGTGATAATCGGGCAGCAGAAAACGGATTGACTGTCGAAGACGTCGCCGTCTTCGAGATTACCGAGTAACACCGCAACTGCAAGGCTGTCGTCGAACTGATGGCGCTCTTGTTTCGATAAAATACGACCGATTGATACACCCCCGAAAAATAGCTATCCCCGCGGATATCCAGATACGATTGCAACGAACACCAACGGCGATCGACACCAAATGACGACATCTACTATCGTATGACGACAACTGATACTCCGACGATCGACATCGAGAGAACCGAGAAACTGTGTGCGTGGCAACGACGCCAACAGACAACTGCCGAAACCGAATTCGACGCTGCTGCGGCGATCGCCGAGCGCCTGGGAGTGGATGTAACTGACGAGGAGGCCGCAACGATCGGCGTCTGGACCCCAGAACTCGCCGACGCTGACGTGGACGAGACCGATGTGTTCCTTGAGGTATACACGCCGATCGAGTCAGTCGATCCCGGACGCGACGCAACCGTCGAGTTCCAGCGTGATCGCGTCCCAGTCCGGCGGGAGGGCGAGTACACTTGGGCGGCGATCGAGGGGATCAACCCCGGCACGCGTGAGACGCTCGGAACCCTGTACCAGCTGATCTACCGCCGCCCAGAGCCGGGCGAAGCACTCGGTCGGGAGTCGGACCTCGGCGACGAGACGTGGGGTGTGATCCCCGACCCGCTGGCAGATTCGGTGCCATTCGGTGTGTACGCGCCCGCTGAGATCTATGATATGGGCCGACTCGACGCTGAGCGGGCCGATCGCGACTACTTCGAGTCGCTCGGAACTGCGGCCGAGCGTGTATCGACTACAGAAGACGATGGCCTCCCGCGGGTCGATCCAGCGGTGAGTATGCTCGAGATTCACCCCGGAACCGCCACAGAGGCCGGCAGCCTTGGCGGACTCGCGCGGTGGTATCGATCGATCGGCGAGAAACAGCGCGCAGAAGAACCGTTGACCCCCGCCGAGCGGAACTTTGTCGGCTACGACGCGATCCAGCTCATGCCGACTGAGCCGATTACTCAACACCCAGATCGGCATGCGTGCTGGTCGCCCGAGTCGATCGATCGCGCCGCAGAATCAGAGACGATTACCGTTACTACCGAGTCGCCCGCCATGATCAACTGGGGGTACGACATCGTTGTCTCGGCATTTTCGGCGACGAACCCCGCGATCCTCGAGACCGGTCGGCCCGACGAACTCGTCGACTTCATCGCGGCGTGTCACAACCTTCCAGAGCCGATCAAGGTCGTCTTTGACATCGCGCTCGGACACGCCGATAACGGAGCGGTCCCACTCTTGACGGACCACTTCTTCGAGGGGCCGGGGATGTACGGTAAGCACCTCAATTACACCCAGCCGGTCGTTCGGGCGATCCTCTTGGAACTGCAGCGCCGGAAGATGGACTACGGTGCAGATGGAATTCGCGTCGACGGCGCACAGGACTTCCGGTACTGGGATCCCGACCGCGAGGAGATGGTCCACGACGACGACTTCCTCGCGAAGATGGACGCGGTGACACAGGAGGTCGCAGGCACCGAGTACCGCCCGTGGATGATCTTCGAGGACGGCCGGCCGTGGCCGCAAGAGGACTGGGAGCTCGCGTCGACGTACCGGACGCTGATCGAGCAACACCCTCACACCTTCCAGTGGTCGCCAGTGACGTTCGCCCACAACACGCCGGCGCTTTTGACGTTCTGGGCGACCAAATGGTGGCGAGTTCGTGAGGTCGCCGAGTTCGGCAGCCAGTGGATCACCGGCGTTGCGAATCACGACACGCTGCGGCGAGGCACCCAGACGGAGGTTGGTGATGCGTGGAATGCTCCACAGGAGAACCCACATCTCGCCGATAGCCTGCCGGAGACGATCAACGAGGCGTACAACAGCCCGGCGGCGACCATGCTGTTTTACTGTTTCATGCCGGGAGTGCCTATGGACTTCATCGGCGCAAACATGCGATCGCCGTGGGGGTTCATCCGTGACACTGACCCAACGTGGAACGTGAAAGTCGTCGCCGAGGAGGCGTACCTCGTCGACTGGCAGATCCCAGACGATGTCTATCCGGACGATCGGTTCTTCGATGGCCTCAAATCGCTCGGATTCACCGAGAAAGACGATCTTCGATCGTTCGTCCGCGCGCTCGAGGCGACGGTCGAGACAACCGACTACGATCTTTCGGCGATGGCGACAATCCTCTCGACAATCGACTCGCCGCTGGGCGACGACATCACCCCTGAAGACCTTGAGGCGTTTGCTGACGCGTGGATGGAAGATATCCACGAGTACGCAAACCTCTCTCACTGGACAGACGAACAGAGCGACGAGCGGACCGCGTTCGATCTCTCAGTCCGCCAGTTCCGCCACGAACGGCCGTGGCTCAGCGCGGATGTCGATCACGAAGATAACGAAGCATACGGCTACAGGCATCCGACAGAGGGGACCGTCCTGTACTACGGGCTCAGGGAATCTCCAGACGGCGACGAGCAGTTGCTGTTCGCGGCGAACATGGAGGGGACACCAATCGACGTATCGCCCGAAATCCTCGCCGCCGAGATCGACGGCCTGCCAACCGACGGCTGGGAGCCCGAACTGGCTGCGCCAGCGGTTTCGACCGACGAAGAGCCGATCGAACTCGAAAACGTGCAGGCGATCGTCTGGTCGAGATAAACGTATATTTTCACATTTTTGTATATAGTCAAACAAACATCCAAATATTTACACTCGAGCTAAGCTATTTACGGTGCAAATTCGTAATACGGTGCATGTCAACAACAGACAACTCCTCGACGCCGATACCACGGTGGGGTGATCCCGACCACTGCCCGTTCTGTGCTGCCGAACTGGCCGATCCTGGGGCGGGATTCATCGATCATCTCGACGAGAGTCAACAGTGTGCGTCGGGGTTCGAACAGTGGCGCGATCGCGTCGCCGGCGACATGATGCGCGGTTGGAGTGGGTGATCTATAGTAATGTTTGCAACTCTTTGCAACAGCCATCTCGAAATGTAGTCCGAGAGAGCGTGAACCAGCAGTTCCTGAATCGAAGTGGGAATAATTGCAAACGCTACTATAGTTGCATTGATTGCGATCCGACTCAGTAGCTCTGCAGGACTGCAGAAAGAATCTTCAGTAACGCGGTTTACAGAAGTATCATTCTGGATACATTTAACGGTGTACGAGCCATTGGTGTATTCATGGAAGAGACACCACGCAGCATCAGGTCGCACAGCCACTCACAGCCGAGGCAGCTTGATCGAACCAATCGGCTAGCGTTCGATCACACTACGTCCGGCAGCCACTGGAGCCTCGCCGGCCTCGCCGGGTATCTTGGCATACTCATCGGGGTGTTGGCAATCGCGAGCGCACCGCAGCTTGTCGTCGCTGCACTTGTGGGAGCGATCGCCACGAGATACGCCGGATGGATTATTCGCGGACTGCGAGGGGCGATCGCGGGCAGCTATTTACGTGTCCGGCGAGCACGTCCTCAGCATGAAGTCGCCACCGGACGATGAGGCCCCGGCGTTGACGCCGGATCAGGCGTTCAGCGCACTCGGTAACACGACACGGATGGATATTCTTCGGACGTTGGCGGACGCCGACACACCGCTTTCGTTTTCTGCACTGTACGATCGGATTGGACTCTCGGACTCTGGGCAATTTAACTACCACCTCAACAAACTCGTTGATCACTTCGTTCGCAAACGCGACGAGGGCTACGAGCTCACACGCGCTGGCGAGCGGATCATCGAAGCAGTCCTCTCAGGCGCGGTCACTGATCACCCGACAATTGAGCCCACGGAGATCGACCAATCCTGTCAGTACTGCGGTGCGCCGATCGGAATCTCCTACAGTGATGAACAGCTCTTGGTATTCTGTACCGAGTGTCCCGGGACGTACGGTCGCCAAGAGATTACCGGCGAGTACGGCCATCTCGGTCGACTCTACCTCCCCCCGGCCGGGGTTGGCGATCGCTCGCCCGACGAGGTATACAGAGCCGCACGGATCTGGGGCGGACTTGAGACGATGGCAACGGTCACCGGCGTCTGCCCGCGGTGTTCGGCCTCACTCGAGGAGTCAGTTGAGGTCTGTCCAACACACGACGCTGTCGATGGCGTCTGTCCTGACTGCGGGAATCGACATGCCGTTTCAATCGCGTTCTCCTGTCCGAACTGCATCTACGAACGCGGGGGACAGTTCGGGGTAAAACTCACCGCTCACACCGAGATGCTGGCCTTCCTCGCCAGCAATGGAATCAATCCAATTGCGCCGACCTCGCACGCATCGGTCGGGACTGCGATGAACTACACCGAGGATGTCCGCTCAATCGATCCGCTTGATGTGCGGTTTACGTTCGAAATCAACGGCGAAACGATCACCTTCCAGCTTGACGACGACCGAACAATTCACGTCGAGTGATCATCCCGTTCGTCATTTTTTGCCGAGAGCGCCCGTAGCTGCTCAATCGCCGGGGCCTTCGAGAGCGGCTCGTTTGCGTTCCCACACTGGGGAGACTGGACACACGACGGACAGCCGTCCGCACAGTCACAGGCGTCGATCATATCCGCCGTCCGTGTCATTAGCTCTTCGACGATCCCGTATCCTGCCCGCGTGAGGCCAACCCCACCGGGGTAGCCGTCGTAAATGAACACTGTCGGTCGATCGGTGTGGGGGTGGTATGGCGTCGAGATCCCACCGATGTCGCCGCGATCGCACAGCAGGCTGAACGGGAACAGCGAGATCATCCCGTGTTCGGCAGCGTGGATGCCGCCGTTGAATGCCTCGTCGCTGCGGTCCGCGCGAATAGCAACCTCCAGATCAGGCGGCAGCGTGTAGTACAGCGCTTTTGTCCGCAACGTGGTTTCGGGGAGATCGAGCATTCCTTCGCCGATCGTGTTCCCGGTCCGACGATCTTTGCGTTGAAACCCGGTCACCCGTTCTGTCATCGTTACGTCCGCAAACCGAACGCTTGCGTCGGGGTGACCCGAAAGTGACGTTTCGAGCAGATCGGCGTTCACTGTCATCGACTTGTCGGTCAGTACCCGTGTGTAGTAGTCTGCCCACGTTGGCTGCAGAACCGCCGTGTCCCGATCGAGATCCAGCGACGACACCTCGTATGTCTGGCCCTGCTGATGGTAGATCGCCCCCTCATGGGCGTCTCGTAGGGCGTCGGCGAGCGGGAGTGAAGCAATTGTCTCGTTTGATCGGCCATCGAGCAGTTTGATCTCGCGATCGCCGATCGTCCGGAGGCTCATGCGGTGTTGGGGGCTATCTCCGCCCGCGTAGGTCCAGCGGATCCCATCGTCGGTCGATCGGCGTTCGAGCTGCCCGTCGGATTCGAGTCGCGAAATGATGTCTGGAAACGGTCCGCCGAAGTGCCGTTCGTCGTCGACAGAGAGCCAGTTTTCAGCGGCAGCCGCGGCGACGTGGTCCGGAAGGAGCATTTCGTTTTCGGGATTCGAAATTGCCCGCTCTGGGTCCGCGTCGAAGAACGCGTCGGGGTTCCGCATGAGATACTGATCCAGTTGATCCTCACCACCGATCAAGACAACAAGCGCAGGATCGTCGCCGCGGCCCGCCCGTCCAGCCTGCTGGAACGCCGACATTCGAGTGCCCGGGTAGCCGTCCATAACAACCGCATCGAGGCCACCCACGTCGACGCCGAGTTCGAGGGCGTTCGTGCTCCATACACCGCGGAGTGTCCCGCTGTGGAGACCGGCTTCGATTTCTCTGCGGGTGTCGTGTCCCAGCGCGGCCTGGTACGCCCGTATCTGTCCGGCCAGATCGTGCTGGCCGCGATCGCGGAGCTCCTTGGCACTCTCAGTCGCGTACCGCTCGGCAGCTTGGCGGGCACGGGTGAACGTCAGCGTCTGGTACCCGGCGGTGAGCAGATCGCAGAACAGCTGTTTGGCCTCCGTATGGCTCGATCGCCGCCGGCCAGAGCCGCGTGCTTGCCAGTCGTCTTCGTACTCGGGTGGATTCCAGAGCACCCACTGCCGGGGTCCGTGGCCGCTCGTGTCTGTGTCGACGAGCCGGAAGCTGTCTGGATCGTGGCCAGTAACCCGCCCGGCGTGTTCGACCGGGTTGCCGATCGTCGCCGAACAGCACACGAACTGCGGCGACGAGTCGTACCGCTCACAGAGGCGGTTCAGCCGGCGCATGACGAGTGCGACCTGCGTGCCGAAGACGCCGCGATAGCTGTGTACCTCGTCGATCACGACCAACTCGAGCGAGGAAACGAACCACTCCCACAGTCGGTGGGCGTGAGGTAACAGCGCGTAGTGCAGCATGTCCGGATTCGAGAGGAGCACCGTTGGGCGGCGATCGCGGACGGCCCGTTTTTCGGATTTCGACAGCCGACCGGTATACGACGCAACTGACACCCGGCTTCCGAATCCGAGCCCCCTGGCCAGCTCAGACAGCGACGACTCCTGATCGGCAATGAGTGCGTTCTGTGGGCCGATGTACAGTGTTCGTCCGCCGTGGTCCATCGCGTTCTCGAAGGCAGGAACGGTGTACGCCAGGCTCTTGCCGCTTGCCGTTTCGGTCGCGATCACCGCGTTTTCGCCATCGCGGATCGCTTCGATCGCGGCCGCCTGGTGTTCGTAGAGGCGATCGATCCCCTCGGCTTCGAGCGCCGATTTGAGCCGCGGTTCGAGTTCGATATCTGCGAACGAGGGCTCGCGGGCCGGAAGTGTTCGATCGGCGACGATCTGGCCGGCGTAGGTGGGGCGATCGCGGAGCCAACTGAGGATGTCGTCCACAGGGATACTCAGGAGTCATCACTGCTAACGGTTTCGGCGGGACAGAGTGACCAACTTCACTGGCGATAATGTGTAGTGCTAACATTTACCATTAAATGGGTAGTTGAGCTTCCATGAGGCGTTTATCGATGTTGAGTCTATGTACACCCAACAACCATGAACCGACGTGAGTTCTTCAGTGCGACAGCGTTTGCCCTCTCCGGCGTGCTTGCGGGCTGTGTGGATCGTCCGCTGGGCAGCGAGCAAGATCGCCCAGATCCGGGCGACATCTCGATCGACGGTCGACTGCACAATGAAACAAACGACCCTCACACGTTCGACGTAACCGCGGAAACCGAAGACGGGTACGTACTCACTGACGATTCCTACGAGGTACCCGGAGGTGGGACCGACCGGATCCCCGCGGTCGGCGTGCCCGGCGCTACGCAGACATTCACGATCGCGGTCAACGAGACGGAACTCTCCGAGACGATCACCCTCGATATTGAGCCAACGGACGAGGTCGTTGACGGATTCGTGGAAATCAGGTACACGCCGGCCGACGAGATCGAACTGGCGGTGACGCCACGGAGTGAGTTCAGTGAACGAGATTCGGTGCCGGTGTTAACCGGGCATACGGTGAGCGACGCCGTGGTCACGCCCGACGTAGAGCGGTTCTCAGATATGGACCCGTGGGGAGTGTTCCTCGCCAGTCAGCGCATCGCTACAGAGTACTTTGGTGACGTCGACGATGCGGACAGTGACGAGGTACAGGCGTTTATTGAGGAGACCCCGTTTGCGGACGGCGATCGGCTTGTATACGTCCAAGCGTTCGCCCCGGAGCAGTGCTACAAATTGGAGCTGACCGAAGCGCCGTTCATCGCTGAAAATGGGCTCCCGGTTGTTGAAACAGCCGTATCCCGGACCGCGTCCGATGATGAAGAGTGCGAGGAGTCTGACACGGCCGTTGAACTGCTCGTACGGCTCTCGTTCGATGCCGACGGTCCGCCAGCTGATGTCGTGACCGTTCGCGTCTCCGGTGCAACAGACAACAGAGAAGAAGGCTTTCAGATTGAAGCCGAACGGTAACTCGAGCTAAGTACTGGGGCACCACGTTTGCTGAAGTTCCGACACTGGAAGGAATACTGGACAGAGCGACCCACCGACGTCGAGCGTGGATCGCGATCGATCGAAGTTTCGTGTTTCTCGAAGCGATCATCGGGCGCTCGGATATCAAAGTTCCAGATCAGATGTCAGAGCCCCCAGATCGTGGCAATACCGACAGTTGTTACGACCGCAAGCATGATTTGCAAGGGACCTCCCACTTTCAGAAAGTCCGTGAACTCGTAGTCGCCAGGGCCGTACACCATCAGGTTCGTCTGGTATCCCACGGGCGTCATGAAAGACGTCGCGGAGGCGAACATCACGGCCAACAGGAACGCGAATCCGTTTGCATCGAGTCGCAGCGCCGCATCTACTGCAACCGGGATCATCAAGACGATCGTGGCGACGGGTGTGATGACGTTCGCCAACAGCCCAGTCACGATGTAGAACAACAACAGGACTGCAAGCAGCGGGAGGACATCTGCCGTGGCGACCAACGCCGACGAGATGAGCGCGGCGCCACCGGTCGCCTCCATCGCAAGTCCAAGCGGGATGACTCCCGCAAGCAGGAAGATGATGTTCCAGGAAACGGCGTCGTAGGCGTCGGGCGGTGAAAGACACCCAGTGACGATCATCAAAAAGACGCCTCCAAGGGCGGCGATGACGATCGAAAACACGTTCAGTGCTGCCGCAGCGATGACCGCTGCCATGATAGCGACGGCGATCGGTGCCTTGGACGAGAGCGGTGCAACTTCCTTAATGCCGTCTTCGATCAATCGATTGAAGGCGTCCTCTTCGATCAGCACAAGGTCGCCGGTCTCACTAAAGTATTGAATCGCGTCTGGGATCGTCTGCACCAACAGCGTGTCGCCCGCTTCGAGTTCGATCTCATTGAGGTCGGTACGTATCAACTCACCCTCCCGTCGGACGGCCAGGACGGTCGTGCGGTGAAACTTCTGCAGACGAGCCTCCGCGAGCGTTTCCCCGACGAAGGGTGAGATCTCAGGGACAACCGCCTTGGCGAGGGTGTCAGAGGACGAAGACGCTCCGAACGTCTCTTCGGTCACATCCTCGCGGAGGAGATGGCTGAGTTGCTGGTTTTCCCTGAAGCGATTCAATGCCTGTAGCGATCCGTGGACGACCAGAATATCATCATGCTGTAACCGCTGATCGGTGTCTGTAGCGAGAAACACCTCGCCATTGCGTCGGATCTGTAGAATTGTCACGTCTGCTTCGGTCGCCTCGTCCAGTTCATCAACGGTGAATCCGATAACTGCCGAATCCTTTCGAATTCGGAGTTGCGCAAGATGGTCTTCGAGGTCGAACTCCTCGACTAGATCCGCATCGACGGGGACACGGGCTGGCGTAAGCCACCGGCCGACAGTCATGAGATAGACCGTGCCGATGATGAGGATCACTACTCCGAGGGCGGTGAATTCGAACATCCCGATCGGGCCGCGGGGAAGCAGTGTGGCCGCGAGCTCACTCGCCAGCAGATTCGTCGACGTACCGATGAGTGTCAGCGTTCCCCCGAGGATGGCTGCGTAGGACAGCGGCAACAACAGCTTTGACGGCGAGATACCGCTTTGTCTCGCCAGATCCGAGATCATCGGAATAAACACCGCGACGACTGGCGTGTTGTTAATGAAGCCGGCGATCGGGCCAGTGGTAACCACGGTGGCTGCCAACGCCCGGGTCTCGCTGCCCTTCGTGAACGCCGCAAGGTAGATGCCGAGCCGCTGAACCAACCCCGTGTTCTGAATCCCTTCGCTCAGCATGTACATGGCGACGATGGTGATGGTCGCCGTGTTTGCGAACCCAGAAATCGCCCCGCGTGGTCCCACCTGCGTCCACGGTTCGAGCGCTGCAAGCGCGAAAATGATGCCGATCGCGGTGACGTCGGTCGGAATGAGTTCGGAGACGAACAGGATCAATGCGACACCGATCAACGCAAAGACGACCATCGCGCCGATCGGGATCCCTGCGACTACCATGGAGTGTTCAATACGGTGGTTTTGTTTAATTCTTGATCAAGTAGTAACATAGAACCGACAATTCTTAGTCTGCTGGTCGTTTCAGTATGAGAGCGCATAAGTCCTCATATCCGCCCTCAAAACAGCCGTGACTGCTCAGATTGGCCCGCGATCGCGAGAATGTCCATCCCCTCTTTGAGCGCGGTTTCTTTTTTCACACGGTAGTTCCCACCGTCAGTCCGATACAGCTCTGTGGGGTCGAAAAAGTACCACGCCTCGTGATCGAATCGCGCAGCGACGATCGCCTCCGCGCCAAACGAGTCTGCAAAGTAGGTGAGCGACTCAATCTCGTCGGCGTCGAGGTAGATCGGCCGGCCGCTCGAGGCCTTCGCTTCGATCGCATAAAACCGCTCGCCGTCGCCTGCGAGGACATCCGGCAGATCACGATCGGTCGCTGCGCCGCTTGCGGGCGCGCGCATGACCGCAAATCCGTGTTCGTCGAGAAGGTTGACTAGTTCGCGCTCGCGGCGATCGCCTTTGCGGCTCGGCACTCACCACCACCTCATAGCGTGAGGAATGCCACGATCGAATATAAAACGATTGCCGTTGTGTGGGTATCTTCAGCGCAACTCGAAAACACTTAACCGCGCTCTCCGGCTTCGAATTCGTATGAGCGAGATCGCAGTCGTCCTTCCGGACGGATCGAATCTCTCGGTCCCCGAAGGATCGACGGTCGAAGACGTAGCGTTCGAGATTGGCCCCGGACTCGGACGCGACACAGTCGCCGGGAAGATCGAGGGGGAACTGGTCGACAAAGCCACGCCGGTTTCTGACGGCGATCGCATCGAGATCGTCACGGACCAAAGCGACGAATACCTCGACGTGCTCAGACACTCCGCAGCGCACGTCTTCGCCCAGGCCCTGTTACGATTGTACCCCGAAGCAACGCTGACGATCGGCCCGTGGACCGACGAAGGGTTCTACTACGACATCACGGGCGTCGAGCTCGATGAGTCGGATCTCGAGGCGATCGAGTCTGAGATGGCCGAGATCGTGGAGGAAGATTACGACATCGAGCGCCTGGTTCGCTCCCGCGAGGAGGCGATCGAGCAATACGAGGAGGCCGACAACCCCTACAAGCTCGAAATTCTCGAGACGGAAGCCGCCGACGAGGAGGAGATCTCCTTTTACAAACAGGCCGAGTTCGAGGACCTCTGTAAGGGCCCGCACGTCGAGTCGACGGGTGAGATCGGCGCGTTCGAACTCACGAACATCTCCGCGTCCTACTGGCGCGGCGACGAGGACAACGACACGCTGACGCGGGTCAGCGGGACGGCCTTCGAAAGCGAGTCCGACCTCGAGCAGTTCCGCGAGCGCCGCCAAGAGGCGAAAAAGCGGGATCATCGCCGACTGGGCCAGGAGCTCGAGATATTTTCGATCGACGAGACGACCGGCCCCGGTCTGCCGCTGTATCACCCAAACGGCAAGCGAATCCTCACCGAGTTGAGCGACTTCGCGGAGTCGTTGAACCTCGAGGCGGGCTACGAACCCGTCGAGACGCCGCACCTGTTCCGCACGGAGCTGTGGAAGAAGTCCGGCCACTACGACAACTACGTCGACGACATGTTCCTCCTCGACGTCAACGACGAGGAGTACGGGCTCAAGCCGATGAACTGTCCGGGCCACGCGACGATCTTCGATCAGCGATCGTGGAGCTACCGAGATCTGCCGGTCCGATACTTCGAGGACGGGAAGGTCTACAGAAAAGAACAACGCGGCGAGCTGTCAGGGCTCTCTCGGGTGTGGTCGTTCACGATCGACGATGGGCACCTGTTTTGCCGCCCCGACCAGATCGAACGCGAGATCAACACGATCATCGACAACATCACGACCGTCTTCGAGACGTTCGGGCTCGAAGCGGAGGTCGCGCTCGCGACCCGTCCGGAGAAGTCCGTTGGTTCGGACGAGATCTGGGAGCAGGCCGAATCACAGTTGGAGTCGGTGTTAGAGTCGAGCGGCTTCGAGTACGATCTCGAACCGGGCGATGGGGCATTCTACGGCCCGAAGATCGACTTCGCGTTCACCGACGCGCTGGGGCGAAGCTGGGACGGTCCAACCGTCCAACTGGATTTCAACATGCCCGATCGCTTCGAGCTGACCTACACGGGTGAGGATAACGAGGAACACCAGCCGGTGATGATCCACCGTGCGCTGTACGGCAGCTACGAGCGGTTCCTCATGGTGCTCATCGAGCACTACGACGGGAAGTTCCCGCTGTGGCTCGCGCCCGAACAGGTCCGTATCCTGCCGATCTCGGACGACGAACTCGGCTACGCCTACCGGCTCCGCAACGAACTCACCGATCAGGACTTCCGCGTCGAGATCGAGGACCGATCGTGGACGCTTGGCCGGAAGATCCGCGAGGCACAGGAAGATCGCGTCCCGTACATGCTTGTCGTTGGCAGCAACGAACAGGAAGCCGGCACGGTCTCGGTTCGTGACAGACAGGAACGAGAAAAACAGGACGTCGAACTGGAGACGTTCCTTGCACACCTGCGATCCGAACGGGCTGAAAAGCGACAGGCGCCGGACTTCCTCGACTGAGTACCCCTCGGTAAGGAGGAAGGAGTAAGGAGTACTCCCCGCTCAGGTGGATCTGAGGTGGCTTTCCAGCACAATTTTCGAGAACCATCGTGTTTTTATTTCCCACAATTAATCAATCGATATGGTCGAGAAACCAGTCGTCGACGAACTGACGCCGCCGGATCGAACCCTGATGGGCCCGGGACCGAGCGACGTCCACCCGCGGGTGCTGCGGGCAATGAGTACGCCGCTTGTGGGCCACCTTGATCCGTCGTTCATCGAGATCATGAACGAGGTGCAAGACCTCCTGCGGTACACCTTCCGCACGGACAACCAGTGGACGATCCCGGTCTCGGGGACTGGGTCGGCGTCGATGGAGGCGGCGATCGGCAACCTCGTCGAGCCGGGCGACACGATGTTGGTGCCAACGAACGGCTACTTCGGCGGGCGCATGGAGAGCATGGCAGAGCGCGCCGGCGGAGAGGTTGTTCACGTCCACGCGCCGTGGGGTGAGCCGCTCGATCCTGTTGACGTAGAGGAGGCGTTCGAAAAATACCAACCGGACGTATTCGGCTTTGTCCACGCTGAGACCTCGACTGGAGTGTTACAGCCGAGCGTCCCCGAACTGACATCGATCGCCCACGACCACGACGCGTACGTAATCGCAGACTGTGTCACCTCTCTCGGCGGCGTCGAGATGCGCGTCGACGAGTGGGACGTTGACGTCGCCTACTCGGGCCCACAGAAGTGTCTGTCCTGTCCGCCGGGTGCCAGTCCGCTGACGCTGTCCGATCGCGCAATGGACAAGGTGCTCTCTCGGGAGACACAGCCGCGATCGTGGTACCTCGACCTCTCGCTGCTGGAGGGGTACTGGGGGGACGATCGCTCCTATCACCACACCGCGCCGATCACAAACGTGTACGCGATCCGCGAGGCGCTGCGACTCGTCGCCGAGGAGGGCATCGAGAACCGCTGGGCGCGCCACCGCGAGGTCGCCGGCGAGCTCAAATCCGGCCTGCAGGCGATCGGCCTCGAAATGAACGCCCCGGACGAGTACTGGCTGCCGAGCCTCAACGCCGTGCGCGTGCCTGACGGCGTCGACGACGGCGCGGTCATCTCGTACCTCCTTGAGGAGTACGACTTGGAAATCGCGAGCGGCCTGGGCGATCTCGCCGGCGACATCTGGCGAATCGGGTGCATGGGCTACTCTGCGCGGCCGAAGAACGTCGAGTACGTGCTTTCGACACTCGAAGAAGCGTTAGCTGAGCAAGGATACGAGGCCTGATCACGCTAAAGGCGCGATCCGCGGTACCGTATTTCACACACGCTTTTTTCAATCGCACGTAACCGACCGGCATGGGAGATAGCGTCGAGCCAGACGCGTTCGGGCAGGCGGTGTACGACCACTACCGGGGCGAACAGGCGGGACCGCTCTGGCAGTGTGATGGACCCGAGCGTCGTGAGCACCCGATCGAGGCGTTCTACTTCGAGCCGTACGATCCCGAAAGCTATCGTGGAGCGTGGATCGACTCGCACCTTTCAGGGCCACTTATCGACATCGGGGCAGGAGCAGGACGCGACACCTTGTACTTCCAAGACCACTTCGAGACTGTCGCGATCGACGCGAGCCCAGCACTCGTTCAGACCATGGACGATCGGGGTGTCGAAGACGCTCGTGTGGGTGACATGTTCGATCTGCGAGCGGACTTCGATCGCGACGAGTTCGCCGCAGCACTCGCCTACGGTACGCAACTCGGGCTTGCGGGCTCGATCGCTGGCGTGCGATCGTTTCTGTGCGACCTCGAATACATCACGGAGCCAGGTGCCACCGCCGTCGTCGACGGGTACGACCCAACCGTAATCGAGCCCGGAGAGATGCTCGGATACCGGCGCGATCCGACTCCGGGGCTCGCTCATCGTGTCATGTGGTTCGAGTACGACGACGAAGTGGATCCGATCCTCCAGTTCCGGCTTTTGTCTCCTGCTCGACTCCGGGAGGCAACGATCGGAACCGAGTGGGAACTCGTCGATGTTACCCGTCGTGACCCCAGCGCAGCCCACTACCTCGCCGCGCTTCGATCGCAGTGATTGTGCGGATAAACTGTAAAAATGCGCAACCGCGATTGTGAAATGATAGCTACGATGGTTCGGTGGTGAATCCCGACTTTACTGACTATTACTCTCGAGTTGCCAGGTGAACAACGCTTTCAGGACGATTACGAGGCTGTTGTTCGGCCCTGCTCCCCAAATGGCTGTTTCATCAAGCGGCTCCGGCGGGTGTGCCCCGTTGCCATCGACGAGTACACTCACGAGCGTTTTCTCTTGATCGACCATCAAGAGTCGGCCCGCTGGCGTATCGGCCCAGTCCCACAGCGATTCGAACGGCTTTGCGTCAGGGACGTTCTCGTGGAGTGTTGCCTCAGCGGACTGGGACATGTCCGCAAGGCGAATCGACACTCCGCGATCGCTCGCACGTGAAAGCCGTTCGGCGAGGTTGTCTGTAAGCAGTTCTTCGGCGGTCATATACACGACCTCGTCCTCAGCCGTCGAGATGAACTCACTCACCCGCTCAGTTATCGTATTTCGGCCGGTTACCGTCCAGACGCCTCGCTGTTCGTTGGACTGTTCTGCGAGTTCAAGTCGCTGAAGTGCGTCTGTTAACTTCTGTACCCGGTGATCGTATTCCTGTTCGAAGTGACGACCGGTCGTTTCCGTTGAGATTGCCCAATAGCGCTTGGGATTCGATTGCTTTACGTCGACGAGCCCGCGGTCACGCAGTTCGTCGGCCGCGTCGTAGACGCGCGTTCGGGGGACCTCAGCGAACTCGCTGATGTCTTTGGCAGTCCCTTCATCAAGACTGACCAGTGCGACAAACGTCCTGGCGGCATAGGTACTCAAACCGAGTGCTTTCAGTTGTTCGATCGCCGCAGAGCGTGGTTTGTCGTCTGGGTGATTTGACATTGCTGCTGTTACCAGTCTTGTAAAAACCACCAGTATGGTGGTTCATGGCGTGTAGCGACAGAGCGGTTGGGACCCATCCTGTACTACCCGCCACGATTTTATGCGTACTGCACCAATATAGAACTATTGTGATTAAGTGAGTGAACGGCTTTTTTTTTTGATTTAGTCTGCAAGGATTCGGTCGGTGAAATCAAAACTATTGTGTGATGATTCGAGTTAATCGGTATGGTCGGTGCAACCTACTAAACACCTTGGTAACAAAGTGGGTTGTAGCAGTCGAGGTTGGGACCCATGGATGACATTTCAAATCAAGATCAAGCGATCGAGTTGCTCCAACAACTGGGGCTCAAAGAGTACGAGGCCAAGTCGTTTGTTGCGCTTGCTCGCCGGCAGCATGGAACAGCAAAAGACATCAGCGAAACCTCTGAAGTGCCACGAACCCGCGTCTACGATGCGGTTCGCGTATTGGAATGGAAAGGACTGGTGGAAACACAGCATTCGAATCCGCAGGTGTTTCGAGCTGTATCGATCGACGAGGCGATCAATACCTTGCAGTCTGAGTACATTGATCGTACCGAATCACTGCGGGGCGCACTGAGCGGACTCGAACCGACTGACGATGAACAGACAACAGAAGCGACCCACGAGGTGTGGTCGCTCTCGGGAGATCAGGGGATCACGAGTCGGGCACAGCAGCTGATCGAGGGTGCGACAAACGAAGTGATGCTCGTGGTGGGCCACAGGAGTATTTTCACTGCCCAATTAGCCGAGCAGTTACACGCAGCCCAAGAGCGTGGTGTGGACGTTATTGTCGGGACGGTCGACAAAGAACTTCGGGCGGAGATACAGGATGTCCTTCCGGACATCGAGGTGTTTGTCTCGGGATTGAACTGGCTCGATCAATCGCCGCTGCCCGGTGATGACACCCAGATCAGTCGGCTGTTGCTGACCGACCGAGAGGCGATTTTGGTGAGTTCCTTCACTGAAACTACCGGAGATGGCCGCGAACACGAACAGGGTGTGTTCGGCCGTGGCTTCCATAACGGGTTGGTTGCGATCACCCGCCGCCTCATGGCAACGGGGTTGCTGTTTCAGGATGATCCGGGCGAAGAAGACACCGCTGTGAGCTAATAATACGAATACCGTTACCCGTGTATGGCGGACTCAGTGCTCGGTGTCAATTGTAGATATTTTTGTCGCTTCGGGCCTGGTTCAGCCGCGAACGACTGAAGCCATGTGTGCGTTTTGCTCCTCTACGAAAGACCCCGTGATTGACGCCTGAAAATTGTTTCAGCAGACACGGGGAGCCTATATTATGAGTAGAACGAGTCCACTCACGATAACGACGATTAAGACGGTAGAGACAAGTCGTCCAAGGCGATTGGTGCCCAAGAGCCACGCCAATGCGGCCTTGACCAGCGTATTTGCGATCGCTGCAATGACGATTCCCGTGGTTGCAACCTGGGTCGAAATAGTCCCTTCAGCAGCAAGTTTGCTCAGTGTAATCGTCATCGCATCGACGTCTGCCAGCCCAGAGAGAAATGCCGTCGCGTAGATGCCAGAGGTTCCAAGCAACTCGTGTGCGTGTTCAGAGACGAGAAGTACAACTGCGAAGACCACACCGAATAAGAGTGCTGGCCGGAGTCGAAACGGGTTTTTTAGCTCGTCGGGTTCGACAGTCTCCGCAGACGTCGTCCGCCAGTACAACGTCCCGGCAGCAACGATTCCAACGACTGTCATGGCTCCCAGCGGGAGGGCGACACTCGGGAGTAACTGCGGATTGACAACTGCGACTTCGATGAGCGCTCGAGGGAACATCACGATGGACGCAATGACGACCGCAAACGCACATACGTGATATAGCGTTTCGTTCTCGACGGTCTTTTCGGCCATCGAAACCGTCGTCGCCGTCGAAGAGACGAACCCACCGATAATTCCGGTTACTGCGATGCTCTGTTCGGGTTTGAGGAACTGTGCAAGTACGTACGCAACGAATCCGAGTCCGGTGACGAACACGACCATTAACCAAACAAACCGTGGGTTGAGTCCATAGAGGCTGTCGAGTGAGCGGTTTGGAAGCGCCGGGAGAACGACGAGGACGACAAGGATGAACTTCGCCGAGGCCAAGCGTTCAGTCTCTTCGATCTGGTCAGCAAATTTGTGTATCGGCCGCTTGACAGAGAGGAGTACGGTAATCGTCCCACCGACAATAATTGCAGTAATTGCACCGGTATCAGAATGCATTGCCATCGCTCCCAGTATGGTGGTAAGAAGGGCAGCCATCAACGTTGTCAAGCCGAGATCTTGTTCGTACCAGATTTTTCCAGCGTACGCGACGGTGAGTGGCACAACGAGCACGGCGATGGCAAGGGGAAGAATTCTCGGGAAAAACGCTGAAATAAGCGCACCATAGAGCGCAAACAAAGGAAAGGTGCGGCTCCCCGCGAAGATTCCACCCGACTCGCTTTGCTCTCGTTCGAGCCCGATAAGTGCGCCAAGTCCCACACCGACGAAGAGACGTAAGAGAACCGTGAACAGCGGATCGGTTACGGGATCAACCATCGATCGAAAATCGAGCAGGTAGAATGTTAAACTATGGGACAAAAGAAGTCTCCGTATTCTGATCCGCGAGATGGACGTCGCCATCGAGGCGGCGGACGTGACGATAATGTGCGACTACCCGCTCTTCGTGGTAAAGGCCATCCGGATCTTGGAGGCACCACTGCAGAGAATCAAACAAAAGCTCGTCTAAGCCCCTGAGCACAGCACAGTACAGCGCACGGAGATACTCTCATTGGCATCCTTCGGGGTGCTCAAAACCGTGCTCGCGGCTGGCGCGATCGCCTTTTCCAGTGTATCCGTGCTGTCGAACAGTCTGCTGTTCGATCACTACACTCCGGTTTACGAATTGACCGTTTACTTTATTCCCTCGCACAATCGGGGTCGTCGAAGGACATAACCGGGTGCGTTGCGGCGATTGATTCATGAATGCAGCATCATCAATAATGCGGCAGTACGGTGCAGCGATCGCGCTCATCTCCGGGTTGTACTCGCTGGTCTCGGCGACGGGTGACACTGGGATGATGGGGTCGAACAGCGGTCTCCTCATGACCATACTCGGCATCGTCGTTGTGATTCACGGCGTTGTCTTGCTGACGCCATACGCCAGCCGCCTCGGGAACGCCAGTGGTCCACTGATGATCGGCTACTCACTGGTGATGTTGTTCAATCAGGCCCTCGTCAGCACGACTGGAAGCATGAACTGGGGGATGGATGGAAGCATGGATTCCGGTATGGGCAGTGGGATGGGCTCAGGAATGACTGCTGGAATGGGCTGGGATCTCGGTATGGTTGCACTTGCAATACTCATGCTCATCAGCGGCCTCATAATGACGAGTCAGCGCGATACTGACGCCGAAATGTAATCTGGGCTCAGCGATCCATTGACCTATGGCCTCCCGAATGGGCACGAAACGAGTCACCTGTAGTGACTGAGAAGAGACCGTACCTAAGGATACGATTCAATCACTGGAAAGTCACCACTATCGAAGGCTTCGCACACATCAAGCCAACGTATTCCACATTCGACGAGGGGGTGTTGAGAGTGCGTGTACTGAATAGCAGGTTACGCGATTATCACTTTTCCACGGAACGACGATGCTCTCGAAACAACCATAACAGCCGTTCTGGAGAGCTGAGGCTACTCCTCGCTGAGTAACCGACGAAGCACCAGATGGAGGATTCCGCCATTCTCGACATATTGAACGGCTGCTGGCGTCCCAACCTGTGCCCTGACCGGGAATTCGACGGCTGAGCCATCGCCACGTTCCGCAACGACAGTGAGCTCGTCGTTAACCTCAAGGCCATCGTCGAGTCCGTGAATCGCGACCCGTTCGGAGCCGTCGAGGCCGAGCGACTCCCACGAGTCACCGTCGACAAACTGCAGCGGCAAGACACCCATCCCGACGAGGTTGTCACGGAAGATGCGCTCGTAGCTTTCGGCGATCGTCGCACGGACACCCAGCAAATCCGTTCCCTTCGCCGCCCAGTCACGACTCGATCCAGTTCCGAGTTCTTCACCCGCAAACACGACCAACGGCGTATCGTTCTCACGATAGCGACGGCTGGCTTCGAAGACTGTTGTCTGTTCGTCGGTTGGGTGATGGATTGTGTAGCCACCTTCGACGTCGTCAAGCATCTGGTTCTCGATGCGGACGTTCGCGAACGTCCCCCGCATCATCACCTCGTGATTCCCGCGCCTGGCGCCGTAGGTGTTGAAATCCTGCGGTTCGACGCCGTGGTCGACGAGCCACTCTCCGGCCGGCTGTTCACGGCTGAATGGACCGGCCGGACTAATATGATCGGTCGTGACCGTATCACCGAGCAGCATCAGCGTCCGGGCGTCTTCGATATCTGAGACCCCAGGCTTCTCCAGCGGGAAGTCCCAGAAGAACGGCGGTTCGCGGATGTACGTCGAGGAGTCGTCCCACTCGTAGACGTTACCGGTCGGTGCGTCGAGCGCCTCCCAGCGCTCGTCGCCTTCGAACACTTCGGCGTACTTTTCTTTGAACATTGACGAATCGACACTGTCGTGAACTGCCGCGTGGATCTCGTCGGTGTCGGGCCAGATATCAGAGAGGTAGACCGGATTTCCGTCCGTGTCAGTGCCAAGTGGATCGTTTTCGAGATCGATGTCCATCCGCCCGGCGAGGCCGTAGGCAACCACGAGCGGCGGACTGGCAAGGTAGTTCGCTCGAATCTTCGGGTGGATGCGTGCCTCGAAGTTCCGGTTGCCAGAGAGGACGCTCGTCGTCCAGAGATCCTCCGCGTCGATCGCACGCTCGATCGCTTCTGGAAGCGGCCCAGCGTTTCCGATGCAGGTCGTACAGCCGTAGCCGACGACGTTGTAGCCGAGATCTTCCAGATAGGGGAGTAGTCCCGAGGCCTCGAGGTATTCGGTGACGACCCGACTACCCGGTGCAAGACTCGTTTTGACGTACGCCGGGACGTCGAGCCCTCGTTCGACAGCGTTGCGGGCGAGCAGTCCCGCCGCGAGCATCACCGACGGATTTGACGTGTTCGTACAACTGGTAATGGCGCTGACGACAACACTGCCGTGCCCGATTTCGGTCGACTCGCCGACGCCGGGCTCCACCTGGCTGCCAGAGGGACTTCGTCCCTCCCTGTTCACGTGGACTTCGACTCTCTTAGTGAGATCGCCCACGTCCGGCTCGGGAAGATCGGGATCGGGTCGGTCGTCGGAACCGCTGCTCTCGCTGATCCATCGTGTGATCGCATCTTCGTCGACATCGTCGAGCTCGTTCTCGAATTCGCCGTGGACCAGTCCCCGGAAGTGCGTCTTCATATTGCCCATCGGGACGCGATCTTGGGGGCGTTTCGGCCCTGCGAGGCTTGGAGTAATCGTCGAAAGATCGAGTTCGACTGTCTCGGTGTACTCTGGATTCTGTTCGCCGAACAGCCCCTGCGCGTCGAGGTATTCGCGAACGAGTTCGATGTGCGTCTCCTCGCGGCCCGTGAGTTCGAGATAGTCGAGCGTCGCCTCGTCGACGGGGAACATACTGATCGTTGAGCCCTGTTCGGGCGCCATGTTCGCGATGGTCGCCCTGTCCGGAACGGTGAGATTCGACACACCGGGGCCAAAGAATTCGACGAACCGATCGACGACGCCTACCTCCCGGAGCTGTTCAGTAACGTGAAGCACGAGGTCTGTTGCGGTCGCCCCTTCAGGAAGTTCGCCGGTGAGCCGGACACCGACCACCTCGGGGAGTTTCATCGTGATCGGCTGGCCGAGCATCGCGGCTTCAGCTTCGATGCCGCCGACCCCCCAGCCGACGACGCCGATACCGCCGATCATCGGCGTGTGGCTGTCCGTCCCCACGAGTGTGTCCGGCAGGAGCCACGCGTCCCCATTTCGCTCGCGGGCGTGAACAACCTGCCCAAGATACTCGAGGTTCACCTGGTGGACGATTCCAGTCCCCGGTGGGACGACGCGGAAGTCGTCGAACGCCTGTTGGGCCCACTTGAGCGAACGGTACCGCTCGCCGTTTCGGTCATACTCCAGTTCGACGTTTCGCTCGTAGGCATCCTCGGAGCCGAAAAAGTCGACCTGCACGCTGTGGTCGATCACGAGGTCGCACGGGACTTCCGGCTCGACGATCGTTGGATCCATACCCTTGCGATCGACCGCCGATCGGAGTGCTGCAAGATCGACCACGGCAGGGACACCGGTGAGGTCTTGTAAGACGACTCGGGAAGGCGTGAATGGAAGTTCGACGTTTGGGACATCAGGTGCCCACGAGGCGGCATTGCGAACGTCCTCGGCAGTTATTGTTTCCCCGTTGACGTTGCGGAGAACGGACTCGAGGAGAACGCGGATACTGACGGGGAGCTTGTCGAGTTCACAGAGTCCCTCCTCTTCGAGGACTGTGAGGTCCGCCATCTTGTAGGAGGTACCGTCGAACTCGAATTCACGGATTGCGTCGAACGGAGACGGTTCGTTCATACCTTGTGCTACGGTAACCTAGCACTTGAATCGTCTCCCCCATGGACGGGGTGACGACGTGGAAGGACACTTCTATCGGCTGAGATGAGGATGTCAGTATAGATGATTCGGTTGACAAACTGATTCTGCTACGAACTCGACCCCTGCGACTTCGGTTTCTCAGGTGCCGCCGATTCGATGCGGTCCCTTGAAGAAGACGAGTTCCTTGTTCGTGTGGTCATAGAGTTTCGCCTTCCCATCGAGAGCCGTCGTGAACACCCATTTCAGCGCCCGTCCTCGTCGGTTATTCGGGGAGTCCATTCAGACGGCGTGTGATATCCGAGTCCCGTCTGCGGTCTATTCTGTCGAATGGCTCCTCCTTCGGGAATCCGAACGGTGACGAGTCCTCGAAGGAGCGGGTAGTAAGCCTTCCCCGTTCAGACCGCCCCGTTGGGATGGTCGATATACTGGAATCGGCCATGCAAGTCGGCGTACCTCCCCGCGACAGCTTCGGCCTGGTGGAACGTTGCGCCCTCTCGGGGACGGTCATCGGGCGTGTCGTACCTTCGGACAATGCGTCGATGACGATTTCGGTTTTTCGGTGATCTACAGTGGTGTCACCGTCGCCTCCTACCGCGCAAAGGCGTTGTATACCCACGCAAGAGCGTACACGAGGACGAAGCTGATTACCGCTGCCTCGACCATGCCTGCTACGGTTCCGACGACGGTCGGTTCGAAGAACAGGTGCCACTGCTCCATCGCTTCGACTGCGCCCTCGTAGACGCCGATCGCTCCGAACACACCGAGCAGGAGCATCACGATAGCAGAGACGACTGCCGCTGCGCCCGCCAGTGCCAAGGAATCGAGCTGCATCACGTTGGTCGTGGAGTCCATTTCGTACGCGTCTTGGTTTGTGGTAGTAGTGCTCATGACTAGAGATACGCTCTACTTCTTTAATCGAGTTTCTCTTACAATTCGAAAGGGAGATATCTCATTGATAACACGGCACAAGATTTTCGTGGGGGAAACAGCGGTACACCCCCCATATTTGTGTGGCCGGTGTGTCGGGCAACTGATGAGCGCGAACGCAGTCCTCGAACGGTTGAGCACGGCTGATAGCAAGAATCACTTTTGAATGCAAGATTTACTCCGCCCACTGTCTCAGTTTCTTAAGAACAAATGACAAAACAGATGGCTACGATAGTCTATATATGCAAGCCGCCCTCGTTGACGGAATCCTCGAGTCGTTGCGGATCGGCGTCGGCTTCCTCTGGACGGCGGCGTGGGCGATTATCATGGGGCTCGTCATCACGAGTCTCGTTCAGGTCTACGTCTCAAAAGAGCGGATGGCCACCGTACTTGGAGAGGGGAATCTGAGTGGCCTCACGAAGGCAACCGTATTCGGCGCAGCGAGTAGTGGTTGTAGCTTTGGCGCGATCGCCATCGGGAAGGGACTGTTCAAGAAAGGAGCGCACACGGTGAACTTCTTCGCGTTCATGTTCGCCTCGACGAACCTCATCGTCGAGCTCGGTCTGATGATCCTCATTCTTCTCGGATGGGAGTTTCTGGTAGCAGAACTCCTGGGTGGTTTGATTCTCATCGCCGTGATGGCTGTTCTCGTCCACCTGACGCTCCCCGAAAATCTCTTCGAGGAGGTTCGACAGGAACTGAATCAGCGTGATCAAAAGGAGGGAGTCACCGAAGATCCGACGTGCGGGATGGAGGGCAAAGACGAGTATTCTCTCACGACCGACGGCGGCGAGCGGCTCACGTTCTGTTCGGAAGGCTGCATGGAGACCTATCGGCAGGAGCTCGCAAGTAGCGGCGGATGGCGCGAGGAGTTGGTCTCGTGGGGCGGATGGTACAAAGTCGGGAATCAGTACCGTAAGGAGTGGTCGATGATCTGGAAGGACGTCGTCGCGGGCTTTCTTATTTCAGGGTTCGTCATCGTCTTCGTCCCGCAGTGGGTCTGGAACACACTATTCATTCAAGGCGATGGCCTGCTCGTGACCGCAGAGAACGCGATCATGGGTGTCACTATCGCCATATTCAGTTTCGTCGGCAGCATGGGTAACGTCCCGTTCGCCGTCGCACTCTGGGGTGGCGGCATCAGCTTTGCCGGCGTCATCGCTTTCGTCTACGCCGACCTCATCACGATCCCCGTATTGAACGTCTACCGCAAGTATTACGGCTGGAAGATCATGCTGTACATCCTCGCTGTGTTCTTCGTGACGATGGCGTTCACCGGCTTTCTCATGGAACTGCTATTCGACGCCCTCGACATCGTCCCTGACTTAGCTGGCGGGGAGACGGCGACCGAACAGACGTACTTCGAGCTGAACTACACGTTCTACCTAAATCTCGTCGCCTCCGCCCTCTCTGGATTTCTCCTCTACGTGTACCGGCGCGGTCTCGGTGCGCCCGGGCAGTACCGCGACCCCGTCTGCGGGATGCGAACCGATGACAGCGGGCCGAGTCTCACCTACGACGGCGAGACGTACTATTTCTGTGCGAACCAATGTAAACAATCGTTCGAGAAGCAGCCAACTGCGTTCGCACAGGATCACCCACAGGTCTCACAGAGCCATGAACATCACTGACCGCCATGCCTCAATGTTAAGTATCGCGACCAGACAGGCCCGTGTATTGCGTTCGAAGATCACAATCAGGCAGATTCAGGTATTGTATTCGAAGATCACAACTGGTACAACGGTGTCTCACAAATGCTCTGGTATGTGCACATGTCTCGGTGAATCGAGGTGGAGAAGATGAATCGACGACGATCCGATACAGTCGTCGGTGGCTTGATCGCTGCAATCCTCCTCGTCGGTGGTGCGCTCAGCTGGCAAGCCTACCAGCAACAGCAGGCCTTCGACCAGATGGGGTCGATGATGGACACCTCGATGGGGGCGGTTCACGGACCCAATCCGCTCTGGTACGTCCTCGGAACCCTCCTCATTTCGGCTGTCATCGGTGGTGGGTATCTCATTGTTCGAGACGAGGTTACCAGCACAGATGTCCCCGATCGCCCACAGACTGAATCGGCGGAATCCACCGACCCAGGAAGTGCAGAATCACCGAATGGAGACTCACGATCGGCGGGGGAAATCAATCCAGAGTCTCAGCCACAGGCGCGTGTGTTGGACCTCTTGCCGGAAGATGAACGACGGATCCTCGAACCAGTTATCTCGTCACCTGGCATCACACAGATCGAACTCAGGGACCGATCGGACTTCTCGAAGAGCAAGGTCAGTCAGACGGTGAGCGATCTCGAAAAGCGCGGTCTGCTGTACCGCGAGCGCCAGGGGCGAACGTATCGCATCTATCCGAGCGACGATTTGGAGCAGAGTCAGACCGGGTAGCGATCGAAACAGGGGATACAGAACAGTTTGAAACTGTGGTCGTGGCTCACAGTTGAGCAATCCCGAAACGCGCTCCCGCTGTCACACACTGTCAGTGTCTCAATCGCCTTAGTCGGCCTCTCAGGCTCTCTGTCCCAGTCTATACAGTAGCACCCACGCCCTCCGTCGGGGTGGCTGCACGCTTCGATGCCCTATGATGCCACAGATTTTGACGACAACCGGTATTGGGTACGGGATCGAAACTCTCGTAGAGAAAACGCAGTTAGAGTTCCGGAACTGACGTGTACAGGAGGATAATAGCGTTTACAGTCAGTAGTAATAGCACGACCCACTGGAAGATCCGCTCGGGAATATGGTCGAATATATACACCTCGATCCAGGCACCAAGGAACACCATCGGAATGGCAATGGCAGCCTCAATCATAAGGGGCGTTGTCACCGACCCAGCGTATGTGAGACTCCCCAGCCGATACAGCATGAGCGTCCCGAAGAAGGCGGTGAACGTGGCCTTCATTTCCTCATCGCTCCAGAAGCCACTGGCTGACATGAAGGCCCCGTAGACGATCATCGGTGGGCCAGGAACGGCAACAGCGCCGCCGAAGACCCCTGCAAGGAGACCTGCCGTTGCACCCACGATCTTCCCTGGTCGGTAGTCTCGCGCTTCGATCCAGTCCGTGACGGCATCGAGTTGCTGGGTTGCACCGACAATGATGACCGCTAAGACGAGGACGCCCCCGATGGCAACGCGCATCTGTGTCTCATCAAACTCACTGAAAACGTAGATGCCGAGCGGCATTCCGACGACAAGGCCGCCGACAGGAACGATCCACTTGCGCCAATCGAACGCGTCCCGAACGCTCCACCAGACGCGCCCGTTGCTCACCACTGCGGTCGCCGTAAAAATAATCGACGCACTCGAGGGCGATCGAAACAGCGGCATCATCCCCATCGATACCTGCGCGAAGCCGAAACCTGCAATCCCATGAACGACGGATGCAACGAGGATAACGACCGCAGATAACCCTGTCGTCACCCAATTAGCCGTCATCGAGACCACCGCCGTTGCCACGGGAGAGTCTCCATCGGTTGGGTCGATAGTACGAGTGTATCCTGTATCGTGACTACTCCCACGACTGAAGTCGTGGGCTTCTCTCACTGAGGGTTAGGCCCACGTCTTCCGGGGAGTTCGCAGGTTCCATCTCACCGCGGGTTCCGTTGAGTCTGACCTGCGTTTCGGGCTGAGTCACAACAGCCCCCACCGTCGATAGCGGGATCGTGATGTCCTTACCAACGGCTCGTTTTCCGATATTCGATGCTCCATTCTTGTCCGCATTATCATCCAACCCACAGTCGTGACACTCTACCCGACCCTGCACGTCGCGATTCGTACTCTGCGATCCACACCGCCAACACGTCACCGACGTGTCGTACTCGTTCACGGGGAGGCACTCTCGCCCGTCAAGATGGGCTTTGTACGTGAGGATGTTCGCCATCTTCGCGTACGGCATCTTGTGCGTCTTGTCGTTCACGTACTGACCCTTGTCGTTGTCAAAACGCAACCCCGTCATATCACCAAACACGATCACTGCGTTGCGTTCTCGGGCGCGAGCGACCAGTTCGTTCGCCACCTGATGCAACTCGTGTTCAACCGTCCGCGATTCTTTGTCTCCGATTCGTTCTATGACCTGTGCGCCCTGTCGAACTTTCGCCTTCCCGATAGACTTACGAAGTTGTTTGTAGTGTTCACGGACGCGTCGGACTTCCGCACCGTGGAACTGTGTGTCGCGGTCCGAGAGGAACGTGCTGACGGCGATCCACTTCGCGCCCATATCGACGGCGAGTACGTCGTCGTAGGCGTCTGCGACGGCCACAGACCGCTTGCAGACGAGATGGACATACCAGTCACCATCTTGATCGACGAGTTCCGAGTCACGGATATACTCGTCATCGAGAAGGTGCGTGTCTTTTTCGGGGACGTGAACGGGCACCCAGATGCTATCTCCCGGTCTTTCTTGGGGTTGTAGACGGGAAGTTTGAACCACCACGACGACAGCACGGTATCCTCGTCGTGTTCGATGGTGATGCAGTCGTTGCGGAGGACGACTGGTTGCTCGGTGTCCGCTCGCGGGTTCTTGTTCGAGCGGACTTTGCCCGCCTGTTGTTTGGTGGCGGAGTAGAGGTTTGCTTTGTCGTCACCGTGAACGGCGTCTTGAAACGCGGTGTATTCGCGTTCGACAAGTCGGGCTTTGCGCTCGGTGAGCGAGTGGAGTTTAACCCGTATCGTGGTGGTGACTTCTTGGTGCATTGTTATCGTCCGGTCTGTGCTTCGATGTAGTCCTCGATGGTCTGACTCGACACCTCTCCTGCCGAGGAGACGAAGTACGAGCGTGTCCACAGCGAGGGGAGGCCGAAGTCGAACTCGTCTCGGAGGTTCCGCGAGGTGTAGCCTTTGACCTGTTGGATGATTTTGTTTGGCGAGAGTTTCGGGTTGCCCGTGATGAACAGGTGGACGTGGTCGGGCTGGATTGCCAGTCGGAAGATGTCGAGGTCGAGTTCGTCGGCTTTCTCCTCGATGAGGTGTTCGAGGCGGTCAGCAACCTCGTCCGTCAGCACTGGTTTGCGGTATTTTGGACACCACACAAAGTGGTAGTGGAGGTTGTGTACCGACGTTCGTTCTCGACTATACCCGCGTGGCATACTATTAGATAGATTCTACTCACTATTAGTTGTTTTTGTTCTATCAACCCTGCGCCGTGCTATCGAGGGGTGATTGCATCGGAGTTGTCGGATTCATCCACACGACTAAAGTCGTGGGCTTTCTGCTCGAGCCTTTGTAATCCTCACCGTAAAAAATAGCAGAACTCGAGATCGCGGTTCGGATCTGCAACGACACTCGGGTCGAATTCTGACGTGGCTCGAACGCAGGTCACCCAACGCGATCGAGTGTAACGGTACCTTACTAGGGCCCTTCGATCGTCCAGAATCATTTGTGGTACCATAACTAAAAATTGTGAACAGTTAGCCTCCGCCGCTGGAATCACAGTATTATGAACGAGCATGAAACCGGTATTGGCGAGTGGCGTTCCCTCGGCGATGCTCCCGTCAGCGACAGTGATGCTGCCGTGGTATTCGCCCACGTCAGCGACCTTCACGGGCAGCTAACGCCGCGGTATCAGGTCTACTACGATAATCCAACGTCGGAGCCGGACTTCGACTTCGGTGAGGACGATCGCATCATCGAACGCGGCGGCGGGATTCCCCTGCTCGCAGCCAAACTCGACGAGCTTCGTGAGGCCCACGACGTTTGTACGCTCATGAGTGGGGACACCTTCCACGGCTCCGCCCTGACCACCTACACCGATGGGCGAGCGATGCTCGATCCCATCAACGAACACGTCGCGCCCGACATCTATGTCCCGGGGAACTGGGACTACTCGAGTGAAGCCGCCGAGGAAGGCAACTTCCTCGAGTTAATGGACGACCTCGACGCCCCTATTCTCGCGAACAACCTCTACGATTACGAGACAAACGAGCGGTTGTACGACGCGTACCGCCTTTTCGAGATCGGCGGACTCTCTGTGGGCGTTGTTGGGATGACGAACGTCTACGTCGATCGGATGGCACCCGCGTTCTACGAGGGGAGGTATCGCTTTGGCAAGCATCCGACACTCCTCGAGGAGTCCGCACAGGCTGCGCGTGCGGACGGCGCGGATGTTGTGGTCGCAGTTACAGAGATCGGTCTCCCGTGGATGGTCCAAGCCGCCAAGGACTGTACGAGCGTGGACGTAATATTCAGCGCGCATACCCATGAGTACACCTACGACCCGATCGTCGTCGAGGAGACTAACACGGTCGTGGTCGAATCCGGCATGGGCGAGGCGCTCGGGCGTGTGGATCTCCGTGTTAGAGATGGGGAGATACAGTTCCGACACCACCTCTACTGTCTGACCGAGGGTGGCGAACACACGCCGGAGCCTGACATCGATGCCCAAGAGACCGTCGAAGCCGTGCGTGCGCCATTCCTCAAGGACGACCCGGGATTCGAGCGAGGCGCGGGCACGCTCGATCGGCCGCTGGATACGGTCATCGGCCGGACAAAAAACCCACTCTACCGGCAGTCATTCCTCGAGAGCGCGTGGAACACGCTATTCAACGACGCGCTCCGAGCACACTTCGACACCGACCTCGCCGTCTCGCACGGGTTCCGGTACGGGACTGCCATCCCGCCTGGCGACATCACACTCGGGGACCTGTACACGTTCTTCCCGATGACGACACCCGTCGCTCGCGGCGTGGCCTATGGCCAGCAACTCACGACTCACATGGAGCGGTTCCTTGAGGACAACTTCACGCCCTACCCCTACGATCAAGAGGACGGCCGCGTCAGAAACTTCTCCTCGAACGTCGAGGTAACCATCGATCCGACCGCAAAGCGCAGCCGTCGGCTCGTCGAAATGCAAATCGACGGTGAACGGGTCGATCCAGAGGAGACATACTCTGTGGCAACGTTCCGCCGTCCAGGAGATCCAGAACGTGATCTCGGCAACTGCGGATTTCCGTTTCAAAGCGTCGAGGTTGACGACGGAACAGTTCCTGTTGACGTCATCGTCGAGTACCTCAAAGAACACTCCCCTGTCGACTACGAAGTGATGGGACTAGTCCAGACCGCAGTCGACGGCGGCCGTGCGCAGAACACGCCCGCAGACGGGCCGTACCCGTTCATCCAACCGGGCGTCGACTATCAGGACGGTGAGGCCTACTGTGAAACATCCATGATTCCCCGTGAGAACGCCTTCCCCGAGGAAGGACGGAATCGAACGCGATAGACAACCCCGCACTCGTGACCGCTCCGACGAACAACGACCCAGACGTGACACTGATAATTGACAATGGTTAAGAAAATCACTGCGCAACAGCTTGCGGACAAGATCGACACCGACGAACAATTCACGCTAATCGACACGCGTCCGGAAGACAGCTTCGAGGCCTGGCACGTGCAAGACGCTGAGAACGTTCCGTATGACCCTTACGAGGGCTTGCGTGATGACCAACTGAACGAAGTGAATGCACTGGTCGACGGCGGACCGCTCATCGCGATCTGTGGGAAGGGTTTGACATCGACGCAGTTTGCGTTCGATCTCGACGAACACGGCTACGACGACATCTCGATCGTCACTGACGGGATGGAGGGATGGAGCAAGCTCTACGAGGTCGTTCCCATCGAGACATCCACCGACGACCTCATTATTCGGCAGGTGCAGCGCAGAGCAAAGGGCTGTCTCGGCTACGTGATCGGCTCGAAAGAGAGTCAAGAAGCCGTCCTTTTCGATGCGACCAGACAGACCGATCGGTTCAAAGTTGCTGGCCAAGACGCTGGGCTCTCCATAACGCGTGTGGTTGATACGCACGTCCACGCCGATCACATCTCAGGGAGTCCGGCACTCGCCGACGAGGTCGGCGTATCCTACCACCTCGGCGATCCAGCCAGTGAGCGCGGTGTCGAGTACGAATACGAACCGCTGTCAGATGGAACGGTCATCCAAGTCGGCGACATCGAGATCGAGGCACTCCACACACCTGGGCACACCTCGGAAATGATGAACTACCTCGTCGACGGTGAATTCCTCTTGACGGGCGATACACTGTTCGTCGACTCTGTCGGGCGAACGGAACTCCAGTTTGGCGAGGACGACGCCTCCCATGGAGCGGAGCTGCTGTATGACTCGCTCCACGAGACGATCCTTGAGCTCCCAGACGACACCACGATCCTGCCGGGTCACCTTACCGTCACGAGCGACGGACGCTATGAGAACGGTACGCCGGGTGAACCCCTTGAGGCACGGCTCGGGGACCTCCGCGACGAACTTGACTTTCTCGAGTTCGATCGCGACGCGTTCGTCGATCGCCTGACTGAGGACGCTCCGGAGAAACCCCCGAACTACGAGACGGTTATCGCGATCAACACCGGGAAAGAGATCGTCGAAGATGAGAGCGAGGCGACGGAACTCGAAATGGGGCCGAACAACTGTGCCGCGTAAACAGCACTCGCTCTCCCGTCGCAGGCTCCTCCAGCTGACGGGAGCGTCCACTCTCGGCGCGCTCGCGGGCTGTACCGGTCAGCTACCGGGCACCGACGACAGTGAGGGACAGGAGGTACCGCCGCGCTCGACAGTTACAGCCGAGCCAGATACGTCCGTCAACCTCACCGCGGCGTCTGGGACCCTTCAGCCAGCACCCGAGATGTCGACGACCAACTGGCTGTACAAAGGTGAATTCCCCGGGCCGGAGCTACGCGTCCAGGAAGGGGACGTACTCAGCGTCGAATTGAGTAACGATCTCCAGGCCGAAACAACGATTCACTGGCACGGAGTCCCCGTCGCGAACCCAGTCGATGGGGTGCCGAACGTAACGCAGGACCCAGTCGCTCCTGGCGATACGTTCACGTACACGTTCCGTGCCGAACCCGCCGGGACGTATTTCTATCACAGTCACGTTGGGCTCCAGCTCGACCGGGGATTGCTCGGCCCACTAATCGTAGAAGAGCGTGACCCGCACGTCGAGTACGATCGCGAGTACATCGTCGTCGTCGACGATTACCTCCCCGAAGAGCCGGAACTTCCTTCGGACGGAGGAATGAGTGGGGACGGAATGATGGGAGACGTTCGGCCGCCGTACGAGGGCCTCCTGATCAACGGTCGGCTTCCAGAGGATCCGCCGAGGTTCGAAGTGGCAGAAGGAGAGCGGGTGCGCCTCCGGTTCGTGAACGCCGGCAGTGCGACAGTCTTTGGTGTACGAATCGCAGGTCACGAGATGACGGTGACCCACGCCGATGGTCGGCCTGTCGAACCCATCGACGTGGACTCGTTCGTCTTCGGGGCCGGTGAGCGCTATGACGTCGTGATTGAGGCGACGAACCCAGGCACGTGGGCCGTTCAAGCGGATGCGCTCGATGGAAACGAACCACCAGCCACGGCTGTTGTCGAGTACGAGTTAGCGGGCGGGGAGAGCCCAAAGCGCCCGTCGTCGGCAAGCAACCGGCTGGAGTACGGTGACTTACAGGCGATTTCCTCGCTCAACGGGATGAGTGGAGAGCCGGATCGAACGTTCGATCTGACGCTCTCACGCGGCAGAGGCCAGTCCTACACGTGGACGATAGACGGGCAGGCCTACCCGGACGCCGATCCGCTCCAGGTCCGGCCCGACGAACACGTCCGAATCCGGATGACCAATCAGAGCCCAGTCGTTCACCCGATGCATCTTCACGGTCACTTCTTCCAAGTCGGCAACGCGATCAAAGACACGGTCATTGTTCCGGGACATCGAGGGCAGGTGACGATCGACTTCCACGCCGACAACCCCGGTCGGTGGTTGTTCCACTGTCACAATCTCTACCATCTCGATGCAGGAATGGCACGCGTCGTGAGATACGTCGAGTGACTCGGTTGAAGACCCGCTTTCGGATCGGTCATACTGTCATTCCTGTGATCGTGGTTTTATCACGGGAGAAGTTCTGAGCGCCAATCCGGCGAATTCGAGCCGGATGAACGGTCTCGCTCCTGAAAAACGATTAGATCGGCGTATACACGTTCTCGAACGTTCTCATCCGCGGATTCACACCCATGATGATAACTCCTGAGCAGGCCTACGAGTAACTGAGGAGAAAAACAATGACTGAAATCAAACTCGGCCGCTGGCTGCTTGTGGCGTTGGCGATCGTCGGACTCGCGTTCGCCGCGCCCGTGGTCAGTGCCCACGGCAACGACACGACTGCTGACGACGCGCATACAGACAATGCCACTGCCGATGACTGGGCCACGTGGATGGAGGCGCAGATGACCGAACACATGGGCCCAGGGAGCGTCGAGTGGATGGAGTCGCACATGGGTGTGACCGTCGACGAGATGGGCCAGGCCATGGCTGACGGTGAGCACAGAGGCGGGATGCACGGGCAGGGCCACTGCTGACGGTCCTGACTGCGATCGACTCAGCCGAACATGAGAATCCACTAATCGAAGACAATGACGCAACTCACCACCCACATCGGACGCACTGCTCGTCAACTCACGATACTCGCTGTCCCACTGCTGATCGTAGCAACTGGGACGATCGTGGCGACTGGAACGGCTCTTGCCCATGATGGTGGAAGCTACGGCGGCATGATGGGTGGGAGCGGTTGGGGTCTCTTCGGCGGAGTGATGGGGCTTTGGGGACTTCTCTGGATGGGGCTTCTCATCGCTATCCCCCTCTACATCGTTTATGTCCTCCTCAATCGAGAGTCCGCAGGGAACGACAAGCAGGCGCAGTCGGTTCTCCGCGAACGTTATGCCCGCGGTGAGCTCTCTGAAGAGGAATTCGATCGGCGGCGAGACAAACTCGAACGTTCCAAGTAACTGGCAAAGTACCGTTCATGGTCAAAATTACTCTCTGACCCGATCCACAAACTGTTGATCTGGTTCTGAACCACTACCGTAACTGATATTTCTCGATGGATTTGCCCTTGGTACGCTTTCGAAATATTCCGGATATCGCGTTCGCCCCCGGTAAAACGTACGCTCCGAGGCGAGTATCAGTTCTGGTTCTTCGGCCGCTCGATACCCTCGGCGGCCTTGATTTCGTCTGTCTTCTCGACTTCGGCGAATAGCTCTCGGTACGCATCGGGCTCGAAAAGGTTGTTCCGATCGAACAGTTCGCGGGCGGCATCGGTAAGCTGAAAGAACCGGTATGGCTGGCCTCGTTCGAGCCCTTGGCGATCTCGTTCGATGGCCTCGATCAGTCCTACCTCCTCTAGGCGGATGAGGTGGTCGGTGAGTGTCGACGCGGCAACGCTCGGGTTGTAGTATTCGAGTTCTTTCTTCGAGGGTGCGCCTTTCGGGTGGCCGACGATCGTCCCGATGATATTCGCGCGGGTCGTGTCGTCGAGGACACTCAACGCTGCGATCGGATCGAGGCCGATCGAGTTCTTCGCTGGCGTGAGGGCGGCGTCAGGCCGGGACATTGTGTATCAGTGTTTGTACCCCGATCGAATACCCATTTCGGTGAAATTCGAATTGGTAGCCAGAATGCTTCCGTATTCCACTTTTGATCGTATTTCCGTACTGCCAGGTGTCGGTGGAAAATGATTCCAGTATGACTAATGACGGCGCTACCCGTGCCGTCATCGACAAATTGGGTGACCAGCCGGGGGAGACGCTAACACCCGAACGGGTCGAGGCGATCCAGACCGCGATGCACGAGAACCTCGGACGATTCATCAACAACACGTCCTACTTCGTTCTCGGTTCCTACGGTGAGAAAGAGCGGCCACGATTGGAAGCTGTTCGCGACCAACTCACGAACGATGCCGCAGCCTCGAGCTCCGATGACGGGGTCGACGCATTTCTGATGGACGATATCCTAGATGTCTCGGAGTTCTTCACGTCGAAATTTAAGCTACTGGTCAGTTACGCGGATCATATCGTGGGGGTGTACGAACACTCTCAGGGCGGGCACGCGTGGGAAGCAGGCTACATCGATCAGCCGACCTATCGCGATCGGACGCAAGCCTTCTATCGAACGTACGTGACTGAGGAGGAACAGTACGCGGCCTACGACGGGATGTTCGCACACTATCTCCTCTCGATGGAGCGGGTGGATCGAGCGTTTACGTGGACGACGCCCGAGGAACTTCGTGAGTATATCGCGGATGCGTACGCGGCCGATTGATTTGGGCTCCTCAATTCACACAAATATCCCTACGGTCGCCCGGTGCATCCCGCGAGAAGCACGAAAATAGATAGTAGCAACGTAGTGAGGCCCAGCCACTCACAGCAAAACACTGCTGATTGCTACCGAAAATAGGAACGGTCATCACTGAATAATCTCCCATACTGACTCTAATCGGTGCTACCAGATTAATAACTTCTATGTGGTGAATATATATTTCAATAGATGCCGCACGACAGTATGGACAGACCACGGTTCGTCTGATTGTAGCACGATAGATTACGGCTCAACGGATCGGGAGCCGTCGAGTGCGACTAAGACGGCAGTTGCGCGGTTGGTTGTGCTATATTTGCGCCACTTTCCGTCTTTTCGTCGTGTGAGGAGCCCGGCCTCTGTGAGCTGGGAGAGTGCATGGCTAATCGCACTGTCGCTCACATCAAGCAGTGGGGCGAACTCACAGACGCACAGCTCCTCACCAGCCGTGTGAATAATTCGAACGATTTTGTAGCGCGTTTCGTTGGACATCGCTGACAGTAGGTCGACATCCGATTCGAGATCGGGCCCGCCGACGGCCGCATCCAACTCTTCAAGTTCCTCGAGTCGCTCTCGAAGCGCGTCGTTCGTACAACTCCCTCGTTCGTCGGTTAGATACCGCTGGAGTCGATCGCTCGCTGACATACAGATAGTTGACCAACAAATAAATTAACTCTTTTGCAGTCACTGTCCACTCTACAGTCACACCTACAACATATTAATTTAGCCTTTACTAATACGATTTTTGTATGATAATCTATACGGTCCACCGAGAGACGACGTAGTCGACATCGCCAGTGCGAGAAATAGAGGCGATAGAACAGGTGGTGCACTCCGACCCTTTGAGATAGAGCTGATGTCGTACATACGAGTCTACTACAGTGCGCTCGCCTCCCGATGTATCGCTACTGCTGAAACGAACGACGACGACGGTTCGTGATCTGCAGAAGCCTTTATAAACTTATCTCGCTTGGTCGATCATCGGTCCCCTATCTCGGCCGATACACGATTTAGTTATCATCGAAACGTTTACGTATATAATTCACATTTTTCTCAAATGAATAGGAGACAAGACAACTCAAAATAACGATTGTCAGTCCCAACTAGTTGAGGCTCGTTTGACCAATAACCAAACAAACCATGACCGAAATCCAACTCTACGAAGAAGCGATGTGTTGTTCCACAGGTGTTTGTGGACCCGACCCCGACGACGAACTCGTCGAACTGAGCGCCGCACTTGACCAACTCGAAGACGAATTCGCGGACGCCGAGATCTCGCGTGCGAATATGCAGCATAACATCGACCAATTCCTCAACACGCAGAAGATCTATGATCTCGTCCAGGAAAATGGCCCTGAGATCCTCCCAATCACGACCGTCAACGGCGAGATCGTCGCCAAAGAGGAGTATCTCTCCTACGACGAGTTGGCAGCCGAACTGCGCGCCAATCAACCTCAAGAGGCCGAATAAATGCAATCAACGCAAGTGACAACTGACGCCCGAGAGATTATCGAACCGAGCGGCAAGGACACCGAGTTCGTCTTTTTCAGCGGCAAAGGTGGCGTCGGAAAGAGCACTGTGAGCTGTGCCACAGCGACCTGGCTCGCCGACAACGACTACAACACCCTGTTGGTAACGACTGATCCTGCACCGAATCTCTCGGACATTTTCGGTCAGCAGATCGGCCACAAAGTCACTGACATCGACGGGGTCGACAACCTCTCTGCCATCGAGATTGACCCTGATCAGGCCGCCGAGGATTATCGACAAGAAACAATTGAGCCGATGCGTGAGCTGCTCAACGACGAGCAGATCAGCGCCGTCGAAGAACAGCTCAACAGTCCTTGTGTCGAGGAGATTGCCGCCTTCGACAACTTCGTCGATTTTATGGACTCACCGGAATACGACGTTGTCGTCTTCGATACCGCACCCACGGGTCACACGATCCGGCTGATGGAATTGCCCTCAGACTGGAACGCCGAACTTGAAAAGGGAGGGTCGACGTGTATCGGCCCCGCTGCCTCAATGGAAGAGCGTAAGAAGGATTACGAGCGCGCAATCGACACACTGCAAGATAGCGAGAAAACCTCATTTGCCTTTGTCGGCAAACCTGAGGACTCCTCGATCGACGAGATCCAGCGGAGTGCGTCGGAGCTTGTCGAACTCGGTATCGAATCTCAACTCCTGATTATCAACGGCTACCTACCGGGATCGGTCTGTGAGGATCCCTTCTTCTCCGGGAAACGCGAGGACGAACAGGCGGTTATCGAACGCGCTGCCTCCGAGTTCGGCGCCAACGCGATGGCAACGTATCCGCTCCAGCCCGGCGAGATCGCCGGTCTCGATCTGTTGGCCGACGTCGGTGGCGTCCTCTACGACGGCGACGACGCGACCGTTAACGTGGGTTCAGCGACTAACGTCGATATCGACGAGTCTGTTTATTTTGACTCGCTGACCGACCCAGATGCGGTCACCGAGAAGCTCCAGCCGGTCGACGGTGAGACGCGCTATTTATTTTTCACCGGGAAAGGCGGTGTCGGGAAGAGTACTATCGCCGCAACGTCGGCAACCAAACTCGCAGAGGCGGGCTACGAGACACTCGTCGTGACGACCGATCCGGCCGCCCATCTTGAAGACATCTTTGGCGAGCCAGTCGGCCACGACCCTACCTCGGTAAGCCAAGAGAACCTCGATGCAGCCCGCATCGATCAGGAGCAGGCCCTCGAAGAGTACCGCGAGCAGGTCCTCGATCACGTCACCGAGATGTACGCCGAGAAGGAAGACACCGAGATCGACGTCGACGCTGCCATCGCCAATGTCGAGGAGGAATTGGAGTCGCCGTGTGCCGAGGAGATGGCCGCGCTCGAAAAGTTCGTAGCCTACTTTGACGAGGACGGCTACGACATCGTCGTCTTCGACACCGCGCCGACCGGTCACACCCTTCGACTCCTCGAACTCCCATCCGACTGGAAAGGCTTCATGGATCTCGGATCGCTGACGAAGGGTGCGGCGCCCGCCAAAGGCGATCAGTACGACAAGGTGATCGAGACGATGCAGAATCCTGACAAAAGCTCGTTTGCCTTCGTCATGTACCCCGAGTACACGCCGATGATGGAGGCCCACCGGGCGGCCGAGGACCTGAAGGATCAAGTCGGCATCGAGACCGCCTTCGTCGTCGCCAACTACCTCCTACCCGAGGAGTATGGCGACAACGCCTTCTTCGCTAATCGGCGGGCCCAACAACAGCAATATCTCAGCGAAATCAAGGACCGTTTCGAGACCCCCATGATGCTCGCGCCGCTTCGTCAGGACGAACCGATCGGTCTCGACGAACTCAGTGTGTTCGGTGACGTAGTGACCGGGCTGGATACTGTCGAGCGGCAGCCAGCGGAGGTGTCACCGCAATGAGCGACGCCGAAGCCGTCCAGAACGCTGAGGACGCCGTTGAACAGAAACTTCGGGCGTTCATCGACGCGATCGAGGATAGTGAAACGTACCAGCAGTACATGGCCGCAAACGAACGGCTCGAAAGCGACGATGAAGCCATGCAACTGCTCAAAGAGTATCGCCAGAAACAGCAACAGATGCAGCAGAGCTTCGATCAGTCGCTCATGGCCGAACTCCAAGAGATTCAAACCGAACTCGCGGAAAACGAGACTATTCAGCAGCACAAGGCCGCCCAAATGGAGTTAGTCGAGTTGCTCGAAGAGACTAACGACATGATTAGTGAACCGATCGGCATGGAGTTCGCGCAGTCCTCGGGAGGTGGGTGCTGTTGAGCGCCTCCGATCAAGAGGTCCTGGCGGCCGCCGAGGAACTCGGCGAGGAGCTCCAGAACGCTCAACAGGAACAGAGCCGCTTCGAATTCAACTCGCTGTTGATGCGGTGTAATGACGCGATCGACCGGGAGATCGGGATCGACTACGGCAGTGCGTGTGGTGCCGGCGACTGCTGCTGAAGGGAATCCACTCAGAACTCGAATCCGATAGAATCAGAGCCAGGTTGTAGTGGACTTGAAGAGTACGGCGGTGTTACCGCTGGATGGTTAAACACGCCCGGTGCAACGTCGTTCGTTGGGCCAAGATACAGGAGGGCAGAGCGTCTGTATCGCAACTCGATCGCTCGCAAGTTCATACTGGCCCCGCTGGACAGCTTAATTCTGTTTGTTGACAGTATTCAATGGTCTTGAACGGCGATTCAAGCGAGCCAAACTGTGATTGGTGAAAGATAACGAGAACTGGCCAGTACTACTCTGCGAAACTGAGCTAGATCGCCATGTAATTAGTATAGCGACATACAATTTATGTATCTGAACTACGACGCCGATCGGCAGCCAACACGACTAACTACACACGTTCGAACGCACCTGTATGACACTCACAGAAATATTCGGGACTGAGAAGCCGGTGATCGGGATGGTTCACCTCGATCCGCTTCCTGGAGCGCCGAAGAACGAATTATCGATGGAGTCGATCGTCGAGAATGCAGTTAGAGACGCGACTCGGCTCGAAACGGGTGGTGTCGACGGGATCATGATCGAAAACTTCGGTGACGCGCCGTTTTACCCCGATGACGTCCCCAAACACACAGTTGCGGCGATGACCCGAGCAGGGTCTGCGATCGCCCAGTCAGTATCGCTCCCGGTGGGTATCAACGTGCTCCGCAACGATCCGATCGCGGCGGTTTCTGTTGCCGCCGCCGTGGATGCCTCGTACGTGCGCGTGAACGTCCACACAGGCGCTCGTGTGACCGATCAGGGCGTTATCGAAGGAATCGCTCACGAGACGATGCGGCTCCGCGAACGCCTCAACAGCGACATCTCGGTGTTTGCTGACGTTGATGTGAAACACTCTGCGCCCCTCGCTGCAGGCGAGTTCACCGCCGAAACATTTGCGGATCAGACCGAACGCGGACTGGCTGATGCAGCGATCGTATCCGGCACGGGTACGGGCCACGCGACTGACATCGACACACTCCACGCTGCCGTCAATACTCGCGAACAGCGGGGATTAGAGACGCCGATCCTCGTCGGCAGCGGCGTCACTCCCGATTCGATCGGCGAGATACTATCGATTGCTGACGGTGCGATCGTCGGCACGTCGATCAAAGAAGGTGGATCAACGACAGCTCCCGTCGCTGTCGATCGCGTTCGACAGCTCGTCGAGCAGGCCAACGAACAGCGATCATCAAACAAACAGTGAGTGCCGACGATGCTCACCCCCCAACAAATCAAAATACAAAGCGAGCGAGAGTTTACAGAACGGGTAAGCATTTGAAACTTTCAGCGATCGATAGTGTGCTCTCAAACGGCGATCGGCCAAAAAGTCATTGAACCTACAATAAATATTATCATTATATCTGGGCCAACAGGAAATTATAGTACCACATACAACGATATTAAATTCTAATCGGCGCGATATCTGGGTCTACAGGACAAGATAAGTGACCTTATCGTATATTTTGGGATAGTTTGAAGTGAGCGCCGATCGATGCACGCGTATGGCCGAATCCGAGGAATCGACCCGCGTATCAGTGAAGACATATGTTCCACAGTATCAAAAACAAGAGTGGATCGATCACGCCGAGTCGCTGAATATGAGTCAGGCAGAGTTTGTGCGAACAATGGTACAGGCCGGGAGACGGGGATTCGAAGCAGGCGAGCAGACCGAAAATGTAGAGGTCGGTTCTCCGGACGCTACCCCGGGGGTAAACGGGCTGAAGACCCGCCTCCTCGAAGTCATCGAATCGGGCGAATATCCGGGCTGGGACGTGTTGCTCACTGAGCTATCAGGGAATTTTGAGGATCGCTTAGAGGACGCGATCGCCGAACTCGAAGCAACCAACCGAATTCGGTACAATCCGCGAAACGGGGGATACGAGCGGGTGGACGAATGAGCGCTACTGCATCCCCAGAGGCTGTTGCAGATCCGATCGCGTACTTCTTAGAGGACATGACCTATCACGGCAAATCCGAGCGGACGCGAGTTGCCTACGAACGAGTTCTCAGACGGTTCGAGCGGTTCATCACGGACGGGCCGAATGCACCATCGGGTCCCGAAACAGCAACACACCGCGACTGTATGGCGTGGGTGCATTCCCTCCGCGGTGAGCTCTCAGACAGCACGATCGCCTCCTACGCCTCCTATGTCCATCGATTCTACGCGTACATGAACCAGGTTGGGGTGTTTGAGGGCAACCCGATGGCGCTCGTTACAGAGGAAATGGACGAAACGATCGACACAGACCCCGAACGCCGGGAAATCTCCATTGAACAAATGGCCGACTTCGTCGCTGACATTCGTCATCCGCTGCATGAGGCCCTCGTCGTGACGATGTTGAAAACCGGGATGCGGGTCGGTGAACTGTGTAATCTTGACTTGCGTGACATCCACCTCACAGACGCACAGATTCGTGAGGCGTACCCCATTGACCCCCGTGGCCTGCTTGAATCGCGGCCCCAATCGCTGTACGTCTCCGAGAAACCCGAACGCGGCTCGACGATCAACGGTGAAAAGCGGACTGCATCGAACAAACGAAAACGAGGAACAGTGATCCCGATCGATGAGGAACTCGAAGCGGTACTGAAAGGATGGCTAGCGATCCGCCCGGAAACCAAATCACCAGCAGAGCCGCTGTTTGTCACAACAACGAGTGACTGGGGTGAGCGAATTACGCCGGCCGCGGTCCGGACGATCGTCCGAGAATATGCCAGCGAGCACGGCTGGTACCAAGCGGGCGGTGACGCCGCCGAAAACGTGACGCCACACTACTTCAGACACTTCTTCACGACGCATCTCCGCGATCGCACCGGCGATCGAGGGATCGTCAAATATCTCCGCGGCGATGTCGCAGACGATATCATCGACACCTACACCCACAACTGGGGCGATCAAGTCCGTCGCACGTACCACGAGAGCATCTATTCGATCTGCTGACCGGAATTTTTCACTGATTTTCTCTCGAATGGCTGAGTGAGTCGTACGTCACAAAACGTATAAACTATATTTCGCTATACAAAATACACGCGAGAATCGATGCGCCAGCCAAAGGTTAATACTTCGACTACGCAGAATAACAGCTATGAGCTACCGAAAGGTCAACTACGAGGATGTCGATCGGGTCTCCGGGGCGATGCACTTTCTGCGCGAACCGCTGGACTCCGAACAGGTCGGAGTAACGATCGCAAAATGTGAACCCGGATGGATCGGACAACAGCACGACCACGAGGACAACGGCCACGAAGAGATCTATGTTCTCGTCGAGGGGCAGGCGACTGTTGTTATCGATGGAGCTGAGGTTGCGATGCAGCAAGGTGATGCACTGTGGATCGATCCAACTGCAACTAGACAGATCAGAAACGATGATGCCGAGAGCACTTTCGTGTTAGTGAGTGCACCCGAACTCGTCAGCGAGTCCGCAGAGGGATCCGAACGCTGGTCACTCACCGGTTTCCAAGGGTGAGCACACCGCAACTGATCACACTGAGGCCACGACACGAACCTGCGTCAGCTTTGGGTGTATATTTATTCTCGCCGCTAAAACAGACGGTATGAACCCGATCGACCCTGCCCTTACACAGGTGAGCGTATTGAGTTTGGCAGGCGTCATCGCGGTGATCGCCCTTGCAGTGGCGGTATATGGAGTGTATTATCAACGAACCGTCATCGAACCACGGTTTGGCCGCTTCGAACCCCTCGGCGATGCATCCGGAACGTTTCGAGCGGCGAATCACCGATCGGAGACGGACGATCAGACAACAGCTGAGCTGTGGAGTGACCACCACCAGTTGGCAGTCGAACTTCGTGGACGCAACTCAGGCACCGGCCCGCTGCAGATATACGGAGTCACACTCTTTACGTCAGTACTCGATCGTTCGAAAGAGCTACTTTCGGAGCCGATCGTCGTTGCACCGGGAGAGTCGATCGCCGAGACGTTTACACAAGAGATCTCACGCGAACAATCAATAGCGGGGCCGATAACCGGGACCATTGTAATTCAGACCTCCGGTGGAGATGTTACAATAGACGTTCGAATCTCGACGGGGACGTAAGTCAACGATCGCAGCAAATATCATCCCTGATAGATCGACCCGCCAGTTTATCATCCATTGGCGAATCTATGCGCATATGGGCGAGATGAGACGAGACAAACGAACGCCCGAGCGCGCACAGTCCAGTGTACTCGGGTATGTTTTGTTGGTTGGCCTCGTTATCGCCGTGATCGGAGCAACAGTCGCGATCGGTTCGATTGCTTACGGTGACTCGACCGCAGACGCGGAGTACGCCAACGTTGAAAATGCGATGTCGCAGTTTAGCTCGAAAGCGAGTCTCGTTGCGCTGGGCGAAAGCGACGGCAAGCGGTTCTCGCTCGGATCGATCGACGAAGGAACCGTCTCAGTCGACGAAACCGCTGGGACGATCAGGATCTATCAGGTTCCATCTGACAGCAATCTCTCTGAAACAGAGCCGATCGTCGAGGAATCGCTGGGAGCGATCGTCTACGACACCGGGACCAAATCTCTAGCGTATCAAAACGGAGGAGTGTGGAGTCACGACGGAACGAACAGTTCGATGGTGTCTCCGCCGGAGTACTACTACCGTGGCTCAACACTCACGCTCCCAATTGTCTCAGTCAACGGAAGCGGGCAACAAAGCGGGTCTGTGACAGGTGAGTTCAACCGCATCGAGTCTGGGTCGGAACTGGAAGCACTCCCAACGAATCCGCTTACCAACGGGAGCATATACGTTGAAATCGAGAGCCAGTACTACGAAGGGTGGTATCAGTTCTTGAATGAACGCACAGAAGGGACGACAACACAGTGTCAGTCGGCCGATTCAGCGGCGGTCTGTCAGCGATCGGACTCCGTGGTCACAGAGTTATCCGTTCCAAGCAGCCTAGAGATCGAATCAGGGGTTGTCATCTCAAGGAACGGAGATTACTCAGGACCTGAGAGTGGTTCCGCCGAGATTGAGACCCCATCTCGGGGAACACTCCCAGATTCGGAGCCGTTGATCGGCCAACAGATCCAGAGCACACAGGAGACGAATGACAACGGAGCCGCGTGTGACACTGACTCGAACCCAGACGAAATAGGCGATTGCACGCTCTCGAACGGGACCTACTACTTCGACGGGGATCTGCAGACGACCGACACGGTGTCGATGGACACTACCGAAGGAAATATTTCCGTCGTCGTCAACGGAAGCCTCGAGATCGATGGAGATCTGTCGGTGATCGACGACACAAACAATACGGTGACCTACTACGTCCGTGATGACCTGGTACTCAACAACAACATCGAGATTTCGACGACAAACGAAGAGACAGAGTCTCACAGGCAGATATTCCTCATCGGCGACGATATCGATCTACAGGATGACGGTCGGTTCGGGACGATCCATGCCATCATTTACGCACCAAACGCTGACGTAACGCTTGCTGGCGGTGGTAACTCAGTCCTGCGTGGATCGCTCATTGTAGACAAACTCAGCATCGAAAACTCCGGAAGCGGTGAGGGTGGCGGTGGTGGAAACATCGAGATCTCCCAGGATGAGACCACGTTCCAAGCATCGCCGATCGACGTCACAGCGTCTTCAAACAGGATCAGATATCTCCACGTCACGAAAAATGTCGTGCAGGTGGAAATTCGGTAGTCCCCGGTGACAGCTGTTTTGCCGTTTTGATCTCACCTCGATCGCGTGTAGCGAACATTGACGCCCGTGATTGTGCTCGTGATCCGATCGTACGCCGCAGAGTCTGCGTACACCACGGCCCGCGAATCCCCGGTGGCAACCGTGAGGCCATCCACGTCATCGAAATACGACGCCCACAGTTCGGCACGTTCGCCGTTGAGTTCCATGGCAAACCGCCCGGAGTCAACCTCAAACGTTTCCACCGTGGGGCGAGTTGCCCGCTCAGTTTCGATGCGGACGGTCGTGGGTGCCCCGATCGATTCCGAAGAACCACGGAGTACGGTCGACGGATACGAAAATCGGATGGTACCGCTTTCGGGGTCTAATGAAAGGTCTGGCTCGACGGTGACGATCGACTGCTCATCACGTGTTCTGAGTACACCGCCAAGTTCTACAATGACGCGTTGGGAGTCCACTTGATAGACGATCGGGTCGGTGCTATCGCTCACGTTCTGGTCGGTGAACGCAACCGAAGTGGTAGTGTCATTTAATTCGGCGGTGTCGGCTTCGGTAACGCCAAATCGAATAGTAAGTGGTTCGGCAGTCGTCAACTCGCCCTCTGCGAGGCGGACCTCCGTCGCTCGCTCTGTGTCTTGGTGTGCAGTCAGATCGCGGATGTTGTTCGCAAGGACTTCGAAGGCTCGTTCGACGTTGTTCACCTGTTCTGCGGTCTGGCGATCCGAGAGCGAGCCAAATCCAGCGACTGACACGACTGCGACGGTGCTAATGATCAGCCCAAAGATCAAAACAAAGCCGATCAGTTCGCTCACTGCTCTGTCATCAGGTATCCACCCGCCGGCTCGATCGGTCACTGTGGATTCACCTCCAGTCGGACGCCAGGATCTTCGTACACCGCGGTCACGGTAACCGGTCCACCCTCGAACGATGTTGTGGCGATTGAATCGGCATATACCGGCTCGTATGGCACCGAAACAGTCACGTCATGGCGGTCCACAGTGAGAACGATCGCCGACTCGGTCACCTCGATTCGGTAGGGATTTCCGGCGATCGATCGGGGGAGATCAACATCAACAGAGACAGTTGCGTTTGCCGGGTCGGTGACGTTTGCTGTCGAATTTGTTCCGTAGGTGACTGCTGCGAGCCGATCTGTCGCGGTAAGATCTCCAGCAAGGCGATTTCCGTTCACTTCGAGTTCGGTCGTCGCAACTCCCGTTGTCTGTCGATCAATAAGCGATCCTGCGCCAATCAACAAGCCAGCCAACAGTACTGTCGAGATACCGATCTGGATGACGTAACTGACCGTGACAGAGACACCGCGGTCCTCACGCATGCGGCTCACCCGGGGCAACCCGTTCGGCTGTGTCGACGGTCACCTGTTGATTCACGTACCGTAGCGAGACGTTCGCACTGTACACGCCGTCACGTTGCGTCTCACCTGGTGACCCGATCGTCCCACCTCGTGTCACGAGTGAATAGCTTCCGTTCGAGAGATCTCCTTGGGTTATGTTCACGTTCTGAATCGACTCGCCGTCTGAGACCGTTTCGATCGAGCAGTGTGCAGAGCCTGATCGGATTTCTTCGCCGGTGACGTCGAAGGTGACAGCATCTGTCGCAAGTTCGATCGAACAGGAGTCCCCGGTTTCGGCCGTGACGACAACTGTATCGCCATCTGAGAGATTTCTGACCGACCCACCAGTTCCCTCAACGTGAACATACAGTGTTCGATCGTTGACTTCGATCGCCGTTGTGTTTCCGATCGGGTCGGTCGTCTCATTGAGGCTGGTGAAGGTATGTGTGTACGCCCTCGTCTCAGTCACACCGTCGAGCAGGGTCCAGTCCTCGCCACCGCCATCGCTCCCATCTTGGGTATTTGTTGAGTTGTTTGCTTTCTCAACGACCGTCCCCGGTGTCAACTCATACGTTACGTTGCCGATCGCGCCTTTCCGCGCGTATCGATCGTAGGTCCGATTTGCGAGCGTCTCGAACGTCTCTGTCGCCGTTGATTCGTTTGTTCCCGGTGGCTCGTTGACAGCCGCGATCGTCCGCTCAGTCTCGGTTATCGTCCGATCTCGGAACTCGATCGGCTCAGCAGTATCTGCGGAGGTCGATCGCGTTGCCACGTGTTCGACGAAAATTGCAGAGTTCAAAAGCAACACGAGCGTGAGAAGGACGACCGCTAGCGCAAAGCCGGTTATCAGGACGAGTTGGCCACGCTCATCGGGGCGCGTTACATCCGCCATACTGTCACCTCGACTTCAATAACTGCGTGAATCCGATCGCTATCGCTTGCTGCCCCGTCCTCGTACAGGCCTGACTCAGCAACGGTCACGTCGTCGTCTGTGGTGAGCGTGTCGTTTTCGTAGAGTACGACCGTCCGCCCAGCCGTGACGGCGTTGTCGGTCGGCGTACCCATATCGACCATGCGATCGAGGCGGCCGGCTACCTGGTCCATGCGACCATTTTCGAGGTGCGTGTACACTCGAATGTTGTACGCGATCCCACGACCGTCGTAGGTGTCGTTGAGGAGGAGCCCGAACCCGCCGCACTCAGCTGGCGGGCCACCCTCCACGTATGAGGTTCGATTTTCCGTCGTCCCAACGAACTGTCGGGGGGTCTCATTGTGAGATGCCGGATATCGACAAAGCGCCGCCGTTTTTAGTGAACCGTCTCGGTCGGCGGCCGCGAGCAGGTCTGAAGCGATCGTTCGCTGCTGATTTTCGATCTGCTGGTTCGACGTACTCGCCGACAGCGGCGTGACGGCGGTGGCCTGCAGTGCGAAGATAACTCCTGAAACTAACAAGAGAACAGCAACGAATGCCTCGAGCGTGTGTGCCTGTCCGCGGTTCATGACCACACCCTCACAACGATTCGATAGCGATCCTCGTCGATCGTTACAACCTTCGAATACGTATCAGCGTTGTTCCCTCGAGAGTCGGGACCGCGAACGAGTCGATTCGTGCCGTATCCCGACTGCACATCGTCTGCCCGAACTGCAACCCCGTTGGATTCGTTGAGCGCCTGTACTGATGCATTCACTCGCCAGCGCTGAGGGATGTCTTCGTCGGTCGCCTCTTCCGCAGAGATTGCACCGACGTCGCGTGCGAGAGAATCTGTCGGAACGACTCGACAGTCCTCGTTCGTCGCGGCTGTCGAATTAGCGGTGAAAAACGCGATCGTACAGCCAGCGTCGAGCGTGCCTGGCGTTCCGGGATCTGCGACCAACAGGCCGTCCGCAAGGTGTGTTGCGGACCGTTCAGCCACGACAGGACCTGCGCCGTCGCCGAGTGAAAAGGGATCAAACATCGTTGGAACGAAGAGCACGATGAAGCTAACCGCGAGTAAGAAGACGCTCACGCCAATGGCGAAATCGAGCGTCGTTTGGCCGCGATCGCACTGGCGGCTAGCGGCAGAAGCTAATCGATCGCTCATGCGACTACCACCCACGTTGCGAGCGCGACTGTCGCCAGTCCAACGACGAACTTCACCCCCGAAATCAGCGTGGCGGTACGGATGTACCCACAGATGAGCCCCGACAACACCGCCTGGATCGTTACTGCGTGAAAGAACAGCAACGACAACATCGCCGGATCGAAGCCCCCGCCGAAGTTCGGTCCGCCGCTCACGCCGCCCAACTCGGCGTTTTGTCCCTCCGAGGCGATGCCACCCATGACGTCAATAAACTGCGTCTGCAAGATCGCCATCACTGCCAGGAGGGTAAAGTACGTCATGATGATGATCGCGACCTGCATTCGGGTCCGAGAAATGCGTTCGCGCTCGATGTCGTCTTGATTTTCGCTGGCCTGTGCAGCCGTCGACAGGACGTCGGTAATCTGACTCGACGCCTCCTGGGCTTCCGTGATGAGTTTGATCGTCCGAGCCAGCCGCGGGATGTGGTATTTGTTGTTAAATTCGACGAGTGCATCCCGAAGACCGACGCCGTAGTTCACTTTTGTGTAGATAATCTTGAACTCGTCGGCGAGTTTACCTGAGGAAGTGTCTGCGACAGTGTAGATTGATTCTAAGAGCGTCTGACCGGTATCGTTTGCGCTCGACAGTTTCCGAAGCGTTCCCGAAAGCTTGCCGGTGACCGCGTGGCGCGATCGGACGTTCCATTCATAGAAGATCCCGAGCGGCGTCAACACGAGATACAGCGGCACGTACACCCAGATGACAGTACTCCAGATCGGCTGGGCGATCCACTCCTCGTACGCCACCGGTGCGCGTCCTGACGTGACCGCAATCGCGAGGAGTACGAACGTCGGCGGAACCGTCAACACCAGCGTAAACAGCGGGTTATCACGGAGAAATAGGTGCGGCTGTTTGAGTATCTGCATCGTCTTGTACGTCCCTTCCCGCGATTTAATTCGGTTAAACACCTGACGAGTGCCGATGAACCGCTCAACGAGGCCGAGGTGAAAGAGCCCCTCTTTCGACGCCTCCTGCAGCCGATCGCTTCCGCCGGCCGCGCCGAGGTAGCCGTCACCCGGTTCGTCCTGTTTGACCGTCGAGATGAGGACGAGAAAACCAACACCAACGAGCGGCACCAGCGCGTAAATTGTCCCGTACAGCAGGGTTTCGTCCGCATCGCCCATCATGCCCATAATGACGAGAATGATGACCAAAAGCAGCGGAAACAACGAAAGCGTCATGTACATCTCTCCAAAGAGCTCGAGCGTTTCGAGCGTCAACTCCTGTTGTTGTTTCGCGGTCCGCATGTGCGCGTCTTTTTTATCATCGAGGAACGGCTCCATGTCCCCGCCGGAGTTGATGATCGACAGCATATCGGTCAAAAACTGCGAGAGATCAGCACTCGGCGTCTCGATCGACTGCTGTCTGATCGCGTTCCGGTAGTCGGTTCCGAAGTACTCGGTCTCGGCGACGACGCTTTGGAACTCACGGGAGACTTCGCCGTAGGTATCTTCGGCGACAGCCATCGCCTCGATAATCTCAAGTTGGTTGAGCCCGCCGACCGACAGTGCGTACATGAACGCGATCGCGTCGGGCAACAACATGTTGATCTCACGCTTCCGACTGTCTGCGCGCGAGTACGGAATCGCGAGCATCGACCCGAATCCCGTCGCGAAACCGATGGTTCCAAACACGAGCCCACTCAGTCCGATCGCGGTCGGGACGACAAGCGACCGGAGCAGTTCGACGAGAACTGGTGAACTGACTGGGATACCGAGACTCAGTGACTCCGCGGAGACAATTCCGAACCGAAACAGACCGTAGCCGACGAGCGTGCCGAGTATCCACAAGAGCCCGCCGAGAATGATGCCGATCCCGAGCGATCGAGACACGTAGAGCTCGACTGGAGCAGACATCCGCGCCTCGGTGAGTTTTCGATCAACATCGCCGATAAAGTCACCATCTTGATTGAAAATCAGCTTGAATACCGGATAGAAGAGATCCGAGAGCGGATCGCTGTCCGGATTGCTGTTGCCGAACTCGGGTATTGTTCCCATGGTTAGTCCTCCGATCGATCGGGCTCATCAGCTGATGTTTCGCCGTCATCGAGATACGTGTCGAAGTCACCGGATCCGTCCGCGGCGGTTCCACCCTCGCTGGAGTCGGTCTCATCTGCTCGCCAATCGAACCCGCCGGCATCAGCCGTGTCCGGATCCGCGGACGCTGTTTCGGAGTCGGAGTCGATTGTGTCGGTGTCGCCACCTGACGCGTCGTCAGCAATGATGTCGCTCGCACCGCCGATTCCATCGAGCGCCGAAGCAACTGAATCGGGGACCGTTCCTCGGTATTTGTCGAACAGCGCTGTTTCTGCCTGTTCAAGGACTCGTTCGGCCGCTTCGGCCTGGGTTGGACCTGGCTCTGGGCGAGGCACAAGCGCTTCGGTCTCCGGATCAACGTCGATGAGCACAGACTCCATCTGCCGCAGGTCTGCAAGGCTCGCTTTCAGCTCGTCGTTTGCCATGAGCGCGAGGATTGTCTCAGGGTCGTTGATGAACGCCTGAATCGTTGCTGCGACCTCCGAGTACGTGCGTATATTGCGATCGATCAGATACGCGAGGACGGCCTCACGTTTGAGCTGTTCAGTTTCGAGTTCATCGTGGCTCCACCCGCGATCGAATCGGATGCTATCGAGGGTGTTTGAGGTCCCCATCCGGAGGAATTCATCGCTTTCGGCCTGCCACTGAAAGACGTCCTGGACGTTTATTTCGTCGTTTTCAGCGTCGTAGTGGTTGATCTCGGTGAGCGACTTGTTTCGTCTGACCTTCCGTCCCTGCACCCGCGTTGAGGTCTGGATCGACACCAGGTCGAGCGCGGTGAACATCGTCTTCGAGACGTTGATCGGCTCGGTCGTGAACCGCTTGAGCACCTCTCCGACAGAGTCGGCATGGAATGTCGTGTAAGTGGTGTGTCCCGTCGACATGACTTGAAACAGTGTCCGTCCCTCTTGGCCACGAATCTCGCCCATCACAATGTAATCGGGGCGCTGGCGGAGCGCCGCCTCGAGCAGGTCGAACTCGTCGATATCTCCTTTGTCGTCGTCTGAAAATGACGGTCGGGTAACTGAGGCGATCCAGTTGCGCTGTGGAAGTTCGACCTCCCGTGTATCCTCGATCGAGACGATCTTGCTGTTCGAGGGGATAAAAAGCGACACGGCGTTGAGGCTCGTCGTCTTCCCTGAAGCGGTCCCACCGGCGAAGATGAGGCTCTTGTTGTTTTCGATACAGAGCCACAGATACGCCATCTGCTCTAGGGAGAAGGTATGCCAGTTGATCAAATCGACCGGCGTAAACGGGACCTCTTTGAACTGTCTGATCGTGTAATTTGTCCCATGGTCTGACACTTCTCGACCGAGGGTGAGTTGAGCCCGCGATCCGTCCGGCAACGTTGCGTCGACCTGTGGGCGGCGCTTCGAGATTCCCTTTCCCGATCGCTGTGCGAGTTTAACCACGAAGTCGTCGAGTTCGTCGCTGCCGTGCACAATATTCGAAATGAGCTGTTCGTACTCCGAGTGGTAGACAAACACGGGAGAGTTGTACCCGTCGCACGAGATGTCCTCGACGTTGATGTCGTGTTTGATCGGGTCGATCCGTTCGTAGCCAATGAAATCGCGCTTGAGGACGTACAGCAGTTTTTCGACCTCGTATGGCGTGAGCTGATCAGGATCCTCCGCGAGCACTGCAGGCTCGGGCCGTGCGGCGATCCCAGGCAGATTTAGGTCCGGATCAGCCGCTGATTCATATCCCAGTCGATCGAGCATTCCCTTGAGGTGGGTCCCGGCCACCGCAGGCAGTCGATACCGATCTGCCGTTTCGGCGTCTTTGCCGACTCGCTCAAGCAGTGGCTCAAGCGCGTCGAGAACGTCATTCCACGTCTCGACGAGCTGATTGCCGATCGATTCAGTGGGCACGTCGTAGAGATCGTAGCGTTCGAGGAGTCGGTGGGCCTCGTTTTGGATTACCGCAATGCGCTCTTCGTCGTCGACGACAGCGTCGGTGTGATCGCCGTATTTAATCGAGGTGCGGAGTTTTTGTGTGATGTATTCTGCGACGTCAGACTCGATCTCATTTTGATACGGCTCGATCGCGTAGTACTTTTTTTCGTTTTCCTTCTCGGAGTGAAAGATAACCACAAACGAGTATGGCTTTTTTACCCAGTAGCGCTCGATTTCGACATAGTGGCGCTTTTTTTCCATCGGAACTGCCTTTTCAAGATCGTAGCGGTTCGCGATCGTTGTTGCACCGTGCTCGTCGGCGAAAAATCGATCCTCGTCGAAGTCTGTTTGGACATTTACCGTCCGTTCGTCGATCACTGGGTCGAGTTCCTCAGCCCGTTTTGCACCCGCAGCGAGAGCGTTTTCTAAAACATCTGGATCGAATCCGAGTGCTTCGGTCTTGTTGAATTCGATAACCTCGTCATCGCTGTCGCGTGGCCGACTTCCGTCAGACTCGTAGTAATATTCACGCTTGTAGTGTTCCCACAGGTACGTGCCCTTCACTACGGGCGTTGTGGCTGGATCACAAAATGCCTCGAACTGCTTATCCAGCGCTCGGGCGTTTCGTATCGCTGGTAGCAGTTCCTGGACGGACTCGGAATCGACAGAGGGCACCGAATTTGGGGTCTCATTGGAGTCGTCAACGTCCGACGTACCGTCCAGTTCCATGGAAGACAGTGGCCCCCTCACCCGTTAAAATATTCCGGGGCCGGTATCACAAGTGATATTACTCCTGATGACGAGCCGACAGATCGGCCAAATCCGGATGTGGCCACGGCTGTCGTCGTCCGTCTGCCACTTTTCGACGAGTCCGCATCCAGTCGGCATGTCGAACTAACACACAGCATGGAACTGTCTCAAGTCCAAGTACGCGCGCCAAACAGAGCCGATGTTTCCCACTCACAAGCAGAATATCGCCATCCCGTCCAATGTCAACCACGATTTCGCGTTCGCAAGCGCCAACGTAATCCAACTCCCTGTCAACTGGATCGGTCCGTTGAGTATAGCCTAAACACCCGTATTGCGCCATGCTTTCGTATATCGTTTCGAGCCGTTCGCACCGTTCGAGGACGTCAGCTGCCGTTTCACAGTCGTGCCAGACTGGGTACTGACCTGACTCAAGCAGCTCGATCGCCCGGCGGACGAACCACGTGTCTGCCCAGGCAGTCCCGTCAACGAATCGGGCGTGTATTGCCTGATACAGTGGTGTATCCGTAAGGTGATCTGCATGAAACAGCTCCCTGGGCGGACCGCCGTTATGTGGCACAGCGTCGTGGGGTCGACAATCCCAGTCACCATCCCGTATTGCCCCAAACAGTTGTCGCCGCCCGTGCCACGGTGGGTACTGTCGCCCGGTGAATCGATCGATTCGGCTCGGATCAATCGAGACGATTCTGAACGGGTCAGGATCACTCGGGTGTGAAAAGTCAGTCGGATACTGGTGCCGGTAGATATGTGGTGTGAGTGCCCAATAAGCTCGGGCGGTGACTCGGGATGGGAGTGGTGCGCTTCGAATAGCCTGCTTCGCGGGGATAGCAGTGAGGAGACGACCAATTGCGGCGATCGCACTGTTTTTGAAATTGCCCATTCCTCCATTCGTTTTGTAGGGAAAAACCTACCTGGTTATTTCATTCTTAATTGCCCAGGCCGTACGGGAGAACTGCCCGGATACGGTGATGCCGCAATTATGCCAAGTATACTTAATATTCGATCGGGGCTGTGATTGTTCAAGCGACTCTCAGTTCGGGGGGCAAATCACTGGAAACCCTCGAACAATCCACTCGAGCAACGCTGCCCACATTATGTATACACTGGCTGATTTCGGTTTGAAGATTGCAAACGCTCATTCGCGGGTCCGACAGGCGATGTACAGGCTGACAGGTGCAACGACGAAAATAACCGAAGAGGACTGGGATAATCTAATCCTCCTCGATGCGTGCCGATACGATCAGTTCCAGCGGCTCGCAGCCATTGAGGCCCCGATCGACTCGCGGGTTTCGGTGGGCTCAAGCACAGAGGAGTTTCTCCGTCGAACGTTTGGAACGACCGACCACCACGATATCGTCTACGTCACCGCAAACCCCATGCACAGAAAGGTCGGCTTGGATGGAACCTTTCACGCGACGATCGACGTGTGGGATACCGACTGGGACGAAGAGCTCCGAACTGTCACGCCAGACACTGTTCTTGAGGCAGCAATAGAAGCCTACGAGTCGTTTCCTCAAAAGCGACTTCTCGTGCACTTTATGCAACCACATTACCCGTTCATTGGCCCAACAGGAAGAGCGATCGAACACGCTGGATTCGAATGGTCTTACCGCCTGGCAACCACTGGTGAGGGATCGCGGGACAACCCAACAATCTGGGATCTTGCCAGTACTGGGGCGATCGATATCGATCGTGTCTGGGCTGCGTATGACGAAAATCTGTCACTTGTTCTCGACCGCGTCGATCGCCTGCTCGAAACGTTCGAGGAGCGAACCGTGATCACCGCAGATCACGGCAACTTCGTCGGAGAGCGGCTCGCGCCGTTCGAGCCGCGTCGATTCGGACACCCAGATGATGTCTGTGCAAAGGTTCTTCGGACGGTACCGTGGGTGGTCGTCGACGGCGACACGAGAAAACATATCAGATCTGGCCCGCCTGTCGAATCTAGGACGGTAGATGAGTCGACCGCACAATCGCGGCTTCGTGATCTCGGCTATGTCTGAATCGCCTTCCAACCCGAAAACAGACGGTGATCGCCCACTGATTTCGATCATCATTCCGACGTACTATCGGAATGACCTCCTTGAGGAGGCGATCGAAAGCGCACTGGAACAGACGTACGAGCCAACGGAGATAATCGTCGTTGATGACTCTGGAGAGGGAAACGCACGGCCAGTCTTCGATCGCTATGAGGATGATATTCGAGGCATTGTCCGCGAACAAAACGGCGGGGATGTCCATGCCCGCCAGACGGGATTCGAGGCGTCGAACGGAACGTATGTGAACTTTCTTGACGATGACGACGTGTTGTTGCCTGAGAAGCTCTCGAAGACCGCGTCGATCCTTAGAGAGAACGACGAAGTTGGCGTGGCATTCTGCGGGGTCACCCAAGACGACGGCTGGGAGTGCGTGCCAGGGTCGGAAATGATCGGCAACGTGCTCGAACAGACACTCAAATTTGAGACGTTTCCTTGCTATACTGGGTCGATGCTTATTCAAAACCGGTTACTCACAGAGACCCTGCCGCTCCCGCAGCTTTCAGGTGGCAATGACAGCAATCTGATGATCGAACTCGCAAAACAGACACAGTTCGACGCTGTCAATGAGCCACTGGTGTACAACCGGCGGGGTTCGAGTGGCATCTGGGTCGGGCTCAATCGTTTTGACGGCATGCGAGAGGTGATTGAAGCACAGCACGAGACGTATGAGCGATACCCACAGATACAGCAGGCTGTCCAGGCGCGAATCGGGTTTTTAGAGGGCGCACACCGGCTGAAACGATCGATCTGGAGCGCCAAGGCGCTCAGCTGTTTCGCTCGCGCGGCGTACTATGGCGGCGACGATCGAAAAAAACATACACTCGCATTTCTGTCTTCGATTTTCGGTCGTCCCGGGTTTGACGGTGCGATCCGCGTCCAGCGCCTGCTCGATCGACAGAATCGAGCGTGAGGGGAGTCACGCGAGCGAGCAGGGCGATCGGGCGTGACGGGATTCGAACCGAACCGAGACTCGCTTCGCTCGCCTCGTAGGATTCGAATCCCATGACGTTTTCACGGCTCACTATCGTTCGCCGGAAAACGGGCGTGTCGGGAGTCACGCGAGTGAGCAGCGCGATCGAGTGTGACTACGTCACGGCCGTCGAATGAGCTTAGCGAATAAGACGGGCGTGACGGGATTCGAACCCGCGATCGAGGGGTTAGGAACCCCTCGCCCTAATCCGCTAGGCCACACGCCCACAAAAGATACTATCTCGAATCGAATGACTACGCAAAACCGAACCGCGTCGGCGGCCGTTAGAACTCACGTCACGTTCGATATGTGCGTCCGTTACGTGGATTTTTCCGCTGTGCCAGCAGTTTCGGTTTCAGTTTCGGTTTCGGTTTCGGTTTCAGCGTCCTCGACGAGGGGCTCCTCGTCCGGCTCTGTGGATGCAGCGGTCTCGTCGTCTTTGGTCTCGGACATCTGTTTGAGCTCTTCTTCGACCTCTTCGCGGCCTTTTTTGAACTCGCCCATCGCCTGACCGGTAGAGCGAGCGAGCTTTGGAATTTTGTTTGCGCCGAAGAGCAACACCAGTACGAGCAGGATGATGAGCAGCTCGGGACCCACCGGCAGGCCGCCGAACAGCGGGATCATGGATGCCATGTGTACCCGATGATACCCTGTTGGCGATTATAGGCTTTTTGCCTTCGACGGGCCGAATGAACACTACGAAGGGTTTTGCCACTCGGGGTCGAAGTTCCCCCGGATGACTGAGCCACCGAACAGCGACAGAGGGTACGATCCGACCGCTGACCACGCATATCCCGACGATCGACTCAACGAGATCCTCCCCGTAGTGACGAACGACCCCGAAGTTGTCACCCTGTTACAGGCCCAGAACGTCAACGCGGTCGATCGAAAACGGTACAACGATCACGGACCCAAGCACATCGAAATCGTTCGCAACCACGCATTGCAGTTGTACGAGTTGTTGAAACGCGCTGGAGTGGAATTCAACGGCGCAGCCGACCAGGGGCTTGCGGAGGCTGACGAGCCGGTTATCATCGCGCTCGCGGCGACGCTGCACGACATTGGCCACATTGTCCACCGCGACGATCACTCCTACTACTCGATTCCACTCGCCTCAGATATCCTCGATCGGATGCTCCCAGAGTTTTACGACACGCCCGAGGCAGTGCGGATCAAGGCTGAAGTCTTACACGCAATTTTGTGTCATCACACCTCAGAAGAGCCGTTGACTCGAGAAGCGGGGATCATCAGGGTCGCCGACGGCCTGGACATGGAGCGCGGCCGCTCGCGGGTGCCGTACGAGCACGGCGGCCGTGGAATCAACACGATTTCGAGCCAGGCGATCGACCGGGTGACGCTCAAACCGGGTGAAACCCGCCCAGTCCTCGTCGAGATCGAGATGGTCAACGCCGCAGGCGTCTACCAGGTAGACAATCTCCTGAAGGCCAAACTGGATCGATCGATGCTCGAAGAGGACGTTCGGATCGTCGCGATCAACACCCGCGCGGAAGACCCACTGGTCGAACGGATCGAACTCTGAAACTTGTCGAACGGATCGAACTTTGAAACTTGTCTAACGAATCGAACTCTGAAACTTGTCTAACGAATCGAACTCTGAAACTTGTCTAACGAATCGAACTCTGAAGCGATCGTCGTCTTTACATTCCAAACGCGACTCTCGGTCGTCGGAGACCGCCGATATCCCCTCCTGCCATAATTTGCGCAGCTAACACAGTGGCGAGTCCTTCTGCACTGAGTACATCAAAAGAGCCGAGCGAGCGCCGCGTCCCATAATTACTCAACATTGGCCGAAAGGGCCAACCTATTTGCCCAGGGGGTCGTTCGGTAGGATATGTTCATCCTGGTCAACCTCAAAGCGTACCCGTGTGACCCGATCGAAATCGCAACAGCTGCCCGTGACGTCGCCGAGGAATCAGGCGCGCGGATCGCGGTCGCACCCCAGGCGGCCCACCTCGAGCGAGTCGCCGACACCGGCGTCGAAACCTGGGCCCAGCACGTATCCCCCAACGGCCACGGCAGCCACACCGGAAGTACCCTCGCGGAGGCAGTCGCCGATGCTGGCGCGGTCGGAACGCTCATTAACCACTCCGAAAACCGCCTGCGGCTCGCAGACATCGACTCGTCGGTGGCGGCTGCCGAGCGCGCCGGCCTCGAAACCTGCGTCTGCGGAAACAACCCAGCGCAGATCGCCGCTGTCGCCGCACTTGGACCCGATTCAGCGGCAGTCGAACCGCCAGAACTCATCGGTGGAGACGTCTCCGTTAGCACCGCCGATCCAGATATCGTGACCGACGCGGTCGACGCCGCTGGAGGTGTGAACGACGACGTCGACGTCTTCTGTGGTGCGGGCGTCTCGACCGGCGATGACGTTGCCGCGGCGGGCGAGTTGGGCGCGACAGGCGTGCTTTTGGCGAGCGGGGTTGCGAAGGCTGACGACCCGGCAGCTGTCCTCGAAGACCTCGTTTCACAGATATAACACAGCTACTCGTTCACTCCATCTCCAAGACGAAGGCGCGATCGCCGCCAAACGACTGCGGCTCTCGAGGATCGTCGACCGAATCGACGAACGTCGACTCGATCGCTGCGACCATTTCTTCGATCTCGTAGTCCTCAAGCTGGTGAGCGTAGGCCCCCTCAATTAGCTCTGGAATGGCATATTGATATTTTCCATGACCGATGTGCTGGACGACACCGGCCTGTCTCAGCGGCCGATGACGGCTGTAGGCGAACTGCTGGTCGGCATCTCCGCCCGTCTCGATGTGGGCGGTCAACGGATCACTTGTTCCTTCGGTCCGATAGTGTCTGAGGATCGTTAGGCTCGGTTCGGGGAGTGACGTAACGCGATCGCACAGCTCGTCGATCACCGCCCGCCGGGTTCCGAGTTCGACAGCTTCGGCGAACTCCATCGCTTCCTCAGCAATGTCGTCTCGCGAGACGGTCCCCAACTCCGCGAGTGCGGCGATATCGTCATCAACCGTCCCCGTCGACGCCGAATCTTTGTCTTCTGTACGTGCTTGGCGATTCCCGGGACTAGAGCCGTTCGTCGGTTCGCCCGCCCACGCCGCGACAGCCTCGTCGTCCCACCCATCGTCGGCTGCTGCTGGCTCCGCGCGATCGGCGCGCTCGTCGGCTTCGTACTCATAGAGGTCCGATTGCTCGTCATCGTGCGCGGGCGTTCGTCCACTCCCACCGCGGTAGGAGGCCTCCGATCGGCTCAAAAGCGCCTGGGCGAACTTATCTGCCATATGGCTGAGGTCCTTTGCCTCTTCGAGTTCCTGCTCAAGTTGTTGGATTCTGGCGTCTTTTTTATCGAGCTGTTGGCGCAGATCGGCGATCTCGCTTTCACGTCGCTGTTTCTCGTCGGATATCTCCTCCAGTTCGGAGACGAGATTCCCACTAACGGACTTGAGTTCTGGACGTTCGAAATCTTCGAGTCCGGGGGTTGCACCCGCATCGAAGGTGCGCTTTCTGTGGAACTGGACCCGTCGGATCGACTCGGACCAGTCGGTGACCAGAAAGCCCTCGCCGTCGCCAAGATCCTCGACCGCGTTTGCGTACTCGTTGCCGAGGATTCGTCCGACAACCTTGGTGTCGTTTCGCCAGGTGAGTCGATGCCAGACGAGCCAATCGCACTGGGTAATAAAGTCTTTTTTGACGTCTGCGGGGCGCTGGCTGATTCCGAGGATTCCGAGGCCGTGTTTTCGGCCGCGCTTGCCGATCTTGATAAGCATCTTGCCGGCCTCACCCATCCCCCCTTTCTCTGGAATGTACTCGTGGCACTCTTCGATCACGAGCAAAAACGGCTTTTTGAGCTTCTTTTCTTTCGCAAAGAGATGCCGCGAGGTCTCAAGAATGAGCTCTTGAGCATCCGCGTCGTCAAGATAGCCGGACACGTCGAGAATGATCGGCACGTTCTGTTCGAGGGCCAGTGAGGCGATCTTCTCGGCGTGCTCAGGGTTTACCTGGATGTCACACTCTTCGTCCGCGCCAACGTGGAGGATCTCGTACTCCTCTTTGAGCCCGTAGTACTCGCCGTCCGAGTCCACCACAAGCACAGGGAAGTTGTTATCGAGAAGGTTCTCCATGACCACCGAGGCCGTGTTCGACTTCCCGGATCCCGATTTCCCCGTGACGAACCCACGGCCGGTGAGGATGTCGACGACCGGGAGCTCGACTGGGGTATCCGGCTCAATCTCGTTCGTCCCGCCCGGACCGGCGCTCACGTCCGCGACAGTGATGTGTTTGGTATCGCTCATTAGGTACGTACTGTCGCTCTACGTACATAGTATTGCGTCAGACATTCGATCGCGTACCTCTGCGTATCGCCTCATCGACCGCTCACTCGACATCAGCTCACCGATCAGAATCAGCGAACTCCGATAGTGATCGCTGCCCGGTCGGTCGTCCCTCTGCCGTTGAGCGGGCGTCATCGATCGGCCGTTCATCGGTGTCGATCCAATCAACGATGCGTTCGCCCTCTGGTCGATCGGGTTGGCCATCTTGAGTGGCCCGATCGCGCTCATCAGTCGCGGTTTCATAGCCAGTCAGCGTCGCCTGATCACTCCCATCGAAATCGAGATTCGAGACGCGAACCCCAAGCTTTCGCACCCGATCGCCCTCGAACTCCGCGCAGAGATCGAGCGCGACCTTCTCGACGAGGTCGGGCGCATCGACAGGCCCTGAGAGCGATTGTGCCCGAGTATTCACGTCGAACGGTGGCCTCACGACTTTGATCCCGATTGTCCGATACAGTGCCCCACGCTCGCGGGCTCGCTCGGCGACATCTGCAGCCAACGCTTTCACCTTCGATTTGATCGCCTCAGCATCCTCTGTCGCTTGCGTAAACGCCGATTCCCGCGAGAGACTCTTTGGATCTCCCGTCGGAGTCACCGCTCTGTCGTCCTCGCCGCGGGCGCGATCGTACAGCTCGCCGCCGCGAGAGCCGAACCGGTCGAGTAGCGCGTCGCGGTCGGCTGCGGCGAGGTCGCCTGCGGTTTCGATCCCCATTGACCGGAGTTCGTCGGCGGTGACAGGACCGACGCCGTGTAGTTCGTCGATCGGGATTGGTTCAAGGAACGATCGCACGGTCCCAGGCGCGACGACCGTGAGCCCATCAGGCTTGTCGTAATCGCTGGCGATCTTCGCGGTCGCCATATCCGGTGCCACACCGATACTCGCCGTGACACCGACTTCCCGATCGATTCGATCCTTGACGTATCTGGCATATCCTTCAGCGAGTGGGCGGCCGTCAGAGGCTTTCGTCCATCCCGTTCGATCGGTGACGTCGAGGTACGCCTCGTCGATGCTCACCTCGCGGACAGTCTCTGCACACTCGTGGAGGATCGATTTGACACTCCCGGCGACATCTTTGTAGAAATCTAGATCGACTGGTCGGTAGTGACCCACTGCGCCGTCGTGATCAGGTGGGGCCGAACCGATTCGCGGTAGCGCTTCGAGCGCCTGACCGATCGGCTGTGCGCTTTCGATCCCGTGTTTGCGGGCCTCGTAGCTCGCCGTTGCAACCGCGCCATGAGACTCGCCAGCCTCGTAGCCCATTCCGACCACCACCGGTGCGCCGCGCAGTTCGGGTTCGCGAAGCCGCTCACAGGAGGCGTAAAAACAGTCCATGTCGACGTGGAAGACGATCCGATCGCGGCCGTCGTCGTCGCCGTCTACGCCGGGGAGGTGGCTCGATCCCATCGCCTACGTAATCTTGACGCTTCAGTGGCTTAACACCGGCTACCGAAAGCACGTGAGAAACTGCTGTTACTGTCCGGTGAAGCGAGTGAGAAACTGCTGTTACTGTCCGGTGAGTGCCTCGCTTGCAGGCGCGAAATCGATCGTCATCCCGAGCCCAGCGTCGATCGCCTTTTCATACAGCATGTAGGCAGCCGCTACCGTCTCGATCCCGGTTCCACCGCTATCGAAGACGGTGATCTCCTCGTCTGACTGTCGCCCTGGGGCCGCTCCGGCGAGCACATCCCCAAGGTCGCCGTGGACGTGGCTCTCATCGACGAGGCCTGCGTCGATCGCGTTGATGAACGAACCGGCGTCTTTCGTCGCTCTGGCGGCGATGTCGGGGACGTAGACGCTGTCGACGATCGTCTCGGCGTCGAGTTCGTGTTTGTTCGGATTGTACTGTCCCATTGCGGTGATGTGAGTTCCCGGCTCGATTGCCTCGCGTTCGATCACTGGGCCCGAGGCGTTCGTCGCGGTCACGACGATGTCAGCACCCCCAGCGGCTTGGGCACTGGAGTCGACTGCCCGAACGTCTAAGTCCAACTCCGCGGATAGGTCGGTGGCGAACGCTTCGCGATTTTCGCGCGTGGGTGAGAACACCCGAACCACTTGCAGATCTCGGACGGTTGCGATCGCCTTCAGCTGTCCGCGCGCCTGTGCGCCGCTCCCAATGATTCCGGCAACAGTCGCGTCCTCGCGGGCCAGTGCATCAACGCCGACGCCACCAGCTGCGCCGGTCTTGTAGGGATTCATGCTCGCGCCGTCCAAAAGCGCAATCGGCTCGCCGGATTCAGCGTCGAAAAGTGGCGTCATGAACCATGCGTCCCCTGCACCGAACCCCGCGCTGTACGTGTAGCCGCCCATCGCGCCAGTCTCCGGGAGGACTGCGGCATATGTTGTCAACATCCCCGCCGGATCACGGTTGACGAGTTTTGTCCGTGGCTCGGCAGGAGCGCCCTCACCGTACTCTCTGTAGCCCGATCGGACCGCGTCAACGTACTCTGCGGGTGTCGCAAGCCCATCGAGCTCATCGCTTCGTAAGAACAGTGTGTCGGTCATATCACCCGAGACGGGCGTGTGCTACAAAAAATCGACCGCAATCAGTCGGCGTTTATTCTGTTCTGACTGGGAGAGCGAGCGGTGGACTCCGTCGCTTGTGGGTCGACTGGAACATTGACGAACACGGCGTGGGCGATGATCCCGATCGCCACTGTCGCACCGAGGGGCACGGCCGCCGTCAATGGCAAGCCAATCACGCTGAGCAAAGCAGTTATTCCGATCAGCGATACGGGAATGAGCCCGAGTACGTAGTCGTAGTATCCAGTCATAATACAGCACATAGTATGTACAGTGGGTATATAATTGTTTCCCGTGGTTCACGGGACCCATTGAAAGAACTACGTAGTATAATTCTCATAAGTTATGCAGATATCCATACGCTAGAGCCGCTAAAATAGCTGTTTTCGAGGATTTCGAAATTGCTGATTCGTCGGGTTTGTTTTTTGCATTCACCTCGCGAAAAAATTATTAATAGTGATATTTTCTTGGTCCAGTAAACGACGGCAAAATATCCGTATCGATCCCGCTGTCAGGTTAGCAACGATTGGGTCTCGGTGAGAATTCGCGACTCAGATCGTCTCTGTCGCTAGCCGACAATCTTGAAAAAGAGCCACCGCCAGACGCCAATCAACACGCCGATCAACACGAACGTGATAGCCACGAAGGCCCCCGCGAGCCCGCCCGGAAAGATCGGCGTCCATCGCAGCGCGAACCCGATGACGGCCGCGATCACCCACGATCGAACACCGAGTGGAATTGCTGCCTTCGCCGACTCTGCAGCTCCTGCGGAGTACGCACCAACAATCGGAAAGGCGATCAGCCACCCGATAATGAACGGGGCATACACCATGAGAATGTGTGTTGGCTCGACGAACGTGTTGTGGTCGATCATCCCATAGGTCAACACTGCAATAATTGCTGCGAGGTCACCGATCGTAAGCGGTAGAGCTGCCATCTCAACGCGCCCCCCAGTCGCCTCCGATATCGCGCTCATACCTGGGTGTTCGGGCGGGCGATAATGATATCAACGGTCCTGATCGGCCCCTGTGACATGTTGACAATCATTGAGATCACTGGGAATCGTCGACTGATAGTACACCAATAGCTGTGTAGCCGAGCCGATTGTCGGTGGTCGAGACATCAAGTCCCCGCTCGGCCAGTTCGTACGCCAGCCGGGTCGGTGTGTAGAACGTTGACTGCATGCCGATCGCGTGTTCGCTGAGTTCGATCGTCCGTCCGAGGAGTCGCGAAGGATCGAACTCTCTGATGACGATCACGCCCCCCGGACGAAGCACACGGACGATTTCGTCAAGAACGACCTCTCCGTCAGGCATGTGGTGAAAGGCGTCGACGATGAGGACCGCGTCAACCGACCGATCGCTGATTGGAAGCCGACGGGCGTCCCCGCGGATGCATGCCAGCCCCCTGGCCTGCGCTCGTGAGAGCATCCCGGCGGAGATGTCGACCACAATAGAGTCCGTGCGCCCGGTGGCAACCGTTGCCCGACCGCTGCCGCCACCGACATCAAGCACCCGGTTGACGGGGCGTTCCGCGGACGAGAGGCCCGCGTCGATCGCTGCCTCGTTCGCAGCGGGCATGACAAGATCGTAGATTCGAGACAGCCGCGTGAAAAACTGAACGTCGCCGGGTCCGTACATACCCAAGCATTCGACAAGCAAGAATAAAACACACTGCCCTGGTACAGCCGAAACACCCACCATCTTCGAAACCGATCATCACTTCATGGAGTGTCGAATGCTCGGGTGGCCAGAAGACGAGCCCACGGTTCGCCTCGATTACCGCGTCTTCAGCTACGCCGGCAAGTTCGTCATGACGGGGACCGGAAAGGCCGTCATCTGCGATGAGCGTGCCGAGGAGACGTATCCCCGAGATCTTCCAGCGCTTCCGTCGACGATACATTCTGATGTATTCGACCGATCGATCCTCGCTGCGATCGCGTTCAGTCCCGACCGCCGCGATCCAGACACCCTCTGGCTACGATACGTGACTGTACGACGAGACCGACGCGGGGAGGGGCTTGCTCCCAAACTCGTTGAATACGTTCTCGAAGGGGCTGCGAATCGTGACTTCGATCGAGCGTCGATCGCGGTGAACAACCCGTTCGCGTACGAGGCCCTCTACAAGGTTGGTTTCGCCTTTACCGGCCGGACCACTGGATTGGCCGAACTGGTCTTAGAGCGGCCGATCGACGCTGCGGATTCGCGTGAAACTGGCCCAGCGGGCGACCCCGAGCGCTACCAGGCGGGACTCGACCATTACCGAAATCGTGAGGGGCTCTCAGAAGCCGAGCGATCGTTTCTCGACGAGCGGATACACAGCGATCCCCCGTCGCACTGAAGTGAGTGCTCGTCGTTTTCCAGTAGAGGAAAGCGGGTGATAGCAGGCGATCGCCAAGGGTCAGTCTCAAACCGACGGCGGCCGAACGCCGGGTATGGGTAACTCGGACCTTCGATCGCTTGCGTCGATCACGGAGCTCCCGTTCGCGGAGTGTACCGGCTCGACGGTCGCCGTAGATGCACACAACTGGCTGTACCGGTACCTCACGACGACAGTCAAATGGACGAACGACGCAGTCTACACGACCAATGATGGCACTGAGGTCGCAAACCTGATCGGCGTCATCAAAGGACTCCCGAAGTTTTTCGAACACGAACTCGTCCCGATCTTCGTCTTCGACGGCGGCGTAACAGAGCTCAAAGACGACGAGGTCGAACGCCGTCGCGAACAACGGCGTGACGCCGAGGAGCAACTCGAAGCCGCAAAAGAACGTGGCGACGCAGTCGCCGCTGCCCGCCTCGAAGCGCGGACTCAGCGGCTCACCGAGACGATTCAGGAGACAACCCGCGAACTGCTGTCGATCCTCGACGTACCGTACATCGACGCGCCAGCCGAGGGTGAGGCACAGGCGTCGTACATGAACCGGATCGGCGACGTTGATTACGTCGGCAGTGAGGACTACGACACATTGCTTTTCGGCGCACCCAGAACTCTCAGGGGGATTACGAGCAAGGGCCATCCAGAGCTGATGGACCTCGAAGCGACGCTCGATCGCCACGACATCACCTACGAACAGCTCGTTGACGTGGGGATTCTCTGTGGAACCGACTTCAACGAGGGTGTTCACGGAATCGGTCCCAAGACCGCGATCAAACTGATCCACCAACACGGCGATCTGTTTGCCGTGCTCGAAGCGCGAGGCGAGCACATTTCACACGCCGATCGCATCCGTGAGCTGTTCTTCGATCCTCCGGTAACAGACGACTACACGATTCGAACTGACGTGAATCCAGACGTTGACGCTGCCAGAGAGTACGTCGTCGACACCTGGGAGATCGACGCCAGCGAGGTCGAGCGCGGCTTCGAGCGGATCGAATCTTCGATGGTCCAGACCGGACTCAACGACTGGCTTTGAGATTCTCCCACGGCTGAACCCCCAGATAGTACCAGTAACTTTGTGCTGGCGAGCAAAATTAGGAAATTGATGGAGCTCAGTGACGACACGCTCTCCGTTTCCCGGGAGCTTTCAAAACTCGACAAAGACGTACTTGAATTTACCAGGATCCTCGACGCCTGCGACGTGGATTATGTTATTGTCAGTGGGTACGTCGCCATCCTTACTGGACGCTCTCGATCGACTGAGGATATCGACGTTATTCTACAGTCGCTGTCTGAAACTGCGACGGCGCAGTTGGTTTCTGAACTCAAAACGCAGGGGTATTGGGGCATGGCGATGCCGCTCGATGAGATGTATTCGATGTTGAGTGACGGCAGTCGGATCCGGGTTGCCGAAGACGGACAGATGTTTCCGAACTTCGAGCTGTGGTTTGTTTCGAACGATGCGGAACGCGAGGCACTCTCGAACCCGCTCACCGTTGTATTCGACGAGGGGCAGATCGATATCAGTCCGCTCGAACTGCAAATTGCGTACAAACTTCGGCTTGCGCACGCTGCAGACAGCCTCAGCGGGAAAGATTTCGAGGACGCACTTCACTTGTATTTGACCTTCGAGGGACAATTTAACACGGAGCGGCTCGAAATGTACGTCAACGAGCTTGGAGTGCAAGACTACTATGCTGAACTCACAGGAGTTTGAGGACAAAAAACGCCAGAACACAGAGAAACGGCGTGCGATGATCAAACGGTGGGCCGAGTATGTTCGGACCCACGACGATCGTGAGTGGTCACGCCAGCAGAATCGCCTCATTGACTCCCAGCTCCAGTCGGCAAACGACATGGCCGCTACTGACGACACGGATCCAGTCCGATTTGTAGTTGCTCGCGATCGCCTCCGCGATCGATGACGTCAGACAGACACCTTCACCGATAAAAAATTGATTGGGAGCATCACAGCCGGATACGGCCCATTTTTTGCCCGCCGGCACGGTGGAATCGATATGGACACAGACGAGATCGAAGCGACGATCGAAGCCGCGATCGAGGATGCTGACGCCACTGTAATGATGCCACGCGTTCACAACGACGAGGCCGAAGACGCACACTACGGCGCAATTGTTGTCTCTCCGGCATTCGAGGGAAAATCTCTCGTCGAACAACACAAACTGGTTTACGACGCGCTCGGCGATCGGATGACGACGGACATCCACGCGATGGAGATCAAGACGTACACGCCCGAAGAGTACGAGGCCCTCGAAGGATAGCCGATCGGGATGCCCACGCCAGATGGTCAGTACCGCGATCGGGCTGCACTCACAGAGCAGATCGACCGAATCTCCCGCTTTTATTCGCCGGATCGTTCTGCGGACTCTTTCACCGCCGAGCGCGAGGAACTGAATGGTGATCCAACGCGTCCGAATCGCTCGCATCTCGTCGCGGTGTCTCGGTTCGTGGTCACCGCGACGATCGCCGCTGACCTCGGCGTCGAGGGTGACTGGCGAGCGACGGCGGCTGCCGCGCTCGATCGCCTCTGGGAGTGTCACTACGACCGAACTGCAGGTGGGTTCGATCGGCTCGTAATACGTGGGGGCGAAGACGAGGCCCCCACGCACGATCGGGTACGCTCAACCTACGGCCACGCCTTCTGTGTACTGGCTGCCGCCCACGCGGTACAGACAGGGAATGCAGACGCGTCGGGAAAGCTCGAAACCACACTCGAGATCCTCGATGACCGGTTCTACGAGCCCAATCACGGCCTCTATCGAAGCGATCTGGACGATCGGTGGGAGCCGATCGAGGCCTACCGCGGCCAGAACGCGAATATGCACGCCTGTGAGGCCCACCTTGCGGCCTACGACGCGAGTGGCGCTCCAACGCAGCTACGGCGGGCGATCGAGATTGCCGAGCGGCTCTGTGTTAACTTCGCTGCGGAAACCGACGGATTACTCTGGGAGCACTACACGCCGACCTGGGAACCCGACTTCGCGTACAACCGATCGCAGCCGGCCGATCAGTTCCGCCCGTGGGGATACCAGCCGGGCCACCACGCCGAGTGGGCCCGGCTGCTCGCGGTAATTGATGCTCGTTCGTCGACCGAGCCAGCGGTGTCGCGTCCCAGTTGGGCAATACCCCGCGCCGAGGAACTGTTTGAGTGGGCAACGACGGTCGGGTGGGACGACGAGCACGGCGGATTTTACTATACGATCGATCGAGACGGCGAGCCGATCGTCACTGACACGTACGGGTGGACGGTCGCGGAGGCGATCGGGGCGGCGGCGCTGTTATTCGAACGGACTGGCCACGAGCGATATCGCGACTGGTACGATCGACTATGGACGTACGCCGACGCGCATCTCGTCGCACCGCGTGGTAACTGGTACGAGCGGGTGAACGCGGCGAACGAGCGACTCGAGCCCACAGATGGGCCCGCTGTTGAGCCGGGATACCACCCGATCGGTGCGTGTGTGGCCGGCGTGCGTGTGTTTGGGTGACGGACCGGGTTCTATCACACAAGCCTTATACCCCCGGCGATGCTTGGTTCAGTCGCAATGTCTACTGGTAAAGTCGGTTTCTTCAATGACACCGGCGGCTATGGTTTCATCGAGACCGACGATTCGGACGACGACGTTTTCTTCCACATGGAGGACGTCGGCGGACCCGATCTCGAGGAAGGACAGGAAGTCGAATTCGAAATCGAGCAGGCGGACAAGGGTCCGCGTGCGACCAACCTGACCCGGCTGTAATTCCCGAGAGGGTTCGTCCGCGGTTTTTCGGTTTGTGAAGCACCGATCGTGCGGGTTCGCCCGCCGATCGGTATTATTTATTCGGAGACGTAACGGCTCATGGCGTTCAGTATCGCCGGAAATAGGCACGGAGATGACCCGTTTTCGCGCCCGCGGATCGATGGGTTTTACGCTCGCGTCGGCCGTCTATTCGGGTATGTCAGACGATAGCTACCGCGTTGAGTCCGACAGTCTCGGAGAGATGCAGGTGCCCGCAGACGCCTACTGGGGCGCACAAACACAGCGGGCGATCGAGAACTTTCCCATCTCTGGGATTTCGTTCGGCCGTCGGTTTGTCCGCGCACTGGGAATCGTCAAGAAAGGCGCCGCACAGGCAAACCGCGAACTCGGTCTGGTTGACGCAGAAACCGCCGACGCGATCGTCGCCGCCGCCGACGAAGTGATCGCGGGCGAACACGACGAGCAGTTCCCTGTTGACGTATTCCAGACAGGGTCGGGGACCTCCTCGAACATGAACGCGAACGAGGTGATCGCCAACCGCGCCGCCGAAATCACCGGGGCAGCGATCGGCGATCGGGTCGTCCATCCGAACGATCACGTAAACTACGGGCAGTCCTCGAACGACGTGATCCCGACTGCGATGCACGTTGCCGCGCTCGAAGCCGTCGAGAAGGATCTCATCCCCGCGCTCGAATCGCTGCACGCCGAACTCGAAGCAAAGGAGGAGGCGTTCGACGGCGTTGTCAAGACTGGGCGAACCCACCTCCAGGACGCTACGCCGGTGCGACTCGGCCAGGAGTTTGGCGGCTACCGCACACAGGTCGAAAAGGCGATTACGCGTGCGGAGAACGCGACCGAACCGCTTCGCGAACTCGCACTTGGCGGCACCGCAGTCGGGACCGGACTGAACACCCACCCGGAGTTCCCAGAACTCGCGGCTGAATACATCTCTGCGGAGGCCGAAACGACGTTCCGCGAGGCCGACAACCACTTCGAGGCGCAGGCAGCCCACGACGCCATGGCTGACGCACACGGCGCCTTGCGGACGATCGCCGGCTCGCTCAACAAGATGGCCAACGATCTGCGGCTTTTTGCGTCAGGTCCGCGAAACGGCTTCGGCGAGATCGAACAACCCGAGAACCAGCCCGGCTCGTCGATCATGCCCGGCAAGATCAACCCCGTTGTTGCCGAGTCGGTCAACCAGGTTCACAAGCAGGTCCTCGGCAACGACGCGGCGATCGCTGCCGGCGCATCCCGCGGCGAACTCGATTTGAATCTCTACAAGCCTGTCCTCGCGCACAACTTCCTGCAGTCCGCCGAACTCCTCTCGAACGTGTCGCAGGTCTTTGGTGAGCGGTTCGTCGCAAAGCTCGAAGCCAACGAGGAGCACTGCGCCGAACAGGTCGAACAGTCGATGGCACTGGCGACAGCGCTGAACCCCGCGATTGGCTACGACAAGGCCTCGAAGGTGGCAAAGAAGGCGCTCTCGGAGGACAAAACCGTTCGACAGGTCGCGATCGACGAAGGGTATCTGTCGCCGGAGGAGGCAGACGAGGTGCTCGATCCCGAGGCGATGACCCACCGCGGGATTCTCGGGGCAGAAGAGTAGGATCGCCAGGCGACATATCCCGATCAATTTAGTTCATTTTCTGATCGATTAACCGTCAAACGACAGCCCTATTACCGTCGCTGACTGACCGTTCAGTCAGGACCGAATGACAAGTGAAGAGACCCACGACGAGATCATGCAGGCGACCTACGACGCCCTCTGCGATCGCGGCTACGTCGGGCTCACGATGGCGGATATCGCCGATCGGGCCGGCAAATCAAAATCCCTGTTACACTATCACTACGACACGAAAGCGGATCTGTTGGTATCGTTCATCGAACACCTCCTCTCGGATTTCGAAGAGCGCATTGCCGTGACCGAGGACGCCCCACCCGAAGAGCGACTGCTGTCGTTCGTCGAGTGGTTCGTAATTGACCCTGACGAAGACGATCGTGCAGCGTTTCACCTCGCGTTGTTGGAGTTACGCGCACAGGGTGCGTTCAACGAGGCGTTCAGCGAACAGCTCCGTGCAAGCGATGAGTTGCTGCGTGGAACCGTCGAATCGATCCTCCGTGAGGGGATCGAATCGGGTGCGTTTCGCGACGTGGATGTCGAGGCGACAGCCGCGTGGATCATCGCAACCGTTGACGGCGCACGTACCCGCCAGATCACACTCAGAACAGACTGGTACACGGACGCCGTCTGTCACCACTTGCTCGATGTTCTCGAGACGTGGCTGTTCGTTAGCAACGACGATAGAGGTGGTCACTAGTGGCACGCGGCGGCGGAAACGATCGATCAGTCAACGTGACCGATGGGAAACTCGCCGGGCCGCTCGTGGTCCTTTCGGCGCCCATCGTCGCCTCACAGCTTTTGAATGTCGCGTATAACCTCGCAGACACCTACTGGGTCGGTCGGCTCGGTGAGGACGCGGTCGCCGCACTGTCGTACTCGTGGGCGATCGTGTTTCTCATGGTAAGCGTCGGCGGCGGCCTCACGGTAGCCGGGACCGTTCTCGTCTCCCAGAACAAGGGTGCCGGAGACTTCCGGCAGTCACACCACATCGCTGGGCAGACACTGTCGTTCGTTACGCTCATAGCTGGCGGGTTTGCGATCGTCGGCTACATTGCCACACCGTGGCTCCTGTCGCTGATCGGCGCAGCACCGGGCAGCGCTCCACACACGCTCGCAACGCAGTACACGCGGGTGATCTTCGTCGGTGTCGCGTTCATGTTCTGGTTTTTCATCTTTGACGCGCTCTCACGCGGCTGGGGCGATACCCGCACACCACTGTACCTGATGGCCGTCAGCGCCGCGGTCAACGTCGTCATCGATCCGTTCTTGATTCTGGGATTCGTCGACAATCCGGTCTTTGCGTGGCTCGGAATGGAGGCGATCGGTGACAGCCTATACGCCGCGACCGGCTTCGAAGGCTACGGCGTCACCGGCGCGGCCGTTGCGACGGTTATTGCTCGTGGACTCGCTGCAGTAGCGGGATTGTACCTCCTCTTCAGCGGACGGGTCGGCCTGCAACCGCAACTCGAAGACCTGTGGCTCAAACGAAAGACCATCCGGAAAATCTTCGATATTGGCGCGCCGATCGCTACCGAACAGGGCTTTCGCTCTCTCGGAATCGCACTCTTGACCGCAATTATCGCGATCGCCGGAGATCAGGCCGTTGCCGCCTACGGAATTGTCAACAGGCTTTCTTCGCTCATGTTTCTGCCCGCGCTGGGCCTTGCCCGCGGGACCGAAACGGTTGTCGGACAGAATATCGGGGCAGCGCAGTTCGATCGCGCCAAGCGAGCAGTGTACATCAGTTCGGGACTCGTCATCGGGGTCTTTGCTGTTGTACTTGCAATTGCGATCCCGTACGCCGAGCCAATCGTCGCGTTCTTTATTGACACGACCGGCGAGCAAAGCGCGGTGATTGAAATCGGCGCGGCGTACATCTTGATCGCCGGGCCAGCGTACGTCTTTTTGGGTGTATTCCAGGTGATGCTCGGTGGATTCCGTGGGGCTGGAAGCACACGACTGGCGATGATCTTCTCGCTGCAGGAGTTGTGGCTGTTCCGGCTACCGATCGCGTACGCCGCGCTCACGTGGTTCGCGCTCGGGATCACGGGAGTGTGGTACGCGGTGGCGATCTCGTTTGTCGCGAGCGCGATTACAACAGCGATCTGGTTCTTCCGCGGCACGTGGATGAACCGAGTCGTCGACGGTGCAGAGACGACAGAATCTGATGAGACTCGGGGCTCTGGTGAGTCAGTGAGCTCAACGGACACGACGGGAGGGAGCTAAGATGCGTGCAGATCGGTCGGCTCCTGAACCCAAACCGGCGGAATCGACAACCGCCGCGAGTGCCCGGACGGTGATGCTCGCAGTCGTTGCGAGCACATTCTTCGTGGGCTTTGGCGGCGGAGTAGTGTTTCCGATTCTCCCGAATCTTGGCGCAGTGCTCGGGATCACGCCGTTCGTGGTTGGGATTATTCTGAGTGCAAACCGCTTCACGCGGCTGTTCATGAACGCACCGGCTGGCGTGTTGACCGATCGGTTTGGCACCAGAAAGCCGTTTGTCGCCGGACTGACGATCGAAGGACTCGCGACGTTGGGATACGTCGTCGCGATCCACGCGTCGGCTCCGGCAGCATGGTTCCTCTTCTCGCGGATTCTCTGGGGGGTCGGCAGCGCGCTGGTGTTTGCAACGGCGTACACGATCGTCGCCGACATCGCCGATCGTAAGTCCCGGGGAACGAGCATGGGACTTGTCCGTGGTGGGATCACCCTCGGATTCCCAACCGGGCTCGTTCTCGGCGGTGTTGTGAGCGAACTGTATGGGATCTCTGAGGCGTTCATCCTCGCAGCCGGGTTTGCGATGTTTGCGAGCCTCGTCGCGTTTTTCACCGTGCCGGAGACCCACGTCGACGAGGAAGACGAGACGGTGGGCCTCCTCGACATCGAGCTAACTATTCCCGCGGTCACGGTTGGGTTCGTAAACTTTGGGCTGTACTTCGCGTACATTGGGGCGCTTTTCGCCTCGCTTGTGTTGTTCTTGGAGGCATACGACATCGCAGTACTCGGCTTTGGGGCCCAGGGTAGCTCAGGCGTATTCATGGCGATTACAGTGCTCTCGGCGTCGGCGTTCATGATCGTCGGCGGGGCCCTCTCAGATCGCTTCGGCTCCCGGGTGCCAACGCTGCTCGCGTTTATTGGCATCTCCTTCGTCGGCTTCCTCATCCTCACGGTGAGTGCGGATATCTACGCGCTGACGATCGCCTGTCTGCTGATCGGAGCCGGGCAGGGCGGCACGAGCGGACCGCTCATCGCGCTCTTGGCGGATCTGACGCCGGACGATCGAATGGGCCGAGCGATGGGGACGAACAACGTCTTCGGCGACCTCGGCGGCGGATTCGGCCCGGTGTTGACGCTGCCGGCGATCGACGCGATCGGATTCGCGCCCGTGTACGCTGCCTGTGCGGTGGTCCCGGTACTCGCTGGGATCGTGCTTCTGGCTGGTGTCCGACGCGAAACCGGCTCAGCGCTCCCGAACACTGATCTCGTCAACGCCGACTGACACTGGCGGCTTGCACGGGACTGACGAACCGTCGCTTCGGGAGTGCTGAACGAGATACTCGACACAAAATCAATAAAGGATCGGCAAGTACGCCCCATATGGCCCTCCACACGCGTCGAGCGTTCCTTACAGCGACAGCCGCGAGTGTCGCCACACTTGCGGGCTGTTCAGGCTCCGACGAGGCGAGCACGTCGGTCCCGCCAGACCCGGATGACGTAATCACCGACATCGAGTACGAAACCGTCCGATTCGATGTGACAGACGTTCTCGGCACTGCCGATGCGGATCAACCACGTGGATTCGTCTACCTCCGTTCGACAGCTGATGTCGACGAGCTCGAATTCAGTGCCGAACCGATCGACGGCGACGTTCCGATCGAGTTCCTCCGGGCGATCGACTACGCCACCCACACCGGCCTCGTCGTCGAAACGGAGCTGTCAGCGTGTCACTATCATGTCCCCCAGTACGCGGAGTGGCGGGCGGAGGATCGCCTTGGCGTCCAGTTCTGCGGAACGATGCGTGATCCGTCTGTCGAGTGCGAGCTCGAAGATCGACACGCACAGATTACGGCCGTTTCTGTTCCGGTGACGCTCGATACCGATCCCTCTGGGAGTGGCTTCGGCGTCAGCGGAAGCTGTGAGTTGCCGCCGGAACATCCCGCGGGTGACGAGGAGGATGGCCAATGAATAGTGGGCCCTCCCGCCGTCGGATGCTTGGTGCGATCGGAACCGCTGTTGGTGTGTCGATCGCTGGCTGCCTGTTCGAGGACGGTCCCGAGCCGATCGACGCAGAATACAGGGATCTGACGGAGATCGCCTCAATGGACGTCCCCGAACTGGCTGAGCCCTTTCCTCTCGAGGTCGATACAGTGTACGTCGAAAGCGAGGTCGAGCGCGTCGAGTCACGTCTCAGTGAGATACCAGCATCGCTTGAGGCCGAGATTCCGAACGAGGCTGTTCGACAGTATATTGGCCACGAACGCAAAGGCGCACGTCAAAACCTCAATCGTGCCGACGATCAAGATACGAACCTCGGACGGTTGGGGCCGCTACGGAGCGCTCGCGGCGATGGTGCGGAAGCTAATGGTGCGTATCGCGCAGCTCGCGGTGAACTGACCCGAGAGGAAGTAACCCCCAGGCTTACCGAGCTCCAAGAACGGGCAGCCGGACGCGCCGCATCACTCAATGTGGAGGGGAGTGATCCTCGTGAGGCCATACCCATCTACGATCAGATCGAAGGCTGGTTGGGTGCTGCAACGCGGGCACTCGATCGCCCGGACCCTCCGTCTGAAGTCTCGACAGTCGAGGCCGTCGGAGAACTCTCTGGACGGGCCGGATTTGTACGGGCTGCGACTAACGACGCAATGCACCTCATCGAGAGACATCGCGAAGCCGTCCGCGATCCAGAACCGTTCGGAGATGCGATCGAGCAGGCGGTTGATGCCATGGATGAGGAGATCACGAACCGAGCCGAGAGCCTCCCCGACGATCCAAACGGCGAGACGTTGTTCGACGCTGAGACCGATGGGACGCCGCGAACACACGCCGCCGAGCGCGCGACGAGGCTGGTCCAGCGCTCTGTAGAACAGGTTCACGATCTCGAGCCACAGAGTGCACGCCGATTCATCGCCGCGTTACGGGCGCTCTGTGATCTCCGAATGGTCGATCGGCTCCGCACAGTCGTCGAAGAGGGTGGGCTTGCTCGCCCTGAGAACGCAACAGCGGTCGAAAGCGCGAGAGCCGACGCAATCGAATCGATCGAAGACGCGCGGGCGACGGCCGATTCCGATGCACGATATCTGTTTGAAGGACAGTTGTCAAATACGATCCGTAGGATACACCGAGGCGACGACGAAATCGAACGGCATGCCGAACGAAGCGTCGAACAAGCAGCACTCCGATCGATCGCTGAATATGCGATCGCCGATGCAAGAGCGACTGTGGTCAACGATGCCGTCAGTCAGGCGATCGACGCGCTCGAATAATCAGGCGATCGACGCGCTCGAATAATCAGGCGATCGACTCCGACGACGCAGATCAACCCTCGTAACCGTCTTCGCGGGCTGGGATCGGCGGACTCGATTTGGTTGGCTCCTCGTCGAATACGTACAAGATTGTGAGAACGATCGCTGCAGCGATCTCAAATACCTTCGAAATCGCGGCTGTCGTCTCGACCGACAGATGCGTAATCATCAGTTCGACAAATCCCATGTCGTAGTGGAGGCCGTCGCCGCCGAGTCCCCACGGCCAGAACGCGCCGTGGCCCAACACGGTGTGCCACGCGGCGTAGCCAGCGATGTAGCCGAGCATAAGCGCAATCCCGACCAGGTACAGCGGCCGGGGATTCGCCCCGTCGAGTACCCGTGCGATCCCGAGGACGATCGCGGTTCCCGACAGCACGAATACCGGCGGACGCGGATCGTGGACGATGCCGATCTGGATCTGGGTGACGAGCCGCGGGAATCCCCAGTACAGATGGGTCGCTGCCACGGCCAACAACAGCCCGGCGGCGAGGTATCGAAGCCCGGAAACGTTCATTGCCGTTGGTTAGGACGGCGGGCACCTGAGGGTTTCTTTTCAGGTTACGCCATCTGGCGTTTGGATCTCAGACAGTGACTCCTCAGTCGCGATCGATCGGATCTCTTCGACGACGTCCCACACGTCGACGAATCGGGTATACAGCGGCGATGGACAGACGCGAACGACGTTCGGTGGCCGGAAGTCAACGATCACGCCTCGGTCGCGCAACACGGTAGCCAGTGCCGCCGCCTCAGGGTGTTCGACTGCGACGTGGCCACCTCGACGATCCGGTGCTCTCGGTGTCCCGATCGAGAACGTGTCATCCAGGCGTTCGTCGACGAGTTCTATGAGGTAGTCGGTGAGCGCGATCGACTTCGCGCGGATGCGATCGATTCCCGCCTCCTCGAGTATCGACAGCGATCCCTCGAGCGGCGCTGCCGAGAGCATCGAAACGGTCCCGATCTGCCACGCGCCGGCGTCCGCTGCAGGCGTAAACGTCTGATTCATCTCGAACTGTGTCGCCTTCTCGTGGCCCCACCAGCCGGCGAGCGCCGGCTCGGTGCCAAAGTGCGTCTTGTTGACGTAGAGTCCCGCCAGCGAGCCGGGTCCCGCGTTGAGATACTTGTACGTACACCAGACCGCGAAGTCGACACCGTGGCCCGAGAAGTCGTGGGGGACGACGCCGATCGAGTGCGCACAGTCGAAGCCCGCGTACGCGCCATGATCGTGTGCAGCCTGGGTGATTGCTTCAATGTCGAATAGCTGCCCGCTGCGATACAGCACGCCCGGCATGAAGACAATCCCCACGTCCGGGTTGGACTCGATTGCCTCGACAATCGCGTCGGTTTCGATTGTCCGGCCATCCGCGCTCTCGACGCGTCGAAGCTTCTCGTCGGGGTCGATCCCACGCTGGCGCAGTTGGGCCGCGATCGCGTAGTGATCCGTTGGAAAGTCGAGTTCGTTGACCAGGACGGCCGGCTCCGCGTCTGGACCGTCCCCACGGCGGATCTCGTCGATGAACGTGCCGATCAGGGTGTGGATGTTCACCGTTGTTGAATTGGCGACGACAACTTCCTCGGGTTCTGCGCCCACAAGCGGCGCGAGCCGATCGCCGAGGTATTCGCCGTAGGTAAACCACGACGGGTCCGTGTCGGTCCAGCCGCGAATCGCCTTGGTGCGCCACTCGTCGACGACCCGATCGAGCGTTTCTTCGGCGTCTTCGGAGAGCAACCCAAGCGAGTTACCGTCCATGTACTGTTCCTCGTCGGGGATGTGGAACCGATCGCGGAGATGCGAAAGGTCGTCCGTCTCGTCGCGGTCAACTGCACCGAAACGCGTGTACGTGCCGGTGTGGTCCTCTCGATCGCCCATACACAAAACGCGCGGCCTAGAGTCAAACGTGTTACTCTGTTACTCCTCCGAGATGCCCACTCATTGCAGTTCACTCGGATACGCCGATCATCGTGAGCAACGGGACCGGTAGGCGGACGCTAACGATTTTGCTGGTATTCGCTTGCCGAAGCGCTGACACGGTAAGAACTATCGCCGCGGAAACCGGGAGTACACGTATGACAGGATTCTCCGCTCGGGTCGAGCGGATTTCGATCAGCGGTATTCGAGAAGTCTTCGAAGCAGCCGGCGAGGATGCGATCAACCTCGGGTTGGGCCAGCCGGACTTTCAGACCCCCGAACACGCCAGACAGGCGGCGATCGACGCGATCAACTCGGGGCTCGCAGACGAGTACACAGAAAACAAAGGTATCGAATCGCTCAGAGAAGCGATCGCCGCGAAACACGAGGCCGATCAGGGAATCGATCTCGATCCGTCGAACGTGATCGCCACTGCCGGCGGCAGCGAAGCGCTGCACATCGCGCTCGAAGCACACGTCGACGCCGGTGAGGAGGTCATTATCCCCGATCCAGGGTTCGTCTCCTACGATGCGCTCACGAAACTTGCTGGCGGTGAACCTGTTCCAGTTCCGCTTCGAGATGACCTAACGATCGACCCCGAAGCGATCGAAGCAGCGATCACCGAGGACACGGCGGCGTTCGTGGTCAACAGCCCCGGCAATCCGACCGGTGCGGTCTCACCGAAAGCAGACATTGAAGCGTTCGCACGGATCGCAGACGAACACGACGTACTCTGTCTCTCCGATGAGGTCTACGAGTACACTGTCTTCGAGGGCGAACACTACTCGCCGATCGAGTTCGCCGACACCGACAACGTTGTCGTGGTCAACTCCGCGTCGAAACTGTACTCGATGACCGGCTGGCGGCTTGGCTGGGTGTACGGCGCTGAACCTCGCGTCGAGCGGATGCTCCGAGTTCACCAGTACGCTCAGGCCTGTGCCAGTGCGCCCGCACAGTACGCCGCTGAGGCTGCCCTGACCGGTCCGCAGGACATCGTCGGCGAGATGACCGACTCCTTCGAGCGTCGCCGGGACATTCTGCTCGAGGGGCTCGAATCACACGGGATCCACGTGCCAACGCCACAGGGGGCATTCTACGCGATGCCCGAGGTTCCCGAGGGATTCGTTGACGAGTGCATCGATCGGGGCGTTATCGTTGTCCCCGGCGAGGCCTTTGGCGACCACGGCAGGGGCTACGCGCGAATCTCCTACGCAACCGACGAGGCGGAACTGCGTGAGGCAATAGCGATTATGGGCGAGGCGATCGAAGCGTTGTGATTCGGCTCGGCCGAAATCAGGCCCGCCGCAGTCGATCGGCTGTTACGTCTATCGATCGACTATAGTGGACGATCGGCTTGCCCGCGGGTTGCTCGAATCCTTCAGCTTCAAACAGGGTGTTCGATCGAATCTCGATTTCGCCGTCCTGCAGCGGCCACGGGTCGTGATTTATCTCCCCGTAGTACAGCCGATTGCCCGCGGCGTAGAATCGATAGTTTTCGACGAGAAACGCCGCGAGCGATCCCGGTTCAGCGTGATAGACCTCGCTCGTTGGTCGATAAGTTGCACGGAACCGCGCCGGCGGGACGCCGTCGTGAGTCCGATGGCTGGCGATCGTCACCGTCTCGCCGTCACGAACCATTGACATCTCCGCGGCATAGTACGGCAGCGCAAAGAGCCGACGGGCGAGCGCGACGCTGAGTCGATCGTCCGCATCAAGGTTAAAAAAGTAGACACCTGGCCCTCGTGGCCCCTCAACATACGTCCGGAGATTCAGTTCGGGAAACGATCGCCCGATCGGCACTCCACGGACGCCGATTTCGGCCATCTCGAACGGGACGATTCCCAGCCAGGCATCGCCATCGTAGGTCCGAACCGAGAGTCGATCGGGGAGGCGGTCGCTGACCAGTTCGGGCGCGATCGGCCAGTGAGCGAACAGCGCATCCCGCCACTGCATCCGGAGGATCGAAGAACCCAACACAGCTGAAAATACGGGCTGTGGCCTCTTGATTCGCGCGTTCTATCGGCAAAAAATTGAGTCGGTTGGGCGGGTCCGAGGAGTTCTCGGCGCGGCGTCAATCAGTCGTCTGCAGGCTCGGCCGCCGAGCCGTCGCCGACTGTAATGGCGATTTCAGCCGCCGCAGCTTTGTACTCGGGAATCTTCGCTCGATCGTCGAGCACGTCGTTGGTGAGCCGGTTCGCCGACGCGGCGGCAAAGTGCGGCGTGGTCCAGACGACACCCTCTTTTGTGTCTTCTGTCACCTGGGCTTTGACTTCGATCGCCCCGCGGCGGGACTTCAGCGTCACCATGTCGCCGTCCTCGATACCGTAATGCTCTGCGTCGGTCGGGTGAACGTCGACGAAGTTCTCCGGTTGCTGGCGGTTCAGCGTCGGCGATCGACGGCTCATGGTGCCGGTGTTGTAGTGCTCTTCGAGACGCCCGGTCGTGAGCAAGAGCGGGTACTCTTCGTCCGGAACCTCTGCTGGCGGCTGGTGGCGAACACCTTCGATCTGGCCGAGCCCACTCTCGGTTTCGAATCCGTCCTCGTAGAGGAACAGGTCACCTTCGTCGCCGGGTTCGTAACACGGCCAGTGGATGCCCTCCTCGCCAAGAGAGTCGTAGGTCATGCCGTGGTAGCTCGGACAGACCTGTCTGAGTTCCTCGAAGACGGCCTCTACATCCTCGAATCGGAATTTCTCTTCTTCGAAGAGGCGGCTCCCGATCTCCATCAGGATATCGAGATCGTGTTTCGTGTTCTCGTGAACCTTATCCACCCCACGCATCCGTTGGACGCGGCGATCGGTGTTCGTGACAGTGCCGCCGCGCTCGGCCCACGTGGTTGCAGGCAGGATCACGTCCGCGAACTTCGCGGTTTCCGTCATGAAGATGTCCTGGACGGCGATGAACTCGAGCTCCTCGAGGCGTTTTTCGACCTGATTGCCGTCAGGCTCGCTCATGACAGGGTTTTCGCCCATGATGAATAGCCCCTGGATCGACTTGCCGGCTTCGTGGGAGATCTCCACGTTGGTGAGGCCAGGCTCGTCGGGTATCTCGAATCCCCATACTTCTTCGACGGATTTGCGGGCCTCGTCGTCGTCGACCAGCTGATAGCCCGGCAGAACGTTCGGCATCGCACCGACGTCGCAGGTCCCCTGGACGTTGTTCTGTCCGCGGAGCGGGTTGACGCCCGTTCCTGGTCGGCCGAGGTTCCCAGTGATCAACGCGAGATTGATCTCGTTTTGGACGTTGTCGACGCCGCAGGTGTGCTGGCTCATCCCCATGCCGGTGAAGATGGCCGAGTTGTTCGCCATTGCGTACTTTTCGGCGGCGAGTTCGATGTCTTCGAGCGGGACACCGCACTCTTCAGCGGCGGCTTCCTTGTCGAAGTCTTCGAGCGTCTCCTTGAGGTGTTCAAAGCCTTCAGTGCGCGCTTCGATGAACTCCTCGTCGATCCAGCCCTTCTCGGGTTCTTCCTCGTGGCGTTCGAGGATCGTCTTGATGACGATGTTGAGAAGCGGGATGTCGGTTCCCGGCTTGAGCTGGAGATGCATGTGTCGATCGGTCTCGTCGATCTTGAACGATCGGGTCGTCTTGTTCGCGTGTGGATCGACCTGAATGACCGTTGCGCCCTCCAGTACTGCCTGTCGGAAGTACTGGCTGTTGGCGATCGGGTGCTGCTCGCCGGGGTTCGCGCCCTGGATCCAGAAGACGTCAGCAGCCTCCTCGAGGTCTTCCATGCTGTTTGTCATCGCACCCGCGCCGAGGCTCGTTCGCAGCGCCCAGACGGTTGAGGCGTGACACATTCGGGTGCAGTTGTCGACGTTGTTGGTCCCGTAGCGCCGGGCGAGTTTCTGCAGGAGGTAGTTCTCCTCGTTCATCGTCTTCGAGGAGCCGAAAAAGCCCATCGCGTCGGGGTTGTACTCATCACGGATCCGAGTCATCTCGGAGGTGATTTTCTCGTAGGCCTCTTCCCACGTGGCCTCACGGAACTCGCCGTCTTCTTTGATCAGTGGATCGGTTAGCCGATCCTCGTGATCGACGACCTGCGTCGCCGCGCCGCCTTTGATGCAGATCCGGCCTTCATTGACGGGCGCGTCACCCCACGGCATGAACTGCACGTCGCCGGGTTCTTCGCCCTGTTTGACCTGAATCCCACAACCGACACCGCAGTATGGGCAGATCGTCTTTACTGGTTCCTCACTAGACATGTGAATCACCTGTGTTGGACACGTTCATATGACAACGATTGCGAGCCACTGTGTATGAATGTGTCGATAAGCAACATTCCTGACAATTCTTGGAATCAAGAAACTCACAGATAGCGCTCGTGTGTAGGAAACATTCACACACCACGCTCAGCTGTTCGGTCTCCGAGACACCTACCCTTACGAAGGAGCATTCTTTCCCGCATGAGTGTATACGTGGTGTATGGATCTTACACAGGCTGACTTCGATCGCTATATCGAGGAATATCGCGAAACCGAGCCGCTGTACGCAGTCGAACAGCAGTCGATCGAGACAACGCCGGATGCATTCAAAAACGACGATTTCGGGCCGCGAGACGCCGAGTGGGTCGTCCGGTGGTACTTCCGTCGGTACCTCGGGGCGTATCCACATCGCGATCGACGAAGCGCGGAGGAGTCCTTCGCCGAAACCGACTTTCGAACCATGCGAACGACGATTCTCGACGCTGTCGACGCCGTAGCGGCCGGACATACCGATTCGGCGATCGAGCACCTCACCGGGCTTCCAGCCGTCGACATGGAGATCGCAACTGCCTTCCTCCAATTTATATCACCTGAGGAGTACGTTGTGGTTGGCGATCGCGAGTGGACCGTTGTTGGTGCTCTGACCGACCTTTCAGAGCCGTATCCGGGCGAAGAACTCGACGCGGCGGCGTACGCGGACTACCTCGCGGCGGTTCGATCGCTGGCTGATCGATACGACCGATCGCTGTGGGAGTGTTACATGGCTATCTGGCGGTGCTGGGCCGATCGGTTCGAAGCGGAGTAAGCCAACGATGGCAGCTAAGCAGGCTCATTCCGCGTAATTATCCGGATAGTTGACTTGTTGTGGTCTCCGCAGGCTCGTTGTATCATCGTCTAATCGGTACTTGCTCCTATTGAATCGGCAGAAGAGAGCAACTGTCCGGATCAAAACGCTCAACACCGCCGAACGGCTACCGTGACCCCAATGGACGATCCCCGCCGCGACCACGTGTTGTCGATCGATCTGACGGCCGGCAGCGTCGATCGGATCGAGCTCCCCGAGCAGTGGCTTCGGGACTACCTCGGTGGGAAGGGCCTTGGCGCGCGCTATCTGTACGAACACGTTGCTCCTGAGACGGATCCACTGAGCCCAGCGAACGTGATCGGGTTTGTCTTGGGACCACTGTCTGGATACCTCCCCGGACAGTCGCGGTACGCGGTTGTCACGAAATCGCCCTTGACGGGAACGTTCCTCGATTCCTACAGCGGCGGTTCATTTCCCGATCGGCTCGCGGGCTCGCTGGACGACTGTCTTGCGGTGTTTGTCACCGGCAAAGCAGACGAGCCGGTCAAAATCGTCGTTTCTGATGGTGATGCGCGAATTGAACCCGCCGAGACATGGGGACTGGACACCGTCGAGACCGACGCGGCGTATCCGAATGCCGCGACGGCGTGTATCGGCCCGGCCGGCGAACACGAGGTTGTCTACGCGACAATTGCTTCCGACGGCGGGGATCACCACGCCGGCCGCGGGGGCGCTGGCGCAGTGATGGGAAGCAAGCGGCTCAAAGCGGTCGTTGCCGCAGACGAGCCACCGGCGATCCCGCCGGCAATTGAGCAACTCCACGATCGGCTGACCGCCGAATACGCCGACCACGACACCGGCAAGTGGCAGGCCGCCGCGGGAACCATGGAAAGCGTCGACTTTGCCAACGAAGTCGGTCACCTCGCAACTGAGGGGTGGCAGCGCGATCGCTTCGAGGCGATCGACGATATTGGCATTGAGGCGATCAAAGCCGAAGCCAGTTCCCGCGAGGACGGCGACGAGGCGATTCCCGGCGACTTCTACGTCGAAACTGACGATGGTTCGGTCGTGTTGCGAGGCGCTGCGCCGATGACGCTCGGCGCAGGACTCGGAATCACGGATCTCGACGGAGTGGCGACGCTCGGGGAGGCCTGTGATCGCCTCGGCATGGACGTGATTGACGCCGGCAACGCGGTGGCATGGGCGATCCGGGCTGCCGACGACGAACTTATCGACGCGAGGCTTTCGTTTGGCGATGTCGACACGGCAAAACAGCTGCTTGAGGCGATCGCCGTCCGCGATACTGCGGGGGCAGATTCATGGCCAACTGACCTGCCAGCGGTACTCGCCGACGGGGTCGCCGCTGCTGGCGAGACCTACGGCGGGGACTCATTCATCCCGACGATCAAATCAATGGCGTTACCTTCGTACGATCCGCGCGGAACCGCCGGGATGGCACTCGCGTACGCGACGAGCGATCGCGGTGCGTGTCACCGTCGAGCCAGGCCGATCGAAACCGAGGCGTTTGCGGGAACCGACTGGTCGATCGCCGATCGGGTCGAGACGGTCGTGGGTGCACAGACGGTTCGATCGACGCTGTGGAGCCTCGTGATCGACGACTTCGTCGGGGAAGCTATGTGGGATACCCTCGGGAGTGAGTGGCTCGAGGCGATCGGCCGCTCGTATACAACCGAGGAACTCACCCGCGTCGGCGAACGAATCTGGACGCTCGTTCGGCTATTTAATGCTCGCGAAGGATTTGACCGCCGACAGGATCGCCTCCCCGCTCCACTTCGGGAACCCGCTGGCGGCACAGATCGTCCCGCAATCGATCCCGATCACTTCGACACGCTGTTAGATGCCTACTACGCCGCCCGCGGATGGGGACCGAATGGCCTCCCAACGCCCGATACGCTTGAACGACTCGGACTCAGTGAGGTGGTGGATTCGGCCACGCCGATCGACGACTCGCCGGTGTCACCACGACCGTAGGCTCGATCGCATCTGACTGCACACCGTTACTAGTTGCTAATAAAAAACAACAACAGCTAACAACAGGTTTGTTATATTTCAAAATCCCGTGAGAAAAAGATAATTAATATTCATTATTAATACTAGGTGCCGTCTGGTGATCACACATGTCAATGAGAGCAGTCGTATATCAGGGCCCACACGAGGTATCTGTAGAGGAGGTCGAGGAACCGGAAATTGAACATCCAAACGACGTCGTAATCGACATTACGACGACGTGTATCTGTGGATCGGACCTCCACATGTACGAGGGCCGAACCGCGGCCGAGCCCGGGATCGTATTCGGACACGAGAATATGGGGGTCGTCACCGAAACCGGTGACGCCGTCAGCACGCTCGAAGAGGGCGATCGAATTGTCTTGCCGTTCAACGTTTCTTGTGGATTCTGTCAGAACTGTGAAGAAGGCTACACCGGCTTCTGTACCAACGTCAACCCCGGATTCGCCGGTGGTGCGTACGGCTACGTCGCGATGGGACCGTACAAAGGCGGACAGGCCGAGAAACTCCGTGTTCCGTACGCGGACCACAACGCGCTGAAGCTGCCAGAAGGTGACGAACACGAGGACTCATTCTCACTGTTGGCCGATATCTTCCCGACGGGCTGGCACGGGACACGGCTCGCGGACTTGCAGCCCGGCGAGTCGATCGCCGTCTTCGGTGCCGGACCAGTCGGACTGATGGCTGCCTACAGCGCCCACCTGCAGGGTGCCTCGGAGGTGTACATCGTCGATCGCGTCCCCAGCCGACTCGAGCTCGCCGAAGAACACGCGAACGCCACAACAATCAACTTCGAGGAGGGTGATCCCGTCGAGCAGATCATCGACGCCCACGGAGGCGAGGTCGACAAGGGCGTTGACGCGGTTGGCTACCAGGCGATTGACCCCGAAACCGATCCGGGCGACGACGCCTACGATCCGGCCCGAGAGAACCCTGCGGTCGTGCTCAACCAGCTGATTCAGGTCGTCAGACCGACTGGGCAGCTTGGCGTGCCGGGGCTGTACGTGCCGTCCGATCCCGGCGCTCCGGACGATATGGCCGCGCAGGGTCGACTTGGAATCGACTTCGGGAAGCTCTTCGAGAAGGGCCAGAAGGTCGGGACCGGCCAGTGTAACGTCAAAAGCTACAACCGGTACCTCCGAGACATGATTATCTCCGGAGAAGCAGACCCGAGCTGGGTGGTCTCTCACCGTGTCAACCTCGACGAGGCACCGGAGATGTACGAAGCCTTCGACAACCGCGAAGAGGGCGTAACGAAGGTCCTGCTCGAGCCGTGAGCAGGTAATCCCCGAATCCGTTTTTTATCAGCGACGAAGCCAGGTCCGCGGATGCTCTGATCGGAGGTGATGGTGATACGCCTTGACGAGTTCTGGATACGATCCGCGAACGACGAACCAGTCACAGCACTCGCACTCACCGGTCAGTTCGCCGTCGATCGCGTTTGATGGACGTTTCATACAGTATACTGTGATACTCGATCACACTATGTACAAGAATAGGCATCGCGATCGGATATCATTGTCGTCGAATGAGTATTTCAATAACAGCGCGTGTTCGAGCTACTCATCTGCCCAGTAGTCAACAGTGTCATCAATAGCGTAGTACCCATGAATCGATCGTTCACCACGTCCGCCCGGCGGGGAACCGACATACACGCCGATTTTGTCTGAGTCTGGATACACCGTCACGTCGGGATCAGTCATCGTCGAAAACATGAGGTAGCGAAGCGGCTCATCTGTGTCGTTGAAAACCTTGTGTCCACCAGCTTCTTCGGCCGGTAGTGCCACGTACGTGTCTTCGGAAATTGAGTAGGTGGTTTCTGCGAGCCGAAGCGTTCCACTGCCGGACAACACATACAGTGCCTCCTCGTTAGCGGTGTGATAATGATATGGCCACGACTCTTCTCCCGGCGGCAGTTCGTAGAGACTGCAGCCGAGTTTTTCACCATCAGCGGCCTCTCCTAACTGTTTTCGACGGACCGACATTTTTCCGTCGTCAATCTCTGCCCAGTCGAGGCCATCCGCATGTATCAGGGACATACGGTGTCATAAGCGTCCGATAAATAATCTCTTGCCCATGTCTGAGACGGTGTATTCAGCATGGATCACGCAGCCACTGGAATCTCGATCGCCGGTCGCTTGCGAAAGTCGGGCAAAGACTTCCACAGTTTCCTCGCGAAAGGATGAATAGCGGTGCAGTAGTACCCATAACCAATGTGTAAGTACTGCAACTACGCCATGACAGACGGATGGACAAATCTGTTGGAGTACGACCGGACCTACCAGGACGCGATGGCGGACCTTCGTGCGGAGCGATCGAACTACGGCTTCAGCGAAGGATTTGACGAGCTACAGGACGATCTGACGGTCTAAGGCAACGTTTGTTCAGGGATCGATCCTGACGGGAAACACCGATTCGGGATCGGCGACAGCTGCGTCAGGCTCAGTCAAACAACTATCGAGGAGCTCTGTCACCCCTTCACGGTCCATATCGCTGCCAATAAACACCAGTTCGGTCCGTGGGGATTCCTCGCCCCAGTCGCCGATCGGCCCCGCCTGAATCGCGCCTCCGGCCCGACTCATTCCGATCACCGAATCCGTGCCGGCGACGTAACATAGCCCCTTTGCGCGGATCACGTTGTCCTCGCGCTCGCCCAGCGCCTCAACCAGCGCTTCGGGATCGAACGGTCGATCGCGAGCGTAAACAAACGAATCGATGCCGTGTGCCTCGGCCGCACCCTCGGCGTGGTCGTGGGCATGGCCGCGCTCGGTTGCGTTTTGATCGTTCGCTTGGTGCCCTTCCGCTAGGTGGTCCTCTGTTTTGTGATCGTCCGCTTCGTGGTCGTGCTCGCCGCGGCGATGATCCCGAAGCTGTGCTTTCCAGCCAGCCGACCGCCGGGCTTCTTCGAAGTCGAACCGGCCGGTTCCCAACACCAACCCGGGATCAACCTCGCTGTAGGTCGTCCGTTCGATGTGTGCCCGCGGCTGGAGTTGCCTGATGGCGGCTTCGATCGTATCCATCTCCGCATCCGGGACCATGTCCGCTTTATTACAGAGCAACACGTCACAGAACTCGATCGATTCGACGAGCACCTCCGCGAGTGGGCGATCGGGATCGTCACTGTCGGGGATCGACGCGCCTGAATCAAACTCCTTCCAGAAGCCGTAGCTGTCGAGGACGGTGACGGTCGTATCGAGACGAAACCGCTCGCGTGGGTCATTGCTGTCTTCAGTCCCCTCGACGAGTGTTCGCGCGACCGGAATCGGCTCAGAGATTCCAGAGGACTCGACGACGAGGTAGTCAAACTCCCGAAGCTCTGCGAGGCGTTCGGCTTCGGTCAACAGATCGTCCTGTAGCCGACAGCAGATACAGCCGTTCGAGAGATCGACAATGCCAGCGTCCTCGTTTTCTCGCTCAAAGAGATCAGCGTCGACGTTTACCTCCCCCATGTCGTTGACGATCACCGCGATACGGTACCCCTGCTCGTTGCGCAGGAGGTTGTTCACGAGCGTCGTCTTACCCGCGCCGAGCACGCCGCTGACGACGGTCACCGGAATTCGATCGTCTGATTCCGTCGTTGGCTCTCCGCGTGAATCTGTCATGATAATACACAAGGTTCTCGGCGTGGTAAATCCTCGTTCCGCCGGGACCTCGGAGTCGCTCCGGCGCAGTCCCGAAAACCGTCAAATGCCAATCGACAGGAGCGCTACGGCTGTTCAACCGGCTGGAGATCTGCGGCCTTCGCGCGGGCGCGCTTGACGATCGTCGGCCGCGTCTCGAAATCCAAGAGGACGTGGTCGTTTTCGTACGACTCCTCAATGACGTAGCTGTTGTCGTGGATCCACGAAACGACACCCATCGTCTCCTCGCCCATCGGGAGCAACAGCCGCTCACGCTCGAAGTCGGGCAGCTCGCGCTCAACGCGTTCGCGGAGGGACTCGACATTCTCACCGGTCAACCCAGAGACAGTCACAGGGTTCGGAGTGAGGCCCGACAGCGCAGCGAGTTTGCGATCGAGTTCGTCCTCGTCGACGCGATCGATCTTGTTGAAGACGGTGACGATGGGTGCTTCGTTGCGATCGTAGAGGGTGTCGTGACAGGTGACGAGCTTTTCGCGAATCGTCTTGACATCCTCGCTGGCGTCGACGACGAGCAAAACCAGATCTGCCCGATAGACGGAATCGAGCGTCGACTGGAAGGACTCGACGAGCCAGTGGGGAAGATCGGAGATAAACCCGACCGTATCTGTCAGCAGGATCTCGCGGCGATCGAGCTCCGCGCGCCGTGTCGTCGTTCCAAGCGTGGTAAACAACATGTCCTTGGACTCGGCGACGGTGTCGAGGTCTGGATGTTTGTCCTCGTTTTCGTCCACGTCGATCTCTGCAGCCAACCGCCGAAGCAGCGTCGACTTCCCGGCGTTTGTATATCCCGCCAGGGCGACCAGATCGAATCCCGACTCGCGGCGGCGTTCACGTCTGGTTTCTTCCTTCTCGGCGATCGTGTCCAACTCGGCTTTGATGTTCGAGATCTGGGCCTTGATGTCGTTTTCGCGGCTCTCGTCGTACTCGCCGAGGCCCATGAACCCGGGACGCTCATCGCGCTTGGCGAGGCTCGCTTTTGCCTCCGCCCGGGGAAGTTCATAGCGGAGTTCGGCCAGTTCGACCTGCAGTTGCGCCTTTCTCGTATTCGCCCGCTGGCCAAAGATCTCGAGGATGAGTGTGAACCGATCGATCACCTCAACACCGTCGGGCATCGCTTGCCCGATGTTGTACATCTGATAGGGGCCGACCTCGTTATCGATGATCACCGCGCCGGCGCGGGTGTCGGCCGCAAGCGTGGCGAGTTCTTCGACCTTGCCTTCTCCGAAGACGTAGCCGGGGTCCTCTTTGCGAGTCTGAGTGAGTTCGCCGACGACTTCGTAGCCGGCTGCGACCGCCAGATCGCGTATCTCCGTGAGATCAGGCGTCCCTGCGTCTGCGCGTTTGGCGACGATCGCTCTCACGGCCTCTCACCCGCGTCGATCGGAAGTGTAGCTATAGCCTGCACTGTTAGTTTGAAAGTAGCCGTCGGACGGACTTAAATCCGGCCCGCGAACGAGACCGCAGACCACACCAGCAACTCAACGCGTACTGAGTTCGTCTTTGTCCTTGATGACGCGTGTTTCGGCCTGTCCGCTCGTGATGTCGTTGACCATGTCGTAGAAGTCGTTTTGCAGGCCCGCGGGGAAGGTCAACACACCTACCCACGATCCATCGCTTTGCCACTCTTCCCGCTCGAGGTCGCCGTACTGGCGAATCTGCGCCTGCGCGCTGCCGGCCTGTTCGGCCTCGACCTGGACGGCGATCGTCACCTCTTCGAACCGGATCGGAATGACCGGCCGGAGGGCATCAAGCGCGTCGTCGACCTGGTTTTCGACCGGCTCCATTGGATCAACCTGAAAGCCTGCTTCCTCAAGCGCCCGTTCGATCCGCTCTGGCGGGTGCGGTGCATTATCCATCTGCGGGTTGACCGCGTTGCGCGTGATCGTGTTTATGAGGCTTTTTCGCTTCTGCTCTTGCATCTCGCGGCGCTGTTCGGCCGTGATCTGGATCTCGCCGCGCTTGATGATCTCCGGGATTATTTCCAGCGGATCGGTCGTGTCGAACACCTTTTCGAGATCGGCCTCGGCGGGTCGATCGCCGCGAGAGGCGTCCTCGAAGACGTCCTCGGCGGCGATAACATCCGAAAGCTCCCCGTCGAACTCCCCGCGTTTGATCGACAGCGCCGCGTCTGGATCGACCAATACCTCGAATCTCGCGCCGTGAGACTCCAACCGCGCCGTCACCGCGTCCTCAAGGGAAATCATATCTCGAGTTACCCCCTCCGGGGATAAAAACGCTACCCGGGCTCAACCGACAGTCAGCCTCTTGTTCTCACTCGGACTCCTCGTTCCAGGCTGCTCGGCAGTCGGTATCACAAAAGTGGGTATGTGTCGCGATACCGTCCTCGATTCGGGTTACGACTCGATGGCTCGGCTCCTGTATGATCGGTTCACCGCACGCTGCACATTTCGGGGCGTTCGTTTCGTCTACGTCCTCGCCCAGATCGGACGTCGGATCAACCATATAAACTGAGTCGACGCCCCGCTTACTTGAACCCATCCACCTCGGCAGATACTCCCGGACGTGAAACTGAGATGCTTTCAGATGTGGTGCTGTTGTGCTGTATGGTATCAGATAAGTGGAGTGATGTTTTCATATGTGGTGCTGTGACCGATTCCGGATGTAGTACTGTGATACTTTCTGATGTGGCGCTGTGAGGATTCCGGATGTGACAATCGTATCGATCGCGCCATCAGCGTGCCAGTTTCACCGCACGGATGCCAGCCCTTGTGACAATCAAGAAATAAACAATTCGTGTGAGCACCGTCCCACTGGCGCGCCGATTACTGTGTTTCAACGAGCACAACCCGAAGATCGTTGACGTTCGTTCCCGTTGGGCCACATCGGTACAGCGCGTCTACAGCGTCGAGCGCGGCGTTGGAACGATGCTCGCGGAGAGCCGTGATCGCCTCCGATCGATCGATCGCACCCGTGGGTTCATTGCTTTCTGTCGACCCACTAGCACTGACGGTCGCTTCGTCGACGATCGCACCGGCCGCGTCGGTCGGTCCGTCGATTCCGTCAGTGTCGATCGCGCCCACGGTAATCGGCTGCTCGCCGATTTCGATCGCCGCCGAGAGCGCGAACTCCTGATTCGGACCACCAGCGGCTCCCGGCGTCGTCTCTTGATCCCTCCCGGTAGTGGAACCAACAGTTACTGTCGTCTCACCGCCAGAGACGATCGCGGCCGGCGGCTCGATCGGCGCCCCAGTAGCCAGCGACTCTTCGGCGATGCCAACAGCAGTCTTGGCGGCTTCCCGTGCCTCCCCGCGAATCCGCGCAGACAACAACAGCGGCTCGTATCCAGCCGTTTCGGCAACCGACGCGGCCGCTCGCATCGCCGTCATCCCATCGGCAATCACGTAGGTCCGAACTCGATCGAAGCAGTTTGCCCCCGGCTTTGGGGTTTCTGAGTGTGAACCTGTCGCGCCAGCTTCGAGGTGCGATCGGACCACATCAGGGACCGAGAGGTCGTACTGTTCGAGCACAGCAAGCGCGTCGGCGTATGTCGTCGGATCCGGCGCGAACGGTCCGCTGCCGATCGTCGCAAGGTCGTTGCCCACGACGTCGCTGAGGACGATCGCCCGAACCGTGGCCGGCGCGGCTGCCGCAGCGAGTCGCCCGCCTTTGATCGCCGAGAGGTGTTTGCGGACCGCGTTGATCTCGTCGATCGTCGCCCCGCTTTCGAGCAGCGCTGTCGTCGTCTCGCGCAGCGCCGTCACGGGAATGCCGTCGGCTGGGACGGCCAACACTGCACTCGCTCCGCCAGTCACGACCGCGAGGACGAGCGTCCGTTCATCGGCTTCGCGGACCCGATCGAGCACCTGCGTTGCGCTCTCGACGCCCGTTTCGGTGGGGAGTGGGTGCCCGCCAGCAAGCACTGTGGTCCGATCGCACGCGACGGGATCGTCTGTGACGACAATGCCCGCTGCAAGACGGTCGCCGAGGATCGCCTCTACCTCCCGAGCGACCTGTGAGGCAGCGTTGCCACCGCCGAGAAGCACGATCTGATCGAACGCAGAGAGGTCGATCGTTTCTGTGTGGCCCCCTGATCGGAGCGACAGTGTGTCGTCGACCTCGGAAATCGAAAGGTGATCCTCGACGACCTGGTCCGGATGGGCCGCAGCGATCCCCGCAGACAGACAGCGATTGGCGATCGCTCGCCGTTGGTCGCGGGGCGCCTCATCCCGTGGCGAGTCGCTCATACTATGGCGTTCATCACAGTACAACAAATACCTCTTGGGCGATCAGCTATCTGCCGTGCGGCGAGAGCGGATGATGAACCGTGTGCTCGGCGCAGGCATCCGGCTCCTCGATCGTCCGTGTCCGTCCATCAGGCCATCGAATCGTCGCTGACAGCGGGGTTCGATCTGTTCCGAGCCCGAAGTGAGCAACAGGCTCTGACTGGCAGAGATAGCTACTCCCGGCGTCGATCACGCGGCGATCAGTCCCGGCAGTTGTCTCCACCTCGACGAGCGCACCCCGGGCTGGAGCACCGTACTGTGTGGTTGGCCGTACCCGAAGCCAGCGATTGTCGTTCGGGACCGAAAATAAAGACAGCGGCTGCGCAGAGACCTCTCCATGAACGACAAGCAGTTCAAGCGTTCCATCCCCATCGATGTCGGCCACCGTCGCACCAGTCCCGAGCCCGTGGGGCTCAAGGGCGTCGCCCGGATCGATCGGACTGAGCTGTCGGTTCTCCCACCGAAAGAGGCGGTTTTCCGCACCGATCGCGTTGACGAACAGCTCTTGGCTGCCGTCGTTATCGAAATCGGAAACGACGAGGTTTCTTACTCGCTCAGAGCCGATCAGTGCCTCCGGTGCGGTTTCGCGGAACCGATCGCCCTCGCGGGCAAATAACCGAGATGGGCCTTCCCAGTTTCCAACTGCAATGTCGAACCCGCCGCCTGCGTTGTCCAAAAGCGCTGCTCCTCGGGCATTCCCCTCGCCGTCTGTCAGCCCGAATTGTTCGGCGACGTCGACGAAGTGACCGCCGTCGTTTTTGAACAGTTTGTTTGGCCCGCGCTCGGCGCCAACGAAGATATCCATCGACTCGGAGACGATCGGCCCAGCAATGACGGATCGGCAGCCATCGGTGAACCGAACCCCCACAGCTTCAGCCATGTCGGTGAGCTCACCGTCGTCTCCAAGTTCGTAAAACCGTGAGGGGACACCATAGCAGGCGACCAACATCCCGTAGCGACCAGTCCCGAATCGATCGACTGCCGCGACCGATCGCCCGGCGTGGAAGTTACCCCGATCGTAGTTCACGTCCAGCCCAAAAACGTCACACCACAACTCTCGGTCGTCGTGGGCAATCCGATCGAGAAGCATGTCTCCATTGTCCGTATAGCCCCCGTATGCGTCGGTGTTGTGGACGTAGATCTCCTCAACACCGTCGGCGTCGACATCGGCGGCTGCGACACCGATAGCCCGTCGGTCGGGATCTGCGAGAATTCCACAGCTCCGATCGCGGATCTTCTGCCCCTCGAACGTGTACAACCGGTTGGGACACCCAAACCCCGTGACGAACAGCATCGGCCCGTCGGCACCGGGAGTCACCGCGACCCCATAGCCTTTCATCGGCGGGTTCTCGCCCAACCGTTCGGACCGATCGACGAACATACACTCTTTCAAACGGCCACCGTATTTGAACGCACGGATCAGCGTACCTGCTGGTGCTTCAGACCGAGAGCTGCAGGCCAGTGCTATCAGACAAATGACGTTATTCGGGCTGAGAGGTGTGCACTACGAGCGCGAAAATCCGAGCGGTTTTTTGCAGTTTTTACAGAGGAATAGGTCGTGGTTTTCGAAGAGTGAAATCGAATTATCCTCTGTGGCTTCGATTTCGGATACTTCGCCCTCACGTTCAAGCTCGTCAAGGGATTCGATCTCTGTCTCACAGTCTGGGCACGACAATGTGTCTGACATACACTAACATACGCACTGCGAATATATAGTCGTGGTTCGGATGTGCAACCAATACACTAACCAGATGAGAGTACGGAGTTTACCATGATAGTGCATCGCAACTGCACATACGCCGGAGGGCAGAAATTCCCTGGCCGGCCGAAAATATCATATATCATATTATAATTTTTCACTCATCCGATGGTCGTACAGAGCCAATATCTCTCCAAACAACCGATTTAGCCACGAGTTTGGGGTGTAGATTGTCCCAAAGTGTGATAATTCCCGTCACACTTTTTCAGGTAGTTGTACAATATTAGAACGGTCGGTGATATGCATGTACGACAAAATCCTCTACCCAACAGACGGGAGTTCGATCGCAGAATCAGCAATTGAGCACGCTCAAAACCAGGCCAAACAGCATGACGCAACCGTTCACGTGCTGTACGTGATCGATAGCGAACACATGGGGCTCGGGTTGGCCAGCAATCTTGATCTGGAGGGGGGTCCTGGGATGGTTGGAGCCCCAACAGAGGGTGCGCCGGGAATGGTCGGCAGCCGGCCCACAGGGCGGGACGACCTCGAAGACGAGGGTACTGGAATCGTCAATACCGTTGCCGAACAATTCGAGGGCGTCGAAACGCAGACGGCCGTCCGTTTCGGCTCACCCTACGAAACGATACTCGAGTACGTAGACGACGCCGGGATCGACATGATCGTGATGAGTACCCACGGCCGATCGGGAATGCAGCGATACATCATCGGAAGTGTGACCGAAAAAGTCGTCAGATTTGCCGACGTGCCAGTGCTAACCGTTCGTGCAGCCGAGTCCAAGAAAAAATAACAGCAGTATGCGCTGGTATTGTTATATTACTTGTATTTCAACCGATGCTACTCGCCGATGCACCGCCCCCCTTTCAGAATAATCGCAGATCCCGCAAACGCAAAAACAGAGAGGAGAGCGTCGATCGTTATTCGACAACCGCCTCTTCGAGCAACTGCAGTGGGTGTTTGATGTCGTAGCCGGTGCCGTGTTCCATCTGCATTGAACAGGTCGGACACTCGGTCATCCCGACATCGCCGGTCGCGTGTTCCATGTGTTCGAACATCTCTTCGCCGATCTTCATCGAGTTTTCGTACTTCTCTTTCTTCCAGCCGTAGGTTCCAGAGATGCCTGAACAGGAGTCACCCACGTCCTCGATGATGACGCCATCGAGATCACGGAATAGCTCGACCGCCTGGCGATCGAGCCCCTGGTTCCGCGCGTGACACGGCGCGTGGTAGGCGTACGCCTGCTCCTCGACGGATGCGTCTTCGATCGCACTGTGGAGGTCCTCATTGATTCGGAGGTACTCCATCGCCTCGTAGGTATGTGCAGAGAGGTCTTCGATTCCGTCCATGCTGAAAAGCTCTGGATATTCTTGTTTCAGCGACATTGAACAGGAGGTACAGGAGGCGATCACGTCGTAGCCCTCGTCGATGAGCCCCGAGAAGTTCTCGACGGTGATACCCGCCTCGCGTTTCGCATCGTCGAGCATCCCGTTTGCAAACATTGGCGTTCCCGAACAGCCCTGCTTTGGAACGACGACCTCGTAGCCGAACGACTCGAACACCCGAACCATCGCCTTGCCGACCTCAGGGGTGTTGAAGTTCGAGTAACAGCCGTGGAAGTACGCAACGCGCTTGTCCTCCGATCGGACCTTCGGTCCGCCGCGGTTGCTCCACCACTCGCGGAACGTCTCGGTCGCGAATGCTGGGAACTCCCGCTCGGCGGGAAGCCCAAGGATCCGTTCGTTGATTTCGCGGACGAGTCTGTTGCCCATAATTGCCGAGGAGAGCCGCGGTACCTTGCTGCCGATCTTTGCGAAAAAGCGATAGTTCGCGAGGATCCGGTTGCGGATGTACTCCTGGGAGAGTTTGTTCATCTCTTCTGAGACGTACTCTCCACGGGCGGTGTTGTGCATCTGACTGAGCGGAACGCTCGACGGACAGGCATTGTCACACCGCATACAGTTCGAACACGACATGATCGAGTCGTCAACCGCCTGGTCTTCTTTTCGTTTCAATCGCCACTGCTCTGGGCCCTGGAACTTCGGTCCTGGGAAGTCCTCGTCGACCTCCGCGACCGGACACGACGTATCACAGGCCGTACACTTGTAGCAGTTATCTGCGCCCGGGCGCAGATCCATGTCTTCGTTGTTCGGGAAGACCTGAACTGGCTCGAATGACTGTGCCGTTGTATCGAAGTCGCTTGGTGATTCTGCGTCGCTCATGTATTAGATCGCCTCCCCAGCCGCAGTGCCAGCTGCATAGCCGGTCGCCAGCGAGACGCCGCTTTTTGATTTCTCTGCCGTTCTGTCGACCCCACCGACGACGCCGCCGGCTGCTCGAAGGTTCGAAAACTCCGGAACTCCGTCGGCGTCAAGTGGTTTACACGCCTCGTCGATCTGTACGCCGAACTTCGCAAACGGATGTTCGCCGAAGGCGTCGTCAACGAACCAGTCGTAGCGATCGTCCGGGTGCGGGACGTGACAGTCAAACACTGGTTCGCGAACGCCCTCGCGGTCGGAGTCGATTCCCTTGCCGACTAAGCCGCCGGTTGCAAGGACTACCTGTTCGGCGCTATAGGGAACCTCTTTGTTCATCTGGTCAACAATGACTGCGTCGATCGCATCGCCGTCTGCCTCGTACCCAACTGCTGGGTTGCCATCACTCAACCGGACCCCTGCTTCATCGAGGGCGTCGAACAGAATATCTTCGAGCCGCAGACCCGGATAGCTCGGCGGCCCCATCGGGAGTTCGAACACCGCTGCACCAAGGTGCCGCTCTAGATCAGCGCGCACTGCATCCGCGTGATCGTCGCCGAGCACAGCCGGCAGCCCAACCCGATCGGCGTCTCCCAGGTGTGGCTTGATCACTTCCGCGAACGCCTCACGAGCGGGCAGCGATCGACCTTCGTAGTCGAGGTCTTTGTTCAAATCCAGCGCGTTTGCAATCCGGGTCACCCGCGAGTCAGCGCGATACGATCCGGGGACCTCGATCTCGACACCGTCGACTGAGAAGGGAACGCCAGCAGCGGCGAGATGATCTGCGACGAGTTCGCCGTCGAAATCCGTCAACGATCGGAAGCCGACAATCAACATCGCGCGATCATCGCTCACAAGACCCGCCGCAGTAGAGGTTGGGTATCGACTGGTCGGCTTGATCGCACCGCCGCTCGTCGTAAGCAGCGCGTTCGTGTCCGTGTGGCTACCCTCGTAGGCCTCGCCGACTGCCTCGTCGAAAACGGTGAGACCGCCACGGATCGCCGTTTCCCCGAGGAGCTGGTACGGATGGCCCTCTGGAAGGCTCTCGATCGCAGCGAAGGGATCGCTCACCGGACCGTCGACGTCTGGTGCGTAGCCGAGCACGTCGATCAACCCGCTGGCCTGTCTGAGCGTGCTCTTTTTGTGGGTGACGAGTCTGACCTGTGCGCCCGTCTCTGCGGCCGCGAGTGCGGCGGTCGTTCCAGCGATACCGCCACCGATGACCAACACGTCCTCGTGGATCGCCACTTACCGGTCACCTCCGTTCGTGCCGGGAGAGCTGACGCCGCCGTCAGTTGCAGCCGCACCGGTCGCACCCGATTTGCTGGCGGCGTCGGTTCCGCCATCGAAGGCCGTGAAATCGATCGCATCGCCGGTCCGCACCGCGTCGTGATCGGCGTTCATCGTCGTCGAGTGGAGACTGTACTTCAACATGGCCTGCGAGAGCTGTTGGCCCCACAGCGCATGTCGTTCACCCTTCCAGCGTTCCTGAAACAGCTCGTCGAACGCCGAGTAGGCCGTCTCCTCGTCGTATTTCGGGTACAACTCGTGAGCCATTCGCTGACAGCAGAATGCCCCCTGGCAGTTACCCATAGACGCGCGCGTGCGAATGCGAACCGCGTTGAGGTCGGAGCCAGATTGCTCGATCGCGTCCTGGATTTCTGCGCGTGTGACCGCTTCACACTCACAGACCACCGGATTCGGCTCACCGGTTTTCAACACCTCGTCAGCCCGCGAGCCGAGTCGCTGGACGCTGCGGCGACCGATCGGCGATCGCAGTCCGAACTCGTCCATGTAGTCGCGCAATACAGAGAAATCTTCGCTGCCCGGCAGCGGTTCGTCGGCGGTTCGACATTCGGCATCGATCCCGAACTGCTCGCAGACGTGGTCGGTGATCTTTTCGGCCATCATCCGATAGGTCGTAAACTTCCCACCGACGATCGAGGTCATCCCCGAGAGGCCATCGCGCTCCTCGTGATCCAATAGGAAGAAATCCCGCGTGATGTCGGTTGGGTCATCGGTTCCGGTTCCTGGCGGTTCATACAGCGGTCGGACACCCCAGAACGATCGGATCGTTCGGGCGTCTTTCAACATCGGGACGAGCTCTGAGAGGGTGTCGATCATGTGATCGACTTCCCACTGCTCTTCGGGATAGTCCTCGGGATCTTCGACTTCGATGTCGGTTGTTCCGAGAATACACGTGGTCTCGTGCGGAACGACGATGTCGGCGTCACCCTTCGGCTTACAGCGGTTGACGACCGTGTCGACCTGGCGGGTGTTCATTATTGTCATGACGCCTTTCGAGGGGCGAACCTCGACGTCAACACCTGCCATCTCGCCGATCTGTCCTGCCCACGCACCCGTCGCGCTCACAACATAGTCCGCGTAGATTTTTTCTGTCGTTCCCGGAGTTTTGTGTTCGCGCTTGCCTGGTCCCGAATCGTGTTTGACCTCGATACCGACAACCTGGTCGTCTTCGACGAGCACGTCGATCACCTCCGCGTGCGTTTCGATACGCGCGCCGTGTTCCTGTGCACTCGCGGCGTTGGCGACACACAGCCGGAATGGATCGACCGCGCCGTCGGGAACCTTGATCGCTCGCTTGATGTCAGTCGCGAGGTACGGCTCCATCTCGCGGGCTTCCTCCGCCGAGAGCACTTCTGCGGGAATACCGCACTCCCGACAGCCTTCAAGTTTCTTCTGGAAGTACTCGTCGTCGTCTTCGGGGCGCTGTACGAACAGCCCACCGGTCATCTCGACGCAGTGGCTGGCGATGTCGCGTAACACCCGATTTTCCTCGATACACTCGGTCGCGCTGGCCTGGTCAGACACCGCGTACCGACCTCCACTGTGTAATAACCCGTGCATGCGTCCGGTCGTCCCGTGGGTGAGGTTACCCTTTTCAACAAGGGTGACCTCAAATCCCCGCATAGCAAGGTCTCGGGTTATTCCACAACCCGTCGACCCGCCGCCGATCACGAGGACGTGTGGCGTGTCAGTCATTGGTCCAATTCCACCTTAGTCCCGATACACTTTACTTTATCTGCCGATCGCTACTGCAGGTAAAATTTAGGTTGCGTGAAAGTATCACGCACAAAAATTCGGAGCCATCAGTGGAATTCCTCGCAATTTACCAGTAATATTTGCCGTATTGTTGTTCAACTGCGCAATCGTTATCGGTCAATCATGCAGTAGGAGAAAGTTTTATCATGTTTGTCCATAGTGTTTACTGGTGACGCGGGAGCACCAATAAAGAATTCCGGACGGCCGGAGCATGCCCGCATCAGAACGGTGATATACGTATGACAGACGACACGTACGTCGGAGCGATAGACCAGGGGACAACAGGCACGAGGTTTATGGTATTCGATCACAGCGGCAAGGTGATCGCCAACGCCTACGAAAAACACGAACAGATCTATCCCGAACCGGGATGGGTCGAACACGACGCGATGGAGATCTGGGAGAACACCAAATCCGTCATCAACACAGCGCTTGACGACGCGCTGATCGAGCCCGATCAGCTCGAGGCGATCGGTGTCACAAACCAGCGTGAGACGACGGTGATGTGGGACGCAGAATCCGGCCGACCGATCGGAAATGCGATCGTTTGGCAAGACCGGCGGACCACGGACCGAATCGAAAAACTCGAAGCAGACGGCAAGAAAGACGATGTCCAACAGAAGACTGGACTCGAGCCGGATGCGTACTTCTCGGCAACCAAAGCTGAGTGGCTGCTCGATAACACGGATCCGATCAAACTGCAGCGCTCGCGGCCCGAAGACGTTCGCGATCGCGCAGAGGACGGCGAAATCATGTTCGGGACGATCGACACGTGGGTGATCTACAACCTCACCGGGAATCACATCACCGACGTGACGAACGCCTCGCGGACGATGCTTTTCAACATCCACGACATGGACTGGGACGAAGAACTCCTCGAAGAGTTCAACGTCCCGGCAGCGACCCTGCCAGAGGTTCGTCCATCGTCGGATGAAGAAACCTACGGCTCGACAGATCCGGACGGCTTCCTCGGCGCCGAAGTGCCCGTTGCGGGCGCGCTCGGTGACCAGCAGGCAGCGCTGTTCGGCCAGACCTGTTTCGACGCCGGAGACGCGAAAAACACCTACGGCACCGGTTCGTTCATGCTCATGAACACCGGCGACGAGGCCGTCATGAGCGAACACGGCCTGCTGACGACGGTCGGCTTCCAGCGATCCGGTGAGCCGGTCCAGTACGCATTGGAGGGCGCAATCTTCATCACTGGCGCGGCAATCGAGTGGCTTGAAGATATGACGCTCATCGACAACGCGTCCGAGTCCGAAAAGCTCGCTCGCAGTGTTGATTCGACCGATGGCGTCTACTTTGTCCCAGCCTTCGCGGGGCTCGGTGCCCCACACTGGGATCAGCGCGCTCGCGGGACGATCGTCGGTATGACTCGTGGTACCCGCCGCGAGCACGTCGTCCGTGCAGTGCTCGAATCGATCGCATTCCAGACCCGCGACGTCGCCGAGGCGATGGTCGAAGACTCCGGCATCGAGCTGGGCAGCCTTCGCGTCGACGGCGGTGCGGTCAAGAACAACTTCCTGTGTCAGCTGCAGGCAAACATTATCGACACCGACATCGTTCGGCCGGTCGTCGACGAGACGACCGCGCTCGGCTCGGCATACGCCGCCGGGCTCGCGGTCGGCTACTGGGACACGGTTGACGAACTGCGGGACAACTGGCAGATCGATCGGAGCTTCGAAGCGAAATCCGGTGTGAATGCCGACGAGCGCTACGGACGCTGGAATGAGGCTGTCGAGCGGTCGCTTGACTGGGCCCGCGACGGAGGCGAATAAGAATGTACGATGCGCTCTTGCAGATCCCCATCATCGGGATGGAAGTTGAGCCGTTCCTGGTGCTGTTTATTACAGCGCTTGCCGCTGGGGCATTCGGTGCCGCGATCGGTGCACTGCCGGCGTTCATCTTCACGGGCTTTCTCGTCTTCCTCGGTGAGGGGCTTGCAATTGCCGGCGAACCAGCAGTCAGTGTGACCGGTGTCATTGGGTTCGGTGCGATCACCGGCCCACACATTGCCTTCGCGGGTGGTGTTGCGGCGACCGCATACGCCGGGAAGAAGTATCCAGAACTCGAGCCAGATGGATGGGGATTCCACTTCGGAAAGAACATCCTTCGGGCATTCGGTCCACGACCGGATATCCTCGCAGTCGGGGCGATCTTTGGCGTGCTCGGGATGCTGATTACTCAAGTCGCAAACGGGGTCGGGGTTCCAACTGACAACATCGCGCTGTCGGTGTTCTTGACCGCGATGATCGCTCGGCCGGTCTTCGGTTACTCTGTTATCGGCACGCCGAAGGGATCCGGTTTCCTCGACATGTCTCCGTTCGAAAACGAGGAGCCGCACCCGAAGGCACAGGGCGACAACGTGCCCGAAGAACACGAAGGACGGGTCGCGACCGAGCCGTGGCTGCCCCACCAGTACAAGTGGAATCAGGTTGCTGCGATCGGTCTCGCGACGGGACTGCTCGCTGGCTACATCTGGCTGCAAACCGGGAGCATTTTCCTCGGCTACGCGATCTCAGCGATGAGTTTGCTGTTCTTGCAACTCGGCGTTGAGGACATCCCAGTGACGCACCACATGACCCTCATTGGCTCGGCAGGGGCAGTCATCGCAATGCCGATGTTTGGCAGTGCCGTGGCTGCGCTGCTGGTTGCAGGAATCTTCGGCGCAATCAGTGGCCTCTTCGGCGAGCTCACCCAGCGTATCTTCTACGCGCACGGTGGGACCCACGTTGACCCGCCGGCGATGGCGATCGCGTTGGCGATGCTCATCATTGCGATCCTCAACATGGTGGGTGTCATCCCGAACGCTGGGTACCTCTAAACGCCTACCCTCCCGTTTCACTGTCGGGACACGGTCGAATTATACTTGAGTAATCAACAGACTTCGGACCTACCGAACCGACAGAACCGCTACACTTCGGACACGCAGACACATACCGACATATGGATATAGACGATCGAATCGCTCGCCGTAGACAACTCGGGACGGATCCTCAGTTGGTACTCGACTATGAGCCGCTGAGTCCGTTGTATCATCCCGACGAGCCGACCGGTCAGGGGTCGATGCTCGAACAGCTCCTCGATGAATTGGATCCAGCACTGTCGGGGACAGTCCCGTCGGATCTCTACGTATGGGGGCCAAAAGGGAGTGGAAAAAGTGCTGTCATCACGTCGCTGTTTCAGGGATTCAATCGGATTCGAACCGCTCGAAACGAGCCGATCCACACGTCGACGCGGGTCGACTATGCCCGGGTGTTCGACTTCGTCTACGTCGACTCCCGGCAGGCAACGACCGCATTTTCCCTGTACCGTTCGATCCTTGATCAGCTAGTCGACGAGTCGGTGCCGAAACACGGTATCGGTACCGAGTGGGTGAGAAACAGACTTGAGTCCGTGTTGGAACCCGTCCAGCGCGGGGCAGTGATCGCCGTCGATCACGTCGGCGAGCCAGAAACACAACCGTTTGACACACTTCGAGAGACACTCTCGTCGATCAGCGCAACCATAGCCGTTGTGCTGATCGGACGAGATCCACCTCAAATGGTCGACATCGACGAGGACGACCCGATCGAGATCAAACGCTTCGACGCCTATCGAAGCCACGCACTTATCGAGATACTCACCACGCGGCTCTCGGATAGCCTCGTTCGGAACGCGATCGCACACGAACAGCTTCGGAGGGTCGCAACATGGGCCAACGGCGACGCACACGACGCACTTTCGGCCGTTTTCACCGCAGTGATCGAAGCAGATCGATCGAACGCGGAGAACGTGACTGACCAACACCTCACGTCGGCGATGGAAAACGTTCCACAGCCGTGTGTCTCGCTCGGTCGGGTACTCTCGCTGTCTGAAAGCCGCCTGGCAGTGTTACGCCGGCTGGTTGCACTGCCGCCGGCGTCACTCGACAGCGTTGGCTCTGCGACTGAGGCGATCGTCGAAACTGACATCGAACTCTCTGCAGCGACAGTTGAGCGGCTCATCTATGAGCTCTCAGAGGCCGGCATCACAGAACGAATTAAATCGGCCCACGATAGCGATATCGGCCGGCCTCCATCGCGGATCGAGTTTCAGTTCCCGACGGTTGCTTTCTCGTACCTCGTCGATCGCGGCGTCTAACCCGGTCTGCTCAGAGAACAACTGTTCTCTGACGAGCCGGAAAACCCGCTTTGGGCGTAAGATTCCCGACGATCGTGGCCAATGCGTACGCCGATGTCGAATCGATGGGCGTTGAGGCAGGGCTCGAGCGGCTCAATGCGCAGATCGAACAGCAACTGGAATCGTACACCGACTAGCCACCCGGATCGACCGTCGATCAAGTATAATTGTCTCCCCGTCGTCGACTGAGTATGGAACGAGTCGTAACCGTAGTTCCCGAAGATGGCCTCCACGCACGGCCGGCCGCGAAGTTCGTTGAAACCGCCGGCACGTATGATGCGACAGTGACGGTCAAGCCGGCCGACGGCGATCGATCGGCCGTCGCAGCCGACAGTATGCTCGCGGTGACCGGCCTGGGGGTGAAAGGCGGCGACGATGTCGTGTTGACAGCCGAGGGCAGTGACGCCGAGGCCGCACTCGACGCGCTGGAGGCCATCCTCTCGAAAGCAGTCACGGAGTGACCTGAGATGTCACGAACGCTCAACGGTATCGGGGCGACGCCACGGCGCGGTGTCGGAGCTGCCGTGTGGGTCGATCGCACCGATGGTGCGGTTGACTCAGACGGCACACCCCGCGAGGAAAAAGCACCCGAATCGCCAGAAGCAGCCCTCGATCGCTTCGAGGCGGCGAGAGACGCCGGGGTCACAGAGTTGGAGGCCGAGAGTGAACGGACGGCCGAGCGGGTCGGCGAGTCCGAAGCAGAGGTGTTCGACGCGCACAAACAGTTCCTGTTGGATCCGACGATCGAAGCAAGCGTCGAGGAAGCGATTGATACAGGCAAAAGCGCCGAGGCAGCGGTCAGGGCCGCATTCGCGGAGCCGATCGCGCAGTTCGAGGAGATGGACGGGATGATGGCCGAGCGCGCCGATGACCTCAGAGATGTTCGTGATCGACTGCTTCGGCTCCTTTCGGGCGCTACTCGGGCGGATCTCTCGACGCTGCCGTCTGGGACGGTCGTACTCGCCGATCGGCTCACCCCAAGCGACACGGTCCAACTCGACCCAGAAGTGATTGCTGGCGTTGTTACCGCGAGAGGAGGGCGGACCTCCCACGCAGCAATCATCGCCCGATCGCTCGGGATCCCCGCTGTTGTCGGTGTCGGCGAGGCGCTGTTCGAGATTGACGACGGTGTGACCCTTGCGGTCGACGGCACAGCAGGGACAGTCCTGGTCGACCCCGACGATGAGGCGATCGAGGCCTACAGTGAGAACACAGCGGCCGCCGCAATCGACGACGCGGTTGAAACCGCGGACGGAACGCCGATCGAGGTGGCCGCAAACCTCGGATCATCAGCGGCGGCCGCCGCGGCGATCGACGCCGGCGCAGATGGTGTTGGGTTGTTTCGAACCGAGTTCCTCTTTCTCGATCGTGAAGAGCCCCCAAGCGAGGACGAACAGTATGAGGCGTACCACGAGGTCTGTGCAGCATTCGAAGACAGGTGTGCGAGCAGCGGGGGGCACGTCATTGTCAGAACCGCAGACATCGGCGGCGACAAGCCGATCGACTACCTCGATCTGGATTCGGTCGAAAACGGCTTCCTCGGCGCTCGGGGGATTCGACTCTCACTCGAAGAACACGCTGGGCTCTTCAAAACGCAGATCCGTGCCCTGTGTCGGGTCGCTGCCGAAGCCGTCGGCGAGCACCTTGCAGTTATGTTTCCGCTCGTCTCGACTGTCGAGGAGCTGGACGCGGCGATCGATCTAGTGGATGCGGCCGTTGCAGAGCTGAACGCTGAGGGCATCGACGCAGCGGCTCCGGAACTGGGGGTGATGATCGAAACGCCCGCCTCGGTCATGCTCGCAGACGCGTTCGCCGATCGGGTCGACTTCCTCAGCATCGGCACGAATGATCTCACACAGTACGTGCTGGCCGCCCAGCGCGACCTCGATCGGATGGATAGCTATCACGATCCGCTTGCTCCGGCGGTGTTACGGGCGATCGATCAAACGGTACAGGCGTCTGGGGACGCGTGGGTCGGCATGTGCGGTGAGATGGCTGGCGATCCAGCGCTCACGGCGCTTCTGGTCGGACTTGGTATTGACGAACTGAGTATGAGTGCGGTGACGATTCCGGATGTCAAACGAGCCGTTCGAGACATCGATCGGACGGAAGCCGAAGCGCTCGCCGCTGACGTGCTCGCATGTGAGACGCGTGGCGACGTGCGATCGGCGATAGGTCTTGAGTGATAGTGATTAACGTAGATAGCCAGAGATTGTGAAGGGCACAGTTGAGTTACTTTTGACTAGTCAGTTCAGAAGACTAAGCGAACCGTAGCGTTCCTCGTTTTGAATGTGGGTACAGAATTGGGCACAGAGTCGACAGCAGTCTTCGACATCTGTAAACGTCCGAACGCTCGCATCCCAGCGTGTGTTAACAGCACCGAGCATTGCACTTCGAACCGATGGTTCAGTCGCAACCATTACTCGTCGTGTGTCTTCAGGCGGAGTCGCGTCGGCCGCCGATCCATGCATTCCAGCTGTTGACAAGAGATCCTCGAGGACACTTCCGATTTCAATTCCGACACCGAGATTGTCGCCGACCTGTGGCGCAATAAAAATTGTTGCGTTACTCGCCTGTGCAAAGGCAATACTTTGGGTGGCTGCATCAATCTCTTCAAGCGGAATCCCGACGTCAATTGCCAGGAAGGCGTTGAATCCACGCTCACGGAGACAGTCTCGCGTCTCTTGGAGAAGGCGGAGGACTTCGTCCTCAGCGTACTCGCCGCTGGTTTCGTCCCACGTCGCAAACGATGGCGTATCGGTTTCGACGTTGACATCCGCTGGGAGCAATGTGTCGACGTCGAATGTTCGGTATGGTCCCATCAGGTAGACGAGAAACTGTTCCCGACGGACTGGCGCGAGAGCGTCTGAATTATCGGCTTGGTGAGGGAGGTTATCGATAATTCGTTGCCGCATTCGACACAGTTGTTCGGAGCGACAGTATATAAATATCGGCTTTTTCAGGAATATTCTAGTTGAGAATGACTAAGTAGAGTGCACCCCAATAATGGAGCAGAGAGTTCCCAGATGTCCGAAGCCGATCGCCATCAACCAGATGACGTGCGCCAGCCGGAGCCGCCGCTGCCCGAAGAGAGCGGGCTAACGCTTGAAGAGTACCTCTCGATGCAACAGGCGATCGGTCACCCGACTCGATTTCGAATTCTGCGTACGCTTGTCGCCAACGATGAACTGAGCGCTGCTAAGCTCAAGGCCGCAGTGGATGTCGAATCTTCCAACTTCCACTATCATCTCGACGAACTGGTTAGTGTCGGACTCGTCGATAAGCGCCAGCGGCGGACCGCTGACAGCCAGGGTTTCTATACGTACTATCGACCGACAGGCATGGGTCGCGGTATCCTCGAACACGGCGTCGAGGAGCTCATGCGTCGGGAACGTGAGTTTGATAAGACATACGCGTGAGGTTGTTTCAGGACAGTCAGTTCACTTTGTGATAGTCCCGCGCATCTTCGGCTTTCTCGACGACGGAATCGATTGTCGCCGAAGGGTTGGTTGCTTCGACCGCTGCGTTGAGCGCGCCTTCAAGCACTGGAGCGTCCGCGATAACCGCGTCAGTGTCGCCCATTTCGATCGCCAATTCGGCGTTCATCACCGCGCTGCCAAGATCAACAAGCACGACCACGCCATCGCCGTCATCGACCGATTTGATTGCGTCCTTGATTGCCGTCACGTCGGTTCCGATCTCGCCGTCATCCCCGCCCGCGGGTTCGATCGGGGCGTCGCCACCCATCTGGGCGGCGATCTCACAGATCCCTTCGGCAGCCTTCTGGCTGTGTGAGACCACAACGAGTCCAATCATTCCTCGCCTCCGTCAACCTCGTCGGGATCAACGTCAGGCTCTGTCGGTGCGGCGGCGTCGACGTCCGTCTCGCCTTCGAGGTACTGCTCGGCGGTCGCGAGGAGTTCCTCCATAATGAAGAGCGTCGATGTTGCGCCGGGATCCTGGTGGCCGACCGATCGCCATCCCAGAAACGACGCGCGGCCCTTTTCGGCGCGCAGCGGTACGGTAAACGCGACTCCAGCCTCCGCGGCTTCGACTGCCTTCGCGAGCGCGGTCAGCGGCGGGAGGTCGTCGACCTCGATCGACTTCTTGTAGGTGTGGACCGCGGGGGTCAGCGCGTCGACCATCGTCTTCGCGCCCACGCGCGCGTCGCCGCGGTCGAGTACCTTCTCGAGATACGCTTCCCCAAAGGCGATCGACGTCTCAGCGGTGAGTCCGTCGTCGAGTTCCTGGCTCGCACTCATGATCGAGCCGCCGTACAGCGGCCCTGAGGCGCCACCGACTTTCGAGATGAGCGTGACGCCGATCGTTTTGACTATTTCGTCGACGTCGTCTTCGCTATTTTCGACCTCATCGGCGGCCGCACGGAACCCTCGAGAGAGGTTTGAGCCGTGATCGGCATCCCCGATCGCAGAATCGAGTTCGGTGAGATAGGATCGTTCTTCCTCGAGGCGATCGGCAACGCGGTCGATCGCGGTTAACACAGCTTCGCGCTGCGTGTCGGCGTCTGCCATATCTGTTGGCTCGGCTGTTGGGGGTAAATCGTTTGCGCCCGGTAATCGTTTGCGCCTGGTAATCGTTTGCGCCCGGTTGAACGCACACGAATGCGGCCAGTCGGAGCTAGCAATCAGGTTCGTAGACCCAATCGCCAGCGGTTACAGAATCGATCGCCAGTAGTTACAGAATCGATCATTCACGTCTGGAAATCCGATCGCCTACGGCTACAGAACCGATCGTTCACGTCTGGAAATCCGATCGCTTGCGGTTACAGACCCGATCGTTCAAGACTGCAAATCCGATCGCCTACGGCTACAGAACCGATCGTTCACGTCTGTAACGCGGGGGTATCAGCCGGCGCGGAGAGAAGCTCTTTGAGTTCTTCGTCGACTGCACAGACAGTGATCGAACAGCCCATCATATCCAGCGACGTCATGTAATCGCCAACCCAGCTGTCCCAGGTTTCGAGGCCGTGCTCGTCCATAAGCTCTTGCAGCTTGCGGTTGACGACAAATAGCTCCATGAGCGGGGTGCCGCCCATCCCGTTGACGATCGTCATCACCTCCTGGCCTTCATCGAGAGCCAGATCCTCGAGAACGTTCTGGGTCAGTTCTTCGGTGATCTCGTCGGCGCTCATAATATCCACCCGTTCGGTTCCCGGCTCGCCGTGGATTCCGATCCCAAGTTCGATCTCGTCCTCACCGAGGTCGAAGGTGGGCTCACCTTTATCGGGAGTGACACACGAGGTGAGCGCGGTTCCCATCGTCCCAACGTTGTCGATCACCTTCTCGGCGACGGCTTTGACCTCGCTGAGATCTCCGCCTGCAGCCGCCTTCGCGCCAGCGGCCTTGTGGACGAGGATCGTTCCACAGACTCCACGGCGCCCGGAGGTGTACAGCGAATCCTCGACGGCCACGTCGTCGTTGACCACGACCTGTTCGACCTCGATCCCCTCCATATCGGCCATCTCGGCGGCCGTCTCGAAGTTCATCACGTCGCCCTCGTAGTTTTTGACGATGTTGAGTACACCCTCACCGGCGTCACAGGCTTGGATCATCTCGCTGAGTTGATCGGCTGTCGGCGAGGTGAACACCTGCCCGGCGGCCGCGCCGTCCAACATCCCATCGCCAATGTAGCCGGCGTGCGTCGGCTCGTGTCCACTGCCACCCCCAGAGACAAGCCCGACCTTCCCGTCGACTGGTGCGTCCGCCCGGACGAGTACTTCAGTGCCGTCAAGCCGCCGGAGTCGATCGGGATACGCCGCGAGCATCCCCTCGAGCATCTCGTCGACTACGTTTTCCGGATCGTTGATGAGTTTCTTCATGATCCATCGTGATATGGTCTCTCATCACAGATAGCTCTATTCCCAATGACGTTTGTATTTCCAGGGCCGATGTAACGGTATGACCCCACCGCTTGCGCTTGATATTGACGGGACGTTGACGACGAGCGACCACACGATCGATCCACGGGTGTTCGACGTACTCTCTGGGTGGGACGGACCAGTTGTGATGGCGACAGGGAAGTCGTTTCCGTACCCTGTTGCACTGTGTCACTTTATCGGAATCGAAGAGCGTGTGATCGCGGAGAACGGCGGGGTCGTCTACGGCGACGACACGCTTCGGTTCACTGGCGATCCAGATCGGGCAGCCGCGGCGATCGAGGCGTTTGTCGATCGTGGTGGTGCGGTTGGGTATGGGACCGTTGACACGACGAATCGCTGGCGAGAGACCGAGATCGCGGTGTCAGTCGACGCTGACGAAGCCCTGCTTCGGGAGGTCGCTGCCGAGTTTGACCTCGCAGTCGTCGACACAGGCTACGCTTTCCACGTCAAAACACCCGGCGTTGAGAAGGGGGTGGGTCTGGAGACGATGGCCGAACTGCTGGAGGTTGACGTGTCGTCGTTCGTCGCGATCGGCGACAGCGAAAACGACGCCTCAATGTTCGAGGTCGCCGGCGAATCCTACGCAGTTGCAAACGCAGACGAACGGGCGAAAGCCGCGGCAGATACCGTTCTCGAGCAGTCATACTTCGATGGAACGCTTTCGGTGCTTCGATCGATAGACTCCTGTGTGTAGGGAGTCGGCCAAAAGACAATATATATTAGTTTTGGAAATAAATATATGGGCCAACGTCGTTACTTCGAGTATGGAAGAAACGCCTCGACCCGATGGGCCGCCGCCGTTTGATAGCCCATTCGAAGCCGAAGATACGAAACAGCGTGTGTACAGTGCGGTGTTGCACGCCCGAGAGCCGATGACTGCAGCCGAGATCGCCGAACGAGCAGAGTGTTCAGACGAGTCAGCGCGGACACATCTCTCTTTTTATACTGACCTCGGAATCGTAATTCGACACAATGGCCGGCCGGTTCGATACGAGCGCAACGACGATTACTTTGAATGGCGCCGAGTGAATGAACTGGTACGGACACACACTGTTGATGAGCTACAAGTCCGTGTAACGGAACTGACCAATACGATCGAAGCGTACCGTCGTGAGTACGACGGTGACTCACCCGCTGCGGTGACTGTCTTGGAGTTCGATCCAGAGCAAATCGACGATGTGTACGGGGACCTTAGCGATTGGGCGACTGCACTGGAGGAACGTCGGCTTCACGAACGTGCCCGACAAAAGGCCGCCAGCTCAACAGCACCATCTCATAGCTAACGATGGAGCCAGGAGATGATCGAGCACACCCCCCAGCGATAGACCGACCAATACTGGAGCGGATGCAATCTCGATTCGCTGGAAGTCGTCTGGTCGATTCTGCAGCGATCGTTGACGAACCGCGAGTACATCTCTGTGTCACGTTGTCTGGAGATTATTATCCAAGCGCGGTCTCTGCTCGGCTGGAGATTCGATGGGACAGAAACGATGATTTCAGCCTTCAGTATCAAGAAACACGACAAGACGAAACGTGGGGATGTCGATGGAATCGGCATCCAAACACGCATAACTCCCGTGAACATTTTCATCCGCCACCCACGGCTGATCATATCGGTGTGCAAGATGCTGTGTGGTCGAACGATCATCGAGAGATGTGCCAGCGTGTCTTGGGGTACGTGAAAGAACGAATCGAGGCCCTGTGGAGGCAAAAATAGTACTACGAGGACGGTCGATTGGAAGGGTTTACTGTGAGCAATTACTGAACCCCGATCGGCGGTTGACATCTTCCCGTACCTGAAGACGCCCCCAGAAATCGGAGATTTCTGGTGTGCGAACGAGACCTTCGGTCTCGTCAACGCGAAAATTCCAAGCGTTGGGATACTAATTTACAACAAGAGGTCGGATTACGGGTCGCCAGCCTATGCGGATCGACTTAACTCTCGAATGGCGCGAATGAGCCGTTGATATCCCACTCGTGGATACAATAGATCTCTCCGGGTTCCTCGTCGACGACCCACGACTCGATGTCGTCGTCCCAGCGCTCAATTCTGCCGCACCGTTCACAGACACGATCGGTCGGAGTTCGCAAGGTGGCGGCCATGCGCAAAAATACGGGCGGGACCGAATTAAATATGCCTGTCTTGACTCTGTGTGGCCGCATTCGACCCGAAGTTGTTCCAAATCCAGCCAGCATTTGACAATCAGTGGTTCAAGCATATGGTTAATTATTCTACTTATCGTTAGAAAATATAAATATTATCACCTTATATACTACCGTATGTGGCCACATTAGGGGCATAAAGACTCAATACGTTTCGAAATCTGCTGTGCTATATGGACACAAACTTCAGTGAGGTCGATCCGTACTCCCCAGCAGAGGGGTACTACGAATGTATTGAGTGTGGTCACCGCGAACACCGTACAGATTCGCCTGGGCGGTGTCCGAACTGTGACGGTCACGTGCAAAACATCGCGGTCCCGCGCGAGTAACCAGTTCTATACCTCGATCCCCGCGACCCGATCGAGTGCAAGCACCACAAGTGCCCCAAGTATTCCGAATACAGCAAACAGTCCAACAGCCGAGAGTGTCCACGCCTCCCCAGCCGCGAGGAGTCGTTCGTCAACCTGTTCGATCGGCGCTCGCAGCGCACCGACAATCAGGCTCACGAGAAACGCAACAGTCGCCGCACGGTAGCGCTCTAAAGCGTACCGGACGGCATACGCAATCGTGAAGACGCCGACGATCGCTCCAAGGATGAACGTGATAACCGGCGGAGCCGCTCCAACAAGTGCCTGCGGGTTGCCCGTCTTGAGGGTCTCGAGTATCCCGTCGACAAACGCTGACAGCGAGTTCGACATATACGCGTACTGACCAAGCAGCAACAACAGCAGCGATCCGGAGATCCCGGGGAGAATCATCGCGCTCACCGCAATCGCCCCTGAGACAAACACAACCGCCGCCGATGGGGCAATCGCATTCGCCGTGACCCCGGACGCCACGAATGCGAGTACGAATCCGGCGATCGCCGCAGCGATCCGGCCCCGCGTGTCCAGTTCGACATCCTGATACAGGACGATCGCACTCGCGGCGATCAATCCAAAAAAGAATCCGAATGTTGCCACCGGTGCAACCGCAATCAGGGTTGAAACGAGACTAAGCACGGCGACGATCGCGGTTGCGATCCCTGCCCCGAGCGTGAGCAGGAACGCGAGGTCAAGTTCGACCGCAGCTGCTTTCGCGCTCGATCGACCCGACGGACGCACACCGCCGAGCACTCGGAGAATCCGTCCGGGAGAGACCGCAGTGATCGCGGCGATGAGTCGTTCGTAGATGCCAGTGATGAGTGCGATCGTTCCGCCGGAGACGCCAGGGACAGCGTCGGCTGTACCCATACAGAGCCCGCGGAGATAGATTCCGAGGAGTTCGCGGGCGTCAATCATCGATTAGGCGATCGCCTGGATTTCAGCGACTGCGCTGAGAGACTCGCGGTCGGAGCCGATTGGTTGGTTCTCAGGGTCGATCGATTCGTTTGCCGAGTCGTCGCTATTTGTCTCAACTTCAGGCGTTTCGAGTTCAACAGTCACCGCCGAGTCGTCTTCGCCGACAACTTGGGCTTCTTCAACGGCAGCTTCTCCGACAAATTGGCCGGCGACGGGATTCTCAGAGGTGTTTGCGTCCTCGTCGATCGCGGTGAAGACATAGTCGTCTTCGGCGGTAACGCTCACGTTCGTGTAGCCGTTCTCGGGACCGAACTCGTCGTAGCCGGTCGTCGAGTACGGCAGCGTCATCTCGAAGTTCCCATTCTCGTCGGCGGTCGCGTACTGGGTGTACGTGAACGTGGAATTCGTCGTCTGATCGCGCATCTGTACCTGTGCGGTGACCTCACTTTCCGCAGGCGCACCGCTTCCCTCAACGGTCGCGCCGGGGACCCGCTCAAACGTCTTGACCCACTGTGGACTGGTTCGGGCGAGGTACTGCCCAGAGACGTTAGCCTGCTGCATCAACTGCACTTGCTGTTGGAAGTCCGAGTTGCTGAAGCTCGCCGGGCTCTCTGCGGATTTGACTAGTCGGTAGTGCTCTAAGGCTTCGACGCGTTCGGTCGGATTCGGACCAATCCCGCCCACCTCTGCGCCGGGATTTTCGTCTGCGTAGGCTTGAGCCTCTTCGAGGCTATCGAATTCCTGAACTCCCCCTTCGACATCGATCGCCTCGATCGTCACCTGGCCGCCCGCCTGCGTCTCGACGTTCTGCTGTTGGGTCTCGGTGACGATCGGCGCTGGATCGACCGCACTGCCGTGGAACTCGTAGAGTCGGACCATCTGGCTCTCGTAGTAACGCTGTTCGCGCAACGAGATCGGCTGGCCGAACTGCTCGCCCTGCTGTGGGTAGACCGATTGGATGAAGTCGCCCTGAGAGATGTCCTCCTCATCGTACCAGACGACTGGAGCGCTGAATTTCGAAGCCGGCGAAACCATCTGCCAGTCAACCATGACGTAGCGCGTTTCGCCGGATTCGCCCATCTTCTCTTCGAGGGCGCTCTCAGCGCGATCCTCACTCGGTGCAAGGAGGTAGTTTGCAGCATCGGTTGCGCCCTGCTGGAACGGGTTCGCGTTCGGAATTCGCTCGCCCTGGGTGGTTATCCAGTGGCCGTAGTCCCACCAGGATTGGACGCCGTACGCACCGTCTGGGTAGTCGTGATCGCCCTCAGGGATCTCGTAAGTCCCGTAGTACTCCATGCGATTGTCGTGACCTTCGAGTTCGCCGGGGGCGGGCGTCTCCTCTTCGAGGAAGTCCATGCTATCCTCCCACGCGACGACCTCGCCGGGTTGGTTCGCCGACTCTGCGCCACGGTCCCACGCGGTCGACGGGACCGCAAAGACGAGCGGCGCCGTGATGAGCAAGAATGCGGTGACGACCGCCATTACCTGCCAGCCTTCGATGCCGTCGATGACCTCGCGCGGCGATCCGCGGAGGTCGAGGTAGCCGAGCACCTCCGCGATGAAGATCGCATTCAGGATCCCGACGACGATCGCCAGATAGTAGTTGAACCGTGTCTGGGTGAACGCTGTGGCGGTGATGAAACCCGCCCACGTGAGGAGATAGAATGTGGCGGCGTCGTACTGGACGCGCAGCGCCGCGCCGATTAATAGTGCGAGTGCGATCGCGAGTCCAAGTAATTGCCAGCTGATCCCGATCGTCTCGAAGGCGCCCGAGAAGGACGGGAACGCAGCGAGGACGAGGCCGATGAGGGCGACGCCCCCGGCGAGGTAGATGGTGTCGCTGGTGTCGTCACTTGTGTACAGCGGGCGACCGATAAGGTACAGTGCGGCAGCAACCGCGGTGATGAACGCCAGTCCGTACTCGCTGAAAATGATCTGGAATGGACTGGCTCTCGGGTTGCTCGTGAGGAACGCTTGCGCCTCGCCGATCGTCTGAGTTGTGTCAGAGGCGCTGAACGCGATGATGTTCAGGACGTTGCCCTCGATCGTCCGGTAGAGGCTCGGAATCGCGAATCGGACGACGACAACAGAGGCCACGATCAGCCCGAAGACAGTCCCCACGTAGGCGGTCTCTGTCTGGTCTCTGGACTCCCACTCGCGGGCGAGGAACGCGAGGAAAACACAGCCGGCGGCAACGCCGATCGGGAGCAGCACCTGTAGGAGTGAGTAGCTCGTCGCGCCGCCGATCGAGAACTCGTTGAGCGGGACGAGCATCATGAGGCCGGTGACGGTCAGTGAGACCGCGCCGACGAACGCGATCGGCTCGGGGCTGTCACCGTGGTAGACATCTGTGGTGATCTTCAGCGCGAAGAAGATTCCAGTGAATCCGACCAGAAGGATGCCCGGTGGCCATGCCCACATGTACAATCCTGCTGCGACGCCCGCAAGAGCACTGTAGCCAACCGGGCGTTTGAGCGCCTCGACGTCGCGATCGATCACGAGCTCCCAGACGGGCTTTTCACGCTCAGCGACAGAGAGGGCAACAATAAACGCGAGGACCGCGATCGTCTGGAAGAACACCTCGAAGGCGTGGTGGTCATAAAAGCCTGCGAGGCTGTAGTTGAGGAAGGTACCGGGCAGGAGGGCGATCACGCTCACGCCGACAAGCGCGGGGAATTTGCCGGTGAATTGTCGGGCGAGCACGTACGCTGGGATAATGGCGAGTGTTGCCATGATCGGCGCGGCGATCACCATCACGATCGCCGCCTGCTGGCTCGTAGGATCTCCGAGTCCCAGTGCGAGGATTGCGCCACCAGTTATTTGATCGACAAGCGTCCCAAACTGTTCGGGATTGTGTCCGGAGGGGTAGTTCGTCCACGGATCGAACGGCATCGTGAACGGGAAGTTTTCGACTACGTAGGAGGTCTCTCGGTAGTGATACCACGGATCGTTGCCGCCTAATAGCGGTTCGCCGTCTCTTATGAAGTTCCCGTAACTCTGTATGCGAACCACGAGCATCAACGTCATTAATCCGACGAGGACGGGGATCTGATACCACCGTTCGATGATATCCAGGGCGGATCCCCCCAACCCGTCGCGATCGCTTCGCGTACTCATTGGATTGAACGAGTAGCAAATCGGAAATAAGCCTTGTTATATTGTTATCTGCGCGGCGATCGGTGGCAGGGTATTTCGAGTGCGTTCGCTGGGTGTGTCATACGTAATAAAATAGAACCGCTCGAACTTACAAACTGCTCAAACTTGCGCGACTATCGATGCAGCACAATGCGTGGGATGTTAAAGCCAGTCCGGCGACGGCCGGTGTTCGTACGCTTCGATCGCAGCGATCGTAACCGATCGCTCATCACAATCTGGGAGCTCTAACTCGGCAGCCTCGTACATATCATAGAGAACCCCGATCTGTTCATAGAGGTTCACCTGTTTCAACAGGTCGATTCCGTACGCAGTGACCGCGTAGTATTTTCTCGGAATTCCGTTGGGAACTGGTGAGGCATCGGCCTCAAGCACCGCCACAATCTCCGGGTCTCGATTGTTGAGATCACGCAAATGATCGCGGATCGTACTTTCAGTAATCCTGTTCCGTGCCGCTAACTCCACGGCACTCAGTGCTCCCGTGGGACTGGCTAAAATTTGCTGGAGGAGCCGGGCCTTCGGCTCAACCAAGATTGCCCGCAGATCAGCGAGACGATCGGGATCCACGTCATGGTCTACCAACTGGTCTGCCCCGCCCTCTCCTCCGGGACGTGTTGCAGCCGAGGAAGCATTCTGTGACATACACACAGATTCAACGCCCAGCCACATATGTTTTGCGACGGTCATCGACAATCATAATCTTCAACGTATAACCCGCCAATCATACCTCTCACAGCCATGGCAAACACGGATGCGCCACCACATATCCAAGATACCCCTCGGCTCGGAGACGCTGACTTCATCTATAGTGGCCTTACTGGTCCTGCGGTTCAAACGATCCACGACAACGCCCTCTCACTCTTTACTGAACTCGAATTGAAAACCATCTCCGACAGCATTTACTTTATTCTCGGTAGTTACGACACCCTGTCAGGCGACCGTGACGGCCCGAAAGACCGTCTTGAAGATACACGTGACATCATCAACGACAGTCCGCTCCCTGCTAGCGCCATTCTGCTTGACGATCTCGACGAGACAAACGAACACTGGTCGAACTTCTACCTCAAATTCCGTTACACGCTCATCGGTACAGACTACACGCTACTTATTGCTGAAGACAACGACGGCGGCCACGAACTAGAGCTGGGCGAAGCCCCGCTCGAAACCACCTTCATATTCAAGGGCGACTACGTCGATCTGGCTATCGACGCCGATCTTGAGTATCAAAAATATGATGCCATGATGACAACGCTCTTCGACATCATGGATGAAAAGGGCCACCTCGACACGTGGACGACGCCTGAAGAACTTCGAACTGACGTCATGAACATCGTTGAGCAAACTCACTACTAACTCGCCGAACCGCTACCCCAGTGGTTCCGCTGTTAATTGAGGGCAAAGTCCTCGATCTCACGCGTACAGTCTACTCACCCACCCCAGTGGTTCCGCTGTTAATCGAGACGAAATCCTTCGAGCTTATCCACGCGTGTACTGCCGACGGCGCGAAAGATTCGGGAGACGCGAGACAGGTACTCGATTTGCTTCTTGAGAGTGACGACATTGCAAGGGAACGAAACGCCGATCGGGTTACCGAAGACCACGTCCAGGAGGCGCACTCGCGACTACAGACGGACCAGGTCGTACAGGGGATCACAAATTATCCAACAACACGGAAAACTGGTCCTGTTAGCGTTAACTGTGCTCGCAGAGCGCGATCAGACTCCTGCCCGAACGCGTGAGGTCAGACCGGCATACGAGTCAATCTGTTCACAGGAGGGAACGAACCCGATATCCAACAGGGCAATCCGTGAGTACCTCTCGAAACTGGAGACGCTGGATATCGTTTCTTCGATCGAAAAAAACCACGGCAAACGCGGCGGAAAAAACAAACTACATGAGCTTGCACAGTTCACGGAGAGCGTTCGACGTGGACTGACAGATCTACTCAAGCCATCGGCGTAGTGGTAGTGATCGCTTCTTTAATCATCGAGCGATCGAGACCATTCTGTTGGCACAGATCACCACCTACTTCACATGCGTTTACAGCGGAACCAGTGGGGTGTGTCACCCACTTCGACTCAGAAATGACCACACAGCCGGCGCATTGATGAAACACAATCCTTATTCGCCGTTTGCGTCAACGCTCGAGCATGAAAGTTTCCGTCGTCGTCTGCACGTATACGATGGACCGATATGACGTGTTCACGGAGGCAGTCGAAAGCGTGCTCGCACAGACCTACGACCCGATCGAGGTCATTCTTGTGATCGACGGTAATACCGAGGTGTACGAGCGGGTGGTTGACGACTTCGGCGATCTGGAGAACGTCGTGGTTCACAACAATGAAGAGAATCGTGGGATCTCCTACAGCCGGACAAGGGGTGCCGAGTTGGCCTCCGGCGAGATCGTCGCGTTCATCGACGATGATGGGCTGGCCGAGCCGGACTGGATCGTGAAACACGTTGAGACCTACGAAGAGACGAACGCGATTGCAGTGGGTGGATACGTCGCACCCAACTGGGTCGGTGAGAAACCGGACTTCTTCCCGGAAGAGTTCTACTGGCTGGTTGGCTGTACCGAGAAAGGATTCGCCGAGCACGGCGAAGAGATTCGTAACGGATACGGATCGAACGTCTCCTACAAGCGTGACCTCTTCCTTGATGTCGGCGGCTATGATGTTAATACTGGCCGAAAGGGTGATCGGCACATCCAGGCGCACGAAGCACCCGTCGGGATCCGAATTCGGGAGGAATATGGACAGGGCGTGGTATATGTCGAGGACGCAGTCGTCCATCATAAGTTGTTCGAGTACCGTGGCGATTTTCGATGGCTCGTGTTTCGATCTTTCTGGCAGGGTTTTTCGAAGCGGATTATGGGAATATTGCTTCCAGAATCAAAAGGTGATGAAAGTGAGTATCTACAAAATCTTGTATTCCAATTCATTCCCGGTCGAATTAAACAAATAATTCGTAGACCTTCTCCTAGTAAAATCAAACAACTTATATCAATTTTTGTGTTTACTATTTCAGTTGCTACCGGGTATTTATACGGATACATTACAGTTGATAGTGAAAAGTATGAAAACTGATATTGACAGAAGTGCGTTTGAGCAAATTGAACGTGAATTGGATCTATTCGACTTAAAGATTCAAGACGTCCCGATTTGGGAACGGATCCGAGTAGATCTATTCAAAGATCTACGCGAAAAATCGGGTCTTAATCAGTCACGTCCTAAACCTAAAAAAAATTTTGTTACCGGAATAAAAGCTGGAAAGCTGTGGATGAAGAATCTATTCCACAAAAGCCCATTCCAAGCGCCTAGTGCCGAAATAATGTTTGTTGGCCATCCACGCCGTCAATTAGAATCTAACCAGACTTGGTGGGATATATATTGCGATCCAATTCACAATCAGTGTAATTACGATTACGTCCATTTTGAACATTCATATTATTTCTCTCATAAAACCCCTGCTCAAACAGAGAATCTATATTATTTAGATCTTATTGGTGTACCAGGAATAATTGCTAGCCAGATACATTTTCCCTCAGTACCGTTAGACAAAAATCACCGCCATTTACTAGAAGAAACTAGAACGAGAATTTATCAGATGTATGATATTGATGTAGATGTTATTAGCTATGTAAAAGAAGAGTTATGTGAACGTAAGACAACGTACAAATTATATAAGAAATTATTAAAAAAGATCAACCCGCAAGTAGTAATTATAATTGTTAGTTACGGTCGACAAATGGAAACGCTCATTGAAGTGTGTAAATCTGAGAATATTCCTGTTGTGGAACTTCAACATGGAATTATTGATTCGGACCATTTGGGTTACTCATATCCAGAAGATATAAATAAGCATACATTTCCAGATTATGTATTCACCTTTGGAGATTTTTGGGGTGACAACATAAATTATCCAATAAAAAAAGAAAGAGTCATCTCTATTGGATACCCCTATTTGGAACAAAAATTAGAAGAATTAGAAATCAACACTAAAAAACACCAAATCGTATTTATTTCGCAAGGACCAGTTGGTAAAGAGCTCTCAAAATTTGCCGTAGACGTCAGTGAAAAATTAGATGACAAATATCAGATAATATATAAACTTCATCCCAACGAATACGATTGGTGGCAAAAATCATATCCCTGGCTTAAGCGCTCACAGATGACGGTTATAGATGATAGCAACAGATCCCTCTATAGCTTATTCACCGAGTCAGGTATTCAGGTAGGTGTTTATTCAACTGCGATTTACGAAGGGATAAATTTTGGACTAGACACATATATAATAGACCTACCTGGATCTGATCGTCTTGATCCACTAATTGAAACAGGAATCGCTAAAAAAATAGCAACACCAGAAGAGTTTATAAAACAATGTCGACAATCAAATAATGGTAGATCGTTTGACAAAGAGTATTTTTTTAAATCAGATCCAATATCGAATTTTAAAAGAGAACTAAATCATATTGTTCAATAAATTGCTACAGTGTTCTAATTAATATATTCACAGAGGGACTTATATAATGCTTGAACATTTTGTTCGTACCCAATTGTAGATGTTGAGGTCGTCTGATTAAGATATCCCTTTTCACTTACTTCAAGTATTGCTTGAGAAAAATATCTAACAGTGTTTTTTGGAATAGTTATGGAACCTTCAACCAAGTCATTGATAACAGACTCAAGTTCTTCTTTTGATTTAATGGAAAATGTACCAGAGCAAGTCCGATACCAGGGATTACCAAAAATAATAGAAGGTACTTGCCTTGCGATGGCCTCCCACCCCGCGGTACCTGTGATTGTTGCAACAGCTTCTGCATTATCTATCAACTCAGTTTGACTTTCGGAAAGAGGAACAAGTGTAACATTTTTACTGGATGCTATATCATGATAAAATTGTTTATTTCGTCCCCGTTCACCATAAAGTGAATCAAAAAACTGAGACGGGTGTTCTTTGACAAGAAGGGACCAACCCTGAGGAATACAGATAGATAATAGTTTTACGACTAAGCGTTGATGAACAAATAAACCTCCTTCTGGAGACGTCGTCCGTTCGGGTTGATAATGCAACGGATAATAAATATATTTTTGACTGTAGTCGACAGAATCAGTGAATGACTGATACTCAATTTTTAACTGTCGTTTAATATAAGAAGCACGAATACGTTGAAGCAAATATCTCCCAACGGTTATTTGACTTTCTTCAAGCGAAGAATATCTCGATTTAAGATAACTTTGCTTTCGTGTGCGAATCGGATTTACTTCTAAAGAACTATTATATATTTTTGATAAATATTGAATCCAATTGAGTGGATTTGATAATTTTTTGACTATCTTAATATATTGATTATCTCTGTGTGACTCCATTCGATCAGGTTCCATCTCATCGCTCGTACTCCGCAATGATTGTATATAGGACTCGATTTCGCTTTCCAATTCAATATTAGACAAGCCACGTGTTTTTTCAGCAGTTTCGAGAAGTTTAGGAGATACACCTTCAACAGTAGTACGGGTGTAGAATCGGTTGGGTAATCTGGTTGGAGTAAATATGATCGTATCAATGTCCCTGCGATCACACAATGAATAAAGTACATAATCGGTTACTACGTGGGGAGTACTAGAAAATACAACAAAATCTGGACCAATCTCATCTAGTACAGTACTCCAATGCTCTAAAAGACGGTGATAATGTCTAAAACGCTCTGTATAATTAAACATGTGTCCGGGATCCATACGATCCATCATTTTGATTGCTATTGTCTGACTGTACAATAGATCAGAAATCAATTGATGGTCAATTGGGTACGAGTTCTGATCACGATATTCTTTTGGAGGAATACCTCGAGTGGCATCCCAATAGGGATGAAAAACAACATCTGAAAATGTAGACGTTATCTTCTCCTGATCTCCCATAGACATCCAATAGACAGGTTTCCACCCGTGTTCAGTCTCCATTTTGTCTGCTACATCTATCCATTCATCTAAACTAGAAACAGAATATATTACATCTGTCATAATCTGGTATATTATATATTCTCACACTAGCTAAATTATTTTCCGGTTGTTCCGTTCACTTCGCCATAGGGAAACTTGTTCCAAATCAAATGTGACGACTGCTGTACAAGTCTTAATATTAGAGTACGTGTGCACCTCAATAATCATCACGTATTCAGTTAAAATTTACAGTGTGGAATTTCCCTATCACCGGTTCTGTCATTGCTGCCCTAGATTTATAAATTCAGTCACTTCCCTAATAATTTCAGATATAATTGGTACTTATCAAATAAATCTTTACAGCACAGCCTCATCGTCGAGAACACATCGCTTGCTTTACTATTCCAAAGCGAGCTTCTGTGTTCCTCGGTCAGGACCAACGTGGGAAACGAACTAAACAATCACAGCAGCAAGACGGCCAATTTCGGATAGGCACAGGGCAAAGGTTCCGCTGACAACTCCATAATAACAAGCCGAGGTCTGGCCAGAGTGGTCAGCGTAACGTTTGAACATCTAGAATGAACTTTTTAACCCAGCTACTTGCGAACCCAAGAAGGTTCGAAAGCTCTTGGAAGGTGTCAGTAACTAATTATTTGCAGTAATCTTTGTCCTCGAATATTTCTGACAAAATCTTCCGATTAAGGCACTTCCAGAACGTTCAATTGCATTAAAATTCGGTGAATAAAGCATAGTAAGACGAGTTCGGTATATAATTCGTCGGCACTTTGTTGGGTGAGTTTTGCGTGGTGACCACCATCCTTGTCAGTAATAATCAGAATCCGCTCAATCAAGTTCTGCTCTCAAATCGCCACTAACGACACATAAAACGTCTCTTTCGTAGCACGTAGAATCCGATCGCTTTCTAAGGAACATTAACCAGTGGCTTGTCGATTTCCACGGTCCGATCATATGACCACATCACTGGGAGTTCTCGAACGGTTGTAGCCATAATACGTCAAGGAAGTCCAGCGAAAGTGGCTAATCACTGTTGTCTTTTATAAGCGTCTCTCCCAGGGGTTCGCAAAAATTCGCCTCTGCATCGGGTAATGTCGTGGATTGATTGGGCGTGTTTCTGCGTACCGCATGCCGTCCGCACGAAGAATAACGAGAGAGACGCGCTCGGTTGTAGGCTGTGTTATCGACTTCGAACCGACATCTTGTCGTCATAATCTTCTCTCAGGCGCTCTGAAAACACAAGCATAACGCTGACCACTCGGGTGAAGCAGCGAGTGCAGATCGCTCGAAAAGGAGCAAATAGAATTGAAGTTTCCGAGGCTCAGTGCTCCTGTTGACAGCCGGTCTACTGAATTGAAATGGACAAACATCAGGTCGTCACTACCGTTTCACGCTGGTTTTAAATATTCTAAACACAAGGACTCAAATCAATGACGACTTCTGTTGCAACTGTGATCACCACTCGATCGCAATATGCCCGTGTAAAAACTGTATTAGAGCATCTGCATAATGACGGTCGAACGGACCTCTCAATTATTCTCTCCGGTGGTTCGCTTGTCCACCGCTTTGGCGACATCTCGGACATCATCGAAGACTCTGGATTAGAGATCGACCGAAAGATCCACACCCTCCTAGAAGCAGGAGATCCGATTGCACAAGCGAAAACAACTGGAATAGGTCTTATTGAATACGCGACAGCGTTCGAAGAAATTGATCCGGATCTATTGCTTGCAAGCGGTGATCGATACGAAACGATGGCCAGCACGCTTGCTGCGTCCTATCTTAATATTCCGGTTGTTCATCTGGAAGGTGGCGAGATTACGGGCTCTATCGATGATAAGGTCCGTCACGCGACGACAAAGCTTTCCGACTACCACCTCGTCTCGACAGAGCGAAGCAAGGAGATCGTGTGTAGCCTCGGAGAGTCTAATAGTCGAGTATACCGGACGGGATGTCCCTCAATAGATCTCGCTGAACAGATTGTTAAAGACGGGAACGATCAATACGATCCACAACAAGAATACGGTGGTGTTGGAGACACTGTGGATGTCACTAAAGAATATATCATCGTTCAGTATCATCCGCTTCCGACAGAATACGAATCGAATTACGAAAAAGTCCAACAACTCATCTCGGCATTCGATCGTCTCAATGTCCAAGCATTCTGGTTCTGGCCGAATATGGATGCAGGTACTGACCAAGTCTCGAAAGCAATCCGCGAGTATCGAGAAGACACTGATCCAGATGGGGTTCACTTCTTCATTAGTTTAAATCCCTATGATTATCTGACCCTAGTGAAGAACTCAGCGTGTCTGGTTGGGAACTCGAGTGTCGGAATTCGTGAATGTTCGTACTTTGGTGTTCCTGCCGTCAATATTGGTCCACGGCAGCAATCACGAGAGCGAGGACCAAACGTGCAAGATGTTGAGTGTGATGCCGATGAGATCGAAACTGCAATCAGGGAACAGTTTGATAACGGGTCCTACTCACGATCAACAATTTATGGGGACGGAAACGCGGCAAAAACGATCACAGATCTGATCGCAGAATTAGAGCCAGAATTGAAGTCACCGATGACACCAAATTTACTGGATTACAAGTCGCAACTGTTACAATGACTGATCCTCGTGTTCTCGGGATAATTCCAGCTCGTGGTGGGTCGAAGGGAGTCCCAAGAAAGAACATTCGAAACTTGAACGGAAAACCACTTATTGCACACACGATTCAAGCGGGCCTCAATACAAGTGTGGTCGATTCGGTTGTTGTGTCTACTGACGATGAAGAAATCGCACAGGTCGCCGAGGAGTATGGAGCTCGAGTTCCGTTTATTCGACCGGCCAATTTGGCAACCGACGAAGCTTCGACAGCGCCTGTAATAACTCATACGCTGGAGGAGTTACAAAACTTGGGGGAAGAATATGAGACGTTTGTGCTTCTCCAGCCGACATCGCCATTACGGACAAAAGAACACATCAAGGAAGCGTATGTTCTTTATCGGGATTCAGATTGTGACTCGGTGATATCCGTCTACCCGACGTACGATACGAGGTGGAAACGAACACCAGATGGGGCTAAAAAGATCAATTATACAGACGCCGCAAAACGGCGACAAGACCGGGATCCGGAATATGTGATTAATGGAGCAATCTACATAACGAACGTCAACCAGTTTCTCAAAACTGGAAAAATAATCATTGGTAAAACGGAACTATATGAAATGAATGAGATGAACTCGATTGATATTGACACACCGTTTGATTTATGGCTCGCTGAAAAAATCTTCAGGAAGAAAAAGCGATGATTCAAATCAATGGTTCAAATATCGATTCAGATGAACGACCATATCTGATTGCAGAAGTTGGGATTAATGCGCGGAATGACATAACACTCGCAAAACAGTTCATCAAGATCGCCGCAAAATTTGGCGCAGACGCAGTAAAATTCCAGACACATCTAGCAGATAATGAGATGGTCGAATCAGAGATGAGGTCCATCGGTGCGGGCGAAGTATACGATACGGTTGCTGAATGTGAGTGGTCTATCGGGGAACACCGCGAACTGCAATCCTACGCAGAAACACACAATGTAACGTTCCTTTCCACGCCGTTTTCAACGGAAGCAGTCGATCTACTCGAAGAACTCGACGTTCCAGCAATTAAAATTGGTTCAGGTGAGATGAATAATCATCATCTGCTCGAATACGCTGCCAATACGGGAAAGCCATTATTGGTCTCAACAGGTATGAACACACTTGAAGATATTAAGACGGCGTGCGAGCTGCTTGATGATCTGAGTACAGATTATGCACTGTTTTACTGTGTATCTGAATATCCGACAACAGCGGAAGACTTCGACTTCCAAACGATTTCCTTACTCAAAGATTTCGCTGGCGTCCCAGTTGGACTGTCTGACCATTCGACCGGGGTTGAGGCTGCCAAGGTAGCTATTGGCAACGGCGCGTCACTTATTGAAAAGCATTTCACGATCGATCGACGATTACCGGGACCCGATCAAGAAGTATCGATTGAACCGGATGAGTTGTCAGATCTTCGTGAATTCGCCGAACTCTATAACAAGACATCCTCAAAAAAGGATGAATTACATGAACAAGAAAAAGAGATCCAAAAGTGGGCAAAACATAGTATCGTCGCGAAGAACACGATTCAAAAAGGAGAATCATTAACGAGAAAAAATACGACGACGAAACGACCTGGTGTCGGGATTTCAGCAGATGATTACTTCAAAATGCTAGGACGAAAATCGAAGCAGATCATACAGGCAGGCGAAATTATTTACGAAGATCAGATATCTCGGGACGAAAATTAATATGAATAATAGTAATCAAATAAGCGTCCTCCACGTTGCAAGTTTCACCGGTAACGTTGGGGACAACGCCAACCACAACGGAACACGAACAACTCTCGAAGAAAATACATCGTATAAGTATCAATATACTGAAAACGAGATACGGAAATATTATCAAAATTACAATAAGGCCGATGAATTACATTTCGATGACGAATTCGTTCGGCAAGCAAACGAACACGATCTCGTGATGATAGGCAGTGGGAATTTCTTCGAGCTCTGGATCGAGGACTCAAAAACTGGGACAACGATCGATATTGAGACCGATAGAATCGAGGAAATAAAATCTCCAATCGTTTTTTACGGGCTTGGATGTGATCCATATAAAGGAATCCCTGGGAACAACGCGGAAAAATTCCAAAATTTCTTAGATTGTATTCTTGAACAAGATCACTGTTTAGTTTCAGTTCGAAACGATGGATCGATCAATCATATTAAAGAACATTTCGGACAAGAATATGCAAGTCAGGTACATAAAGTACCGGACGGAGGATTCTTTACCGAAGTAGATGATAATTATCATCCAGAGTTAGATGGAAGCGGACCGCTTATTGCAGTAAACGTCGCAAAAGATATGGCTGATTTGCGATTTCCGAATGCTAGAACAGAGCAACATAGTTATACGAGCTTCACGTCGGAGTTCGCAGACACCCTCGATCAGATTCTTTCTTCATATCCTGAATCAAAAATTGTTTTTATACCACACATATACCGGGATTTAGAAGCAATTTCTGACGTATTGAACAATATGGAGACGATGAATCAGAGAAGTCGAGTGACAGCAGCGCCATATTTGAACGGCGAGGGTTCTGAGCGCTATATTTTCGATACGTACAATAAGTGTGATTTAGCATTTGGAATGCGGTTTCATACGAATGTTTGTTCTATCGGTCAGATCACGCCGTCGCTCGGATTAGTGAGTTATCCGAAGGTCGGAGATCTATACAAAGAGTTGGATTTGGTAGAACGAACTATTGATTTGAAACAAAAAGGATTCAAATACGAACTGCTCGATAAGGTCGAACAAACATTCGATAATAGTCCGAATATTACAACAGAATATAAAGAAATAAATGAAAATCTTCGGATTTCTGTAAAAGATTTCCACAAAAAAATCGAAACAGTGGTGACAAAGAATTAACCACTTTTGTTTCACAGACATGGAGCCAAATTGCAAGAGTAGACTTCGTCACCAGAAAGTAACAGTATCTTAAAATAATACCCGATTAATCAGTTTCTACAGAATGCGCATCGGCCAAACATCGTTCGTTTACTTTCTTTCGAAGATTGTCGTTTCCGTTGTCGGTTTGCTTGCAACGCTCTACTTCGCCCGAAAACTCGGCGCGGGTGTGCTCGGCGTCTATTTTCTGATATTGGCGCTCGTCTCTTGGCTCAAGTTAGCTGGCGAGATGGGTATCGGTGGTGCGCTTTCAAAACGGATCAGCGAAGGCACCGAACCAAACGCCTACATCGTGACTGGCGCGATTGTGGTCGGAACGCTAACCACCGCGATGTTGGTCGGGCTCGCCGTCTTCAGTCCTTGGATCGTCTCCTATGTCGGCCATCCGGACGCTCCCATCTTTCTTGCCGCATTGGTCGTCGTCAATCTCCTTTACGGATACACCGCAGCCGTATTGAAAGGCCAACGATTAGTCCATCTCGTTGCGGGGATTTCGACGACGCAAACGGTGAGTAGGGTTACCTTTCAGATCGCTGCGGTTTTTATTGGCTACCAGCTCCTGGGACTGATCGTAGGCCTGATTATGGGGTCGATATTGGCTTCGGTTCTCGGGCTCGTAGTAGTGATCCGCTCACTCGACGATCGACCATCTCCACGGCAGTGGAGCTATCGACACGTCAAAAGTCTCGTTTCCTACGCGAAGTACTCCTGGCTTGGAGGGGTACGTGGGCGCTCGTTTAGTTGGGTCGATGTGCTCGTCCTCGGGCTGTTCGTGCCGTCGAACCTCATCGGCGTCTACTCAATCGCTTGGAACATCGCGTCATTTTTAAATATTTTCGGGGCGGCGATTCGAAATTCAGTATTCCCCGAAATCAGCAAGATCGCTGCCGATGATGATACCGAGCGTGTAAGTGGCCTGATCACCGACGCACTCTCGTTTGGCGGATTAATCTTGATACCTGGACTCATCGGGGGCGTACTCATCGGCGATCGCCTGCTTCGTATTTACGGTTCTGAGTTCGTGCAAGGGACCACCGTGCTAGGGTTGCTCATTCTCTCCGTCCTCATTTACGACTATCAGATGCAGTTCACCAACGCCCTCAACGCAATCGACCGGCCGGATCTCTCTTTTCGCGTAAACGCGGTTTTTATCGGCGGTAACGCTGTATTGAACGTTGGCCTAATCTATTTGTACGGGTGGATCGGGGCGGCGATTGCGACAGTCTGTTCGGCGATTATCGGTCTGATCGGTGCCGTCTACTACCTTCGCTGTGAGATCGACTTTCGCATTCCGGTTCATGAGATCACGCTACAGTGGATCGCCGCAATCCTGATGGGAGGTGTGGTGTATACAGCCCTTCAAATCGCCCAGACGTATCAGCTGTTTACGTACAACGTCGTCGAGGTACTCACGATCGCGGGCTTAGGCGCAGTCGTCTACTTCACCGTCCTCCTCGCAATTTCTTCGCAGTTCCGGACCGTTGTCCGAAACAACTCGCCGGTAGAGATCCCCGGCCTGGCACCGTGAGCACTTCTTGAATCGACAATTCCGAAACCCTATTGCCGATTCCTCAAAACCAAACTGAGCTAAATATCTTCGACACACACTCAGTCACTTCTTATCCTCCTGGGACTGTTTGTCTGACACCTCGCTGTAGACTCAACGAAAAACCACGTTTCAGGCAACCATGAACTCACTGTTGACCATCTCACACCGGGCGATCGGTTCCAGGATATCCCAATCAGGTGCGTTTACCACTATGATCCTGCTTGCACACACGGAATATTCGATCGCGACCGTCGAACTGGGCGATCGGGTCAACGTCAACCGATCTGAAGATATCAATCGGGCCGAAACGCTGCTCTCGTGAGTTCGCACCCACAATGAACTCCGTCCGATCGAATAGCGAGATACCCCTCATTTCGTCTGTTCTTTGATCAGTGAAGTTGCAAGTATCTGAACTGGTTCTACGAACGAGTAGCTAGGTGGAAGGACTCCCAGAAAGCGATCGAAGGACAGTCCACAAGACGCAGATTGAGAATTCCACACAGAGAGTACATTTCGTCTGTCTCCCAACCGAATACGCTTTCAGCGGGAACCAGTACGACTAAATTTGATCGAGAGAGAGAGAGTGCACTTCGTCTGTCTTTTTAGGCAGACCAGAGTCAACCTAACTGTACAGACAAGAAACTGAGGCAGAAGCTGCCCTTTGATATTTGATATTGCCAGTCGCAACCACGTAGCGGCCGATCGCCACGAATTCCGTGGTTGATCCAGGAGTCCTCTCAAGTGGACCACACCGAACGCCGCAAAGACAGACGAAACGTACTGTCTCTCACGGCGCAGAAATAGATCGAACCCGCCGTGATCGGCAGCGACCCTACGAGCTTTCGGGTCGAAAACAGACGAAATGAGGTTTGTGTCTTCACGGTCCCGAACACCATTGACGTGAAAGAGTCGTCGATCGCAGCCCAACGATCATCTCCTCGAACCGATCGATCGACCAGCGATCATGAGTCCAAAAGCGATCGTCGTGCTATCGAGCGAACATCAGACACCGAAATATCAGCAAACGCATCATCCTCAACGAGCGTCTCAATAACGGCGTCAACCGGTTCGGTAAACGTGAACATGAGATGGACACCAGTTTTGAATCCACCACTCGTCCGTGTGCTGTTGAGCACGCCGTATGTCCCTGCCTTGTTGAGGTGGCTATTGACGGTCTCTTGGGTATATACGTCGCGATCAGTGCTGCGACAAATTGCTCGATACACTGAATAAACCGCTGGGCTCGGTGCGTTGCCGTCGTTGATATCCGCAACGACAGCCGCAGCGTACAGCGAGAGCTTCTTTTGCAACGACATTCCCCCAACGATCTCCAAGACGCGGTTTTTCACGACTGAATCGTTGGCTGCGTGGACGTGCTGTTCTGTCACAACGGTTTCGCCGTTCCTGTTCGCAATTTCTCCTGCGTCCCGCAAGAGGTCGATCGCCCGTCGGGCGTCACCCTCGTTTTTTGCCCCATATGCAGCAACCAACTCGAGAACGCCATCATCCAATGCGCCCTCTCTAAAGGCGTCACGCCGTCGACTGAGAATCTCGATGAGTTCGTTGGCATCGTAGTCAGAAAAATGGATTCCGGTTGGATTGTACGAGCTATCGGTTCGGCTATCCAGGTTCTCACGGAACTTCGGATGGTTCGTAATGACAACTGTTGAAACGAGTGTGTCCACATGCTGTTCGGCCATGACCCGGCTCAAACTGTAGAGAAGCCTCGAATACGCCGGTTCATCTTCACCAGCTCGACCGGTAAGCGTATCAATTTCATCGAGAAGAAACACGAGTGCATCGAAATGCCGATCAACTATGTCATAGAGGCGGACGTATTTTGCATCGGTTGAGACGCCTTTCTGTGGAATATCCCAGGCGACACCGGCTTTTTTCGCAGTTTGATGTCCGAGTTTCCAGACGGCACGATCCAGCGTGTGCGATTCCATCGTCTTGAAATTGACCGCAACAAAATCAAACCGAATCTCGTTTCGCTCAGCACGCTCTTTTACTTTCTCGGCAACTGATTTCACCGTGAGCGTTTTTCCAGTTCCACTCGGTCCATAGAGCAAAAGATCCGGTGGGCGTTCACCCTCAAGTGTATCGCGGAACGCGCGTGCCTCAGCTGCTAACTGTTCGTCGCGGCCGTATATCCGATTGTGGTCAACGATCGTATTTGAATCAACGAGTTGCTTGTTTTCAAAAACCGACGTTCGCTCACCGTCCAGAATACTATCGACGATCGATGGCTCACGAGAGGTTCCTGAGTCAGTGGTGGCTTTGCCACCCTGCGAATCTGACGAATCGTAATCCATTGGCGGTACTGGGTACGTGTCCCGTATACCTTTTTCGAAATGAAGGAACCAAGATCTAAATGAGTCGGGTGTTGTCGATATGAAGACACTACAATCTAAATGAAACCAGGGATTTTCGATCGCAAGCTGGTCGGGACAATCAGCAGACTCAAAGAGATCAGACTTCATTCAGTCGAGACGCAGAGACACCGTGATCGAAATGAATTCACATCTCCTGTGTAGAGTGCCCGAAAAGCCATGTTCACACACCGTAATCGAGATGAAATCGTGAATTGAGGTGAACAACTACAGTGGACTAGCGATCAAAATTCATTTCGAATACGTTGTGTGAGTGTCGCTCGATAGTACCCATATTTTGGTGGATTTCATTTCGAACACGGTGTGTGTATGAATTCGGCCACTTATTTGAGAAACGATCGAAACAGTGGTGTACAGATCGAAGTCGATTAGCTGTTGCGGCGTGAGTCGCTTTTGATACTCGATCACTTCAGTTGTAGATGCTTATGTCTGTGCCCGTACTGTCTCAAGATACGTGACGCCGAGATCGAGACTCGTCGCGGTGGCGGACTTGTCTCCAACGTCGAGGTGGCTGGCTTGTCTCCAAGATACTCCTTTTGAGCTTTTGGAGGTAGTTTCTGGTTCGAAAACAGGGATGCTCTGTTCACGGGCCATGATTCGGGCGTTCATTTTCGACTGCGTGTACGCTCGGATGTATTCGATTGTTGTTGGGAGTCTACTGATACCGTGGCGATCGATCAATGCCACAACTGAGAACAGACGAAATGAGGGGTGTATACTAATCCAACACAACCGTATTGTGTTTCTCAGGGACTCAGCATCCACCGATCGAGCCAATCTACAGCTCCCACCACAAATCCCGAAATCACTCCTGGCGAGCTTCAATTCCGTTCCGGACTTCTTCGAGCGCCGATCGCAGCCCAACGGTCAACTCCTCAAATCGATCGATCGACATCGAATCTGTCGTGATCCAGACCCCCTGACTGAACTCATCATCATCGCCCTCGTCGATCACGCGGGTTAAAAACCCGTTTTCGAACATGCGGATCGTCGCCTCGTACGATCCGAGCTGAGTGTTGCGGTAGTACGCCTGGGAGTGAAAGCCCGATCGCTCGTGTTCGGCGAAGCCAATCAAATCAGCAGTGCGTTCGAGATCGTCACGCAAATACAGCTGTTCGACTGTATCTTCAGTAAAGTACGTCACGCTACGGAGTTCGTCGCCGACGGCCGTTCGGCATACGCTCACCAACTGATCAGTAGCAGCCTCCGAAAGCATCCGATTTGACATGGGTAGTTTCGACGTGAAGGGTTTGCTGGAAGTGCCGTTTACGACTCGTCCTCTGAGCCGTGCGGATCTTCGCTCACGTGATCGTCAAGCACGTTCTTTATTTCAGTCAACTTAATGTATGTCGCAAGCGCGAGGATCGACGAGGGCCACAACCCGACAAACTGGCCGCGCTGTTCGTCTCCTTTCACATAGTAGTAGTACAGCGCGAGCATGACCGACCCAACCGACGCTAACACTACTGGGCCGATACCGTTATCATCAAGCTCCTGTGCTATTCCACTAACTTCGTCAACGTCCGTTGTATCGGACATATGCTTTGTTATGTCTTCACACCCATATATGTTGCCTGAAACCCTCGAAATCGGGACTATCACGGAGTCAACTCTGATCGCAAACGGGGCAGCCACGATCCACATGGTGTGACCGCGATCGCATCCTGACGGATCGCCCATGACGACCGAGACGCATTTACGCCCCCCCAATGAATCGCCTGTTATTGAATGACGCGCGATGAGTATCTTCGGTCTCAGGATGACGCCGAGCAGTCTGGACCGCGAGTCCGATCAGACAGACGAGCATTTCTCGCCGCAGCGGGCGCGATCGGAACCACTGCCCTGGCCGGCTGTGCGGCGGTCCCGCCGGGGACGCCGACCTATGACAAGACCCAAAGCGAATTCAACCCCGATATCCCCCCGTACGATCGGACCTACCCCGACGATCCAGCGATCACCATGTTCCGTCGTGGGCTCCGACGACTCGGCTACTACCCTGAGGCAACGGTCCCCGACGCAGTCGAGGTCAACTGGCAACTCCCCGTGAACTACATCGGCCACACCGCCGCCAAATCGAGTCCGATCGTGACGCCGGACGGCGAGACCGTGATCATCGCTGCGGACACCGGACGAGTCCACGCAGTCTCAACAACCGGGGAGCACCGCTGGGTCACACAGACCGGCGCAACGAACCTTGGAATTCACGGGACGCCGACGATCGTCGATGGGGTCGCCTACATCGGCGGCTACGACGGCCACCTCTACGCGATCAACGTCCACACCGGCGAGTACGTGTGGCACACCCACCGCCGAGAGCTTGATTGGGCGATCGCGATCGGCTCCAGTCCGGCGTACCTCGACGGCGTACTCTATCTCATGGCCGAGTACAACCATCCGCCGTCGGGGGCGATGTGGGCGATCGACGCCGAGACGGGGACACCGCTCGAAAGCGACCACCGGCCGGTCGGGATGCCCCATCCGTCGATGGCGATCGACCCAGAAACCGAGCGCATGGTTTCGGGATCGAACGACGGCGTCTGTTATTGCTGGGAGTTTCCTTCTCTCGAACCTGCCTGGGAGTTCCAGACAGACGGAGAGATCAAGGGGACACCGCCAGTGTACGAGGGCAAGACGTTCGTTGGATCGTGGGATGGGACGTTCTACTGTTTGGATCTCGAAGACGGCGAGGAACTGTGGACGTTTGAGACCGGCCAGATCATCATGTCGAACCCTGGCGTCGACCCAGATGCCGGCATGGTGTACGTCGGCAGCGACGATCGACAGATCCACGCGCTCGATACTGAGACCGGCGAACAGCTGTGGTCCCAGGACGTTGGTGGCAGCGTGATCGGGTCGGTGACGGTCACACCCGACACGGTGCTTGTCGGCTCTTACGATACCCACATGTACGCGATCGACTCGGAGAGCGGCGACGTCCGCTGGCGGGTTGGAGGCAATGGACACGCAACGAGTGAGGTCGCGATCCACGACGGCAAACTCTACTACGCTGAGCGCGGCGATATTTCTGGGTACTGGGACGACGATGCCGAGGAGACGGTCAACGCACCGGGACACGCGTACTGTCTCGTCGCTGACGAGTAGTCGATGTGTACTGTTCGTCGGCGATGACTGATTGGATCGACCGCGAGGCGCTCTGGGCCCGTCGATCAGAGTCCGGTAATTAATTATGATACCCCTCGAAGGTCCGGGTATGGATACGGCTACGCTTCGGGACACCCTCGAGGACGCAGGACTCTCGCAGTATCAATCTGAGGCGTACATTACACTCCTGCGGATGGGATCGGCCAGCGCGACCGAGATCTCCGACGGCTGTTCGGTCCCCCCCGCGCGGATCTACGACGTGATTCGAGACCTTGAGCGTAAAGGCTACGTCGAAACCTATGAACAAGACAGCCTCCACGCCCGGGCGGTCGAACCCGGGACTGTCCTCTCAGAGCTCCGATCGCGGGCGGATCTGCTCTCCTCGGCCGCCGAAGAGATCGAGACCCGCTGGGAGGCACCCGCGGTCGACAGACACAAAATTAGCATCGTGAAACGGTTTCGAACCGTGTTCGACCGTGCCGCAGAGGCGATTGCCAACGCCGAAGACGAGGTCCAGCTGTCGGTCTCCGAGTCGAATCTCGAGGAACTTCACGAGGTCCTTTCGGATGCAGTCGATCGCGGCGTAATCGTGAAGATTAGCCTCAACGCGGACACCCGCGACGAGCCCGCCCCGCCATCGGCCGATCGCTTCGAAGGCGTGGCAACCGAAGTCCGCTACCGGCCGCTACCAACGCCGTTCATTGCGCTTGTCGATCGAACCAATGCCTGCTTCGCGCCGACGCGCGGGTCGCTCAACGAGTACGGCGTGTTGATCCACGATCGATCGCTCACGTATATTTTTCACTGGTACTTCCTCACCTGCCTGTGGGAGGCGTGGGATGAGCTCTACAGCGTTAGATCTGCGGAGCCGCCGATTATTTACACCGACATCAGGCGGTGTCTCAGAGACATCGAGCCCCTGTTTGCCGCGGGCGAGAAAGTACTGCTCACCGTCGAGGGGTACGACACCACGACGGGCGATCGAGTCACCCGGAAGGGACAAGTCACCGACCTGGCGTACGCGGGCGCATCAAATCACGGCGATCCCGTTCCGTTGGCGCAGTTGGCCGGACAGGTGACGATCTACATTTCGGATGAAGACGGCAAAACGACGAGCGTTGGGGGCTGGGGAGCTGTGCTCGAGGACATCGAGGCAACCCGGCTGACCGTCACTGAGGTGGTCGCCGCTGAGGATCGCAAAGACACGTAGACGCGATCGACCACAGTCACTCGAACGAGATAGCACAATGACAAAGCCTTTGTCGGATCGAAGAGGTATTTTATTATACGCTGGCCCGCCATAATGACACATAACGTGAGAGGTAGACCGGGAACATGAGTGAAGATCCTCCAGTCGTGTTGATCGTCGAAGACGAGCCAGATCTCGCGGATCTATACGCCGCCTGGCTCAGCGGCGACTACGATGTCCGAACCGCGTACGGCGGTCGTGAAGCACTTGATCAGCTCGATGACGATCTCGACGTGGTACTGCTCGACCGACGAATGCCCGGTCTTTCGGGGGACGAGGTGCTCGTTGCCCTCCGCGATCGCGGGATCAACTGCAAGGTTGCGATGGTCACTGCCGTCGAGCCAGACTTCGACATCATCGCGATGGGTTTCGACGATTACCTGGTCAAGCCGGTCACGAGAGAAGGGCTCAAAGAGACCGTCACAGAGCTTCTCACACGGAATGAATACGACAAAGGAGTGCAGGAGCTGTTTAGCCTCTCTTCGAAAAAGGCGCTCTTGGAGGCAGAGAAGGGAACGACGACGCTCGAAACAAACGAAGAGTATCAAGAGCTCACCCGTCGGATCGCCGAACTTCGCGAGGAACTCGACCAGTCGATCGGATCGTTTTCCGAACACGACGACTTTGTTAACATGTTCCGCGAGTTCGACTCGCCGGATGAGGAAGACGAGTCGATCGAGTATCCGGAAGACAAATAATCTGCTCTTGGCGGGGTTGTACTCGAACCGCCACTCTCCTTGGCGGGGTTATACTCGAATCGCCACTCTCCTTGGCGGGGTTATACTCGAATCGCCACTCTCCTTGGCGGGGTTATACTCGAATCGCCACACACAACCCGCGTTTCAGTTTGTATCTCTCTTCGGAGTCACTATCAAAATTTTCAGCGACGGCATTGTCCGACGACGCTGTTGACTCACTGAACATCGAGTGAACCGCACGGGCCGCTACAGCGATATCGTCTGCCCGACATCCGCGTCGCGCGCAGCCTCAAAAACGATCGCCGCCGCTGCCGCGTCCAACGCAGCCGTCCCGACAGATTTCACCACGACAATACCCTCGGATCGGCCTCTACTCGCCGATCGATCTCGCTTCTCACTCGTGAGCGCGCTGCCGAGCGGTTCGAGCGCATCCGCGTACTCGGGGGGAATATCCCCGGTCTCAGCCGCTTCGTCTGGCACATCGGCATACAGCGCCGACGCACGTTCTACTGTCCGATTGTCGAGTTCGCGCATCTCCGGGGTGAACGCACCGATCGCAACGACAAGCGCATCCCCAGCCAAATCGTCTCCGTCGAACGTCGGTTCCGTGCTCGTCGTCGCTGTCACGACAACGTCAGCACCAGCAACCGCCGCAGTCGGTGAGTCGACCGCAACCGCGTCGATGGATTCATCACGGAGGTCTGCCGCACACCGATCGCGGGACGCACTCGGCGAGTAGATCCGGACGCGTTCGACCGAACAGGCCGCGGCGATCGCTCTGGTCTGCCATCGAGCCTGTGTGCCAGCACCGAGTACGCCCACTGTGAGTTCGCCCTCGGTGAAGGCGTCCGCAGCAACCCCGCCGATACACCCGGTTCGGGCGTTCGTGATCTGCTGACCGTCCATGTAGGCCATGGGCTGGCCCGTCTCGGCGTCCGTGACAGCGATCGTTGCGTGGACGGTCGGGAGCCCGCGATCGGGATTGTCCTCGTGGACTGTAGCGAGTTTCGTCACGGCGTAGGGCGACCCCTTGATGTAGGCTGGCATGACGAGCCCGGTTCCGATCGGGTCGTCGCCGTGTAGTCCCGCACCGATCGGATAGTGGGGCCGATCGGGCCGGACGACCCGGCCGCGAAACTGGTCGATCAATGCGTCACGGGTCGACTCGAGCAACGCGTCAAGATCGAGCACCGCCGAGACGTCCTCATCCGAAAGTACACGCATACCCGAGTAGTCGTCTCGAGCGATCGAATAATCACCGGTCAACCCCGTCGAATAGTCATCGACCAGCCCAGCTGAATAGTCATCGATCAGCCCAGCCGAATAGTCATCGACCAGCCCAGCCGAATACCAGCAATCACCGATCGCTTTTTGCCTGTGCTGTGTGACCCTCAGCCATGGTCGCACCGGTGGTTGTGATTGGTGGCGGGATCGTAGGGCTGTCGTGCGCACATGCGCTCGCCGAGCGCGGCCGCGACGTTGTGGTCTGTGAAAAGTCCAGCCTTGGTGCGGGCAGCACCGCCCGCGCAGCCGGTGGGATACGAACCCAATTTTCCACGCGTGTCAACGTCGAACTATCACTGGCGAGCCTGCCAACGTGGGAAGCGTTCGAAGCGCAGTTCGGCGTCGATATCGGCTTCAGACAGGTCGGGTATCTCTTTCTCGCACGCGAGGCGACGACCGCCGATCGCTTTGAGGAGACAGTCGCGATGCAGCGCGAGGCGGGTGCGACGGTCGAACTGCTCTCGCCAGCGGATGCAACTGACCGCTGCCCCGAACTCCATGCCGATCGGTTCCGCGCGGCAACGTACGCGGGCAGTGACGGCTTCGCGGACCCATACCTCGCACTGCAGGGATACGCCCGCGCCGCCCGAGCAGCCGGCGTTGACATCCGAACACACACGACTGTGACCGATATCGATCGCACCGACGCAGGAATTGATACGGTTACGATCGACAGCGATGAGGGAACCGAACGACTCGAACCGAGCGCGGTCGTCAACGCCGCCGGGCCGTGGGCGAGCGCGATCGCGTCACTGGCAGACATTGAGATTCCTGTCGTTCCACGGCGTCGACAGGCACTCGTCGCAGCCCCCGAGACACCGATCGACGAGACCGTCCCGCTGACAATTGATTTAGACACCGGGGTGTACTTCCGGCCCGAGCGGGAGGGCGCAGCGATTGTCGGTGGACAGTTCGACACAGACGATCCCGCAGCGGACCCAGACCGCTACAGCGAGTCGATGGATCTCGACTGGGCGGCGACTGCGATCGAACGGGCCGCTGACGTGGCTGGATACTTCGGCCCGGAAACACAGCTCAAACGCGGCTGGGCAGGCCTATATGCGGTGACACCAGATCACCATCCGATTATCGAGGAGACCGAACCCGGGTTCGTCAACGCGGTCGGGTTCTCCGGACACGGGTTTCAACACGCACCGGCGACTGGACAGGTCGTCGCAGAACTGCTCACCGAGGGCAGGGCCTCCACTGTCGACATCTCGGGGCTTTCGAGCGATCGATTCGATCGCGACGAGCAGCTAATTGAACGACACGTCGCCTGATCGATCGTCGAACGACACGTCGTCTGAGCGATCGTCGAACGGCACGTCGCCTGAGCGATCGAGTTCGCTCAACTGGCGGATCGATTGGGATTGTGTGCCTATCGACGTCACATCCCCTTGCCGAGAAGCTCTCTTGCGATGATGTTCTTTTGAATCTCGGTTGTCCCCTCGTAGATCTGAGTGATCTTCGCGTCCCGATAGAACCGCCCGACATCGAAGTCGTCAACGTAGCCTGCTCCGCCGTGGATCTGTACCGCCTCGTCAGCCACGTCCGTTGCAACGCGGGAGGCGTACTCTTTCGCCATCGACGCGAGCGTCGTCACGTCCTCAGATTCGTTGTCCACGCTCCAGGCCGATTTGTACGTCAATCCCCGCGCTGCTTCGGTCCGGGTGTACATGTCGGCTAGTTTGTGTTGGATCGCCTGGAACTCAGAGATCGATCGCCCGAACTGCTCGCGCTCCTGGGCATACTCGAGAGCTCGCTGAGCGGCGCCTTTCGCGATCCCGACACCCTGGGCGGCGACCGCGGTTCGGGTCTCATCGAAGAACTGCATGACCTGCAGAAAGCCCATTCCGCGGGTGCCGACGAGGTTCTCCTCGGGCACGCGAACGTCGTCAAGGACTAGTTCGGCGGTGTCACTCGCACGAATTCCGAGCTTCCCGGTGATCTTTTCAGCCGAAAAGCCGTCGCGATCGCTCTCGATGATAATCTGTGAGAAGCCGGCGTAGCGATCCTCGACTTCGGGATCAGTCTCACAGACAACGACGAAATAGTCGCCGACAGAGCCGTTTGTAATCCACATCTTGTTGCCGTTGATAACCCACTCGTCGCCGTCTTTCTCCGCGCGAGTCGAGACGGAACTCACATCCGAGCCGGCGTGTGGCTCGCTGATCGCTGCGCCCATGACCGACTCGCCGGTGGTCAACGGCGGCAGGTACCGCTCTTTTTGTTCCTCAGTGCCGAAGGCCATGATCGCCTCCGCACCGAAGCCAGCACTCGCGATACACAGGCCAATTCCGGGATCGGCCGCGAACAGCTCTTCGGTCAAGAGCGCAGTCTCGAGCGTTGAGTAGCCGACTCCGCCGTAGTCGATCGGAATGTGCGGCGCCAATAGCCCCATATCCGCAGCGGCGTCCATCACGTCGTGGGGGTATTTTTCCTCGCGGTCGTACTCGGCGGCGACCGGTTCGATCTCGTTTTCAGCAAAGCGGGCTACTTCCTCGCGGAGTGCCTGCTGTTCGTCTGATAATGCGAAGTCCATGCTGGGTGGTCACAATCTACACAATTATATATTTGGAAATGACGAATGCGGTGAAACGAGTTTCTTTCGACACGGGGTTTTAATTGAAATGCCGATCGGCAAGAAGCGTATTTTGACTGGGAAGGCGATCGGCAAGGAGCCAATCTTGGCTGGAACCAATCGACAAGGAGCGTATCCTGGCTGGCTAGGCGATCAGCAAGAAGCGCATCTTGGCTGGAACCAATCGACAAGGAGCGTATCCTGACAGGGTTAGCGATCGTCCAGGAACGTCTCCATCCGATTCATCGCTTCCTTCAGGTCACGCATCCCCGTGGCGTATGAGACCCGAAGATGGCCCCGTCCTCCCTCCCCAAATACACTTCCAGGAACGACCGCGACGCCCTGAGATTCGAGTAACTCCTCGGCGAAGGCTTCGTCGTCACCGCCCGGTTCGGGAAAGGCATAAAACGCCCCACGCGCCTCGAAGCAGTCGAGGCCCATCTCTGAAAACCGTGAGAGAACGAATCGCCGTCGGCGGTTGTACGCCGATCGCATCTCCTCGACCGCATCACCACAGCTTCGCAGCGCCTCGATCGCCGCGAACTGCGCCGTTGTGGGTGCTGAAAGCATGGTGTACTGGTGGACGCGGTTCATGGCGTCGATGCCCTCTGGTGGTCCCATGGCATAGCCGAGCCGCAACCCGGTCATTGCGAACGCCTTCGAGAAGCCGTTGATGACGATCGTCCGCTCGCGCATGCCAGGCAACGTCGCAATTGACACGTGCTCACGGCCGTATGTCAGCGCCGCGTATATCTCGTCGGCAATCACGGTGATGTCGTTATCGACACAAAAGTCAGCAACCGCTGACAACTCTCGTTCGGTCATCACTGCTCCGGTCGGGTTATTCGGATAACAGAGAATCAGCACCTCCGCATCGCCGGCTCCCGACTTCTGCAACGAGTCGACAGTCAACTTGAAGTCGTCCGCTGCGTAGGTTGGTACCCCCAGCGGCTCGCCACCGGCAAACCGAACCCCGGGGACGTATGAGATGTAACTTGGCTCGTGGACTGCGACCGTGTCTCCGGGATCGACGAACGCCCGCAGCGCAAGATCGACGGCTTCGCTCGCCCCAGTCGTCACGAGAATCTCTTCGTCAGGACTGTACTCCAGGCCCCACCTGGCGACATCTGCGGCGATGTACTCACGGAGTTCGCGCTTCCCCCGGTTCGAAGTGTACGAGGTGCGTCCCCGCTCGAGGGAATCGATCGCCGCTGTTCGTGCGGCCCAGGGTGCCGAAAAGTCTGGTTCACCGACTCCGAGTGAGATCACGTCGTCGCGCTCTTCGGCAAGCTCGAAGAACTTCCGGATGCCCGATTCAGGGACACTGCGGACTCGCTCAGCGATCCGCATCACGTCTCACCTGCCGGTCGGTCCGTCAGTTTCAGGTCAAACAGTGAACGGTTCTCGCCGTTCATGGTGACACAGAGAGTCGATCGTCACGATCGCGATCACCGAACTCCATCCCGCCGTCCTTGTAGGTATCCATAATGAAGTGCGTCACCGTTTGGGTGACTTCGGGGATCGGAGCGATCTGTTCGGAGATGAACCGCGAGACGTCCTGCATTGACTCGCCGGTAACCTCGATCGCGAAGTCGTAATCTCCGGAAACTAACCGCAGCGACTGTACCGTTGGGAACTTCACAATTCGATCGGCGATCTCCTCGTAGCCGGTCTCTCGATCGAGTTCGACGTTCAACTCCACGAACGCCGAGACGTGACTGTCGTTGATGCTGTCCCAGTCGATGACCGCCTGGTAGCCGTGGATGACTCCGTCAGCCTCGAGTTCATCGATCAGCTCCTCAACGGTTTCGGGGTCAAGATCCAGTTGTCGGGACAGGTCGGTGACGCTTTCTCTCGCGTCTGTCGACAACACCGCAAGCAGTTCGCGTTTCGCATCCATACTCGACAGTCACGGTTCACGGGGCAAAGTAGTTCCTCATTGTGAGTGAATACACCGCACGGTAGCGGTTCATTTTATTTATTGGAGGCGGCTTCTACGAACAGAATTCTCCCTCGACTACAAGCGCTTATCTCGGTGCACCCATTCGGTGACTGATGTCGGTGCTTTCGCTAATAGATAATATATCCAGTATACATATAAATTTGATATGAGTACGAATACAATTTGATTATCCGGCTCGATCGGCCAAGTGTGCGCAGAAGGACAATAGGTACTGAGGATCGCGGCACACAACGTTCTTATGGCTGTATTAGCCCGTCATTCACCAATTGGACTAATCTACTGAAATAGCACACTGTTTCGATTGGTGTGCCTGTTCACTTTGCCCGCAAATTTCTGCCTACCAGCAATACAAAGAGAGTAGTCTATCGGTTTCTTTTGTAACATGGTGACACAGTGTATATTTTCCAGTTGTATTTAACCGAATGATCTGTTTGTCATCTGGCACGGTCCGACTCTGGCTACCAAAGGTAGATATACTACAATTATATATTGGATTAGTTATATTATCTAAATCTACTCAGCACATTGGTACGCTGAAAAATTAGTCGAAATGACCCAGCGATGACGCTCGACAACCTGAATCACGAAGACCCCGATCGTCCCAAATACCATCCACGCACACTGCTCGCAGATCTATTGACTGGTGCCTTTCCCCGGGAAGACAAAATTACACTCATAGATACGTAATGAATTGAACGAAAATATCAGGAGTGCTGGAGGTTTAGTTCAATGACGTTGGCAAAGCCGAGCACCTGTTCGGGCAGTTCACTTCGGAAGCGCTCGCCCTGCATACGGTGGGTTGGACCGGCAACACTGATCGCCCCGATAACGGACTGCTCGCCGTCGAAGATCGGCGCAGCGGTGCTTCGAAGTCCGGGCAGTCGCTCCTCATCATCGAAGGCGACCTGCTGTTCGCGGACAGTTTCGAGCTCCGAGTATAATTGCTCTCGATCGGTGATCGTCTGGGGTGTGAACCCAGGGAGTCCGTGGCGATCGATGCTGCGATCGCGCTTTTCGGGCGGTAAGAACGCCAGAATTGCCTTGCCGAGAGCGGTGCAATGCAGCGGTATCCGATCGCCGATCTGCGTGTCGATATGGGCCGCCTCCGACCCTCGACCGCGGTGGATAAACACACCCTCTCCGTGCTCTTCGACCATCAGGCCCGAAATCTCGCCTGTCGTCGCGGCGAGTTTATCCACCTGTGACTGGGCGACACTGTAGAGCGTGTGCTCGTTTCGGACCGCCTCACCGATGTACAGAAATTTCAAACCCGGGCGATATGTCCCATCCTCGGCCACGACGTATCCCGCCTGTTCGAGGGTGGTGAGGTGGTTGTGGACGGTGCTCTTTGGGAGGTCAACCTCCCGTGCGATCGCAGACACGCCCGCACCGCCGAGTTCGTTCAATGCTTCAACGATACGGAACGCTCGAAACAACGCGTTTACGCCGGTTCCGTTCGCTTTGTCCATAGAATACGTGTGAAGATCGATCCTATTAAATGTTCAGTATAGTGGAACAATAAATGATTAGTAAAATTATATATTGAAAGTTAATGTATGTTGTTTCTCTGTTATTCTATCTTTTATTTTATTCTTCGAGTGAATGTACAGCTTTTTTTGCGGGAATACATCGAACAATACTCCAATAGGGACAGTCGTTCCATACTATGAAACGAATTCTGTGACTAGGTAACCGCTGAGTTGGTCACGTGGCCCAGAGCGGTTGCTCGGTCGGATTCTGCTTATTCGAGCGTGACACCCTCAGGTCCACGGGCGAGATAGGTCTGTCCACCCGGCTCTGCAAGCAGTTCGCCGTCCCCGACTGCGACCTCACCGCCGACGATCGTGTGCGTCGGCAGTCCCGTGAGTTCCATGCCGTGGAACGTCGAGTACTTCGGCTCCATCGTGTGGTAGAAGTCATCGTCGACTACGGCGCTTTTGTCAAGATCGACAATCACGATATCCGCATCCGATCCTTCCGCGATCGCCCCCTTCCGTGGGTACAATCCCCACCGCTTGGCGTTATTTGTCGAGCAGACCTCAACCAGTCGTTCCATACTGATCCGGTTTTTGTTCATGCCTTCGCTCATCATCACTGGGAGGAAATACTCAATCCCGTTGTTGTCACCGGGAATTGCGTCCCAGATATCGCCGTGTTTGCCAGTGTCTTTTTCTTTGAATTCGATTTTGTGCGGACAGTGATCCGTCCCAACGTAGTCGACGACGCCGGTTCTGAGCCCTTCCCACAGCCTGGATCGACTCGCGTCGCCGCGAAGCGGCGGCGAGATCTTCCCCCACGTTCCGAGTTCCTCCTTTTCATAGGTGTGTGACAAGAAGGCGGGGAGCGTCTCCGCATGGAGGTTCACGCCCTGGTTTTGATACCGCTCGCAGATGTCGACACCCTCGCCGGTACTCATGTGGACAATGTAGGCCCGCGAGTCGGTGTACTTAGTGAGTTGACCGATCTGTTCGATCTGCATCGCCTCACAGATATTCGGCGCGGACTCCGACCACGCGGCGAGGTCGTTTCGGCCCTCAGCCTGCAGCTCTTTCCGTCGCTCGATCGCTAAATCTTCGTTTTCCGCATGGAACATCACGACGCCGCCGGGGATCTCCGAAACTCGATCGAGCACTTTGTACGTCCGGCCTGCGTCAGAGTGATCGATTCCAAGCTCCGGGGAGGCGTGTTTGTACCAGTTGAAAAAGACCTTGTACGATCGGATGCCCGCCTCGGCGAGGTCGTCTATCTCATCAACGTGATGGTCCTGATGGATGATTGCGTGGTACGCGAAATCGATGTAGGAGTTCTCCTCACCGGCGCGTTTGAAAAACTCCATGTCGGGCGTGTACGGTTCTTTTTGAAGCAGGAAGTTGACCACACTCGTTACACCGCCGTGGATTGCTCCTCGCGTTTCGGTTTCGAAGTCGTGTTCGAGCCCGTCGTGGTATTCGTATTCGTATCGTGAGAGTCCCCAGTGAACGTGCGGATCGATGAATCCCGGTATTACGTAGTTGCCTTCAGCATCGATTTCCTCGGTAGCGTCAGGGAGGTTGGTCTCGGTGCCAACGTGGGTGATCACGCCATCGCGCGCAGCCACGCCGCCACGGATTGTCCCGCTTGGGGTCACTACGCGGCCATTTACCACTCGCAGGTCTGCAGTCGTGTCGACCATACCTCACAGATTACCCGATAGTACTTGAGTGTAACCGTGGATTAACAAGCCGCCTCGTCACCGATCGTAGCGTCTCCTCAGCGGCATTTCGATTGGCGATCGTAGCGTCTCCTCAGCGGCCCTTTGATCGGCGATCGTAGCGTCTGCTCAGCGGCCCTTTGATCGGCGATCGGCCCCGCTCGAATCGCCCAACAGGTCCAGGCAACACAACGTTTAACATGTCTTCAGTACAACGCTACGTATCCGCATGAGTACTGATAGCATGAATGAAGAGGGTGGTCCCACTACCACCGAAATCACGGTTACTGTTAACGGAACACAGGTAACCGCGGATGTCGAACCACGGCTCAAACTCTCAGACTTTCTCCGATACCACTGTGACCTCCGCGGGGTCCGAGTTGGCTGTGAGCACGGCGTCTGTGGAGCGTGTACGGTTGAGCAGGACGGCGCATCGATCAAGAGCTGTCTGTCGTACGCCGTACAGGCCGACGGTGCCAAAATCGAGACTGTTGAGGGCCTCACCAATGATGACGGGAGTCTGCATCCAATTCAGGAGGCGTTCCACGAGTCACACGCACTCCAGTGTGGCTTTTGCACCAGCGGCTTTGTCATGGCGACAAAAGAGTTGCTCGAGGAGAACCCTTCGCCGACGCGCGAGGAGATCGAGACCGGGCTTGAAGACAACATCTGTCGGTGCACCGGCTACCAGAACATCTACAAGGCGGTCGAGTCCGCGGCTGCAAAGATGGAGGACGACTGATGTCGACATCCCGATCGACCGAGGCCGAGGGAGCCGCACACTCGGCCGACGGCACAGACGAAGAATCTGAGTCGTTCACTGGCCAGGGCCTCCCACGCGTCGAAGACCACCGCATCCTCACCGGCGAGGCAGAGTACATCCACGACATCACGCCGGAAAACTGCCTGCACATGGCGCTGGTCCGGAGCATGCACGCCCACGCGGAGATCACCGATATCGATACGTCTGAGGCCGAAGCGCACCCTGACTGCGAGTTGGTGTTGACCGCCGAGGACGTCAAAGCCGACTACAACCCGATGCCGACGGGAATCACTGAGGTCCACACCGACGAGGGGACCGGTACAATCACAGAGTGGTCACTCGCGGACGATCGCGCGCGCTTCGTCGGCGAGCCAGTCGTTGCGGTCGTCGCCTCGAACCGGTACGCCGCAGAGGACGTGGCGGACCTCGTCAACGTAACCTACGAGTCGCTCGATCCGGTCACTGACGGAATGACCGCCCGGGAAGACGAGACGATCGTCCACGACTCCGCCGGTACGAACATCGTCGACAGCGAGCACCTCACCTTCGGGGACGTCGACGAGGCGTTCGCGGACGCCGATCAGGTTGTCGAGGGCGAGTACTTCTGGGGACGGATCTCCGGGGTGCCCCTCGAGACCGCCGGTGTCGTTGCACAGTATGACGCTGATACCGACTCGTTCGACATCGACTGTAACATCCAGTTGCACACACTCGTCGACGATACGATCTACGACACGCTCGGGTACGATCCAGACGACGTGCGGGTGAGTGTCCCGCCTGACGTCGGCGGCAGCTACGGGACGAAGATCGCGATTCACCGCTACTGCTGTCTGGCGGCGATGGCGAGCCAGAAGCTCGATCGCCCGGTCAAGTTCGAAGAGGACCGAATCGAGAACCTCCAGGGCGGGGACATGCACTGTTCAGAGCGCAACTACAAGATGCGCCTTGCGGTCGACGACGATGGCACGATGCGCGGCCTCGACGTGTGGTTCGTCGACGACTTTGGCGCGTACCCGCGGTACCCGGTCAACCAGGTGCTCAAGCCACTGTCGGTCGTCACGAACTCCTATGACCTCCAGAACGTCTCCTACGAGTACGAACTGGCGTTGACGAACAAAACATCCCAGACTGCCTACCGCGGGTTCGGCGTTGACCCGCACATCTACGCCCTGGAGATGGTCGTCGACAAAGCCGCCCGGGAGCTGGACATTGACCCAACTGAGTTCCGGCGCCGCAACCTCATCGACGAATCGGACATGCCGTACACGCTGGCCACAAACAACATCTACGACTCGGGGAACTACGCGGCGACGCTCGATCGGATTGAGGAGATCATCGAAGACGAACGCGACGGCGGCTACCTCGATCCCGAGATCGTCGAGGAGAAACGCGCCGAAGGGAAGTACCGCGGCGTCCAGCCAAGTGTCATCATCGAACCCGGCGTGAGCGGCTCCGACTGGACCGATCGCCAGCGCAGCGACCGTGACGCGCTGGCCGATCGCGATCGCGAGGACGTCACAGAACTCCCCGAGCACCTTCGCGCCCGTGTCGAGTCCGACGGCACAGTGACCGCGTTCCTCGCAACCGACTCCTCCGGTCAAGGCCATCAGACACTCGTCTCGCAGTTGCTCGCCGACGAGCTGTCGCTGCTGCCCAGCGACATCGAAGTCGACTACCTGAACAGCGCGGACGCGCCCACTGAGTACGGCAGCGCCGCCTCGCGGATGGCTGTGATGCTCTCAGGTGCAACCGTCGGTGTTGCTGACGAGCTCAAGGCGAGCGTTGAATCCACAGCCGCAGCGCACTGGGGTGTCGACTCCGAGGACGTGGTCTATCGAGAGGGTCACGTCGAACGGATCGAAACCGGCGAGTGGCTATCGCTCGGTGATATCAGCGCGATCGAATCCGAAAGAGACGGGTCACCGACGCAGGTCAGCTACGACTACGAGCATCCCGCCACGGCGTTTGAGGAGTTCGACGACGCGTTCGTCGAGAAGCTCCCAGTGTACCCGACTGCGGCGTTCGGTGCCAACGCGCCGATCGTCGAGGTGGATATCAACACCGGCGAGGTGGACATCCTCGTATTCCACACGGTCCGTGACTGTGGGACGATGCTCAACCCCATGATCGTCGAAGGGCAGGCACACGGTGGCATCGCTCAAGGGATTGGCGCGGCACTGATGGAGGAGTTCGGCTACGACGAAGACGGCCAACCGCAGGCGATCACGCTGTTCGATTACCTCCTCCCGTCGATCAAAAATATCCCACACATCGAGATGGAACACACCGAAACGCCCTCACCGTTCACCGTGACTGGGGCGAAGGGCGTCGGCGAGGGCGGGATGATCGACGCGCCCGCGAGCATCGCCACGTCCATCAACGCGGCGCTTGACCCGCTAGACGTTGACGAACCCGCCGATCGGATTCCAGTCTCGCCTGCACATCTCCGGAAACGGCTCCGGACTTTAGAAGAGTAGTATCGATACCGAGCGCTCTGTCGTCCTATTTTATTTACCGATCGCTTCGGCCCGCCTCCGTACCGTACGGATTGATGAAAAGGTGTTTTCGGCGATCGCCAGCGTGGGTCGTCGTCGATCAGCCGACCTGCACGTCGAGGTCTGCCTCGTCCTCGGGAGCTGCCTGGAGCTTCGATTCTGCGCCCTCACCCGCCTCGATAACCGCTTGCATGTCCGAGAAATACTTGCTCACGAGCCGGTTGGTGACGCTTTTGAGCGCCCGGCTGCCAAGGCTGACGATCGTTCCCGAGACGTCCGCGTTCGCACTCCACTTGACGATCGTGCCGTCGTCATCAGTCTCGACCATCTCCATCGTGGCAGTCATTTCGAACTCGTTTCTGGGGGCGTGTCCCGTCGCCGCCAACTCGAGAACCTCGGGATACTCAAGTCGCGTGACTACCGCATCGACCTCAAACTCGGGTTTCACGCTGCCGACGCCGACCGCGAGTACCGCAGTGATTTCGTGAGGAGATTCGAGGATCATCTCTTTGCAGCCCGGCGCACATTCGGCGAGTACGTCGGGATCGGTAAAGTATGGCCACAATTCTTCTCTGGACTGTTCCATCTCGTTTTCGCCGTTGAATTCTAACATTGGTGTCTCGTGTATTCCGTCTCTGCGTTCTCGGTTCTTAGTCGTCTGCTGCGTCGATTGCCCGTTCGTGTGCGGTCCGGATCGATCGTTTCGCATACTCGCCGGCGACCTCGGCTTTGTACTCGCGATCGGCGTGCATCTCTCCTTCGGGTGTGACCGACTCGGTGACAATATCTGCGACCTCATCAAGTGCGGCCGCTGAAAGCGGCTCGCCCTCAAGGACTGCCTCTGCGTCTGGAACCCGAAGCGGGATGTCTGCGGCGTTCGCCATCGCGATTCGGGCAGTCTCGATCGTCGGCTCGCTTTCACCGGGATCGTCAACCCGGATCGCACCCGCAGCACTCACCGTCGGCCACGTCTGGGCGGCGCGTTTGAGCTCGACGAATGCCATTCCGGTCCGATCGACAGGGTACGCCTCTCGGGGGATCGACACCGCTTCGATGATCTCGTTCTCCCGGAGGTCGGTGAACATGTACGCAATGAAGTAGTCTTCGACGGGGACTGTTCGTTCGCCCTCGGCCGATCGAAGGTGCAACGTTCCGCCAAGCGCGGCCAGCGCGGTTGGGTAGTTCCCCGCTGGGTCAGCCTCGCCAATACTCCCGCCGATCGTCCCTTTGTTTCGGACGGCTGGCCCCGCGATTTGTTCTGCGGCCTCAGGGAGCATCGGGAGAACCTCTGCGAGGCGGTCGGAGCGCTCGATCGTCCGGTGGGTCGTCATCGCGCCAATTTCGACCGCTGCGTCCGTCACTGTGATACCTGAGAGTGAATCGACGCCGCTGAGGTCGATCAGATGGTCTGGCGTCGCGAGACGGTTTGCCATCACGATCCCAAGCGACTGGTTCCCGGCAAGCAACTCGGCATCGTCAAGGGATTCGAGCAGTTCAACCACCGCTTGGACCGTCTCAGGACGGTGATAGTCAAACGCTGCTGGCTTCATGGCTGCCCGCAACTGCGTCGATCCGTCGATTCAATCGTCGATTCGATCCGACGAAACAACCGTTGGTGAATGCATCTCGGTGTCATTTGCGGGTGATACTCCACGTTCGGACCACCAGTATTAATATGTATTGTTGAATCATACCACGATCTCGCCGATCGGCCAATGCTTTGCCTACCGAACCGACGAGAGGGCGAGGGACAAGCCACCGGAGGGCGGGTACATACTTTTAAGTGGGCGTGTCGTGACGATCGAAGTATGCTCGATGGTTACGAGATGCACGACCTGACACAGCCGTGGTCGGTAGATACGCCCGCGTGGCCGACATATGACAACCCGAAGGTGTGGTACGAAAAAAGCCTCGACACCGAGAAGGTCAACGGCCAGAAGATCGAGTTTATGAATCACACCGGGACGCACTTGGACGGCGAGAAACACTTCGTCGCCCACGGCCGCGACATCGAGGAAGTCGGCCTCGACGAACTCGTCGGTGACGCCGTCGTCGCAGACATTTCCGATAAGGTCGGCGACTACGACATCTACACCAGCGAGATGATAGAGGACGTCTGCGACGTCCAGGACGGCGATATCCTCTTTATCCACACTGGCTATCAGAAGTACGCGTGGTACCGCGACACGGCAGATCCACACCGTTACTTCTGCAAACACCCCGGTCCAAACGCCGAGTTCGCCGACTGGTGCAAAGAGCGAGACATCAACTATCTCATCCTCGATTGCGGTAGCGCCGATCACCCGATGAACACAGTTATCCGCGATGTCCGTCCAGAACTGGCCGCAGAGGCCAGAGAGCATTTCGGCGTCGACGATCTTGATGAAATCTTCCCGCCGGAAGGCTACCAGCTCATGCACACCGAACTGTTCCCAGAGGGGACGATCCACGTCGAAAATGCACGAGTTCCAGCAGAGTTGCTCAACGAGCGTGTCCAGATTGGCACCTTCCCGTGGCGGTTCCGCGGCGGCGAGTCGAGTGTCTGTCGGTGTGTCGCGTTCAAATAAGGAAATTGCGTTCGTCTCCGTCGATCACGTCTCTCCAGTTACCGGACGACGACAACTGGAACCGGCGATCGGCGGACAACCTTTTCTGCGACGCTGCCGAGCAGAACCCTCGCTAATCCGTCGCGGCCGTGGCTGCCGATGACGATCGCGTCGTAGTCATCATCTTCGGCTCGCTTGACGATCACGCGATCGGGTCGCCCCCGACCGAGCACCGTTTCTACCTCCCCGGCGTGATCGGCAGTCAACGCTCGAGCGGATTCAAACACTTCGTCAGCGTGTTCGCGTTCTGCTTCCTCGTCTAGGGGCTCACCCGTCATTCCCGAGAACGTGCCCAATCCACCGCTCGATCCTTCGAGCACGTGCAACACCGTGATGTCTGCGTCTGGGTATGTTTCCATGGCGTATTCGAGCGCCTGTTCGGACTGTGCTGAACTGTCGACTGGTACCAGAATGCGCTGTGGCATACCTGACAGTTCGAGTGGTAGCAACATATTCTTTGGCAGCGTTCTCCGCTCGTGGGAACCGCATATCCCGGCCTGCTACAGTTTTGTTCGACGACCGACGCCCGAGGTTCTGGGCGACGACGAGATTAAATAGCGGCTGATCGATATCGAGAGACATGAACACGATGACCGCGTGTGTCCTTGACAAGTGGGGTGGATCACTGTCTGTTGAGAGTGTTGACACACCACAGCCAGGGCCAACGGAGGTTCGGGTGGATGTACGGGCCTGCGGCGTGACCAGAACGATCGAGAATGCGATCGGCGGTGGACTCGCGGATGATCCATCGCTGACCCCACGAATTCCAGGTCACGAGTTCGCCGGAGTGGTCGAATCGGTCGGCGAGCACGTCGAACACCTCACGCCTGGCGATCGGATCCTCGCGTACTTCTATCTCGTCTGTGGGCACTGCCCAGCCTGTCGCCGAGGCGAGTCGAATCAGTGTGAGTCATTTGGTGGCTGGTACGGCGTCAACTGCGACGGCGCATACGCCGAAACGGCGGTGATCCCCGCCGCAAATGCATTGGCACTCCCGGATGGAGCAACCTTTGCGGAGGGTGCGATCGCAACCGACGGGCTCGCAACGCCGCTGCACGTCTGTGAGCGAACCGGCGTTGACGATACTGACACGGTACTCATCATTGGTGCGGCCGGACGGATCGGCGTTCACCTTGCCCAGCTCGCCGAACGCCGCGGGGCTCGCGTGCTCGCAGCCGAGATCACCGACGATCGACTCGATCACGTCGACGCAGTCACTGGCCCTGCAGTTGTGCCGATCGACGCCCGCGGCGATAACGTCGCCGAACGAGTACGCGACGCGACAACTGGTGACGGGCCGACAGTGGTCGTGGACACAGTCGGTGATGTGGATATGTTGCGCGCTGGCTGGGAAGCGCTCGCGATCGGTGGACAGGTCGTCTCGTTGACGACACACCACGAGCGAACCTTCGATCCACCGCTGCGTGAGTTCGTCGAAAAAGAAGCCTCGATACTCGGGTCGCGATATGCGACGAAAGACGAGGTTGTCCGTGCCGCTGCGCTTTTTGCCGACGGACGGATCGATCCCGTCGTAACGGATCGCATTGGGCTCGAAGATGTACCTGCAGCCCACGATCGGATCAGACATGGCGAAAGCCACGGGATGGTAATCGTTGAACCCTAAATACAGTCCACCAAAGCGATTGGTGATTCTTGGCAGATCGATGTGGTAGCGGACAACGGCAAGAATGGTTCGAGAAGATTCAGCTTCAACTACACAAACGAGCGGTCAGTTTGGCTGGACTGGGAGCTCGATGTGGGTCGCGTACTCGGCGTTGTGGTGGACGGTGTTTCTGGCGACCTCGTACTCCCGATCGCCGTACAACGGACCGCCAGTGTTGTGGTTGACGTCGTAGCGGGGATAATTGGACGAGGAGATATCGAGCCGAATCCGATGACCCGGTTTGAAGACGTTTGCCGTCGGGTACGGCTCCATGTAGAACTCGTAAACCTCGCCGGGGTCGAGCATATCCGGCTCGTCACGGTAGCCACGATAGCGACCGCGACTGATCGAATCACAGAGATTGACCGCAAAGCCGTTCGGGTACGCCTCACTCGGCGGGTATTCGTCGATCAGTTTTGCGGTGAAGTCGGTGTCGACTGCATCCGTCTCGCCGTAGACCCGAACACGGATCGGCCCGGTAATTTCGAGTGGTTCTGTGAGGGGTGCGGTCCGGTACACTAACACGTCGTTTCGGTCTTCGAGCGGCCCATACGGCGGCTCGGCACCAAACGTGTCCGGACGGGTCCGCTGATCGAAGCCGCCACGACCGGTGATATCCTGGAGTTTTCGTTCACTCAACGGGTACTCGAGAATCGGCTCTTCGCGAGGTTCGTAGGTGATGTACGACGAGCAGTTGCCGCCGATCGTCGGCACTGGATCCGTTGGGTCGAACGTGTATGTCGTCGAGGCGTCATCGTCGGTCGGCTGTTCGGTCGTGAGTTCGCCCGAACCGTGGATGTAGTACGTCCGCATCTCCGTGTCAGCAGGCGGCCACGCGGTTGCTTCGCGCCACTCGCCGCCATGGTGGAGTCGATCGCCCGATCGCGATCCGTCGCCAGTGCCCATCTGGAAGTACTGGACGGTCGGCTGCTCGTTCCAGGTGTCTTTCCCTTTGAGATAGTGGTCGAAAAACCGCAGTCGCGTCTCTTGGTAGTCCATGAGTGCCTCCTCGCCAAACGCGAGCTCGCCAGAGTATGGCTTGTTCCAGGACGGAAGCGGGTACGTGTTCCACCCGTGAGTCCACGGGCCGACAAGCAGGAAGTGGTCGCTATCTTTCTTTTCGGCGAGACCGAGGAAGTTGTCACAGGTCGCTTTGGTGTACGAGTCGTACCACCCACCAGCGTAGACGGTCGGCACGTCAGCAGACTCCTCGTAGTATGCCTCGAAGTTGAACCCGGGCTCTTGCCAGATATCGTCGCTCGAAGCTCCCTGCATCATGATGTCGAACGTCCACTCCTCGTATTCCGGAATGTGTCGGAGCGGCGACTGTCCAGGAAGCACTGGCCCGTTTTCGAGAATATCTCTGACGTCCACATTCGCGAGCCGTTGTTGAATATCAGGGTCTTCGAGCGCTTGCTTCGCAAACCCGCCGCCGAGCGTGTAGGCCCAACAGAGCCACCGAAGTTCAAATGCTCCGTTGTGTCTGAACGTCGCCTCTCGAGCGTTGGCCGCACCCTGATTGACGAACATCGCTTCAAGATGTGGTGGATCTTGCGTGGCGAGCGCACTTTGGACCCACGCGCCGTAGGAGGTCCCGAACGTCCCCACCTGTCCGTCACAGTACGGTTGTTTCGCCAGCCACTCCACGGTGTCGTAGCCGTCTTCGGGCTCGTCACGAAAGATGTAGAACTCGCCGTCACTGTCAAACCGCCCACGACAGTCCTGTATCGCAACAACGTAGCCACGCTTTGCGTACCACTCGCCGTGTCGTTCCATTCGACCACGTTTGCCGTACGGGGTGCGATCCAAGAGGACGGGCATCGGTTCGTCGATCGGTTCGCCGGTTTCGGGATCTGCAGGTCGGTATATGTCCGTCGCCAGCGACAGGCCGTCGCGGGTTTCGATCGAAACGTTCAGTTCTGCAGCGACCGCATACGCTGGTTCCGCTGTCATCGTCCACATACAGTCGGGGCGTTCTCAAGAGTGTATCCCCTCTGCGCGAATCGATCGTGATCAATCACGACTGAAAATGCCGGTACATTTATCAATACTTAGCATAATTGTGGCACATATCTGTGTGAGTGTGAACAGCTTGCATGGGCAGCGACAACACTAATATATGACAAACGAAGATACCGCAAAAACTGAATTACAAACGGACGGAGGCACGTCCGTTCGTGAGGAGGCATCGTTCGTCGAGTACGGCATTGAGGACAAACCACCGATAGGAACGTCGATCTTTCTTGGCATTCAACACTACCTGACGATGATCGGGGCGACTGTCGCGATCCCGCTTATTCTCGCGGGCGCGATGGGGATGCCGGCCGCCGAAACCGCAAAGTTGGTTGGGACGTTCTTTGTCGTCTCCGGAATCGCGACGCTGCTGCAGACCACCGCAGGGAATCGGTATCCGATCGTACAGGGCGGGACGTTTGCACTACTCGCTCCGGCGCTTGCGATTATCGGGGCCCTCGGCGCACAGGAGGTTGGCTGGCAGGTAACGATCCTTGAGCTTCAGGGTGCGATTATCGCGTCGACGCTCGTGCAGGTATTCCTCGGGTATTCGGGGCTCGTCGGGAAGGTCAAAAAGTACCTCTCGCCGGTCGTAATTGCCCCAGTCATTGTGCTGATTGGGTTGTCGTTGATTGGTGTCCAAGACGTCACGCGGCCGGATCAAAACTGGTGGCTACTCGGCTTCACGTTGCTGTTGATCGTCCTGTTCTCACAGTACCTCGACCAGTACAGTCGTTACGCAAAGCTGTTTCCTGTCCTTCTTGGAGTCGCCATCGCGTGGATTACTGCCGCAGTGCTGTCGGTGACTGGAATCTATACATCTGACACGCTTGGATACGTTGACCTCGGAGCGATCGGCGATGCATCACTCATTCAGGTTATTACGCCGCTACAGTGGGGGATGCCTGAATTTACCCTCGCGTTCATCATCGGAATGTTTGCTGGCGTCTTGGCATCGATGATCGAGAGCATTGGCGATTACTTCGCCGTGGCTCGGATCGCCGGCGTCGCAGCTCCGAGCGAAAAGCGAATCAACCACGGTATCGGCATGGAGGGAGTCGGCGGCGTGATTGCCGGAATTATGGGGACTGGAAACGGGACCACCTCCTACGGTGAGAACATCGGGGCAATCGGAATTACTGGCGTTGCCTCGCGGTACGTGGTTCAGATCGGCGCAATTGTCATGTTGATCGTCGGCTTTATTGGGCCGTTTGGCGCGCTTATTACGACTATTCCGACGCCGATCGTCGGCGCGTTGTACATTTCGATGTTCGGGCAGATTGCAGCGGTCGGGCTCTCGAATCTGAAGTACGTCGATCTCGATCAGTCGAGAAACGTCTTCATCATCGGGCTGTCGCTGTTCCTGGGGCTTGCAGTCCCTGAATACATGGCGAACGTCGGCAGCGCGGCTGATTTCCAGGCAATTACGTCGGGTGCCGCGGTAATTGGGCCCGTGCTTGGTCAAAAGATCGTCTCAGATACGATCTTCGTCATTGGATCGACCACCATGGCTGTTGGTGGGCTCGTCGCGTTCATTCTGGATAACACTGTCTCGGGGACCCGCGAAGGGCGTGGGCTCACCGACTGGGAGGAACTCTCCGAAGACGAGACGGAGTTCGTAACCCTCTTTGAGAGCATGCGTGGCTCTGACGGCGCGAGCCCTGAGAAAGCAGACTGATTGCCAGTCGGGACTGTTTTTGTTTTTTGGCTGGGAAACGTTGAATAGCCACGGGGAATACTCACACCCATGGACAAACCCGCGTTCGATCGCGACCCCGGTGAGCGGGTTCGGTACACTGGCGAGTTGCGGCCGGGAGGAGCGATCACAGTTACGGACAGTCGGGTACTCGTAGCGTCGAACGAGGAAACGGTGAGCGTGCCGTACACCAACGTCCAGGAGATCAACAACGAGTCGTTCGACTGGTTTCTCGCCGTTCTCAGCGGCGCGTTAGCCCTATTCGGTGTGTACTCATTGACGGAGAACCCGTTGTTAGCAGTCGTGTTCATTCTCGGAGGACTGTGGAGCATTCGGCGAACGTACCGTCATCGCGATCGCGTTCGAATTCACACGCACACCCAGCCAAAGCCGATCGAGGTATTTCCACACGATGTTGAGGCGCTATACGCTGAACTCGATCCAGCGATCGAACGGGTCCGTGCTCGTACGGCCGATCATCTCGAGCAGGCAGGGTGATAGAGTTCGTCCCGGTCTGCCCGGAACGCTTTTGACTGCCCGAGGGGACTACGTATCATATGACAGACGGGAGCCGCATTCTCGAGGATATCACTGTCGTCGATCTGACGACGTTCGTCACCGGGGGGTTCTGTTCGCTGATGCTCGCGAACCAGGGAGCGGACGTGATCAAAGTCGAACGTCCAGGGGTCGGCGACGACAACCGTCACTCGGGGCCGCCGTTTCTCAACGGTGAGTCTCCGTACTTTTGGACCGTCAACTACGACAAACGCAGCGTCGAATTGAACCTCAAACACGAGGCTGGTCGACAGGCACTGTACGACCTCGTCGCCGAGGCGGACGTGTTCATTCAGAACTACCGGCCGGGGACCGCTGCAAAACTGGATGTCGACGAGGAGGCGATCCGATCGCACAATGAGGATATCATCTACTGTGCGATCTCGGCGTTCGGCCAGACTGGACCCTGGCAGCACCGTCCCGGATACGACCTGATGATCCAGGGAATGAGCGGAATAATGAGCGTAACGGGCGGAGAAGACGGTCGTCCAGTCAAGGTCGGCGTTCCGATGACGGACCTCATCACTGCGATGTGGGCGGCGTTCGGGATCTCGAACGCGCTGTATCGCCGCGAACGGACCGGCGAGGGCGAGTACATCGACCTCGGGATGCTCGAATCGGTCCTCCCGTGGCTCACAAAACAGGCCGGAAAGGTCTTTGCCGGCGAAGAGCCCGAACCGATGGGAACGAAGGATCCAGTCCTCGCGCCGTATCAGACGTTCGAAACCGCTGACGGCTATCTGAACGTGGCCTGTCTCAACCAGAAGCTCTGGGGCGGGCTCTGTGAGGCGATCGATCGCCCTGACCTCGCGTCAGATCCGCGTTTCGAAACCAATGCCGATCGCGTCGAACACATGGACGAACTCGAGGCGGAACTCGAAGCGACGTTTACACAGTTAACGACCGACGAGTGGATGACCCTGTTGGTGGAGGAGGCGGGAATCCCCGCCGGACCTGTGCTCGACGTCGAAGATGCACTATACAACGAACAGACCGACGCCAGAGGGGCAACGGACACCGTGTCGCACCCGGAGTGGGGTGACGTGCCGGTGATCGAACACCCACTGCACTACGGCCGTTCGAAAAGCGGCTTCCGATCGCCACCGCCAGCGCTCGGCGAACACACTCGATCGGTACTCGCAGAGGTTGGATACGCTCCGGAAGAACTCGATCGGCTCGAGGCTGATGGGGCGATCGGGAGTGAACCGGATGTAGATACCTGAGTAGAAATGTATTAGATAGTATAGTATTTTTATTGTACAAATAATCGTATATTTGCAAATAACTCGACTCGAACCCAATTTCGAACCATAACGGCCGAAATTGACGATCAAAATCGAGTTAAATAATTGGTTTCAGGTACATACAGTGAGTAATTTCCGGGGAAGCTACTAGTGTTGCAGATCTTTGAATGCAAAATTAAAATACACTTGGTAAATTCCGAAGCCTGCTGGGAGACAACGCTAATTAACAGGGGCACGTTTCTCTAGTATCTAGTTCATTGTATCAATCAAAATTATATCCTATGAAATTGGTAATATTGTGGTAATCACGATCGGTTAGTGACGATCGTCTGAAAGAGCGTTTATTTATGTCGGGGGCGAACCGTCAAATATGGTACTCAAAGAGTCCGAGTCCGAACTCGACCGCGGCGATGTCGCGCCAGATTTCGATCTCCGCGGAACCGACGGTGAACAGTACTCGTTGGCCTCGTTCGACGACTACGAGGCGTTGCTTGTCGTTTTTACGTGCAATCACTGTCCGTACGCGAAGGCGAAGTTCGACCTCCTCAACGAGGTAGCCGCGGAGTACGACGACGCAGCAGTTGTCGGGATCAACCCCAACGCAAACGAGGAGTATCCCGAAGACAACTACGATCGAATGGTCGAACTCGTCGAAGATGGGACGATCGACTACGACGCGTACCTCTATGACGAGACACAGTCAGTCGCGGCCGAGTACGGTGCGGTGTGTACTCCAGATCCATTCCTCTTCGAACAGTCCGACGGCGAGTGGACGCTTGCCTACCACGGCCGGCTTGACGACGCACTCAGCCCTGACGAAGAGGCCTCGGAGTACTACATCCGCGACGCGATCGATGCCGTTCTGGCTGGAGAGCCAGTCGAACACCCTGATCGACCCTCCCAAGGCTGTTCGATCAAGTGGACTGACGAGTGAGCAGGGAGCTGACTGTCGCCCACTCGTGACACTATGCGCCGGCGCGTTCCAGCGCCGTCGTTGCGTTTGCGACTGCCTTCTCGTGTTTTGCGGGGTAGGCTTCGACCTTCGCTCGGAGCGTGATCCCCTCACCGAGTTCGATCGAATCCGAGAACGCCTGTTGTTTGTCGAGCCGCAAAAAGAACGAACAGTTGTCGTCGATCCGCTCGTCCAGCTCTTCGATGATCGTGTCGATGTTCGAGAGTTCGCTGAGCCGGTCCAACACGTGTCGCATCTCGTCAGCCCGTTCGACCCGCGCAGACAGGATCACGATTCGATCGCCGTGGTGGCCGGTGTTTTCGACGCGATCGATCGCAAACTCCTCGGGTAACAAGTTTCTGAGCGCAGCCTCTACGCGCTTTTCATCCTCTGTCGCATAACAGAAGGTCCGCAGATCAATGTAGTGAAAGGGTACACTCGCCATGCTGGGAGAAACGAGCGGCGCAGGCAAAAACGGCGCGATCGAACCGAAAGATTACGCGTCGTCTTCGGCTTCAGTATCAGCGTCCTCGGCTTCGGCGTCGTCAACGTCCTCCGCGGGGGTCAATGAATCTCCGGGGATTCCAGCCTCCTGGCCGTCTTCGAAGCTAATCGTGTACGTAGCGTCGCCGAACATCGTCTCGACGACCTGAGTAATCGTGCCAGTCTCGCCGTCGTATTCGCTGTGTTTGTCCGAGAGCACGACTTTGTCGTCTTTTTCGAAGCTCATACCCGACGTTGGCGAAGCGACGCTAAAAGGGCCGTGGATTCGATCGAGCTGTCAGCGAAGCCTTTTGTAGCGTTCGAGTGAACGATGATACTAACAGTGTCTGCGGCGTGCTTGAACCGATCACTTTGCCGGCAGACACACCCACTCGCGACAATGACGACGGTAAACGACCTGTGGTTCCTCGCCGACCGCGCCGCCCAACGGGCCGAACAGCGGTATCACCGTCTGCGTCGTGAGTATGGCGAGTATCATACCTCCGAACGAGTCGACACGGTACCACGCCGACGATTTCGGACGCTCGCAACGCGGATCGTTGACTCGGGTGCGCCCTACGGCGCACACACCATCGTCACACCCAGCGACGACCGATCGGTCCTGCTCGTGAGACACGATGGCGTCGACAAGTGGGTGCTTCCCGGTGGCGGTGTCCAAAGCGACGAGACATACAAACACGCCGCGGTTCGTGAACTGCATGAGGAGGCAGGAATCGACGCACAGTACGAGGGACTTGCCTCACTCACCCGCGTGCGAATTCGCTCTGGGGACTACAATACGTGGGGAATCCTCCCGGTGTTCGAAGCGCAGACAGACGCGACAGCGCTCTCGGTTGCGGACCCGGACGACGAGATCTCCGATGCCCAGTGGTTTCGGCCAGACTCACTTCCGGAGGATACACGCGATCGAGCCCAGCTCAAACGACTTCTCGATCGGACCTGCTAACAAGTGGGCGTTTGCCACCGCAGTGGACGATCGTTTGTCACCGCAGTGGACGATCGTTTGTCACCGCAGTGGACGATCGTTTGTCACCGCAGTGGACGATCGTTTGTCACCGCAGTGGACGGGCCTTTGTCACCGCAGTGAATGAGCGTTGCCGCCTTGGCGGGCATTTGTCACCACAGTGGCTGAACGCCTATTACTGCGACTGCGGGTTCGAAATCGCGAGGTGGAACGGCTGATCGGCGATCTGTCGTCGCAGCTCAGATACCGACTCGCGACCGGTCGAACTCATCGCGGCGACGACGGCGTACACCTCCTCTCTGGAGACTTTGACGCCGCGCTCAGTGAGCGCATCTTCGGGCCGCGCAGCGAGCTCTCGAAGTGTCCCGACCGCGAGCAAGAACGGTACACCCCACGCCGCCAGGGTGTTGCCGTGTTTCAGCGGCATTGCGGTGAGATACGCTTCTGCGTCGTCTAGGAACGATCGGGCGTGGTCGGCCGTTCGATCGACGACCGCAGCGGCCTCGTCGCGGTTTGCGGGGTCAACAAGCGCGTCGTGGTCGATACCTTCCTCGTCAAGCCACTCCGCTGGCAGATAGACGTTGTTCTCTTCGGTGTAATCGTCGTACACATCTTTCGAGATGTTGACGAGTTGTAACAGCAGGCCAAAGTCTTCGGCCGTTTCATAGAGGATCCGTCGCTTCTCTGCGGCGAGTTCGCCGCGCGTCAGGAGGTTCGTGATGAGGTTTCCGACCGTCCCAGCCGCGTAGTAGCAGTACTCCTCAAGCTCTTCGCGCGAGGAAATCCGTAGCCCACCGTTTCCGGCGTGGCGTTCGACGAACATCGCCATTCCGCTGACAAGCTCTGAGACTGGCGGGACGATCGCTGCCTGAACGTCCTCAGGGAGGGTTTCGAACGCAGCGAGTACGCGATCGGCGTTGGCAACGACAGTCCAGTCGGCCGAGCGGTCGGGCTCCGGTGGGAGCCACGGTTCGATCTCGGTCAGAAAGGCGTCGATCGATACATCGCTTTCCGGATCAATTGCTTCATCGTAGGTTTCGAGGGCTGCGGCCTGCGCTTCGGGCGGGATGTGGCCGGCGTCCTCAACAGTGTCTGCGATACGGCACAAAAGATACCCCAAGCAGATATGCGTCGACATCGGTTCTTCCAACACATCGACGGTCAGCGCGAACGTCCGCGAAACGTCCTGGACGGCGTCGCGACACCACGCGAGGTCGGCTTCAGCGTCGGCCCCGGGCGGGCGGGATTCGTGTCCATTCATTCAAGTATCCTATCGTAAGGCAGCGGGGATAAAAAGTCTCTTGGGGTTTGCTCGGTGCCGGGATTGACACGAGCCAAGCCGCTGTCGATCGATTGTCACAGAAATGCATGAACAACCGTGTGGAAACGCATAAGAGCGGTCGGCCGAAGGACAAAACATGGATTTCAGCCTCTCTGCGGAACAACGACAGATCAAGGATATGGTTGCAGAGTTCGTCGACAAGGAGGTCAAACCGCGCGCGGCCGAGATCGACGAAACCGACGAGTTTCCAGCAGAGCTGATCGACGAGATGGCCGAGCTTGGCCTCATGGGAATGCCGTTCCCGGAGGAATACGGCGGCGCAGGGTTGGATTACCACAGCTACGCGCTTGGACTGGCAGAACTCTCTCGAGGATCGGGTGGGCTGGGGACGATCGTGGCCGCGCACACGAGCCTCGCGGGAAACATGCTCTACGCGTTCGGCAGCCAAGAGCAAAAAGAAACGTACCTCACGCCGCTGAACCTCGGTGACGATATCGGCGCATTCGCGCTCTCTGAGCCAGGTGCGGGCAGCGACGTCCCGGCCATGGAGACGACCGCTCAACAAGACGGCGACGAGTATGTGATCGACGGCGGCAAGCTCTGGATCTCGAACGGTTCTGTCGCAGACACGGTCACACTGTTCGCAAAAACCGATCCTGACGCGGGGCGGAAAGGGATCTCCTCATTCGTCGTCCGACCCAACGAGGACGACGGCTTCATCGTCGAGGGGACCGAGCACAAACTTGGTGATAAGGGGTGTCCGACCGCAGAGCTTCGCTTCGACGAGATGCGGATCCCGGCCGATCGACGTCTTGGCGAGGAAGGCGATGGCTTCATCCACGCGTTGAAGACGCTCAACGGCGGCCGGATTACGATCGCCGCGCGATCGGTTGGGATCGCCCAGGCAGCCCTCGACGACGCGCTTGAATACAGCCAACAGCGCGAGCAGTTCGACCAGCCAATCTCTGGGTTCCAGTCGATCCAACACAAGCTCGCGGACATGGATACCAAACTCGAGTGTGCTCGCTTGCTGATGCATCAGGCCGCCGATAAGAAGATGCGCGGAGAGACGTTCATCAAAGAGGCCGCACAGGCGAAGCTGTACGCCAGCGAGATCTCCCGAGAGGTCGCAAACGAAGCGATCCAGATCCACGGCGGCTACGGCTACACGAAGGACTTCCCGGTCGAACGCTACTACCGCGACGCCAAACTCAACGAGATCTACGAGGGGACGAGCGAGATTCTGCGGAACACGATCGCTGCACAGTTGCTCGATTGAACCTCGGAGTCAGTACAGAAGGACTGGCTCTGTTGAAACCCGTTCATCCTGACAAGAAGTACGTGCTGAATACAGAGCGCATATGCAGCAGATCACGACCCGGAAACGCATCATAGCACGGGAACAAATGAGCAGTAGGCCCGTGGTTATTCTGCAACTGCTCGGAATCCGAGCGTACGAGGCACTTTCGCCTTGAGCGCCGGTGACGAGCTCATGTCGGTATCTTCGTAGTCGTCTGGGTCGTCGCTGTGAGGCCATTCCCACATCTCCGTGACCGTGAAGCCAGCATCGACGAGTGCATTGTGGAGGTCACTGATGGTTCGATCCATGACGATGATGTCCTCGTGTAAGACCTCGTCGTGCTTGTCGCGGCGGGTGCCGGTGTCGTGGTAGCTGCGTTCGAATTCTAACGTTGCGGGATCGAAGAGTTCGTGGACCGGGTGGGGCACATCGAAAGAGAGGTGTCCGCCTGCACGGAGTACGCGATGGGCTTCCCTAAACGCGGCGTCGAGATCCGCCACCATAAAATACACAAATCCCGAGTGCGCCAGATCGAAGGCGTCATCAGAGACGGGAATGGTTGAGACATCGCCAGCAACGAACTCGGCATCCACACCGTAGAGGTTACGCAACCGCCTCGCATGGCGGAGTTGTTGCGTCGAAAAATCGACACCGATAGCGGTTTGAACACCATCCTGGGCAGCCCCGACCGTACCCTGTCCACCACCACAGCCAAGCTCGATGAAGTCGATGTCCGATACCTCGGGGAGCCCTTCGGCCTGCCACTCGTCCAGTGAATCAGCGTCTGGTAAGGGCGAATACGTCGGCGGGAGACGCCCGTTATCCGTCGCACCGTTCCACATCGCCTGATGCTCGTCACTCCATTCGTCCCACAGCTCTCGATTTTCGCTATTCAGGCTCCGCATATCCCACCTACTCGGAGACTACATAATGAATGTTGTTTAGATGGAGAAAATAACGCAGTTCCCGTGCTGACTACACCTCCTCTATTCAGCACGATCGCAAAAATAGATCACTATCTGAGAATGTAAACAGCGTCGGAGGCTTCAATATACATCCTTCAGTCGTGTCCGGAGACCCGAACCGGCTCGTAGGGTTCTTCGAGGTACTCGATGTCGCTCGATCGGAGGTCGATGTCGAGTGCCTCCACCGCGTCTTCAAGATGTTCAACTGACGTGGTTCCAACGATCGGCGCGGTGACAACATCCTTCGAAAGCACCCACGCAAGGGCGATCTGGGCCATCTTAACGCCCTTCTCGTCGGCGAGTTCGGCGACCCGGGCGTTAATCTCTTTGCCGCCGCCCTCGCGGTAGGGGTGGCGATACATGTGCTCTTCAGTCTCTCCGCGCGTCGTCGCATCGATCTCCGCATCCGGCCGCGTGAGGTACCCACGCGCCAGCGGCGACCACGGGATCACGCCGATATCCTCGGCGGCACACAGCGGAAGCATCTCGCGTTCTTCCTCGCGATAGACGAGGTTGTAGTGGTTCTGCATTGTGACGAACCGATCGAGTCCGAGCCGATCGCTCGTGTGCAACATATCCGCGAACTGGTGAGCCCACATTGACGACCCGCCAATATATCGCGTCTTGCCACGTCGAACTGCATCATCGAGCGCCCGAAGCGTTGTCTCAGGCGGCGTGTCGTCGTCGTAACGGTGGATCTGTAGCAGATCGAGTGTGTCCATGCCCAGCCGATCGAGGCTCGCGTCCAGTTCCTGTTCGATCGCCTTCCGAGACAGCCCGCCAGAGTTCGGATCGTCCTCGTCCATCTGGAAGTAGACCTTACTCGCGACGACTGCTTCCTCGCGGCGGCCCTCTAGGGCCTTCCCGAGGACGCGTTCGGATTCGCCCTCGGAGTACATGTTGGCGGTATCGAAGAAGTTGATCCCGAGTTCGATCGCCCGATCGACAAGTTCGAGTCCTGCCTCCTCGTCTAACACCCACTCGCGCCAGTCACTCGTACCAAAACTCATACAGCCAAGACAGATCTTCGAGACCTCCATGCCGGTCGAGCCAAGCGTCGTGTACTCCATGGGATGAACTCACCGCCAGACGACAAAAATCCGATCCCCCCAGCAAGCCACACGAGCGGTGTGATTCACATCGCCAGCGGTGTTTAGTGGCTGTCTCTCCTACAAACCATCATGACGGTGTGGGTTCTCGGCGATCAACTCTCAACGAACTGCGGTCCGATCGAACACGCCGACCACGTGCTCATGATCGAAGCACACGCGTTCGGCGATCGGCACCGCTATCACCCCCAGAAGCTCCTGACAGTGTTCGCGGCAATGCGATCGTTTCGCGATCGCCTGCGGGAAAGCGACTACGAGGTTACGTACCTCCGCGCAGAGACGTTCGGAGCGGCGCTCGATCGGTACTTTGAGGCGAGCCCCGATGACGACCTCGTCCTCATGGAGCCGCCGAGCTACGGGGCTGGCGATCGCCTCGAAGCCATGGTCGAAGCGCGCGGTGGAACGCTCACACGGGTCGAAAACGAGCTCTTTCTCACGACGCCCGTGGAGTTCAACGCGTGGGCGGGCGAGCATACCGACGATCGCACGTATCGCCAAGAGAACTGGTATCGACACGTCCGCCGCGAGACAGGCATTTTGATGGACGACGGCGAGCCGATCGGTGGCGAGTGGAACTACGACGACGAGAATCGTGAGACGCCGCCGAAAGACTGGGAACCGCCAGCAGTGCTGCGGTTCGAGCAGGACGAGACCACCCGCGAGGTGCGATCGTTCGTCGGCGATCGCTACCCAGACGCGTGGGGTCGACTGCCGGACCCCGACGAGCGCATTCCGTGGCCGGTAACCCGCGAGCAGGCGCTGGAGGCGCTCGAGTGGTTCATCGATACCCGACTTGGCGAGTTCGGCCCCTACCAGGACGCGATGGTAACCGACGAGTGGGCGCTGTCGCACTCACTCCTGTCTTCGGCGATCAACCTCGGGTTGCTCACACCAAGAGAAGTCGTTGATCGGGTCGAATCGGCCTACCATGCCGGGGACGCGCCGCTCAACAGCGTCGAAGGATTCATCCGTCAGGTGATCGGCTGGCGGGAGTTCATGCGGCACGTCTACCGGCGATCGATGCCAGAACTCGCGGCGGCAAACCAACTGGAGCAATCGCGGGAGCTGCCACCGGCGTACTGGACCGGAGAGACCGACATGCAGTGTCTGGCTGAGGCAGTCGACGGTGTGTACGATCGCGGCTACGCCCACCACATCGAGCGGCTCATGGTGCTTTCGAACTTCGCGCTGCTGTACGGAGTCGATCCGGCCGAGCTGAACGAGTGGTTCCACCTTGGGTTCGTTGACGCGTACCACTGGGTGACCACGCCGAACGTGATCGGAATGGGTTCGTTTGGGACGGACGTGCTCTCCTCAAAACCATACGCCTCCTCGGGCAACTACATCAACCGGATGAGCGATCACTGCAAATCATGTCCCTATGCGGTCTCGAAGACGACCGGCGAGAACGCCTGTCCGTTCAACGCGCTGTACTGGGACTTCCTGAAAGAAAACGAATCGACGCTGCGTGGAACCGGCCGGATGGGGCTCATGTACTCACACGTCGACAACAAAAGCGACGAGGAGTGGGACGCGATTCGCGATCGGGCCGAGCGCGTGCGGCAACTAACGGTCCGCGGCGAACTCTGACCTCGGCGGCGACGCAGTGGCTATTCCAACCGTGATCCCGGTCAGGTGACGAACACAACAGCAATGCGGTATACGACCGAAAACAGTGTATGGAGCTAACAGTCCACGGGCCACTTCGCGGCGTGACTGGATCGAAAACAGTCTCGATCGCGACTGACGACCACGAGGAATCGGTTCATAGCGTGCTCGAACGCTTTGTCGAGCAGTATCCACGAGCCAATCAGCAGCTGTTCGACGATGATGGAACCCTCCGAGCAAGTGTTCGTGTGCTTGTCGACGGCGAACGTGCCGATCCGGAAACAGAGTGCCGACCGACAGCAGCGATCACACTCATTCCTGCCGCACAGGGCGGCTGATCGAGGCCGGCACAAACAAGATCGAGTGAGAGCCCAGTCCGAAAATATTCAGAGTCCGTACTGCTCGCGAACGACCGACGCCAGCCCCACATCTTCGAGAATCTCCGTCGGGACAAGCATCGAAAGCTGCACAACACCCGGCAGGCGAGCGATCTCGACGCCGCCGGTGAAGGTACAGCGGGCTCGAACCTCGCCTTCAGTCATGTCAAATAGCGACCCGGCCCGATCGAAGGCGTTGTCGGTTGCCTCGTTGACCGTCGCCCCTGAGCCGATGATCTGAAGCGGCATCGCATCCGACACGGTGTCGACACCGTACTGTGCAGCAAGCGCGTTAGCCGTCTCGCGCTCGTCGTCGGTGTACGGCTTGGCAATATCTGGGAGGTCCGACTCATTCGGCAGGAGGAGTGGGCCGTCCATCTCGACGTCTTTGATGACCTCGACTTCGAGCTCAGTCGTCCCACTCACATCAGTCGTGTGTAGTGACAGTTCCCCGTCACCCTGATTCGCGTGGAGGTCACCAACGTAGAGCCCACCACCGTCGACTCGCACCGGACAAATGAGCGTTGCACCCGGCCGCACATCGTTTGAATCCATGTGGCCGTCAGTCCGTGCCTCGAGTTCGCTCTCGTCAGTGATTCCCCAGTCGTGATCTGCTCCGATGAGGAACTGGCCGAAATCGCCGGCGTTGTGCGAATCGGGGAGCTCAACCGCCGGCGTCGTCCCGATGTTGCCAATGAACGGCGCGAGGTGGCCGAGCGTTCCGGGGATCTCGTCTGGTTTGTACAGCAAAATCGGATGCTGGCGAGAGTTCTCGGGAAGCGCCATATTCTCGTCAGCATTCTCGGCGAGCTGATTGGCACCCTCTGGCCCGACAGTCAGCCCGATCGTTCGATCCTCGTCGAAGACGACCGTGTAGCCGTACTCGAAACCAAACGAGGAGGCGTTGGCCCCACACTCGGCACACCGAATTGCGTCCTCACCAGTCCCCTCAACGACCGTGTCGGGCCACTCTGTGCCACATTCCGGACAGCGGTGGTCAATAAACGGATCGTCGCCAAAGGCCTCATCTCGTTCGGCCATACTGCCAGTGCTAGTGGCGATACTCGTCACCGATACGTCTTTGATCCGGACGACAAGTGCGTCGCCGACCTCGGCGTTTTCAACACGGATCGGTCGGGTGACCTCATGTCCGCCGCGAAACGAGGGTGTAATCATCGGTCCCCAGCAGCCAGCGGGGGTGTGCGTTCGAACGGTCCCGCCGTCAGCAACGGTGCCCGCCCACTCTTGATCGGGGCCGACCAACCCGAGCGTAAACTGGTCGACATCGAGTTCCTGTTGAATCTGTTGAGACATCTATTGTCTGTATGTGATCGATTAGCATAAATGATCTGTGAACAGTGGTTCGTCTGTACCGATCGTGAACTGCTCCGACACGTCGCGTGAAATTTAGTCAGTCGTAAACTGCTCCGACACGTCGCGTGAAATTTAGTCAGTCGTAAACTGCTCCAACGCGGCGCTTGAATCGCAGTCGATCGTTGTCACTACTCGATCGAAAATAAGGGTGTGTGCATAGTCGCCGCTCACACCCGAAGACGGTCACAGCAAAACTGAAACCGCGGTTCGAAATCCGTACCGGGTAACTGCTCGCGCAGTTACAGTCGTTCGAGGTCTTTCGCGCGTGGGCCTTTTTCAGCTTGGACCACGTCGAATTCGACCTCTTGGCCTTCTTCGAGGTCTGGACCACCGACATCTTCCATGTGGAAGAACACGTCCTCGTCGACGTCGTCGCTTTCGATGAATCCGTAACCGCCAGTGTCGTTGAAGAAGGCTACCTTCCCTTTCGGCATGACACCTCATGTGAGGATGAGGCAGGATAAAAACGTTTGGTACAAAAACGAGACTGTTCCGAACAGTCCGACCGAATCACGGTGAGTGCGTACCACCTCATCAACCAATTGGACAGCGATCGCCACCAACCAGTCCGTGCAAGGTTCATATATGAAACTGCAGATTGATACCAAGCGGGCGTCTCCACAACAGTATGCCAACCGTTGATTCCGACGGGGTTTCGATCAGGTATACCGTCGACGGACCGCCGGACGCACCGGCGGTCATTGCGCTCGAAGGACTGGGCTACGGCCGCTGGATGTGGCGGTTTTTTGTTTCGGATGCCACGCCCGACCTACGGGTGATTCGTCCGGATAACCGGGGAACCGGTGAATCTGACGCACCGGAAGGGCCGTACACAATCGCCGAGATGGCCGCCGACGCCGCCGCGGTCATAGACGAGCTTGGGCTCGATCAAGTGCACGTCCTCGGGGCGTCAATGGGTGGAATGGTCGCACAACGACTTGCCCATGAGGACGATCGCGTCGAAACACTAACGCTGCTTTGTACGTCACCTGGCGGCGATCGAGCGACACCAACGCCCGAAGACGTGCTTGAACATATTTTTTCTGTGCCTCCGGATGCGACCGATCGCGAGGTGATCCGCCATCGGATGGAGCCTGCCGTCTCAGACGACTTCTACAGTCAGGAGCCAGACCTCGTCGAATCGATCGTCGACGCTCGTCTCGAAAGTGACGCCGAACCCGACGCACGGCAGGCTCAGGCGGCTGCGGTCGAAACGTTTGATGCCACCCACTGGGCGGCCGATCTGACGATGCCAGCCCTCGTGGTTCACGGTACGGCTGACCGGGTCCTTCCGTTCGAAAACGGCGAACTCCTCGCAGAAGTGCTGCCGAACGCAACCTTCGTGCCGATCGAAGACGGACACCACCTCTTTTTTATCGAGAATCGAGATCAGGTGAACGACCGAATACTGACGTTTATCCATGAACATGTCTGAAGAATCAACATTCCGAACGGACCCGCGCCCACATCCACATGCCGATCGCGGCTACGACTGGGTCGGAAATCTCTCTGGCCGCCGAGCAGCGCTTTCACCCGATCGAGTGGCGATAAAACACGGAGAAACGGGACAGACAGTCAGCTACGAAGAGCTTGATGTGCGGGCGAATCAGACCGCGAGATATCTTCGTGATCGCGGCGTCGAAAAGGGCGATCGGGTTGCGGTGGTGTCGCGAAATCGATTTGAACTGTTGGATCTGTTCTTTGGGACCGCTAAGCTTGGAGCAATATTGGCACCCCTCTCACACCGTCTGGCCGAACGAGAGCTTGCGGCAGTGTTCAGTGACGTGGACCCACAGCTGTTGCTCGTGGAAACGCCCTTTGTCGGCGACTCGATCGATGCAATCGAGCGAGCCGACGCAGAGCCGGCGGTCCGATCGATCCCGAGTGACGGCGACAACGAGTGGACACCGTACACTGACGAACTGCCGAGCGATGGGTCGCCGATTGATCGTCCGGCAATTTCGCCCGCGGACCCCCACATGTTTTTACATACCGGTGGGTCGACGGGGACGCCCAAAGAGACCGTGCTCAGCCACGGCGCGATCAACGCGAACTCGTTCAATACGATTACCGCGTGGGGACTCCGAGAAGACGACGTGACGCCGCTTTTGTTCCCGATGTTCCACACCGGTGGGTGGAATGTGATAACCATCCCGTTCATCCACATGGGCGCGACGCTCCTCATCAGCCCAGAGGTCAATCCAGGGAGGGTGTTAGATAACATCGAATCGGAGCGATCGACGGTCCTCGTGGGTGTGCCGGCGGTGCTCCGGATGATGGCTCACCACGATCGATGGGACGAAACAGATCTCTCGTCGCTGCGGTTCGTCAAAAGCGGCGGCGGCCCCTGTCGGGATGCAGTGATCTCCGCGTGGCGCGATCGCGGCGTCGAGTTCTCGCAGGGCTACGGACTCACCGAGTGTGGGCCGAATAACTTCGCGATGCCCGATGCGTTTCCAGAAGTAAAGACCGAAAGCGTCGGCGTGCCTGTCCTCGGTGTTGACGCGCGGATCGTCGACGGCGACGGCGAGGCGGTCGAACCCGGTAAGATCGGCGAACTTGAACTCGCGGGGCCAGCCGCGGCCGATCGATACTGGAACAACGAAACTGAGACCGCAGAAACCTTCGGCGAGTGGGTCTCGACGGGTGATCTCGCCCGCGTCGACGCAGATGGCTTCTACCACATCGAGGGGCGAAAAAAGAACATGTTCATCTCGGGCGGTGAGAACGTCTATCCTCCGCAGGTGGAGGATGCGATCGCCGATCACCCCAAAGTTGAGGAGGTCGTCGTGATTGGAATCCCAGACGACCGATGGGGAACCGTCGGGAAGGCAGTCGTCGAAGGCGACGAGTCGCTGACACTCGACGAACTCAAATCGCACCTCGCGTCACGAATCGCTCGCTACGCCATCCCGAAGCAACTCGCGTTCGTCGACGAAATGCCGATGAGCGGGCCGTCGAAGATCGATCGGACCGCAATTTCCGATCGCTTCGGCGCTGAGAACTCCTGAGCGCCTAACACAGAGCTGTGTGCAGCGTACGTCTGCACGATCGCCACAACACTTACAACCCGTGATTCAAATCATTGTTCATGATTGATATCACGATGGACATGGAGCAGTTTGACTGTCCGTTCATCGACACCACCGCAGATCACGACGTTGCCTTCTCGTCGATCAACTGGCAACTCGATACAGCCGCCGAGCAGCTCGAAACGCGGATGATTGTCGAATCGCCCGACTGCTGGGAGCTCGACGCTGGGCTTACCGACCTCCGAGAGCACCCTAATATGACAGATTATAAGCAATTTTCGAAACAGGACGGGACGGCGGTGATTCGGACGACGATCGAAGAGACCAACGCGATGTCGACGATTACGGATCACGGCGGGTACATTACCGGGCCGTTCCACATCGAAGACGGCTCAGAACGGTGGCAGGTTGGGTTCGACGACGAGCAAACCGCCCAGGATGCGGTTGTCGCGTTGGAGAAGGGAAACGAGTTCGACATTGAGCGACGATCCGATGTCGAACTCGATCAGTTATTCGACATTATGCGGCATGCAGACGCAGCCACAACGCTGTTAGATGCCTGCAGAACCCTCTCTGCGGTCGAAGAGGACACACTCACCACTGCGGCCGAAGCCGGCTATTTCGAGTCACCACGGAAGGCGACACTTTCGACGCTTGCCGACGAATTCGATGTCTCGACCGCTGCGGTCTCGAAAAATATGCGCCGTGGTGAAAAGAAACTCCTGCGGAGTGTAGTAACGGCACTCGAGTCACTGGAGTCAGGGACAGACGAGTAATTCGGGAGCGTCCACCGTACGTCACTGAGAATAGCGGGACGCGATGGCGATTTTACACATCGTACAGTCACCCATTGCATGGAAGGGACAGCAGATAGGTTATGATATTAACCGCGTAGCCTATGGCAATCGCCTATCGTCAAACATGTATGCGAGAGAAAAACACACGACGACGGTATCTACAGGCCATCGGGACGGCCGGAACGATTGGAATTGCAGGCTTCGCCGGCTGTACCGGCGGTAACGGGAATGGCAACGGAGACTCTGAAGATAATGGCGAATCCGGGAATGGCAACGGCGACTCAGACGGGAACGGCGACTCTGACGGTAACGGCGACTCCGATTCGACAGATGACAGTGGGCTTCCGAGCGGTACTCTCACGATCGGCGTATTGCAGCCGCTCACCGGCGATCTCGAATACTACGGCCTACAGTCACTGTGGGGATTCCTTTCTGGGCTGGCGTACAAGGTGGACCAGGAGCCGCTTGCGGTGGAGTCGGCGGGCACAGAAACGATCGAAGCAGACGAGTTGACGATCGAACTCCGTATCGAAGATTCACAGTTCGACGCAGATCAGGCCCAGTCGGTGGCGACGGACCTCGTCGAGGATGTCGGCGTCGACTTGCTGTTCGGAACAGCCTCCTCAGGTGCTGCCCGCCGAGTGATCGAGACAGTCGCGATCCCCTCAAGTACGCCGTTCATCGCAGGCCCTGCGGCAGCCTCGGATTTCACAGCCGATTCAGACACCTGTAGCGAGTTCGTGTTCCGGGCGAGCGAAAACACGGTCATGGACGCCAGATCAGGCGGACGCTATGTTGCCCAGGAAACCGATGTCGAACGGGTGTACATCATGGCTGCGGACTACTCGTTCGGTCAAGCAGTCGCCGCAAACTATCGAACCGTTCTCGAGGCCGAAGGGGTAGAGGTCGTTGGCGAGCAGTTTGTTCCCCAAGGCTACTCGGAGTTTGAAGGATTATTCGAGAACGCCGTCGAAGCCGATGCGGATGCCGTGATCGGCGGCTTCACCGTTGCGACGTTGCCGCAGTTCCTCAGCGTCGGACTCGAAGGCGGCTACGACCTCCGGATGTTCGGCGGCTTCGCGACACAGATTAGCGTCAACGCGATCGGAGGCGTCGCCGAACGGGTCCTCGGCGAGGATCTGACCGAACAGGACCTCAAAGACGCCAAACTCGGGCCGTTTACGACCCGATATCACTGGAACCAGTACGACAACCCGATCAACGACGCCTTTGTGGAGATGTACACCGATGCGTATGGGGTCGTGCCGGACCTGTTTACCTCCGGAACGTTCGCTGCTGCGTCCTCCGTCGTTCAGGCCGCCGAATCGAGCGGTTCGACCGATGGCGCCGATCTCGCGGCCGCCATGCGTGGCATGACGATCGCAGAGACGCCGAAGGGAACGGACGCGTACGTCTACCAGGAGTACAACAACCAGGCGCGCTCGGAGATGACTGTCGCGTACCCAGTTCCGAATACCGAGGACAACTGGGATGCGGCACTCATGCCCGGAGAGCCAGTCGCTCGAATCGGCATGGACGAGGTAACGCTCCCAGCAGACGACGACGATATGGACTGCTCATTATAAATGGTACTCCGAACGACCGGCTTGACGAAGCACTTCGGCGGACTCACCGCGATCGACGAGGTTACCTTCGAACTTGCTGGCGACGAGTGCTGCTCGCTGATCGGACCGAACGGCGCCGGGAAAACCACGTTTTTCAATCTACTGACCGGCACGCTCGCTCCCTCCGAAGGACGTGTGGAGTTCAAAACTGCTGGAGAGTGGCGTGATTTGACGGACGCCCAGACGCACGAGACCGCGCAGGCAGGCATCCACCGATCGTATCAGATCTCCAATCTCTTCCCGACGTCGTCGGTGCTCGAAAATGTGCGGATCGCCGCACAGGCACACGGCTCCGATTCGTGGAAGCTCTGGCAGAACGCCGAGAACCTCACTCAATACACCGAAGAAGCGTACCGTATCCTCGATCGGGTCGGGCTCGAAGACGACGCTCACTCGACGGCCGCGGCATTGAGCCACGGGAATAAGCGGAATCTCGAGGTCGCGATCGCACTCGCCGGTGACCCAGACGTGCTGTTGCTCGATGAGCCAACCTCAGGGGTCTCGACAGACGGAATCGAAGACGTGATCGGTGTAATCGACGACGTCGCCGAGGATCACGCAATTCTGTTGGTCGAACACAATATGGACGTCGTCATGGAGGTGTCCGATCGAATTGCGGTGTTACATCAGGGGCAACTGATCGCCAACGACCAGCCGGATGCTGTGAGAGACGATCCAGCCGTGCAGGAAGCGTATCTTGGCGGGTATGCGGGCGGCGAAACCGGCCGTGGAGGTGCCGCATGACGCTGCTACGGCTCGATAACGTTCACGCGTCTTATGGACAGAGCACGGTCCTGCAGGGCGTCTCCCTTGAGATCGAGGCTGGCGAGGTCGTCGCACTAATCGGCCGAAACGGTGTCGGCAAAACCACGACGATTCGATCGATCCTCGGGCTCACCCCACCCAGTTCGGGAACGGTCCAGTTCCGCGACGGCGACATCACGGGAATGGAAACACACGACATCGCCCAGCGAGGGATCGGGTGGGTTCCCGAAGATCGTCGGATGTTTTCGAACTTAACCGTAGACGAGAACATTCGGATCGCCACGCCGAATCCGGCGAACGTCCCCGACGCATTCGAAACCGCGTACTCGACGTTTCCGGAACTTACCGAACACCGCAAAAAGCCAGCGGGCGACCTCTCTGGTGGCCAACAGCAGATGGTTGCGATCGCCCGCGGACTCGTCGGTGATAACGACCTGTTGTTGGTTGACGAACCGTCTGAGGGATTGGCACCGCTCATTGTCGACGCCGTGGCTGAAGCGATCGAAACCGTCAGTCAGGAGGCCACCGTCCTCCTCGTTGAACAGAACTTCCCGCTCGCCATGGAGCTTGCAGATCGGTACTACCTCCTCGCTCACGGCACCGTTGTCGATAGTGGTTCAACCGAAGGCGTCTCCCGAGATGACGAGATGATACGGAGGCACCTCTCGGCATGATCGCAGACGTTACCGCGCTCTCAACGGCTATTGGATTGACTCAGCTCCCACTGTTAACAGACGTCACCATCGGGATCGCTCGAGTCGTGCTTGACGGTCTCTCGAAGGCAGCGTTGTTCGTCCTGATCGCGAGCGGATTGAGCCTCATTTTCGGGCTCATGGGAATCCTCAACTTTGCGCACGGGTCGCTGACGATGATCGGCGCATACCTCGGCGGCGTCGTGATGGTCGTGACCGTCACGAGCGACACCGCCGGGCCGACACGACTGCTGTTGTTTTTCCTCGCGATCGCGGCGGTTTTTGGCGCGTTAACCGCCTTCGGGGCAGCGATGGAACGAACGATAATCCGGCCGATTTACGACCGCGCCCCGCTGTTTCAGATCCTGTTGACATTTGGGGTCGTGCTGGTGTTAGACGAACTCGTCCGGATCATCGTCGAGTTCCGCGGGCTGCAACCACAAAGCGACTGGCAGGCGGCGATCGGGACCGCACCGGACAGCCTCTCAACGTGGTACGATGTCGCTGGGGTGAGTATCCGGGGACTGTATCTGTTTGAGATTGCGATCGGTGCCGCAGTTGTCGCGGCGATCTATCTGTTTCTCACACGGACACGATACGGCTTGTACATCCGCGCGGGAAGCGAGGATCCCGAGATGACACAGGCGCTTGGCATCGACATCCGACGAGCATTCACCGTTGTCTTCGGGATCGGCGCCGGGCTGGCCGGCGTCGCCGGCGTGATGCTCATGTGGGATCCGAGGTACGGCGCATCGGTTCCGCTCGGGGTCGAGACGCTGCTCATCGGGTTCATTGTCGTGATTATTGGCGGGCTCGGCTCGTTCAAAGGGACGGTGGTCGCCTCACTGCTCGCCGGCGGCACCGACGCGACAATGACGTGGGTGTTCCAAAACCACGTCCCGTTCCCCGGACTTCCAGAGATGGTGCTTTTCGTCGTCCTCGTTGGGGTACTAATCGTCAGACCACAGGGATTGTTCGGGCTTGCGGAGGTGGGCGGCCATTAGCGATCCGTCCACATCGGATGACGGTTCCGATTCCGATCGGACGAGTGACGAGGCTTCGACAAACGACCCGATCACTGAATCCGAGGATCCGACAGACAACAGTAGACCTGAACACGTGGATCCGACAGACAATAGTAGTCCTGAATCCAGGGATCCGACAGCCGATCGGCGCACTGAATCTGTGGATCCAACAGACGATCGGCCCACTGAATCCGTAGACAAGACACACGATCGGCGCGGTGCACCGATCGATCGGCCAACGAGTGCACGCGATACTGCGTTGCGGTACGCAGAGACACACATCTCACACGTCGCCGTCGTGTTCGCCTTCGTGTTGTATCCCGTCGTGTACAGCTTCCTCCTCGGAACACCACTGGGAGATGAGTTCGCGGTGTTGCTTCCACGGATTCGGACGATGATCGCCGTGCTGTATCTCGGCTTATTTGCGATGAGCTTCGACTTCATCTCGGGGTACACGGGATACCTCTCGTTCGGCCACGCGATGTTCTACGGAACAGGTGCGTATCTGGTTGTGATGGCCGCGAACGGGAAGCTGCCGATCGTTAGCCCAGAGACACCATTCTTCGTCTTGCTCCTTGTGGCTGCAGCGCTTGCAGGTGTGCTCGCACTCGCTGTCGGTGCCGTTTCGTTCCGGCTCTCCGGAGTCTACTTCGCCATGATCACGCTCGGGTTCGCCGAGGTGTTACACGTATTCATTCAGAACTGGGACCGAGTATCTGACAACCCGCGTGATGGCGCTGCGGTCACCTCACCGGACGGCTTTGAGTTAGGTGTGCCCGGAATCGACGGACTCACGTTCGAGATCGGACGACTCGTTGGCGACAGCGTCGAGAACGCCTTCGGACTCGGGATCGACCTTTCGTCGGCAGAACTCTCATACTACCTGATCGGGGCTGTCGTTCTCGTGTGTTATTTCGCCTTACAGCGGATCATTCACTCTCCGTTTGGCCGCGTCCTGATCGCAATTCGGGAAAACGAAGAACGAGCCCGTGCAGTCGGATACCACACGTTCTTCTACAAGATGGGGGCGTTCGCGATCGCCGGCGCGTTTGCAGCGATCGCTGGCGGGCTGTACGCCGGCTACCGTCGGTCTGTCGCGCCGGAATCGACGTTCGATCTGTTCGTGACCGCCGACGCACTGCTCGCGTCAATAATCGGCGGCTTCGGCACGCTCGCGGGACCGCTATACGGACACCTCTTTCACGAGACGCTTAGTGGTATCTTGAGTACGGACTCAGACGGACTTGCGCGGTACCTCCGCGAGACCATCCCACAGTCCGTCTTAGAGGCCGAACTCGTTGGAATAGAAGTGCTCAGGCTGGTAAACGTCCTGATCGACGGCCGTGCGGAGTTGTATCTCGGGATGATATTTATCCTGTTCGTGCTGTTTGTGCCGCGAGGCCTCCTCGGCAGTGTCCGTGATCGCCTCGGGGGAACGGTTAGCGAAGTGGTCGCGATGCGCGTCAGACAATGGAGGAAGAACCGATGAGCGCTGTCGGCATCACCGGAATTGGCACGTATGTCCCGGATCGAACGATCACCGGCGAGGAGATCGCCGAGGCGAGCGGGATCCCCAAGGAGGTGGTCATCGAGAAGATGGGCGTGGTCGAGAAACATGTCTGTCCACCCGACGAAGATCACGCCTCAGACATGTCGGTGCGGGCGGCCGAGCGCGCGCTCGCGGATGCCGCGGTTGCGCCCGAGGATGTAGACATGCTCGTCTACCACGGCTCGGAGTTCAAAGACCACATCGTCTGGAGTGCTGCTGCGAACATCGCAGATCGGCTCGGTGCCGAAAACGCGTTCGCAACAGAGAGCTACACGCTGTGTGCCGGGGCTCCGATCGCCCTTCGGCAGGCGGCTGCACAGTTGCAGGTCGATCACATTGACACTGCGTTGTTAGTCGCGGCGAGCCGAGAAGAAGACCTCGTTGATTACGAGGATCCGGACGCATCATTCATGTTCAACTTCGGCAGCGGTGCCGCCGCGATGGTCGTCGAGGCAGACCCTGGAGAGCGGATCCGAGCGTCAGTCCACGGCCACGCGGCTACGACGGACGGATCCTTCTCACATGATGTTGTGATGCCAGCGGGGGGATCGGCAAATCCACCAACCGAAGAAACAGTCTCGAATGGCAAGCACACGCTTTCGGTTCCAGATCCAGATGATATGAAACGGCGTCTCGCGCCGGTCTCGCTGCCCGCGTTCCTGTCGGTCGCCGAAACCGCCCTCGATCGTTCTGCGATCGAAGCGTCAGACGTTGGGTTCGTCGCACTCACCCACATGAAACGATCGTTTCACGATCGCGTGCTGGAAGAGTTTGGGCTCGATCCAGACAACGACGGCTTCTATCTCGATCGGTACGGCCACGTCCAGAGCGCGGATCAAATCCTCGCACTCGAAGAAGGACTCGCGGACGGGAGGGTCGATCCTGGCGATCCAGTACTGTTCCTCGCCGCCGGGACGGGGTACACCTGGGCGGCGTCAGTGCTGCGGTGGCAGGGCTGAACTGTTCTCATCTTAAGATTCATCGTGGGCAACCGAAAGCACGACGGCCTCACCAGAGAGGACCGTCTCGTCTCGCTGTGGAACGCGTGCGGTCGTTTCAACACGGATTCGATCGCCGCCGATCACCTCACGAACCGACGCGGTGGCGACGACCCGATCGCCCGGCCGGACAGGTCCCTCGAACTGCAACTCCTGTGAGAGATAGATTATATCACCGGAAAGCGCCGCGAGCGCGGCACTAATCACCCCTGCGGACAGCGCGCCGTGGGCGATCGGACCTTCGAACATGGTCTCTGCGGCGTATTCTGGATCCGTGTGAATCGGGTTATGGTCTCCAGAGAGTTCAGCGAAGGCCTCGATCGACTCGCGCGTAATCGTCTGTGATGCGGTCGCCGTCTCTCCTACTGCTGCGACTGGCATACCCCAACAGGGGCGGCCAGCGTTGTTGAATCGGTGGGTTCAGGAGTGAACCCGACGCGGCAGAAATCGTCGTAATCTATGCCTACTCGTTATTTGCGGAACGGCCGGAGCACGATCGGGTGGTAGTCCGTATGCGGATCCCACCGCCGGAACGCGAGGCTGTTCGACATCACCGAGACGCTCGAAGCGGCCATCGCCAGTCCCGCAAGCGCGGGATTGAGCAGCCCGAGCGAGGCGACAGGGATGAGCGTCGCATTGTACGCCAGCGCCCAGAAGAGGTTCTGACGCACCTTCGCGATCGTCGCCTCCGAAATCCGAATCACTTTCAACACATCAGCAGGATCGTCCCGCATTAGCGTCACGTCCGCAGATTCAATCGCCACATCGGTTCCCGACCCGATCGCGACGCCGACCTGTGCGGTCGTGAGCGCCGGCGCGTCATTGACCCCATCGCCGACCATCATGACGCGACCGCCGCCAGATTGAATCTCGTCGATCACGTCGGCTTTGTCCTCCGGAAGCACCTCCGCACGAACGTTTGCCGGGTCAATGCCGACCGATTTGGCGACTGCCCGTGCTGTCCGTTCGTTGTCGCCGGTCAACATGTAGACAGATTGGCCGCGATCGCGGAGGGCAGCGACCGTCTGTTTCGCGCTCTCGCGAACGCTGTCCGCCGAAGCGACAACTCCAACGAGTGTATCGTCGACGGCCACGAGCATCGCCGTCTTGCCCTCTGATTCAAGCCGCTCGAGCGCGTCGACCGCTGGAGTGGGATCAATTCCGTTGTCGCGCATGAGCTTGCGGTTGCCGACGAGCGTCTCACCGAACCCCGTCGTCGCACGGATTCCGTGTCCGGGGACGTTCTCGAAGGACTCAGCGTCGTCCAGTTCGAGGTCTCTCTCCCGTGCGCCCGCAACGATCGACTTTGCGAGCGGATGTTCTGAGCTCTGTTCTGCGCTCGCTGCCGCGGCGAGCACGAACGATTCGTCGTCAAGTGGCCTGTCAGTCCGATCGTCGTCCGCTGTGAGGGCTGCGCCGGCACCGTCAGCACGGACGTCTCCATCGAGTGCGACGACGTCTGTGAGTTCCAACTCACCGTGGGTGAGCGTCCCGGTCTTGTCGAAGACGATCGTGTCGATCTCACGGGCCTTTTCGAGTACGTCGGATCCCTTGAACAACACGCCGTTGGTGGCAGCGATCGTCGAGCCGACCATCGTTGCCGCCGGGGTCGCAAGCCCCAACGCACAGGGACAGGCGATCAAGATCGCCGAGGCGAGGACAACCATTGAGAACTCGATCAACGGCACACCGCCGGCGACCGGTCCACCGCCGACCATCGCAAAGACTGGCACCAGTTCAGCGACCGCCGACAACTGCGCGGGAAACAGCGACCAAAGAATCGCCCACGCGATCGCGTTGACGATCACTGCTGGAACGAAGTACGCGCTGATTCGATCGACCAGCCGCTGGATGTCCGGCTGTCGGGCCTGAGCTTCCTTGACGCGCTTGACGATTTGCTGGATGGCGGTTTCAGAGCCGACCTTCGTGGCCTCAACGACGAGCACGCCGTTTTCATTGATTGTCGATCCGACAACCTCGTCGCCTGGCTCTTTTTCAACGGGGACACTTTCGCCCGTTAGCATTGACTCGTCGACAGCGCTGTCGCCCTCACGGACGACACCGTCAGTCGGGATGCGCTCGCCGGGACGAACCTTCAGGCGATCGCCAACCTGGACATCTTCGAGGGGAACGACCGACTCCGAGCCGTCTTCGTGGACGATCGTCGCCTCCTCGGCTTCGAGTTCGAGCAGCGATCGAAGCGCATCGCTCGCCTGGGCTTTCGAGCGGGCTTCCAGATAGTTGCCAAGCGTGATGAACCACAGGATGAACGCGACTGCCTCGAAGTAGAGTCCGCTGCCGGCGATCGCATCCAGAAGGACAGCCACGCTGTACACGTAGCCGACGCTCGTTCCCATCGCCACGAGCGTGTCCATGTTCGCTTGGCCGTTGTTCACTGCCGCGTGATACGCGCCCACAATGAACTCGCGGCCGAGTGTCGCCATGAGTGCGGTCGCGAGGGCGAACTCGATCCACCCGATGTTGACGCCTGCGATCGCCTCCGGCAAGGCCAGCAGCCCAAACATATCGGCCATCACGAAGAGGAACGGCACAGTCAGTGCGCCGCCGCCGACTACCAGCCGCCACTGCTTTGTCATCTCCCGCTGGGCGACTGATTCGCGATCGCCCTCCGAGCTCTCATCGGAATCAGGGCGCACCGGCTCGTAGCCCGCCGATTCGATCGCCGCGTACACTGCCTCAAAATCGATATCTGCCGGGTTGTACTCGATGGTCGCCTCGTCAGCGGCGAAGTTCACCGTTGCGTCGATCACGCCGGGCACTGAGCTGACAGCGCTTGCGACGGCCTCAGAGCAACTCGCACACGACATGCCACCGACTTCGATTGTCTGGCGTTTACGCTCCGGCTGATAGCCGGCAGCCTCGATTGTCTCGTAGATCTCAGCGAGCGAGACCTGCTCTGGGTCATACGTGACCGTTCCCTCGTCAGTTGCAAAATTGGCGCTGGCGTCGCTTATGCCTGCAAGCGAGCCGAGCGCGTCTTCGACGTTCCCAACGCAGGTCGCACACGACATTCCCGATATCTCCAGTTGTGCAGTCCTACTCATCTTGTGTATACATACGGTCTCCCTTCTGAACCCGGTTGTGGTTTCGAATCAAAACCGCACATGAGCAAAGACGACGGATTCAAAATCCAACGCGCAGTCACCGTAGCAGGCTACGCGTCGGCGCTAAAGCGATCGTAGCGCTCTTCGAACCGCGCGAGACACGATCCACAACAAAAGTGGTACTCGGTGCCGTCGATCGTCGCTGTCTCACCCTCACTCGTAACAGTATTTCCGCACTCCACACAGTCAATCGATAGCTGTGTCTCATCCGTGATCGACGGTGACCACGACTCGTCTGACAGCAGGTGGACGTCGATCGATCGGACACGATCGACCGGAACCGCCGAATCCAGCAGTTCAGAGACACCCCCGGATCCAAGCGTCGCATGGACGAACACGGTCGAATCAGCGGTGACAAAGCGGTGTTCGACGCGATCGAGCGCAGCCAGCGCGTCCGCCACCGCTGTTGCGTGTCCCGGTTCGATCGCCAGTTCGATCAGGACTCCGACACCGCCGCGGAGGAGTTCAGTGTTTAAATCGAGCGTAAACCCCCTGATGACATCCAACTCAGAGAGTCGATCGATGCGATCGCGAACCGCAGGCGCTGACAAGTCGACGTGCGCTGCGATCTCACTGTACGGCCGCCGGCTGTTTTCCAGAAGCAGCCGGATAATCTCACGATCGATCTTGTCGAGGTCGCGCATACCGATCCTATACGATGGAGCCACCTAACGCTTCCTACATCGGTTTTGTTTCAAAGGATATACTGCTATTTTGCTTTTGATTCGAAATCAAAGGGCCAATAGGATATTGACGCGTACACTCAGTTGATGAGTTTCGAGATGCAAGTCGAGGACATGAGTTGCAGCGGGTGTGAATCAGCCGTAGAATCAGCGATCGACGGCCTCTCAGGGGTGTCAGGTGTCCGTGCAGACCACGAGTCCGGTACCGTCGTTATCGACGGAGATCCGGATCGGAGCGTCGTCGCGGCGGCGATCGAAGATGCCGGCTACACCGTCTCGTGAGGAACAACCCATGCGAGTGAGTGTTATTGGTGGCAGCACGATCGATCAGGAGACCGCAAAGACCGCCGAAGCGGTCGGCTCCGAACTTGCGAGTCGAGGCCACACCGTCGTCTGCGGCGGCCTCGGCGGCGTCATGGAGGCAGCGTGCCGCGGTGCAGTTGCCGCCGGTGGGGAGACGATCGGAATTCTCCCGACCGATCGGGTTGAGGATGCGAACGACTACGTCACTACCCCGATCGCGACAGGGCTTGGCCACGCACGGAACCCGATCGTGGTGTTGAACGGCGACGCCGCGATCGCGATCGACGGCGCGGGCGGCACGCTGAGCGAACTCGGGTTTACACGGGTATTCGAAAAGCCGACTGCCGGGATCAATACACACGGCGTCGATGGAATCAAACCCGTTGGGACCGCCGCGGAAGCGGTCAATTACGTCGAATCAGCGATCGAAGCGTAGCCGAGCGCTTCGATAATCGGGTTAGCTCACCAGGTTCCGTGGAACGTATCGAATTCTAGCTCGTCCAGTGGTTTGTTGCCAACAGCGATCTCGTACTCGCCGGGAGTCAACATCGGCTTGTGGAATCGCGGGCCGTCGTCGGTCGTGATCCGTGGACAGCCGGTGTTGACGAACGCGTCCATGTTGAAGTTCCGGAGGCGATCGGGGGTCACCTCGTCCATAGTGATCAGATAGGCGTTGTCGTTGTTCTCGACAATCTCCTGGGCGGTCTCCCAGCGACCCTGACCGATCTTCGTGCAGAAAATCACACCCCATTTCTCGGCGTCCATAGCACGGTGAACTGCGCCGTAGCGCTGTTTCAGGAACTTCTCGGGATCGGCGAGCGTGACGACGTTGTTCACCGGATCGGCGATCACGACGGTCTTGTCGGGGTGTTCCATCGCAAGCCCGAGCGGGTGGAACTTCCCGCCGCCGACGTACAACACCTGCTCGGCGTCGATGTCTGCAGAGGCATAGTTGCAGCCGAGGACCTGTCCCTCGTAGGTGAGCCGATCGTCCCCTCGACGAGTGTGGACGACGTAGTCGCGTTCTTCGAGCCACTCGACCATGTCGCCGAAGAGATTCATGTGTTGGGCAGTCGTCACGAGTCCCACGTTGGGATCGTCTTCTGGATCGGCCAGCTCTTCGAGCGACTCTTTCATGATCGGGTACGGATCGACGTTCGAAAACAGCGGGACGTAGATGATGCGATCGGACTCTTTCATCGGTGAATGGCCGAAGTGGACGAAGACGTCTGTCCGCCGCATGAGATAGGTGTCGAGGTCACACGCGCCGTAACACGGCTGCCCGGAGAGCATGAACGTCACATCCGGCGCGAGTTCGCGAAGATCGTCGGCGACCGCTGGACCGCGGCGCTTCAGTCCCTCTGGAAACTGTAAACCTACTTTGGTAGCGTCGCGTTCTTCGATCTCTTCGACGATCCGATCGAGTTCGTAATCCCATTCTCGATCGTGCTTCAACGACATTCCGGTATTGCGGAGGTCTCCCTCGGTGTTCGGGGACGATGTCCCATCCTGACTCATTGGCATGTATTGCGTACCGGGACGGTTAAGCGCGGTGTTTCCGAGAGATTTCCAGCACATTCTGGCGGTACATATATGCCTCGCCGCCGTGGTATTGGAAACGAATGCAACGGGATGGCCCGGCAGTGTTCGATGACGATCGCGTCGGCCGCGAGCGCGAGGAGCTAACCGGCTGGGATCGAATCTTGACCGATACGATCTATTACGGCCTCGGTGGGGTGCTGCTGTTGACGTTTCCGGCACAGTGGCTCGTGTTTCAGACCCCAGCGATCGATCTCGAAGCAACAGCAGCGGTGTGGGGTGCACTCGTGGCGACCATCCTGGGTATTGGGTTCGCCCGGGGTGGTCACCTCGAAGCGATCGGCGAGTGGCCATCGCTTTCTGGGAGGGTCTTGGGATCGGTGGGTGGATATCGCAGTGTCCTCACCCGTGGCGTATACCTCTGTTCGACATTCCTCATCGCTGCGTACGGTGGCGCAGTCGTCGCCATTGCGGTGGCGTCCGTTGTAGGCGGGGTGAACGCATCAGGCCTCGCAGCGATCGTCGGGGCCTGTGTTGGAGCGATCGCCATCGCTGCGCTGCCAACGGTGCTCAACGATAGCCATCGTCTCGCACCGATTCGGGTCGGCTACCACGCGATCGCGCTCGCCGCAACAGTACAGTACGCTCGGCCATTCGATTTCGGGATTGGTGACCCAGCTGCCGCCCTCTTCGCGATCGGGCTCCTGGCAGCCGCCATCTTCGACGCGGTGTGGCTGCTCCGGCGCAGTCGGTGATGAGAATCTCGTCGATCGCATCCGATCCAATTCGTTGGTGATCTCGAGATCGATCCAACTCATCGGTGACACCCAGATCGATCCAACTCGTCGGTTACACCCAGATCGATCTAATGGACAGGGGTCGTCGGTGACATCGGTGTTACTCCCGGCTTCAAGATCAGCGACGTTGTACAACTGTGTATGACTGAGATACCGCTCGAACACGTGCATCTCGAAGCCGAAATCAAAAATGACGGCGCTGCCCCAGCAGTGTTCATTCTCCACGGACGCGGCGCGAACGAACAGGATCTCCTTCCGATCGCCGACAAACTCCCCGACGAGCTCCACGTTGTCAGCTTTCGCGCGCCCGATCGCCTCCAGGGCGGCTACACGTGGTACGATCTTGATCTCTCGGGCGGCGGGGGACTCCACGAGAGCCAGCCGGATGCCGAGGGGTTTCGTCGAAGCCTCGACCTAGTTGCTGAGAGTATTGACGCTGCGGTCGAGGCGTACGGTCTCGATCCCGATCGACTCGGCCTGTTGGGATTCAGCCAGGGATCGATCATGAGCCTGGCGTTGCTGCTCGAATCACCCGATCGCTTCGCATGGGTGGCCGCACTTCATGGCTACCTCGCAGACTCACACGCGGATCTCGATCCCGACGGCCTCGCTGGAACGCCAGTATTTGTCGCAGCAGGACGCGCCGATCAAATCATTCCATACACCCGCGCAGAGGCCGCAGCCGACCGGCTCCGATCGATCGGTGCAGACGTGACCGTCGGCGTCTACGACGTCGGTCACGGTGTCGGTCCCAACGAACTTGGTGACCTCGTGGACTTTGTGACGAAAACCGTTCGAGACTGACCGCCCTCACTGGCGACCGTTCGATTCGATCACACGCCCGGCAGCGTTTCGGTCAGCCCGAGTGTTTCGAGGGTGAGCCAGAGGACAAACACCGCGTAGCCGCAAAGGAGGACGATTCCTTCGAGCCGTGAGATCTGTAATTCGGTACGCATCGCAGTAAAAAGCCCGACAGTCGCGAGCGTGAGGACACCCATCATTGGGACTGCGAGGGCGTAGTTGACGGTCGTTGTTCCGACCAGGAGCACGCCGATCGGGATGACCACGAGCAGATCGAACGTGTTGCTTCCAAGCACGTTCGCGACGCTGACCTCTCCCCTGCCTTCATCAGCCGCACGGATGCTCACGAACGCGTCAGGCAGGCTTGTGCCAGCGGCGACGATCGTCAGCCCCCACAAGAACTCCGGCGTGTTCAGCGCCTCACCGAATCCAAGCGCAGCGACAACCAAGCCCTCCACCGCCACGACGATCATCGCGAGCGAGAGCCCGAGCTTCAGCCACTCTCGTCCGACAGATTCCTCCGGCGGCTCAACCGGCGGCTCGTAGTCTGAGACATCCTGATACTGGATGAATAAGTACAGGCCGTACATCCCGATCGGCATCAACGCAAGCGGGCGGCTGATTTCGGCGGTCAACCCACTGGCTTCAGTGCTGTAGATCACGCCGAACGAAAACGTCAAGAGCAAAATTGCGATCGCGAGCATGTAGAACTGCCCTTCCTTGTAGACGATATCTCGGCTCACCTCAAGGGGGCTGCGTCGAAGCACGCTCACCCCTGGGATGATGAGGATGTTGAAAATCGCCGAACCGACGATCGCGCCGACACCCAGATCGAACGTATTGTGTCGGAGGACAGATAAGACGACGCTCGAAAGCTCCGGAAAGCTGGATCCGACTGCGACGATCACCGCCCCCTGGACGACTGCGGGCAGTCCGTAGTAGAGTGCAAGCCGCTGGCTGGCCGATTCAAGTAGCTCACTGGCCTTCCAGACAACTGCAGTAGAGGCAACCGTGAGAATGGTCAGCCACAGCAAAGACATATCCGCAAACTTACGGCGCGGTGTCCTAAAAGAATCGATGCCCACTTGGCGAGCGGTCTATCTGCGTCCAGTTGTACGTGGATGCAGTTCTCGTAGGTGAAATGTAGTTATCTTCGCCGAGTCCGCGTCGGGTAGTCAGCGACTGCTCGGTCGTATTGGTTTCGTTGGACTGCTGAGTCGTCTTGTACCACTGGGGCTCGTCAATTGTCCCGCTCCACGCGAACAGCTGCATATCATAGCGGGCAGTTTCGTTCGTTCCGACAGGAGAGTAAAGCACCTGGAGTAGATCAACCGTGCCGTCCGGACGGATCACCGCCAAGGCCTGATAGTTCTCCACTGGCTCCTCGATTTGGTTAGGCTCGCCGGTCGCTCGGACGATGAACGCCGGACGACCGAAAACGTCGTTTGCTTCGACGCGTGTTTCGTTCGTATCGAGGTACCGCGAAATCGCGATCGCCATCATCCGAGCAACCGCCTCAGTGTCGTCGTTCCCACGAAACGACGTATTTTGGAACGACGTCTCGTTGTTATAGGTCCACTGTGCGTACCGTTCTTCCCCGTCAGCATACAACTGAAGCGTTCGGTTTGCTCGCTCGCCCGCTGGTGGATACTCTAGACGCTGCCGCATCTCGTAGCTCGTCCGGTTTTCAACTGTTCCGCGGAGACGATGGGACACCGCTCCGGGATACGTAGTGTGATTACTCGGACCTGATTCTCTGATCGCAAACGTGTAGGATGAACCCATGACTCCGTTGAGGTGTGCCTCGCGGACAGCACCAATGTCACCGACACCGTCGGCATCGAGTCCCGGTGGATACCGTGATTCGGTCGCGTCGGGTTCGGAGGTGACTGGTTGAGACTCATTGGTTGTGTTGCCGAAGCGATCGCTGCCGTCGAACTCGGTGTTCCGATCGAACTCGGGTGTCGAATCCGAGAAGCTCAGCGGAACCCCCGCGGCCGCAGCGACCGCCACAAGCAACACGACCACGACTGCCGCAGTTTTAAAAACTGGCACTCGATTCAACAGCCCGGGCGACGGCTCCAACGTCGATTCCTCGTAGTACAGCGATCGATCAAAGAAGGTTTCATACACCGACTCGGCCGTCTCACGGTCGATCCCGTACAAGAGCATGTCGCGAACCGCTGCGGGGCCCCACACGGATACGTCGGCGTTCTCGTCGAGTCGAACGCGTCGACGATCGATCGTCACAAGTATATCATCGTCCGGGCCGGCGGCGGAGCCGACCCGTATCTGCTTGGATTCGCTCTCGCGTGTTGCCACGAGCAGGTTTCCCTCTCGATCAACAGTCCACCCGCGTTCGGTCCACAGCGTCTCAATGAGGTCGAGCCGGTCCGATCGGTCCAGCCGCTCAAACGCGTCGGCAAAGCGTCGATCGGTAACGACTCGCATACATACTGTATCGGACGCACGCTCTCAAACGTTGCGGCGAGTGCGGCAGTTCGGCACGCATATACCGCCGCAGCACGAACGCCTTAATATGAGCGCACAATCGGTGACGCTGGAAGATCTCGGGCGAGAGCTCGGAGAGCACATCGCTGAGACGGACGTGTACGAGCGCTACGAAGCTGCAAGCGAAGCAGTCGAAAACGATCCAGAGGCCCAAGCGCGCATTTCGGAGTTCGAACAACTTCGACAGGAGTTCATGCTGGCAAAGCAATCCGGCAGCGCCGATCGAGAGATGCTGCGGAAAGTGCAAAACGCCCAAAACGAACTCCACTCACTTGCGGTCATGGAAGAGTATCTTGACGCCCAATCAGAGCTACAGAACGTGCTTGAGGACGTCAATCGGGCAATCTCCGAGCCGTTAGCTGTCGACTTCGGTGGAGAGGCTGGCGGCTGTTGTCACGACTGATACTGGTGTGGTAATACTTAACCCGGATCGCGGCTAACGAATCAGGTATGAAACGGCTGTCGACCGGCATTTCTGTCCTCGATCGCCAACTCGGGGGCGGTATTCCAAGCGGCAGTACGCTTGTCCTGTCCGCGACGCCGGCGAGTCAATCTGAGTTATTTCTCTATGAGTTTATCCGGGCGCGTCCCACGCTGTACCTGACAACGCTGCGGTCTGAGGATGCGGTTCGAGATTCCATCGCCCGCACGCCACTTTCGATTGGTGACCCAAAAATCGCCGAGATCGGCGGCGATGCACCGCTGGATCAAGCAACCCAACTTATCGGGACCCTTCCCGAGGAGTCGACGCTCGTCATTGATCCGGTCAACCCGCTTGAAGCCGCCGACCCATCCCGGTACCGCCGATTCTTGAATCAGCTGGGAACACACTTACAGAACACCGACAGCATTGCGATCCTCCACGCGTTGAGCGGGCGGCATACGGAACCGACGCGGGACGTGACCGAGTACATGGCCGATGTCGTGTTTGATCTCCGGACAGAGATTCGAGGCAGTGAAGTGATAAACAAACTCGCGGTTCCGAAGTTCAGGGGAGCTAGCGCACTCGAAGAAACGATCAAGCTGAACCTTGTCGATAGTGTCCAGGTCGACACCAGTCGAGACATCGCCTAACCGCCGCAAAATACATCAAACTGCTGTAAAAACGACGACAGCGATGGCTACTGCGATGGCGATCGCCGCCCACGGTGTCGCCCGCTCGAAGGTCTCCCCTGGGATCGCGTTCCGGCCGAAGAGGTACGCAAAGTACACAAAAAGCGGCGAAAGCTCGACGAGTGCGGGGAGGTCGGCGCCCAGACCCATCCGCAGCACGACAACGAGCGCGATCGTGCTTCCGCCGGCTGCCGCAGCGACGATCGTGTCTTGTTTGGCTTCAGCAAGGTCCATGTAAAATACTCGTCAACAGCGTCGATTGTGAGTGACCGGGTTACTCTTCGGCGAGCTCTTCGGCCAGCTCGTCGGCATCAAGATCGACATCGTCGAGTGCAGCCTCGATGTCCTCGCCGCCAGCACCGCCGAGGCCGCCAAGGCCACCCATCATGCCGCCCATGCCGCCGGGGCCCTCGATCGTTTCCTGAACGATAACGCGATCGAGATCGAGTTTACCCATCACGTCCTGAGCGATCTGTTGTTTCGAGAACATCCACTGCTGGTTCATCGTCAGCTGTGGGGTCGCTTCGATGTAGAGTGTCTCTTTTTCGACGACTTCGATCTCCGTCTCTGGCTCGACATCCTCGTCGTCTTCCTCAGTGTCGTCTGCGTCGTCTGCATCGTCCTCTTCGTCTTCTTCGTCCTCGTCGGGTTCGACGATCGTTTCTTCCTCAACCTCGTCGGTCTGAATCCACACGTTCGGCGCAGACTGGAGGTACATCCCGAGCAGGCCGCTTGCCTGCGCTTCGCGGTCGTCGACGACGTCGACAATCTCGTAATCGTACTCGAGATCCTCACCAGCGAGTGGGTGATTGAAGTTCACGCGAGCGCGCCCGCCGATGATCGTCTCGATATGGCCCTGATCGCCGTCGATTGTCACCTGTGCGCCGGGGTATCGATCGTCCTCACCAATCTTGTCTGCACTGACCGTGCGGACCTGGTCTGGATCGTACTCGCCGAACGCTTCGACTGCGGGGATTTCGACGGTCCCGCTCTCGCCGACTGAGGCACCAACGAGCGCCTCGTCAACGGCCTGGAAGATGTGGCCTTCGCCGATAATGATCGTCCGTGGAGAGAAGTCGTAGTTGTCGTCGTCGATGCCTTCCTCCTCGGCGATTTCCTTGTCGGTGGTATCGACGACCGTCCCGTCCTCGATGGTCCGAACGGTGTATGCGAGCTTGATGAAGTCGCCGTTCTGGAGTCCTTCAGGTTCTTCAGTTTCTTCGGGCGTCTCCTCTGATTCCGCGTCTACGTCATCGGCGTCTGTGGCCGCCTCAGCCACGTCTGCCTCCTGTTCGTCGCTCATACCCGATACATCACCTGTTCGGCCCTTAAGGCGCACGGTTCGTACCGCAAAGCGTGTGAACGATCCGCATCGGAAACGGAGTACTCGAGGCCTTGATCGTTTTCCGATATAAAACAGTTCCAGTATAACAGATTCCGATCGAAACAGTTAGATTGGTTCTGTAGGGCTGTGGAAACGTCGGTTTCCCCTGCAGCGACCGATAATACACTAATTAGTGAGAGTATAACTATTTGAACAGTCGAGTTTTCTGAGGTATGCTTGATCCGCAGATATGGTTTCTCGGTGTAATGTCTGGTCTCGTTGATACCTTGCGACCGTATGCGGCGGTTGTGTTATCGATGACGTTCGTTTGGACGTTTCTTTTCGGCCTCGCAGCGGTGGCATTTGGCGATCGAAAGCAGTGGCTCAAAGACGGATTCATCGCGTACATATTCATCGGGTTACTCGCGTGCAACTTCGTGTTACCACTTGCGCCACATCCGTTTGTTTCGTGGGGACACTTTTCGGAACCCACGACGGAGACAGTCACGTATGAGGAACTCAGGCTTGTTGACGAACGTGGCGCAGAGCTGAAATATGACAGCCGGGCTACGCTTACATTTGATTCGGCGTCGATGCGGCCTGTTCGTGAGCGTGTCCGCAAAGAAGCTGCCGACGGCGGTGAGAACGAGACTGCACGAGCGCTCATAGAACAGGCGAGTGCCTACCGAAATAGTGTCAAAGGTCAATCGACGGTTGACAAGATGAAATTTCCACATCACGGTCTCACAAGCACCTGGGATCCAAAGACGCTCGATCAGTATGGTGAATTTGTTGGAATTCGTCTCTACGAGATGACGTTTGTCACAACGCCGGACGGAACGACAGTCACAGAGTACGAAGAGACAGTTGTGGCCGAAACGTTTGTTAAAGACGTCTCAGTCGAGCCACACCCTCCTCGTTCGATGCTACCGCGATCGATTAATCGATCTGCCTCGAGCGAGATCGATCACTCGTCATCCCTCGAGCAACGATATCCAGACAAGATAACACCGGGGATGCAATCGACCGTTGGAAACGATATGATTCTACGCGCGGAGGTGCGGGCAGATGTTCGTTAATTACGTGCGCGACAGCGTTCGATCGTCACCAATAAACCTCGCGGCCGGTCGAGGACTGCTCGGAATCTGGGTTGTGTGGAAAACGATCTGGTACGATTGGATCAGACTCGTCAACGTACCGTATTATGAAATTTCAAGCAGCCACTATGCATGGGCGGTGCCGGAATCAGTACCGTGGCTCCTCACTGTCGAGAAGTGGCTTCTCATTGCCATGGTGTTGCTCTTCATCGCGGGGTATCGGATTCAGGTGACTGGGTTCGTCAGCGCACTCATATTGGCACACTTCGGTGTGATTCGATCGATCCTCGTCAGCAGCGGCGAGGCGTCGAGTCTCTTTATTGGCTCGTTACTGATCCTGTTCTTTACGCTGTATGCCGAACAGGATCAGCTCTCGATCGACGGGGTACGGCGTGCATACAGACGACCACCAGACGAGCTTACCCATCAGATAGTATCCACCGACAGCGATCGCTACAAGATGTCTGCGATGCAGCTATCGATGTGGCTGATCGCAATCTTGTTCTTTAGCACCGGGTTCAGCAAGGTTGTTGACGGCAATGGACTGGGGTTTGTTGCCCCAGATAACTTAACTCGGCTTGTGTTGGTTCGTTCATACGTCTATCCGTGGTTTGACCTCCAGTTACTCATTGTTGAGTATCCAATTCTCGGTGTGCTTGGCGGGATAGGGACGCTCGTTCTAGAACTCGGCTTAGTGGTCTCTGCGGTCACAGGAGTCGGGTTCAGCGTCTTCGTTCTTGGACTGATCGCGTTCACCCTCTCAAACGTCGCGTTGCTTGGAATCTTCTTTGTCGATAACCTGTTCTTCCTTGGAGCATTTTTCGGGTTTGATCGCGTCGTTCAACGACTCCAACGGGATCAACAGCTCACGGTGGCGTTTGAACCCCAGAATCATTTTACTCTACTGACGGTGTATCTAATCAGGCTTCTTGATGCCGGCCAGGCGCTCACGTATCAAACAATGAGCAGTCACCTGGAGGCACGTGCACAGACCGACGGCGGTCAAACCAGAGAAGAGCTCAACGAACAAAACACAGCCGTGCGCGTGACCGATGGAGAGACCGCATACCAGGGGTACGAAGCATTCGTCAAACTGCTTAATCAGTTCGTGTTTTTTGTTCCGATCGTCTGGATTATGCAACTGGATATGATCCAAGATTTCATTAGCCGATCGGCTGCTCTGGATTCGTCCCCATCGACTGAGACGGATCGGAACTATCGGCAGAATCCATAATCGAATTATTGGAATCTGAATCCGGCAGCGCTGTTGGAATCACCGGAGAGGAACGAAAACCCGTACTGAATACGGGCCACCTGAGACGCGAAGTTTACGGCGAGAGGCCTCAGGACGGTTAGAACCTCGCTATTCACAGTCAACGATGAACCCACCAGCGGCGTCGAGAACCTCAGATGGAGTTTTTGGGTCATCGAAGGCGGCAGGGAATGGCGAGTCATCGTTCAGCAGATTGAGATACGACGCGTGACGGGCCTCGACTGTGGCAATGGTTGCACCTGCGGTTAACAATCCCTCGCTTTCGATAAGACTGATCGCACCGTCGTAGGCTGAAACGCCCGTGTTTTCCAACACTGCAGCAATCTCGAGGAACTCGTTTACGTTGTCGTACCCGAAGTCGTAACAATCCTCTTCGACGGGATCGCCACCGAGGTCTTTGATGACAGAGGTTAGCGTATCGACGTGAATCTCCTCGTGGTCGCGAACATCTTTGAGGTTCGAACGCACCTGTGAACTGACTCGGTTGCTAAAGCCGTTAAGCTTCGAACGTTTGAAGTCCTTTTGTTTGAACCGTTCGAGACCGTCACGATAGAACGCATATTCGAGATGTTCGAGGGTCAATGCGAAGTTGAGCACTTCCACATCGTCGAAATCGTCGTCGGTCCCATCGTGAGCAAGCGCTGTGTTCGAACTACCGACAGCTAATGCGAGTGCTCCTGCTCCGGCAGCTGCCGATCGCCGAAGGAATGACCGCCGCGATGAAAGGCTAGCATTCCGAACTTTCGATACAAGCTTCTCGTCTCCAATGGAATGTAGTTCCATACCTATCTCTCGGGGGGAATCCGATTGAACCCCGTATATTTTCACGCAGATATGGTTTTTTGAGCAAGTGCGTAACACAAAGATAACCCTAGAAATTGTATCTCGTTCTGCTACGAACGTCAGCCCGCCCAATTGTGCTCATAGGTCTATCTAATGCGAGACTGACGTCACAAGCCCAATTCGGCCAGTGTTTAATGGCCTCGTTTCAGTGATATATGCATGTACGAGGTCGAACTCAAATTCCGCGTCGACCACGATCGGCTTCGCGATCGACTCATAGCGCTCGGTGCCGAACCAACCGGCCAGCGAACACAGACAGACACATACTACGACGCACCGCACCGCGAGTTCGCAGAGACTGACGAGGCCCTGCGAATTAGACGCGAGTCGACACAATCTGAGACAGTCGAAAAACTCACGTACAAAGGCCCTCTCGTCGAAGCGGAATCAAAGACTCGAATCGAACACGAAACCCGCGTCGCAGACGGAGCGGAACTCGATCGGGCGCTGGCAGGGCTGGGTTTCTCTCCCGCTGCAACCGTCGAAAAGCACCGAGAGTTCTACGCGCTGGAGGGGTACACCATTACACTCGATGCTGTCTCGGGTCTCGGAGAATTCCTCGAGATCGAAGCTGCGGCCGACGAGGAATCGATTTCGACAGTCAGAGACGGCGCGATCGACCTACTCGCGGAACTCGGCCTCGATCCCGACGACCAGATCAGAACCTCGTATCTCGGGTTGCTTCTTGCCTCGAAAGACAACTAGAGCTGTTATGGTCGTCCTCACCACTGAAAATATTGCCAATTAATGTGTGTGAGTTATGAATTGTTGCTCGAAGGTTTCCGCAAGTTATAGCACCTCCCAGATCGAACTGACCGGTAATGGAGCGGAACATTCAGGTTAGCGAACTCGATCGCCGTGCGGTCGAGGACCAGGACGTCGAAATCGTCGAACGGAAGGGGATCGGCCATCCCGATTCGATTTGCGACGGAATCGCCGAGCGAGTCTCACGAGCCCTCTCACAGCTGTATCTCGATCGTGTGGGGAAAGTACTGCACTACAACACCGACGAGACCCAACTCGTTGCCGGCCGGGCTGCCCCGAGCTTCGGCGGCGGAGAGGTCATCGAACCGATCTACATCCTGATTGTCGGGCGGGCGACAAAAGAGTACGAGGGCGAACAGCTCCCCGTCAACGCGACAGCACTGAGTGCGGCCAGAGAGTACCTCGCCGAGCAGATTCCCGAACTCGAATTCGGACGTGACGTGATCGTTGACGTGAAACTCGGCGAAGGATCCGGCGACCTCCAGGACGTTTTCGGCGAAGAGACTGTCGAGGTCCCGATGGCCAACGATACCTCATTCGGCGTGGGCCACGCCCCGTTGACCGAAACCGAACAGATCGTCTACAACGCTGAACAGAAACTTAACACAACGTATGCCGAGGCACACCCCGAACTCGGGCCAGACGTCAAGATCATGGGCAAACGCGAAGGCGACGTGATCGATATTACAGTCGCTGCCGCGATGATCGACCGCTACATCGACGATCTCGACGACTACGACGAGGCCGTCTCCTCGGTCAAATCATACGTCACCGAACTGGCACGGGAGTACACCGATCGGGAGGTCGCGGTGGCGGTCAACACCGCAGACGACTACGATGAGGGATCTATCTATCTCACGGTCACAGGCACGAGCGCAGAACAGGGCGACGATGGGTCGGTCGGTCGAGGCAACCGAGCCAACGGACTCATCACCCCGAACCGCCCGATGAGTATGGAAGCAACGTCTGGAAAAAACCCCGTCAATCACATCGGCAAAATCTACAATCTCCTCTCGACAGAGATTGCCGAGAGCGTCGTCGCGGAGGTCAACGGCATCCGCGACCTACAGGTGCGGCTTCTCAGCCAGATCGGCCGGCCGATCGATCAACCGCACGTCGCCGACGCGCAGGTCGTCACCGCAAGCGACGTCGCGATCTCAGACGTCGAAGCTGACATTCGGGCGATTGTCGACCGAGAGCTCGCCAACGTGACCGAAGTCACCCGCCAGACGATCGAAGGCGACATCGCGACGTTCTAGTCGGTTTTTACAGAGCGCGCTCTTCGGCTGTGGGTTGAAAATCAGGTAGTTTGTTCGGGCCAGATGAGACCCGGACGTAGCCGTCAATTCGATCGGTTCAGGCGACAATTGCGTGAACAGGGCTGCACCGGACAACAAAAGCGTGGAGTGCTTAGCTGATGAACTTGTTGTCCCGCCAGTTGACGCCGTTCCCCTCAGCACCGCTTTGTCGTGGGCTCTCGACAACTTCGACCGTTGCGGGTCGTTCTTCGCCTTCGACGATTCGAGTGGCGACAAGATCGCCGTCCTCTTCGGTAATCGCAGTCAGGTTGCCTTTCTCGGTCTGCAGTGCGATCTCGCGGAGCACGAGGAACATCGGATACTGCAGCGCCGAATTCTGCAAGACCGTCTCGCGATCGCCCTTGAAGCAGGCGAATTCGACAAGCTCGGACGGGATCTCCTCTTCTTCGTCCTGGACCCACTGTGGGCCGCCCGCTCGCGGCGGCTCCTCTTCGTACACCCGAGTCTCGGTGACGCTTGCTTTCAGCTGGGCAGTTGGGGTGTACTTGCTGAGGTTGTCGTCGGTCGAGACCGCTTTGATAATGAGGGTGTTGTTTCGTCGAGTGATGTCAACGTCGGCGATTTCCGGGGGCAGTTCCGGATCGCTTTCGAAATACGACGTGACATCTTCGAGTGGCAGTTCAAGCGTTGAGTGGAGACGGTATACACGACCTGTCATGGATGGGTGGGTTGGGTTGGGTACGTCCGATGGGTTCGTCTGTCGAGGCGACAGTACCTACCGTACCTACGTGATCCGAGCATATATGACCTGCCCTTCGTGTTACGATTGCACAAATAACCGAAAACAGGAGATAGAGCGTCTTTACTCCGCTATTCTACTGCGAGCGTCGTTTCGAGCTCCCCACGCTCCTCGAGTTCGGCAAGGATGTCGCTGCCGCCAACAAACTCACCATCGACGAACGTCTGTGGAATCGTCTCCCAGTCACTGTGTTCGCTCAGCGCCGATCGGTAGTGATCGAGCGCGGGCAACACATCGACCGTTTCGAAAGAGTCGCGGTATTGACCGATGAGCTCCAGCGCTCGCGCTGAGTACCCACACTGGGGCATGAGCTGATTGCCCTTCATGAACAGCACGACCTCGTTGTTCTCGATCGCTTCCTCAACGCGCGCGGCGACCTCGTCGGCGTCCAGATCGCTTTCGGGTTGGAATGCCATGTACACTGATTGGTGACTCTGCGGGAAATGCGTTGCGTCGTCACTCGATCGCATCGAGTGCTCCGGCGATCGCAACCGATTCTTGGTCTATTGCTGTGAATCGACTACTCCTCGCGCCCGACTGGCACGACGTTAATGAGCGAGTGCACGGGGACACCATCGATCGTGTCGAGTCCCTGTTTGTCGACGATGACAACACAGGCGGCGGGCTCACCACCCTGTCCGCGGATCGCCTCGATCGTCTCACGGAGCGTCGTGCCGCTCGTCACCGTGTCGTCGACCACGTAGCAGTCTCGATCGCGGATCGTCGCGAAGTTCCGCGAGAAGCCGCCGCCGAGGTCTTCGATATCGCCTTCCTCCCACTGGTGTTTTGCGGGGGCGTACGAGCCAATGTCAGTTCCGAGCTCCTGGGCAACGACGGTTGCAATCGGCGTCCCAGCCTTCTCAATACCGATCGTGAGGTCGACATCCTCGCCTTCCTTCGAGAGCAGGTCGGCCATTGCCGCGCCAAGGTGGGTGAGCCGGGCGCTGTCGCGGCCGATCGCGCTCCAGTCGACGTGGATATCTTGGGGACCTCTGGCGGCGGTCGTCTCAGGCGAAGGCTCGCTTCGTGCGCCGCTGCGTTCGACGAGCCAGCTTGCGGTTTCGCGAGAGACGTTCAGCTCGTCTGCGATCTCGCCCTTCGAGACGCCACGGGATGCAAGCTCTGCTGCGCTGTCGATCAGGTCGTCTACGTTTTTCATATACTGTCGAATTGAACGGCCGTTTTAATAGTCGTGTCGTCATCGACGAACGCCGTCTCAAACTCCTCGAGATCGTACACACCGGTGATCAACGCGTCGAGGAACGACTGATCCATTGCTGAGAGCGAATCGACGGCCGCCTTGAAGTGCGGGATATGAGAGTTAACACTGCCGACGATCGCCTTGTTGTGCAGCACAATCTCTCGGTGTAACGAGCCGCCATCGATTTCAAACGCCCAGTCGCCGGGGACGCCAAGGAGCGCGGCGACGCCGTTTGGAGCCAACGCTTCGATTGCCTCGAAGGCATGCTTGGCGTAGCCGGTCGCCTCGAAGATCAGGTCCGGCGCTTCGTAGTCGTCGGGAATCGCTGCCACTGGTGTCTCGTTCGAGTTGATGTACGTCCCACCGAGGGATTCGATGATGTCGATCGTCGGATCGGGCCGCTCGCGTCGACCGAGACAGTAGACGCGATCGAACGATTCCTCAAACATGGCAAGCGTCAAGAGCCCGAGACTGCCGTTGCCGAGGACGACCGCAGATTCTGGCTTCCACTCGAATGCCGATCGACTCGCCCGGGCGTGAGCCACGGCCTTCTCCGTGATCGAAATCGGCTCGACGAGAAAGCCAACGTCCGCCAGCGACTCCGGAATTTCGACGAGATACTCGGCTGGGCTCGTGAAGTATTCGGCCATGAAGCCGTGTTTACCGACGATCCCTCGTTCGTGGTACTGGCCGTCGGGAGCCATATCCGGTTCGCCGCGATCGAAGTACTCGTTTGGGCCGTTGGGCGGGCGACGTACCGTCGGAACGACAATGTCTCCGGCCGTAAACGAGGTCCCGTTAGCATCTTCAACAACGCCAACGGCCTCGTGACCGAGAACAAGGTGATCTGAACCATCGGGTGCGCCGCCATGTCCGCCCGCGATCACCTCGTGATCTGTCCCGTCAACGCCGACCCGGAGGGTCCTCACCAGCACCTCTCCCGAGTCAGGCTCTGGTTTCGGCACGTCAATGAGTTCAGCTTTCCCGGCACCTGTCCTGACCGCTATCGCATCCATATATGAATGGAGGTGATAGACCACCAAAAGATTTATTCTATACTGAGTAAAGACTAACATGTCGGCGAACGCCGATCGAAGTCGGTCCAGCCCCCGATTTCGATCAATCCAGCCACCATCTGATGCGTTCGTCGCACCGTCTCTGCTCTCTCAGGCGGATCTCCGCCTTTTTGTCGATCCGTTACGTACTGAGTGACGTGTGTACGCTTACGATTGCGTGGCGTGTCTTCGAGGACGCACCAGTTCTCGTCGCCGCCAACCGTGACGAGGCGACCGATCGTCCCTCGACTTCGCCAGGCTACTACCGGAGTGAACCGCCGATCATCGCCCCGCGTGACGAGGAGGCCGGCGGGACGTGGATCGGCTACAATGCCGCCGGAGTGTTCGTCGGGATTACGAACCGATGGGTCGATCGCCCGAGCGGCCGGTCGCGCGGCGCACTCGTTGCGGATTGTCTAGCGCAGGACAGTGCCGCGACTGCAGTCGAGTTCGTCGATCGATCGGTGCAAACGGAGACGTACGCGGGGTTTAATCTCGTCGTCGCAGACGCAGAAACGGCGACGCTTCTCGAATACGACGGGACGCTGTCGACTCGATCGCTCGACCCTGGCGTCCATGTGGTTGTGAACGTGGGTGCAGACGGCGCGTTCTTCGAGCCGACCGATCGCCCAGCGGTAGGTAGACAACAGGGAAAAAACGCCGAGACGCTTCAATCAGCGCTGCAACCGCACGCGGGGGAATCTGCTGACGAGTGGCTTGAGCGTGCTGGGACCGCACTGGGCGATCACGACTACGGCGTCTGTATTCACGGCGACGGCTTTGGAACCCGATCGGCTTCGCTCATCCGGCTCGGCGTTCCCGATGTGGGACTGAACGATCGGTATCTGTTCGCTGATGGGCCGCCGTGTGAGACGCAGTTCGTCGAGGTTGCTGCGTCGATCGACTCAACGTAGCGCGGGCCGATCACTGCTGACCGACAGCACGGCCAGACCGCTGTTGAATCCTGAGTGCCCACACATTGGGATTCTCCTGAATTTCGTACTTCGAGAGGAGATTCGATTGGTACGCGTTGGCTGCCATCGCCTCACGTGCAGCATCCCACTCATCAACCGAGATGCGATCGAGTGATCCCGAAACGATCACACTCCGCCAAGAGCCGTCTGGAGTGACATCAAAGGTGGTGAAACTCGCTACGGCGGCCTGTTCTGCATATGTTTCCTTCCGAAGGTCACTGCTTGCCTCGAGAAATAGGAAGTACAGCGTGTCCTCTCCGTCGTACCCAAAAGACAGCGGGACCCCGTATGGCACTCCCTCTGCACTCATCGAGAGTACCCCGATCCCCATCTCTGTCAATACGTCATCAATCTCGACATCATCCATTTCGAGACCCAATAAGGACTGAAACTCAGACATAGTGTAGACACTCACACACAAGCTTTTAAAATTCGTGAGGAATCTCACCTGCTCAGAACGTCCCCCGGGTTTTTGATCGCACTGAAAGCCAGACTTTATAGAACCTGCGTCCTGTCATACTGGTATGAGCGTCTCCGAGATCGAAGCGGAGCTGTCTGAGGACGAGCACGCCGGGCTAGAGCTGATCCGCGAAACCGGCGGCATCCACCAAAGCGACTTCTGGAAGGAGTTAGATGTCTCCTCGCGGAAGGGGAGCCGCATCGCCGAAGCGCTCGTCGACGCAGAGCTGATCCAGCGACAGGAAGCAGTGTATCAAGGACACACTACGTACTTTCTGGAACCAGCACCCCGCGACCTCGATTTTAGCCTGTTGATGGCTGGCGATATGCTGTCGCCGTTCATCGGCGAAGAGGATATCGACGCCCGAAGCGATGCCTTCTCACAGTGGGTCATGAACCTCGCGTACGATTCGCGATAAGGAGCATTCGAACTGGGCCGTATCCCGATCGAACCAGATCATAGCCATTCGAATACCCATCCTGGCAACGACGGATTGCAGGCACGCGAACGATTATTTGCTCCCAGTTTGATACCCCGACAATGAGCTTTGTTTCCGCGATCGAAGGCGTCACTCCGCCGCTCGTCACACCGTTTGCGGCCGACGGTTCGATCGACGAAGCGGCGTACAGATCGGTTATCGACCACGCGATCAACGGTGGAGTACGCGGATTGTTCCCCTGTGGGACTACCGGCGAGTTCGCAAGCCTCAGCGCTGCCGAACGGACACGTGCGATCGAGATCGCTGTCGATGCGGCCGACGATCGGCCAGTGCTCGCTGGCGCGGCAGGAACACACGTTGGTGATGTCGTCGCCGCAATCGAGTCAGCGACGGATTTGGGTGCAACCGCTGCGGTTGTCACACCGCCGTACTTCCACACGGCGAACGATCCCGACGGCAATCTTGGGTTCTTCCGAGCGATCGCCGAGCAGTCGCCGCTGCCGCTTTTGTTGTACAATATCCCGTCGTGTACGGGCGCGCCGATCGATCCCGAAACCGTCGCAACGCTGGCTGCTGAGGAATCATACGTTGGAATCAAAGACTCGAGCGGTGACTTTGGGTACTTTTTGCAGCTGCTTCGAAAAACGCCTGAATCGTTTGCTGTCCTTCAGGGATTCGACAACCTGTTGATCCCATCGCTCCGGGCTGGTGCCGACGGCGGCATCCACGCACTCTCGAACGTGATCCCGTCGATTTTCGCCGAGGCGTACGAGGCTGCCGAAACCGATCGCGGGCTCGAACTGCAGTTCGACGCGATTTCGCCGTTGTTCGAAGCGTGCCTCGAAACCGGATTTGCACCGGGAACCAAAGCGGCGCTTGCTCACCGTGGCGTGATTTCCGACACAGCTGTCAGACCGCCGCTCGTCGAGCCAAACGATGACACGGCGAACTCGATCGCTGATGCGTTGGACGCCGCGATCGCCACGATAGAGTAGCGACACCAGCACAGCACGTATCTGTGCAGACTACTGATCGTGGGTATGAAGCAACTGATCACCGAACACAACGATCTGTTACTCGCCCGGCTCGAAGCACCAGACCGGGTATTTGAGGTTTCGATCGAAACGATTGAGCCGACAGATGTTACCCTCCGGCTCAACCGCGACGGCGAGCGGGTCGGAAGTATTTACAATGACGACGGCACCGAACGGACGATGGCGCGGCTCACAACTGCACGAGAAGGCAGCGATTTCATTTCGGTTGCGGTTCCGAAAGCCTTCGTCAACTCTCTCCTCGATACCGCGATCGGCTCCGACAGAGTGACCGACCTGGAAAAAGCTGCGGGCTATCGGCTTCGCGTACTCAGCGACGTCGAAGACACGTAGCTCCAATCAAAGCGCCCAATTGTCGTTCCACCGTCGGATGCTTCGAAGGTGACGCACCGACAGTGTTCCTGTGTTACACAGAATCGGGGAGAACACCAACGACTTCAATCCTTAGAGTAGTCACGCAAGTAGCTCTTCAATGTCAACCCGCGATGACAGCAACTCGCGCATGAGTTCAACGGTTCGCGCATCGCGTGTGCGACCGCTATGGACGATCTCCTCGGCCCGATCGACGACTGTCAGCGTGTCCGTGTTCACCGCAAGCACTGGCATGCCGGCTTCTTCAGCCTTCCCGAGGACCGCGTTTGACGGCCGGTGCCCGCCGGTCAGGATAAGACACTTCACGCCCGGTGCCTGGATAGCTGCGGTGTGGATATCAGAGCGATCGCCGCCGGTGATGACCGCGGCGTCGCGGGCCCGCCTGAAGAACCGGAGCGCCTCGTCGCCGCCCATCGCCCCGACGAGGAACCGCTCGACGTAGGCATCCGAGTCGACATTCGTGAGCGTTTCTGCGCCGAGTTCTGCGGCGAGATCGTCAATCGTCACGCCAGCGAGTTCCTTCTGCTGGGGGATCGCTCCCAACACGGGAATACCGCGGCCCTCCAGATACGGGATCACGTCGGTATCGAGCTCCTCGAAGGCGGTGTCGGCAACACGGTTGAACAGCACGCCTGCGAGCCGATCGCCGATGTCTTCGGCCGCCGCGAGTACACCGTCAACATCGCCCGGTTGTTCGTACTCTGCGATCAAGAGGACCGACAAATCAAGCAGTTCGGCGACCTCGGGATCTGTCAGCCCGACAATCCCACCCGTCGACAGCGAGCCGCCGCCTTCGACCACCATTAGATCGGTGTCTTCGGCGAGCGACTCGTACTCCGAGCGGACGCGATCGCGAAGTTCTTCGGCGTTCTCCTGGCCGCGGATCGCCCCGTCGATGAACGTCGGCGAGTACACCACCGGCTCCATCTGATGCATCTCCGCATCGAGGTCCAGTAGTTCGCGGGCGAGCATTGGATCTTGGTCGAGTGTCTTGCCGACGTTGCTCTGCAAGCGCGTGCCCTTGGGCTTCATGTAGCCGACTGACTGGCCGCGCGCTTTCGCGATCGTGGCGAGTGCAAGCGCAACTGCGGTCTTTCCGGTGCTTTCGTTCGTAGCGGTGACGAGGATGGATTTCATAGTTGGTCTGGGTCAACGGTGAGTCTGATGTCGACGGCTTTCACGCCGGTGCCGTCGGGCGTTGCGACGAGGGGATTGATGTCGAACTCGAGGATCGCCGGGAAGTCCGTTACCAGCTGCGAGAGCCGCTGGATCGTCTCGACGACCCCGTCAATATCGACTGGATCACGACCGCGCGCACCGCGCAACAGCGGTGCAGTCTTGATCTCTTCTGTCATCTCGGTCGCCTCCCGTTCGGTGACGGGTGCGACCCGGAAGGTGGTGTCTTCGAGCACTTCGACGAAGATTCCACCGAGGCCGAACATCATGAGCGGACCAAACTGCGGATCGCGGTTCATCCCGACAATTGTCTCGACGCCGCTGTCGAGGTCGATCATCTCTTGAACTTGCACGCCGAGAATATCGGCGTCCGGCTGGTAGTTTCGCGCGCGGGTGATGAGATCCTCGTAAGCGTCTTCGACATCGACGGTCTCGACGCCGACCTTCACGCCGCCAATATCGGATTTGTGTAAGATGTCCGGGCTGACGATCTTCATGACAACCGGCCCGTCGATCTCGCTCGCGATCGATCGGGCTGCGTCTGGATCGTCGACGATCTCTCCGTGCGGCGTCGGGATGCCATACGCATCCAAGAGTCCCATCGCCTCGACGCCAAGACGGTTGTCGTCACGGGACTTGACCGACGTGAGGATCTCACGAGCCGCGTCGCGATCGACGTCGAACTCCTTCGGTTCGTCGTACTCCCGTGTGCGGATGTCGCTGTAGGCAGCCAATGAGTCGAGTGCGCCGATCGCTCGAGACGGATCGAAGTAGTTCGGAATCCCTGCCTCACCGAGGATGTCCGCTGCGGCGGTCACACGCTCACCGCCCATGAAGCAGGCTGCGACCGGTTTTCTGTGTTTTTCCCGGAGTCGAACTGTCGCCTCCGCGAGTTCCTCGTAGTCAAGCACTGCTGTTGGACACGACAACACGAGCGCCATTCCGACGTTCTCATCGCCCAGGGCAATATCGAGGGCGTTTGCGAACCGATCGATGTCGGCGTCGCCGACGATGTCGACCGGATTGTAGATGTTCCCCTCTGCGGGCAATTGCTCTGAAAAGGCGTCAAGCGTCTCCTGGGTGAACGACGCCATCGACAGTCGCGAATCGCCGACTGCGTCAGTCGACATCACGCCCGGCCCGCCGGCGTTCGTGATAATTGCGATCTCTTTGTCGTCCGGTAGCGGCTGGTTTGCAAGCATCTGTGCTGCGTCGAACAGCCCCTGGACAGATTCTGCGCGAAGCACGCCGGCCTGATCGAGTCCAACCTCGTAGGCCTGCTCGCTGCCGGCAAGCGTTCCGGTATGCGAAGACGCCGCCTGTGCGCCCGCGTCGGTTCGTCCTGACTTGACGAGGACGATCGGCGTCTCCTTTGTCGCCTTGCGGGCAGCGTCGATGAACGCTCGACCGTCAGAGATGCCTTCAAGATAGCCGATCACGACGTCTGTGTCCTCGTCGTCACCCCAGTGTTCGACGAAATCGGTTTCGTCAAGGACTGCCTTGTTGCCAAGTGAGACAACGTCGTTGAATCCGACATCCTCGTCGTTGGCCCAATCGAGGACAGCCGTGATGAACGCACCCGACTGGCTCATAAACGACATGCCCCCTGTGAGCGCATTATCTGGCCCGAAGGTGGCGTTCATTCCGGTGGTTGTCGACATGATACCGAGGCTGTTGGGACCGACGACGTTGAGATCGTACGTCTCGGCGATCTCCCGGAGTCGTTTTTCGCGGGACGCACCGTCGCCGCCGGTTTCGCCGAACCCGGCGGTGATGACGACGACATTTTTCACGCCTGCCTTGCCGGCCTCCTCGACCGCCTGCAGGGCGATCTTCGGCGGAACAACGACGACCGCCATATCGGCGCTCGCCGCTCCAATGTCTTCGACACACGGGAGGCCCAACACCTCGTCGTAGTTGGGGTTGACCGGAATCACGGTCCCGTTGAAATCTGCGATGAGATTCGTGGTGACCGCGCGTCCGATCGACCCCTCACGCTCGGTTGCACCGATAACCGCGATGCGATCCGGTGCGAACAGCTCGGTTAGGGTACCCATCAGTCGACGCTACTCACTGTATGTTCTTAAATCGACGTGTGTTTCTCACCATCCGAGGCTCGTAAGGCGCTCACGTACCCGAATTATCATGTAGTATCGGCAGTCACTACCGGACTGAGATCGACGCGAGGTCACGATCGGAGATAACGACCGCAGCGACATAACAAACGACGCCGAGCATGACGATCGTCCCGCCGGCGGGGAGCCCAGCCTGATGGGCAACAACAAGCCCGATGATGATCGACGCTTCGCCGATCAACACGGCAAGGTACAGCGCCTCTCGGAAACTCGTGGCTACCTGTGAGGCCGCGGCAACTGGCACGACGAGCATCGCTGCAACGAGGATGACGCCAAGGATCTGCATCGCTCCGACGACAACGAGCGCCGTGAGGACGATGAGAAGCGAGTTATACGCCGAAACGTTCAGCTGTGCGACCCGTGCGGCCTGTTCGTCGAACGTAATGAATAGCAGCTGTTTGTACTGTGTCGTGACGACGCCGAGCACGATCGCGCTGAGCACGAGCATCATCGTGCCACCGCTCGGGGGCACAACACTCACGTTGCCGAACAACACGCCCTCGATCGAGATCCCGGTGAGACCGCCGCCGTAGCTAATCACGAGCGTCCCGAGTGCGAAGCTCCCGCTGAGCATGATTGCGATCGGGACGTCGCCGTAGGAACTCGATCGCGCAGCAAGGTACTCAACGAGAAACGCGCCGAGGATTGCGACGATCAGTGCCGGAACGAGGTAGTTCGTCTCGATTCCGGTCGCACCGGTGACAAGCAGCCCGATCGCTACGCCGGCGAAGGCGGTGTGGGCGAGCGTCTCGCCGATCATTGCCATCTCGCGGTGAACGATGTACATCCCGATGAGCGGGCCGACGATTCCGATCAGCCCACCGATCGCAAGCATCCGCCAGCCGAACCGAAACGACAGCAGCGTGAACCCGGTTGCGTCGGCAATTAGCCCCCCGAGCGAGAGGAATACGCCGACGAGCCCGCCGCTCGAGAGGCCGTATGCCAACAGGGTATCGCTCACGAGAAACGCCGAGAGGATCGCAACGAATCCGAAGACGGCGATCGCCGCCGACCGCAGCGCTTGGAGCCGTCGGGTCGAGTTTCGCATTGGATGAGCGTCGGACACGGCTGAATTTAATGGTGGTGATGCACGACCCGACCGGACGCGCCGTAGGCCTCCGCGAGGGCATCGCTTTCGACAAACGATTCGGTGTCGCCGTGGTGGTACAGTTCGCGGTTGATACAGGCGATCCGGCTCGCGCGATCGGTGACGACGCCAATGTCGTGTTCGATCAGGACGATCGTGATTCCATCGCTGTTCAATCGATCCAATAGGCCGTAAAACGCGTCTCTCGACTCGGCGTCGACGCCGACAGTCGGCTCGTCGAGTGCGAGCAGATCCGCCTCGGAGGCTAACGCACGCGCGATGTACGCTCGCTGTCGTTGGCCGCCAGACAGCGCGTTGATTCTGCGGTCCTGGAGTTCAGCGATGTCGACAGTCTCGATCGCCTCTGCAACGATCGCGTGGTCCTCTTCGGCAAGGCGTCGCGACCCTGCGTGGGCGAATCGTCCCATTTCGATGACCTCCCGGACGGTGATCGGCATCGTGGAACCCTTGCTCGTCGACTGCTGGGAGACGTAGCCGATTCGGTGGCCCGCAGAGAACTCATCGATCGGCTCGCCAAACAGCTCGACGGAGCCAGAATCAGGCTCAATCAGTCCAAGCATGATGTGCAAGAGCGTCGTCTTGCCGGAGCCGTTCGGCCCGATGAGACCAAGAAACTCACCGGATTCGACGGTGAGAGAGACATCACTCACCGCGGGGGTGTCCCCATAGGCAAACGACACGTCCGTCACATCGATAATTGGGCTCACTCACCGATCACTCGTTGATATCGAGTGTCGCTTCGAGTGCCGGGAAATTAATCGCTTCCATCTGATCGATGTATCCCCAGCCGTCCTCGTTCCACTTTGGAGTGCTGCCCGCGGCAGTGGTCATTGCAATAGTCTCGGTCGCGTCGCTCTCGGAAACGATCTGTTCGGCGAGCCGATCGGACTCAAAGTAGCCGTAGGCGATGTGAGAGATTCCTTCCTCGTTTACGAGTTCGATCGTGTCAATGATATCCGAGCTCGTTGGTTCGTCCTGCGGGGACACACCCTGTGGGGAGTGAACCGAGAAGCCGTAGCGATCGGCGAGATAGCCAAACGAGTTGTGTCCGCCAAACACGATCGTGTCTGTCTGTCGATCTGCGAGCATTGATTCGAGGCGCTCGTGAAGATCCTGAAGTTCCGATTTGTACGCCTCCGCGTTTTCGAGATACACCGCTTCGTTATCGGGATCGGCTCTGGCCAACCCCTCGGCGATGTTGTCAACACACTTTTGCGCGCGGATGGGATCGACCCAGACGTGCGGGTCTAATTCGCCGTCGTGTTCGTGGTCGTCTTCTTCGCTGTGGCTATCGTCCTCTTGATGATCGCCGTCTTCATCGTGGGTGTCCTCCTCATCGTGGGTATCCTCCTCGTTGTCGTGATCGTCTTCTTCCTCATGATTGTCTTCTTCCTCATCATGGTGATCGTCTTCTTCTTCGTGACCATGCTCCGCACCAAACTCAAGCATATCGACACCCTCCAGAGCATTGATGAGGACGGTCTCGGTATCCTCGCCGTCGATCGATTCGGCGGCTTCCTGTGCCCACCGCCACTCGGGGTTGTCGAGATAGATGAACACGTCGGATTCGGCGATCTGAGTCTGGAGATCAGCGGTCGGCTCCCATCCGTGGCCCAGCTCTCCCGCAGGAACCGGATCGACAATTTCCATCTCCTCGCCGGCGACCTGCTGGGCCCAATCGGCGAGCGTGAAAAACGCCGCGAACCCGCCGCGGCCGTCAGGAGCTGTCGCTTCTGTATTCCCTGAAGCGTCGTCGTCCTCGGTGCCGTCGCCAATACACCCCGCAAGGAGGCCTGCAGTGAGTACACCTGACCCCTGTAGTACTGCGCGTCGCGTGTGGTTCATAACGACACGTAGTAAATTAATATAGAAAAGTGTTGTTATTCCAAAGGTGTAAATTAATAAATTGGGCGAAATTGTATTCTGTAGTTAATAATCGCTACTGCTCGGCGATCGGCGCGTCTTCGGCACCGGCGATCGACAAGAGCCGATCGGGATCGATCGGAAAGACAGCATTTGGCGTTCCCGCAGCAGCGTAGACCGTCTCGTATGAAAGCAGCGTGCGATCGAAGAATACCGGAACATCGCTGTCGTGACAGATCGGCGGGACCCCGCCGATCGACCAGCCGATGACCGAGCGAATTCGATCTGGATCGGCCATCTCAGCCGTTGCATCTGGCGATCCCATGCGATCGGCTACGGCATCTAAGTCGACGCGGTTTGCGCCGCTCGTGACCGCGACGGCAAGGTCACCATTGACAGAGACGACAATACTGCTCGCGATCTGTGCAGTCTCACAGCCGACTGCCGTCGCGGCAGCTGCGGCGGTCTTTGTCCCCTCGGGAAACTCGATAACGTCCAATTCGATACCGTAGCGATCCGCCGCCGCGTCGCGGAACTCCTCGGCTCGCGGGTGCATACCGGGGCAACGAAGACCGATCGCTTAGCATCACCGGTGGCGGAAATATATTAGCGCTCAGGCCGGAAGAGATCATATGGGTTCGATGAACGAACACGTCGCAAACGGCGTTATTTCAGTTGTCGTGAGCCTCATCATCACTGCAGTGGTCGCAAAACGAGAAGACGGACCGTGGAGCCGCACCGATCTCCTGTCTGCGGTTGCAATCGCATCGTTCCTCTCGGGATTTTTCACGAGCTACTACGCTAAGTAGCCGTCTCCGCAGTTCCTCACAGATCGGATATCACTCCCCAGAGCCTGCGCTCCCATCCGCGTCGATTCGTGATTCGTACTTCTCGATCGATCCGGCCAGTGCGGCCTCCGCCTCGATGTCGAGTTCTGTACCGAGTGCCAACAACGCAAATAATGCGTCGCCGTACTCGTCGGTGCTGACAGAAATTGCCGACGGATCGGTTCCGTAGCCGCTTGATTTGGCCGCATCGGCAGCCATCTCACCTACCTCGGCAGTCAGATCGAGAAGCCGGTAGGCGGGCGGCGCGTCGAGCCCGTGTTCGTCGGTGAACGGAGCAACACGTTGCTGGGCGTCGAGAAGAGACATACCAATCGACTCAATCGGCTCGCAGAAATCGGTACCGATCGATTGCGGAGCCGATCGGATCCGGAAACAAATTAACCGCCCCCTCCGATCCACCGGTATGAGTCTCTCCGATGAGGAACGCGATCGGCTGGCAGACATCGTAGAGTTACAGCCGACAAAAAACAAAGAGTTGCAGGACCGCTGGGGGCTCGAAAGCGGCAGTGACGTACACAGATATCTCGAAGGGCATCTCAAGGAGTTCTACTATCGCGACGACAACAGTCTGATCAGAGCGACGACGGAGGCGAACGATCTGGTCGATGTTGAACCAGGAATCGTCGACGATGACGAGGATGGTGTGCCAGACTCGATCCGGGTTGAGCCACTTGAGGCACAGATTTTCGAGGTCCTTGCTGGGCCAGACGATCGCTCACAGAGCGTCGTCAGCGTCTTGCAGTCGCTTCGATCGACCCACGACATCGACCCCGACGTGGAGTCGGTTCGCCGCGGTCTGCAGAGCCTCAAACGCAAGGGCGTCGTCGAGGTTATCTATCGGACGGTTCCGACATTCCGGCTGGCTGTCGAGCGTGACTCGATCGAAGTCGACATCATCGACTCGTGAATCGAAAACGTCCACGCGTTAGCTGAGGTCTATGAGCGATCGCGCTGCCGGCGTCGCCGTTCACGAAGGAGCCTGACGACTGATTTGCCCGGACCGCCCTCAATGGGAAAGTTTCGCGTCCGCCATATCGGTGGCTCAGGCTCAAAGGCCGGACAGGATCCAGAACATTCCCGTGGCGTCGGAAGTGTCCCCTTCGCTGCACAGGCGGGAAGCAGCGCACGGCCGTCGCGCTCGAGTTCGAAATGCCGGCAATCGGGACGCATTGTCCGATGATACGATCGAAACCCACGGCCGTAGGCCCGCTCTGCGAGCACGAGTCGCTTCGTCACCGATCGCTGCCCGCCTTTGATCTCCCTGTCAGCGTCCGAGCGGATGGCTGATGGGTACCAGTCGACTCGGGTGGAGTCAGCATCGACACCGTCGGCAAACGAACACGAGAGCACGCCAACCTCAACTGGAAACGCCTTCAGGAGCGCCGGCGAGACTGACCCATCCGTATCAGCGGTCGCGACCCAGACCTCGTCAGCTAACCGTGCGCGGACGTCGTGGGTGAGCTGGTCGGACAGCGCTCGTGCCGCTGCGGCGTCCAGATCGGGCTTGTTTTCAATCGCGACGATTCGGTTCACCCAGTCAGGATACCGGGCGATCCGTTTGATTTCGATCCGGTTGCCGCGTTTTCTCGTCTTGAGCAGTCCCCGATCGGCCGCGCGGTGGATCGACTCGCGGACGTATCGCCACGGATAGCCCGGATGATCGATGGCGTCGCGATACCACGTCCACTCCGCGGGCGCGTGGACGAGGACGTCGAGCAAATCGCCGTCAATTTCATCCGAGCCAAAGGCCGATCGGGCCGCGAGCCCTACAGGATCGCACTCGATAATAACGGTGTCCCAGCGCCGTCGCTTGGTGCCGATCTGGCGGGCGACGATCGCGTGGCCATCGACATTCATCTGGCGCTCCCACGCGAGTTCGGCCCATCGACAGACCCGGAGTTCGAAGGCGAACTCCGAATCGTTCCATCCGGTCACGGCTGTAGATATGGTCTCAAAGGACCGTTAGACGTACTCTTCGTTTTCGTTTTTTAATTCATCGAGGTACTCGTGGGCCTCTTCGAAGATCTCTCGCGGTCCGTCTTGGGTGATCGTGTTGAGCGCCTGTTCGTAGTCGCGCCACTGCAGGTCGCGGTGTTCTTTCGAGAGTTCTGCGCTGGCTTCGAACGAATGGGCGATGAACAGATGAACCGTCTTGTGAATCGTCGTCCCATTCGCCTCGAACACGTAGTCGTAGTCCTTGCGGAACCCGTCGATGAGGCGGAAGTCCTCGATGCCCGCCTCCTCCTGTACTTCTCTGATCGCGGTTTGCTGAAGCTCCTCGTCCCCTTCGACACCGCCTTTGGGGAACTCCCAGTCCCCCGGTCGGCTCTTCAGGAGCAAATACTCCCGGTGGCCGCGGGTGTCGCGGAAGAGGATCGCTCCAGCACTCACTGCCTCTACCGTCATTAACCACGAGTAAGCAACCCCATCGTAAGAGCGTATCGGAGCACAGAACAGAGATAGATCAGATGACCGGCGTGTGAACGGCTGGCGCGGGTTTGCTTCTCGCGGGCGATCGGGGTAGGTGCGTTTTTTACGCTTGCCGACCACAGAACGGATACGACCGCACAATGGCTTTCGTTACAAAACTCCGATTTCAGTCCGGCGACCGTACTGTCCTTGAAAACACCGTGACCGAGATCAAATCGATCGTCGAGCGCAAAGGCGGCGAGTGCAAAGGCCCACACTCTGCGCCGCCCGATCGACTCTTCGTCCCTCAGCAACAGACGCTCGCACCCGGCGAGAGCTTCCCGGACTGGGAGTACACCGTCTACACCCGCAAGATGGAGATCCACAACGCCGATCACATCGCCAGACAGGTCGGACACATGGACTTCCCTGACTCAGTACACGTCGAGATCGAGGTTGAGCAGAAACGACCGCTCGGACACCGAAGTAACTGACACAGCCACGATTTTGATCGACCGGTCGACCCACTGTGCGGCTCGCCGACTTCTCACCTTTTATCTCCGCTGAGTGTCTGCATCGACGTATGAGTACTGACGTACCCGACGAACTCATTTCTGTCCGACGACGGCTCCACGAACGTCCCGAACCCGCCTGGCGGGAGTTTTACACCACCGCAGTGCTGCTCGAAGAACTTCGAACTCGGGACCTCGATGAACTACACTACGGCCGTGACATCCACGCTGACGGGGCGCGGCTGAATGTTCCTGACGATGAGGAGCTCGATATCTGGCGATCGCGCGCGATCGAGGCTGGTGCGGACCCCGAAACCGTCGCGGAACTCGAGGATGGATTTACCGGCGCGATCGCCGTCCTGAAACGCGGCGATGGCCCGACTGTCGGCCTGCGTGTCGACATCGACGGACTTCCAATTCTCGAAGCCGACGAGGAGGACCACGCCCCAACCGCCGAGGGATTCCGATCGAAAAACGAGGGGTACATGCACGCCTGCGGGCACGACGCGCACGCGACAATCGGACTCGGCGTACTCGATGCGATCGCAGACAGCGACTTTCAGGGAACGCTGAAGGTGTTCTTCCAGCCCGGCGAGGAGGCGATCGTTGGCGGCAAACCGATGGCCGAATCGGGTCACCTCGACGATGTTGACTCGCTGCTCGCGGTTCACATCGGCCTCGATCACCCCTCCGGCGAGGTTGTCGCCGGTATCGAGGGCTTCCTGGCAGTCACGCAGTTCCGCGCGACGTTCCACGGTTCGCCAGCACACGCTGGCGCACGGCCCGAAGAGGGCGACAACGCCGTCCAGGCGATGGCGACCGCGATCTCGAACCTCTACGGGATCGCCAGACACGCCGACGGCGAGACGCGGGTCAACGCCGGGTTGGTCGGCGGCGGCACGGCGACGAACATCATCCCCGAGGAGGCATTCATCGAAGGCGAAGTTCGTGGCGAGACGACTGAGCTAATGGAGTACATGGTCGATCGTGCCGATACCGTGCTCGAGTCGGCAGCGGAGATGCACAACTGCACAGTCGACCTCGAAGAGCTTGGGGAGGCACCAAGTGCGGTTAGCGACGATGAACTCATCTCGATCGTCTCGTCGGTCGCGGGCGAAACTGCGGGCGTCAGTTCAGTCATCGACCGCGACACGCTCGGTGGGAGTGAGGATGCGACGTATCTCATGCAGACTGTCCAGGCTCAGGGCGGCACCGCCGCATACGTCGGTGTGGGCACCGACCATCCGGGTGGCCACCACACGCGAACGTTTGACGTGGTCGAAGCGGACATCCAGATTGCGATCGATGTGTTGGCTGGGTCGATCCAGCGAGTTGCAGCGGAATCGTAAGTCAGTATCGAACGCCCAGCGGTCTGAAAATACGCTGTTTGGGGACCAATGAGGTTTGGGAATGTGCTGTTTGGGGACCAATGAGGTTTGGGAATGTGCTGTTTGGGGACCAATTGATCGCCACACAGTAAGAACGGCACATAACTATTCGTGTGATGAACCCGTATACTCACCTGTAAGGTGATAAACATGACTAACACAATACTCGTTGCGACAGACGGCAGCGACGGCGCAGACGTGGCTGTCGATCGCGCGATCGAACTGGCCGACGCAATGAACGCTACCCTGCACGCAATGCACGTCATCGAAGATATCGACGCGATCGTCGCGCCGATGACTGCCGAACAGGATACGGTTCGCAAAGGGACAGAGGCGTACGCTGAGGAGGTCCTCGGCGATGTCGCCGATCGCGCCGAAGCGGCGGGCGTTCCGTGTGAGACGACAATCAAGCGTGGGGTGCCGAACGAACGAATTCTCGGCTACGTGGCGAACGTCGACGCCGATATGATTGTGCTGGGCGCACTGGGTCGATCGAGCCTCGTGGACGTGTTGCTCGGAAGCACGGCTGACAGGGTCAGCAGGCGCAGCGACGTGTCGGTCCTGCTGGCGCGGTAACGAGTGTGAAACGTCACTCGCAGCTAGCAGTTTTTTAGTACTTTGGATCCGCACCGGTCGTCTCGTAGACGCGGTCGAGAATCGCATCGCGCTGGCGCTGCCAACCGGCCATCGCCGCAGGTGTCGAGGGGTATCGGCCGTAGTGGTCGATGAGTTCTTCTGCGAGTCGTTTTGCCCGGTAGAACTCGAGGATCTGTTCCCAGTAGCCGTAGCTCTTTTTTGCCGTTCGAAGCGCTAACCGCGGGCCAACAGAGGCCTTTCCGCCGTAGAGTGCCTCTGCGAGCTTTTCGCCGGGAAGTGCCGCGAGCAACCCCATCAACTCATCGACGTCCACCGCAGTCGAGAGGATATTGTACACGTCGAGTCCAGCGTACCGGTGCCCGTAGTGTTCCATGACGCGTTCGTTGTAGTGCCACAGTGACGCCTCGCTCACGTCGCCTGCCGAAATCGCCCGAACCGCCTGCTCAGCGGCGTACTTGCCGCCGTAGGCCGCGCCGGCGATCCCACCACCAGTCGTCGGGTTGACGTGGCCGGCGGCGTCACCGATCGCCATGTAGCCGTTCGCGACTGCTGAATCGTAGGGTCGGCGAGTAGGCAGCGCTGCCCCGAGTTTGTCGGTGACGGTTGCGTTTTTGAACTCCGGGCGATTTCTGAGGTCCTGTTTCAGATCTTCGATCATCTGCATCGGCTCTTCGTTCATCTGAAAGCCGAGTCCAGCGTTGATCGTCGTGGCCGTCCGCGGGAAGTACCACAGATATCCTGCCGCGCGTTTCGTCGGCTTGAACACCAGCGCGTCCTTCCATTCGACCGGTTCGTCGACCTCGACAATCTCGCGGTAGGCCGAACAGAACTGCGAGTACCGGACGTTCGTGTCGAAGTGTGTACCCGAAAAGTCTGTTTTGTCCTGCAAGAGCGACAGCGAACCCGCCCCGTCGAGAACGACTTCCGCGTCATACGTGACGGGGTCGCCTTTTCGGGTCCCGCGCACACCGGTGACGGTCCCGTCGTCGTCCTGGACGACATCTTGGACGACGGTGTCGTAGTGGATCTCCGCGCCGGCGTTCGTTGCCCCCTCGATGATCCGGCGGCCGTACTCCCAGCGATCGATCACAGCGAGTTCACCTGGCACCGGAATTTCAAGAACCGTGTCCTCGCTCGGAATCTCGAAGCGACCGTGGTCGACCTCGGTATTGGTAAAGGAGGGTTCGATCTGCGACCGAGGGATTGAATCGGGGAAGTTGCCCGCACCCTTCAGCGCGTCACCGCAAGCGATGTGTCCGGCCTCTGATTCGTCCTTTCGCTCGACAATGACCGTGTCGAGCCCGGCGTTGGCCGCCGTCGCGGCGGCGTAACAGCCGGATGTGCCCGCCCCGACGACGACGAGATCGTAGCTGAGATCGCTCATTGGTTGGAATGACCGCCCCATTAGCAAAACTCTTTATTCACATCCTGACGGCGATCGGTCGACGCAAATGGGACCGATTGAGCCTCGCCTGCCTCTGTCAAGGTTCACTCTTCGGTTTCGTAGTGCTCGCCAGCGGCTTTCGGGATCCGAGTTCGGCCAACAAACGCCAACACGAGAATGACGACAATGTAGGGAATCGTCTGGACGAGCGTGTCGGGGATCGCATACCCCAACTGCTGGAGCCGAATCTGGATTGCCTCAAGCCCGCCAAAGAGTAGCGACGCGCCGAATGCCCCGAGTGGGTTGTAGTTGCCGAACAGATATGCGACGATCGCGATGAAGCCCCGCCCCTCGACCATTGTCTCGCCGGTGCCACCGAAGAGGCCAATCGTCAGTGACAGTGATGCCCCGCCCATCCCGGCAAAAACGCCTGACAGGAGTACGCCAGCATATCGGACCCGTGAGACGCTGACGCCCGCGGTATCGAGCGCTCGCGGGTTCTCACCGGCTGCACGGATGTATCGCCCGAACGAGGTCCGATACAGAACCACCCACGCGATCGCGACCGATGCGATCATGATCACGATCGGCCAGTTGCCGATCGTCACGCCGAGGCTGCCGCTGTCACGGCTGCCGAAGTACAGCGTCGAGGCGAACGGCGCGAGCCCAAGCGCGATGAGCCACACTGCGAGCCCAGCGATAATCTGGTCGGCCTTGAACTCGATACAGACGACGGCGAAGACCCACGCGAGAACAACGCTCGCGAGGACGCCCCCGGCAAAGCCGATCCAGATCGCGGGAATGAATGCGATCGTTGTGTCCGGACCGAGGACCGCCGTGAGGTACACGGCGGCGAACGCCGAGATGATGAGAAGCCCCTCCAAGCCGATGTTGATTACCCCGCTTTTTTCGGCGAAGATCCCGCCGATCGCCGCCAGCGCGATCGGCGTCGAGATCCGCAGCGCCTGCACGAGAACGCTCCATCGGAAGACGATCCGCGAGAGATCGCCGGCGACCGACGTTGGGAACAGAAGGCCCAACACGCCCAACAGCGCAAGGATCCCAGCGAGGACTCCGAGTACCCGCTTGATGTACGAGGGACTGGTGAGTCGCGATCGGAGTGAGCTGTCACCCGTGTCCGACTCGAGTGCCCCCTCGTCTTCACTCATCGACATCACCTCCATCAGTGGCCGCCGCGCCCGGAGCCTGACTGTCGGTTCCCAGCAGCCGTTTGCCGATCATCCGGAAGAACTCCGGCATCGCAACGAAGAGGATGATGAGCCCTCGGAGCACCCCGATCAAGTCAGAGGGAACATCGGTCTGGAACGCCACCTCGACAGCACCGCCTTTGAGCATACCAAACAGCAGTGCCGCGGGAAGGACACCAAGCGGGTTGTTCCCCGCTAAGATCGAGACGGTAATCCCGTCGAATCCCAGCGCCGGGACTGAGGACTCCCAACGGGCAGTCTGCATCAACACCCAAAGCGCCCCGGCGATCCCGCCGAATGCACCCGAAATCGTGAGGCTCCGGACGATCGTCTTCTTCGAGTCGACGCCGCCGTACTCTGCGGCCTCGGGCTGGACCCCGCTGGTACGGATATCGTAGCCGAAGGACGTGTGTTCGAGCAGGTAGTACAGTCCGGCGATCGCAAATAGTCCGGCAATAAGCCCGAGTTCGCTGAAATTGCTCGAGGCAGGGAATGCAATCGAGGGCAGTTGTGCATAGTCGGGAATCTCATAGGTCGCAACGACAGAACTCGAAGGATCACGGAAAACAGACGAGACGAGCACAAACGCGATGTTCGCGGCGATGAAGTTGAGCATGATCGTCGTGATCACCTCGTTCGCGTCCGCGTACGCTTTTAACAGCCCTGGGATCGCGCCGTACAGCCCGCCGAAGAGCGCCCCGACAGCAAGGCCGAGGATAATTAAGATCACGCCGCCTGCGAGCCCGGCCGGCACCAGCGGTGCAGCGTACACCATTGCGAGTGCGGTGGCAAGCGCACCGATGACGAGTTGCCCCTGTGTTCCGATGTTGAACAGTCCCGCACGGAAGGAAATGGCGACCGAGAGGCCAGTAAAGACCAGAAGCGTCGTCTCTTTGAGCGTAAAGCCGAATCGGAAGTTGAACACCGACCACGACGGGTCAATCAGCCCAGGTTCTCCAAGCAAAAACGGACTCCCGAGCGCCCCGTTGAACAACAGGAGATAGATCTGTACTGGGTCGTAACAAAACCCGATCGACGTGTACGGCAAATAGAACGCGGCCGTGCTACACTCGGTTACCCGCCCGGAGACAAGAATGATAACTGCACCGACGAGGATCGCAAAGACCAACGACGCGAGGCTGATGAGCGCACGTTCGGCGGCCGATCGCTCAACAAGCCAGCCGAGACTCTCACGGATCCGTCCGCGGAGGCGATCGGCGCGGCTCACAATTTCCCCCCAGTATTGTCCGCCTCATCATCGGTTGTACTCTCAGTGTCAGCCAAGGTTGCGTCGACCCCACCATCGATCGATTCGCCAGCCATCAACAGTCCGATCTCTTCTTCGGTCACCGAGGCGGGATCGACGACGCCGCTGAAGGAGCCGTCGTGCATGACCGCCAATCGGTCCGAAAGGCTCTGGACTTCCGAGAGGTTCGAAGAGATCAACAACACGGCCGCGCCGGCCATCCGGAGCGCCTGTAGCTGTTCGTGGATGAACTCCATCGCACCGATATCGACGCCGCGAGTCGGGTGCGTCGCCACGACGAGTTTGGGCTCACGATCGAACTCCCGCCCGACGATGAACTTCTGTTGATTCCCCCCAGAGAGCGATCCTGCGGTCGAGGCAGCGTTTGGCGGTCGGACGTCGTATTCGGCGATAATATCTTCGGCGTGCTCGGTGGCACGATCCCAGTTGATCCGGCCGTTCTTCGCGAACTCTGTCGCACGTTGGCTGCCAAGAATGCCGTTTTCGACGAGATCGAACGGCATCACCATCCCGCGCTCTTGTCTGTCTTCCGGGACGTATGCGATTCCCGCACCAATTCGCTCGCGCCGTGACAACTGCTCCAACGGTTTACCACGGTACGTCATCGATCCGGATTTCGTCGATCGAAGCCCAGTAATCGCCTCAACCAGTTCCGATTGGCCGTTGCCGTCGACCCCAGCGATGCCGAATATCTCGCCCTCGCGAATGGAAAAGGACACGTCTGAGACAGCCTCGACCCCGCGATCGTCCTCTGCAAATATGTCATCCACAGATAGCACAACTTCTCCGGGTTCGTTCGCCGAGAGCTGTGGCTCCATGAGAACTTCTCGGCCGACCATCCGCTTTGCAAGTTCTTCGCGCGTCACCGTGTTGGCGTCCATTGTTCCGACGTTTTTCCCGTTGCGGAGAATAGTGATCTCGTCAGCAGCCTCCATCGCCTCACCCAGCTTGTGCGTAATGAAAATGATCGTCTTGCCCTGTGCGGTGAGCTCTGTGAGAACCTCGAACAGTTCGTCGACCTCCTGTGGGGTGAGTACCGCTGTCGGCTCATCGAGGATGAGAATGTCTGCGCCGCGATACAGCGCTTTGAGGATCTCGACGCGTTGTTGGACACCGACGCTAACGTCTTCGATCGGCGCGGTTGGATCGACATCAAAGCCGTACCGCTCGCTCAGTTTGCGGACCTCTTTGATGGCCTGCTCGTGGTCGACGAGCAGCCCCCCATACTTTTTTGGTTCGTTGCCGAGCACAACGTTCTCGGCGATCGTCATCGGGTCGACAAGCATGAAGTGCTGGTGGATCATGCCGATGCCGATGTCGATCGCATCGCTTGGAGAGTCGAAGGAGCGCTCAATGCCGTTGATATGAATCTTGCCCTCTGTTGGCTGGTACAGCCCGTAGAGGACGTTCATTAGTGTCGTTTTCCCGGCGCCGTTCTCGCCGAGCAGCGCGTGAACCGTCCCCTCCTCAACAACGAGATCGACGGCATCGTTGGCAACGACCCCCGGAAACCGCTTGGTAATGGTATCGAGATGGACCGCGGGTGTCATCTGCCCTGTGGTTTTGTTGGTGGTTTCATAAACCCGTGGATACTCGCTCTGACCGAAAGTCACTCAGTTCCGTTTCGAGCGTATCGAATGTTCAAACACTTCGACCGAACATCGTTCCTACCCCTGTGTGTTCGGATCGAATTTCGTCCTTACGGCTCCGTCGGAACCTCGATCTCGCCGTCGATAATCTCCTGGCGAGCGGTCGCAACTGCGTCTTTGACGTCTTGGGAGATCTCGTCGCCGAGTTCGTCGCCGTAGACAACTCCAACACCCTCTTCTTCGAGGCCGAGTGTGACGGCCGAGCCGCCCTGGAAGCTCCCCTCGATCGTGTTCTGGATCGACTCGTACACCGGCGTTTCGACGAGCTTGACCATGCTCGCGAGGATGACGTCCGCAAAGTCTGGTTCGGTGATCGACTGATCGGAGTCGACGCCGATCGCGAACCGCCCTTCGTCGTCTGCAGCCTGGAAGACGCCGACACCAGTTCCGCCAGAGGCGTGATAAACAATGTCCGCACCGTCGTCGTACATCGATAGTGCCGCCTCCCGGCCGGCGCTCGGATCGTTGAACGACCCGGTGTACGTCGAGGTGGATTCGACGTCACCGTCGGCGTACTCGACACCCGCCTCGAAGCCGGCCTGGAACGTCCGGATAAGCGGGGCATCGACACCGCCAACGAAGCCGACGAGTGACTCGTCGGTGTTCGTCGATCGCTCGTCGTCATCAGAGCCAACAGAGAGATCCGTCTGGGTGAGTTGCGCGGCGAGATAGCCGACGAGGAACGAACCCTCGTTCTCACGGAACAGGTAGTTCGCAACGTTGTCCGCGTCTTCGACAACCGCATCGACGATCATGAACTGCTGATCGGGGTAATCCGCAGAGGTCTCCGTCAGCGCGTCCTGTTGTGCGAAGCCAATACAGGTGATGAGGTCGTAGCTGCCGTCCTCAGCGAACTGCCGCTGGAACTGGCTGAATTCGCCGGTGTCGTTCGGCTCAACTTCGTTGTACTCGATGTTGAAATCCTCATCGGCTGCCAAGAGCCCCCGTTGTGCGGCGTCGTTGAACGAGTTGTCGCCAAGGCCTGCCTCGGCGTACACCATCCCAATGTTGGCGTCGATGTCATCTCCGTTGCCATTGCCATCGTCGCCGTTGCCGTTTCCGTCATCACCGTTACCGTTACCGTCGTCACCGTTGCCATTCCCACCGTTGCCGTTGCCATCGTCGCCGTTACCGCCGTTCCCATCTGATGGGCCGCCGGTACAGCCAGCCAAGCCCGCAATACCTGCGATTCCTGCTCCCTTGATAATGGTCCGCCGATCGATATTTCTGGACATCTATGTACGTATGATTGAGCATCGGTGTATAAATTCGTCGGTTACGTGCGTATTACAGTTAGTACGGAGATATCAGGGCTGACAGATTTGGCGCCCCCGAATCTTTGGATGGTGAGTCAAGCAGTGTTTCGGCCAGCCGATCGGCGACTCCTTTACTCACACTCCCCACAACGGAGAGTGCTTCATATTCAGGCGACTCAAGAGCGAGCACCTCGTCAAAAAACCGGACTAACACCAGGTAGGTCTCGTATTCTGTCTCGGCGATCGCAGTTCCCTCGCAGGTGAGTGTGGCACCCTCATACGGCTCACTTGTGACGAGTCCTGCCGATTCGAGCCGCTGGATCGTTTGGGTAACCGCTGGGGGCGATTTGTCCAACAGATCGGCGATCACACCCGGTGGGACAGGTGATCCCGCGTCCGCCTCGTAGAGGTACATTGCGAGGAGATATGTTTCACGCTCGGTCATTGATCGCTACCGATCGAGACTTGGATGTGTCTCCTGCTCGTCGGGATGTGGCTCCCCGAAGCGGGCCTGCATTGTCTCGATCGACTCGGCTTCTCGGCTCCGCCGTTCGTCCGCGTCGATCTCTTCACACCCGGGCGGAAGGTCTCGTCCACGGTCGGTGAAGTACCCCGCAGGAGTGACCCAGTCGTGATAGAACGGCCGCTCGTGGTCCTCAAGGATCGTCACCGCCACCTCCGCGCCGTGGCCCGCACAGACGATCGCCTGATGGGGTTTTTCGGCCAGCCGACCGGCGGCATACAACCCGTCGACGCCAGTTCGCCCCCGTTCGTCGACATCAACGAACGCCTTCCCACGATCGATAATCCCGAGGCCCTCGATCGTGTCGAGGTAGCCAATCTCGTTTTTTGTCGCTGCGACAACGTAGCGGCTCTGTATTCGATCGCCGGCGTCGGTTTCAATCTCGAACCCCGCCTCGGTCTGCGCTACGGCCCTCACAGTTGCCTCAATGTGATCTGCACCGGCGCGATCGGCCTGTTCGGCCATGAGATCCAACAGCTGACGGGCGTTGACGCCCGCCGGAAATCCGGGGAAGTTCTCTAGATGTGCGTTCCGCCGGAGGATCGACTCGCCCGAATCGACCACGAGCGTGTCCAGCCCGTGTCGGGCGGTAAACGTCGCCGCCGAGAGTCCGGCGACTCCGCCCCCGATCACGACGATGTCCGATAGTACCGTGTTTTCCATGTTTTTAGGCTAACCTAAATAGCAATAGTTCCATCGGTTGCGTATACTTCGATGAAGCGCTCAACAGAGGGAACACAGATGGGCGGCCGCGATCGATCGCTCTTTCAGCGCTACTGGACTGCTTCGTGGATATCTGCCTCAGCGGCCTCGACGAGATTGTCGACGTCGTCGCTTTCAGCGTACAGTCGCACGTACGGTTCGGTCCCGCTTGGACGGACCAGTAGCCACGAGCCATCGGCAAACGAGAGTCGGACGCCGTGGTCGGTTGATACGGAAGCGTCGGGAAACGTCTCAGGGAGTGTCGTTTCGAGTGTGTCCATCACGTCTGCTTTCTGTTCATCCGGACAGTCGACACTGACCTTTCGATAGGGCCGTTCGGCGATCGGCTCCCGGAGGGCGTCGAGTCCGGATTCAGCAATGAGGCGAGTCAGTACGGCCGCGCTGGTCACGCCGTCGATCCAGCCACTGAACGCGGTATGGATGTGCTTCCACGGCTCGGCCGCGAAAACGACGTCGCCGCCGTCGGCTTCCGCCGCAGCGATTCCTTCGTGCAGTGCGCCAAGTCGGACTCGTTCGACGCGCCCGCCGGCGGCCTCAACGCGCTCGTCGATCCGACCGGAGGCGTTCGGGGTCGTGACGACGACTGGATCGGCCACGTCGATCGCCCGGGTGTAGTGTTCGGCAAGAATCGCGAGAACAGTATCCTCGTGGACGACTTCGCCGTCGCGTTCGACGACGACGATCCGATCGGCGTCGCCATCGTGGGCGATCCCCAGATCGGCATCACCGTCGGCGACGAACGCCCGCAGATCGCCAAGCGTCTCTGGAGTCGGCTTGCTCGGCCGGCCGGGGAAGTGCCCGTCGACGTTGCCGTTGAGGGTGACCACGTGTGCGCCCTGCTCACGAAGGACGGGTGGCGTTCCGAGTGCGCCCATCCCGTTGCCACAGTCGACGGCGATTTTCAGCCCATCTGCGGCCGCGCCGAACCGCTCGGCGTAGCCGGCGACGGCCGATCGATACGCGTAGAGTGGCTCACCGGTCGTCGTTGACTCCCACAGGTCCCAGTTGGCAGGGGCTGGCGGCTCCTCGACAGCCGCCTCGATCGCTGACTCGATCGAGCGGTCGACCTCAACCCCGTCTCGAAACACTTTGATCCCGTTGTCCGTCGGCGGGTTGTGTGAGGCGGTGAGCATGATCCCAGTCCGTCCTCGAGAGGCGAACGCGAGCGCTGGCGTTGGCAATACCCCGACCCGCTCTGCGGGGACACCCGCTGAGAGTACACCCGCTTCGACCGCTGCGGCGAGCGCCGGCCCAGTCACCCGGCCGTCTCGGCCGATCGCCACAGTTCGATCATCAACGTCGAACTTCTTGCGAACGAGTGTCCCCACGGCGCGACCGATCGACTGCGCCAATTCGGGAGTAACCCGCGATTGGGCGTCGCCTCTGATCCCCGCAGTTCCGAACAGCTCCATGATTCGCCTAACAGCGGCGATTGATTAGAACGTGCTGTTTTCGCGCCGATCGTACACAGATAAAATCGGATACCGATCCCGTATTTTTGTACTCGGAGATCAATCAATCGCATATGAAAAACCGCGTTCGTGCGCACGTGTTCGTCTCAGGCACCGTCCAGGGAGTGTTCTACCGCGCGTCGACCCGCGATGCCGCTCGCGACGTTGAGGTCGATGGATGGGTGAAAAACCTGCCTGACGGCCGCGTTGAGGCGGTCTTCGAAGGCGATCGCAAGGCTGTCGAGTCGATGGTCGAGTGGTGTCACACCGGTAGCGAGCGGGCAAACGTCAACGACGTCGAGGTATCCTTCGAAGAGCCGGAAAAAATCGAAGGGTTCGAGATTCGGCGGTGAGGACGACAGTCGATCGACACCGCCATGAGGAGAATGGTCGATCGACACCGCCATGAAGAGTATGGTCGATCGACACCGCCAGTGAGAAGCTCACCCACCGAGGTACAGCTTCGAAACCTCGGGGTTATCAAGCAGCTCGTCGGCGACGTCCTCATAGCGAACGGTTCCCTGATCGAGCACGTAGCCGCGATCGGAGATCGACAATCCCTCACGGGCATTCTGTTCGACCATCAGGATTGAGGTCCCGAGATCGTTGACCGTCCTGACGTTTTTAAACACGTCCTCGACGATAGACGGCGCGAGCCCTGCGCTCGGTTCGTCGATGAGAAGCACATCTGGCTCCATCATAAGCGCCCGTGAGAACGCGAGCACCTGCCGTTGGCCCCCAGAGAGGGTCCGTGCCTTTGCAGCCCGCTTCTCTTCGAGAATTGGGAAGCGATCGTACAGTTCCGCGATTCGATCGTCGACGCCGTCCTCGCGGGCGACGCCGCCCATCTGGAGGTTCTCTTCGATCGACAGCGACGGAAACACGTTGTCCGTCTGGGGAACGTAGCCGACACCCATCCGCACGAGGTCTGCGGGTTCGGTCCCGCCGATCTCTTCGCCCCGAAGCGTGACCGAACCAGTCCACGGTTCGAGCAGCCCGAAGGCGGTCTTCAGCACCGTTGACTTGCCGGCACCGTTCGGACCAATCAAACAGACGATCTCACCCGCTTCGAGATGGAGGTTTAGATCGTCAAGCACCTGCATCTCTCCGTAGCCGCTGTCGACGCCCGACAGCGACAACACCGGCTCTTCGGTCGGTTCTCGGTGAACGATCGCCGCGTCGTCTGCGCTCATGGGCTCCCTCCGAGATACGCCTCGATAACGCGTTCGTCAGATCTGACCGCATCTGGCGTATCTTCCATCAATACTCGTCCCTGGTCTAATACGATGATCGGATCGGCAATGCGCATGATGAAGCTCATGTCGTGTTCGATGATCAGGAAGGTCTGTCCCTCCTCGTTGAGTTCCTCGATGAATCCGGCGAGCTTCTTCGCGAGTGTCGGATTCACCCCGGCAACCGGCTCATCAAGCAGCAGAATGTCTGGCTCGGCCATCATCGCACGAGCCATCTCGACGAGTTTGAGCTGTCCGCCAGACAGCTCCGTCGACGGAGCGTTTGCGAGATGATCGATCTCGAATCGCTCTAACATTCGCTGGGCATCTTCGAGGTTCGCGGCCTCCTCCGTTCGGACCTTCGAACCGCCGAAAAACAGCGGGAGGATTGATTCGCCTGATTGGCCCTGTGGGCCGACCAACATCGCCTCCCGAACGGTCATACCGTCGAGACGTCGCGGCGTCTGGAACGTGCGCATTAGCCCTGATCGGGCGATTTCGTAGGGTTTCATCCCCGAAACCTCGGTGTCGTTGACGTACACCGACCCCGAATCCAGCTCATAGAAGCCAGAGATGAGGTTGAAAAGCGTTGATTTCCCAGCGCCGTTCGGGCCGATCATGCCGGTGATCGATCCGCGCTCCACGGCGATCGACACGTCATCAGTCGCGGTGAGCCCACCGAAGGACTTCTTGAGCGATTCTGTTCGCAACACAGCGTCGTCTTTGTCCAGATTTGCGCCGTCGTAGCTTAACGATAGCTCCGTGCTCATTCGTCAACACCTCGCTGTTCGCGGGTAGCCTGTCGCTCCTGCGATCGAGAGTCGTCCGGTGCTGCGCCCGGCCAGATGAGCTCCTCTTTCGGCGGCAAGATCCCTTGCGGTCGGAACCGGATGACAAGGATGATCAAGAGTCCAACCAACAGAAGTCGGACTGCGGAGACGTTGAGCGCAATTCCCGGGATCGCCTCGAAGAGTGCGACGACGAGGTCGATCTCGTTGAGGAACCGCGTCCCCTCCAAGATCGCGACGATCGTCACCGCGCCGACGATCGAGCCGCGATCGCTGCCGGTCCCGCCGAGGATGAGCGCCACCCAGACGTAGAACGTCTGCAGCGGTTCGAGTTCACCGGGATCGAGATACTCGAAGGCGTACATGTAAAACCAGCCCGCAACGGCCATCAGCACGCAGCCGATTACGAACGCCTGCATCTTCATCATGTACGTGTTCTTTCCAAGCGCCTTCGCGAGGTCCTCGTCGGCGCGGATAGTTCGGATGACCCGTCCCCACGGCGAGCGGTGAATCCGCCGAACGAGGACATATCCGATGAAGAGCAGCCCCAAGATGACGACCGTGTTTCGGGCAGTCCCCACAGAAGCCGTCGTCGAGAGCAACCTGACAGCCGGTTCGACGGGGAGCCACTCAAACAGCTCCGGTGCGCCGCTGATTCCCCTGCTGCCGGCGGTCCACTCCCGTTCGTTCAAGAACAAGAGGCGAATAACCTCTGCGAATCCAAGGCTGGCGATCGCGAGGTAGTCCGCCCGAAGTCGCAGTGTCGGGATACCGATGAGCACCGCGACGATCGCGGCGGCGACAATCGCGACAACAAGCGCGATGACCGGTGACAAGAGGAGATCGTGCGGCGACCCCGGCGACGTGAGAAGCGCCGCGGCATACGCGCCGATCCCCCAGAAGGCGATAACGCTGAAATTAATGAGTCCAGCGTATCCCCACTGGATGTTGAGTCCGACGATCATGAAGCCGTACATCCCCGCGAGACCGAGGAGATACATGCCGTAGTTGAGGCTCAACACGCCCACAGCCACGAGCATCAAGAAGAAGAGGAAGAACACCCCGACAGCGACGAGGTCTAATATGGAAACCCCGAGGTTGCCCGGCTCGACGCGGAGTCGATCGAGGCGTTCGGTCAATCCTGCGCCGTCTGATTGCGATTCGCTCATGTTGTATCATCCCCCAGGATCCCAGTTGGTCTAACAAGCAAGATTACGATCATGACGATGAACGCGACCGCTGCGTTGTACTGGGTGCCGACGAACGGCAGCGCAGCAGTCATTTCGAAGGCCATGCCGATCGTGAACCCTCCAAGCATTGCACCGTAGACGCTGCCGATCCCGCCGAGAATGACCGCAGAGAAGATCAAAAGCAGCATCTCGAAACCCATCCGCGGGCGGATCAGCGTGTCGAGCCCGAGGAACACGCCCCCGGCAGCGGCAAGCACCGCGCCGATGACCCACATTGCGAGGATGATCTCGCCGGTTCGGATGCCGCTCACCCGTGCAAGATCAGCGTTATCTGCCGTCGCGCGCATCTTCCGTCCAAGCGTCGTGTACTGTAACAGAAGGTGCAAGCCAACGACGAGGATCGCGGTTATTGCCACTGTCACCACATCTCGCGGCGTGATCGCGACGCCTAACGACTCGCTGACCCAGTCGATCCGACCGCTGCGCCCGACACCGTAGGTCTGGGGATCCGAGCCGAATCCGAGGATAAGCAGCGCCCGGTACGCGAGCGCGACCCCGATGCTCGTAATGAGCAACTCGATCGATCCTGTATCGAGCGGTCGATACACCAGAAACTCCGTGACCACGACGAGAATCGCCGCCGCAGCCATACCCACGAGCAACGCAACGAAGAACCAGATGGGTAGGCTGAACACGGTCGTCTCCAATGCGGCGGCGATCGTCGGCGACACTGACACGACTGCTTCAGGCCCAAGCAAATAGTCGTTGACACCGATCGCAACGACGAGCGCCCCGAACGCGCCGATAGCCATCGTGTCTCCGTGGGCGAAGTTGGCGAAGTTGCCGATACTGTACACCAACGAGAGCCCGATCGATCCCAAGACGATCACGCTGCTATAGACGATCCCGTTGACTACGAGTTGTAGTGTAGACACGTTTTAGCCTCCATATCCTGCATAAATGCCAGCCATCAGCGAATTAGGTCGTGAGGTAATCGCCGAAGACGTATTCGTGGTCCTCAACCGTGTAAATCTGGTAGAATCCCGGCGGATCACCGTTCTCGTCAAGATCGACCGGACCGCTGACGCCCTCGTAGTTCAGATCCGATGGGCTCCCACCGTCGTCGAGGATTGCCTTCGCTTCCTCAAACGTAAACACATCTTCGCCATCTGGACGAGTCACGTCACGGACAACCGCTGTGAGGGCTTCGGCGGTGAACTCGTCGGCAGCCTCGATCGCGATCGCTGCAATGTGCAACGCGTCGTAGGTGTACGCCGACCAGACGGTTGGCTCCTGGTCGAACTCTTCTTCGAACCGAGAGACGTACGACTGGTAGTTATCCTGGTCTTGTGGAGCACTTTCGGTGATTCCTTTGAAGCCGTCTTGGCTCCCGGGTTCGGTGTTTTCGAGGATCGAATCGGCGATCGTCGACTCCGCGCCGTAGTAGGCGACATCCTCATTGTAGCCCGCATCGAACGCCTGATTGACCATCACCGAGACCTCGTCGGCGTATGTGAAAAATACCCACGCGCCCGCGTCGGTGTCGGCCATCTCTGACAGTTCGCCGCGATACGAGGAGCCTTCGGGTTCGTGCGGTTCGATGTAGCGGAGATCACCCTCGTACTCTTCTTCGAATACGGTCGACAGCGAGTCGCCGTAGTCGTTGTTGATCCACGTGACCGCACAGGACTCGTAGCCGTCTTCGTACACCATCTCCGCGATGGCCGCACCTTTTGCGGCCCCGCTCGGGCTGGTTCGAAGCAGGTCTGGCTCGGTACTCAGTACCGCGCCGGTGCTGTTTTGGCTGATATGGACAACGCCTGCCTCCTTGGCGACACTGTTGTGGATCGCCATGCTCGCTCCAGAGCCAACAGTACCGACTAGCAGTGGGACCTCGTCTTGATTAACGAGTTTCTGTGCTGCGTTGACTGCGCCTTGATTCGACGTCTCATCGTCCTCGAGAAGCACTTCGAGTTCGTCTCCGTCGCCAATACCGACCTCGTTGATGTCCGCCAAGGCGAGTTCCAACCCGCGGGCATTCCGTTCGCCGTACGGCGCAAGTGAGCCGGTGCGAGAGTCGACCATTCCGATCTCGTAGGTCGTATCGTCGTCACCGTTGCCGTTTCCGCCATTGCCGTTTCCGCCGTCATCGCCACCATTGCCGTCGTCACCGCCGTTACCGCCGTTGCCCCCATTGCCACCGTTTCCGTTACCATCCCCTTCGAGACAGCCGGCGATCGACAGCGCAACCGTCGTTCCGGCTGCCGAGAGCATTGTACGGCGATTCACTGAGTGCGTGTCATCGTTGGACATGTGTTACGAACACTCATTTTAAATTAGGGAGGATATACATGCTCCCGTCCATGGGAGGGTCTCGCAGTCAGGCGGTCTCTCGGTACGAATGATCGAGTTAGGGATCGAGCAGCTTTGCTTCGGCCTTCCGAAGGTGTTCCAGCAACGTCGTTTTCGAGATATCGAGATCGGCAGCGAGTTCGCGGGTTGAGGTCTCTCGCGGCCAGTTGTAGTATCCTTCCGCGCGTGCGTGTTCAAACGCGTCGCGCTGTGCTGGTGTGAGTGAGTCGACCCGCTGTTTGCGACTCGAAGTTGTCGTTGTATCGGCGGTCATGATCGAGGTAATCGTTACTTCTGCTGGGGCATGTTCGCGAACTTGATCAAGTGAGGGTTCGATCTCGCTGCGATCGCCCATGAAACAGACCTGCCATTCCTCGGAGCCGTCTTCAATTCGGACCGGTTCACTGTGAACAAAGCCGTTTTCTAAAAGCTTTGGGCACACCATGTCATTGGGGTCGTACTGCAAAAAGAACTCTCGGACGACGTTACCCGGTGCGTTTCTTGCACGTCCGAAGCGTTCCTGGAGTTCGTGGACCTCGCCAGCTCGATCGGACTCGCGAATAATATCCAACAGCCGCTCGACCTCCTCGGTCGTCTCACCGAACGCGGTAAACAATCCGTTCACCGTGGTCTCGGTCTCTGGAGCGCTCTTTGGAGTATTGTACACGGCGTGGGCCAAAATGCCGCCGTCGACCTGTTCTGTCGCCTCGATCGCCCAGCAGTTCGGATGCCACAGATCAAGCGTCAATCGTGTCTGGCCCTGCCCATGGAACGGTTCCTGCGCCTTGCTCATGTGTGGTATGAAGTCGTCCCACATACAAGTCTGTTCCCGTCCATGGTAGGGGAAGGGCATTTGTCTCTGACACGAAAACGAATGGGTATGGGAGAACCCTTCACACACTACATCGCAGGAGAATGGGACGACGGCGACGGCACAGAGAGGTTCGAGAGTACGAACCCAGCGACGGGCGAGACGCTCGGAACGTTCGAGCGCGGCACTGAATCAGACATTGATCGGGCGGTCGCCGCGGCCGAGGATGCGTTCGAAGAGTGGCGATCGCTCTCGTACATCGACCGTGCGGAGTACCTGTGGGACATCTACCACGAACTGCGCGATCGAACCGACGAACTCGGCGAGGTCGTCACAAAAGAGTGCGGCAAAGAGATCTCGGAGGGCCGCGCCGACGTGATCGAGGCGTACCACATGGTCGAGTGGGCCGCCGGCGACGCTCGCCACCCACAGGGAGACGTTGTCCCCTCGGAGATCCCGAGCAAGGACGCGTACATGCGCCGAAAGCCCCGCGGCGTCGTTGGCTGCATTACGCCGTGGAACTTCCCGGTTGCGATCCCGTTTTGGCACATGGCGGTCACACTCGTTCACGGCAACACGGTCGTCTGGAAGCCCGCTGAACAGACCCCGTGGTGTGGACAGATCATCGCCGAAATGTTTGACGACGCTGGAATTCCAGCCGGCGTGTTCAACATGGTTCAAGGCTTTGGCGATGCGGGCGCGTCGATCGTCGACGACGAACGCATCGGAACGGTGCTTTTCACTGGCTCCGCAGAGGTCGGCCACGAGATCGCCGCAAAAGCCGCCCAACAGACTGACAAGCTCGCCGCCTGTGAGATGGGCGGCAAAAACGGGATCGTGATTACCGCGGAAGCCGACATGGACACCGCGGTCCACTCGGCAGTGATGTCCTCGTTCAAAACGACCGGCCAGCGCTGTGTGTCCTCCGAACGGATCATCGTGCACACCGACGTTTACGACGAGTTCAAAGAGCGGTTCGTTGAGGTCGCCTCAAACGTCGCGGTCGGCGATCCACTGGACGAGAATACGTTCATGGGGCCGCTCATCGAGCCCGAACACAGAGAGAAGGTACGATCGTACAACGATCTCGCCCGCGAGGAGGATGTGAATGTTCTCGTCGATCGCGCTGATCTCGATCCAGCGGAGATTCCCGACGGCCACGAGGATGGCAACTGGATTGGACCGTTCGTCTACGAGGCCGACCCCTACGCAGACCTCCGCTGTACCCACGAAGAGGTATTCGGCCCCCACGTTGCGCTGCTTGAGTACGACGGCGACATCGAGGAGGCTGTCGAGATCCACAACGACACTGAATACGGCCTCGCAGGCGCGATTATCTCTGAGGATTACCGGGAGATCAATTACTACCGCGATCGCGCTGAGGTCGGCCTCGCCTACGGGAACCTGCCGTGTATCGGCGCGGAGGTGCAGTTGCCGTTCGGCGGGGTCAAAAAGTCCGGTAACGGCTATCCATCCGCGCGCGAAGTGATTGAAGCCGTCACCGAACGGACTGCCTGGACGCTCAACAACTCATACGAGATCGAGATGGCCCAGGGGCTGTCCGCAGACATCAAAACGAAAGACGAGTAGGATCGCAGCCGCTCAGTCAGGATGACACGCGGAGCCCGACACGGGTCTCGATCAGGTTAACGCTCTTCATACGGTGAAATAACGACACGAAGCCCGTCGTCGTACCCCGTGTCGATCGACGCGTCCCACCCCTATGTCCGCGCCAGCGTACGGACGTTCGGCAGGATCATTCCCGCTTCGGCGGTCGGCACCGCGGCGTCGTAATCGAAGTAGCTCTCCGGATTGTTCTCGCCGATCGAGTCACCGTCGTACGTAATCAGTATCTCGTTATCGTCGATCGCCAGATCTACTGACGAGGCGTTGTTGTACGGCGCGAACTCGAAGACGTACTCGAAGAGATCCTCAACGCGGGGTGGGTTCGCCGATACGGTTGCGGTACCGTCGATCGAGAGCGAAACGTCCGCGGTAACCCTCTCAAACGTCGATCGAGCAATTTCGGCCACATCGACCGGCTGGGTCAAATCGGCACTTTGCCCGTATCGGGCGACCGTCTCGAGATCCTCAACGGTGTGTTCCATCCGACCGGCCGCAGTTGAGACAGTGCCGAGTGCCGTCTGTGCCTGCGGAACGTCGCCGCTGTCGAGTGCGTTCCCGGCGACTGACACCCACCCCTCGATGACCTGCAGACTGTTGAGCAACTCGTGTCGTAACGCGCCGGCGAAGCCTTCCAGTTGGTCGTTGTGTCGCTCGAGTTCCCGACGATAGCGTTCAGATTCGGTCACGTCGCTGAGCACGACGAGTTGGCCAATCTTGCTTTGGCCGAGCGAGAATGCCGTATCGCTGACGAGGTAGTAGCGAGTCTCACCGTCGACAGACTTCGAGAGGATCGATCGCTCGGACCGACAGGCAGCGTACACCGCTGGCAGCGCGTCTTCGAGTGGCTCGTTAATTGAGTCTACGAGCTCCGGAAACAACGACTCAGCCCGGCCATTGTACTCGCGGATTCGATCCTCTCTGTCCAGATAGATCACCGGCTCGTCAACGTCCTTCGTGAGCTGTGCCACAAAGAACCGATCGCTGACGGCGTAGACAGTCCCGATCGCGAAGATCGCCACGCCGATCGGCTCGTAGTTGATATCAATAAACAGCGGGCTCGCAAAGCCTGCAATATCGAAGACAACTGGCAGTGCGGTCACGCCGACGAGCGCTGCGAGCGGCCTCGTGTCGTAATCCGCTTCCAGAAAGAGTTCGTAGATCATGAAAAAGCCGATTCCTGCGAAGACGTAGGACACGCCTGTGATGATCCAGTGGACTAACCCGTGCTGGATCGTCATGTGGGTGAACGGCAGTGTTGTGACCGCTGTCGTGAAGTAGAGCCCGTGGATCGGGTTCGTCAGCTTGATAGCCACGATCCCGAGATACAGCCCGACCGCAAGGCGACGGTACATCGGCGACGTGTGGAACGATCGGCCCGTATATGCCGAACAAAAGTACAGCCATGCGCCGATCGTTGTGAGTCCAACCACCAGACTCAGTGAGTATAGTGCGTAGGCGATCGCCGAGTCGGAAGCCAATAAAAATCCAGTGAGGAGGCCGGCCCATCCTCCGCTGCCAACGAGCAGTCCGACGAACCCAATACGTGTTTCGCGGTCCTCGATGTGGATCGCACGCCTGAGCGCAACAGCACACGCAACTGTCGTTCCAGCAAATACCGCGACATAGAGCCAAAACGAAATCGAACCTGACACAAGAGACATATCTGGTCTGTATGTCAACTAGATTTCTTATATGTTGTTCTTTTCGGCAACGGCGGCTGCTACAGCTGACTGATGCGGCGGGGTGTCGATCACCTCGAGTTCTGAAAGTGCAAGTCCGATCACGATCGCCTCGACGATGTCTCTGGATTCAGTGTAGGGATCGTCTCGGTTTTCGATCACCGCCCGGCTCCGTTCGAGCAGTTCAGTTTCCTGTTTGGTTTGATCGGGTTCGTCTTTCGTCGCGCTCAAAAGCGCCTCGAAGTCTTCGCGCAGCGAGAACGACGCGTGGGCGACGTTACACCGCGACAACGGATGCATATCCATCTCCAAGGCGAGCTCGGTGACAAGTTCCCAGTCATCCGCACAAAACTGCAGAGTTACTGGGCCGACGATGTCGCGCCACGCGATCGGGCCACCGTTTTTCATCAGCGTGACCGCCCGGGGCGGCACCTCAAATCGGCTGACAGTGTCCTCATTTGCGCACAGACAACACGGCGTCTCAGTCCGCCCAGCGTACATACCAATAGTTGGGTTTGAGAGAATATGTGCCTTCGGTTTGGCGGACCCGATCGGTCCAAATGACCCCTCCGTACTCGCTGTATCAGTTCACTCGTGGGCCCACGCAGGCGCCCTGTCGGGGTGAACAATCTGCATCGGCAGTCCGGCAGCGTCAATCGGAGGATCGGCCGGAACCGATCGCTGTTCGTAGCTTCCGGCGGCAAGCAAACACAGGGCATCGACGATATCGTCCCGAGCAACGTCTTTGCGATAGGTGCGTTCGATCGTGCGCTCGTACGCGGCGTTCGCCTCCGAGAGATGTGATTCAACGACAAACCGCCGTGCGCGACGACCCCGATCGGATGACTTCGAGAGCGCGATTGGAAACCAGCCGTTCAGCGCGGCAAATGCCAGTTCCGGGTGGCACTCGGCGATGGTCTCCCGGGCGACTGTGTCGGTGCGACACAGCGAATCAACCGCAGCGATCTTTGGCGCGATATTCCACGCCTGTTTCTGCAGTCCGGTGTCGGCTTCAGCCTTTGACAGTTCGTTGGCTTCCTCGTAGGAAGTCGAGCCGTCAGTGGCTGCCTCGACGACCGGACGGATCGGCGCGGGAAACACCGAGACGCCGCGCGTTCCGAGCAACGATCGCGCCTGTACGTCACATTCTCGCTGGCCACGCTCTGGAAGGCCAATCGGAATGTCCACGAGTATTCGATCGGCCGACGAATGGGTCTCCCACAGCGCGTCGATTGTTGGATAGACAGCCGTCTCGATCGACTCTGAATGGGATGGGGTGGTCCAGGCAGCGATCCACCCGCCAGCGCAGCCGTCGACCCCAACGATGTCGCTCACCGCTCAGGTTGTGGGGCGGCCAGCCACTTGTCGGCCCAGCGTTCGATCTCGTCGAACACCGGACAGAGCGATCGGCCCTTCTCGGTGAGGCTGTAGTACGTCGCCACCGGCGCGTCTTCCTCAAGACGGCGGTTGACGAATTCCATCTCCTGAAGATCATCGAGCACCCGCGAGAGTGTTCGCGAACTCGCGTCAGTCGATCGTTTCAGCTCGTTGAATCGTTTTTCGCCGTCCTGGAGGTCGTGGAGGACTACCAGTCGCCACTGTGAGCCGATCTGGCCGATTGAGTCGACAACCGCACACGGTCCGTCTGATTCTGTCTGGAGCTCCTGTGAGGACATGGGTGTTACCTGGTTACGCTATTGTCCGCAAATCGATATATAGGTTCCGGTCGTATACCAGATTACACGATGTTACCAGAAGTTGCGGTTACCGATGTATTGACCTCCATACACCTTCTCCAAAGCGGCTTCAACGCTGGACTTAGCGGGGAGGCGTTCCTCCTTGCGCGGCTGTTGTTCGGTGGCGTTCTCGCGTTCATGGGACTGAACCACTTCATGAACACTGATGCCATGGCGGGCTACGCAGAAATGAAAGGGATTCCCGCGCCGACGCTTTCGGTGGTTTTCACCGGCGGAATGCTTGTCTTTGGCGGGCTCGGGATCGCCGCAGGGGTCCTTCCAACGCTCGCGGCAGGGGCCGTTATTGTCTTCCTCTTGATCACGACGCCAGCCATGCACGCCTTCTGGGCAGCGCCCGAAGAACAACAGCAAGACGAGATGACGGCGTTCTTAAAGAACGTCGCCATGCTCGCGGCGGCGGTCGGCTTCCTTGCGGTCAGCGGGGCTGCGTGGCCGTACGCGATCGGACTCGGCCTCTTCTAAAGAGTACAGCGAGAGTTCCACGGGCCACCTGACCCGTGGGTGAATCGCGTACGCTCCTCGTCATAATCCACGGTTTTATTCCGCATCAACTCGTTGAATCTGATAGGAACTCACCGTTAACAACCTCTCAAAACCCACGCACTGAAACATGGTAAGACGTGGTGAGACGGGTGGTGTCGAGCCATCGTAAAGTGGCTGGCCTTCACGGACACGAACGGCGTGTTCGGGTGTTACTGGTTCCACGCAACCAAACGGGAGCGCGAAGGGAATTAAAGATTCGCACGCTTTACCGCCCGATTCTGGGCGTGACGTGTCTCTGCGAACGCCACGGGTCACCCGACCCGTGGTACTTTACAGCGGTTAATTACCGTGCGACTGGTGTGACGGAAAGAATCGACCGTGAAAGCCAAACGGCGTGACGTGCGGCAGCGTCGCCCTGGCGAGTTCGGTGAGTGACTCCGCGTCGAACACGAGGAGAATCGATCGCTCCCTGCGGGTGTCGAGCGCTGGTGCAAGCACAACGCCGTCGTCTTCGGCGGTCCCTTCAGGGCGCGGTACCATCCGCGGTTCTTCCACGTAGACGCCCCGTTGCCACCACTCAGTAGCAGTTTCGGCGTTCGCATCGATTTTGACGAGACCATTCGCACCCCGGCGATCGGTGGCCTGTGCGTATGCGTACTGGTACGGTTGTGCTCGGACAGTTTGGGGGACTGTCGGTAGTTCGAGGCCGCCGTCGTAGCGCCGCGATCGGGAGACGCTCACATCGTCGAGGGTGATTCGGAAGCGATCGAACCGCCCCTCTGGTGCTCCGGCGAACGCGTCTTTGGCCAACGACTCGAATGACAACGCCGAGACGATCTCGTCATCTTCGAACGCGACAAGATCAACGACTAGCTCGTTGCCGTCCTCGAAGGCGTTGATATGATGGAACACAAAGAACGGGTCTGTTCGTGGCTCGGCGACGACTGACCCGCTATCGCGATCGACCAGTATAAACCGAGTTTGGGTATCCTCGTCGTACTCAAGCAGGTCGAATAAGCCCGCAGAGAACGGCGACAGCGCGCGCCAGATCGCAATCCGAAGCGGTGTCTCAACGAGGATGATATGGTTCTCCGTGACCGCACAGTCGTGGATGTATCCCGGCCCCTCCGCGCGAATCGACGCGATCGGCTCGCGGGCAGCAGTCCCGTCAGGAACCGCATAGAGGTGATACTGATGTGGACGGCCGAACGTCGTCGAGTAGCCGATCGTTTCCTCACGGAGGGGATTACGTCGGAAGTGCGCGGTCGTCATGTGTTCGGCAATATCGTCGCGCCAGCGGAACTCCCCGATCGTCTCCAGATTCTCCGGATCGAAGGCGATCCGCCGCGGCGCTTCCGTCAGCGCGACGTAGTGGTCGCCAAACTGCGCAACGTGGACGTTCGCGTTGTCGGTCGATTCGGGCGGCCCCAGCGATCGGATCCACCGCGCAATCGTTCGGAGAGAGCTTCCGCCAGTAGCGAACTCGCCCGGCCGATCGGGCCGATCGGCGTTTTTGTAGGCGTCTGTCCGGAGAAACCGGTTTGTATATCGGACCGTTCCGTCTTCGAAGCCGTAGCGACGGACCATTGCGAGGCCGTCGAACCAGTGAGTTGCGCGCTCGCCGCCGAACTCGAAGCGCCCGGGACCGTTCCGGATCAACGCACCCGAGAGCCACTCAGGGATCGTGCCCTCGACGGGGAGTTGACGGTCGGTGACCTCCGCGTCCTCGTCAAGCGATCGAAACCCGAGTTCGTAGGCGCTGTCCGTCGGCTCGTGCATGGTTGTTGTTGCTGGCGCCGAGACATGAATACGTCGCCGCAAGAAGCGAAGCAACGGCCAGTCGCTCGATCGAGAGCACTCTTATAGTAACGTTTGCAACTCTTTGCAACAGCCATCTCGAAATGTAGTCCGAGAGAGCGTGAACCAGCAGTTCCTGAATCGAAGTGGGAAAATAATTGCAAACGCTACTATAGTAACATTCGTGTCACTACCAAACCGACGGCTACCAAAGGGCTAACAGCCGCAAGAGCCTAAATTAGCTATGAGTGAGGCACCACCCACAACCGGGCTGCACCACGTGACGAACATCACCCAGGATATGGACGAAGTCGTCTCGTTTTACGAGGACGTGCTCGGCTGGCACACAGTGAAACGAACCCAAAACTACGATGACCCCGGAACGAAACACTACTACTTCTCGCCAACACCGGGCGGCGAGCCGGGAACAAACGTGACGTACTTCGAGTATCCAAACTCGCAGGGAACACCCGGCCCTGGTGCGAGCCATCACTTCGCATTCGGTGTCGAAGACGAAGAGACGCTACAGGAGTGGCAAGACCACCTCCAAGCGCACGGCGTTCGGGTCTCAGAGATCAAAGATCGGACCTACTTCAAGAGCATCTACTTCAGCGATCCAGACGGCCTTGTGTTCGAACTCGCGACGATGGGTCCGGGATTCGGGTACGACGAGGATGAACCGGGCACCGTCGAGATTGACCCCGTTGAGAAGGGCTACGGGAACTAAATGGACGGTCCACCCACCGCGTTTGGCTCGCCGTACCGGCTCCTGTCGACAGCCGTTACACCGCGACCGATCGGCTGGATATCCACGCGGAGTCCCGACGGCGTTGATAATCTCGCGCCGTATAGCTTCTTCAACGTCGTCGCGGTCGATCCGCCAGTCGTCATGTTCGCGCCGGTCGGCAGCGACAAACTGAAAGACACTCCCAGAAACGTCAAACAGACCGAGGAGTTCGCGGTTAATGTCGTAACCGAACACGTCGTTGAGGCCATGAACGAGACGAGCGCGACGCTGTCGGCCGGCGAGAGCGAGTTCGATCGCACCGGACTCGAGCGCGGCGAGTCAGTCCGCATCGACGCCCCTCACGTCGCCGATGCCGCTGTCGTATTCGAGTGTTCCCTCTACGAGTGGCTCGAGGTCGGCGGCTCGGTGCTGATTCTTGGGGAGGTCGTACACGCCCACGTCGACGACGATCGGCTAACGGACGGAAAAATAGATATCGACAAACTAGATACGATCGGACGGCTCGCTGGGAGTCTCTACACGAAAACCGGCGATCGGTTTGCTATCGAACGACCACCCTAGCTGCATCTCCAACGATCGGAAATATATAAGGTACCTTGGTCGATACCGGTAATTAATATACGATCGTTGAAAGGTTTAAATCTGCGCGATGTGCTATGTCGTATCAAGATGGCTGACGATACCCGACCGACAATGAAAGAGGTTCGACACACAGCACCCGACGGCGTCTGCGCAGATAGCGTCTGGCAGCGAGGAAAGAAACCGGCCGACGACTGAAACTGATTTTGTCGCGTCTGTTTTGTTCGACCGCAGAGTGGTTGCTCTTGACCGGGCTAGAGTACGAGGATCTGTACCGAGACGAACACTGTAAGCATAAGCGATAGGGCTGCAATCCCGTAGGCAAGCGGCCCATATGTGGCCGGATTGTCCGCTTCCAGCGCTGGATTGCGGAGCCGCAGTATCCCCGTCGCGACGATCGCGAACCCGGTTCCTGCAAGCACGATCGCTCCGATGGCAGAGCCATCGCGGAATCCGATCGCGGCCTGGATGAGCAAGATTGTACCGCTGTACAAGAAACACGCGGTGACAAAGCGGGCGGGTGACATCATGGCGAGTTTGTGTTACTCGGAAAAAATAGCCCGTAGTGCTTCCCAGATCTGATAGCTGGCACCGCAGGCTTATTTATGCCGACAGCGGATCGGCGTGTAATGATTGCAGTCGATGGACTCCAGAAGGTGTATGGCGATTTTGCTGCCGTCGTTGGGAGCACCTTCTCGGTCGAATCTGGCGAGATACTCGGTATCGTCGGTCCCAATGGAGCAGGGAAGACAACGACGCTCAAGATGATCGCCGGGCTGATCGAACCGACTGAAGGAACCGCCACCGTTGCCGGCTACGATGCGAGCGAACCGGAGATGCGCCAGATACTCGGCTTTTTGCCCGAAGAGTCGCCGCTGTACGAGGACATGACGCCGCGATCGTACCTCCGGTTCTTTGCAGATCTCTACGATGTCCCGCGCGAGGCAGCGATCGAGCGGGCGATGGACACCCTCGATCGACTGGAACTCGAACACCGCGACCGGCGGATAGGTGACATGTCGAAAGGGATGAAACGAAAGGTGGCGATCGCCAGATCGCTCGTGAACGATCCCGCGGTGGTGATCTACGACGAGCCTGCGAGCGGGCTCGATCCGTTGACAACGAACACGGTCCTCGAGTTCACCCGCGAGCTCAAGGCATCCGGGAAGACGGTGATATTCAGCGCACACAACCTCTATCACGTCGAAAGCGTCTGCGATCGGGTGGTGATCATGAACGAGGGGCGGATCATCGCCCGTGGGACCGTCCAAGAACTCCGTGAGACCTACGGGAGCCGTGAATACCAGCTCCGTGCGGACGTCAGGCCATCAGAGATTGAGCCGACGGACACGACAATCCGCGGCGACAGCGTCGAGCATCTGTTCACTGCAGACTCAATGGCCGAAGCAGACCGAATCCGCGAGGCGATCGAGGCCGCTGATGGGACGGTACTGGACTTCCGAACCGAGGAGTCCACGCTCGAAGCAATCTTCCTTGAGCTGACCGGCGAGCCGATGGCCGGCTCCAGACAAGTCCACGACAGTACCGCCAAGTCAGAACGCCGGACAGCAGCCGGTGAGACGTCGTGACGAACGTCCCCGATCGGCTCAAAAACGCAATCGGTGATACTCGTCGCCGCCTTGCGTCAGTGTGGCGGATTGCCCGCTGGGAGACGAGCCGCAGTGTCGGGACGATCGACCGCCGAACTGCTGTACTCGGTGCGATCATTATCGTTCTCACTGGCGCGGTCGTCGGCTCAGTTGCGGTTGCCGGCTCCGCCGGACTGGCGATCGATCGGGACATCTACCGCGTGGGCGTCGATACAGAGAATCCATACTATCCCGTTGTTGCAGAGAGCAGTCAACTGGCGGCCGCAGAGCCGAGCCAAGACGCTCTCGCTGCGGGCGAGCTTGACATCCTCGTCGATCAGCCCGGTGAGGATGCCATAACATGGTACGTTGCAGAGAGTGAGAAGGGCGCGGCCGCACACAGTACACTGTTGAGTGCGATCGACAGGTACACTGAACATCGCATGGCAGCCGAGCCGAACGAATCCGCAGCGTATCCGGTTCGCGTCGATCTGCAGTACGTCTCGCGATCAACTGATGCCACGACACCGGGTGGATCAGACGACGGCACACAGTCAGATCGCCCAGCCGGGAACGGTGATGAGGACACCACTGGTGGGGCGGACACATCTGGTTCGTCGGGTGATGAAACGGCTAGTGACGCTAGCGGCGGTGAGAGCTCGACCGAGGGGACGACTGGTGGCCCGCTTCCATCGATCGGAACGCAGGCGTTCGGTGGGTCTCAAAGCGGATCGCCAGCGGCGATACAGCCGCCGTTTCCGTTCAGCTCCCTGCTATTGGCATTCCTGTTTCTTGTCCCGATGAACTTTGTGAGCCAGGCATACGGCGGAACGATGTTGAACGAGCGAATCAACCGTCGTGGAGAGCTACTCCTGGTGGCACCGCTGGCTCGGACGACAATCATCGCGGGTAAGACACTGCCGTACCTCCTTGCCGCGATTGCGGTCACGGCGATCATCGCTACGATCGTCGGCGGCGGGCTGCTCTCAGTTTTCGCCGTGGTTCCGATCGCGCTTGGGTTTCTCTCGGCGACGTTCGTCGCCGCGATGATCGCCCGCTCGTTCAAGGAGCTCACGTTCGTGACCGTAACGATCGCCGTGCTTGTGACAACGTACGCGTTCGTGCCAGCGATCTTTACGAACGTGACGCCGATCGCGTTGATTTCGCCGCTGTCGATCGTCGTAATGGATCTCCAGGGTGAGGCGGTGTCGATCGGCGAGTACCTCTTTTCGACTGGCCCATTCTACGCTGGCTCGGCTGTTCTGTTCGTACTCGGGTCGGGGATCTACCGCGAGGAGGATATGTTCACCCAAAAGCCGATTCCGGCGAAGGTTATTGATGCGCTCAACGCCCAGCTGTCCGGCTACGCCTCTGTCGGGCTATGGACCGCGCTGTACGTGCCGTTCGTTTTCACAGCGGAATTGCTCGCAATCGCCATCCTCTACGTCGCGCCGATCGAGCTGTCGATTCCGGTGTTGTTGGTGACGATCGCACTCATCGAAGAACTCGCAAAGAGCGTTCACGTGTACGCCGGCTACGCTCGATCGCGATTTGAGCGCCGACTGCCTGTCGCGGTCGGACTCGGAATCGCGTCCGGTGTTGGCTTCTTTTTCGCCGAGAAATTCACGGCGATCGCCCAGGTCGTTGGGCTGCCAGAGCTCGCGATCGGGCAAGCAGCGTTCGCCCCGACAGGGCTCACACCAACGCTTGCCGCCGGGTTGCTCGCCGCGCCATTGGTATTGCATACGGTTACCGCGACGATCACGGCGGTCGGTGCACGGGACGGTCGGCTCGTCTACGCCAGCGCACTCGTTATTGCGACGATCGTCCACGCGGCGTACAACTACGGCGTGGTGATGCTGTATGCGTAGCGACAGAAATCGGCGGCCGCCTCGACTGACGATTGCCCGCCGGGAGCTCCGGATGTTGACCGCAGAGAAAACGATCGTCCTCGCACTTGCGATCCAACTGTTCGTCGCGGCGTTTTCCTCGTTTCTCGTCGTCGGCCTGGTGTCGCTGTACGATCCAACCGGCGCAGACGGCTACCAGATCGAGGCTGCGGTGACCGGCGACGCCGCAGACGAGTTACTTGCGGCCGCGAGCGAGCACGAACGGATCGAGCCGACCGGGTACAACGATCTCGCTGCCGCACAGACAGCGTTCCGAACGGGGCAGGCAGACGTCTTGTTCGTCGCAACGTGGGAGACAGACCCAGATGCGACCGCCGATCGGCTCCGAGTGACAACGTCGGTTCCCGAGTCGAACGTCGAAACAACGATCATCGTCGCAGAAACCCGGACGCTGCTGCAGACGGTCGAGCGCGATCTCCGCGCCGATCGGGCTGCGTCCCTCGAGAGCCAGCCCCTACAACCACTCGGCGAGCGCGAAGGTAACCCGTACTACGACTTCACGTACACGGTGTTGGTCCCGCTGTTGGTGCTGTTACCGGCGTTCATCAGCGGGTCAATCACAGTCGATTCACTCACAGAGGAAGTCGAACGCGAAACCCTCGAGGTGCTTCGGGTCGCGCCGGTCACGCTCACACAGATCGTCGACGGCAAGGCCGCGGCGGCGATCGTAATCGCACCGCTCCAGGCGATTACGTGGCTGGTGTTGATCACGCTCAATGGCACGCCGGTCGCAAACCTCGGCTGGCTGTTCGTCCTCGCGAGCGCGCTCGCGATCGGGATCGTCTCCATCGCCGTCGGGACAGCACTGCTGGCAGCCGATCGACGAAGCGCGCAGTTACTCTACGCGGTGAGCGCCATCGCGCTCTTTGCAGGGACGGCAGTACTCGCTGACGGGCCGACAAACGCCATCGCACGGCTGGCGATCGATAGCGCAGACACCACAATTTACGCCTCTGTTGCGGTGGTGGTGGCCGCGGCGATCGTCGCGTACGGTGGGGTTCGGGTAATTGTCTCCAGAGTCGATCCAAACGAACTATGAATTTGCACTGCTGACGCTGTCTGCCAGTTGTCGATGTGTGGGGATTGTCGTCAAATAGTAGCGTCTGACGATCGCTGCGAGCTCCAGTGTGTGAAGTTTGCTGCAAACCGCAGCGTGTGACGATCGCTGCAAGCGCCAGTGTGTGAGGTTTGCTGCAAACAGCAGCGTGTTGAGACAGCGGTCAGTCGGCGATCTCGGGCGGCGCAGCCATCTCGACGTCCCCGCTGAGCGTGCGCTGTGGGAACGGAATCTCAATGTCTTCCTCGTCGAACCGCTTTTTCACCGAGGTGACGTACTCCGCACGGATCTTGACGAAATCCGATCGGTTCGGATTGTCAACCCAGATTCGCGACTGGAGGCCGACCGAAGAGTCTGCAAGCTCTGTGAGTCGAACCGAAGGTGCCGGATCTTCGAGGATCTCGGGGTGTGCTTCGGCCTCTTCGACGATAATTTCGCTCGCTTTGTCGATGTCGTCGCCGTAGCCGATCCCAAAGAGGAATTTCAGCCGGAGTGTCTCCTTTGCGACCGGGTTTTTGATGACGCCGTCGGTGAGATTCGAGTTTGGGACAGTGAGCAGTTCGTTGTCGAAGGTTCGAACGCGGCTGACGCGAAAGCTAATGTCCTCGACGATGCCAGAGTGGCCGTCCCATTCGATCCAGTCGCCGATCCTGAACGGCCGATCGGCGAAAATGAAGATACCCGCCACGAAGTTTTTGATCACGTCCTGCAGAGCAAAGCCGATCGCCAGTGTTGCCGCCGCGGCGATCGTCGCCACCGACTGCAAGAGGTTCCCGAAGCCGGCGGCGCCGAAGGCGATTCCGAGTCCAATGAAGACGACAATAACTGTCGTGATCTTCTGGAGCGGACGACGAGCGTGCGGCTCGAGACCGTAGCGGTTGAGGAATCGATCGACGATTGGAATGATGACGATCTTCCCGAAGAGGTAGACCGCAAACAGCACGACAAGGAACGTTACTCCCGCGCCGATAAGATCCCCAAACGGGACACCGAACTCGAGTAACACCTCACCAAGCGGTGTGCTCGCCGTCGACGGATCGACATCCGTCGGGTCAACCTGCATCGGACCCCCAGCCATTAGTGCAACACCGCCGTGTTGCCACGGGTTTCGATCAGTTCGGCACTGACTGCGTCGGCGAGTTCACTCGCCAGTTCATCGACAGTCGTCCCACCGCGGGCTGCCCGGAGGAACTTGACTTTCACAAGTTTTCGATCGTTCAGCTGGTCTTTCAGTTCGTCTGTAACCGCGTCGATGCCTGCCTTCCCGACCCAAACGGTGACGTCGAGGTCGTGAGCCTCCTTGCGGAGTGCTTCCTTGGTCATACACCACGATACTAAGTCGACGTTGTTGTACTTTCGGGATTTATCTCGATCGCGAGGTGTTAGGCCGTAGCAATCGACACAGCACAGTTCGGTTTATGCTCGATACGGGTACCGCTTCGTCGCGCCGCAGTCACAGCGGACAACAACGTGGCCGTCTTGAAGTCGGATACGGGCGTTTCGTCCCGGCCGCAAAAAGACGTCACAGTCATCGCAGGTGAACCGCTTGAACCGCCGAGGGAGTCCGCAGCGGTTCCGTTCGGCCACCCGCCGTGCGAGTCGTACGTACTCGCGCGATCGATCGTACTCGCCGTCAATCGCCGCCTCGCGGGCCAGTTCGGCAAGCCGGTCTATCCGCTCTTCGGCGATCGTCATGCGCCCACACTGTCTGTAATCCACATCGGTACGTCCGATCGGATCAGTCGTCTTCGAGTGCGTCGGCGATCCGGCGGAGCTCGCGGTTGGCGTCGCGGACCTCGTCGCGGAGCTGTCTGACCTCACGCACGAGCTCTTCGTTGTCAGAGCCGCTCTCCTCGGGGCCCCCTCTTCCGCCGGGGCCACCACCCATGCCACCGGCTCCGCCTGGGCCACCGCCCATCATGCCGCTCATCATCTGTGCAAACGGATTGCCACCGCCGCCCATGCCACCGGGACCGCCCGGACCGCCGCCCATCATTTCCTCGGGACTTGGCGAGCCGCCCTCGCCACCCTCCTCGCGCTCTTTGGCGCGTCGTTCGCGGATCTCCTCGACCCGCTCGCGGAAGGATTTCTCTTCGCCATCCTCGGATTCTCCGGTAGTCTCTTCGGGCTCTGTAGAAGTATCCTCAGCTTCGCCAATCGATGCGTCACCCTCGCGATCGTCAGCTGGATCGTCTTCAGCCATATGAGCGGGTTCGGCCGGTAGCGGGAAAACCGTTGTTCATCCGATCGCGACAGGTGCGCTGAAAAGAGTTCGTCACCCGAAAACGCCAAGACTTGACTGAAGCTGTTTGTGTTGTCGATCGTCGGTTACCTCGTAGCCAACGAGATCGCGCATGTCCACAGCGTACGTCGATCCGCCGCGTTCGAGAACCAACAGCCGGCCCTGTGTACCGATTACGCTCCCGGTGGCCATCGTCTCGGCCATCGGCCGTGTGTCGAGCACAAAGCCGTAATCGAAACTGTAGGTATCAATCGGCGAAAAGCCCGCCAACAGCGCGTTCCACGCGTCCTTGTCGACTGATCGGTGCAACCCTCGTCGCTTTATGGGAACTCGAACCCGATCGGGAACCGGAACTGTTTGGGAGAGTTCCGCTTCGATTTCGCGGGCAATTCGACCGTTCTCGACCGTTCGAATATGGGCGGCCCGATCGGCGCCCTGCTCGCGTAGCCTGGTGTCGAGACGCCACAACTTCGTGACGCCGACTTTGAACTGGTCTGGAGCGAACGCCGCAAGGTAGATCGCGTGCTTCTCGTAACAGTCCATCTCGTCTTTGAGACACGTGCCGGTACACAGCGCGCACACCCATCGATCACGGTGATCTGCACAGTACGGGGCGTCGGCGTTCGAACAGGAGATATGGCGATCGTCGTGGATCGTCCCTGCACAGTGGCGCTCGCCAAGCGCGTAGGAAAGATCGTCGCCGGCGTCGAGCGGTATGTATTCGAGCCCCTCTGCGTCGCTCAGATAGAGGCCACCATCGAGGGAGTCGTAGCCGACGATCTGCACACCACCGGGTAGGCGATCGGTCGGCTATTAGCTTGCGATTCCCAGTAAAAAATGCACTCAGCCAGCAGTGCGATCGTCGAACCCAACGGCACCGATCAGGTCTCGATCGGGATCTCGGTGCCCATAGTCGTCGCTTCGGGTTCGAGCGGGAGCGTCACTTCAAGCACGCCGTTTTTGTAGGAGGCAGTCACCTCGTCTTCGGCGATCGCCTTTGGGAACCGGAATCGTCGATGGTAGGTCTTGCGGCGATCGCGCTCCTCATCAACGTGCTCGGCAGCGACATTCAACATGCCGTCGTCCCAGGCAACGGTGATCTCCTCAGGGTCAAACCCTGGCATGTCGATCGAGAGGACAAACTCGTTGTCCTCTTCATACAACTCGTAGTCGTCCAGGGAGTCAAGCGCACCTTCAAACAGCCGGCTCGGTGTTCCTTGTCTGTCGATCCAACTGCTTGCTGGTGTTGTCGGGAGTGCCATTGCTGGTCACCTCCGAACTCATCTCATAATTGTTTGCGGTTCTTATTAAATTTTGTGTGTTTTTTGGTGTATTGTGACATTCTAGCAAATGCAATTAGCGAAAAACTCGGATACAATCGAAAACTATAGTAACGTTTGCAACTCTTTGCAACAGCCATCTCGAAATGTAGTCCGAGAGAGCGTGAACCAGCAGTTCCTGAATCGAAGTGGGAAAATAATTGCAAACGCTACTATAATGCCAAATGCGGGGCACTGCTCGATACACACAGTACGTAGTCTCTTCGAGCCGATTGGATACCTGTGCACTATTGTGGGTCCGATCGGGAGCGACTGCGCTTTTGTGGATCAGACCTGACCTTCGAACTAATAAACATCCACGGCACTCGCTAAAAGCAGATCCAGTGAGCGATCGCGGGTGCGGATGCCACCAACTGTTATTTGAGCTGGCCGGGTAACATACTCGAATGCTCGAACCGACACTATCGGTCAGACCGATCGAAACTGGCTATGAGTTCGTCCTCACGATCGAAAACGTCGGCGAGACGGCCGAAGAACTCTCGTTTTCGTCGGGGCAACGAGCAGAGTTCACCGCACAACAAGACGGAGATCTCGTTTGGCAGTGGTCAGAGGGGCGGATGTTCACGATGGCGCTTTCGACAGACCGAATCGATCCCGGTGAACGCCGATCGTACACCGGCACCTGGGAGAATCCAACGCCCGGCGAGTACGATATTACGGGCCGTCTCGAAGCGACTACTCACGACGTCGAGGCCACGATCGAACTCACGATCGACGAATGACGCTCAATCCGTTCGGCTACACTCTCGACACCGCGTTAGGCGTCCACGCCGAGCGGCCACTCGATTTCGCACAACTCCTCGCTAATTTGCCACAGCCGATCGGCCGTCGCGTCGTCTCGAGCCTGCGGAGCTGGCGTCTCGATCGCACAGTTTTTGAAGTACTTCCCGGAAACCTCCTCGACCGCCGGCGACGCGGCAAGGTACACGGAGGTTTCTGCGCCTTCGACGACACTATCGACGCCTGGCACCGGGAGTTTAGCGGCGATCGAACCGAACGCAGACATGAGTCCGCGGAGCGGCGCAAGTGCGTGTCGACCGAAGCCGCTGCCTGGGATCACGCCCGGATGGAGGGCGTTTGCAGTGATCGATTCGCCGGCAGCGTCGAGTCGATCGGCCAACTCACGGACAAACAACACATTGGCGAGTTTCGATCGTGAGTACGCATTCCAGCTACGGTAGTTCGAGACACTTCGGAGTCCAGTGAAATCCAGCGATCCCTGCCGGTGCGCCTCCGAGGAGACGATGGCGATCCGCGCAGTCGGTGCGAGGGCCTCGAACAGTTCGTAGGTGAGCCGAAACGACGCGAGATGATTGACGGCGAAGGTGTACTCAATTCTGTCGCCGGTGAGTTGTCCGTCGGTGAACCAGCCACCGGCGTTGTGAACGAGAATGTCGATCGTGTCTCCCTCCAGTTGCGCCTGTACATCTTCGGCCAGCCGCGTGACATCGGCTTGCGTGGCGAAGTCCGCAGGGATGAATGTGCCGTCGCCAGGGAGTTCATTGAGCACGGCCTCGCCGCGGTCCCGGTCTCGACCGTGAATAAGCACCCGCGCGCCAAGCCGCGACAGCGCAAGTGCGGTTTCACGACCAATGCCAGCTGTCGCGCCCGTCACGAGTGCAGTCTGTCCATCAAGCGCTACGTCGGCGACACCGGCCCCAACCTCAGCTTTCGACGCTGTCATTGCAATAGGTAGGTATCGGAGCCAAAAGAACCGACCGCCGAAACAGGCGACGTGTACGGTGTGGCGGTCCCGTCCGGATCGAAAGCGCCAACCGATCGCCGTCTAACCCACAGGCATGCAGACAGAACACGATGTCGTCGTCCTCCGTTATGGCCACAGACCCGGCCGAGACGACAGGATGACGACACACGTCGGCCTCACCGCCCGAGCGCTGGGTGCCGATCGGGTGATTCTCCCGGACAACGCTGGCCAAGCGAAAGCGACTGTCGAGGATATCACCGATCGCTTCGGCGGCCCGTTCGACGTCGAACTGCGCGAGGGGATAGGGTCGATCGTCCGCGGATTCGAGGGAACCGTCGTCCACCTGACGATGTACGGCGAGCCGATACAGACGGTCGAGTCGGGGATTCGAAGCGACTGTCAAGAGGGGCCGCTGCTGATTGTCGTTGGGGGCGAGAAGGTCCCCTTCGAGGTGTACGAGGCTGCCGACTGGAACGTCGCCGTGACGAATCAACCGCACTCGGAAGTCGCCGGGTTGGCTGTATTCTTAGATCGGCTCTTCGAGGGCGACGAACTCGATCGCGAGTTCGTCGACGCCGACCGTCGAGTGATTCCACAATCGACGGGAAAAAAGGTCGTCTCCGCGGAGTCGACGAACGATCCAGATCAGTAACCAGATTCGACAGGCGAGGATCAGCGCCGATCGGTGGAGTTCAACCAGTGCCGATCGGTGGCGTTCAGCCAGCGCCGATCGGTGGCGTTCAGCCAGCGCCGATCGATCGCCCGAGTGGTGTCAAACCGCACTTTCGGTGGGTTTAAACGAAACGACGGCCGTGATAATAACAATGGCTTTTGAGGGTCTCTTGAACGATCCTGTCATCCAAAAGTACCTCCACGAACTTGTTGGACCGACAGGCATGCCGGTTGCGGCTGCGCCGCCGGACGGCGAAGTCACCGACGAGGAGCTCGCCGAGCAGCTCGATCTCGAGCTCAACGCGGTACGCCGGGCGCTTTTCATTCTCTATGAGAACGACCTGGCCTCCTACCGGCGGGTCAGAGACGAGGATTCGGGATGGCTCACGTATCTGTGGACGTTCCACTACGATAATATCCCCGAGAACCTCGAATCTGAGATGTATCGCCTCTTGGACGCGCTGGAGGCGCGCCAAGACTACGAGGAGACAAACGAGTTCTATCTCTGTGAGGTGTGTTCGATTCGCTTCGAGTTCGGTGAGGCGATGGACTTCGGCTTTCAGTGTCCCGAGTGTGGCTCACCGCTGGAGTCGATGGACAACAGCATGCTCGTCGAGGCGATGGAAACGCGGATTTCCGAGCTTCGTGAGGAACTTAACGTGGACGTGACCGGCTGATGGTCGTCCTCGCAACCAAGTGCTACGTCGAAGGGGACGCGCGCGATCGCGCGCTAAGAAGCCTCCAGTCGCTCGTAGACAACACCATCGGCGATCTCGATGTTAACTTCGATATCGGCGTGCGCCACGACGACTTTGTGTCGGTGACTCTTTCCGGGGAGGACGAAACGATCGCTCGCAATGCCCTCCGTGCAGAGTGGAGCGAAATCACCGATCACTTCGAGGCCGGCGAAACGTACGTTGGCACGCTCGAAGGGTGGTCTTCGGAGGGGTTCGTCCTCGACGCCGGCAGGGAAATTCTGATTCCAGCGAGTGAACTCGGTCTCGGAACAGGCAGTCCCGAGCAACTCAAAGAGCGGTTTGGACTCGTTCAGCACCTCCCAATGACGTTCGTCTACGGCGAGCCCTCGCGGCTGGCCGACGAAGAGCGCGATCGCCTCTTCGAGTGGACCCGCGGAACCGGCCGGGTGAACGTCAACAGCGCCACGCGCGGGGAGGTCCGCGCAACGGTCAACAAGGCTGGGCACGCACAGGACATCGTAACTGTCGAACGGCTAGGGCTCTTAGAACAGAGTATCGTGTGCACCGAAAGCACTGACCCGCCGGGGCTCTTAGCGTCGATCGGAGCGTATGTCCCTGCCGAACTGCGCTGTGTGATTGCCGACTGACACCCAGACAAAACCACCGAAACCGACACCGACACCGACACTGATATCCCGCGTTCACATGTCCCCAAATAGACGCCTCGTGCTTGCGACGCTCGTCGTTGCGTTACTCGCCGTTAGCGCCGGCTGTCTCGGGTGGGCAACCGGCGGCGGCGAGGTTTCTCGTGAAGCGATCGATCGCGAGCCCGCCGAACCGTACAACTGGGATACCGATCGAGACGCCCATATCACGGTTCAGGGCTCGTCGTTTCAGGCAGTGTATCAGGTCAACGCGAGCGATGAACTCCGGCTGTACCGTCCCGAAGAGTGGGGCACTGAGGGACCGCTCGATATCTCAGCCGTCCGGTACCGGTACGAAAACGGGACCGTACTCAATGGGACCGAGATCGAAGCCCACGGTGGTGAGTTCGAACAGACGACTGACGAGGTCTTTGTAACGGTTCCAGACAGTGACGGACAGCTTGGCATTACTGCCAGTGCGGTCCCTCGGCGGTTCAGTATCCCCGCATACGTCGAGGGATCCTACGAGGTCGTTCTCCCTGAAGGCCACAGCCTCGATTTCTTCCTCTTCAGCAACGTCGTCCCTCGAAACTACGAACAAGAAGAGATCGACGGGCAGTTGCACCTCTACTGGGAGGATGTCTCCGGCGGCTCGATCACGGTCCAATCCTACCGCGAGCGCGACCTGCTCATCTTTGGTGGGGCTGTGGTCTTGTTGACCGCGATCGCCATCGTCGGCCTGTCGTACTACCGTCGGAAGATCGACGAACTACACGACATACGGGTCTCTATGGGTCTGAAGGTCAACGAAGATGACGAGGAAGACGACGAGGACGACGAGCGCGATCCACCGTACCGCTGAGTCGTCCAGTCGTCGATTCGGCCTGAACCTTTTTGCTGTCTGACGATAACCGAACCATGTGCGCACCCTTCCGATCGAGCTGAGTCGTGAATCGCTCCACGGGATCGAAACCCGGTCAGCGTTTGCTGTAGAGGGCCCATTTACTGTTGAACTCATAAATCACGGCGAAGCGGTCCACGTGCACCTCCACCTCGATGACCCGCTTTCACAGGTCGCCTCGATCGGGACAAACAACCACTTTTTGCCGGCAGGCGCAGAAAAACAGCTGACGATCGACGTAACGCCGAAGGTCCACGAAGTGTCTGGTCAGCTCAAGGTTGTCTCCGGGCACGGTGCGGATGCGACGTACGTCAACCTCACAGTCGAGGCGAACGAGACCGCGGGCGATCGCATCCCGGTCGACGAGCGGCTCTCGAAGCCCAAACCAAAGCCAAAACAAACGGGGCGTTCGACCCCTGATGTAGGGATTTCCGAGCGCCTCGGTGGGATCTCTCCAGTTCTCCTTGGGTTCGCTGTTGTCGCCGTCGCGTTGGCGCTTTGGCTGGCACTCTCGATCGGCGGTGCGGTCGTGCTAGTCGGCGCAATCGTCGTGTTAGCTGGCGTTCTTGGAGCGATCGTACTGGCAACGACGTGGTGACCGATTGGCCGAAACAGGCGCTACTCTTCTGACTCCTCTGGGTGCGTTGGTGTCCCAGAGAGGTTGCCGTGTTCGTCGATCCGTTTCTCGCGAAGGTACCGGGCTCGATATCGGTTTGCACCCTCGTATACATCCGCCTCGCGGATATCGTCGGTTCGATCGTCCGCAACAGCATCAATCAGTGCTTCCAGCTGTTCTTTCTCGCTCGGCGTGAGTTCAAACTCGTAGGTTTGCGGCTCTTCGCGTTCGAGCGTCGTCCACTTGCGGGCAGCCGCGACAACGAGCGAACACGGCTCTCGGCACGGAAAGACCCCGCTGCCGCCGTCCGCAGAGAGTTCAGTCTCAGCGTCGTATTCCCACTCACGTCGTTTCAGGCACTGGCTGTCCACACAGCAGGAGGCCGCGATCCGGTTAACTGCGGCCTCGTCGAGCTCGTCGATAATGCCGTAAATTCCGGTCTGGCGCTCGGCGGTGTCGCGCCAGTGATCGATATCGAGCGTTCCCTCTGACTCGCGATACCAGTTTGCGATCGTCGCCGGATAGAACGCGTCGACGGTTTCGCACACCTCGATCGCCGAGAGGTCTGGAAAGACCCAGCCGGTCGGCAATGACGGGGCCGTCCGAAGCGGCCGGTACTGCCCACCGCTGTCGAAGGTACCGATCTCGCGGGCGTCGAGTGGGTTGGTGTATACGTCGAGTGCGTCGGTCGACACGGCTGCGTCGTCCTCGTGGCGGATCTCGTAGGAACGCTGCCCTGTCTCGTCGATTGTTGCCATGATGTGCAGTTCGCCCCACGAGCGGTCCATGCCCGAGGCGAGTGCGTCGTACCGCGCTGGCACTGGATGCTCATCCGCCGCCTCGAGCCAGCGGACGAAGGCAACCCGGTCCGCGGAGCGATCGCCGAGCACGCTCGACACGAACCACCAGTTGGTCACGAAGGAAGCGTGCTCCTCGGCGGCTTCGTGGAGTTCTGCCTCCGAGAGCCCGGTTCGTGTGGTTTCTGTCGTCTCGAACTCGAAGCGTTCGGTTTCGTGGTCGTAGCGGGCGTACAGGTCGTCGAAGTCGATCGGGCCGTCGGCGATCGCTGTGCGAAACGCCTCAAAGACCTCGGCCGAAAGCACCACCTCGTCTGCAGTCATCACTCAGTCCCCCATAGCCGGCTCGTTCGAGCCAGCCGAATCGCTCGTTCCAGTCGATCGCGTCCGCTCGCGGACGGCTTCCAGCGCATCACCGATCGATGCTCCAGCCTCCTCGGCACGTTCGAGGATCACGTCCGCCGTGAGGCCCTCGGTCCCGACTGCGCCAGCGTACCAGATTCGGTGACCATCGACCACAGCAGGGATGTCGTAGCCGGTTCGGTAATCATCGGTTAGCCCCATGTCCTCAGGAATATCTTCCTGGGTGTGGAAGCCGTCGGCAATAAACAACGGGACAACCACGACATCTTCGCTTTCGAAGTAGTCGGTGACGTCGTCAACTTCAGGTTCTTCGTCCATGTACAGCGCCTGGACCTCGTCAAAGCGATCCATCTCGCGGATCCGATCGGCGTGATACTCGATCGCTTTGGCAGAGTTTTCGTTTCGTTCGGTCCCGTGGCCGACGACCGCAAAGCCGAATCCGTCGCCAACGTCTGGATCGCCGGTGACCGACTCTGCGCGACGAACCAACACGTCGGTCATTGCCTCGTGGGTCCCGACGGGTCCACAGTAGTGAACCTCGCGATCGATGTCCGTCGCGGTCAATACGGTGTGAGAGGCACTCAGTCCGTCAGAGTCCCACTCGGAGACGTCCCATCCGTCCAAGCGGAGTTCGCGGGGGATCACCTGTTCGGTGAAGTATCCCTCGCTGATGAACAGCGGAACGACGTATATCTCGTCGCCCTCAACCGTTCGCAACACCTCACGGAGAGAGGGCTCTTCCTTCCAGAAGCCTGTCCGTACCTCGTCGAACGCGCCGACTGCTCGAATTGTGTCTGCGTGGTTGTGTGTCGGTGCGCTCGAGTCTGGGTTTAGGTGTGACCCATGTGCGACGATTACCAGCGACTGCATACGGGTGGTTAGTCCGGCAGCTGTTTAGGAACTTCGACGTTGTGGGATCGCCGGTGGATATCACGGAACAAAGATTGTGACAAAAGTTGACAAATATCGCGGCTAATCTGAATAAAATCGGGAGCAGGCGTCAGATGTCGTCCGTAGATATAATTGTTAATCAAGATATTCATAGGTTTGTAGAGAAGGCTTTATACAACTGATGTAGTATATATTAGCTGTATGTCTACTGACGACACACTTACTGACGGACGGCGTCGTACCGTGCTCAAGTCGATCGGTGCAGCAGGACTTGTTGGCCTCGCAGGCTGTACCGGCGACGGTAACGGTAACGGCGGCAACGGCAACGGTGACGACGGAAACGGCAACGGTGACGACGGAAACGGCAACGGGGACGACGGAAACGGCAACGGTGACGACGGCAACGGTAACGGTGACGACGAGGGCGAGCGCATCGCGTGGCACGCCGGCGGCACCGGTGGAACGTACTACCCGCTTTCGAACGAGTTCAAAACGACCGTCGAAGAGAACACGCCACACACCTTGCAGGTCCAATCAACGGGTGCGTCAGTCGAGAACGTCGGCAGCCTCGAATCTGGGGACGCCGATTTCGCGATGATTCAAAACGACATCGCGTACTTCGCACGCAACGGAGAATCCCTTGACGTGTTCGAGGGTGCTCCCGTCGAGAACCTCCGCGGCGTCGCGACACTGTACCCGGAAACGATTCACATCGTTATTAACCCGGATTCGGAGATCTCCACACTGTCGGATCTTGAAGGGGCGACGGTCAACACCGGCGACCTCGGATCTGGAACCCAGGTCAACGCGCTGCAGATCCTCGATACAGTCGGGATCACGACAGACGACTTCACCGAACAGAACGATGGCTTCGATGGTGCAGCCGACCAACTTCGCGACGGTGACATCGACGCTGCGTTCGTTGTCGGTGGCTGGCCGGTGGGCGCGATCGCCGATCTCGCTGAAACAGCGGACATCGAGATCCTCAACATTGACGACGAGACGCGACAGGATCTACTCGACGGCGCACAGTGGTTTGCCGAGGACACGATCCCGGCGGGAACATACGGTGACATCGACGAGGACGTGAACACGATCTCCGTACAGGCGATGATCGCAACCCGCGAAGAGTACGATGCCGATATCGTTGAGGAAGTTACCGCGGCGATCTTCGACAACACGGATAGTCTGTCGATCAAGACTGACTTCATCAACGTCGACACTGCCCAGGACGGGATGTCGATCGAACTGCACGAGGGTGCAGCACGCTACTTCGAGTAAGAACCATAGCGTCTGCGCATCTCATGAGCACCGCTTTTCGAGCCGTCGTTATTGTTGCGGTGGTACTGACTGTCTCGGTCAGTGCGGTGACCGCAGGCCCGTTTGCGATCGCGAGCCAGGAGATCGTTGTCGAGACGACGGATGGAGAACAGCTGATTGTGGAGCCGGTGTTCGACGATACAGAAATCGAACTTCGATACACCCACAGCGTTGAACGATCGCTCGTGACCGAACGGTACGTCGTCAACGAGAGCGAACTCGTGAATACCGAGATCGTGTTCTCTTCGTACGGCGCTGGACTTCCAGCACAGGCAGACGTTACCAGAACCGACGACGGACAGTTTCGAGCGGAGCCGAACGTCCACCTCGAGGAGTTATACATCCAGCCGGGGTCATCAATCGCCGACCACGAACTCGAAATCAACGGCAATACCTACGATCTCCCAGCCCACTCGGAAGGAAAAACCGTACGCATATACGTTGCGGACCGAACAGTACCGATAGCGATTAGCATGGCTAACGGAGCTTGATAGCATGTCAACTGGGGATACATACACTGATACCGACGATGAGGTCGACAGCGAACAGCTGCTCGCGGAGATAGAAAAGAAACGATCGCCTCGCGGCGCGCTTGCGGTTGCGATCGCGGCGATCGGGATCATATTTTCGGTCTTTCAAGTAATTATCGCCGCGCGAAGCACGACGTGGCGGATCGATGTACCGTTCCTCGACGTGCAGTATCAGGTTCTCTCGCTGCAACCGCTGCAGGTTAACGCGGTACACGTCGCTTTCGCACTGGTATTGGCGTTTTTGTTGTTTCCACCGACGTGGGGCGACGGGCCGGTCTTCCGGCGCGGCGGCGCACTCGCGGATCTGCTTGCCGAGCGAGGCGGGAGTTCTATCGCACAAATTCTTGATCGTGTGCGTGCCGCGATTCGTTGGCTCGTCGTTGATACGACCGGATCGCGAATCACGCCGCTGGACTACGGATTCATTCTACTGACGCTGTCGACGCCGCTCTACATGCTCCAGGAGTTCGATGAGATTCGCTTGATGCGCGCGCGCGGCATGCGGTTGGGCCGACCGATCAACGAGGTGTACCCGATCTTCGAGCTTCCCGCTGCGGCGATTTCGGCAATCGGGATCCCAATCACGGAGGTTCCCTACGCGATCATTATTGGAGCGATCGGCATTATCCTCGTGCTCGATGCGACCCGCCGCGCACTTGGGGCGTTTCTCATGGCCATCGTGGCCGGATTCATCGTCTATGCGCGGTGGGGATATCTCGTGCCACGGGGGACGCCATACCTCGGCATCTTCTCGATCCCCGAACTCACGTGGTTTGAAATTATTCGCGATCTGTGGTTTACGACAGTTGGGATCTTCGGCACGCCGGTTTCGGTGAGCGTTCGATTCATCTACATATTCATTCTCTTTGGCGCGTTCTTGGAGATGTCTGGCTCGGGCAAGTGGTTCATCGACTTCGCGTACTCGCTGACTGGCGCGCGCCGCGGCGGCCCCGCAAAGGCGTCTGTCGTCTCGTCGGGCTTCATGGGAATGCTCTCTGGATCGTCCATCGCAAACACTGTCACTACCGGCGCGTTCACCATTCCACTGATGAAGCGATCGGGCTACTCGCCCGAGTTCTCCGGGGCAGTCGAGTCCTCGGCGTCCTCGGGCGGGCAGATCCTCCCGCCAGTCATGGGCGCGGCGGCGTTCCTCATTGTCGAATTCACCGGCACGGCGTACAACGACGTGGTTGTCGCCGCAGCCGTTCCGGCAATTGCGTTCTTTTTCGGGATGTGGGTGATGGTACACTTCGAGGCGGGCCGACACGGCATCGGCGGACTTGATCGGTCCGAGCTCGATTCGCCAATAAACCTCCTGAAAACCGGCTGGTTCTACCTGCTGCCGATCGCTCTGCTGTTGTATTACCTCGTGGGGCTTCGTCTGTCAGTCGGGCGATCGGGATGGTACACGATCGTTGCGATCGTCGCCCTTATCGCGTTCATCACTGCATACAATAAGCGAACGAAGGTTCCGCTTGTCGCGTCGATCGTCGCGGTGACCGCGGTACAGGCAGCCGCTTACGCGACTGTCGGCGTCGGCGTCCTTGCGGCGATCACCGGCGAGACAGGAACCGCGCTTCCCATCGCAGAGGCTGCTCGATCGGCTATTGGGAGTCTCGATATGATCGTCCTCGTGGTCAGCCTCATCGGAGTTGCGGCGACCGTTCGTCAGGATGCGCCGCTGTTACAGTTCGACGACGAGGTCACGGATGCGGCCGATTCGACGGCCGATCGACTCGGCCGACCGTCGCTGTCGACGAACAAAGTCTACCAGTTCCTACTGTTCAATCTCAAGTCGCTCGAATCAGGCGCGAAAACCGCGGTTACTGTCGTCATCGCGGTTGCTGCGGCTGGCGTGATCCCCGGCGTGATCAGCGTGAGTGGGCTCGGTCCGAACCTCACATCGCTCATCCTAACGGTGAGTGGCCAGTCACTCGTGGTTATGTTGCTCTTGGCGGGCGTCTCAGCGATCGTTATGGGCCTCGGCATGCCGACGACCGTGATGTACATCCTTCTCGTGTCGATGCTCGGCAGCGCCTTAGAGGAGTTTGGCGTAGCGATTCTCGCCGCACACCTGTTCATCCTCTACTTCGGGCTGATGGCCGACGTGACCCCGCCAGTCGCGGTCGCGGCCTATGCCGCTGCTGGCGTCGCAAAGGCTGATGAGTTTCAGACGGGGGTGACTGCGTTCCTCCTGTCGTTGAACAAAATAATGGTGCCATTCGCGTTCATCTTCGCCCCCGGCGTCCTCTTGTTGCGGTTCGTCGACGGCGAGTGGACCGTAATCGGGTTTTCGGATATGCTGGATATCGGCTTCTTTATCCCCGAGGTACTGATTCCGATCGTCGGTGTCTTTGCAGGGGTCTGGGCGCTCAGCATTACGATTATCGGCTATTATGACGATGAAGTCACCGGAGTCGATCGATCGCTGTTTTCTGTCGCGTCGATCCTGCTCATGGTGCCGGCGCTCATCCTGTTGCCGACCCAGACCACGCTGGGGGCACTGGGCGTCGATGTCGCGTTGAACACGCTGACGTTTGATCTTGCGCTCCGAGGGGTCGGCGGCGCGCTGTTGGCCGCGTTGATCGTGCGGAACCGCGGCGGAACGGCGACCGCCGAGTCGACGACTGACGAACGAGCGGTCGGGGCGAAGTAGTCGCCGACGATCGCTCCGGAGTCACTTCGGTTCGTTCCCGTAACGTTCATGCGATCGCCACCCAACCGCCTCGCATGAACGTCGCAGCCGAGACCCGAGCGGCCGTCCGAGAAGCGCCGTTTCTGCATACGGCGCTCCGAGCGGGTGTGGTAAACTACACCGCAGCCGCTGAATTACTCGATGTCGACGGCGAAACCGAGGCGATCGCCGCCGCGCTCAGACGGTTCGCAGCCGAACTCGATCCAATTGAACCGGACGAACGGGCCGTGACCGTTCGGATGCAGCGCGGAGTTTCCGTTGTTGATGCCGATCGTGACGAAGATTCCGAAGTCTCAGCGGACGCACCGCTTTGGGCGGTCGCTGGCACCGTCATCGATTCCTCTGGCGGAGACGCAACTGCGCTCGTGTGCACGGGAGCGATCGATGCAGCGCTCTTTGCAACGATCCTCTCGCGGCTCCACACAGCAGCGATCGAGCCGAGCGCGGCCGGCTTTGCGCGAGCAGCCACAACCGAATCTCCCGATGGGACCGCTGTCGTTGTGGTTGGGCGCCGCGAGGCGATCGACGCGCTTCGAATCGTCGAATCAGCCGCAGAAACCCACCGAGGCTGACCGAACGCTTCCGGCGACTGTGGCCGATCGAATCGACGAGAGACCGACGATTTATTCGGGGTGCGGGCAGTACCGGCGGCTGATGACGCTGTCCGTGACCAACACCCTGACGGGAGCGCGCGAAGCCTTCGAGCCGGTAACCGACGACGCCGTATTGCTCTACGTCTGTGGACTGACGGTCTCGGATTACGCACACCTTGGCCACGCGCGGGTGTGGGTGCACGCGGACGTAATGCACCGCTGGCTAGAACACGAAGGCTACGACGTCACCCACGTCGAGAACTTCACCGACGTGAACGAAAAGATCGCCGCCCGCGTCGGCGAGGACGACCTTGGCGAGACAGAATCCGAGGTGGCAGCCCATTTCACCGCGGCGACGATCGAAGACATGCGCGGGCTCAACCTCATGCGTGCCTCGGTGTACCCGCGGGTCTCAGAACATGTCCCCGAAATTATCGAACTGATCGAAACGCTCGTCGATCGCGGCTACGCCTACGAGTCGAACGGTTCGGTCTACTTCGACGTCACACAGTTCGACGCCTACGGCGACCTCTCGAACCAACAGATCGAGGAGCTCGAAGCCCAGGGAGAGCCAGACGAACGATCCGAAAAGCGCCATCCAGCAGACTTTGCGCTGTGGAAGGCCGGCGGCGTCTCCCCCACAGCGATCCGCGAACACGCAAAACACGACCACGGAGACGAGTTGCCGACCGGAGAAACCTGGGAATCGCCCTGGAGTGAGGGCCGTCCAGGATGGCACATCGAGTGTTCGGCAATGTCGATGACACACTTAGATGAGACGATCGACATCCACGTGGGTGGCCACGATCTCGTCTTCCCGCATCACGAAAACGAGATCGCCCAGAGCGAGGCCGCAACGGGCAAGCAGTTCGCGAAGTACTGGCTGCACACCGGATTGCTCGAAACGAAAGGCGAGAAGATGAGCTCCAGTCTTGGAAACTTCTTCACCGTCTCTGCGGCGCTCGAGGAGTTCGGTCCGAATGTCCTGCGAGCGTTTTATCTCTCGACGGAGTACGGCTCGAAACAGACGTTCTCGATCGACGCGATGACCGAAGCAGAGGCACGCTGGAACCGCCTCGAACGCGGGTACGACACCACCTGTGAGGCCCTCGATTCGGTTGATGCACGAACAAAAGCCACCGACGAGACGTTACGAACGGCCGTCAAGGACGCCCGATCGGAGTTCCAGCGGGCGATGTCGGATGACTTCAATGTTCGTGAGGCGATGGCCGCGTTACTGGAGTTGACGACGGCGGTCAACCGCCACGTCGACGAAGCCACTGCCTACGACTATCGCGGGCTCAAACGCGCGGTCGAAACGATCGAAACGCTGGGCGGAGACGTCTTTGGGTTCCAGTTCGGTCGCCCCACCGCAGGCGATGTCTCGATCGTCGACGATCTCGTTGAGCTCGTGTTAACCGTCAGGGAACAAGAGCGCGAGGCCGGGAACTACGATCGAGCCGACGAGCTACGTGACTCACTGTCAGATATCGGTGTCGAGGTTCAAGACAGCGACGACGGCCCGACATATCGACTCCCGTGATCTGGCCACAGCGTTTCGATTTTATGTGGTGAAAAGCTCACTCTCGGAGGGAGTCTCGAACAACCCAAACCGGACGCCGGCGTCCAGCCAGCCGTAGCCGTATGAAAAGGACGCAAGCGCGTTCACCGGATCGCCGTTCGATCGGAAGTGCCTGCCGTCTTCAAGATACGACTCGGCCATTTCCCGGCAGTCCGCGGCCGCATCGCCGAGCGGTGTTCCCGGTGGAGAAACAGCGGTCGCCTCATTGAGCGCTGCCGCCAGCATGGACTCGTAGCGATCGGTTTTTTCGTCGAGATCAGCAGCCATACCACCTGCTATTCGAGACGGTCCAAAGGGCGTATCGATCGACGAAAAAGCGGGTCGAACGAGGCGATCAGATAATCAAGAAGGCAACGTATGTACACGCGAGCATAATTGTCGCGTGTTTCGCCCCATCGCGGACCTTTCCTTCACCCAGTTGACCAGCGACGAGTCCCGAACAGACGGCCTGGATCGCCGTCACGTGATAAAATAGCGTGAGATATGCGCCAGTGTCGAGGTCTTCAAACGTCGGCGTGATACCCACACCAGTTCCACCAGGGAGATCCGAGCCACCGGTGAACGAGCCGGCGGCACTCTCAACCGCAGGAATAAACGACAGTGACAGCGCCGCAATGATGCCCAAAAAGACGAAAAACGAGATGTAGATGACGAGTAGATACGTCAACATCTCCTGGCGGCGCTCGGATTCGAGACGGCGTTTTGCCCTGGCTTGATCGGCGGCAATCGACACCACCGGCCCGAGATCACCGCTCGTCTTCATCGCGTTGCCAATGAGCGCCACGGCGCGTGTCACCGCCGGAGAGTCTGCCCGCCGATCGAGTCGAAGAAGCGCCGATCGCACATCCGCGCCCCACTGGATGTCATTCCACGTCTTCTGCAGTTCTGCTTGCAACGTGCCGAGGTCACTGTGTGCAACGCGCCGGAAGCTCTCGACGATCGTCATCCCCGCGTTGTTGACACTCGCGAGCCGATCGAGGAAATCCGGAACGTCTGCTTCGAGACGCTTGCGGCGGCGCTGTTTGAGCTCGTGCGCGATCGTATACGCGCCCAGTGCGACGAGCGTCGCCTCAACGAGCGGCTGGTCGATCGCCGCGATCACTCCCAGTGGGGACCACGAAACAGCCTCTGCCCGTACAATCACCCATGTGATCCCGAACGGGACGGTGAACAGTGCGGTCGTCCACGGGGATCGGACGATCGTCGCACCGGGTTGACCGGCCAATCGAAGGACGCGAGCGACGGTATCATACGCCGCCAGTTGGGCCCGCTCATCGGCCCACCTGTCGTTATTTCCACCACCCATTTGCTCGGGCGTCTGTATCGGCTGATTGTCCCGATCGCGGCCATTTTCGACAGCTGTTGACTGAGTCACGCTGTCGACGTACACGACAAACGCGATCGTCGCAAGGGGGATCCCGAGATACCCGATTACGCGAACCAACGAGAGGGTATCCTGCAGCACCAGTCCGATGACGACGAGAATTGTGAGAAGAAACAGCGGTCCGGCCACGAGCACCGTCACGTACGCCTCAGCAAACGTCGAGAGCAGTTCGAGGTACTGTCGCTGCTGCGAGGCAGCCTCCTCGCGATAGGAGTCGTACTGTTGATACAGAAACTCTGAGAGGTTTCGCCCGCTGCCGAGCACGCTTGCGAGGTTGTCTGCAAAATCCTGCATGCTCTCTGAGGGTGTGTGTTCGGCCAGCTGCTGCAACGCCGTTATCACGTCGGTTCCGAAGGTGTTCATATCAGCGACGACGATTCCAATCTCGTTTGCAGCTTCCCCGTAGACATCGTTGTTCTTTGCGAGAATCTCTAACACTGTCGGAAACGCCATCCCACTCCGGGAAAGCGCATAAATAAACGCAACTGTCTGTGGGAGCGTCGCTTCGATCTCGCTGCCGCGAGCGTGCGCGCGCTGATCGAGCAGCTCCCAGCGCAACAGATACGTACCCGCGGTCAACACTACGCCGCCGAATGCACTCGCAGTCAGGAACAACACGAAGAGCGATCGAATGTCGAGCGAGGAGAGCTGAAGGTAGCCGATCACCTGTGTAAATGGGGCAGGAAGCGCCGCTGCAAGGGGTTCACCACCGAGCTCCAGCGCCCAGAACACCCCTGCAGCGAGGTACACGCCAACGATTCCCCCTGCAACGCCTAACACCGCCGAGAACAACAGCGTCTTCGAGGCATAGACGCTGTGGGTCTCATCGACGTGCGCAGCCCGCATAACGCGCTGTTGATCGGATCTTCGGCCGCTGATTCCGACGTACGCGCCGAAGAGTACGAGCGAGAGGCGGGTGAGAAGGATATCAGCCCGATCGTTCACTGCAGGGAGGACGAGCGTGACACACAAAAACAGCGCAAACGCCAGCGGAAGGTACCGGATCATCGATCAATCGGCTGCAGAGGACGCACCATCAACAGTCGATTCCTCGATCCGGTCTCGGACTGCATCCGGATTGGTGTAGTACTCGTTTATGAGCGCAGTGAAGCGCTTGTAGTCGGTGATACCCTCCTCGCGGAGAAATCGGAGGAATTGCTGTCGGTTCCGGAGCTCGGTGAGTAGTTCGGCCCGCGACCACCCGCGTTCGTTCTGAATCTCACTCAACAGGAGGCTGTCATTGCTCCGAAACGCATCTGTGCCGGGGATCCACTCGTAGGCGGCCGAGTAGTCCAACTCACCGGTTCGCTGGTCAATTCCGCCGATTTCGCCGATCGTCTTTGCCCGACGGACTCGTTTGTCACCCGATCGGGTAAGCGTCTGCACCGACAAGAGATCGAGCGACTGAACCATCGCTCGCGGAACGTTGATCGGCTCGTTTTCGAGTCGATTGATCACTGTCTCGATCGAGTCCGCGTGCATTGTTGAGAATGTCGTATGGCCGGTGTTCATCGCCTGAAACAGCGTCACGGCCTCTTCACCGCGAACCTCGCCGACAATGATGTACTCGGGGCGGTGTCGCAGCGCCGATCGAAGCAGATCGTACATGTCGATGTCTGAGCCCTCCTCACGGCGCTCGCGAGTGACACTCGAAAGCCAATTGTCGTGATACAACGAGAGTTCGCGGGTATCCTCGATGGTGAGGACTTTCGATCGCGGCGGGATAAACATCGACACCGCGTTCATCGAGGTCGTCTTACCAGACGCCGTCCCGCCGGCGAAAATGAGACTCTTGTTGTGTTCGATGCACAGCCAGAAGTACGCCATCTGTTCGACGCTAAAGGTCCCGTAGTTGATGAGGTCGATTGGCGTAAACGGCTCCTCGGCATACTGTCTGATCGTGAATGCCGAGCCGCGCGGTGTCACCTCGCGGCCGAGCGCGATTTCGGCCCGAGAGCCGTCCGGCAGGGTTGCTTCGACCATCGGATCGCCGACGCTGATGTGTTGTCCAGACCGCTGGGCCAATCGAATGACGTAGTTGTCGAGCGCTTCTCGATCGAAGCTGATGTTCGTCTCGATATCTGCGTACTCATCGTGGTAGACGAAGATGGGAAGCTCGTAGCCGTCACAGGAGATATCCTCAATGTGATTGTCAGCCAACAGCGGGTCGATCTTCCCGTATCCAAGAAAATCTCGCTGGAGGTAGTACAGTATTGTATAGAATGTCTCCATAGAAACCTCGAGTCCGTACGTCTGTAGCACGGATTCGAGCTCTGATTTGATCGTCTCTTCGGCGGCATCGCCCCCGACATCACGGTACAACAATGGATCCCGGATATCTTTCTGAACTCGATCGAGCAGCGTGGTCTGAAATGAATCGAGATCGGGCTCGACGGCATAGTAGAACCGCTCGTTTGCCTCCGCGTCGTGGGTAATGACGACGTACGCGTAGGGTGCATTCACCCAGTAGCGATCGATCTCGACCTCCTCGTCAGGAATCGATATCGACGAGAGTGGTCCATCTTGACTCGGATCGAAAGGGGTTACTGCGATGTCAGAGCCAATGACTGCCTGTGTTAGCCGCGAGAGCGCAGTCTTCGTTCGGTGAAGCTGCCCAGACAGCGATCTCGACTCCGCTGATGTATCCTCTGACACGGTACGGTCCCCCCTTTGGGAATATATTATCGGTAACAAGCGACGGTATATAAATACCGTCGTCCGATTATCAGTTTATCCATTATCACGCTCGGCGGCGGGCGTTACGTTCATACCGAAGAAACTCAAAGGCGTATCTGTCTAATGCGGCGTGAGGATTTCACCCTGACCGTCTCGCGAGTTCAGTGGGTATCAACAGATGACACCCCCGAACAGCCACTCGTCCGGATCAACTGTCACGGCGCGGACGCGCAGCTCGTAGATCGACTGACCGGTCCGGATGGCGAGCTGCTCACGAACGAGGAAACCGACGTAGCCTTCCGACTCCATGATTCGATCGACGACGATGACCCTGCGGGCGTCGTCAGTGTGACCAATCGAATCACCGGGAGCTTTGTGCTCGAGTTGAATGAGTCTGCTTCGGATGTACTCCAATTCATTCAGGCGGCCCGCGAGTACGGCGCGACCACCGAAAGCGGCGATGGGACCTATCAAGTAGAGATCTATGTTGACGACGAACCGCTCGTCACATACGAGAAGTCGACGTTTTTGATCTACGATCCCGATGGCAACCTTCTCCGCTCGCAGAGTCTGATTCCATCCGGAATCGAGCTGTGAGCCAAACGCCGACGCCAGACCTCACGGCATCGCACCGCTTTGTTGCTCGAAGGAAACCGGACGACATTTGCTTACCGATCGCCCATAGGTTGGTGTGCAAAACGTTACGGATCGCGTTCGGAATCCCTTCGGGATGGAACCGCCGTGTGAGGCGTTCGTCCCCGGCTACGGAGACGCGAACGCACACTTTCACGTGATCGGCGATCACCCGGGCATCCACGGGGGGATCGAAGCCGGGGTTCCCTTCACCGGAACTGACGCAACTGAAGCGTTGCAAACCGCACTCCTCGCGGGTGGGTTGCTCACGTCAACCGGTGAGGAGCCAGGAGTCGATCGGACTTTTTTGTCGTATCTGCATATGTGTTTGCCAGAGGCCGAACCGTCGGCATCGGCGTACGCTGACATGGAGCGGTTTTTTGACGCTGAGTTGCGAGCGATCGCGGCTCACGTACTGTTGCCGGTTGGTGTGCAAGCAACGACTCACGTATTGGCCAACTACACCGCCCGCCAGACCGAGTCGATCGATATGAACCAACTGCACGGGCAGGAACTGCGCGGCAGCGGCTTTCTCGTTGTTCCGATCAAGGATCCCACACTGTGGACCAACGGCGACGCCGATCGGCTCGTCGAGGCGCTTGAGACACTCCAGGCGACCGATTACCGCCGCGAGAGCGATCTGGGGCGGTTCATCGCTGGATCGGACCCCTACTTTGTGCGGTAATCGTCACGGAATATCGGGACGATGTACGAAAACCCAGCGAGACATACGGGAGACGCTGCGTATCCACTCACTCGCTATTGCGTGATTCACTGGTTGCTAATAATCATTCATACATATTCTTGCGGGATCGAATCGTACCTTGGAACTCCTCCGGGTGAGAGAACTACGATCGTACATACCGTTCGCCGAAAAACGGATAAAACATAAAATTTCACAGTCTGGTGTGAGAAACAGGTGTAAACAAGCGACCGGTTGGTCATATTTGGCAAGAGGAAAGCTTTTTAATCGACATGTGTGCAACCTTCAGATGGCGCATACGCGCCGACACACTGTGGACTAGTGCTCCCGCAGTGGCTTGGTCAGTCACACGGTCCGGCCACCTTGGCCGGGCTTTTCGTACTCAACGGATAGGGACGTTCTTGTCAGTTGGATGTTTTCGCCTTACTATGGTCGATACTGATACGAAAGGTCCTCAGCGGATTTCGCTGACGAATACGGTGTTTGAAGGAAACAACAATGTCTACCTGCTCGACGGAGAGCGGACGGTTCTTGTCGACACTGGCGTTGCAGTTCAGTCGATTCGTGATGAACTCGCCGATTCGCTCTCCGCATATGACGTCTCGTTCGCGGATATTGACGACATCTTTCTCACGCATTGGCACTACGACCACGCTGGGCTGGCCGGCGAGATCCAGGCCGAAAGCGGCGCAAACGTCTACGTTCACGAGGCTGATGCCGCGCTCGTCGCGGGCGATCCAACGGCGATCGACGCCGAAGCGACACTCAAACGCCGCCGGTTCGATGAGTGGGCAATCCCCGAGGCCCCACGCCGCGAACTCGAACAGTACCTCTCCTCGGCGATGGAGATCGGCGGCGAGCGGGTCGACGTCTCCCCGATCGACGAAGGAGACACCTTCGAGCGAAACGGGCGCACAATCGAGGCAATTCACCTCCCTGGACACGCTGCCGGCCTGACTGCCTACGCGTTCGCAGGTGAGCGGGGTCGTGAGGCGTTCGTCGGTGACGTGATCCTCCCAAAGTATACCCCAAACGTCGGAGGCGCTGACGTCCGCGTTGAACACCCACTTGAGACGTATCTCGAGAGCCTCGAACGACTCATCAACTTGGATCTCGATCGCGCATGGCCGGGGCACAGAGCGCCGATTGACGATCCCGCGGGTCGCGCAGCGACAATAATCGCCCACCACCGCGATCGGACCGAGCGAGTTATTTCAGTACTCGAAGAACATGGCCCTGCAGACGTGTGGACGGTGAGTGCACATCTGTTCGGCTCGCTCTCGGGGATCCACATTCTCCACGGCCCCGGCGAGGCGTACGCCCACTTAGACCACCTGCACGCTGGAGGAATTGTCACCGAAACCGACGGCGTCTACGCACTGTCGGAATCGGATCCGTCGATCGAATCGCTGTTTCCGGCGAATGATCAGTAGCGAGGAGTGAGAGTTACGCCGTCTGCTCGATCTTCAGCTGTATTTTGAGAGCCAAAGCTGGAGGGCATGTCTGATATGATAGTCTTTTTCGTCAGGCTTGTCGGCTTCCAACGCCTGCTCAAGTTCGTTGCGCAGGCGATCGTCAACATCATGCTGCATATACGTGTTGATTGAGTAACACCATATATTGATCTTTCGGCCGATTGGTACGATCGATCCCTCGATCTGTTGTGGGTTCGCAGGCAGCTCACGCTGATCGATTCATCCGGTCCGGGACTTCGAGGAGAGACCGATACGAAACACTAAAACGGCAAAACGGCAAATCCGAACCATGGAACTTCGAGTCATCGACAAAACCGATGACGAGCTGCGCTTGGAGATTGCTGGCGAGGATCACACGTTCATGAACGTCCTCAAAGGAGTGCTTCTGGAGCTCGAGGCGGTATCGGCAGCAACGTACGACGTCAACCCCGAACAGTCCGGCGGACAGACCGATCCGGTGTTGTCGATCAAAACAGCGGGCGGGGCTGATCCGCTCGACGTCCTGGCCGACGCCGCCGATCGCGTCGAAGGACAGACCGACGCGTTCCGAGACGCCTTCGCTGCGGCCGCATAGACAACGACGCAAAACGGGCCTGTTCAGAGACGGACGGCCACGCCGTGTTCGTCAAGATACTGCTTCGTCTCTTCGATGCTATATTCGCCGAAGTGAAAGATCGACGCCGCGAGCCCGGCGTCTGCGTTCGCCTCGGTAAACACTTCGTACATGTCTTCTGGGCCGCCACAGCCAGATGAGGCGATTACGGGCGTCGAGACGTTGTCACAGACAGCTTTGGTGAGCGGGATGTCGTAGCCGTCTTTGGTCCCATCAGTGTCGATCGAGTTCACGAACAGCTCGCCAGCGCCTCGGCGTTCGGCTTCTCTCGCCCACGAGACCACGTCGACACCAGTCCCTTCGCGGCCGCCTTTGACGGTACATTCGAACCAACAGGACTCGCCATCGATCTCGGCGTAGTGTTCGCCAGCCTCGTCGTAGCGCCGCCGTGCGTCGACGGAGATCACGATACACTGGCTGCCGAACGCCGCCGCGCCCTCGCCGATGAGCGCTGGGCGATCGAGCGCTGCGGTGTTGATCGACACCTTGTCCGCACCCGCCCGAAGCGTCTCTTTGATGTCCGCTTTCGTCCTGATACCGCCGCCGACCGTCAGCGGAATGAAACACTCGTCAGCGACGGCCGAAACGGTGTCGAGCATGGTTTCGCGGCCATCGGCGCTCGCGGTGATATCCAGAAAGACGAACTCGTCTGCACCGGCGGCGTTGTAGGCTTTGGCCATCTCGACGGGATCGCCGGTGTACTGTAGATCTTCGAAGTTGACGCCCGTGTACACCGCGGGGTTGCCGTCCTCGTCGAGATCGACATCGATACAGGGAATGATGCGTTTCGTGAGCATTCGATGTCGGTTTCTTTGCGTGGTTGCGGTTTCACCGTTTCGGGTGCGTGTGCCCGCCCCGCCACCGCGCACGGAAACCCAAACTGTCCGCAATGGCGACTCTTCAGACGCAACTAAGCAAGTAAACTACCCCACCCTACTCCCTCGGCGCTGTGCGCCTCGGTCCTTGAGGGTAGGGCTTTGATGTGGACTCCCGGCAATCAGTCCCCAGCAATAGGCTGGTACCTGTCGCCGTTCAACATCCCACCATTCACACGCACGCCTACTGGTGCGTCTCCGCCCGCCGACGTGGGCGACGAACGGAGTCTGTGATGCTCTTTTCGAGCGTACCGTATCCCGACGTTCTTCGCTGCGTTATAATCCGCATTCACCTCATACCCACATTTCAGGCAGCAAAACTGTTCACCATCTCTGTTATTTTCATGTGTGAACCCACAGTCTGTCCGTGAACAGCGTTGTGACGTGTGGTTCGGCTCAACCTGTTTGACCGACACCTCCCGTTCTGGTGCTTTATATTCAACATACTCAACCAATCGACGAAATGCCCAGATGTGGTGCCACTTCGCCTGTGGCAGCCGCTCTCGGATATCGGTCAAGTCCTCGAACACGATCACGTCGCACTCATGTTCAACGGCTTCTGTGACGATCTCGTTAGCGACTATGTGAAGATACTGTTTCCGCCATGCTTTTTCACGCTTTCCGAGTCGAAGCAAAGCGTTATGGGCGGCCTGCGTTCCACGCTGTTGCATCTCACCACGCCGGGTTTCAAATTCACGACACCAGTGGTCGTACTCATCACCATTCCAAAATCGTCCGGTGGATGCAACGGCAAGACTGTTCACACCGAGGTCGATACCGAGGACCGTCTGGTGCCCGGCATCTGCCGAAACCTCTGTGTCTTTGCCACCGTCGTCTTCGGTGTCGTATTTTTTCGTAGTGATGTGGAAGTAGAACTCGTCGGTTACGTTGTCATATTGCAGTGTACTTGCACGGAATTCAAACTCCGCAGATAACACGTACTGTTCGTAGGGTGTCGGACTGTCCGAAGGGAGCTCAAAGTCACACTCGACACGCCCGTTGACGGTTGAAAGTGAGACTTTGTTCCGGTAGAACGTTGCGCTCCGCTTATCATACACCATACTCCATGAGGTAAATTCCGGCTGGCTCACACGCTTGCCCTGTTTCCACCGTTCGACACAGCCTTTGACGGCATGCACAGCCCGGCGGATCGCTTCTTGAACAAGGTTTGCGGTGAGGTCGGTTTCTGCACGGAGGTCGTCATACAGTGCGTCTCGTGCGGTACTGTTAGCTGTAACACACGCTTCGTAGTCGGTGTTATCCCAACAGAACTCTGCGGCACGGTTTGCACAGTAGAGAAACTGCTGGGCAGATTCGTGGAAGTCCTCGCATCGCTGGTCGGGAATATTAACTTTGACGGGTGCGGTACGTCGGACTTCCATATTTCAGATTAAGGACTAGCGCTTCTTATAAATTGGGAGTCAATTAAGCGTCGAATTGTGGTTGTGTCGTGTTATGTCGGTTTCCTCTCCGGCCTACTCGCTTACTCCGCTCGCTCCCTGAGGCCGGAGGCTCCACCTCTAATTGTGCTGAAAATTCTCGATCGCAGCCCTACTGAGATTCTTCGATCGTGTACACCCGTGCCTCCCACGGACGAAGCTCGGCGTACCGATGGCCGACGGCCTCCAGTTCGCCGTCCATTGGATCGTAGTTGCCAACAAACCGTTCGACGTCGACCGAATCGGCGTCGAACGGAAGTTCGTGATCTGGCAGTTCGATCGCGCCGTCGTGATCTGCGAAGTTCAACAGCACGAGCAGGTGACTATCCTCGAAGCTTCGGGTGTATGCCCAGATGTGGTCGTGGTCCCCTGCGAGGAGGCGGTAGTGACCATAGACCATCACGTCGTTGTCCGCCCGCAGGTCGATCAGTTCGCGGTAGTAGTTGAAGACCGAGTTTGGATCCTCGCGAGCGGCCGCGACGTTGATTTCCTCGTAGTTGGGATTGACGCCGATCCACGGCTCGCCGTCGGTGAAGCCGCCGTTTTCGCTGTCGTCCCACTGCATCGGCGTCCGGGCGTTATCGCGGCTGTTGTGTCGCAGCGCGTCTTTGACCGACTCGAAGGAGTCGATCGTCCCGTTCTCCAAGGCACTCGTCACAGGGTTGATTGTCTCCACGTCGCGGAACTCCTCGAGAGAATCAAACGGATAGTTCGTCATCCCGATCTCCGCGCCCTGGAAGATGTACGGCGTTCCACGAAGGGTAAAGATCAGCGTCGCGAGCAACGTTGCGGATTCACGGCGATACTCGTCATCGTTTCCGAATCGGGAGACGAGCCGTGGTTGATCGTGGTTGCTGAGATAGATGCTGTTCCAGCCGTTATCGGCGAGGCCGTCTTGCCAGCGAGTCAAAACGCCACGGAGGTCGTGGAGACCCCACTCGCTTCGCTCCCAGATCTCACCGCCGTTGTCAAGGAGGACGTGATCGAAGTGAAACAGCGTCGATAGCGGACCATCGCGGCCGACGTAGCGCTTTGCGGTCTCCATCGACATGTGCTGGCCGATCATCTCGCCGATCGTGAACGCGTCTTCGCCGGCCAACACCTCCTCGTGCATCTCATCGAGGAATTCGTGGACGCGTGGGCCGTCGATCGAATCCCACATAGGTGATTCATTCGTCGGCGGGTCGTGGTGGACGACCGAATCCGGCTTTGAGATGAGGTTGATCACGTCCATCCGGAAGCCGTCAATGCCCTTTTCCAGCCACCACTGCATCATGTCAAAGACCTCCTCGCGGACCTCGGGGTGCTCCCAGTTGAGGTCGGGTTGTTTGCGATCGAACAGGTGCATGTACCACTTTTCGACCTCGTCGTCGTACGCCCAGGCGGGGCCGCCGAAGAACGACTCCCACTCATTCGGCGGTGCTTCTCCTTCGGGCCCGTTGAACCCGGTAAAGCCGTCGACGTCAGTCCGACCGTCCCGCCAAATGTAGTAGTCGCGGTATTCCTCATCGACGCGGGACTTGACAAACCACTCATGCTCGTCAGAGGTGTGGTTGACGACGAGATCCATGATGAGCCGGATGTCTCTATCGTGGAGGGCTTCTAAGAGCCGCTCCCAGTCGTCCATCGTCCCGAACTCGTCCATGATCGATTGGTAGTCGGCGATGTCGTAGCCGTTGTCGGCGTTCGGCGACTCGTACACCGGATTGAGCCAGATGATGTCGACGCCGAGCTCGTCGAGGTAGTCGACCTTCTCAATAATTCCGGGAATGTCGCCAACACCGTCACCGGTTGTGTCGTTGAAACTTCGCGGATAAATCTGATACACGACAGATTCTTTCCACCACGCTCTGTCGATCGCTGGCGGGCTCTCCGTCTCGCTCATAAATCGATGAACGTCACCGACACTGATAACGGAATCGACATCGCTGGGTGAGATCGGTTGAAAATGTTGGTGTCGTGGATCACGATGGAAAGGAGGTGTGTTGAAACGGTGATCGAGAAGATAGGTGTTTTAAAGTAAGATCGGCCGAATCGATCGACTATGGATCACGACGATCACGACCACGAACCGGACCCGGACGCGCGCGTCACGTCACCAATGCAGGAGTTCACAACGAGCCAGGCGCTCACCGGCGGTGCAGTGTTGCTCGTCGGATTGCTCGTCGTGTTTGGAGTCCCGCTGCTTTTGGGCTGAAGGCGGTTTTTCGAATACGATTACGTTGGGAACCACGCCAGCGGGTGATCGGCGACTAATTCAACACGAACCCGCTGGCCAATCGTAAAGTCTGTAACGTGGTTGTGTAGACAGTGAACCGTGTCGCCGCTGTCTAGCTCAACACGATAGATGAACGAGGGCCCGACGTACTGGCGAGCGACGATCTCACCGTTTGCGTCCGACGGAGTCGCCGATCGCGCTCGAAGGTCGTCCGGGCGCGCCAACACCTCAACGTCGATCCGGTTGTACTGCTTGGTGTACCCCTCGAGCGTCGTCGCGTCGAAAGTCCCGAGTCCGGTTTCGATAGCGCCATCCTCTAGGCGGGCGCTAAGGAAACTTGCCCGTCCGAGAAAACTCGCGACAAACTTCGATTCGGGCTGTTCGAACACGCGTTCGGGCTTGCCGATCTGTTCAATTCGGCCCTCGTGCATCACCGCAACGCGATCGGAGATCGACAGCGCCTCCTCTTGATCGTGTGTCACGGAAATCGCGGTAACCCCGGCGCGTTTGAGGATCGATCGAACCTCTTCGCGCATCTGAACGCGCAAGCGAACGTCCAGGTTCGAAAATGGTTCGTCCATGAGAAGCAGCTCCGGCTCCGGCGCGAGCGAGCGTGCAAGCGCAACACGCTGTTTCTGTCCACCCGAGAGCTGGTCAGGCCGTCGATCGGCGTGGCCGGGCATGTTGACGAGATCCAACAGCTCTTCGACGCGATCGGCCTTTGCGGTCTCGGACATGTCGGTCAACCCGAACGCAATATTTTCTTCGACAGTGAGATGTGGAAACAGCGCGAAGCTCTGAAAGACGATTCCGACGTCGCGATCTTCTGGAGAGACGAACGCCCCGTCACCGGCGACGGTGGTTCCTGCAAGCGAGATCGTACCCGTCGTTGGCTCCTCTAGGCCTGCAATCATCCGGAGCGTTGTTGTCTTGCCGCAGCCAGAGGGCCCCAAAAGCGTCACCAACTCCCCACGCGAGACAGTAAGATCGATCCCTCGAACGGCTTCTTCTGTCCCAAAAGACTTCGACACGTCCCGAAGCGAAAGAATCGCGTCCACAGCATCTTGATCGTCCCGCGCCTGCGTTGAGTCGGGTTCGTCCGTCGTCCGCATCCGTCGTATCGTGTTCGAACTAGCCATCATATCCCTCCAGTCCGCCCGACGATCGCGAATCAAACTGAACGCTGCCAGAGAACAAACATCGGTTGGCGATCACGGACATTCGTTATCGAGAGGATTGATTTAGGAACGCCTAAAGGATATCGCTCTTTCTCGGAGGTCTACACAAAGCGCAGGCCGCCAGATTCGGGCGACCGTACGTCACTCGAACGCCGAGTCGATCGTCGATCGCAGCGCCGCAATCGCCTCGTAATCATACGTTCGGGAGTCGGCTCCGACGGTAAGAGATAGCTCACCGCCGGGCGTCGCCTGACCGATCGATCGGACAGGGACGCCCTCCGCGACAGCGTCTCGGACTGCGTCGGAGTCCGCTGTCTCGACGACGACTCTCCCGGGAGTCTCATCGAAGGCCGCAGCGATCGTTTCGAGGGTTACCTCAGCGCCTGCGGTCTCAGTGACGAGTTCGGCGAGCGTGACCGCCAGCCCGCCGGTGCTCACGTCGTGGGTCGCAAGTGTCGAATCGAGCGACGCGACACGTGCAATGGACTCGATAACCGCTGCGGGATCGTCCGGGAGCGCCGGGAACCCATCGCTGCCGTTGAACTCTGCGAGGTACGTCGAGCCACCAAGTCGGTCGCCCGTCTCGCCGACGACGAGTAGTTCGCCCTCGCCCGCCAGTGCGGCCGGGGGCGCGTCGTAGCCCGATCGCGTCCCGACCATCGCGAGCGTCGGCGTCGGGGGGATCGGCCCAGTTGCAGAGTCGTTGTACAGCGAGACGTTTCCGCCCACGACCGGTGTCGACAGCGCCGAACACATATCAGCGAGTCCGTCAACGATCGCTTTAAATCCGCCGTACACCGCCGGTTTCTCGGGGTTGCCACCGTTCAAACAGTCGACCGCAGCGAGCGGGAGCGCCCCCTTCGCGGCGAGGTTCGTCGCATTCTCAAGCGCAACTGCCTTTGCACCCTCGTAGGGCGCGGTGTCAGTCCAGTTCGGCACCGCGCCGGCGCTGATTGCGAGCCCGGTTCCATCCCCGGAGGTGTCCATCGGATCGCCGGTCGTTTCGCGGATCGCCATTACGGCCGCATCGTCGCCGGGCTTTATCGCGGTCCGGGTGCCGACCTCGTGGTCGTACTGGCGGTAGACCCATTCCTTGGAGGCGGCGCTCGGTGCGGAAACCACGGCTTCGAATGCCTCCGCGAGGCCGATGTCTGGGACGGCGACCGTCGGCTCGGCGGGCGCTTCGGCATCGAGATCGTTCATCGGCGCGCCCTCTGTGAGGAAGTCTGAATCTACGTCAACGACGACCTCGCCGTCGAACGTACAGACGTAGTTGCCCTCCGTAACCTCGCCGATAACTGAACAGCCGAGGTCGAAGCGCTCGGCGATCTCGGCGACTCGATCGACGTGTTCGGGGCGAACTTCGTAGCACATCCGCTCTTGGGACTCCGCGAGCAGGATCTCGAGGGCTTTCATGTTCGGCTCGCGCTGGTGAACGCGATCGAGTTCGATTCGTGCGCCGAACCCACCCTTGCCGACGAGCTCGGACGAGGCACCGCCAAGTCCAGCCGCACCAAGATCGCGAGCCGATGCGACGAGCGACTCGTCAATGAGCGCCTCGTTAGCCTCGATGAGGAGTTTCTCCGTGTAGGGATCACCGACCTGCACCGCCGGACGATCCTCGGTTTCTGCGTCCTCGCTGAGGTCTTCGCTCGCGAAGGAAGCCCCCCCGAGGCCGTCGCGTCCCGTGGCGTTGCCAACTAATACGAGTCGGTTGCCCGCAGACTGTGCTTCGGCGGTGACGAGCCGATCGGCGTCGGTCAATCCGACGCAGGCGACGTTGACGAGTGGGTTCCCAACGTAGCCCTCGTGGAACTCGACACTGCCGCCGACGGTCGGGACGCCGATCGAGTTGCCGTAGTCGGCAATCCCTTCAACAACACCGTCGAAGAGGTACTTCGAGTGTTCGCGAGCGAACGGGCCGAAATAGAGGCTATCGGTCAGCGCGATCGGGTAGGCGCCCATCGACATGGTATCGCGGACGATCCCGCCAACGCCGGTGGCAGCACCGTCGTACGGATCGACGTAGCTTGGGTGGTTGTGACTCTCGATCCCGAGCGTGATGTACGTCTCGCTGTAATCCTCGGGCGATCGCTCGGCTGGGGGCGTGTTCGCATGTTCCGAAAGCGGAACGGCAACCACGGCGGCGTCGTCGCCAGGACCAATGACGACCGCGTCGCCTTCGCTATCGAACGCCGACAGTAGCGGGCGAGACGATCGATACGCACAGTGTTCGCTCCACAGGTTCTCAAACAGCACCGACTCGGCGGGTGTGGGCTCGCGACCGAGTTCGGAAACGATCAGATCCAGATCCGACTCCGGGAGACTCATTCACGTGTTTGTTCAGATGCACACGATTAAATCCTTTTCATATGCACGAACGTGCGTTTTTCACCAATCCCAGCTCAGGGCTGTTGTTGCTGCTGTTCGAGGACGGTCGCGTACGTCTCACCGGACAACAGCGCGGACACTTCAGTGAACGATAGCGTCTCGATCATCGCTTCGGCCTCGCCGTCAACCAACACCGCACCGATCGTTGGAACGGCGTCGACGATCGAGAGCCCGTCGAGTTCGTCGACGTTCGATTCGAAGGACGAGCCCGCTTCTTCGAGGAGGTCTTGTTCGGTTTCCTGGAGTTGGACCTGTGCTTCCTGTTGGCTGATCGATTCGTTTTCAAGTTCGGCCTGGATCGACTCTCGAGCTTCCGCGAGCGCCTCCTGATCGGCCTGGAGCGCAACGGTCACCATTCCCTCTTCGACGATCGAATCGCCGTCGCTCGTCTCATCATCGTCAGTCTGTTCGGTAGTCGAGTCAGAGTCGTTCTCCAGTGCGGGAGCCTCCGAGTCTTCGCCATCGTCGCCGAGACAGCCAGCGATCGACAGCGCAGCACCAGTTCCTGCCAGTTCAAGAAAACGACGACGACCGTCAGTAACCATGCTCGGATCTCAGGCTGTTACGCGTATAGGCCTTCTTATACAGTGTGTCTACGTTGCAGATCGAAAGTCAAATAATCAAAAAACAGTGCTCAATACTGGTTCGGTCCAACACAGGCCATATTAGCGACGTGCTGAAAAGAGGTCCTGCGCTTGCAGTGACCTATCGCCCCAGACAGGCATCCCCTCAACGGGGATAACAGCGTGGTAAACACCCAAAACACGAATTGTATCCAGGACGTCCTCAGTTGGTGACGTGTCATAAACGTCAACTCGAGGAACATACGAGATCCAAATCGAGCCTCGGCCGTGGATGAAGTACCGCCGTTCTTTGCTGAATGGATCCTCAGTCACGATACCAAGTTCCTGATCGGCTGCTTTATCGAGTTCGTCAATAACTTCGAAGACATTCTCATCATGTTGAAAAATCTTTGAAAGAAGAAAATAAATTAAATTGATAAGTTGTGAGGATCTGTATAAGTAAGTATCATTACTTATAAATGAAATGCAACTCACAGAAAGAATATTTGATAAATACAGCCACGCAAATCCGATTAGGCTGGGGCCGCAGTCTCGGCTGCGACTTCCGCTTCGATCACGTCTTTGGTGTTCTGGAGGTGATTTTTGAACTGGCGGTTGTTGTACCGCGTGGCCACCGGCTCGAGCAGGCGATCGCGGAGCGATTCTCCGAACTCGTAGTCGGCCTGGTGACGAATTTCGGTTCCGGTTCCTGTCTCCGAGAAGTAGTTGTGTACCTCTCCTTTCATGCCAGAACTCTCGACGGTGACGACGATGTGTTCGTTCGGTTCGACAATGGTTAATTCCATCTCAGTGTCCAGCGCGATGCCAAGCAGTTTGTACGTGGCCCGCATTCGAGCCCCATCCTCGGTTTCTTCGATCACTTCGAGATCTCGAAGGCTCGGCATTGTTCGAGACCAATTCTCAGGGGTAGAATCGAATGCGAAGACGCGTTCCATCGGCGCTGCTATCTCGACAGTGTGCTCATAGGTAGGCATTAGTTTCAACTCTTTAGTCAAAGCTTTCACGCGGTCGCCAACCACGACAGAACCCTCGGCGGCTACGGTAGCTGACTAACTCATAGATAGACTCTCTGAGATATTAAACAGGTAGTACGGATTCTGAGACACCGTCAAATCAGAACCTGATCACAGGACAGATTGGCCAACTTGCGCAGCACCTCAGCCTATATCCCCAGCCACTCGCTGTTTCGGATCTCATAGCCGTTCGTTCGGCAGAACTTCGCCGCCTGCCGACGGACGTCGCGAGAACCCGGTAGCGTTTCTTTCTCACGAATGTGTTCGACAATCCAGTCGGCGATCGAGGTGATTCCCTCGTCGTCGTCATCGGCGTCGATCGCTTTGAGCGCTTGAAACGTTTTCTCGTAGGCGTCACGCTGTGAGTCGCTGAGTTCTGCGTTGGGAAGCGTATCGGTGGCCTCTAGGACCCGTTTCATCGCTGCAGCGATTGTCGGCCGCTGGAGTCGTACGTTGAGCGCAGATGGAGAGTCGAACCGCTCGGAATCTACCTCCGGAACGAGTTCCTCGACAGTATAGCGCTCGTCGGCTAATTCGACCGCTCGATCGCCGATCACCGCGACGATCTCCGCCCCGGTTGCCGGAAACTCCAGTGAATCGAGCTCTGTCTCGAAGTACTTGAGCGGCGAGGTGTCGACCGGCGGTTCTGATTCGTTCCCGCGTTCTAGTTCTGTGTCAATCTCGCGCTCTCGCTGGCGTCTGTCTTCGTCGCGCGCTTGCTTGTCTCGGCCGCTTTTATCATCTGCCATCCACAAAAGTTGGCCCGTTATTCGCATAGTTATGTGGTCGTTTTCAGATACTCATCGATTGACCGAGAAATAACCGCAATACAGGAACTACCCGGCAGTAGAGACCGCAAGAGCGGGGTATCAGACTACCGAACTAACTGCCCTTCACCGTCTGAGTAGCAACGCAACCGGCACGAGAAGAATCGCTCCGGCAATGAACGGCGACCAATACGTAACCACGTACGCAGCGGCCGCAAGCGGTGGTCCGATCGTCCGCCCGAGGCTCCCGGCCCCCTGTGTGACACCGAAGGCTGACCCCTGTGTTTCCCCGCTGGCACCCTCCGAAACGAGTGCAGTGAGTCCGACAGTTATCGCGCCGTTGCCGAAGGAGGCCAGAGCCCCGAAGATGAGCAACACAACGAAGCCGCCAGTTACCCATCCAGGACCACTGGTGAGGAGGGACGTTGTTCCTGCAAGCGGGGACGCTGCAAGCAAGACGAGCGCAAGAAATAGCGACAAAACCCCAGCTCGAACGACGCGTCGAACGCCAAATACACGCGAAAGCCGGCCGATGAGGACACCTTGGTTAATAATCCCGAGCGCACCGATGTAGGCGAGGAATATCGCCGCCTCGCTCGCACCGTACCCGAAAAAATCAGCCATGAGCGGGATGAACATTACCGTGATTCCAGTGAACGCAAGAGAGGTCAGAAAGAAGGAAACAACGAGTGGACTGAGCTGTCGATCGGCGAGTGCTGTCTGAAACTGCGCGACGAACGTGACACGCCGTGTCGGCGTCCGGGTCCGATCCGGCTCTTTCAGCACGAGTGCCGCCATAGCAAGCGCAAGAAACGAAAAGCCCGCAGCAGCAAAACTCGGCAACGAGAAGACCGTTACTGGAATAAAACTCGGTAACACGGTACGAGCGATCGAGACGACTGTTTCACTGGCCAGGAGGCCGCCGATCGCTGGTCCGAACACGAATCCCAGACCGAAGGCTGCACCGACGAGACCGAGTGCTCCGGTGCGATCCTCCGGTGTCGTCACGTCGGCGATGTACGCCTGGGCTGCGGCGATGTTTCCGCCCGCTGCCCCAGCCAGCAACCGAGCACCGAACAGCACAACGAGGCCGAAAGTCACGCCGAAGGTAGCACCGATCTCTGAAGCGACCCCAAAGACGATCCAGGCCAGCCCAGCGACGCCAACCGACAGCATGAGTACGGGACGGCGACCACGCTCGTCGGAGATTCGTCCGAGTATCGGCGCGGCAGTGAACTGCGCCAGCGAGTACGATGCCGCAAGCAACCCGATGAAGACGTCGCTCACCCCGAACGATCGGACGTAGAATGGCAAAATTGGGATAATGATACCGAACCCGAGCAGATCGATAAAGACGATTCCGACGACGACAGCGACGCGACGCCGGGTGTCCGACGCGGAGGGCGACGTTGCCTGTTTGGTCGTCGCTGCCTGACTAGAAACCACTACTCACAGTAGTGACTCCAGTGGGATAAGCGCAGGCGGTATCCACGGAAATCGGTTAGCTCACCGGACTGAGAGACGACCGAGCGACTCCCCGAACTAAACGAAGACTGAGCGGACCACTGAACTGAAAGATAACCGAACGATCGCCAACGTGGCCTACGCCGTTGCTTCGTCGCGCATATCCGGTGGGAGAAGGTTCGGAATTCCGTCCTCGATCGGATACGTCTCCCCACATTCAGTACACGTCAGGGTTCCGGCGATGATCTCCTCATCGTCGCGTTCGTCGACGGTCAGCTCAAGGTCGCTTTTGTCGATCGGACAGCAGATAACGTCCATCAGTGACTCTTTCATTACCGAAAAGTGAGCCCGGAACGATCAAAAGCCTACGGGTTCGCTCTCGGCCCGATCGGATGAAAACGACCAAGCCCACCCCCAACAAACCTGACAGTATGTATGAGGCGGTCCCAGCGTATCCGAGCGCAGACAGCACGGCGAGCAGGATGGCGAAAGCCGCCGCGCAGTACGGGTACGATGGGATCGTCATCCGGACCCGGGAGGCGGAGTACGATCCGGCGGCGATCGCCGAACGCTACGGGGTTGACGTCGCTCGAGGAGTCGAGATTCACGCAGAGACGCCCGAAAGCGCCTCCGGGTCGATCGGGAACTTTCGAAAGGAGTACACCGTGCTCGCGGTCCGCGGTGGGACGAACGCGCTCAATCGCTTTGCCGTCGAACAAGACCGCGTTGACGTGTTGACCCGACCGATGGCCGGAGATGGGGATTTCAACCACGTCCTCGCCCGAGCAGCGGTTGAACACGGCGTTCGCGTGGAGTTCGATTTCGGCCCCGTCCTTCGCCAGACAGGAGGAAAGCGTGTACAGGCGCTCTCGGCGCTTCGAAAGCTTCGCGAGCTAGTCACACAGTACGACACGCCGTACGTTGTGAGCGTCCGCCCGCGATCGCATCGCCATCTCAGAGCACCCCGAGAGCTTCGTGCGGTCGGCGAGGCCATCGGGTTCGATCCAGATTGGATCGAGGCGGGACTCGCCGAATGGGGTCGACTCGTCGCGCGCAACCGCGAACGAGCATCCGACTCTTTCATTGCGCCAGGGGTCAAACGAGGGAAATATGAAAAAGACGATCGACGAACACGCTGAGCGATTCTCCGAGAAGGCCACGGAGTACGACGGCTCGAAAAGCGAGGAGTACCACGGCTGCCGATCGCTCGTGATCGAACACGCCGCGCCGACCAGCGAAGACGTTGTCCTCGACCTTGGAACTGGGACCGGCGCGATCGCGCTAGCGCTCGCCGGCGACGCAAAGCGGGTGATCGGTCGCGACATCAGCGACGGGATGCTGGCGGAGGCTCGCCGGAAGGCCGACGAAGCCGGAATTGAAAACATCGAATTCGGCAACGGACGGTTCCGTGAGCCGAACTACGAGGGCCCTGTTTCGATCGTCACGTCGAACTTCGCGTTACATCACCTCTCGGACGATGAAAAACGCGACGCGATCGAGACGATCGCAGCGCTCGAACCCGATCGGTTCGTGCTCGGCGACGTGATGTTCTTTGAGACGCCGGACCCCGAAGCGCCGTTTTACAGTCCGGAGGTCGACGATCCAGCGACGGTCGGCGCGCTGGCGGATATGTTCACCGACGCAGGGTTCGTGCTCACGGCAGTCGAGCGGGTCCACCCGCAGGTCGGTGTGCTGGTGGGCGAGCGAGTACCGATCGACCGCCAGACGATCGATTACGATTCGGACCGCTGAGCGCCAATGAAACACCTCCCGAAACATATCCGGCCACGGTGGCGGTATCTCGCGGTTGGGATCGACGCCCCGATCGACGCGTCGTTTGATCGTGGTGACTTCCAGCGCGAGCTGTGGTATAGCGCGGGGAACCTCCTCGGTGATCCTGGGAGCGCGGACGCAGATCTCACCGTGTATACGTTCTCGTTGACGGACGGCCGCGGCGAGGCGATCGTCAGAACCCGTCGCGGAGAGACCGGACCCGCCCGGGCGGCGATCGCCTGCGTTCACGCCATCGATGACACGCCAGTCGGCGTTCGCGTCCGGGGGATTTCGGGGACCGTTCGAGCCTGTGAAGAAAGGTATTTAGGACGCGCGACCGGAGAAATCTACGAGAACGAGGTCGCCTTCGGTGGCGATCGTCGGCACGCGGACCGCCGCAGCGACGAACTGGCTATTCACCTGCCGACTGCCACCGTCTGTGCGACCCAGCTCGACATCGAGTGATATCATGCAGGGACAAGCCCAACAACAGGCCTACGATCGCGGGATTACGATCTTCTCGCCAGACGGCCGACTGTATCAAGTAGAGTACGCCCGGGAAGCGGTCAAACGAGGGACTGCCAGCATCGGCGTCCGGACCGAAGAGGGAGTCGTCCTCGCCGCGGACAAGCGGAGCCGATCGCCGCTCATGGAGCCCGAAAGCGTCGAGAAGATTCACAAAGCCGACGACCACATCGGCGTCGCGTCCGCCGGCCACGTTGCTGACGCCCGTCAGCTCATCGACTTTGCGCGGCGTGAGGCACAGATCAACCGCCTGCGCTACGGGGAGCCGATTGGAATCGAAACACTCACCAAAACGATCACCGACCACATCCAACAGTACACCCAGATCGGCGGCGCCCGTCCGTTCGGCGTTGCGTTGATCGTCGGTGGGGTCGAAGACGGGGAACCACGGCTCTTCGAGACCGATCCGTCAGGAACGCCCTACGAGTGGCAGGCACTCTCGATCGGCGCCAACCGAAGCGACATCCGAGAGTACCTCGAAGAACATTACGAGGAGGGAATGTCGCTCGACGAGGGCATTGGCCTTGCGCTCTCTGCGCTCGAGGAGGTAACTGACGACGGACTTGAGCCGGGCGGCGTCGGCGTTGCAACGATCGACGCAGACACCGCGACCTACCACGACCGTAGCGCCGACGAGCTGGCGTCGATCCTGGAAGAACACGGGCTCGTCGCCGAAGACGACGAGTCGGACGCAGACACAGACGCAGAGGAGTAGCCGACACTCGATCGAAGCCTGTTCCGAAGGGCGGTGTCTTCGCTTTTTACAATCCGCGATCGGTTCGGTTGAGCCGCATGGCACCACCGTCAGTCACGACCACGAGGTCTTCTATTCGGACGCCAAAGTCATCGGGGAGATAGATCCCCGGTTCGACGCTGAATACCATCCCCGGTTCGAGTTTGCGTTCGTTGCCAGCGACAATGTCTGGTGCTTCGTGGACGTCAAGCCCGACCCCGTGGCCCGTTCGATGGATGAACCGATCGCCGTATCCGGCTGCCTCGATAACTTCGCGGCCCGCGCGGTCGATCGATGCGGCAGTAACGCCTGGTTCGATCGCGTCGATCGCAGCCGCCTGTGCCTCCCTGACGACGTCGTGTACCTCGCGTACACGATCAGTGGGGTCACCGTCAAAGATGATCGTTCGTGTCTGGTCTGACGGGTAGCCATCGACTCGCGTACCAAAATCGAGGACGACAGGCTCGCCCGCACGAATGGTTCGATCGCCTGAGGTGTGATGTGGGCGTGCGCCGTTCGGTCCAGATCCAACAATCGTCTCGAAGGCAGTTCCGGTTCCACCCGCCTCGACGAGTTCAGTCTCGATTCGCCGTGCCAACTCGATCTCTGTCATCCCGATTGCGTCGGATCCGAGCGATCGGATCGCGTTCATGGCCGTGTCCGCGGCCGCTCCGGCGCGTTCGAGCGCCGCGATTTCGGTGTCATCTTTTCGTATTCGAAGCGCAGTGAGGACCTCACTCGCAAGTCCATACGTCGCCGCCGGGCAGTGTGTCCGGATATCTTGGGTAAAGCGCGCCCACATTGTGTCGTCGAGGAGAATCCGATCGGGATCGATTTCCTCGAGCACTGCACTGAGAGCATCTTGAGGCCCCGCTTCATCTGTCCAGGTCCGAACATCGTCAACCCACGGCGCAGCTGACTCGAAGTCTGCGGCAGAAAGTTCGGGGACGAGCGCGATCGGCGCGCTACCCGCAGGCACAAAGAACAGAAAGTGTCGTTCCGACGGCGCTTCGTAAAATCCGGTCAGGTACTGGAGATTACGTCCCGGAAACGTGATACATACCGTGTTCGAGTCGGGTTCAAGCTGAGCCTGAAGCGCTTGAACCCGCCGAGAAGCGTTAGATGACTCCATACGACAAGACAGTGGGCCGATCGGCTAAATCGTTCCGTGTGCTGACATCGCTGACTCGAGTGTCGATCGAAGTGAGGCCTTTCTGCTGATCAAGGAGCAATTACTTATGACACACAAATTGGTACACTATCTCATGGCGGTCGAAGAACACGCACGGTTCGAATGTGGGCAATGTGGGGCAACAGCACAGTCGACAGAAGTAGAGTACACACTCCTTGGCTTTCCAATCTGTCCCGAGTGTGAGACACAAGCGGGCTACGAGACGATGCTTCGAGAGGATCGTGAGTTCGGCTTCGAGTTCACCATCTAACAGCCATCGCGTCCACGGGCATCACAAGCCATGTGGCAAACGGTTTCGGGAGCGACCGTTTGTCCCGTAGGCTCATGAGCGGTGGCGACAATTGTCGCGTATGGAGTGGAGCGTTCACACAGAGACCGATCGGCTCACCGAGTGGCAACGCGAGGATGGATACGTCACAATTCGAAAGCGCGAGCGGCCCGACGGCCGTGTTAGTGTCCGCGTAGACAAACTTGAACAGGCCGACGGTGGACGCGCGTACGACCACGCGGTCGTCGATACCGACGCGGCCGCTGCAGAGATTGTGAGCGAGTGGCAACAGACATACCGCAAGTAGGTCTCTCACTACCGTGGCTTGCGGTCTCAATTTTGTCGTTCAGCCGCTCGGTGCGGATCCCTCAACCCGCGAGGCGACAAATGTCTCGAATGGTTCAGCGTACTGCATTAGTGTCGTACCCAGAATCGCCATGATCAACACGTAACCGACGGCAAATGCGTTTATTCGCAGCGCCAACTCGGTCGGGAACGTCCCTGCCTGCGCACCTGCGAGGGCGATCGTCGCGATGATGAGCGAGAACTCCCCGCGGGTCGTCATCCCGAGCCCAACGCGCGTCGATCGCCGGGCGTCGAGTCCGAACGCGCGGCCGCCGAAGTAGCCGCTCACAAGCTTCGTCGGCACGGTGACGACCACCGCAAGCGCGACGATCCCGACGACGCCGGTCAAGAGGAGCGGATCGGTGATGAGTCCGATCCAAAAGAAAAACACCGCGGCGAACGTGTCCCGGATCGGTTCGAGTAGCTGCTCCATCTGGACGAGGTCGTCGTGTTCGATCGACGAAAACGCCATCCCGACGAAGAACGCGGCCACGGCTTCGCTGACGCCGAGCGCAAGCGCGGCCCCAGCAATGAGGACGGTGACTCCGAGCGCCCGGAGTACAATGAACTCGTGGGATCCCGTCGAAACAAGTCGCTGGAACCACGCCGTTCCGACGTAGACGAGCAGCAGTAATCCGAGAATAAACGCCATCGCAATGCCGACGTCCACAGCTGCGGCTTCGAGGCTCCCGCCGCCGAGAACGACCGCTGTTGTCACCGCGAGATAGATCGCGATGACAAGGTCTTCGAAGACAAGTGTTCCGAGCATCGGTTCGGCTTCGTCATTTGCAATCCATCCGAGATCGATGAGCGACTTGGTGATCACCGCCGACGAAGAGATGTACACGATCCCTGCAAAGAGAAACATGGGAAGAAACGATCCAAACAATATCCAGCCGAGGATCATCCCAGCGCCGAAGTTCACCCCGAAATCGATCACGCCCGACAGTCCAATCTCTCGTCGTCGCTCAATGAGTCGATCGAGGTTAAATTCCATGCCCAGAAAGAACAACAACAGGACGATGCCAAGTTCTGCGCCGAGTTCGATAAACTCCGACTCCGTCACATACGGCAGTCCCGCGCGGCCGACCACAAATTCACTGAGCGCCATCCCGACGATAATGTAAAACGGAATGACTGACTGGCCGACACGGCTCGCGATCGCGCCGACTGTCGCGATCGCTGCGAAAACGACACCAACCTCCAACAGTAGCTCAGCCATGTATACGCCCCCGGCGATCACTCACCCGCTAGCATCGCTTCGAAGGCGTCACAGTTGTCGCGGGTTCCAACGACGATCAGCGTGTCACCCTCCCGAAAATCCGTGTTCGCCCTGGGGCTCGTTATGGTCTCCTCGCCACGCTGAATCGCGATGACGGATGCGCCGGTTTTTCGGCCGACATCGGCGCTTTCGAGTGTCTCACCGATGAGATTGGCACCGGGCGGGACCTCGTACCACTCCAAGAGCAACCCACCGGGAAGCATCGTCTCGGTCGACTCGGGTTCGACCGGCTGGAAGTACGCGCCCTCGATGATCGACCCAATTTTGCGGGCCAGCGGATCACCAAACTCGAACACCCGTTCGGAGTCGCTGTCGGCGTCCGATCGGCGGAACAGCTCTCGCTTGCCGGTGTTGTGGATGACGACGATCATCTCGTCATCGCCGTCAAGATCTATTTCGAACTTCTTGCCGACACCCGGCAGGGAAGACTCGGAAATCGTCATACGAACAGTTCCGCGAAGATCCACATAAATGGGGGTGTCAATCGGGCTGCTGGCGAACTAGTAGTGTCCAAGGACACCGAGCCGTCGCGCCCGATCGGTCGCGCGCATGAAAACGTAGTAGCCGATTACGAGATATCCGACCGCGACGCCGACGAGGACGAGGAGATCGACGATCGGAAACTCCCACAGCCGAACACCCTCGCCCATCGCTGCCTGAAGCATCGCGCTTCCCTGGACGACTGGCAACACAGAAAGCACAGGACTGTCAGCGACCGGCGCAGCGACCAGCCCGAAGATGCCGAACTGTAGCAATCCAATCAACTCGCCGATCCGTTTGTACAGCACTGCGATTCCCGCAAGCACGAGTCCAATGCCGGCGATCGACGTGATCGCGAGCACCGCGATCGGTACGACAGTGAGCAGATCGACTCGAAGCGACACATCCACCGTCACGAGCATCAGCGCGAGAACGCTCACGCCCCATAGGAAGCTGAACAGAACCGTCACAGCGGTTGTGACGATCGTCACGCGGCCGAACCCAAGCGGCGACATGTACAGCTGTTCGAGCGTTCCCCACTGTGATTCACGGGTGATTTTGTTCGTCGTTCCCTGATACGCCGAGATCGACAGCACAACGAGGAAGTACCCCACCACGAGCGCCCCCAGCGAGTCGGTGAACGCCTCGCCAGCGACAGCTTCACCCCCAAACGCCGCGAGTGCGAAGAACAGATACGTCGCGACGATCCCAGCGGCTGTGTTGAGCGGATACCGCTTCAGGAGGATCCACTCCTTGCGAACGATCGCGCGCGACAGAAGCCAGCGGCCGCTCATCGCGCTGCCTCTGGTCGATCGAGGCGCTCTCCACGCGCTGAATCGTCCCCATCGGTTATCCGGAGGAACGCCTCCGCGAGGCTTGGTTCAGTAGCGCTGACAGAGACGACGTGCCCGCCAGCGTCGAGCAACCGACCCAAGATTGGGTGCAGTTCATCGCCGCTTCCCACTGTGACGGTGATCCGAACCCGTTCGTCGGTAGTCGGGGTTACGGTGGGGTTGTGCTCGGCCAGCACGCGGGTAAGGCGATCGGCCGAGAGCCCGTCAATAACGAGCTCGTACTCTTGGGTTCGAAACAGTTCGAGAAGCCCCGAGACCGAGTCGTCAGCGATGATCGACCCCTCGTCCATCACGAGCACGCGATCGGCCAAGTCGGCAATGACGTCCATGTCGTGACTCGAGAGGACGACCGTGAGCGACTCCTTGTCGACGAGCCGACGGAGCTCACGGCGGAGTCCGAGCGAACTCTCAACGTCAAGGCCGAGCGTCGGTTCGTCCAAGAAGACGATCGGAACATCCCGCGAGAGCGTGCACGCGAGCGAGACTTTCTGTTTCATGCCCTGAGAGAGGTCGTTGACGGCGGTGTCTGCCTTTTCGAGCAGGTCAAATCGCTCGAGGAGTTCGTCGTGGCGATCGCGGGCGGCAGCCGGCTCGGTGCCTGCGAGACTCGAAAAGAATTCCAGGTTCTCACGAACCGTGAGTCGCCAATACACGTTTCGTGCGCCCTCAAGCATCGCCCCAACAGATCGGTACGCCCGAGTTGGATCACGCCCAACGTCGACACCCGCAACCGTCGCACGCCCGCTCGTCGGTTCGATCAACCCGAGCAGACACTTGATCAGGGTTGTCTTGCCCGCGCCGTTTGGTCCCAGTAGTCCGACAACAGTGCCCTGCTCAATCTCGACAGAGATGTCATCGACCGCCAACACATCACCGTAGCGCTTCGTGAGCGAGTCGGCAACGATCGCTGGACCCGCCTCGGCGATTGAACCGTTTTCGCGCGATCGGAGAGCACGGTCGCCTTGTGAGGAACCCATTGACACTGTTAGGCGATCCAGCGGCCTGAATGTTGTCCAGTCTCCGAGATGAGAACGATCTTGCCCTCAAGCGCTACAGATGAATCAATGACGTGACCGGAACACTACTGTAACCGCTTTGTCCGCTCGATAAGCGGATGTTTTGCGTAGTCGAGAATCTCAATGTCGTCGATCGATGTGAGGTTTTCTTTCCGGGCGGTTTTGGCCATCCCGAGCTTGATCGGCTCCTGGGTCTTGATGACGTATGCGTCCATCTCCTCAATTCCAAGCTGATCTGCCGCGAGTACGCGGTGATGACCGTCGGCGAGGTACAACGTCCCGTCGTTGTCGATCACGACGAGTGGTTCGGCGAGCCCGCGGTCGAGTTCGTACTTTCGGCCGTCGAGTTCGTCGGCGTATACTCGACCCTGTGTCGGGACCAATGCCGTGATATTGATCGTCCGACGTTCTTCGTCCAACTCGACCTCGTGGATCTGCTCGAGTGTTCGAACGAGTTTGCCGACTTTCCCCGGTGTCGCGCGCTCGATCTGGCTGCGGACAACATCTGTATTCGAAATGATGCCGACAAGGTTACCCGCGTCATCGACAACTGGGAGTTTCCTGATGCCCGATCTGAGAATTACCCGTGCCGCATCGGTTACCTTCATGTCTGGATGAGCGACGATGAGGTCCTCGGTCATTACCGTAAAAATCGGGGCTTCGTCGTCGGCCAACAGTAGATCACGGGCGGTGACAAATCCCTCCACCTTGCGGCCTTCACACACCGGAAAGCCGTTGTGGCCGTCACTCTCGACGATCCGTCTGGCGACCGATCGCACCGAATCCATTGGTGCAACCGTTGCGACATCCTTCGTCATATACTCGCCGACGGTCGGCTTGTCAGTCATTGAACGCGCTACGATACGGCAGGAAAAAAAGCTGCCTGCTGTGGCAGTCTCGATCGTGCGATCGTTCGATCGTTCGATCAGGGCGGTCTCGCCGATCGGACTCAGTCTTCAGGAAATCCAGACGGCTGTTCCGTCGTATACGTCGGCACGGTCGGCGCAGATTGAAGTGTCTCGAAAAAGCGTCCCGCGACGATATCCCGGACGATCGGATCGAGGTCGTCTGAGGAGCTCGGATCGATATCTTCGAGGATCCCGAGCGAGAGCTGCCCACCTGCCATGTCTGCGTGGCCACCTGCGTCGCCGATCTGATCAAACGCCTCTCGGAATGTCTCGCCGAGATCGATCGTGCCGCCACGGGCCCGTCCCGACACGTAGACCGTCCCGTCCATATAGCCGTAGACGACTGTGGTGTCGATTTCTTCCATATTCAAAAGCAGGTCAGCGGCCTGTGAAAGGGTATCTCGATCGCGAAGTGAGCCGACGCCGGTCACGAGCACGCCGTCTTTGACCTCGCGATTGCGGATCGCGTTTGCAGTGACAGACAACACGTCTGGGCTCAGGCTCGGCGTTTCGACCTGGTCGAGGACGTCGTGATCCGTATACGGGCGGAGAAATGCTGCCGCTTCGAAGTCTGCAGTCGCAACCTCCCGAACAAAGTCGTTGGTATCGGTCCGGATTCCGTAGACGAGTGCGGTTGCGAGGTTCTCTGTCGGTTCGATCCCGAGTCGGCGGTAGTACTCCGCCAGGATCGTGCTCGTCGAACCAATGTCTGGACGGACATCGACGAATCTCCCCTCTTCAGAGAGTGGAACACGCGGTGGGTGGTGGTCAATGACGAACGAAACCGCCGTTTCACTGGGCAAAAAATCATTGATCCCGGCCCGAGCGTGATCCACAAGTGCGATCCCCCCGAAGTCCGATGGATCAAACGTCGTCGGGTCCGCCCGGGTGATCGACAGCTCCAGGAGGTTCACGAGCGCACGGTTCTCCTGATGGGAGATCTCTCCACCGTAGTACGCGTCGGCGTGAACGCCAACGTACTCGGCCAAATAAGCCAACGCCAGCGCGCTGGCGATCGCATCGGGATCGGGATTATCGTGAGCGATGACTGCAAGCGGCCCGTCAAGTCGACGAAGTCGGGAAAGCAACTCTACGACGGTCTGTCCACCAGATCCCGCTGAGGCGTCGAGAACCCGCTTTGCGATATACGCCGACAGATCCATTGTCTCGTCGGTGTTGGCGGCCATCGCCGCTCGCTGATCGGAATCCATTTCGGGCGTGATGACACCGAAGACAACCGCCGTACCAACAGCATCACGGGCGGCGCGAGCGATCTGAACCGCAAGCTCAGGATCGGTGTCTCCGACAACCACAAAATCAATCGCTGAGGGATACCGGCCCGGATCGGTCGGATCTCCTTCGACGGCCGAGATACCGGCGTCTCGGAGGGTCGTTACCCATCCGGTGTTGTCGGTTACGACGTACAGTTCGCCGAGGTCGTCATCCATCGCCTCGACGAGTTCGGTCCCGATCGGATTCCGACCGAGCACCAACCGACGGAGCATACCAAAAGCTGGGGACGAGTTCGGAAAACGGTACCGAGTCAGTTCGAAGACTGCCCGTATCAGGCGAACAGGGCGCTCGCGGCAGCCTCAGCCGTTTCGAGCGCGATCGGGAAGCCAGGCAACAACAGCACGGTCGCGACCGCCGCGAAGATCACCGCGGCGTATAGCCCAGTCGGTTTCGAGTCGATAGCGTCGAGATTCCCGTTCGGCTGTTCGATCCAGAGCGCCTTCACGACACGGCTGTAGTAGTACAGCGACAGCGCGCTCGTGATCGCGCCGACTGCAGCAAGCCACCAAAAGCCCGCTGACACCGCGCTGGCGAACAGCGCGTACTTCGAGAAGAAGCCCCCGAAGACTGGCAGTCCAGCAAGACTGAACATGAACACCGCCATTGCGAGCGACGCGAACGGCGCTTTCGTCGATAGGCCGGCGTAATCCTCGAACGTCCGGCCGACGCCCCAGTACTCGACCATCGCGATGAACAGGAACGCCCCGGTGTTCATGAAGCCGTAGATCAACAGGTGCGCCATTGCTGCGCCCATCACGTCGCCGTTGTGTGGGCCGCCAGCGGTCAGCGCGGCGAGCCCGATCAACGCATAGCCCGCGTGGCCGATCGAGGAGTACGCCAACATTCGTTTGACGTTCTCTTGGGTCGCCGCGGCGAAGTTTCCGAGCACCATCGTCACAACTGCGAGAACCGCGAACGCGAGTGCCCAGTCGATCGCCGGCGTCGCGTCTAAAAGCGGCATGAACGACGTGGAGAACACCCTGAAGGCGACGACGAACCCTGCGGCCTTCGAAGCACTTGAGAGGAAGGCACTGATCGGTGCCGGTGCGCCCTCGTAGGCTTCTGGTGCCCAGAAGTGGAACGGCACCGAGGCGGTCTTGTAGGCGAAGCCCCCGGCGATCATCAACACGCCAATGCCGGCGACTCCAGCGAAGCCTGCGACGCCGTCGTCGAATCCGGCCGCAACCTCACTCAAGAGGAGCGATCCGGTGACCGCGTACACGAGGCTGATCCCGAAGGCGAACACCGCCGACGAGAGCGCTCCAATGAGGAAGTACTTCAGGCTCGATTCGACGCTGCCGCGGTTCTTTTTCAAGAACCCGACGAGCGCGTAGGATGGCAGCGAAGCCATCTCGAGGCTCACGAACACTGTCGCAAGTGAGTTCGACACCGCCATGAGCGCCATTCCCAGCGTCGCAAACATCAAAAGCGAGTAGTACGACGCAGCGTTTTCGTGGCCGGCCAGATAGTCGTGGCTCGCGACAACGACGAGCGCGGCGACGCTCGTGAAGATCGCTGTGAAGAACAGCGCCATCCCGTCGACGACGATCGCCTCGCTGAACAACGTGATCGACCCGCCGACCTGGCCGGTCCCCGCAACGAGGTACCAGACAGTCACCGTCAGCGCGGCGAGCGAGCCGAGCGCAGAGACGAATGCAAACGTCGTGTTTCCGTTTCGGCCGGGCCAGATCGCGTCGATCGTCAACAGCAACAGGCCGGTCAGCGCCAGAATCAATACAGGGGCGATCGCGGTCCACTCCGGAAGGACGACCTGCAGCGGCGCGGCCGCGGCGGCGTTCACAATCGATACGGCACTCATCAGAGCCCACCTCCATTATCGAGGATCGGGCCTACCGCGTCGAATATCATCTCAAGGAACACCTCTGGAGCGACACCGAGTGCGATAATCGCGAGCAGGAGCACTGCCATTGGCGCAATCTCGTGCATCGGTGCCGGCGTAATCTCGTAGTCGGTTTCGAGCCGGAACGGCCCGAACAACGTCCGCTGCATCGCCAACAGGAGGTAGCCCGCGACGATCACGATGCCGAACATCGCAAGCGCCGTGAAGATCGGCGCATACGGTAGCAGCGTCGAGTCGAACGAGCCGGCGAAGATGAAGAACTCGCCGGCGAAGCCCGCCATGAGCGGCAAGCCCATGTAGGCGAAGGCGCCAGCAACAAGGATTCCCACCGCGACCGGCATCCGATCGGCCATCCCAGACATATCCGAGACGATCCGCGTGTGCGTCGCGTTGTAGATCACACCGACCGACATGAACATCAGCCCCGAGATCAGCCCGTGGGCGACCATCTGGAACGTCGCGCCCCCGACGCCAAACTCGGTGAACGCAATCAGCCCGAGGATGACGTATCCCATCGACGAGACCGACGAGTACGCGACGATCCGTTTGAGGTCCGTCTGGGCGAGCGCCAACATCGCGCCGTAGATGACCGAGACGACCGCAACGATCGCGATCGGAATCGCGAGTAAACTCGCCTGGTCTGGAAGCATCGTGAAGTTGAACCGCAACAGGGCGTAGGTTCCCATCTTCAACAGCACGCCTGCCAGCATAATCGACACCGGCGTCGGCGCTTCGACGTGAGCGTCCGGCAGCCAGGTGTGGACCGGGACAACCGGAACCTTCACCGCGAAGCCGACGAACAGCGCGAGGAACGCGATCAGCTTGAGCGTCTCAGGCGCGAGCCCGAACCACGCACTGAGCTGATCGTTCGCGAGTGCCTGAGTGATTTCGGGCAGCCCGAACGTCGAGGGACCGAGCCCGAAGACCAGCGCCATGAAGCCAATGAACATCGCGAGCGACGCGATGTTCGTGTACACGAAGAACTTGATCGCGGCGTATTTACGGCGCGGACCGCCCCAGACGCCGATGAGGAAGTACATCGGCACCAACACCGCCTCCCAGAAGATGAACCACAGGAAGAAATCGAGCGCGGTGAACACGCCCAACAGGTTCGCTTCCATGAACAACATGAGCCCGTAGAACTGGCTCTGTCTGTCGTCGATCGGCGTCCAGGCGCTGACGATCGAGAGCGTCGTCAGGAAGGTCGTCAACACGACGAGCGGCAGACTGATTCCGTCGACCCCGACGAACCACTGCACCTGAATTCCGGCGAGTTCAAGCCACGGTATTACTGTCTCGAAGGCGATATCGCCGCCGGTCAGTGCGTTCCCGCCGGATTCGAACGCCGACCACATGTAGAGACTGCCGGCGATCGGCACCAGACTGAGTGCGAATGCTGTTTTTCCAGCGTATTTGTTTGGGACGGCGAAGGTGAAAAGCGCCGCCGCGAACGTGAACGCGAGAAGTGCTTCAATAATCACAGGAACCACCCCCCGAGCAGTCCGAAGGCAAGCAGTAACGCGGTCAACCCAAGCGTCAGCAGTGCCGCGTAGTTGGTCACGACGCCTGTCTGTATCCGTCTGACCCGGCTACCGCTGAAGAGGCTCACCGAGGAGACGCCGTTGACGACGCCATCAATTACGCCTTGGTCGAACGTGTCTGCGACCGAGGCGACAGACTGGGTTCGGTTTGCGATCCATACCTGGAACTCGTCTTGATAGTAGTTGTTGTACAGCACGTCTTTAATCGCGCCGAGCTTGGCGGTGTGTTCGGTCGGTTCGGCGACGTTGTAGAGATATGTCGCTAACAGGAGACCCGCGAGCGCGAGCCCAAGCGAGACCGCCGCGCCGACCAGCACGGTCGTCGCCTCGCCGCCGATGTAGCCGCTCGAGTACGGCGACACCTCGGCGTAGTGGTGTGCGGTGAGCGGATCAAAGCTCTGATCCAGCCACTGGTGCAGATAGTCGATCCCTTCGAGACCGAGCACCTTCTGGACTGGCACCATGTTCACGAGTCCCGCGACCACCGCGAGCACGCCGAGCACCGACAGCGGGAACTTGACGTTCCACCGAACGGGCTCTGGATTGCGTGCGGTGTCCGTTCGCGGCTCGCCGTGGAACGTGAGGTAGACCATCCGGAACGTGTAAAACGCTGTCACTGGCACTGCGAGCAGTCCCATGGCGTACGCGCCGAGTAACAGCGGACTGCCGCCAAGACCGTGGATCAGCGCCTCGTAGAGCACCTCGTCTTTCGACCAAAAGCCCGAGAACGGGAAGATACCTGCCAGCGCGAGCGAGCCAGCGAGGAATGTCCAGTAGGTTACCGGCATTTTGTCCTTGAGTCCGCCCATGTCCCACATGTTCTCGTTGTGGTGCATCGCGATGATGACTGAACCCGCACCGAGGAACAATAGCGCCTTGAAGAAGGCGTGGGTCATGAGGTGGAACGTCGCCGCGACGTACCCGCCCGCGCCGAGCGCGAGCATCATATAGCCGTACTGTGAGATCGTCGAGTATGCCAGCACTTGCTTGATTTCGCGTTTGACGACACCCATCGTCGCCGCGAACAGCGCGGTAAAGCCGCCGATGAACGCGATTATCGCGAGCGCGGTCGGCGACACCGCGTAGAAGCCGTACATCCGTGCGACGAGATACACACCCGCAGCGACCATCGTCGCCGCGTGGATGAGCGCTGAGACTGGTGTCGGGCCTTCCATCGCATCAGGCAACCACGTGTGAAGCGGGAACTGCGCGGACTTACCGACCACGCCGCCGAGCACCAACAGGCCAACGATCGTGAACCACGTCGTCGGATCAAAGCCGAACGTGTTCACCGTCACGTCGCCCGCAACAGCCTCCTCAGCGAGAACTGGGAACGACTCCGCGCCGACGAAGGCGGCGGTGCCGAACGTCGAGAAGACTGCGACAACGCCGATGAGGAAGAAGTAGTCACCAAAGCGGGTGACGAGAAACGCCTTCTTCGCCGCCGACGGCGGGCCGTCTTCGCGGAACCAAAAGCCGATCAGGAGATACGAACAGAGGCCAACCAGCTCGAAGAACATGAACGCCATGAGCAGGTTGTCCGCGACGACGAACCCGAGCATCGACGCCGTGAACAGCCCGAGCCCGGCGTAGTACCGCGGCAGGCCCGTTTCGCCCTCGTCGTTCATGTAGCCGAGACTGAAGACGTGGACGAGCGTCGCGATCAGCGTCACGATGACGAGCATCATCGCCGACAGCGGATCGATCAACACACCGAAGGTCAGTTCCCACGGCTGCTCACCGAAGCCACTTGCCCACGTGTAGATCGTCTCCTGATACGCGCCCTGTGATCGAACCGTCAGGAACGCCCAGATCGACAACAGGAGCGATCCCGCAGTCGCCGCGATGCCTGCCAATGCGCCGCCCTTGGGGAGGTATTTGCCTGCAAAGAGCGCGATCACAAATGACAGGAACGGAAGCAACACGATCGCCGGAACGTACTCAAATGCCATCTGTTACCACCTCATTGTCGCTGCGTCGGTCACGGAGACGCTACCGAAGTTACGGTACAGTACGAGGATGATCCCGATTCCGATCGCGACCTCGGCGGCCGCAAGCGCAATCACGAACAGCGCGAACGTCTGGCCCGTCAGGTTCCCCCAAAACAGCGAGAACGCGACGAAGTTGATGTTCGCCGCGTTGAGCATCAACTCGACGGACATCAAGAAGTACAGCGCATTGTCTCGCGTGAGGACCCCAAATAGTCCAATGCAAAAGACGGCCGCAGACAGGAGCAGATAGTATTGTGCCGGAACCATCAGCGAGATCCCCCCGTGGTGTCAGTGCTGTCGGGTGTGTCTGTTCCCGTGGATGCCTCCTCGGTCGTGGCCTCTGTGCTGGCCTCGGCGGTATCGAGGAGCTCTCGACCGCCGTCGGTCAAGAGCGCGACGATCGATCCCTCTTCCTCGCGCTTTGCGAGAAAGAGCGCGCCGTCAACGGCCACATCAAGCCCGACCGCGATGATCAGGAAGGCCGCCAAAAAGCCCTCCGAGGCGATCGTTCCCATGTCGGCCTGCAGATCGAACATCGCATAGCCGATGTGGGCCACGATGCTTTCACCCTCGGGGAACGTGACTGCAGTCCCGAACGAGGATTGAACGATTGCGACCGCCATCACGACGAACAAGGCGACCGCCGCGAGGCCCGGAACCAGGCTCGAACCGGAATTAGAAGTACCGGTCTCGTCGGTTGTCATACGCTACTCACCTCCGGATCGGTCCGCGTCAGCATCACGGCGAACGTGATAAGGATGAGAACCCCGCCGACGTACACGAGGATCTGCATCGCTGCGATAAACTCCGCTTGCAGCATCACGTAATGCACCGCGACGCTCAACAGCGCGCCGCCCAAAAGCAACGAGGCGTGGAACACGTCTCGAGCCAGAACGACGCCCAGGCTGCAGCCCAGTGTGATGAGGGCGAACAGCGCGAACGCGATGGTCTCATAAACCATTGTTTGTCTCTCCAGTAGGAATCCCTTTGAAGATTTCGAGAACGATCGCAAAACAGCCCCAATAGCCGGCCCTAAATGTCACTATTCAGAGGCTATCCGGAAGCAATCCGGATCGCAGCGGCGATCGGTGCCGCGAGGGCGGCACAGGAGTTACTGATAATCGATTTCGCCGTCGCCTTCACCGACCCACGCGCTCCGATCGGGGTTCCGCGAGTTGAGCGGGTCGATCCCCTTGTACCACGGCACGTTTTTGAGCTGTTCTTTGTTGTAGACGAATTCGTTTTTCGTATCTGCGGTGAACTCGAAGTTCTGCGTCAACAAGATCGCGTCCACCGGGCAGACCTCCTCACAGAGCCGACAGTAGATACACTGTCCGATGTGGAGGTTGTACTGTTCGCCGTTTCGCATGTCGTCTTGAACGATCTGGATCGTATCGTTCGGACAGACGTTCTCACACTGCCGACACCAGATACAGCGCTCTTGGCTGAACTTGTGCACACCGCGGAACCGCGGACTTACCTCGGGTGCCGTTTCTGGGTACTCGACGGTAAACGTCTTGCCGTCGAGCGCGTGTTTCATCGTCGTTGCCATCGATTTGAGTAGTCCGATCATTTTAGAGTAACACCCCCACGATTACCGCCGTGAGAACCAGGTTGGCAAAGGAGAGGACGAGCATCCCCTTCCAGCCGATCTCGATCAGTTGATCGATCCGCACCCGCGGCAGTGCCGAGCGGCACCACTGGGTGAACAGGAAGAACGCCCACATCTTGATCACGAACCAGACGAACCCGGGAACGAACGACAGCGCCGATATCGGCGCGGCCGCCCCGCCGAGGAACACCACGGCCATGATTGCACCGCCGAGGAAGATGTGGATGAACTCCCCGAGGTAAAACAGCACGAAGTACACTGAAGAGTACTCCGTCTGGTAGCCAGCGACAATCTCTGTCGGCGCTTCCGGAATGTCGAACGGATTGCGGCCGATCTCGGCCATGTTCGCGACGAGGAACAGAACGAACGCGAACGGATTGACGAACGCGTACCACGCCGGAATTGAAATGCCAGCAATCGTCACAAGCGCGTCAGTCTGCGCGGCGACGATCTCGCTCATCTGTAGCGTCCCCGCGAAGATCACGACCGACAGCGCGGTAATGATCAGCGGGATCTCGTAGGCGATATTCTGTGCGACCGCCCGAAGTCCGCCCATGAGCGAGTACTTGTTATTCGACGAGTAGCCGGCCATAATGAGCGACACCGACGCGATCGAAGCGAACGCGAAGACGATCGCCAGCCCCGCTTCTGGATCTGCGAGGTGGAAGTTAATCGGGCCGAGATTACCCATCGGAATGACTGCAAATCCCAGCAGCGCCGACGCTGGGAGTACGATCGGTGCGAGATCCCATGAGGGACGATCGACACCCTCGGGAACGATCAGCTCTTTCGAGAGCAACCGTACCGCGTCAGGGATAATCACGAGGATCCCGAACGGACCGATCCGGTTCACGGCGATTCGGTCGGTGAACGCCGCAGTGATCTTTCGTTTGGCCCACGGCCCGGCAATTGCTGTCATCGCGAGCATGATATTCGCGATCAAGAACGCGCCGATCAGGCCACCGACGATCTCGCCGAGCACGCCACTCAGCCCAAAGGCATTGGCGATCTGTTCGGGCAACAACGCCGACTGCAGCGGTGCCGCCATCAGCGATCCACCTCGCCGAGCACGATGTCGAGGCTGCCGAGCGCGGCGATCATGTCAGGGACAAACTCGCCGTTGGACATCTCCGGCAGCGTCTGGAGGTTCGAAAAGCACGGGCTGCGAATCTTGAATCGCGCGGGCTTTTCTGTCCCATCCGCACGCATGTAGATACCGAGTTCGCCCTTTGCGCCCTCGACCGCGCGGTAGATTTCCTTGTCGTCGTCCGGACGGAGCGTCCGTGGGACGTTCGACTGGATGTTCCGCTCGTCTTCTGGCCAATCTTCCAAGAGGTCGATACACTGTTCGACGATTTTGGCAGACTGCTCAACCTCGAGCATCCGAACGAGCAGCCGGCTGTAGTTGTCACAGCCGTCTTTGACGATCACGTCCCAGTCGAGTTCGTCGTAGTAGCCGTACGGATCGTCCCGGCGGAGATCGTAGTCGATCCCGGAGCCACGGGCAACCGGTCCGGTCGCGCCGTAGCTTTTTGCAACTTCCGGCGGCAAAATGCCGGTGTCGATCGTTCGCATCTGCAGGATCTCGTTGCCCGTTACCAGATCGTGGTACTCCTCGAGGTGTTCGGGCAGCCGATCGAGATAATCGCGCGTCATCTCGAAGAACTCTTCGCGGGGCTCCGGCAGGTCCCAGACGACCCCGCCGAGTCGGAAGTAGTTGAACATCAGCCGCTGGCCGGTCAGATCTTCGAGGATGTTCTGGACTTCCTCGCGATCGCGGACCGCGTACATGAAAATCGCCGTGAAGTCACCGTAGACATCAAGCGCAAACGTGCCGAGTGCAAGGAAGTGCGCGGCCATCCGACACAGCTCCGCACCCATCGTGCGGATAATCTGTGCGTACTCGGGGACCTCAATGTCATTGAGATCTTCGGCCGCCCGCGCGTAGGCCCACTCGTTGAGCAGCCCGGCTGAGATGTAGTCCCAGCGATCGGGGTACGGCATGATCTGGTGCCGATACGTCTTTGTCTGACACATCTGCTCCTCACAGCGGTGCAGGTAGCCGATGTCGGATTCGACGTCGGCAACTTGCTCGCCGTCCAGCGTCGCCTTGACGTGGAGCACGCCGTGGGTTGCCGGGTGGTGTGGCCCGATGTTGAGGAACATCGTGTCGCTGTCCGAGTCAGACCGTTGATCCTCTTGGAGCGGATTCGCGTGCTCGCGGAGCGAAACGATCTGCGGTTGATCCTGGTCGTAATCCATCGAGAGCGGATGACCTTGCCAGGTATCAGGCAGCAGAATCCGACGGAGATCTGGATGCTCTTCGTAGTCAATCCCGATCAGGTCGTAGGCCTCCCGTTCATGCCAGTCAGCAGTTCGAAACACCGGTTCGGCAGACTGACTAACTGGGTGTTCTTTATCGGCAGGGACGATGACGTTCGCCTCCTGGGTCGGGTCGTTGTACTTCTTCAGGTGGTAGATCGACTCGTAACGATCCTCGTACTCCTGGGCAGTAACACACGAGAGGTGGTCGAAGCCAGCGTCGTCGCGGAGACGGCGAAGCGCGTCCTGAACAGTATCCGGACGGATGACGAAACCAGGCGCGTTGACGTGGTCATCTCGGTCGATCACGAGGTCGCCGAGCAGTTCGGCGAGTTCGTCCGCAGACTGTCCCTCCGCAACGGTTTCCGGGAGTTGCTCTTCGAGGCTCATGGTGAGTCACCCCAGTTGTACCGCATGACGAGATCGTCGGTGTCGATATCCTCGGCGAGCTGCTCGACGATTTCGTCGCGTTCGAGGTCGCCGAACTGTTCGAGCTCGTAGGGCTTGACCACGACCGGCGAGGATTCGCCGTTTGCGATCCGCTCTTGGAGCTTCGCAACCCCGTATACGAGCGCTTCGGGTCGCGGCGGACAGCCAGGGATGTGGATGTCGATCGGGATGACCTCCTCGGCACCCTTGATGACGTTGTATCCCTCCTGGAACGGACCGCCGGAGATGGTACACGAGCCCATACCGATGACGAACTTGGGCTCTGGCATCTGGTCGTAGACGCGCTTCATCCGCGGGGCGAACTTCGAAACGATCGTCCCGGGGATGATGATGACATCGGCCTGTCGCGGTGACGCACGAGGGACGCCCGCGGCGAAGCGGTCAAGATCGTGTTTGACCGCGTAAGTGTGCATCATCTCGATGCTGCAGCAGGCGATTCCGAACTGCAGCATGAACATCGAGGAGCCGCGGACCCAGTTCATGAACTTGTCGAACTTCGTGAGGATGAACGGGGTCGAGCCGAACGCCTCGCGCAGCCGCGAGTTGAACCGATCGTCCTGGCCCGCGAGCCGGGCGTCGCGCGTTTCGGTCAGTACTTTCGAGTCGTCGGTGACAAAGGGGTGTTGTTGGCTGCTCATGCGTCTTGTTTTTGTGTCTTACGACGGGTGGCGCGGGGACTTTTGATCCACTCGACCGCACCGTTCCGCCACGCCCATACGAGACCGATCACGAGGATACCGATGAAAAGCAACATCGGACCGAGTGCTCGTGTAAGGCCGACCGTGCTCACCGCGTCGTTGTAGATGACGGCCCACGGGAACACGAGGACGGTTTCGATGTCGAACACGACAAACAGCAGCGCAACCATGTAGTATTGGATGTTAAACTTGAAGCTGCGTGCTGTGCCGGTCGGTATCTCACCGCTCTCGTACGTAGCGCTTTTACCTTGTTCGGGTACGCTTGGGCGAAGCAGCGCCGACACGACCATCATCGCGATGGGGATGCCCACGCCGATAAGCGCCAACGCACCGATTGCGATCCATGACATTCCGAATTCTCCGTAACGTCTCAGGGTTAGAAACCCACCGGTATAAGCGTTGATTTTTTGCCCCCGCTGTCAACCGAACAATACCTCACGACGATCGACCGATACCGCAAGACAACACACCGTAATCAAAAACAGTTACTCGTCGAAGCCGTCTCGGCCACGATCGTGCAGCCGCTTCGACACGTCCCCAACGCCGCTTTGCAGCTCTTCGTGGTAGGCAACGAGCCGATCGCGGAGTTCGACGTGTTCTCGCGAAAGCACCTGTACTGCCGACAGCGCGGCGTTGAACGACTTACCCGCGTCGACGGCGACGATCGGCGCACCTGTGGGCATCCCGATCACCGAGTCGACGGATTTCTCCTGGACTGGGACGCCGATTACGGGTATTGGGTACGCAATTGAGGCAGTCATATTCGGCAGATCAGCCGATTTTCCGCCCGCGCCAGCGATAATCACATCGAGACCGCGTTCGGCCGCTGTCTCGCCGTAGGCGTACATCAGTTCGGGCGTTCGGTGTGCGGAGACGACGTAGCTCTCGAACGTAAATCGACCGGCTGGCGGATTCTCAAAGTCGGTCTGTTCGGCAAAGCCGAGTTCAAAGAGCGCCTCGTACGCGCCGTCCATCGTTGGCAGGTCCGAGTCCGATCCCATGATGATCCCTATGTCGGGGGTTTCGGCAGGATCGCGGTCATGTTCGGCCTCGGCTTCGAGCCGATCGATCAGGTCTGAAACGCTTTGTGGTAGTGGCATCTGTGATCACTCGAATGTTAGGTCTGTAGTCAGATTTCTCGCGTCCGACAGGAGTGTTTCGATCTCGTCCGGGTCAGACGAGTCTGCAGCAGAATCGGTCACGGTCACATGGCCCATCTTCCGCAGCGGCCGAACCTCTCGCTTGCCGTACCAGTGCAAGTTTGCATCCGACGATTCGAGGACAGGATCGACCCCAGCGAGGCTCGCGGGCGCAGGCTCGTCGACGTCGCCGAGGATGTTGACACTCACCGTCGGTGCACGGATGTCTGTCGGCCCCAGTGGCCATCCAAGGACCGCGCGAATGTGGTTTTCGAACTGTGAAGTCCGGGCGCCTTCAATCGTCCAGTGGCCTGAGTTGTGTGGCCGTGGGGCGATTTCATTGACCAGAATCTCGCCGTTTTGGGTCTCGAAGAGTTCGATTCCGTAGACGCCACGGCCGTCAAGCATCGACAAAACATCCGTGGCAACCTCGGTTGCTCGATCGCAGACGTCAGGGTCGGCTCGTGGCGGGGAAACGCTCTCGCGGAGAATTTCGGCCTCGTGGATCGTCTCTGTCACGGGATAGGTCGCAACGTCGTCGGCTCCCTTGACACCGATCACCGACAGCTCCCGTTCGAACGGGACGAACGCCTCCGCCATCGCATCGCCGCCAACCGCCGACAGGGCGGCTTCGGCCTCGTCGGGTTCGAGCGCCGGTGCGTTACCGCGACCATCGTAGCCGCCGCGACGGGCCTTCACCATTACCCCATCAAGTTCTTGGATCGTGCGCACGAGATCACGCTCTCCACCGACGCCAACGAACTCCGGCACTGGGATCCCGGCGTGCGCGAGCGATTCGTTTTGGACTAGTTTGTCCTGGATCGTCCGAAGCGTGTCCGGATCAGGGTGGACAGGGACATCGTAGGCTTCGCTGACCCGATCGAGCACGTCGGGATCGGCCAGTTCGATCTCGAAGGTGAGCAGATCGACTCGCTCGGCAAGTCGCTCGACAGCCTGCTCGTCGTCGAAGTCTCCCACGACCTGTTCGCGCGCGACCAACGACGCAGGACACTCGGGAGTTGGATCAAGGACCACAAGTTCGACACCGAGCGGGGCTGCCGCCTCTGCGAGCATCCGTCCGAGCTGACCGCCGCCGATCACGCCGATCGTCGGTCCGGGAATTCGTCGTGTCACGGTCGATCGATTACGGATGATACTGCATAAACGTTCCCACAAAGGGCGGATGAATAGTCACAAACGTGGATACGATCGGCCGCAAACGGTAGTTCTTTGCGGTGACCACGATATCGGTGAGCTATGGTGAGACTTGGGCTCGTCGTCGCACAGTTCAACTCGTCGGTAACCGGGCCGATGCGCGAGGCCGCAGAGGCAGCTGCCGCCGAACGAAACGCCGAAATTGTCGAGACGATTGAGGTTCCGGGCGCGTACGACTCGCCGCTGGCAGCTGATCGGCTGGCGCGGCAGTCGGATGTTGCGGCCGTTGCAGTGCTCGGTGCAATCGTGACCGGTGACACCGAACACGATCGAGTAATCGGTGACGCGACCGCCAAATCGCTCACCGAGGTGAGTCTCGATCACGATAAACCGGTGACCTTCGGCGTGAGCGGACCGGGAATGAGTGCGGCAGAGGCACGCGAACGGACTGACAAGGGAGCGGAAGCGGTAAACGCAGCGATCGACATGGTTGAGGTACTAGCATGACACTGGACTTTGCGGACCGAGTTGAGCGGGTCGAACCGAGCGCAACGCTCGCGATCAGCAACCTTGCGAGCGAACTGGAAGCAGAAGGCAAAGACGTGGTCGACCTCTCGGTCGGCGAGCCGGATTTCCCGACGCCCGACAACGTCGTCAAAGCCGGGAAAGCGGCCCTGGACGCCGGCCACACCGGGTACACGTCCTCGAACGGGATCCGCGAGCTTCGGGAGGCGATCGCCGAGAAACTCCGCGGCAATGGCCTCGAAGCTACTGCCGACGAGATTATTGTCACGCCCGGCGGCAAGCAGGCACTCTATGAGGTTATCAACACCCTGATCGACGGTGGCGACGAGGTCGTGTTGCTCGATCCCGCCTGGGTCTCCTACGAGGCGATGGTCAAACTCGCCGGTGGATCGCTCTCGCGGGTCGATCTCTCTCCGTACGAATTCCAGCTTGAGCCAGCCCTCGACGATCTGGCCGAGGTTGTCTCCGAGGACACAGAGTTGCTCGTCGTGAACTCCCCGTCGAACCCGACGGGCGCAGTGTACTCCGACGCAGCGCTGGAGGGCGTCCGCGATCTGGCAGTTGAACACGACATTACCGTCATTTCCGATGAGATCTACGAGCGGATCGTCTACGGCGTCGAGCAGACGTCACTCGGCTCGCTCGACGGGATGGGCGATCGAACGGTCACGATCAACGGCTTCTCGAAGGCCTTCTCGATGACCGGCTGGCGGCTCGGATATCTCCACGCTCCCGAGGCACTCGTCTCGCAAGCGAGCAAGCTACACTCTCATTCGGTGTCGTGTGCGGTGAACTTCGTCCAACACGCCGGCGTCGAAGCACTCTCGTCGGCCACCGACGACGCGGTCGAAGAGATGCGCGCCGCGTTCGCCGAGCGTCGCGATATGCTCGTCGATCTGTTGGCCGACCACGGCGTTGACGTTCCGGTCGGCGACGGCGCGTTCTACATGATGTTGCCCGTCGACGACGACGATCAGGCGTGGTGTGAGGGTGCGCTCGAAGACGCGCAGGTTGCGACCGTGCCGGGCACTGCGTTCAACGCACCCGGCTACGCGCGGATCTCCTACGCCGCCAGCGAGGAACGGCTTCGGGAGGCAGTCGATCGGCTTGCGGAGAACGGCTACCTGTAAACAACGATTGTTCGATCGCAGGTTACGCAAAAACTGCGACCAAGGTCCCCTCTGTGAGCGGATCGGGCATCTGATCACGTCGCTCTTGTTTTTCGTACTGTGCTGCCTCAGGATAGTCGACTCGCGCTGCGCCCGTCTCATCAACCGCATACACGACGCCGTCGGTTCCCATCTCTGCAACCCAGTGGGAGCCATCGTCGCTCACACCCTCGCTCGCTCCACCAGTCACAAGGAGCATGACGATCGAGATCGGTCCAGCACGATCAATGACGGTCGTCTCTCGGACCGAGTACTCCACGCGCAGAATGTGGTCCGACGATGTACAAATCGCTCGGTGGTGGACATACGCCCCCTCGAAGTCAGTGACATACTCGACCGCACTGTCGTCTGTAACCGTGCTTGGTGGCTCAGGGTAGGGAATTGTTCCGACAGTCTGGGCTTTTAGCGATTGTCCGCCCTGGTCGAACTCGATCGTTTTGGGATCGCGGTCGCACTCGGGTCGGTTTGGCTCACCTTCGAATTGGTCAGCGATCGTCGGATGGGAATCTGAAACATTGTCCGTCTGCAGACATCCAGGGATGGTCATCCCGAATGTGGCAATCAATGATAGAATTTTTCGGCGATCAATCATGGCTGAACATCACCCCGTGCTGATGAAAAATACTCGAAGACACAAACAGGTATTTGTGATATAGCGATCGGTTAGGGGAGGAACATCACAGCGATACCGACTTAGCCGCTGTCGACAAACCGAAACCCGTCGTCTGGTTCGTCGCTCGTTTTCAACGCTTCGTCGCCCGGATCGGCGGCTTCGGCGGCCTCGGCAATCTGCTCTGCCCGGGTGAAATCGCTCACGCCGCCGGTTCCCATCACGTCGCCGCCGTCGTCGTGGGCGAAAATCAGGCTGTCGGCGATCGACGAAAACGCCTCTGCTGCGGGTGAGTCAGGGCGATACGTCACGATCGGCTCGCTTCGGTCCTGTGCAGCCGGCACCGCTGGATCGTCTGGCACAGCCCCGAGTAGTTCGGTCTCGAGAAATGACGCTAACCGCTCCGGTGGCGGCGCGTTGCCGGTCCCGCTACGATTGAAGATCACACCGGCGACGGTGCCATTGACCCGGTTGGCTAACTCGATCGTCTTTTTTGTGTCTCGGACAGCCGAAACCCGTGGTGTCGAGACGACGATTACCTCGTCTGCGAGCCGCAACGGGTAGATTGTCTCGGGGCTCACCCCGGCCGCGGTATCAACAAGCACAAAGTCGTATTTCGGTCGCAGCGCCCGGATGACTGGGGCGATCGTCGCGACGTTGACGGCGTTGAAATCGTCCAGTGAGGTATCTGCGGGGATCACGTCGACACCCGGCGGAACACGTGAGACGGCCTGGGAGACGCTTGCCGTCCCTGAGAGCACGTCGTGGATCGTCATCTGCGGGTCAATCTTCAAAAAGTCCACGACGTTCGCCATTGCGAGATCAAGCTCAACAACGGCGACGCGCTCGCCGGCGTTGGCGAGTGCGGCACCAAGGTTCAACGCAGTCGTCGTCTTTCCCACCCCGCCTTTCGCGCCGGCGATCGCGATTACAACGCCATCGGCCATGTGCTATGTTCCACACCTCGATCTGATAAATACCGTGGTGTTTGCTGGTTCTGATGAATACCGGAGTGGTTGGGCAGACAGAACGCTGCGCATCGGCAGTAGGTTCACGATTTTTCTAGTCGGGCAACGGTCACTGGCCGATCGGCGTTGAGAATAATGTCCTGGGTGACACTGCCGAAAAGTGCCTTGCCAGCCGGCGATCGCTTCCGGCCACCAACGAGAATCATGTCCGCATCGACCGCAGCGGTCAGCGATTGAATCGCCTCGCTTGGGTCGCCGCTTTCCTCGTGGACTGTCGCGTTGATTCCCGACTGTTCGAGTGTTTCGACAAATCGCCGAACAGAGCCAACCTGTGTCGCAGACGCTCCGCTCGGGTTGTCCTCGAATGAGTGGATAACGTGTACATCGTATTCTGCAGGGTCTCCGGGAAAGGCGGTTACCTGCTCAGCAAGCTGGATTCCGTGCTCCTCAACGTCGTCAACGCCGACTACAATTGTGTACATAAATGGTCGTTCGAACAAGAACTATTTATGTTATGTTATTCAGTTTTAGAGGGTGATCTGAGCGGCTGAGCAAGCCAACAGAACGGGCTCAGACGTCGAGTCTTTCTGCGAACTCGAATAGCGATTTGACCGTGAGATCGGGGTCGGTCCCAAATGTTTCCCACGGGGTTCGCTTTCGATCGAGCCAGACAGCCTGTAGTCCGGCATGACTCGCACCCATTACGTCGAACCAGCCCGCAGTCACGTGGGCGATCTCTGCCGTTGGGGAACCGATCCTGTCTGCCGCGTGGCGGTAGAGGCCGGCGGCTGGTTTGAACGTCTCAATCTCGTCAGCGCTAATTGTATCCACAATGAGGTCGCCGATGTTGGCGTGATCGACCATCGACGTCAACATCTCTGGGTTTCCGTTCGAGACCACATAGCAGTCGTAACCGCCCTCTCGGAGGCGTTCGATACCCGTCCGAACGTCGTCGAACACCTCCAGTTCGTGATAAACCGCCAGAATCTCGTCTCGCTCGTCAGTCGTGACGTCGACGCCGTGGGCATCAAGGGCATACTGGAGGGCGTCGCGGTTGATCTCGTAGAACGGCTGGTACGCGTCGATCTGGTTGGCAACGAACGTGTAGGCAAGCGATCGAGAGCGCCAGAGCTTCGAGACAGGTTCAGGGTCTTTGACTCGTGCGTCGAGGGCCTGTTCGGCGGCGTCAACATCGACCAGCGTGCTGTAGGAATCGAATGTTACGGTCGAAACGCGATCGGGATCGAATGACATGACTCACCAGAGGGTCGCCAAGGTGGTAACCGTTGGCTCATTGTGGCTCTGGTGGCTCAGCGTCGTCAACGTTCTCGGAGACGTACGTGACGAGCCACAGGAAGAAGCCGAGAATAACACCGATCGTGATTGCGCCGTAGACGGCCAGCCCGATCGAGGTCGGTGGTAACTCAATCAGAAAGAACAATCGCGGCGGCGTGACCGAGGAGACGACCATCGGGAGCAAGTAGCCGGTGACGCCAGCAAACGCGACAATCCCGAGATACAAAATGAGAATGATCCGTTTGCCGCTGCGCGATCGGGTAGACACACACCATGGTATGGGTTGGGCCCCATAGGGGTTTACGATTCTGTATGCAATCAGATGGACTCGCCTGCAGCAGTCAACTGGACCGATGTCGCTTTGAGGGACGATCCCGAACGAGTTGTATGGAAGACCGAGACCTACTCGGGCTCGTACTCGCAGGAATTGCCGTGATGATGTTTCTCACCGGTATCGTCCTCATCATGTGACTGCAGAGCTTGTTGGATGATTTCAAACCTGTAAAAGGCGTCAGATCGCACAAGTCCGCTGACTTTGAGTCACGCTCGTCCGATTAGCCGCCGATTCAATTGGTCAGTTATCACGTCGGTTGTCCTGTAACTCTTGAGCTTGCTCGTCTATTTTATTGAGCTCTCGCTCAATTTCCGTGTCAGAACCGCCATGTGAGTCCCGTACAGACAAATCTAGGGGGGACGGTACGAAGTTTTCTCCATCTTTTTTGCCTTCTTCATCTCGCTCTTCGCTCCGTCTGAACAATGAGATAAACACCTCCCAGAGTGTCCGGCTCATAATTCCAGTATCCCCGGTTCCTTGGTAAGTGTTCGCATTGTTTGTGGGTTACTTGATCTGAGGTGGCTGCGGACTATACGACCCGTTCTACGACACGATCGTGGAAAATGTGTGAAAAAAAGGACTAACTGCTGCGTCGCAAGCGCGATCAGTTGTCGTCAGATTCCGTACCGCCGTCGGTCCGAACCTCACCGCCGTCGGCGATCGGCTCTTCGTCGCCACCGTCGGTGAGTGCCGTTTCGATACGGCGATCGAGCCACTGCCATTCGACAGTGTGAACGCCGTCTTCTTTGAGGTTCCACGGGTCACCCGACTCGATTCGCTTGCCACCGAGCCAGGAGGTCACGAGGTTCCACACGAAGATGATCTGTCCCACGAGGAGGATCATCGCGCCGACCGTCGCGATCGCGTTCAGGGTAAAGAACTGCGGGAGGTACGTCGCGTACCGACGTGGCATCCCACCGTATCCGAGCAGGATCATCGCGAAGAACGTGATGTTCGTGCCGATGAACGACAGCGCGAAGTGCGCCTTTCCGAGCGTCGCTTGGTACATCCGGCGAGTCACGAGCGGGAACCAGTAGTAGATACCCGCAAAGCCGGCGAAGGCGATCGCACCCATGACAATGTAGTGGAAGTGTCCGACCACGTAGTAGGTGTCGTGCAGCACGAGGTCAACCGGAATCGACGCGAGGAAGACACCGGTCACGCCACCAATGATGAAGTTTGAGACGAAGCCGATACAGAACAACATCGGTGTCGTGAGCCGCAGGCGGCCGTTCCACAGGGTCGTGATCCAGTTGAACGTCTTCACCGCCGAAGGGATCGCGATCGCAAGCGACACTGCCATGAACGATGCGCGAAGCCGTGGGTCCATACCGGTCGCGAACATGTGGTGGGCCCACACACCGAACGAGAGGACACCGATCGCGAGCGTGGAGTAGACGACGAACTTGAACCCGAAGAGCTTCCGGCCCGCAAACCGCGGCAGGACGTAGCTAACGATTCCCATCATCGGCAGCACAAGGATGTACACCTCGGGGTGACCGAAGAACCAAAACAGGTGCTGCCACAGCATGTTCCCACCATCAGTGAGGAAGAACGTAGTGCCGAAGTTTCGATCGGCGAGCAACATCAACAGCGCACTGCCCAGAAGCGGGAAGGCGAACAGGATGAGCCCAGACTGGGTGAGAATCGTCCACGAGAAGATGTCGAGGTTTGCCCACGAAACGTTCTCATCGCGCTGGGTGAAGATGGTCGCGATGAAGTTGATCGCGCCCATCGTCGCGGCGACCCCAGAGAGGTGCAGCCCGAGCAGCATGAGGTCGATGCCAGCGCCGCCGGCAGGGTCGTTACCGACGCCGGCCGAAAGCGGCGTGTACATTGTCCAGGCGGTCTGTGCGGGGCCGAAGCCGAGCCCGAGCGGTTGGGCGAAAAAGCCCGCCCAGATCATGATCGCCGATGGCGGCAACAGCCAGAACGCGATCGCGTTGATCCGCGGGAACGCCATGTCATCTGCGCCAATAATAAGCGGAACGAGGTAGTTCGCGAACGCAGCAATAATCGGCGTCCCAAAGAGGAACAACATTGTGATGCCGTGGCTCGTCAAAAGCGAGTTGTACACGGCGGGTTCGATGAAGGTTGTGTTGGGTGTCGCCAGTTCGATCCGCATCGCGGCCACCATCAATCCGCCGACGGCGAACGCGAACAGCCCGTAGGCCCCGTATAGAATGCCGATATCCTTGTGATCAACTGTTGTGAGCCACCGCACGATTCCTGCCGGTTTCTCCTGTTCGATGTACTCGGATCGCTCGCCCTGACTGACGACGCCGCCGGCAGACGCGGAGTACGACCGCCAGTCTTCGATCCGAGTGAGCCACGCGATGACGGCGATGAGGAGGACCCCCATGAACACCGTCAGCGCGATCTGTGCGTTGATTGCCATGGAGGACATTCAGGCATGGATGGTAAAGAAAGGTTCGGCTTCCCCCTGTGTTGATCGATCGATACGTCAGGACAGCGAGACGATTTCCACGCCAATCAGTTGTCGCTCTTAGAAGATTCGTCGTCGTTGTCAGCCGTGGCTTCGTCTTCGTCGTTGTCAGCCGTGGCTTCGTCGTCACTCACAGCGTCAGTCTCGCTATCGTCTTCAACTGTGTCAGCGTCGACTGCATCATCGTCACCCTCAACGTCACTCTCGGCGTTGTCGGTTTCAACGTCCGTCTCCTCGTTGTCGGCTCCAGCGTCCGTTTCGCCATCGTCTGTCTCATCCACAGCGTGTTCGTGCTGGTCCACGTCATGGTCAGATTCGTCGTGTTCGATCGGCTCGGAGTCGTCGAGGAATGCTTGTCCCTGTGAGTAGACCGGTTTGGTTTTCTCATCCCCGGCGATCGCCTTCCCAGAGAGATACGTCAACACGCCGAGCGCGATGAACATGATGATCATGATGGCGTACATTATCCCTGAGGAGCGAATGTCAAAGCCCCAGGGACTCACAACCGCGAAAACGACGATGAAGGTGAGAATGATCCCCAACGGAATGAAGTTCACCGTCAGGTCAAGGAGCGTCTCCTTGTCGAATATCTTCGATTCCATACCTCCCGGTTACCCCCCGATCCCAAATAGGTTGTTGATTCCTCGTGGCTGTCGTTCAACCACGTAGTGCCTGGTCAATCAGGTAGGGATCCCTCGCTTCGGGACGAACAGCTTCCCAGCGACAACTCCAAGCGCCATGACGATCGCAGCGGCAAACGTCGCGTATGCTCGAGTGAGAAGCGTCACATCGGTCGTACCGTCGGCAAAGATAAGCAATCCACCAAACACCCCGAGTAACCCGCTCATCACGACAAGCGGTTTCCAGACGGTCGAGGCGTACTCCGATTCGAGTAACAGTCCGACGATGCTCCCACAGAAGAGCAGCAATCCGCCGACGGCGATCGGGAACAGATCGAAGACGAGGCCGATCTCAGAAAGCGGCAGGCCGAGCGCAACAAACACTGGCCAGGGGCTCGCCTTACGATACTGATCGCTCAATCCCGGTGATTCGTCCATATCACCATTACGGGAGAGATCGTAGAAAGCCCTTCGGAACGACACATCAACCACACCTCCGAAGCATACAGATACGCTCGACTGGGGCGATCGGTTCAACTCCGACACGCTCCGGTTTACGGCAGCGAGACACCGTGGCGAATAAGAAAGTCGTTCACGGCTTTGATTTCCACGGGACTCCCGATAATCCGGTAGTGACTGTCGCCGGCTGTACAGACCGTCACCGTGTAGTCGGCTTCGAGTTTCGATCGGATACCGTTGAGTTCGCCACAGGGTAGGACGATCTGCGTGCTGTCACGCAGCCGCGAGGGATCCGGCATTGAGTCTCGAGTAGAGAGTGTCAGTGGCCCAGTATAATAGTGTCGAGTTCTCCCTGCTAGGTGTCCAGTCGGGGGCTGAAAATCGATTTGAACAGTAGGTCCATCCGTGTGATGCCGGTTCAAGCAGTACGTCAATTGGCTGAAGATCGATTCAAAGAGCAAGTTCATTGGGTGAAGATCGATTCAAAGAGCAAGTTCATTGGGTGAAGATCGGCCCGAAAGAACACCTTTTTCGACGGCGACGGCGGACACTCGGCTAATGGGACTGGAGGAAGAGATCGAGGCGATCGAGGACGAGATCGCCGCCACGCCGTACAACAAGGCGACGGAGGCCCACATCGGACGGCTGAAGGCGAAACTCGCCGAAAAAAAAGAGAAACTCGAAAACCAGTCCTCCGCCGGCGGCGGGACAGGATATGCCGTCGAAAAACACGGTGACGCGACCATCGCACTCGTCGGATTTCCGAGCGTCGGCAAGTCGACGCTGATCAACGCGCTCACGAACGCCGACAGCGAGATCGGCGAGTACGAGTTCACGACCCTCGACGTCAACCCAGGGATGCTGCAGTACAACGGAGCGAATATCCAGGTACTCGACGTTCCGGGACTCATCGAGGGAGCCGCAAGCGGCCGCGGCGACGGCAAAGAGGTGCTTTCAGTCGTTCGAACAGCTGATCTCGCGGTGTTCATCCTTTCGGTCTTCGAGATCGAACGGTACGATCGGCTCAAAGAAGAGCTATACAAAAACAAGATCCGTCTCGACACCGATCCGCCGAGCCTCCACGTCGCAAAGCGCGGGAAGGGCGGCATCAAAGTAAACAAGACAGATTCCGTCGAACTGGACGAGGAAACGATCAAGGACGTCCTCAGAGAGTACGGCTACGTCAACGCCGAGGCGACGATCCGCGGCAATCCGTCGATCGATGAGCTGATCGACGCCCTCATGGACAATCGGGTGTACATCCCGTCAATCGTGACGGTCAACAAAGCCGATCTCATCGACGAAGATTATCTGCCGACGGTGAACGAGAATCTCAGAGAACACGGGCTCGATCCCGATGAGGTGACGTTCATCTCTGCCGAGAAAGAGAAAGGGCTCGAGGCGCTCAAAGAGCGGATCTGGGACGCGCTTGGACTCGTGCGCGTCTACATGGACAAGCCCGGACGCGGCACCGATTACGAGGAACCGCTCGTCATGTTCGAGGGATCGACCGTCGAAGACGCCTGCAAGAAACTCGGCAAGGACTTCGAGAACCGGTTCAGGTTCGCCCGAGTGTCAGGCCCGAGCGCGAAACACGACGACCAGCAAGTTGGCAAAGGTCACGTACTCGAAGACGAGGATGTCCTCCGTATCATCGCCCGCCGGTGAGGGCCCAGATCGTCGATCGCTACGCTTGGTGAGACCGCGATGACCGATCGTTCGTCGCGGGGAGACACCCAAGCCACCACCCCCAAGGAGCGACGCTCTCCGCGAATCGCGGTCGTTGCACTGCTCGTCTGTGGCGTTCTTCCGTGGGTTGCGATCGGAAACGCCCCCGGAGATACGACATACGTCATGGGCTTCGGCCTCGTGAATACGAACCCGTTCGTCCTCCTCACTCTCCCCGAGTTCTTCTCGCAGACGCTCGGGTTCGAATCGCTGCCGCGATCGCTCCAGGCGTGGCCGGTCGGATTCGTCTGTTACGTGGGTGCGCTCGCGAGTGCGATCGGCGGCGCGGTGTTCGATCGAGAGGATCCGCGCGTAACCGGCGGGCTTGTGGCGTTAACTGCGGTCGCCGGGCTGTTCGTCTGGTCACGGTTTGCGTTTCAGACGAGTTCACAGGCGATCCCGATCGCTCCGATCGCGTTCGCAGCCGTCGCATGGTGGTGGTATCTTCCGGCCTTCACAAGCGGGCTCCCAGCGAGCGATCGATCTGAGTGAGAAAGAACGGCGGCCCGGTGCCTGCGATCAGCTGCGACCAGTCTGCGATCAACGGCGATCAGTCGTCTGCAGCAGCCGAGCCAGGTCTGTAGGCCTCGCTAATCCGTTTCCATTTGCCGGTTCGAAAGCGCCAGTAGTTGATCGTCGCGGGCACACTCGTCTCAGCAATGAACGCGAGGTACAGTCCCCACAATCCCAGCGACGTGGTTGCGCCCAGGTAGGTCAGCGGGATGGAGCAGCCGAACATTCCGAGTGCTTGGCTGTAAAACGGCCATTTAGTATCGCCGCTGGCATCCAGCGGCCCGGCAGCGCCGCCCGAGACCCCTTGCAGCGTGACCGCAACACAGGCGGCGTAAACCAGCGACACAGCGATCGGCACCACAGGTGAGTTTGGATCGTCAACGAACGCCCCGACAATCTGGACCGCAAAGATCGCGACCAGGGCTGCCGAGACGAGATAGGTCGCCACAGCAAACCGGATGATCTCGTGGCCGTAGGATTCGGCGGTGTCCTCGTCGTTTTTCCCGAGACTCTGCCCGACCAGACTCGACGATGCAAGCCCAAAGCCCCAGCCCGGCGTGTTCATGATCCCCCAGATCCGGCGGGCGATCACGAACGCCGACACCACGTCGCGACCGAAGATGTCGAGGATCGATAACATTGGGAACTCCGCGACGGTCCACACGAGGTTACGCCCCATGACCGGCAGTCCGATCGTCACCAGATCACGCAGCGTCGCAGGATCGACATACGAGCCGGTGGGATCGATTTGAACGGGGAACGCGCCGATCCCCGGAAGGTGTCCGCGGGTGAGGCCGATCCCAAAGGCGATGACGACAGCAAGGTTCGACAGGACAGTCCCAATTGCCGCTCCTTCGACACCCATCCCAAGTCCGAAAATCAACACCGCGTTGATGACGATGTTAGCGATCGCCCCACCCGCACGCAGAACCATTGCGATGTAGGAGTCATCCGCACCAACGAGGACACGGCTTCCGATGAGATTCAACCCCGCAAGTGGGACGCCGAGGCCGACAAATTTGAGATACGCCGCGCCGAGCGCGATCGCTTCGGCGTCCGAACTCAAAAGCGAAACTAACTCAGCGGGGATCGTCCAGAATATCGCCGCGACCGGGAGGGTGACAACAACGACCAGCAGCACGCTCGATCGAACCGCCAGCCCGAGATCCTCGTGGGCATCTGCGCCGTAGGACTGCGAGACGAGGGCGATCGTTCCGCCGGCGACCCCACCACCCAGTGCGAACGCGAGCCCCCAGAATGGACCGGCAAATCCAACCCCAGCGATCGCCGCAGAGCCGACCGCGACCCCAACCATCGCCACGTCGACGGCGTTTTTCGACATCCGCGCAACACCGGTGACCACCCGCGGCCACGCGAGATCGGTCGTCCGCTTGGCTCTCTGAGGGTCAATCAGTCCGAGTCGACCCAGCGCGAGCCCGATGTAGAGGATGACAATCCGGACGGGGTTGGGGATACCGAGCACGTCAGCGTCAGTTTATTCGCTGGTACTAAGGGCCTTCGTCAGTGGGCATGCGTCGCCGGTTTGCGTGCGTTACGTTGACAGCAACCGAGCGATCGATAACCGCTCGGTGCGTGCGTCATCCGCTTTCTTGTCGCCGCAGCGCGGCAGCGATCGACGACGGCGTCGCCCCCTGGCCGTCTCGGACGCGGTGATCCGGGACAAAAAGCGGCACCGGATTCTCTCGGAGTGCGTCCTGAACCGTCTCGCGGGCACCGTCCTCAGCGGGATCGAGCCCGGCGAAGCTGGCGAGCCGATCGATTGTCACAGTCCGTCCAGAGGGAATCTCCCGAAGCATCTCTAACACCCGCCGCTTGTCCGTCGGCATCGTGAGCGCGATGGGAATCTCAGTGAGTCCCTCCCGCTCGCCAGCGAAATAGGCATCGACGGCGTCGAGATAGTCGTGTTCAGCGGTGGCATCTTCCGGAATAGCATCGGGAAACGAGACGCTGATGACTTGGCCACCGACAATCCCAAGCTGTACGACCCGTCCGATCGACTCTAGCTCTCGAGCGTAGACGCCCGCGTCTTTCATATCCGGCGTTGGCCGCTCACCGGGCTTGAACCTTCCACCTCGGACGCAAGGCTTTTGTACATATCCGTCCATTAATGTACACTAATGGACGATACTGAGGAGGCACTCGCACCGGCAGTGCGTGAGATCCTTGACTCCGCACGGACGCGCCCGGGCGGAGACGAACGACTGTCTGTTGAGCCCAGATCACTTCCCGACGCGTTCGAACGCGCGGAGTCGGACGGACGAGTCCCAATACTCGCGGAGGTCAAACCAACGAGTCCCACGACCGACAGGACGAACGACGGCGACCCCGTCGCACTGGCGAAAGCAATGGTCGACGGCGGTGCAGCGGCGCTGTCGGTGCTCACCGAGCCCGATCACTTCGGGGGATCGATCGACAATCTCGAGCGGATCAGGGCGGCGGTTGACGTGCCGGTCCTGCGGAAGGACTTCATCCTTCGAGAGGAGCAACTCGACCTCGTTGAGTCCGATGTCGTGTTGCTCATCGTGCGGTTTCTCGATGATAAGACTCTCTCAGCGTTGATCGCAGCCGCCGAGGACCGTGGCTTCCAAGCGCTTGTCGAGGTACACACCAAAGCCGAGCTGGAACAAGCAATCGACGCAGGCGCGTCCATCATCGGCGTCAACAACCGCGACCTGGCGCGACTGGAGGTCGATCTGGCGACGTTCGAGTCGATCGCACCGCGAGCCCCAGAGGACGTGTTGTTGATCGCCGAAAGCGGAATCTCGACCCCAACCGATGTCCGTCGGATGGTCGATGCCGGCGCGGACGGCCTGCTTGTCGGCACCGCGATCATGGACGGCGATCCACGCGAAAACACTCAGCAGCTCGTCGATGCGACGCACGTCGAAAGCGCGGATCAGGTCACCGAGAGCGTGGATCGAAGCGGAGAGACGGACGGACACGGGGCAACACAATCAAAAGCGCGCGAACCTGAGACAGAGACATACGACACCGAGACACAATCATGAGCACTGACGGAAAATTTGGCGACTACGGCGGGCAGTACGTGCCGGAAGCGTTGATGCCGGCGATCGAAGAACTGACCGAGGCGTACGAACAGTACGTCCTCGAAAACAAGGATGGATTCATGGACGAGTTCCGCGAACGACTCGCGGACTTCGGCGGCCGACCGACACCGTTACAGCGGGCCGATCGGCTCTCAGAGCGCTACGACCTCGATATCTACCTCAAACGAGAGGACCTCTTACATGGTGGCGCGCACAAGCTGAACAACGCGCTCGGGCAGGTGCTTCTCGCGAAGTACATGGGCAAGGAACGAATCATCGCCGAAACCGGCGCGGGCCAACACGGCACCGCGACCGCGATGGCGGCGGCGCATCTCGACATGCCATGTACGATCTACATGGGAGAGCGGGACATCAACCGTCAGCGGCCCAACGTCTTCCGGATGAAGCTCAACGGCTCAGAGGTCAAGCCGGTCACCACGGGGCGAGGGACGCTCAAAGAGGCGATCAGCGAAACGATGCGCGACTGGGCGACCACGGTCGAAACAACCCACTACGTCATCGGCTCAGTCGTTGGCCCACATCCATTCCCGGTAATGGTTCGGGATTTCCAGTCAGTCATCTCCGAGGAGGCCCGCGAGCAGACGATCGAAAAGACCGGCTCGCTGCCGGATTCGGTGATCGCCTGTGCGGGTGGTGGCTCGAACACAATGGGTTCGTTTGCGAAGTTCGTTGACGACGAGTCGGTTTCGCTCTACGCGGTGGAGGCGGGCGGCTCGTCGCTGCGCGTGGACGAAGACGCCGGCGTCGCGCCGAACTCCGCGTCGCTGTCAACGGGCAACGAGGGCGTACTCCACGGTGCACGGACCAAGCTCTTACAGGACACCGCCGGACAGATCATGGAGTCACACAGCGTCTCCTCAGGACTCGATTACGCCGGCGTCGGACCCGAGCTCGCGTATCTCGTCGACACCGATCGCGTAACGCCAGTGACGGTCGACGACGACGCGGCGCTTGAGGGATTCCACCGACTCTCACAAACAGAAGGAATTATCCCAGCGCTCGAAACCGCCCACGCGTTCGGCTACCTCGAAGAGCACCATGAGGAGCTTTCAGGAACTGTTGTCGTCAACGTCTCCGGTCGCGGCGACAAGGACCTGGAGACGGTGATCGAAGAGACAGACGCCAGAGACGTGCCGAACGCGCCCGACATGTCGATGTTCTCCGGAGGTGGGATGTGATGGCCGGACAGCGCCGCTCTGCTGTCGATCGATCGGCCAACAGCGACCTCGCAGCCGCCTTCGAAGATGGCTCCGCGTACATTCCGTATCTGGCGGTTGGCGACCCCTCCTACGAGCGCTCAAAGGCGTACGTCGAGGCACTGGCCCGCGGTGGCGCTGATATCATCGAGCTCGGATTGCCGTTCTCGGAGCCGATCGCCGAGGGCCCAACGATCCAGAATGCGATCGTTCGGGCACTCGAAGGGGGTATGAGCCCCGAATTGTTTTTCCAGTTCGTCGAGGAGCTTGACGTCGACGTCCCGCTGGTCTGTATGACCTACTACAATCTCATCTACCAGTACGGCCGGACGGCCGGCGACGGTCCCGGCCCAGAGGCGTTCGTCGAGAAGGCGGCGTCCGCTGGGATCTCGGGGTTCGTGGTTCCGGACCTACCCGCCGAAGAAGCTGATCCGCTTCGCGCTGCCTGCGACGAGCACGGTCTCGATCTGATCTTTATTGTCGCACCGACGACCGAGGGCGATCGCCTCGAGCGGATGATGCAGCGCGTCTCGGGCTATGTGTACGTGCAAGCGCGGCTTGGAACGACCGGGGCGCGATCGGACGTCTCCGATCAGACGACTGCGAGTCTCGATCGGCTCGCCGACTACGACCTTCCAAAGGCGGTTGGCTTTGGGATCTCCGGCGGAAAACAGGCCGAACGGATCGTCGCCAACGGCGCGGACGGGATCATCGTCGGCTCAGCGCTCGTCGACATCGTCGCAGACGGGGTCGAAAACGACGAACCAACTGAGGCCGTCGCCGATCGCCTCGAAACCCTCTCACGCGAGCTCAAAGCCGGCGCACAGCGAGGCTACGAGGCGCGACAGGCGAACGTCGACGCGAAGTAGCGTCACCTTCGGACGCGGATGTGGATCGTCCCCATACGCGCCGCATTCGCAAGGTACATAAAACCGACTGACAGAAGTTCCCATACTACCGATGACAGCAGGACACGCGACACGACTCACACGGATTTCGACAGACGGCAACTACCTCATTGTCCCGATGGACCACGGGATTACGATGGGCGCAGTGAAAGGATTGAAAGACATCGAATCGACGATCGACGGCGTTACTCGCGGCGGTGCAGACGCGGTATTGACGCAGAGAGGAATCGCGCCTCGAGTCCATCCGAATAAAAACGACGCAGGCTACATCGTGCATCTGAACGCGTCGACGACGATCGGCCCGGACGAGAACGACAAGCGCCTGACTGGGACAATCAAAGAGGCAATCCGCGCGGGTGCAGATGCGGTCTCGTTTCACATCAACGTCGGCTCGAACTACGAACCACAGCAGATCGAGGAGCTCGCGTCGCTCACCGCTGACGCCGCTGATTACGGCATTCCGGTGTTGGCAATGGCGTACGCGCGCGGGCCAGGGATCGAAGGCGACGAGCCAGAAAAGCTCGGACACGCGGTGCGACTCGCTGAGGAACTCGGCGCGGACATCGTCAAGACCGGCTACAGCGGCGATGGCGAGAGCTTCGAACACGTCTGCGCCTCCACGCGACTGCCGGTCGTAATCGCCGGCGGCTCGAAGGGCAGCGATCGCGAGACGATCGAGATGGTCCGTGGCGCGATGGACGGCGGCGCGGCTGGCGTCTCGATGGGTCGATCGATATTCCAACACGACGACCCCGAAGCGATCACGACGGCCGTCTCCGCGGTTGTCCACGAGGACCGCGACGTGTCCGACGCTCTCGAGGCGGCTGGATTGGCGATCGAAGCGTAGGGTGGGTTGAAGTTTGTTGGTTGAATTGAGTAATCCAACACGTTCAAGCGGTCGGGCACAGAGATCCAAGCAATGACACGAAGCGTCTGGATCAAAGCCGACGATAGCGTTGGCGGCTGGGAGACACGTAAGCGGCGAATTACAACGGCGATCGAAGCCGGCGCGGACTGGGTGCTCGTCGACGAGGCCGACGTGTCGCGCGTTCGGGAACTCGGCGACATCAAGGTGGCTGCATTCCGTTCGGACGCCGATCTGGTTGACAGCGTTGAGACGGAAACCGCTCGCGCTGACGCGTACCTCGTTGGCAAAGATGGCGAAGGCGACGGCACGGTCGAACTTCCAAACGATTTCTCCGGCTCTGCGGATCTCTCAACACTCCGACGGTCGGACAACCGTGCCCAGGGTGCGTACATCCGCATCTTCGACGAAGACTACGAGGCGTTCGCCGAGGAGGCGGCCTACGACGCCGAGCACACGATCGTCATCGGCGAGGACTGGTCGATCATTCCGCTCGAGAATCTCATTGCACGAATCGGCGATGAGACCGATCTTATCGCGGGCGTCACAACCGCAGAGGAGGCGCGGACCGCGTTTGAAACACTCGAGCTCGGCGCAGATGGAGTCTTACTTGATACCGATAATCCTGATGAGATCCGAGCGACTGTCGAGGCCCGTGCGGCGAGCGAGCGCGAGGACCTCTCACTTCAGTACGCAACAGTGACCGCCGTCGACAGCACTGGCATGGCCGATCGCGTCTGCGTCGACACCGCGAGCCTCATGGACCACGACGAGGGAATGTTGGTCGGCTCGCTGGGCCGGGGGCTGTTTTTTGTCCACGCTGAAACCGCCGAGTCACCGTACGTTGCCTCTCGGCCCTTCCGCGTGAACGCCGGGGCGGTCCACGCCTACGCTCGCACGCCCGAGGGCGGGACAGTGTATCTCTCTGAGCTCCAAAGCGGCGACGAGGTTCAACTCGTCGACACCGGGGGCAACACCCGCGAGGCAGTCGTCGGTCGGGTCAAGATCGAGAAACGGCCGATGTTCCGGGTACAAGCGGAGGTCGAAACCGACGACGGAGTCGATCGGATCGAAACGCTGTTACAAAACGCTGAGACGATCAAGGTGGCAACACGCGACGGACGAACCGCGGTGACTGATCTCGAAGTCGGCGACGAACTCCTTGTCTACTACGAGGCTGTGGCTCGACACTTCGGAGAGGCTGTCGAAGAGAGCATCATCGAGAAGTAGTCTTCAGGAAGGATCTCTGAGTTTGCTGGCTGAAACCCGTTAGCGGTGCCGATCGTCCACTGGCTCCTCCTCGGGCGGACGCTCGAACTCGGTCGTACACCACGGACAAAAGTCCAACTCGGGGTCAACCTCCTTGCCGCAGTTCGGACAGGTTGGCAACTGCGCGGCCATTTCTGGGTCCACGCCAGCATCCACGCGGGCGTCTTGTTCGGCCTGCTCTTTGCTTAACGAGATCGACATAAATACCGCATCAAGCACGCTCAGTGTGATGATGACCAACAGTGGGATTGTGACCTCGGTAGGAACGGCGGCAGGATCGGCAATGTCGATCGCTGCGGGGTCCTCAACGTGATAAAACAAGAGTGCAATCGCCGATCCGAGGCCCAACAGGAACCACACGAGCGACCGTCGCCACTGTCTGAGGTACGCGTGGCCGACGCCAGCGAAGCCGAGATAGCCCGGGATCGCGGCGACGACGAACGTGATAAGCGCTCGGCGGCGTGTGTCGTCCATCATCTGCCGTTCGAGCACGGCCTTGTTAAATCCACGTTTTCGTGACGATCCTCGCCGGCGCTCTGACCGGATCCCTACGACAAACGGTGATCGAGCGCCCCGACGAGCGATCGCAGCGTCGCCAGATCGTACTGCCCGGGCGCGGTGGCCCGCTCGGGGGCAACAGGCGCGTACCCGATTCGTGATCCATATAGCGGCGCAACCGCTCGGGTGTGACGTCCGTCTTCGCCCATTCCCATCGTCGCGACCGTTCGACCCGCCTGGGTCGCCTCGTGGGTCGCTGTCAAAAGCGCAAGCGCGTCGGCTCGGTCGTGGGCGGTCGTCGCGAGTTTACCAACGTCGCCTTCGGCAGCCGCACTAGCGAGCAACTCAGTGAGCCGCTCTACTCGGGGCGTTCGATCGAAGTCGTGAACGGATGCGACAACCGAAACGTCTGCGGAACGGGCCAGCGATCGGACCTCACGGGCACGATCGGCTGCGGCCGCTGCCGTCTCACCAGTCAATGCACGGAGTTCGATATCAATAGCCCCAACCTGCTCGTATTCGATCGCACTCGCGAGTTCGTCGAATCGATCGGCCTCCGAGGTTGCGTTTCCACCCTCCCACGTCGGTCGGTTCGTCACGAGCAGGGGCAACTCCCCGTCGTAGGCTGCAAGCGCGTCCAGCGGATCGGTAGCCAGATCGAGGCGAAATTCGATTGCGTCCGCGTGCTCGCGAGCGGCCGGCTCCTCGGAGAGCGCAGCCGTGCTCGCGGTGAGAACGAACGAATCGAACGAGAGCGTCGTCATAGTGGGCCCAACGGGGACGATTGACAAGCGTGTTCCGGGATCAAAAGACGAACAAAAGCACCGGACGACTCAGGCGAGCAGTTCTTCTTCAGCTTCGAGCAGTTCGTGGTAGCGGTTTCGAATCGTCACTTCCGAGATGTCGGCGACCTCCGACACTGCCGCCTGGGTGGTCTTTTCGTTGGTCAGAAGCGCAGCGGCGTACACCGCGGCGGCCGCGAGGCCGACGGGTGATTTCCCGCTGTGGACGCCTTTTTCTTTCGCGTTTCGCAGGAGTTGTTTCGCACGCATTTCTGATTCCTCGCTGAGTTCGAGCGAGGAGGCAAACCGCGGCACGTACTGTTCGGGATCGGCCGGTTTGACCTCAAGAGAGAGCTCACGGACGACGTAGCGGTACGTCCGGGCAATCTCGCTTTTCTCCACGCGGGAGACCTCCGAAATCTCATCGAGGCTGCGGGGAACGCCGGCCATCCGGGCAGCGGCGTACACGCAGGACGTCGAGACGCCTTCGATCGATCGACCGGGGAGGAGATCCTCTTCGAGGGCGCGACGGTAGATCACCGACGCGGTCTCGCGAACGTTGTCCGGCAGGCCGAGCGCCGACGCCATCCGATCGATCTCGCCGAGCGCCTGTTTGAGGTTGCGCTCTTTGGAGTCGCGGGTGCGGAACCGCTCGTTCCATTTGCGGAGCCGTTGCATCTTCTGGCGCTGACGCGCGCCGAGCGATCGGCCGTAGGCATCTTTGTTCCGCCAGTCGATGTTGGTCGACAGGCCCTTGTCGTGCATTGTGTTGGTCGTCGGAGCACCGACACGGCTCTTTTGATCTTTCTCGCGGGAGTCGAACGCTCGCCACTCTGGGCCGCGATCGACCGAATCTTCAGTGATGACGAGTCCGCAATCAGAGCAGACGGTCTCGCCGTGGCCTTCGTCGGTGATAACGTGGCCACTGCACTCCGGACAGCGGAGCCCTTCTGACTCCGCCGCAGTTGTTTCGTCCTCTTCGGTGCGCGCCGTCCGTCGCTGTCGGGTGGTTGTGTGCGTATGTTCGCTCATGCTGTATGAGGGTGTGGGCTCCCGGTGAGCGGGATAAAACCCGGGAAGCAATCCTTGCCTAAACGACGCAGGAAAACTACTTAAATCCGCTGGTGTCCACCGAGTAGACGGCTAATTCAGGCCGAATAACCGGGATATTTCCACACCAAACCATGGTATTATATACCATGTGACAGGTGAAAAAGATTTGACTGCCTGATCGATCACATTTCGGATGGTCCGACGCGGAGGGTTTTCAACCGTTCGAACGAAACAACGATCGATGGCATCTGACCGGATCGTCTCGTTAGCCCCGAGCGCAACTGCAACAATCGCAGCGATGGGTGGTGCGGATCGCCTTGTCGGCGCCACCACACACTGCGAACTCGAAGACCGCGATGTCGAGACAATCGGCGGGTGGTTGAATCCCAACTACGATCGGCTCTCGGCGGTCGATCCAGATCTCGTCTGTACGAGCGACGCGCTTCAACGAGACGTCACAGAAGCACTCCGCGAGCGCGGCTACGAGGTGTTTCACCAAGAACCAGCCCGCCTCTCGGCGGTGATTGAGGGCTTTGCGGACCTGGGCGCGGCGATCGGCGATCCAGCCGCCGGTGACCGGCTTGCGGCTCAGTCGCGTGAACGCCTCACTGCAGTCCGCTCGGCGGTCGAAGGGCGCGATCGACCCGTCGTCTACTGCGAAGAATGGTCGGACCCGCCGATGGCTGCGGGCAACTGGGTTCCGGATGCTGTCGAGGCCGCCGGTGGTCAATATCCATTTGTCCAGGCAGGTGAGCGATCGGCCGAGGTTTCTCAGGCGGCGATCGAGTCAGCCGATCCCGACCACGCGGTGTTGCACGTCTGTGGATTCGGCGATCGCGTCTCGCCCGAGCGGATTACCGCAAGAGAGTGGGCGATCGACGCCAAAGTTCACGTCTTCGATGATTCACTGTTGAACCAGCCCAGCCCCCGACTGCTCGACGGAATCGAACAGTTGGCCAGACGGCTCCATCCTGAAGCATTTGTGGACGCTACTGGCGAGTCAGAACGCTAAACCCACTGCCTCCGGTAGAGCCGGTATGCGAATTGGCGTCGGCAGCACTAATCCGGTCAAGCGTGCGGCAGTACAGCAGGTAATTACGAGTGACGAAGACGGGTTCGCAAAGGGAGCATCCGTTGAGGCCGTGTCGGTTCCCTCTGGGGTTTCTGAACAACCAACCGGCCACGAGGAGACCAGACGCGGCGCAATTACGCGAGCGACTCGAGTGCTCGAAGCCAGTGAGTACGATCTCGGTGTCGGAATCGAAGGCGGCGTCGCACAGTTTCCCGGCGGCGACGACCTGTTTCTCGTGATGTGGGCGAGCGTCACAGACGGCGATCGAACGACAGTCGCAAGCGGTCCCAGTCTCCCGCTGCCGGCGTCGATCGCCAATCGGATCGACGCTGGTGAGGAGTTGGGGCCAGTGATGGACGATGTGCTTGGGACGAATGAAATCGCAAAGGCACAGGGCGCAGCCGGCGCGTTCACGAACGGCCGGATCGATCGGACAGAAGCGCTCGCGCACGCGGTCGCCGGGGCGATCGGACCATTTGTCTGTTCGCTGTACGATCAACCGACGCAGTAGGTTCGGTGGACGAGCGAGCGACCTGTTATCCTCGTTGGATGATCAGTTGACGCGTTAGGCGACCGTACCGCAATCGATACGTAGGCTATTCACACGGGCTGGTAAATTGAACAAAATCAACAGACTGCGGCGTGTTAGGGCGCTCTACCAAAGGGGGTTTTAGCTTGACTGGCATACGAGCAGGTATGAGCACCGCCATCACAGAAGCTGTCACCGCGGAACCGATCGCCTCCCTCTCGGAGAAACAACAGCGAATCTACCGCTATCTCGAAGACCACGCCGACGAGCAGACGTACTTTAAGTCGCGGTTAATCGCCGAAGACCTCGGCCTGAGCGCAAAGGAAGTCGGCGCGAACATGCGGGCGGTGCAAAACGCCGATACGCGGCTGACGATCGAAAAGTGGGGCTACTCGTCGGGGACGACGTGGATGGTTACCGCGTGAGTTGGTAATAGCGTTCGATCGAATCGTGCACAAAAAGAGGCTTCCGGCAGGCTAACCGTGCACAAAAAGAGGCTCCCGGCAGGCTAACCGTACACAACAAGAGCCTCCGACGTGCAGGCTAGACGATCGTGTGAGAAACTAGACAACGACGCGACCACACCGTTACCGTGGATCGTAGTGGATGTATTTCGCAGCCTCGTTCGCAAAGGCAACCGCATTAGGACCGAACGAGTCTGCATAGCGGACAATAAGCGCGATCAAGAGTTCAGGCTCGGTAAGCACATACCCATCACTTCGATCGAGGAGTCCAGCCTCACTCAAATCCGCAGCCGCGGCGCTGATTGTCGGCCGCGAGACGCCAACCTGTTCGGCGATCGCTGCGCCCGTCCGATCAGGCGCTTCTAACAGGGCGAGAATTATGCCGCGAGTCGTCGATCGACGGAGGTAGCCGATCGCGCGAATCTCCAGCGGGGAAAACCGATCGGCGACGAAGTACCGCCGGTAGTCGCCGTCTTTGACTGAGTCGATTCGTCCGCGCTCTTCGAGTCGGCGGAGGTGGTACTGCGCCTCACCAGTTCCTAGCCGGAGATCGTCACGGAGTTTCGAAAAGTGCGCTCCGGGCGTCGTGTCGACGTAGCCACGGATCGCCTCGCGGGTTTCGTTGTCGTCGACGGGCTCGTCTGTGTCCGACTGGCCCGCCGCGGTGCCGACAAACGGTGTCGCCGCTCCGATCGCCGCAAAGCGACGTAGCGTCTCTCGTTTCCGTTTGTCGACCGGTCCGCTCATTCGTGTTGGTGATGCACAGCAGCGGATATAAGTACTTCGTCAGTACCGGGGCGGATCAAGTGGACGGCGGCAGTTATTTTTCGGTTTCGAGCTCCGCTTGGCCGCCGTCAGCAGACGGCTCCGTTTCGACTTCCTCGATCGGCTCCTCGTCGACGTCGTCGATTACCTCATCGGCCGCCCGGATGTCTGCTCCCGCATCGCCTGATTTGACCTTTTCAGCCTCCTGTTCGAGCTGTTCGATGTCGAGTTCGGCTGCCTGGTCGATCTGTCCGAGGATCTCTTCGATGTTATCTAACCCAAGCATCTCGCGGGTCTCATCGTCGAATTCGAGCCCTTCGAGGGCCTCTCCCTCCTGGACATCGCTGCCGGAGAGCTGTTTGCCGTACCGGCCAACGAGCGAGGTGAGCTCCTGTGGGAGGACGAACGTCGTGGACTCGCCCTGCCCGATCGATTCGAGCGTTTCCATGCCGCGTTCGATGATCGCACGCTCACCCATGGATTCGGCGGACTTCGCCCGCAGCACGGTCGAAATTGCGTCACCCTGCGCCTCGAGGATCTGGCTCTGTTTTTCACCCTGTGCGCGAATGATGTTCGACTGTTTGTCACCCTCGGCCTTCTCGACGGCACTGCGGCGTTCACCCTGGGCTTCGAGGATCATCGCACGGCGACGGCGCTCAGCGGAGGTCTGTTGCTCCATCGCCTGTTGGACGTCTTTCGAGGGGTTGACCTCCCGCACTTCGACGCTTTCGACGCGGATTCCCCACTCGTCGGTGGGTTCGTCGAGTTCTTTGCGGATCTTCGCGTTGATCTCCTGGCGCTTGTTGAGTGTGTCGTCAAGTTCCATGTCGCCGAGCACTGCTCGGAGCGTGGTCTGAGCGAGGTTCGAGACTGCCTTCTTGTAGTCGTCGACCTCAAGGAATGCCTTCTTTGCGTCCATCACCTTGATGTAGACGACCGCGTCGGCGGTCACCGGCGAGTTGTCGCGGGTGATCGCCTCCTGGCGCGGGACGTCAAGCGTCTGGGTCCGCATATCGAACGCATACGTTCGTGAAACGAACGGCGGGATGAAATTGATCCCGGGTTCGAGGAGCTTTCGGTACTCACCGAAGACAGTCAGTGCCTTCTTTTCGTACGCGTCGACGATCTCGAATGCCTGCCAGATCGTTACCACGACCAAGAAGATGAACAACAGCCCGACAATGCTCAATCCTGGAATGATCTGTAGTGTAACGGGGTCCATACCTCTGTCTTAGTGCGTGTGACTGATAAGAATTGGCCCCCGTTTCTCGGGACGAGACCGAACAAAACAGCAGTCAGCGCTCGAATTCTGGTTCTCGCTCACGATTGGCTTCCTCGCGATCGGTCTCGGGAGTCGTATCGTCAGCTCCCCCATCGGCGGACTCATTTCGGCGTTGTTCAGCGTTAGCTCGTCGAGCGGCTTTGAGCTCTCGGTCGATGTCGTCGCCTTCGATCGCGTCTAACGATTCGACGGTGACGACATTGCCGCCACCCGGATCGACGACCATGACCTCAGTGCCTTTGGGGATTTCGCCGTCCATCGATCGAGCGGAGTAAAATGGATTGAATCCGCCACCGCGCAGCTTGATCTGGCCTTCCGAGGGGGTGACCCGCTCTGTGACCCGTCCAGTCTTCCCGCGGAGGGATTTCGAGTCTTTGGTCTGTGGCTGGCCTTTGCCGCCGTAGAGGTCCAACTCGTGGTAGCCGTAGAAGGCGATCGCCCCAAAGAGCAACACAAAAATCCCGAGGATAAACGGACTTGCGAGCGGACCAAGCGCAAGTCCAACGAGTCCAGCGCCGAGGAGTGCGATTCCGACGACAATGAAGTTTGCCCCCGGAGCGATCGCCTCCGCCAGCGAAATGAGTAACCCCGCTGTGATTAATAAAAGCGGGATGGAGTCCGTGAAGGCGTTAATCAAAAGCGGGCTGACCATAGTTAACCTACGTGACGAGTACGAATAACAGTTGTTGGTGACGCCAGCCGAAGCCGACCACTTAGACCGCCGTGAGGATAACGACGACAGTCAACGCGACCCCGAGCACAACAAACGCCGCGTTCTCCAGAGAGATCTGCTCGGGAACGATCGGCATCGCTTCTGGAGCATCGAGAGCGTCCTCGTCGGTTGGTGGTTCATCAGCAGGGCTCACGCTCTTTTCGAAGCTCACATCGTCCCCGTCGTCGAACCTCGCGTTGTCCCCGTCGTCGAACCTCGCGTTGTCCCCGTCGTCGAACCTCGCGTTGTCCCCGTCGCCGAGCCTCGCGTTGTCCCCGTCGTCGAACCTCGCGTTGTCCGCTTCGGTGGCTCTCACGTCGTCCACTTGATTGAACGGCACGTCGTTTTCGTCTTCAATCGCAGTGGAGTGATCGTCCGGACGATCGCGATCGGATTCTCGCATTACCCAATATACGGGGTGAAGCCGCAAATGCGTGTCGACGGCACAGCGCAGACAAATTTGTGGTACAGCCGTCTCACTATCGATGCCGTGCGCCGGGAGTGACGTTGCCTTCGTAGACGACGCCCCGTTCAGCGTCGAGGGTAATTGTCGTACCGTCGGCAACTTCCTCGGGGATCGATGCGCCGCTGACCATCGGAATGCCCAGTTCCCGGGCAACGACCGCCGGATAGCCTGTCATTCCTCCGCGGGCATCGACAATGCCAGCGAGCTTCGACACGTCGCCGCTGAATTCGCCGTCGAACTCGGCTGGCAGGACCAGAATATCGCCCTCCTCGATCCCGCTCATATCGCCGTCTGTGCTGCGTGCGATCTGTCCAGAGATACGGCCGCCGGTAACCTGTTTGCCCGTGGCGATCGTCTCGGCGGCAACGTGGACTTTCAGCATGTTCGTCGCGTTCGAGCCCTCTAACTCGGTCATCATGCCTGAAAGGACGACGATCGTGTCGCCGCTTTCGGCGGCACCCGAAGAAAGCGCGGCCGCAACACCGTCGTCGAGAATGTCATCGAGCGTTTCGCTGTACTGAGAGAGTTTCGGGTGAACGCCCCACGATAGCGCGAGTTGTCGGCGAACCCGATCGTCTGGCGTGGTTGCGATGATCGGCACGCCTGGACGGAATTTCGCGGTGCGACGAGCCGTGTATCCCGATTCGGAGGCGGCGACGACCGCTGAGGCACTGATGTCGCGAGCAAGATAGCGCGCCGATCGCGCCAGCGCCTCTGTGCGGGACTGCTCGCTGGCGGCTGGGACGCGCTGTTCGACCGTTTCGTCGTATTCCGCGCTGGATTCGACCTGCCGAACGATATTCGCCATGGTCTCGACGACCCGCACAGGGTGTGTGCCGATCGCAGTCTCTCCGGAAAGCATCACCGCGTCCGTCCCGTCCAACACAGCATTGGCTACGTCGGATGCCTCAGCACGCGTTGGTCGACGCGATCGAACCATAGAGTCGAGCATCTCCGTGGCCGTGATAACCGGCACCCCATCGGCGACACATTTGTTGATAATTCGTTTCTGGATGATCGGCACGTCTTCGAGCGGACACTCGACGCCGAGATCCCCGCGAGCGACCATCACGCCATCCGCCGCATCGATGATTTCGTCAAGGTTTTCAACCGCACCCGCGCGCTCAATCTTCGCTACGACCGGGATGTCCGCGCCAAATTCTTCCAGCTGATCGGCGATCGCGTACAAGTCCTCAGCGTCGCGGACAAAACTGGCAGCGACGAAATCCGCATTTTTTTCCGCAGCAAGTTCGAGTTCGGCGAGATCCTCATCGGTAATAAGCTCAATGTCGAGATCGACACCAGGGACATTCACGCCTTTTCGGCTCGAGAGCTGTCCGCCAGAGTCGATCTCCGCGAACACTGACTCGCCCTCGACTCGGGTGACAGCCGCTTCGATACGGCCGTCGTCGAGTAAGATTGTATCGCCGGGCTCGGCTGAGGCGATCGAAATCGTCAATCCGACCCGCTTTGGAGTTGCGTTCTCACCGACGAGGAACTCAACAACGGTACCTGGTTCGAGCTGGATCGGCTCGTCGATCTCGGCGGTTCTGACTTCCGGTCCCTTCAGATCAACCATGACCGCAAGCGGCTCTTCAATCGCCGCATCGACCGCCCGCGCACGATCGATCACGTCGGCTCTGTGCGCCGTCGTTCCGTGGCTCGCGTTGAGCCGAACCACAGACATCCCCGCGTCGGCCAGCCTCCTGATCGTGGCCCGATCGTCGGAAGCAGGACCGATCGTACAGACGATTTTCGCATTGCGCATGCTCGCGCTTGGACGGACTGACGCAAAAAGCCCCACGATAGACTCGAAACCGCGTAAACGTTCGTTCGGGATTGGATGCGCGCATCATCAAGAGATGAGCGTGGATGCACGAATCCCTGAGAGATGAGCGTGGATGCACGAATCCCTGAGAATTGTCTCAAAAGGTCTGTCTATCACAATAAAATAGTGGTCGAAAACAGAGACAGAACGGCCTATCCCATGAAGAAGCGCAGCCACGGGTTGTTCCGAACAATTTCGCTCTCTTCGAGGATCCCATCCAGACCGAGAATCCGCCCAGCACCCCACGCGCCGAGGCCGAACAGCAATAGCAGGTACACGAACGAGCTGTCAACGAAGTAGCCGTGGGCAACCGGGAATCCCGCGGCCAGCCCACCCTGCCAGGCAGCCGTCCAGAAGAACAGCATCATGAGGCCACCCATCATGGCAGCAAATCGGAAGAACACGCCGAACAGCAGCGCAAGTCCGATCAGGATCTGCCCGAAGACGACAAGTGGATCAATGATTCCAGGGAACTGTCCGAAGAATAAGAACAGTTCTCTGAGCGGGTTCGCCTCGGCAATGGCGTTGTTCAGGAAGCCTACCGAAGACCACGCAAGTGGATCGCCGAAGCCGCCCTCAGAGAGCTTTTCGAGCCCTGCCTGCAAGAACACCCACGCCATCACGATCCGTAATCCGACCATCGAGTACGCGACCCAGGTCTCAGAGTAGTTGAACTCGACCTCGCGGCCGAACAGTTCCGATCGAAGGGTTTGTTCGCTTGGTTGTGTCGACATGATTGAATTTTTCCTCCACATGCCCAATCACAACCAAAATTCTTATATATGTCGTAGGGTTCTCGGGGTTTTAGAATCGTCCTAGTCGGCCGTTACTACCGGATCTTTGTGCCAGGAGCCGCATCGCCGTGGGTGGTGAGGATGTCTGCCTCCTCACCCGCCGCCAGCAGCATGCCGTTGGACTCCACGCCGAAGAGCTCGGCCTTTTCGAGATTGGTGACGATCACCACCCGCGTACCCTGTAGTGATTCGAGGTCGTGTAGCTGCTTGATCCCGGCGACGATCTGTCTGGTCTCGAGACCGATATCGACCTCGAGTTTCGCGAGTTTGTCTGCGCCCTCGATCCCCGCTGCAGATACGATTTCCCCGACTCGAATGTCGAGGTCCTGGAATTCTTCGAAGCTAATGCGATCTGTGGTCAGTGGTTCAATGTCGTCCATATCTGTCGCGCCTGTGGTCTCAGTCTCTTCGTCCTGTGCATCGGCTGTGTCGTCAGTCGTGTCGTCGGTTGCTTCCGCAACGCGTGCCTCGAGCTTCTCGTTGAGTTCTTCGACGCGTTCGTCGGGGATCTTCTCGAAGAGTTCCTCGGGCTCGTCGAACGATCGGGCCGGCGGATCCAACGCTTCGTCGACGGTCACGTCATGAACCGAGCCGTCTTCGCCGAGCTGCGCCCACAGCGCCGCACACCGATCGGGTGCGATGGGCACAAAGAGGATGGCGATCGCCTTTGCGATCTGGACGCAATCAAAGATCACCTGCGCGGCCTGTGCTGGATCGTCGTCGGTGAGCTTCCAGGGCTCGTTGCGCTGGATGTACTCATTGCCGAAGCTCGCAAGCCGAACCGCCGCGTTGCCCGCATCGCGGATCGAGTAGTCGTTGACCCCTGCGGTGAACGCCTCGATCGCCTCCTCGATGCGCGATTCGACCTCTGGGGAGACCGACGCGTCGGGCGTGCCGCCGTAGTTCCGGTGGGCGAAAAGCAGCGATCGGTACAGGAAGTTCCCAACCGTCCCGACGAGTTCATTGTTCACGCGATCGCGGAACTTCTCCCAGGAGAAGTCGACGTCCTGTTGGAAGCCGCCGTTCGTGGCGAGATAATACCGTAGGAGGTCCGGATGAAAGCCCTCGTCGAGGTACTCTTCGGCCCACACCGCGCGGTTGCGGCTCGTCGAAAAGCCCTTGCCACCGAGCGTCACGAACCCCGACGCCATCACGGCGCGTGGTTCAGTGTAGCCCGCGCCACGCAACATCGCGGGCCAGAAGATCGTGTGGTGTTGGATGATGTCGCGGCCGATGACGTGGACAATCTCGCCGTCGCCGCGCCAGGTCTCCTCCCAGTCGTAGACGTCTGGACCAACCCGATCGGTGTACTGTTTCGTCGAGGAAATGTACTCGATCGGGGCATCAACCCACACGTAGAGCACGAGGTCGCTCGATTCGTCGCTCGCACCGTCAGGAGATGATTCATCCCCAACCTCTGCGCCAGGGTAGTCAATCCCCCAGTCCATGTCCCGGGTGATACACCAGTCTTTGAGCCCTGACTCGATCCACTCTCGCGGCTGGTTTCGGGCGTTCGAGGTTCCTTCGAGCCCGTCAAGGAAGTCGCTGAGATAGTCTGAAAACGCTGAGACTTCGAAGAACTTGTGGGTTCGCTCGCGGTATTCGGCGGGGTTACCCGAGATCGCCGAGACCGGATCCTCGATCTCGCCAGGTTCGAGGTGACGTTGACACCCCTCGTCGCACTCGTCTCCGCGGGCGTGTTCTCCACAGTACGGACAGGTCCCCTCGACGTACCGATCGGGGAGGTACTGGTCATCGATCGGATCGTAGGCGACCATGATCTGTTTTTCGTAGACGTAGCCCTCTTTTTCGAGGGCTCGGACGATCGATCGAGTGATCGCCGTGTTTGTCTCGTCGTGGGTGTGGCCGTAGTTGTCAAACTCGACGTTGAACTTCGGGAACGTCTCTTTGTAGATCTCGTGCCACTCCAGTGCGAACGATTCGGGGGAGACGCCTTCGGATTCGGCGTTGACCGCGACCGGCGTCCCGTGCATGTCCGAACCGGAGACGAAGGCGGTTTGTTGCCCGAGCGTTTCGAGCGCTCGCGAAAAGACATCGCCGCCGACGTACGTCCGGAGGTGGCCGACATGCAGGTCGCCGTTTGCGTAGGGCAACCCACAGGTCACCACTGCAGGCGCGTCGGTTGGAAATTCCTCGTGGCTCATCTGTCCTAAGCTACGCCACGAGGAGCATCTAAAACCCGCGGATTCGATCGCAGAGCAGGATTTAATACGCACAGTTTGGTACTTGAGGTAATGTCGGATCGCGAACTGAAAGATCAGTCGCCGCCCGATCCCCACAACAATACACCCGAGATCGACGGCGCATTCTTCACCCACTCGCCAGATCCGGCCGTTCGGTATATTTTCAGCAACGGTGAGCCGATCGTCAGCGCGGTGAACCCGGCGTTCGAGTCAGTATTTGGGATAGCCGCAGATACGATCATCGGGCAATCGCTCAACGAGCGGGTCGTCTCGGCGGATGGTGAGGATCCGACAGCAGCACGCAAAACGCAGATTCGAGCGGGCGAGTCGATCGACACAACAGTCAGCCGACAAACCACAGACGGCGATCAATATTTCCGGCTTCGGACGTTCGAACTGCCCGGAACAGATCCGACGCAGTGGTGTGCAGTGTATACCGAAACGACCCAGGAGACTGCCCGAGAGCGTCGGCTCAAGCGCTACGAGCAGCTCGTAGAGTCTGTCGGGGACCCGATGTACGTGCTCTCAGCGGAGGGCGTAATCGAACGGGTAAATCGTGCGATGGTCGAGTCTCTTGGGATCGATCGCGCTGAAATCGTCGGGAAGCGACCGGAAGCGTTCCTCACTGACGACAGCGTCGAGCGCGCCGTCGAGACGCTCCGAGAAATCGAAGCAGATCCAGAACGCAAACACGGCCGCTTCGAGATGACTGTCGAACACGACGGAGAGATGGTCATCATCGGCGAAGCAAACGTGACTGTGCTCACAGACGAAAGAGGCGAGTCGATCGGGTCAGTTGGCGTGGTTCGGGATATCACCGATCGATCGCGGTACGAACAGACCTTCGAGACGCTCCAGCGGACGACCCGATCGCTTTTGGCGTCAAAGACGACCGAACAGACGGTCCAGACCGTTGTCGAGGCAACCGAATCGGTACTCGAGTCGGCATTTGTTACGCTACTGTCGTACGACGAAGCGGCTGAGCGACTCGAACCGATCGCGCTGTCGACAGAGCTGACAGAACTCTATGAGATGACCGAATCGCGGCTGAGCTTCGACGCCGGTGAGGGACTCACTGGAGCGGCGTTTGTGGCAGGCGAGCCGCGGTACTACCCCGACATCACTGTGGAACCACAGCTGTCGAGAGAGAACCCAAAGCTACGGAGTGTACTCTTGCATCCGCTCGGAACCCACGGCCTCTTGCTGATCGGATCCGAGACCGTCGACGCCTTCGATCAGATCGATCGCGACTTCGCCGAGATCCTCGCTGCGACGACTGAGGCGGCGCTCGACGGCGCCGCCCACCACGACGCGCTCAAAGAGCGAGAACAAGAGCTTCAGCGACAAAACGATCGGCTCGAAACCTTTGCCAGTGTTGTCTCCCACGATCTGCGGAATCCGATTAACGTCGCACAGGGGTACATTGATCTCTTGGAGACGGAGATTGACGATGATGACGCGCTCGGGTATCTCCACCGAACGACAGACGCACTCGATCGGATGGAGACGCTGATTAAAAATCTCCTCTCGCTGGCACGAGAGGGAACGGCTGTCGAAAATCCGGTCCCGATCGCGATCGATTCGGTCGCTGCTGATGCGTGGGCCAACACTGCTCCCGAAACGGCAACCGTGAACACTGATGTCGACCTGATCGTCGATGGCGAGCGTAGCCGGCTCCAACAGCTGTTCGAGAATCTGTTTTCGAACGCCGTCGAACACGCCGGCGAAAGTGTCACTGTTACTGTTGGGCCAATTGCCGACGGAGACGAACAGGGATTTTATGTCGAAGACGACGGCCCGGGTGTCGATCCAGACATTGCCGAGTCAGTGTTCGAATGGGGCGTAACGAGCGACGCCGACGGAACCGGGCTCGGACTTGCGATCGTCGCCGAGATTGCCGACGCTCACGGGTGGGAAGTCAGCCTCAAGCCCGACGGCGGTGCCCGATTCGAGTTCCGCTGGTCGGCTCCGTAGCCGGAGGGACGGCCGACGATCGTCGCTTTGTACCCCAGCACTCACCGAAGCCGATCGAGATCCGTGAGGAACGCGTCGATCGTCTCCTGGGTGACGTGGGGCATACAGACGATACGAAGGTCTCCTGTCGCCGTCGTTGCGATCCGCCAGCCAGTCTCCCGCAGCGACAAAAAGAGCGATCGCGGAATCGATGCAGTGACGAGCGGCAGATGCGGCTCGACTGTGTCGAAGCCGCGATCCTCAAGCGCGCAGGCGAGCCGTTCGGCGATCGCCATCGTCCGCTCGTACGTCTCGCGGTAGCCTTCGGACCACAGCGCCTCCATCGCCGCAACCGCACTCGCGACCCCTGCACCGCTTCGGGTTCCGGTGAGAGACGCCTGCGTGGTTGACTCGAGATATGGCGTTTCGGTCGCAAGCGCGTCCAACAACGAGCGATCGCGGACGAGCAACCCACCCGCAGGCACGACTGCCTGCCCGAACTTGTGGGGGTCGATCGTCATCGAGTCGATCGGCGCGTCGGCAAAGCTCCACGCAAAGGGGGCAAACGGCAACACGAATCCGCCCCAGGCGGCATCGACGTGCATGCGTGCCCCCGCATCGTGGGCGAGCTCGCAGAGTTCGACAATAGGATCCACCCTGCCGTGCTCAGTTGTGCCAGCAATACCGACGACGAGCGCAGTGTTTGTATCGATCGCCGCGGCGGTTGCGCCGATATCTGCCCGGTACGTCTCGTCGACCGGCACTGTCCGAAGTTCGACAGCAAGCACCTCTGCTGCTTTGGTGAAGCTGAAGTGTGCCGTTTCGGGGACGACGACGTTGGGGGTGGTCGAGGAGTGGCTGTTTCGGGCTGCCCGAACTGCCTGAATGTTCGATTCGGTGCCGCCACTCGTGATGTAGCCGTCGACTGATTGGTCTCCGACCACGCTTCCGAGCAGCGAGACAGCTTGTTCTTCCAGTTTGGCGATCGACTGATACGTCTCAGGGTCGCCGGGATTGCTCGCATAGAAGTCGGCAGCAGCCGCCCGCGCGGCCGGGTGCGGTTGGGTGCACATCGACGAGAGCACTCGATCGAACGATTGCGGACGCGGCTGCCGGTGCATCGCTCGTCGCTACGCCAACGGCTGGTATAGCCATTCCGTTATAGTGTGAATCGATCCGAGGAGGAACGAATTTTGTGCGGCCCACGTCGACTGGTTCGTCGATATCCTCAGCGAACCGAATCGAGAAGCAGCTTCTGTTCGAACCGCTTGACCTCGTGTTGGACGTCTCGAACCGCGTCGATGTTTGCCGACAGCGAACTAATCCCCTGCTTGACGAGGAACCGGACCATCTCGGGTTTCGAGGCGGCCTGTCCGCAGATGCTCGTGTCGATATCGAGCGCTCGGCAGGTTTCGATCGTCCCGGCGATTAGCTCTTTGACCGCCGGATGGAGTTCGTCGAAGCGATCGGCGACGTTCTCGTTGTTCCGGTCGACCGCGAGCGTATACTGGGTCAGATCGTTTGTCCCAAACGAGGCAAAGTCGATGCCGGTTTTGGCGATCTCCTCGATCGCCAGCGCACTGGCGGGCGTTTCGATCATCACGCCCCAGCGGCGCTTTTCGGGATCAATCCCTGCTTTCTCCATGTGCGCTTTCGCGCGGACGACATCCTCGGCGTCGTTGACGAGTGGTAACATGAGCTCAACGTTGTCGTAGCCCATGTCGTATAGCCGGCGATACGCCGCAAGCTCCTGTGCAAAGACGTCCGGCTTGTCGAGACTTCGGCGGATGCCACGGTAGCCGAGCATCGGGTTGTGCTCGCGCGGTTCGTTCTCACCGCCGTCGAGCTGTCGGAACTCGTCGGTTGGCGCGTCCATCGTCCGTGCGCGAACCGGTCGGGGATAGAACGCGTCGGCGACGTTTCTGATCCCTTTGATGAGTTCGTCCTGATATGCACGCTCGCCGTGGTCCATGATGTACTGTTCTGGCGTCTTCCCCAGCGACAACACCATGTGCTCCATCCGAAGCAGCCCGACGCCGTCAGCGCCCGTCGCGGCTGCCCGCTCGGCGGCTTCGGGAATCGACACGTTGACCTTCACCTCCGTCGCGGTCATGGGTTTGACCGGCGTCTGTGGGCGAACTTCGTCGACAGACTCAGGAGAGAATGGTTCCTCATCGACCCCGGAGTCGGACTCTTTCTCGTCGGTTAAATCACCCGCAAGGACCGTCCCCTTCGAACCGTCAAGTGTGACCATCTGCCCGTTCGAAAGCGTTCGGGTCGCATCGCCCGTCCCGACGACTGCGGGCACGCCGAGTTCTCGAGAGATAATCGCCGCGTGGCTCGTCATTCCTCCCTCGTCAGTGATGATGCCGACCGCGCGCTTCATTGCGGGCACCATGTCTGGCATCGTCATCTCGGTGACGATGATGTCACCCTCGGCGACCTGATCGAGATGATCGAGTTTGGTGACAATCCGAACCGCACCCGACACTATCCCTGGTGCGGAGCCGAGCCCGCTGACGAGTACCTCGCCTTCATCCTCGTCTTCGTCCGTCCCACCGTTTGCGGCGTTCTCGCTCTCGGCGTTCTCGTGGCTATTTGCGGCGCTTTCGATGTTGTTCTGTTCGGCGATCGTTGTGATCGGCCGCGACTGCAGCATGTAGACGTCGCCCTCGTAAATGGCCCACTCGACATCCTGGGGACTGTCGTAGTGATCTTCGACGATCTCGCCGAGTTCGACGAGTGACTCGATCTCCTCATCTGTCAACACCCGAGCGTCGCGTTTGTCCTCGGGGACGTCCTCTTCGATCGTCTCGCCCGTCTCGGGGTCTTTGACCATCTGAATGTTCTTGGTTGCGACAGTCACCTCCTCCGCTGTCGCGGTCTCGCGATCGACAATGTAGTTGTCCGGAGACACCGTTCCAGAGACGACCGCCTCTCCGAGCCCCCATGCGGCCTCGATGATGATTTCTGGCTCACCCGTCGAGGGATGGCTAGTGAACATAACCCCCGATTTCTCGGCGTCGACCATCCGCTGGACGACAACCGCGATGTCGACCTTGTCGTGGGGGAACCCCTGGCGGTTGCGGTAGTAGATCGCCCGCTGGGAGAACAGCGAGGCCCAGCACTCTTTGACGCGATCGAGGAGTTTCGCTTCACGGACGTTGAGGAACGTCTCCTGTTGGCCCGCAAACGATGCGTCCGGCAGGTCCTCTGCAGTCGCCGACGATCGAACCGCGACGAACGCCTCTGTTTCATCCTCGCCGAGCGATCGGTACGCCTCGAGGATTTCCTCGCGGACCGACTCGGGGAACGGCGTCTCGAGGATTAACTCGTAGGCCGTCTCCTCGGCGGCCGCGAGCGCGCTTGAATCCTCGGTGTCGATCTCCATTGCCGCAAAGAGTTCCTCGTCGATGCCGGCGGCTTCGATGAACTTGCGGTAGGTCCCCGCGGTCACGACAAAACCAGTCGGGACCGGTAGCTCCGCGCCAATCAGTTCGCCGAGCGACGCAGCCTTCCCGCCGACGGTATCAATATCGTCGGCGCGTACGTCTTCCAGCCAAAGTACAGCCATTTCCTATTCGTGTGATCCACCAGGTGCCTAAAGAACTTTCCGGAGAGTGCAACCATGGAAAAAAGGTACTCGGCTGCGAGTGATCGCTGGCTGAGCGAGGCCGATCGGAGAGGCGATTACGGAACGTTCAAACCTCGATTATCTCATCCGCATCAAGCGGTGGGATCGCGATCGATCCATCGAGCGCCGTCACCGCGCGCCCGCCAACCCGAACCGTCGTGCCGCCGGTTGTGTCGTCAGTTCCGATCTGCACCCTGACTCGGCCGGGACGATCGACAAAGTGGCCTTGCTCGAACTGCAGATCCTCCGCGAAGCTATCGAGCGCGCCGAACCGTTCAAGATATGCCCCGCACGCGCCGCTGGCGGTGCCGGTAACGGGATCCTCTGGGATACCCGAGCCAGGGGCAAATGCCCGGCCGTGTAGTGTCGAATCCGCCCGGAGCGTGTCGAAGGTAAACGCGTAGATGCCAGCGACATCGAGCCGGTCTGAGAGCGCTTCGATCGCGTCCATGTCCGGCGTCGCCGCCCCAAGCGGCGAAAGGAACGCAACTGGCACCATCAAGAACGGAAGCCCAGTGCTCGAACGGGCTACCGGCAGCTCCTCGCCGATCTCCTCTAACGCATCGCGATCGATGCCGAGCGCCGCCGAAAGCTCTTCAGAGTCGATGTCGACGGTCTCGATCGACGGCTCGCGTTGGGTCATCCACACGATACCGTCTGCAACAGTCTCGATATCGAGGACACCAACATTCGTTTCGAGCGAATGCGTTCCGGGATCGACGAGGCCAGCTTCAAGCAGGTGTGCGTGACTCGCGACGGTCGCGTGTCCGCACAGATCGACCTCCTGGGTCGGGGTGAAATATCGGATGCAGCGATCGGCCTGATCGCTCGAGAAAATGAACGCGGTCTCGCTGACCGAAAGCTCGCGAGCGATCGCCTGCATCTGAGCCTCGGTGAGGCCATCGGCGTCCGGGACGACTCCAGCAGCGTTTCCTGACAGCGGTTCGTCGGTGAACGCGTCGACGAGCAGACAGCGGCGGGTATCCATACGAGTGATGACTGTGGCTGTCGGAATAAAACGACGGTTTCTCGCAACCGGCTATTGGACGAATATCGCGATGTCGACGATTCCCTCAGCGACGGCGGTCAAGAACACGAGGTAGACGACGTTTCCGATCGTCGAGAATACGAGAAACCGAGTTCTGCTGTATCTGCTCATCCCCGCCGGGATGCTCATCAGCGATCGGATGAGCGGAATGGTGTTCGTGAGCGCGAGGGCGAGCCCGCCAAACCGCTCGAACAGCCGAGTAACGACCTGCATTCGCTTATCGCCAACGCGCCGGCGGATGATCCACGGGAGGCGATCGGCGTACGGGACCGCTCTCCGAATGCCAATGAACTCCGGGCTTTCGGAGTTGAACCCGCGGTAGAGTGTAAACTGCCCGAGCGAAGAGGCGATCACCGACATGATCGCAACGACAACGAGTGTTGACGTGCCCGGTGAGACAAAGGCGACGTACGCGATGTAGAACGCAGCCGGTGGGGTTACCTTACCGAGTACCATCCCGTCAAGATAAAAAAACAGCAAGATGACTGGAACTGCGAGCGCTTCGAGAATGACAACGGTCGAAGCGGGGTCCGACACCAGCGGCGTTATGCCGTGCGGAACCGCCGGTACAGCGGCCGACACGATCGACAGGGTCACAACGGGCCAACAGCAGATCATGCGAGCGGAATGAGTGGTGGTTTGTGAGCGGCGACGGCGAGTACTCGAGACACGGCTACCAGAAGGCCTCGTGGACTGCCCGGCCTTCCTCGTTCAGCACCGGTCCTACGACATCGGTGACACCTGCGAGTATCGCCGCCGATCGGACCGGGAACGGCTCGCTACCGGTGAACTCGACGATCTCGTTGCTGCCGACGCTGTAGACGACCCGATCGAAGCCCGCATAGCGCATCCCGCCAGCGCACATGGGGCACGGCTCTGTGCTCGTGTACATGACAGTTTCCGAGCGCTCGTCTTCGTCCAACTCTCGGGTCGCTTCCATTGCGAGGTGGAGTTCAGGGTGTCGACGGATGTCGTTTTCGGTGACGACGGCGTTTTTGTCCTCCATGATAATCTCGTCTTCGTGGACGAGTACGGTCCCAAACGGGTGGTTGCCGCGCTCGGCAGCCTCGCGGGCGAGTTCGATTGCCCGTCGCATGTGTGTTTTGTGATCGAACGCGTCGGGAGCTGACATGGTCGATGTGACGGACGGGGTGTACCTGTAGTTTCCGGCGAGCGCGTCGCCGAAACTGTAACTCTTATACGCCGATGGCGACGATGCACAGACGACATGAGCGATCTCCCGGACACGTTCAACTGTACCATCACGAACTGGGAGTACATCTACGGCCGCTGCCGCGACGTGAGTACGCAGGTCAAAGCCGCCGAGTTCGAACCCGACGTAATTGTCGCGCTCGCGCGCGGCGGCTGGTTCGCCGGCCGGTGTATCTGTGACTTCCTCGGGCTGAACGACCTCACGAGCCTGAAGATGGAACATTACGTTGGAACTGCCGAAAAGAGCGACGGGCCACAGATCCGTTACCCGATGCCGGAGGGCTCCGTCGAGGGCAAAGACGTGCTGATCATCGATGACATCGCCGACACCGGCGGATCGATCAAGCGCGCCCAGGAGTACGTCGAAAAGCGAAACGCCGGTGAGATCAGGACCGCGACGCTGCAGTTGCTCCAGACCAGCGAGTTCGAGCCGGATTTCGTTGGTGAACAGCTCGAAGAGTGGACATGGGTCGTCTACCCGTGGAACTTCATCGAAGACATGATCGACCTTATCTCTGGGGTGATGGCGAAGGCCGATCAGGAGGCGTTCACCACCGAAGACATCCGCCACTACCTCACCGAGTATCACAACATCGATCGCATCGAGATGGAAATCGCCCAGCCGAACCGCCTCGATGAGGTACTTGCAGAGATGGTGCGCCGTGAGGTCGCGGTAACAGTTTCCGAAACCGAGTGGGCGCTCGTCGCCGATCGCGAGTAACAAGCCGTGACAGACGACGAACTCGACGCGCTGTGTCGAGCGTACGGACTGAAAGACGAATCGCGAACTGGCTGGCAGCTCCGCGGAATCACCGATCCCGAATCAGTCGCCGCGCACACCTGGGGAGTGGCGTTTCTGTGTCTAGTGTACGGCGATCGGCTGGCCACGGAATTCGCCACGGACGATCGCTTCGAGGACCGAGCGGAACCGCTGGATATCGATCGTGCGATCCGCCTAGCAATCCTCCACGACCTCGCCGAGGCTGAGACAGGAGATCTCCCAACACGGGCGGATCCGGCCGCAGAGACGATCGCTCCAGACGAGAAAGCGACACTGGAGCGGTCAGCGATCGACGAGTTGACAGACCCGCTACAGACAGATGATCTCGAAGCTGCGTGGAACGAATACGAGGAGCGAAACTCGCCAGAGGCGATCGCCGTCAAGGAGATGGACCTGATCGACATGTGCCTGCAGGCGCTCGTCTACGAGCGCGAGCGACGCTACGATCCCGACGCAGATACCGCGGCCTTCGAGGCGTACGACGATCTGGACGAGTTCTTCGCAACCGCGGAGCCGCGGCTGCAAACCGACCTCGGGCGATCGCTCTTTTCAGCGATTCGGGCGCGATACCGCGAGGAGGTCGCCTCGCGATGACCGGCCTCATCGGAATTTTTGGCGAAGCGATCTTGCCGATCGTCGCGATCGCTGCGGCAGGGTTTATTCTCGGCCGCAGAAAGGAGATTGATCCCGGCGCTCTGAACACTGCCGTCGTGTACGTCCTCGCGCCCGCACTCGTGTTTCATAGCCTCGCAGTGACCGAGCTCGACGGTGGAACCTTGCTCCGCATCGCTGGTGGGGTATTGGCGTTCACGGTTGTGATGATCGCGATCGGTGAGGCGGTCGGCCGGCTGACCGGCGAGCGCGAACCGCTTTTCAGCGCGTTAATCCTCGTGATCGCGTTCACGAACTCGGGAAACTACGGGATCCCCGTCTCTGATTTCGCGTTTGGGTCGATCGGCAGACAGACTGCAGTCGTCTTTCTCACCGCTCAGGCGGTGCTCGTGTACACCGTTGGCGTCTACATCGCCTCTCGGAGCAGCGGGGCCAGCGGCCTGTCGGGAGTCAAGCGCGTCGCGAAGATTCCACTCGTCTACGCGGTGATCGCCGCGCTCGGGCTCCGGGCGTTTGATCTCGTCCCACCGGCGGAGACCGCTGCAATGGAGGCTGTCGGGCTCGTCGGAGACTCGTCTATTCCAGTGATGCTACTCATTCTTGGAATCCAGCTCGCGGAAACGAACTACGAGGCAGCACTCTCGCGGGCAACGAAGCCGACAATTTTGAAGATGGTGGTCGCGCCGTTTGTTGGCCTTGCGATCGCGATCGTGCTCGGGTTTTCGAACCCAACAGTCGCGCGGGTGTTCGTGCTCGAAACGGCGATGCCGGCGGCGGTGACGCCGCTGGTATTGATCGTTGAGTTCGCAGGCGAAGAAACGATCGGCGAACTCACCGTCGCCGAGTACGTGAGCACGGTCGTCCTCGTGACGACCCTCGTCAGCGTCCCGGCGCTGACCGTCGCGATCGCAATCTTGCAGTCCGGCGCCATTATGTAACACGCACACAACGGCGAACGAATTATCACCGTGCCCGACGGACGTGCGCGTATGAGCAAAGGACACCTCAACGATGCGAGCGAGACGCTCAAAACGGCTGCCGACGCGGCTGATGGCGAGATCGAAACCCGGCTGCGGGCGCAGGCAGAAACACTCGCGGACCTTGCCGATCGGCAGTTCGGGGCCGATCACGGCCGACTGGCGCGGATCGAACACGCCCTTAGAGAGATCGCAGCGGACGCTGAAGAGCCGATCGCCGAGCAGATCGACGAGGCTATGGCAGCGATCACCGCGTTCCGTGGGACGATCGAGGGCGTCTGACGGCGCCGCCCATTGAGAATGTGGACTAGTCTGTCACAGAGGAGTCGGTCGCTGCATCGGTAGCTGCGTCTCGATCGGTCTCTCCACCAGCATCGCTGTCCGAGCCGGGGCCGTCGTCGATGATTTTCGTCGCCCAGGTTCCACGCAGATACCACACAAGCGCGGCGAAGAAGCCGACGATATCGCCGAGGAGGACTGCGTACCAGATGCCAGTCTCCGCCCAACCGAGGACGAACACGAAGACGTACGTGAGCGGCACGCGCGCGACCCACAGCGTGACCATTGAAAACGCCATTGCTGTCTTCGTATTGCCCGCCCCGCGGAACGTCCCGAGCATGATCTGTAGCGAGCCCATGAACACGAACATGAACGCCGCGATCTGCATGTAGTCGACGGCGTAGCCGATCGTCGTCGCCGCCCCCGGCGTGTCCGCCGAGAGGAACACCCGAACGATCGGCTCGGGGAACGCGTACAGGATCGCCGTCAGGACGGCCATCACGAGCGCAGTCATGCCCATCGCGAGCCGCGAGCCACGTTTTGCGCGATCGGCCCTGTCGGCCCCGAGGTTCTGACCAACGACCGTATCGATCGCCTGAGACAGCCCCATTGCTGGCAGGAACACGAGCGAAATGAGTCGGTTGCCGAGCCCGTAGGCAGCGACGATCTCCGGGGAGAACGTCACCACCATCGCCGTGAGGACGATGAACGCCAGCGAGGAGGAGGACTGTTCGATCGCGCTCGGAACGCCCAGCGAGACGATCTCTCGGATCTGGCTCACGTCGGGGACGAGGTACGCCACCTCGATGTCCGGCCCCGCGTCAGTCCGAAAGAGGATGTACAGCCCGAGGGCAGTCGCGATCGCACGGGAGCTCACTGTCGCCAACGCCGCGCCTTCGATCTCCAACCGTGGGATCGGCCCGAGGCCGAAGATGAGCACCGCGTCTAAGACAACGTTGACCAGCACGCTGACGAACATGATCCGCATCGGCGTCCGGGTGTCACCGTAGCCGCGCATGATTGACACGAAGATGAAGAACCCGAACAGAAACGGCATCCCAAGGAAGAAGATCCGCATGTAGTCCGCCGCAAGCGGGACAATTCGGGCCTGTGTCTCTGCGTCTGCCGGCAACAGCGCCAGCATTGGCTCGGTCGCCAGAAAGCCGACGATCCCGATCGCCACCGCAAGAATGGTGACGAACGACAGCGTCTGGCCGGCGATCTCGTCTGCTGAGCCGCCGCTTTTCGCCCCGGTGTATTGGGCGACCAAGATCGCACCTGCTGCGGTGAAGCCCCCGCCGACCGAGATCAAAAAGAAGATCAGCGGAAACGCGAGGCTCAGCGCGCCGACAGCGTCCTCAGAAATCGCGCCGAGAAACGCCGTGTCGGCAACGTTGTACGCCACCTGCAGCAGTTGAATCACAACCATCGGCCACGCCAGCGCGATCATCGGTCGGACCAGATCGCCGTGGGTGAGCCTGTTCGTCTCGGTCTGTGACACTACGTTCCGAAACACGCGTGAGGTATTTGAACGCTTCCAAGGACTGGTAGCGTGCCACAAGCCCACATAGCCATGTCAGCACGGTTTTGTGGAACGCGCACCGATCACGGGTATGAGCACAATCGGCTTTATTGGCGGCAGCGGAATCTACGAGGCACTCCCACTCGAAGACGTCCGCGAGGAATCGATCGACACCCCCTACGGCGAGCCAAGCGCCCCGGTCACGATCGGCGAATTCGGTGATACCGGCCGAGAGGTCGCATTCTTACCGCGACACGGTTCTGATCACGGCCGATCGCCGACAAACCTCCCGTACCGGGCGAACATCTACGCGCTCAAATCTGTCGGCGTCACCCACATCTTCGCCTCGAACGCGGTTGGCTCGCTTCGTGAGGAGCTGTCACCGGGGACGCTCGTGATCCCCGACCAGATCTTCGATCGGACCCGAAACCGCGAGCTGACGTTCTTCGGGGATGGGATCGTCGTCCATCAGCCCTTCACCGAGCCGTACAGTCCAGAGCTGGTCAATCACCTCGCGACTGCCGCAGAAGACGCAACCGACGCTGATGTCGTCAACGGCGGGACGTACGTCTGTATCGAAGGGCCGCAGTACTCGACGCGGGCCGAAAGTGAGTTCTTCCGATCGCAGGGCTGGGATCTCGTCGGGATGACCGCAATCCCCGAGGCGAAACTCGCCCGCGAGGCCGAGATGGCATACGCGACGATCGCCGGCGTCACCGACTACGACGTGTGGAAAGCGGACAACGAGGTCACGCTCGAGGAGGTGCTCGAAAACGCCGAAAAGAACCAGACAGCGATCAAAGCGACCGTCGAAGCGGCGATCGAATCACTCCCGGCAGACCACGAGTGTCCGGCCCATACCTCCCTCGAAGGGACGATCAACACCCCAACGGAGGCGATTCCAGACGAGACCCGCGATCGGGTCGAACTGCTCGTTGGGGAGTACCTTTAGGCGCTACTGGCGACCGACGGCAGGATGAGTGATTAGGTCGGCAGGTAGCCCTTGGTGATCGACGAGGTCGATTGTGAAAGTGGCACCGATCGAGATAACGACAATTCATATAGGTACGCGACATCCAGAAGTGGTATGGCCGACCAATCGGACCGCGATCGCTTTGCCCGCGCGACGTGGGCGAACGTGGTCGGCAACGTGATCAAGATCGTCGTCGAGGGGGCGGCGGGACTCGCGTTCAACAGCGTCGCGCTCATCGCCGACGCGGCCCACTCGGTCGCCGACCTCGTCGCGAGCATCGTGGTGCTCGTCTGGGGGGACAGTAGCTTCGACGAGCCGGATACCCACCACCCCCACGGGCACACCCGAATCGAGCCGCTGACCGCGCTGTTCGTCGGGGCGGTGATCGTGTTGCTCGGCGGAAACCTCCTGTACGAATCCGCGCGCGGGCTGTTCTTTGGCGCTGACGTCACGTTTAGCTGGATACTGCTCGCCGCACTCGGGTTTGCGATCGTCGACATGTACCTCGTCTACCGATACACCGCGAGTATCAACGAGTCGATAAACTCGACGGCCCTTGCGGCGCTGGCGGCGGACTGTCTCAACGACATTTACACGTCGATCGCCGCGATCGTGGGTGTGATCGGCGTCTTCTTCGGCTTTCCGCTGCTCGATCCCCTCGCTGGGGGACTCGTGAGCCTGCTCGTCGTGTATCAGGGCGTCGAAATCGCCCGCGAGAACGTCAACTACCTCGTCGGCGCCGCGCCCACAGAAGCCGAGCGCGAGGCGATCGCTGCCCGGCTCCACGAGCACCCGGCTGTCGAGGGGATCCACGATCTAACGGTGTTTTACGAAGGGACGGTCCTCGAAGTGGAAGTCCACGTCGAAGTCGACGGAACGCTCACGCTACAGGAAGCGCACGCGATCGAGACCGAACTCGTCGAGACGCTGCGGTCGGAAGAACACGTTGGCGACGTTCACGTCCACCTCGATCCCTCGGGGATCGGTGAGTGGAAAGACGCTGCAGATCTAGAATTGAGCTGATCGAAGCCGTGTGAGTAGCCGACCCGATCACTGGTCTTCAGAGTGATCGTCCGAGGCCGCCGCACCGGGCGGTTCGATCCACAGATCGCCGAAGAAGTCGTCCTGACGAAGGGTGAGCTGTCCGCGATGCGCCAAGAACAAAAGCGACAGATACGTCATAAACGTCCGCCCACCAACTGATTCGATTTCGGCGAACAACAGCGCGTCCCGACCACGATCGAACCGATCATCGATTTCGCCGATGACGTCTGCGATCACTGACTCGATGTCTTCGGTGTGGGTCGTCCCCGTGACATCGTCTTCGGTCGGTTCGCCTTCGTGACGAATGTCGTCGGCTGCGCGGTAATCCAGCGTCTGTCGACCGCGATCGAATCCCCGCGGCGAGTCGGTAGTGTCGTACTCACGGCGGCGTTTCCACCAGTTTTCGCGTTCGGCCTCTCGCAGTTCTGCAACGAGCTCATCGAGGGTCTCCGGAGAACCGCGGGTGCTTTTTCTGTCGAGGCGACGCTCCATCTCCGATTCGAGCGCGTCGATCGGGTCGAATCCGTCGCCGGCTGGGGCATCCATCCGCATCTCGGCCTCCCACGGCTCCGGTTCGGGCTCTGGGTCGGGCTCGGCGAGGAGTTCGTCGCCTTTCATCCGAAGGAGCACGCTCGCATAGAACAGCGCTCGCCCCGTCGTCCGCAGATCGGTCTCCTCGAGCTTCGAGAGAAACGCGTCTGTCACCTCGACGATGTCGATGTCCCACGGCTCGATCTCGCCCTCCTCGGCGAGTTGGACGAGCAGTTCGACCGGCTCAACCTCGTCCTCGTCGGTTTCTTTGGGGAGTGTGGGAGCGGTGTCGGTCGGCGGCACAATGCCTGTCGCATCAGGTGAGTTCGTCATCGAATCTCACCTCGTGTCTCGATCGGTTTCGCGGTTTTCGGTTGCGGCTCAATCATCCGCCTGCACCTCCGCGTCTGCGGAATCGGCCTCCTCACCGAACTGGATCCCGGTCACCGCACTGATATTGTCCGACTGCATCGTGACGCCGATCGCCCGCTCGGATCGTTCCAGCAGCGCTGCGCGGTGCGAAACGACCACGAACTGCGCATCGCCCGCGAGGTCGTCGATCATCTCGCCGACCCGCTCGGCGTTGACCGCGTCGAGGAACGCGTCGATCTCATCAAGCGCGTAAAACGGCGCCGGGTTGTGCCGCTGGATGGCGAAAATGAACGCCAGCGCGGTCAAGGACTTCTCGCCGCCGGACATCGCGTTCAGCCGCTGGACGGGCTTGTCCGCGGGCTGGGCCTTCATTGTCAAGCCGTCTTCGAATGGGTCGTCGGGATTTTCGAGCACCAACTCACCAGTCCCCGCCGAGAGCCGAGAGAAGATGTCCTGGAAGTGGTCGTTGATCGACTCGAAGGCACTCATAAACGTCGCCTTCTTCTGAGACTCGTAGCGATCGATCCGCTCTTCGATCCCATCGCGCTCTGTCACGAGGGTGTCGCGTCCCTCAGTGAGCCTGTCGAGTTCGGATTCAACCTCGTCGTACTCGTCGATCGCGAGCATGTTCACCGGCTCTAAGGCCTCCATCTCAGCTTCGAGTTTGGCGATCGATCGCTCGACCTCGTCGTGGTCTGGGATGTCCTCGGGATCGTAGTCGCCAACCTGCGACTGGAGTTCATCGATCTCCCACTCAAGCCGTTCGGCTGTTTCGCGCAGCGACTCAAGCTCTGATTCGACCGATTTTGCCGCCTCGCGCGCAGCATCGCGCTCGTCGCGAGCGTCCTCAACGTCCGCCTGCAGTGCTTTTCTGTCTTCTTTGAGATCGACCAGCTCGGATTCGAGTTCTTCGATCGCCTCGTGTTTCTCAGCGAGGGTGTCCTCGCGGTCCTCAATCTCCGATTCGAGGTCGGCGATCGTCTCCTGGGCGTCTGCCTTCCGATTCTGTGCGGCCTCGATCGTCTCTTCGAGGCTCTCGATCGCGTCCTCGGCGTACTCGGCTTCGAGCTGTTTCTCGTTGAGTTGCCCGTCGAGATCATCCATCCGGTCTTCGAGTTCGTCGATCTCCGCGCGGATCTCGTCGGCCTCGGCGGTCAGTTCTGGGATCCGCGAGTCTGACAGCTCGTCTTCGATCTCAGTGATCTCAGCTTCAACGGACTCACGCGCATCGGAGAGCTCGTCGATTTGCTCGTCTAACTCGGCCATCTCGGCGTTGACTGACTCTCGCTCGTCTTCGAGTTCGTCGAGGCGGGATTCTAACGCCTCGATCTCCCCCTCGGCGTCCGCAATGTCCGATTCGACGGATTCGATATCGGCTTCGATCGACCGAACCTTCTCAGTCGCATCGGATTTTCGATCGCGAGCGGCGTCGATATCCGATTCGGTTTCGCGGATCGTGTCGGTGAGCGACTGGCGTTTGTCCTCTAGGGAGGCAATCTCCTCGGCAAGCCGTTCGAGCCGGCCGTTGCCGGACTTCGAGAAGGCGTACCGCGATCCACCACCGGAGCCGCCGGTCATCGCGCCCGATCGCTCGACGAGGTCCCCGTCTAGCGTCACCATGCGGTACTCGCCCATCAGGTCCCGAGCGGTCTGCATGTCCTCGACGACGACCGTCGAGCCGAGCACGTACGAGAAGATCGACTCGTAGCGTGAATCGTACTCGATGAGGTTTCGAGCGAAATCAACGACACCTGAGTGAGAAGGCAGCCGTGGAAGGCTGCGATTGTCCATCTTCGAAATGGGCAGAAACGTCGCTCGGCCCGCGTTTCGGCGCTTGAGATAGTCAATACAATCGGAGCCAACCCCATCGTCGTCAACAACGACATTCGCAAGCCGGCCGCCCGCCGCGGTTTCACAGGCGGTTGCGTACTCGCCGGGGACGCTCCCGAGCTCGCCGACAGGTCCGTGGACGCCGGCGAGGCCGGCGTTTTTGATCGTCGAGACGGCCCGGGGCCACGAGCTCGATCCATCGTCGCCCGCTCGCGTCTCTAACTCGGCATACTCGGCCTGTTTCTCCTGGATCTCGGCGGCGACCTCGTCGAGTTCATCTTTCGTCTCCGCGCGCTCGGTTTTGAGCGTCTCGATCGTCGCTTCGATCGTCTCGACGTTCCGTTCGGCCTTGTCGAGTTCGCTGTGTAGCTCTGAGCGCTTGCGTTTCAGTTCGGGGATCCGATCGTGAGCGTCGGCTATGGCCTCGTTTGTCTCCTCGATCTCGTTCGAGCGCCGTCGGGCGTCGTCAAGGAGCCGATCTTTCTCACGTTGGAGGTCGTTTCGCTCCTGTTTGATCGACTCGAGGCGCTCGTTTCGATCGGCCAGGTCGGCTTTCAACTCGTCGTACTCGGTGTCAATCCCGTCGATCTCCGCCTGGACGTCCGCAAGCGCAGATTCTTTCTCTTCGATATCGCGCTTTGTCGAGGCCTTTTTGACCTTGATCGAGCGGATGTCGCCCTCAAGCTCGTCGAGGACCTCCTGCTTGCGATCGATCTCGACAAAGGCGCTTCGCCGCTCGGACTCGGCGTCTTCCATGCGAGCCTCGGCGTTTTCGATTCGGCCTTCGAGGCGATCGATCTCGCCTTTGATCGACTCGATCTCGCGTTTGATCGCCAGCTGCTCGTCTTCGCCCTTCCGCTCGATCTCGCGGTTGAGTTCAGTGAGCTCGTCTTTCAGTCGGGTGAGTCGCCCCTGTTTAGTATCGAGTTCCGCCTGCCGATCGACGAGCGTGTCCTCGACCTCGTCGATCTCTGCTTCGGTCTCGGCCAGCTCCTCGCGTTTGTCTTCGAGCTCGGCGGCCTTGCGGTAGCCTTCGTACGCTTGTTTTTCCTCCCGAAGCGACTGGTACTCGAGCGCCGTGTCGCGTTCGTCTTCGAGGCGCTCTAATCGATCGCGCTTATCCTCGATCTTCAGTTCGGCCTCGGTGATCCGCTCTTGGACTGCCTCAAGCTCTTCGAAGGCAGCCTCCTTTTTTTCGTCGAACTCCGCGACGCCGGCGATCTCATCGATGATGCCGCGGCGCTGGTACGCCGACATGTTGATGATTTCGGTCACGTCACCCTGCATGACAACGTTGTACCCTTCCGGGGCGACACCAGCTTGCGCGAGAAGATCTTGGATATCAGAGAGATTGACCGATCGCTCGTTGAGATAGTAGTACGAGTAGTAGTTTTCGTCAGTCTGTTTGACCCGCCGTTTGATCGTAATTTCGTCAACATCGCCGATCCGATCGGTGCCTGCCGCTGAGACGACCTGGTCTCGAGAAATCGATCGATCGTCGTTCGCGAGCACGACCGTCACGCTCGCTTCCTTTGTGCCGCCTGTGTCTGCTCCGTCGTCGTGGCCGGGGTTGTAGATCAGGTCAGTGAGTTTCTCCGCGCGGATGCCGCGGGTGCGAGCCAGTCCGAGCGCGAACAACACGCCGTCGATGATGTTCGATTTGCCGGAGCCGTTCGGGCCAGTGATAACCGTAAAGTCCTCATAAAAGGGGATCTCGGTGGGCCGTCCAAAGCTTTTGAATCCGTCCAAGACGAGCCGTTTGATGTGCATGTAGTCGGGGGAGCAGGGTGATCAATCAACGATTCACCGTCGGAATCAGCCGGTTCCGACTGTGGGTGTTAGGCGACGATTATATCGCTTTCTTCGGTCGAATCCGCGTTGTCTGTATCCTGTGACTCTGACGGTTTATCAGCGTCGGTCGCTTCGTCTGCTCCCTCGGTTGCACTAGCGTCTGTCTCTGCGTCCGTGTCGGTCGCCGTTTCGGCCCGCTCGTGTTTTACGACCTCGACGTGATCGTCGCTTTTCGTTGTCCACTCGTTCACCGACGATTCCTCTTCGGAGTCCTCCGCAGCCGCTGTGAGCGCTTCGACCTCCGCCTCTGCGTCTGCGGCGGCCGCTTGGGCGTCTGAAAGCTCGGCCTCGAGGACTCTGACGCGTTCTTTGGTCTCGACGAGTTCCTCTGTGAGGCCGTTGACAGCCGCCTGCAGTTCAGCGACTCGTGATCGGAGTTCCTCTGTCATGTATACATAGCGCCGTGCCTGCGGTATAAATCTGCGTCAGACATCTGTGTGACATACTGACACAAACAGTCGGAACGAGGCGATCGATGGCAAATCCGTCCGTCCCGTTAGCCTTTAGCCGACGGCAAGCAAAATCGGCGTAATGACAGCGCAGGCCGTCGAACAACGCGAACTCGCGGTCGTGATCGGGCTGGAAGTCCACGTCCAGCTCGAAACGGCAACGAAAATCTTCTGCGGCTGTTCGACACGTGCCGCCGAGGATGAGGAACCGAACAGCCGGACATGCCCGGTCTGTCTCGGGCTGCCCGGAGCGTTACCGGTGCTCAACGAAGGTGCCGTCGAGGCAGCCGTCAAGATCGGCAAAGCCCTCTCGGCAGATATCCCCGAACAGACCACATTCCACCGGAAGAACTACTACTACCCCGATCTGCCGAAGAACTTCCAGCTCACCCAGTACGACGCGCCGATCTGTGCGAACGGCTCGATCGAGATCAGCGTCGAGGGGACTCGCCGGGAGATTGGGATCACCCGCGCACACCTCGAGGAGGATCCGGGCAGTCTTCAGCACAAGGGTGGGTCGATCGATACCGCCGACTACACGCTCATCAACTACAACCGAGCGGGCACCCCGCTCGTCGAAATCGTTACCGAACCCGACTTTCGATCGCCTGCGGAAACCCGAGCCTTCCTCGCTAAGCTCGAGGAGGTGCTCGAATACCTCGGCGTCTTCGACCCCACCCGCGACGGCAGTCTCCGAGTGGACGCGAACATCTCGCTCGTCGACGCTGACGCGATCGACGCGGATGGTGGAATTTCGGCGGATGCGCTCGAATCGGCCAACCGTACCGAGGTCAAAAACATCTCCAGTCACAAGGGCGCCGAGAAGGCGCTGGCCTACGAGGTCACCCGCCAGCGCAACGCGATTCAGCGCGGCCGCGCTGTCGAACAGGAGACGCGCCACTGGGACGAATCTCGTGGCATCACCGTCTCGATGCGATCGAAAGAGGAAGAAAAGGACTACCGCTACTTCAGAGAGGCAGACATTCCGCCGCTTGCGGTCTCTGACTGGAAAGAGCGGATTCCGATCCCCGAACTCCCGGACGCCCGCCGCGATCGCTTCCAGACCGAGTACGGTCTCGACGCCGAATCAGCCTCGAAGCTCACCTCCACGAAGGAAGTCGCAGACTTCTTCGAAGACGTCGCCGAATCGTTCGACCCCGATCTGGCAGCAACGTGGGTCGCCGATAACCTCCTCGGTGAGCTGAACTACCGAGACATGGCGATCACTGACGTGGCCGATCGCCTCGACGAGTTTACTCGCCTGATCGAGCTCGTCGACGCCGAGGAAGTCACGACAAAGAACGCCGAAGAGATCGTCCTGCGATCGATGCTTGACGACGGCGACGATCCAGACACGATCATCGACAGAGAAGGGCTTGGGAAGGCAGACGACGACGAGATCGTCGGCTTCGTCGAGGCGGCGATCGACGAGAACCCAGACGCCGTCGAGGACTACCACGACGGCGAAGACGGGGCACTGAACTTCCTCGTCGGACAGGTGATGCAAAAAAGCCGTGGCAGCGCCGATCCAGGAACCGCAAACCAGGTTCTGCGAGAGCAGTTAGACGGCTGAGTGTCCCCAGACGTCTCAAGTATTGGGTGTTGTCCAGCAACTCAGAACGTCGCATAAAAGTACCTCTCGGCCCTACTACCGGTATGGCAGATTCGTCGACCGGCTCAGACAGCGCCAATCGCCGCGGCCGTCGGGACATCGTCGTGCCAATGCGGCTGTACAAAACGATCGTCGTCTTTTCGACGATGATCGCGGCAATCTGTATCGTCGGCGGCTTCTTTTTGCTCGACGCGGCGACGCTGCAGGTCAGTGTGTTCAGACGGATACTCGAACTCGGATTCGGCGCGATCGGACTCGGTATCGGCGACGACGTGTTGAGCGCGGTGTTGGCCGTGGCTGGGCTGGGAACGATCGCCTTTGGGACCGCGGTGTACGTACTTGGGACGCGGTTCCGTGCAGAGGGGATGGGAAAGTCTCAAGAGGACTCCGACGAAGATTCAACCAATGGCTGACGAGTTCATCAAAGGCTTTGGGATTTTCTCGACCGCAGCATTGGCGTGGATCACGCTAGCCGCGTGGTACCAGACACCGTCGTTTTACGACACCCAGCTTATCGCCGCGCCCGTTGAGCCCGAAACGACGTTCGACGCGATTGGAATTTTCCTGACCGACGTGTTCCTGTGGACTGCGCTGTTGGGCGCACTCGCGTTCTGGGTGCTCATCCCGATCGGGCGAGAGCTCGTCGAAGCGCTGGAAAACCGCCGCAGCACAAACTGAGACTGCCGATATTTCTCTCCCCTCGCGTACTCACTCCGGGTAGAGCTCTCGCTCACGATCGATCGACTCGATCGCGCCGATGTCTTCTGGATCCAGTCTGAGCTGGGCGGCTTCGAGGTTTGCGCGAAGGTGTGGCTCACTCGAGGCTTTTGGAATCACGAGGACGTTGTCTTTCCCAGCGAGCCAGGCGATCGAGACTGCCGCCTCACTCGTCTCGTGTTTCTCGGCGATCGCAGTCAGTTCAGGAATGTCGAACACCGCACCCCCGGCCAGCGGCGAGTACGCGACGACATAGTAGTCGTGGGTCGCGGCGTGCTCGATCAGTTCCGGCGTGTAAAACAACGGATGGAGCTCGATCTGGTGCGCAAAGATATCTCCCGAGAGGATGTCTCTCGCCGTGTTGAGTTCTGCGAGTGTGAAGTTGCTCACCCCGATATGGTCGATCGTTCCGGCCTCCTGAAGCGCTTCGAAGGCTGGGAGCGTCTGCTCGGGATCATATGTCTCGATCGGCCGGTGGACGTACAGGAGATCGATCGTCTCGACGCCCAACCGTTCTGCGCTCTCGGCGGCCGTCCGCCGTACCGCTGCTGGCTCGAGACTGTCGGCCCAGACTTTCGTTGCGACGAACAGCGAATCGCGATCGACGCTAGCTCGCTCGATTCCGTTTCCGACAACGTTCTCGTTGTCGTATATCTGTGCGGTGTCGAGATGTCGGTAGCCGAGTTCGATCGCGGTTCGGACTGTCTCGATGCCGGCGGAGCCGTCGAGTCCCATCGTTCCGAGCCCGATCGTGGGTACCTCGGTGGATGTCATAGTCCGATCGACGGCGACCGCGGACGTGGGCCTTTCGGTACGATCGGTACACTGCAGAGCGTGTCAATTCGGCACTCAAGAGTGCACGGTCCGACGCCGACACAGATCGACGACATCGTGGAGATCATCGACGATGTACGTCGGTTTTGGATCTGGCTCGTGGTCGAACCGATGCGGCCGGCGGATGAACGCAGAGTCAATGCCGGCGTTTTCAGCCGCGCGGATATCTGAGTCATTGTCGCCGACGAATAGCGCACGATCGGCCTCAAGCGCGGACAGCGCCTGCTCGATGTAGTGTGGCGCGGGCTTTTTCCGCGCGAGGCTCTCGATTTCGGGCTCACGCCCGTAGGCAACGGCGAACGACCGGTAGAACGGATACCGTTCGATCAGATAGTCGACTGTCGCCTGCTGATTCGAACTGACGATTCCCATCGGAATACCCAGTCGATCGAGCGCGTGAACGTCTTCGTACGGCGTCTTTCTGCCGGCGTCGATTTCGGCGTGTTGGATACGTGCCGCGGTTTGATCGCGGGTTCGCCACAGCGTGTCGGGATCGAGCCCATATGTTGCCGAGAGCGAGTGAACCATCTCGGGGGTTACACCGATCGTGATCGATTCGACGTGTTCGGGGTCGGGATCGTCAACACCGAGTGACGCAAACGTCGTCCACGCGGCCTCCTGGAGGGCGTCGTAGGCGGTCCGAGAGACGAGGACGCCGTCGTTATCGAAGAGTACCGCGTCGTACATGACATGGAGGTCAGTCCGTGGCCTCAAAAGCGTTTATTAGTAATGGGCAGTGGATCGGGTCTCTGCTCGGGGCGACAGGCTGCTGCTCGCGAGGGGGTTTTCCCGGTTCCCACCGTACTGTTGCTCAAGATGAGCGACACGGATGCGATCGGATCGATCGGCATCGTCGGGGCAGGACTCGCAGGCGCTGGCGTTGCCCGATCACTCGCAGCAACGGACGCTGACGTAACGATTCTGGAAAAGAGCCGCGGCGTTGGGGGACGCGCGGCCACCCGACGAAAACACGGCTGTCGGTACGATCACGGTGCGAACTATGTTAACCCCAGCGAAGCGGACGCCCGTCAAACGGCGGCGCTACTGTCAGAACTTGGGACCGACGGGCTCGTCAATATCGATGAGCCGATCTGGACGTTCGATCGCACGGGGACCGTCTCGGAGGGCGATCGACCAGACGCCGACAAGTGGAACTGGACGGAAGGAATGACACAGTTCGCAAAGCGGGCGCTCGCCGAAACTGCGGCAACCGTCGAACACGGCGTCAGGGCTGCGTCGATCGAACACCGCGAGGGGGCGTGGACAATCACCGACACTGAAGGGGAACCGCACGGCCCGTTCGAGACGGTTGTGCTCACGCCGCCGGCCCCCCAGACTGCAGCGTTGCTCGAAGAAACGACCGTTGACGGGGAACACACAGCCCGACTGGCGTCTGCTGCAGAAGCGGTGCAAGCAGTTCCGTACCGGACAATTCGAACGATCGTCTTGCACTACCCCTTCGAGCTCGATCGTCCGTACTACGGGCTCGTCAACGTCGACCAGGAACACCCAGTCGGCTGGGTCTCTCGCGAGGAGTGCAAGGAGGGACACGTTCCCGACGGCGAGTGCCTCCTTATTGCACAGATGTCACCTGCGTGGTCGACGGAGCGCTACGATGAGCCGATCGACATCGCCGCCCCAGACGCCGCCGAGCACGTCGCCGAGTTGATCGGCGACGATCGACTCACGGATCCCGACTGGGTTGACGACCAGGGCTGGCGATACGCGCTGCCCGACGCTGCGGTTGATGCTGACCCGATCGAGTCACTCGAAGCGATCGATCTATACGTCGCTGGGGATTGGGTCGTTGGCGAAGGACGCGCCCACGCAGCGTTCTGGAACGGCGTCGACCTCGGAGAGCAGCTGTCGTCGGCGATCCAGTAGGAATCGGTGAGACGTTGCAAGTGGGCAGTCCTCGCCGAATTTTGCCAATATCTGAAGCATATTCAACATGCCACGGGCTTATATCCCTGGCGGGAGTAGAATGGGTGTGCAGAAAACTACCGTTCGGATCGATCCGCACGTTCACTCAGACGGCTCGTATGATGGCCACGAGCCGATCGAGTTGATCCTCGAACACGCGGCGGACATTGGTCTCGATGCGGTGGTGATCACCGACCATGACGTGCTCGCAGAGTCACGACGGGCGGCCGAACTGGCCAAATCGTACGGCCTCATCGGCATCCCCGGCGTCGAGGTGTCGACACGTCGTGGCCATCTGTTGGCGATCGGCGTCTCCGAGATGCCGCCACACCGGGCTCCGTTCGGAGAGACCGTCGAGTGGATCCGCGACCGTGGCGGCGTTGCAGTCGTTCCCCACCCGTCACAGCGAACCAGACACGGGGTTCGACGGAAGTACATCGACGACTGTGACGGGATCGAGACGTTCAACGCGTGGCTCTTCACCGGCTACAAGAACCGCCGTGCCCGCCGGTTTGCAAAAAAACACGGCTACCCGGAAATCGCCGCCAGCGACGCGCACAAACTCGAATATGTCGGCCGCGCGTTCACCGAAATCGAGATTCGGGGCGTCTCGCGAGAGGCGCTCACTGCCGAGGATATCGTTGCGGCGATCCGCGACGGCTCTACCACCGTCCGGGGACGTCGAGCACCGGTTTCGATGGCAACGAAACACTACGGGATCGCTGCGGCGAGAAAGAGCGGCTACTACACGAAGATTGGCGCGCTGAAGGCAGGGTCGGCAGCGAAAGTTGCGGCATTCAAAAGCGCATATCTCGCCCGATCAGGTGCCTCACTCAGTGCTCGCGGAGTCTCCGAACTGGTGTCGTTGCTACGCTGACTCGGATGTAGCTGTCAGTGTGTTCCGATCTGTTTTCCGCAATGTAACCGGCTGTGATCAATTTGGAACGCGGATACTGTGATTCAAGATTCTATGCGATCGGACTCGGATATGATCATGGATCATATTGCCAACACCCCCATGGATCATATTGCCAACACCCCCATGGATCATATTGCCAACACCCCCATGGATCATACTGCCAACACCCGTCATATTAATGATTTTTTTATGATATAACCGCAGGAATATCGATCGTCGGAATCAACGTGCATTTTCAAACGGCCGTGTCACACCGCCACAGTGGCCGTGCGGGCGGTATCGCCACCACAAGAGTTATATTTCTAATGCGTAATTGACCCTGCATGTCCCTGTACACCGCTGGGGATCGGGTCAGAATCGAGATCCCCGATCCGAGCGATCCCGATTTCACCAGGCTCCACGGTGCCTCGGGTACGCTCTACCATATCTGCGAAGAGCCCGACGACGAGATCGACGACAGCCTCCACCGGGTGATGCTCGACACCGGCGCAGTTGTCGACGTGTTTGAAGAGGACCTCCGCCCGTGGTCACCCGTCGACGAGACCACCTGGTACGTCGATCGATTCCTCCTGCAAAACTAAGCGCTGCGCCACCGACACATCCCTCCCGTCGGAAGTTACTCTTCAGGCCGGCAATCCTCGCGTTCTGGCTCGCGATCGTTCAGTGCCCCATGGCCGATCGGCTGCGCGGAGCTATACGACTCGATCGCCGGCTTTGTACACCTGCGCCGGGTCTTGCCACGCGGTCGCATCCTCGTTTGGATCCGCCGAGAGTACAACCAGATCCGCAACATAGCCCTCGGCGATCTTCCCGAGGGTCTCTTCTCCGAGCAGCGCTGCAGCGTTGACGGTCGCAGCCTCAAGTGCATCGCTCGGGGACAGCCCTTGTTCGACCATGTACGCCATCTCGGTCGGGATATCACCAAAGAAATTGAACGGCGTGCCGGCGTCGGTTCCCATTGCGATCGTGACCCCGGCGTCGATCGCGTGCTCGAACGCCGATCCCATCCGCTCGCCAGCATCTTCTGCCTTCTCGACAGCTGAGGCGGGGATCCCCGCTTCGATCCCGTTGTTGACGATGCCGTGAAGCGCGCTCACTGTTGGCACCCAAAACGTCCCACGGTCGGCCATCAACTCGGCCGCCTCGCGATCCATGAACGTCCCGTGCTCAACGCTCGAGATCCCCGCCTTGACGGCGTTTTTGATCCCTTCAGCGCCGTGGGCGTGCGCTGCGGTCGGAACGCCAATCGGCTCAGCTGCAGCAGTCAGCGCCTCGATTTCTTCGCGAGTGAGTTCGGGTGCGCCCGTGACCGCACCCTCGGTCAGGACCCCACCGGTAGCCATGCACTTGAGCACGTCCGCGCCGGCTTTGAGCTGTTCGCGGGCGGCAGTCCGGACAGCTGTCGGTCCGTCTGCCTCCCGACCGAACCAGTGGCCGTGTCCCCCAGTCATCACAATATTTCGTCCGCAGGCGTGGACCCGCGGACCGGGCAGAATTCCCGAATTAACCGCATCCCGTGCCGCGAGCGCGACACCGTCGGGCGCTCCGAGATCTCGGACTGTCGTCACGCCGGCGTCGATCGCGGCACCGAGATTCGCTGCCGCTCGGTAGCTCGCTTCGGCAGCGGTGTCGTCTTTAACGGTCGCCACGTCTGGTCGGCCATCCATCATCAGGTGAACGTGTGCGTCGATAAGCCCGGGGGCGAGGACTGATCCCGAAATATCCGTCTCAGTGTCGCCGTCGAGATCCAGTCCTATCTCAACGATCTGGTCTCCCTCAATTGCGACATCCGCTCGTCTGGTTCCGTCTACGTCCGCGACGTGTCCGCCACGCAGTACGTGCATGCGTAGTTGATACCGGCCGATCGGCAAATAGCTGCGGATGCCGGTGGTTTGTATGGATTTTCCCGAGCCGATCGCGCCCATAAAAACGAAAGGAGTAACGCTGAGGTGGCTGGCGATCGAGCAACGCAGTATGACAGCTCTAGCAGATCAGTCGGTGTTGCTCACGGGTGCAAGTTCGGGTATTGGGGAGGCGACAGCGCACGCGCTAGCAGCCGACGGCGCAGATCTCTCGCTGCTTGCACGCCGCAAAAAGCGGCTCACGACGCTGGCAGACGAACTCGAGGCGACACACGATATCGACACACTCGTGATCCCGACAGATATGCGCGAGGAGGCAGCCGTGACCGAGGCGGTCGATCGAACCGCCGAGACCTTCGGTGGGATCGACGTCGTCGTCTCGAACGCCGGACTCGGCCGCGGCTCGTCGGTCGAAGACCTGTCGACGGAGGAGTATCAGGCGATGATGGACACGAACGTCGACGGGAGCTTCTTTTTGACTCGTGCGGCGATCCCGCATCTCAGACGCAGCGATGGCAATCTCATCTTTGTCGGCAGCTTCGCCGGCAAGTATCCCCGGCCGTTCAATCCCGTCTACGCGGCCTCGAAGTGGTGGGTTCGCGGCTTCGCGATGAGTGTCGCCGGTCAGGTCGGCGAGGACGGGATTGGGGTGTCAGTTATCAATCCCACGGAGGTTCGCACGGAGTTTGGCTCCGAAGATGGGACTGCGTTCGAGGATCGATTCGAGCCCGGTGAAGTGACTGAACCCGAGGAAGTCGCCGAGGCGATCGCCTTTGCGGCCGCTCAGGACAATTCAACAGTCAACGAGCTCGATCTGTACCGGCGAGATAAATTCAGCGGCTGGTAGCGGATTACTCTTCGTCCGATTCGTCGTCGTTGCCTTCGTCGTCTGCGTCGCCTTCGTCGCCTTCGTCGTCTGCATCAGCTTCGTCTTCGTCGCTGATTCCGATCGACTCAAACGCCGCCTCGATTTCATCGACGGTTAGGACGTGGTAGCCGTCATCGTCTGTGATCGTTGCAACGCTGATCTCCTCGGGTTGGAGCTCGTCGTTTGCGACTCTGAGCGATCGGACCGCCAGTTCGACGCCATCATCGACGGTCGTTTCTTCGGTCCACTCCTCTTCGAGGAACGACTGGACCTCCGAACTGCTACCGCCGATGACGGTCGCTTTCCACTCGTTCGGAGTTCCGGATGGATCCGCACCGAAGAGCCGCGGGGTGCCGTTGTCGATACCGGCGACGAGCAGCGCAGCACCGTACGGTCTGGTCCCGCCGCGCTGGGTGTTTTCTTGAATATGATCGGTGACGTATTTGGTCAGCGTTTCGACCCCGACCGGCTCGCCGTAGCGGAGCCGGTTCATCTGCGACATCCGACGGGCGAAGTCGATCAACTGGCGGGCGTCGGCGACATGCCCGGCGCTTGCAGTGCCAATATGATCGTCAAGCTTGTGGAGCTTCTCGATGCTTTCGGAGACCATGAGCGACGAGGCTGCCCGGCTCTGTGCGGCGAGAACGACGCCGTCGGCGGCACGGATACCAATTGATGGTGCGCCGCGGGAGACCGCCTCACGGGCGTATTCGACCTGGTAGATCCGGCCGTCGGGTGAAAACAGCGACGTACCGCGATCGTACGCCTGCTGGTCGTTGCCCCTCATCGGGCACCTCCACACACGAGACCGACTGCGTACTGGTTCATCGCTACAGGATATGATTCGCTCATTCAAAAACCCTTGTTAAGCGGTCGGATTGTCGATCTCCCGACTGCGCGCGAATTCTCGGTTACGCGCCAGTGGCCGCCCGCTGTAAGACTGGGATTCGAACCGACCCAAGACGATCATCCTCACATTCGCTCGGATGCTGCGACTCGTAGGCTTCGAATCCATCCGTGAAACCGCGCGGCGCGTCAGTGCGCCGCGCTTTACGGTGGGACTGGGATTCGAACTCACTCGCAGCATAGCTGCTCGCTGCTCGAAACCCGCCACAATTTACCGGCTCACGAACTGGCGAGCACAAACAGTGCTCGCCGTCGTGTTCGCCTCACAATCGGTGGGACTGGGATTCGAACCCAGGAGGCCAAAGGCCACCTGCTTTCAAGGCAGGCGCAATAGTCCACTCTGCCATCCCACCGCGCAAGAACACATACTCAATCGCGAGGTTAATGCGTATCGATCGACAGCGACGGCACTCCTTCAGGAAGAACTCTCATCCGCCGACGATCGATCGACGACAATCGATCGCTCACCGTCGGTCTCGGCGACAGCCAGCCCGTAGTCGTACACGAACGATGCGGTGTAGGTTGGAACGATTCGTTCGGCCGTAAATCGCGATCGAAGCTGTGGAATGAGCGTCTCGAGGTCTGCGCCGCGCTCAACAACCGGCTGCATCGCAAGGAAGTCGGTGTCAAGTTCCGCGTCCGCCGCTCGCTGCGAGAGCGTTTCGATCGCGGGCGCGTCGTAGGCATCGGTGAAGTCGATCGGCTTGGTGAACCCCGCGTAGTACACCCGGCCGTCCAACGACGGGCCGAGGACGACCTCGTTCGTCCGCAGGCGCATCGCCGCGGTGTCGATAACCGATCGAACCATGAGCGGCGCGGTCCCTGGAACCGCTGCGACTGATTGTGCACCTTCCTCGCGAAGCAGATGGGTGACGGTGTTCCCGACGCGCGCGGCGAACGTCGAACCCACCTGCGGCTCAAACCGGACCGACCCAACATCGTCGATCGTGTCCGCGACGATCGCACGAAGCTCGGCTTCTGGCGCGATATCTTTTTGATATGCCGCCGGAATCGACTCCTCGGGCCGGTAGTTGATGAGAAGCTCCCCGCCCGATCGGTGGATCGCGGAGATCGTGTCCCGGTACATAGCCTCGTACAGCTCGGCTACCTCGGCCTCAGTGAGTGGGCTAGTCTCGGCAAGCTCCGACAGGACGAGTCCCTCGCGCGGCGGCTCCGCAAGGACTGCGACAACGGTCATACGAACAGTCCGACTGGGATCCATTTGAACCCAGTGTTTTAGCCAGTTGCCGTTGAATCTCAGTGTATGATCGATCGATCGACACTCGCACTCGCGTGGGTCGCCGTCCTCACCGCCGCGCTGTTCGTCGTCGCCGCAGTCGGCGGGGCGACTGAACTCGTTGGCAGCGCCGAAGCGATCGCCGTCGCCGCGATCGTGCTCGTGTTTACACTTGGGATCCTGAGGAAGGCTCGCGGCGTGCGGTCGACGCCATACTGGTGAGTCCGCCCACGGAAACAACAGAGCGTTACAGGTGGACTGCTGTCTCGGCTATCGGCTCTGTCTGCCCTTCGTTTGGCGGTAGTCGCGGCTAAACACGTTTTCGAGAACGTGTGTGACGAACGCGTCGGTCTCCTCGTCCGTCTGCGCTGTCAGATTGATCATCGGGAGTAGCTCGAATCCACGGCCACGGAGGGTCGTCGCATGCAACTCGTCGATCGACAGCGAGCCCGGCCGATAGGTCGTGTAGTCGATCGCAAGCGCATCAAGCGCGCGCTGGCCGATCGGAACGATGAGCTGGGGGTTAATCATCCGAATCTCGCTGTTCAAAAACGGCTCACAGGTGTCGATCTCTGTGTCAGTTGGTTCGCGATCGGGGTGGCGACACCGCGTGAGATACGTCAAAAAGGCGTTTTGAATGTCTGGCTCTGCGGCGTCGGGCTCTGATCTGACGAATCCCAGGTCCCTGAGAATCTCTTGGAGCCGCCGCCCTGCCGAGTCACCGGTGAACGGTACGCCCGTCTTCTCGGCACCTTCGGAAGGGCTCTCACCCACGAAGAGGAACTCCGCGCCCACGTCACCATAGCCGTGGACGATCCGCTCGCGGGCCGCACACAGCTTCGAACAGTTCGTGCAGTTCTCGTCCATACTGAATGGGTTCGAGAACGTGCGCTGATTTGCGTCCACACGATCGCTACTGGGGGAAGCGTCAAAACGTCGTCGGCCGATTGTGCAGACAGGTCAGTACCTGAATGGAGGATGCCAGCCGCTCGCAGGGGTAGATATCACGACACGTGTCTCGATCGGTAGCTGGCCGCAAAACTTATACAATCGTTTATGATTGACTCAACTATGCCGGAATGTCAGAACTGCGGCGCGTTCGTCACCCAGGCGTACGCCCGTGTGTTCACACCTGATGGCATGGATCGGCCCCGCGTCTGCCCTCACTGCGAGGATCTCGTTCGTGACGGCGCTGGGGTCAGAGAAGCGCGATCGACGCGTAATAACTAGCTCGCATCGTTCGAGAGGACGTACGAATCTGCGTCCTTCGAAACGACACCCCGCTTCTGCAGGGTTTTCAGAATGCTGTACAGTGAGATCTTTTTCATATCAAGTTGCTCTTGGAGCTCTGTGATCGTCGCCTTCTCAGCCGTCGACAAATACAGACAGACGAGTTTTGCCCGCGGTGACTGCAGGCCAGCAGGCATCGTAGGCTTCGATTTGACTTCCGAAATCATCTTCGTGATATACTCCAGTGCTTCGACGATAATAAAACTGCTCTACGACGATCAACGAAGTTCTGTTCAGTCGTACCCACCGCTTATTCGCGTGATTTCGGCCAACTTGGTCGTTTATGCATATGCCGTAGTCGGGACAACTAGCGCTGTTTTGGCGTCATATTTCGACCGCTGACGAATATACTGATATTCCATGACAGTCATGTGTGAGAATAGGTTTGTGGCCCAAAACACACTGCCACAGTTGCGTGTTGGGCTAACGGTATCGCAATCACCGAAAGAGAACCACGCCAGACGACACGAGAAACGTCGTGACGAATACGAGCATCGCCCCAACGGTCGGTTCAGGCGATCGCTGGCTCGTGTACCCCGTGTATCCCCAGACAAACACTGGCAGCGATAGGAGAATACCAGTGGCTACGACGGTTTCAATCGCTCCAGCCAGCCACAACAGCGTAGCCGAACCGACGAGGCCGATCAGCCCACCGGCATACGCGAACCGGAGCTGCGATCGGGACCATTGGGTTGCGAGTGTTCGTTTGCCGACAGCCGCATCCGCCTCGCGGTCTGGCCACGTGGTTGCAAGCAGGTTACAGAAGACGGCGAATCCAAAGGGGACGAACGTCGCTGTGATCGCCAGCGTCACCTGCCCCTCGGTCGCGACCGCAGCACCGTATACCGGCAACAGGACCCCACCGAGCAGCGCATTGTCGATCTCACCCAACTCGTTCCATGCGAGGGGATAGGGACCGACAGAATACCCCAACCCAAGGACGCCGATCACAACGAGCAGCCCAGCGCTCACAAGGGTTAGCACGCCGGTCGAGACAGCGATCGTTACTGCCAACACCCCCAACACGCCAGTACCGATTGCGGCCGCTCGTGCATCCTTCGGAGACACACCCAGTTCAGGGATGGCGCCGCTGCCGCCAGAGAATCGGGTCCGGCGGGTCAGTCGGTCGGTCCCAGCATCTGCGTACTCGTTCGCGTAGTGGACACTCGCAGCGAACGGGAGGAAGATCCCGAAGCCGACCGCAAGGCGGTCGATCGAGACAGCTCCACCCTGGGCTGCCGCTACAAAAACGCCCATCGCATACACCGCAATCATCAACAGTAACTGGTCGGGACGGGCCATCAGTCCAAACGCGTACAGCCGCGCTATCACCGACGGACGATCGGTCATTGATCTATTCGCACACAAAACAAAACAGCCTGCGGGGTCAGTAGCTTCGGGTCTTCGGTTCGTAGGTTTTGTCCTCGCCTTCGAGGATCACCGGCCGGTACCAAAGCTCCGGGGTGCCGTCGTTCCACGAGAGCATCGTGTGTTTGAGCCACTCGTCGTCTTTTCGCTCAGGTGCTTCTGCACGCCAGTGAGCACCACGGAACTCCTCGCGCGCGAGCGCACCGATCGTGATCGCCTCTGCGAGATCCAGCAGGTTCCGCGTCTCGATCGTCTGCAAGAGGTCTGTGTTGAACGTCCGTGATGGGTCCGAAACCGCGACGTCCTCGTAGCGATCGCGTGCTTCTCGAATGTCGCGAAGCGCCTGCTTGAGACCCTCTTCCTCACGGAAGACGTTAACGTGGCGGGTCATCGTCGTTTGGAGATCCGACCGGACCTCCGAGTGGTGGATCCCGTCGCTACTCAACAGCTCGTCTACCTTTTTTCGCTCCGCTTCAACAGCGCGTTCGACGATCGACGTCTCGTCGACGCTACCGCCCTCCGCGACGGTCCCGCCGTCGGCAACGGCATCGGCATCGCCGAACGAGCCAGGTTCGCCGAGGGTCACCGGGCTGTCGATCTCAGCTGTTTCGTACTCGCCGCGCTGGCCAGTTTCGATCTTCGCCGGCTCCATCTCCGCACCCGCTGCGTGTTTGCCTGCGCGCTTGCCGAAGACAATGAGTTCCGGCAGCGCGTTCCCGCCCAGACGGTTCGCGCCGTGGACAGATGCACACGCACACTCACCGGCCGCATACAGGCCGTTGACACATGTTTCGCCGTTTTCGTTTGTCTCGATGCCGCCCATCGCATAGTGTTGGCCAGGCTTGACGGGCATCGGCTCCTCGAGACCGTCGACGCCCTCGAAGTCCTCCGCGAGGTGAAGAATGTTTTCGAGGCGATCAAGGATCCGCTCTTCGCCGAGGTGGCGCATGTCGAGATGAACGTACTCGTCATCGATGCCCCGTCCTTCGTTGACCTCGGTCAACTCGGCACGTGAGACGACATCCCGAGAGGCGAGTTCGCCGTCGTTGTTCGCGTAGCCGCGTTCGAACATGAAGCGCTCGCCCTCGGCGTTGTACAGGATTCCTCCCTCTCCACGAACACCTTCGGAGATCAACACGCCAGTTGACGGCAGCGATGTCGGGTGGAACTGGATGAACTCCATGTCCTCGAGCGGAACGCCGGCGCGGTAGGCCATCGCCTGGCCATCGCCGGTACATGACACCGCGTTCGTCGTGTGGTCGAACGCCTGCCCTGGGCCCCCAGTCGCGAGGATAACCCCGTTTCGAGCGCGGAACCCAGAGACCTCGCCCGTCTGGACGTCGTAAGCAACGACGCCGTGGCAGGTTCGATCCTCGGGGCGCTCCTCGTCGGTGACCGCGAGGTTCAGCACGTGCCACTCATCGTACACCTGTACGCCGCTTTTGACCAACTGTTCGTACATCGTGTGCAACAGTTGGTGGCCAGTTTCGGCGCCGGCGTAGGTCGTTCGGGGGAACGAGAGCCCGCCGAACGGTCGCTGGGAGACCCGGCCGTCCTCCTCTCGGGAGAACGCCATCCCCCAGTGTTCGAGCTGGATAACCTCGTTCGGGCTGTTCTTACAGAGGGCCTCGATCGCCGGCGCGTCGCCGAGATAGTCCGAGCCCTTCATTGTGTCGTAGGCGTGGTCCTCCCAGGAGTCGCCCTCTCGGAGGGCGGCGTTAATGCCACCTTCAGCCGCACCGGTGTGGCTTCGGACTGGGTGGAGTTTCGAGACGATCGCCACGTCCGCGCCCTCGTTCTTTGCCGCGATCGCCGCCCGGAGACCCGCGCCGCCGGCGCCGACCACGATCACGTCGTGTTCGTACATAATGGTGGTATAATTTTGCTTAGGGTTGTGTGCTCTTGAGCCTTGATCCTCACCAGAATTTCAGGTTGCTTTTGACCGCTTCGCGTTTGAGCTCCTGAATGTGTTCGGTCAGTGGGATGTCCTTCGGACACACCTCAGTACAGGAGAACTGCGTCTGACACCGCCAGACACCGTGTTCCTGTTCGATGATCTCGAGTCGTTCTTGTTTTCTTGCCTCGCCCTCGCGTTCGTCCATCGCAAAGCGGTACGCTTTGTTGATCGCCGCCGGGCCGAGATACTGGTTATCGCCCGCGGCGATATTACACGAGGACATACAGGCGCCACACCAGATACAGCGGGTGGACATCTTGATCTTCTCGCGGTTCGCCCGGCTCTGGCGCTGTTCTTCGAGTTCGCCGTCGGGAAGCTCGTCGGGGTCGAAGTACGGCTCAACGGCGTGCATCTGCTCGTAGAAGTGATCCATGTCGACCACGAGGTCTTTGACCACGTCCTGATGCGGAAGCGGTTCGATGCGGACTGGCTCATCGAGATCTGACAGCTGCGTCTTACAGCCGAGCCGCTGGGAACCGTTGATAAAGAAGGCGTCTGAGCCGCAGATCGCCTGCCGACAGGAGTGTCTGAAGGTGAGCGACGGATCGTAGTGATCCCGCGCGTACATCAACGAATCCAACACGGTCATCCCTTTTTCGAATGGGACGTGGAACTCGTCGAACCGTGGCTCCTGTTTTGCTTCGACTTCCGGATCGTATCGGAATACCTTGATCTGAACAGTATCCTCGTTTGCCTTCGCGCGCTCTTCGGCCTCGCGCTGTTTCTCCTGTTGCCCGGCGCGATCGGCCTTTGCGGTGTCGCGGCGCTGTTTTCCCGGCGAGGACGCTGCCTCGTCGGTCGTCGATTCAACCTCTTCTCCTTTTGGAACTTGCGTGCTCATGATTACAGAATCGAGATGCCGGCCCACGCGTTCGCGGTGCGAACGCCCTGAACGATCAAGATCGCGCTGGCGACCACGAGCGTCCACTTAACGACGGTCTGTTTGGTGCCGGTCAATCCTTGGTTGATCAACGCGTTGTAGACGCCGTTGACGCCGTGGAACGTCGCCGTGATCAAGAACAAGATCATGAGCGAGTAGTACGTCCACGACTCCATGCGTGCGCTCGACAGCGCAAACGTCACCTCGTCGGCGTGGTAGACGAAATGCAGCAAGAAGAAATGAAACGCTAACACGACCACGAGAAACGCCGCGGTAATCCGCTGCCAGAGCCACCGACGTCCGCCCGGTTGGAACGAAGAGTAGCGCTCAGCCATGGTTAGAACGCCCCCGCGAGAAACGTTGGAACTGATGCGACCGTGATCGCACCAGTCAAGATCAGCGACGCGTAGAAGCTTTTGTCCTGTGATTCCAGCCCAATACCGAGATCGACCATCAGCAGTCGGAGCCCGTTGAGAATGTGAAACACCGCAACGGCAAGCAATCCAACCTCGAGTATCCGGACTACGAGCAGCCCTTCGAGCGTCTGGATCGTCCCCGTATACGCTGCCTCACCCGCAAGCGCCGTCGATAGCACGGCAATGTGGGTAAATAGGTAGCCGACAAGCACCCAGCCGGTGAACTTGTGGAACACCCACGCCCACATTCCTGCGGAGAACTCCCGCCAGCGGCCGAAGTCCTCAATGAGGCCTCGATTGTACGACTGACTCATATCGTATGTGGTTCTGTACCGGGGTGGTATAGAAGTTACGTAGTCGGCCGTCCACGCGGCGGCACGTGTCGAATCAGACCAAACCAGCGATCGTCACGTCGCGTCGCCGTTTGGCGGCGTCTGGCGGCTCTCGACGACTCGACGGGTCTTCTCGCTGAGTTCGACAAGATGACACAGCGGGTTCCCCGGGTAGACTACCGGATTTTCCAACAACCCAACCAACAGCCCGGTAAATGGGGCTTCGACGGTCACGTTGTCGTCTTTGAATGGGTTTGTGATGGTGCATATCCGATCCCCCTCGTGGACCAGCGAGCCCCGACCGTAGTGCATGTCAACGATTCCGCCAACGTCGGCCCGAATCCACGTCTTTTCGCGATCGTCCGTAATGATCGTCCGCCACCCGGGCCATCGAACAGTCGATCGCCTTATCATGTCGTACTCTGCGAACACGCTCTCTGCGCCGGCGAGCGCATCATCAATGAGTCCGCGCTGGAAGCGATGGGCCTCACCCATCTCGATCGTAATTGTCGGAATACCCGCACGCGTGGCCTCTCCGCGGAGCGTTCCATCTGGCCCATCGCTGTCTAAGACGACGTTCGAGCCGTACGCAAGCGCGAGCCGATGAACCGACTCGTTGGCCATATTTCCACGGACGTGGAGCATATTTGTCCGTCCGCGTGTTGAGGTGTGAAAGTCTAGTCCGAAGTCACAGGGTTCGATAAAATTGGTGAAGATACGATGCGCCATTCGTTTTGCGCTCGTTGATCCCTCGCGACCGGGAAACGAACGGTTGAGATCGCGATCGTAAATCGGCAGGTATCGCTGTTGGGCCAAAAACCCGGGCACGTTCAACACTGGCAGACAGACGAGTGTGCCGGCGAGCCCTGAGAGATCCCACTCGTGGGCGATCTCGCGAACCACTTCGATACCGTTCAGTTCGTCACCGTGGGCGGCCGCCGTGAGAAACGCCGTCGGCCCTGGCTTCTCGCCGTTGATGATTGTGACTGGGATTCGAACGGGATCGCCGAGATACGTCTCGCTGATCCCATAGCGGATATTCTGGGTTTCGCCCGGAGAGACCTTGCCGCCGTTGTAGGTGAAGGCCTCGGAGTCGCTCATACTCCGATCAGTCGCTATTCACAGGTATAAACCCCGGCACATCGATCGGTCCGTCTGTATTTGTGACCGTTCCCGGTAGTATGACTTTTGTACTTGAGATGTTGTGACGGTCACGATTCTGGTAACGCGCTGTGCATCAGGCGGACACAGCCGTCAAAGGATTATATAGTCGTGTGTGTAAGTGACTGTATGAGCACAGCAACTGTCTCGGAGCCAATCCACGTCGAAGACGAATCCCAATTTGAAGAGCTGATCGACGAGCACGAGATCGTCCTCGTCGACTACCATGCGGAGTGGTGTGGCCCGTGTAAGATGCTCGAACCGACGATCAAGGAGATTGCTGCCGACTCCGACGCAACCGTCCTCAAGGTCGATATCGACGAACTCCGTGGGCTTGCCGAAACTCAGGGTATCCGGAGTGTGCCGACGCTCGAATTCTACGCAAACGGCGAGCTGAAAGACAGCGTCATCGGTGTTCAGGACAAGGACGATCTGCTCTCGGCGATCGACTCACTGTAATCTATCACTGACGCTGTTCGGCCGCGGACGCTGTTACATACGAGCGGAGAGTGTATGTAAGATCGATTCACACGAGCCGTGCAAAGACGACTTTGTGTCCGGTCTCGTCCCGGTGCCTATCGGCAGCGGTACTGGCACTGTCTTCGCTTCGCTCCAGAGATTCAAACGTGCACTGTCGACAGACGACGTGATATTCGGTGGGCGTCATTATCTCGGCATTCAACAGTTATTTGCATAGTTATGCTCCGCATATCGGACGGTACTCACGATATACTGCGGCAGAACTGAATCGCTACCGGCGCGATCTGAACGTCTCAAGGTCTATCAGCGTCATCCGCAGATTGTCGATTCCAGAATCGATCGAGCCCAAGAGAGAGCATATCGGCACTCACGGGTTGGAAAGCATCTCGTTCGTGCGCTGGCAGGTACGATCGGACACTGTTCCACGACTGGCGGGCGTACCGCGCGTCAACCAATACCCGAACGCCGCGATCGTCACGTCCTCGAATTACCCGACCGATCGCCTGTCTCGCCTTGCGGACCGCTGGAACGATGAGCGCGGTCTCAAAGCCGTTGCCGAATCGCCGATCGTAGGCGGTCTGGACCGCCTTGGTTCGAGGGCTCGCGGTGTTAACAATTGGGACGCCACAGACAACGGCTGCGGCTAGGCGATCGCCACTGTAGTCGACACCTTCTGTCAGTGTCCCTCGAAGACTCGTGACGAGGATCTTCCCATCACCGGCAAAAAACGATCGTTTCAACCTGTCAGTCTCGGCGTCGTCGCTAGATTCGTCCAGAAGCACGGGCTTGTCAACACGCGCTTCGAGAACATCCGCCATCCATTTGGCTTCCCGGTAACTCGGCATTCCCACGAGCACGTTCCCGGGCGATCGCGCGACAGCCACGGCCGCGTCGGCGTGTGCCTGTCGTGCGGGTGTGTCTTCCCCAGGATCGCCGCGGTTTGCATACGTGTACTTCGGGGCGTCGACGGCGAAGCTCTCGCGGTTCGATTCGGGGAAGCCAAGGCCGTACGTCCGTCGTTCGATCGGTCGACCGGCCTCTCTGAGGTGTTCGAGCCCCGAGACCTGTTCGAATACGTCGAGCGGCGCGAGCGTTGCACTCATGAGGATGCCGCCGCCGAACGCCGATAGCCGCTCGCCGATCGCATCGCCCGGAACACAGTTGTACAACACCAACCGGGCGTTGTACGCCCGCTGCCAGGATTCGGGCGGTTCACTTCGATCCCAGGTCCGTTCGAGTTCGATCTCCCGGAAATACGACTCGTGATCTGCACGGTACCACGCGCCGAGGGTCCGTCCGACGCTCGGAGCGGATCGATCGACATCGTCATCTTCCAGTTCGTCGAGGATCCGTCCAACGACCGTTCCAACGATCTCTGCGCGCGACCACACTGCATCAGTATAGCCCTGTGCGTCAGCCCATTCGGTTATTTCGTCTGGCTCTGGGACCGTTGGATCGCGAAGGGGGATTTCCGTGTCTGGGAGGGCTTCGAGATCGGCTTTCCAGCCGCGGTGTTCTGCATCCAGATAGGCGGTGACCCGGCGATCGAACTCTGATCGGAGGTCACGGACGAAGGATCGATATCGCTTGAGTTCGTCGATCGAGACGTCGCTTTCGGCCAGTTCGCCTCGGATTAACTCGACATCCGTCCCGTCGAGCTGGTCACCCTCGAACGACAGCGGCTGGATCACACGAGTTAGTTCGTTCTCGGCGGTCCGGAGGCTGCGATCGGCAATTGCGTCACTCACGAGGTCTCTGACCCGCGGTTCGAGCATGTGTGCTTCGTCGCAGATGAGGAACGTCTCTTCGTCGATGAGCGAGCCAGTGAACGTCGACGCAGTCAGTGGATCGAAGATGTGATAGTAATTTCCGATTACTACCTCGACGTGCGGCAAGATCGCACCCATGATCGAGTGGGGACACATGCCGTAGCTGGCGGCCAGTCCGACGAGTTCCTCGGTGCCGATGTGTCCGCGATCAGTGAGATCAAACGGGACAGCCTCAATCGGCTCGCCATCCTCGGGTAGTTCGTCCAGATACGTCGCGTAGAACGGACAGTACTCTGTTGCACCCGTCCCGTCACCGTGCTCTGGCGTCGACGGCAGGAACGGTGTCTTTTCGCCCGCGGTTTCGAGGACGGCACTACCACCAGTGCCAGTATCAGCCAGTCCAGTTTGTGCACGCCGGGCAGTCTCCGCCAGCGCGCCTGTCGTGGTGGGACCGTCTTCGCCGGTCAGATTCCGCGTTCGTTCCCGGAGTCCCTCACAGCGATCGTACACGTTCGAACTGTCGATTCCACCTGCACCCTCACGGCTATACGGACAGACATCGGCCTTTCCGACGAGTGTTAGTCCCGATATTGGACTGTGCGGATCGGGGAGCGTCTCGTTGATCTGACGAAGGTCTGTCTCGAACTGCCGGAGCTGTTGTTTGACGCTCGTGGCCACAACAACCCGCTCGTAGGGCGACGCTGGATCGCGGACCCGATCGATCCCGGCAGTCAACGCCAACATCGTTTTGCCGGTCCCACACGCTCCCTCGATGACAGTGTATCCACCAGATTCGGCTGTTTCGATCGCGGTCTCGATCCCATCGGCCTGCTCTGTGTACGGCTCCGGATGGCCGAACAGTTCTTGCCACTGCGTTACCATCGGCTCTGGTCCTTCCTGTGGCTCGGCGTGCTCCGTTCGGATCTGCTGTGCGTCCGCACTGGTGTCCCCATTTCGTTCTCGTTGGTACTCGGTTCGTCACCGCGGAAAAACCCTCACATCCAGTTCGGTCTCGGCTGTTTGTCAATACAAGTTTGATCGGTATCCAGCGACCAGATTACTGGTACATCCGCAGCGGCTGTACCCGGGTACTCTCTTCGTCGGCCTGTTGCATCTGCTCGGCGAGTTGCTCGCGGGCCTCACGAATTTCTTCGGCGCGATCGACCAGATGGTCGGTCGAAACCGAAATATCAGCGAGCGGTTCGATGCCCTGTTTGAGTAGCTGGCTTGCGGCCTCCGGGTCGGGGAACCGTGGATCTGATTCGACGACAAGTCCGATCGCCGGCTGATCATGTTCAAGCGCATGCGCCAACAGTGCACCCGTTGGCCCCGAAACCAGCCCCCGCTCGCCCGGCGAGGGAATATCAAGCGACTCCAGACGATCGATACCACTGTTAACGCCAACTCCGTGGACACTCGCGGGTTCAGATCCCTTTTCACGCGGAATCCCGGAGAGGTACACCGGTAAGATAGATTCCTCAGCGAACCATCCCGAGACGCAGTCTGCGAACGTGATCGCCGCCTGCGGAGAGACTGGAATATCACTTTGTAGCGCGACTAGATCGCGCTCGGAGTCAACGTACAGTCTAACCGGCGTCACAAGCCGATTGTTGTCCTCGTGATACGTAACCGCCTTCGGGATACCCTCACAGTGGACGTTTGCGTAATGGTCCATCTCGAAGGTCGAGATCAGGTGATCAGCCGTGATCTTCCCGACGAGACCAACACCAGGAAGACCCTCGACGAGCGTTGGTTCAGTGAGCGATACATCATTATTAACCACCTCAATTTCTGCCATGTCCGGACGGTTCGCAGGGCACGAAGGTAAAACGAGGTGTCGAGTGGTCCGAACGTGAGAAAGTCACATGCGAGAGTGGATGTTCCCCGTAGACGGAGTCGACCCGAAACGGCCAAGCGATCGGGACAAAAATGGCACGTATGAATCCGTTAGAGCGGTACGCCCCGCTCGTCGACGACCCCGAGGCCTTTCGTGCAGCGTGCCAACGGCCGCTGCCGTCGGTTGTTCGTGTCAACACGATCAAGGCGACAGCCGATCGGGTGGCTGCGGCGTTCGATGCCGAGGGCGTTGGATACGAGCCAATCGGGTGGCACGACGGGCTGTTTGCGCTTGCAGAGCGCGGGCCGGGGACGACGTGGCCGTACTTTCACGGCTGGGTCCACGGTCAAGAGGAGGTGTCGGCGCTCCCAGCGGTGGTGCTCGATCCAGATCCGGACGATCGCGTGTGGGATGCGTGTGCGGCCCCGGGAAGCAAGACCACCCAACTGTCGGCGCAGATGGGCGACCAGGGACTGGTCGTCGGGAACGACAGCAATCTCGGTCGGCTCTCGGCCCTGCGACACAACGCTGAACGGCTGGGCGTGACCAATCTTGCGGTGACGAATCAGGACGCGCGGAACTTCTCGCTGAAGCCGTTCGACTTCGAGGCGTTCGACGCCGCACTCGTCGACGTGCCCTGTTCGTGTGAGGGAACCTGTCGAAAGAACCCAACTGCACTGGAGGAGTGGACGATCGACCACGTCCGATCGGTCACCGGCGTCCAGAAGTCGATTCTCTCGCGGGCGATCCAGGCGACAAAGCCCGGCGGCACAGTGGTCTATTCGACGTGTACGTTCGCCCCAGAGGAGAACGAAGCCGTGGTCGATCACGCCCTCCAGACCGAGGACTGTCAGGTCGTTTCGTTCGATCTGCCGATTGACACCGCACCCGGTGTGACCGAGTGGGACGGAGCGACGTTCGATTCGGCCGTGACAGATACGCACCGGATCTACCCCCACCTCAACGATACCGGCGGCTTCTACTGTGCAAAGCTGGAGGTGACCGCATGAGAGCCGAGCGTGCGAGACTGGAGGTGACCGCATGAGAACCGAACTTCCAAGACTGGAGGTGGCCGCATGAGAGCCGATCGAGCGAGTCAGGAGGTGGCCACATGACCGACGAGCGTCGCGTCCCCGAGGACGATCGCCTCGCCGAAAACGTCGGCCAGCGGTTCGATCGACTGCCAGCAACCCCTGCGGACCGAACTGTCTCTGGGCGAGCCTCCCGCGAAGAGGTGATAGAGTGGTGGGTCGAGCAGTACGGCGTCGACCCAGCGATATTCGAGGGGTATTCGTTCTGGGAAAAGGGCGCAGGGAAGGTGTGGATCTACGCCGAAAAAGAGCCTTCTCAGGCGCTTCCGAGTCCAATCGAAATCGAAGCCCTCGGAATGACGTTCATGCGGACCCGCCAGCGCCACTGGAAACCGACGACAGTAGCGGTGCAGCGGTTCGGACAGCACGCCGAAAAGAACGTGCTCGTCCTCGAGGGCGCAGCGGCCGCCGCGTTCGCCCGCGGGGAAGACATCCCGTACGAATCGTGGGACGGCGACTGGGGATACCTCGTGGTTGCCCACGAACTCGCTGGCGGTCTCGAACCGATCGGCGTCGGCCTCTACTTGTACGACGAGCTCCGATCGACGGTGCCGAAAGGCAGACAGGAGTCCCTGGCCGACCTCTGAGCGAGGTTAGGACTCCGATCGCCGCTCGATCGTCCCGCCAGACAACCCATCCCACGCAACACGGTAGCCGAGCCGGGACAGGACCGCGCTCACGTCGGTAGCCCCAGTCGCTTCGACAATTGATTCGACCTCCTCGTAAGCCATGCCTGTCTCGATTCGCTCGTCGATCGACGTGAGGACACTGGGCTGGATGAGCATCTGGCCAATCTGCTCGTGCTCGGGGAACGATCGCGACGCGATCGCCTCGGTTGCGACCCCGTACTCCGCAGCCAGTGATTCGAGCGAAATCACATCGACCTCGGGTGTAATTTCGGCCGGAAGTGAGTCGGCGGCGGCGTCGAGCAAATCGTCCTCGTACGTCGAGAGCACGTCGACGACGTCCTTGACGCGGACAGTTCCGCTGTAGGGAATCGCCCGGTGATCGAGTCCCGCTATCTCCTCGCTCACGCCAAGGCTCTCGTCCACAGCAACGAGCAGATCAACATCCTCTACCTCTCCGAGTTGTGTGAGCTTTTTTTCGACGTACTCCGGCGTCCAAAATCCCATGACCTCGAAATACACCCGAAAGCCGGTGTGGATGTACTCGAAGGCGAAATCAGGGATCATCACACTCGTGCCGGTTTCGAGTGGCTCGGGCTCTCTGTGCAGTTCCCAGTCGAGACCCAGAGCCTGAAATCGTGCGGCGAAATCGGCCTCAACGCCGCTGTCGTAGGTCGGCTTGGCGATCGGCTCGGTTCCCGGCACCGTCACGTCTGTCGCGGACAGGTGCATCGTTCGCTCGCGGCCGCGGTCATCGATCGTCGCGACGAGCTCCCACTCGACTGCAGAGCCGGCGATCGATCTAAGCAGCCGCGCAAAGGCGGTGCCGTAGCGCCGTGTGCGCCTGAAGATCGCGTCTGGCCCGGTGATGACGACGACACGACCCGAATCGGTCCGTTCGATCTCGTACATGAGCCGCAGGCGACCCATCGCAGATACCAGCGACTTCGGATCGTCCGTCCGAACACGTACCTCGGTTGCGTCGAAAAGCGCGGTCTGTGCGAGCGAGAGGTTGTACTGGGTGCACAGCGTTTCCGGCGTCCACCGTGGCTCAAAGCCAGTCAGACGCTGGTTGCGACCCCGATCGGCGTACAGCGCCTCCTTAACCGTCTCGGGCGGAACCGCGAGCCGATCGGCTGCGGCGTCGATCGCCTGTGTTCGCTCCGCGTCAGACGTGACGCCGCCGATCGACTCAGCCGTCTCGAAGATGATCCGCCGGACCCGCTCGGGCGGGATCGGCGCGGCAGTTTCGAACGTCGCGTCGCGCTCGCACAGCGTCGCGAATCCGCGAACGAGTTTGAAGTCGTCGGCATCTTGTTCAAGCGCAGAAAGCGCCTCATCAAGCGCCGATCGCGGCGAGCCAACATGATCGTCGAACGTCTGGAGGACTCGATCGGCGAGGTGGTGTCTCGACTCGTTGACAAACTCTGGGCGGTACCCACCGCCCGATCGAGACACCCTGAGAAGCGCCTTCGGTAACACGCGAACGGGTACACAGGGACGGAAAATAAGAGTTGAGATGCGCAGTTGCACCATTTGCGAGCTGAATGGTACGCTCAGCGTCGCCGTCCAGCAACCCGCTCTTCGGCGGTCTCAGCGCTGACCACCTCGTACAGTATCGCCCGTCCACCGTCGGATTTCGGCCGGAGGATCCGTCCAAGCCGCTGAGTAAACTCCCGTTCGCTACCACTACCAGAGAGAATGACGCCCACATTCGCATCCGGGACGTCGACACCCTCATCGAGCACGTTCGCCGCAATCACGCGGCTGTAGTTTCCCTCGCGGAAGCGCGAGAGGATTTCCGATCGCTCTGCAGCCGACGTCTCGGCGGTGATCGCTGGCAGGAGGAATCGCGCTGAGAGCCGGTAGACGAGGTCAGTATGCGCGGTGAAGACGATGATGCGATCGTCTCGATGGCGATCGAGAATCCGCCCAAGTTGGACGGCCTTCTCCTCGGCGTTCATCATGATCTCTCTCGCTCGCTGTTTAGCGAGCATTGCCTCACGAGCGCGAGGGTCGTTCCCCGATCGCTTGACGAGTTCCATGTAGTCGCTGCCACTCGTAAACTGGATATTCGCCTCGCGGACGTACGCAACAAACGTTCCCTGGGCGTCCTCGTACGCCGCGCGCTCCTCGGGGCTAAGTTCGACCTCAATCCGGCGGATATCGTATGCAGCAAGATGCTCGCCAGCGAGCGAATCGACGTCCACATCGTACACTTTCGGACCCACTAGCTCGCGAATCACCTCGTGGGCACCGTCGGGGCGTTCGAACGTTGCAGTGAGACCGAGGCGATTCGGCGCCGCTGCGAGACGAGCGATGTCTCGGTAGCCCTCCGCGCCGAGATGGTGGACCTCGTCAAACACGAGCAGTCCGAACTCGCCACCGATCTCGTCTGCGCGGAGGTACGCGCTATCGTACGTCGCAACAGTCAGGTCGCCGAGCCGTTGTTCGCCCCCACCTAGCCGCCCGATCGACACAACCTCGCCGAACTCAGACTGCAACTCGCGTTCCCACTGTTCGACGAGCGCGATCGTTGGTACGACCACGAGCGTCGGCGTCCCGAGCGCCGCGATCGCTGCGATCGCGATCACCGTTTTGCCGCTGCCGGTCGGCAACTCGAGGACGCCGCGGTTCGACCGAGCCTCCCACGCGTCGAGTGCTTCACGCTGGTACTCCCGGAGCGCGTAGGTCGTCGAAAGCGAGAGCGGTCGCTCTGGAGCGACCCGATCGTCGATTCCAACGTCGAGTTCGCCGAGAATCGTCCGGATCGCCGCGTAGCGGTATGCCGGTGCTCGCAGCGTGTCCGTCCGGGGGTCGAGCTCCGCACCAGGCAGCGACGGTAGTCGGTCGGGGTCGGCTGCCTCGACAACGACGGCCCCGTCGGCGAACCGGATGGTAGCGGTCACATCGACGCGTGCGGGCGCACTGGATATATGTGCTCCGGGATCGACGCGAGGATATGGAGCGATCGCTCGATCCGGAACTCGCAGAGATCATCTCGACGACTGAAGCGGCAGGGATTCCACCGTGGCATGCCCTGAGCGTCGATGCGGCACGAGGGCTCGAAGGGAGGGTGTTCGCATCCGAGGTGGAGCCGACGGAGAGCCTCAGATCAGTCCGTGATCTGGCGTTCGATGGTCCTGACGGCGAGGTGCCTGTCCGGATCTATCGACCAGAGCGGGAGGATCCAGCCCCAACCATCGTCTACTTTCACGGCGGCGGCTGGACGCTCGGCACGTTGGATTCGATCGACACCGTCTGTCGCCGACTCGCTTCGGCCGCCGATAGCGTCGTCATCTCCGTCGACTACCGGCTCGCACCCGAGCACCCGTTTCCAGAGCCGCTCAGAGATGCAGTCGCGGCGGTCGAGTGGGCCGACCGACACGCCACTAGCGTCGGCGGCGATCCAGATCGGCTTGCAGTCGCGGGAACGAGCGCCGGCGGAAACCTCGCGGCAGCAACCTGTCTGCACGCCCGTGAGTTCGATGGACCCACGATCGACGCGCAGCTACTGTTGTATCCAATCACCGGCAGGGTTCGCTCGACACGCTCCTACGAGCGAAACGCTGACGGACCGCTTTTGACCCGCGCGGACATGACGTGGTTCTTCGAACAGTACTGTCGGGATCCGGTCGACAGCTACAATCCGTTCGTCTCACCACTGGACGCGTCGGACCTCTCAAAGCTGCCGCCAGCGGTTGTGGTGACGGCTGGCTTCGATCCGCTCAGAGACGACGGCAAACAGTATGCCGATCGGCTCGAAGCGGCAGCCGTCCCGGTTACCCACCTCGACTACCCAACAATGGTGCACGGCTTTCTTAGCCTCGCCCAGAACGTCGAGACCGCCGCGGACGCGTTCGATGAGGTGGTCCAGGCGTTCGATTCGGCGATCGAAACCGAGTAGCGAGTAGCCACGGTAAGTCGATCGCTGTTGATCAGATCAGGCGCGGATCTCTTCTTCGACCAGTTCCGCAGCCTGCTTTATCGCCCGAACAGAGCTGAGATAGCCCGCACCGACGGACGCTTTCATCGCTTTGGCCGGCGCGCCGGTGAGCACCGTCGGACCGACCTGCGCGACGGCACCGGTGCCGACTGAAACGATCCAGCCGGGTACCGAGAAGCGATACGGCTCCATTCGAGGTTCAAAGCCACCCGCCCCCTCGAGATCGTGTTCGACGAGCGCGGTAATGTTTTCAGCGACGGTGCCCGCCTCACGGATCGCCGCCGAGGCGCTTGCAGGGACCGGCTCGCCATCTGTGTCGACCGCCTTGGCCGCGTCGCCGAGGACAAAGGTCGATCGATCGAGCCGGAGGTCGTTCCGGACGATCGGGCGCTCGCCCGACAGCGCGTCTGGGCCGCCGATACCGCCGGTCCAGACGAACAGGTCGTACGGCAGGTCGCCGTGGTCAGTTTCGATAACACTTGGGCCAGCCCGTTCGACTGCGGTCTCAGTTCGGACATCGATCCCCCGGGCTACCAGTTCGTCGTGTACCGCGGCCTGGAAGTTCGCCGGGAAGCTCGGTGCGACCGAGTCTTGCATTTCGAGCACGACAATATCGATTCGATCGCCGGCTCCCTCCTCATCGACCAGCGCGGCAAGCTCGCCAGCAACCTGGATCCCCGAGAGTCCGGCACCGCCAACGACGATCGTCCCCGCAGTCCCGCGCTCGATGAGGTCAAGCGCCTCGCCGCGGATTCGGTCCGCCTCTTCGAGGCTCTTCAGCCCGATCGAGTGCTCCTCGACGCCTTCGAGTCCGTAGTATGCAGTCTCTGACCCGAGACAGATCGCCGCATAATCGTACTCTATCGTTGAACCGTCGGCAAGCGAGACGACTCGGTCCGTGGTGTCGACATCAGATACCGTTCCGAGTCGGACCGCTGCACGGTCGAAGAGGTCTTCGAGTGGAACCTGGATCGCGTCGGCGATCGATGGCCGTCTGATCGCCCGGTGGACCTCGTGTTGAACGAGATGATTCGGCGACTGATCGACGACGGTGAGCTGGACAGACTCCGGCAGCGATCGCTCAAGTCGTCTGGTCAGTGTGACGCCCGCATATCCCGCACCCAGAACTACAACGTGCATACCCTTCAATAGGGAATCAATCGCCTTGAGGGCACGGAAACACCTAATTGGGCAGCTACGATTTGCTCACACCAGGCAGGTCTTTGAATGCTGCCTCTGCGCCGATCTCATCGAGCCGTGCATCCATCTCCGATCGGACGGCGTTGAGTTCGTCGACGAGCGATCCGTACTCTTCGCCGCTGTCGTTGCCCGCCATCTCCAGGGCCGCTTTTTTTGCAGCGAGGCGAAAGTACGTTTGCCCGCGGCTGTCGTAGGTAAGCCGCTCGATAAGACCCTCCACGAGAGCTAAAAGCTCGGTTCGAGTGACCGGCTTCACCTTGTAATCGTCGAACGGCATATCGACAATGTCGATATCGGGCTCGACGGCGGTGAGCATCGCTACTTTGATTGAGCAGTCACACTCGCGGATCTTCTCGAGCAGTTCGTCGCCCGAAACTCCCGGCATGCGCCGATCGAGCAGCGCAACGTCGACTGTATCATCGATGAGATCTAGGGCCGCCGAGCCGCTCGTTGCAGTCCGAACAGTGTACGAGGACGAGAGAAACGCAGTGTAGAGATTTGCCAGATCGGGTTCGTCGTCAACGACGAGAACGGTCGGGTCAGACGGCCGGCTCATGTGTTGGCGCAGCTACACGATTGGAGTGTCCATATCTGTACCATGTATCTGTTAGTTTTCAATGCATTGAATAAAAAGACGACGGCACTATTATCAGTTGTAATATTTTGAGAGTCCGCACTTGACTGCTGGTTTTCCAGTGTGAATGCTTTTGTCGATTGGCGGGTACTGAAGCCACGTAGCTGTGTATCGAGTCGAGTTGTTACAGTCGGTCGCAGGGCTGGCACCGATAACACCCGATATCGCGATCGTGTTTGCGATTGCGGCGATCGCACTCGTGTTATTCGTACTCGAACCACTGCCACTCGACGTGACGGCGATCGGATTGCTCGTCGTGTTAATGATCCTCGAACCCGTTACGGGCGTCGATACGGCTGCTGGGCTGTCTGGCTTTTCGAGCATGGCGACGATCACCGTGCTTGCAATGTTTATCCTGAGCGAAGGGATCAGACAGTCGGGACTGATAAACTACATCGGACAGTGGATCGTCCGCTCGTTCGGTGACAGCCCGTTCCGACAGCTTGCCGCCGTCTTGGGGCTGTCTGGTGGGACCGCAGGGTTCATCAACAACACGCCAGTCGTCGCGGTGATGATTCCGATGATCATTGAGGTGGCCGATCGGACCGGTGTCTCACCCTCTCGACTGTTGATGCCAGCATCGTTCGCGGCGATGCTCGGCGGCATGTTGACTGTTATCGGCACATCGACGAATATCCTCGCCTCAGACCTGACCGCTCGGATTGGTGCAGACCTCGGTATCGAGTCGCTGTCTGCCTTTTCGATGTTCGAGTTCACTGGACTCGGGATCATCGTCCTTCTCACAGGGGTGGGATACCTGCTTATTGCCTCGCCGTACCTCGTTCCAGAGCGGATCAAAATCGACGAGACGCTCACCGACGAGTTCGAGATGACGGAGTATCTCACAGAAGTCGTCGTGACCGAATCCTCGCCGTTCGTTGGCCAGACGATCGATCAGGCGTTCTCGACGCTCGATATGGACGCCGACATTGTCCAACTGGTCCGAAACAGACGCACGTTCAGTGAGCCGCTTGCGCCCAAGGAGATTCACGCTAAAGATATTCTTGTCCTCCGAACCGATCGCGACAGCCTCATGCGGCTCATCGAAGCCGAAGGCCTCGAACTCGCCCCTGACGCGGAGGTGACTGACGAACAGCTAGCGGTCGAAGACGAGCGGATCGACGAGACCCCCAACCAACGACTCGTCGAAATCGTGATCTCTCCGGAATCGACGATTATTGGGGTAACCCTCGAGTCAATCCGGTTTCGACAGCGCTACGACGCGACGGTGCTCGCAATTCGACGCGGTGGAGAAATAATTCACGCCCGGATGGACGAACGGCCGCTTCGCGGGGGAGACACACTGTTGGTGCAAGCGTCTGAATCGACGGTCGAACGCTTCGTCGCCGATCGGGGCTTCATCGTCGCACAGGATCTCACGCCGCCAGAGTACCGCTACGATCGCATCCCGGTCGCCCTCAGCGTTGTCGCATTGGTCGTCGCATTGCCAGCGCTCGGGGTGCTACCGATCGTCGTCTCCGCGCTGGCTGGGATCGTTGCCATGGTCGCGACGGGCTGTGTCAAGCCGAACGAGATGTACGAATCCGTCGACTGGAGCGTGATTTTCTTGCTCGCGGGGTTGATTCCCCTCGGGGTAGCGCTTGAGCGAAGTGGCGGCGCAGAGTGGCTCGCAACGGCGATCGTCGCAGTCTCGTTCGGGCTCACGCCGATCGTCGTGTTGGGGCTGTTCTATCTCGTGACCGCGCTTTTGACGAACGTGTTGAGCAACAACGCGAGCGTCGTCGTGATGATCCCGGTGGCCGTTGAAGCGGCGCTCCAACTCGGCGCAAACCCATTCGCGTTCGTGATGGCGGTGACGTTCGCCGCGTCGACGCCGTTTTTGACCCCGATCGGCTACCAGACAAACCTCATGGTGTACGGCCCAGGTGGCTACACCTTCTCAGACTACGCTCGCCTCGGCGCGCCGCTACAACTGTTGTTGACTGTCGTGACGACGCTTGGAATCGCGTTCTTCTGGGGTGTGTGAGTACTGAAGAAAATTAGATAAGAAGGCAGCCTTACTCGTGTGCTGCGTCCCACTCTTCGGGCTTTCGGATGTTCCCACAGGTGTTACACTCGATACGGCCCATTGTGTCCATCGCGTTGTCAAAGCTCTCGCAGTTCGAACAGTAGTATCCCCACCGATCGTCGCCGGATTCAGAGCCATAGACCGCATAAAACAGCCCGTCACCGCCGCGTTCAGCGTCCGATCGATCGATAAATACTGATTCCCCAGATTCGGTCGTCGCAGCTTCTCGGGTCATGTGTGAGACAAATGGACGGAATAGATTTATACGTTCGTGCCGATACGTCCGGTGGTTTTTCAGGCGATGTCAACGCGCTTCAGGTGCGGAAACTCTCGCCACAGCCGCATTCGGCTTCCACGTTCGGATTTTCGACAGTAAAGCCCGCCGCCTGTAGCCCATCTTCGAACTCAAGCGTACTCCCGCCAATGTAGTTCAAACTCGCCGGGTCGACAAAGATCCGGAGCCCGTGGTGCTCGGTTACGGTGTCGTTTTCTTCTGGTTCATTATCAAAGCGCATCCCGTAGGACAGCCCAGCACAACCACCTTGCTGAACGAATAGCCGCAATCCACCGACATCCGTGTCCATTCCCTCTGTGTCCATAAGCGCCAGCGCCTTCTCGGCAGCCGCGGGCGTTACTTCGACGCGGGACCGCGCCGATCCGTCGATCGATTCGGTACTCATACCCCACGATAGCGATCGAACGGTGTTAACTGTGACGCCGTCGACAGCGCAAAATGAAACTGTTTGTCGTTACTCGAATCGCTTTCGGACGCTTTCGGCGTGTGCCTCCAGCCCTTCGGCTTCTGCGAGCAGTGTTATCGTCTCTTTGAGCGTAGCCAGCGATTCTTCTTCAAGACGCTGGACAGTGGTCGATCGCAGGAATGTGTCAACCGAAAGGCCACCGAAACGCTTTGCGCCGCCGTTCGTCGGCAATACGTGATTCGTTCCAGAGGCGTAATCGCCGGCGGCGATCGGCGTGAACGGGCCGAGGAACGCGCTCCCCGCGGAGTCGATCCGATCAAGCAATGCCTCGTCGTCTGCCGCCTGGATCGAGAGGTGCTCGGCGGCGTACTCCTCGGCGAAAAGCACCGCTTCGGACATCGATCGGGCGGTCAAGATCCCGCTCGCGTCGTTGTCGAGCGCCTCACGAATAATCGACTCACGCTCGCGCTGGGCGGCCTGGCGATCGACCGCCTCGGCGATCGCTTCCGCAAGGGCGTCGTCGGCAGTGACCGCCACCACGGAGGCGTTCGGATCGTGTTCAGCCTGCGCGAGGAGGTCTGCAGCCACGAGCGCCGGATCGGCCGTCTCGTCGGCGAGCACGAGCGCTTCTGAGGGACCAGCAAGGAAGTCGATCTCGACATCGCCGCGGACCTCAGCCTTTGCGGCGGTGACCCACTTGTTGCCGGGGCCGACGATTTTCTGCGCGGCCGTAACGGTTTCAGTCCCGTACGCCAGGGCCGCGATCGCCTGTGCTCCGCCGACCTGATACACCGCATCCGCACCCGCGACGTGGATCGCCGCCAGCGTCACCGGGTTGATTGGTTCGCCGGGAGGGGTGGCCACAGCGACGTGCTCCACGCCGGCGACTTTCGCGGGAATGACACCCATGAGAACGCTCGAAGGATACGCGGCAGTCCCGCCGGGGACGTAGACACCGGCGCGTTCGATCGGCCGGTACCGACGCCCGAGCTCACGCCCCTCGAAGTCTTCGCGCCAGTCAGTCGGTTGCTGGCGTTCGTGAAAGCCACGGATGTTGGCCGCAGCGGTCTCGATTGCGTCACGGATGTCATCGTCAACCGCATCGTACGCTCGCTCGGCCGCATCGGTCACGTCGATATTGCCGACCTCGACGCCGTCGAACTCCTTAGAAAACTCTCGGACGGCAACGTCACCCTCTCGACGGACGCGATCAACAATGTCGCGGACATCCCCCCGAACCGCGTCGATGCCGGCATCACGCTCAAACAGCGCGGCCCGCTCGTCGGGCGAAAGGTCCGCGATGGCTCGTACGTTCATACATTTTGTTGGGCGAGCGATCGAAAAACGGTTTTCATCGGGCGGGCGCTGCGAGCGTCACTCGATTGATCGAACGCCGAACAGGTCCAAGAGTCCCCAGACGAATAGATATACAATAATGGCGAACGCCGCGAAGACGACCGGCGCGGCCAGGATCAGCGATATCCGGTACGGCAGAAGAATCCGCGTCGTCCCTCGAATCAGAAAGCTCGCAAGGAGTAGCCCGAACGCGGCGATCGCGAGCAAGACGAAGCGGTTCCGATCCATACCGTAGCTCGTGTCGGCGTCAGTGATGAACGTTGCGTCGGCGGGCAGACGTGACTGTGGGCGACCACAGCGCGACTATTCACTCCGCTCTGTGGCACGTTTCGTCCACTTTGCTTCCACATCCCGGTTTGCAAGCACCGTTGTATCGCCGTTTTCGAGCATAAATCGGCTCTTGCGCAGGCCGATCTCGGCAACCGTTCCATCGACGCTACCGGTGGTGACTGAATCGCCGACGTTGAAGTCCGGATCTTTAAGCAGGTAGATGCCGGCGACGGTGTCTTCGATCATCTCCGAAAGCGCATAGGAGACGCCTAATGCGACAAAGCCGACGGCTGTGCCAAGGCTCGCTGCGATCTGTCCCAGTCCGAGAATGTCCAACAGCACAAGCCCGGCCGCGAACCAGAGAAAGATCGTCACGACGACGACCGCAAAGTCGGCAATGAGCCGCTGATCAGCCGGGAACGCCCCGGTAATGAGACCCCGGACAAGCCGGCGGATAATTCGGATGCCGATGTACGCGATGACCGCAAAAACAATCGCTGCGACGAAGGACGGAATCGCAGCGATAAATCGGTTGACCACGGAGTCGATCACTGGCACAAGAAGTACTGACGATCGCCACATATTGGCTACACGGATGGGACCGTCCTGAAAGTACCGGACACGTGGAGTTTGCATTCATTACTGCCGCCTACGGTAAGGAATCGGTTGTCGAGCCGGAACGGATTTATTCGCCCGCCGAAAGCTACCGTACGTGACCCGTGTGTGTTTCGTCGGCTCCGAGGATATCTCGCTCAGGGCAGAACTGCTCTCGCGAGAGACCGCACGAGCGGCGCTTTCGACGTACACGCTCGCGGAGCCGTTCGCAAACTCGATCGCGATCGACACCGTCAGTCTGGGCGCGGCCGTCTCACTGTGTAACGATCTAAACTGGTATCTCGTCCGGTTCGTCGACACGGTGTTGATTCGCGAACCGAGTGTCTCGACAGCAGAGTGGCTCTCGCGGGAGCTCGCAAGCGACGTCAGGAACCGCGAGCTGCCGCCCGAAGAGACTGATCGCTACCTCACCGTGTACGGCGTCGTCGACGACCGGCTGGTCGAACCGATGTACGTCACCCGCCGAGATGGGACGGTTCCCGAGTACGACCTCCAGGAGGTCGATCGAACGGTCATCGTTCGAGTGACTGCAGACGAATTTTCGAACGCCGAGTGATCACGCGCCGGTCCGATCGTCAGTAATCGATCTCGCACCGGTCCGATCGTCAGTAATCGATCACGCGCCGGTCCGATCGTCAGTAATCGATCACGCGCCGGTCCGATCGTCAGTAATCTGTCACGGCGATCGGTCGAGGACCTCCTCGATCAGTCAAACATCCCGGTCGACATGTAGCGCTCACCGCTGTCCCAAAACACCGTAATGACGAGCGGATCGTCGATCGGATCCCCATCACCGCGGCCCGAAGCGAGCTGTTCGGCGACGCGCTTGGCTGCGAGGTTCGACGCGCCGCTGGATTGGCCGGCGAGAATGCCCTCGCTCTCAGCGAGCCGGCGACACTCTGCTTCGGCCGCTTCGAGGCTGACCGTTTCGACCGAGTCAATGAGCGTCGTATCGGTATTCTCGCTGATGAATCCGGGTCCCATTCCCTGGAAGGAATCGCCAGTCACCGGTCGGCCGGACAGCACCGCTGACTCCTCGGGTTCGACCGCGACGATTGTTATCTCGGGAAACGCCTCGCGGAGCCGGCGGCTGGTGCCGGTGATCGTCCCGCCGGTTCCAACGCCGGCGACAAAGGCATCGATGGTCCGATCGCCGACCTGTTCGAGAATCTCTTCGCCAGTCGTCCGGTAGTGCGCCTCGGGATTGGCGGGGTTTTCGAACTGTTTGAGCTGGACCATCCCCTCGGCTTCAAGCTCGTCTGCACGATCTTTCGCGTCCGAGATGGTTCCCTCGACGAGTTCGAGCTCCGCCCCGTAGGCTTGCATGATCGCCCGGCGCTCTGGGGACTTCGATGCCGGCATGACGATCGTCGCGTCGTAGCCCTTCGCCGCGGCGACCATCGAGATCCCAATGCCGGTGTTGCCACTCGTGGGTTCGACGATCGTATCGCCGGGTTCGAGCTCGCCGGCCGCCTCTGCGGCCTCGATCATCGACAGCGCGGGACGGTCTTTCGCCGAGCCGCCGGGGTTTTTCGACTCGATCTTCGCCGCGACAGTCGTCCCGTCCGGCGAGTCGACCCGTACCAGCGGCGAGCCGATCGTGTCGAGGATGTTCTCGTGCATGTGCGATCGGTTGGTCGGTCAACCCTAAAACAGCTACTGGAATCGGCGTGTCGTCCAGGCGATCCGATCGCAGTACTCAATTGCGGTGGGAGCCGTCGCCGTCAGCGCGTGAGTTATCACTCTCGAAGGCGTGGGCATGGGTATGCAACTGAAAACGATGCAGCCGGCAGACGACTGGGACAATTCGGGAGACGAACAGGCGATCGAGGCGCTCAGCGCTGATGGACTCGTCTTTCACGTCTGGGGTGGCGACTGGTGTGGCGACTGCCAGCGCCAACTACCGGCGTTCGCTGCAGCACTGGACGCCGCAGGTGTCGCCGACGAGAACGTCAACCACTATCCGGTCGAAAAGAACGACGACGGCGGCAAATCCGGGCCGAAGGTCGACGAATATGGGATCGAATTGATTCCAACCGTCGTCGTCGAGCGTGATGGCGAGGAAGTCGCCCGCTTCGTCGAGGAGGAATCTGAGCCGATCGCGATTTACCTCGCAAACCAACTCACCACGGAAGCGTCAGCCTGATCGACCCCGTATGGGCCGACACACGAGGCGGTCCGTGCTTGCAGCTGGACTGGCTGGGGCGATCGCCGGCTGTGTGGGCGGATCAGACGACAGCCCACAGGAGTCCGAGGAGGCGAGCGACGGCACAACGAACGAGAACGAGTCCGAACAGTCCGACTCCGAGCAGGATACGACTGACGCTGAAACAAACGAGAGCGCCGACGAGGACGCCAGCGAGCCGGTCCACGAGGACTACGAGACGACAGTCGTCGAGGTTCGCTCAGCGGACGATGAGGTACTCGGACGCGTCACCGCGGCGATCGCGGACACGGGCGACCTCCGCTATCTCGGGTTGAGTGATACCGAGTCGTTACCCGAGGATCGCGGGATGTTGTTCGTCTACGATTCGGTTTCTGATCGAACATTCGTGATGCGGGAGATGGATTTTCCGATCGACATCATCTACGCGGACGACGAAGGGATAATCACGGAGATACACCACGCCAGAGCCCCAGGGCCCGACGAGGACGGCAACGAGCTTCGATATCCAGGGACAGGACAGTATGTACTCGAGGTCAATCGTGATTGGACGACCGATCGCGGGATAGAAGCCGGCGATCGTCTCGAATTCGACCTGCCGTGACGTCTGGGGCTTAGCCGATCAGGTGTGAATCAAAGCTCAGGGCCAGGTGCCGCCCTGTTCGTAGGCGTTTGCGACCCGCTCGATCGCGACCACGTACGCCGCAGTCCGGAGGTTCGGCGCGTCAGTTTTTTCGTAGGACGTCGTCAGCGCGTCGAACGCATCGACGATCACGCGTTCGAGTTCTTCGTTGACGCGTTCTTCAGTCCACGCGAAGCGCTGTCGGTTCTGGACCCACTCGAAGTACGACACCGTCACACCGCCCGCGTTCGCGAGGATGTCGGGTACCACGTGAACCCCGGCGTCGGTCAACACGTCGTCGGCCTCGGGGGTCAACGGCCCGTTGGCGGCTTCGACGATCACGTCCGCACGGACATCTTCGGCGAGTTCACCGTCGATCGCGTTCTCTAGCGCTGCTGGGACGAGTAGATCGACATCCAGCGTCAGTAGTTCGTCGTTGGTGAGTTCTTCAGTCGCCTTCTCGTAGCCAGTAACGCTGCCCGTCTCAGTTTTAAACGATTTGACGGCGCGCGCGTCGAAGCCGTCTGGATCGTAGACGGCGCCGCTGGAGTCCGAAACCGCGACAATATTAGCGCCTAAATCGTCAATCAGAGCCGCCGCGACCGATCCCGCGTTGCCATACCCCTGTACGGCGACGGTCGCCTCGGAGATGTCCTCCTCGAGGTACTCGAAAACCTCTCGTGCGGCGAGCATGACCGATCGCCCGGTCGCCTCGACGCGGCCAGCAGAGCCACCCGAGTCGATCGCTTTGCCGGTGATGACACCCGGCGCGGTCGTGTTTTCGAGCGTCTCGTAGGTGTCTTTGATCCAGTTCATCTCCCGCTGGCCAGTATTGACGTCCGGTGCGGGGATGTCGCGGTCCTCACCAATGATGGGTCGAAGTTCGGTCGCAAACGCTCGAGTCACGCGCTCTAACTCGGATTCAGAGTACTCGCTCGGATCGATGACGATTCCGCCCTTGCCGCCGCCGTACGGAATATCGACGATCGCGCATTTGTACACCATCCACCCTGACAGCGCCTTCACTTCGTCGCGGGTGACACCGGGGTGGTACCGGATACCACCCTTATATGGGCCGCGATCGCCGTTGAATTGTGAGCGGTACGCTCTGAACAGCTCGATCGAACCGTCATCCATCTCAACAGAAAGGTTGGTCTCGAGTATCCGCTCTGGGTGCTTGAGCCGGGTGAGCACGTCGTCACCGAGGTCGAGATACGCAGACGCTTCGTCGATCTGCTTGCCCAAGCTCTCGAACGGGTTTGCCTCGTCGCTCATGTGCGCTAGCTTTCTGCGGACCGAGATAACTGTGTCGACCTAATATCATGGGGTAAAATACATAAAATTTATATTTTTTGGTTCTGGTCGCCTCACCGGGTGGCTGCTCGCTCGAGAATTCGTTCGGCCTGCGCAATGAGCGGCGCATCGATCATTTCGCCGTCAACCTCAAAGACCCCACGATCGTCCGCGGCCACAGCATCTCGCGCGGCCACCACCCGCTTGGCCCACTCGACCCGTTCGGGATCGGGCGTAAACGCGTCGTTGATGATCGGTACCTGTGCAGGATGGATCGCAAGTTTGCCGTCGTACCCAAGAGTCACCGAGCGTTCGGCGTCCGATCGCAGCCCCTCGGTATCCTCGAAGTCGGTGTGGAGCGTGTCGATCGCGTCGACACCCGCCGCACTCGCAGCGAGGACAACGTGCTGGCGGGCGTACAACACTTCAGTCCCCTCGTCGGTTCGGGTCGCTCCGAGGTCCGCAGCGAGGTCCTCCGCGCCGAAGACGATCGCCGACACGTCCTCTGTGGCCGCAATGTCGGCAGCAGCTAACACGCCTGCGGCGGTTTCAATCAGCGCGTAGATCGACAGCGATCGCCCCCGATCGGCGATCGCGTCTGCGAGTCCGGTGATATCGGTGGCAACGGTCGTTTTCGATCGCATCACCCCGTCCGCAGCCGATCCAGCAGCGCAGATTGCATCGAGATCGGCGTCGTCATCGAGTCCCGACAGCCGAACGCATACTTCGGCGTCCGGATCGAAGTCTGGATCTGTCAACACCGATCGAACAGCCTCGCGGGCTTCGTGCTTTCGAGCCGGCGCGACCGCATCCTCTAGATCAAAAACGAGCACGTCGGCGTCGATCGTTGCCGCCTTGCCCATGAGGGTGGGTCGATCACCGGGGGAAAACAGAACGCTTCGTCGTGGCATGTCCGATTGCTCTCGCGGAACAGGCTTGAACGCTTGCCTCACGGCCAGCTCGAATCCGACCGTTTGGACCGACACGGATATGCATCAGCCGATCGATCGCCCGCCATGCCCGGCAAATACTACGAGGAGTTCGCGGTTGGCGAAACGATCGAGCACGCTCGTCGGCGGACTGTCTCCGAAAGCGACAACCAGCGGTTCTGTGACCTGACGATGAACCAACAGCCGTTGCACCTCGACGCAGACTTCGCTGCGGACACGCAGTTCGGCGAGCGCCTCGTCAACGGCATCTACACCATGGCGCTCGCGGTCGGGGTGTCGATCCCTGAGACGACCGACGGAACGATCGTCGCGAACCTCTCGTACGACGATATTCAGCATCCTGCGCCCGTGTTTCACGGTGACACGATTCGCGCCCAATCGACAGTCACCGACAAACGCGAAACGAGCGATGGCGAGCGAGGGATCGTGACGATGCACGTTGAGGCGTTTGTCGTCGATCGAGCGAAACGCAATGGCGGCGATCAGGACGACGAACCAACCGACTCCGAGCAGGATACCGACGATAGCGGAGAGACACTCGTCTGTACGTTCGATCGAACGGTACTGTCGTTGAAGCGGCCTCAGTCGGACGAGTGAGACCCCTCCGCGGTAACAGTGGTGGGAGGTGATCCATCCGACGCAGGCTCAAGCGGACCTCGATCTGTGACGACTCGCTGTGGGAACGGAATCGAGATTCCCTCTTCGGCGAAGCGTTCGTGGATCCCCGTGACCGCAGCGGCCTTCGATCGCCACCGCAGCTGCGGCGTCGGCGGTTCGATCCAGAATCGGATATCTAAGAGTACGGCTGAATCACCAAAACTCGAGGGAATGACGATCGGCTGGGGTTGGTTTTCGATTACGTCGACATCTTCGAGGACGGACCGGGCGATCTCGCTTGCCTCTGTTGGGTCGTCCTCGTAGTCGATGCCGACTTGCATATTGATGCGAAGCCGCCCCTCACGCGATCGATTCGTGATCGCGACGTTGCCCACGTGGTCGTTCGGGATGACGACGTATTCGCCATCGAAGTTCCGCATGTGGGTGTTCATGATCGTAATGTCGGTGATGAATCCCTCCTCGTCGCCGATTTCGACCCAGTGGCCGATCTCGAATGGTCGTGAAAACATGAGCACGAACCCTGCGATGAGCGACCCCAAGGTTTGACGGGCAGCCATCCCAACGACGATGCCGAGGAACCCTGCCCCGACCAACAGGCCGCTGAGATTCACGCCCCACACGCCGAGGACGGTGATGCCAGCGAGAACGAGGAGCGACACCTGTGCGATCCGGGTGAGCAACTGCTGTTGGTGGGCGGTGACGCGATCGCTGTCGTTACTGAACTCGCCAATGACGTCCTCGAGAACCCGGCTGCCGACGTACGCCCCAAAGAGCAACACCGCGGATATTATCAGCCGCCAGCCGATAGCGACCGCGTTCCGGGCAAACGGCACAAGCGCCACCACAAAGTCAAGCTGTCCCCAGACGACGAGGATTGCAGCGGCCGCAGAAATAAAAAGCACCAGCTGAACAATCCCAACGAATAGACTCACGAGTCCTCCGATCGGAACCGCCTCGATGAACGCCTCGCGTGACGTCTCTAAGCGATCGCCCGCGAGTCGATCGGACCCCACACGGATCGTCGCCCGGACTCGACCGACCACTCGCGGGACAAGCAGTTGTCCAAGCACGACTGCAATAAAAAAGATAATCAGTGTCGTACCGACCCGAAGTTCGGTAGAGGTGATGTCGCCAAGCAACGAATCTAACTGCGAGAACCCCCCTGACAACATTGCGATGCTACCAACAGTTGGATTTTCATTCCAGATAAATCGCCTGATTCGATGCGATCAACACCGTCATAACCCCTTATCCGGATCGTAGTTTGTTACTGGGGCTGCTCACAGCACCGTGCCGTGTTTCTTGTCGGGGATCGACTTCTCGATCGATCGGTAGAAGTCGAACCGCTCGACCAGCTCCCGCCGGAGGTCACTTGGCGGAACGATCTCGTCGATCACAACCTCGCTCGCCATCCGGTGAATGTCGATGTCCTCGCGATACTCTGCGCGGAGTTCGTCTTCCATCTGTGCGCGCTCTTCGGGATCGTCGATCGACTCCAGCTTCCGTGCGTAAACCGCGTTGATCGCGGCCTCGGGGCCCATGATCGCGATCTCGCCGGATGGCAACCCGATCACGCTCTCTGGGTCGTACGCCGGACCACCCATTGCGTAGATGCCAGCGCCGTAGGCTTTCCGAACGATAACGGTCTGTTTCGGCACCGTCGCCGAAGAAGTGGCGTAAATCATCTTTTTGCCCTTCTCGAGGATCGCGTCCTTCTCGACAGCGGATCCGGCCATGAATCCCGGCGTGTCACAGAGGTACAAAAGCGGGATCTCGTAGGCGTCACACGTCCAGATGAACTCCGCAGCCTTCTCAGCAGCGTCTGGGAAGATCGCCCCCGAGCGAGCTGTCGGCTGGTTTGCCACAACGCCGGTCGGTCGACCGTCGATCCTGACGAAGGCAGTGACGATCTCGGAGCCGTAGTCGGGTTTGAGCTCGAAAATCGAGTTCGCGTCGGCGATCCGTTCGAGCAGTTCGAGCACGTCGTACGGACGGTTTGGTTCGGCGGGCACGATCGAATCGATCCCGTCAGGATCGTGTTTCGGTGGCCGTGGCTGGCTTCGGGGCGGCGTCTGACCAGCCTGGTCCGGCAGGTACGTCAGCAGTGTCGAGACCAACTGTCTGGCGTGCTCCTCGTCGCGAGCCACGAGATCTGCCGAACCAGAGTGTCTGGCGTGAACCTCGGGACCACCAAGGTCGGCCATGTCGATCTCCTCGCCGGTCACCATTTTTACCATCCGCGGGGACGCGATCGCCATGGCGCTCATTCCCTCGACCATGATTGTGAAGTCTGCAAACACCGGCGTGTACGCTGCGCCGGCGATACAGGGCCCATAGAGGACACAAATCTGTGGCACTCGACCCGAAAGCATCGAGTGATTGTAGTAGTACTTGCCGATCCCCTCGCGGTTCGCAAAGAAGCCGGTCTGTTGGTCGATCCGTCCGCCGGAGGAGTCCATGAGGTACAACACCGGCTTGCCCGTTTTCAGCGCGCGCTGTTGCATCCGGAGGAACTTCTCGACACCCAGCCGTGCCATCGAGCCAGCTTTGACTGTAAAGTCGTTTGCCATGAAGTGAACGTCACGACCGTCAAACCGCGCCGCTCCCGTGAGCAGTCCATCACCGGGAAGTCGGTTGCCATCATCGGCTTCATCGACCTCGGGGCTGTTTGGGTGCCACTCGTCGAAGGCGGCGAATTTGCCGTCCTCAAACTTGATTCGGGAATCCTCGCCGTCGCCGAACCACAGGTCCAGCCGATCGCGGACGAATAGTTTGCCCTGCTCGGGGAGGCGCGCTTTGTACTTTTGTGGCCCGCCGTCGAGGATATCGTCGATCTCTTCGCGGAGGGACTGTTCGCGATCGGTCGGGCCGCGATCGTCAGAGAGCGGATACTGTGGCTCCGCAGCGGCGGCCGGCTCCTCGTCGTCCCCGACGAATACGGACACTTCGACGCCCAGGTGCGTCGCCACGGCGGAAGCGATCGCTTCGGCCTCCTCCGCTGTCGCCTCGTCACCGACGTGAACGTGCATACCCGAAGGTGCAGCGGGCGATTGTAAACAATTTTCTATGTGGAAAGCGCCGGCCGGTTACCGAAGCGCGGCTTCGACGCGATCGATCAACTCGTCGTTGCCGAGGTGGACCGGTGTTCGATCGTGGACGCCGTCGGGTTCGCGATCGAGCAGCGATTTGGTTCCGTCAGAGGACGCGCCGCCCGCGGCCTCGATGATGTACGCCATGGGGTTTGCCTCGAACTGTAGCCGGAGTTTCCCATCGGGAGCGCTCGTCAACGCGGGATACGAGAAGATTCCGCCGTAGGTGAGGACCTGATTCACATCGCCGACCATCGAGCCGCCGTACCGGAGCTTGAGTTCGGTTTCAATCTCGTCGGCGAACGCGGCAAACCCATCAGTCCACTCGGGGACCCGTCCGCCGAATGAGTAGATCGTCGGCGGCGACGGCAGTTCCATATCCGACTCGGAGACAGTCCGATCGCCGTCGTCGACGACGTAGCCGGTGACGGTGTCCTCGATCGCGACGATCATCGTGGTGATCGGGCCGTATAGGACGTACCCGGCGGCGACGAGGTCGCGGCCAGAGGCAGGCAGCGGTTCGTCGTAGACGCCCACAATCGTCCCGAGGGCGTTGTTCGACTTGAGGTTCGACGAGCCGTCGAGTGGATCGACAGCCACCGAGAGCTCGCCGTCGCCCACGTCGATCGCCTCGGTTCGCTCTTCGCTCACGTAGATCCCGACGCCGTCGATCGCCTCGATGGCCTCTTTGAGGAGGTCGTCGGCGTAGACGTCCGCCGCAAGCTGGTCTTCGCCGCTTGGGTTCTCTCCGCCGGCCGCGAGCCGTCGGCCGGGTAACGCCGCCCGAATGTCGGGGGCGATCGCAGCGATCGCATCGAAGATCGCCTCAATGTGGTCTGCCATCAGTCGTCGGCTGAGGCCGCCGCGTCGGCGGTTTCGACGAGTTCGAGCGCTTCACTCGCGGACGCCTCTTCGAAGATGACCGCCCCTAGCCCATCGAGAATCGCCGTCGGGTTCTCCCGCTGGAAGACGTTCCGGCCCACCGCAAGGCCCTGCGCGCCGGCGTCCATCGCGTCTTCGACGAGTTCGAGGAACGCGCGGTCGCCGATCTTCGATCCACCGCTCATCACGACCCCCATTTCACCTGCGACGTCGCAGACGTGTTGCATTGCGTCGGTCGAACCGGGGTATTTGACCTTCGTCATATCGGCGCCGAGTTCTAATCCGAGTCGAGAGGCGTATGCGATCGTGCTGGCACTGGTGTCGTTTTTCAAGCCCTGGCCGCGCGGATACGACCACAGGACGATCGGAAGGTCGTGCTCGCGGGCGTCCTCGTGTGCCTGTCGGAACTCCTCTGCCATCTCGACCTCGTGATTCGAACCGCCGTAGACGGTGAATCCGAGCCCTGAGGCACCGATTTCGGCGGCGTACTCGACCGAACAGTTGACCGCGCTGTTCGGTTCGCCCATCCAGAGGTTCGAGGTTCCGTTGAGTTTGACCATCAGAGTGACGTCATCTTCGTAGGAGGGGTAGTACCCTTCGGCGATACCCTTCTGTACCGCGACACATGTGACGGCATCGTGTGAACCCAACTCGAAAATCTGGTGGGGATCCATCGTCGGTGGATTCGGTTCGAAGTCCACGGGGCCGTGTTCGAGGCCGTGGTCGTACGCGAGAATGAGCGACTTTCCGTTCCGTGTGATCTCAGAATCCTCAAGTGGGAGCATCAGTTCGGATTCGGGTTACTAGATATAAAATAACTTGGGTCACTGCGAATCTCGGTGACTTCGAGAAGTGATGTTTCAGAAGCCTACTGCGGGATTTTCGTGAAACGATGAATGTTTATTTAGTACTACAACAGTAGTAAACATCTCAATTGTTGTCGTATTGGTCCCGAGCCAGTTGGTGCCACTGGCGAACGGTCGACCGATCGAGCGCGAGGACGTCCGCTACGCGATCGGGGTCTGCGGTCGCAAGGCTCCGGACAGAGGTGATGCCAGCCTCAGCGAGCAGTGTTTCGGCCGCTGTGTCGATGACATCCAACGTCTCAAGTGGGGTGGGTCGACTCCGAGTGCGCCAGGCGGCCTCCGCTTCGAACGCATCGCCGCTGCCATCCGTCTCGGCGGATTCGGCCGTCTGAAGGTCTGGCTCAGTGACACCAGGGGGATTGTTGACGCGATCGGCTTGATCGGCCCAGCCACCCGAACTGGCGGCAACCCAGGCGGCTTCGTCCTCACTTAGCCCACGAATCTGTGCAGATCGCCGTTCGAGATCGTCTCCGGAACTGAACGACCACGCTAGCGAGTGCTCTCGACGAATTTTCGCGGCAACGCCTGGATGGACACCCGCATCAACGAGCATCCGGAACGACACCCGCTTTTCGCGGATCGCGTCAGCCCCAAACGACGCCTCGTCGAGAACGGCTGCGGTTTTGGGGCCGACAAACTTCAGCGCCCTCGCGTCTGTTGTCCCCCCACTGGCTCGTTCAGTCATGGGTGGTTACCTGCCTCAATGCTCTCACGCAGCGAACTTGAGCGTTTCCGTCAGGCTATCGAAACTGAGATTGGCCTCCGCAGGCGGTCAAGGAAAGAACCATCATGGACTTTCGCCATGTTTAGGTGCATTCCAGCGCGATTCCGTGCTATGAGGGCGAGAACCGCAATCGAAACGATCGGCGTCGTTGGCGCGGGGACGATGGGCAGCGGAATCGCACAGGTCGCCGCGACCGCGGGCTACGATGTGGTGATGCGCGACATCGAGGAGACGTTCGTCGATCGCGGCTTCGAATCGATCGAGGACAGTCTCTCGCGGTTTGTCTCGAAAGATAAAGTCACTGACGATGAAAAACGCGAGGCGATCGATCGGATTGAGGGGACAACCGATATCGAAGCCCTCGCAGGGTGCGATATCGTGATCGAGGCCGCCGTCGAAAAGATGGACATCAAGCGATCGATCTTCGAGGAACTGGATGCAGTCGTCGACGACGACGTTGTGTTGGCGACGAACACGAGCACGCTCTCGGTAACGACGATCGCCGCAGCCACCGATCGGCCTGAGTTGGTTGTGGGTATTCACTTTATGAATCCGGTTCCGATTATGGACGGCGTCGAGGTGGTCGTTGGCGAACGAACCGCAGACGAAGTCGTGTCACTGGCACACGACCTCTCGGCGGCGCTCGGGAAGGAAACCTGGGAATCAGATGACAAGCCGGGATTCGTCACGAACCGGATCCTCATCCCGTGGATCAACGAAGGAATCCGCGCGTACGACGAGGGCGTCGCAACCAAGGAAGACATCGATCGAGGCATGAAACTCGGCACGAACGTCCCAATGGGACCGCTCGAGTTGGCCGACCACATCGGCCTCGACATCTGCTTGGACGCCTCCGAGACCCTCCACCGCGAACTCGGCGATCGCTACATGCCGGCGTACCTGCTCAAACGAAAGGTCGAGGCCGGCGATCTGGGCAAAAAGACCGGACGCGGCTTCTACGAGTACTAACGCCGGCGTCAGACCATTGGCTGTCAGCCAGCTAGTGTTCGACGAACTCAATCAGTACCCCACCGGTCGATTTGGGATGTAAAAAGGCAACCTCATGGCCCCACGCGCCGGGGCGAGGCTCCGTATCGATCGGCTCAATATCCGCCTGCACCGCCGTTTCGATCGCCGCGTCAATGTCGTCGGTTGCGATCGCGACGTGGTGGATTCCCGGACCGTTCGAATCGAGGTACCGGGCGATCGGGCCCTCATCGGCGATCGGTTCGAGGAGTTCGAAGTAGCCGTTCGCCAGTTCGAGAAATCCAACGCGCATGCCGTCGAACGTCTCTTCGTGGACCAGCGGCGCATCGAGCAGTCCACCGAACAGGGCTGCGATCGCCTCGAAGTCGTCAGTTGCGATACCAATGTGGTCGATTTGGGTTCTGCTGGTAGAATCTTGGGTCATACTTGCTGGTACTCGCCGAACTCGTCTCTGAGGACGTTGCTGATCTCCCCGACTGTCCCGTAGGCTTTGACCGCCTCGATGATCGGGGGCATGAGATTTTCGCCGTCACGAGCCGCCGATCTGACCGCCGAGAGCGCCGCATCGACCCGCTCGCTGTCGCGGTCCGCCCGGAGCGTTTCGACGCGATCGATCTGCGCCTGCTCTTGTTCCTCGTCGACCTCCTCGAGATCAACTTGCGGGTCCTCGTTCTCAACGGTGAACTCGTTGACACCGACAATAATCCGCTCGCCGGATTCGATCTCCTGTTGTCGATCGAAGGCGACGTCCTGGATCTGTCGTTGGACCCAGCCGTCTTCGACCGCAGACAACATGCCGCCGCGATCGTCGATCGCCTCGAGGATGTCGAACGCGTCGGATTCGAGGCGATCGGTGAGCGATTCGACGTAGTAGCTTCCTGCGAGGGGATCGATCGTATCGGCCGCGCCTGATTCGTGGGCGAGGATCTGTTGGGTTCGAAGCGCCGTCCGGACGGACTGTTCGGTCGGCAGCGCCAGCGCTTCGTCCTTGCCGTTCGTATGTAGCGACTGCGTCCCACCAAGGACAGCCGCGAGCGCCTGGTAGGCGACCCGGACGACGTTGTTTTCGATCTGTTGGGCGGTCAACGTTGAGCCGCCGGTCTGGGTGTGGAACTTCAGCTGCTTGGATTTGGGACTCTGCGCGTCGAATCGATCGTCCATAATCTGTGCCCACATTCGCCGAGCGGCGCGGAACTTCGCCGCCTCCTCGAAGATGTTGTTGTGCGCGTTGAAAAAGAACGATAGCTGTGGCGCAAATGCGTCAACGTCCTGGCCGGCCTCGATCGCCGCCTGGACGTACTCAATTCCGTTCGCGAGGGTAAACGCAATCTCCTGAGCAGCTGTCGAACCGGCTTCGCGGATATGATACCCTGAGATCGAAATCGTGTTGAACTTCGGCACTTCCTCTGCACAGAACGCGAAAATATCGGTGATGAGCCGCATGGAGGGCTCCGGCGGGTAGATGTAGAGGTTCCGCGCGATGTACTCTTTCATGATGTCGTTTTGGATCGTCCCACGAAGCTCCGCGCGGTCGACGCCCTGTTTGTCCCCCAGCGCAATGTACATCGCAAGCAGCACCGCCGCGGGCGCGTTGATCGTCATGCTGGTCGAGACCTCGTCGAGCGGAATCCCTTCGAAAACGGTCTCAAAGTCAGCCAGCGAATCGATCGCAACGCCAGATTTGCCGACCTCGCCGGCAGCCATCCCTGCGTCCGAATCGTAGCCCATCTGGGTCGGCAGATCGAACGCCATCGAAAGCCCCGAGGAGCCGTTGTCGATCAGGTACCGAAAGCGCTCGTTGGTTTCGCGGGCGGTCCCCATGCCAGCGTACTGCCGCATCGTCCACAGTCGACCGCGGTGCATCGTCGGGTAGACGCCGCGAGTGTACGGTTCCTCGCCTGGAAACCCGAGATCGTCGTAAGAGAGGTCTGCGACGTCCGCGGGCGTGTAGAGCCGTTGCACCTCCGAGCCGCCGGTGTCGGTCGTAAACGAATCCGCGCGCTCGCCGAAGCGATCGAGTGTCCCCGAGAGAGTGTCCGCTTCCCACTCGGTTTTTGCCTCGCGAATCCGGTCGAGTTCGTCGGGGTCGAACATTGTTATAGAGGTGCCGCGGGGAGGACTTAAGCGTTGAACCACCGGCCAGCTTGGAGGACTCGCGGTCAGCCACGTTCAAGTCGATCGACGGACATGACTGCATATGGACGTCTTAGCAGACGAGATCGTTCGATTTCTCCGTGCGACGGGACCCGACCACGATCCGATCCAGACGGAGATGGCCGAGTACGCGACAGCGGAGGGCTTCCCCATTATCGGCCCGAACGCGGGCGCAGTCCTCCGCTTGCTGGCGCGGCTGACCGACGCTGAACGGATCTTCGAGTTCGGCTCTGGATACGGCTACTCGGCGTACTGGTTCCTGCAAGGTATGAACCCGAACGGCCACATCGTGTTGACGGAGTTCGACGAGGACGAACTGGCGATGGGCCGAGAGTTCCTCGATCGCGCCGACTTGGTGGACAGAGCCTCTTTCGAGGCGGGCGACGCGATGGAGACAATCGAACGCTACGACGGCCCCTTCGACGTGGTACTCATCGATCACCAGAAACACCGCTACGCCGACGCGTTCGAGCGGGTTCGCACGGACGTGCGGGTTGGTGGTGTCGTCGTCGCGGACAACATGATGGAAGGCCCAATCGACTTCGATCGGTTGTTAGCACACTTTGAAAATGATGAGCCATTACCAGCCGCCGAAAGCGATCGCGAGACTGCGGGAATCGGTCAGTACGTCGATACGGTCCGCGCGGACCCTGCCTTCGAGACGTTCCTGCTCCCGGTCGGGTCAGGAATCTCGATCAGCACGCGAGTCGAGTAGTTCAGACGTGTCGGGACGAAGAGCTCACACGTGTGGGTCGGGCATGAGGTCCTCGAAGCGCTGTGCGTCGAGCCACTCAAGTAACCCTACGAGCTGCTCAGTTGCAGCCTCAAACAGCTCTTCGCCGATCTCGGGAGTGGCGTCGGTCTGATCGCCAAAGACGCCGTTTTCAGAGTTGTCGATCGCGTCGTAGAACGTCCGCGCCCCATGGACGCGCCCCGACTCGGCGTCGAACGTTCGCGTCCCGCCGTCGCGGGCCGCGTCGAGGCGATCGGTTCGAACCAGCTCCTCGGCGATGTGCATGATCATCGCAGTCTCCTTTGGGCCACCGTGGGGGCCGTTGTATTCGAAGACCTCGTTCACGAGATCCGGAATCGACTCGTCCCACATCCATTCAATCGCATACGCGGCTTCGTCGTCTCTAAGCCGGCGACCGACCTCTCGGAGGTGGACGATGTTGCCGCCGTGGGCGTTGACGTAGACGACGCGATCGATCCCGTGATAGGTGAGATTTCGGGTGAGGCTCTCGACGTAGTCGCGAAACGCCGGTGCGTCAACCCACATCGTGCCGTTGAACTGGCGGTGGTGAGGGCTGACGCCGACGTTGATCGTTGGGGTACAGAGGTAGCCGGTTCGATCGGCCGCTTCACGGGCCAACGCCTCTGCGATGAGGTGGTCGGTCGCGAGCGGCAGGTGCGGGCCGTGTTGTTCAGTCGATCCGAGCGGGACGATCGCAAGAGATTCACTGCCGACGTAGTCATCGAGATCCGGCCAGGTCTGTGCTGCGAGGTACATAGAGCGTAAACGGGAACGCCGAAAATGAAACCATGGGATTCGATCTGGACGTGGTCGAACGACCATGTGAGTCGATCGCTCCGTGGTTCGCCATGTTTTTGCCGGCGCACCACCGACATCCGCGCATGTTCGGAGGCGGCGGAATGAACCCACGGAAGATGCAACAGATGATGAAACAAATGGGGATCGACGTCGACGACATCGACGCCGAACGGGTCGTTATCACGACCGAAGACGGCGAAGAGCTCGTCTTTGAGACCCCCCAGGTCACCAAAATGAACGCTCAAGGGACCGAAACCTACCAGGTCGTCGGCGAGCCCACGGTTCGCGACGCCGATGCCGCAGCGGTGACCGACGCCTCGGAAGATACTGACGACGATTCGGCAGACGAGGCGACAGCAGCGGTCCCCGAGGACGACATCCAGATCGTCGCAACACGAGCCGGCGTCTCCAAAGACGAGGCTCGCGAGGCGCTCGCGGCGGCCGATGGCGACCTCGCAGCGGCGATCGCCCGCCTCGAGTGATTCTCCTCGTTCACGGCGATCGCGAGTACGTGCGCGCCCCCGGTGAGGAGCTGCAGACCGACCTCGGCGTACTCACGGTTCCAGACGATCCTGAACCGGGAACAGTTCTAGAGACACATCTGGGCGAGGAGTTCGTCGTCCGACGGCTCCGCGGACCTGATCTGTTCAACCACCTCGATCGAACCGGCGCGCCGATGATGCCGCGGGACATCGGACTGGTGATCGGCTTCACCGGCGCACAGGCGGGCGATCGCGTGCTCGATGCGGGGACGGGAACCGGGATTCTCTCCGCGTATCTCGGGCGGCTCGGTGCCGCGGTGACGACCTACGAGATCGACGCCGAGTTCGCCGAAAACGCCCGGCAGAACATGGAAACCGCCGGCGTCGCCGACGCGGTCTCGGTCAGAACTGGAAACGTTCTCGACGACCTCGATCGCCTCCGCGAGGAGCCGTCGTTCGATCTTGTGACGCTCGACACCGGCGACGCGCCCGATGTGGTCGAACACGTCCCAGATCTGCTGGTGCCGGGTGGGTTCGTCGCCGTCTACTCGCCGTTCGTCGAATCGACGCGATCGGTCGTCGAGGCCGCCCGCGACGCGGGGCTTGCAGACGTTCGGACGCTGGAGACGATCCAGCGAGAGATGACGTTTGACGATCGTGGATCGCGGCCGTCGACGCGTGGGGTCGGGCACACGGGATACCTCACGATCGCCAGAAACGGGTAACGAGGGTTACGATCGCCAAGACGGGGAAGCCAAGCTAATCAACAGCTAGCCTGCGTCCGCGGTCCCAACCGATCGAAACACCGCCAAGAGAGCCGTTCTGTCCGAATCGGGAGTAATGAGCGAGCGGACGGTGTCGGGATCGACGCCCTGGGGCACTGAGGCGGGATACGCGCCGCCGCCGACGTAGTACTGCCCGTCGCGGGTCCACACCACGAGAATACCCTCAAGCGGGATTCTGATCGAATCCACGACACAGCGTGCACCGTAGGTAACGAGCGTCCCGTCCCCGTCTGCCGCTCTGTTCTCATCACCGTCACCGATCTTGATCGATCGCGAGTCACGTTTGCGTATTGATTCGAAGCCGCGATCGGCGAGCCGCTCCTCGAACCCGTCGGCTGCGCCGTTTCTGACGACCCGCGAAAGGGCTGCAGACGGACGAGTGTTCGGCCGGATCTGGATCCGGGTCACAAAAAAGAATCGCCAGGCTGTGTTGACGCCCGTGCGTTCGGTAAGGATCGGTCCCCGATCGGCATCCTCGAACACGAGGGTGTGCGCGCGGACGGTGACGACTTTCGCGTCGAAGGGCGTCTCGACACTTGAATCGACCCGTCGCCAGCCTTCGAGGCGATCAGCTGGGATCGCCGGCGGTGGGACCTCCATGACGGGCTATTGATCGCAGCGAGGCTACTTAGTGGTCGTCCTCACGCCACTTGTGATCGCACTCGACACAGGTGAAAAAGCGTGTTTCGGACTCATCAGCCGATCTAATCTGTTTCATTTCGTAGCGGGCGCGATCGTGACCACAGGAGGGGCAGATGACGGTCGTCGTCGGGCCGATCTCCGAGTTGTCGACCTCGGACATATCGACGACGCCCTCATCGGAGGATTGGCTCTCCGTGGTCGCTTCCTGGAACTGTCGTTCCTTCTCGCTGTCCCGGGGCTTTTCGAACCCGCAGCTTTGACAGACCCACATCCCGCCGTCGGTCTGCATCATCGAACCGCATTCGTCGCAGAACTCCATAGCCGGATCCACGACCGCGATCGTACTTAACGGTCCGGATTTTCCTACGCGTCGCCGTCGGACTGGCCGGGCTCGCCGACCGCTTCGATCGGCAACACATTGTTGAGGTCAGAATACAGGCCCTCTGCGCTCTCGAAGCGATCAGCGTCGATTTCTCCGATCATCGTTCCGAGGTCTGCGTCGCCGTCGGCAAACGTGACGGTGGTGTCGGCGAACGATTCAGCGGCTTCTGTTGCGTCGATCGGGTACGACAGCGATTCAAGTTGTGACTGGAGTCGGCTGAGTTTGATAGTCTGACTCATCACTGTAAGATCGGCTCCCGAAGGGATAAGTACACACACCAATACACGCATAATCACAACTTACACGCCGTATAGTCGCTGTTGGCCAGACCACGGATATGATATCGTGTGCAACGCATTGCAACAAATAATACGATATGTGGCCCAAGCGAGTTTGTGCCAGCGGTTGTTGAACAGAAGCACGAAATATTGCAAACGCTACAGTAGCCACCATCACCAGCATCGGTGCCCGGAAACACAACACCCATACCGGCGAGCATCAAACAATTTGGCAATGGTGATGTGGTAGTGTCAGCGCCGACGCTGTTCGGCAGCGATCGCCGGGTCATCGTGTTGGCGCTGGCGCGGATGGTCGGTGCGATCGGGAACTCGTTTTTGATCGTCGTCCTCCCACTTTTCATCGTCAGCGATTCGGTCGACATCGGCTCGCTGCTCGACGCGTCGATCGGGATTGGTGGATACGGCTTCAACGTGACAGAGCCGATCCTGATCGGGTTCGTGCTCTCGCTGTTTGGCCTGTTGAACAGCATCTCCCAGCCGTTCACTGGGCGGCTCTCAGATCGCCGAATGGAGCGAAAGCCGTTCATTCTCGTCGGGATTGCACTACTGGCCACGGGCAGTCTCGGCTTTGCGATCGCGAGCGATTACCTCTCGATCGTGTTACTTCGGGCGATGCAGGGCCTCGGCGCGGCCTTCATTATCCCAGCAACTGTCGCGTTGGTAAACGAGTACGCCGCCGACGCCACGGATCGCGGCGGGAATTTCGGGATCTACAACACCTTTCGGCTGATTGGGTTTGGATTCGGTCCGGTGGTCGCGGGCGTTATTGTTGATGCAGGACCGTATATGGTGCCCGGCGGCGTGACGATTTCCGGATTCGACGCGGCATTTTTGGCGGCGTTTTTCGGCGCGTTCACAAGCTTCGTGCTCGTCTACACGTTCGTCTCAGACGCTGAGGACGCCGAAGAACCGGCCTCTGATGACATCTCGATCCGTGTCTGGGGCGACGATCGGCTGTTTGATCCCGTGTTTGTCCTCGGACTTGCGACTGTCACGATGGGGATCTGTATTGCGCTCTTTGCCACGCTACAAAACGAGATTAACGCAGCATTGGCACAGGGGCCAATCTACTTTTCCGCACAGTTTGGCGCGGTGGTCATCTCGAACGTCCTGTTTCAGATCCCCGTCGGCCGGGCCGCCGATCGCTACGGCCGCCGTCCGTTCCTCGTGATCGGCTTTGTGATCCTCATCCCCTCGACGCTGTTGCAAGGCCTCGTGACGTCCTCACTTATCATGCTCGCGGTCCGACTGCTGCAGGGGGTTGCCGTCGCGTTGGTCTTCGCCCCGTCGTTGGCACTTGCGGGCGATCTGGCCCGGGCTGGCGAGTCTGGATCGACGCTGTCGATCCTCACCATGGGATTCGGATTCGGTGTGGCGATCGGCCCGCTTGCCGCAGGCTTTCTCGTTGCGTACGGGCTTGCGGTGCCGTTCGCGTTTGGAGCCGTGCTCGCGCTCGTTGGATTCCTCGCAGTGTACACCCAGGTTGAGGAGACACTGCCTCCGAGTACTAACGGCGATCAAACCGCCGCGACGCCACAGGATTGATCGTGTCGAACACCTCTACGGTGAGTGCTACTCGAACGCGGGATCGCGATCCTCGAGAAACGCGGCCATTCCCTCTCGCTGATCGCCCGTCCCGAACAGCCCGCTCCAGGCGCGTTGTTCGAACGACAGCCCCGCGTCCAGTGTCGTTTCGTTAGCCAGTGAGACCGCCTCCTTGGCCGCACACAGCGCAACCTGCGGTTTGGATGCAAGCTCGTCGGCCATCTCATGGACATGAGACGAAAGCTCGTCAGCCGGCACTACCTCGCTAACGAGGCCGTACTCGGCGGCGGTCTCGGCGTCGATTCGGTCGCCAAAGAAGATCATCCGTCGAGCGCGCTCGTCGCCGACCAGTCGCGGGAGCCGCTGGGTGCCGCCCCAGCCGGGAATAATTCCCAGATCGATCTCGGTGTGTCCGAGGATGGCGTTTTCGGCGGCAATACGAATGTCACAGGCCAGCGTCAGTTCTAACCCGCCGCCAAAGGCGTAGCCGTTGATCGCGGCGATCGTCGGCGCGGGAAACGCCGACAGCGCGTCCATCACCCGGTGGCCGAGTTCGGCGTACGCCTGCGCCTCAGGGGTCGAGAGATCCTGCATGTACGAGATGTCTGCACCGGCGACGAACGATCGATCGCCCGCGCCAGTCAGAATCAACGCTCGGGTGTCGGGTTCAACATCGGCGAGTGCGTCGGCGATCGACTCGAGCGTCTCGACGTTCAACGCATTGAGCTTCTCGGGCCGAGTAATGGTGAGTGTCGTGACGCCGCGATCGGTCGTCTCGACGGTGATTGTGTCAGTCATGGCTGTGTCGCTGGATAGATTCGGCGATCGGACAAAAGGATTGCCGGTGACTGGCTGACTGAGAGTGCTGGTGGCCAGCTTCCGGCCCGCCGGTACTACTGCAGTCGAACGGTTAGTGCTGGTGGCCGGTTGCTTCCGCCAGCGTGACGCCGAACCGCTCTTCGAAGAGTTCTTCGGCGGTCTCGTTCATCTCGACGAGTTCCTGTGGTGTCTCTCCCTGCGAGTGGTGGGCGAGCGCATGGGCGTGCTGGGCGAGCGCCTGCAGCACGATGTCGCTGATTACCTTCGAGGGCTCCTCGCCCTGTTCTGCGAGCGTGTCGACGAGGCCTGCGGGAAGTTCAACGGTGTCGCTGTCGCCCTCGGGGCTCTCGATCGTGTAGGTTTCGGTGTCTGCCATACCCGAAAGAGGATAGGGCCACGTAAGGGTTTGTGGGATTCGGCACGCGAGTTGGGCAAATACGACTGCCCCGGCCTGTAGGAATTAAGACGCTCTCGCTCTAAGGAGCAGTGTGGACGAACTCACCGTCAGCACGCTCGTGTACGCGCCGCCAGAGCGAATTTACGAGTTGCTCATCGACTTCCCACGATACGATCGCTATACGGAGTACCTCGATCGAGTCCGCCGCATGGAGGGCGACGGTGGCCCGGGAACGCGATACGCGCTGCGGTTTTCGTGGTGGAAAATCACCTACACTGCCCATTCGCAGGTAACAGACGTCGAGCCACCCGGCCGAATTGACTGGCGGATTACGAAAGATATCGACGCGAACGGCTGCTGGCGGATTGAACCACTCGACAGCGTGCCAGAAGATGCCCCTGCGGGGACTGAGACCGCAACGAGAGTGAGCCTGGAGGTCAATTTTGATCCCCACTCTGCGGACGCAGATTCGCTTGACCTCCCAATGTTCGTCAATGTCGGCTGGGTACTCGACAAGGCGATTCCGCTCATCAGACAGGAGGCAGAGCGCGTATTCGAGCGAGCAGTCGCCGACATCGAAGGCCAGCGGCGATCGATCAATCTCGAGGTGCAAACGGATTCCGATCGCCTCTGAGTCTGGCTATCGTTGGGACTGGCTCAGAACAAGATTAGCGTTCGATCGCGCTTGCGGCGCGGATGATCGTCTCCTCGCCGAATTTTGGGCCGATTAGCTGAAGTCCGACCGGGCGATCGTCAGCCGTGCCAGCCGGAACCGAAATTGCCGGAAGGTTCGCGAGGTTCACCGGTACGGTGTTCGCGTCCATGAGGTACAACTGGAGCGGATCCGAGAGGCTTTCTCCGAGCGCCGGCGGCAGTACCGGCATCGTCGGTGAGGCCAACACGTCGACAGACTCGAACGCCTCATCGAAGTCCTGTTTGACCCACGCTCGGGCGTCCTGGGCCTTCTTGTAGTACTTGTCGTGGTAGCCGGCCGACAGAGCGTACGTGCCGAGCAGAATCCGGCGTTTGACCTCTGGGCCAAAGCCTGCCTCTCGGGCAGCAGCGAACGACTCGTTCCAGTTGCCGTCTGAGCCACCACTCGTGCCGTAGCGAACTCCGTCAAACCGCGCAAGATTCGAAGACGCCTCCGACATCGCGATGACGTAGTACGCCTGAACGGCGTGTTCCAGCGAGTCCAGTGAGACCTCCTCGATCGTCGCGCCGGCCGCTTCAAGCGCGTCGATTCGGTCGTCGAAGACATCGACAACGCGATCATCTGCGCCCTCCAGTAGATCAGTTATGACACCGACAGTGAGCGTGTCTATTTCACCGTCGGCCGCGGCCGCGTACGCCGAGTCTGCGCCCCCATCGTTGGTCGTCCCGTCGTTCCCGTCGGGGCCGGAGATGACGTCGAGCAGGCGCGCAGCGTCCTCAACTGTGTTCGCGAGTGGGCCGATCTGTTCGAGGCTGTTAGCGTAGGCAACGAGGCCGTACCGCGAGACCAGCCCGTAGGTCGGCTTGATTCCAACGACGCCACAGAACGCTGCGGGGTTGCGAACTGAGCCGCCAGTGTCCGAACCGATCGCCACGTCCGCCTCACCGGCGGCGACCGCAGCCGCCGAACCACCAGAGGAGCCGCCAGGCACGTGCCCTGGGGCGGCCGGGTTCTCTGTCGGCCCAAACGCGGAGGTTTCGGTCGTGCCGCCCATCCCGAACTCGTCCATGTTCGTCTTGCCGACGATCGTCCCGCCGGCGGCTTTGATTTTCGAGACAACGGTTGCGTCGTACGGCGGGACATAGTCTTCAAGCATCGCCGAGCCGCACGTGGTCGTGACACCGGCGGTTGAGATGTTGTCCTTGACCGCAACGGTCAACTCCGACAGCGGGCCATCGCCGTCAGGTTCGATCGTTTCCTCGGTGATGAAGGCGTTTGTGCTCATGAAACCGTCGGCCCCTTGAAGTAGCCGTCTTCGGTTTCTTCGGCGTTGGCCAGTGCTTCCACCTGGGAGAGACTCGATTCAACCTCGTCGGGGCGCATGACGTTGACTAGTTCCGTCTCGCTATCGACCGCGGGCACCTCGTCCAGCGCATCGAAGTACGAGAGAATTTCATCGAACTGTTCGGCGAATTCGGCGACATCCTCGTCGTCGAGTTCGATTCGGGCAAGCTCGGCGACGTGTTTGACCGCCTCACCGTCGACAGACGATTCGCTCATACAGTGGAGCAACCGTGCGCGGAGAGTAAGGGTTTCGATCGACCAAAGATACATACAGAGTCAGTTTCCTTCTCGTAAAATCGCAAGGCGTGATCGGACCGAACCGAACGATTAATCATCCCCGTCGCGTCGTTTAGTTTTCCAGAAAATATTTTTTGAAATTAACTGATAGTATTAAGTAGTTAGAAAACGATGTTATTGATACACAGAACAGTGGAAAAGAGACGCATCTTTCCCACCTGTTCTAGGATTCATACATGAGTGAGAACGTCCAACGTTTCACCGATCAGCGTACGACGGAGTACACGCGAGAAAGCGAGAAAACGGAGTCCTCCGAAGATGTCCGATGTCCCGAATGCAACGGGCAGTTGGCCACCGACACCGAGCACGGCGAAACTGTCTGTCGGGACTGTGGCCTCGTTGTTCAAGAAGACGAGATCGACCACGGCCCCGAATGGCGTGCGTTCAACTCCAACGAGAAGGACAAAAAGAGCCGCGTCGGTGCGCCGACGACGGAGATGATGCACGACAAGGGGCTATCGACCAACATCGGCTGGCAGGACAAAGACGCCTACGGCAAGTCGCTGTCGTCGAGACAGCGCCAGAAGATGCAGCGGCTGCGGACGTGGAACGAACGGTTCCGTACCCGCGACTCAAAAGAGCGGAACCTGAAGCAGGCCCTCGGCGAGGTCGATCGCATGGCCTCCGCACTTGGGCTGCCAGACAACGTTCGTGAGACGGCGTCGGTGATCTACCGCCGCGCACTTGGCGACGATCTGTTGCCCGGGCGATCGATCGAAGGCGTTGCCACGGCTGCGCTGTACGCAGCGGCCCGTCAGGCTGGAACACCCCGGAGCCTCGACGAGTTGGCGAACGTCTCGCGGGTTGAGAAAGACGAGATTGCCCGGACCTACCGCTACATTGTCCGTGAGCTGAAACTGGAAATAAAGCCCGCTGATCCGGGGAGCTACGTGCCGCGGTTCGCAAGCGATCTTGACCTGTCTGACGAGTCCGAACGGCGCGCGCGAACGCTGCTTGAGACCGCAAAGCACGAGGGGATCCACAGCGGCAAGTCGCCGGTCGGCCTCGCGGCCGCCGCGGTGTATGCCGCGTCGCTATTGACCAACGAGAAAGTCACCCAAAGTGAGGTCAGTGAGGTGGCAAACATCTCAGAGGTCACGATCCGCAACCGCTATCACGAGCTACTCGAAGCCGAAGAGAACGTACAGGTCTAGTGAACACACAAGAAGTGTAAGACGTCTGGTTGATCGGTGGCCGCCCTGCCCCGCCGATCCCGCGATCGCGCCACAATCCTTCCTCCTCAGACAGGTGACGACTTGCCGGCCGTGCAGTCGGTCGTCGATCGCCGCGTCCGTAATCGCTAACAGCGACGTCACAGACCGTATGGTATGGAGACGACGCGGCACTTTACCGCGACGACGTACATCGTCCACGATGGCGCAACGGCACTGCATCACCACGATCGCCTCGGAATCCGGGTTCCACCGGGTGGACACGTTGATCGCGACGAGCTTCCGCACGAGGCCGCGCTCCGAGAGGTCCGTGAAGAGACCGGATTAGCGCCGACACTCGTTGACGATACCGAACCGGTCGACGCGCCAGCAGGAGAAACGCTCCCCGACCCCAGACACATGATGCTGTACAACATCAACGTCCACGAGGACGGCACGATCGGTCACCAGCACATCGATCACGTCTACTTTGCAGCGGTCGACAGCCGTGAGATCGATCCTGCGCCGGGCGAGGCCGATCCATCGCTGTGGGAGTGGTATACTGCCGAAGAACTCCGATCGAGCACGGTCGACAGCGATACTACCTCGATCGGCTGTGAGGCAATCGACACAGTCGGCCGAGCGGTGCGCCGATAGGCCTGCGAGTATTTATTCTGTCAACTGTATCGGTTCCTATATGGAGTTTCCCGACCGGGCGACTGTCGCCGAGTTGATCGACCCGATCGAGTTGCCCACCTTTGTGCGAATACGGTACGAACCAGCCGCCGAGCGCGTCGAATCCCCGGGCGAGCGGGCCAGAGCAGAGCTCGATCGGCTCTCGTTTTCGGCGGTCGATCGCGGGGGGACCGTCGCGGTCGCCGTCGGGAGCCGAGGGATCGACGCGATCGACGAGGTGGTCGCAGGCGTCGTTTCGGGACTCCACGATCGCGGCTTCGAGCCGATACTCGTGCCGGCGATGGGGAGCCACGGCGGAGCGACCGCTGACGGACAACGAGAGGTCCTTGCGTCGCTTGGGATCACGCCCGATCGAGTCGATGCGCCGATCGACGCCCGAATGACAGTCGACTCGATTAGCAGCGTCACCGTCGGTAGACAAGAGATGCCGGTGTACGTTTCGACGGCCGCCGCAGCCGCAGACGCGATTGTTGTTATCAACCGGGTGAAAGCACATACTAATTTCACGGGTCGAATCGAAAGCGGCCTGACGAAGATGGCCGTCGTCGGGCTGGGCAAACAGCGGGGCGCAAAGGCGTTTCACTCAACCGCGATCGCGGCGGGCTACGTCGAAACACTGGATACCGCCTTTGAGAAAATCCAAGAACACACGCCGATCGTCGGCGGAATCGCGCTCGTCGAAAACTTCTACGAGGAGCTCGCGGTTGTCGAAGGGATTCCAACAGCGGCCTTTCGCGATCGCGAGCCCGAGCTGTTGACAGAGGCGAACGAGGCGATGGCGACGTTGCCGGTCGACAGCCTCGATCTGCTCGTCGTCGACGAGATGGGGAAAGATATCTCCGGAGCGGGAATGGATACGAACGTAATCGGGCGGTATCGTGTCCTGAACGCGCCCGATCCCCAAACGCCGGATATCGATCTGATCTACGCCCGCGGGCTTACCGACGGGACCGAGGGAAACGGGATCGGGATCGGTCTCGCCGATGTCACTCGGCGGGCGGCGGTTGAGGAGCTCTCACTACAGAAAACGTACACCAACGCGATCACGAGCGGCTCGCTGTCGAAAGCGTCCGTGCCGCTCGTAGCGCCCGACGATGAACTCGCGCTCGCAGTTGCGTGCTCGGCGCTGGGCGGATACGACCCTGAGACAGTACGGATCGCGTGGATCGAATCGACGGCCGAACTGAGCGATATGTGGGCCTCACACGCCTTGCTCGAAGACCTTCCAGCCGGCGCGACCGTCATTGAGAAAGCGAAACTTTCGTTTGAAGATGGAACGGCCGCTTTCGAATTGTTATAAGCTCACGCACACAACGATCGGATGTACTGGCCGACGTGATCGTCCATTCGGCGTTTGAACCCGTTTTGGCGGGCGAGCCGATCGAGTTCACGGCTCACGTAGGTTCCGTACTGGACAGCCTTTTTGTCAGCGGTGGCGATCCGATCGGGGAGTGTCTCCGCGGCGATCTGTCTGAGTGCGATTTTTCGCTCTGTCGGTGTCGCAAGGAGCGACGGAGGTAGTCTGAGCGCCGAGGCAACGACGCGATCGTGGAGATATGGGGTGACTGGCTCGACATCAACCGCACCCAACGCGAGCACGTCGCGTTCGAGCTGGTCAGGGAGCGTTCTGAGAATTTCGCGGACGGCCCCACGGACCGTCGTCGCATCAACGCGGTGGTCGTCCGCCGGCTCGACGTGTTTCGCGTAGCCGCCGAACAACTCGTCAGCGCCCTGGCCGAGCACAAGCCGATCGTACCCGTCATCGGCTGCGGCCTCAGCGGCGAGAAACAGCGGGAGAGCGATGGCAATATCCATCGGGTTCGTCCGACCGATCGCCTGGGCGAGCCGCGGAACCGCCTCAATTAGGTCGTCGTGAGAGAGCTCGACGACTCGAAGTTCGCGGTGCATGAGCGAGGCCGCCTCGCTCGCTGCCTCGATGTCGTGTGAGCCAGGAAACCCCGCGACGTAGCAAGGGGCGTCCTCGAATCCGGTTGCGACAAGTGCTGAGTCGACCCCACCGGAGAACGCAACCGCAACTCTGTCTGGATCGATCGACCTCAGCGTGTCCTCTATCGCCGCGGCGAGATCCTCGATCGCGTCGCGCTCGGGGCGCACCTCGGGCTCAGGGAGCGACCATCGCTGCTCAGTGCCGTTCTCGGCTGTCGCGATCGATCCTGCAGCGAATGAAACTGGGTCTGCGAGCGCGGTTGGGTCGAACGCGATCGACGCCGATTCCGGCGAACTGGTTCCAGCAGCGGCCTCGTAAAACAACGGTTGTCGGCCGAGCACGTCACGGACGATCGTTGGGCCATGTTCAGGGTGCGTGAGCCGCCCCCCAAACCCCGCGGTTCCCGGAAGCGGGTCGGCGGTGTCGATCGCCGTGCGAACAGTCAGTTCGTCGGTGCCTCGGAGCATCGACACGGTCACAGGAACTCGCCGATCGCCCGCCGGACACGGCGTTTCACACCGCCGGCGGCCTGTTGAAAGCTGATATGCCAGGGCGTCCGTTGGCCGATCACACTCGTGCGGCCGGTCCGAATTGCGTCGAGGATCGCCTCCTCGGAGCGATCGTCCACGCCGACCTCCGTAACGGCCTGGCCGACCATTTCGGAGATGTGGGCGTCGCTTCCGGCGGTCATGGGAAGACCGTGTTCGATCGCGAACTGCTCGGCTTTGCGGTTCGCAAGCCCAGTCAACAGCCGTGAGTTGTACACTTCGATCCCGTCAGCGCTCGCCAACTGCCCGGTCGTAATGTGTGGCGCGACGCCGTGGCGGGACTTTTGAAATGGGTGAGGAACCACTGCGATACCTCCCTGTTCGCGAATTCGATCGAGCGTTTCGTCGTAGGAGAGTCCGGCGGGGATGCGCTCGGAGATCCCAAACGCGAGAACGTGGCCAGCCGCGGAGGTGACTTCCATCCCGCGGATGCCGACGAGTCCGTACTCCTCGGCGAGGTCGGCGGCGGCGAGGCTCGCGTCGATCTCGTCGTGGTCGGTGACCGCGATCGCGTCGAGCCCAACGGCCTCTGCCTGCTCCAACAGCAGTTCGATTGGATCCCGGCCGTCGTACGAAAGCGCGGAGTGGGTGTGGAGCTCGACGGTTAACACGGCTCTGTGTAAGCGGGATGACCTCAAAAATCGCCCGATACGATTCGCCGCGGAGCGATCACGGCGATTCGGCGATTAGGCGCTCCGCAGCGAGGGCCCAACGATGAGGACCGTCACAAGCGCCGCGAGAATGACGCCAACGCCGTACAGTTGTGTGAGAAGGTCAGCCTGTGTCATTTCGAGGGCGATAACTGCCGCGCCGGCAATCGCGAGCAGGACACCGACCCCGCCCCAGATAGCGTTTTCGTCCATATTCGGCACTCACACCACGGCCTTTGAATAATCAATCGGTTTAATCCTGTGGCGCTCGTCGTCCACAGCGTATGCACGTGGCGATCGTGACGGTGGGCGACGAACTGCTCTCGGGTGACACGACGAACACGAACGCGACGTGGCTGTGTGCCCGCCTCGACGAGCGCGGGGTCACCGTCGAACGCGTGACGACCGTTCCCGATCGGATCGAGGACATCTCCCGGGTCGTCAATGAGTACCGCGCGGACTACGACGCGGTGATCGTCACCGGCGGCGTCGGACCGACACACGACGACGTGACGATGGACGGCGTCGCCGCAGCGATCGGTCGAACAACAGCGCCCAACGAGGCGGCGCTGTCGTGGCTCACAGAACACGGCGGCTACAGCGCCGACGACCTCACTGAAGGGACCACAGATCTGCCCGCGGGCGCAGAGATGATCCCAAACGACGTGGGCGTCGCACCGGGAGCGATCGTCGAAGATATCTACGTGCTTCCCGGCGTTCCCGCCGAAATGAAGGCGATGTTCGAGCGGATCGACGGCCACTTCGAGGGAACAGTGACGTATTCGACTGTCGTCGCCATCGACGAGCCCGAAAGTACGCTCCTCGATCGGTTTACGGCGCTTCGCGAACAATTTCCAGTCGGCGTCGGAAGCTATCCGGGCGAGCACGTCCGGGTGAAACTCACCGGCGCGGATCCCGAAGTAGTCGAAGCGGCTGCCGCGTGGCTGGCGGAGCGATCGGACGTGCTCGAAGACGAACCCACAGAAGAGTGAGACGATCGAGTAGCGTAATCAGCGGTACAAGACGATTCAGTGACGAAATCAGCGGTACAGGTAGACGAGCCACGCGACGACACTAACGATTCCGACCAGCAGGATCGCTGCGGCGGTCGCCTCGGTCGGGAGCGGTCCCATCGGGGCTTCGAGCGGTATCATGTCCGATCGTTGCACAAGCTCTGATTAAAATCATTCGAGTCAGTCGGCTCCACAACGCTGCCAGAACGCGCCACTGGCCCCCAGACATTTCGGTCCTCGACGCAAACTACCAGTATGAAGATTGGCGTCGTGCTCAACCCGATCGCCGGCATGGGCGGTCGAGTCGGGCTGAAAGGAACCGACGGGAAGGTCGAGGAGGCCCGAGAGCTGGGCGCAGAACCCCGATCACCCGATCGCGGCCGGCGAGCGATGACAGCGCTGTACGATCGACTCCCCGATGCGGATATCTACGCTGTTGGCGAGCCGATGGGCGTGTCGATTGTGCGTGAGGCGGGCTACGACCCGACGATCGTATACGACCCAACAGGAACAGAAACCGAGGCAAAAGATACGAAGGCCGCCGTCGAGGCGCTCGACGACGAGCGTGTCGAGTTGATTCTGTTCGTGGGCGGCGACGGGACGGCGACGGACGTGGCGACAACGCTGGCCGATCGCAACAGTACCACGCCGATTTTGGGCGTTCCAGCCGGCGTAAAGGTGTACTCCTCGGTATTTGCGGTCTCTCCAGAGGATGCGGCCTCGATCGCCGCGACGTTTGAACGAACAGAAAAACGCGAAGTCATGGATATCGACGAAGACGAATACCGTCAGGGAGAGGTCCACACCGAACTTCGAGCGGTTGCGACGGTCCCTGTAGCAGACGACCTCCAGTCCTCGAAACAGCTTGGGGGTGGAACCGTGGAGGCGCTTGTCGCAGGCGTCGTCGATGATATCGAGCCGGGTGTAACCTATGTGCTTGCCCCCGGATCGACGGTTGGTGCGGTCAAGGAGGCGCTCGGGTTTACCGGATCGCCGATCGGTGTCGACGTGTGGCGAGCGGTCCCAATCGACGAAGCCGACTCTGCGACACACGACACCCAACGAGAGTGGGAGGGTGAAGTCATCGTCAAAGACGCCGCCGAGTCAGATATTTTGGACGCGCTGGGCGATCGGAACGTAATCGTGGTATCGCCAATCGGCGGTCAGGGATTTGTGTTCGGACGCGGCAACCCACAACTCTCGCCGACCGTGATCAGACAGTGTGATATCGAGATCGTCGCCTCGCGATCGAAACTCGACGCCCTTCGGACACTGCGGGTCGACACGGACGACCCAGCCCTCGACAAGGAACTCCGTGGCTGGACAAAGGTCCGTGTCGGCAGGTTCGAACGACGAATGATGAAGATTACCTAGCAATCATACGCAGTGGGCGATATTACATAATTCTCCCTTTGATATCTCGTCTTACCCTTTGATATTACCGGGGATATATTTCGCATATAGACAAGATTAAGGTCACCCCCGCGATATCAAATGCCATGGAAACGCGGAAAGTCCAGCGGCTCGGCCCGTCGACGCTCGCGATGACCCTCCCTGCGGAGTGGGCTCGTGAGCACGGCGTCAACAAGGGCGATGAAGTCTCGATCCGTCTCGGTGGGAAGGGAACGCTCACCGTCCTCCCGAAGTCGGCGAACACCGAAGAGTCAGAAGCGATTATCAAGGCGGACAACCTCGATGCGGGCGCTTTAGAACGAGCGATCGTCGCCCAGTACGTACTCGGTCGGCGTGTGATTCACGTCCGAAAAGAAAGCGGCGCGCTCGAAAGCGAACACATCAACGCGGTCTACCAAGCAGAGACGCAGCTCATGGGTCTCGGTGTAATTGAGGAAACGCCTGAAGACATTTCGATCCGGTGCTCTGTCGATCCCGAGGATTTCACCCTCAACAACCTTCTCGAACGGCTCGAAAACACCGGCTCGACGATGCGCGGAGAGGCAATCAAAGCGATCGCCCACTCGAATCCCGACCTCGCCCAGCGTGCGTTGAACCGCGAGCGACAGGCGAACAAGATCTTTGTCCTGTTGTTGCGGCTCATCTTCACCGCCTACCAGAATCCGAACCTCTGTCGAGCGGTGGGATTGGAGTCGAGCTTCCCGCTCATTGGGTACCGATCGGTGGCAAAGAACCTCGAACTAACCGCAGACAACGCCGAAGACATCGCAGATATCGTCCTCGAAGCGGAGGGCAACTCCCTGGATGTCGACGACTCGACAATCCGACGGATCCGTGACTTTACCGATCAGGTCGACGAGATCACGGCGCTGGCGGTGCGGGCAGTGGTCGAACGCGACTACGATCTGACCGTCGAGTGTCGCTACCGGTTCAAAGAGATCTCCGACAAAGAAGACGAGATACTCAATGACCTCCCTGAGCTGTCGAACAACGAGCTACTGCAGGTCAGAGAGGTACTCGTGAGCCTCCAACAGACCGCCCAGTACGCGATGCGAAACGCCGAGATCGCAGCTAACCTCGCGCTGAACGAAGAGTCAGAACACGTCGAGATCATCTGAGCCGATCTGTACTAGTGGACGCATCAGGTCGATCGTTTTACTTTTTCGAGCACTCGGACTGACTCGATCGCCGTCCCCGGATACTGCCCATCAGCGTCTTTTTCTGCGGCTTTGACCATATCCCAGACGACGTTGAGCCCGGTCGTCACGCCTTCGAGGGCCTCCATCTCACAGCCCGTCTTGCCTGTCGTTTCGACCGCCACCGTGGCGACGATTCGATCGTCGTGGACATCGAACTCCGTGTCGACGTTCGTGATCGGGATCTGATGGCACATCGGAATCGTTTCCCAGGTGTGTTTGACCGCCTGGACCGCGCCGATCCGGGCCGTTGCGAGCACGTCTCCCTTTTCGAGATCGTTTTCGCGGATCGCGTCGATCGTCGACGCCGACAGGTGAATCTCGCCGGAGGCGACCGCCCGTCGGGTCGTGTCTGGCTTCGACCCAACGTCGACCATGTTGACGCTCCCCGATTCGTCAGTGTGCGTAAGTTTGTCACTCATCAGTGCGAAAAGCGTCCGGGACCCGATCGATTAAATCCGTCGCCACCAGTCCGGATCCGCGATCGTCGACAACAAGATCTCCCGCGCGGCCGTTCACGTACGCCGCGATCGAGGACGCCTCGACAGCCGGTTCGAGACAGAATATCGACGCCGAAACCCCAGCGAGCACGTCGCCGGTTCCGCCGACGGTCATCGACGGATTCCCCGTGCGGTTGACGCGAGTCGTCTCGCCATCTGAGACGATATCATACGCACCTTTGAGGAGGATCGTCGCGTCAAGGCCGCGATCGGTCAGTTCACCCGCGAGGTCGACAGCCGCATCCCGGCGCGAGCGCCAGGTGTCGCCGGGATCGTCGCCGCCCATCTTCTGGAACTCCCCGGCGTGTGGCGTACAGACGAGTTCGGAATCCGTGTCGAGGTCTGCAATGACAGCGAGTGCGTCAGCGTCGACGACCGCCCGGCCTGAATGACTCGCAAGGAACGATCGCACTGCCGCCAGCGTGGTATCTCGTGCGCCCAACCCCGGACCAATAACCGTCACGTCGGCCGTCTTTGCGGTCGACCGGACCGTCTCAAGCGCAGTCGGTGTCAGGTGGTCACCCGGATACGAGCGGACGATCAGGTTCTCGGAGAATCCCTGAATCGTGTCTTCGATCGCACTCGGAACCACGAGATATGCGAGATCCGCGCCGGCACGAAGCGCCGCCTGGGCGGTTAACGCCGGTGCACCGGTATAGGGGCCCCCACCGACGACGGCGACTGTGCCGTGATCGCCCTTGTGGCTGTGCGATCGGCGCGCCTCTCGCTGGATGTCGCCCGGACCCACAAACGTTTCCGCAGCCGCTGGGATCCCGATATCGGCGACCGTAACGTCGGCGGCGATCGACGTGAGTCCGGGCTTCATGTCGTGAAAGGTCACGACGGCATCAGCGTCGACTGCACGACCCGCCGTTTCGCCGGTGTCTGGATCGAGCCCGGTCGGGACGTCAACGGAGACGACCGTCGCCTCGGCGGCATTGACCGCGCTGACGGCGCTCGCTTCCGGTTCGCGCAGTTCGCCCGCGACGCCAGTACCCAGTATTGCGTCGACGATGACATCGGCATCATCGAGCGCGAGTGAGTCGATCGCGGTGCTGTCGCGGATCGTTCGGGTCGAGAGTTCGGCGCGATCGAGTGCCTCCCAGTTTTCACGGGCGATGTCGGTCCCGATCAGCTCCGGGCGACCGAGAAGCACAGTTTCGGTATCGTATGCTGAAAGAAACCGCGCGGCGACGAACGCGTCGCCGCCGTTGTTGCCGCGACCACAGCAGAGGACAACCCGCGATCCAGGTTCAGCGTGATCTTTGACTGCTGTCGCGACAGCGTTGCCGCTCGACTCCATCAGCTGTTTCCGAGGAATACCGAGTGCGGCCGCGTTCGCATCGACCGCAGCCATTCTGCCAGCACTGATCATACACGCGGATTCGGTGGGCAGGTGGTTAAGCGTACGTTGACTACGAGACGTCCACACCGAGTTCTTCGAGCACTGTAAAGAACGCAGGGAACGAGACATCGACGTGCTCAGCGCCGATAATTGTTGTAGGGTCCTCTGCGACGAGTCCGGCGATCGCGAGCGACATGATGATTCGGTGGTCGTGATAGCCATCGACCGTCGCGCCGTGGAGATCAGTTTCGGCGCCGTGGATCGTCAGCGAGTCTTCGGTTTCGGTGACCGACGCGCCCATCCGTTCAAGTTCGGTTGCCATCGCCGCCACGCGATCGGTTTCTTTCAGCCGGACGTGCGCACAGTTTTCGATAACCGTCTCGCCGTCGGCGACAGCGCCGAGCGCCGCGATCGTCGGCAAGAGATCGGGCGTGTTCCCAACGTCGACCGTCGTTCCAGACAACGAAGATCGCTCGATCGTAATCTCGCCAGCCTCGCGGTCCCACGAGATCGACGCGCCCATTTGTTCGAGGATCTCCACGATCGCGCTGTCACCCTGTGCGCTCGGATACGCACCCTCGACGACGACTGCCTGGTCGGGCGCGGCGGCGATCGCCCCCGCCGCCAAGAGATATGACATCGACGAAAAATCGCCTGGCACGTTGTAGCTCCCGCCAGTCGGCTCGTACGCCTGTCCGCCTGCGACGGAAAAGCCGTCTGCGCCCGCGGATCGAACGCCACCAGCGCCGGTCGCGCCGATCGGCTCGGCACTAATGCCAAAGTCCGCCAGTACTTCGAGCGTGATGTCGACGTACGGCGCTGATTTGAGCTCGGTCGTCAAGTCGATCTCGATCCCGTCTGCTGTGACGGCACCTGCCATGAGAAGCGCCGAGATGTACTGCGAGGAGACGTCGCCGGGGATCGACACCTCACCGCCTGCGAGCGGACCCTTGATCGCGAGCGGTGCCTGGCCGTTCGCCCGAGTGCTCTCGGCGCGGACCCTGAGATCCGACAGCGCGTCCAGTAGCGGCCCGTGCGGGCGCGATCGGAGTGATTCGTCGCCAGTGAGGACGGTGATCCCATCGACCAGCGCCGCGGCAGCAGTGACGAGTCGCGTCGTCGTTCCGCTGTTTGCACAGTCGATCACGTCCGCAGGGACGGCAGGCTCGCCTGCAAAGCCGTCGATCGAGAGCGGTCCCTCCTCTGTGCGATCGACCTGCCCGCCGAAGGCCTCGACCGCCCGCATCGTTGCCTGGGTGTCTGCGCTGTCAAGAAAGCCGTGGACGGTCGCGCCGTCGCTATAGCCGGCCGCGAGAATCGCCCGATGGGTGTAGCTCTTCGACGGTGGCGCTCGAACCCTCCCCTCGACCGCTGATGGAGTGACTTCCGCGTTCATATCCGATCGTCTCTCCGTATCCGTATGAGACTACCGAAGCCGGGAAATATCTGCGTGGACCGATCTCTCGAAGCCGAGAATTTCTGTGTGGACTGATTCACCGAACCAGGACACTCTGCATGGATCGATCGCCGCTATGATAACGGATATGGGCGTTTATCACCCACCCAGTGGTATGCAACCCGATCTCTCGCGCTTGGACAGCTACCTCGCCGATCGCGACCTCGACGGCTACCTCGTTGACGCCGCGAGCAGCGACTCGACCCAGCGATACCTCTCGGGGTTCGACGCGCCCGATCCGTTCGTCACCCTCTACGCTGACGGTGCGGTCCACCTGCTCGTGTCTGGATTGGAGTACGGTCGAGCGAAGTCCGAAAGCCACGCGGCGACGGTCGTCCGGCCAGCCGAGTACGGCCTCGAGGAGTATCGAGAGGAGTACGGCACGGCAGGAGCACGCGATCGCGTCCGCGCAGACTTCGTTGCGGACCACGGCGTGGATTCCGTCGCGGTTCCCGAGCGGTTCCCCGTCGGTGCCGCAGACGGACTCCGCGAACAGGGCGTCGAGGTGGCCGTCGATTCCTCAGACGTGATCACAGAAATCCGATCGGTCAAAACCGACGCAGAACTCGATCACGTTCGCGTCGCCCAGCGGGCCAACGAGGCCGCGATGGCGGCCGCTGAGGAGTTGCTTTCGGCCGCCAGCGTCGAGGATGGTATGCTCGTCCACGAGGGCGAACCACTCACGAGCGAACGGGTCAAGACCGCGATCGAGATCGAACTGCTCGAACACGGCTGTGCGCTCGATGAGACGATCGTCGCCTGTGGCGCGGACGCCGCAGATCCGCACAACCGCGGCAGCGGCCCACTGCAGGCCGGTGAGCCGATCATCATCGACATCTTCCCACGAGACAAATCCACGAAGTACCACTCGGACATGACCCGGACGTTCTGTAAGGGCGAGCCGACCGAGACAGCCAAAGAGTGGTACGAACTAACCGAAGCGGCGCTCGACGCCGCGTTGGCTGCGGTCGAAGCGGGTGCGACGGGTGCAGACGTCCACGCCGCCGCCTGCGAGGTGTACGAAGACGCTGACCTGCCGACATTCCGAACCGACCCGACCACCGAAGTCGGATTTATTCACAGCACCGGCCACGGTGTCGGGCTCGACGTTCACGAGAAGCCGGGGCTGAATCCTCGCGGCGAGGAGCTACAGCCCGGACAGGTCATCACGGTCGAACCCGGCCTCTATGATCCCGATGTGGGCGGAATCAGGATCGAGGATATCGTCTTCGTCACCGAGGACGGCTACGAGAATATTACCGAGTATCCGATCGAGTTCGTTGTCGAGTGAGCAACAGCAACGGACGCGCCCCCAAAGATACCCCCCACGGGCAACCGGGAACGCAACCGGTTTGACCCTCTCCGGATAACCGCAGACAGTGAACTGGCGGTACCGGCACACAGCTCTTGTCCTCTGTACACTCGCGTTCTTCGCGACGATGGTCGCCCGGTTGGTGATAAGCCCCGTCGTCTCGTCGATCGGCGCCGAGTTCACGGTGTCAAATGGACTCGTTGGCCTTGCGCTTTCAGCGATGTGGTTCGCCTACGCGCTTTCGCAGTTTCCAAGCGGCGTCCTCGGCGATCGCCTCGGCGAACGCACGGTCATTCTCACCGCAGTGGGCCTCACGGCGGTCGCAAGTCTGCTGTTAACGGTGTCACCGACCTTCATCGCCTTTTTCGCGTTCGCGATCGTCCTCGGAGCCGGCGCGGGACTGCACTACAGCGTCGCGACGACGTTTCTCTCCCGGCAGTACGACAACATCGGCCGGGCGATCGGCTTCCACGTCGCTGGCGGTCCCGCTGCTGGGTTGCTCGCACCGGTGTTGGCTGCAGTCGTCGCGGCACGGTACGGCTGGCGCGAAGCATTGCTTCTCGGAACGGTCGTTGCGGTCCCCGTGTTCGTCTTGTTTGCGTGGAAGATTCGCCCGACAGAGCCACGCCGACCTGAGCAGCCGATCGGCGAACGCTTTCGGCTCGGTCCCCTAATCGAGTTACTCTCACGCCCGGAAATCATCTATACGACTATTCTCGCGATTCTCGGCGCATTCTCCTGGCAAGCGACCGCCTCGTGGCTGCCGACGTTTCTTTCGACGCACCATGGGTTCTCGACGCCGATGGCAAGCGTGTTGTTTTCGGCGTATTTCGTGATTCACGGAGCAACCCAGCCGATCACGGGGTGGCTCTCGGATCGCTTCTCCCGAGACGCTGCCGCGATGATTACGATGGGTGTTGGGATCGTCGGCTACGCCGGGATCGTCCTCGCTGATGGATTGTTGCAGGTCGCCGTGGCGATCCCGCTCGTCGGCTTGGCGATGAGCTGGGGTGCGCCGGTCCAATCGCGCTTTATTGACCGTCTTTCAGACGCCGAGCGAAACGCCGGCTTCGGGCTCGTTCGAACCGTCTACATGACTGTCGGCGCGAGCGGAAGCGGGGTCATCGGCGCGCTCTCAGAGTGGTTCGGCTGGGGGGTTGCGTTCGGAGCGATCGCCGCCGTGCTCTCTATTGGCTTTTTGACCCTGCTTGCGAACCGCACGCTTCGGCTAGGGCTGTAAACCGCGGTGCGTACCGCAAGGTCGAAAGACACTCTTTCAGCTGGGTGCTATCGGAGCTATGAGCCGAGAGGACGGAACTGCGAGGACAGTCGCCGTGATCGCCACAGCCCCAGAGGGCGTTCAAAAGTACACGGCGCACATCTCTGTAGACGAGGGCGGCTCGATCGCCGCAGTCGATGCGGGTGCGCTCGAACGCTTCTTTGAGGTCGTCGAAGGTGGCACCGGGTCAGCGTTCGCTCGCGTCCGGGCTGTCGACATGACCGGCGAGGCCCGGCACCTCGACGGCGAAGATCCCCTGTTTTCGGTGACGTTCGACGAGCCTGTCGCTGCCGAGTCGATCTCGCTGCGATTCGAGACGCTTGTCGGTCACGACGGCGAGACGATTCCGACCGAATCCGTCCGCTTCGAGGTCGTCGACTGACGCTTTCAGCCCGCGTCTCCTCACCGAACGGCTTTTGCTCGATCGACCGCACGAACGGGTATGGAACTGCTCGTTGTCGGTGCCGGCGAGATGGGCCGATGGCTCGCCGACACTATCGAACTCCCGGTCGCCTTCGCGGATCTCGATCAGTCGATCGCCGCTGACGCCGCCGCGAGTCGCCCAGACGCACGCGCTGTCGACCCCGAGACCGACGAGCGGTTCGCCGCAGTGTGTCTCGCAGTGCCGATCTCGGCGGTCGAGTCGGCGATCGAAGCATACGCGCCGAACGCCAGCGACGCGATCTTTGACATCTCTGGAGTGATGACCCCCGCGATCGAGGCAATGGACGAGTTCGCCGCCGACCTCGAACGCGCAAGCTATCACCCGCTTTTTGCGCCGCCGCGCGTCCCCGGCAACATCGCGGCGGTCTCACACGCGATCGGGCCAACCCTCGAAGTCGTTTCCGCGGATTTCGAGGCCGCCGGCAACACCGTCTTCGAGACGACACCCGAGGAGCACGATCGGGCGATGGAGAGCGTACAGGCGGCTGCCCACGCGGCAATTTTGTCGTACGCGCTGGCCACAGAGGACGTCCGCACAGAGTTTTCGACACCCGTCTCAAAGCGCCTCGGCGGACTCGTCGGCACGGTCACTGAAGGCTCGCCGGACGTGTACGCCGAGATTCAGTCGGCGTTTTCCGGGGCCGATCGGGTCGCAGAGGCGGCCGCCGAGATCGCCACCGCCGATCGCGATCGGTTTGTCGAGCTGTATCGAAACGCAGGTACCGACACGGCGGCTCGACAGAGACATGACTGACGGACAAGCAGAGCTCGCACTAACTGGTGAGCAACGATGATCGACAGGGAGGCCGTCCGATCGAACGCCAAATACCTCCGACGGGTCAGACCGATCGACCCAGAGGAGATCGCCGAGTACATCGAGGGCTACCCGCACCCAGCGGTCGTCCGCCAGACACTCCGGGAGGAGGCGTTCGATCTCGGGTTGTGCGAACGCGAAGACGGGACGTTCGTTCCCGTCGACGAGGAGCCACTGCCCGCACAGGGGTGGTCCCCAACCGCGTTCCCCGAAGAGTACGCGTTCGCACTCGAGGACCTCCTCGTCGACGCCTACGGCGCAAACTGGCACGTCGGCGACAGCGGCGATCGCCTGCGAGCGGCCATCCGCCGGCTCAAAACGGACTACTACTTCCGTAACGACGTCGAGTACGACGAGGTCGCCGCCCACGGCTACGCGATCTACCACCTGCCGGATTACTACGCCGTGATCGGCTACGTGCTCGAGACGATCGCTGAGCGCGGCTTGCTTCCGAGACAACTGCGGGTTCTCGACGTGGGAGCCGGCTCCGGCGGGCCTGCGCTCGGGCTTGCGGACTACGTCGGTGAAAGCGGGCTCGTCGAGTACCACGCGATCGAACCCAGCCCTGCCACCGACGTGTTGAAACGACTGCTCGAAGAGACCGGACGAAACGTTCACACGAAAGTCCACGAGACGACGATTGAGTCGTTCTCTCCTGAGTCGATCGAGTCGATCGACTCGACTGATTTGAGCGAAGAGGCTGATTCGAGCGAGGAGGCTGACTCGAACGAGGAGACTAACTCGAACGAGGAGGCTGAGTCTATAGAGCCAGCCGATCGTGAGGATGCCGGAGCCCAGACGGACGGACCCTTCGATCTCATTCTCTTTGGAAACGTTTTGAGCGAACTCGACGATCCGGCCGCTGCGGTCGAGCGATCGCTCTCGTGGCTCGCCTCAGAGGGCTCGCTTGTCGCCTTCGAGCCGGCGGATCTGAACACCGCGACCGGCCTTCGGGAGGTCGAGCGCGCAGTCGCGCCACCGGCTGGCGACGTAACCGTCTACGCGCCGACGCTGCGACTGTGGGATGGGATGGGGCCGAGCGATCGCGGCTGGTCGTTCGACGTTCGTGACGACCTGGCGGTCCCACCGTTCCAGCAGCGGTTGGCCGACGGTTCGACGGATGACTCTGAGCACGGTGACAAATCGGCCGGCGCCGACGAGTCCGACGATACTGGTCCGGAGGCGTACATCAACACCGACGTGCAGTTCGCCTACAGCGTTCTGCGGACCGACGGCGAGCGTCGGTTCCAGGTGCGATCGAATCCACGGCGCTACGCGCGGATGGCAGACATGGAATCACACGTCACCGATCGAATCGACCTCCTGGCGGTGAAGCTGAGCCACGACCTTACTGGTGGGTCCGCGGACCGAAACGCACTCTTCAAAATCGGCGATGGGAGTCAAAAGCTCGAACACTACGCGGTGCTCACACGAGAAACGACGTTGAACAGCGATCTGCAGGCGGCAGCGTACGGCTCCGTGCTGGCGTTCGAGAACGTCCTCGTTCTCTGGAACGATGACGAGGGTGCGTACAACCTCGTCGTTGACGATGAGACGATTGTTGAGACGATCGCCGGGCGGTAGTAATATTCGACAGCAACTCAAGCCATCTGGACAGGCGTCGGGTTCATACCAGTAGAACCCCTAGATGTGGGTATGTCAACTGAAACTGCGACGTTCGGCGGCGGCTGCTTTTGGTGCATCGAAGCCCCGTTCAAAGAGATCGACGGTGTGGAGTCGGTCATCTCCGGATACGCCGGCGGCCACGTCGAGAATCCGACGTACGAGCAGGTCTGTTCTGGCAATACCGGCCATGCCGAAGTTGTCCAGGTGGAGTACGACCCCGATCGACGCAGCTACGCAGATTTGCTGGAAGTCTTCTTCACGGTGCATGACCCGACCCAGCGAAATCGTCAGGGGCCGGACGTGGGCAGTCAGTACCGATCAGCGATCTTCTATCACGACGAGCGCCAGCGCGAGGAGGCTGAGGCATTCATCCAAGAACTCGAGGCCGCTGACGCGTACGACGACAGCGTCGTTACCGAGGTCGAACGGCTTGAGACGTTTTACGAGGCCGAGCCGCACCACCAGGACTACTACGAAAAGAACCCCAATCAGGCGTACTGTTCGTTCCACATCCCACCAAAGCTCGAGAAGGTACGATCGAAGTTCGCCGATCGGCTAAAGCCTGAACAGGTCCACTAACTGCTGTTAGCCTGTCGTCACTGTTGATGAATCCGCGGTGCGGGTTAACCGCCTGACTGCGCGGAGCGCGACGATCGCGATCAGGATCTCGGCACCGCCGACAACGACAAACGCCGTGAGATAACTGTACGCGTCGGCGACAGAACCACCGATTAGAAACCCAGCCAGGAAGCCAAGGCTTCCGAAGACGTTGAACCCACCCATCGCGACCCCACGCTCACCTGGCGGAACCGTATCTGTCACGAGTGCCATCGTCGCTGGCGCGACGAGCGCGCCGCAAACCCCGACGAGAATCATGAGTGCGATCGCAACCTCGACGATCGGTGCGAGCCCGACCGCAATAATCGCGGCCCCATAACAGACCGAGCCGATCACGACCGGGACGAACCGGCCGATCCGATCGGACAGCGATCCCAAGGGGTACTGCAACAGCGCAAACGGGAGGAAAAACGACGCGAGCGCGATCCCCACGCCGGCTGCGTCGAGTCCGAACACGTCGCTGAAGTAGTAGACGCCGACGAGCGAAAAGAAGCCGGCTGTGAGCCGGTCGATGAAGCCGAACGCGTAGGGGATCCGCAACGCTGGGCGGTCACGAAGCGTCCCCAAAACCGACGTCAACGCCAGCCCACCCGACGGAGCCCGATCGGTGACGGTCGCCGCAATCACCCCGGCAACAATGAGCGCGCCTGCCCCGGCGTACACCGGCGCAAACGGGTCCACCGAGGCGAGTTGTCCGCCAACGACAGAGCCGATTGCCGCCCCGAGGCCGATCGCAATTCCCGCTGCGCCCATGTTCCGACCGTGGCCGCCACTGAGATCCATGAGCATCGTGATCGAGAGTGAAAACGCGCCGATCGTGAACGCGCCGCCGGCCACTCGAAGGAGCAACACCGCCTCAAAACTCGCACCGATCGACGCCAGCACGGGCAACAACAGGTAGCTACTGGCCCCACCGATCGCGCCGAGGACGACAAGCGGCATCCGGCGTCCGAGGGTATCGCTTACTGCGCCCCAGACGGCCGCGAATGTCACAAACGCTCCGACCTCCGCGACGAGAAACCACATCCCTGCACTGATGCCACCCGGTGCCCCGAGGGCGATTACCAGCCCATCAAGCCCAGGATACAACAGTACCTGCGAGATGAGCACCATCCAGACGACCATCGCGAGCCGGACCCGATCGAATAGAGGCTCGCGTTCCATACCCACTTTTAGCGCCCCCAACGGAAAGTGTGTACGCTACTCGAGCTCGACGGTTGGTGTCCCAAAGAATGCCGTCTCATAGCCTTCGTGTCTAGCGATCTGCGTCGGTGTTTTTACCGAAACTGAGACCGCCGAGTTCGCGTTCAGATCGGCTACTGACGCGCCGTAGTGGAACCCGAGTTCGGGATCGATCGCCGGCGACAGCCGGATCGAATCGCCGCCCTCGACTGAGGCCGCTAATCCAAGAAGCGGAATCGCCAGATCGTTGTACCGCGTTCCCGCCGTGACCGCAAGGTATGGCTCTGAGCCAAAGCGATCGGCGTCGATCGCCGCAGCCCGATACTGGATGTCGTCCGCCAGCGCGCTTCCGAGCCGATCATCAGGGAGTTCCTCAACGAAGCCAAGTGGCATTCCTCCCATCGACATCACCTCAAGCGCGCCCGGTTCGCCCTGTCGGTCGGGGTACTCCTCGAAGGACAGGTCGTTGCGATCGGATTCACTGTACTCGAAGTCGATCGAGACGGTACTCGCACCGTCGAATCGACCCTCGTATTCCCCGTATGCGGCGCCGGAGATCCCTTCGATCGTTACGTCAGCGGTGTAGGTGCCGTCGCCGTCAAGGTGGTAGTTGTCGCCGTAGTGAAAGCCCATCTGCTGAGAGAGCATCGGGTACACCGTCTCGCGTTCGTTTACGTCGTTGCCGCCGGTGACGGCAACGTTGACCCCTGAGACCGGCAACGCGGTCTCGGTTTCGGTATCCCACACGCCGACCATCAGGTGCACCGCGTCCTCAGCTTCGACGTCAAACTGGCGGGGCTCGTAGCCCGAATCCGCGGAAAAGACCCGCCAGAACCGGTGTGGAAAGGTGTACATGAGTGCGGCCGCGAGACCGTTTTCAGCCTGTCCGCGGCCGGCCATCCGCATCGCTTCGGTGTGTGTCGGGACGTAGATCGCATCGGGGCGATCCTCGACGAGCGGCGGTTCGCGCCCGTAGGTCGTCTCCCCGAGCACCGAAATCCCGTCGGTGCAGCCAGCGAGTCCCGCGGCAATAGCAGCCCCTGAGCTGGCCAGAAGCCTCCGTCTGTGCATATAGATGAGAGTTGATCCGATCGGTTACGGGTTCTGGTTCAGTCGTCGAAGGCGGGGCTCGAACCGAATACGTTAGCCGTCTGTAGTACCAAAATTGCGTATGCACGGTGTCGCACCGGCTCACAGCGTCACCGGCGGCACTGCGCTCTCCGTGATTACGATCGCGGGGGTGCTGTCGGCGATCGTCTTCGGCATCAGCGCCGCGGCGTTCCTCCGACGACGTTCGGTCGCGTACCTGCTGTTGACGATCGCGTTTGGGCTCCTATTTGCCCGCTCGGCTGTCGGGTTCGCATCGCTCACGGGGATGATTCTGGACGGAACGCACCACCTCCTCGAACATGCGATCGATGCCCTCGTGGCTGCGGTCGTCATCGCAGCCGTGTACTACGCCAGACAAGCCGAACGGCGAGCCGCAAACTATCCCGAGACGGGAGGATACGACGACGAGCCGGGCGAACCATAGGATCGAACCAACAACCAACGAATCCAGCGCACACGAGACACGCTACAGCCAACCAATGAACGAAACACGACAACGGATCGAACAACACGTCCGCGATCGACCTGGAATCCACTTCAACGGGCTGGTTCGGGAACTGCAATTGGCACCTGGACAGGTACAGTACCATCTCAAGCGACTGCTGAGATCGGACGTACTCGTGTCGGAACCGCGAGATGGGCGGACCCACTACTTTCCGCCGTCGTACGATCCCTGGGAACGGCGCGTGCTCTCGCGGTACCGTCGCGAGACAAGCCGAGACATCCTTACGTGTTTGTTAGAGAACGGGCCGATGCGATCGACCGAGGTCACAGACAGCGTCGGTATCGCTCGAAGCACCCTCTCGTGGCATACGACCCGGCTCGCAGAAGACGGAATCGTCGAGCGGGACAAAGATTCCCGTGGTCGGACAATCCTCTCGCTGGCAGATCCAGAGTCGACTGCAGCGCTGTTAGACGAGGTGACGCCGTCGAAGACAGCACGGGCGACCGATCGGTTCACGCGGCTGTTTGACGGATTGTTTGAGGGGTGAGCCGATGGGAGAGCGTGACGCTGATCGATCCCGACGATCGTTCCTCAAAGCTGCTGTCGCTGTCGGCGGAACCGCAGCGCTGTCGGCCTGTCTCGAGCGGTTCGACGACGAGGAACCGATCCCGACCGGTACAGACGATCCCTCATCACTCCCGACGGGCCAACACGAATGGAACGACACACTCGATCGTGACGAAGCGGGCAACGTCGTCCTCCCCGAACACCACCTACTACTGTACCTCTCGATACGCGACGACGGCTCGCCGACCGAGGAGGATCGCGAAACCGTTGGGGCCGCGCTCGAAACGATCGAGCGCGCCTACGAGCGGAGCAACCGCGGCGCAATCGCGGAGATCGCCTACTCGCCGGCGTACTTCGATCGCTTCGAAACCCCGCTGGCAGAATCCGTCGACCTCCCTGAACCCAAGACGCTCTCACCGATCGAGAATCCGACGTTCGACACCCACGACGCGCTGTTGCACCTCACCTCCGATCGCGGCGAGGCGCTGCTTGCGATCGAGACGACAATGTTCGGCGAGGAGAGCGATCGTCCCGACGAACTCAATGGGATTTCGGTGGCCGATCGGCTCAACGAGGTGTTCACCGTCGCGGATCGCCGAACCGGATTCATCGGCCCCGGCCTTCCCGCGGCGAACCAGGATATCGACGGAATCCCAGACGGCGATCCAGTCCCCGAGGCCTCGCCGCTGTTTATGGGATTCAAAGCCGGGTTTATTGGAAATCAGGCTAGCGAGTCTGCAGTGACGATCGAGGCGGGGCCCTTCACCGGGGGGACGACGAAACACGTCTCTCGGATTAGACAGGAACTCGACAAGTGGTATCCAGAAAACGACTACGAGACGATGGTCGCTCGGATGTTCAGTCCCGAACTCGCAGATCGCGGGGCAGTTGAAGGCGTCGGCGAGAACCTCGGCGAGACCAATGGAATCACTCCAGAAGTGTTCGATCGCATCCGCGAACACGCAGAAGAGTATGGGCTCGTCGGTCACGCCGAGAAGGCCGCGCGGGCGAATCGAGACGAAAACGGCGAGCCGCTGTTGTTGCGCCGACACATCGAGTCGACCGACGGTGACGTTGCCGCACTACACTTTCCGTCGTATCAGCGCGAAATAAGTGCATTCGAGCGGGTGCGGGAAGCCATGAACGGCACCGATCTCACCGACATGCCCCAAATCCAACAGCGGGTCAACAACGGAATATTACGATACATTTTCACGACTCACCGGGGGAACTTTCTGGTCCCGCCGCGATCGCTTCGGTCACTGCCAACACCGACTGGCGATTAGCTAATGATCGCTACTGGAGTTCTGCGTCGATCGCATCGGCGATCGGCCCGTAGGACTCCTCGACTGAGTCGTAGCCACTGACGATCGATCCCTCGACAACAATACCAGGCGTGCCAGAAATCCCGATGTTGGTCCCGCGCTCGCGATCGGCATCAGAGACGGCCTCATACGTGCGGTTGCTCCCTGCGGCGATCGTCGTGCACGGATCCGCATCGAGTCCATCTGCCTCGTCGCCGACAAGCTGCCAGCTGTAGTTGTCGATCGACTCGTACATTGCCTTCGAAAACGCGAAGAACGCCTCGTTCCCGGCAGAATCTTGAACGCTGCGAGCGGCGCTTGCGATCTCGTAGGACCACTCGTCGCTGACGGGGATGGGGAAATCCCGGTGGACAATGTGTGCGTCACCTGCGTCGACGTATTCGGATTCGAGGTCTGGGAGCACTCCGGTGGAAAACGTCGCACAGTGTGGACACGAAAAGTCCTCGAACACCTGCACCGTCACCGGCGCGTCAGACTCACCGAGCACCGGTGCGTCCATCGACGACACCGGCTCGGGAGCGTCAAGCGAACAGTCGTAGCTGGTATCGATTTCATCGTCGCCAAGACAGCCCGCGACACCGACGATCGTACCGGTTCCGATCGCCGTGAGAACCGATCGGCGTGTGGGGTTCATGTTCCGAATATCGATCGGCGCGTATTTAGGCGCGTTGAACCGGAATCGTCGGAATCAGACCGTAGGTTCTGTGGCGAGTGAGATCGCTGTCCGACAGTACTTTGACAGGCCACTCCCAAGCGTTGTGTATGCCTACCGTGGAGTTCCGAGGCAAGTCGATCAAGTGCGAAGAAGGCGAAGTGCTCCGTGACGTGCTCAAACGTGAGGGACTGTCAGTGTACAATGGAAAAGCCAAGAAGCTAAACTGTCGCGGCATGGGGTCGTGCGGTACCTGTGCGGTGCGGGTCGACGGCGAAGTCAGCGACAAGACGAGACGAGAAAAAGTACGACTGCTTGTTCCGCCGCACCATCCGAACTACCGGCTGCGGCTCTCGTGTCAGACCAAGGTCCTTGGCGACGTAACAGTCGAGAAGTACCCCGGAACGTACGGAACAAACGTCGGTGACGACCCACTCGGACCGATCGACGAGGAGTGACCCGACACGAACCCGAGACGTACTCGTTCACCCGATACCTCACCGCAAAGCAGACCGTCGACGACCGCGCCCTCCACCGTCCGACCTGTGATGCCCTGCACCAGTCGCTCGCGTCGACGGCTGCGGCGATCGATCGCCCGCTCAGGATCCTCGAAGTCGGTACCGGCGTCGGCACGATGCTCGATCGGCTGCTCGAGTGGGGGCTGCTCCCGAGCGGCGCGATCGAGTACGTCGGCGTCGACACCGATGAGCAGTGCATCGATCGAGCCAGAGCTCGGGCCCGTGACCGGGTCGGCGGAGTCAAAGCCGAGACTCCAGACGATCTAAACGACTTAGACGAGTCGATCGAGACTGAGCCCAAAGAGCCGATCGAGATCGAAGCCGAGGACACGAGCGTCTCCGTGCGCTACGTGTGCGAGGACGCGATCGCCCATGTCGCAGATGCCGACGGGTTTGACTGTGTGATCGCGATGGCGTTTCTCGACCTGATTGACCTCCCCGCAGGGCTCAAACGGCTCGCTTCGGCACTCACACCCACCGGTGTCCTGTATGCACCGGTCACATTTGACGGGCTGACGTGTTTTCGACCAGTCGCGGACGAGGAGTTCGAACGTGCGCTGTTGGCGGCGTACCATGAAACGATGGACGCGGCCGGCAGAGCGGGCAGCTCGACAACCGGCCGGATGCTGTTCGACGTTGCAGAACGCTGTGGGCTGTCGATCGTCTCTGCTGGCGGGTCCGACTGGGTTGTCCACCCCAACGCAGCGAGTGAAAGCGAAGGCGCGTACACGGGTGACGAAGCCTACTTTTTGCACCACATTGTCGATACAGTCGATGGGGCGGTTCGGGGCGCGATCAACGAGACCGGCAGTGACAACGAGAGCGACCGTAGCGACGAGAGCGTCCTCTCACCCGATCGCGTGGCGGGGTGGGCCGACCGTCGACACCGCGAAATCGAAGCCGGCGCGTTGACATATATGGCGCATCAGTACGACGTTCTCTTCGAGCGATCGAAGCGTCGGTAGTAGCTACGATTCTGTGACAGCTGCGAGTACCTCGGTCACCACGGGAGAGCTACGGTATCGGATCTCGCGATTTTGAACATCATACTCAATGACGCCGAGTTCATCCAGTTTCGGGAGGGCACAGTGATGAAATCGCAGTTGCAGTCGATCGCGCGGGAGAGCTTCCGGCATTGAGTCAACTGTGTGGTCGACGAGGTCTGCAACGGAGGCGACGCTCCGATCTGTTGACTCGAAGTACAGTACCACCTGACGTCGGTGCGCATCAGCGAGCGCGGTAAAGACATTGTCAAGACGCTCGCGACGGTCTAAAGAATTCCCATCAAAACCAGGTGGGTGAATCATACTCACAGGATTATATACTGACATACTAGGTAGTTAGGGTTGACTGGTCAATCACATTTTTATCGAGTATCCTCAACGGAGGTGGCCGGCGAGAGCAGTACCCCTCGAAGCACTTTTTCATTGCCTCGTCGGATTCGCTTGGACAGTGCCTGTCGGGTGATATCCAGTTCTTCGGCCAACTCGTCAAGTTCCACCGCTCTTGGTGTTGCAAAGTAGTTCCGTTGGAGCGCCAGCATGAGCGCCTCGTGTTGTTCTGAGGTAAGGTTGAACCGGTGGCCGTAATTAATTGCTTCCGACAGAGAGTAGGTCCGATCGATATGCAACGGGATCGACTCTTGGATTATATAGTTGTGAAACTGTGAGAGCCGATCGTGATCGGCGAACCGCACCTGAAAGATCCACTCGTCGGTCCCGCGAGCCTGAAGAACGCTCCCTTCGGCCTCGGCGATGGCATCGATGAGGTCGGTCGGTTGTTCGCGCCACTTGATCCGGTAGAGCCGCTTGGTATCGACCTCGTCCAACAGGAGTAACTGGGCAATTTTCGGGTTGTTTCGGACTCGTTCTTCAAATTGTCCGTGGCTGGTACCAGTCGCCCAGATAAAAGGCATCATCATATCCCCGGTCGGGACAATGGGCTCGAGTTCGACCTGCATCCCTTCTGCTCCAGAGAGTATCTGACCGAGTTGGAAATCCTCAGCGGCGATGGTAAACTCAAGCGTGACGCTCATGTGTTTCCGGTAGAAGAGTGATCATCGTGAGATACAGTCATCATAGTTGACTGACACACCACGTCGGTCCCCAGTTTGAGACTGTTTCCTCATAAATCACACGCCAAACTGACTCGATCGACTACAAACAGATCAGCTGACGTACTTCGTCCGCCTGCCGAAAATCAGCTCGCCCTACAGGGCCGCGCCGACGTACAACACGACGACGAGGAACACCCACACGAGGTCGACGAAGTGCCAGTACATCGAGGCCGTGCTGACAGAAAGGTGCCGCTCGGCGGAGTACTGTCCGTACACCGCCCGAACAAAGACGATCGAGAGGATCACAACACCCATGGCGACGTGCAGCCCGTGCAGGCCAGTCAAGCCGAAGAACGCCGAGCCGTAGACGCCCTCCGCGTAGGTGAACCCGTAGTGGCCGATAAACTCGTAGTACTCAAGCGCCTGTCCGCCGAGGAAGACCACGCCCAAAAGCACGGTGAGGCCCATCCCTCGAACGAAGCTTTTGCGATCGTTGTGCCGGATGGCGTGGTGCGCCCAGTGGAGCGTGAACGATGAGGCGATCAGGATCAGCGTGTTGACGATGATGAGCGAGCCGGTCAACGACTCGATCGGAACGGCGTCCGGCAGCGCCCACTCTGTTCCCGCGCGGTAGTAGAAGTAGTACGTGAAGATGGCGCCGAACGTCGCAAGTTCGCTGCCGAGGAATGCGATCATTCCCCAGCGCAACGACACCGGCCCCGCGCTTGTGATCTCTCGGGACCAGAACTTCGTGATGAACGCGTGATACAGCCAGCCGTAGATGCCGGTCAAGAACAGCCCGATCGCCCCGACTGCGACGCCGACGCCGATGAGCGGCGTTCCGACGACGTCCTGGAGGATCCAAAGCGCCATGCCGATGTAGATGCCTGCGCCGCCGATCGCGGTGACGAAGGGCCACCAGCTCGCTTCGCCGAAGCCTCTCGGCCAGTCCTCGACGGCCGGGAGATGGTGACCGTGATCGTCGTGCCCATCCTCGGTTTGGGTACTCATGGCCGTCCCTTGTGATCGAACCGCTAAAAATCCTCCCAACCCGTCCCGCCGACCGAGGCTTCGATCGAAGTCGCAAGCTACTCGGTCGGCCTGACCGTAGCGTCGACAATGCGGCACGAGGGAGATCCTGCCGAAGACGGTCGTCCTATCTCCGAATCAGGTGGACACATACTGAGACGACCGGCAGCGGTTGCTGTGGCTGTCTCGATTGCTGCCGTACTCGTCGCGTTCGCTGCGCCGGCGGCCGCCCACGCTGCGGGGTTGCGGGATGCAGGACCGAGCGGCGTAGAGGTTCCGACATGGCTGTTTCTCACAACCGGCGGCGGTGCCGTTGGGGCGTCGTTTCTCCTTTCGAGTTTTGTGACCGATCGCGCGTTTATCCGATCAGTCCACGCGTGGGGCGCGACTCTTCCCGCGCCGGGGCAGCTCGCGCGGTGGGTAATCCGTGCGCTCGGCATTGGCCTCCTCGCAGTGACCATCTACGTCGGCTTCGTCGGGCCAACAACAGGGTACCGGAACTTCGCCATTCTCTTTGTCTGGGTCGTCTGGTGGGGTGGGTACGTCGCCTCGACGTACCTCATCGGCAACACCTGGCCAACACTTAATCCGTTTCGGACCATCGCGGAGTTGCTGCCGACTCTCGGCGTGAACTACCCTGACCGACTCGGATCGTGGCCAAGCGTCGTCGGCCTGCTGGCAATCATCTGGATCGAGGTGGTGAGCCCGCTTGCCGACGACCCACGAGCGCTTGCGACTGCGATCGTTGTATACGGCACAATCACGGTCAGCGGGGCAGTTACATTCGGCACCTCGGTGTGGTTTCGAAACGTCGACCCGATCTCGCGGGCATTTGTCTGTTTTGGCCGCGTTGCCCCGATCGAACGGACAGACTCTGGACTCTCGTTTCGACTCCCTGGGACAGCACTCTCAGCGGACGGACTTGTCGAGGGGCGAGCCGATGCGGCATTCGTCATTGCGCTGTTGTACGTAACGACGTTCGACGGCTTTGTCGCGACGTGGCTCTGGCGCGATCTCGCGACGTGGCTCGTCGGAGCCGGTCTCCCGCCGCTTTTCGTCTATTTCAGTGTCTATCTCCTCGGATACGGGGCGTTTTTGGCTGTGTTCCAGTGGGCGATCGGGCGCGCTCGATCGGACGCCAGTACCTTCCGCTCGCGGTCGGCACTGTTGCGGCGGTTCGCCCCGTCGTTTCTGGCGATCGCAGCGGGCTATCACCTTGCACACAACCTCGTCGTTCTCATTGGTCTCGCACCCTCAGTCATCGCAGTTGGGGCTGCGCCGTTGTCGCCGCCACAGCAGCCGCCGGTCCTCGCAAGTGTTCCTGGCTGGCTGACCGGCGTCGAACTGGCATTCGTGCTCGCGGGACACTTCCTCGCGGTCTGGGTCGCACACGCGATCGCCTACGAGCTGTTCCCGGCCCGAATGGACGCAATCAGAAGCCAATACGGGATCACGCTCGTCATGGTTGCGTATACCGTCATCAGCCTGTGGATCGTGACCACGCCGATCGTTGAACCACCGTTCCTCGCAGGTGAGTCCCTCTCATGACTCGTCAGACAGCCGAAAACCGGAGTGAACCTGGGGAAGTCGAGGAGTCAGCTTTCGATGTTCCAGCGGATAGTGAGCCGATCATTTGTCCGTACTGCTCGATGCCGCTTTCGACAGAGCGGCAGCGATCGCTGCACATTGGGCTCGATCACTACCACGAGAGCACCGATCGCGAACAAGCGGCGTTTCGCGAGGCGTACGCCGAGGAAGAAAAAGAACTCAGTCGGTTTCGGATTGTTGCGCTCGGCGGGCTCGTCGCCCTGTATTTCGGATTCCTGCTCGTCTACGCGCTCTTGGCGGTTTAAAAGCCACTCACGATTTCAGTCGTGGGCATTGTGCTCGACGCTGTGTACGTGGGTCCGAGATTGCTTCGCGCTCTTTGGGCTGTAAGCAACGTCTGACGGTCCGGAAAGTATTTCCCTCGGCTGACGGGAGGTTACGCCAAATGGATAGCGAGATAATTGAGACGATTACCGAGTGGGACTCGGCCTCGTTCGAGGACGGCCACGAGGAGCTCAGGGCACTCGCCGATCGTCGATTCTCGGGCGCGATCAGCGACGGGATGTCTTGGGCATTCATGTCCAACGGGAAGCTCGTCGGGATCGTCGATGGAGACATGAATAGCTTCTCGGAAGCTTCGGGCACGGTATACGAGGCACCCGAACCGGTGCTGCCGCTCTTGTGTATGATGCGGACACAGGGCGGCGAAGAGCGCGGAAAGTACTATACTGAAGACACCCCCGTTGAGACAGTCAACGAAACGCTCTCATCTGGTGGGTTCACGGGCTATCTCGAACTCTCTGAAAACGTCCTGTCGGGCGATTACTACGTGGTCTACTACGGCGGCAAGGCGATGAGCGTCGCGTTCGTTGGCAACAGCCGAAAGCTCCACACCGACGAGGAGGCGTTCGATCTACTCACCGACGAGGTCGGTATCTATACTGTCAGAAGTGTCGATATTGCGGTGACAGAGATTCCGAGCGCAGATTCTGATACCGCAGTCGGCGCGTCAAGCGGTGGCGATAGCGACAATGAGGGCGAGATGGAAGCCACGAGCGACCCTGCTGAGACGAGCGAAGCAGGCAACATAGACGACACCGCAAGAGCAACCGATACAGCCGACGCTGACGCCGGCGACGAGGCAATTGATGCGGGTAGTGACGCGGATAGTGACACGGAACCAGAGGCTGACACCGCCGCGGCGATCGAATCAATTTCAGACACAGCAGCCGAAGAGACAACGGCACCGCCGAGTGAGTCGACAGCACCTGAGTCAGACGCGCCGGTCGATCAATCGACAACAACTGCGTCAAACGACGCTCGAGAAACAGCTGAATCACCGCCAGAGCCAGACGAATCCGACGATCCGCTGGCAGACGATACCCATCCTCGGGCTTCCGAACGAGACTCGGGCTCTTCTGAGAGTTCATCGGTAAGCGCGGACAACTCGAGGGCATTTCGTGGAGAGGCCCAGTGGCGCGAGACACGATCGATCCCGTCGCTCGATCCGGCAAAATCCCGCCCCGACTCAAACGGTGCATCGGGTGCGAAAGCATCTTCCCAACAGGGAGGTGCAAACAGCGTCCGGACAGTGAAACAAGCAAACCAGCCCTCGCAATCAGCCCAGTCAGATCGTTCGCGACAGCGCCGATCGGCCCGGCCTTCCGACCGTGCTGGAGCTGAGGCAAAGCTCGCGCGTGCAAAAAAACTCTACAAGCAGCTCCAGGAGAAAGCCGAACGTCTCGAGGCCGAACGCGACAGTGCCCGCGAAGAGCGCGATGAGGCGCGGAAGCAGGCCGATCGACTCAAATCGAAAGTCGAAGGCCTCGAATCCGAAATCGACCGTCTCAACACGGAAATCGAACGGCTAGAGGCAACCCAGACAGACACAGCCAGTGACGAGAGCGGGCGATCGATTTCGACGGCAGAGGCGATCGCCGGCACGAACCTCTTCGTTCGGTACGCCAGCAAAGGCAAAACGACGCTCGAGGATATACACGGCGGCGACGGCACACAGACAGATCTGCGGGAAAACCTCCGGCTGGAAAAACACACCTCCTTCGACAGCGAGGACTGCAGCGTCGAAGGTGACTCCTACGAGGAATTCCTGACTGAAACGATCCAGTACCGCTTTACCCGGTGGGTCGTCGAAGAGCTGTTGTTCGAAATCATCGACACCGGCAATCAACACGGACTCGGAGACCTCTACGACTGTATCCCACACATCGATCGTGCAGAGTTCGACGGTGAGGTTGAACTCCAACCGGCGGAAGGAGAGGGCGACGAACCGCTCATGGCAACGTTTGACGTCGTGTTGCGCGATCGAATGGGCGAGCCGCTTTTGATCGCGAACTTCAACGACACCAGACAGCCCGCACGATCGGGGATGATCGAATCACTCGTGCGGTCGGGGAAGGATCTCTGTGAGCGAAGCGATGCCTTCGGCGGATCGATCGCCGTCACGTCGAGCTTTTTCGATCCCAGTGCACTAGAGGCAGCCGGCGACGCGACTGGCGGTGGGCTGCTGAGCAGAAATAAAGCAAAAAGCTACGTCAAGATCGGACGAAAGCTGGGGTTCCATCTGTGTCTAGTCGAGAGCCGTGAGAACGACTTCCATATGAGCGTCCCCGAACTCTGATCGACCGACAGTTGGCGCTAATTTTCGATTTCTGCGGCGTCATCGATCCGCATCGTCGAGAGCTTCTCGACGGTTTCGTCGAGTTTCTCGTCGAGTTCGTCGACGAATTCTGCGGTGCGTTCGGTTGTGATCGCACCCTGGCTCGATGGCTCGATCAGGTTCTCCTCTTCGAGCACCCGTAGGGAGTATCGAACCTTGTGGTGTGGGTACCCGGTCTCGTTCGACATCTTGACGATGCCGATCGGCTCGTTCTCGATGACCATGCGGAGCACTTGCAGATGCCGTTCCAGCATATCAACTTCTTTTTCAAGTCGGTCTATCATGCCATTTGTTAACTTGTCTTTTTGGGTTTTAAAAGTTGCTGTCTACGATGCGGGTCAACTGCGTGATTCGAACGTTTATCATGAGAGGAGTTAACAGTTCGGGTTTGTGTGAGCACGACGCACAACCATGAACAATACATATCATTGCACTACCGCTGTTTTTGAAACTTTCATATATACACATATGTGTATTGCGTGCGGTCGACGACCGTAATGTGTTTATCGGGCGCTCGAGAACCTCCGAACATGACCGTCACTATCGTCGGTTCCCAACTTGGCGACGAGGGCAAAGGTGCGCTTGTCGACCTGTGGGGTGGCGACGCGGACGTCGTAGTTCGATATCAAGGCGGCGACAACGCCGGCCACACTGTCGTCGAGGGAGGCACTGAATACAAGCTGTCGCTCGTGCCGAGCGGGGCTGTACGAGGAAAAATTGGCGTGCTCGGCAACGGGTGCGTTGTCAACCCGAATACGCTATTTTCGGAAATTGATGATCTGCGTGATCGCGGACTCGACCCCGACGTTCGGGTCGCAGAGCGCGCACACGTGATCCTCCCATATCACCGCGTGCTGGATGGGATCGAAGAAAAGGCAAAGAGCGGCTCTGATCTTGCAGCAGGGACGACAAAGCGCGGCATCGGCCCGACGTACGAGGACAAGGCCGGCCGCCGCGGGGTTCGCGTCGGCGACCTGCTTGATCCGGACGTCCTGCGCGATCGGCTCGAATACGTCGTTCCACAGAAGCGCGCACTTGCAGAGGCCGTCTACGGCCTGGATGTCGACGAAGGCGAACACGCCGACGCCTTCGATGTCGACGCGTTATTCGAGCGCTACCGGGCGATCGGCGAACGGCTCGCCGGTGAGGAGATGACCGTCAACGCCGGTGATTTCCTCGGTGATCGGCTCGATGGCGGCGACGAGTTGCTGTTCGAAGGCGCACAAGGAACGTCGATCGACATCGACCACGGCATTTACCCGTACGTCACCTCCTCGAACCCGACTGCGGGTGGCGCAGCAACCGGCACCGGTGTTGGCCCGACTGTTATTGGCCGCGGCGAGGTTGTTGGTATCGTCAAAGCCTACCTTTCGCGGGTTGGCACCGGACCGCTCCCGACCGAGCTCGACGGCAACGAAGCCGACGAGGAACTCGCCGACTACATCCGCGAAAAAGGCGGCGAGTTCGGAACTGTCACCGGCCGGCCGCGCCGGATCGGCTGGCTCGATATGCCCATGTTGCGGCACGCAACGCGCGCAAACGGGTTTACCGGCCTTGCGGTCAATCACATCGACGTGCTCGCCGGGTTGGACGCGATCGAGGTCGGCCACGCCTACGAACTCGACGGGGAGACGATCGAAACCATGCCCTCGACAACAGAGCGGTGGGGTGACTGTGAGCCAGTGCTCCGATCGTTTGAGCCGTGGCCAGAGGTCGATTGGACCGACGTTTCAGAGTCCGGCTACGACGCGATTCCTGAGAACGCGCAGGCGTACCTCGAATACATCAGCGATGAACTTGATGTGCCGATCTACGCGATCGGCGTCGGTCCGGATCGCGAAGAGACGATCGCGCTCGCGAATCCGTTCGAGCAGTAGCTACCAGTTGCGAATCTTTTCGAGCAGTACGCGGTCACAAAAACACAGCCCACCGAGGAGCCAGAGCGCTTGGCAGCTGAGTTCAGTCGTGTCTGAACGATCGCATGCCAGTGAACGCCATCGCAACGTCATGTTCGTCAGCGGCGGCGATCACGTCCTCATCGTTAACAGATCCGCCGGGTTGGATCACCGCGCGCACGCCGGCTTCGGCGGCAACCGCCACGCCGTCAGGGAAGGGGAAGAACGCGTCAGAAGCCATCACCGTCCCTTCGGCGTCTTTGCCGTCGGCGTCGCGATCGGCCTTTTTCACCGCGAGTTCGACCGCGTCAACGCGGGAGACCTGCCCAACCCCGAGGCTCACGGTCTCTGTGCCCGTCGCGAAGAGGATGCCGTTCGATTTGACGTGTTTGAGTGTTTTCCACGCAAACAGCATCGTTTCAATCTCTTCATCGGTCGGAATTCGCTCGGTCACAAACTCGAGATCATCGGCGGTGACTGTCGAGAGATCGCGCTCTTGAACGAGGCGGCCGCCGACGATCGGCTTTTCGGCCATCCGCTCTGTGATCGTCGAGACGTCACCGACCGCCAACACGCGGAGGTTCTCCTTGCGAGTAAGCACATCCAACGCGGCGTCGGTGTATTCGGGCGCGAGGACGACCTCCTTGAACGAGTCGACGATCTGTTCGGCGGTCGCGGCATCACACTCGCGGTTGAGCGCGACGATGCCGCCAAAGGCGCTCTTTGCGTCGGTCCGCAGTGCGCGATCGTACGCGTCTGCGAGGGTGTCGGCTACGGCTGCGCCGGCGGGGTTCGTGTGTTTGATGACCGCCGCAGCGGGGCGATCGAACTCCTTGATCAGGTTTAGCGCACCGTCTGCGTCGTTGTAGTTGTTGTACGACAGGGCCTTTGCGCCCTCGTTGAGCTGTGTCGCGGTGACGACGTTCGCCTCCTCGCAGCCATCGTCGGCGTACACCGCAGCGTCTTGGTGGGGGTTTTCGCCGTAGCGAAGCGAGTCTGCGAGGTCGTCGGAGACGACTCGTCGCTGGGGAAAGTCTCCGCCAGTATCACCGTCGACTTCGACGGTTCCCGCGTCCCGATCAACTCTCACACGATCCTCCGCGAACCACCGCACCGCTCGTGGGTAGGCGCTGAACTCTGCGTCGTACAGCACCCGCTGTTTCAGGCTGTCGACGTCGTCATCCTCGTAAACAGGGACTGCCTCCTGGGTGACGATCGGGCCAGCGTCGATTTCCTCTGTAACCACGTGGACCGTACAGCCGCCCATCCGAACGCCGGCGTCGAGGACCTGTTCGTGTGCGTCCATTCCGGGGAATGCCGGCAACAGCGAGGGGTGAACGTTCAGGATCGTTGGCGCCTCGGTGATGAATGTCTCCGTCAAGACACGCATGTAGCCGTCCAGACAGACGAGATCGAAGTCGTACGCCTCCAGTCGCTCGAGGATCCGCTGCTCGTGGGACGCTCTCGATTCGCCGTCCTCGCGGGTGACGACTTCCGTCGGGATGCCGTACTCGCTGGCGGATTCAGTGATCGGCGCGCCCTCCTGATTTGTCACCACGACAGAGACCATCGCGTCGCCGGGTTCGGTTTCAGCGATGTGCAGCAGATTCCGTCCGCGGTTGCTCGCCAGGCCTGCGATCTTTCGCATACGTCACCTCTCAGAGCGGTAGCGAAAAACAGTTGCGGTCGACCTGAGGCGTGTACACAAATATATGTATTCAAATCCTGAATATCCGGGATGAATCGCCGGGTTGTATCCACAATTTTGTATACAATTGTGTCGGATACTGTTGATAACCGACATCCTTTTTGCGAGTTCGTCTCGACGTTGCGGTATGACACTGCCCAGATCGGATCCGCTTTCGGCGGTCTCGCCGATCGACGGCCGCTACGCGGGTCGGACCGCGCCGCTGTCGCCGTACACCAGCGAATCCGCCCTGATGCGGGCTCGAACCCGCGTCGAGGTCGAGTATCTGATCGCGTTGGCCGCACACCCCGAGACAGACGTATCAATTTCTGACGCGGAAGTCGATGGGCTCCGTTCGATCGTTTCGGGGTTCGACGCCGAGGACGCACGCGTAATCAAACAGCTCGAAACCGAGGGTTCCCACGGCTACAGCGCGACAAATCACGACGTGAAGGCCGTCGAGTACTTCCTCCGAATTCGGATCGACGATGCGACGGCGATCACTGACGCTGAGCGACTCTATCCGTGGATTCACTTTGGACTGACCAGTGAGGACGTAAACAACCTCGCCCACAGAATACTCGTCTCGGGGGCGATGGAGTCTGTGGTGATTCCGGCGGCCAGAGACGTCCGTGACTCGCTCGTCAAGCTCGCCCAGGAGAACCGCGACGTGGCGATGCTTGCGCGGACCCACGGCCAGCCTGCAACGCCGACGACGTTCGGCAAAGAGATGGCCGTCTACGCTGCACGACTCGGACGAACGATCGCCCGCACGGAGGCTGCCCGCGAAGAACTGAGCGGCAAACTCGCCGGCGCGTCCGGGACATACGCCGCCCACGTGGCAGCGTACCCAGATATCGACTGGCAGGCATTCGCGGAATCGTTCGTCACCGACCTCGGGCTACAGCACACCCCGCTTTCGACACAGGTCAACCCCTGTGACGACCTTGCGGCAGTCTTTGATGCGCTGGCGGCGATCAACAACGTCCTCCTCGACCTCGATCGCGATATGTGGCTGTACATCTCCGATCGCTATCTCGGTCAAGAGACCGCCGCTGGCGAGACGGGCTCCTCGACAATGCCGCACAAGGTGAATCCGATCGACTTCGAAAACAGCGAGGGGAACCTCTCGAAAGCCACGAGCGACCTCACGTTTCTCAGAGACTACGTGACGACCTCGCGGCTACAGCGAGACCTCTCGGATTCGACAGTCAAACGCAACATCGGCGCGGCGTTCGCCCACTGTTTGATCGGGTACCGGAAAACAGAAACCGGTCTCTCGAAGGTCGTTCCCAACGAGATCGTCATGCGCGAGGAGCTTGCGGCGACACCCGAGATTATCGGCGAGGCCGTCCAGACGATCCTCCGCCGGGAGGGCGACACCGAAGCCTACGAGCGTGTCAAGGGACTCACCCGCGGCCAAGAGGTCACGATCGAGGACTTTCACGAACTGTTCGGCGATCTCGACATCCCCGAATCGGTCCGTGACGAACTGCTGGCACTCACGCCGAACGGGTACACTGGGGTCGCCTCAGCGCTCGTCGATCGGATTAACGAGTAAACTCAGCGCTCGTCGATCGGCTCGACGAGAAAATCGTCGGTGAGATCTCTGGGCGATCGAAACCACCGCAATGGAGACGCGAGGATCTGGACAGGATCTGACCGTGAAATCGAGAGCAACGTTTTTCAGTTTTCCGCGAGCAGTGCCGATCGATGCCCTCCGACGACTACTCGGTCTTCGAAGAGACCGATGATGGATCGACAGAGCCCTCGAAAACCAACGAAGAGACGGCCGAGACGCCCAAATTGGGCCACGACGACGAACGCGGCTGTCCGAAGTGTGGCTGTACAGAAGCTGACTTCGACGAAATAGCCACGAGTGGCAGCGGCCTCACTAAACTATTCGACATCCAGAACAGACAGTTTACCGTCGTCTCCTGTGTCGACTGTGGCTACTCGGAACTGTATCGCGGCCAGTCAAAACACAACGTGTTAGACTTCTTCCTCGGCGGCTGATCGCCGTCGAATCTCGGTGGCTGACGACAGTGGATACAGACTACTGCTCGGCTCGTGCGTGGGCAACCACAACCGGAGAGACTGCGTGGTCTGTAACGTCAGCGGCGGTCGACCCAAACACGAAGCGCTTGAGTGGCCCCGACTGGGGTGCACCGATAACAGTCACGTCATAGTAGGCTGACTGCTCGATAATCGCCTCAGTGGCCGACGGTGCCTCGTAGTGCCACGTATCGACTTCGACATCGGTGTCACTGATTCCAGCGCGTGCATTTGAGAGCAGCCGCTGTCCATCGACCGTACTGTCCGGCGTCTGGACATGAAAGAGATCAACCGCCGCACCGGAAACTTCCGCCAGTGCGATCGCGGTCTCGATCGCCAACGGCGAGTTTGGGCCCTCAGTAATGGGGACGAGGATCGAGGCGAGCGTGTTAAATTGGCTGCCGCGATCGACAGTCAACACGTCTGCCTCCCCGTTGCGGGCGAGCTTTGCTGTCGTTGTCGGTCGGAGGTCGTCGAGCAGCCCAGCGCGCCGTTCACGATCGGTGACAACCACAGAGGCGTCAACGCGATCGGCCAACAGATCTAGGCTCCGATCGGGATTGGGAACAGATTGTACATCGACGCGATGATCCGGAGAGCGGTTGGCCACAGCCGAGACTGACTCGGACTCAACAGCGGCATACAGCGGAACGTCCCGCCAGGCAGCGATCGCCTCTGCGAGCGCGGTGGGCGCCGCAGACGCGAGATTCTCACCGTCGTCGACATCAGGCGCAAACAAACAAGCACCCGAGGGGCCGCTCCTGTCGAGATTGAGATCGACGGAACCGCGAACGTCCGTGAGCATGTACTCTCAGATGAAACGGCATCTTACATAAATCACCGCGATCGATCTCACATGCTGGCGATCTTGCGTTCGGTCACCGCCGCTCGGTGGCTATGACGTGAGCCGATCGACAACCGTCGAGAGAACCGCTGCAGCGGTCTGAACCTCGTCTGTTGAGACATACTCGCGATCGCTGTGGGCGACGGCGCCGGACTCGTCAGCGAGGGCGCCGGGCCCGAACACGACGGTGGGTGCGGGCGCGAAATACGACGCCTCAGTCGCGGCGGTGAACGGGCGCACATTGCCGGCTGTGCCGGCGGTCAGTTCGGCAGTCGTGTCGGCGAGCGTTCTAACGAGCTGGTCGTCGGGATCAGTACTGAACGGACCCAGAAACGGCGACGGCCGATCGGTCAGCTCGAACGACACCTCGACTGACTCCGAAACGGCCTCGCGAACGGCAGATTCGATCGCGTCACTGAATTCACCTTGGGTCTCCGGGGGTATCGAGCGGCGATCGAGGGTGAGCTGACACTGTGCGGGCACCTGATTCGTGGACTCGCCCCCGTCAACCACTGTCGGTGTCACCGTTGCGGTCCCAAGCTGTGGGTGCGGTGACCGCCCCGCATCGAACGATCGAATTGCCCCGAGAGTAGCCTCCAACGCGGCAATCGCGTTCACCCCACTCTCGGGCTCGGCGGCGTGTGCACTCACGCCCGAGAGGATCAATTGACCCTGAAATCGGCCTTTGGCGGCAGTACACACATCCAGACCAGTCGGTTCGCCGACAATGTAGCAGTCGCCGTCGATTGGATCAACGCCCTGATGGTCGAGTTTGCCAGTCAACGCGGCCGCACCGGTCGACAGCGTTTCTTCATCTGGTGATACCGCAAGTGTCACCTGGCCGCAGTCTGGATCGACCGACAGAAACGCCGCGAGCAACGCGGCCAGCGGCCCCTTCGCGTCACAGGACCCCCGCCCGCGAATGACACCGTCTTCGCGTTCGTAGGGCACGTGTGGACGAACCGTATCGATGTGTGTGTTCAAAACGAGATGCGGCCCGTCGTCTGGCCGATCGCTCCGCTTGGTCGCGATCGTGTTTCCCGCCTGATCGACACTAACGTCGATTCCGTGGCCTTCGATCGTCTCAACGAGAAACGATCGCATTGCCGTAACGTCCGCTGTGGAGTCGATTTGGACCGCATGTTCGAGGAACTCAATCGGATCGAATGCAGACGCCGCAGCCACGGTGGCTACGCCACCTCCGGTGCCACAACCGCCAACTCCCCGTCAAACTCAAGCGCAACAGGGCCGGTCAGCGTCGCAGGGCTGCGATCGGGAACGGTGATCGTGAGCGTCCCGCCCGGCGGGCTCACGTCGACGGGAACGTCGGCCTCGAGGCGTCCGGTTCGCTTCGCGGCGGCGACCACCGCGACCGCCCCGGTGCCGCACGAACGGGTCTCGCCCTCGACGCCGCGCTCGAACGTTCGCTGCCGATAGCCGGCAGTGTGATCGCTCGCATCGACCGGGGAGGCAAACGTCACGTTCGCTCCCTTGGGGAATGCATCGGCGTGCCTGATCGGCGGGGCAACCGCCTCAAGCTCTATCTCGTCAACATCTGAAACGAACGCAACCGCGTGCGGTACACCCGTATTAACCGCAGTGACGGCTTGACCCTCAATCGGCGTGTCAATGAGCGGATCATCGAACGACGCCGACAACGGTACACGACGAGGATCGAACGCCGGCACACCCATCTCGATCGTGATTGTCTCCTCGCCGATCTGTGCGTGACGAGTCCCCGCCTGGGTGTCGATCATGATCTCGGTTGCGCCAGTTCGCTCGGCGGCCCACGCGGCTGCACAGCGCGCGCCGTTGCCACACATCGCTGCAACCGAGCCGTCTGGTTGCACCAGCGTCATAATTATCCGCGGCGGCGTGAAGCGATCGCTGAGATCCAAAAACAACACTCCGTCTGCGCCCGTCCGTTCGGTTCCGTCAGCACTCACCCCTGTCTCACGATCGCAATATCTCCGTGCGAACGCGCTCCTGTCAGGAACTGATTCAGTCGCATCGACAATAATAAAATCGTTGCCAGTGCCGTGGTACTTCTCGAATGGCACAGTGTGTTGATGGAGACTCATGGGTCGAAACTGATCTGCTGTGGTACGGTCATCGTTCCTCTGGTAGGTGAGCCGATCGAGTGGTCCCCGTGACGGATTGTACCGATCGCCCCTTGCTATCAGTTTCCAATGCGGACAGTGCTGAAAGCTCTTCCGCCCGCCTGACGAGGCGATATTCGCCGCCTTTTCCGGCGACCTCTGGCGGCCGCGGCCGAGAGTTGTACGTGCTCGCCATCTCGTATCCGTACGCGCCGGCGATCCCGATCGCAAGGATATCCCCACGTTCCGGGCGAGCCATCAGGCGATCCTCACAGAAGACATCTGCAGTCTCACAGATCGGTCCGGCAACGGTGACTGGTGTCTCAGGGCCGTCTCGCGAGAGATTCGAAATTGGGTGGTAGGCGTCGTACATCGCCGGACGGAGCAGTGTGGTCATTCCGGCGTCGGTGCCAGCCACGAGCGTGTCACGAGCGGATTTGACTGTGTTCACGCGTGTCAGGAGGACGCCTGCGTCGGCGACGACGTATCGCCCAGGTTCGATGGCGAGCTCAACAGGATCGCCTGCGGTAGTTTCGAGTGCTCCGATCGCCGCACGCGTCGTTTCCGCAACCGCATCCAGGTCCAGTGGCGGTTCATCTTCTCTGTAGGGAACGCCGAACCCACCGCCGACGTCGACGTATTCGAGGTCGATCCCCGCCGAAAGCACATCTCGAGCGAGATCACCCATTCGCTCGACGAGCGCGCGGTGATTCGAGAGGTCCTCGCCGGAGATTCCCGAGCCTGCGTGTGCGTGAATCCCCACGACGTCGAAGTGCTCGGCCGCGTCACGGATGAGCGATTCGGCGCGCTCGATTGGGACGCCGAACTTCGCGGCCGCACCCGTTCGGACCTTCTCGTGGTGGCCCGCGCCGACGCCTGGGTTGACCCGCAGACAGACGCTGCCGTCAAAGCCGCGCTCGGCGAGGCGCTCGAGCGTGTCTTCTGCACCGACAGTGATCGTGAGTTCTGGGCGATCGACCCACAGATCGGTGACATAATCGAGATCTGCGGCTGGCGGGTTAACTGCGGTGTAGTGGATCCGCTCGCCAGGAAACCCGGCGGCGATCGCACGCATGACCTCGCCCGCGGAGGCACACTCGGCGTCAAAACCCGCCGCACGGACCGTTTCGAGCACCGCCCGTCCAGTGTGTGCCTTCACCGCGTACCGAACGTCGGCGTCCGGAAACGCCGCGGAAAGTCGGGCACAGTTCGCCGTAACACGGTCGAGGTCTGTGACGTACAGCGGCGACCCGTACGTTTCGAGTAGCGATCGAAGGAGTTCCTCGTCCCAATCAGCGAGGCGCCGGACCGAGGGGTTCTCACTGGATACAGCCTCGCCGTCTTCGGACTCGTGGCGATCGTCGGACGATGCTCCCTCGTCAGTTGTCATTCCCGGAGCGCCTCCTCGCGCCGCGTCGCCTCGAGGGTTTCCTCGGCGACGTCGGTGGCGACGACTGCAGGTTTGTACGCGCCGCCTTCAAACAGCTCGTGATCGCTCACAGACGACTCGACGTAGCGGGTGAACGCTCGTCGGTTGGCCGGCAGATGACCGAAGATGACCGTCTCCTCGACGAGATCGTACACTGGGATCCGAGGGGTGAGTAGCGTGTTCTCGCCGACGATCGAGTTCTCGCCGATCCGAAAGCCCGAGGTGACCCGACAGCCCGCCCCAAGCGAGACGTTGTCTTCGAGCACAACGGGCGCGTCCTCGACGGGTTCGAGCACGCCGCCAATGAGGGTGTTCGCGCCGAGTTTGACGTTTTCGCCGATCTGTGCGCACGAGCCAACGGTGTCACAGGAATCGACAAGGGTGCCGTCCCCGACATAGGCGCCCGCGTTGACGAAGGAGGGACTCATCATGATGCAGTCCGAACCAAGGTAGGCACCCCGACGGATCGTCGTCCCGTCGGGCGTGTTTCGGGTCCCCCGGTCGCCAAGGTCCTCGGTGTCTCGAAGCGGTAACACGTCGTAGTAGGTCACGTCGCCGTAGCGGCGCGGCAGCGTCTCTCTGAGCCCGAAGTTCAGGAGGATTCCCCGTTTGACCCACTCGTTTGCCTCCCAGCTCGTTACGTCGTCGCCGGTCTTTTCGGCGGCTCGCACCTCCCCGGCTTCGAGGGCCTCCAGAAACGCCTCGAGCGTCGCGTACTCCTCGTCGCCGGCGTCCGCAGCAGTCAGTCCGTCCTGGTATCGGTCCCACAGCGCCGTAATTTCGGATTGAATTGTCATTGAGTGTACCTGCGTCTTCGTCGGTTAAGTATCGTCGATTACGTCAAAAAAGTCGTAGCGTCCGGGGGGTTGCTCGGCCAGCCACTCCGCAGCGTCGATCGCCCCGATCGCGAAGATCGATCGATCGCCCGCGCGGTGGCGCAGCGACACCGTCTCGTTGTTGCCGGCGAGAAGCACCTCGTGTTCGCCCGCAATATCGCCGGCGCGTCGTGCGTGGACGCCAATCTCGCCGGATGACCGGGGGGCCTCACCGACTCTGCCGTGGACCCGATCGTCGAGATCAGTCCGAACGCCTTCGATGTCGTCGATGAGCGTGTTGGCGGTCCCGCTTGGCGCGTCGCGCTTGCCGTTGTGGTGCGTTTCTGTCACCTCGATGTCGTAGCCGGGCAGCGCCTCGACTGCTTGTGTGACCGCACGTCGAAGCGCGGCAATGCCCCGCGAGAAGTTCGTCGCGTGCAACAGCGCCGTTCGCTCGCTGGCTTCTGCAAGGGCGGTCTGATCGGCCTCGTCGAAGCCGGTCGTCCCCGTGACGAACGCAACGCCGTTGTCCGCACAGTGGGCGGCGTACGCCGTGGACGAGGCGGGACCGGTAAAGTCGACGACTGCGTCGGGCGATCGTGCGGCCAGCAGGTCCGCGAAGCGATCGGCCGATTCGATCTCGACACCGGCGATCGGCTCGTCGACTGGACTTCGGTTGACCGCGAAAGCCACCTCAACAGCTTGGCTGTCCACCGCAATACCGAGTATCTCCCTGCCCATTCTGCCGTTCGCGCCGGTGACGGCGATCTGTACGGCCATTATCCGGTCGCCTCCGCGGCCGCTACCTCGTGGTCGCCATCCAGCTCGTCGAGCAGTTCCTGGAGCCGATCGCGATGCTCCTCGGAGAGCTCCGACAGCGGTGAGCGGATGTGCGGCGGTGTGTGCCCGCGCATCGCCATCGCGGCCTTGACGGGGATCGGGTTCGTCTCGACGAACAACTGGCGAATAAGCGGTCCCAGTTCGTGGTGAATCGCCCGCGCAAACGCGTAGTCACCGTCCAGTGCTGCACCGACCATCGCGCACGTCCGCTCGGGTTCGAGGTTCGCGACGACCGAGATCGTTCCCGTGCCGCCGATCGACAGAACCGGCAGCGTGAGTCCATCGTCGCCTGACAGGACCGAAAAGTCTGCATCGCGGGTGCGTTCGACCACTTCAGAGATCTGGTTGAGATCGCCCGAAGCGGCCTTGTACGCGCGGATGTTTTCATGCTCAGCCAGCGCGACGGCAGTGTCCGGCTGGATGTTCTGGCCGGTCCGTGAGGGCACGTTGTAGACGATCTGTGGCAGATCGACCGCGTCTGCGACTGCCGCGAAGTGATCGTACATCCCCTGCGGTTCGGGCTTGTTGTAGTACGGCGAGATGAGAAGCAGCGCGTCCGCGCCGGCGGCTTCGGCCCGTGCTGAGAGCTCCAGCGCCTCTGCGGTGTTGTTCGAACCGGTGCCCGCGATGACCGGGACGTCCTCGACAGCGGCAGCGACGGCCTCGATGACCTCGACGTGTTCGTCGTGGGTCAGGGTCGCGGATTCGCCGGTCGAGCCGACCGGCACCAGACCGTCAACGCCAGCGGCTTCGAGCCGTTGAGCGTCCGCCTGGAGTGATTCGATGTCGATGCTGTTGTCGTCGGTGAAGGGGGTCACCATCGCCGGAAAAACCCCGTTGAAGTCGATGTTTGTCATGGCTGTGGATTCGTGTTGGTCGTGGGTCGCATGTCGGGAGCGATCGTCCCGACAGCAGCGTTTGTGATTGCGTATCGGTGCGTCGCGATCGATGCACACAATGCGTCGACGATCGCATCGCTGTGGGAGTCGGGTGCTCACCCGGAACGGGGTCGCCACGCCCGCACCGAGCGATCGTTACGCGCGTTTTTTGAGAAAATCTACAGACGCTGCTTTCGAGAGATGTCCGGCCGTGTCGATCGCAGCGTGAGTCACACGTGTACGATGGTGAGGAATTGGATTTATACCTTTTGACTCACGGATGAGATCGGCCATCCGCGAGCGGCGATCTGCGGTCGGTCGTGTGAACCAGAGCCACAAACTACAGAGCGGTAGCTTCAATTACAACCCGAAACAGCGATCGGACATGTCCGATCGAGCACCGACTACACCGTCGATCGACGAGTTTGTCGCTGTGGCCGAATCCGCAGCCCGTGCCGGCGGCGACTACGTCCGCAGTGTCTTTCGCTCGCGCGCTGTCGACGGTGAGTTCAACGGGACCGACGTCAAGACCCGGACCGATCGCGAGGCTGAATCCCGTGTTCTCAACAGTATTACCGATCGGTTCCCCGACCACGCGGTGCACGCCGAGGAGTCTGGAAAACGCGGTGACAGCCCCTACCAGTGGGTTATCGATCCGCTTGACGGAACGAACAACTTCGCGAGCGGAATTCCGATGGTCGCGACCGCTGTCGCGCTATTGGAGGAGAGCGAACCGATCGTCGCCGCGATCTACGCGCCGCTCACTGACGTGATGTACGTGGCCCGTCGAGGCGAGGGCGCGACGCTCAACGGCGAGCCACTGACCGCACAGTCGGACCTTCCGTTAGAACACGGGACTGTTTCGTTCGTCGTTGGGCTCGATGCTGTTCGCGATCCAGCGGCTGTGCCGATCGTTCGCGGGATCAAGGACGCAATCGAACCGACGTGTAAGCGGGTCCTCCAGACGTGGGCGCCGTGTCTCGACTGGGGGCTGGTGTCCGGCGGATCGATTGAGGGGATCGTCTGCTACCGACCGGATGTGTACGAACACTACGCTGGGAGTCTCCTCGCACGTGAAAGCGGCGTACATACAACCGAAACTAAGGATGTATTCGTTGGCGCTGCGGAGCAATCTGTTCACGATCAGCTACTCGAACACGTACATAACGGGATGAAGCCATAGTCGTCGTGTCGACCGAGCGTGTCGCTGGGCGATCGGTCTCGAAAAAGGGGACGGCCGTGGTGTTAGTGTTGGGTGTGGGTTGATTGTGTCACGGATTGCGACAGTTGCCGCGGTGTCCCCACCAGTGGCGTATTAAGAGGGATTATATAAATTTTCTCATGTACATCATTGAGGTATTTCCTGTGTGACTGAGGAGCCTCAGACGCGGGATCTGCGGATTTCGTCTTTGACGCTCACGTTGTCGTCAGTGCTATCAGTTGGGGGGCGATCGGATTCTTATGCTTCGTCACTGGAGGTTTTCTCAGTTTCCTCAGTTTTCTCAGTTTCCTCAGAGTCGTCCTTGTCGTCTTGTTCAATCAAATCGTCGCGTGGCTCTTCTTGTTCAGTCTGACTGTCTTGTTCAGTCTGACTGTCTTGTTCAGTCTGACTGTCTTGTTCAGTCTGACTGTCTTGTCCAGTCTGACTGTCTTGTTCAGTCTGACTGTCTTGTCCAGTCTGATCGTCTTGTTCAGTCTGATCGTCTTGTCCAGTCTGATCGTCTTGTCCAGCCTGATCGTCGCCTGTGTCATCTCCTACCACACGATCGTCGCCTTCAGTGCCCGGCTCAGTGCCAGTATCCCCGTTGCTATTTTGCTCGATATCGAGGTCGTCTTTTCCATCGTGTCCTTCTCCAGTGCCGTTATGTTCGTGCTCGTCGCTGGATCTGCCCTCGCCGCTTTCGGCGTTTTCAGGGGCCCCGTCCTGTGCAGCGGTTCCGTTTCGATCGCCCCCGGCTCCGAGAGGTCGCGGCGCAGGATCTGCGTAGGCGGACTCGTCTGCGGTCGCAGCGAACGTCCCGGCCGCACTCCCGCTGGCCGAAAAGAACGCGAGCGTGAACCCACCACCGAAACTCGCAGCAAGCACGACGATGACGCAGGCGATTACGACGATCGGTTTCACGGCGATCGCGCTCATTGTTCCCTCCCGTCGTGGTCACTGGTAGATGGCACGTCCGCGTGTGGATGCGTGCCCGCGTCAGCTACGAAGTCAGCGCCAGGGATCGATTCGGATGCAGTTTGACCGTCTGCATCCGGCACGTCCGGTTCCTCGGCCATCGCAGGGATCCAAGGCTCTGCCGGCGCGTGCTCGTCCAATACGTTGGCGTCTCCATCGCCTCCAGTCTCAGCAGTAGTCCCGCCGTCGGTCGCCGGCACGGCCGTTCCGGGGGTTCGCCCGGCGCTCAGGAGCAGCCCGATCGCACCGAGAAACGCGACTGACGTGGCAACCGTGACGGAGATCGACAGAGTCGATCGGAGTGTGTACGCGGTGTACCCGCTGTACGCCGCGAACGGGAGCAACATCGCCGCAGCACCGATGACGGTGTCACGGGTGATCTCTTCGCCGTTCGTTGCGTCCGCACTGACAGGCAGGACCTCAGTGGCTGATTCCCCCGGATCAGCAGTCGTGTCCGGATCGTCCGTCGTGCCGTCGGCTCCGGTGGTCGTCTTCCTGCGTGAGGCGTATATCGACCACAGTTCGGTGACCAAGAGCAAACCGAACGGGATCACCACGAGCGCGATAAAGCCGTACGTGGAGTTCCCGAACTGGATGACGTAGCCGATGTAGGGAATCGTCAGCATGACCGTCCCGATGACGTTCGTGGCTGGAACCAACCCTGAATCGACGTTGTCGTTGGCGTCACCCTTCGTTTCGAACGCCAGTGTGCCGCCGCTGGTCGTGACCGCAGTCACCCGGTGTGTGACCGGTGTTTCGGAGGTCCCGCGGAGGAACGTGATTACGTCACCTTCGGCGATCGTACTCGGGTCGCGTTCGTCGACGATGACGACGTCCCCGGGCGCGATTGCGGGCGTCATGCTCGCGGTGAGGACCACGAAGCTATGATCCGCCCCGACGGTCACGGGGGCCGCGTACACCACGAACGGGGCGACGACGGCGATCAACAGCAGTACCGCAGCCAGATTGGCATATTTTTTGAGTTGTAGATTCATGATATCAATCCTCCGTGCCGTCGAGGCAGACGGATTGGTTGTGTTTGTTCGTTGCACTGACCAGTGTCAGCGTGTACGCCCCATTGGTAGCGGACAGTTCGGCTGGGAGCGGCCGTGAACAGCTCGTGTGGATGGCTGGCTCGAAAGTGACGATCGTTCCGTCAGTCGTTGTGCCGCTGAACACGAAGTCCGGGCTATTCGACCCGTTGAAGTCAACCGTTACGTCTTCGCCGACGCGAGCATCGTAGTTCCGTGTCTCTTGAAGACCATTTCCGGTGACCTGCTGCTCGACGTCGAGAGAGATATCCTCGGGTCCATCGTACGCGAATTGCGCTTGGATTACTCGGGATTCGCCGTTTTCACACGGGACACAGCCATCATCGGCTTCGTCCTCAAGGGTATTGTCCGCCTCTGCACAGACGAACACGCGGATGTGACTGATCGCAAAGCGATCGGCGTCTGATCCGTCCCCAGTGCCCGCGCCGTTGTCGTTTTGTCCGGTGTTATCGTTATTGGCGTTGCTCTCGGTGTCATCGTCAGTTTCCGGCGCAAACCAGATGAGTTCTGGATCGTTGATCTCCGCCTCGTCGTACGTAGACTCTTCGGGGCCACCTTTGACGAGTACCTTGCAGAGTTCACGGTCAGGCGCATCCTCGAGTGAGACGAGATCGAACCGAACGCCGATCGTTTCGTCGCCGTCTTTCTGGATTGCGTCCGTGATTTCGAGTTCGTAGTTCCCAGCACCGGGGCCTTCATCGAGTACCAGCCGGTCGCCGACTGCGATCGGCATGCGCTCGTCCAAGCCATCGGCCTTGCCGAGTTCGATACACGAGATGCACTCAGATTCTGGGACGGGACCGCAGGATCTGCCCTCGAATGGGTTCGTGGCAGCACCGTTCTCGATGTGTCGACACTGCTCAGCACCGAACAACAACTCGAGGGTTGCTGTCGATCCAGCGAGCGACGGGGGAACATCCGGGAGGAACGTCCAGTACACGTCGATGTGTATTGGATCGTCGGGCTCAACACACCCCTCGTCAGGAATTTGTACCCCATCGACGAAGGCCCGATTGAACTCACGCAGAGAGTCCCGCTCGAATAGCCGATCGTTGTTGACACTGACCGAGACGTCAATGTACGATGCGAGCGGGCTTTCGGGGCTCGGACAGAGGGTCGCAAGCCAGACTCTGGCTGGATTTCCGGAGACCGAGACGGTCAACCGCTCTTTTCCACCAGAACCCGGTTCGATCGGTCCGCCGCCAAAGTCGAACACCACATGGCCGTTCGACTCCTCGCAGTTGGCACAGTCGATCGACAGAGCAAGATCTCCAATGACGAACGAGGAGGTCATGGCTGTTCGATCGGTAAGGAATGCGTGAGTGCGCGCGCCGGCGCTTCCACCGACAGTGGTGAGCACGCCGACGCCACCGAGTCCCATCAGTAGTTCTCGGCGTCGAATGCCCGTTTCGCGGCTCATTGGGTAACCTCTGACTCGTCGAATGGATTGACCGTGTTGTCACAGTCGATCGCGCCGATCTCGATGTCGAACCCGACGGTACTCTGTTGGTATGCGTTGCCGACCGACTCGTCGATCGACCATGCGAGTCCAAGACAGAGGCGCTCGCCCGGCTCGAAACACGGCGCATGTGCCGGTGGATCGAGGAGAACGCCCGTGCCGAGCGGTCCGTCGGTGAGCACATCGAGAGTGCCCGAGTACGGCGCGTCTTGGGGTGCCCCAGCTTCGGCGCCTTGACAGCCGCCGATGCCGAATATGCCCGTATCGTACCACAGATCGATGTCGAGTACGTCCGAGAGCGCGCCCCCGGAGTCAGTGAGTCGAAGCCACAGCTGTGCAGGCGCTGACTCCGGCTCCGGCGTGATGCCGATACTGAGAGTGCCCGAATCACCCGGGAGCACGTCGTCGATCGCGACGACGGGACCGGACTGTTCGATCGTCGACGCGACGTCGTCTTCATAGCCCGCAGTGTTGTTGTAGTCCCACTCGCCGCCGTCGATCGGCTGGCCGGTGAGAAGCTCCTGGCCGTTGCCCGTGTCGTAGGTCCCGTACCAACCGACGAGGATGTTGATGTTGCTCGAGTCGGTCTGTGCGAGGGTATAGTTCGTATATTCCGGCTCGTTTGCCGTCTGCGAACCGAAGCGTCGTGTCAATCCGAGTGCTCCGATCCCGACGGCGCCGGCGCTCGCGAGGAGTTCGCGGCGACCCAGTTGTGGTGGTGTAGTTATTGTCATGTGTATGTGGTTCCGGAATCTGTTCGTGTGCCTCCGGACCCGTTTCCGCAATGGGGTGTGGGTGCCCCGGATTGGTTTTCTGTAGCGCGTCTCAGGGCATATGTATGCATCTGATACCGCTTCCGATTGGGCAGGTAGGATGGTCGATCCACAGTCGTAGACCACCGACAGGAGGTGAGTACCACCCGGTCCGTGGTCCGTACTGCTCTAATTACTTCGAGATCATGGATGCGCCCAAGGGGTGCCTCCGGAGATTCAGGCTCGAAGATCGAGATGGAAGGCGACGAACGCCGTCGGTCCGAATCGGCTCTATGCGGGCTGTTCGAACGGATTCGTCTCACCGTCGTTGTGGCGGCACTGCTCTGCAGCGAATCCGATCGCGAACTCGACAGCGTCTGTCTGGACCTCGTTTCCGACTGTCGTGGGGAGTTCCCATTCGAAGCCGAAACACCGGGTCACCGAATTCGTAAAGCAGACACGTCCCTCCTCTCGAAGGTTGGCATCCAGCGGGATTCCCGCTTCGAGTGCATCCAGTACTTCCCGCAGCGAGCCCTCGGCGATCACCGTCTCACCGGTGAGGATGACCGATGAGATTTGTGAGTAGATCTCATCGAGCTCAGTCCCAGTCGGCGAGTCGTAGTACAGGACGGTCCCGTTGCTCGAACTCGCCATGGAGATGAGTGTATTCTGCGCGGTGCTGCCCGAAGAAACACCCAGCCCGATCGTAAACATCGTGATGTCCGCAGCTTTGGCGTCGGCTGCCGCATCGATCGCGTTCTGAACGTGGTCAGTACCGGCGCGTTGGGAGATAGTCGGCTGGCCATCGCCGAGAAGGATGATTGCTTGATCGACATCTCGACCGTTGGTGAGCAACTCGTCGGCTGCCAGATCGACACCGGCATCCATCATCGTGTTGCCGCCGGCCGTGATCCCCGCGTTGCCGGGCTGGAGATCGTCCGCGACGAGCGAGTGATCAGACGTGAGCGCCTGGACGAGCGAGCCGCTGGTGTCGAACGTCACGAGCCCGACTCGATCGTTCGGCCCAAGATTGTCTACGAAAGCCAGCGCTGCCGCCTTTGCGTTCTCCATTTTGCTTCCGCTACCGGAGCCCATCGAGCCGGAGGTGTCGATTGAGAGCATGACGTCTGCGCCCTCGCTCTCCTCACCATCCGCTGCCTGATGGATGTTGTCACAGTTGTCGTCGTACCAGACCTTCGCCTGGATCGCATCAGCAAGTTGGCCTTCACCATCTGGATCGTCGGTCGGGAATCCGAGGTCGTCAAGTGCCCTGATTTCCGGGTTGGTGTAGCCGTTCTGCTCGTTGCCGGTCAGCCTCCCGCCGATCCACATGTAGCCGGGGTTGTCGTAGAGGTGTGTACTGAACGTGACCTCGCCGTAGTCGCCCGGTTTGACGTCAGCGAGGCGGATGAGCGCCGCGTCAAGGTCGCCGGCATCAATCAGCTCTTCGCGACGGAAGCCCTCGCCCTCGCCGGTCTCGGGATCGAAGATCCCGTTCGCCCCGATGACCCAGTCCTCGGCGCCGGGGTAGCTGTCTCGGCTGGGCACCTGATCAAGCAGGTACACGCCGGTATCCTCGTCGGTCGGCTCCATGTCCTCGTCGACGAACGTGGCGTCCGGGTAGTGCTGCTGGAGTTCCGCAAGCCGACCACGACCGCCGCGGTAGGTCATCCGGTAGTCCATCTTCAGGTCGAGCTCCCCAGCGGTGAGCGTGTTGTTCTCGAAGCTCTCCTCGTCGCTGAAGAACGCAGTCGTTCCAAGGCCGGCGCCTGCAGAGGCGATCCCGATCGCTCCCAGCCCGCCGAGTAAGCGGCGTCGCGAGAGTCCAGTTAGGTTGTTTGTTGTCATGGTTTGTATATCCCCGAAGGGAAACTCCCACCAGTGGAGTTGAACCACTGTTGCGGCCGCCGGGGGTTCGGCGTGGGAGGGGCAATAATTCACATCGCTCGAGGTGTGGTTATACGTCGATACGGAATCCCAACCCCTCGCTGCTCGGTGGACTCCCTGCTGGCCACGACATTGTGACAGTTCCGGAGATGACGTCGCCTTCGCCGAACGAGACAGTTTGCAGCGTCACGTTCTGTTGGCCACCGACGTTACCGTCGACCGCGACAGAGTCGGACCCTGTCGGCGAGGTACCGTTAAACGCGATATCGGATACCTCGATGCTCGAGTCGGCTGCAGACGCTTTCGCCATGACGACGACTGCATCTGCGATCGGGAGCGGCGCGGGTGAGACAACCACTTCTGAGCCGCCGATGTCCCACTTCGCGTCGCCGTTTTCGATCGTCAGTTCAAACGGAACGGCCTGGCCGTTAGGCCACGCGAAGTTCTCGGTACCCGAGTGAACTGGCGTGTCGTCAGGCAGCCGGATATCGAGTTCACGGTTCGCCGCGCCGCCGCCACTGCCGTAGATGCCGCGTGCGTGCCAGACCGTCTCGTCAAGCTCAGGGAACCCCTCGCCAGGGACGCTCACGATGCACGGGTTTGTCGTCCCGTCGTTGTGTCGTTCCTGCTCGGCGTAGAACTCGAAATCGAACGCAACAGAGTCCGTCTGAATCTCGTTGCCGACATCGGCATCGACTTGCCACTCGAAGCAGACACACGTTTCAGCGACGTTCGGAACGTCCATGCCGTCGACTTCGACGAACGGGGTGTCGACGCCTTCGAAGGCGGGACGGTTGGCGATCGGCTGGTTCGGATCCCCGTCGCCGTACAGTGGGACACCGTTTTGTAGCGCAGCCATAACTTCGGCGAGCGATCCGGTGGTGATCTCATCACCAACCACACCGTCTGGGTCGCAATACGACACCGTGATTTCCATAGCGTCTGCGAGCTCTCCCGCTCCCGGGCCGGGGTCGCCGCCAGTAGCGTCAACCGAACTTTCTGGCTCTGTCTGGCCGTTCTCGTCGTTCGCGGTCAGCGCCCCACACATCCACATGTATGCCGGGTTATTGACGATCGAAAAGCAGAACTTCCCCTCTCCGGAGTCGCCGGGTTTCAGGTCGACGACCTGGATGCTGAGCGGCTCACCAGCCTGAAGGGAGATCCCGGTTTCGTCGTCAGAGACGCTCTGGCCGATCAGGCCACCCTGGACGTACGTTCCTGTCGGAGCAGACCACTGAGCGAACGAACCCTGATCTTCGGCGTAGTCGACGTGAACGTAGAGATCAAGCTCACCAGCGGTGAGCGTGTTGTTCTCGAAGCTCTCCTCGTCGCTGAAGAACGCAGTCGTTCCGAGGCCGGCGCCCGCAGAGGCGATCCCGATCGCACCGAGGCCGCCAAGTACTCGTCGTCGCGACAGTCCGAATGTATTGTTGGTGTCTGTCATGGTTGTGTTTTCCCGGTTGGGAAAGACCCCGTGCGGTCTCGAACCGCTCGATCGGCCGGCCATGTCGGGTCCGAACGGGGTGGGCGATGTCCTCGCCCGTGGTCGTAATTCGATCAGGCCGGTGCGATCAGGCTGGGCTCTGTTCCATACCCGATCCGTCGTTGTGCCGCGCCTGTTCGGTGTAGAACGTCAGGTCGAACCCGAGGGTATCGCCCTGGACTTCGTTGCCGACGGTAGTGGGGAGTTCCCACTCGAGGGCGACACAGTGCATGACGCCATCACCGGCGAACGGGTCTCGGCCCGCATCGTCCGCGGGATCCGAGAGTTCGTCGTACGCCGTCGCGCGGTTCCCGTCGAGTGGGATCCCGTCGCCGCTGGCCAGTTCAGCGAGGATGTTGCCGAGCGTATCCTGCATGATGACCTTCTCGGCGATCGTCTGTGCGGCGAGGTTGCCGAACACCGACGGGATGTCGAGGGGATCGTCAATGTCGTTGAAGAACAGCGGATCGCCGCCCGATCCGCCGGCAGGACCGGCCATCGCCTGGAGAACGCTGGCACTGCCGTTGACGTTGATCGTGTACAGGTTCGTCTCAGGTGACGGCGGCGACGGGGGGATTACCCCGGACGCGTCAGCCCGTGCGCTGTCCGCAGCGTCCTCGGGTGAGGAGAACTGCGATGGACCACTGCCGTTGAACGACTCGCCGTCCGAGAGGACGATGTTCGTCTTCTCGACGCCGGAACGCCCGTTCGTATCGAGCTCTACCTGCGCATCGTCAATGCCTTCGCCGATGAACGTCCCCGTCGCGATACCGCCCGCGTTCGAGAATGGGTCGGAGTTACCCTCGTTGACGTTCGGATCGTTTGTCGGTCCAGTTACCACGTTTGCGAGCTTCTGGCGAAGACCCGAGAGCGCGGCGTCAACATCACCCAGATCGCTCGTCAGTCCCTGGAGGATACCGGTCCGTGGCCCAACGTCATCGTTGTTCTCGCCGTCGAAGTACGCCACGCCGACCTGTACGTCCGCGTTTTCTGCCTGCAGGTAGTCGATAAACTGGCGAGCGCCGAGTTCGACGAGGTCGATCTTCGTCGTCTCGTCGTAGGTCGTTCCGTTGACCTGGATCTCGTCAGTACTGACAACGCCGCCGTACTGGTTGTACAGCATCGATCCGGAGAAGTCGAGCGTCAGCATGATGTCTGCGGGCTCGGCTTCGTCGTACACGTTGTCGCAGTCCTCGTCGTACCACAGGGTTGCCTGAATCGCGTCGCCAAGGTTCCCGAGGTTGTTGGGATCGACTGCCAGTTCGGGCTCCGTGGAGGCACCGCCTTCGTCAGAGACGTTGGCCGCCTGCATCCAGATGTAGCCAGGGTTGTCACACAGGTGCAGCGAGAACGTGATCTCGCCGGAGTCGCCGGGTTTCACGTCGGAAAACTGCACGAGGGTCTCCATCTCTTGGCCGGTCACGGGATCGGTCCCGAAGTTTGCCTCCGAGAGGGGTGGAATGTTCTCACAGTCCAACAGGGGAATGTTCGCTCCGTTGCTGTTGTCGTCGGTCTCATCTGGGAAGTCGCTGTAGCGAACGACCTCGTTGTCGATGACGAGCGACTGCTCGCCGTCGCCGTCGTGGTCTGGGTGAGCACTGACGAACTCACGGCCCTGGCCGTAGTCGTACGTCTGTTGCCAGTCGACCAGCAGGTCGAGCTGGCCGGTCGTGATCGTGTTGTCGGTGAAGCTCTCTTCGTCGCTGAAGAACGCGGTTGTTCCGAGGCCTGCGCCGGCGCTTGCAACCCCCACGGCACCGAGGCCGAGGAGCATCTTTCGCCGCGAGATTCCGATTTTCTGAATTGTCATTGATATGTATTGGTGGTTGGGGTTCGATTCACCCGACGTGGGTGGACTATCCGGCCGGCGATCGGCCGTGGTTATTGCGTACCGTTTGGTTGATTAGTCGACGATGTCACCGCCGTCGTCTTCCTCACCGCTGAACGGATCGTCGTTGTGGCGGCATTGTTCGGCCTCGAAGAGGACGTCTGCCTCGAAGGAGGCACCCTGGACAGCGTTGCCAGGCGAGTCGTCCGGCTCGATATCGAATTCCACACCGCCGACGGTGACGATCTCGCCGACATCCGCGTGGCTCGGGAGGTACAGGTAGACGCAGACCTCTACGGGGTCAGCGACATCGCCTTCGACGCCTTCCATGAGTTCGCACGGGGCGTGACAGTACTCCGGTTCACTACCGCCGATCGCGTGGATGAGACCACCCTCGGAGAATTCTGCGACAAGCTCACCGAGCGTGCCTGCGAACACCATTTCGGTGTCGCCGTTTTGATCCTCGAGGGAGACCACAGCGAGCATGTACTCGCTGAGAAGTCCCTCAGAAGTGACGTGGGTAACGCCGTTGGCAGTTCCGGTCGACTCCTCGCTAGCGAGGGTGATCTGCACGTAGCCTGGGTTGTACTTCACGCACGGGTCCCAGCAGACCTTGTAGCTGTCTCCGGGCTTTGCGTCGGTGATTTCAAGAATACCTGCAACAGATTCCGCCGCAGAATCGTCGAGCTCGGCCAGCGCCTGCTCGAACGTGAGCTGGTCGGGGCCGATGCCGTCCTGGTCAACCTCGTAGATCATCTGCGTGACATCGAGCTCGAACTGGCCGGCGGTGATCGTGTTGCCCTCGAAAGATTCCTCATCGCTGAAGAACGCGGTGGTCCCGAGACCTGCACCCGCACTCGCGACGCCGACGGCGCCGAGACCGAGGAGCATTTTTCTGCGGGATAGTCCGATCGTGATTGGTTGTTGGTTTGAATCCATTGTTGCGTTCTCGACGCCAGAGTGACTCCGACATCGGATACCCTCCCCTGGAACTGCAGGGGGGATAGTTACGATCAGCCACGTCACCACAGAACGACTCGTTGAGCGCTCTAAACGCCATATACAGCAAAATTAGATCTGAGCTAAAGATCCGGATCGGTCTGCATACCAGTGGCAGATTCACCCGGGCGGATGCTCCTACTGAACGGTTCGGTGAGCGTACGCATCGAGACACAAGCGCCTACCCTCTCCTCCGATGACCGGTTCGAGGGGCCTACGCAACGGTTCAGTATACCTACATGAGGGACCAATCGCGGTATGAGCTTCATTCATATGCCTGTCGGAGATCATCTGTCATCACATGCGATACGGGGGACAACTGCTCGGCAAGGACTGCACAGATGGACACGTACAGGGGATCAACGATCAATGACCCTTGCGGCCGTACAGATTCACGCAATCCTCGCGAACGAGCGTCGACGTCGAGCGATCGATCAGCTCGTGGCAGCCCGAGCGCCATTGTCTGTCAGCAATCTGGCGACCTATATCGCCGAGGACGAGTCGGGCGAGTCACCACCACCCAAGGCGCTTCGTGAGAGCGTCTACGGCTCGCTCGTGCAGACGCACCTGCCGACACTCCAGTCGGCGGGAGTGATCACGTACGATCTTGAGTCCAAGATAGTCTCGTTGACCCCACAGGCGCGGAATCTCCGCATGTATCAGGAACTGGTTGGCCCCGGCGGTGTTACGTGGGCAGATTGGTATCGACTCTGTGGACTGGTTGGATTGCTCGTCATTCTCGGCTCGTTACTCTCGGTTCCGATCGTCGCTGCCGTTGACCCGATCCTCTGGACGAGTGCGGCGCTGTTCGCGTTTGCAGTGCTAAGCGCGAGTCACCTGTGGAGTTATCGATTCTCAATGCCGTTGTGGTTTCCTCGGCGATAGTCGATCGGGAGTCCGTCTCACAGTCAACGCTTGAGTTAGCGGTTTCACTCCGTGTGCTCGTCCACAACAAAGAACTCGAAGAGCCGGTCGTTACATCCCTGACAGATCCCCGCAATCGGCTGTTCGACCGTCGATCCGTGCGTTGATCCAACGCTGACAGAGATCTCTCCCTCACAGGTCGGGCACTCGTCGAGGAACAGCCTGAATCCGGTGAGAATCCGACTCCGCTGATCAGTCGAGAGTTCATCCCAGTACGGCAGTCGGCCGCGAAATACCTGATCGGCGGCTACATCGGCGAGGAATGCCGATCGGGAAGGCCACGATCCGAGTAGTTCGTCGCCATCAAGCGCAGTGTACTGATCGCCAACCCACTGGAACTGTGCCGCGGTGGGTCGGTCACCGGCTATTCCGGATAGCAGCACAGGATCCGAGCTGTGCGCGACAGCAAGTACCTCATCCCACCATTCACGGCGGGCCGACGGTGAAAGCACGAGGTCACCGGTGAACCGGTCGACAACCACGAACTCGTAGGCCCTGAGCAATCGTTCGATAGAGACGGAATCTGGGCTGCGTCGCATCTGTACAGTGACAATTGTTTTCAAGAGTATCCGGCCGATGGAGTGAATCCCCGATCGAATGGTGTTGATCCGCGAGTCGTTGTGTTTTCGATCCACCAAGACGCCAGTGACGTGGGCACCAATGAGCCGGGAAAAAACCACAACACTGAGAATAGCGTTCAGATGCTCCACTGGTCGCATCACGGCAGAGATCCGCCGTTGGATGCCTGAGAGGACCCTACGCTGCTCTGAGGGTACCCGGTCATCGAAGTCCTCCGACATACCCTCTATAGATCGACGAGTGGTGTAGTTATGGTCAACGTACTGTTCAATGAGACGACATAACCCGCTATTGACGGCCAACAGCCAGAGTTAATTACCAACTGTCCACAGTAGTCTCCTGCTACACGGCACGTCGTTTCGGGTCGAACAAACTAAGTTTCTCCCCGAGGAGTGTCAGCTATGGCAACAGGGACCGTCGAAAGTGACAAAGCGATCGGAATCGGGATGGCGTTCACGGCTGTGACCCTCCTCGGCGTGGTGCTCATGTACGCCGGCGAGACACAACTGCTCAAAGCGTGGGGGTTCGCGGCGGCAATGATCGCTGCTTCGATCGCGGTTGTCGGAATCCACGCCTTCGAGTAGCGCGAAATTGTTAATATGCCAAATCCCCAAGAGCGAGCGAGGATGACCGAATATACCGACGAAGAACAGCGGATAATCGCCTACCTCCACGACAGCGTTTCGCGTGGGGAGCGGTACTTCCGCTCGAAAAATATCGCTGAGGCGATCGGCCTCACGGCGAAGCAGGTTGGCTCCCGGCTTCCCCGGCTTGCGGAGAAATCCGACGACGTCCATATCGAAAAGTGGGGTCGTGCACGATCGACGACGTGGCGCGTCGAACCCCTTTGAGGCGGCCAGACGAAGACCCTCGGTATTTTGCTTGCGCCCCCCGTAGGGGACAACAATGACGGTACGTGTGTCCCGTAGCTTCGAGTTTGCAGTCCCAAAAGAGCGCATCTGGGAGTTTATCTCAGACCCGAGAAAGCGGGTCGGTGCGATCAGCGTCGTTGAGACGTTTGATCTGCACGACGACGGGACTGCGACGTGGCACGTGGAGTTGCCGATCCCGATGATTCGCTCAACAATCGACGTCGAGACCGAGGAACTCATCAACGACCCCCCAAACCGCGTGAAGTTCGCCGGCCGATCGAAGGCGTTCAACGTCACCGGCGAACACCGGATTACCGACACCACCGAGGGCTGCCGGATGGACAATGAATTCGTCGTTGAAGGGCGGCTGCCGGGCGTCGAGCGGTTTTTCAAGCGGAATTTCGACGCCGAGCTGGACAACCTCGAGCGCGCCCTTCGAGAAGATATTGACGGCAGTACACAGGACAGTGATTGAGTTGCTGTCGATCGCAGGTGAACGTCGATGACGGTCTCACTCGCCCTTGCCCAACTCGACATCGAACCGGCAGCGGTAGAGACCAATCTCGATCGCGCGGCTTCGGCGGTATCACAGGCCGCAAATCGAGGTGCAGATCTCGTGGTGCTCCCGGAGCTTTTCACGGTTGGATTCTTCTCGTTTGACTCGTACGCGCGGACCGCGGCTGGCTTAGACGGCGAGCCTGTCGATCGGCTCCGGTCGATCGCCGTCGACAACCAGGTCGGACTGGTCGCCGGAAGCTTTGTTGAGGATCTCGAAGCCAGCGCCGACGCGGGATTCGAGACGCCAGCGGCGGAGGGTTACGCCAACACAGTTCCGGTGTTCGATCGAGACGGAACGCTCGTTGGAACGTATCGAAAGCGACACCTGTTCGGCTACGACTCCGAGGAGACCGCGCTTTTGACCCCTGGTGAATCAGCCTGTACTTTTGGGTTCGACGGACTCACCGTCGGCGTGTCAGTCTGTTATGACCTTCGGTTCCCCGAACTGTATCGGTCGATGGTTTCCGACGGGGTGGACACGCTATTGATTCCAAGCGCGTGGCCGTATCCGCGGATCGAACACTGGCGGACGCTTGCACGCGCACGGGCAATAGAAAACCTCGCGTATGTCGGTGCAGCGAATGGTGTCGGGACGTTCGAGGACGCGGCGTTGTGCGGACGATCGACGATCTACGATCCCTGGGGAACGACACTCGCAAGCTCAGACGACGAAGCAACGCTCGTTACGGCAACGGTGGATCCCGATCGCGTCGCAGCGGTACGAAGTGACTTCCCTGCCCTTCGCGATCGGACAGTTGAGTAAGACGGTGGGTTTTTATCAGATGCAGCCAAACGATCTGTTACCGACAGACGACGCTTTTCTCGTCGATGTCGGTACAACAACACGGCCCGGATCGATCTCACAGTGCCGGTGCGAGCTCGGGGCGCACTGTCACTGATCACACTCCTCGGTGTCCGCCTTTCGCACTCTTTCAATCCACAGAGTCAGTCGTTCACACTGTTTCGATCCGTAGTGTCCGTCTTTGGTACTCTTTTGATCCGTAGTGTCCGCCTTTGGTACTCTTTTGATCCGTAGTGTCAGCCACTCGTACCGTAGTGTCCGCCGTTTGCACTCTTTTGATCCGTAGTATCTTCCTTTCACACTCGCTCGCTTGTGACTTGATTGTGCTCGCTAAGCCAATATTAATTCTGATATTTTGAACCCATATTTTATATGTTTCAAGTTATAAGACGTAGGCGTCACGAGACGGGATCACCGATTGACACCACTGCTCCCCGGTGTTGATCAGGATGTGCCCCTAACCGACCGTCTGATCCGTCCGTGGCGATCGGAGCGTGGCTCCGACGACCGCGCGGGCACCGACGCCTCCTGCTCCCTTTTCGGGCGTCGATGCCTTCGTGGCCGTTTTACTGGGAAAAGACGCCAACAGCGGTGTCACTGTGTCACCGGGTCGCTTCGTCGTCAGTGGCTCGCTTTTCGAGTTCACTTTTCAGCGCGGTCGTTTCACAGTCGTGGTCGGGTCGGATGTTGACGAAGTCAAGAAAGTCGACGGCGGTCAAAAGCTCTCCCGGAGCGTACGCAGCTAGGCCTGCCTCGACCGCCTCTCTTGCGCCGATAAGCGGCTCCAGCGCCGCAAGCGCACACGCCACATCGTAGCCCATGGCATCGTCCATGCCGGACTCATTCACGTTCGTCGCGTCAATAAAGTACAACTCGCCGTCGCGGATCAACACGTTTTCCGCGCGCAGATCGCCGTGGGCCAAGCCGTTGTCGTGGAGTGTTCGAAGCGTCTCGAAAACCACGGGCGCAAGCTCGCGCTCGGTCGAGACATCTAGCTCGTCGAGCGATCGAAAGCTGGGCAGATACTCGAGCACGACGAGCCCGAAGCCGTCGTGTTCGAATGCCTCGATCGGTTCGGGTGCGTTGACGCCGAGCGATCGCATGCGCTCTGTTGCGGCTAACTCATGGCGGGCCATCTCGATCGGCGTCCGGAACGGCTCGAAGAACCCCGCTGCGCCGCTCGAGAGCGCACCGAGATTTCGCCCCGTGGTAAACACAGAGTGCACCAGCGTGTTCTGCGGGGAGATCACTTTGACGAACAGCTCCTCGTCGACGACCATCGGTGTCGACAGCCAGTTGTCCGCGTCTAGAAACCGCACCGACAGCGTCTCGCGATCGTACCGCTCGCGGAGGGCGAGAACGATCGATTCGAGGTCCTCCCACGAGACCGTCCCTCGAACAAGCTGTCGGAGCTCCATACCTCTATGGTGGCCACGTGTAGGCATAAACAGTTGGCTCGCTGCGGAGCAGACCCCAGATATCCTTCACGGTTGTTCGTATGGTTTATGTCCGCGCTCGGTAAGGGTCAAGTATGGACTTCGCCGTTTCCGCCGAGGATCGCATGATCCGCGACACCGTCCGGGAGTTCTGTGAGAACGAGATCGAGCCGATTGCCCAGGAGGTCGAGTCCGAACACCGGTTTCCCGCGGACGTGTTCGAGGCGCTCGGCGAACTCGATATGATGGGTGTACCGATATCTGAAGAGTACGGCGGGCTCGGGGCGGGCCAGTTGACGTACGCCCTCGTCACCGAAGAACTAGGTCGTGTCTCAGGCGGAATCGGGCTCTCGTATGCCGCGCACGTCTCACTCGGCGCGAAGCCGATCGAGGCGTTCGGGACTGAAGCACAGAAGCGTCGGTGGCTCGAACCACTCGCGACCGGCGAGGGGATGGGCGCGTGGGCGCTCACGGAACCCAACAGCGGCTCTGATGCCAGCGACATGGACACGACTGCGAAGAAAGACGGCGACGAGTGGGTTCTGAACGGAACCAAGCAGTTCATCACGAACGCGAGCGTGGCGAACTCGGTGCTTGTGAAGGCGGTCACCGATCCGGACGCAGGCTACGACGGCATCTCGACGTTCATCGTCGATCCCGACGACGACGGCTTCGAGGTGACGACTGTCTGGGACAAGATGGGACTGAACTGCTCGCCAACCTGTGAAATTGCGCTGGACGACGTCCGCCTCTCGGAGGATCGGCTCCTCGGTGCGGAAGGTGAAGGATGGACACAAACAATGAAAACGCTCGAAGGCGGCCGAATTTCGATCGCCGCCCTCTCGACTGGACTCGCTCAGGGTGCCTACGACGCGGCCCGATCGTACGCCACAGAGCGCGAACAGTTCGGCAAGCCAATTGCAAAATTCGACGCGATCCGCGATACGATCGTGGACATGCATCGCAAGATCGAGCGCGCGCGGCTTTTGACCCACAAGGCAGCCTGGAACTACGACAACGGCGAACCGGTGACGGAGGCCTCCGCGCTCGCAAAGCTCGACGCCTCCGAGGCCGCCAGGGAGGTCGCTGAGGACGCCGTCCAGGTGCTCGGCGGCTACGGCTACACCGAGGACTTCGCCCCCCAGCGGTTCTACCGCGACGCGAAGCTCATGGAGATCGGCGAAGGAACGAGTGAAATCCAACACCTGATTATTGGCCGCCAGCTCGGGTTGTGAACCGCTCGCCGCCAGATTGATCACACGGCGCGAACGGGGAACAATGTGAGGGCCAAACGGAGTTTATATCACGATCGATCCGAACAGCCGAGTATGCACGAGATTCTCATCGCCGGAGAGACACTCATCGACTTTCTCCCGGGAGAGCGTGGCGAGCTGAAAGCCGTCGAAACCTTTCAGAAGCGTCCCGGCGGCGCGCCGGCAAACGTTGCCGTTGGGCTCTCGCGGCTCGAACGGACGCCGGCGTTTTGGACCCGCGTTGGCGAGGATCCGTTTGGCGATTTTCTTGTCGATACTCTCGCTGCGGAGGGGCTCTCGGAAGCGTACATCGACCGCGATCCGACAGCGAAGACAGGCCTCGCGTTCGTCAGTCTTGGGGAGGACGCTGAACGGGAGTTCAGCTTCCACAGACACGAAAGCGCTGATACGCGACTGTCACCGGAGGCGATCGACGATGCCCTCCTTGAGGGCCGCGAATGGGTTCATCTCGGCGGCGTAACTCTCGCGGACGAACCGGCCCGATCGGCCACGTTCGAACTCGCCTCCCGTGCGTCCGAGCAGGGGTGTACTGTCTCGTTCGATCCGAATGCGCGGGCGGAGCTGTGGAGCGACTTTGCCTTTGGGTCGTCGGTGGACCAGATTCTCGAATCGGTCGATGTGCTCAAAATCACGCCTGAAGACCTCGCGGCGATGGGCTACGACAGTAATGACGTGCGCAATGGCCCCGAGTCGGCCGCCCGATCGCTGCTGACGGCGCACCCCGCACTCCACACGGTCTGTCTCACGCTCGGGGCGGCCGGCGCGATCGCGGCGAGCACACCCGAAGCACCATGGAACGGGACGGAAGAGACGATTGTCAGTACACACCCCGGCTACGAGGTCAATCCGATCGATACAACCGGCGCGGGCGATGCGTTCACTGCTGGGATGATCGATACCCTGTCGAGGCAAACAACCCTCGAAACAGCCCTTGGGCGAGCGAACGCCGTTGCCGCGCTGACAACGACCGCCCAGGGTGCAATGACCGCGCTACCGACGCGGGCGGCCCTTGAGACGGCACTCGATCGCTTAGTGGCTGCATCCGAGTCGGACCCCGAGGAGTGACCAGTAGGCAGCTATTTTCTCTCGGGCTGTGAGCCCCCAGTATGACCGAGCTCACGCTGCCATCGATCGGCCTCGGAACCTCCGCGAACGACGATCCAGACGAGTGCACCGAAACCGTGAAAACCGCCCTCGAGATCGGCTACCGACACGTCGACACCGCCCAGATGTACGACAATGAGGCCTACGTCGGCGAGGGCATCGCTCGATCGAGCGTCGATCGCGAGGATGTGATCGTCGCCACGAAGGTCCACCCCGAAAACCTCGCGTACGAGGATGCAATCCACACGGCCCACGAAAGCCTCGATCGGCTGGGACTCTCCTCGGTTGAGATGCTGTACGTCCACTGGCCGATCCGCGCGTACGATCCGGAGGAAACCCTCGATGCGTTCGAGACGCTGTACAAGCAAGGGGTCATGGATTACCTCTGTGTGTCGAATTTCACCCCTGCGCTCTTAGACGAAGCTCGCGAACATCTCTCGGTGCCGATCGCCGCCCATCAAGTCGAGTGCCACCCCTTCCTTCGGCAAGAAGAACTGCGGCAATACGCAGCCAAACACGACCACTATCTCGTGGCGTACTCACCGCTTGGACGGGGAGAGATTCTCGAAGAGCCCGAGTTGGTCGCGATCGCCGAGCGCCACGACACGACGACAGCCGCGGTCTGTTTGGCGTGGGCGTTTGCCCAAGAACGGGTTGTTCCAATTCCGAAGGCAACTGGATCGCACCTGCAGGCGAACCTCGACGCCCGTGAGCTAACGCTGACGTCCGAAGACTTCGATGCGATCGAGGCAATCGACCGAGAGATTCGGGCGATCGAGCCGGACGACGCGCCCTGGTTGTGAGCCGACTACGTAGACAGATCGGTCGGTGCGGGTTCGACGCCGGTGAATTCAAAACGGGCACCGCCGTCTGCTGCGTCGGTCACCCGGACCGACCAGCCGTGTGCGTTGGCGATCTCCGAGACGATCGCAAGTCCGAAGCCAGTGCCTGATTCGGTCGTCGTGTACCCAGTCTCAAACACGCAGTCACGCTTTTCCGATGGAATCCCCGGGCCGTTGTCGGCGACATAGAAACCGCCCTCTATCGTCCCGATCGTCACGGCAAGTGTATCGCTGCTGTCCGCACCACGGAGAGACTCCGCAGGTTGAGCCGCAGTTTGACGCAGCTGTTCGTCGTCGGCCCCGTGTTCCACGCTGTTTCGGAATAGGTTTTCCAGCATGGTCTGCAGTCGAGCAGGATCGGCGTAGATCCGAACATCGCTCTCGACAATGAGACGTGACTCAGTTGTTTCGTTCCAACAGCTCTCTGCGATCGACGCGACGGAGACGGGCTCAGTCTCGTCAACAATCCGTCCCTCCCGTGCCAACGAGAGCGTGTCGTCAATAATCTCGACCATCCGTTCATGGGCTGATTCGATTGCCTCGATCGAGGGGTGCTCGACGGTGTCAGCCACGATCTCCAGATGTCCCTTGGCGAGCGTTAGTGGGTTGCGGAGGTCGTGTGAAATGACGCTGGCGAACTCCTCGAGCCGCTCGTTCTGTCGTTCGAGTTCCTGACGACTGGCTTTGAGATGTTGTTCCCGTTCGACGCGATCCAAGGCGGTCGTCGTCGCCGTAGCCAGAATTTCGACGAGCCGTGTGTCTGTCCCATCGAACGCATGTGGCTCATCAGAGGAAACAATAAACAGCCCGTAGCCGTCGATCGGGTGGATAATCACGCTCCGCGCTGGTGTCGCTTCTGTCAGTCGGTCGGACGTCTCTGTGTCCTCGATGTACGCAGGTTCGTTCTTGGTGAATACCTCCCACGCGAGTGCAGCCCGCGAGCCGGGTGGCGAGCCTTTCGGGTATCGCGGCAGCGAATCGAATGCCTCTGGGAGGGTATCGACGTGGGCTGCAAGCGAGATCTCCTCACCCGATTCGTCGACAAAATGTATTCCCGTGAGCGGCGCACCGATAATCTCGTCTGCGGCGTCCGTCGCGATCTCTGCGACTCTGGTCTTTGTCGGTGCATACATCAATCGCTGGGAGCGTTGTTGGAGTGTCTCGAGCTTTTGTTGTTGGGTCTGGCTGTCAGTCACATTCTGGAAGATCCAGAGGTTTGCGGGACCCGTAGGAAGTTCGTAGGGAATAAACGTCCGCTGGATGACGTGACCGTCGGACAGTTCGATCGTGTCGCCCTCCACTCGGGTTCGATTCGCACGGAGCGTTTCGATGTCGTCGCGGTAGGTTTCCGGAGACGCAACAACGTTGGCGGTTTCTGCGAATAGTTCACTGCTCGATCGATCCACACAGTCGCTTGCCTCTACTGGGAGATCGAACAACGAACAGAACGCCTCGTTGACCACGACTATACGCTCGTCCATGTCCTCGACGAACACGCCTTCTGGCAGCGTTTCGAGGATCGTTCGCAACACCGCGTTTGTCTCCGCCAGTTCGCGTTCTCGAACTTCGAGTTGGTGTCTCGATCGGTGCTGATCGACGGCGTTTGTGATCCGGTTCGCCAAAATCGTGTACTGGTCGACCCCGCGGTCTTTCTGTAAATAGTCAGTAACGCCGGCAGAGATTGCCTCGCTTGCGACCTCCTCGTTTCCCTTTCCGGTGAACAGAATAAACGGCATTTCGCCGTGTTCCGCACGGATCGCATCGAGGAGTTCGATCCCGTTCATTTCGGGCATGTCGTAGTCGCTCACGATACAATCGGCCGCACCGGCCCGAGAGAGCGCATCGGCAGGCTGGCTGACCGGTTCGACCGACAGCCGATCGTCTGAGCGCTCGAGAAACGTGGCGGTCAGGTCCCCGAACTCAGGTTCGTCGTCCACGTGGAGAACTGAAATGCCACCCTCCATTGCCTTCGTATTTTTTGACAGGGGTGATATCTGTTTCGTTGACACCATGACGTGTCTTTCGAGACCATCTGTTGAAAATCTCCAGCGGCACAGACATTTACTCAAAAGGTAGTAATCTTCCCTTGGGTTCAAGTACGATCCCACGAAGAACTCCATATGGCAACACTGGTCGTGAGTGACGATCCAATGGTTCGGCCGGCGACGGTCGCCGAAGCGCTTGACCCGTCGGTGACGATTGAGACTGTGGCGATCGATAGCCCAGATGACATTATCGACGCCGTCCTCACCACCGATGCCGTTGGACTCGTTGTTGACGTGTCGTCTCCCGTGCCGGCGTCGGTCTTCGAACGCTGCGGCTCACTTGAGATCGTCGCACGCGCTGGCGTGGGCGTTGAGAACATTGCCGTCAAGGCAGCCGCCGAACACGGCGTGACGGTTGCCAACGTCCCGGACTACTGCATGGAGGAAGTCTCAACACACGCCGTCTCGATGTTGTTGGCGAGTCTTCGTCGGCTCAAACCGTACGATCGCTCCGTCGCTGACGGTGAGTGGGACTGGACTCTTGGGGTGCCGATCCCGCGGCTGGCAGACGAGACGATCGGCTTTCTCTCGTTTGGTGGCCTGGCGAAGCGGACCGCCGAGAAGCTCTCAGGGTTCGACTGTGAGCTCGTAGCTGCAGATCCCTACGTCGAAAGCGAGGAGATGGCGGCATATGGCGTCCGGAAAGTCTCGACAGAGGAGCTTCCGACCGTCGCCGATCATCTCTCCATTCACGCGCCGCTGACGCCGGCCACTCGTGGGATGGTCGATCGCGAGACATTCGAACAGATGAGCAACACTGGCGTCGTTGTGAACGTGGGTCGCGGTGGAATCATCGACGAGGCGGCGCTGGTCGAAGCGCTCGACGCCGGTGAGATTGCCGGCGCGGCGATCGACGTGCTCGAATCAGAGCCGCCGGAGACACCGACGCTCGCCGAGCGCGACGACGTGCTCGTGACGCCGCACGCCGCCTTCTACTCGGAGGCATCTGTAACCGAGCTCAACGAGCACGTCGGTCGAGATATTGCTGCGGTCCTCGCCGGTGAGCGGCCGGACGGCTACATTGATCCAGACGCCGAGTGGCTCTAAGCGCCAAGTGACGCGGGCAGTTGGACAACGCTTACGCCCCCGGGCCTGAATCTATCGAGTATGTCCACAAGCGATTGGGGGGACTGGCTGCCGCAGGCGGTCGAAGCGGCGTCTCCCAAAACGGTGTCGTGTTGGTATCTCGGCTGCAACGGCTTTGCGATCAAAGGATCAGATGGGACGACTCTTTGGATCGACCCGTACGTCGGGCTGGGCGATCCACCACGGACGATTCGGATGATTCCCGTCCCTTTCGACCCCGCAGACGTCTCGACCGCAGACGCAGTGCTTGCGACCCACGAACACACAGACCACACCCACGGGCCCTCACAGGGTCCTATTCTCGAATCGACGGGTGCAGCATTTTACGCGCCTGACGATAGCCTCAGCGTGGCGTTCGACGAGGAGGAATGGCTCGACACCTACGACGTCGATCGATCGCAGTTCCACGAAGTCACAGAAGGCGACACGATCGACATTGGCGAGTTCGAGATTGACGTCGTTGAGACACACGACTCTGATTCGACACATCCTGTCGGGTACGTGATTCGCCACGAGGCCGGGACGATCTTCCACGGGGGCGATACGAAGCCCGGAGATTCCTTCCGAGACCTCGGGGCACGCTACGACATCGACGTCGGGATCTTGGCGTTCGGTGCGATCGGCCGAATCCCCGATAAGGAGACCCGCGAGCCGGTACGAACGAAGTGGTATAGCACGGAAAACGAGATCATTGAAGCCGCAAGCGACCTCCAGCTGGATCGGCTCGTGCCGACCCACTGGGATATGTGGAAAGGGATGACCGCGGATCCGACGGTGTTGCACAATCACGCACAAAGCTACGACCACCCGTCGGTGCTCGATATCGTCGAGATCGGCGATCGGGTTGAGCTCTGAGGCGCAACAGAAACAGCTGGTTCGTTCGGTCTGATCGTCGGATTTGGCGGGTTATCAGGGTCTGGAGCTATCAACTTCGACAACCGGCCCGAGCCATTTAAGTCACTACTGGGAAATGCACATCCATGAGCCAGGGATCAGACATCGAGGAGTCACTGACAGTCTCGAACGACGGCGTCACCGTTGAAAAAACGGTGAGCGAGACAGAATTTCCGGTCCCAGCGATCGTATTTACCCTCCAGTCGAACGCGTCAACAAGCGTTCACGTTCGCCTGACGGACCGAATTCCCGAATCGTTCCCGATGGAGCGCATTGGGTTCCACCCGGAGTTCGAAAGCGATCGCTGGACTGCATACAAAGACCACCGTGTTGAGTTCGAACGAGATCTCGATCCCGGCGAATCGGTCAAGACGGTGTACGGCATTCGAACCGACGACAGCGACGGCCTCGCAGCATTCTTAACCGAACCCGAAATCAAGGAGGTCGCCGCTCGCGAATCACAGGAGGCCGCGGACATCGAAGGTGTCCTCGGACCCGACAATAGCCAACTGATCCGTGACGTGCTTTCGGGAGAACGCTCCTCGCTGCCCGGTATCGACGAGGATGCGGACGATCCACTTGCGGAATCTGCGGCCGATGATCCGATTGCTGCAGAGGAAGATCCACTCTCAGAGAGCGATGAGCCGCTTGGAGTCGACGACGAGCCGATCGAGGCTGACATGGCCGAACCGGCTGCAGAAACCGGCGACGAAGCGCAATCCGACGAGGATGACATCGGTGCGCTGTTGGACGACGCCGATAGCGAAGAGCCGCTAACCGCACCCGAAGACGACAGCGAGCCCGGAGCCGAAGCCCATGAGGATGACGCGATCGTCGGCGAATCTGAGCCCATGATAGGCGATGACGAATCCGAGACCATGGTGGGTGATGATGAGTCTGAGACGACAGTAGGTGACGACGAATCCGACACGGCAGAAGAGCCGACTGACGAACACGCCGAAACGGAAGAAGAACCGAAACAAGAGCAGGTTCCGGATGCTGACGATGCCGACGGACAGGATGATGACGTCGCTGAAGTCAGTGCTGATGAAGTGGCGGGCGACATTGATGAACCGGACGAAGGCACTGATGAATCTGCTGAAAAGGCAGATGAACCACCCATACAACCCGCAGCTGGCATCGGTGCGAATACTGATTCGACAGCCGAGGACGGCTCCTCGCTGGTCGCAGTCCAGGGGGGTATCGCCGCGGTACTTGCCGCAGAGATCAGAAATGGCAACGTCTCAGAAGAGGACATGGCCCTCCTGAAAAAAGAACTCGGGACTGATGTTCCTCGAAGCGTCGAGGTCCGTCTCAGTCGGCTCCAATCGCAGGTTGAGACGTTTGCGGCCTACAGCGAGGCGCTCGAATCGTTCATCGACGAAAACGGAACGGCCGACGAGTTACTGACACGGGTCGACAACGGCCTCGATGAACTCGAAGAGACTGTAGACGATCTCACGATGGATATTGCCGATGCCGCGGACGAGCGAGAATCGCTGTCGGCGGACATCACGTCGGTAAAGACGACCGCCGAGTCTGCTGCCGATCGAGTCGACACTCTCGAAGCCGATCTCGACGACGCCACAGCACAGATCGACGGCCTCGACGATGATCTCGGATCGCTGATCGACGACGTTGACGCCCTCTATGAATCCATTGAAACGCTGGGTGAAGAGCTGGAAGAGGCAATTGAGGACGTAGAAGCCGAAGTGTCTGAAACAGCAACGACCGCCGGCGAGGCCGCAGCCACGGCCGATCGGGTCGAACGAACCGTCGAATCCACGACCGAAGACGTCGATGATCTGCAAGCGGCGATCGATAACGTGGAATCGAACATCGACACCCTACAGACCGAGCTCTCGGAGGCCACAGCGTCACTCCAATCGGAGCTCGCAGAAGCCATGGAAGCGCTCGATCAGATCGACGAGAAGGCCGATCGGTCGACGGTTCGATCGCTGCAGCGACGCATCGACAGCCTCGAAGAGGATGTCGAGACTGTCGAGGCCTTCCGCGAACGGCTCAGCGGCGTCTTCATGGGTAACGGGCCGTCGATGGACGAAAGCGAAGACAGCGAGTCCGATACCGAACAGTAACGACACGAAACGGAATCGGTTTACTCGTGTGGGGTCTCGTTCGGGTAATGAGACAAACGGTTGCGATCGCGGTGCCCAGAAAGGGCCGGCCTCTCGAGGCGGTGCTCGAACGGATCGCGATCGTCACAGGCCACGAGTCACTTGCGGATGAGATTATTTCGACACTACAGTACGAGAAGGCGCTGACAAAAAGTTACCAGTCCGCCGATCGAGGGCCGTACGAGCGTCTTGCAGCCTACAGCGACCCCACAGATCCGAGCGCCCCAGAGTACACGCTGTTGCGCGACGATCGGGACGGCTATCCTCGTCGGATCGTCTTCGACAGCGTCACGCTCACAGTCAAAGGGATCGACGTGCGGCTGATTGGTCGAGAAGAACCGTTCCGCGCGCTCAGAACCCACGAGTTTGCACTCGGATTCGACAGCGCAGACCTCGTCTTAGAAGAGGTCGTGACGCTTCGCGAGGAGGGAGTTTCGACGCTTGCAGACGTCAATGCACGGATCAATCCACGTGACACCGACGTTCGGGTCGTCACCGGCCTCGGCGATACGGTGTATCACACATTGATGGCGACGCCAGAACTACTGGGCCCCGGTGAGACGCTCGATCGATCGTTCGTCGCCGACTACGAAGGGCCGCTTTGTATCTCGCCGCGGTACGAACGGCTCGTCTCGGCGATCCTCGGGACTCGTGCAACTGACGGGACATCCTTCGTCTACCCCACTGACGAGGCCGAAGAGGAGCGCGCGATCGCCGAAACTGGGCTCGGGGTGTATCTGACGATGACGGGAGCAACTGCCCGCGAACACGGACTTATTCTCGGCGAAACGCTGTTTCCCAGTGAGACCGTGCTGATGGAAAACGCGGCTGAGACAGACGCGAGCACCGAGACAGTTCGGCAGGCACTCATCGAACCGCCGCTGGACACAGAGCTACGCATCGAGCACGTGTAGGTAATTTTGGTTAGCCTAAAGTCCGAAACGCCTTTGTAGAATTAGGTTAGCCTAAATGTATGGAACACCCGCTGGAGTCGATCGGACAGCGTATTCGGCAAGCGAGAGAGCGGGCCGAGCGTGAGCAGACAGCCGTGGACGCGAAGGCTAAAGCGATCGGCCAGTTTCGATCCCGCGTCGAGGCGATCACCCCGACATCGTCGTCGGCAGGGACCGCCCAGGCGATAGCAGGGGCTACCTCGCTGCACACCAGCGCATCTCACGGCAATCACTCCAAGGGATGCACGGCAGTTCGGGAGGCGTTCGCCGAAACGGTAGCTCCACAGAGTACCGCCGACATCGACAAGTCTGAGCCACTGATCCTCACGATCCGCGAAGAGCTCGGTGAAGCGGTGGCGTTGGCGCTGTCAGCGCGGACAGACACCCAATTTACGCCACCAATAAAACGAGCCGTACTGACAGAAACACAGGAGCTTCGTACCCAGACGCGGGTACTACAACGCGCGATCGAAACAGAGCGCGAGTCGCTCAACCACGTGCACACCGAAGTAACGCTGATACTGTCACGGATCGCCGAGGCGAACAATCGATCATTACTGGGGTGTACATTTTCTGAGCTTAGATCGCTCCACGAGGAACTTTCCGAACTTGAGAATCGGTGTGAGACGATCGCAGCCGACAGACAGTCGACGATCCAGACAACGACGAGCCACAACGCCGCCGCAGGGTTGACACATCAAGAAGTACTTAGATACGTATACGGCGGTTTCGACACGCAATACCCCGTGCTATCAACAGTATGTGAATTAGTGTCGATCTGCAGGGCGTCCAAACGAGCTGTCAGGGATCACCTCAGTCGGCGGGTCTGAACCGCGGTGTTTATTTTTAGGGCAGCCTAAGCCAAGCGTATGGAGGACGCAACATCCACATCGGAGACGACAGATGAAAAGACAGATGAAATAACAGATCGAGCAGTTATCCGAGCAGGGCGGGATTTCGAGACAGAGTACCGTCTCAGCGCCGAAGAGGCCGGCGAGTTCCTCGTAAAGCTTGGGACACAACTCAAAGAGGGCTCCGAACTGACGATCGTCGATGAAGAGTGGGAGTTGCCGTTTGCGTTCGGCGAACCGATCGGGGTCGAGATCGACTACGAGGGTGTCAGCGAGGAGATGTTAGAGATCGAAATCGAAATTCCGGGAGCCACTGACGAGCGCGCGCCCGACGTCGTCTAACGGTTTATTCGCGGATTTTAGTTCATCGTCGACTCGGTGACGAGCGTGTCGTCTTCGAGGTAGTGTGCGATGTGGTGGGCGTGTTCTTCGATCGTTTCGATCTGTTCTCGGAGTATCTGGCCAGTCGCGTAGTCGCCGAGATTCTCGGCGAGTTCGATGTGCTGGCGGTAGCTCTCGATGATGTCGCCCATCATCTCAACGTCGTTTGCGAGCGACGTCCGGATGTCGTAGACGTCTTCATCCTCGGCTTCGACAGTCGCGGCCTCTGAAAGTGCGTCCATGCTCGCGTGCGGAATGCCGCCCAGCGCCTGGGCCCGCTCAGCGAGTTCGTCGGCAGCCGCTTCGACGTCCTCGTATACCTCCTGGAGGAACACGTGGATGTCGTGGAACTCGGCACCCTCGACGTTCCAGTGGTGCTTGTGTAGCTGATGATACAGGACGTACGCGTCAGCGAGGTCGGCGTTCAGTGCGTCGATAATCTGTTCTGCCTTGTCGGTTTCGAGTCGGAGAGCGTTCTCTTCGACTGAACCTTTCGCGCGACGTGCGGACTTTTGAGTACTCATTGCATCCTAACATACGCACTCGACTAACTTATAGTTTCCACTCGAAAAACAATTTTTCACATAACCTAAAACAGACGTGGTGAGTCCGCTACCGGTGGATGCAGTGACTACCGCGTCAAACGGGCGCACAGCTACCACGCATCGAGCGCATGCCGACCGTGATAGCGAACGAGAATCGCGACGAAGGCGATCGCCCCGGTGATCGCGAACGCGCCACCCACGTAGAACACAGATCCCATACTCACCTCAACCATGAGCCAGCCGCCAAGCAACGGCCCGAGGACGCTGCCAGGCCGCCAGACCAGTTCGCGGATACCGAACGACGACGCGACGCCGCCCTCCTCAGTTCCCTCATCCGCGAACAGCGCCATACTCGCGGGTTCGCGGAACGAATCGACAACCCCTAACAGCGCCGAAAACCCCACGAGCGGGAGGAACGCTGGCGGAAACGCACCGAGCAGCGGAAATGCTGTGGGCGCACCGACAGCGGTCCCAATCGCTGGCGAGAACGGGATGAGTACAGCCACAAGTCCGTACGCGCCGCCGCCTGCGAAGACAAAGCGCGATCGGCCATATGTATCCGACAGTCGACCGGTGAATAGCTGGCCGAGCATGTTGGTGAACTTCTCAGCAGTAACGGTTACCGCAACCGCGAGAGAGGCAACGCCGAGTCCGCCTGCGGCAGCGGTCGTTCCGGCGTAAATCGGGACCCACGTGCGGACCATCGTGACCGACAGCGCATACTGCGCACGGAAACTGGTGATCGTCAGGATCTTTCGATTCACCGCGAGCTCCGAGAACGGAAAGCCTCGTATTCGCGTTGTGTCTGCGGGGAGAAACGCGCCGATGCCGGCCGTTGCCGCGAGCGTGACGAGGACGATTATGAGGAAGATCGGTTCAAACCCGAACCGATCGTACAGAAACCCTGCGGAGAGACTGCCGACGATCGACGCGGCGAAGCTCGCGGCGTTCGCCCGGCCGATGTGTTTTGCCCGCGATCGGTAGTCAGCGAGTTGTCCGACGAGCGACAGAGACATCAGCCCCGCTCCAGTGACTGCAACGCCCTGGAGCGCTCGAGCAGCGATGAATGTCCCACTGGAGTTAACGAGCGGAAATACGAGGTATGCCACGACGGCCAGCAGTAAGCTTCCGACGAGGACAGTCCGTTTGTCGAAGCGATCGCCGGCCCACGCGATCGGGATCACCGCAGCAGTCTGTGCGAGCGTAAACCCGGTCGTGTACATCCCGATGATGAACCCTGCGCTGATCGTGATTCCGAGGATCGTCGTTGCAGAGGGGTCGAGGACGTTGATATAGGTCGGCAACAGCGTGATCAGCGTGATGAACCCAAAGCCCTCGGCGAACCGAGTGAGATAGAGCGTCAAGAACTGTCGCCGATCGTCGTTCACACCGGATCTCTGCGAAACGGTTCAAAAGGAGTTTCGATTCGTATGCCGCACAGATCAGTGCAGCAGCCTGCACAGTGCTTCAGAGATCCGCACGAGAGAACGCGGTATATCCGATCGCGAGCGGAATACAGAGCCACGCAAACAGAATGACGATGCCAGCCGCGGGGTCGGCGTAGAATGCGTCGACACCGCTGCCCGGAATCGGCTGTCCAGTCCCGCGGGCGACATCTGGAAGCAACGCTGTGAGTCCGCTCACGTACGCGTCACTTGGAGAGAGCTGTCCCAAAAGCGGATACCAATCCGGCTGGCTCGTTGGAAACGAAAAGCCCGAAACGACGAACAGTACCACGAACGGCACAGCGTCCCAGAGGAACTCAAACAGCAGGAAGAATCCGATCGAGAGCGCCGCCGCACGAGTCGTCGACCCTGTCAGCGCTGAGAGACCGACGATGATGCTGACGTACGCAAGCGCAAACACGAATGTCCACAGAAGGAAGACAATCGCGGGCTGAACGCTTCCACGGCCGATCAGGAGGATGCCCATCGCGAGACCAATTCCAAGCCCAATACTCAACGGGAGTGCCAACACCCCAGTCCGGCCGACAACCTTGCCCAACAGGACGTCCGATCGCGAGTGCGGCAGCGAGAGCAATAGCTTCATACTCCCAAGCTCAGCTTCGCCAGCGATCGACCGATAACAGAGCACGACTGTCGTCACGGCAACGAACGTCCCAACGATACCAGCTAAAAAGAAGACGAGCCCGCCGATCGTGCCCTGGCCACCAGACAGCAGTGGGACCTCAGCGTACGCGTAGGTGAGTCCGATCGCGAGAAGAATAAAAAAGCCCGACAACGCCCAGATCGTTCGTGACTGGACCGCGTCGTGGAAGTCTTTTCGAGCGACCGCTGCCCAACTCATTCGGCCACCTCCGAGGCAGCAATTTGGGTATCTGGCTGGGAGGTCTCTTCCCCGTCGCCGGTGAACGCCGCAAACAACTCCTCAAGTGAGGACTCTTCGGTGGTGAGATCGACAATTGAGTATCCCGCCTCGTCAATCGCGCGAACTGCGTCGACCTTTGCCTCGCGCGTTACTGCGATCGAAATAACAGCACCTTCACGTACGGCGGTGGAGACACCGTCGACCGCTTCGACAACGTCGATCGCACCATCGTCCGGCGATTCGAGGGTAACGTCCAGGCGAGAATCTGTCTTGAGGGCGGTTCTGAGGCCGCCGATCGTGTCGACAGCGACGACCTGCCCGTCGTTGAGAATCCCGACCCGATCGCAGACTGCTTCTACCTGTTCGAGGATGTGGCTCGAAAAGAAGATTGTCGCGCCGCGATCGGCCTCTTCGCGGATGATGTCGCGCATTTCACGCGCGCCATTGGGATCGAGCCCGGTCGAGGGCTCATCGAGAATGAGCAGTTCGGGCGCACCTGCCAGCGCCATCGCGAGGACGAGCCGCTGTGTCATCCCTTTCGAGTAATCGCCGGCCCGTCTGTCGGCGGCGTCAGCGATGCCAACGCGTTCGAGGAGTTCGATCGGCCGTTCGTCCCCGTCCTTCGAGTTGACCGCGAACTCGACGTGTTGCCGTCCGGTGAGGCGATCGTAGACGTGATAACCGTCGGGCAAGACGCCGGTCTTCGATCGGACCGTGACGCTCTCGGCTTGCGCGTCGTGACCGAGCACTGTTGCCGAGCCAGTCGTTGGCCGAACGAAATCCAGGAGGATGTCGATCGTCGTCGATTTTCCGGCACCATTCGGCCCCAAAAAGCCGAATATCTCGCCGGACTCAACCGTGAGATCGACGTTCTGGAGGGCAGTGATCGATCCGTAACGCTTCGTGACGCCGTCCAACTGTATGGCGGCCATGGGACGTATCGAAGCGGCACAGTATAAAAAGCGACGACACGGGTTTCGGGAGCCGGCGGGGCGCGATTTAAACACTCGATCGCTCCACTCGCTTTCGCTCGTTTCGCTCGCTGCGTTCAAATCGGTAGCCGCTTGACTCCTCGCGTAAGTGCTCGGTGCAAAAGCGGGCTGGGCGCGATTTGAACACGCGACCGACGGATTAAGAGTCCGTCGCTCTCCCTGACTGAGCTACCAGCCCTCACTCATCGCTACACCGGAGGGAGTAAAAGGCGTTTCCTTCTCGATCGCTTGCAGACAGTAAGAAAAACGAACGTCGTTAAGTGTCGCGGGATCACAGTGTGGATACGAATGAGCGCTGGGGCAAACGGATCGTCACGTTCGGCGTACGCCATTCTCGGCTGCGGGAGCGTCGGCCACGCAGTCGCCGAGGAACTCTCCTCGAGTGGCAACGACGTGTTGATCCTCGACAAAGACGAAAGCCGGGTGGAAGCGCTTCGAGATCAGGACCTCGACGCCCGGGTCCAGGACATCACCGACCCCGACGTCTATGAGGTGATCGAGGATCGCGATATCGTGTTGATCCTCGCCTCCAGCGTCGAGGCGAACAAAGCGGCCGTATCGGCGATCCGCGAGCGTGGCGGCGACCAGTATATTGTCGTCCGTGCTTCTGATCCCGTCAGTGAAGATGAACTCAGAAACCTCGGTGCAGACGTTGTTATCAACCCATCCACGGTCATCTCCGAATCTGCGCTTCGCAGCCTCGAATCCGGCGAACGCCAGTACAAAGCCAGACAGCTGGGAGACATCCTCGAAACGGCCGACGGTCGGATGGCGGTGTTGACCCACGACAGCCCTGATCCGGACTCGATCGCCAGTGCAACCGCATTACAGGCGATCGCAGCCACCTTCGACGTCGAGTCAGATATCGTCTACGAGGGCGATATCGGCCATCAGGAAAACCGGGCGTTCGTCAACCTCCTCGGGATCGAACTCCTCTCGCGAGCGGAAGCCGGCGACCTCTCGTCGTACGACGTCATCGCGCTCGTCGACAACATGAAAGACGGTGGGTTCGACGACGAGCTCGCGATCGACATATTCATCGATCACGTCGAGCCCGAGGTAGAAATCGACGCCCAGTTCGTCGACATCCGAACCAACGTGTCTTCGACCTCGACAATTCTGACAAAGTACCTTCAGGAGTTCAACCTCAGCCCCGAAGAGGCCGTGGCGACCGCGCTCCTGTACGGAATCCGCGCGGAAACGCTGGATTTCAAGCGGGATACGACGCCAGCAGATCTGACTGCCGCCGCGTACCTCCACCCGTTTGCGAACCACGACACGTTAGAACAGGTCGAGTCGCCGTCGATGTCGCCCGAAACGCTCGACGTCCTCGCCGAAGCGATCCAAAACCGGAAAGTCCAGGGGAGCCACCTGTTTTCAACCGCGGGCTTCATCAGAAATCGCGACGCACTGAATCAGGCGGCCCAACACCTCCTCAACCTCGAAGGGATCACGACCTCTGCGGTGTTTGGGATCGCTGACGACACGATTTACGTCGCGGCGCGATCGAAGGATATCCGCATCAATATCGGTAACGTCCTCGAAGACGCCTTCGAAGAGATCGGCGAAGCGGCCGGCCACTCGACACAGGGAAGCGTCGAAATTCCGCTTGGGATCTTCACCGGAATCGAGACGAGCGAGAACAACCGCGATACGCTACTTTCGCTCACGGAAGAAGCGGTTCGGCGGAAGCTCTTCGCGGCGATGGGTGTTGACGGATCGACAGAGTCAACGAACGGATCGTAAAAAAGCGCTCAGGCGACGACTTCTTCGGTCTCGTCTGGTTCTTTCAATCGCTCGATGATGTCGTTGACGAGGACCACGTCTCCGACAGCCCGAACCCACCGGTACGGTAAGATGACACCTTTCCCGGGTTGGACCGTCCCTGTAAAGAGTTCGCCGTTCAGTTCGCCAAGTGCGAGGCCAGTGACCGTCTGTTGATCGAGGTTCAGTCGGACGTCCTCGATTTCACCGACAAATACCCCGTTGTTCGAGTACACCTCACGGCCGACCAGCGCCGTAATCTCGTCCACAGATTCGCTCATACACATGTGTCGGAGCGTTAGCTAATAAGGGTTCGTGGTCAGACGACGGACGTCTGACGCCAGCAATCGCGAGCGGTGATCAAATTGAATACTTGACCAGGTATCGGTCATTCCCACCGCCAAAGAGCAAGCAGGAGTATTTATATTCGGCCTGTCCAACACAGTCCTATGTCATCACCGAGCATGCCGGCGGACGCGGATCCGTCGGACGGTGACGGATCGTACGATTACGTGAGCGAGCAGGTCGATCGACCCGATCTCGTGGCTGCGCTCGAGGCGCGCGTCGACGGCGACGTTCGCTTCGACAGCTACAGCAAGCAGCTATACGCGACAGATGCCTCGGCGTACGAGGCGACCCCGATCGGCGTCGTCATGCCCAAATCGACCGCCGATGTCTCAAATGTCGTCGCCTACTGCGCCGACCGAGAGATTCCGGTGTTGCCGCGCGGCGGCGGAACGAGCCTCGCCGGCCAGACAGTCAGCGAGGCCGTCGTACTCGATTTTACCCGCTATATGGATTCCGTCGTCGACATCGATCCCGACAGCGCGACCGCAACCGCCGAGGCCGGGACTCGACTCGGCGAGCTCAACGCCGAACTCAGTCCCCACGGGCTGAAGTTCGCTCCTGATCCCGCGTGGGGCGACAGAAGTGCCATCGGTGGGGCAATAGGGAACAACTCTACCGGCGCACACTCACTAAAATACGGCAAGACCGACTACTATGTCGAATCCGTCGAGGCAGTATTAGCCGACGGGACAGTCACCGAGTTCGGCGAGACTGCTATCGAAACGATCCGCGAAGCGGCCGATCCCGACGCCGATTCGCTGTTGCCGCGGATCTACGCGGCGGTGGTGTCGGTCGTCGACGACCACGCCGAGGAGATCCGCGATCGGTACCCCGATCTCAAACGGAACGTCTCGGGATACAACTTCGACATGCTGCTTGACGAACTCGAAGGGAAAAAGCGACTCCCGGACAACTCCGGAATCGACCCCGACAGCGAACCGGGGACAGTCAACCTCGCGCGGTTGCTTGCCGGCAGCGAGGGGACACTCGCGATCGTCACCGAAGCAACGGTCGCATTGGAACCCGTCCCGGAGACAACTGCCGTCGCACTGTTGACGTATTCAGATATTATCGACGCGCTCTCTGACGTCGCACCGATCCTCGAACACGACCCCGCGGCTGTTGAGGTGATGGACGACGTACTGTTGGGACTCGCGGCTAACACCGCTGAGTTTGAGGACGTCGTGTCGCTGCTGCCGGAAAATACTGACTCGGTGTTACTCGTGGAGTTCTACGCCGACGACGCCGAGCACGGCAGACAGCAGGTCGCAGATCTGCTGGCCGATCGGGTGCCGTCTGTCGAGCCAGCCGGAACTCCTGGCGAGCGAGCCGCCGAACGAACTGACGACGCGATCGTCGCGATCGACGCAATGGAGGCCTACGACGAGGAGACGAAAGCGAAGTTCTGGAAGATGCGAAAGTCCGGGCTCCCGATTCTGCTGTCGCGGACGAGTGACGAGAAACACATCGCCTATATCGAGGATACCGCGATCCCCGCAGAGAATCTTCCAGCGTATGTCTCGGACTTTCAAGACGTGTTGGATGACCACGACACGTTCGCAAGCTACTACGCCCACGCGGGACCGGGGGTGTTGCACATTCGTCCGCTCGTGAACACAAAAACCGCCGAGGGCGTAGAGACGTTCGAGTCGATCGCCGACGCGGTGACAGACCTCGTCGTCAAATACGGCGGCTCCGTCTCGGGCGAACACGGCGACGGCCGCGCGCGAACCCAGTGGAACCGCAAGCTCTACGGCGACGAGCTCTGGGAAGCGTTCCGCGAGTTCAAGACCGCCTACGATCCCAACTGGATTCTCAACCCGGGGAACGTCTGCGGCGACCACGAGATGGCCGAAAATCTCCGGTTCGATCCAGACTACGAGTTCGAGACCGGCTTCGACACCGCACTCAACTGGGAGAACGAAAACGCCTACCAGGGAATGGCCGAGCTGTGTCACGGCTGCGGCGGATGTCGAGGCGATCAGGACACCGTCGGCGGGGTAATGTGTCCGACCTACCGGGCGAGCCACGAGGAGATCCAATCGACTCGTGGACGCGCAAACATGCTCCGACAGGCGATGAGCGGCGAACTCCCGGAAGAAGAGCTACTGTCTGAAGAGTTCAAATCGGAAGTGCTCGATCTCTGTGTGAGCTGTAAGGGCTGTATGAAAGATTGCCCGAGCGGCGTCGACATGGCGAAGCTGAAAGCGGAGGTGACCCACGCCCACCACGAAGAACACGGATCGTCGCTCCGCGATAAGCTGTTCGCGAACTTCGATTCGCTTGCAGGGCTCGGAAGCACGTTTGCGCCGATCGCCAACGCCGCCCCAAAGCTGCCCGGCTCGCGGACGATCATCGAAAAGACGGTTGGTATCGCGGCTGACCGCACGCTGCCGGAGTTCCACCGAAAAACCTTCATCGACTGGTTTGACGCGCGCGGCGGCGCGGAAATCGATCGCGAGGATGCCCGCCGCAGCGTCGTCTTGTTCCCTGACACGTATACGAACTACAACCGGCCGGAGGCAGGCAAAGCCGCGGTTCGAGTGCTCGAAGCGGCCGACGTGCACGTACGGCTGCCCAACGAACGAATCACCGATTCGGGTCGCCCCCCATACTCGAAGGGCTTCATCGATATCGCAAAAGAAACCGCTCGGCAGAACGTCGACGTTCTCGCACCACTCGTCGAGGATGGCTACGACGTCGTCGTCAACGAACCCTCCGACGCGGTCATGTTCCAGTCAGATTATCTCGATCTGCTCTCTGGGGACGACGTCGCGGCACTGGCGGCGAACAGCTACGGCGTGTTGGAATATGTTGACGCCTTCCGGCTCGATGAGCACATTAATTTCGACGCCTCGGCGGCCGATCGATCCCTCACCTACCACGGCCACTGCCACCAGAAGTCGACAAAGAAGGATCACCACGCCGTCGGTGTGCTCAGGCGGGCGGGCTACGCGGTCGATCCGCTCGATTCGACCTGTTGTGGCATGGCCGGCTCGTTCGGCTACGAGGCCGAACACCGCGAGATGAGCCGCGCGATCGGGTCGATTCTGTACGATCAGGTCGACGCGAGTGAAGGCGATGAGGTCGTTGCTCCCGGCGCGTCGTGTCGGACCCAACTCGTCGACAAGCCGGGCGCGACCGAGAAGCCAGCACACCCGATCGAACGGGTCGCCGACGCGGTCAGTCGCTGACGGCACCGAATAATCACCGCCACAGCTTTTGACGACTGTAATAAGAGACGGAACCGACCGACGGAATGTGGCATGTGATCATGCGAGTGACAATCGAATAACAGTTGGATTCAAGAGGGTGGCGCGTGTCTATACATCTGCCGGGGTGCCTCTGACATACCGGCATTTAGGTCGTTTGGACCATCCAAGCGACTGCCCCGACGGTTCTGCCCGGACCGTCGATCGCTGGGTGACTTTGCCCGGGTCACCCGGCAACGCACCCGGTCGGCTACACAGTGGCCCTCCGGGTGTTTTCTATCCTCGTGAGCGGTTGGCTCGAGTATCGCGTTTCGATCGACCGGAAGGTTTGACACTACTGCGCTACGTGGAGCCAATATGGAATTCAATCGATCGAGTGGCGTGTTTTTGCACGTGGCCTCACTGCCGAGCGAGCACGGTATCGGTGACCTCGGCGCGGGGGCGCGGTCCTTCATCGACTTTCTAGCACTAGCCGAACAGACCTACTGGCAGTTCTGCCCAGTCGGCCCGACTGATCCTGGTTTAGGAAACTCACCGTACCAGTCGTACTCCGCATTCGCGGGTAACCCGCTGTTTATTGATCTGCACGATCTCGTCGAGCGAGGATGGCTCGATAGCGACGAACTCGGATCGCCGGGGTTCGATTCACACGGCGTCGACTACGATGCCGTTGAAGCATACAAAGAGCCCCTGCTGGGTACCGCGGTGTCGCGGTTCGAGGAGGCGGCTGACGAGGCCGATCGCGCCGCGCTCGATGCGTTCGTCGAGGAAAACCCCTGGGTCGACGAGTACGCGACGTACATGGTACTCAAGTCACGCTTCGACAATCAACCATGGCCGGAGTGGCCCGAGGAGTACCGACTCCGACAGCCAGAGGCGATCGAGGACGCCCGCGAGGAACTCGCCGAGGAGCGCCGCTATCACATCGTGACACAGTACTGGTTTGACCGTCAGTGGGCAGCGCTTCGCGAGTACGCAGGCGAACGCGGGATCGAGTTCGTCGGTGATGTCCCAATCTACGTCGGCCTCGACAGCGCAGACGTGTGGGCGAACCCAGACGCGTTCCAACTGGATGAAAACAATCAACCGACTGCCGTCGCCGGCGTTCCGCCAAACCCCGGCGACGACGGCCAGCGGTGGGGAAATCCGTTGTACGACTGGGATCGGCTGGCAGAATCGGAGTACGGTTGGTGGCTCGATCGCATCCGGCGGCTGTTCGATCTCGTCGACGTGACCCGGCTGGATCACTTCCAGGGCTTTCACGAGTACTGGGCGATTCCGGCGGAGTCAGACAACGCCGGCGACGGCGAGTGGCGCGAGGGCCCCGGCGCAGACTTCTTCGAGACGGTTGCTGAGGAGCTCGGCCGGGTGCCGTTCATCGCCGAGGATCTCGGGTTCCCCGACGAGGCGCTATTTGCGCTCATGGATCGGTTCGATCTGCCAGGAATGCGCGTTCCGCTGTACGCCGATTGGTGTCAAGAAGGGTCCATGCATCAGCCGATCGAATACCCCGAGAACGTCGTCGGCTACACATCGACGCACGACACAAACACCGTCGTCGGCTACTACGAGACGCTTGGAAACAGACAACGAGAGTGCCTACACTACAATCTTGGCGTTGGCGGGACCGACATTGCCTGGTCGATGATCGACGCGGTTTGGGACTCTGCAGCCGTGATGGCGATCGCACCCATGTGGGACCTGCTTAGCTTGGGCTCGGAGGCACGGTACAACACACCCGGAAGCCTCGAGGGCAACTGGGAATGGCGCTGCACCGACGAAGCCTTCGATCGAGCGATTGCCGATCGGCTTGCCGAACTCACGCGGCGGCGCGATCGCTGAGCGGTCCACAAACGCTCGGACACAGCTGAGCGATCGACGAACCTCCGGACACAGCTGAACGATCGACAAACCTCCGGACACACCTGAGGATCGACGAGTGCCGACACGCGAACAGCAATGATCCTGGCCGCTCTTTGGACCGTATGGACGCGCTTTCCTCACTGCGGGCGGACCGCGATCGACTCAAAACCGACATCGAGACCACGGCCTCGTTCGGCGCGATCGAAACAGAATCGGGTCGTGGTCGAACTGTGCTTGCGGGCACACCGGCAAACAAATCCGCACGCGACTATTTTATCTCGCGGCTCGAGGACGCCGGCCTCGACGTTACTGTCGACGCGGTCGGCAACATTACTGGACGGTGGTGTCCCGAATCTGCGGCTCCAGACGCCGAGCCGATCGCGGCGGGGAGTCACCTGGATTCGGTACCCGAGGGCGGGATCTTTGACGGGCCCCTCGGCGTCTACGCGGCGCTTGAGGCGGTGCGAGCGCTACAGGAGGCGGATGTTGAGCCAGCCCGGCCGATCGAGGTAGTTTCGTTCACCGAAGAGGAAGGCCAGCGCTTCAGCGACGGCCTGCTCGGTTCGTCGGTCGCCGTGGGCGATCGCTCCGTCGAGGCGGCGCTGGCGCTGACCGACGACGAAGGCACGACACTCAAGCAGGCGTTGACGGAAATCGGCTACGACGGAACAGGACTTATTGATCCAGCGGGGTGGAAGGGGTGGTTCGAGCTTCACGTCGAGCAGGATACCGTGCTCGAAACGGCCGACGTACCAGTTGGCGTTGTGACGACGATCACCGGAATCACTCACTGTCACGTTTCGATCACTGGTGAGGCGAACCACGCCGGCGCGACGCCGATGGGCGATCGAACCGACGCACTTGCAGCGGCCGCTGAAGTGGTGTTGGCCGTCGAGTCAGCGGCGAACCAACTTGTTGCCGAGGAAAGTGAATCTGCGGTCGGCACGGTCGGATCGTTGTCTGTGTCGCCGAATGCGACGAACGTTGTCCCCGGGGAAGTCTCACTTGGCGTCGACATCCGCGACGTGCGGCACGCGTCGATGGCGTCGCTGGTCAAAACGACGACGGAAACACTCGATCGAATCGAGCGCGAATGCGGCGTCGAGACGACGATCGACCGCCCGTTTGACCTCCAGCCGCGGCCGATGAGTGATCGCCTCCGGACCTTTGCCCACGACGCCGCGGAGGCGATGGAAATCAGCGCGATCGACCTCCACTCAGGGGCAGCCCACGATACGATGTACATTGCAGACGTGACCGACGCAGCGTTGTTGTTTGCGCCATCGCGAGACGGCATCTCGCACAATCCCCGTGAACACACCGGCTGGTCGGACTGTGCGGCCGCCGCAAGCGTACTCGCAGGGGCGATCGGGCGGGCAGCGATGGAATAGCGAAAGGGGCACGGGGTGGCGCTGCTGTGTGGATCATAATAATTATCACGGCGCACGGACAGGTCGGGGTGTGAGACGACCTGCGGGCTACACCGCGCTGGCGAGCGCCGTCGTGTTTGCGCTCTTGTTCGGGATTATCAGAGCTGTAGAGCCGTTCGATTCTGCAACAATCGGCGTGCTTCCGGCGACGCTTGTTGTCGAGCGAGCGCTCCTCATCGGGCTCGTGATTGCTGGGTTATTTGGACTCTACTGGCTCGTCCTCTCATCTGTGCTACGGACGACGACAAAACGACGGGCCCACGACGTGCGCAACGTACTCCGGCTCATATTCGGAACTGTGGGTACCATATCGGTGCTCGGTGTCCTGACAGAGCAGTGGGTCGGCGTGTTGTTTTCCCTCGGCGTCCTCGGATTCGCGGTCACCTTCGCGCTGCAACAGCCGTTGTTGTCGCTTCTGGGATGGTTCTACGTGATGGCAAAACGCCCCTACGGCGTGGGCGATCGTGTCCGGATCGGCGAGGCGAAAGGCGACGTAATCGAGGTCGATTTCCTCGTTACGACAATCTGGGAGGTCGGCGGGGAGTTGGTGTCGACGAACCAACCCTCGGGGCGAGTCGTCACTGTCCCGAATAGCGTGGTCTTGTCCGAAGAAGTGATCAACTTCGGCGGTGCTGGGACCGAGTACATCTGGACTGAACTGCCGGTGCAGGTCGCCTACGAGAGCGACATCGAGTTCGCAAGTGCGATCATGCGCGAGGAGACAACGGCGGTGGTCGGCACCGAGATGACTGCGGCGGTCGCGGGGTTTCGCGATCGGCTCGCAGAGACCCCTGTCGAACTGGAAGTCAATGACGGCCCGACAGTTAACGTGAAACAGTCGGAGTCGTGGGTCGAACTTCAGGTACGGTATGTCGTCCATCCGCGTCGTGGCCAGCGGACTCGAAATGAGCTGTATCGGCGGATTCTCGATCGATTCCGTGAGCATCCCGACAGAATTGCGTTCCCGGTGAGCCGGAATCGGTAGCAATGGTTCGCTCGGGGATACAGGCGCCCGAGGCCGCTTTCGAAACCCGAATACGTCGAGGACTCCTCAAAAAAGATGATGGAACGCGGGGAGATCCTGATCGACGAGCTGGCTGGCGACTTTGATCTGCAGTCCACGGTCGAAAGTGGTCAGAGCTACCTCTGGGATCGCCCAGACGGCCAGATGTACACCGAATCTGACGTCCATGGTGGGACCGCGTGGTACGAGACAGTCGTTTCGCCAATTCACGGCGTCACCAAGGAGCCAGCCGTCGTTCGCGTCCGCCAACAGGGAGATCGACTCGAGTGGGAGTCAACGACAGACGCCGTTCCAATACTTACCCATACTCTCCGGTTAGATGACGATCTAGATGCGATCGAAGCGGCAGTGCCGCCCGAGCAGATGATCACACGGGCGTTCGATCGCTACCCCGGCATGCGGCTCGTCCGCGATCCCGCGTTTCCAAGCCTGATTTCGTTCATCTGCTCGGCACAGATGCGCGTGTCACGGATCCACGGCATGCAGAAATCACTCAGAGAGACGTACGGTATGACCGCTGAGTTGGACGGACAGACGTATTACGCCTACCCGACGCCGGAGGCGATCGCCGCCCGAACCGAGGCCGAACTGCGCGAGCTGAGCCTCGGCTATCGCGCGCCGTACATCCAACGGACCGCAGAGATGGTTGCCAACGGGGAGGCAGATCCGCGGGAGGCCGCGTCGCTCCCCTACGAGGATGCACGCGAGTATCTCACACAGTTCGTTGGGGTTGGCCAGAAGGTTGCCGACTGCGTGTTGTTGTTCTCACTTGGGTTTACCGAACCGGTTCCGCTCGACACGTGGATTCAGACGGCAATCGCGGACTACTATCCCGACTGTGAGTGCGGTTCCTACGCCGAGACGTCCCGCGCGATCCGCGATCGCTTCGGCGGCAAATACGCCGGCTACGTACAGACGTACGTCTTCCACCACCTTCGCAACGGCGGGGAGTGACTGTCCGCAGAGCGATCGCACAAGTGGTGCCCACCCATAGCACGTGCGTCACTTGGCACAGCGGGCGAAGTTTCATACCGATCGGTGTGGTATCTATAGTCACAATGGACTGCCGAGTCGTCGTAGAAGCAGCCGTGCCGGTGTACGACGTCGAGACCACGGACGAGGCTGTCCGCATCGCAATTTCGAAGACCGGCGAGATGCTCAACCCAGATCTGAACTACGTTGAAATAACCATGGGCACTCGAACGACCCCTGGCGGCGAGGAGCTCCCGCCGGCATTCATCGCTGCGGACGAAGCTCTCGTTGCGTTAGAACTCGAGATGACCGTGTTCAACGTCGAGCGCGATGAGCACGCGTCGCGGATCGCCCGAAAGGAGATCGGCCAGCGACTGCACAACATCCCGCTGAAGGTGCTATTGGTCGAAGAGATTCCGGATGATGATGACGAAGACGAAAATGCCGCTGAGGAATCTGATGAGGACTCTGAATCAGCGGATGACGATATGCTCCCAGATGTCGACGATATGCTCGAGTGAGCCAGCCGATCGCATCCCAGAGTGTAACGAGCCACCGGAGCTCTCAAAGCGTAACGGAGACAGAGCTCTCAAAGCGCAACGGAGACAGAGCTCTCAAAGCGTAACGGAGACAGAGCTCTCAAAGCGTAACGTACCAGCTACTCATCGGGGCGTTTTACACCAGGACGAACGCTACCGCTGTTGCTCAGGAGTTGAGTGTCACTTAGGGGAGTCGTAGTAAATTTCAGTCCGCGGTTGGAGCGACGGGTTCGGCTCCGGACTGTGCTTCCTTCATTGATCCAGTGATTCCCTCTGCGAGTTTAAACACAGCGGCCTTATGATCGGTTTTTGATTTGTGGATCGATGTCGGTTTTACGCCCATTGTTTCGTATGCGGTCATGTCGAATTCGCCTTCCCACGCTTCACACTGATTTCGTACCTCTGAAAGAAGCCCGTGCAGGTGAATGAGTTCCTGTTTCTTCATAGACGAACAAGTGTAACGGCCGGAGGGTTATAGTATTATCCTGAGATGAGTTAGCATACAGCGACCAATAGAGGCTGTGAAACGGCCGAATATGGCAGATTTCGCCGCGAGATTCCAAACGGTTGATCATGAGTATTGGTGTGGTCATTCGCGGATCGCGAACTTCTGTCGGAGTTCCAGCCCACGGATGCTGTCCGAGTACATATCCGGGTTGAATACGAATAGCGACTATGCGGGACGAATCCGAAATTCGAGAGCAATACGAGTTCCTCACCGAAGAACTAGCTGACGAAGACATGAGCCACGAAGGTGTCAAAGCGATGTTCACCTACTACAAGCGTGCACTTGGATGGGTGCTCGAAGAAGAACACATGTGAGTGCAGCCACAGGAGATTAACATACATTTGACAATTTGAGAAAATCGTTCGGAGGACCCGTTACGTTTAATACAATTGCTCAGATATGATCAATTGACGCTTCGATCTGGAGGGCCGAAGCGTCAGCGGGGACCAATTCAGGGCGGCAAGCATCCACGCGAGTTTCGCGTGGCTTGCTTTCCTTTTCACGTACCTATTCGATAGAGAGGGATCCACCGTCCGTCGGTTCGCCGTCTCCATTTTCGTCCCACTCGAGTTCGAACTCGACAGAGAGTTCAGCCCCTGACGAACCCGTTTCACGCTCGGCTTTAACCTCGAACGTTGGTCGTGCAGGGACCTCAAGCGTTACGTCTTCAGAACCGGCGCTCAGTGTAATCGGCTCGCCGGAGTCGAGCTTGTCAGCGACGGTACGAAGATAGGCGGCGATCGTCTCACGATCTTCGGCTGATTCTGTGACAAACAGGGTTTCTTCGGGCATATGTCAATATAGGGGCGACGGCGGCATAATGATAGCGGTTGTTGAAAAAATGTCTATACGTTTGAGAATCATATTGATCGTCAATTCATCTTTTAGTACTTTACTATATTTATACATGAAATCGAGAATCCGATCGATATCATCCTCCACAGCCGATCTGTTGCGGTATGACTTTCGTTCGATATACTTAATAATATACAGATCTAACGTATAGGCGGATATTACCGATGCACGACTTGACAGGGTTTCAGCGGGATCTCTTGTACGTGATTGCCGGGCTAGAGGAACCGCACGGGTTGGCGATCAAAGAAGAGCTAGAAGAGTACTACGAAAAAGAGATTCACCACGGGCGACTGTACCCCAATCTCGATACGCTCGTTAACAAAGGGCTGGTCGAGAAAGGTGAGCAGGACCGGCGGACGAACAAGTACATCATGACACGGCGCGGTCGTCGAGAGATCGAGGCGCGCGCTGACTGGGAATCGAAGTACATCGACGCGCTGCTCGCAGAGTAGCCGCCGATCGACGCACCCAGATACGCAATAGTTGCTCGAACCGCAAACGAATATCATATTTTATCACCCCCGGCGCTCTACCCGCTACATGAACCGAGAGACGGCGGAGCCGTCGGTCCGATCGATACCGGGCGAAAAGGCATCGAAATGGGTCGAAAGCCACGGTTCGGTGGCCGCGCCGAGTACGTACGTCTACGAGTTTGTCTGGGATCTCTCTGGCGACGCAGAAGGGCCGTTTTGTACCGACATCGACGGGAACGTGCTCTTAGATTTCACGAGCCACGTCGCTGCTGCGCCGCTTGGCTACAATAACCCAAAGATCATGGATCGGCTTCGGGAGTTCGATCTCGTCGATCCGCTCAAAATCGCCGGGCAAGATTTCTACGTCTCCAGTGGCCACCCGCCAGCGGACAATCCGTTTCCGGGGCCGACCGCGCTCATGCAACGGCTCGTCGATATCACCGACGCATATGATATGGACACGGTGTTTCTGTCGAACTCCGGCGCGGAGGCCGTCGAGAACGCGATCAAGATCGCCTACGATGAAAGCGGCGGTGCCAAGTACGCACTCACCTTCGAGGGTGCGTTTCATGGCCGAACGCTCGGCGCGCTGTCGTTGAACCGATCGAAGGAAGTCTACCGTCGGCGATTCCCTGAAATACCATCTGTCCAGGACGTTCCATTCTGTGAGGACCGAAGCTGTACCGCCGAAACGTGTTCATGTGGATTTTTCGCCGGCGGGAACTCGAGGCTCCGCCGAAAGCTCGATCCCGATCGGGGCTACATCAATCCTGAAGAGGTCGCCTACATCATTTTGGAGCCGATACAGGGCGAAGGTGGCTACCGGTTCCCCAGCGATGCGTTTATGAACGAGATCGCCGCGCTCGTCGACGAGCATGACATCACACTCATTGCCGACGAGATTCAGTCTGGGCTGGGCCGGACCGGGAAGATGTGGGGTTCAGATCACTACCCGATCGAGCCGGATGTGATCACGTCTGCGAAGGCGCTGCGGGTCGGCGCGACGATCTCTCGATCGGACGTGTTCCCCGACGAGCGGAGCCGGCTGTCTTCGACGTGGGGCGCCGGCGACATCATCGCGTCACTGCAGGGCGCATTGACGATCGATGCGATCGAGGAGCACGACCTGCTGTCGAACGCGGTCGATCGCGGCCGGCAATTCCGCGAACGCTTCGAAGACGCCAATCCATCGGGCGTGACCGACGTCCGCGGGAAGGGGTTGATGCTCGCCGTAGAGTTTGATTCGAAAGAACGTCGTGATGCCGTCCAGAAGGCCGCACTGCAACGCGGATTGTTGCTTTTGTCCTGTGGGTACAACGTCATCAGGGTGTTACCGCCGCTCGACGTGACTGCACGTGAGATCGATCTCGGCGTGGAGTTGCTTATTGCAGCGATCGATGATGCCGCGTGAGTGAGCACCAGCACAGTAAGTGACTGATCGCGACCGATCGCTGTCGAGAGGGCTCACATCCGGTATCGATTGTTTTCGTCAAGCGACGGGAGATTCGATCCGCCGGTCATCTCCTCGTAGGTCATCCCTGCAAGATACTCGTCGTAGGTTACGTCGTAGGTCGTCCGAAGGTGAAAGTCGAGATCGGCGGTGTCGACCGACTGCCGGAAGAGCTGGTGGATCGCCCGCGCGACGATGTCATCGGGCTCATCGTGGTCGAACACTGCCTGAAGCATCGCGAGTTCCGTCTTCGTCTCGCGATCGAGTTCGACGGTCAGCTCGTCGTCAAGCGCTGAGTATGCGTCCTGTACATCGTCGTTGAGTTCGTCTAATCCCATAGCTGGGGATACGCGTCGGGACGCAAACGGCTTGTGGAACGAGAGTGATCAGCACGCCTAAACCGACCGAGCCGGTACCGCACTTAATGGCAGACGAGTTGGAGCAATCGCCCCTCCCGTCAGATCAGTCGGCCGTACAACGAGCGCTGATCGAGTGGTACGAAGCCGATCATCGAGAGTACCCATGGCGTGAAACTGACGATCCCTACGCGATCCTTGTCTCGGAAGTGATGAGCCAACAGACCCAGCTCGATCGCGTCGTCTCCGCCTGGGAGGACTTTCTCGACGAGTGGCCGACCGTCGAGGCGCTTGCGGCGGCCGATCGATCAGCAGTCGTCACCTTCTGGAGTGATCACAGTCTCGGATACAACAATCGCGCCAAATATCTTCACGAAGCTGCCCAGCAGGTGCTCGGGGAATTCGGCGGCGAGTTTCCGCGATCTCCCGGAGAGCTACAATCGCTGATGGGCGTCGGACCATACACTGCCAACGCCGTGGCCTCCTTCGCGTTCAACAACGGCGATGCGGTCGTCGATACGAACGTAAAACGGGTATTGTACAGGGCGTTCGGTGTCGAGGACTTGGACGCAGCGTTCGAACAGGCCGCAGCGGAACTCATGCCCAGAGGCGAATCGCGCGTGTGGAACAACGCGATCATGGAACTCGGCGGTGTCGCCTGTGGGAAGACGCCGCGATGTGACGAGGCAGGCTGTCCGTGGCGCGAGTGGTGTCACGCCTACCAGACCGGCGATTTCACCGCGCCCGACGTACCAACGCAACCGAGTTTCGAGGGGAGTCGTCGGCAGTTCCGCGGCCGTGTGGTTCGGCTGCTCGGAGAACACGACAAAATGGAATTAGACACGCTTGGACATCGGATTCGTGTCGACTACACGCCCGACGGTGAACACGGCCGAGAGTGGCTTCGAGGGATTCTCTCAGATCTCGGGGATGACGGGCTTGTGCAGATCGAAGAACGGGGCGATCGAACGATCGCTCGGCTCCGATAAGTAAGCCCAGAGTTCCTGGTCCGCTTTCGACGCACGGACCGTATCAATCAGATGGAGATATTTATTCGATCAAAAACACGCATTATACGGAATAATACGTATAGAAAAGATTTATTTCGTTTCAAAGCGAGTATACAACTATGAAAGAACCGCGACAGAATCGAAAGAGCAATTCCACAGAGAGCAAGGAGCCTCCGGATTTCGACTCGCTAACCCCACCTGAGGAGGTTGTTCGCGGTGAACGCACGCGTGACGACTTCTTTGACGCAGTTCTCGGGCTTGATCAACCGGCGACCGTGAGCGACGTAGCCGATCGCGCGGGACGTGGGGTAGACGCGGCCCGCGAGTACCTAGAGTGGTTCACACAGCTCGGAATTGTCACTCAGGTCACCGAATCGCCGGCAACGTACAGGCGGAACCAAGCATACCTGAACTGGCGTCGCGTACAGCGACTTCAAGAAGAATACGCTGAGGACGAACTCCTCACGTTTCTAAAGGAGGAAACCGAGCGCGCGGCCGCCCTCAGTGAGCACTTCGACGCTGCCTCCCCCGAATCGGTGTCTATCACAACACACGCAGCTGAAACGGACCGTTCGATCGAAGCGGTGTGGCAAGAGGTCTCCGCGTGGAAAACAGCTCGTCGGCGCATCACCCTCCTCGAGCGCGCGCTTACGAGAGACTCGGACGGTGCTGTCGGTGAGCAAACGGCAGTATGACTGAGGGGACAGACGTTGGTGATACGGGCCAAGCAAGCGGCGCACCGATCGACTTCGATCGGCTCGAGGTCATCCGAGATCGACTCGCTACCGACGATCGCTTCGTTCGGATCGAAAAACGGTCTGCATTCGCGTTAGATCGCCTCGTATGTGTCTACGATCCGGGGCTATATCCCGGAAGCGTTGAACAGGCGTACCTAGAGATTGTGTGGTACGAAAACGGCGACTTCTCGTTACACTACCACGAAGACGACAATGATGGGGTGTTTGACCATCGGTGGGACCGACATCCCTCAGGGCACAACACACGAGATCACATTCATCCCGGACCGGACGCATCGACACCAGGTGAGGATACTACCCATCCTGCTGACTGGCGGGACGTTCTTTCGACGGTGCTTACCGAGATTGAGGAGCGACAGCGCAGCTTCTGGGTGAAGTACCACGGGTCGGGTGACCCGTGGCGTCTGTGTCTAGTCCGCGGTGGACGCAACAGTCTTTAATTCCGCTCGCACTCCCTTCTCAGGTCGTGCCGACTCCGTGTCGGTAACACCCGAAGCGAAAACCGCTCCGTGAGCGTCGGCTTCTTCACACAGGCCCGATACTGTCCGTCTCACCTTTCTCACATGAGGAAGGGTTTCGAGAGACAGCACATTCTCATTCTGCTTGTTGAACCACTCTTGTGCCACGCA
>SOPS01000005.1 GCA_005239175.1 halophilic archaeon SHRA6
CGGATCGGATACCGGTCTCGAACGCTGTTTGACCGGCGTTCTGCATTCGCTTTCGTTTGGTGAAATACTCGTGTCGCACTCGCTTGATGTCTGGGTACTCGATAACGACTGAATCGAGTATATCACCCGTTTTTCGACACATTGCGGTGAGAGCCATACAGTCTTCGTTGATGTCCACACCAACGACAGTCTTCGCATCTTTGGGAGATGCAACAGTGCGTTTTTTGTTCGTAACCGACACGTGGAGTCGCCACTCGTCGTGTTTATACACGAGTTCAGCAACCCCAACTCGCCACGCAGTAGAACTGAGTGCATTCTTCAGTCGATGAAGATGATCAGGGCTCCCACGAAGAACACCTTTGACGTAGTTGTACGGCTTGTGACTGACTCGGAACCGAACATCCCCCTCGCCGTCCACGGTAAGGGCGTATCCTTCGTTATGGTTCATTCGCATCGGATACGTTTCGTGGATGTATGGGAACGGTCGGCCCCAATCCTCGTCCTTGTGATCGTGGTATGTCTCGATTTCTTTGAATGCTTTCTGAACGAGGAGTTGGGTGGTGTTTTTGACGTGGTTGGCGTTGTCAACGACAGTATCGTGGATATCGTCCCAGTCCCAGCCTTGTTTGTCGAGTCGGTTAACCTCATTTCTGACTCGCCGGGCTTCGAGACAGCCTTCGTGCAAGTTGTCAGAACTCCCTGTTTGGATAGTTAATCCAAAAGAAAGTGTGTGAGTGAGTCCTGACTCTTGCATTATGATAGTATTATTGTGAATTGTTGTAAATGTAGTGATTATTCGGCATTCACCCACGGGTCAGGTGACCCGTGGTACTCTGCCTCGAAACCGTATAGAACGGAAGCCTGATTTCGGCGAGCCACAGCGACAATCGAACAACCAACAGAGCCGATGAATTATAATCACTGGCAGTAGAGGAGAGAGATATGAGCGAAGGAGACACGATTATAAACGCAGTTATCGGTGCAGTCGTTACAGTTGTGCTATCATTCACTGGGTTTTCCCCGATTCTGGGTGGTATGGTCGCAGGCTATCTACAGAAAGGAGATCGTTCCGGGGGCATCCGTGTCGGTGCGCTCTCTGGTGCGATCGCAGCCCTTCCGTTTCTCTTGCTGTTTTTGGTGTTTTTCGTGTTTGGAGGGTTCTTTATGACGGGCCCTATGATTAGCGATGGTATGGGCACCGGTATGGCCGTTCCTGGTGGATTCGTCTTTGTGCTTCTGTTTGGATTCGTGTTTGCGCTCATTTGGAGTGTCGGACTGAGCGCTCTCGGGGGGTATCTCGGTGTGTACATCGCTACTGAAACAGACATCGGAGGCAGCTAACTGCGTTATTCCGCTCTTTTTATTGGCTAACAACGATGCCGGGTTACTTCACGGACTGACCTGAAATCACCCAACGAGTGAGTCGAGTTACTGGTAGCCCCTACAGACTAATGATCAGATGCTGTTTCGCCCTCTCGTCAGGATTGCTGAGGCGAATCTTCAATCAGGGTGCAGTCAGATAATTCCAAGTACTATGAGTCGAATCTGAACAGAATTTAATAACGATCCGCGTCTATCTAAATAAGAGACAAATGGACGAACTCGATCAGGTGTTGAAAAAGTATGCCACCAGCCAGGATCTTATGGATCAGATCCGGTATGTTGCTGAGACGTTGAGTATGGAATTTGAAAAGTGGGACGATCGCTACGTGAGTGGCCCTAGTTTGTACTTTCTGGTCGTTGCAGAAACTGATTTCGAGGACTACACCGACCCACTCGGGGAGAATATTTGGCCGACTGATCGGTGTAAGATCGTACACGACTCACTCGAGAGATTTCGACGGGTCGCAGAAGACGTCGCATTTAGGCGGGATGGCGCGATCATTGTGACTGGAGACGGGACAATTCAACGACAGATGGTTCGCGTTCGGAGCCCCAACCCCACGGAGGTGCCGGCAGTTGAGTACCTCGAGTACCCTGACTGGATGGGAACTAAACACATGAGTGCCCTGGAAACGTCACTCCGAAAGAACGTCCTGTGGGCAATCACGCTCAGTGAAGAAAACGGACGTGTGACTACGTATCTTGATGGCACGTATCAGGACTACCCACGGGAGGAGATCGGCGGCCGGTGGCGACCTGATTGACATCCTCCCACGGCTGAAGCCGGTGGGCTTTCGCCTCGCTACCACTGTAATCGACCTATGTGGCTCACCTGGGTTTCGACAGAACGGAAAGACGAAAAGTAAACACTGCTTGCGATCTTTTTTCTCATATGAACCATGATCGCCTCCATGCCCGGAAACCGACTCACGATATTGAACGCTGGTCGATCGGGACGATCCACGCAGTCGATCAGCGGGATGGCCACTGTGTCGTCACAGTCATCGACGAGAACAACGAACCGGTCGAGTTAGTTGTCACGCTTGCGATTCGAGAGTTATTCCTGAGCCGGTTGGATATCAGTGAGGACGAATCTCCCATCGGTGAGCGGGTCTGGTACCGCAAGCACGGTGGCTGAGACCAGGCTATAGTAACGTTTGCAACTCTTTGCAGCAGGCACCTCGAGATACAGTCAGAGAGAGCGTGAACCAGCAGTTCCTGAATCGAAGGGGAAAAATTGCAAACGCTACTATAGCTCTCTCATTTGTTTTTTGCATCTTCCTATGTGGTAGGAGCGTCGAGTGGGTGATCTGTGTCGTACACAAGTGCGATCGCCCACTGTCGCGGTTTCTACGTAGGCGTTGTTAAAACAGTTTGATAAATTACTTGTTCTACGTTTACTCTAATATTCTATATATTTAACACGGTCCAATATCCATACTATTCGTCTCAACAATCGAGTTGTGCTGACGACTGAATCGGCGACGTAGAACCGGGCCAGTACCCAGGGCGATCGCGTCAACGATATCGTGATTTTGGAGGGTTCTATGAAAAGCTGCGGTGCAATCAGATTATCTTTGTCGAGTCGAGCGTTTCTGCAGTGAATTATCCAAGTACGATCGGCGGCAGCGTACAGCTAGTATATTCTTCCTCAGCCTGTGTGTAGGATTTGAAACGAAAACGTGGATAGACTCCGTTCAATTCCGAGGATTATCCACCCAGTTGTGAACAGTGTAGTGGAGCCTACTAATAGTAAATATCCAATAAATAAACTGTATTTATATTTGATAAATTAGCCACACCGCGGTGAATACAGAGACACACCACCAACTACGGGACTTCTTGCTCCACAACTTCGATACGGCCCCGGCTAAGAAGCAGGGAACGGTTTCTGGCACAGGTGATTCTGGAGACGTATCTCCACAGCTGCTAATCCATACCTGGGCACCGCCAGGGAATATGTGAAAGAGTGATCGTGTCATGTGGTCGGGGCAGATTCGAAGTAGTGCCAAGTGTTCCTGCTCGCTCCGCTTCGCGGGCTGCGACTCGCTGGCACCCGCTCGCAACGCTCGCGGTGATGCGGTTACGGCTACCCAAAGGCGGACATGGCTTTGCCTGACAGGTGTTAGATGCGGGAAAAGTGGGCCGGCGCAGATTCGAACTGCGGTTACGGCCACCCGAAGGCCGAAGGATACCAAGCTACCCCACCGGCCCGCATACGCCCGTTACCCGATGAGAAAGTTAACCGTTCCGGAATTCAAGTAGCGATCGACCGCTGTCACCGCCTACTGGACCGATCGCCGAACCACACGCGTGGAGATGACGTACGTCACGGCGACAGCAACGATGAACAACGCGGTCCCGAAGATTGCGGGGTTTGCAGTCGACAACAGCGTGGTGAGTTGTGCTTGAAACGGAATCGTCACAACCGCGGCAAAAACCACTGCCGAGAGCCCAACAAGCACGGCCCAAATGAGCGTGAACACGGAGATTGGGCCGACCGTCGGAGCCTGATTATCGGTTTGGTAGCTCATACACGAGTATTGTATGTATATCATAAAACCCCAAGTGGATATTCTCAAGCGGTGGGAACGGGAGACCGGCGTCCAAACGCATAATCAGGTTTCAAAAGAGATGGAGTCGCGGGATTCGAGGGGTGTACCATATTGCCTATCTCGTCCGGCTCAAACAATCTAGTATGGCTCGAAATAGGCAACGCTGTGAGGCCCACTCCCGCCGAACACTGCTTCAGGCGCTCGGAATCACAACAACGGCCGTGATCGCCGGCTGTCTCGGAAGCGACGAGCAAACGCCAGAGGCGGTGTCGCTCGACGACGGACAGACCTGCGACGAGTGTGGGATGGTGATCAACGAACACCCGGGGCCGACCGGGCAGGTGTTTTTTGCTGAGGACCGGCTCGATCGAGATGGGCCGGCGTGGTTCTGCAGCGGGATATGTACGTACTCGTATCGATTCGATCGCGAAGACGAAGGATGGGAGCCACTGGTGACATACCTGACCGACTACAGCCGTGTGGAGTACGACATCAGGGGCGAAAGCGATCGCTCAATCTCAGCACATCTCAGCGCAGACAGCTACCGGCCTGAATCAGCGCTCGTGGTCGTTGCGGGCAGCGACGTCGGCGGGGCGATGGGTCCAGACATCATACCATTTTCCGACACCGAAGAGGCATCTACGTTCGCAGACGAATACAGCGGGACCGTTGTTGATGCGGTTGATGTCGATCGCGAACTAATCGACGGCATCCGATCGTGATCGACCCCAAAACGACGCTCAATCAGAGAGCATCGCCGATTCGGTCCCCCGCGCCCGAACCGAACGGATCGCACTACCGATCACGATACTGGCGACGATTACTGCGGATCCAACGATCAACACCGCGCTGACAGTGTCGAGATATCCAATTCCAAGGATCGTCCCAACCCGGTCGATCGCGACTGCAACCGCAGCGATGAGCAGCATCAGCCCAAAGTAGATTCGGGTTTCGTCCTCGTCAACCACGACTGTCGACGCCGAGCCGATCTGTGCGCCGAGCGCGCTTCCAAACAATAGCGGGACGACGATCGATAACTCGACACCGCCGGCCTGCCCGTAGGTGAACGCCCCCGCACCGCCGGAGATGAGTCCGCCGACCAGATTCGTCCCGACCGCGATTGGGAGCGGCATACCGATCAGATAGTGAATCGCTGGCAGCCGAATAAAGCCCCCACCGATCCCCAGAAAGCCAGAGAGAATACCCACCACGAGCGCAACCGCTGAGATAACCCAGATCGAGACTCGTGTGCCGCCACTGAGGGTGACCATCGGCGGAATATTGTACGACTGAATCTGCCGGGCGAGTTCGGGGATATCTTCGTCGACATTCGCGTCAGACTCGTCGCTGTCGTCTTCGATCGCATTCTTTGTGAACAACAGCCCGATGCCAGCGAGCAACACGACGTAGGTCGCACCGATAACCACCTCTGCGGCACCGAGTGTCTCCAGGTAGAACACGCCGATTCGACCGATCTCAATTCCAACACTGAGCCCGACTGCCATCAGCAGACCAAGCTTGTAGTCGACCTGCCCAATGCCGTGGTGTTTGATCATGGCGATAATCGCCGTCCCGAAAACGAAGGCCATCGCGCTGCCAATCGCAACTCGTGCGGGATATCCCATCACGAGCAGCGCAGGCGTGACCAGGAACGATCCGCCCATCCCAAAAAATCCGTACAATAACCCAACGACGAAGCCGAATCCGACAAACGTCACGAGTACGCTCACGGCGATTCCGAACAGCTCCATACTACCCTCTCCCCCGTCGGCGTCGGTTTCCGTCGCGATCGCGTGTCGGCTGTGTGCCGGTGCCTCTCGCCGGCGCACCCGGCGCGATTGAAGGAGTCTCCGTTATGTACCACTCCGCTCGGACGGGCAACTGAGATTGTGATGACATACTCACTCAAGTGATGATACGACAACAGCGGACATATAGTTTTGGTACTATTGTACAATACTAACATTTATATATGCCAAAAAATACGTGCCCGATCAGGCCGGAGTCTCCGAGACAGAACAGCTAGCCGTTGTTCGCGCAACCGCAAACACGAGCAGACCGATGGTCACAAGAAACACGACAGTCGCGATGTCGTATCCAGCAGTGGCGACGGCTCGGCTCGCACCTGCCCCGCCGATCGCCCCCGCAACCGCGCCGACGAGCGGGGCTGTGCAGCTCACACACGTTACGAACCCAAGGGCTGCGGCTTTGATTGATCCGCCGGCACCAGCGACGAGGACGTAGACGATGTACCCCAGTGCCAGATAGCCGATCCATTTGAACGGCACGATAGAGAATCCGATTACCGATCCCTCGTATACGATGATCGGCCCCCAACCCGGAATTGCAGGTGACAGTGACAGCGAACCCGTCCCGGATCCCGCCCGAACCAGTCCACTCACCCAGAGCAACGCGATTACGTATCCGCTACCGACAATCGCAGCGATCGCTCGGTTCGATCGAACAGGGACCGTTCCCTGAACCCACACCGCCGCAGCCAGTCCCCCGGTGATCCAGATAACAGGGTACACGACCGAGCGATAGTCGGTAATCAATGGTGAGAGGGCCTGGAGATAACCAGCGATCGAGGCGATAACGGCGACTGCAACCGCCACCGCGACGGCGACCGATCGCTGCAGCGGTGTCGTCTCGGGTAAGCCACCAAACTGCGGGGAGATGGACATAGCGGCGCTCGAACCGTCAGTCGCCTCCCTCGTTGTGGTCGCTCGCAGGGCGGCCGCCGCCGAGATATCCGAGGTTGAGCGCGACAGCGACGATCGCGACAATGAGCACGGTTCCCGCGATGTACGGCGTTGCCGGCGTGTCAATCCCTAAAAAGAGGCCGATCGCACTTCGGATCTCCCAGAGGACCACGAACAACACGGCCCCGCCAACGAGGATTCCTGCTTTCGTCGTATCGTCGCTCATTGGACGATCACCCCCACTTCAAACTGGGCAAGCGTCTCGGTGATCCCTGCATGTGCCACCGACTCGATGAGCGCAGAAAACGTATCGACGATCATTGGATAGGTCCCGACGCCGGGGCCAAAGAGTCCACCACGAGAGATGATGCTTGCAAGCGGGAGCGAGTACGCCAAGACGACGAGCACCAGCGCAATCCCGACCCAGAGCTTGAGATTGTCGAGGACCACCGGAGAGTCGCTCGGACCCGACAACGCCGGCGGCAGGTCTTCGCCCAGACTGCTCTGTTTGGTTCCAAATGAGGTCAAAACGACGTTTCCGATGAACAGGCCGAGTGAGATGAACAACAGCGTCCCACCGATCGCGATCTGCATGTCGAACTCGTTCATCGTCCCAAATGCTGGCGTGAAGTCAAATCCCTGGTACTCCGGCTCGGCGGTCCGGCGCGGAACGCCAAACAACCCCGAAACGTGCATGGCGTTTGACATGAGGGCCATCCCGACAAACCACATCACAACCTGCAGGAGACCGATCGGCCGGCTAAACAGCGGCTTGTTGGTAAGCTGCGGCCACAGCCAGTACGTGGCTGCCATGAACGTGAGCGCCACGGCCGTCCCGACAGTGAGGTGGAAGTGACCAGGAACCCACAGCGTGTTGTGTACGAGGTAGTTGATGTTCATCCCGGCGTTGATCATCCCGCTGAAGCCACCGGCGGCGAACATCAATCCCGCGAGTGCCATCCCAGTGAATGCCGGACGGGCCCACGGCAACGCCCGAAGCCAACCGAACAGGCCGGTCCCGCCCCGGCGCCGAGCGCCGTACTCCATACTTGCGACGACAGTAAACGCGGTGAGGAGGCTCGGCAACAACAGGAACATCGTGTTCGTCATTGCGATGAATTTGAACCCTTCGGCGATCCCCGGATCGACGTACTGGTGGTGAATTCCAACCGGCGTCGAAAGCAGGAGGAACAGCACGAACACCACCCGCGCGAGTGGATCGCTGAACAGCCGACCGCCCGCCAGTTTCGGCAGGACGGTGTACCACAGCATGTACGCTGGCATCAGCCAGAAGTACACGACTGGGTGGCCCCAGAACCAAAACAGCGTTCGGGTCAAAAGTGCGTTAACCTCATCGAACAGCCCAAGCGACCACGGCAACAGGAAGACGACGACTGCAATCGCAATGCCGATCGACGCGATATACCACATCAGCATCGTCGTTAGCGCCATAAACGTCTGCAGCGGGATTCGCTCGTCTGGATGTTCGCGTTTCCAGGCGTACCACGCACGGAACCAGTCAACTCCAGCGAGCCACGAGCCGATCAAGAATATCGCCAGCCCGCCGTAAAACAGCGGATGCGCCTGCAGCGGCGCGTAGAACGTGAACAGGACGTCGGCGCTCATCTCTGTCGAATCGACGAACCCCCCAAGGACCGCGACGACCGCCATGAGCGTTCCAACCACCATGAGGCCGTACCACGTCCACGAGTAGCGTATGTCGACGAGCGGTCGATCGAGACTCCTGACAACCGCCCACGTGAATACGCCAACCAGGAAGAAGATGGTGAACGAAACCACCATCAAGACCCCGTGGGCAGTCAATACGGTGTAGTAGTACGACGAATCCATCACGCGGAGGATGTCCGTCCGATGCAGCGTCTGAATAATTCCAAATAACCCACCGAGAATGAGTGCGATGAACGCACTCCACAGCGTTGCACGAACCAGTTTCGCTTCGTCGGGGAACTGATCAAGGAAGCTCGGAGCCCCGGATTCGAGCGCGTCGCTCATTGGTCACCTCCGTCGTACTCTTCTTCGGGCACGACCACGACACTCCCCTCCATTACGTGATGGCCGTCTCCACAGTACTCGTTACACAACACGCCGTATTCGCCAGCTTCGTTGAACTCGACGGTGAACGTCGACACCTCACCGGGAACGACCATCACGTTCGCGTTCGTCCCAACGACCTCGAACCCGTGTATCACGTCACGGGAGGTCACGTAAAATGTCACCGTGCTGCCCGCAGGTACCTCAATCGGATCCGGCTGGAAGGCAAACTGTAGCGCAACGACGTACGCCTCGTACTCGTTTTCGCCGACCTGCTCGACACGCGGCTCGGCAAACCGTTGATCCTCATCGAGCGCGTCGGGGTTGATCGTCTCCTCGTCGTCGGAGATCATGTCGACGCCCATCGCTGTTGCCCCGTAGGCGACCGTCGAAATAAACGCGACGATGAGAAGCATAGCCAGTACCAGCCAGATTTTCTCGTAGTTGTGAATATGCATCAGCCGATCACCGTCAGGTCATTGCCGAGGAACTCGATGAAGTACATAAAGATCCACAGTATCGCGAGGATCACGAAATATAGTAGAATAAGCGCAAGTGTGCCCTTTGGATCAAAATCCTCATGATCAATTTCTTTCTTCGCAGTCTCAGTGGACATTATATGACGATTTTGGAAATGCAGTACATAAATCTCCCGGCTCTTCTCAGAATCGAAGGACGGGGAAATGGACTTATACTATCGTACTAAACATACACGACAGATGGTCGAACCAAGACATGCGAGCCTCGTTTCGCTGGCTGCGTTGCCGGCCGTTGTCGGCTACCTCCTGTTCAAGCCAGCCCCAATCGTCGCCGTCTCGGCACTCAACGTGGTGTTGATCGCGGGGTCGTTGTACCTCGCAATGAGCCCCACTGAGAGTGAGCATGATACGATTGCCGAGACATCGGCACACTGAACGGATAGCACTACCCGAGTAGATGTCCTCGTGTACCCTCTGTGGGCTTTCGACACCCGATCCTCCAGTCACTGACAAGACGATCGACGGAGCGTATTGCTGTCAGGGCTGTCTTGAGGTTGCCCGTGTCTTGGGCGCGGAAGAAGCTGAACGGCTCGAGGCTGATTCGGTCGATGACGCAATTGTTGACACGCAGGCCACCGAACACTCTACAGAGGATCATGCACAGTCGGAGACGATCGAAGACTGTGACAGCGCCTACCTCAGTGTCGAGGGAATGCACTGTTCGACCTGTGAGACGTTCCTCGAATCACAGGCACAGGCACACCCCGGCGTTGCTGAAGCGACCGCGAGCTACGCGACCGATACGCTAAAAATCAGCTACGATCCAGCGGCTGTCGATCGCCGTTCGCTGCCGGAACTCGTCTCGGGGTACGGCTACGACGCCTCCCATCGCTCGATTGAGACCGATCCCGATCCCGGCGGAGACATCGAGGTGGTCAAGTTCCTCATTGGCGGCGGGTTGTTCGGGATGATGACGATGGTGTGGTACGCGCTGTTTTTGTATCCGACGTACTTCGGCTTCGAGCCGTTCGTCGATCTCAGCGGCTTTGACGGCCTGTATCTCTTCACACAAATCTGGCTCTTGACGTCGATCGTGTTGTTCTACACCGGCTATCCCATCCTCAGAGGCGGGTACGTCAGTCTGACTGCCGGCCAGCCGAACATGGACCTGCTCGTCTCGATCGCCGCACTCGGCTCGTACGGCTACAGCACGCTCGCGATGTTCCTCGGCCAAACGGACCTGTACTTTGACGTGACTGTCGCGATCATTCTCGTCGTGACCGCCGGCAACTACTACGAGTCACGAATCAAACGGCGCGCCTCGGATCTCCTCTCTGACCTGACTGCGATTCAGGTGTCGGAGGCACGTCGAGTCGACGGGACGACCGTCCCCGTCGCAGCGATCGCCCCCGGCGACGAGTTGCTCGTTCGGCCGGGTGAGCGGATTCCGATCGACGGCGAGATCGTCGACGGCGTCGCGGCGATCGACGAGGCACTCGTAACGGGTGAGTCGGTCCCGCGAACGAAGCGACCGGGTGATGTCGTTCGGGGTGGAACTGTTGTAACCGATCGACCGGTGACGATTCGGGCCGGCGAGGACGCCGAAAGCACGCTCGATCGGCTCGTCGAACTCCTGTGGGAAATCCAGAGCTCCTCACCGGGCGTTCAGCGCGTCGCCGACAAACTCGCGACGGTGTTCGTTCCACTCGTGCTCGTCGCCGCGGTTGTGGCGACTATCTGGACGCTGTCTACCGGCGCAGGCGGGACGGCTGCGCTCCTGGTCGGGCTAACGGTTGTCATCGTTTCGTGTCCGTGTGCGCTCGGACTTGCGACGCCGCTTGCGGTGGCGCGCGGGATCAAAACTGCCGCGAGCCACGGGATCGTGGTCGCCTCGACTGCGATCTTCGAACGAGGAACTGACGTCGATACAATTGCGGTTGACAAGACGGGAACGCTCACAAGCGGTCGGATGACAGTGTCGGAGACGATCGGAGACGATCCCGCCCAGATACTCTCGGTGGCAGCCGCGCTCGAGCGTGCGTCCCCACATCCGATCGCCGACGCGATCGTTGCGGCTGCAGCCGCAGACGGTACGGAAACAGACGACTCCCGGAGCGTCGAAACCGACGGCGGGGCGGTCCCAGCAGGCGAGAACCAGCCAGCGACGATATCCGAGAAGACGACGACGCCTACAGACGCAGCGATAGCCGTGGATATGGACTCCGTGGAACTCACCGATCGCGGGGTGCACGGAACAGTCCACGGCGCAGATGGCATGGACGGACCGGTCGACGCGGCGGTCGGCCATCCAGCGTGCTTTACTGACTGGGCAGATCCGAACGGCTGGCTCGACGCCGCTGAGTCGGTCCAGGCGGACGGAGACGTCGCGGTCGTCGTCGGCGTCGAGGGGGTTGTCCGAGGCGTGATTGCGGTTGGTGACGAGCCGAAGCCTGAGTGGGATCGCGTGCTCTCCGAACTTGCGGCGGACGATCGCGAATTGGTCGTGCTCACCGGCGATGACGAGCCGGCGACGAAGCGCTTCGAAGCGCACCCGGACGTCGACACCGTGTTTGCGAATGTGCCCCCGGAGGCAAAAGCGGCCACCGTCGAGCGGCTCAAATCCCGCGGACAGGTCGCAATGATCGGCGACGGGAGTAACGACGCGCCCGCGCTTGCGGCCGCAGACCTTGGGATCGCACTCGCCACCGGAACGAAGCTCGCAACCGATGCAGCGGACGTGATTCTCGTCGACGGTGACATTACGGAGCTGCCGTTCGTGTTCTCGCTCGCGGCCAACACGAAGCGGCGCATCGCCGAAAACCTCGGGTGGGCGTTCCTCTACAATGGGGTTGCGATTCCACTCGCGATCGCCGGCGTCCTGAACCCACTTTTAGCCGCGCTTGCGATGGGCTCAAGCAGTCTCATCGTCGTACTCAATTCGACGCTTCGATCGCTCGAGTAACCGGCACAACACTTTGGTTCGCAGTCCACATAGCGGGGGTATGTCAGACCAGCGGATCGCGATCGGCGGAACCGACGGCGAGCCGGCGGTTCTCTCCACCGGCCACCGTGTGATGCTGCCGCTTTCGACCCACGCGACGATCACGGGCGCAGTGTTTTCGGCGTCCAAAACGGCGGTCGCGTCGCTGTTACCGAATGGCCTCAAGCCGATTCGCGCAACCCCGACTCGTGCGGCTGTCACGTTCCTGTGTGTCGAGTACGATCGAATTGGTTACGACACTGCCATCGACCCCTACAACGAGTTTGGCGTGTTGCTCCCTGCGATCCCAGAAGACGAACGAACGGTCCCATACGCGTCGTTACTCACCCACGGCGTGAGCGGATACGTCGAGTATCTCCCGGTGACGACAGAGCCAGCGCGAGCGCTCGGCGTCGATATCTGGGGCTATCCAAAGGAGGTCGCTGAGATCACCCATCGCGACGAGGGGTCGGTACGACACACCTCGGTTCGGGCTGACGGCGAACGCCTGATTGACGTGGCGATCGATCGACCGCCACAGCTCCCGTGGCGTCAGTCGGGAGTGAGCTACACGGAAAAGAACGGGACGGTGCTGCGTGAACGCCTCGAGTTAGACGGCCGCCTTGGGATGTGGCCCTACAGCGATCGGGTCGACTACGTGCTTGGCGAGCACCCACGTGCGCAGGCACTCTCAGAGCTGGATATCGGCGATCGAGCCCTTTTGCGCTTCGCTGGCGACGCTGAATTTCAGATCCACGAAGGAGAACCGATCGGGCCGGTGTGAGCCGACTACCCGTTTCTCGCACCGATCGCCTTTGCGACCGTAAGCAGGTAGCCGAGCCCGGCTTTGACTTCCGGATCGCGAATCGATCGAGCCAATCCAACAGCCCCCACCGGTTCCGGATCTGTTCGTTCGGCGTCACCGAGCGCGGTCAAGAGCGCCTCAATCCCTCGCCGGGTTTCAGGCGCTGCAGCGCTATCGGCGAGTTCGCCGAGCGATGCACCGGTTCGCGCCAGTGAGACGGCCATGTCGTCATCGAGCGCCGACGTCGCGAGCGAGGCGACGGTTGCTAGTTCCACGAGGTCGTCGAGAGTTCCAGTTCGCTGTAGTTCGACGATCGTCTCGAGCGCATCAGCCAGATCCTCGCCATTTGAGCCGACTGCCTCGGCCAGTTGGACCGTACCGGGCGTTGCAACCGCGTCCGCAGATTCGGCGAGCGTCGATCCGGTTCGTGCGACAGAGACAGCCATGTCATCGTCAAGGGCGTCCTCGCCGAGAGAGACGACGTCCAGTAGCTCGTTTACTGCTCCGAGTCGATCGACGAACTCGGCAACAGCTTCGGGGTTCCGCTCGATCGCATCCGCGAGCGCCTCCGGGACCGCCTCACTGCTGCCCTCGAGGGCCTCGCCGTCTGCTTTGGTTTGCTGTTCACTCATGTCTGTCACCTCAGAGCAGCCCCCGGGCGGTCAGCCAGTAGGACTCATTGTACGCTAGCTTCGACCAGTGCAGCGTTCGTGACGGTCTCCCCGGTGAGGGATCGTTGTTGTAGTCGAAGGAGACGTACGTCGCCTCGTCCATGCCGGTTTCGACGAAACAGAGCGTCTTGCCGTCGTAGGTCGCGGTCGGCTGTTGGTCGCGAACAGTACTTGTGAGTCGTTTCGCGACAACGTTCGCCTGGTAATGGGCGGCGCTGCCGGCTTTCGGAACGCCGATCGCCGCCGCGTCGCCGATCGCGTAGACGTCGTCGAACTCGGTTGCCTCGAGCGTGTGACTGTCGACGTCAACCCAGCCGGTTTCACCGAGTCCAGCCTGGGTTATGAGGTCACTGCCGGTGTGCGGCGGGATTGTCACGAGCAGATCGTAGTCGAGTTCAGTGCCTTCCATCGACGTGAGCATGCCGTCTGAAGGATCGATTGCCTCCGCGTTGAACATCGTCTCGACGGCGATGTCTCGTTCCGCAAGCCGCGGACGTGCCCACTCAGCGATGTGTTCGTTGCCGTGGGTCCGCATGATTGGGTACGTGTAGGTGATATCGATGTCCTCACGCAGCCCACGCGAGCGGAACCAGTCGTCGGCCATCATAACGAACTCAAGGGGCGCGACCGGACACATGTGTGGGTTGCCGATCACACTCAAGACGAGGTGTCCCTCGGTGAACGACAGCAGTTCGTCGCGGAGTTCGGTGGAAGCTGACTCGCCGTAGAAGTGGTAGCCTCCCTCGTCGAGTCCATCGATAGATTCCGTGTCCATCTGCGAGCCGGTCGCGATGACGAGCGAATCATATCCGACGGTACCACCGCCAGCGGAGAGCGTCTTCTCCTCGGTGTCGATATCGTCGACCCGCTCGATCCGGAGATCGACGCGATCGTCAACCAGCTCCGCGAGGGGACGTCGACCGTCCGCAGGCTCGCGCTGGCCGAAGGCGACGTACAGCCAGACAGGCTTGTAGATGTGGTCCTCGCCGTCATTGAACAGGCTCACCGCAACTTCGCCGGCGTCGATCTCCGGAGCAAGCCGCTCGGCGAGATTGTTCGCAAGGACGACCCCGCCGGTGCCGCCGCCGATGATCGCAATTCGGTGAGTCATGTTTTCCTCACGTAGATCTGGTAGTGATCTCCCGCGTCGTCGATCGCGAGGACCTCGTTGCCGGACTCGTCGGCCCATGCAGGGATGTCGGTTGTCGACTGCTCGGCGTCGCTGAGCAGCTCGATCACGTCCCCAACCTCGGCGTCGCGTATGGCCCCGACGAGGTCCATCATCGGACCGGGACAGGTCGCCCCCCGGGAGTCAACGGTTCTGTCAGCGTCAATCGATTCAGTACTCATGGATACAGGTCTACGTTGGTGGCCATATTATATAATAGTGCTCAATATTCCCAAGAACATAGAACGCTTATTCCCTATTAAAAGATGTTTGGGATTACATCAGACAGACTAATCGATAACTCTATTGGGACACATACCCAATACAGTGGTATGGAACAAAACGTTGGTGAACTCGATCGAACGGCTCGGATCGCACTCGGAGCGATCGCCGGCGGTGCGTCGCTAGCCATCCTTGGCGGAATTATCTCAACGAGCAGTCTCGCGGCCGCAGTGTTGGGAATTGTGTCCGTGGTGCTGTTTGTTACCGCCACAACCCGAACCTGTGGGGCGTACTCTCTTATCGGCGTGAATACCTGCGAACGAAACTAATTTTACTGTTTTTACGTTTTTCGAGGTTAGATGAGCAGCTGCACGTCAGAGTCAGCCATGTGGTTTAGCGCGGTCGCCGCGCCGACACCCGTGGTGACGCCGTCGTAGAAGTCGTCCTCGTCGTAGTCCATGAGCTCGATCGTCATCTGACACGCCTGGAGGTCGACACCAGTTTCAAGTGAGAGGTCGATGAGCTCTTCGATCGTCGCCGTACCGTTTTCTTCGATCCGTTTTTCCATCATCCGGGTGGCAAGTGAGTCCATCCCTGGCAGCGCCGCGAGGGCGTTGGGCATCGGCATGCTCGGGTTGCCGACCGCGCTCAGCTTGAGGTTCTTCGACTTCTCCTCGTGGAGAATGTCGAGCCCCCAGAAGGTGTGGAAGACGACGACGTCCCAGCCGAACGCCGCCGCCGTACTCGCGAGGATCAACGGCGGGTACGCCATGTCGAACGATCCCTTCGTCGCGACGATCGTCATCTGTTTTTGCTTGTCGCCTGCATCCGCCTTCAAATCCGCAATCTCGGATTCGAGCGCTTCAATGCGCGCCGTGAGCGCAGCGTCGGTTCCGTCGGCTGTGGGCGTATCCGTGCTCATCTGTTCACTCGGTCTTTTTGACGTAGTGTTTGTACACAGCGTCGCCGCCCTCGGTGTCCTCAGACTGTTCAAGCAGTTCGACGCCGCCCGTCCCGTCGGCCCAGCCTTTGATATCGCTCATGCTGCCTGAATCGGTCGAAACGACCTCAAGCACCGACCCCGCATCGAGGGGGTCGATCGCCTGTTTGGTCTTCACGATCGGCATCGGGCAACTGAGGCCTTTCACGTCCAACGTCTCGGTGATTTGGTACTCTCCCTTCATGTTATTGGGTGTATTGTACAATACACAGTTGTCTCTAATAAACCTGTTGTTCTAAACAGACGGTGAAAACCACGTGTAGACGCCTCGAATGATCTGTTGTAGCATAAATCGACGCTGGTCGGACGGCTTCGAATCGTGTACCACACGTCATAACTTCGGTCGGTTAGAACCACCAGTATGGACAGCGTGCCCGTGAGCAAGCGATCGGCTGTACTCGTCACTGTGGCCGTGCTCTTCGCGGTCGCCGTGGGCCTGTTCGCGATCGATCTCGGGGCCAGTGCGCCGGAGCCGGTCGAATTTTCCGACACGCGATCGATCGGCTTTGCCTCTGAGGTCCACCGAGAGATCGGCAACGAGGCCGCGGTGCCACGCGCACAAGTGTTCTACTCGCAGTATCAGTACGTCGTTGGCTACTACGGATTGGAGCGGGCCGTCGCAGCACTTGCGGATCCAACCAGACAACAGCAGTTTGGCTATCCAATCGCGACGTACGTGACCGACTACGCAGGGACTGGGATCGAACTCGATGACAACGGAACGATCCAGACCGACCGATCGACAGCCTGGGTGCCCGCCGGAGAGGCATACTATGTCGTTGATAGCGATGCGCGAGCCCCAAACGGGCCGATCGTGGTCCCGTTCAGCGATCGAGCGGCAGCAACGACGTTCGCAGATCAGCACGGCGGACAGGTGCTCGATTGGGCGGCCCTCCGTGATCGACCCGTGTCTATCGACGACGCGTCACTCGTCCGTGATCGCGTCGAGACACAGCAAAGCAACGCTGACGCACGGCTGCGGACGGCCCAACAATTGCTCGAGCGGCCACCCGCAGCCGTCAGCACCGACATGAACAGCACAGCCACGATCCAATCGCGAATCGACGCTGCACCGAACGGATCGACGGTAGTGTTGCCAGCCGGGACATACGAGGAATCGATCGAGATCAATCGTCCAATGACACTCGTGGGTCCCCAGACGACGATCGACGGCGGCGGGGAGGGCAATGTGATCGCGGTCTCCGCGGACGAGGTAGCCATCGTCGGAGTCACCGTACGGGGCGCAGGCGACACGACCCGTGACCCGAATGCGACCGCCGAGGGCGACTGGGACACAAATATCGAACTGGGCTACGGCCACGGTGACGCCGCGATCGCGATCGTCGAAGCCAACGGGACACTCGTCCAGGACGTCCGAGTGCCGCACACCGACTCGAACGGGATTCTTGTCCGTGACGCGCCGGACACGGTCGTGCGAAACGTCTCAGTCGCGGGCACCGCGGTGTGGCGAGACAGCTTCATGGGTGTGATGCTCATGCGATCGCCGCGGACTGTCGTCGAGAATTCGACGTTTCTTGCGGGCCGCGATGGCGTGTACCTGCATCGATCGGCGGAAACCGTGATCCGATCGTCAACGTTCACAGACGGACGCTACGGGGTTCACCTCATGCACACCTCCGACGCGCTCATCCATGGAAACGAATTCGCGAACCACGACTACGGGGGGGTCACGATCATGACCGACCCTGCCCGCAACGCGATCGTGAACAACGTCGTTGCCAACACGTCGACGGCGATCGGCACAAGCGGATCGGACTCCTACATCGCGCACAACATCGCTGTCGACAGCAGGCTCGGAATCTCAACGAGTGCAATCGGCTCGCTGTACGAACACAACGTCCTCATGGGTAACGAGTACGGCATGCGGACCGGCTCCGTTATCGCCACGAGCGACATCGCCCGCAACGACTTCGTCGACAACGATCGCCACGCGGGTGCCGGTGCTGGCCCGCTCCGCATCTGGGCGGCCGACGGCGTTGGCAACTACTGGACCGGTATGTACGGTTCATCGACCGGGGGCATCTACGACCGAGCGTACTCGCCAACCGACCCCGTCCAGGGTGAACTGCACCGATCGACCGCCCACCGAACACTCCACCAGTCACCCGTATATGAGGGACTGCGGACACTCAAGGGAGCGGCCCCAGGGCTGCGATCCGGGAGTATCATCGATCCGTATCCGTCCGTCGAGCCACACAATCCCCAGCGTCTCGAGACCGCCCAGGCGGTTCGGGTCGAAGGAATCGACGACAACCGCGCACATTCAGACACCAATGATACCGAACACGAACCCAGCGACTGAGCGCGCAAACACGGCACAGCCCGATCGAAACGCGGCCACGACAGTTCTGGCTGGGGAGTCGATCGAGAAACGCTACGGCAGCGTCGAGGTACTCTCAGATGTCTCGATCGAGATCCCCGCCGCCGCGGTGACCGCCCTAGTCGGCCCAAACGGGACGGGCAAGACGACACTGCTTCGGTTGTTGCTCGAACTCGAATCACCGACCTCGGGGACAGTCACGTACGAGGGACCCCAGACAGCCCGACGAATCGGCTACCTCCCGCAGCGGCCGTCGTTCCGGCCGGGGTTTACCGTCGCAGAGACGATCGAGTTTTATGCCTCACTTGTCGAGACGGCGGTCGACTCCGATCGCATTCTGGATCGAGTCAGGCTCACAGACGCCCGAAATCGACCCGTCGAGGCGCTGTCTGGCGGGATGACGAGGCTTCTCGGCGTCGGACAGTCGATCGTCGGCTCCCCACCGGTTGTCATTTTCGACGAGCCCGCGAGCGGACTCGATCCAACAATGGCGAATCGCGTCTTCGAGGTCGCAGACGAACTGGCCGCAGCCGGAACCGCGGTGGTGCTCACCTCCCACAATCTCTCATTGGTTTCGCGCCACGCTGATCGCGTCGAGATCCTCTCGGAGGGCACGGTGACCGAGCTTACAGCCCCACAAACGCTAGCGACACGCTATGGAGTGGCAGATCTTCGGGAGGCCTACCACGCGGTCGTCACAGCTGACCCAGCCGACCACGGCGACGGTGATGACGAGCGCCCTCGTGACGATCCCACGGACGGTGAGCGGCAATGACTGCCCACAGCGCGCTGGGTCAGGGGACAGCGATCGCCGCCCGGGAAGTCAAGACCGTCCTGCGAACACGGATATATGCACTCCTCGCCGTGGGATTGTTCGGCTTCTTGTTCGTGCTCGTCGCTGGCGGTGGTGGCGCGGCGACCGGCTACACGCCCGCAATTGTTGACCTGCTGCTACCGCTTGAGGTGATCGTGCCGGTGCTCGCGATCGCGATCGGCTACCGGAGTGTCGTCGCGGATCTCGATCGCGGCGAGCTCGCAGTCTTCACCACCTACGATGTCCCCGCGCCAGTGTACGTGACTGCGGTATATCTCGGCCGATCGGTTGGGATGCTCGGGATGTTGGGGCTTCCGCTTGTCGCGACCGGCGCCGTCATTGCGTTCACCGCCTCGCCAGACACCGGGGTGTTTGCCACCCATTCAGGCGTCGATTCGCCGGTGCTTTTCGGCCGCTTCGTCGTGTTGACGGCGCTGTACGGGCTGTCCATGCTGTCGATCGTTCTCCTCGGATCGGTCATCGCCCGATCGCTCCGCACGGCGATTGCGCTGGCGATCGGCGCGGTCCTCGTGGCGGTTGTCGGCGGTGACGCCGCGATCCTCGCGGGGCTCACCGACGGATGGCTCGGGCCGTCGTCGCTCTCGTGGTCGTTTGCTGTAGTGCCGAACAGCGCGTATCGATCGCTCGTACTCGAGACGGTCATCGCGATCGCTGCGCCGACCGAAGAGGCCTACGGCTCGCCGGCCGCGAGCGCGATCGGGCTCTTTTCGTGGATTATCGGGCCGCTTTTCGCGGCTGCAGCGATCGTCGCGCGTAAACGGTTGTAGACACTGTCGCAGTACTGTTGATCCGGTTTGGATACGTGAAGTACCTCGGAGTCAAGTGGTTCGAGAGACTTTGTCTCTCGTCATCACGAGAATCTTCGATTCTCGAACGACCACGAGGCACTCGGCCTGCTTTCTCTGTAGAATAGCAAAAAGATGTAGTCTGACATTTTAGCTACTGTGGCTTCGTTGAAACCCTTCAAATATGATAGGAACCGAGTGCGGAATACGACGCGCGTATTCATCATTGCTTCTTCAGCGAGAACAGCGGATATCGATCGGCCAATACAGATTTTGATCACGAGCGTATTCCGACAGCAACAATTTTATGACGTTCTCAGACATACACTGACATATACGGACACCAATGCCTATCAGAATCGATTCCAGCGGAAGAGACACGCCGCCGGTTAAACCGGACACGAACGCCCACGAACTGCTTACGGTGTTGCTTGACCATCCCGACATGGCGTTCACCCCGAAGGAACTGACGGAACTGACCGACGTTCCGCATTCCAGCGTCCACAAGACCCTCTCCCGACTCCAGAAGAAGGGCCTCGTTCGGAGGGTTGATTCCTACTGGGCGGTTGCCGAGGACGTCGCAGCCTCGGAGATTGCGAACGTAGTGAGCCTCCAGCAGATTGAGGCTGAGTACGGCGATGACGCTTATGGCGACGATGACGGGTGGGCCGACGACGTGCAGGATTTAGGAGAGAACGCGTAGTATGGCCTACGCACAAGCCAGTGTCGTCCTCGCGCCAGCAACATTCAAAAACGGAGTCCGGCCATATCTCGTCGTCTCGAATCGGAACCGACCGTTCTTCGGCGATCGGTATACGGTTGCGGTCATCACATCGACCGAGCGGGAAACGGCAGTTGAACTGACGGCCGATTCGCTCACCGAAGGCGAACTGAAGACGTATCCGAGTTACGTGAGTCCGTGGTCGTTGCACGTCTTTCCCCACCAAGAGGTCATCAAGCGTGTGGCGCAGGTCGACGACTCAACCATGACTATGGTCGCAGACAATATACACGAATTAACCCGAGTCCTGCGATAAATCGACTCTCTATGAAGCGGCCGATTTATGACAGCAACTAGATGGAAAATTCGACCAAACATATCACTGCTTGAGGAATTCAACATAGCCAATTGATAGCAAAAGCACGCTGAATATAATTCATGGCAAATTTGTATTAAATATAATCCACACCTCTTGCATGCTGGTAGATCGTCATAAATACCTGAGCAGATTGCCATTCGGCAGTCTGGTTCAACGCGGCGTCAACTATTATTGATTCTAACGCATTATTTGGATATGGGTATCCTGGTCGCAATCAGCGACGACAGCCAGCTTGAGACCGTCTTAGCGGTGGGAATACGACTGGCCACTGGGCTAGATCAAAAACTGTACGTGACTCACATCACAGAGACTGAGAGTGCATCTAACGACGAGCGAGCGTTCCGCGATCACGTTGGGGATTGGCTGTTAAACGCCGATCTGTCCGTTGACGCTGAACTTGAACTAGAGCATCTGAGTCGCGACGGCCTCCGGTCAGGGACAACAATCGGCAAGCAGCTTCTTGAAATCGCAGAAAGCGACAATATCGATCATATTGTGATCGGGCATCGAGCAAAAAATCGGCTGGCCACAGTTCGTGAAGGACATACCGACTTCGTGGTTGCCGAAGAGGCAGCAGTCCCGGTAACGATCGTCCCGGAAGCCTTCGAACCGTAGCTACAGTAACGTCTGCAACGCTTTGCAACAACCACCTCGAAATACAGTCTGAGAGTGCGTGAGCCAGTAGTTCCTGAATCGAAGTGAGAAAATAAGTGCAAACGCTAGTATAACTCAGTGGTCCGTGCTCGCAGCGAGGCGGACGGAAGTGGTATCGGGAGTCGATGAGCCCACGTGAGAAACTCAATCTCCGGTTGCTTCCTCCAGACTCGCAGTGTTCGCGACCGTGACACCGCCCGAGAGTGCGGTATTTGGATAGGGAATGTCGATCCCCTCGGCGTCAAATCGCTGTTTAACCCGCTCGGTGAACTGCGCAGTTGTGACTCCGTAGCTGCTCTCGGAGGGATCGATCCAGAGTCGTCCCGAGAGGATAACTGCTGAGTCACCGAGCTCCGTGACTGGTGCTGATGGCTCGGGAGTCTCGAGGACGCCGTCGATACGAGTTCCTTCCTCGATGATGACGTCTCGTGCCTGGTTGATGTCCTCATCGTATCCGATTTGGAAGTCGATCGACACTCGCCGCCGATCGTTCGCCGCGTTGTTTATTATCGCTGCGTTGGCGAGATCGGAGTTTGGTACGGTGACCAGTTGATTGTCAAACGTGTCCAGTTTTGTCACCCGCATTTGGATTTCTCGAACCACACCCTCGTTGCCGTCCCACTCAATCCAGTCACCGACCGTGAAGGGTTCGTCTTTAACAATGAACACGCCGGCAACGAAATTCGCGATGAGATCCTGCGCAGCGAAGCCGACTGCGAGCGTCAGTGCCCCACCCAGGGTCGCGAAGGCAGCAAGGACAGTGCCAAAGCCAGCAACTGTCGCGGCCAGCGCGACCGCAAAGACCGCCGTCACCAGCACGGTCATACTAACCGTAAACCCGATCAGCGTATCGTCGAAATTTCGCCGTTTGAGTCCGTTTTTATCGATCGGAACATAACTGACCGCCCAATTCAATAAACGAGCAAGAACACGATGATGAATATCACCGTCGTCGTGACCGCGCTGAGAGGTGCTGGAACGAACTGTTGCAGATCGATCGAGATTTTTGATCGTCTTCGCTCCCACAGAGATCCGTGCGGTTATTTCTCCGGGCCACGAATGGCCGAACCATGGATAGACAGTGGTGTCCGTCTCGGCGCCGCCTGCTGGCCAGCGGGTGCGGTCTCCTCATGCTTGTCGGGGTGGCCGGGTGTGCAACGACAGAAGACGCGCCCACGAACAACGATTCGGATGCCGACGCAGACTCTGACACGGCGATCGTAAACGACGTAGATGCGGAGGATCTCGATCTCCGCGAAGCCAATGTCGTTGACGTCACGTTCGAGCGTGAAAACGGATCGTATACGTTCGACGTAGCGCTGCATCACGATGACGATGGTGAGGACGGATACGCGAACTGGTGGCAGGTCGAAGCGCTTGACGGGACACAATTCGGTCGGCGTGAGCTGCTGCACGCACACTCCCAGCAGCCATTCACGCGCTCTGAGACGATCGAGGTTCCCGACGAGGCGACCTGCGTCGTCGTCCGCGGACACGACCAGACACACGAATACGGCGGGCTGGCAGCAGTGGTCGATCTCACATCAGCAAAAATACAGCTGATCGATCAAGGCCCGGAAAAACAGCGGTTTGAGGCTGAGCAGTGCCCCTGAGCCCGGCGACTATTTTTTTGAGATCGCTCGCAGCAGCGGCGGGGCGAGCAGATCAGTCAGTTTGCCATACCCGACGTATAGGACGAGTGCCTGAATCAGTACGATCACAAGCACGGCGATCGCCTGGCCGGTCGGACTCAATCCTTCGATTCCGATCATCGCTTGAACCCCGGTTGTATGTGACTTGATAGGTGCATAGGTCTGTTAATCCGCCTTGACAGCGTTTGTCTCGCTCGTGCTGGATTCGCTTCGCCAGACGCCCTGAAGGTACGCGCCGAGCAGCATGCCGGCGATCGCGACGAGGATCGGGTAGTTGCCGATCCCGACGCTGGCGTAGGCCGCGCCGGGACAGATCCCAGAGATTCCCCAGCCAACACCGAAGATCGAGCCGCCGATCAGGACGTTCCGATCGAAGGACTTCAGCCGACGGGCGTAGCTCTTGCCGGTCAGGGGGGCACGTCGGCCGCTCCACGTTGCGATCGTGAAGACAATGCCTGTGACGATCGCCGCCCCGAACATGACGAACAACAGCCCGAAGTCGGTGAACTGCAGGAAGTCAAGGACGACCTCTGGGCGGGCCATGTGGCTGTAGCCGAGCCCAAACCCAAACAGCAGGCCGCCGAGAACGACTACCGGCATGAAGGCGGGATGTCGCCCGCTCATGGGCTCACCCCGGCAGCCATGAGCAGTTGTGCGGTGACGATCGCCGTCAGGAGGAACGTCACGACACCGACGAGGGAGGTCCGAGACGCCGATCCGACGCCACAGACGCCGTGGCCCGAGGTACAGCCCTTGCCGATCCGGGTTCCGATTCCGACGAGGATCCCGCCGACGAACAGTCGGCCAAGACCGACATCAGTCGTCCAGATTCCGTCCTGAAATGCCAGCGCCCAGATCGCCGCGCCGGCGACCGTCGCGAGTGCAAAGACGATCCGCCAGTCACGGGAACTGCGGTACTTACTGAATCGGGAGCGATCGGAGACGTACGAGAGTGTCGACTCAAGCGTTGTGCTCGCGCCGGCGATGATCCCCGTCGCGAGGTAGATCGTCGCCACGCCGAGCCCGACGAAGAGGCCGCCGATCGCGTAGCGGCTGATCCCGTTCGGGAACAGTGCCTCAAGCGAGGCCGCCTGGAGGAGTTCGACACCAGAGACTATCGAGAGCACAGGTTTACTCCTCAGTTAGCGCGCCCTGGCTCGCCGCACAGTTGTTCGGGCCGAGTTCGAGGGTGAACGCTTCCTCGTCGTCGACGGACTGCTGGCCGAGGTTTGTCTCGATGATGTCGAGGTAGTTCGCGGGTCGTGGGGGCATGTCCGAGAGGATGAGCTCGACGAACGCGTCTTCATCCATCCGGAGTGCCTCCATCGACTCGACGAGGTCGCCGATCGTCGCCGTGTAGGTCCCGTCGGCCGCTGGCTCGGCCGCGTCGCTGAAGTGTGCCCCACCGACGAGAGTGTCATCAGGGAGCGTGAGCACCTGTTCCTGCAGGGACTCGTACAGCATGCGTGCGGCCTCAGGTGCGCCCTCGTCGCCCTCCTCGAGGTCCGGCCGGGCAACACTCTCGGTGAAGAGCCCGTCACCAGTCGCGAGCAGGGAGTCGCCAACGAGATACGAGGTCATGCCAGTCGTGTGTCCCGGCGTGAACACCGTCTCGATATCAATCGAACCGACCTCGAAGACGTCGCCGTCTTCGGTCAACGTCATCTCGTCGGCGTAGGTTACACCACGATCGACCGCAGCCTGTGAGATTACGCCTTCGACGCCTTCCGCAGCCAGCGCGCGGAGCCCGCTGATGTGGTCGGCGTGGATGTGCGTGTCGAACGCGTATGTGAGCTCGACGCCTAATTCCTCGGCATCCTCGAGATAGCGATCGGTGAACGCCCGCAGTGGGTCGATGACCGCAGCCGCCTCGTCGTCGTAGACCATGTACGCGAGACACCCACTCGAGGGGCGCTGGTACTGCAGAAGCGTTCCTGGTCCGTCGTAGTTCGTCACTTCAACGGCCTCGTAGATGCTCGCCCAGCCGTTCATTCCCTCTGCGAGGTTATTGACGTCGTAGTCGAGTTCGAGCAGTTTTCCGCCGACAAACTCGCTTGCGCCACCTTTCGCGCAGACGATCGTCACCGGACGGTCATCTGGGATCGGCTCAAGGACCGACTCATCGACTTCTTCGTCGAGGAAGTGGAAGTACGGAACGTTGATCGACTCGACGGTCGGGCCGTCGATACGCCACTTTTCATACTCTGATTCCATTCGGACGTCCAACAGCGTGATCGGTTCGCCGGCGTCGATCGCGGCTTTCAGTTCGTGGGGGTCAACCGATTCAACTGGCTCTGCCGGCGTCGGGAACTCCATTTCTTGCATTGACAGTAGTGTCTATACTGCACAATAATATAAATGTTGTGTACTCGGAACAAGACAATACGAGAAATTCAACTGCCCCCATGAGAGAAGAATGTATGCGGATAGAGGCATAAATCGAGGAATTTCGGGACTGCGTATCGCAAGATGGTCTTGTTTTGTAGGCACAATAATTATACCGCTCAGCGCGTACACACGCACATGAACGCGATCGAGTACGCCGAGACGATCGACGCAGATCGACACGTCGAGACGCTGTTATCGCTGTTGTCGATCGACACGCAGAATCCCCCGGGGACGACGCGGGAGAGTATCGACGCGATCGACGAGCGGTTCGGATCGCTGGGCATTGAGACCGAACGGATCACGGTCGATCCAGAGAAGCCGAACCTCCTCGCGCGGATTCCCGGCGCGAGCGATCGGACTCTCCTGTATCAAGGCCACGTCGACACCGTCCCGTTTTCCGCCGAGGAGTGGGCCTTCGACCCGTTTGGTGACAGAGACGGCGATCGGATCTACGGCCGCGGCGCGACGGACATGAAAGGCGCTGTCGCGTCGATGCTGCTGGCGGCCGAATCGTTTGTCCGCGCGGACGAAGTACCGCCGCTGTCGATCGCGTTCCTGTTTGTAAGCGATGAGGAGGTCGCCGGGGACGCAGGTATGCCAGCTGTGCTCGAAGCAGGGGCAATCGACGCCGAAGCCTGTGTGGTGGGCGAAACGACGAGTACAGACGGCCGATACTCGACGACAGTTGCCGATCGCGGCAGTATCTGGCTCACGCTGACGGCGACTGGAGAGGCGGCCCACGGCTCGCGACCCATGCTTGGGGTGAACGCGATCAACGCGCTTTGTTCGGCGCTCGAGGCCCTCAACCGACGGCTTCCTGCCCGCCGTTTCGAGTTTGATCCGGCCGTGCGAGCCATCATCGACGAGTCGATCGACTACTACGCAGACACCCTCGGTGAAGCGACTGCGCGTGAGCTATTCGAGGGGCCGACGGTGAACGTGGGGACGATCGAGGGCGGCGAAATGGTCAACAGCGTTCCAGAGCAGGCGACCGCACGCGTGGACATCCGTCTGAGCGCGGGCGTCCATACCCCACGAATTCTTGGCGATATTCGCGAGTGCCTCAACGAGTTCGACCAGATCGAAATCGCCGACGTTTCCTGGAGTATCGGGACCTACGAACCGATCGACGGGCCGATCGTTTCAGCGGTGTCGGCGGCCGCCGAGGCGGTCACAGGCACGTCGATCGTCCGTCGCAGCGCGACTGGCGGCGGCGACGTCAAGACGCTCAGAAACGCCGGGATCGAGACGGTTGAGTTTGGCATTGGGACTGATACCGCACACGCCGTGGATGAGTACACGACGGTCGAAGCGCTGGTCGAGAACACAGCGGTCTTCGTGCGGCTACCGTGGGCGCTTGCAAACGCGTGGGGCGTCTCTGCTGCTGATGACAGGGAGGCTCAACAATTAAATCATAATTGACACACTACACCGCGCGTCCTATCCCCGTGTCAATCACATTGAGGTCAAGTCAAGGGAACTCAAAGAGGTCCAGTTCCAGCAGATCACCTATCGGTTTTCGAAATCACCAGATTAGATCGTATTCATGCAGTTCGGAACGCGTAGACTGACGATCGAGGTGGAGTTTGTATAAAAACGATCGTATCGACAAGAACAGTCACTCTGCAGAGCCGCATAGAGCGTCTTCAGGTAACTGGATCTGATGAAAAATCCATGCACGACACAGCGGCTGGATCAGCTTGTCTCCCAGACGCCGATAAGGGCGCCGAGGAGCACGATCGCAGCGCTGAACAGGACTCCCACGACCAGCGTAACGAGACCAAGGACGCCGATGAGAACGTACTGGAGCCGGGTCGGTTCGCGTCTAACAACGTAAGCGTACGCGAGCAGAGCCAGGGCGAAAATCATCGCAACGCCGGTTATGATCATAATACCCATCGCTGTGACCATCACACCGTCGATGACGCCAGTGTAGAGGTTCGCGTTGACGATGTCGTATGCACCTTCGATGAGTGCAAGCACAGCCCCAATTATGATCACCTTGATGGGTGTGGCTATCGAGGGTTGTTTGGCACTCACTGAGTTTTCTATCGCTGCCATGGGAGTATAGAGGTCGGAAACCGTTATTTCCTTTTCGTTGACATGGCTGTGAGTGTCATTCCACCCGAGGCTGGAATACTGGAGTGGTCAGTTGTGTCCAGCGTTTTGGGTTGTACATGCCCGGATTCGATCGCTCACAGGTACACAGACAGCTATCGCCGCTGTGGTGGCACGAGCAAGACGTTCCCGTTCGCGCGGCCGACGATTCGCTCTGAAGTTCCACCCAAAAGCAGCCGCCGGAGCCGGCTTCGTCCGCGCGAGCCGATCAACGTGAGCGTCGGCGACACCGCAGATTCGACCTCAAGAATGTCTGTGACTGGTTCGCCCTCGCGGACGATCGTTTCGACCTCGATCCCCCACGCTTCGAGTGTGGCGGCGTGCCCCTCGAGTCGATCGATCGCGTCCGCCCGAGCGTCTTCCATGTCGGTTTCGCGGAGTTCGTTACGCGGGAGGACGTGCAACAGCGTGGCACGTTGGGTCGCGTTTCGAAGGACTGAGAACTGCTCAAAGGCCCGATCGGCGTTTTCGGAGAAGTCGGTTGCGAACATGACATCACGAAATAGGTGTTTTCTCGCGACCTCATAGTCGCCATCAACTTTCGAGATCCGCTGTAACAACAGCGGCCGAACGGCGGTTCGGGCAACGTTTCTGGCAGTGCTGCCGATCACGCGATCGCGCAGCGGACTCTGCCCGCGCGAGCCGACAATTATCAGGTCAGCGTGGACCGCCTCTGCGACGCCGTTGATTCGCCTGTGGGGCGTCCCACGAACAATATGTGTCTCGACATCGAATCCGGCCTCCGAAAAGATCGATTCCTGTCGGCTCAAGAGTCGTTTTTTCGTTTTTCGATAGTCGACGCCAGGCATCCCATAGTGCATGTCCGAGCTGATGACCGTTACGAGGTGGATCTCGCGAACCCCGATCCGATCAAGGCACTCGAGACACGGCTGGGTCCGCACGGCCGCTTGTGAGGCCTCCGAGAGGTCGGTCGCGTACAACGCCTTCATGACCACCTGTAGGCACCCAATCAATATAATATTGTGGTTCTTGCACTATACCAACACTTTTACACCTCGGATGCGTAGCAACGCACATGGCTGATTCGGTATCCGAGATGCTCCGCGAGGAGATGGAGTGTGAGGGGCTGTTTGAGTGTTTCCATGGGCTCAAACCGCTGGACGAGCGGTGTTTCCGGGCGATCGCCGCGTACGACGCGCCGTTGACCGTAGACGAAGTCGCCGAGGCAGTCGATCGAGAGCGATCAACCACGTATCGATCGATCCAACGGCTCTTAGCCTCCGGGCTGGTGCAGAAAGAACAGCGCAACTACGACGGCGGCGGCTACTATCACGTGTACCGCGCGGCTGATGCCGACGAGATCACCGACGAAATGCAGGCGATGCTCAATGCATGGTACGCAAAAATCGGCCAGTTGCTCCAGGAGTTCGAAGAAAAGTACGGTTCGATCGACGCCGATCGATACGGCGACACCGATCAAGCCTCAACGTAGCGCCCTGACAGGACCGTCCAACAGATAGTGAGTATTGTTCCCTTCACATAGGAACCGCCGACAGCTATTATGCGAGAACCATGCAATAACTACCCATGTACAGCGATATCTTGCTTCCGACCGACGGGACCGACGGGGTCGATGCGGCGATCGACCACGCGATCGACGCGGCATCGAGATACGACGCGACACTTCACGTGATACACGTGGTTGACGCGTCAACCTACGAAGCGTACACTGGCGATGAGTACGTCCACGAATTCGAGGGACTGGAGTCAGGACTCGCACAGATGGGACAGGACGCAATCGACGAAATTACCGAGCGGGCAGCGTCTGAAGGTGTCGAAGTCACAGATGCACTGATCCACGGTACGCCACACGAAGAGATCCTCCGCTACGCTGATGAGCGTGACATTGGATTGATTATCCTCGGCTCTCGTGAGGAATCTGGGGAATACCGCCGGCTGCTTGGAAGCGTCACCGAACGGATTGCTCGCATGGCACCACAACCGGTGACGATCGTGAAGTCAGAACCCACGTAACGAACGTGGTATTGTGCAATAATCACACAACACTTTTCAGCAGTGCCGACAAATTGGCGAGTAATGAGAACTTCTGAGACGGCGTTGGCTGCGTCGACGCAAATTACGTTTGAACGAGGGGCAAGTCGGAACAGTCACCCCGATCGCGCGCCGCAGGTGTGTGTATGACCCCACGAGAGCTCCGCGCGGACATTCCCGCGCTGTCGCAGGCAACGTATCTCAATTACGGCGCACATGGCCCCAGTCCCCGGTACGTCGTTGATGCCGCTGCGGCGGCGTTAGAAGATCACGAGTACAACTCGGGGGTGAACGACCCATACGAAGTCGCGTTCGGGGCGTACGATCAGATGCGCGAACGGATCGCAGGCTTTCTCGGCGCGAACCCCCACGAGATCGCGCTGACCGAATCGACGACCGACGGGATCAATCGTATTGCGCTGGGAATTGACTTTGAGCCTGGTGACGTCGTCGTGCGAACTGACCTCGAACACCCAGCGGGCGTGTTGCCCTGGAAACAACTCGAACGTGACGGCGTCGAGGTACGAGTGGTAGAGACGACCGACGGGCGGATCGATCGGGACGAATTCGCTGCGGCCGTGGAGGACGCGCGGCTGGTGTGTTTCAGTGCACTGACCTGGACACATGGAACCGTGCTACCGGTTGCAGAGTTTGCATCGATCGCTCACGAGAGTGAAACGTTTGTGCTCGTCGACGCCGTCCAGTCGCCCGGCCAGATGCCGGTTGACTTCCACGCATGGGGGGCCGACGCGGTCGCTGCGGCCGGCCACAAGTGGCTCCTTGGGCCGTGGGGATCGGGCTTTCTCTACGTCGACGAGGATGCTGCAGCGGAGATGCGCCCGGGGGCGATCGGCTACCGAAGCGTCGAGACGCCCACAGACGTGGAAATCACGTACAAGCCGGGAGCAACCCGATTCGAGATCGGGACGACGTCGATCGCCCCACACAGCGGGCTCGTTGAAGCGATCGACGCGATCGAGGATGTCGGCGTCGAGACGATTCGCGACCGGATCGAGACGCTCACCGATCGGTTCAAATCGCACTTTGACGACGACGAGCTCATCAGTCCGCGATCGTTCGAATCTGGACTCGTGTCAGTGACTGTCGATGACCCCGAAGCGACAGTCGAACGGCTCGCCGCTGAGGATATTGTGGTCCGCTCGCTGCCGATGGCGAACACGGTCCGGGTGTCGATCCACGCTGTCTCAACTGCCGAAGAGGTCGACACCGCAGCCGAGGCGATTCGACAGGGCTGATACTGTTTATCGTAGTGAATGAACGGCTGTGGCCCCCGATTCTTGATCGTTCCAGTTGACGGCTACGGCACACAGTATGAGACGGCCCCTTGTTGGGATCAGCGATCGGTTGGCGACTGTCTTGTACCACTAGCCTTGCCCCATCAACTGGGAATCCCATCGCAAGTATATGTTGGTTCACAGCGAACAATCGAACAGACGGGTGATGTTCCATCATGTCCATACAACGCACGACCGGTACCCACAGATCAGACGGCTGCGGAGAGACTGCCTCATCTCGTAACACACAGTATCTCGCACGGTACATGATCGAACGCGTCGATGTGGCACACGAGGAATGGCTCGTCGACTGGCTGCTCTCGTGGATCGACTGTCCGGGGGTCTCTGAGGTCGTTGTCGACCGGACGCGGATCTCCGATGGCGTCCAGTTCGATGTGTCAATTACGATCGAACCTGCCGAACCGTTCGTCGACAACGGCTGTCCTCCCACACTGTTAGACCACCTCGAGAATGAACTGTCCCGCGTTGGCGGAGAGATCGAAGCGACAGTGCTGCCAGATAGATAATCAGTAGTAAATGCATATTACGGGTCACCTGGGTTGATAGTGAGGCTTACGGGTCACCTGGGTTGACAGTGAGACCTGGTGAGCGGTACACCGGATATATATTCTCTGCTGCAGAGGACTCAGACATGAGCGAGCGAATACTCATTCCGACCGACGGTTCTGAGGCGGCATGGGACGCACTTGAGTACGCGATGGGAGCCTACGCGCCAACAGAAATCCATCTACTGTACGTCATTTCTGGCCCGACGAATCACCCATACCACGGCGACGGCTCGATCGTCGAAGATGAGGTATTTTCCGAGGAACGCCGCTACGCCGAAGAGATTTTCGCGACCGGCCGAGAGCGAATCGATGACTCCGATCTCGACGTCACGACGGCAATCCGCATCGGCCAGCCACCGCAGCAGATCGTCAAATACAGCGACGACAATGACTGCACGGCGATCGTTATGGGAAGCACGGGGCGCGATGGGGCTGCTCGGGTGCTTCTCGGAAGTGTTGCCGAGACGGTTGTCCGACGGGCGCCGGTGCCCGTTACGGTTGTCCGTTGACAGTTGTTGGGACTGTGACTTTCGTGAAGCCGTCGCCTCTTATTCACTACTAGAACCAATGGCACTCGCCACGAGATTTTCTCAGCGCGCTAGACTGCCAATGGGTTAGTCGGGCCGATCGCACTCCACGCAAACGGTGAGACTGGACACAGAGTCAGGAGGCGCCGCAATTTACCGGTAGATATTGCTGGTAAGTGGGCCTACCAGTCAGGACAAGTAGGGTATATTTATGCGAGTTCATATATATGGGGTATATAATGGCTAGTTACACGGATTCGATCGAAATCCAGAACGTTGTTGGATCGACCGGTATCGATCAAGAGCTCGATCTGGAGGCCCTTTCGATGGACCTCAGTGGGGCGAACTACGACGAAGAAAACTTCCCTGGCCTCGTGTTGCGGATGAACGATCCGAAAGCGACGGCGCTCATTTTCCGCTCCGGGAAGATCGTCTGTACCGGTGCGAACAGCATCGCGACCCTCGAGGAAGCAGTCGGAATCGTCTTCGAGCGCCTCGGCGATCTTGGGATTCCCGTTCCCGATACCCCGGATCTGACCATCCAGAACATCGTCTCGGGCGCAGATCTTGGGTCCCAGCTCAACCTCAACGCGATCGCGATCGGCCTGGGGCTGGAAGCCGTCGAATACGAGCCCGAGCAGTTCCCCGGACTCGTCTACCGGATGGAGGATCCAAATGTCGTGGTGTTGATGTTCGGCTCCGGCAAACTCGTCATCACGGGTGGGAAGACGCCAGAAGATGCCGAGCGCGGTGTCGAAGCTGTCGCCGGTAAGCTGAGCGATCTCGGCCTGCTGTAGCCGGAGACGATCCACTCCCAACGGTTTCAAAAACAATATTGTAAAGAGCGATCAGTGGATCAGAACGGGAACAGCGACTCAGCGTCGGGATCGCGCTCGAGCAGCTCGATCTCGTGACCGTCTTGGTCTTTGGTGAACGCGTAGAGGTTATCACACGACTCTGGATCGCGGTAGTCAGGTGCCTCTCGAAGCATCAGGTTCTCCCAGTCTGCTTCGAGGTCGTCGACGCGCACACAGAGGTGTCCCCACGCGTCGCCCATCGTGTACTCGCGGCCGTCGTAGTTGTAGGTGAGCTCGAGGCTCATCGCTTCTTTCGGGGCGTCCTCGGGTTCGACAAAGAAGTTCGCGAAGGAATCGGCCTCCCATCGGCCAACATCGACGTAGTCGAACTTTCGGACCCAGTACCCGAGCGCCTCGTCGGCATCTTCGACGCGAATCATCGTGTGGTCGATGCTCCACTTCTCGCCGTAGTCGCGTTTGACGATCTCGATCTCGTGTCCATCGGGGTCTTTGACAAACGCGTAGCGGTTCCCGCAGGATTCAGGATCGCGGTAGTCATCGACGCCGTTGTCCATCAGCTCGTCGTACGACGACTGGAGTTCGTCTTCTGGGACGCGAACCGCGATGTGGCCCCACGCGTCACCGACTTCGAGGTCGTCGCCGTCCTCGTTGTGGGTCAACTCGAGATACGCGCCGTCCTCGTGCATGTTCTCGGGACCAAGGTAGACGATCGTGAAGCCGTCGCCCTCGAAGCGGTCCTTCTCTTCGTAGCCGAGGTTCGTCCCGTACCAATCGAGCGATTCCTCGAGGTCCGAGACGCGAATCATCGTGTGATCAATAATGCCAGTCATACAGTACACCAATCGATCGCACGTCGCAAAAACGTATTGAAGGGCGACTGTTTTCCGCCGCTACGTCGTGGCTATGGGTATGTCACGGCTCATCGATCACGATGCCAGCGGACCACTCCGTCTCGACGAGTCCGATATCGACGAGAAAAAAGGCGACATCGCGATCTGTCTATGTGGGCTCTCGGAGTCGTATCCCTTCTGTGATGGATCGCACAAACGCACAGAAGACGAGTCAGCCGATCGCTCCTATCGCTACGACAAGACGGATGAATCGAGGCAGGTCGTCGATCGAATCGTCTACGCTGATGGGACTGAAGAACGGTTCGAGGCGGAGTAGTGACTAGGCGATTGCGCGACCGTGTGTGAGACCATCTCTCGTGGAAAAATCACAGACAGCGATCGAATCATAACCCTTAACAGTACCAGCATTGTTGATTCATGTAGCGGGATGGGATAGCCAGGAGATTCCGCCGGGCTCATAACCCGGAGATCGGTAGTTCAAATCTACCTCCCGCTACTTTTTCCGGATTCAACCCTCCAAGCGATTGCCGTTGGTACTCTATTGACGCGTCCTATATCGGTCAGCACATGGCATTGATTCATAGTTTCTATAGAGAGTAGTGTGAGCTCTTTCGCAGCAGCGCGACAATAATTTTTGACACATTTATATCAGACTTATATAATATAAATAAAAATGGTATGTACGCGTGTCGATAATGGCGACAAAACATATTCGATTGAAAAATTCGTATACTGCGATATTTATCTTAAAAATAATAGAATGTGTCTTAAGAGCACGTAGTTTGATAAACTAGTAATTTTAATTTAAATAATCGTAATATTTAGAAATATAACAGTGTTTTTAGCCCTTTAAGCCATATATTCCAAGCAGCTATTTCAGCATGGATTTGTTGAATTGGACAAATAATAGCACAGGACAATTGCTCTTGGGATTATTTTTGTCATGGAGTCTATAATGTAGTAAAAACATTATTTTTGTTAATATACAAAAGATATGTTATTTACAATTGCCTTAAAAATGCATCAAACAGATCGATCGACGCTTTTGGAATCAGATCATCAGACCAATTGAGAGATCAGTATTCACTCAGGGACGTCCAACATTATCGTTCCGGCGAAGTTGTGTTAGTATCACCCAGATGACTCCGGAGAACATCGATATCCTTGTTTCCGGCACCAGTATTGAGTATGACAACCGTGTCATCGGAGTCGAACTCGCCTTCTTCAGCGAGTTTTAACGCTCCGGAGACAGCCGCTGCGCACGTTGCTCCCACTTCAAGTCCTTCTTTGCGAGCGATCTCGATCGCCGAATCAAGGATCTCCTCGTCTGAAGTAGCGACCGCGCCGCCGTCAGATTCACGAAGCGCGTCAAGGATCCACGGGCTCGCTCCAGGATCGGGGATCGCGATCCCGCCACAGACGGTTTCGATCTGTTCCCACGGTTCGTGACGGTCTGCACCTCGCTCGTAGGCATCGACAACCGGTGCACACCCGGACGACTGTGCGGCATACATGGGCATGAGTTCGTCCGTCCAACCCAGGTCAACGCACTCCTGGGCGGCTTTGTGCATACCGATAAGTCCGACACCGCCGCCGGTCGGATAGACAACCCCGTCAGGAACCTCCCAATCACACTGCTCGAGGATTTCGAGCGCCATCGTCTTTTTCCCCTCGTGACGGTAGGGGGTTACGAACGTTTTGTTTGAGTACCAGTCCGGGTTATTCTCCATGGCCTCGGCGTAGGCATCGCCGGCATTCCCGATCTGTGAATCGCCGTCGATCGGGTGGGCGACATCAAGTGTCGCACCGTGAACCTCCGTTTGGGCCTTCTGGGTGAACCCGGCCCGCTGTGGGAGAAACACGTGTGCATCCAACCCCGCCCGAGCAGCATACGCCGCGGCCGCCTGACCCGCGTTACCCGCAGAGGCCAACGCGATGTCAGTTGCGCCGTGTTGGACGGCCGCCGTCATTGCGGCTGCCTGCCCGCGATCTTTGAACGTCCCCGTCGGATTTCGGCCTTCGTCTTTGAGCAACACGCGATCGACACCCATCTCATCTGCGAGCGTCGGACACTCAACGAGTGCAGTTGCCCCTTCATCCAACGTGACTGCTGCGTCCTTCGGGAATGGAAGCAACTCCTCGTAGCGCCACATCGAGTCAAAGGGCCTCGACTCGAGTGTTTCGGGGGTCAGATCGATCGCGTCGTAGTCGTATGCTGGATCAAGAATCCCGCCGCAGTCCGGACAGCGATGCGTTGCCGTTTCCGGGTCGAACAACTCCTCGCAGTCGATGCATCTCACGCCGTGGAACGCGCTGGTGGTTTGCACATATGTCTGGTAGCAGGTATCATATTTAAACGTGGGGGCAATACCGGACTCACCGGGCAGAAACGACACGACGTGCCAGCGGCTCGTTCCAGGGGACGGTACGCGCTGGCAATTGGGCGTACGACTGCGTATCATATAACAGTTATTCCGATCGACGAGTGGTCTTCCCGTGCAGGTGTCGCTGTTACGACAAGAATTGACCGTGCAAACGGGTGACCGTTGTGACTAGCGGTCAAGGATCGAACCCGACCCGAACACAAAAGATGTGTGACCACATAGCAGCATCCAACTGATGGCACAGTCGGATCCACCGGCGCATCAAGCGCTAGCGACAGACAGCCGATCGAATTACAGCTACACCGGTGGCGGTGTTGAACGCCCCGACCTCGTGGCCGACCTTCGCGAGCGGATTGACGGAGACGTGCGGTTCGACTCCTACACTCGAGAGCTGTACGCGACGGACGCCTCCGCCTACGAGCAGACGCCGATCGGCGTTGTCTTCCCCAAATCGACCGACGATGTCGCCGCGGTGATGCGGTACTGTGCGGAGCGCTCGATCCCTGTGTTGCCTCGCGGCGGCGGCACGAGCCTCGCGGGCCAGACAGTCAACAAGGCGATCGCGCTCGATTTCACGCGATACATGGACAAGGTGCGTGAAATTGACGCAGAAGCCAGGTGTGCCCATGTCCAGGCGGGAACAATCCTCGAGAAATTGAACGACCAACTTGAACCATTCGGGCTGAAGTTCGCACCTGATCCAGCCTCGGGCGATCGAAGCGTCATCGGGGGCGCAATCGGGAACAACTCAACAGGTGCGCACTCGCTAAAATACGGCAAGACCGACGCGTACGTCGAATCCTGCGAGGTCGTGTTGGCGGATGGAACCGTCACTACCCTCGGCGACATCTCGATAGAGAAGCTTCACGATCGGGCCAACCCGGAGGCTGAGGACCTGCTTGAACGGATATACGCGAGCGTGGTAGCGATCCTCGAAGACCACGCTGATGAAGTTGAGCGGCGGTATCCGGATCTCAAGCGAAACGTCTCGGGGTACAACCTCGATCGGCTGCTTGAGGACGCCGAAAGTGGCACGGTGAACCTTGCGCGTCTGCTGGCCGGCAGCGAGGGAACGCTCGCGATCGTCACGGAAGCGACCGTCTCGCTTGAGCCAATTCCCGAGACCAAAGCTGTCGCTGTCTTGACGTACGAGCAGCTTTCAGCGGCTGTTGCCGACGTGTCTGCGGTGTTAGCACACGATCCAGCGGCCGTCGAACTCATCGACGATATGCTCCTCGAGCTGGCAGACCGGACGGCCGAATTCGGTTCAGTAGTCTCGCGGTTGCCGGACGGGACGAACGCAGCGCTGCTCGTCGAGTTCTACGCGGCGTCCGATCGAGAGAGGCGGGACCAGATAGACGCGCTGGTGTCGGACCGCGTCCGATCGGACGAAACAACAGCAGCCGTGCCCGCTCGCGCCTTCGATGCCGTGCAGGCGTACGATCCGGACGATCGCGCGACCTACTGGAAACTCAGGAAGGCAGGTAATCCAATCCTGTTGTCCCGGACGTCCGACGCGAAACATATCAGCTTCATCGAAGATTGTGCGGTCCCCGCCGATCGCCTCCCGGAGTTCGTCGATCGGTTCCAGGATATTCTCGCGGACAACGACACGTTCGCGTCCTTCTACGGACACGCCGGGCCGGGTGTGTTACACGTGCGGCCGTTGATCGATACCAAATCCCTCGACGATCGCGAAGCCATGGTCGCGATCTCAGACGCGGTCACCGATCTGGTCGTCGAATTCGACGGCGCGGTCTCAGGTGAACACGGCGATGGCCGCGCGCGGACCCAGTGGAACCGCAAGCGCTACGGCGACGAGCTCTGGGACGTATTCAGAGGGCTCAAAACGGCATTCGATCCAGATTGGCTGCTCAATCCCGGACAGGTCTGTGGGGACATGGATATGACCGAACACCTGCGTTTTGGCGAGGAATACGACTTTGATCTCGGAATCGACCCGGCACTGAACTGGGATATCGAAAACGGGATGCAAGGAATGGTGGAGCTCTGTCACGGCTGTGGTGGGTGTCGTGGCAGCCAGGAGACTACTGGTGGGGTCATGTGCCCGACCTACCGTGCAGCCGACGAAGAGCTCACGAGCACCCGCGGGCGGGCGAACATGCTCCGACAGGCCATGAGCGGCGACCTCCCCGACGATCCAACCGACGAGACGTTCGTAACGGAGGTCCTCGATCTCTGTATTGGGTGTAAAGGGTGTGCAAAAGACTGCCCTAGTGAGGTCGACATGGCGAAGCTGAAAACCGAGATTACCCACGCCCGTCACGAGCGAGAGGGTGCGAGCCTCCGCGATCGGCTGTTCGCGAACGTCGACACTATGGCACGTCTCGGGAGCGCGACAGCTCCGGTCTCGAACTGGCTCACAGCGGTACCTGGCTCGCGGGCACTGGCCGAACGAGTTCTCGGAATTGCCCGCGAGCGAACGCTGCCAACCTTCGAGCGTGAATCCTTGCAGGCATGGTTCCGCGATCGAGGTGGGTCGACCATTTCCGAACACGACGCCGAGCGACGCGCGGTCCTCTTCGCAGATACGTACACCAACTACGTCCATCCCGACGTTGGGCGTGCGGCCGTCTCAGTGCTCGAAGCCGCCGGGGTACACGTCACGCTATCTGAGCGGACCGACAGCGGGCGTCCGGCGTACTCGAAGGGCTTCATCGAGACGGCACGATCGACCGCCGAGCAGAACGTCAACTCCCTCGCAGAGTACGTCGAGTCGGGATGGGATGTCGTTCTCGTCGAACCCTCCGACGCGGTGATGTTCCAATACGACTACCGCGATCTTCTCTCGGGCAAGCGGGTCGAATCAGTCGGGGAGCACACCTACGGGCTGTGTGAGTACCTCGACGCGTTTCGACTGGACGAGGCGATCGAATTCGATGCACCAGAGACAATGCTGTCGTATCACGGCCACTGTCATCAAAAGGCGACAAACAAGGATCACCACGCCGTCGGCGTCCTTCGACGCGCCGGCTACGCAGTCGATCCGATCGATTCGACGTGCTGTGGAATGGCCGGGACGTTTGGATACGAGGCCGAACATCACGCAATGAGCGAAGCGATCGCCGATATTCTTCTCGGCCAGCTCGAAGAGAGCGCCGGTGACGCCGTCGTCGCGCCCGGAGCATCCTGTCGGACCCAGCTAACCGACCTGGGGCCTGAGACCCATCAAAGTGACATCACCGCCGGCGCGAACGACGGGATCCCAACCCCCGTCGAGGCACTGGCGGCTGCGATCGATCTCAACGCCTGACCCACCGGAATCGAGACCGTCCTGCATCACTGCAGCAGAGACGACAGAAGGGATCGTGTTTTATTATCGAGCCCGCGGAACCGATTGGCATGCAGATTGAGAGGATACTCGAAAACGGCTGTGATCGTGACTGGGAGACGGTTGCCCCTGACGAGGTCGATCCGATACGGTTCGCCGTGATCGGACTCGGGTGGTTCACACGCGGGCGAGCACTGCCAGCACTCGAAGCCAGCGATCGCTGCGAGCCGACGGTGCTCGTCAGCGGATCACCCGAGAAGGCCGAACAGCTCGTTCACGAAACAGACGGTGCGACTCGTAGCATCACCTACGATGCGTTTCACGACGGCGTGGCGGTCGACGACTACGATGCGGTGTACATTGTGACGCCAAACGCGCTGCACCTCGAGTACGCTGAAACCGCCGCCGAGCAGGGCAAACACGTCCTCTGTGAAAAACCGATCGAGCGATCGAGCGATCGCGGCCGCGAGCTCACAAGAGTCTGTGCGGACGCCGGCGTCGAGCTGATGATCGCCTACCGGATGCACACCGAACCGGCCGTGAGGCGGGCCCGCGAACTGATCGACGCCGGGTACGTCGGTACCCCGATGGCAGTTGACGGAGAAATGACCCAGCGGCTCCTCGATCGAATCGATCCAAATCCCAATCAGTGGCGGCTCGACGAGGCGCTCGCCGGCGGTGGCGCGCTGTTCGATATTGGGATCTACCCGCTGAATACCGCTCGGTTCCTCCTCGGATCTGATCCGATCGCGGTTACCGGGACAACGGCCAGCACCCACGACGCGTTCTCGGAGGTTGATGAGACAGTCTCGTTCGGCCTTCGGTTTCCGGATGGAGTCACCGGTCGATGCTACGCGAGCCACAACGCCCGCCAGTCGAGTTCGATCACGGTGATCGGCACCGAGGGGCGGGTCAGTGTCGAACCCGCGTTCTTTCAGGATCAATCACGAGCCCTCGAGATATCTCGAGGCGACGGACGCGCACGGATCGAGTTTGATTCGGTCGATCAGATGCTCGAGGAGTTCGACTACTTCGCCGATCGTGTCCGCGGCCAGAACGCGATCTATCCGGACGGCGAACACGGCGTCGTCGACATGGCCCTTATGGAGGCGATCTACGAAGGGGCGGCGACCGATCGGTGGGTAACAGTGGAGTAAAAAGTAAGTCCAGTTAGACGTCAGTGAACCCGCTGTGGAACCCGACGAGCTTCTCTCGCGAGAAGTGTTCGAGCGCATATTTGATGCCTTCCTTGCCGACACCTGAGTCTTTGAAGCCGCCGTATGGCATGTGGTCGGCCCGGAAGCCGCTGACGGTGTTGACGTTGACGCCGCCGGCGTCGATCGCGTCGGCAGCGCGTTTTGCCCGATCGATGTCCTGGGTGAAGATCCCGGCTTCGAGGCCGTAGTTCGTGTTGTTTGCCTCCTCGATCGCCGCCTCGAAGGAGTCGACGCTAATAACAGGCACGAGCGGGCCGAACGTTTCCTCGGCCGCGGCCGGCATCTCGGGAGTCACATCCGAAAGGACGGTCGGTTCGAATACCCACTCGCCGAGGTCGCCGCCGTACCGGCCCCCGCATTCGACGGTCGCACCCTGTTCGACAGTTTCCTCGAAAATCTGCACGACATCGTCGAACTGGTCGCCGTCGACCATCGAGGCAATGTCCGTTTCCTCGTCGTAGGGATCTCCGACCGTGAGATCTTCACAGGCGTCGACCAGTGCGTCGATCAGCTCGCGTTCGATCTGTTCGTCGACGATTACCCGTTCAACGCTGTTGCACACCTGTCCAGCGTTCGCACAGGCCCCACCGACGACCTGTTCGGCGGCCCGCTCGATGTCTGTGTCACTCCAGACGATCGTCGGGTCGTTGCCGCCCAGTTCGAGGGTCAGTTCGGTCATCCCGCTGTTTTCGGCGAGATACTTTCCAACTGCTGTGCTGCCGGTGAAGGAGATCGCCTCGATCGCCTCGTGGGCCAAGATCTCGTCGCCAACCACGCTGCCGCTGCCGGTGACGACGTTGACAAGTCCGTCGGGGGCTGAAGAGGCCTCCGCCGCCTCCTGAAGGCACTCGAAGAGCAGGATCGAACTGAGGGGCGTGTTGGTCGCTGGCTTGCCGACAACGGCGTTGCCAGCGGCGAGCGCCGGCCCGACCTTGTGGACCATGAGGTTGAGTGGGAAGTTGAACGGCGTTATCGCGGCGACGACGCCAAGTGGTTCGCGCTGGGTGAAACAGTGATCACGAGCGAAGCCTTTCTGCCCGTCCATTGGGACGTACTCGCCGAACATGCGCTTGGCCTCCTCCGCGGAGAGCCGAAGCGTCTGGACCGCCCGATCGACCTCCGTGCGTGCCTCACCGATCGGTTTTCCTTGCTCGCCCGTGATGACATTCGCAACCGTTTCTGCCCGGCTATCGAGCCGATCAGCGGCATCGGACAATAGCTCGTATCGCTCGTACGCCGAAAGCGACGTCGCCTCGAACGCCGCCTCCGCGGCGTCGATCGCGTCGGTGACTTCCGCTTTGGTCGCCAACGGCACTGATCCGATCTGCTCACCCGTGTATGGGTGAATCACCGCTGTCCGATCGTCTCCCGATACCCACTCGCCGCCAATAAGCATCCGTTTGTCGAGGCTCGAGACTGTGTCTAGGCTCATGTGCAAATGATCGCGAAACTGAAAAATAAGTCTTCCGCCGCGCTCAAATCCATCACAAAATATAACTTCCATGTGTACCACTACCAAGTATGACATTGTCGGGAACTGTCGTTCCCATGGCTACGCCTATCGACGGGAACGGACAGAAAATCGATACGGAGACCCTCGAACGCTTCACGAGTATGTTGGTCGAAAATGGGGTCCATGGACTGTTCCCCGGGAGTTCGATCGGAGAGTTCTCCAGTCTCGGTATCGATGAACACGAGACGGTTATCCAGACGGTCACGTCTGCTGCTGGGACTGACACGCGGGTGCTTGCGGGGTGTTGCGGCACGAGCATCCGAGAGGTCCGAACGAAACTCGAGGCCGCAGCGTCCGCAGGTGCTGACGCCGCTGTCGTCGTCACCCCGTATTATCTGGAGACGACCCAGGAGGGATTGTGCCGGTTTTTTTTCGAGCTGGCTGACGAGAGCCCACTCCCGCTGCTTTTGTACAACATTCCGGGGCTTACCGGAAACGAAATTACCGCCGAAACGGTCGCAAGGCTCGCCGAACACGACGCCATCGTCGGTCTGAAAGACACATCGGGCGATCTGATTTATTTACACGACGTGCTCGTTTCGACTCCGGACTCGTTTTCGGTGTTCAACGGAATGACCGCAACCGCCGTCGCCTCACTCGATCTCGGACTGGACGGCATTATCGCCGGGCCCGCGAACGTATTTCCCGCTGAGTTAGTCGAGCTGTACGAGGCCCACCGTCGCGGTGATCAACGAACCGTCTCACGGATATCGAGCAATGTGGTCATGCCGCTCGTCAGTACGTACCAAGATATGCCGACCGCAGCGGCGATCAAACACCTCGTCGATCTCAACGGGCTCGATATTGGTGGGCCACTCCCCCCACTTGCTCCGCTTTCGCCCGAGCAAGGCCAGCAACTACGAGAGTGCTACAATCAAGTCACCGAAGCGGTGAACACGGTCACTCGGTAGCGATCACGGGGTCGATCGCCGTCTTATCGTTTTGAGAAAGTACGGACACCACCGAAACGCCCTGCAGTTCAGGCCTTGCCGACGCCAGCGGTCATCCCCTCGACAATCTTCTTTTGGAAGACGAGCATAAACACCATCAGCGGAAGGATCGACATGAACACAGCAGCCGTGATCGTTCCCCACGGAGAGTTGAACTGTCCGCCGAAGAGCGCAATTCCGACGGTGATCGTCCGGCGGGAGTCGTTGGTCATGAACGTTAACGCGAACAGGAACTCGTTCCAGGCGTAAATGAACACGATAATGGCCGTGGTCGCCATCGCCGGCATCGACACCGGCAGGATGATTCGAAAGAGCACGCCAACTCGCGAGAGCCCGTCCATGAGCCCGGCTTCTTCCAGTGAGTCTGGAAGCTCGTTGAAGTACGCCTGGAAGATCCAGACGGCGAAGGGCATCTGGAAGGCCGCGTACGGCAGGATCAGTCCCAGATACTGGTTCAGCCCGAAGAACGGCCCGAAGACAGTCCCTTGCAGGTCGATCGCCAACCTGTACAGCGGAATCAGCCGCGAGACGAACGGCAGCAGCGCCGCGAACAGGATGATGAGCAACACCTGTAGCTTGTATTGGAACCGGAGCCGCGAGAGGGCGTACCCCGCCATCGCTCCCAGAATGACGTCGATGATCGCTGTCCCGGAGGCGACGATCGCACTGTTGACTAGATACCGTCCAACCGGTCGCTCTTGCAGTGCAACGCGGTAGTTCTCGAGTGTCAGTGGGAACTGCTGGACCACAGCCAGCTCGCCGTCTTGCATCGTGATCGTGTACGGGAGGAACTCCTGTGGGAAGACGAATAGCTCTGAAGGTGGTTTCAGCGAGCTAAGGAGGATCCAAAAGACCGGGAACATCGAGATTGCGACCATCGCAAGCACCGAGCCGTAAAATCCCAGGCGCTTGCCGATCTTCCAGAGCCCGATATCCTCAACACGGAGGTTTCGAGCTGAATCGAGGACGCTCATCTCAGCGCACCTCCGGATCGTACAGCGTCGCAACGTACACGAGTGCGATCGCGAGTGCAATCATCGTGATGACAGTTGCGGCCGCTGAGCCGAGCGCGAACCCACCGTTTGTCGGGCCCGGGTTGTTGTAGGCGGCCTGCTGGGTGTACAACACGAGCGTCGTCGTCGCTTCTCCCGGGCCACCACCAGTGAGTCCGTACGGCAGGCCGAACGCCTGAAACGCCGGGAGCGTCCGGAAGATAAGCGCGACCAGAATCGTCGGTTTAAGCAGCGGCAGAGTGATATCTCGGAATCGGCGCCAGCGAGAGGCGCCGTCCATCCGTGCAGACTCGTAGAGGTGATCCGGAATACTCGACAACCCCGCAAGGAGGATCAGTGCCATGAATGACGTCGTCTTCCAGATCGTGATGCCTGTCATCGAGTACAGCGCAACATCGGGGATAGATAAGAACGGGTACGGACTCGAGAGAATACCGACTCGGACGAGAATATCGCTTATTACTCCGTATTCGGGGTTCAACAGCCACGCCCAGATCTTCGCGTTGATCACCGTCGGCAGCGCCCACGGAAAGAGAATCGCTGCCTGCGCGAGGTATTTCCATTTGAACTCAGATTTCAGCAACAACGCGAGACCCAGCCCGAACACCAGTTCGATCGGCACGCTCACGAACGTATAAAACAGGCTAACACCAAGCGCGTTCCAGAAACTGGCGTCGGTGAACAACTTTTCGTAGTTCGCGATACCGACAAACTCGAAGGGTTGAGTCGGTGTCTGAATCACATATCCCGAGTGGAGGCTCGCCCAGACCGTGTCGACGATTGGGTAAAACGAGACTGCCAGAAGGAACAAAAGCACCGGCGTCAAAAGCGCCACCGCGAGCTCCTCTTCGGTAATTCTGAGATTGCGATACCGCCTGAGCCGTCCGCGAAGGTCTTCCTCGCCGAAACGGACCCGTTCGTCTGTCGGTGAGCCTGCCATTGTCCTCCATTGCCCTCTCATCGATCATAAATGTGTCTACCCGTATCATGACACCAATACACAAGCAGTCAGCTAATCGACAGACGAACGAACCACACAGTGGGGAATACCCGTTCCCGATCGAGTCGCCAGCTATCCTTCGTTGATATCGCTGTCGATCTGGTCTTGGGCGTCGTCAAGTGCCTCCTGTGGTGTCTTTTGTTCAGTCAGCGCGTTGTTGCACTCCGTGTAGACGATGTTCGACCACTGAGAGTAGCTCGGAATCGCCGGGCGAGCACTTGTCCGGTTGAGAATCTCGCTGAACCGATCGAGGAACGCCGGCTTGTCAGCGTCGCTGTCCTCCCAATAGCTATCCTCGTAGAGGTCAGCACGGACCGGCAGTCGACTGCGTTCAGCAGCAAGCTGTTCTTGGGCCTCTGCGGTCCCGACATAGTTCGCGAGCTCCTGGGCAGCGTCAACGTTCTCCGAGAAGTTGTTGATAAAGAGGCTCCACCCACCGATACACGAGTTGTTCGCGTCCTCGTGGCCCTCGGCGGTCGGCATCGTCGTCACAGCGAATTTGTCGGTAACCGGAGTATCGTCCTGGAAGAGCGAGTACGCGTACGGCCAGTTCCGCATGAAGATCGTGCTGCCCTGCTGGAACGTCTGTCTGTTTCCGTCTGTTCCGCTCGACGGGATCGACTGCGGCGTGATCTCGTACTCGTAGATCAGATCGACAGCGTGCTGGAGCGCGTCCACACCCTCTTGGGTATTAACCACGAGGTTTCCGTCACCGTCGTGGACGGAGCCGCCCATTCCCCACAGCCAGTTGAGCCACATAATGGTAAGTCCCTCGTTGGAACCACCCTGCCAGATGTAGCCATTGAGGTCTTCGTCAGACTGTTCCATGACGTCCTGAGCAATGTTGACGAGTTCCATGTACGTTGACGGCGGCTCGTCGTAGCCGGCCTCTTCGAGAAGGTCAGTCCGATAGTACAACCCATTCGCGTCAGTGAACATCGGCATCCCGTACAGCGAGTCGTCTATCGTCACGGTCTCGACGGGTGTCTCAAGCATCTCGTCAGTGAGCCCGTTGGGATCGTTGACCTCGGCGGCCCAGCCGGCGTTGACGAACTCGGCGGGCCAGACGACGTCCATCATTCCAACGTCGAACTCCGATGACTGCGCGGCGAACTGGTTGACGTAGTATTCGCGGGTCGAACTCGATTCAGCCGGGGTCGATTGGGCCTCGAGCGTCGCGCCAGTCTGGCTGTCGTACGCTTCTTTGAAATCGCCAGCCGATGGCTCGAACGAGGAGATGTGGACGAAGTTTATTGTCCCAGAGACGGAGCCATCTCCATTCCCGTTACCGTCACCGTTGCCGTCGCCGTTCCCATTGCCGTTACCTCCATTTCCGTTACCGTCGCCGTTCCCATTGCCGTTACCTCCATTTCCATTCCCACCAGTACAACCGGCAATGAGCGCTGCTCCGCCAACGCTCGCTCCTTTGAGTATCTGCCGTCGCCTAACCGTATCGTCTTTCCAGACCATACACCACATACAATAATGACAATTATATAAGTTTTTATTCTATATTTGACAGTTAGCGGCCGTGACGTCATTTGAGTGCCCAACCGACCGTCCAATGACAACGCAATCGACCCGTACCGGTATCCGGCGCGCGGTATCAGAGAATCGTCATCACCGCGATGTATGCGAGCGAGGATACGATCGCGAACTGCAGAAAGATGACCACAATTGGGCGGATCCCAGCTGATCGGAACGCTCGAGGGTTCAGCTCGATACCAAGACCAACGAACGCAAGCGTGAACAGCCAGTCGCTGGTAGTCGACACGGATGCCAGCGCAGATTCGGACAGCAAGCCCGTGTTAGCGAGTATCGCGACCAGCACAAATCCGACAAGGAACTTCGGAAACCGCGACCAGATCCGGGTCACGTCAGTTCTATTCGTGTCTGTTGTATACCGGATGGCGTACGCAACCGCAAGGACGCCGATGAACGAATTCCGGATCAGCTTTGTGACGGTTGCCCATTGGCCTGCGGTGTCGGACATCGAAAAGCCGACCGCGGCGGCGGGACCGGTACTGAAGAGGCTCAGACCCGCCCAGACGCCAAACAGTCGATCGGGTACCCCAAGCACTGCGCCGACAATCGGAAACACGACGATCGTGATTGCATCAAAGAGCAACACCGTCGCTGCGGCGTACGTGATTGCGCTCTCATCGCTTTCGATCGCCTGCCCCACCGCAAGCACTGCCGACACCCCACACACACTGCCGCCAGCCGCCAACAGCGGACGGGTGTCCGCATCAGCACCCAGCAGGCGACCGAGCACTTCGACAATGGCAACCCCGAACACGATCACCCCGACTGCCAGCAGCGCGACGGTGGGGCCAGTCGAGACGAGTTGGTCGATCGCCAGACTTGCTCCAAGCAAGACAATACCGGTCTCCAACAATAGTTTGTACCGGTTGACACCGGATTCTGCCCACGCAGGAACCCCGATCGTTGTTGCAAGAGCGACCCCCAAGACGATCGCAAGTACCAACGGATTCAACCCGGATATATCACCGAGAATCCGGGCTCCAGCGCCGAAAACGACGAGTACCAACAGACCCGGCAAGATCCGGTTGGTTGACGCGCTCATCAAAGTGAGACGGTAGCGATCAAAAGCAAAATGCCAAGACCAAGCAGTGTCGCCCGCCAGCCGCGGTCGTCCGGAATCAGTCGCTCCCGAACGACCTGGCGTGCGCGTTCGATCCGAGATAGCGGCAAGCCTTTCATATCTTACTCCAAATCGTGCCACCAGAAGTATAAATATACCCTTTTTTTGCGCTCTACAGTCACAGCCACTCGGGGTATGCGGCTGCTATTTATTCACACAATAAGAGATGAGCCGTCTGCGAGATATTCCTCGCAGAGATCACGATTCAACCGAACGCCGAGACCGGGACCCTCCGGGAGATCGATATAGCCGTCTTCGAGAATCGGCCCGCTTCCGTCGACCCGCTCGACCATGTCGTTCCACCACGGCACATCTCGGGAGTGGTACTCCATCATCAGGAAGTTGGGGATCGACGCAGAGGCGTGCGCGCCGGCGATCGTTCCGAGCGGGCTCGAGATGTTGTGTGAGGCGACCGGGATTCCATAGAGGTCACAGAGAGTCGCGATCTTCCGATACTCGCCGAGGCCGCCGCATTTGTTCACATCCGGAGCCGCAATGTCGAAAATGCCGTCCCGCGCTGCTTTGTTGAACTGGTGGGGTTTGACGAGGTTTTCACCCGAGAGGACCGGCAGATCGAGCGTCTCAGTGACGCGTCGTTGGGCTTCGAACTTCTCCGGTGGTACCGGATCTTCGAGGAACGCCAGGTCGAACCGCTCGAGCTTCTTCCCGAGCCGGATTGCTGTCTCAACAGTGAAGTTCCAGTGGAGGTCCATCCCGAGATCGATATCGTAGCCAATCTCCTCGCGGACGGCCTCAACGAGGCTCACCTTGTGCTCGATCGCCTCGTTGTCCATGCGGCGGTTTGCCTCGTCATACGTCTCGTGGGTCGGCACGTCAAGATCGAGCTTGAGCGCCTCGAACCCCTCGTCGACGACTTCGCGGGCGGCCCGGGCGTACGACTCTGGGGTGTAGACATCAGTAGGGTCGTAGGCTGTGGCCTCGCCGAGTGATTCCCCGCCGTGGGTATCACAGTAGATCTTGATCTCGTCGCGGTACTTCCCCCCAAGTAGTTCGTAGACCGGCACCTCGAACAGCTTGCCTTTGATGTCGTAACAGGCAGTTTCGATCGCGGTGAACGCCGCCTGTCCGATTCGCCCGGTGCCGGTATAGCGCTGTTCGAGGAGTTCGACGATTCGATCGGTGTCGAGCGGATTTTCGCCTTCGAGGTCAATTGACATGCGACCGGCCATGTCAAGGGCGGCCTCCGCGCGGAACGTCTCGCCCAGCCCGTACACCCCAGCGTCAGTCTCGACCTTGACGATCCCCCAGGTGAAGTTTCCGGCGATAGCCATCGTCTTGACGTCAGTGATTTCGACGTCCCGTTCGGCTGGCCGGTGGGTTTCGTCCATGCCCATATCTCGCCACGGAACCCCGCCGCCTTGTGGAATGCGGTAGTCTGGTTCGTCTTCCTGCATCGTCTAACCGATGCAGAAAGTGTCGAATAAACCTTGTGGTGCGGTTACTCGTTTACAGGAAGACGATTGTTGGCTGCGAGTAGCGATCGCTTGAAAGAGGTCGTTATTCACCGACAGCGCTGTCCGAGAACGCGACTGGCGAGGATGGTGGTGTCGGATCGCCCGTCACCGTAATCGTTTCACGCAACCGAATATCCGCTGCAGAGCGCCCGATCTGTACCGCAAACGACCCTGGTTCAACGATCCACTCGCCGGTACGATCGACGAGTGCAAGCGCATCAGTCGGGAGCGAGAACGAAACCCGTCGACGCTCGCCTGTCGACAGCGAGAGACGGCAGAAGCCACGGAGTTCGCGAACCGGCCGCGTCACGCTGGACTCGTGATCTCGAACGTAGAGCTGCACTACCTCCGTGCCGGATCGGTTGCCGACATTTTCGACCGCAAGAGACAGATCGATCGATCCGCCCATCGGAACCGTCTTTTCATCCACCTCGAGTTCGCTGTACTCAAAAGTGGTGTAGCTTTCCCCGTGACCAAACGGATACCATGGGCTCGCGGTCTCGTCTACGTACTGCTGGCTGGCCGAAAGCGCCGTGCGACGGTAGTGGACGGGAAGCTGGCCAACGGAACGTGGGATCGAGACTGGGAGTCGGCCGGCGGCATCGACGTCCCCAAACAGCACGTCCGCGATCGCTCGCCCGCCAGCCTGTCCTGGGAGCCAGGCCTCGAGTATCGCTCCGGGTGCGTCGAAGCGACCTGCAAGCGAAAGCGGACGCCCGCTAATGAGCACGACGACGACTGGCGTCCCGGTTTCGGTAACCGCCTCGAGCAGTGCGTGTTGATTTCCCGGTAACCCAAGTGTCGCCCGATCGAGGCCTTCCCCGGCGGTGCCGGTCGCGTCTCGTTCGACGTCGATCCCGGATCGACCGCCGACACAGGCAACGACAATGTCGGCTGTCTCGGCGATGGCCCTCACGGCCTCGAACGCTTGTGATTCGCGGTCGGCTGGCTCGTTCTCGGCCACTATACCACAGCCTCGTTCGTACTGGAGCGATCCTCCTTTCAGTCGGTCGCGGATGGCCTCAAGTGGCGTGGTGATCTCGAGGCCGTCGTCATCAGACTCTGCCGCCGCATAGCTGTAGTTGCCGAGGAGATGGCGCGGCTCGTCCGCGTTAGGTCCCACGACCGCAACGGTCGCCGCTTCCGAGAGTGGGAGCGTCCCGTCGTTTTCCAACAGGACCAGCGATTCTCGGGCGACCTTTCGAGCGAGACGATACTGGTCGTCGGTCTCGAAGGCCGCACTGGCTCGTTGAGGATCCGGTGCCGCCGAGTCGAACAGGCCGAGACGGGACTTTTGTTCGAGGTGGCGACGGACGGCCCGGTCGATGTATCGCTCGTCGATCCGTTCTGCACGGACGGCTTCGAGAAGCGACGCGCCGAAGCACTCGCGCTCTGGGAGTTCGACGTCGATACCGGCACGGAGTGCGGTCGTCCCTGCACTTGTGTGGTCGGGCACGACGTGATGGTCGTCACAGAGGAGTTTGATCCCACGACCATCAGAGACGACCGTGCCGTCGAACTCCCACTCGTCGCGGAGGATCCCAGAAAGGAGGCGATCGTCAGCGTGGCAGGGGACCCCGTCGATAGCATGGTAGGCAGCCATCACGGATTCGACACTGGCTCGCTTGACCGCCGCCCGAAACGGCCAGAGATCGCTCTGCTTGAGCGTGCGAAGCGAGTTGGATACCGGGGCGCGATTCCGTCCGCCTTCCGGGCGACCGTGGCCCGCAAAGTGCTTGGCAGTTGCAAGAACCGACCCCTGATCTCCTGTCTGAAACCCCTCGATCGCGGCGAGCCCCATGCAAGCCACGAGATACGGGTCCTCACCGTAGGTCTCCTCGATCCGTCCCCACCGAGGGTCGATCCCGATATCGAGAACCGGTGCAAGTGTCGCCTGACAGCCGACGGCCCGAAGCTGCCCCGATATTTCGTCTGCCACCCGCTCGAGCAGCGGCGGATTCCATGTACTCGCCATTGCGATGCTCTGCGGGAATGCAGTGCCGCGCCGACCGGCGTAGCCACAGATTGCCTCCTCACGGCAAATAGCCGGAATCCCCGGTCGCGTCTCCATCTCGAGAAACCGCTGAATATCTCGGACCGCACGCGAGAGAGCCGCCGGATCGAGACGGCTCTCCCGGCCAACGCGCGTCACGCGGCCGATACCATGTGGAATCTCGTCGATCGCACGTTCCCGAGAGAACTCTCCGTCCTCGAGCAGCGAGCCGATCCGAACGGTCCCAAGCTGGGCGACTTTCTCTTCGAGAGAGAGGTCCGCGAGTATCGTGGTAACCAGTTCTCTGTTGGTCGCTTCCATGAGCAGTCGATGGAAACACTTCGGAGAACACGTATAAATAACTCGTGGCGAGTACCCACTACGGGTCCAAAACCGACCGATACAGCAACGGAGTAACTTTATTACCCAGAGACACACCACTCCAGATACTAATGAGACGTGAGCGATTGACCGTGTCGGGAGTCGAGTCATACGAGGTGGCGGATCAAACAGCCCAGCTTACGTGCGCAGTCGATGGGCCTGAGGCCGCCACCGAGAGACTGTGGCCGGTCACTGTTCGGTTCTACAACGATCGAACGTTCCGGTTCGAGTTGCGAACGAACCCAGAGGTCGATGCCGATCGACCGTATCCGGAGTACGACGAGGACGAGATTACCGAGCCCACCGATATAGCTGCCAGCGAGCGAGATGGAACGCTGTACCTCGACACAGGCGCGATGACTGTCGCGATCGGTCTCGATGAATGGGAATTTCGGGTCGAACGGGACGATAGAACGGTCTTTACAGAGCAGCGCAGCGATCTCGACGTCTTCGGAGAGAGTCGGGCGGAGCCACTTGGCGGCACGCAAGAACAGATCAATCATAACCCACGGCGGATGACCGAAACGGGAACCGCATTTCAGCTGCATCCCGACGAGAAGCTCTACGGCGTCGGCGAACAGTTTGTCGAGTTCGATCGCCGCGGCCGGACGATCGAAGCATGGCACGAAGAACCGCTCGGCACCGAAACTGAACGTGCGTACAAGAATATCCCGTTTCACCTCTCAACACGGGGCTACGGGCTGTTGGTGGATACGACCGCGAAGGTCACCTACGACTTCGGGACAGAATCGACCGCCAGTGGGTCAATTGCCGTCGAAGATGATGTGTTCGCATTCGTCTTTTTTGACGGCCCCTCGCTAAAGTCGGTATTGCGTCGCTACACCGCGTTGACCGGCCGGCCGGATCGACCCCCAAAGTGGAGTTTTGGCACGTGGATGTCCCGGCTTGGGTACGAATCACGCGAAGAACTCGAAGCGGTCGCCGATCGACTCCGCAACGAGGAGATTCCCTGTGACGTCTTGCACCTCGATCCGTTCTGGATGCCGCCGGGAGAATCCTGTACACTCGAGTGGGACACCGAACAGTTTCCAGACCCCGAAGAGATGATCGAGGGCCTTCGCGATCGTAATTTCCGGCTGTCCCTGTGGGAACATCCCCACGTGCCAGTCGGGACAGATGCATTTGCAGAGGGCGTTGACGGCGGCTATTTCGTCACTGACGGGACCGGGAAACCGTACGTGATGGATCGAACGTGTCAGGGAGACTACCGGGGCGCGCTCGTCGACTTCACCAACCCGGACGCGGTGACGTGGTGGACAGACAAACACCGGCGACTGCTCGAGATGGGCGTCTCCGTGTTCAAAACAGATTACGGCGAGTACGTTCCGAAAGACGCGGTGTTCCACGACGGGACCAGCGGCCGACTGACACATAATCTCTATCCGTATCTGTACAACAAAGCAGTATACGAAACCGTCGGTGAAGTCCATGGAGCAGACGAAGCGCTCGTCTGGGGACGTGCCGCGTGGACGGGAAGCCAGAAGTTCCCAATGCACTGGGGTGGAGATCCACAGACCTCGTGGAACGGGATGGCTGCGGCGCTTCGCGGCGGGTTATCCGCATCGCTGAGCGGAATCGCCTTCTGGAGCCACGATATCGGTGGATTCAGAGGAACCCCGAGTGAGAGCCTGTATATTCGGTGGGCGCAGTTTGGCTTGTTGTCGAGCAACAGTCGGTGTCACGGGACGACGCCGCGAGAGCCGTGGGCGTTCGGTGAGGAGGCCGTTTCGATCTTCCGAAAATACGCCCAGCTCCGGTACCGGCTGTTGCCGTACCTGTACACATACGCCGAAATCGCTGCCCGAACCGGACTGCCCGCAGTCCGTCCGCTCGTACTCGAATATCAAGACGACCCCCGAACCCACCGGCTCGACACCGAGTACCTGGTCGGCGAGGATCTACTCGTCGCACCCGTTTTCGAAGCGGAGACGACTCGATCGGTCTACCTCCCCGACGGCGAGTGGACGCACTACTGGGACGGTATCCGATACACCGGCGGCCAGACGGTCGAGATCGACGCGCCGTTGGATACGATGCCGATTTTCCAAAAGGCGGGTAGCATTCTCCCGACCCAACCGCCCGCCCAACACGTTCAGTCTGGGACGCCCGAAGCGCTCACCTTTTGGTGTTGTCTCGAGGGAGATAGTGCAAGCGGGCGGTACTACGACGAGGACGCTGACGCGCTGGTAACAATCACTGCTGAGATACGCGACAGCAGTATTCAGATTAACGTGCCCGACCTCGCGACTGATCGCGTCGATATCGAGATTGAGGCCGGTGAGCCGATCGATGTCTCCGACGTAATCGTAAACGGCGAGACGGTTCGGCGTGTCGACGACGATCCGGGCCCAGGCGAGTGGACTGAATCCGCTGGATCGATTCTCGTGGTCGTGTAATTGTCGATCGATCTGCATCATAGCCATCGAGTGGTAGTTTTCGCATGTTACCATCGAGTGGTAGTTTTCGCATGTGACACACCACTGCATAGAATAAACACCCTACGAAGTGCGGTCATTGCGACAACAGGGATTTAATATAGTGGGACAGTACCGTACGAGTAACATCAACAACCATGGGAGAACTCGAACTCAACAAACTGACCAAGGTGTTCGACGACGGCGGCAACGAAATCGTTGCCGTCGACGAGCTAGATCTCACGATCAAGGATGGAGAGTTTCTGGTCCTCGTCGGCCCCTCCGGCTGCGGAAAATCGACCACACTCCGGTGTATCGCCGGTCTCGAGCGAACGAGCCACGGTGAAATCAGGCTCGACGGGCGAGATATCACCGACGCGAAGCCGAAAGAGCGGGATATGGCGATGGTCTTTCAGAACTACGCGCTGTATCCGCACATGACTGTCGAGAAAAATATCGGTTACGGGCTCAAGATTACGACTGATCTGTCGAAAGACGAGATTGCTCGTCGGGTCAAATCCACCGCTGAACTGCTCGAGATCAGCGAGTTACTCGACAACAAGCCCAAGGAGCTCTCTGGCGGCCAACAACAGCGCGTTGCGCTGGGCCGTGCGATTATTCGCGAACCAGAGGTGTTCTTGATGGACGAGCCGCTCTCGAATCTCGATGCGAAGCTCCGCACCCAGATGCGCACCGAGATCCAGGAGCTTCAACAGAACATGGGTGTAACCACGATCTACGTCACCCACGACCAGACGGAGGCAATGACGATGGGCGATCGGATCGCGATCCTCAATCACGGGCAGCTCCAGCAGATCGGGACGCCGCTTCAGTGTTACCATCAGCCAGATAATCGGTTCGTCGCAGGATTCATTGGTTCTCCGTCGATGGACTTTTTCGACACGGTGCACAAATCCGGTCGCCTGATCCACGACGAATTCGAGTACGAACTGTCAGCGGACACCGTTTCGGCCATCGAATCCGCCTCGGATCGACTCACGCTCGGGATTCGACCGGAACACATTGAACTCACAGACGGATCCGAACCAAACAGCATTTCGACGGTAGTGAACGTCGTCGAACCAATGGGCGAACTCACGTACGCGTACGTAACAATCGGTGACGAAACGTACACGATCAGCATCGATGGCGAGACGCCGATCGCCGCTGGCGAGGAGATCGACATAGTCTTTCCCGAAGAGAAGATTCACCTGTTTGACGATCGCTCCGGACGGGCGATCAAAAATAGCACCGCTGGGGAGAGCGAAATCTTGACCCAACCGGTCTGATCAGCCTTTTTTGGCCATGGCAAACAATTAACTTTCCCGGCCGGGAACAGGCTGGTATGGCAGAAAAGCCCACGACATCGAACGGCGGGCGACGGATTAAGGCCGTCGCCACAACGTGTGAACTGCTGGACGCACTTCGGGATCGTGGAGGTGCCGGCATTTCTGAGTTAGCTCGTGAAACCGGATTTTCGAAGACAACGGTTCATTCGCATCTCGCGACGCTGTTGGAGCACGAATTTGTCGTCAAGCGGAATGGACACTACGAGATTAGTCTCAAGTTCGTCGATTTTGGTGAGCTGGCTAAAAACGGCGTGGCGATCTACGACATCGCAAAACAAGAGGTAGACAAGCTTGCGGAGGAGACCGGTGAGGTCGCGCAGTTCATGGTCGAAGAACACGGTCGTGGGGTGTATCTTCACAAGGCTCGTGGGGAGAACGCGATCCGCACAGCCTCCTACACCGGCGCCCGCAAGGACCTCCATTGTACTGCCCTTGGAAAAGCGATCATCTCGCAGCTGCCAACCGAGCGGGTCAATGACATTATCGATCGCCACGGGATGCCCGCATATACCGAGAATACGATTACATCCCGAGAGGCCTTGTTCGACGAACTCGATCGCGTCCGAGAGGAAAACGTTGCTTACGACGATGAGGAGGTGCTCACCGGACTCAGGTGTGTTGCCGCACCAATTGTCTATCAGAACGGAGATATCCAGGGTGGAATAAGCATCTCCGGACCGACGAGCCGGTTCAAAGGCGATCGGTTCCGCGAAGAGCTGCCTGAACTCGTACGTGGCGCGGCGAACGTGATCGAAGTGAACGCGACACAGGTATAGGGTTTGGCGATCGCAAACATTTAGTCTCTGAATATCCACTCGTTCGATTACTGCCGCTTGTTTCACACGTCGCTAACCTGGTTGTATCGACCGAATCTGTGGAGATGAGATTTCGTCTCACTCAATCGACAGTACGATCGCGACAGCAGTTCCAGCGTTGTTTTCGATCGCCAAACGCTGGGTTCCAATAAATTACAAAGATATGCTTGTAATTCCAGGCACTCACTTGGGTCGATTTTTTTCATTTCCGAGTCCTTCTGTTTTGATCAGTAGTATGTTGTTGTGTAGAAAGAAATCCAGAGTTGATCGAAATCATTTGAACTTATTTATCAGAATAAAATATATTATCTTATTATTATATTTATATAAAAAATCGTTTCTTAAAATAGCGTGGCTTGATCTCGAGATGGGAGATCTATGAATTTTAGCTATCGTAATTTAGTCTAATAGTCTTATATGTGAAATAATTATATTTTTCTGCAGTTATAAGTTGTAGTTTAGAATAAACTGATTTAGTAAAACCAACAGAATTTCAGTAATCCTTGCAGCAGTGATAAATACGAAATAACAATATTGTTATCTTATTCTGTTATTATAGTTTTATTATACGTTTTCTGAATCGCGCGCTGCTCGTGAGTCACGATATACACCAGATTTGAACCAAGGCCGCTCGCTGTGTTCGCTCCCTGGTTCAACGAGGTTGAGAGTAATTCCACCAGTTGACGTGACCGTTTTGTTGCTACCCGGCGTACATCTCACTGTGTCATCGATCGCCGCTGTCGTGTTCGATCTCGACGGAACACTCTGTACACACAGTCAGCCAGCAGACCAGCTGTACGAAGCGACATTCGTAGCTGCAGGCATCGATCGGTTTGGCACACCAGATCAGCTCTGGGACGCACTCAATGGCTCGCCGCCACCGGACGACGAACGGGGCTACCTCGCCGGGGGGTTCGTCACGGTCGCTGCACAGGAAGGACGGACACCGATCGACGCCCTTTCGCTTGCCGACGGGTTCATCAGTGCCGTCGATCGGAGCGCAGTGTCATTTACACCACATGCGCGGACTGTGCTCGATCGACTCGGCAGTGAGGTCCCGCTGGGATTGCTCACCAATGGCCCCGAACACAGACAGCGGCCAAAAGTCGACGCGCTCGGCATCGAGCCGTATTTCGAACCAATCGTTTACGCGGGCGATCTCCCGCGTCGCAAGCCGAACGCCGAGCCGTTCGATACGGTGTTATCAGCGCTCAACATCGAAGCCGAAAACGCACTGTACGTCGGCAATTCTCTCCGACTTGATATCGCCGGCGCACAGGGCTGTGGGATGCAGTCGGCATGGTACGCACCAGCGGGTGAGCCCCCGGATCCGTACAGACCCGAATACGTGCTCCGATCACTCGCTGAGCTTGTGGAGGTTGTCGAACAGTGATTGAAACCCAGCGAAGTGACCTCAACAGCCTTCTCAACACGATCGATCCGGATGCCACGATCGAATCCGTCAAGCGACCCGATCAGGGAAACCACAAAGACACAACCGTTGTCTCACTTTCAAGCGGCCAGACAGTCGTCGTCCAGGCGTCGGCCACTAGTACAGACGGGCAAAACGATCTCAAGACAGAGGGCGCGCTCATGCGAGCAATTGCAGCACGAACCACCGTCCCTGTTCCCGAAGTGATCACAGCACGCACGATCGACACACGCCAGTATTTAGTGACCGAGTTCGTCGCAGGCGACGATCTGCACGAGCGTTTCGGTTCGGTTCCGGAGGCAACGAAGCGGTCGATCGCTCGATCGTTTGGTGAAATACTCGCCTCGCTGCACGAGGCATTCGCCTTCGATCGCTGCGGTTCGATCACGACCTCCAATGGTAGCGAGATCGGTGTGCAGAATGGGGACTCGCCTGCAAGGTGGCTGTTAGCGCACGCGACCGCGGGGATCGATCGGCTCCCAGCACAATTTGCTGACCTTGCAGATCAAGCCCGCGAAGCCGTTGAGCAGGCGAGACCCGCAAGCGATGCAATCGGATTGTATCCGTGGGACCTTCGCCCCGGAAACGCGATCGTCAGTGACGGTGAGATTGTGGCGGTGCTCGACTGGGGAGATCCGATCGCCGCGCCGGTCGGGCTGTCGATCGCCAAGACCGAACACATGGTGGCGCGGTGGTACGGAGGAGACACCGAGGGACTCACCGCAGCGTTTCGCGACGGCTACAGCTCCGTCCGCGAGTACGTACACCCGACTCAAGCCGAACGGATCGCCGCTGTTGCCCACGCTGCCGTCGATTCCAAGGGCGTCGTTACGCGACCGGGGTACCCCGAGCGGACCGGCGATCGTGCAATCGAATTTCACCGGGCGTCGCTTTTGGACGCACTCTCGTCGCCGTAGTACTCGCGTTCGATCCGGTCGTCGAACAGCGCCGACAATAGCTTTGTGACCGGTCCGGGGCCGTCAGTTTCTGGATCGACCGCGATACCATCGACTCGATCGACCGGTCGAACCTCCCAGGTGCTGTTGGTCAAAAAGACCTCGTCAGCCGATCGGATATCGTCAGGTCGATACTGACCCGTCTCGACCGGGATCCCCTCCGATTCAGCCAGTTCGATCACTGTCTGTCGGGTGATTCCAGGGAGGATCGGGCCGTCGAGTGAGGGAGTTTTGAGCGCGCGATCATCGACGAAGAAGAGGTTGCTCGTCGCCCCCTCAGCAACATTCCCGTTCGTATCAAGCATCATTGCCTCGTCAGCGTCGCTCACCCGGAGTTCGAGGCGTGCGAGAATGCCATTTAGGTAGTTGTGGGTTTTTGCCCGCGCCGGCACGGCCTCGTCGGGGATGCGTTTGGTCTTCACTGTCTGTATCGTCGCTGGACCGTCCCAGACAGACGATCCTTCCCGGCCTCCGCGATCGAGCGGGCTCACGTACACGACGACGGTCGGATCGACGGCTGGAGCTGGCGTGAGTTTCCCGGGCTGGACGCCACGGGTGACAGAGAGTTTGACGTATGCCTCCGAGAGATTGTTTGTGGCCAGCGTCTCGTCGATCCGGGCTTTGAGTTCCGATCGGTCGAGTCCGTGGTCAACTCCGAGAATCGAACACGTTTCGGCGAGTCGATCGGCGTGTGCCTCCCACGCGAAGATCGATCCGCCGTACGCCCGCATCGTCTCGAAGGCACCATCACCGTACATGAAGCCGCGATCGCGGACCGAGACAGTTGCCTCGGCGGCCGGGACGATCTCCCCGTTGACGTGATACTGAAGCTCGTCTGGATGGCCGTCCTCAGACATGCTCCCAAGACCACTCCTCGCCGCGGTTGTGTCGATCGCGCCAGGTCGCACACAGCGCAATGAAGTTTCGTACCATCGGCTTCCCGGCATCCGTGAGGATGCTCTCTGGGTGGAACTGGACACCAATGTGTGGGCGATTTCGATGGCGAACACCCATCACGACCTCGCGTTCGTCTTCGGTTCGTGCAGTCTCGTACAGCTCTTCGGGAAGATCTGGTCGATCGACACACAGTGAGTGGTACCGCCCAACGTTGAGCTGTGGCGGAAGCCCCGCAAAGATCCCACGCCCATCGTGGCTGATCAACGAGGGCTTGCCGTGGACGACGTCGGGTGCGTGGCCGACTCGCGACCCACGTGCGGCACACAGCGCCTGATGGCCCAGACACACCCCCAGAATCGGCCGATCAAGCTCGTAGGTGGCGATCGAAACGCCGGCCTCCTGTGGCGTCCCGGGTCCCGGCGAGATCACAACGCCGTCGGGGTCAAGCGATCGAATGTCTTCGACGGTCACCGCGTCGTTGCGCCGAACAGTCACGCTGTCGGCGAACTCGCCAACGTACTGGACGAGGTTGTACGCGAACGAGTCGTAGTTGTCAATGACGAGGAGTTCGGTGTCGGGAATAGGACCCCCGATAGCGTGTTGGGTTGCGTCCGCGCGGTCTGTGCTCATTGTGACACCTCCTCGATCGTCAGTCGTTGATCAGACAGCGCCTCGTCGATCGCAGTCACGAGTGCCTTGCCTTTCGCGAGCGTCTCGTCGTACTCCGTGTTCGGGAGAGAATCATGAACGATGCCAGCGCCAACGCGGAGGTGGTACTCCTCGTCGTGACGGGTGAGCGTTCGGATGATGATGTTCAGTGTTGCATTCCCGTCGAATCCGAAGATGCCAATGCCACCGGTGTAGGGGCCTCGCTGAGTCGTTTCCATCTCGTCGATGATCTCCATGGTCCGCGGTTTGGGCGCACCAGTGATCGTCCCGCCAGGGAACGCCGCGGCGATCGCATCCGCCAGCGAGTACGCCGGTGCGAGCCGTCCTTCGACGAGTGACACGAGGTGCATGACCTCCGAGTAGCGATCGATTCGGCGATACTCCTTGACGTCAACCGAGCCGTACGCACAGATTTTTCCGAGGTCGTTGCGTTCGAGATCGACCAACATGGCGTGTTCGGCTCGCTCTTTCTCGTCGTTCAGGAGGTCCGCTTCGAGCCGCTCGTCGGCTTCGGGCGTCTCTCCTCGGGGACGCGTGCCGGCGATCGGTTCGGTCACGATCCGGTCGCCGTCGCGTTCAATCAGCAGTTCCGGGCTGGCGCTGACGAGGTCGGTCCCGCTCCAGCGATCGCCGCCGGTAGCAGACGCCCGGCCTGAAAATTCAACCAGCGCGGAGTACGGCGCGGGGTTCACCGTCCGTAGTGCGTCGTACGCCTCGACAGGATGCACCGCCGCCGGCGCGACGAGTCGCTGGGAGATATTTGCCTGGAAGGTGTCGCCGTCGCGGATGTATTCTTTGACGCGGCGGACGCGATCGGCGAACGCCTCTCTGCCGGTGTCGCTTTCGAACTCTGCGGTTTCGGCGTCGACAGGTGCGGACCCCACTGACGGATCTCCCTCATGGAGTCGGTTAACGAGCGATTCGGCGCGGTCGATCGCCGCCTCGTAGGCCTCGCCCGCGTCGGTCTCGGGGTCGATCACTGGACAGACGGTCACCCGAACCCGAGTCTCTTCGCCGACATCGTCTGTGTGCCACGCGACCAGTTGATCGAACTTCGCGACAGCCACCCGTGGGATCGATCGATCGTCGACGGCAGTTTCGGGTAAGTCTTCCAGTTCGCGAGCAATATCGTAGGAAAGCCAGCCGATCGCGCCACACGGGTAGGGGACCGCTGTCGTCGATCGATCGACTGCCTCGGTTGCAAGAAATCCCTCCAGCGCTTCGAGCGACGGTGTGAGTCGGCGATAGTCGCCGTGGTTCTCGGCGTCGTCAGCGGCTGCCTCCCAGACAACCGCGGCTGCACTCACGGTGAGCCGATCGATCGGATCGACACCAAAGTATCCCCAACCGTCCTGTCCGCCAGTCGTTTCGAGAAAGACACCGCCCGGGCCGTCTCGTGCGCGACGGTACGCCGAAAACGGATCGTCGATAACAGTTTCAACCTCGATCGGGACCCTTGTTCCTGCGGTGACGTCGTCGGCGACCGATCGGAATTCCGATCGATCAGTGACGACGGTGGTGCGACTCATACCCTTCCTATCATCGCAGAACGCCTAACAGTTTCGCGGTGGCATATTCCCGTGGTATATATTCACGTGTTAATCGCTATTGGTTTGGTACGTGTCAGTCGTTACTCGTTTTGTGCCCGTTCGATCCATGTGCTGACGATCTTCTCGGAGACGTCGATTTTATCCGCGAGCGTTTCGGCGTCTGATGCAGCGAGTTCTGCGACTGTGTGCACGTCGGCGTCTGCGAGCCGATCGGCGTACGCGGGGCCGATTCCCTTGATCGAGTCCACTGGCGACCCGTCGTCTTCATTCTCTTCGGCGGCATCGTCGTCTTCTTCGCCTTCTTCGCCTTCTTCGTCTCCTTCTTCGCCTTCTTCGCCTTCTTCGTCTCCTTCTTCGCCTTCTTCGCCTTCTTCGTCTCCTTCTTCGCCTTCTTCGCCTTCGTCATCGTCATCGTCGGCGATCTCGTCTTCCTCGTCTTCCTCGTCTTCCGCTTCGTGTACCGCTTCAGCGGCATCGTCGTCCGCTTCGTCTTCTGCTTCTTCTATTTCTTCGGCGGCGAACTCCTCTTCTGCTTCCTCTACCACTTTGCCAGCACCTTCGTCTGCTTCATCTTCCGCTTCCTCTCCCTCTTCAGCGGCATCATCGTCCGCTTCGACTTCCGCTTCTTCTCCCGCTTCCGCAGAGTCCGCTCCTTCCTCGTCAGCAGACGCTTCAGACACAGATAGATCGCCGCTCTCCGGACCTGCCGCTTCAGCGGGCTCAGCAGCGTCCTCGGGCTCATCGGGCTCTTCAACCAATGAGCCGGTTGAGGCAGCTGCCTCGGTGTCGGTGGCGATCGGCTCGTCGTCCGTCCCGGACTCGCTGTCGGCCGCCTCAGATTCAGTCGCCGTCGCTGCCGGCTCGTCGGCAGTTTCTGTTGTATCGGCGTCGTGTTCGACGGTGACGGTCGTCTCGTCTCTCTCAGCAGCCTCCCCAGAATCGAGTCCGAGGATCGATTTTAGCTTCTGCAACAGACTCATTGAATTTTGATAAGATGGGGCGGTATATAAAAATGAATCACCCATCGATTGGCCACGGGGGCGGTTCTGCTCGGCCGCTAGCTAGCTCCAATAGATCGTGTTCGCTTAGAGCCGCGAGCGAAGCGCCTCGTTCATCGCCTCAACGGGTCCATCCTCACCGCTCCAGATCTCGAACGCAGCCACCCCCTGGAACAGGAGCATCCACGCGCCGTCGATCGTCTCCGCACCCACATCCCTCGCCTCACGGAGCAACCTGGTCTCCAGCGGGGCGTAAACCGCGTCAAGGACGGTCAAATCGCCGTGGAGCAGCCCTGCAGATACCGGTGTCTCGTCACTCTCCATGCCAACACTCGTCGCGTTGACGAGAATATCGGCTGTCGGAACGCGCTCAGAAAGGGTCTCCAGCCCACCGGCAGACGCGCCCGGAACCGCCGCTGCGAGGTCGATCGCTCGCGACTCAGTTCGGTTCGCGATGTGAACGGACGCCCCGGCGTCTGCGAGCGCGAACGCGGCCGCTCGGCCCGCGCCGCCAGCCCCGACGACGACCGCGTCCCGGCTGTCGATCGACACGCCGTGGTGTTCAAACGACCGTGTGACGCCGATAGCGTCGGTGTTGTATCCCTGCGGGGTCTCGCCGGTGAAGTCGATCGTGTTCACTGCACCGATTCGTTCGGCAAGCGGCTCGGGTACAACCGCGTCCAGAACGTCCTGTTTGAACGGGACAGTGACGTTCAGTCCCGCGACTCCGAGGGTTTCGGCCGCTGATACCGCCTCCGGAGCCGAGCCGATCGCCGGCTCGAACGTAACGTAGCGCGCGTCGATCCCACGCGCCTCGTAGGCCGCCTCATGCATCGGCGGCGAGAGCGAGTGGCCGACTGGGTTGCCGATTAGTCCGTAAACATCCATATCGATACGTCCACACAGCGGATCAAAAACGGTGGCTATTCGAGCGTCGATCGCGTCTTTTTGGCTGTGATCGGAATCGTCGTCAGCAACGCAGACCACGCCTCCACGCACATCGGCGAGAAACTACTCGATGTGAGGTCGTGGACCGAACACGAGGACACAGACACCCCCGACGATCGCGGCGGCGGAACGTACTACACCACACCGGGATTCGAGCTGCGAACGTTCGAGGAGCTACACATCTACCTCGGTGACCCCACACCGGCGTTTGCAGCGCCCAAAGCGCTCGAGTGCATCATTTTCGTCTCGAGACACGCCGGCAACACCGGCAAACTCCTCACCGCACACGTGACGGGCAACTTCGGTGCTGCCGAGTACGGCGGCACCGACGGTGGACTTGCACGGGCGGCACCGAACACCCAGAAGGCGATCGTGGACACATTCGATCGATTCGCGCCGGAAGACTACGATATCGGGATCGAGTGTACCCATCACGGACCTTCGGAGCTGTCAGTCCCGTCGTTGTTCGCAGAGGTGGGCAGCGACGAGCCACAGTGGCGCGACCCAGACGCCGCCGAGGCCGTCGCTCGAGCAGTGCTGGCTATCGGCGGGACGCCGCCCGATCGCCTCGATGACACCGGCACCCCCAGACACGTCGTCGGCTTCGGCGGCGGCCACTACGCCCCGCGGTTTACTCGAATCGTGACCGACACCGACTGGGCTGTCGGCCATATCGGTGCCGACTGGCAACTCGAAGCGATGGGGCCCGCAGAAGAGAACCCCGAAATAATCGAGCGCGCGTTCGAACAGAGCAATGCCGAACACGCCGTCGTCGAAGGGACGAAACCCGACCTGGAGGCGACGATTGCAAATCTCGGCTATCGCGTCGTGACCGAAACGTGGATCCGAACGGTCGACGATCGTCCCTTCGGACTCGTTGCGGCACTGGAGTCGAAACTCTCGTCGATCGACGAGGGTCTGCGGTTCGGCGCGGTCAGCGTCGAGTCTGCAGATGCAGTCGAGATCTGGCCACTGCCAGCCGAGTTGGTTGCGGCTGCCAGCGGGGTCGATCTCGACACGACATACGCGACCGTTGAAACGCACGCGGTCGCGTTCGAGACCACAGAGGGCGCAACCAAGCCGACAGAGAGGGTTGCGGTCGCGACCGACGGCTCTTCCGACATCTCAAATAAGCACTACGATGCGATCGTCGACGGGCTGATTGACGTGCTCGAACCGAAGTACGACTCGATCGAACGCGATACCGAGGACGGAGATGACGGCGAGACGGTTATCGCGAGGACCACCGGCTTCGATCCGTCGCTTGCAGCGACCCTCGGCATTCCTGAGGGACCAGCATTTGGCAAACTCGCCGCCGGAGAACCTGTCGAGGTTGACGGGCGGACGATTGACCCCAAAGCAGTAACGACAGAACAGGTCGATCGCTTCCCGGTCCCGTCGAGGAGCACCGGCGATTGAGTCGGACAAAGTGCTGATGAACGTCCCTGTGCGTGTGTCAGACGGAGGTATGACGAAGGGGAAAGGTAAATAGGCTTGGTCAGTAATCCTGTTGCATACTATGGATTCTATCGTCGAGGATGCGATCGAAGAAGCCGAAGAAACACCGGAGGAGTCGGCCGAGGGGTTCGACACCTCCGGTCAAAACGCCGCACCCTCCCCGACAGGGACGATGACCGACGACGAACTGCGCGACGTCCTCGCAGACCTGCAGACAGATATTACCGTCGTTGGCTGTGGCGGTGCCGGTGGAAACACCGTCAACCGGATGTTCGAAGAGGGCATCACCGGCGCGAAGCTCGTCGCTGCGAACACTGACGTCCAACATCTCGTCGAGATCGAAGCCGACTCGAAAATCTTGATGGGCCAACAAAAGACCCAGGGTCGCGGCGCAGGGTCGCTCCCGCAGGTCGGCGAAGAGGCGGCGATCGAATCCCAAGAAGAGATCTACGATGCGATCGAGGGCTCGGACATGGTGTTCGTCACCGCAGGCCTCGGCGGTGGGACCGGAACCGGCTCTGCGCCTGTCGTCGCAAAAGCCGCCCGCGAGTCGGGCGCGCTCACGATCGCGATCGTCACGACGCCGTTCACTGCCGAAGGAGAGGTTCGCCGAACGAACGCCGAAGCGGGGCTCGAACGCCTCCGTGACGTGAGCGACACCGTGATTGTCGTCCCGAACGATCGCCTCCTCGACGCGGTCGGCAAACTCCCCGTCCGGCAGGCGTTCAAAGTGAGCGACGAGGTCCTCATGCGATCGGTCAAAGGGATCACCGAACTCATCACCCGCCCGGGCCTCGTCAACCTCGACTTCGCAGACGTTCGGACCGTGATGGAAAAAGGCGGCGTGGCGATGATCGGCCTCGGAGAGTCTGATACCGACTCGAAGGCCCAAGAGTCGGTCAAGAGCGCGCTCCGATCGCCGCTTTTGGATGTCGACATCTCTGGAGCAAACTCCGCGCTCGTTAACGTCACCGGTGGCAACGACATGGCGATCGGCGAGGCCGAAGGTGTCGTCGAGGAGATCTACGATCGGATCGACCCCGACGCCCGGATTATCTGGGGAACGTCGATCGACGAGGAACTCGAAGGCAAGATGCGGACGATGATCGTTGTGACGGGCGTCGAGTCACCGCAGATCTACGGCCGCAGCGAGGCGATGCAGGCGAAGGCTGCGCAGACCGACGGCGAGGATATCGACTACGTCGAATAATTTTCACGGATCGGTGTGTTGCCGGACCGATCGAATCGGTGTGTTACCGGACCGATCGAATCAACAAGTAAAAAAGCCCAGACGTCAAACGATCGGCCAATATGGACGTTCCGTACGATCTCAACAGCTACATTCGGGTTCTTAAACTGGCAAGTACGCCCACCTGGGAGGAGTTCTCGCAGGTATCGAAGATCGCCGCCGCCGGGATCTTCCTCGTCGGCTTCATCGGCTTCGTGATCTTCGCGATCATGAGCGTCTTGCCCGGAGGGTTCTGATGGGCCTGTTCGCCGTCAAAACCACCGCGAGCCAGGAACAGACGGTCGCGGACATGATCGCGAGCCGAGAAGAGGACGAGGTACACGCGATCCTCGCACCCGACCAGCTGACGAGCTACGTCATGGTCGAGGCAGACAACACCGCGGTGTTAGAGCGAATCCTCGAAGAGATTCCCCACGCCCGGACGATCGTCCCCGGGAACTCCTCGCTCACGGAGGTCGAACACTTCCTCTCGCCGACCCCCGACGTCGAAGGGATCGCCGAGGGCGACATCGTCGAACTCATCGCCGGGCCGTTCCAGGGCGAGAAAGCCCGCGTCCAGCGGATCGACGAAGGCAAAGATCAGGTGACTGTCGAACTCTACGAGGCAACGGTTCCGATTCCAGTGACCGTTCGGGGCGATCAGATCCGTGTCCTCGACAGCGAAGAACGGTAGTCAGTCCCTACGTCTCCTGTAGCGCATCGAACACGGATCGGAGATCGACCTCCTGTTCGACGATCTGTTTGATTTTTTCTCGACGCCGGACATCAGCGGAGTCTGCATCGTACGCGCGAACGAACTGCGCACGGGTGTGTTCGTCGAACGCGTGTCGAATGGCGACGTAGCCGTCATACGTGAGTGTGTTACACACTTTGCACTCGTGACGATCGTGCTCTGTCGCCTGGTGGAGGATGAGCGACTCTCCGTCCTCGAAAACTCGTTCACAGTCGCCGATCGCACATTCCCACCCGGGCATACTCGTGGGGATGGCCGCCGGTGGTATAACCGTTTTTGTGTTCGATCCAATCAGTTCGTCGTCGTACCACGATCGCGCTGGCGACCGAGATACCAGCCGACGGCCGCACCGCCGATCGATCCAAAGACGATTGGGTACACAATCCCTGCGAGCACGATTGCCGCGAGTTGGTCCGGAGCGGCCGAAGCCGACCCAGTAGTCACCTCAAACAAGAACACGCCAGCTATTGTAAGGAGCAGGTATCCGGGCACCAGCACGACTCCGGCACGGATTCCCGACGTGGCATCGGCCGCGTGGGTGTACGCCGCGGTCGCGGCACCACCGAGACACAATAGGGCGATCGGGACCGCGTACAACCCCGCCGTGAAGCCGTCCTCGCCACCGACGTAGTTGGCAGTGATACTGCCGACAATCGGGAGGTTATTGAAGACAGTATCGACAAAGTGTGCGTTGTAAAACACCCAGCCGACGATCTCGTAGGTCGCAGCGTCACCGGACAGCGCCTCAACGATCCGATTCAGCCCTGAGTTTCTGATCTCGCCGGCGGCGACCACGTACGTGAATGCGTATCCGCCGAGCCACGCCACAAGTCCGGCTGCAATACCGGCGACGATCGGGATCTCACTCTCCTCAGAGACGCGAGGTGAACCGGACGATTCAGACCGCTCGGTCGCACTCATGCGGTGTCCTCCTTCGAACCGCTCGCGTCGTTTTGCGCGGTCCTCTGGGATTGTTCACGACCGGTGCGATCGGGCTCGCCGACGACCGACCGCGCGATCAGTTCGGCGCTTGGGTCGATCGCGGCAAACAGCCGCACGGCGACAGCAACGAGTGCCGGGATCGAGAGGAGTAAGAAGGCGGCGTCGTACGTCCAGTACAGTCCCTCAAGGTATGGAAGTACAATGCCTGAGAGCCCGCGATGCGCGAGGCCGATCGCTGTCAGAATGACGAGCCAGTACGCCACCGACGCAGCATTCTCACCAACGGCTTGCGGGGAGTCGATAGTGGACTGAACGATTGAGGCGATCGATGAGGCAGCCATGAGCAACGCACCGACGATGCTGAGCGTGACGATCGCCGTTATTATCGCGGCGAAGGGGACGGGCGTCAGCGGGACCAGTTGCTCGGTTCCCGGCAGTAGCGTGATCAAGTAGACGACGAACGCGAGTGCGATCGCCGAGAGGAACAGCTTACTCGTCGATTTAATGTCCTCGTATTGGTCGTCTTTCGGAGGTGGGTTCCAATTGGGCGTCATGCGATCGACCGTTTACTGCCCCGACCCTTAGAGGGTCAACTTCGTTTGCCCGAGTTAGTTGCAATTCACGCGAATTTGTGCGCCGTAAAGTCAACTGGTTCGAGATCGGACCAGCCTTCAGCAGAGAAATCGCTCGTTTCTAGCCAGCTTCATAACCCTTTTATTTCAGAGTTGAGACGTTTTGAGCACAGATGTTCTCCTTGGTAGCCTTGCAGGGCGGTGCGAACGCGATTGCTGGGCTGTTCGGATTATTGATCCTCGTCGCACAGATCGCGCTGATCTGGTGGACCTACACTGACGCGCAGAAACGAAGCGACCAGCCGGCGTTCCTGTGGGCAATTGTCGTCTTCCTCGCGCCAATTCTCGGGATCGTCCTGTATTTCCTGCTCGGTCGAAACTAGCCCGATCGCCGAACCGTTTTGTCTACTCGGTCTAAAACCGAACCGATGACCGACGGGAGCGAAATCACATCAGTTGACGCGGTGCCCGAGGACGGCTCGTATCTCTTTACAGTCCGATCACCCCGCGGCGAGGCCGAAGAGGCGATTCTCGTTCGGTGCGAGGACGGCGTAGAAGGGTGGCTCAACTTCTGTCAACACGAGACAGACCAGCGCCTCGATCGGGGCCGCGGCGCGGCCATTCGTGACGGCGAAATCATCTGCCCGAAACACGGCTCGATGTTCGATAGCTGTTCGGGCCACTGTGACAACGGAAAAGCAGCGGGGTCGACGCTCGTCGCTGTTGAGGTGACCGTCGAGGATGGAACGGTGTACCTGACCGATCGTGGCTACACATACGCCCACGATGGGGGGATCGAAGACGACGATGACGACATGCCGGGGTCCTCCTCGCACCTGACGTTCTGAGACGGACTCCGGTACGCGTCTACGCTGACCGACCCAAAGACTGACCGCTCAGTTTCGAATTTCGGGTTCACCGTTCGTCGTCGCATCGCTGAACTCCGATCGCAGCGAGTACACCCGTTTTCGTGCGTCAGGAATGTAGACGTCTTCGGTGACTGCATCGATCGAGGAAAGGTCGTCAAGCGCGCTTCGAACAGTCCGTGGCGCGAGAAGCGACTCTTCGGCCAGGGCTTTCTGTGTCATCCCACCGTTCCACTCGAGGATCTTGAACACGAGTTTTGCGCTTGGGGGGAGGTCGTGTATCTCATCGCGCATCATGTGTGATAGTGGAGTTTGGCTGGAATGATACCATTAACGCGGTTGTACGTGGTATTTGCACAACCGGTACGTGGTATTTGCACAACCGGTACGTGGTATTTGCACAACCGGTACGTGGTATTTGCACAACCGGGCGGAGCGTCGGGTGTTGTACATGGATACGGCGCACTCTCGGGAGTGAGTCACAATTATACGATCCGTTTGCAGCGATTCCCGCGGTCACACCCTTAAGTACGATGCCGCACAACGCTGCCTGTGAGCGAACATCACGAGAGAACGCTTGCGGGTCGACTCCGAATCGATGAGTTCTCCGCAAGATCGCTCGCGGCCCGGGCTGCGAGCGCCTACGAGACACTCCTCGCTGAAGGGCACGATCCAGCCGATATTCTCGTCCTCAAGCGGTTTCCGAGCGGTACCACGGCGTTTGAGCGCGACCTCGCCGATGAGCTGTCGATCCCAGCCCGGCCGAACGTCGAATCAGTGCTCGATCACGCGGCCTCGATCCACGCCTACGCCGCCCCGGATGAACAGGTCCTCTCAGACTACGAGCGCTACGAGCTGCTCCGGACCGTCATCAATGGCTGGAACTGGTCAACACCGTATCTGAAGCGAGCCGCTGAGGCGGAGTCGTTCGGTCGCGACGTCGGCCGGGTTCTCCTCGTCGCGAGCTGGGGTGGATTCGGCGATCGGACCAACGACGATCCGACAATGGCCGCCGCGATCGAAGAACTCGAAGCGGTCCAAACAAGGTTTCGGGAAGCACTGGCAGAGCGATCGTCGCTCGAGCAGGCGCAACTGGTCGAACGGGCTCGCGACGCGCTGTCGACATCCGATGTCCGTGCGTTCGTGTCGGCGCTGTTCGATGCGGTACTCGTCGTTGATTTCGAAGAGTTCGGCTCGCTCGAACGATCGTATCTCTCGGCACTGACAACGGACGCGGAGCTGTACTGTCTGGGTGAACGGGACGCGAGTGTCCAGCGAATCTGGAACGAAAGCGGCTCGGTCGAGTCGATCGGGACGGCAGCAGGGCTGCAGTGTGTACCAACGGAGTTCGATTCCGAGGCGCTTTCGGACCCGGCGGCGATCGGCCGCTGGCTCGCATCCGGGTCCCTGCCCGACGACCGCGATCACACCGCCTATCGCGTCGCTTCGGAGACCTTTGCGGCTGAACTCGAGGCGATCGCCGAAGAGATCGAGGCGCTTCGAGACCGGGCGGGCTATCGCTACGAGGATTTTGCCGTGTTGCTTCGCGACATCAATCAGCCGGTTCACGAGGCTCGGTCGATCCTCCGCCGTGCCGGCGTCTCGACGGCATCGGCAACTGTCGAGGGACTCTCCGAGGACCCCGCAATTCGTGAGATTCACGCACTGATCCGGGTGTTGGCTGCCGACGACGCCGAGGCAATGGCGACGCTCGAAGGGCGGACCACAGTCGACGCAGCGTTGCTTGAGACGATCCGCGCGGAGCCGACGATCGCGGGAGCGATCGATCGCTGGATCGTCGAAACGGACCTCAAAGATCGGATCGCCGACGAACGCGAGGTCGACGCCTACGGCTCGTATCGCAACATCCGAGAGATCCGCGACATTGCCGCGTTCTTCGACGGCGCGGACTTCCTGGCCGGCGGCTATCAGTCGTTCTTAGAGACGCTCGAACGGGCGATCCAGTACGTCGCACCCGATCAGTACACGACAGAGCTGTCTGTCGAAGAAAACGGCGTCCTTGTCGATCCAATTCGGGTCGCAAAGTACGACTCGCGGCCGATCGTCTTTCTCGTCGATGTCGTCGAGGGCATCTATCCGCCCGACACACAGACACTTACCCGACTGTTTCCGACCGACTGGGTCAAACGATCGGCGGCGTATCCCGGTGTGACAACGCTCGATCCCACGACGGTGTCAACGTCGTTTTCGGCGGTCGAGACGCCCGACCGCAACGCCTACGACGCCTACTACACTGCGCTTTCGCGGCGACAGCTCGCTGTTGGTGCTCGGGTCGGGACCGACCGGCTCTACCTCTGTACGGCCGATCGTGGCACCCGATCGCTCGGTCGACGGCGACATCCCTCGCGGTTTCTTCGCTCGTTGGAATCACTCCCGCAGATCACGATGGCAGCTGGATACACCGTCGACGCCGCAGGGCGATCCAACGGAACCCGCGGTGGGAGCGATTCACCATCTCATGAACAACCAGAGATCACCCGATACACGCCGACCGGTGTCGCTGCTGCGGCGATACAAGAGCCGTGGCGATCGCTTTCGGCGGTCGAACGAGCGGCGAGCCTCGGCGATCGCGCAGATATGCGTACAATCCGCGAGCGACTAGCGGCGATCGCTGAGCTGTGCGACCGCGAGGACGTCGAGCCGCGGTTCCGCGACGCCGTCTACACGCAGATCGATATGGCGAATGGCGATATTGGAGCTGCGGAGGAACGATCACAATGAGCGAGCCAATCGCGATCGACGAGCTGACGACGTATCTCGCCTGTCCGAGGCAGTACGAATACCGCTATCGCCTCGAAATCGCGCGCGACTCTGCCATCCAAGCACGCGAGCGAGCGCTTGGGGCAGTTCGGGACGCGATCACAGCGGGGTTGGTTCACAGTGGCACCGTCGAGGATCGAATCGACGAGGCACTGAGTCGTCTCGCCGAGGAGGCGATCGATGACAGGGCCGTCAACGTCGACTGCCGAGAGGCGATTCGATCGTACCTCGGTCGGTTCGCAGATAGCCACGGAACTGAAGTATATGCGAGCGACGAAACCGCCACCCTTGGGATCGGCGGCCGTGAAATCGACTGTCCGATCGACGCAATCGTCTCGATCGACGACCAACCAGTCGTCCTGCAGTATCAATTTGACGTTGACGACGTGGCGTTCGATGGGGCGAGAAACACGATTGCCAAACACACCGGAGGCAACATGTACATTCCAGGGCCTGCCGGGAGCGTGCTCAGGGCGGTTGCGACCATGGAGGCGCTCGCGACGGACGATCGGTTCACCACTGACGGCACACCTGCGGGAAAATCCCCGGTTGGATTCGCGTACGTCGGACTGACCCAGACGGTCAGGCCAAGCGTCCCCGCAGCAGGCGACGCGAGTGAAATTGAGATTATTCCCGAAATCCGTCGGCTCGATGCAGCCTACGAGGCCGAACGTGACGCGGCGCTCTCGGTGCTCGACAACCTCATCACGTGGCTGTCCGCACAGGCGTACGACCCAGGCGATCGGTTCGACGACATTCGGAAGACGGTGTGTGGGGACTGTTCGTACACCGGCATGTGCTCGCCGTACATCAACGCGGAGGTGCGATTCGAATGAGCGACGACTCGCCATCGAGCCCACGACTGAAGGGCAATCAGCCGAACGTTGCGTCCGCACAGGCCGAGCAGATCGTCGTCGACGCCGGCGCAGGAACCGGAAAGACGACGACGATGGTCGCGCGGATCGATCGGCTCATCGACGAACGCGGCGTTGACCCGAACGACGTCCTCGTGTTGACGTTCGCGAACAAGGCTGCCCACAGTGCGGTCGAGCGACTGACAGATACGATCGAAGACGCGAGCGCGTACAACATTGACGCCTCGACGTATCACTCGTTTTGTTATCGGCTGTTGCGCGAGTACGCGTATGCCGTCGGACTCGACCCGGAGTTCGAGCTTCTCACCGATGATCGAAAACGGGCGGTAATCGCCGAGATTCACGAGGGACTCACGCTGAGCGATGTCAGCCGTGATCGGGCGACTGCGGACGATCTGTACCAGTTCATCGAATCGTTCAGCCGGGAGGGAATTAGCCCGGACGATATCGAAACACACCTGCCGGATCGAGCGGTTCTGGTCGCGTGTCGATCGGTCGTCCGCGACCTTCGATCGACCGCGGACGAGCAGTTTGGCCCTGATAGCGACGGCGCGCTCGCGTTCACGTCCAGTGGGGGCCACGGTCGTCTCGTCGAGCGACTCGAGCGATTCGAACAGGTCCTTCGATACCGCAGCACTTCGATCGACGAGGGCGATCCGTTCGGTCAGGAGGTTCGGTCATACCTCGATGATTGTACGGAGATCGTCCGATCGTTGATCGAAACGCTGCCGCAGAAGGGGAGTGACTGGTCGCGAGTTCCCTCGGGGCTATTCGGAACGTGGGGCGGTGCCCACGGCGGAGCGTTGCGGGACACCGCACAGACGCCGATCGTCCGGCTGGGCTCCTACATCGAGCTATTCCTGCGAGCGCACGACTTCCTCGAGGGATACCGTCGGTACGAGTCGCGGTTACAAGAGCGAGGGGCCGTCGACTACAACGGTCTGATCCGCCGTGCGACGGCACTGCTGGAGAGCGATCTCGGTGCAGACGTGTGCGATCGCTACGGCTACGTCTTCTGTGACGAGTTCCAGGATACCGACAGTGCACAGTTGGCACTCATTGATCAGTTGGCCACGGACGCAGACCTGTTCGTGATTGGCGACGCCGACCAGGCGATATACGAGTGGCGCGGCGCCGATCCGACGAACATCACCGACATCGAATCCGCGTTCCCGGGCATCGAGTCGATGGCGCTGGAGTTGAATTTCCGCTCGCGACAGCCGATCTTGGACCTCTCGAACGAGCTTCCGGGCAGTACGAAAACGCTCACCTCGGATCGAGGCCGCGGCGAGCGATCGATCTGTACTGTCGAGGCCGACGGCGACCTCGAGACGCAGGCCGCACAGGTCAGCGCGACAGTGTCGGCGCTTTTGACCGACGGGTTCGACGAGATTGACGGCCACGATCTCGAAGAACTCGCGGTACTCGTGAGAAAGAACCGCGAGGCGGAGGCCGTGTGTGCAGCACTCGCCGAAGAGAGCATTCCGTACGTCAGAGCCGGCGGCTCCTCGTCGTCGCTCCCGCCGGGAATACAGACGCTCGTCGCGTACCTCCGGCTCATTGTCGACCCGAGCGACGACCGCCGCGCAATCCGGGTTCTCAAGCTGGTGTATCGGCTTGCAGATGGAGACATTCGCGCACTGGCCGACGAGCCGGGGACCATCGTCGACGCTGTCAGATCGATCGAGAAGACCGCCGTCTTGAACCCAGAGGGGCTCACTCGTGCACGAGCGGATATCCCCGCGCTCATCGACGCTGTACAGACGGACTCAGTCTCGGCCGTCTACGCCGAGCTTCGGGAACGGACCCGGATCGACTGGACGTTCACCGACCGCGACCGCAGGCTCCTGCCGGCGGTTGAATCCCGAATCGACGCGTTCGAGGATGCGCCGATCGAAACTCGGCTGTCGACGGCGTTCATCGATTACCTCGCAGATCCAGCCGCACTCACGAACACCGAGCAGGGACGCGATGACGTTGGCGATCGAAGCAAAGATGCGGTTGACGTGATGACGGTCCATCAGGCCAAAGGGCTCGACTTTCCCGTCGTCTTGGTGCCGTTTCTCGGCCCCTCGTGGGCGCCGCCACCGAGCTTCCGGCTCTGGGGTGAACGCACGGACTGGTCGGTGTTGCGCCGGCGGATCGAGTCGCCACCTGTTGACCCCCTCACCGAGCCGCTCTCCGCGGCAGCGGTTGCCGAGCAGTGGCGCGTGCTCCACGTCGCAATCACCCGCGCTCGCGATCGGCTTGTCCTCTTTGGGAACAACGACGATACCGCGACGGTGCCAGCGGCGGAACTCGACGAGTTGCTCCCACCGTCGATCGGGTGGCGACACGGCGGGCCAGCGGTTGACACATGGGGCGCGGTTTCCGACGCCGTCGAGACGATTCAGGCGGACGATCCGACGGCAGTGTGTGATCTGACGACGGCCGTCGAACAGGTTCGAACGACGACCCGCGAACAGATCACCTGGTACGACGGCACGCGAGCGAGTCCCGATCGAGCAATTACAGAGATCCGCCGGCTGACCCGACAGCTCAAGCGGGGAACGCTGACAGCAGACGCCCCCGCGGACTCACCGTACCAGGCGACGCCAACCGCCGGCGAGCGCGCTGATCGGCTACCGAGGGTTCACAGCCACACGTCGCTGGAAGCGTTCGGGGACTGTCCGCGAAAACACTATCTCGACCACGTCGTGTATGGGTTCGAGGACCCGCCGTTGGCGACGACAGCCGATCGGGACGGACAGGATGCGGTCTCCCAGCGGGCGATCGGGACGCTGTTTCACGCGGTCAGAGAGGACTGCTACTGGCGAGGATACACGGAAAAAGCCGAGTGGGACGCCGCCTGTGAACGGATCGCTCGCCAACGGTCGCTGTCGGCAGCAGTGCCTGCCACAAAGGCGTGTATCGATCGCTACTTCGAAAGCCCGGTCTCCGAGTGGTCGATCGTGAGTTCGGAACTGCCGTTTTCGCTCGACGCGCTGGCAGAACGAACTAGCGCGGACGGAATCACCGGCTACGTAGATGCGGTGTATCGAACTCCGGACGACGACCTTGTCGTGATCGACTACAAAACGACTGATGCGGATCGCTCGATCGAAGACAGCGCCCAGCTCGTGTTATACTTGCTGGCCTGTGATGCTCGATTCGACGAGCCGATCGAGTCAGTCGGGTACCTCTCGCTTGGCGAGTCGGGCCCGCAGCTCACGCTGTTCGATCGCGCCGAGGTGTTCGAACAGATTCCGGAGCTAAAATCGACGCTCGAAGCCGCAAACAACTCCGGCTACCAGACGGTGACACCGGGACCGTACTGTCAATACTGCCCACACCGATCGCTCGGCTGCGGCGATGCATACCTCGACAACAGCGCTGAACGCTGACCGAAGACCAGCCCGTCGATCGCTCCGAATCCGCGAGTATTTGCCCGCCGAGGCAAAAGAATCGATCATGACCGAGCTTTCGTTCGACGAGGACGGCGTCGATGTCGTGTATCAGGGCACCGAATTCCGCCTCGAGAAGTCGCTCATCGAGGAGGCGACAGAGAAGTCCTATCCAGACGTGACCGATCACGAGGTATTGAAAATTGTCGAGGAGAGCCCTGATCTCACCGGTGAGCCGCGACGGGTTCAGGACATCCTGCGAGCGTAGACGTTCAGCCAGTTGGTCCCTGACTCACGGCTCGCGGGACCGAAAGGCAGTTTCCCTCCCGCCGTGAACGAGCGGGTATGCTTTCGATCGCCCTTGCCGGCAAGCCGAACGCCGGGAAGTCAACCTTCTACACTGCGGCGACGCTCGCAGACGTAGACGTCGCAAACTATCCGTTTACTACGATCGACCCGAACCGAGGAGTCGCGACCGTCCGGACCGAGTGTCCGTGTCTCGACCTCGAGGAGCGCTGTGGGAACGATCGCTGCCGCGACGGGAAGCGCTACGTCCCGATCGAACTGATCGACGTCGCTGGACTCGTTCCCGGCGCACACGAAGGGCGAGGCTTGGGGAACCAGTTCCTCGACGAACTCACGAACGCCGACGCGATCGTCAACGTCTTAGATGCCTCTGGGGCGACGAACGCTGAGGGCGAACCGGTCGAACCCGGCAGCCACGATCCAGTTTCGGATGTCGAGTTTATCCGCGAAGAGCTCGACCTGTGGCTCGCGGGTATCATCGACAGGAACTGGGAGTCGATCGAACGCAAGTCCCGATCGCCGGATTTCGACATTGACGAAGCGCTCGCAGAACTGTTGACGGGCTTCGGTGCAACAGAACACGACGTTGCAGCAAGTCTCAGAGCGCTCGAGTACCCCGAGGACCCGATCCAGTGGACCGACGACCACCGCGAGGCGCTTGCGACCGACGTCCGCGAGCGGACGAAGCCGATCGTCCTCGTCGCGAACAAAGCAGACATCGCCGAGGAAGAGACGATCGATCGGCTCCGAGACGCCGCTGAGTATGTCGTGCCCGCGACCGCAGACGGCGAGTTGGCGCTGCGGCGAGGCGCAGAGGCGGGCGTGATCGAGTACGATCCTGGCGATCCAGAATTTACGATTGTCGGCGATCTGAGCGACGAGCAGACCGCAGGACTTGAACGGATCCGCGAGGTCATGGACACCTACGGCGGAACGGCGGTTCAGACCGCTCTCAATACCGCAGTGTACGATCTGCTCGAGCACCTCACTGCGTTTCCGGTACAAAATGAGTCGAAGTGGACCGACGGGACCGGAACCGTCCTGCCTGATGCCTTCTTGCTCCCGCAGGGGGCGACACCAAAGGATCTCGCGTTCGCGGTCCACACGGATATCGGCGAGGGCTACCTCCACGCGGTCGACGCGCGATCGAAGCGAAAAATCTCCGATAGCTACGAGCTCGACGAGGGCGACGTCATCAAGATTGTAAGCACTAATTGAAAGTGGCCTGTTGGGTTTGCCTGTTTTTACCCGTACCGAGTGTGGCAAATCCGATCGCTCACCTTCGTGAACCTGCCCCGAGCTCAAGCCTCGGGGCTTCCTGCTTCAACGACGTTGTCAGACTGCGTCTGACAGCCTGTCGAGGTTCCCTCGACAAACGCGCTTTGCATCCACCGCAACCGGGGTGAACACAGGGAGCGCAGTCTGCACAGGCGTTGATTCGGAGCGTCCCGCCCCTACCTTCTGACAACCGCGAGAAAGAATGTTCTTCGCCGCGTTCAAATCCCTATCCTCCTTGTGACCGCACGCCGGGCATGAGTGTTCTCTGACCCATACTGGCTTTGCAGTCCCCACACCACACCGAGAACACTCCTTCGACGTACCTGCCGCGTCAACCTTCACGACATGAGTACCATACAACTCACCTTTGTACTCTAACATCGTCAGGAACCGCGACCACGCCGCATCTTGCTTGTTCTTTGCAGACTGCAACGTCTCCATCATCGACTTCACGTCCAAATCCTCAACGGCTACCAAGTCGTACTCCTTGACAAGCCACGTCGATAACTTGTGCTGAAAGTCCTCGACTTTCCGCTTAATAGCCCGCTTCGCCTTCGCAACTTTTCGGCGCTGGGATTCCCAATTGTTCGACCCGTGTTTCTTCCGATCGAGTTTCCGTTGTTCACGGGCGTATCGCTCGTACTCGCCATCCAAGTTGAGCATATCCACGGTACGATTGTCCGACGTGTGGATGTATGAAAGAATGCCAAGGTCAACACCAACACACTCAGCATCGTCAAGCGACTCGGGAGACGGTTTCTCAGGGAGTTCTTCCTCCGGTATTTCCGTGATGAATGAGACGAACCACTCACCGGTTGTCTCTTTCTTCAAGATGACACGCTTGATGTCGTCTGTCTCCGGAATTGGTTGGTGTTCGCGGACAGGGAAGCTACCAATTTTGGAGAGTTCGAGTTGAACGTATCCATCTTGACCCGTGTTGTGATCCACGTCGAAGCCTTCTGACTGATACGCTACTGACCGGAACTCTCCGCTTCCTTGCCACTTGAGTTGCCCTGTTTTGTACCCGTTCTTCCGCCGTCCTTTCAACGTCTCTGTATCTTTGTGGATTTGCGAGACTGTTTGTTGGGCGGCGTGGGCAGACACATCGCCATAAACCGGCCACTGCTTTTTCCACCGTGTGAGTTTCTTGTGTTGCTCGTATGCGGCAGGCCGATTGCCTTTCTCGTAGGAGTAGTAGTCTCGAACCGCGTCGTTGCGAATTTGGCGGTGGATTTCGATGTGTCGCCACGCTTCGCTAGCCGTGTCCGCGTCCGGGTAGGTACGACAGCGAAGCGCAGTGTCCATTGTGGGTTAGTTCTCGGTGGTAGCTTTTTCGACGGTGAGTTTGAGTCGGTCTCCCGGTTGTAGTCCGAGTAGTTCTCGGGTTTCTTCAGGGATTGTGATTTGCCCACGTTCGCGGAGAGTGGGGTAACACTCAATCTGATTCATACTCATCCATTCGTACTAAGTCGTATTAAAAGTGATGGTGGTTCGTGTTCGGTGAGCCTGTGGGCCGGTTGTCGTAAGAGACAAACGTAGGAAATGTCGGCATTCACCCTCGGGGTCAAGCCCCGAGGCACTCTGCCTTGCTTATCTGTAGACGATGAGATAGCTAAATTTCACTATTGGGTGACTAGAACGACCCCAATAACGGCGAACGATATCCCAGTAAGCCTCGTTAGTGTAACCTCATCTCCGAGGATAACCATACCAATGATGGCTGCAACGACGAAGTACATTGCCCCAAGCGTGGAGACGATCGTCGTCGATCCGCCAGAGAGGCCGACGTACATCGAAATAAGGCCGATCCCAGTGAACAATCCAGCCGCGCCAGCGAGCAAGCCACCTCTGACAGTAATTGACAGCGATGCGTCCGAAAACAGGATCAATCCAAGTGCAAAGGGCGCCGCGACGAGATAGGAGATCGCAGCGGCCGTCCTCGGGTCAATGGACTCAGAGGCAGCGTTGCCCAAAACCACCCAAATTCCCCACGTTACCATCGTAATCGATCCAAAGAAAACAGCCGAATTTATTTCCGGAAACCCCATCTGTGTGCATATTGCGCCTCTATTGACAAACGATACCGGCTTAAGAATATATGATTTTTAAATAGTACTTTCTCAATCCCCGCGCGCACTACTGCTGTTTTGTATTGTATGGGCGGTGTACGTGCAGTAGTGGTGGGCGACAATCGTGTGCTTCTGTCCGATATATAGTGCTCCCAATGCCCATAGACCCATAAATATAATATATTCGATAATTTTATTTTTGCCAGCGATGAGAATCAACCGATGGTTCCCCGCTTGCGATCGGCCTGTGAGATCGTCCGGACCGAACGCCGGCGAATCGACGATGAGGCGGCGGCATTTCGTTCGTTCATCCGTCGGATCGATCGACTCGATACGCCCGCAGCGTCAAGTCCATGTGCGACTCCTCAGGGGACTGTCATGTGGTCGTCAAATCAACAGGACAGCCTGTCAGCGGTTCGATCGGCATACGCAGAAACCGTGATGGCAGTCCCGCATTTTGAGGATGACTACGGCGAGCCGTTTCGAACACATTTTGCCGCGGAGTTCAGCTCCGAGCTCTTTGCCGCGCTGTCGAGCGCTTCCGTGCTCTCTCCCGAACTAAAGAACATGGTGCTTTCGGGTGCCAGACGGTGTCGCAAAGAGCGAGTGGAGTTCCGCGATCGCCTGAAGCGTGAGCATCGATCGATCCAACGTGTCGCCCAAGAGATCGAGACGGTCGAAGATCCGCTGGACGGTCACGTCTCCGGAGAGTCTTTCGGCGGGTTGGTTGCACTGCACCGATACAGCGTCGATGCGTGTTCGATGCTCGACGAACTTGCCGCAGACCGACAAGCCGAGATCGAACAGATCAACCACGGGATGATCACTGATATTCCCAGCATACAGGCGTATTTGTACAGCGATCCAACGCATCCGGCGCTGACTGCGATCGCCGATCGTGCGCGATCGATCACCGACTCAAAACGACAGATCGAGCGCGAGATAACAGCACGATAGCGCGCTGATTTCGTTTTTGTCAACGGGAGGGCCTGCACATATGTGTGTCGAGCACATATCACTGATTGTGCCTATCTCCCAGTCGGGTCTCGGACGGTTGTCGTACCGCGTGATGCGGTGGCTCGTTCTCGGGGCAGCCTACTTCACGATCGTACTGTTTGTGATTGGTCTGTTCGATATGATTCTCGGCCTATACGAACTTCTCACGAGTGGGCTGTTCACTGACCCAAACGCGGTGATTGAGCTCCTCGATACTGTGTTGTTGCTGTTGATTATTATCGAGGTGCACCGTACCCTGATCGCGTACGCCAATGACGAACCCGTACTCGAGATCGTCGTCAGCACGGCGATCATCGCCGTCGCGCGGGACGTGATTGGATTCCGCGCTGAGAACTTCGGCACCGGCCAAGAGGCGCTTTCGGTCGCTGCCGCCTCCGGTGTGTTACTCCTCGCGCTTGTGCTCGTGTACGCCGCGGTCAAACGGATCGAAAGACCGGGCAACCGATCGTCGTCCGGAGAAGTGTAGTACTGCTTGGCTTAGCTATCAACTGTCTGGACACCGGTCTGGCCAACAACTGTCTGAACACCGGCTGTCTGGCCAACAACTGTCTGAACACCGGCTGTCTGAGCCAACAACTGTCTGAACACCGGCTGTCTGGCCAGCAACTTTCTAAGCGCCGGCTTTCTGAGCCAACAACTTTCTGAGTACCGGCTGTCTGGCCAACAACTTTCTAAGCGCCGGCTATCTGAGCACGTGCTGTCTGCGGTCTCCACCCACGTTTTTGTACGAACCCGACCAATCAGTGGTATGGCAGAATCGGCGGATATCGACGTGCTCTCTGAACTCGCACAGCTCCCGACCATGGCCCATCCGGTGCTCTCTCCGGGCGGGGATCGAATCGCGCTCTACTACGATATCTCTGGCCGAAACGAGGTTCACGTCCTCGACACCGAGACCGGAGAACTCACCCAGCGATCGGACGGCGAGGTGCCGCGAAACGCCCGGTGGTATCTCCGCTGGGACGCTGACGGCGACCGAATCCTGTTTCACGATGATGACGACGGCAACGAACAAAACGACATCCACGCCCTCGATGCTGACGGCACCGTCGAGCAACTCGTCGAAATGGACGGCCAGGCGTCGATCCACGACGTCGGCGAATCCCAATTGCTCTTTGGCTCGAGCCGCGACGGCCAGATGAACGTCTATCGGTACAACTTCGACACCGGAGCCGTCACGAAGCTCACCGAGTACGATCGGGCCGTCTGGACCTCGCACCTCTCCCCAGACGAGGAACGAATTGCGTATGCGACGAACGAAACCGACGACTACGATAACCGCGACGTTTACGTCGCTGAGATTGATGGATCGAATCCCCGAAACCTCGAGATCGGGGAGGTCGGTGCGGAAGCAACGCCGATCGAGTGGGACGCGAGCGGCTCGCGGTTGCTCGTCGGGGACAACTCCGAGGATCTCGGACGGATCGGCGTCTACGATTTTGACGAAGATGCAGTCACGTGGTACGCCGAGACGGAGTACGACGAATCCCCGGTGGCGTTCCTCCCGGACGGCGACCGCGTCCTCGGGGTTCGAAGCCGCGACGCGATGACGCTGCCAGTCGTGTGGGACCTAAACTCGGGGACTGGTCGCGAGCTGGACGTTCCTGATGGCGTCGCCTCGTTCGTAGCCAGCGCGGATGAGCCGCTCACAGCCGATGGCCGGGTCGTGTTCCAGCACACAACGCCGACGCGCCGGCCCGAGCTACTGGCATACGACCTCGAAACAGATGAGTACGAGGTGCTGCTCGAGGCGGAGTACGGCCCGTTCGATCCAGATGACTTCGCTGACGCGACATACTTCACGGTTGATTCAGATGGCGTCCCGGAGATCCCCGCTGCGGCGATCGACCACGGGCCATCTGAGGAGCTGTCGATCGGCGCGCTGTTGTACGACTCCGGCGAACGTCCGTCGCCGCTCATCGTCAACCCGCACGGCGGGCCACGGGCACGGAGTTCGAAGGCGTTCAACCTCTACACGCAGGTACTCTGTGCGCGTGGATACTCGGTACTGCAGGTGAACTATCGCGGGTCGACTGGACGCGGCCGGGCGTTCGTCGAGGCGCTGATCGACGACTGGGGTGGGGCCGAACAGGGCGACGTGGTTGTCGCCGCCGAACACGCCCTTGAAACAAACGAGTGGCTCGACGATGACCGCGTCGCCGTCTTTGGTGGTTCCTACGGCGGCTACTCTGCGTACTGGCAACTGGTGCAGTATCCCTCACTCTACGACGCCGGCGTCGCGTGGATCGGACTCACTGATCTCGAGGAGATGTACGAGACGACGATGCCGCACTTCCGGACGGAGCTGATGATAAAGTACCTCGGAACGCCCGATGAAAACCCGGCGCTGTATCGCGATCGAAGCCCGATCACGTACGCCGAAAACCTCGACGCACCCCTCTTGATGGTTCACGGCGTGAACGATCGCCGCGTGCCGGTGTCGCAAGCACGGCTGTTCCGCGATCGACTCGAGGAGCTCGACTACGAGTTCGGCCCCGACGGGACTGTCGAGTACGAGGAACTCGGCGAGGAAGGTCACGCTTCGACCGATCAGGATCAGAAGCTCAGAATGTTCCGACTACTCGATGACTTCCTTTCGAGGCGGCTCCCAGACGAGTAAATCAGGCAGTATTAATAGACCGAAACGTCGTCGAAGCGGCCGTCATAGAGTAGATTTCGCGGATGCGTGGGTTCGGTCCCCGACAACAGCAGCCGATCGAGCTTCCCCCATGAATTCTCGTAGCCGAGATGCGCGAACTCGATCGCAGCCTGAACACGATGAGACGCGCCAGTTCGGTGGATTGCTTGTCGATCGACACCCGATTTGAGGGCATCGACGAGCGCCGCAGACGAGTCGACCTCTGTGTCGAACGCTGTCCATGCCTCCCCAATAGTTCGCTGGAGGTGTGCGTACGACGACCCATAGCCGGGGTCGTCGAGGTCACTGGCGATCCGCTGGCCACGGCGGTTCTGGTGTGGAAACAGCTTCGCGTTGTACGTTTCGATCGCGTCGATGCGATCGGCGTGAGCCGTAATTTCAGGCCGGTCCAGGCTGACGTTCATGAACTCCGGATGGGGAGCGAGGACGGCAGCGCCTTGCCGCTCAAGCTCCGCGAAGGCGCCCTCAAGGGTAATGAAATCCGGGATTGGATCCGAAAGCCCGACCGCCAATATGTGGTGACGGTTCTGCCAGTCTCCCGTGAATATTTCTCGAGCGGGAACGACGAGCAGTTCGTCATCGCTGTACCGTTCTGCCCGCGATCGGATCTCTGGGAGCCGAACGAAGTGCGGCGCGTAGACGAGAACGTCGATCCCACGAGCTTTCGCGCGATCGACGACCGCCGCCGAGAGGACCTTCACGTGCATGTCGACGCGGCTCGTAGTTTGCTCGCTCACACCGGTGATTCGACGGCGATCGTGTTATGGCCATCGAATTCAGCAAAGGGCACAATCAAGAGTTCGACGAGACAGGCGGCCTGTGTCGGCGAAGGCCTCTTGAACGGTGCCACGGGCCTTCGATCGACAGTTTTGCCAACCAACGCGTCTCAAAAAACGAGAATCGTCGGAGAAATAATGCTCTCTTGAGGCAATATATCAGTATGAACAAATATATGAAAACGTTCGTCAGCCTGTTCGTTGGCCTCCTCGGATTCGTGGTAGTCGGGGTCGCTGTGACGGAACTGCTCGATCCCTACATCTGGCCATCGCTAATGCTCGGATTGCCCATTGGAGTCGTAGCCGGCATCGCGTTCATGCCACTAACGTATCTGGGCATCACCTACTGGGAGGAACGGCGAGACAGTGGAACCGCATCACAGGAGACTGTACGTCGATTATGGACGACGGTGGCGGCACTCTTCGGCTTCCTTGTCGGTGGTGGAGTCGCTGTCGCCATCCTCTCAGCGCAGGCGATGGGTCTCGCCTCAGCGATACTGTTAGCAGGGTTCCCGGTTGGGATCGTGTCGGGTGCCCTCGTTGGCTACCTCGTCTACCGGCGAGACTGGACGCGGCAAGACCCACCTGCCGCATCGGTTCAATGAGATCCGATGAAACGGCTCCTGGACGATAAGACCGAGCGCCGCTCGAATTCCCCCTTATGTGGAGTGCTATTTTGTCGGGCTCGCAGCTAATGTATCAGTTAGTTCGCGCTCAGTATACCAGTGAGATCGTAATTAGTGCCACAGTGAGTTCACGCTCAGTGTCACAGTGAATTCGCGCTCAGTGTATCAGTGAGATCGTAATTAGTGTACTAGTGATAACACAGTTCATATATTATTCATATACGCTGTCAGCATTCTATCCGTATGAATCCAAAAACCATGCTTCGTTTTGAGGGTATTGCGCTGTTCGGTGCGGCGACCGCGGCGTACTTTGCGATCGGTGCTCCGCTGTGGCTCTTCGTGGTGCTTGCCCTTGCCCCAGACATCTCCATGCTCGGCTACCTCGCTGGACCGCACGTGGGGAGCCGACTGTACAATGCATTCCACACCTACTTTGTGCCGATCGCACTCGGGGCAATTGGTTTCTGGGTGGGGATGGCTCCAATCACCTGGATCGCGCTCGTCTGGATCACCCACATTGGGATGGACCGCGCTGTTGGGTACGGATTAAAATACCCAACCGGATTCAAACATACCCATCTCAGTCGTGAAGTCAGCCACAGTGAGACGGTCCACACCCGCGAAGATTCTGTCCCCATAGGAGACGACTAACGAGGTCGATTCCGAGCATCGGTTTTACTCTGGATTGTCTACACCGTGCCACCATCCGCGATTTCGAACCACGTTCAAAATAAAATTCAGGATACAGGCAGCCAATCACAGTGAGCGTCGCTCCTCTGCCGAAAAGATATAAACAAGCACGCATCGTATCTCACTTCATGACGATCTCCCATGACGAGGATGTGCTCGGCGGCGAGCCACGGATTGATGGCACACGTATTGGCGTTCGTCATGTCGCCGCCCGGGTGATCGAAGGGGGTCAATCCCCCGCAGCTGTGGCGGATCAGTTCGACGTGTCTCTCGCTGCCGTTTACGAGGCCCTTGCGTATTATTATGAGCATGTAGAGGAGATGCGTGAGTACGAACAGGCGAACGAAGCAGCATTCGACGAAGTTCGCAAAACGTCGCTCAAGCCGAAAGAGACCGTGAAGTGATGGGTGCTCGGATTCTTTTGGATGAACACGTAGGACGGGTGTTCGAACGGGTTCTTCAGGAACGTGGCCACAACGTCGAGCAGGCAAAAGATCGGTTCAGAGAGCACACGGTGTCCTGATCTACTCCGTCAGCTTCCAAGACCCGTCAAGAACCGCTTTACTCTGAGTAATTATTTTATCGGTGAACTCCGTCGTGATGCGTCCCTGTGGATTCGCTACGGCACGGTGTTTGACCGTTCCAATAACCCATGGAGAACAGTATGATTTCTTATCGGGGTTTCGGCCTGTGATCCACGCATTTCCGACTTCGTAGTTTGCAGGAAGATCGCTCGTCGTGAGTGCAGCACAAACGTACTCTTCGCCGGGATACGGTAGCTGCTCTGCGACCAAAACCAACCAGAGTCGAGGGTTCGAACCCTGTCTGAAGGGATCGGGAGCCCAGAAGACATCCCCTTTTTGATAGGCATCACTCACGCTGTTCACGCGGGTCGACCGCGTACTCCTGCCACTCGTCGTATTCGAACGGTGATTCTTCGTGACTATCAGCGACTTCACTAGCGTGGGCCGTTGCAGCGTCGATACTCCGATCGTGATCACTAATTCGCCAGTACCGTCCTCTGTGGTCTACTTGGCCACGTTCCCGAAGCCGCACCAACGTCGGTCCGACCGAGCCACGCTTGACCTTGGTTGCCTGTGCTATTTCGGTCTGCGTGAACGCCTCGTTTGCATTCTCCTCGAGAAATTCGAGTATCGTAGCGGCATTCGTCCCAGGCCTCGGTTGTCCCTCACTGTCATCGATCTTTTCGAACCGATCAGCACTAATTGGCATATGTACTGCTTTGTATTAGATGTACTAAATACTTTCCAGGATTCTCTTTTGCGTCCGTCTAGCGGTCCGAAGGACCCGGAAGCTCGCCGGTTCACTCGCGCGAACGATCGTGAGCGCGAGGCCGACAAGTGACTAAGCGCCGAAGCGAGGAGTGCTCTTGATCGAGCGTTTACCAGCAGGTGAGCGTAGCAAACGAGCGCAGTAAAAGATCAATGTACACCCGGAACACTACCGGGCGAGAAACTACTAGTAGGCTTGGTGAAAGTGAACTCGCCTTTGACGGGAGATTTAGGCACAGCAGTACATTCATTACATCAGCACGCTAAGTACCGTGTATGCCCGTTCGTATCGAAGAGTTCGAAACAGGCGATCTTCCAAATGGTCCGAGCGTTCCCAAGCAGGTACTCATCTACCTGTATACAAATCGGGACAAAGCGTTCACCCGGTCGGAAATTGCGACCGGAATCGAGGAAGACCCGAACACGGTCGGCACTGCCCTTTCCCGCCTGAAACGTCGTGATCTCGTCCGACATAAGGGTGAGTACTGGGCGATCACGAGAGATCTGGAACGCGTACAGGATGCGTACGACCTCCATACTGTGACGGAGCAGCTCAACGACGAGGAGGGGGGAATCGACCCGGACGAGTGGGATGCGGCCGCTCCGGACGAGCCACATCCCAGCGAGAAGGACTGAGAAATGCAACCGGAACGAGGCGATGTCGTCCGCAGTTCCGATCCGTTCAAATCAGGTGAGGACAGCCAGCGACCGTGGCTGATCGTCAACAACAGTTCGTACCCGTTCGCCGACGAGCAGTTCCTCGCAGTCGCCGTCTCGACCAAGGAGTACGAAGACTCGCTTGCGCTGCGTTCCGAGGTGTGGGAAGTCGGCGGTGTCCCGCGCGAGTCGTTCGTCTCGCCGTGGGCCGTTCACTCGCCACGGATCGAGGACCTGGTAGCGTGGCAGGGCCGGGTTACTGACGAATTCGTCGGTACTGTCGTCGATAAAATAGAGACGTATCTACGATAATTCGAAATATACGCCCGGAACACTAACGGCCGGTATCATCCCGAGGCGGCATGCCGCGTCAACCGGGAAACCCTCGTGCCGGGGTACCGTATGCGGTACGGCAACCGTTTGTCGCGCGTCCGGGTTCTCCGTGCGATCATCGCTTCCATGTGGAAGTACTCTGCCGGGGACTAAAGACGCGCACTCGACTTTACTACCCGGAATCACAAACAGTTGTCGTCCGAGATGGCCGATCGACCCGTATGATCGGACCGAAACCCGTAGGTTCAAACCCGATCGCACAGAACTCAGGCTGATGACCATTCCGTCGTTCGTAATCGGGATCGCCGGCGGCACGGGCGCCGGCAAGACGACGGTCGCCCAACTCGTGACTGAAAGCGTGGGGGATTCAGTCACGCGAATTCCAGTCGACAACTACTACAAGGATCTCTCGCACCTGCCGCTTGAGGAACGGTCGGATGTGAACTACGACCACCCCTCGGCGTTCGAGTGGAGTCTCCTCCGCGAACAACTCGGCGCGCTGTTGGAGGGCAGATCGATCGAAATGCCCGAATACGACTTCACGATCCACAACCGGAAGCCAGAACGGATCACTGTCGAACCGACCGACGTCATCGTGCTTGAAGGCATTTTTGCCCTGTACGACGACGATATTACGGAGATGCTCGATCTCCGGCTCTACGTCGAGACCGACGCAGACGTCCGAATCCTCCGGCGAATTCAACGAGACGTGATCGATCGAGGCAGAGACCTCGAAGGCGTCATCGAACAGTATCTGACGACAGTCAAGCCGATGCACGAGCAGTTTATCGAGCCAACAAAGAGCAATGCAGATATCATCATCCCCGAGGGAGCCAACACCGTCGCGGTGGATCTCCTAGCAGAGAAGATCCGCGCTGAGGTCGACGGATCAACAACCCGAAACTGGGAGCGCGGGTCGATCGAGGGAGAGCTTGCTGACGACCTCGGCGTCGAAAAGTAGAAATTACGTCCGGGAAGCGATCAGCCGCGGGTTCTGACGAACTCGTCGGCACCTTCGTAGAACCAGTAGCCGGCGTTTCGCATCGCTCGTCCGACCGCTTGGTGGAATTCCACGAAATCGGCGAACTCGTCCTCGTCGACGTGCTCGAAGATCTCTCGAACCGAGACGACGGTTTCGTGGTCGATTCGGATGGGATCGTCTCCGTAGGCCTCGACAAATTCGGCCGCGTCCAGCGGGAAGTCCTCGTCTTCGTCGATCTTCTTTGCGAGGACGGCGTGGCCGTAGTTGCGGCCGCCTTCGCTGCCCTTCTCGCCGTCGGGATCGTGTGGCCAATCCATGCGTTATCGTTGCAAATGATCGATGATAGTCGTTACGTTCGACCGCGATCGGGCTGTCTCATGGCTCGCCACAGGGTTACGTGGTGACGATCGAGGGCTGTGGCTCCACGGAACGACAACGCATTTAGCGTCACGTCCACAACGCCGTTGCGATGGACGATCGGACCAGACGCTACCTCCGCGGCCGCTTTGGGGACTACTACCGTCGGGCAGACGTGCCGCTCCCACCGGCCGCAAACCTCCGCGAGTGGGGCCACATTCCGTGGACCGCCGGATCGGGGACGACGATGGTCCGACACCAATCACAGATGGACCTCGGTTCGCTCGATGACTTTCTTGAACGAACCGCGCCTCGGCACGCGTACTTCTCGGCCGCGCGGTACCGCGATCCCGGCGCGAGTACGATGAGCGACAAAGGGTGGACCGGTGCAGACCTTGTGTTCGATCTCGACGCCGATCATCTCCCGGGTGTTGATCCCGACGCGGCGACATACGCAGAAATGCTCGCGTCGTGCAAAGAGGCGTTGTTCCGCCTGCTGTCGTTCTTAGAGGAGGATTTCGGCTTCTCTGAGATGGAGGTCGTCTTTTCGGGAGGGCGGGGATACCACGTCCACGTCAGAGACCCATCGGTTCGATCGCTCGACAGTGCCGCCCGTGGAGAGATCGTCGACTACGTTCGTGGCCACGGACTCGACGTTGATGACGTCATCACAACCGTTTCACAGGCCGGCACGAACCAGCGGGTGCTCAAAAACGACGGCGGGTGGGGCCGACGAATCCACAGGGCACTCCTAGAACTCACCGCAGACCTGCAGGCGGCAGATAAGTCCGCGGCGATCGATCGATTGCAGTCGTTCGACGGCATCGGTTCAGGGCGGGCTGAAACAATCTACGGGGCGGTGACACGAAATCGTGCGGCGATCAAGGCCGGGAACATGGAGGCCGGCGGACCAGGCATCCGACTGTTGGTTCGGACGCTCGCCGAGTCGGTCGTCGACGAACAGAACGCGCCGATCGACGAGCCAGTCACGACCGACGTTCGCCGACTGATCAGACTTCCGGGGACGCTCCACGGCGGCAGCGGACTCGTCGTGACATCGATCGACCGCGACGATCTCGACGCCTTCGAGCCGCTTTCGGACGCGATTCCCAATCGATTCGTCGGTCAAGAGATCACGATCGAAACCGCCGAGTCTCGGACCGTCGAACTCAACGGCGACAAGACTAAGATACCACAGGGAGTTAGTACCGTACCGGAATACCTCGGCGTGTTTCTCATGACCCGCGGCGAGGCGACGAAGGCGCCCGAACCAACATGAATCTTGATGAGCTCAGATCGGTCCAGGAAGCCGAACGCCGCAAGGACAGCCTCCAGCACCTGCGCGACGATTTCTACGAGGCAGTCGCGGCGTACATCTCTGACCTCAAATCGAGCCGCGATCGACGCGCCGAGGCGGTCGATCAGCCCTTCTCGGACGAACAGGTGAGACAGCTCTCCGACGAGATCGAAACCGCCGAAGACATCGTCGAGTCGCTGTACGAACGGCGAGTCGGCAAGGTTGTCAAGCTTTCGAGCTTCGCGGCCGCCGATATGCCCGTCGAAGAGCAGGGAATGACGAGCCAGGAACACGAACTGTTCTGTGACCTCGTCGATCGAATCAAACACAACAAATCGACAGTTCTAGACGTTCTCGCTGGTGAACCGACGGCAAGTGCAAGCGACAGCGAACCATCTTCGCAAGCGACACCACCCACCAGCGAGAGCGCGAGCGCGCCATCCGCGGACACAAAAGCATCGGCCGAGAGTGTGCTCGCAGACGCGATGTCTGCTGGGAGAGACACCACCGCTACACCCGCTGATGCTGTTGATGGGAGCGAATCCGAGCCAGCAGCAGAGGCTGGTCCGGCCCCATCGTCAGCAGAGGCTGGTCCGGCCCCATCATCAGCGGAGCCCTCCGCAAGTGCAGACGGAGGTACAGGCGCCGACGCAAACACGGCTGGAGATACTGGTGCAAAGGGAGGTGCAGACGCTTCACCGCCAGCCTCAGATAACAATGGTTCACCGGGGACGATCGATTCCGCAGATTCCACAAAAACACCCGATACTGCGCACGATGACGTTCCGCCAGATGTCCCGATCGATACCGTGGAACGCTCTACTCAATCGGAGACTGACCGCTCCGTAGGGAATCCGGAAGTCGATCCTGCACCTGTGAGCGATGGAGGCAGTACTGAGACTGACGGCGACGCCGATCGGCGGCGAACGCTCCGGATCACCGAAGATGTCGGTTCAATCCTCGGCGTCGACGAGCGCGAGTACACACTCCGTGCAGACGATGTTGTCCAACTGCCCGAGCTAAACGCGACGCCGCTGCTTGAGCGCAACGCTGCAGAGCCAATCGACTAAACTCAGTAGCCGAGTGACTCGCGGACGAGCACAATCGTCGTCCGATCTTCTGTCGCTTCGAATCGATAGATTAGCTGTTTTGCGATCACACTCTCGGTGCCGTAGGCTTCTTGAGCGCGTTCGTTCTCAAGGGGGTACGCAACTGATTCGACGCGATCGAGTGCGACATCAAGGTCATCGACAATCTTGTTGACACCGCTTACGAGAAGGAGGTTTTTCGCGGCGAACGGATACGCGCCGATTCTGCTTCCAGAGGCGTCTGCAGCGACGAGTTCGCCGGTCTGCGCAATCGCATTGACACTGCCGAGGAAGTACTCCGCAGTCTGGGCGTTTCGGCGTGCGTCCGCTCGCTTTTCGTCGTCGTCGATCGACCAAATCTCGTTGGCGAGTACCTCCCAACCGTGGTCTTCTGACTCGAGATACGACATGAATCCGATTTCTTCGAGCGTTGTCGAGTGCCCGTTCATCACTGACGCGTCTTCTGGGATCGTGTCGACCAGATACTGAAGCGCGTCCTCTGCAGTGTCGACGACGACAGGCGCAAATCCTCGCTCGGAAAGCGCGTCGACTGTTGCCGCAATCTGTTCATCGGTTGGGTTGTCGTCGAGTGATTCGTCAATTGCTACGTCGTCGACGTAGTCGGCTTTTGTCTGTTGAGACATGGTGAATAGACAACAATCGAGCCGCATACAGAGACGGATCGACCGGTCTGTCTGTTATTCGTGCGACGGATACAAAACCACTCGCGGACACCACCGCCACCAGGTGACATCGATACTATCGGAACATGGTATCACTGAGCAAGTGTACTGCGGTGCTGAATTTGGTGTTCAGCCGTCAGATAGTCATGATTGTTGTAGGTAGATTACGCCGATAGCGGCAAGGAACGTTAGGTTTCGCGGTCAATGAGAGTTTCTTGCCAGCACGGCCGAGTATATTACATTCCAGCATCTCATGAGAATATGAGCGAATACCCAACGCCAACACGTCGGCGTGTGCTCCGATCGGTTGGTGCCGGTGCTGTCGGTGTCTCGATCGCCGGCTGTGTCGGTGGCGGAAACGGTGATAGCGGTAACGGCGATTCAAGCGGAGACAATGAAAACAGCGGGTCAGGTAACGGAGGATCGGGCGGTTCGAACCGACTCGTGTACGCCCAGCAGGTCGATCCAATCCAGTTAGATCCGCTTGTCGTTGGCGACATCTACTCCTACCAGGTCATAAATCGCGTCTTCGATCCACTCTATGAGTTTGGAGAAGGGACGGAGTTGGTTCCGAAACTCGCAGTCGACGAACCAACCGTCGAACGTGACGGGCAACGATATATTATCGAGATCACGGACGAGGCGCAGTTCCATGACGGTGAGCCAGTCACTGCCGAAGACGTCGAACATACCTACACTGCGCCGGTTGAAGAGGAGGATCTCGGTGACGACGCACTCGAGACAATCGACACGATCGAACTTATCGACGATCGGACCGTCCAGATCGATCTTGAGTTCCCATTCGTGCCGTTCGAAATCGAAGTGCTGACCAACAATATCGTCTCGAAGGCGGCCCGAACCGCCGATCGCGAGGCGTACAACACGGAGCCCCCGATCGGCTCAGGCCCCTATCAGCTCACGACCTGGCGACAGGGCGAGGTTGCAGAGCTGACGCGGTGGGACGACTACTGGGACGAACTCCCGAACGTCGAGACGGTCGAACTCGTCCCCGTGGAAGAGGACACAACCCGCGCGACGCGGCTGCAGACCGAAGAGAGTGATGTGATCGACGGGATTCCGCCACAGATCTGGGATACTGTCGAAGGGATCGATGGTGCCGAACTTCGGGACGTCCCGGGAATCAACTACTACTTTGCTGCGTTCAACTGCAACCAGGGTCCGACTGCGGACCCCATGGTTCGCGAGGCGATCGATTACGCGTTCTCGATGGACCAGGCTGTCGAGAACTTCGTCGAGCCAGCCGGAACCCGAAACTACGCACCACTGCCGCTCCCGGTCGTCGAGGAATGGGACATGCCGATCGACGAGTGGAGCGAGATTCCACACGACAAAGACGGCGATCGGGCGCTCGAACTCATGGAGGAGGCAGGTGTCCCGGATGACTACGAGTTCACCATTCTCTCGCCACCAGACGATATCCGTGAGCAGATCGCCGTGAGTATCGGCAACGGCCTCGAAGAAATTGGCTACGATACGCAGGTTCAGCGCCTCGAGTGGGGATCGTTCCTCGACAATATCGACACCGGCGACGACGAGGACTACAACATCTACCTGCTTGGCTATCTCAACCCGCCGGACCCGGACCTGTATTTCACTCCGCTGTTCCACGAGAGCAACGCGGGGAACGCGCCAAACGGAGTATTCTACGAGAACGACGACGTAATGGAAAAGATCACCACTGCCCGACGTTCGACCGACTTCGAAGAGCGCCGCGAGCTGTACATCGACGTGGCGACCCAGCTGCTCGAAGACCGCGTTCACCTGGCTGGATACAGTCCAAAAACAACGATCGGTGTGCGAGAGTACGTCGATGACTTCGTTGTTCACCCACGCCAGCGACTCAATCCACGGATGGTTGGTCCGACGAACAACGTCTCGATCAACAAATAACAGCCAGTACTGGCCAGTCGCGGCGCCGTCGACTGATCGACAACTAAAACCGGCTGTCGGAGAAGACACTGACAAACTTGACGCGATCACATGAATCTCGCTAGGTACGTACTGTGGCGAATCGTCCAGACAATTCCCGTTCTGTTGGGAATCACGACGATTACGTTCCTGTTGACGAATGCGATGCCCGGAAGCCCGGTCGACATCATGGTCGGCCCAGAGATGGACGAGGCGCTCAAAGAGGCACTGAAAGAGCGATATGGCCTCAATCGTCCGCTTCACGAACGATACCTGATCTACATTTCGAACGTGCTCCAGGGCGATCTCGGCGTGAGCTTCTACTACGATGAGCCGGTGACCCAGAAGATCCTCGAGCGGTTGCCGGTCACGGCGTTACTTGTCGGATCAGCGTATACGTTTGGTCTGGGGATTGCGATCCCGCTTGGGGTGTTGTCGGCGGCGTACAGAAACCGCTGGATCGATCACGTCTCACGGGTGATTGCACTGTTTGGGGTCTCGACGCCGTCGTTTTGGATCGGCCTGGTGTTGATCATCGTCTTCGCGTTCCATCTTGGCTGGTTGCCTTCCTCGGATCTCGTTCGCCCGTGGCGATCGCCCGCACAGGTGACAAACGCCTCGACGTGGCTTGAGGTGTGGTATCTCTCAGCGCGCAGCCTGGTTCTGCCGACGATCGCGCTCGGAACGCTACAGATGGCCGCCGCGATGCGTATCGAGCGGTCCTCGATGACTGAAACGCTCGGCAAAGAGTACATTCGTCTGGCCCGCGGCTACGGCGTCCCAGAGCGGACCGTCTTGCGGCGACATGCCTTCCGGGCGGCCCAACTACCGGTGGTGACGATCGTCGGACTCAACGTTTCGACGGCGCTTGGGGGATCCGTACTCATCGAGACGGTGTTCAATATCAACGGGATGGGGCGACTCATCATCACGGGCATTCAAACACAGGATTATCCGCTCGTCATGGGAACGACGCTGTTTTTCGGCGTGTTATTCCTCGTTGGCGTCATTATCACAGACATTTCGTATGCGTACATCGATCCACGGGTGACCTACGGTGATGCTGAATGAGCCGCCGGACACGCCGTTCGTTGTGTTACCAGCAGTTCGTCCGCAATCGACGGAGGTGGTTTTGAATGGCGATCGGTGAGAGACAGGAGGCAGGATCGGACGATGTCGAAACCCGTGCGGTCGGGTGGCGACACACAGTGAAGGCTGTTCGTGAAGACACGACCGCCCGGCTCGGGCTGTATCTCATCGGGGCGTTGACGCTTCTGGCGGCGTTCACGTGGTTCGATTATCTCGTTTTCGACTACGCGATCGCCGAGACAGTGTGGTATCACCCTGAAAACGATCCGGACGTTGTAGACTCACTCTTGCCGCCGGCGTTCGTCGACGGCGGGACGTGGGCGCATCCGCTTGGAACTGATCATCGCGGCCGAGACCTTCTGGTCAGAGTGATCTACGGAACGCGGATTTCGATCACGGTTGGCTTTCTTTCGACGGCGATCGGGATGATCGGGGGGACGGCAGTTGGAGCGATCGCGGGCTACTACGGCGGCTTAGTGGACGACATCCTCATGCGACTCGCCGAGACCATCTACGCGATTCCGTTCCTGGTGCTCGTGATTGCGTTTATGGCTGCATTCGGCCGCAGCATCACGTATGCGATGGTCGGTGTCGGCGTCGCGGTGATCCCCGTCTTCGCCCGTCTCATCCGCAGCCGCGTGGTCACCGTCCGAGAGATGACGTACATTTCAGCCGCCCGCGCTGCCGGGGTTAAGAATCGATGGATTATCTTGCGACACATCATTCCAAACAGCTTCGCGCCGGTGATCGTCCAGGGTACCCTGCAGATCGGGATTAGTATCCTCATCATCGCCGGGCTGTCGTTTCTCGGCTACGGCGCGCAGCCGCCGACGCCGGACTGGGGACAGATGCTATCAGAATCGCGTGGGTACATGCTTCCACAGCCGTGGTTCAGCATCTGGCCGGGGCTCGCAATCTTGTTCACCGTGATGGCGTTCAACCTCTTTGGCGATGGGTTGCAGGATGCCGTCGATCCACAACTCGAGGACTGAGAGATCGATCGAACCGGCCTTATTGAAACCCTCAAAGACAGATAATACCTCCGTGGTGAATATAGCGTAGTGTATACAGCACCACTGGTGGCAGGTGCCAAATATACCAAGTCAGTAGTGGGTCCGGAGTCAACGGCCAGTGGTAGCTCTCACAGTCAGCCAGGCCTACCGATCGTTTCTGACTAGTTGCTCCCAGCCCCGTCACAACACATCTCGAGGTCGGCAATCCGATCGATACCGTGATGAGCAAGCTCAAGCGTTTCCATCGCGACGGTTTCTCGGTCTGCAACGAGCGTCGGCCCGACCCACCGCACGGGAATCGCAGCATGACAAATCCAACCCGTAACCGGCGTCCCCCGGTTGTTGAGCAGACAAATCCGCACATCTTGCGGGGCGACCTTCCCGGCGAGCCAGTCGTGCAACCATGTCCAGAGGGCTTGATCGTCTGTCACACCGCGGCGAAGCTCAAGTTCCGGCGAGCCCGTCTCCCGCTGCTCGGGTGTACTTGCCGCCATCGAGGCGGCCACTGGACGGCAGTTATTCGTTGGCTCATCCTGTGCTGATCGCGAGGCGGTCTTGGCAATTGTGACGTCAACCGAGAGCCCACGGACCTCGGTGAATCCCAGCGCTGGAAGCGATTTGCAGGAGACACAAAACTGATTGGCACGATAGGGATCACTGCCCCGAGCGCTCACGTCTCCTCTTTCTCCTTGTTACGAACTTTCTTTTCCTGGTGACTCTTGCCGACCAGCGAGTCGATTCCCTGGGGTACGCCCACTCCGCGTGGAAGTGTCCCGGTTGGAACCTCCTCCACTTCGTCAGTACGTTCGGAGTCCGCCTCGCTCTCCTCGTCGGATTGCGCAAAGGCGATGCGGCCAAAGCCTTCGTTCACGATGACGAGTCGTTCGATTGCGACCTCGTCCGCCACGGCGGACAGTCGAGGCCCTTCGTACTGGGACGGCCACGCCTCTCGAAACGTCCAGCGGGCTGCTGGATAGCCTGTTGCATCTAACAAGACGACGGCGGCCAGTCGACGAGCCTCATCCATCTTTCCCTGCTCAACGAGCGTCCGCCACTCGAACAGTTCGATCGAACTATCGGTAATCCCAGTTTCCAAAATCAGGGGCCCGTACTCGTTTAGACCAGGAAGCTTCCGTGGTGTCGGGGGTTCATTCCCCTCTCGGTACGTAATCACACCCGACGAAGCGGTCGGAACCCGACAGTGGCTGAACCCTGCCTTGACGATGCCGTCAATTTCGAGCATAAAACGCATTTGCCGGTACGGATCAACTCTCCCAGCCATGGTTAGGCCCCACCTGAGCGGTGGTTAGCGGCTCTCTTTCCGAGAGTATTACCGATAGTCTGAAAATACATCAGAGGTACACTCGCTGGGGGGTATGATGAATGTTTGCTCTGCGGGAGCGTCTCACATGCAGGTCAATCCGTGCAAGATACGCGCGCGCGGTATTCAGCACTGCCGTCGGAACCTACTCCGATTCTGGTAGACTCTCCGTGACCGACACAGAGCGTGTAGTCAGCACACTGAAGAAGTACCTAACAAGATGTTGCCATATGGGACTACTGGCGATAGCTATCCGTCTATGTAATTAATATAAGTTTCAGAAAATCCTTAACGCCGCTTAGACGTAACTATACATGATGAACTCAAGCGATAACGACCATAACCGAACCATCCAACAGAAGGGGACTTTCTTTTGTTTCAAATGTGAGCACAGCGGGCATTTCTCTCAAGACTGGCTCAAGATCTGTGACGATAGCGGTTGCTCAATCGTTTGCCCTAACTGTGGAGTAAAAATCGATCAGCGAACGGTTCAAGACCCACTTGCACCTGCAGAGGCAGATTAACGTCTTCGCAAATACAGCACGAAATAATGAGGAATGTATTTGCCCCTCTACGGTCAAGATATGCTATTGGTTGACACACAAGAAATATTCTACGAGCCAGAACAAGGCGAAAAGCTGAGCACAGCTGTCGTCATGGCCGTAGCAGAGGCCCACGGCGAGGATGCGGTTGATCAAACGTGGCGAATCAGTGACCACATTGATACAGACGCACTTGATGATCTTTTTGAACAGCCTCATCAGGTCAACGGTATGCAGTTCAGAGTAGATTCTGTGACGGCAACCATCAGTTCAGATACGAGCGGAAAGCTGGTCATTAAAATCGAACCATATCGCTAAGAGACACCTCTCAAAGACCAACTGTTTCTGCCGAGGATAAGATTTCAACACGCCGATTCTAGCAGCTGCTAATTGTTTCAAGACCCACTGTACGCCGTAGACCAGACGTTGCCAGCTCCTCGGCAGTGGTATTGGCTGTCCCCTCTGCTGTACCAGTCGGAGATTCCCGATCGCTCTCGGCGTTGGTTTGGGAGGCGATGATCGTTCCACCGATCCGCTGATGAAAAGATCGAGCCACGGGTCATTGATGACTGGATCGAGCCGGGAAGTAACGGACTAGACGAGGAGAGCCACAATGTGAGCCGTGAGAGGATATCACCGAACACCGGTGTCGACTCGGGGATCAAGGATGGTGTACGAAATATCCTGTAAAATGTTTGCGACGACTCCGGTGGCGACAATAACAAGCATCCCACCGAGTATGACCGGGAGGTCGCGTGCGTAGACGGACTCGAAGAGGAGGAAACCGATCCCCTGTATGCCGAACAGAACCTCAATCACGAATACGGCGAGAACAAGCAGCGAAAGCGCTTCGGTAAAGAGCATCGAGAACAGCGGAATCGCCGCGTTACGAACGACATGAGCGGCTATTTGTTGTTGTGAACCGCCCTTCGCTTTGACAAGCGAGACCGATTCGGCGTGGACGTGTGCAAGCGAATGCGATCGGGCATAGCTCACGTAGCCACCCAGCAGCGCCGTGCAGGTCAGAGCGATCGGCAGCACGTGAGCGAAGATGTACTCAGGAAGAGACACAGCACCACCGTAGTCGAGCGAATAGATCATGCCACCGAGCCAGAAGTTCGGAAGCGCAAACAACACGTACGCCGTGGTCACACCACTACTTGTCAATATACTGTTCGAACGGAGCGCAGCGTACAGCCCGATAAGCGTACCGAGTGCGATCGCAATGACAACGGCGGGTAAAACGTAGGTTGCGGTTCGAAACACAGCTGCAGTGACGAGTTCGATCGCGGGGTCACCGCTCGCAAACGAGTTGCCCCACTCGAGCGTGAGCATACTCGTGATCCAGTCGAAGTACTGTTCTGAGAGCGATCGATCGAGCCCACGCGACGCCACATACTCTTCAACGGCGGCATCAATCTCGGAATCATCCGCTTGTACGAATCGAAGGTTGCCAACGATGCCATCGACGACCCAGTCGTTTGTGGCCGTAAAGAGCACGAAAATAGCCGTCAAAAGCCCCCACGCGGCGACAAGACCCAGCAAGATACGCTGTACAAATAGCCGTAGCAAGCTCATTGTCGAGTCACCGCCGACACGGGGCCCGACCACCGTATCGCGCACGAACGGTTGGAGGGCATGTTACAGCTATCCACACGGGTGTAAGTAATAATTTTGTATCCGTTGGGAGAACAGAAACCGATTGCGTACATTTTTATAATCTCCACGTGCGTTTCGTGGTAATCCGGCCTCCATGGAACGAAAATCCGAAGACCAATCGACAACGTTTGAGGACATCGATTGGAGCCGTGTTGAGCCAACTCCGAAACGATTGACACCGGAGCGTCTGGTTACTGGAATCGGGTTGGTTCTCCTTGGGGCGCTTTTTATTTATGATCGAGCCGGGAACGGTGTCGGCGTCGTCGAAGCGTGGGATATGGCGCCGATCGAGTGGGTAATTCTGATCGGTTCGGTATGTATTCTCGGCTACGTCATCGTTCCACTCTGTATCGCTCATGAACAAACGCGCACCGCCCTCGCCGGCGTCCTTCGACAGCCGGCAGCGCTGGCTGCGGCTGTGTATCTCGGAATATTTGTCTCTGTTGCCGTCTTCGGTCCCCTCGTTACGGGCTATCAAGAGCTCCGTTTCGAGCACGCATTCCATCCGCCGCTCGGCGCAACAATCTCGGGAGAGCCGAAGCCGATCGACTGCCTCGGGAGAGAAACGGCGCTCGATTTTGGGACCGCATGTCATGGATCATGGGAGTATCCACTGGGGACGAACGAGCGTGGCCATCCCATGGGCTACCTGTTAGTTGAAGGTGCACGAGTAGTCCTCTATGTCATGATATTCACGCTTGCGTTTGTTGTGCCGCTTGCCACAGTTGTTGGCGTTGTTGCGGGGCTTCGAGGCGGCCTCGTTGACAGCGTCCTTATGTCGTACGTCGATATGCAGCTGAGTCTTCCTGCGATCATCGTATACATTGTTGGATATATGTACTGGAATCCCTCGCTGCTGTTATTGCTTGTCACGTTTGGGTTACTCAGTTGGGGTGGAATCGCCCGGCTTGTTCGAAGCGAAGTACTCCAGCGGCGAGAGGACGGGTACGTTCTGGTTGCGAGAAGCCTCGGCTGTTCGCGGCGGTACCTTGCAAAGCGCCACATCGTGCCAAATATTACGAATACGCTGCTTCCTGCGGTGTTCCAACTGTTCGCCCTGCTGATTGTTGTCGAGGCAGGAGTTGCGTTCTTGGGGTATCACCAAGTGGAGTTGTATTCGTGGGGATCAACGATTTCTGAATCGATTAACGCCGCGGTGCCCGCGACGATGCAGGGGCGAACAACGCATCCAGCCTACCAGATTTGGTGGGTATCGACGCTGCCCGCGATCGCGCTCACATGCACCGTACTCTCACTGAAAATCCTTGGTGATCGACTTCGAGATGCGCTCGATCCGCGAGGGGGATGGTAGACCATGTCAAAACAATCTCCCGTGGACGGACGGGGAAATACGCCGCTGTTGGAGGTCTCGAACTTGCGGACGGAGATTACCACCAAAAACGAGCCAGTACGTGCGGTCGATAGCGTGAGTTTCTCTGTCGGTCGGGGTGAAATTGTCTGTATTGTCGGAGAATCCGGAAGCGGAAAAAGCGTCACCTGTGAGTCGATTACTCGGATTATCCCACAGCCACCGGCGAGTATCCGAAGCGGGACGGTCTCGTTTGACGGCACGCCGTTGTCGACGGAGGAAAACGCTCTCCGATCGATCCGTGGCGATCAAATCGCCCATATTTTCCAGAATCCACAACAATCGCTCGATCCGGTTTACACCGTCGGAGAGCAGATTATAGAGGCGATACAGATGCACAGGGACGTCTCAAGACGAGAGGCCAGAGCGGAATCGGTTACACTGCTCCGGGAGGTCGGGATCGCCAATGCAACAGCCAGAATCGATGACTACCCGCACCAGTTTTCCGGCGGGATGAAACAGCGGATCGCGATTGCGATCGCACTGGCTTCGGACCCGGCGCTGCTGATCGCCGATGAACCGACGACTGCGGTAGATGTGACGGTGCAAGCGCGGCTTTTGGAACTGTTCGATCGACTTTCGAAAGGCGGGATGTCGATACTGTTGGTAACGCACAATCTTCGCGTTGTGGCTGCGTTAGCGGATCGAGTGCTCGTTATGTATGGGGGAACGATCGTCGAACGAGGACCGACAGCTGAACTGTTCGATGAGCCGGCGCATCCGTACACCCAAGATCTGTTTGAAAGCTACGGATCGATCGACGATCGGAGAACAACGCGTGCACGGCGCGAGATTCCGACCGCCGGCTGCCGGTTCCAAAACGAGTGTCCGTTTGTGGTGCCCGAATGTACCTCGGGAGCACAACCGGCGTTTGTACCGGTAACAACAGACAGCAACCATATGGTGTCATGTGTTTATTACGGAGGGTCCTACGAGTCGAATCCGATCCGGAACACAGACCGCACGACCGATACACAACAGACGGAACAATCTACAGAGCAATGACGGGCGAACAGTCACGGGAGTCGGGGATCGGAGCTGAGGACAAGGAGGATGTCCTTTTGTCTGTGCGTAATCTGCAGACACATTTCCCGGTGACAGAAGGGATACTCCGGCGAGAGGTCGGGCGCGTTCGGGCTGTTGATGGGGTCAGCTTCGCGCTGCAGCGTGGGGAAATCCTCGGAATTGTTGGTGAATCGGGAAGTGGGAAAACGACAGTCGCTCACTCGATACTTCAGCTGCAAGAGCCAACGGCGGGAGAGATCTGGTTCGACGGGAACAATATCACAGCGCTATCTGAGCGTGAACTCCGCAGCTTCCGTCGACGAGCGCAGCTCATCGTTCAGGATCCGAACGACGCGTTCAATCCGCGGATGAAGGTTAGGGATGCGATCGCAGAGCCGTTGTTGCTGCATGGAATACGCGATGCGTCGAAGCGACGGGCTATCGTCGAAGATATTGTCGAACGGGTCGGGCTGTCCGCAGACGACGGAGATCGGTATCCACACGAATTCTCCGGCGGCGAAAAACAACGGCTTGCGATCGCTCGGTCGCTCGTGGTGAATCCGGATCTAATCATCGCAGACGAGCCAACAAGCGCCCTCGATGATCGCGTGCAATCGGATATTTTGGCACTGCTCGATCGAATTCGACGCGAACACGACATTGCAGTGGTATTCATTAGCCACAACATCGAGCTCGTACGGCGGTTTTGTGATCGCGTTGCGGTGATGTATCTCGGCGAAATCGTTGAAAAGGGACGCACAAAACAGGTTATCGAAGATCCGGCACACCCATACACACAGGCGTTAGTCGGATCTGTCCCGACACTAGAGCCCGGCGTGCAGTCGTTTCCATCGCTGTTGACGGACACGGTTCCGGACCCTAGCGATCCACCGTCGGGCTGTCGGTTCCACACGAGGTGTCCTTCGGTTATTGCACCGCCTGAACTCTCGATCGAAGCGGAGACGTGGACTGCGCTTGCAGGGTATCGGTTCACACTGGAGGCGCGAGAGCTACCGCCCGAAGTTGAGGAGGCGATCGAAGCCGAGCGAACAGAAGCCATCGCGGCCATCCGCGAAGCGTTCGATATTCCGAAAACCACGGGAGACGATTCGATCGATGCTGCGATGGCGAGATCGATGGAAGCGCTCGCGTCCGGAGATACTGAAGCGGCTGCGTCGATCGCTTCAGACGCGCTTCCGACGATCTGTGAAACGACAGTCCCGGATGAGAGACAGGTAGGTGCGCGATCGGTTCGATGCCATTTGTATGACGATTCGGACGGGGCGGAGTAGATCATGCCGTGGAAGACAACGATCACCGAGAGCTAAGGTATCGAGGCAGTTGCGTGGATAAGAGGTCGAATAGACTACTCGGTTACAATGTGTTCGGCCGAATCGGCCGATCGAAGAGTGCTCGCAGAGTGGTACAGTCCGCACGCCGCTGCACTGTCCGACGGTGCCGGTGACCCGGAATTCCCGCAGTCCAAGCGTCCACTCAATGTGAGGGGTGTGATCAGACAGACCACACCAGATGTGTCCAATGGTGTAGTCGGCCTCAGTTGGCTCTCGATACGCGTATACGGTGACTTGCCGCCCGGTCTGCAGGCGGGCCCCACACTGGTGGCAGACAACCACCCCATCTGCAAGCGTGCTGCGACGGAGCTGCGCTCGATCGGACACAACTGCTGAAATGTATCACTAATGGAGAGTTTCAACAAAGCTACCGCGCCGATTTTTTCGGCCCTCGGAGCACCGAAACCGATTTTTCCGATCGCATCCGAACAACGCTATGACAGACCCGCTCGTGTGTTATCGGTGCGGAAATCAGTATCCGGCGGCCCGTCAGCGCTGTGATTGTGGAGAGCCACTTTGGTACAGCACCGGCCCTGTTGAGAGCAGTCTGTCTCTTGACGGCGTCTCTCGATCGATGTGGGCATACGCGCCGTGGCTGCCTGTCGATCGGCCTGCACATGGGATCGCCGACGACATCGGTGGGACGCCACTCCATCGGCTCGAAGTAGCTGGAGGGAACTCGACGCTGTATCTCAAAAACGAGGGATTACACCCGACTGGGAGTTTCAAAGATCGCGGCAGCGCTGTCGGAGTGACGGCGATCGCCGACCGAGGAGTCGAGGCGATCGCGACAGTCTCACACGGAAACATGGCGATGAGCACTGCCGCGTGTGCAGCTGGAACGCTCCTCGACTGTTACGTGTTTGTTCCAAGCGATATCCCGGTCGAACGGATCGAACAGATCGGCCAATTCGGGGCGACAATCGTCCGGGTCGAGGGACCGTACGGGGAGTTATACGAGCGATCGCTCGAACTCGAATCTGATCGTGACGTCGCGTTCGTCAACTCCGACTCGCCGCTTCGGACCGCTGGGCAGAAAACCACAGGTATGGAAATCGCGAGCGAGTTTGCGGCCCGCCGTGAGTTGCCACCCGTCCCGGACGCGATCGTGCTACCGGTCAGCTCCGGGGGCCACGCCAGCGCGACGTGGAACGGCCTCTGTGAGCTTCGTGATGCAGGACTCCTCGATAGGATTCCGCGGTTGTACCTCGTCCAGGCGGCCGCGTGTGCGCCGATCGCTCGCGCGTACGATCGCGGCGAGCCCACTGTCACGGCGCTCTCGCCCGAGGAGGTCGGGGAGACCATAGCGTACTCGATAGCGAACGCCGATCCGCCGAGTGGGACACGTGCACTCACCGCCGCGCGTGAAACCGAGGGAGCCGTCCTCGCGGTCGACGACGAAGAGATTCGAGACGCGAAGAATCGACTGGCCCGTGAGTTCGGCATAAGCGTCGAGTCGTCGTGTGCGACGACGCTCGCCGCGGTCGATCGGCTAACCGAGAGCGGCGAACTCGGGACTGACGAGCATGTCGTGCTCGTCGGAACTGGATCGGGGTTCAAAGAGCGGACAGCCGGTTCGGGGGGTTCGATCGCCCCGACAGACGTCTCGATCGACGATATTGCGTCGGTATTTGACGATCACGAGCGATCGTGATCGATGCTTCAGCGACCTCACTGGGGATTCCGGCGATAAAGCGGCTGACTACCGTGTCTGTGTGTCCGACACATACTAACATACGAAGCCCATACCAGTCCCAATGGTTCTGGAGGTAGCGTTCCGGCTCATCGCGGCTGTGATCCTCATCATCGCGCCAACGCTTCTGTTCCTCGGGCTCTGGCACGGGCTGCAGTACATGCGTGACGAACAGCTGATTGAACAGATCTACGGGGATACACCGGGCAGTGCCCGGCCACCTCAGTTCGATTTTTCCGTGCTGTTTTCCAACGGCGACCCAGCTACTGGTGACGACGCCAACCACGCGTGTGTGTACTGTGGAAAACCCGCGAATCGGAAGATGTGTCGACGGTGTCGCGATCAGTACCTCTGACGGTCGATCGGTAAGCTGAGAAACAACAGTTCTATCGGCGATTTAATCCCACTCAGTGAAAAGGCCCGCATAACAAAAGTATCATAGCATCGTACTGACGCGTATGCGCCCGCTTACCGGCCGCGTGACGATCGACGCCCCGATCGAGCGCGTCTTTTTATTCATGAATCGTCCGGAAAACCAGGCACGAATTACACCCGCACTCTCACAGGTGGAGTCACTCGAAGTCCTCGACAACGGTGGCAAGCGCGCCTCCTACGTCTACTCGATGGGACCGGTTGGGCTCACCGGAGAGGTACGAGCGACCGAGTTCGAACCCAACAAACGAATCGTCTTCGAGATGACTGGCGATCTCTCGGGGACGATCGAGTGGACATTCGAACCGGCTGGCCAGACGACTGAAGACGATGAGGCGACAGCCAACGGCGAGGACGTCGATCGGACAACCATCACCTACAGCGCCGAGTACGATCTCCCGCGTATCCTGTCGCTGCCCATCGTGTCTGCGGTCGTTGATCGAGCAGCAACGCCGTACAATCGCCGACAGATAGAGGCAACGCTATCGAATCTCAGACAGCAGATCGAAGCCGACGAAGAAAATCGCTGAGGCCGCTACAGGAAGTCTTCGATCGCGTCAGCAACCTCTTCGGGGGTGTCCCCAACCGGGACACCAGCATCGTTGAGCGCGTCGATCTTCGAGTCGGCGGTGCCGGTCCCAGAGCCCGACACGATCGCGCCTGCGTGACCCATCCGCTTGCCCGGCGGCGCTGTTCGCCCGGCGATGAAGCCGGCCACGGGCGTGTCCATGTATTCGGCGATGAACTTCGCCGCCTGCTCTTCGTCCTCACCGCCGATCTCGCCGCACATGACGACTGCGTCCGTCTCGGTATCCGCTTCGAACGCCTCCAGCGCGTCGATGAACGAGGTCCCGATGATCGGATCGCCGCCGATCCCGATCGCAGTCGTCTGGCCGATCCCACGATCGGTGAGATTCGAGACGACCTGGTAAGTCAGGGTGCCCGATCGCGAGACGAGCCCCACGTTCCCCGATTCAAAGATGTTACCCGGGAGGATTCCGAGTTTCGCCTCCCCGGGCGTGATAATTCCGGGACAGTTCGGCCCGAGCAACCGGGTGTCGACCTCAGAGAGGCGTTTGTTGACCTTCGCCATGTCCTGGGTCGGGATGCCCTCGGTGATCGCGACGACGAGGTCCAGATCGGTGTCGAGTGCCTCGAAGATCGCGTCCCCGGCGAACGCCGGCGGCACGAAGACGACAGACGCGGTCGCGTCCTCAGCCTCAACGGCCTCGTCGACGGTATCGTAGACGGGAACACCATCGACGTTCTGGCCGCCCTTGCCCGGCACTGCACCCGCAACGACGTTCGTGCCGTACTCGAGCATCTGTTGGGTGTGGAACTTGCCCTCACCGCCGGTGATTCCCTGTACAACCACTCTGGTGTCGTCATCGACAAAGATGCTCATTGGCTGACCTCCTTCGCATTTTTGACTGCACGCTGGACGGCTTCCTCAAGTGTCTCTTCGACCTCGACGAGGTCGGTGTTCAGAATCTCCATACCCTCTTTCGCGTTCGTGCCCGCGAGGCGGACGACGACCTTCTTTGGGATCTCATCGAAGCTCTCGAGCGCCTCGTTGATACCTTTCGCGACCTCGTCGCCGCGGGTAATGCCGCCGAAGATGTTGAACACGACCGCGTCGACATTCTCGTCGGAAAATACCATGTCGAGTGCGTTTGTCACACGTTCGGCCTTCGCACCGCCGCCGATATCGAGGAAGTTTGCGGGTTCTCCACCGTAGTAGTCGACGAGATCGAGTGTCGTCATTACGAGTCCTGCCCCGTTGCCGATAATCCCGACGTTGCCCGAAAGTCGGACGTAGTCGAAGCCGTACTCGCCGGCTTTTCGTTCGAGATCGCTCTGATAGGAGTCCTCCTCCATCTCGGCGAGATCGGGGTGTCGAAACAGCGCGTCTTCGTCGATGTTCATGACCGCGTCGGCGGCGATCACGTCATCATCAGCGGTGATCATCACCGGATTGATCTCGATGTCTGCGGCGTCGTTGTCGACGTACAGTTCGTACAGCGTCGAGAGAATCGACGACACCTCTCGGGCGTATTCGGCCGGAACGCCGGCGTCGTATACCGCCTTCCGTGCCTGGTACGGGTGGAGACCAAACGCGGGATCGATGTGTTCCTGGGCGATCGCATCTGGATCCTCCGCGGCGACCTCTTCGATGTTTACGCCGCCTTTCGTCGAGACCATAGCGACGGGCTTGCCTTCTCCGCGGTCCATCGTGACACCAACATAGTATTCGTCGACGAAATCGACGCCCTGTTCGACGAGTACCTGGTTGACAGTGTAGCCTTTCAGATCCATTCCGAGGATTCGATCGGCCTCCTCGCGAGCCTCCTCGACGTCTGAGACGATCGCGATCCCGCCGGCCTTGCCCCGGCCGCCGACGTGGACCTGCGCTTTGATCGCCGCCGGAAAGCCGATCGACTCGACGGCCTCGACGACCTCGTCGACACTTCCAGCCAGCTTCGAGTCTGGAATCGGAATCCCAGCCTCGGCGAAGATGCCTTTCGCCTGATATTCGTGTAGCTTCATCTACCTACAAGCGGGGCAGTTACGGGCTTAAATCCCAACGATTCGCCGTGCGGAGAGACGGTAACATACCGCAGGAGAGCAGATAGAGCCGCCCGATAAATTTGCGGATGCGACCGCCACGTCGACCTACGAACCCGATCGACGGTTACCTAGATAGACGAACCCGGTCGACGTTTATGAGACGAACCCGGTCGACGTTTATGAGACGAACCCGGTCGACGTTTATGTATTCTGCATGCGTACCGGTACGTATGCGCGCAGTCAGATTCCACGAACATGGCGGGCCGGATGTATTGACAGTTGACGAGACCGATCGCCCCGACGCGACCGGCCATGATGTCGTGGTTGCGGTCCACGGCGCGGGCGTCAATCCAGTGGATACGTACTTCAGAGAGGGTTCCTACGAGCCGTTCACACTGCCGATGATTCCCGGTATCGACGTCGCCGGGGAAGTCGTGGAAGTCAGCGAGTACGTCGACGGCTACGAGGTGGGCGATCTCGTCTACGGGACCGGCATCGGGAAGGATCACTACGGCGGGTACGCAGAGTATGCCGCGGTACCGGTCGATCGACTCGCCAAACTCCCCGACGGTGTCGATTCGGTCGCCGCGGGGGGTGCTGGCGTCGCAGCGGTGACCGCCTGGCGGGCGTTGATCGACCACGCCACACTCCAGGTCGCAGAGACGTGTTTGATCCACGGCGGCTCCGGGGGAGTAGGCCACGCGGCGGTACAACTCGCCGCGGCAGCGGGGGCACACGTGATCACAACAGCCCGCCCAGAGTACCACGATCGACTCACTGATCTGGGCGCAGATGACGTGTTCGACTACAGGCGTGCGGATCTCGATGACGCGATCGTCGAGGCAAGCGACGGCGGCGTGGACGTGATTCTCGATCACCGGATGCACGAGTACCTCGGCTTCGACGCGACAGTCGCAGCCACCGGCTGTCGGGTGGTTGGTATCGGCGAGAAGGGCGCGGAAGTCGGCTTTCCGCAGTCGTCCGCAGCTCGATCGAAAGACCTCAATCTGACAATGATGAGCATGTTCAACACGCCGGATTTCCGCGTGCCGCTCTCACAGTTAGCGCATCTGATGGGCGAAGGAGACCTGTCGATTGAGGTCGCCCGTACCTACGATCTCGAAGAAGCAGCGGAGGCTCAGCAAGCAGTGCTCGAGGATAGCGTCCTCGGAAAGCTCGTGATTACGCCCTAATGGGCGTAACAGTCAAAAAATATCGATCGTTTCCATTGGGGTCGCGTGCAGTATAATCGAACGCAAGACGATCGCCCGCAGTATAATCGAACGCAAGACGATCGCCCGCAGTATAATCGATCGACGACGCTACAGGAACGACTCGCGCAGGAACTCGACGTACTCCACAACGCCGAAGTACAGCGTAACCGCGAGCAGAACTGGGACCACGACTGCACTGACGAGCACCCAGATCGGCGCGATCGACGCGCCGAGCGGTGATCCCTCCGAGAGTTCGGCTTTGGCACCGTCAGCGTACACCAGCCCAACGAAGATCGAGAGCAACATCCCGCCGAGAATGAGAAGGATGTTGTTTGCGAACTTGTCGTACAGATCGAGGTACGTGAGATCGAGCGCGGTCGGGATGCCGATGACGAAAATAATCGCCGCAAGCCCGATTGTCGCTGGCTTGCGATCGATGTCAGTCGAGTCGATGACGAACGAGACGACGACTTCGAGGATACTGAACGCGCTCGTCAGCGCGGCAATACCGAGCATGAGGAAGAATATCGCGCCGATAATGTTGCCTGCCGGCAGTTCAGCAAAAGCCGCGGCGAGACTGATGAACACCGCCCCGGCGCCACCAGCGCCGGGTTCGATACCCTGCGTGAACAGGAACGGGAAGACGACCAACCCCGCGAGGAATGCAATCGCGGTGTCGATCACAACGATGTACCCGCCGTCTTTCAAGAGGCTGCGATCCTCGTCGAGGTAGGAGGCGTAGGTGATCATGACGCCCATCCCAAGCGAGAGCGTGAAGAACGCCTGCCCAGCCGCGTCTGGGAGGATCGAAAAGAAGTTGCTCGTGAGGTACTCCATGTCCGGCGAGAGGTAGTACGAATACGCGGCGGATGCGCCGTCAAGCGTCGCCCCATAGGCGGCCAGTACGACAAGGAGCACAATTACACTCGGAACCATCACCTTCGCAGCGCGCTCAAGCCCGTTTCGGATCCCGAGGGCGACGATGCCAGCGACGATCGCCATGAACAGGAAGTCGAACGCGACCGTCTCCCAACCCATCGCAACGTCGAGGAAGAACGCCTCCGAGTCAGCGACGTATCCCCCAGTAAGGCTGCCGATGATGTACTGGATCACCCACCCGCCGACAACGCTGTAGTACGAGAGAATGATGAACCCCGCAAGCGCGCCGATCGCGCCGACAAACGTCCAGGCTGGCTTGCCCAAAGCTCCAAACGCGCCAATTGGGTTGCGGTTCGATCGCCGCCCGATAACGAGTTCAGCCAACAGGACCGGCAACCCGACGATCGCGACCAATCCCAGATAGACGACGAGGAACGCTGCCCCCCCGGCCTCGCCCGTCAGGAACGGAAACCGCCAGATGTTACCGAGACCGACGGCGCTGCCCACCGCCGCGATAATGAATCCAATTCGTGTCGCCCATGACTCTCGTGATGCCATTGGATCTCACTACTTGATCCGTCATTCATAAGCCTAACCACTTGATTCCGAGAAATTTTTGTAACAAATTATCATTCTCTTCAATTAATTTGACAGACAAACGGCACTACGCACAGCTGTGGCAATCGACTCTGTACACGAACTGTGGAAGAATATCGACAGCTGTCGAACTACACAACAGCCGATTGCGGAACGCTTTTGCCGCATCTGGTACTCGGTTACGGACAATGATATCGGGTGGTTCGCGGTGACGATGGACGATCGGATCGAGGACCTTCGAAACCGACGTCGAGCCGCCGAGAAGGGTGGCGGCGAGGATCGAATCGAATCCCAGCATGAAAAGGGCAAAATGACCGCCCGCGAGCGGATCGATTACTTTCTCGACGACGGGACGTTTCACGAGTTCGATCAGTTCCGAACCCACAGGAACCACAAGTTCGGGATGGAAGAAGAACAGCTCCCCGGCGATGGCGTGGTGACCGGCTACGGCGAAGTCAACGGCCGAACCGTGTTCGTCTTTGCACACGATTTTACTGTCTTCGGCGGTTCGCTGGGTGAGGTGTTTGCTGAGAAGGTGTGTAAGGTGATGGACAAGGCAATGGACGTCGGCGCACCAGTTATTGGGCTGAACGACTCCGCGGGCGCACGGATCCAGGAAGGCGTTGCTTCACTCGCCGGCTTCGCGGAGATCTTCCGGCGGAACACCGAGGCCAGCGGCGTGATTCCACAGATCTCGGCGATCATGGGTCCCTGTGCGGGCGGTGCGGTGTACTCGCCGGCGATTACCGACTTCATTTTCATGGTCGAGGAGACGAGCCACATGTTCATCACTGGTCCAGACGTTATTGAGACCGTCACCGGCGAGGAGGTCTCTTTCGAGGAACTCGGCGGTGCAGTCACCCACTCGTCGACTTCGGGTGTCGCCCACTTCGCTGAACGCTCCGAGGAACAGGCACTCGACGAGATTGCGCTACTTTTGTCGTACCTGCCACAGAACAATGTCGAGGACCCACCACGGGTCGAGCCGTGGGACGATCCCGATCGCAAGCCAGATCAACTGACTGAAATCGTCCCCGACGAACCGCAAAAGCCCTACGACATGACCGACGTGATCGACGCGGTGTTCGATGAGGGCTCGTTCCTCGAAGTCCACGAGAACTTCGCGAAGAATATCGTGGTCGGATTTGCCCGGCTGGACGGTCGATCGGTCGGGGTCGTCGCAAATCAACCGCGGGTCAACGCCGGAACCCTCGACATCGAGGCGTCCCAGAAAGGCGCGCGGTTCGTCCGATTTTGTGATGCGTTCAACATCCCGATCGTCACGTTCGAGGACGTGCCCGGGTTCATGCCGGGGACCGATCAAGAACACGGCGGGATCATCCGTCACGGCGCGAAACTGCTGTACGCGTTCTCGGAGGCGACTGTACCGCTTTTGACCGTCATCACGCGGAAGGCCTACGGCGGCGCCTACTGCGTTATGTCTTCGAAACACATTGGCGGCGATGTCAACTACGCGTGGCCGACTGCCGAGATCGCCGTAATGGGGCCAAAAGGAGCGGTGAACGTGTTGTACCGCCGAGAGTTGGCGGAAGCCGACGACCCAGATGCACGCCGGCAGGAACTTATCGACGAATACAGATCCGAGTTTGCGAACCCCTACAGCGCCGCGGATCGTGGCTTCGTCGACGACGTGATCGAACCGCCGGAAACGCGGAAACGGCTGATCGATGATCTCGAGATGCTCATGAGCAAGCGCAAATCGATGCCCGAAAAGAAACACGGGAATATCCCAATCTGATGTCGCACGGAACGATCGCACCCGAAGAGATGGATGGCGTCAGCCAGATCAACGGGCTCGATGCGGCCACCGAAGACGAGGCTGCAGCGGTGATGGCAGCGATCGTCGCCCACATTCGCGATCTGGAGCTTGCGGCCGCTGCGGCTGACGAGGTGCCAGAATCGTGGGAGGGCAAGCGGTGGAGCTTCGCCGGACGAATTGCGTCGATTGATGGGGGAACCAATCGCCGCGTCCCGCGAATGGCGCCCACAGATGCCTGGACAGCGAGCGGGCGTCGCGATCGGTTCTAGACGTCCGATCGCGGTCTCAAACAGCGATCTGCTCGATCGGCTCCGGTCATCGTGGATCGATAAAGTCAGGTATCCCGTTCGAGAAACGTTTGATAATGTTCAGTAAGGTTTTGGTGGCGAACCGCGGAGAGATCGCGGTGCGGGTGTTTCGGGCCTGCGAAGAGCTCGGCATCAGGACCGTCGCCGTCTACAGCGAGGCCGACAAACACAGCGGGCACGTCCGCTACGCTGACGAGGCGTACAACGTCGGCCCCGCCCGCGCAGCGGACTCATACCTCGATCAGGAGGCGATTCTCGAGGCCGCCCGGAAGGCCGGCGCGGACGCGATCCATCCCGGATACGGCTTTCTCGCAGAGAACGCAGCGTTCGCAGCCGCAGTCGAGGAGAGCGAATTCACGTGGGTCGGCCCCTCTGCGGCGGCGATGGAGGCGCTCGGGGAGAAAACGAAAGCCCGCGCGCTCATGCAGGAGGCGGACGTACCAGTCGTGCCAGGAACGACCGAACCGGTCGAATCCGCCGAAGAGGTCAAAGCGGTTGCCGAAGAGTACGGCTATCCCGTCGCTATTAAAGCCGAGGGCGGTGGCGGTGGTCGTGGGCTAAAGGTCGTCCACGACGAGTCAGCGGTCGAAGAGCAACTCGAAACCGCAAAACGCGAGGGCGAAGCGTACTTCGACAACGCCTCAGTCTACGTCGAAAAGTATCTCGAGTCGCCGAGACACATCGAAGTCCAGATCATCGCCGATCACCACGGAAACGTCAGACATCTCGGCGAGCGTGACTGCTCGCTGCAGCGGCGTCATCAAAAGGTAATCGAGGAGGCACCTTCGCCCGCGCTCACCGACGACATGCGCGATCGGATCGGCGAGGCCGCAAAGCGCGGCGTCGAGGCTGCGGAGTACACAAATGCCGGAACCGTCGAATTTCTCGTCGAGGAGGGTGCTGGTGACGACGATGGTAACTTCTATTTCATGGAAGTCAACACCCGGATTCAGGTCGAACACACCGTGACCGAAGAGATCACGGGACTCGACATTGTGAAGTGGCAGCTTCGAGTTGCTGCGGGCGAGGAGTTGTCTTTCGCGCAGTCTGACGTCGAGATCGACGGACACGCGATCGAGTTCCGGATCAACGCCGAGATGGCCGACAAGCAGTTCGCGCCGGCAACTGGCGGGACCGCAGAGACGTACGACCCGCCGGGCGGAATCGGCGTCCGGATGGACGACGCGATCAGACAGGGCGAGGATCTCGTCACAGACTACGACTCGATGATCGCCAAGCTGATCGTCAGCGCAGGTGATCGAGACGAGTGTCTGGCCCGCTCGGAGCGAGCGCTCGCGGAGTTTGATATTTCGGGATTCCCGACGATCATCCCGTTCCATCGGCTCATGCTCACTGACGAGGCATTTATTACCGGCGCGCACACGACAAAATACCTCGACGAGGAGCTCGATCGGACCCGGATTGCCGAGGCGGTCGAGCAGTGGGGCGACGGCACGTCAGCGACTGAAGATGACGATGAGGATGAGCAGGTGACAGAACGCGAGTTCACCGTCGAGGTCAACGGCAAGCGCTTCGATGTCTCCCTCGAAGAGCGTGGTGCGCCGCCGCTACCGTCTGGCGCAGGCGGGGCGAGTGGTCGACAGACTCGACCGCCGCAGGCACAAACGACCGAAGACGACGACTCTGGTGGCTACGAAGGAGCCGGTGACACAGTGACTGCGGAGATGCAGGGGACGATCCTCTCAGTCGAGGTCACAGAAGGAGACGAGATCCAGCCCGGCGACGTCGTCTGTGTGCTCGAGGCAATGAAGATGGAAAACGACATCACGACAGAGCGCGGCGGGACCGTGACCGAGGTCACGATCGCTGAAGGAGACAGCGTCGACATGGGCGACGTGTTGGTCGTGATCGAGTAACGCGGCTGAATACTACACTATGGCACTCAATCGCTTCCGATCGCTTTCGAACCGTGCAATCTCCCCGTTCGTCGCTGCGGCCGATCGGCTCGGCCTCTCGCCGAACGCAGTCACCGCCGCCTCGATGGTGGTGGCCGTCCTCGCGGCCGTCATCCTCTGGACCGCCCGGAACGACCCGTCGTGGTACCTGCTTGGCGGGGCGTTCGTTCTGTTGAATGGGTTCCTCGACGTCCTTGACGGCGCGTTGGCGAGACAGACAAACAGCGAGACTGCGGCCGGGGATTACCTCGATCACGTGATCGATCGCTACGCCGACGTGGTCATCCTTATCGGGTTGATCGCGAGTGTCGACCAGTATGCGATCGGCATTATTGCGATCGCTGGCGTCCTGTTGAACGCCTACCTCGGGACGCAGGCGCAGGCGGTCGGGCTCGGACGAATGTATGGCGGGCTTATCACCCGAATCGAGGTGTTGTTGCTCATCGGCGGAGTGAGCATCGCCGCGACCTGGGTGACGGCCACGTATGGGGGGCTAACGATCGTCGGGTGGCTGTTAGTCTTCTTTGCGGTTGCGAGCAACGGGACCGCCTTACAGCGCGCTCGCCGATCGTGGATGCTGCTGCAGAACGACTGAGCAGCTTTTGAGAACGACGAACGCACCGGTAATGGCTGAAGATTCACAGCCAGTTTCGGCTCACGTATTCGAGTTTTACATCAGATTGCTCGACGTACTGAGAGAGTTCGTGGACGATATCACCAACTTCTCGGGCTGAAAGCGTCTGATCCTTCTGAAAGAGGACTCCAGCAGTGTCCTCGACATCTATCTGGGTGAAAAAATCATCATCCTGTGTCAGAATAAGACAGTTCGTTTCACGTCCGTACGCAGCGATTGATTTGTCCGCAGCGCCGAGACCGAGTTCCTTGATGTCGTCAATCCATTCAACATTATGACCGAGTTTGCGCAAATAATTGATCGTCGCCTTCTCGACGTTTTCGTCAGCGAGGATACGATAGCCCATTATCCACGCACGTCGTCAGGATCGGTCGTCAGGTGTTCGTGTGCTTCGATCGCGGATTCTCGCTGGCGTTCGATCGTACGCATTTCTTCGGGATGATCATGGTAGTAGGTGAGTGCCCGGTAGACGTCAGCCACGTCGAGATCGTGGCGATCGGCAACCGTTCTCGGATCGAGGTCTCGCTCTTCGACCTGTTCTTTGATGAACTGAACTGTAATCCGACGGCCCTCCAGGTGTGGCTCGTCGTGAAGTTCATGGACGATCCGTCTCGTCACCTGACTCATATCGGATGTTACGTCGCCATTATATTTGAACGTCCGGACTGGACTATTTGGGCTCGAGTTTCCCGGCAAATGTCTGGAACTCGATCGTCTCCTCGGGGATGTGGAACGTATCGGTACAGAACTCGTAGTCGTTCTCCGGGGTTTCGCCGTTCCACAGGAGATACGCGAAGTCATCGTGGATGATCGTCTCCTCGACGGTGATTGTCGCTTCCGGGTGATCGAACTCCTCGAACAACCCCGAAAACAACCCCCTTATTTCTTCGAGACCACTGAACGTCCCCATGTTCGTAATGACCGTTGAGTCTTCATCGTAGTCGATCATGACCGCTTCGAGGTCCTGGGTGCCGAACGCGTCGAGGTGATGTTCGAGCACGGATTCAGTATTTGACATGATTCATCATACCATGATCGCGGGAGGCTCATAATCGTTTCCCGGGCGAGCGAGCGGCCACCTCCAGAATCAGGCTGCCGCAAGTGACTCGAAGCTTTCGGCGGCTGTTCGGGTGCCTTTTGCGATCAACACGTCGCCGGCCTCGATCGTCTCGTCCGCATCGCCGACCAGAATCCAGCCTGTCTCTGGGCGCCGGATCGCAATTACCGACATCGTCGAGTCGGTGTCTGGAACGCCTGAGGCCACCGCGGTTCCGTCGAGGCTGCTCGCAGGTTCGACCTCGATGCGGGTGATGATCTCGTCGCTCTCCTCAACAGCCATCTGGATGACCGGGTGAACGCCGATCTCTCTGATCACGCCCTCACTGATCTCGACCGCTGCGTCGCTGATTACTTCCGTGGAACTACCGAGGTGGATGAGTCCCCGCAGCGCGACCGGGTCCGGTGCGTCCGCGGCCGCCTGGAGCGTCCACGCCTCGAAGCGCGACTCCATCGCGTCGACCTCGATCTCGATGTTTCTGACCTCCTCTGCAAGCGCCTCACTGTTGAACAGCACGCTGCTGTAGGCCAGATCGACCGCCAACTCAGAGAGGTTCTTCATGTGAAGAATAGTGTTGACCGCCCGTTCGAGATCCTTAATCTCGGGGACATCAACTGCGGGTGGTTCGTACGCGTTGCCGGTCAACGACTCGTATACCTCGGTCATCCCAACTTCGGGGCCGCGAAGGAACGCCACGTCGTCGGCTTCGATCTGCGTGTCACGCCCTGGGTTCAACAACCACTCGTCGTCGCGACGCAGCGCGATCACCCGAACACCAGTCTGTGATTCGAGGTCGATGTCGAGGAGCGTCCGGCCGGCGTACGGGGAGTCAGCGTCGACGATCGCCTGGACGAGCGTTTCGGTGGCCTCGGGGAGCGCTGCGCGCATCGACTCGGGAAGGCCAATGTCGTCGAGGACGATCTTCGCGATGTCGCCGGCGGCGTCACTTATCATATCGGCCGCCGAGACGATGCCCAACACGGGCGCGAGCTTTTCAGTGTCGTCGGGGCTGCGAGCCGCCATCATGAGCGACATCCGCGCGCGCATCTCGAGGACGTCCATCCGCGCTTCGAGCCGTAACACCTCCTTTGCGAGGGCCTCGTTGCGGTGTAACACCGCCGAGTACGACAGGTCGATGAGCAGCTCCGCCGTGTCTTTCATCTCGACCAGCACGTCCTTGACGTTCGTCGGCTTGTATGAGATCGCGGTCGAGGACGGATCCCTGTCGAACAGTTCCATATCGAATCTCTCACCGGGAAAGAAAAAAAGCCTTCCCGCCGGTGAGCGCCACTTCTCAGCGCATTGGTTCTGTCCACAGCGATCGCGAGCACAGACCCACGGTCATTTATTCGGGGCGATCGAACCGACGGCAATGGCCGCAATCAAGGATAGCGTGCACGACTATATCTCGTTGGATCCGCTCGCCGAGGCACTTATCGATACGCCCGCGTTTCAGCGCTTGCGCCACATCAAACAGCTATCGACGGTCAGATTGGTGTATCCCTCGGCGAACCACACCCGCTTCGAACACAGCCTCGGCGTCTATCATCTCGCCGATCGCGCCCTCGCGCACCTCGATATCGAAGACGATCGGCGCGAGCACGTCCGGGCGGCCGCGCTGTTGCACGACATCGGTCACGGCCCATATGGTCACCAGACAGAAGATCTCATCTACCGGCGTACCGGACGCGACCACGACGAAATCACAGACCTACTGGAGCCAGACCGGCCGCAGCCGGCGGGTGAACGAACGGTTGGCGAGGTTCTCGACAGCCACGGGATCGACCCCGATCGCGTCGCGGCACTCGTTCGCGGAGAGGGAGAGTTGGGGCAGTTAGTCTCGGGTGAACTCGACGTCGATCGAATGGACTACCTCGTTCGGGACGCTCACCACAGCGGCGTCCCCTACGGCACGATCGATCACGGCCGACTGCTTCGAGCGCTGGGATTCGTCGACGGCGAACTCGTCCTCGAAGCGGGCAACGTGCAGACCGCAGAGAGCCTCCTTCTGGCGCGTGCGCTCATGAACGGGACCGTCTATCGACACCACGTCTCTCGGATTGCTGGGGCGATGCTTGAGCGGGCCTGCGAGCAGTTGGTCGACGACGACGCGGGGCCGTCGATCGAGGACTTTCGCCGGCTGTCCGATCACGACCTACTCGTCGCCCTCCGAGAGCACGTTCCGGCGCTCGGCCGTCGGATCGAACGCCGGCGGCTCTACAAGCGAGCAGTCTGGATCGGGCTCGAATCCGTGCCCGCGGGGATCATGGCGTTCGACAGGTCCGAAGAACGCGACGCCGAACGGGCGATCGCCGAACAGGCAGGCGTCCCCGAAACCGAGGTGATCGTCGACATTCCGCCACGACCGCAGATCAAAGAGTCCGCGACGCGTGTTGTCGTCGACGGTGTCGTGCAACGACTCGAAGACGCCTCGGAACTCGTTGGCGCGCTCCGGGCGGCCGAGCGTGCACAGTGGCGGCTTGGCGTCTACGCGCCTGAAGCATCCGTTGATTCGGTTCGGGAGTCGGCGATCGATCAGTTCGGGCTCGCGGTCACCAAGTGAGTTGAGAACAAATAGTGAGCTGAGAACAAATAGTGAGCTGAGAACAAATCCAGCCCGGGCGGATCCTTTTATCCTAAGCCGTCCCAACGAGTGACAATGGCCACGATCAAAGACAGCGTTCACGACCACATCGACGTGACGGGCGTGGCCGAGGCCCTCCTCGACACCCCAGCGCTGCAGCGCCTGCGCCACATCAAACAGCTCGGGACGGTCCAGCTCGTCTATCCCTCAGCGAACCACACCCGATTCGAGCACAGCCTCGGCGTCTATCATCTCGCCGATCGCGCACTCGATCACCTCGGCATCGAGGGCAAACACGCCGATCGGCTGACCGCAGCGGCGCTGTTACACGACGTGGGCCACGGGCCGTTCAGCCACAACATCGAATCGTTGACCCACCGCTATACTGGAAAATACCACGACGACGTCACCGAACTGCTCAGACAGGGGGAAGTTGGTGACGTCCTCAGAGAGCACGATCTCGATCCAGACTACATCGCAGGGTTGATCGCCGGAGACGGAACATATGGACAGTTGGTCTCGGGTGAGCTCGACGTCGATCGAATGGACTACCTCGTTCGGGACGCCCACCACACTGGCGTTCCCTACGGGACGATCGATAGCGAGCGGCTCATCCGTGAACTCCGGTTCGTCGACGGCGAACTCGTCCTCGACGAAGGGAACGTCCAGACCGCTGAAAGCCTCCTTTTGGCTCGGGCGCTCATGAACCCGACCGTCTACACCCATCCGGTCGCCCGGATCAGCAAGGCGATGCTTCGACGAGCCAGCGAGCGGCTGCTGGAATCGACCGACATCACCGCAGCGCAGCTTCGACGAATGGACGATCACGATCTACTCGTCGCGTTGCGGCACACCCCAGAGACCGAGACGTTTGCTCGGCGGTACGACACCCGCGACCTCCTCAAGCGGGCGATATGGGCGGAGATGGACGCGGTTCCAGATTCGATCGTCGACGCCGATCGCGAGCGTCTCGGTGAACTCGAAGAGGCGATCGCGGATCGGGCCGACGTACCAGAAACCGATATCGTCGTTGACGTGCCTGCCCGGCCATCAATGCGCGAGTCGACCTCACGGGTGATGGTCAACGGCGAGATCCGATCGCTCGGCGAGCAGTCTCCGCTCGTCCAGACGCTCCGGATCGCACAGGAACGGCAGTGGCGCCTCGGTGTCTACACGACGTCTACGGAGACCGATCGAGTCGGGCGAATCGCCGCAGCCGAACTCGGCATCGACAGCGGCGAGGGGCTCATTAGCGAGATCACCCATCACGGTGTGCAGGCTCGCGTTGACGAGTTCAACGGATGACAGCGCGGCGTATGGGTCGCACGCACTGAACGAGGGGACGGCCTCCGTGGGGTTGAAAGCCACAGCCCGTGAGGTCCGCGTATGAACGTGGAGGGGACGATCCTCGCGGGCCCGGACTTTGAACCGATCGAGGGCCAGGTCGTCGTCGAGGATGGAATCATTACTGCCGTCGAGGAGACCGAAACGGCCGCAGAGTCGATCGTACTGCCGGCGTTTGTCAACGCCCACACCCACATCGGCGACTCGATCGCCAAAGAGGCCGGCGCAGGGCTGTCGTTGGACGAACTCGTTGCGCCGCCAGACGGGCTCAAACACCGCCTGCTTCAGGCGGCCGATCGTGAAACCAAAGTCGACGCAATGCGGGGGACTATCCGACTCATGGAGGCGACCGGAACCGCGGCGTTCATTGAGTTTCGAGAGGGCGGCGTCGAGGGCGTCGAGATGCTTCGCGAGGCAGCCACTCGAAGCGACAGTGAGCCGATCGTGCTCGGACGCGAAAACGAGGCCGCAATGCGCGCTGGCGATGGCTTTGGGGCATCTGGTGCGCGTGATCGAGACTTCGATCAGCTCCGCAATGCGACACGGCGGGCCGACAAAATGTTCGCCATCCACGCTGGCGAGCGAGACGCCACGGACATCAATGCGGCGCTCGATCTTCGCCCGGAGTTCGTCGTCCACATGGTTCACGCTGAGGAGCTTCACCTCGATCGCCTCGAAGACATGGGAACGCCGGTCGTTGTTTGCCCGCGATCGAATCTCGTGACAGACGTTGGATTCCCACCGATCGAGGCGCTATTCGAGCGGACGACCGTCGCACTTGGTACGGACAACGTCATGACCAACGGTCCGTCGATGTTCCGCGAGATGGAGTTCGTTTCGAAGCTCACCGATCTCTCGGACGCCGAGGTGCTCGCAATGGCGACGAAACACGGCGCGCAAGTGGCCGATCGCAACTACGGCGTGATCGAGCCCGGCCGCGAAGCGAAGCTGCTCGAACTCGACGAAACCTCTGACAACCTCTCGTACGTCAAGGATCCTCGCAGAGCGGTCGTTCGGCGGGCCGGGGCCGCCGACATCAAACGCGTGCATTTGTGAGCGCAGAAGGGAACGATTTAGTCATCGGACTGCCCGGCTTGTAGCATGCATGCGATCACCCGATCCGGGTGGATCGAGGTCATCACCGGATCGATGTTCTCTGGGAAAACCGAAGAGCTGATCCGCCGGCTCCGGCGCGCAGAGATCGCCGAGCAGTCTGTCGCGGTGTTCAAACCGTCGATCGATGACCGCTACGGCGAGGCGACGATCGGCTCACACGACGGCCGACAGTGGCAGGCGACGATCGTCAAACCAGAACACAACCTCCGCTCGCAGGTCGAGTCCGCGCTCAACGGCGAGGACGTAGTTGCGATCGACGAAGGAAATTTTTTCGGCACCGAACTGCTCTCTGTGTGTGAATCGCTTGCGGATGACGGTCGGCGGGTGATTGTCTCGGGACTCGATCGGACCTACCGCGGCGAGCCGTTCGAGCCGATGCCGGAGTTACTTGCGGCCGCCGAGTACGTCGACAAGCTGCACGCGATCTGTACGATCTGTGGCGAGCCGGCCACGCGAACCCAGCGGTTGATCGAGGGCGAGCCCGCCCACGTCGACGAGCCGACGATCGTCGTCGGTGCCGAGGAAACCTACGAGGCGCGGTGTCGGCAGTGTCACGCGGTCCGCCGAGACTGACGGGAGTCTGCCCAGGACTATCGATCGAGGTTGGAATCGTCACAGGTCGAGGTCGGAACCGTCAAACGTCGAGCATCCCTACACGCGAGCGTGACAACCTGGGTCGAATCACCACGAGAGGGCCGTGATCGCGGACCGACTGGGCTGGCCCGCGCGTGGGTCGGCGCAATCGTCGATCCCCGGCAGTTCTTTGCTGAGGCGGTTGCGCCCGGCGATCAAGAGCCTGGGCTAACCTTCGCGGTGACGATCGCCGTGGTCTACACGATCGGCACGCTCGCGGTCTCGCCGTTCGAGATCCTCGGCGAGAACGGATGGTTCCCGCTCGTCGCAGACAGCATTGCGCTGTCGGGACTCCTCGTCGTCCTCGTGACCGCCGTGTTCATCGCTCCACTGGGATTGCATCTCATGGCTGCCCTCCAGACGGTCATTTTGATGCTGACTGTTGACGATCGAGCGGGCGTTTCCGAGACGGTGCAGGTACTCGCCTATGCGACCGCGCCGTGTGCGATCGCGTGGATACCCGTGGCGCCGCTGCAGTTTCTTGCGGTTGGATACGCCGCGTCACTGCTCGTCGTCGGCCTCTCGACTGTCCATCGGGTGTCGATCACCACCGCGTCGATCGTTGGGTTCCTCCCGGCAGCGATCGTCTTCGGGTGGGCCTTTGGCGGGATCGAAGCCGCCGAGGGCTTGCTCGAAATTCGTCAGCTGTAGCGGCGATCGGTGCCAGCAGAGCACCCCGGCACTGGACGAACCGAGCGTGAGCGCGTTTCGACAACAGTTTTAGGGCTGAACTATTGGTTGTTAGCAAATGGGTTCATGTATCATTTGCGGCGCTCCTGTCGACGGTCACATCTGTGACAGCCATGAGGAAGACGTCGTTTTCGAATTCCGAGGCAATCACGCAAACCAACTCGTCCCCGGCCGATTCTACCGCGGCACGGTCGACGGCTACGCCGACTTTGGCGTCTTCATCGACATCGCACCCGGTGTTACAGGGCTGTTGCACCGAAGCGAGCTCAATCGCCGCTTGGAAAGCTTAGAGTGGGAACCGGGCGACTCGGTGTACGTCCAGGTGAAGAACGTTCGCGACAACGGCAACATCGACCTCGGCTGGTCGATTCGGCAAGCCGATCGTGAGTTCCGTGGCTCGCTGATCCAAGAGGGATCGACCGACATCAAACCTGACGCAGACGAAGAATCAGACCCAGCAGGGAAATCTGACGTAGACGAAGAATCAGACGCAGCAGAGAAACCTGACGTAGACAAGAAATCAGGCGAACCAGACGACAGAGACGAGTCAAGCGATGCAAACGCTGCCAGCGACTCGCACGATTCGGACGCTGTCCGCGACTCGCACGATTCGGACGATACCAGCGAATCGCCAGTACCGGATACTGACGACTCGCCTGTTGTAGACGACCATACCGAGAGATCAGACCGCACTGAAGACGATTCAGACAACGAGGCCGCTGAGCGAACGGCCGTTGCCGCGACTGCCGGCGGCGGTGCCGAAACCCAGAGTCACACAGAGACGGCTGAGCCCGAGCCGACAGAGCGCGTCAAGATCGACTCGCTCGGTGACAGAGTGGGCGAAACAGTGCGAATCGAGGGCGAGGTCGTCGGTGCCAGACAAACCGGTGGCCCGACCGTCTTCGAACTCCGCGACGAGACCGGTGTCGTCGACTGTGCGGCGTTCGTCGAGGCCGGTGTCCGTGCGTACCCCGAGATCGACGTCGACTCGGTCGTTCGCCTCGACGGCGAGGTCGAGAAACGCCGTGGCGATCTTCAGGTTGAAACAAGCGCGCTCGTCGAACTCGACGGCGAGGACCGCGATGCGGTCAAAGAACGGCTCTCGGATGCACTTTCGGATCGTGCCCGTCCGGAGGCGTTGAAGCCGCTCGCGGACAACGATGCGGTGGTCGACATCGCCGAGGGGCTTCTCGACGCCGCCGAGGCGATCCGGACTGCGGTCTTCGAGTCCCGACCGATCGTCGTCCGTCACCCCGCAAGCGCGGACGGGTACGTCGCCGGCGCGGCACTTGAACACGCCGTCTTGCCGCTGATCCGCGACGAACACGCTCGATCGGACGCCGAATACCACTACTTCACCCGCCGACCGCTCGATGATGCCGTGTACGGCATGAACGCAGCGACGAACGACGCGACGCGGATGCTGCAGGACCGCGATCGCCACGACGAGAAGATTCCGCTTTTCGTCTTCCTCGGCACTGCCAGTACCGTCGAGTCAGAAGATGGCCTCGGCCTCTTGGACGTGTACGGAGCCGAACGAATCGTCATTGACGGCGGTGCAGTCGACGAGGGACTTGCAGGCGTCGTTGATCTGCTCGTCACCCCGAGCGACGGCACCGGCGAGGCCGATCCGTCGACAGGTTCGCTCGCGGCGAACCTCGCCGCGGCTGTCAACGACTCCGTCCGTGCGGACGTGAGCCACCTCCCCGCGGTCAGCTACTGGGAGAACGCGCCAGACGCGTACGTCGAACTGGCTGCGGAGGCCGGCTACGACGAAGCCGCCGTTTCTGACCTACGTGCAGCGATCGCACTCGAAGCGTACTACCAGTCCTACCAGGACAAACGCGAACTCGTCACTGATCTTCTCTTCGAGGACTCAGACGGGCTGGCCGGCCACATTGCCGACCAGTTCGACGAGAAGCTCCGAGCGGAGTTCGAGACGGCGATCGCTCACCTCGAGACAGAGACCCGCGAAGAGACGACCCTGGCTGTGCTCGACACAGACGCGTACACCCACCGCTTCGACTTCCCGCCGACGGGGCTGTTGCTCGATGAGATCCACCGCCGTGAGCGCGACGACGGCGCGTTCGTCACCGTCGGACTCGGGACAGACGAACTGTTCATCCGGAGCACCCGTCCGATCGACGTCCGGCAGGTCGCCGCAGCGGCCGCTGAGGCCGTTCCCGACGCGGACGTGACCGCAGTCGGCGTCCGCGAGGGCCGGATCGAGTTCCTCGCTGGCCGTCGGGAGGCAGTCACTGAGGCCGTCCTCGATGCGGTCACCGCCCAGCTCGAGTGAGTTCGATCGCCGGCAATCGGCGGTAAGACAGCGAAGACGACCATTTGTTCGACCGTCGAGCGACACCCTTATCGGCGAACCGCGGTGATAGACGGACAATGAGTTCGGAGGCCGAATCCGAGAGCCGAGCGTTCCGCGAGGCCTGCGAGTCGATCGTCGAAGAGATCCTGACCGGCGAGATCGATCGCGACGACCTCGAGTCCGCGAAGCTGTCAGCATGTTCGGAGTTTTCCTCCCCGAAAGTCCCAAAAAACACGGAGTTACTCGATTTCGCGCCGGATGACAGACGCGAGGAGGTCGAAACGGTCGTCCGACGCAAGCCGGTGCGGACCGCTTCGGGCGTCTCGCCGATCGCGATCATGACCTCCCCGCACATGTGCCCACACGGCAAGTGTCTGTACTGTCCGGGTGGACCGGCCAGTGATTTCTCGTCGTCCCAGAGCTACACCGGCCACGAGCCTGCGGCCGCACGCGGCAAACAGAACGACTACGATCCCTACGGACAGGTGACGCTGCGACTCCACCAGCTTCGCCAGATCGGCCATCCCGTCGACAAGGCCGAGTTGATTCTTATGGGCGGGACGATGACTGCCCGAAGCCACGACTACCAAGAGTGGTTCGTCAAGCGCGCGCTTGAGGCGATGAATGACTACGACCTCGACGCCGAGCCACAGCCAGCCGAGGAGGTGAGCTTTGCAGAGAACCCTGACAACTACGAGTTCCGCTACCTCGAGGACGTAATCGCCGAAAACGAGACTGCCGACATCAGAAACATCGGAACGACCTTCGAGACAAAGCCCGACTGGTGCGATCCCGAGCAGATCGATCGGATGCTCGATCTCGGGGGGACAAAAGTCGAGGTCGGCGTCCAGACGACCTACGAGCGGATCAACCGCGAGATGCACCGGGGCCATGGCACGCAGGCGTCGATCGACGCGAACCGGCGACTCCGCGATTCGGGGTTCAAGGTTGGCTTTCACATGATGCCCGGCCAGCCGGGGATGACCAAAGAGATGTGCCTCGAAGATTTCAGACAGCTCTTCGAGAACGACGATTTCCGTCCCGACTACCTCAAGATCTACCCGACGCTCGTCGTCCGTGGAACCCGGGTGTACGACGAGTGGTACCGCGGCGAGTACGAACCGCTCGACAACGAGGCAGCCGCAGATATCGTCGCGGAGGTCATGGGAATGATTCCCGAATACACGCGCCTGCAACGTGTCCAGCGGGACATCCCGGCGGACTTCATCGACGCCGGCGTCTGGAAGTCGAACCTCCGGCAGTTGGCCGAACAGCGCGCCGAAGAGCGCGGGATCGAGATCCGCGACATCCGATCGCGAGAGGTCGGCATGAACGACGAAGATCCAGATCCCGAGGCGATCGAGCTCGCTGTGGACCGCTATACGGTCTGTGGTGGCACCGAACACTTCATTCGTTTTGAAGATCCCGTTCGGGACCTCTTGATCGGGTTCTGTCGACTCCGGTTCCCGGGCGATCCGGTCCGACGGGAGCTCCAGGATGCAGCGATCGTCCGCGAACTCCACGTCTACGGCAGTGAAGCAGGGATCGGCGCGGACGCAGGCGATCGCGAGTGGCAACACAAAGGCTACGGACGGCGGCTCCTCGCCCGTGCAGAGGAGCTTGCGAGCGAGGCCGGCTACGACAAACTGAGCGTCATCTCGGGGATCGGCGTCCGTGAGTACTACCGCAAGAAGCTGGGCTATCACCAGGATGGGCCGTACGTGAGCACATACCTGTGAGCCAGCTGGCTGGTTCCGGCAACATATACACCATTCAGTAGCAACACCCATATGACCGGGCAACGACCGACCAGTATGCGAAACGAAAGCCGAACACAGGTACGTGACGTCATGTCATCGCCGCTCGTGACCATCGAACCGGACGCAACCGTTCGGGAGGCAGCGCAGGTTATGCGCGATAAGGAGATCAGCGCGCTGGTCGTGACGACGACGACTCGATCGATCATCACGAGTACCGACGTGCTTCACAGTGTGGCCGATGGCGATGATCCCAATGAAGTACTCGTCGGAGACGTAATGACAGAGTCTGTCGAAACCGTGACGCCCGATCTCTTCATGGAAGAAGTATCCGCGATGATGACAACCTACGGCATCAAACACCTCCCCGTCGTTGACGATGACTACGTCGGAATGATCTCCTCAACCGACGTCGCCGCACAGCTGTCGTAGTCACGGGCGGGCACAAATCCAGACAACAAGCCGGTTGGCGCGATCGGACCCACAGCGACGGTCGCCACGCGAGGGAGCGATCGCCGAACGGTCGTTTTTTTACCGATTGTGGAAATAATTCCGAGCGATGAGCGAAGAGTCCCCGATCGATCGGCTCAAATCGAACGCAACCGGCGTGGCGTCGATGCTCGTCACCGGCATCTGGCTCGCGGCACTCTTTACCGGGCAAGGCTGGTGGCTCGGATTTATGTTGTTCGGCTATATTGTCATCATCCCGCTCGTCGCGTTACTGTTCGGCGACGAAAAAGACCGCAAAGAGTGGCTGGATGACTGGACCCCCGGCCAGTCTGAAACGACGAGCGAGTCGGACGCTACCGACACACGAGACGATGAAGACCCACTGACAGCCCTCCGACGGCGATACGCTGAGGGCGAACTCACCGACGAACAGTTCGAACGGAAGGTAGAGGCGCTGTTGGAGACCGAAACGATCGAGCACGCAGCCGACAGAGTCGACAGAAATCGATCGTCCGAGGCCGGGCGATCGACTGCAAGCGATCGGGAGGTCGAGACGGAGTAGGGCTCACGGTTGGGAATTCACACCGCAAGGCCAACGTCAACGACAACCATCACACCGAAGCCGACCACGAACGCGAGCGTGGATTCGTCTGCGTAGCCGTGACCGTGGCTGAGCGGAATCATCTCCCGGAAGACGACCGCCATCATCGCTCCGGCCGCAAAGCCGGCAGCGATCGGGAACAACCCAGTGACGAGCGTGACGAGCGTGAAGCCAACGACGGCGGCGATCGGCTCGGGCAACGCGCCTGAGAGCGTCGTCAGTACGGTTGTCTTGACGTTCGACAGGCCGGCACGGCTCGCCGGTACCGCCATGGCGAAGCCGTCCGGCACGTTCTGAACGGCGATCGCAATGGCGAGTGCGATCCCGACTGCGTCAAGGCCACTCGCAAAGGCGATCCCGACTGCGAGCCCCTCGGGGACGTTGTGAATCGTGATCGAACCGCCGATCAGTGCTGCGCGGCGGGTATCGTCGTCAAGCGGCTCAATCCCTCGCGATTCAGGATACGCGCGTTCTTCGCTATCGGTGGAGTCTCCGTTGATCAGTCCATCAAAAAAGACGTGTGCGTGCGGGAGCGTTCGGTTCACGAGCAACAAAAAGACAGCGCCGATCGTCATTCCGGCGACGACCTCCGTGAGCGTTCCGTACTCCAAGCCCGGAACGATGAGCGCGAACACAGCCGCGCCGATCATCACGCCAGCAGCGAGTCCGACAGCCGTATCGTAGCTTCGGTGTGAGAACCGATTGGTGGCGAAGACGGGCAACGCGCCGAGACCGGTCGCCGCACCGGCTGCCCCAGCGATCATCGCGACCTCCCAGACGGTGACCATTCATCCGATCGAACACTATGGAACCGCAAAACCGCTTCGCTATACATCCGAACGTCCTTTGGGCAGCGCCGAAGACCACTGTGTATGGATTCAAAGCGGGAGCTTTCGAGCATCGATCTCGCCGCCCTCGTGACCGAACTCGGTCGCTACGAGGGCGCGAAGGTCGACAAGGCCTATCTCTACGGCGATTCGTTGCTGCGGTTGCGGATGCGGGATTTCGATCGCGGTCGGATCGAACTCATGATCGAAGTCGGTGACGTCAAGCGTGCGCACGTCGCCGATCCCGAGCACGTCGCAGACGCGCCCGGTCGGCCGCCGAACTTCGCAAAGATGCTTCGAAACCGCCTGAGCGGCGCTGATTTCGCCGGCGTCAGCCAGTACGAGTTCGATCGTATTCTCCGATTCGAGTTCGAGCGCCCGGACGCAAACACGACGATCGTCGCCGAACTGTTCGGGCAGGGTAACGTCGCTGTTCTGGATGAACACGGCGACGTCGTCCAGTCGCTTGAGACGGTTCGGCTCAAATCTCGGACGGTCGCCCCAGGGGCACAGTACGAGTATCCCGCCTCCAGGCTTAATCCGCTCGACGTGAGCTACGAGGCGTTCGTCCGGCAGATGGAGGAGTCGACGAGCGACGTCGTTCGGACCCTCGCAACCCAGCTCAATCTCGGCGGGCAATACGCCGAGGAAGTGTGTACGCGTGCAGGCGTCGAAAAGGAGCTCTCGATCGACGAAGCCGACGAAGACGTCTACAAGGCCGTGTACGACGCGCTTGAGGAGCTTTCGGTACGACTCCGATCGGGCGACGTTGACCCACGAGTCTACCTTGAAGACGATCGGGTCGCCGACGTGACGCCGTTCCCGTTGGAAGAACACGAATCTGATTCGTTCGACAGCGAGGCGTTCGATTCGTTCAACGATGCAGTCGACGAGTACTTTTTCAGATTCGATCGCAGTGAGGACAAAGAAACCCAGGACACGGGCGGCTCAAATCGTCCGGATTTCGAGGCCGAGATCGCCAAACAACAGCGGATCATCGACCAACAGGAGGGCGCGATCGATAGCTTCGACGAGCAGGCCGCTGCCGAACGCGAAAAGGCCGAACTGATCTATGCGCGATACGATCTTGTCGACGAGATTCTCAGCACCATCCAAGATGCGCGTGCGGACGGCGTTCCGTGGGATACCATCGACGAGACGCTCACAGAGGCAGCCGAGGCGGGGATGGAGGCCGCGGAGGCGGTCGTCGGCGTCGACGGCTCCACGGGGACGGTCACTGTCAGGATCGACGGGACGACAGTTTCCCTCGATGCGACGACTGGCGTCGAGAAGAACGCCGACAAGCTCTACACGGAAGCCAAACGAATCGAGGAAAAAAAGGAAGGCGCAAAACAGGCGATCGAAAACACCCGCGAGGAGCTCGAAGCAATCAAAGCGCGAAGAGACGCATGGGAAGCCGACGACGCAGACGACGCGGACGACACAGAGGAAGACACGGACGAGGAACCGACAGACTGGCGATCGATGCAGTCAGTTCCGGTTCGCAGAAACGAACAGTGGTACGAGCGCTTCCGGTGGTTCCACACGAGCGACGGCTTCCTCGTGATCGGCGGGCGAAACGCCGACGACAACGAGGCGCTCGTGAAAAAGTACATGAGCAAGGGCGATCGGTTCTTCCATACACAGGCACACGGCGCGCCAGTCACGATCCTCAAAGCGACCGGGCCAAGCGAACCCGCAAAGGATATTGACTTTCCCGAATCGACGCTGCAGGAGGCCGCACAGTTCGCGGTTTCGTACTCCTCTGTCTGGAAGGACGGCCGGTTTTCCGGCGATGTGTACATGGTTCGTCCCGATCAGGTATCGAAGACCCCAGAGAGCGGCGAGTACATCGAGAAAGGCTCGTTCGTGATCCGCGGCGATCGAACCTACTTCGAGGACGTGCCAGTCGGCGTTGCGGTCGGAATTCAGTGTGAGCCACAGACCCGAGTGGTCGGTGGCCCGCCGGAGCCGATCGAGGCCCACGCCGAGGCGACCCTGCGGCTCCAGCCGGGCAAATACGCCCAAAATGACATCGCAAAGATCTGCTACCGTGAGCTTCGAGAGATGTTCGCCGACGAGACGTTCGTCAGGAAGGTCGCGAGTCCCGATCAAATTCAGGAGTTCCTCCCGGCCGGTGGAAGCGAACTGGTCGAGTGAGTAGGCTCGTGATGCGCACCCACGAGTGCGTCCGGAAGTATATGTATCTTCCAATCCGTACTCACTAGCGATGCTTCGGGACGCGCTCTCGGCACCCGTTCGTGCACGGGATTCGTTTGGGACAGCGGTAATCGGGAGTGTCCTCGTTGCTGTCGGCATTGTGCTCACGATCGGGTGGATTGTCGCAGCCGGGCTCGTCCCGTTTGTCGCCGCAATATCGCTGCCGATCGTCGCGTTTCCGTTTCTCGTCGTTCGGGGCTACCGGCTGCGGGTCGTCCACGACGGCATGCGTAATCGCCCTGAAACGCCGTCGTTTGTCGGATGGGGCGGGCTGGCACGGGGTGGGCTCGGATCGGTTCTTTTGTCCGGGCTGTACCTGCTCCCGCTTGCAGGAGTCACGCTGTTTGCCGTTGTCCCCATTGTGACATACGTAGCATTCGGCTCCGCATCGAACCCAACAGGGCGGCTGGTTGCGACGGCCGCCGCTGCGCTCGGCGGGCTGTTCACGATCGGCTACCTGCTCGTGTACGCGTACATCCGACCCGCCGCAGAGACTGTCCTCGCCTCGACAGGACGACTCACCGCCGCGGTGTCGCCGGGGCGCGTGCTCTCAGTTGCACTCACTGGACGGTTTTCGACGGCCTGGATCGTCGCGGTCGGCGTGTTTCTCACCGGAACTGTCGTCGGTATCCTGACGCTTCCGTTGCTCGTCGGCGCGGTCGTGTTGTTCCTCACCGGCACTGTCGTCGCCGCATTGATTGGTCGAGGTGCGTCCACAGCCGCCGAGACCACCACGGCCACGGTCGCAGACACGACACCCAAGCCAACCCGACCGCGATCGGATCGATCGCCAGCAGCGATCACCACAACTCCAACCGTTCTCCCGGACGGAGACTGGCGGCCGACAGAAGTACCCGCGGACGTACAGGTCGGCCGATCGATCGAGGCCACCGAGGATGACCCGATGGCCGCGTTCGAGCCAGCAACGCCGATCGATCCCGAGCGCCCGTCCAAAGTGTCCGGATTTCAGTGGGGACCGACCGACGCCGACAACGGACACGAACGTGCGGAAGAAGATCGAATCGACGAAAACGTGTGACTGCTCTCACCGGGAACGGCGATCGAGCGTGCGAACCCAAGCCGATCCACAGAGACAACCGTTTAATCCCGCCAGCCGAAGCGATTCGTATGCGCATCACGAGCCGCGGTCGCGGCGAAGAAGGCGCCGAGCGAATCACGCTCGTGCCCGAAACCGTCGACGATCTCTGGCACCTTTCGCACGTGTTAGAGCCGGGGGATCTCATTTCCGGGGACACGACTCGACGGATCCAACGCGACGACGACCACATGCGTGACACCGGCGGCCAGCGCGAGCCAATGTCCGTCACGATCGAGGTCGAAGACACCGAGTTCGCACGGTTCGCGAACCGCCTGCGTGTCGGCGGGCTCATCGTCGATTGCTCCAGAGAGGACCAGCTCGGCCACCATCACACCCTCAACGTCGAGGAGCGCGAAGAGATCACGATCGAGAAGCACTTCAAACCAGATCAAGTCGAACGCCTCGAGGAGGCCGAAGAAACCGCAGACAATCCCGACGTTGCGATCGCAACTGTCGAAGAAGGCGAGGCATACGTCCATCTCGTCAAAGAGTACGGAACCGAGGAGTACGCCTCCATCACCCGGCCGACGGGCAAAGGCGAGTACGCCCGCCCGCGATCGGAACTGTTCGGCGAACTCGCCTCGGCGCTGTCGCATCTCGATCCCGACGCGATCGTGCTCGCCGGGCCGGGGTTCACCAAACAGGACGCCCGCGACTATATCGAAGAGAACGCCCGCGAGTTAACCGATCGGCTCACCGTCGTCGACACGTCGAGCGCTGGCGATCGTGGGGTCCACGAGGTACTCAAACGAGGTGCGGTCGACGAGATCCAGGCCGAAACGCGGATCGCCCGCGAGGCAGAACTCATCGACGAATTGACTCGCGAGATTGCCCAGGGCGCGAAGGCGGCCTACGGCATTGACGCGGTCAAGGAAGCCGCAGACTTTGGGGCCGTCGAGACGCTGTTGCTCGTGGACGATCGCCTCAGACAGGAACGACAGGGCGACGGCGACTGGGATATTGACGTCAACGAGATCATCGAGACAGTCGAACAGCAAGGCGGCGACGTGACCGTCTTCTCCGGCGAATTTGCGCCGGGGCAACAGCTCAGAAACCTCGGCGGAATCGCCGCAGTCCTTCGATACAGGCTCCAGTGAGATTGCCACTCAAATTATGACTAACACACCATCACGTGACGATCGATCCGGTGACGACGCAGGCGAGGAGCGGTGGATCACTGACGACGATATGCCAACCGAAGCGGAGCTGTGGGCGCGGCGGGCCGGCAACGACCCTCCACCACCGTCGGAGAGCGATTCGTCTACAGGAGAGGACTCACCCTCGTTGACCGCCCGGATGGAACGCTGGCTCGAATACCTGTTTAACAGCGGCGTCGAGCTCTCGTTTCTGGGCTCGTTCGGGCTGTTGATACTGTTTTTTACCCCACCACTGTTGTCGGTCGACGGCATCTCGTTTTCCGGACTGGTGGCGATCGCCTCGGGGTCGACGTGGCTCGGACTCTTCCGGGGCGGCTACATTGATGTCGGAGAGTTTCCGGGATACGGGAACTTCGCGAGCGCGCCAGTCCGGTTCGCCGTCTATAACGTTGCGCTCGTTGGCGGGACGTATGCGGGTGCGTACTGGTGGGACGCACAGTCGTCGCTTCTGTTTGCGATCGTGTTTCCGGCGGTCATCACCGGGGTCGTGATTGCGTCGGTTCCGCGGCTCACGTGACCGCGATCACCGGTGCGTATACAAAAGCGGATTGCCGTCCTCGCTGGTGCTTACACACAGGTCCATCACTTCCGAGAGCGAGAGGCTCGTTGGGTCCTGCTTGCAGACGATGAGATAATCGAACGGATCGCCGCAGGCCGGACAGGCGATCGCCGTCGTATTCTGGTAGGTCGCCATCATCTCGTTTTTCTCCCGCGGCGTGAGATAGCTCACCAGTTCGTCGGGGGTGTCCATTTCCTCCATGACACTCGAAAGCTCTCTCCGAACAATCAAAAGCGTTCGGCCCCCAACAGCACGCTCAAAACACCCGACCAACAACAGCGCGCGGCAAACCGTCGGCCCCGTCAATTCGTGTCCGGGGGCGCTACCTGTCGGGGCGTTTATTCGCCCGGGGTGGCTACCTCCGCCCGTGTCCGATCGCCGAAAACGCTGTACTGCCTGTGGGGAGTCGATCCCTGCGTCTGCGAAGATCTGTCAACACTGCAAGTCGGTCCAGCCGTCGAACCTCTTGGTGTACGGCGCAATTTTGCTCGGCGTGTTCTGTCTCCTCATTGGCGTCCCGATCGCGCTGTTTGCGGTTGGACTCGGCCGGCTGGTTGGGTTTCTCGTCGCGGTGACCGGGTTAGCAATGATTTTCGGCGGGTACACAGCCTACCTCGATCGGACCGCAGGCCGTGAGCTGTAGCGGGCCAACAGGCCCTGGCAATCAGTCGATCGGGTCGATCGACGCTCGTCGTCCGTCGAGTACCCCAAACCGATCGCCGCGCCGCTGTTCGAGCCAGCCGAGCAGCCGTTCGGCCCACCGGAGCTTCTGGGCTTTCATCGGATCGACGTCGGGATCGTCGAAATCCCAACCGACGAAGGTGAGCCGATCGGCTCCGAATGCGTCGGCGAGAAACGCCGCGCGATCGCCGTCGGTGAAGCCTCCGAAGTTGTACACCGCCGCTGTGGGTTCTGCCTGTGTCGTTGCAAGGACGTTTGCTGGCGCCGCCTCTGGAAACCACGAGCGTACCGTCGGGATGTTGTCGCCGTGAGCGTGTGCGGCGACGATCGTTCCCGCGTGAGTCAGTGCCGCGGCGGTATCGTTGTTCTTGTCGAGGTCAGTGACCATCAGGTCGACCTCGTAGCCGGCCGCACGAACCACGTCAGTAGCCGTAGAGGCGGCGATAACGGCATCGGCGTCAGCCACACGATCGACCGATGACGAAAGCGACGGCCCGGCACCGACGATGGCAACGTGCGCGCCGTCAAGCCAGGAGAGTCGATCGTGGTCGAATGGAATCGCAAACGTCGCCGCGACGTCACGCGCTCGTTCGTCGGCCGATCGATCGAACCCGAAGTCCGCAAGGATGGCTTCGTAGACCGGTTCCCACTCGTCAAACTGCATCGTTACTCGAACTGTGCGGCGAGCCGGGTGAGTGGTCCTGCCGCCGGATTCGTGTCCTCGATCGCTCCAGCTAGCGATCGAATCGCCCCGGGCGTCCCGAATAAAAGCGCTGCGTCGGTTCGATCGCCGGCGACAAACCGAACCGCAGTTCCCGCCGTAGCCGCCGTGAGCGCGTCGCGCGTCTCGGGCGAAAATCCGGAGAGCTCGAAGACGCGGGTTACCGTGTCTGCGGCAGCGTTCGGATCGCCGCCAAGGCGATCGAGGTGTCTGTCTGCCTCGCGCGTCGTCGTCACATCGAGCTCTTCGATCGTCCCCTCGTCACTGGCCGTTCGCGTTCGATCGCGGGCGAACTCCGCGCCGATCAACGCGGCGTCGCGGGTCTCACGAACATCGTGGGTTCTGATGACGTGTGCGCCCCGCTCGACGGCCATCGATGTCGCCGCCAGCGAGACCGCAAGCGCCTGTTCGGTGTCGCGGCCGGCGACACTCCGAAGGAAGTTCTTGCGGTTAATCGAGACGAGGATCGGCTGGCCGTAGCCGCGGAACTCCCGCAGTCGCCGAAATGTCTCGCGGTCGTCCTCGATCGTCTTCTCCTCGCTCCAGCCGCCGAAGGCCGGGTCAACGATCGTTTTGTCGGTGAGCCCATTCAACGACAAGGCCTCGTAGATGTCGTCGACATCTTCGATCGCCCCGGGCCGTTCGAGATCGGGCGGGGAGGCCATCTTTGCGACGGCGACGTCGTAATCGCGACAGACCTCGGGCATCTTCGGATCTGCAAAGCCGCAGATGTCGTTTACCATATCGAATCCTCGCGAGAGCGCCTCCTCGGCGACCTCGTGGTACCGGGTTTCGATCGAAAAAATCGCATCCCCAGAGACGCTTTCGATTGTCTCGATCGCCGTGTCGAGGCGGTCAAGCTCGCCCTCTGCAGAGAGCACCTCAAACTTCTTGTTGGCGGACTCAAGGCCCACGTCGACGATATCCGCGCCCTCGTCGATCAGCTCGCGATCGACGTATTCAGCGGCCTCCCCGGCGTTGTTGAAAACGCTCGGTTTGTACGGCGATTCCTGTGACACATTCAACACACCCATGATTCGAGGCGGGTGATCGTCACCGATTCCCAACCCCGCCGCATCCACGTTTCGCATGTATCGTAATTTAGGTGATACACACACATAGACCGTCCGATCGGGCACCCGTTTGACAGTATTCTATGTGGTCGATCGCGACATAGCCAACCCACACGGCTTTTATTTGCAGACGGACAAACTCCGAGTATGAGCAAGGTGAGCGTCGGGCTTCGCGGGTGGCGCTTCGAGGAAGCCGAGATATTCGACGAGGAGGGCGAGTTCAAACCCTTAGCAGAAATTCCCGAGGACCCACGTCAGCGGCTGATCCGGCTGACGACGCTTCTGGACAAGCCGTGTGACGTTTGTTATCTGATTCACGGCGAGGAGGAGATCAAACGCTGCAACGAGGCCGCGATCGTCTACGGCGAACCGATGGGTGAGGTGCTTCTCTGTGAGCCACACGAACGCGAGTTTCTCTACTGGTTCCAGGAAGCCGGCGGCAGCGAGTACAAAGGAAGCGAGGAGCTCGCCGACGCCTTCCACGAGTGGTACGCAGCAGGCAACAGTGCTCCCGAGGGGTACGGGTCCGTCGAACACGTCGATACCGACCCAGCGGGCGTTCCCGAACCGCCGAGCCCCGAGGAGATGGAAGCACGGCTCAACGAGGGATTCGAACCCGAGCGCATCGACATTCGCGAGTACATGAGCGACGAAGAGCGCGCGAAAAGAGACGTGCGCAAGGAGGATGCAGTGACCGACGAGGACCTCGCAGAACTCAATCTCACAGCCGACTACCCGACGAAGCAATGAGCGAGGGTGCCCGACCGAAGCCGGCAGTGGTCGTCGTCGACGCACAGACACCGGGAAACATCGGGACGATCGCCCGCGCAATGAAGAACTTCGGGCTTTCGGAGCTGTTGCTCGTCGACCCGCCAGCGCTTGATCCAGACGGCGAAGCGTACGGATTCGCCGGTCACGCCCGCGAGGACGTCCTCCCGAACGCGAAGGAGGTCACCTTCGAGTCGGTCGTCGAGAACTACCACACGATCGGCTGTACGGCGATCACCGGCGAGGACAGCCGCAGGCACATCCGGTATCCGTTCAAGACGCCGGTCGAACTCAAAGAAGACCTGCGGACCCTCGACGCCGAAACTGCGCTGGTTTTTGGTCGAGAGGGAATCGGGCTGACGAACGACGAACTGGCGCAGATCGACCAGATCTGTTCGATCCCCGCAAGCCAGGAATATCCCGTCCTGAATCTCGGACAGGCCGCGACTGTCCTGTTGTACGAGCTTCGGGAGCTGACCGTCGAGGAGACACAGCTTCCCGACACGGCCCAATCACGTGCAGAGGAAGCCGACGTCGAGCGGTTCTACGGCTACCTATCGGCGTTTCTGGACGCACAGGGGTACAACGATCGCAAGCGCGAAAAGACAACCCGACTATTCCGGCGGCTCATCGCCAGAGCACACCCGACCGATCGCGAGGTCCACACGCTTATGGGCGTATTCCGTCGAGCGAACGCACAGCTCGACCATCGCCGCGAACTGCTCGAAGCGTACGATGAGCCAGACGAACTGAGCAGCCAGACCGGGCCCTGAGATGGCGACGACTACCGATCGGCCTGCGCTTCGATCGCTCGTTGAATCGCTCCACGCGGAGGCGACTCGGACGAATGAGCGACGACTGCTTGTTCTCTGTGGGGACCGATCGGATTGTATCGACGCTGCTTACACCGCTATTGAGGCGGCTGGCGCGGCCAAATCGGACGTCACTCTCGTTACGACCGACGAGGGATTCAAATACGATCGCGTCCATCCCGATCGATCGACCAAGTTACTCGGCCAGACCCATGAGATCGTCGTCCTCGACTGTCACGATCGGTGGTCACCGAACACGATCGGCCGAACCGTGGGCGCAGTTGACGGCGGCGGGCTATACGTGCTGTTGACACCGCGGTTTCCGGACTGGTCGAACGAGACCTCCGCGCTCGCCGCAGGGCTCACCGCGCCGCCGTACGAACTCGCAGCTGTCGGCGACAGAACCCAATCGCGGGTGATTGAGACGCTTCGCACCCATCCGGGAGTTGCGATCGTCGAAGTACGCGAGTCGAACGGGTCGACCGCCACTGACAGGGCCGACAGCGACGGGATTGGCGAGGTCTCGATGATCTGCCGCGACGGATTGACTGGTAGTGTCGCAGCCAAGACATCGCCTTCACCGGGCGTACCGCGAGGCAGTTCGTTCCCCGAGGTGGTGTTCGAGACCTGCGCAACACGCGACCAACGCCGGGCGGTTCGATCGCTCGAAGCGCTCGGCGATCCTGGGACGGCCTGCGTACTTGAGGCCGATCGCGGCCGAGGGAAGTCGACAGCCGCTGGACTCGCCGCGGGGGTATTCGCCGCAGATGGTCGAACCGTACAGGTGACTGCCCCTGATCGATCGAACGCAGATACTCTCCTGGATCGCGCTCGAGAGACCCTCTCAGCTCTCGGCGTCGACTACGAGATAGCAGACGCCGATCGCCAGTCGGTCATCGACTGCGGTGGCGATCGCGGGGCAATTCGATTCGATTGTCCGACCGATGCGATCGAACGGGCGACCGAAGCCGATGTGCTCCTCGTCGAAGAGGCTGCGGGACTCCCCGTCCGAGTGTTATCGGCGCTGTGTACTGCCGACACGATCGGCTTTCTCACGACGATCCGCGGCTACGAAGGGGCTGGCCGCGGGTTCACAGTTCGGTTCCGCGATCGCCTCGACGCGAGCGCCTACGAGGTCAGGACCGTCGAACTCACCGAACCGATTCGCTACGCTGCCGGCGATCCGATCGAATCCTGGAGCTTTCGGACGCTGTGTCTCGATGCGAGTCCGACACCCGGTTCGATCGTCGCCGGGGCCGATCCAGCGGATGCAACGTACGAACAGCTCACGCAGGCGCAGTTGGCGAGCGACGAACGGCTGCTCCGACAGACATTTGGGCTGCTCGTCGACGCACACTACCGGACGACTCCTGATGACCTCGGGCGGATGCTCGACGGGCCGAACCTGTCGGTTCGGGCGCTCACGATCGACGGTCACGTCGCCGCAGTCGCGCTGCTCGCTGCCGAGGGCGGACTCGACGAGGAAACAAGAGAGCAGATCTACCGTGGCGATCGAACCCGCGGCCACCTCGTTCCAGAGCTCCTGACAAGCCAGCTTCGAGACGAGGATGCGGGCGTTCCGACGAGCCAGCGGATCGTCCGCATCGCGACACACGCCAAACTACGGGGCGAAGGGTTTGGCTCTCAGCTGCTTTCGGCGATCGCCAGGGAGTTCGAATCCCGCGTCGACTACCTCGCGGTGGCCTACGGCGCAACACCGCGGCTGCTGCGCTTTTGGATCAAGAACGGCTACCGGACAGTCTACCTCTCTGCGACCGAACACGACACCAGCGGCGAGCACTCGGCAATTATGCTGAGACCGTGTTCGAGCGCCGGAGAGGCGTTGGCCGATCGCCACAGCGAGTGGTTCAAGAGTCAGCTCCAAAGTAGTCTTTCAGGGCCGCTTTCGACGGTTGACCCGGACGTAGTTCGCTGGACGCTCCGATCGGTCGACGGCTCGATCGACCCTGAACTTACGGCTCGGGAAGAGCGATTCGTCGCCGGGATGGCTTTCGGTCCAGGAATGTACGGGGCAGGTCCGACGGGCTTTGAGACACTCGCGCTGGCCGAACTCACGGATCCCAGCGGTGATCTGGATCCCCATGAAGAACGACTGCTCGTCACAGTGGTCTTACAGGGCCGATCGTGGGAGGAGACGAGTGAGCTGCTCGACTACAACAGCCCCGGTCACTGCATGCGATCGCTTGGTCGGGCCTACAGGCCAATCGCCGAACGCTTCGGAGGGGAACGAACGCGAGCAGAACGGAGGCGATACGAATGAGCGGGTCGCTTGTTGTCGGAACCGTTGGGGGGATCGATCTTGTCCTTGCGGTTGCGATCGCGCTGCTCGTGTTGGGCGTCGTCGGCAGCGTTGTACCCCTGTTGCCCTCTGGGTTACTCTCGCTAAGTGGACTCCTCGTCTACTGGATCTGGGGCAACGCGCTGGTTCATCCGATCGTGTTGGCGGCGCTTGCGATCGCTACGCTCCTCGCTGCGGCTCTCGAGCATCTCGGCGGGCCACTCGCCGCAAAGGCTGGTGGCGCGTCGAATCAGGTGATGGCTGCGGCGGCGATCGCCGGCTTCTTGCTGTTTTTTGTCGCCGGACCGATCGGCGTTATTCTCGGTGTAGTGGGGACCGTCTTCGGGATCGAACTGTATCGGGGCACGGCGATCGAAACCGCGGCGAAACGAGGCGTCTATACCGGCCTCGGCATCCTTGCGTCGACAGTCATGCAACTGCTCATGACCGCAGCGATCCTTCTTGGGTTCCTCCTCGCCGTCGTTATCTGATGGCCACTTTCAGCAGCGGATTACCACTTTCGTCAGCTGATTATCACTTTCGCCAGCGGATCACCACGGTCAGCGGTGTGCGAAGTAGGCGACCGATTCACGATCGGCGTGCTTGTCGACACGGGCAAAGCCGATCCGCTCGAACTGCACCACGTCGTCGACTGCGGTCTCCGCGAAGCCGGGCTCTGCGGCCCCTCGGACGTCCCCGTCGATCGTCCGTATCTGGACGGCGATCGACTCCTCAGCTGGGACCCAGTGAATCACGTCGACCCCCTCTTCGCGAACCGCCGAGATATCGTCGCCAACGTACTCGAAGCCAGCATCGGTGTGGCGAACACAGCCGTATCCTTTCAGCCAGACCCGATCGCCCACCGCAGGGAGGTCGTCAGGTTCGATGAGGACCGCGTCCTCTACGGGGATCTCTCGCCGGCCGCGATCATCGTGTTCTGGGTGTACCGGTGGCGTTCCGGCAGTCGGCGCGTCACCACCGGGACCCTCGAGTATCGGTTTTTCCACGCCATCGCGGACGAGGAAGTAGCGGTTCGCGTCGTCGTCGATCAACTCGCGGTTGTTCGCGTACACGGTCGACATCGACAGGTCGACATCAGTTGTCGACATCCCGAGGCCGATCATCGCGTCGACGATCGCATCCCCGCGAATGCCGCGCCGACGAACCGACTGAATGGTGGGCGCACGCGGATCGTCCCAGCCGTCGAGATCGCCTGCGTCGATCAGTTCCTTGATCGTCGAGGTCGAGGCCTTCACGTCGTACTCATCGAGTTGGACGTGGCCCCAGTGGAGCACCTCTGGGTAGTTCCAGCCGAAGTACTCGTAGAGGAACCGCTGGCGTTTCGCGGAGTCCTGGAGGTCAATGCCGCGGATGATATGAGTCACGCCAGTAAGATGATCGTCGATTCCGGATTGGAAGTCGAGCATCGGCCAACAGCGGTACTCGGCGGCGGCTTCACGCGGATGGGGGGTGTCGATCATCCGGAAGGCGACCCAATCACGCAGTGCAGGATTCTTGTGGGTAATGTCTGTTTTGACACGGAGGACCATCTCGCCGGCGCTGTACTCGCCGTCGATCATCGCTTCGAACTCCGATCGCACAGTTTCGGGTGCTTTGTCACGATTCGGCGAGGGTTCACCGGCGTTTTTCAGCTCGGAAAACTCCTCGCCGGGGAGGTCGCAGGTGTATGCGCCGCCCGCCTCGATGAGCTCGAAGGCGTGATCGTAGTACGTTTCGAGGCGATCGGAGGCTTTCAGAACCTCGTCGGGCTCGAAGCCGAGATACTCGATGTCGTCTAAAATCCCGTCGTACGCGTCGAGATCGGGGCGTTTTGTCTCGGGGTCGGTATCGTCGAACCGGACGATAAAGCGGCCGTCGTAGCGCTGTTTGTACGTGCCGATGACAGACGGCATCCGCGCGTGACCAAGATGCCAGGGGCCGTTCGGGTTCGGCGCGGCCCGCATCGTCACCTCGTCGTATTCTGCGGCGTTTGGAAGGTCCGGAAGCGTGTGCTCGTCAGTCTCGGGTTCGGCGTCGAGTTCGGCCGCGAGATCAGCGTCGAGTTCCTCCAGCCGTTCGCGGCGGGCCGTGGCGTCCATCCCGGCAACCGCGCCGACGACCTGTCCGGCGATCTGTGGGATCTCGTTGCCGTGCGGGCGGAACTCGGGGTTCTCGCCCATGAGCGGCCCCATAATCGCACCCACGTCGGGATCGCTGTCGTGTTTCAGTGCATTAAACAGCGCGTGCTTTTCAGCCTCCGCTCGCACGCGCGCTTCGAGATCATCGTCCATTACGCGGTCGTTCGACGGGCGAACGCAAAAACAGCGTGGATCGCCGCGTCGTGATAAGGCTATGAGACTATGAGTTATCCGGTTCTTCGTCGAACAATCCCAGATCCTCCGCCGCCAGATCCGCGATGTGCTCTGTGATCGCCGGATCGACGACTGCGATCTGTTCGCCGTCGTGGGCGCGCTCGTTGTGCCGATCGAGTGTGTCCGCGAGTTCGGATAACGGAACCCGGGTGTCAGTTCCGCACTCCTCGCAGACGATCGGCACGTGCGGCTCATCGTCGGCTTGTGTTGTCATTACAGGAGTATCTCGTGGGCGGCAGTAAAACAAAACCGGTTCGTCGAACCAGTCACCAGAATGTTCGATCCGGTTCGATGGGCGGAGATTCGAATGTTCGATCCGGTTCGGTGGGCGGGCACTTCCGTTGTATCGCTGTTTACTGGAATGCGCCGCCGGTTTCGATCGGATCGTCCTCGACCTCGCTTTGTCTGAAGCGCTTTTCGATCTCCTCGTAGCGCCGTTTGGTCTCGTCGGTGACGCTCGGGACGACCTCGTCGAGCGCCTGCTCGAAGTGTGCCATCGTGACGCGGACGTTGCCGACTGATTCGTCAATCTCCTCGCGTGTCACACTGTTAATGAACTCCCGTGAAGCGGCCATCGAGGCCTCTCGACACAGCGCTTCGAGGTCCGCGCCAACATAGCCGTTAGTGCGGCGCGCAAGCGCGTCGAGATCGACATCGTCTGCCAGCGGCTTGTGCTCGGTGTGGACGTCGAGGATCGCTCGCCGAGCCTCCTCGTCGGGGACCGGCACGTGGACGTGCCGATCGAGCCGACCCGGACGCAACAGCGCCGAATCGATCAAATCGGGCCGGTTCGTCGTCGCGATCACGACAACGTCTTCGAGCGTCTCGAGGCCGTCGAGCTCGGTGAGCAGCTGGCTCACGACGCGCTCGCCGACGCCCGAGTCAGTGGAGCCGCTGCCGCGCTCGGTGGCGATCGAGTCGATCTCGTCGAAGAAGACGATCGTCGGGGCGTTCTCTCTGGCCTTCGAGAACACCTCGCGGACGCCTTTCTCGGACTCGCCGACGAACTTGTTGAGCAGTTCGGGGCCTTTGATCGAGATGAAGTTCGACTCGCTCTCGTTTGCGACCGCCTTCGCGAGCAGTGTCTTCCCCGTCCCCGGCGGCCCGTAGAGTAACACGCCCTTTGCGGACTCCATGTCCATCTGCTCGAACACTTCAGGGTACTCAAGCGGCCACTGAATCGTCTCACGAAGCCGCTCTTTGGTGTCTTCGAGACCACCGACCTTCTCCCAGCTGACGTCTGGGACCTCGACGAAGACCTCCCGGAGCGCAGAGGGTTCGATTCCCTTCAGCGCGTCCTTGAAGTCGCGTTCGGTGACCTGAATCGACTGGAGTACGTCCGCGTCGATCTCGTCGCTTTCGAGGTCAAGCTGCGGGCGAATCCGTCGGAGTGCGTTCATCGCAGACTCCTTGGCAAGCGATTCGAGGTCTGCCCCCACGAAGCCGTGGGTGTTCTCGGCGTAGAGGTCGAGATCGATGCCGTCGACGAGCGGCATATTCCGGGTGTGGACCTGGAGGATCTCCTTGCGGCCGTCGCGGTCTGGCACACCGATCTCGATCTCACGATCGAAGCGGCCGCCGCGGCGCAGCGCAGGGTCGATCGCATCGACGCGGTTCGTCGCGCCGATCACGACGACCTGCCCGCGATCTTCGAGCCCGTCCATCAGGCTGAGCAACTGCGCGACGACCCGGCGTTCGACATCGCCGCCGGCCTCTTCGCGCTTAGGAGCGATCGAGTCAAGCTCGTCCATGAAGATGATCGCTGGCGCTTCCTCTGTGGCCTCCTCGAAGACATCACGGAGTTGTTCTTCGGACTCTCCGTAGTATTTCGACATGATCTCCGGACCAGAGACCGTGTGGAAGGAGGCGTCGATTTCGTTGGCGACCGCTTTTGCGATCAACGTCTTGCCGGTGCCCGGCGGCCCGTGGAGCAACACGCCCTTTGGGGGCTCGATCCCGAGACGCTTGAACAGCTCAGGGTGCCGCATGGGCAGCTCAATCATCTCGCGCACCTGATCGAGTTCATTATCAAGTCCGCCGATGTCTTCGTAGGCGACGTCAGGCGACGTCATAGTACCCTCACCCGCCGACTCACCCGATCGGATCTGTTCAGCTGGCTTTTCGGAGATGCGGACCTCCGTCTCGTCGGTCACGACGACTGTTCCGCTGGGGCTCGTTGAGGCGATCTTCAGCGGCACTGCCTGGCTTTGACCGCCCATAAATCCGAACCCGAGCGGCAGCTGGACGTTTTGGCCCTTCGTGACGGGCTGGCCGCCCAGCTCGCGGCGGATCAGCGAATCGATGTTCCCGCGGATGCCGAGCCGCTGTGGGAGCGCGATCGTCACGCTCTCGGCTCGTGTGACCTCGGCCTTCTCGACGGTTACCTTGTCGTCAATTCCGACGTTCGCCTCCTGGCGGAGCCGTCCGTCGATTCTGATCACGCCGGAGCCGTCGTCTTCGGGGTAGCCGGGCCACACGCGCGCGATCGCTGTGCCCTCGGCGGCTTCGATTCGGATAAAGTCGCCACCGCTGAGTCCGAGTTCATCGGCTGCAAGCCGATCGACCGCGGCCAGACGGCGGTTCGCGTCTTTTTGTTTGAGTGGTTTGACAGTGAGTTTCATTTTGCCACCGTGATGGTGAGTACGCCGTTCGCGATATCAACAGTTGCGTCGGAGCCGGGGAGTTCGAACTCCGTCTCGGCGACCCGATCGCCGTCGTCGATGACGACGATTGCGGTCGTTCCGACGATGTCAACATCGATCGACGCTTCTTCGACCGGTATATCGGCCGCGATAATCCATTCGTCGTCGTACTCGTACCGACGAAGGAACTGCTCGTCGCGACCAGTTCGCTGCATTGAATTCATCTAACTAACCCACAGTTAGTCTTTCAGCTATTTAAATCTTGTGTGCAAAATCGCAACACGTGAGTGAATAACGATCGTACTGATAGAATTGCGGTCCACACCGCGATGTCTCAGCCACCGGCGCGCAATGTGACCGATAGTTTATGACCTTCCTGTGAAGAGATTATAGTATGAAACACGTCACCCACCACGGCCGCGAGACAGCCTACCGTGTCTTCGATCGTGGGGCCGACGGCGCGACGGTGCTTTTGATTCACGGCAGCGGGGGCACAAGCGGCATCTGGAAGTCCCAACACCGCCTCGCAGACGAGCATCAGATCGTGACGATCGACCTGAGTGGTCACGGCGAGAGCGAGGATGTGAGCTCTGCGCCAGGGTATGAGACACTGAGCGCATACGTCGACGACGTGCTCGCAGTTGCAGACGCAACGGATGCCGACACGCTGGTCGGCCATTCGATGGGCGGCGCGGTCGCGCTACAGGCGGTTCTCGACAGGGATATCGCACCCGATCGGCTCGGTCTGGTTGGAACAGGCGCGCGACTCGCCGTACTCGACGACCTCTTGCGGTGGCTCGAATCGGACTTCGACCGAGCGATCGAGTTCCTCCACGATCCCGATCGACTCTTTCACGACCCCGATCCACGGCTCGTCGAACTCTCACTCGCGGCGATCAACGACGTCGGTCAGTCGGTGACCAGCCGAGACTTTCAGACGTGTCACAGCTTCGATGTCCGCGATTCAATCGACGAAATTGCGGTGCCAACGCTTTCGATCGTCGGTGAACACGACAAGCTCACCCCGCGGCGCTACCACGAGTACTTGGCCGACGAAATGCCGGACTGTCAGCTCGCGATCGTCGAAGACGCCGCACATCTCGCGATGCTCGAACAGCCGACGGCGTTCAACGCCGCGCTCTCGTCGTTCATCTCTGAAACAGCGTAGGGGAAGTTAGAACAGATCGTCCAGTTCAGAAACAGTGTGGTGAAGCTCAGAACAGATCGTCCAGTTCTGGATCGGTTTGGCTGTGTTCGTCGGCCGGGAACTCGCCAGTTTCGACCGCCTCACGGTAGCGATCGATCGCCGTCTCCATCTCAGCTTTCACGTCGCCGAACTGTGCAGAAAACGGCGGCGATCGCTCTGCGAGGCCGAGGACGTCAGTGATCACGAGGACCTGGCCGTCGCAGTGAGTACCCGCACCGATGCCGATCGTCGGGATCGACAGCTGCTCAGTCACCTGTTCGGCGACGTTTGCGGGGATGTGTTCCAACACGAGCGAAAACGCTCCAGCCTCCTGGTGTTCGCGTGCGGTCGCAAGAAGCCTCCGAGCTGCGTCGACGGTGGTTCCCTGCCGACCGTATCCGCCGAGCTGATTGACGCTTTGGGGGGTTAATCCAAGGTGTGCCATCACCGGGATTCCCAGCTGTGTCAGCCGTTCTGTCAGCTCGACGGTGTGGGGGCCGCTTTCGATTTTGACCGCGTCTGCGCCGGCCTCTTTTAGCATTTCACCGGCATTGTGAATCGTTTCAGCCTCGTCGACGCCAAAGGAGAGAAACGGCATATCGGCGACGACGAGGGCGTTGTCAGTCGCTCGGGCGACCGCCGCGGTTCGGCTTTTGACTTCCTCGATCGTCACCGGGAGGGTCGACTCGTAGCCGAGTACCGCGTTGCCCATGCTGTCGCCGACGAGGATCACGTCGATTCCCGCTTCATCGATGATCCGTGCGGTGGGCGCGTCGTAGGCGGTGAGCATGGTGATTGGCTCGGAGCCAGCCTGTTCGCGGAGCCCCTGTGTCGTGACCATGCTCGCCAGTTCGATCGCCCGTGAATAAACCATCACGGTTTTGCCTGACACTGTTGCCATTGGGATTGAAGTCGATGCGATGTGTCGGATATACTATGACAGGGGCTGAGCGTTGATCTCGCCAGTGATCACGGCTACAGATACTGAATGATGCCACATCGCCATATCGAACCGCTCGTCGTTCACACTGTGGATCGTATTAGCTACGTCAACGAATCCTTCCTCTCGCTGTAGAATATTAGCTCACGAGACGAGGTTATCGGTCGATCGATATTCGAACTCATTTCGGAAGCTGATTGTGAGCCGATAGCCGAACAGTTTGACCGGCTCATCGACGGGAGTGCCTCGGCACTTGGACTCACTATCGAGCTGAAAATGAACGGGAAGCGAGGGCCACCAGTCGTTGCGTTGAGTTCCCCCGTCGTGTGGGACGACCGTGAGCACATTCAGACCACATTCATTGATATCTCCGAGCGGCTATCCGTGTCAGGGTTGCCAGATTACGCGCTAAATGAGGTCCCCACAGGCATTTCAATTGCTGATATCACACGAGACGATCAGCCACTCATATACATCAACGACATGTTTGTCGAGCTAACTGGATATCCTCGCGAAGAGGTGATCGGGACCAACTGTCGATTTTTGCAGGGCGAGCGGACCCGTGAAGAGCCAGTTGCGAAAATGCGCGCAGCGATCGAGGCCCGCGAACCCGTCACTGTCGTGTTGCGTAACTACCGAAAAGACGGCTCCATGTTCTGGAATCGAGTAACCCTTACCCCTATCACCGATGAGACAGGCACCGTTAGGTACTACCTTGGATTTCAAGAAGACGTCTCTGAGCAGAAGCTGTACGAAAAAGAGCAGGCGATTTTCAAAAAACACGCCGAAGCAGCAGAGCAGGCGATATTCATTACTGACAGAGCAGGAACAATAGAGTACGTCAACCCCACTTTCGAGCGGATGACGGGCTACAGCGCTGAGGAGGCAATTGGGCAGAGCCCAAGGCTGATCAAATCGGACCAACAGGACGATCGCTTCTACACAGAGCTGTGGGAGACAATCACCGCAGGAAATATCTGGGAGGCTGAGGTCATAAACCGAACAAAATCCGGCGAGCTGTACAAGGTGCATCAACAGATCGTCCCGATTACGAACGATCGCGGCGAAATCACTCACTTCGCGGCGATCGAACGCGACGTGACGGATACACGGTTCGCAGAGCAGGTATTGGACGTGATGAATCGCGTCTTGAGACACAACGTCCGGACGTCGGTGAACGTCATTGACGGCTACGCGGAACTCTTGGCCAACAACATAGAAGACCCGGAACTGCGTGCGGCTGCACGCATAATCAGGGAGCGATCGGAAGTACTTGAAAAGATTAGCGATCGGACCGCCGAGATACAGGGGTTGTTCAAGCGCCGCAAGGACGCAAAATCGCTTCCAGTGGGGAACATTGTGGAGTTCGTCGAACGAAACCGCCAGCAGTATCCGGAGGCAGACATCGACGTCCAGATCAATGCCAACACGGACATGGAAATCAAAAACGGCGGCTTGCTGCAGTCTGCGATCGACGAGGCGATCGAAAACGCCGTAGTTCACAACGATCAGCCGGTCGCAAAGATCGAGGTGCGGGTCTGCAAGCCCGAGGAGACCGCAGACGTACACATTGAGATTGCCGACAACGGCCCAGGAATTCCAAGCGCCGAGTGGGAAATCATCACCGTTGGTGAAGAAACACCGTTGGTTCACAGCAGCGGGATCGGGCTGTGGCTCATTTATTGGACTGTGACTGCACTAGGTGGAGCTGTCGAGTTGACTGAAAATGATCCCCGCGGCAGCGTGCTTACTTATCGCGTTCCTGTGGTGATCGACTGACAGCGGTTTCTCTGGACCCGTCTCGAACCGCAACTGCATTGACGATCGGCAGACAAGGGAGGGTGTGCCCGAACTCATCGAACGGACCGACCCCGACGGCGTCGACTTCGGGTGGGTAATGCAGATGACGTTTGTGCTTACGATTCTCGTGGGCGCACCGATCGTCGCGGTCCTGTCTGCCTTCGTTGGTCTCCCCGACTGGGGGACGCGCGCCGTGTTCGCTATTCGGGTCGGCGCACCGATCTGGCTGTGTACGTCGATCGGGCTGTTCTTTTACGAGCGACGACGCGTCGCCGCCGAGTCGAGCGACGACGCAGACTCGTGACATCGTGTGCACACCGCGGCAACGAGGCTTGGATCAACGTCAAGCCGATCGGCGATCGTCGCCTCATCTACGTCGTCATCGACAGCAAGCGCCAGCACGCGATCGATTGTCTCGTAGGACGCCTCAAGATCGTCACTGTCAACGTACGCCGGAAGCACACCGGGCGTGGCATCGTCGGTCCGCACGAACGCTGGCACGTCGAGGGCCTCTGCGATCGCGTCCACTTGCGTTCGGAACAGGTGCCCGATCGGCAGCACGTCCGCCACGCTGTCGTCATGGGTGCGAGAACATCCCAATAAGCGTTCGCTTCGGTTGGCTGTGCCGACAACGAGTCGACCGGTTTCGGTCCCAACGAGCCACGCCATCGTGGCACGAAGCCGTGCAGCGAGAGTGTTCGCCGTAACTGCGTCACCGTGCAACGAGACGCGATCGGGAGTGTGCCCCACGAACTGCGTATATAGCGGGTGTAATTGAACAGTGTCGAACTCGATGCCGAGTGCCTCAGCGATCGCTTCGGCGTCGTGCGCGGTGCCTTCGTGTTTCATACAGGGCATAATGAGCCCATAGACGCGGTCCGCACCGAGGGCCTCTACCGCGAGCGCAGCGGTGACCGTCGAGTCGAGCCCGCCGCCAAGCGTGACGACGATGCCGGTCGCATCAGCTGCCGCAGCGCGATCGCGGAGGAAGCCACTGATTCGATTGACCTCGGTGTCCCAACTGTCTTCGGTGACTGACGTACCCAGATCGTCGGGAGGGTCGTCAGGAGGTTCGGGACGCGAGGGCGAATACAGCGATGGATGTCTCATTCAGTTGCGGATCGCCGAAGCAACCGTAAATACCCTCTGTCAATACGATTTAAGGACGTACATACTGTTCTTTCTGTATGATCGCTATAATCCGGATTTAGCAACCAGAACACACAGGAATTTCGAAGTATAGACTACGAATAACAGTATAAGGTCTATTAATCCAAACGTTTATTAAATTGAGACTGTTCGAACTGTACATGGCAACTGTTCAGCTGAGTTCGTCACAGAAACGTATTCTCACCGCGCTCGTGAGCCAGTACCGCGAAGGAGACTCGCCGGTAAACGGCAGAACCCTCGGGGAGGCGATCGATCGTAACCCCGGAACGATCAGAAACCAGATGCAGACGCTTCGCGCGATCGGGCTCGTCGAAGGGGTCGTCGGACCGAAGGGTGGCTACATCCCAACGCCGAAAGCCTACGAGGCACTCGATATCGAGCGGATGGACGAGCCTGCCCGCGTCCCAGTTGAGCGCGACGGCGTGCCGATTGATGACGTTAATGTCGAGGAGATCGATCTCGCAACCGTGTACAATCCCGATATGTGCCGGGCCCGGGTCGTCCTGCGGGGACCAATTGGCGCGTTTCGCGAGGGCGATCACGTCTCCGTGGGACCGACCCCCTCGACCGGCCTCCGTATCTCCGGCGTTGTCGACGACACCGACACTGCCGACAACCTGCTCGTCATGGAGATTCGATCGATGGACGTTCCCGGCGAGACGTCAGTTCCTGCCTGATTGGTGCCGCCAACGACAATCAGTCACCGCGAAATCCGTCGATCGAGCGGGTCTTCGAGTTCACCCATCACCGCTTCCAGCGCATCTGTTGCTGTAAGAAGCCCAATAACTTCGCCATCGTGTAACACAAGCGCAAGCTCTTGATCTTCTGTCTGGAACTGATCGAACGCGTCGCTGACGGTCGTCCCCGACGCCAGCGTCATCGGTGGTGCCGCAATCTCGGTGAACGAGACGGTTCCATCGGCAAGTTCGTCGTAGTGGTCGATAATTGACGGCGCGTAGACAATTCCGAGAAAGTCGGTGAGTGATTCGCCCACCAATGGGAACCGGGTGTGTGGCGTATGGCGGATACGATCGAGGTTTTTCTCGGTTGAGAGCGTCGTCGAGAGGGCGACGATATCCTCTGGCGGTACCATGAGTTCGTCAACGGGGCGGTCACCAATATCAAGGGCGCTCAGGACCTCTTCGCGGCGGTCTTCTGAGACTTCGCCCGCTTTGAGGAGTGAATCGATGCGATTCCGCAGTTGGGCGCGAGATTCAAGCGCCTCCTCGCCGGTTTCGAGCCACGCGCCCGTCATTTCGATTCCAAACAGTTTGAGTGTCGCCTTCGCGATGCCGTCTCCCAGCGTGATCACCGGAGAGATGAGCCGGTTGAACCAGTACAGCGGTGTTGCGCCATACCGGCACACCATCCGGGACCGCTCGACACCGAGGTAGGTCGGCGTCTGTTCGCCGTGAGTGAGGTGCAAGAGATTGATGATGGCGAACGCAAGGAGTCCGCCGGCACCGATCGACGCGAGCGGCGTGGCGACGAAGTACGGCTCGAACAGCATCGCGAGCGCTGGTTCGGCGATGATCCCAACGGCAATACTGGACGCCGTGATACCGACCTGGCACGTCGTCAGATAGATCTCCAGGTCGTTGGTCATCTTCCAGGCCCGCTCGAGGGCCGCCGTGCCGTCAACGAATTCGTCTTCGGTGAACTGCCGGGCCCGGGTAAGCGCGAACTCGATCGCCACAAAAAATCCGTTTGTCAAAATGAGGAGCACGCCGGCGATAAGCCGGAGTGTAAGCTCGATCGGCGTCATCAGGTACGACTACCACGGGCCTCACCAAAGAAGCACAGGGACGCACACCAATCAAACGACACCGCTGATCATGAGAATCGCGATCGCGGCCACTAACACTGCGAGCAGCCCACCCCCAACGAGCGGCTTGTTCTCCATCGCCTTCTCGTGAATTGCCATTGCAGCGTATTCCTCGCGGAACGCATCGCGGTTGGCCTCGTCGTAGAAGTACTTGGTTTTCAGGGCGAAGCGCTCTGTGACCGCACAGCCGGTACAGACCGGGTCACCGACCAACCGTTCGGTCTTGCTATGGCTTTTGCAGGCGATCGCTCCACAGTTCGGACAGAAAGTGTAGGTTTCCTCGCCACCGCTCGTTTCGCAGTGAACACACCGGTGGATCCCATCGTCGATTGTCACCCGCGAAGGCCCTGCTGCGTAGTATTCGTACGGATAGGCGTATTCACCTAACTCCGTCGTCTGTCTGACCTCAGGGAGGTAGACTGCCTCGATCGACTGCACCGAGATGTCCGATCGATTTGGCTCGCACGTTTTGTTGTACGTGACATTGTTGTCGCCGGTGTAGGTCACTGTCGTCGTGTGGTGCTGTTGGATTCGATCGACCGCCCACTCTTTGTAGCCGGTTTGCGTCTGCCCGAACCGCCGTTCGTCGACCTCGTCGAACAGCGCTGCGAATCGATCCGTGTCGAGATCGATCGTCGTCTGAAGATTCTCGGTGACAAGTGTTGCGACGTGGTTGTCGGCCACCTGCGGTTGGCCGCGATCTGCGTGGACAGCAAACTGTGTGCGATCGTTAATCCGATGAATAACGCCGACGGACGTCTCGAAGACCGCGTTCGTGTCGGCAGTGATCACGACCACGGGCCGAAATGTGACCTGCGAGTGCGGTGCTATGGGATCCGCCGCAGCGATATTCTCAATGTCGCGAAACGCCCCCTGGACGGGTGAGTCGATGTCTGTGGTCGGATCGAACGGCCGAAGCGTCTTCTCACAGAGGATCTCGATACGGCCGTTGTACAGATCAAGGCCGATTTCGTCGCCGATCGAGCGGAGGGCGTTGCCATCTATCAGTTCGATCGGGTACGGGTCGTCGTTCCGCCGGAGCCGATCGGCGTACTCCTCGGCCGGGCCGGTAAACCGACCGGTGGTGACGACTATCCCGCGCTTTGGCCCCGCAAAGTCAAACGTCGCGATCGCCGAATGCAGCTTCTGGACGACCGGTCGGCCAACGGTGTCTGTGTGTTTACACTCGACGACGATCGCTTGCCGTGTTCCGTCGACGACCTCTTCCATGACGATATCTCGTCCCTCATCGGCCGTCCGGGCGGCCTGGCGGACGTTCTCGTACCCGAGGTTCCGGAACACGTCTTCCATGACGTCCTCGAACTCGAACCCCGAGAGCTCGTCAAGTACAGACATCCAGCTCTACGTGACTGTTCGCGTCGAGAACAAAAGGTGTTACCGAGCGGCGGGCACCTGTGGGTGCCGACAACACAGTGTCGCCAGCAACCCACACTGATTGGGCTACGTTGTGCCTACCGTAACGGGATCAGCGATCGCCTCCAGCGTGCGTTTGGTCATCTCGATCGTCTCCGTTTCGTACGTCGAAGCCGGTTCCAGGCGGACATCGTAGAGATGCCAGTCACCAAACCGTGCGGTTACGTCGAGCAGTTCGTCTTCACGGAAGCCGTTGAATGGTTCGGTCAGTTTGTATCGTGTTGCATCCATGTCTGCACGTGGTCATCCAGTGAACTGACACATAAGCGTTTTGTAGATAGTGGCTAGTATTCAGTTATTTCCTAATATACACATGAATATATAGAGAATAGACGCTCATTCAGCTAATTATTTATGAGAATACACAACGTTTCGCAATTGGAATAAGAGTAGAGATGGCTGTGGAGCACGCAGGTAGCACTACGATCGATCGACCCACCGAAACGATACGCTGGCGCGATCGGCGGTTGTCGCATCGCGCTCGGAATCACCGACAAAAAGCGTCGTCGCGGGCGATCCGCCGAGACGGTCGATCGCCGTCAAGAGCGGCTTGGGATCCGGCTTGTACGTATCGACCGTGTCCCGGCCGACAATAACGTCGACGTGCTCGCGAAGGGCGTGCGTTTCGAGGGCGATCTCACAGGCAGCTTCACAGTTGAGTGAACAGACAGCGACGGGCATCGAATCAGAGACAGAAGAGAGTTGGTCAGCCAGCGCCAACCGTCGGGAGGTCCGTGCCCCCTCGCGTTCGTGAGCGGCGATCGCTTCCTCGACACGATCACGGAGATCGTACGCCGAAGCGCGGCCGAGCAGCGTCCATAGCTCCGTACTTGGCGGTTCGACTCCCTCATCGCGGTAGACCGCGAGTACGTCCGAGGCGACCGCGTTCCAGTCCACGTTGAGATACACGAGCGTTCCATCGAGATCGTAGACGATCGTCTTGTACTCTTCATCGAAAATCTCCGCCGTTTCCGGCGTTTTCTCGTCCATACTTACTCTACCACGCCGCGGGCGATTATCTCTTTTTGAATCTCACTGGTTCCCTCGTAGATCGTCGTGATCTTTGCGTCTCGGTAGAACCGCTCCACGTCGAATTCAGACATGTAGCCGTAGCCGCCGTGGATTTGGACGGCCTCGTTGGTCACGTCCACCGCCGCCTCGCTCGCGAAGTACTTGGCCATCGACGCGGCGACACGGTTGTCTTCCCCTGCGTCGTCCTGTCTGGCGGCTTCGAAAACGAGTTCCCGGGCGGCCGCGATGTCGGTTGCCATGTCGGCAAACTTGTGTCTGATCGACTGGATCTCTGCGATCGGGCGATCGAACTGTTCACGTTCGTGGGCGTACTCGCGAGCCTCGTCAAAGGCTGCCTGAGCGAGCCCCACCGCCTGCGCAGCGATGCCGACCCGGCCACCCGTCAGGATGTGAAATGCAGCCGATAACCCCTCGCCTTCGGGAGTGAGACGGTTCTCTGCTGGGATGTGGACGTCATCGAACGACAACTGTGTTGTGTCGCTCGCGCGGAGGCCGAGCTTTTGTTCTTTTTTGCCAACCTCGACACCAGGAGTGTCTTTCGGGACGAGAAATTGTGTTATCGATCGATCGTTCTCAGGATCAGTTTTTGCGAAGACGATTGCGATGTCGCCGCGCTCACCGTTCGTAATCCACTGTTTTCGGCCGTTGAGCACGTACTCGTCGCCCTCGCGGGTCGCGGTGGTCGACATCTCTGCGGGGTTCGAGCCCGCATCCGGCTCCGAGAGACAGAACATCCCGATCGGCCGGCCGGTCGCCATCTCCGGGAGCCACCGCTCACGTTGTGCTTCGGTCCCGAACTCCGCGATACACGAGGTTGCCAAACAGTGAACCGACAGCGCAGTTGCGACCGCAAGCTGACCGTACGCCACTGCCTCGTTGGCGATCGCATAGGTGACCCGATCGGCCTCGTAGCCGCCGTACTCCAGCGGCACCGTCAATCCGGTGAGATCGAGCGCTGCCAACCCGTCCCAGGCGTCTTCGGGAAACGTCTGCGTCTCGTCGGCCTCCTGGGCGCCTTCGCGAAGTTCATCGATCGCGAACTCCCGAACGACCGACCGAATCGTCTCCTGTTCGTCTGTCAGCTCCATACTTACCCTACGATCCTGAATGAAAAAAGATGAGTGTTCTCGACTACGCGGACTCCCAAAGTGGATACAGCTCGTCGCGGCCGGGATCGGCGATCCGCTCACCGTCGAGGATGAGCGCGCCCTCGACGTCGTCAGTACTCTCGGGATCGCCGGCGCCGGCGTCTGGCTCGATTGCGTGCCCGATGGTTGCCGCGTCGATCCCCGCGTCCGCGAGCGCCGAGACCACTGTCTCGGTCTCTGATGGAGGGACCGAGACGAGCAACGCCCCCGATCCGAAGATCACGAGCGGATCGACCCCCATCGCCGCACAGATCGTCTCCGTTTCGGGGCGGATCGGAACCCGATCGCGCTCGATCACCAGATCGACGCCCGAGGCCGCCGCGAGTTCGACGAGCCCGGCCCGAACCCCGCCTTCGGTCGGGTCGTGCATTGCGTTCGCGTGCTCACGGGAAAGACGGGACTCGGGGAGGACGCTGATCTCCGCAAAAAAGCCCGTTGCGGTGTCGATCGCGTCCTCGTCGACGCCGCGATCGCGAAGCGTTGACGCGAAGTCGCTTGCCAAGATTGCGGTTCCCTCAATGGCTGCGCCTTTCGTCAACAGGATTCGATCGCCCACAGAGACGCCACCGGTTGGGACGTATTGATCGGTCCGACCCAGACACGTAAGCGAAAGGGTCGGCCGAGACAGCTCCGACAGATATTCAGTGTGCCCACCGACGATCGCTACGTCGATCGATTTCGCCGCCGCGTCAAGTTGTGTCGTGAGCGTGTCGAGCACATCCGGATCGTCATCAGGAAGGAAGATTACGTTCGTCAGGAACTCCGGGTCCGCCCCAGAGGCGGCCACGTCGTTGGCCGCGATGTGGACGCCGAGCGTCCCGGCGGATTCGGCGGCCAACGAGATCGGATCCGAACTCACGACGAGCGTCTCCTCGCCGAGGTCGATCGCCGCCGCGTCCTCGCCGTAGGCCGCACCCGTGAGTACGTCAGGGTTCTCCGCGCCAGTTCGTGAGAGGACTCGCGATAAGACGGCGGGATCAAGCTTGCCGATCATCGCCCGGTGCGGAGATACTCGACGATCGCCGCGGGTTCAGCACTAAGCCCGCCACCCTGGGCGAAGGTGGGGCTTCCACCGCCCCCACCGCCGAACTCGGCGGTCACGTCGTCGATCACGTTCCCCGCGGCGACATCTCCCGTTGAGGCGACGACCACGTACGGCGCGTTGCCCGCTCCGACGGCTGCAATAACGTCGGCGACGTCACCGGCAGCGTCTCGGGCCGCGTCACCGACGTCATTCGTCTCAAAGCCGTCGAGTGTCCCAATCGCCCACGTCGAACCGTCGTGTTCGATCGACTCGAAGGCGGCCAGTTCGCGTGAGACCAGCTCCGAGGTGAGTTGGTTCACCTCCTCGCGGAGCGACTCGCGTTCGGAACGCAGCCGCGAAACCGTCTCAGGGAGGTCTCCGAGGTTGGTTCCAGCAGCGCCTGCAGCCGACCGAGCGGCACCGTGGACCTCGGCGAGTCGATCGATCCCAGTCGGCCCGACGGCAAACTCGACCCGGGTCATTCCCTCACCGGGATTCGACCGCGAGAGCACTGAAACGGGTCCGATCTCTGCGGTATTTCTGACGTGTGTTCCCCCACAGGCGGCCACGTCCCACGGATCGTCGTCATCGGCTGCCGCGCCGACCGTGACGACGCGAACGGTGTCCGATCCGGCCATCGCCCCCTCCTCAGTTTTGGTGTTGAACGCGATCTCGTCCATCGCGGTTGCCTCTTCGGTGGGCACAGATTCCCAGGAGACAGGTCGAGACTCCCAGACGGCCCTGTTCGTGAGTCGTTCGAGATCGACAAGTACCTCGTCGTCAATGTCGGTCGTCGTAGTGAAGTCGACCCGAACTTTCTGTTCGTCGATATCGAACCCACCGTAGCCGAGATCATCGAGCAGCCGTCGACCCGCACCGTAGAGCGCGTGACTCGCCGTGTGCGCGCGCATACAGTACGTCCGAAACGCGTCGTCGATCACGGCCGTAACCGTCTCGCCCTCCGTGGCATCGATCGGCTCGGCGAGCGTGTGAACGATCCCGTCAGCGTTCGCTTGAACGTCAACAACGACGGTCCCGTCGATCGTGCCGCGATCGGCGGGCTGGCCGCCGCTTTCGGCGTAAAAGTACGATTCCGAGAGGACGACCTCCGTTCCCTCAATCCGTTCGATCGTCGCTTCGAACTCCCGAACCGACGGCTCTCGGGCCGCCAACTGGCCTGTCATACCACACCATCAGTGTAGCCCGAATAAAAAGATACGGCGATTCGATCAGGGACAGACGGAGCCCAACCCGATCACTCGTCGACAATCTCGATCGACAGTGCTTCTTCGATCGCTCTGACGACAGACCCACCGACTCCCGCACGGGCAGCGCGGCCCTGTTCGACAGCGAGCACCGTTTCCTCGTCGGTATCGAGCCGTTCGGCCAGTTCTTCGATCGTGAGGCCGGCCGCTTGGCGGGCGCTTTCAACTCGGTCACCGTAGCCGGAAACGAGGTACGGCAGCCGATCGCGCTCGTAGTTCGTTCCCTCTTTTTCCCAGTGGGTTGAATCGCCACGGGCCGCGTCGTACACTTTGGCTGTCTTCTGTGCGGCCCGCTTTTTTTGACTCGGCTCGGAATCGGATCGGTTGCGATTTTGATCGCGCTTCTTGTCGCGTTTGTGTTGGTTGTCGCCGTGGGGCGCACAGGAGCCACAGACGAGGAGATTGGCCCCAGCGACGTTTGCCCGCCGCAGGTTCGAGCTCTCAGCACCACACAACTCGCAGGCACCGCCATCGTCGCCACCGCCGCCGCGCCCAGTCGAATACTTCGTCATGTTTCGAGATACCGCGTGCTTGCTGTTAAATCCGCGCCTCGGAGACGATCGGAGCCGGAGAGCGATTGGTATTCGATATATGCATGCGATCGGAGCCGGAGAGCGATCGCTCACAGGCTTTCTCTCAGGCGTTGACCAGATTGGGAGAGCGATCGCTCATGGCGCGTCCTCACACGTGGGACCGGATTTGAACCAGACGAAGACGTGCTCACTTCGTTGCGCGCGACTTCGAGGGTTCAAATCCGGCCGTCACGCATACACGTCTCTCACTGGGTTCGAGACGAGAGATGCGTGGGACCGGATTTGAACCGGCGGACCTCTACAGGACAGCGCCCTCAACGCTGCGCCGTTGGCCTGGCTTGGCTACCCACGCACAGTGAATTGCTGCACTCGGTGCTATCCTGCCATAAGGTAAAAGCCCTTCCTTTTTCGACTCCCGTGGGCCGACCTCTCATTGCACAATCGACAGAATGCGTCGGTCTCAATCATCCGATCGGCCACAGGAAATACAGACAGATGCGAACGGTTTTCGACGATGCAGGCAAACGAGTATACATGGCGTTTGTCCGTGCACGCGACCACGTCCCTGCACTCACAGCCGTACTCAGCGTTGTCTCGCTCGCGCTCGTCTTTGGAGCTGTTGGCGGTGTCATTCCCCAATCGCTCATTCCTGAAAGCCAAACACTGCTCTCGGCGATTCCGCACATTAACGCCGTGGTGAGCCTCGCCGCAATTACGACGATCGTCGGCGGATGGCGGGCGATCAAACGCGGCGCAGTACAGACACACAAACGTCGTATGATCGCTTCATTTGCCCTGTTCGCGGTCTTTCTTGTGTTGTACCTCTATCGCGTGACACTGCTCGGCCCGTCACCGTTCCCGGGGCCAACAGCCGTCTACACCTACCTCTATCTGCCAATGCTTGCGATACACATCCTGCTCGCAATCGTTTGCGTCCCGTTTGTCTTCTACGCGCTGTTGCTTGGGGCAACCCGATCGGTCCCCGAAATATACGAGAGCCGCCACCGCACAGTCGGCCGCATCGCGGCGTCACTATGGCTTATTTCGTTTACGCTCGGGATCGCCGTGTACATGTTCTTGTACGTGATTTACTAGTCGCTACCGATCGATCGCCGCAGTCGCACGGATATCACGCGACGATCGACCGACTTCGACGATGTACTCGCCGGGATCAACTGTCCAACCCTGCTCAAAGTCGTACCGCGAGAGTGCGAGTTCGTCAAGCTCGATCGTCACCGCACGTTCCTCCCCGGCAGCAATTGAGACGCCTGTCGCACCAGCAAACTCCCGGACTGGTCGCTCGACCGTCGACGTCTCAGGTGGCCGGACGAATGCCTCGATGACTTCCCGTCCAGTCCGATCGCTCGTGTTTTGAACCGTAACCTGAACGCACCCATCAGCCACAGTTGCCGAATCATACGTGAAATTCGCGTACGATTCCCCGTGTCCAAAGGCGTACGTCGGCTCGATTTCCTCGCGATCGAACCAGCGGTACCCGACAAAGACGCCTTCGTCGTAGTTGACCGTCCCGTCAACGCCGGGATAGCGCCGCTCGTCACTGGCAATCGGATACGTTTCCTCGGGCGCGAACGTGACCGGCAGTCGACCGCCCGGATCAACATCGCCGTACAGCACTGCAGCGATCGCCTCGCCGTGGATTTGGCCGGGATACCAGTTCTGGACGATCGCTGCAACCGACTCACGCCACGGCAACTCGATCGGCCCACTGGTGTTGCAGACAACGACGGTGTGGTCGTTCGCCGCGGCGACCCGTTCGACCAGTTCATCCTGTCGTCCCGGGAGCCGGAGGTCGTCTTTGTCGATCGCCTCTGTCGCGCGATCGCGGACGAAAACGACCGCGACATCCGCGTCCGATGCCGCGGCGACCGCACTGTCGATGTCTGGTTCGCGATTGGTTTCGGCCTCGGCTGCGCTTTTGCCTGCGAGCAGTTCGAACATTGAGAGATCCGTCACCCGAGTGAGACCGAACGCATCAGTCACCGTTGCATCTGCTCGGGCACGGATACCGTCGATCGGCGAAACCTCCGTCTCGGGTGTCGTCTCCGAGGAGCCACCGCCACCCAAGAGCGCAGTGTCGATGTTCGGCCCGATCACGGCGATATCCGCCTCGTCTGCCAGCGGCAGCGTGTTGTCGTTTTTGAGCAGGACAGTTCCGCGGGTTGCGACCTCGAAGACAATACTCTCGACATCGCTCTCGACGCTTGTCGACGCGCGATCGCCGCGCAACAGACCGATTGAGTCCATCGTGGCTAAAACCCGCCGAGCCATGTCGTCGAGGCGATCGGTCGAGAACTCGCCCGCCTCGATGGCAGCGGGAAGCGCCTCAGCGAACGCCTCGCAGGTTGCCGGATCGGGCATCCCACGAGCAACCGTCTCAGGAATCTCGAATTCCTCGGGAGCTGAGTTGCCGTGATCTGCCGTCTCATCCTCGATACCAGCAGTTTCACCCATCGGAATCGCCGGCATCTCGACGTCTACCCCGCCGCGTGCCGCAGCAACCGCCGCTTCGGTCCCGTACCAATCAGAGACGACGTAGCCGTCGAACCCCCACTCGTCTTTCAGTACCTTGCTCACGAGTTCGTGGTGATCGCTCATTCGTGTTTTATTCACACTGTTGTATGCGGTCATGACCGACCCCGCGCCGGCATCGACGGCCGCACGGAACGACGGGAGGTACAGCTCTCTGAGCGTTCGATCGTCGATCGAGGCGCTGACCGACGCGCGGTAGGTTTCCTGATTGTTGGCGACGTAGTGTTTCGGCGTCGCGATGACGTCCTCGGCTTCGATTCCCGAGACGACCGCCGCACTCATCGCTGCGGACAACACCGGATCCTCCGAGAAGTACTCGAAGTTGCGGCCGTTCTGTGGGACGCGAATCAGGTTCGTTCCCGGTGCCAACAGCGCGTCCTGGCCGGCTGATCGCGTCGCAGCGCCGAGTGCCTGGCCGTGTCGCCGCGCAAGATCGACGTCGAACGTCGCCGCAAGCGCGATCGGGGCCGGAAACGCTGTCGAGGTCTCCGCTGGAATCCGGACGCCCAATGGCCCGTCGACGAGCGACAGCGACGGAATATCCAGGCGATCGACGCCCTGGATGTACCCCGTCGCACGGCCCTCCGGATCGACAGCACCGTGAGTCAACTGGATCTTTTCGGACCGAGTGAGTTGTGCGAGAAGACGATCGACGCGAGAATCGTGTGGCATGCGTCTGGTTGATCTAACGATCGCGAACGATATGACTGTCAGGGTCTCAATGAGTGTACGCTAACGGTGCAGGGGTGGCTACGGGTTCGATCGTGAGGGTGGCTGCTGGCCCGGCGGTTCTTCATTGTAGACAAACTTGAGGACGATCGCAAACAGCGCCGGCGACAGCAGTGCGATCACGCCTGCACCGCCGATGAGCGCCCCGGTCGAAATCGGAAACGACGTCCCCGCTGTGCCACTGTCAGCGCTGTCACCATCGCCACTGTCGCTTCCACCGCCGTCGCCACCGTCGCCACCGTCACCGCCGGCGCCACCAGTGTCGCCACTGATGAGTTCTCCATCGTCGATGACGTCGCCAACGGCGATCGCCCCTTTCATTCCGAGCGCCTCGTGGGGCGTACAGACATACTGGAAGATACCTTCATCCTCGAACGTGTGTTCGAAGGTGTGATCGGCATCCTCGACGACTTCGCTCTCGAACGTGCCGTCGACTTCGGCGACGTTGTGGCCGCCACCCTCGCCGGTCCACTCCCACGTTACGGTTGTGCCCGGATCGACGAGCACGGCCGCCGGATCGAACTGAAGCCCATCACCGGCGCCGACTGCGACGGTCACCGAGTCCTCGCCGCGGGCGTCGACAGTCCCCTCGTAGTTTTCCGCATCCTCGAAAAAGCCATCGTAGGGATCCGAATCCTGGGCAGCCACCGGGGCAGCCGCCGTCGTGCCGATCGCTGCTGCGGTGACTCCCGCACGGAGACAGCCACGTCTCGAAAGCCGTGGACTGTCAAAGTCCGCTGCGCTCGACTCTGTCGATGATCCGGTCGGTGTCTCGTTCATATCTAGCCGCTACACGCATAGCCCACTAAGATCGTCGGTTCCTCTCGGCGCCCGGGAACATCCACGAACATATTCGGCTGCGTCGAAAATACGGGCCGGGCCACTCTGTGACAGGACCACCGACCGGAGTCACGCCCTCAGTCGTCTGCAAGCGCCGCATCCGCGCCGTCGATCGCCGGGCGGGTAACCTCTCTATCGGTCGCCTCACCGTCGATGTCGTAGGGGTACTCACCGGTAACACAGCCTAAACAGAGATCGATGCGCTCGCTTTCGAGTGCCTCGGCGATTGCGTCGATCGACAGGTACGCGAGACTGTCGGCATTAATGATCTCGCGGATCTCGTCGACGGTGTTGTTCGCGGCGATGAGCTCTTCGCGAGTCGCCATATCAATACCCATGTAACACGGCGCGAGGATCGGCGGCGATCCCACGCGCATGTGGACTTCCTCGGCGCCGGCGTCTTTGAGGAGGCTCACGAGCTGATTCGAGGTTGTCCCGCGGACGATCGAGTCGTCGATAATGGTGACCGTTTTGCCGTCGATCGTGCTCTTGATCGGGTTGAGCTTGAGCCGGACCGCACGTTCGCGCTCGTCCTGGGTCGGCATAATGAATGTCCGGCCGACGTAGCGGTTTTTCATCAGGCCTTCCGCGAACTCAACGCCGGTGTCGTCTTCTGGGCGCGGTTCGCCCTCGGCAGTTGTCTCGTTGGCTGCGTCGGCGTACCCGGAGGCGAATGCCCGCCCCGAATCCGGAACCGGCAACACAACGTCGGTCTCGACACCGCTTTCCTCCCAGAGCTTTCGACCCAGAGTGCGGCGGACCTCGTAGACGAGTTTTTCGTCGACGATCGAATCCGGCCGGGCAAAGTAGACGTGTTCGAAAAAACAGTGCGCGGTGTTCTCGCGGGTCGTCAGCTGATAAGAATCAAATCCCGCACCGTTTTTTTCCAAGACGACCAGCTCACCGGGGCGAACATCGCGAACAAGTTCGCCGTCGAGCGTGTCGATAACGGCAGATTCGGAGGCCAACACGTAGCCGTCATCAAGTTCACCAATGCATAGTGGACGATTGCCCTGCGGATCGCGGAGCCCGATGACCGTATCGTCGTGCATGATCGCAAGCGAGTACGAGCCGTGGATGCGCTCCATTGTTCGCTTGACCGCCCGAATGAGATCAGAATCAAGGAGGTTTCGCGCGATATCGTGGGCGATCACTTCCGTGTCACCGTCGGAGGTGAACGCGTGACCGAGATTTTCGAGCTCCGATCGCAACTCACCGGCGTTGACGAGGTTGCCGTTGTGTGACAGTCCGAGCGAACCAGACTTGAACGACACCGAAAACGGCTGTGCGCAACAAGAGTTGACGCTGCCAGCGGTCGGGTACCGAACGTGGCCGATCCCAGTCGGGCCGTTGAGCGCGTCCAGATCGGATTCGGAGAACGCGTCCCCGACGAGGCCCATCTCAACGTGGCTGTGCTGTTGGAAGCCGTCGTGGGTGACGATGCCCGCCGACTCCTGGCCGCGGTGTTGCAGCGCGTACAACGAGTAGTACAGCGGCCGCGCGGCGGCCCGATCGGCGAGCGATATCCCGACGACACCACATTTTTCAGTCGGCCCGTCAGCGGAGTAGCTCGAATCCCGGCCGGTTGGCATATATCAATAACGAGTGCTCGAACGGATAAAAAAGCACGTGTTTGGGTTATCTTGGCTCGTTCGTCTACAGATATATCCACGAACATGAATACCGCTCCCGGTGTGTGTCGTATTCGCAACGATCGATCTGAATGCACCGTGAGGACTATCGAATCACGGACCTATCGCTCACAGATCGAGATACGGACGACCGAAAGAAGCGTCCGCAGCTACTCGCCGGCTTTCGTTTGCCAGGCGTAATCGCGACGTTTGGCGGACTTCCCGAAGCCGCAAGACGAACAGACCTTCTTGCGGGTGTGGTAGGACTTCTCGCCACAGCGTCGGCATTTCACATGCGTTGTTTTGTTCTTTTTACCTTGAGACGGTGTTCCAGCGCCAGTCATACAGTTATCGAAACGACGTTATCACCGCGTATAATCGTTGTGTCTTCGACCGCCTCCGCGGTAGGGTCGCGCACAACGGCCTCCTCGGCACCGACGCCGTCGAGAACGACGTTCATGTGCTGGTCGTAGCCCGAAAGCACCCCATAGACGACCGAATCGTCTTTTAATTGCACGGTCACAGTCTCTGCGAGCGCTTCTTCGAGTACGTCTAGCGGTCGTCCAGTCATGCTTCGACGGCGTTCCGAGTCGGTATTAAACGTACCGGAAGCACCGCCAGTGTGACGAACCGAGTGCTGTGTGGACGGTCCGCTATCGGCGCGCGAACCCACGGAGTTTTAATACCGGCCGTCCAATGGTGAGCCAACGAAACCCGCGGGTAAGTGTTTCGGAGACGGGTGACTTTCCGACGGCACCGGCCGAAACATAGCGGGGTCAAACACGGACGGACCACACCGGATGCGGCCTCCTCGCGGATTTACGTGAGCACCCTCGCCACAGCGTGGCATTTCGATGCTCGGAGAAGACAACTATGGAAATAGAAATTGCAACGATCGGCGGCTACGAAGAGGTAGGCCGACAGATGACGGCCATTCGCGCGGGCGAAGACGTCGTCATCTTCGACATGGGCCTGAACCTCTCGCAGGTGCTGATCCACGACAACGTAGAGACCGAAAAGATGCACAGCCTCGACCTGATCGACATGGGCGCGATCCCGGACGATCGGGTCATGAGCGACCTCGAAGGCGACGTGAAAGCGATCGTCCCGACCCACGGTCACCTCGACCACATTGGGGCGATCTCGAAGCTCGCTCACCGGTACAACGCACCGGTCGTCGCGACACCGTTTACGATCGAACTCGTCAAACAGCAGCTACAAGACGAGAATAAGTTCAACGTCGAAAATGACCTCGTGAAGATGTCCGCCGGCGAAACCATGGACATCGGCGGGAAATGCGAACTTGAGTTCGTCAACGTCACTCACTCGATTATCGACGCGATCAACCCTGTGTTGCACACGCCAGAGGGCGCGATCGTCTACGGACTCGACAAACGGATGGACCACACGCCGGTCATCGGGGACCCGATCGACATGAAGCGGTTCCGCGAGATCGGCAGAGAGGGCAACGGCGTCCTCTGTTACATTGAAGACTGCACCAATGCGGGCCGAAAAGGCCGGACACCCTCTGAATCGGTCGCACGACGACATCTCAAGGACGTGATGACGTCGATCGAAGACTACGACGGCGGGATCGTCGCGACGACCTTCTCGAGTCACATCGCACGGGTGAAATCACTCGTCGAATTTGCCGAGGACATCGGCCGCGAACCGGTGCTTTTGGGTCGGTCGATGGAGAAGTACTCCGGTACCGCAGAACGGCTCGACTTCGTCGAGTTCCCAGATTATCTCGGGATGTACGGTCACCGGAAGTCGGTCGATCGGACGTTCAAGCGGATCATGAAGGAAGGCAAAGAGAACTTCCTGCCCGTCGTCACGGGTCACCAGGGAGAGCCGCGGGCGATGCTCACCCGGATGGGCCGCGGCGAAACGCCGTACGAACTTGACGATGGCGACAAAGTGCTGTTTTCGGCGCGAGTTATTCCCGAGCCGACAAACGAGGGCCAGCGCTACCAGTCCGAGCGCCTGTTGAAGATGCAGGGCGCACGGATCTACGACGACATCCACGTGTCGGGGCACCTTCGTGAGGAGGGCCACTACACGATGCTCGACGCGCTGCAGCCACAACACGTCATTCCGGCCCATCAAGACATGAAAGGCTTCGCACCATATGTCGACCTGTGTCGGGGCCAGGGCTACAAGCTTGGCCGTGATATCCACACGACGCAGAACGGCAATATCATCCAACTGGTGGAGTAATGTCCTCGGACGCCGCCGAAGAGCGGGTGTTGGACGCAGTCGGACAGCGCCGCGAGCAGATTAACTCGGCGATCGACGAGGAACTGCCAATGCAGGACCCGGAACGATTGTACGAGGCGACCCGCTACATCCTCGAGGCCGGCGGAAAACGACTCCGCCCGACAGTTTCGTTGATCGCCGCGGAGGCGCTGGCAGATGTCGAACCGCTTTCGGTGTCGTATCGATCGTTCCCGTCGCTCTCGGATGAGACAATTGACATCATGAAAGCGGCGGTGTCGATCGAAGTCATCCAGTCGTTCACGCTGATCCACGACGACATCATGGACGATGACGACCTCCGCCGGGGCGTCCCGGCTGTCCACAAGGAGTACGACACCTCCACGGCGATCCTCGCAGGCGACACCCTCTACTCGAAGGCGTTTGAGACGATGACCGAAACCGACGCAGCCCCCGCGAACGCGTTAGAAGCGGTCCACCTGCTCGCGTCGACGTGCACAGAAATCTGTGAAGGGCAGTCACTCGACGTCGCGTTCGAGGCCAGACAACAGGTTCTCCCCGAGGAGTACCTCGAGATGGTCGAACTCAAGACGGCTGTGTTGTACGGCGCGGCGGCAGCCGTTCCAGCCGTTCTCATGGACGCCGACGAAGAGACCGTCGAAGCGCTGTACCGCTATGGGATTGACTCGGGGCGTGCATTCCAGATTCAAGACGACGTGTTGGACCTCACGGTTCCGAGCGAGAAACTCGGCAAGCAGCGCGGATCTGATCTCGTAGAGAACAAAGAGACGCTCATCACCCTCCACGCAAGACAACAGGGTCTTGATGTTGACTCGCTTGTCGACGCCACAGATCCCGACGCGGTGACCGAGGACGACATTGATGCCGCTGTTGCCGAACTCGATCGGGTTGGCAGCATTGACTACGCCAGGGAGATGGCCCAGGATTTGACCGATCGTGGGAAGGCGCGTCTGGAAGTGCTTCCCGACAACGAGCCGCGAGCACTGCTCCGTGAGATCGCGGATTACTTGATTTCTCGAGGCTACTGAGCGGCAGTACCGGCGCCCCGTTGCGGTATGGGTTTTGGCTTTGGCGTTGGATTTGGTTTTGAGGCTACCAATCAGAGATTCCCAGCGGCTGCGCTCTGCGTCGTGATGATAAAAGATGAAACGAATTTGTGTGCCGATCGTGCTTGAGTCGATCGTACCGCGAGTAGCGATCGGCGCGTAGCGAGTAGCGATCGGCGCGTAGCGAGTAGCGCTCAGCGCGTAGCGATCAGTCGTTCTGTTGGGCTTCCTGCTTCGCGTTGAGTTTGGCCTGCTCGCGGGCGCTTGGGTTAACCGACTCTTTGAACGGCACCTTTGCGACCGTCGCAAACACCGGCTCGCCGGGCTCTTCGGCGTACTCATCGGGGAGGTGAACCTCGAACTCAAGATCAAGGTCTTCCTCGTAGATCTCGTCGTTAAGCGGCGCGTCGGTCGCCTCCTGGAGCATCTCTGCAGGGACGAATCCCATCCCGATATTCGTCTCGAGCTCTGGGTTGTACCACGGCGAGGTAACGTAGCCGACCTCGTCGCCCGTCTCTGGATTAGAGATGAGCCAGAAGTCCGGTGCGTACTCGCGGATCGGTTCCCCGGCCATCTTGAGGCCGATTAGCTTGTGGTTGAACGGGTACTCGCCGTTCTCGATCTGCTCTTTTTGCGCCTCGAGCGCTTCCTTGCCGATGTAGTCGACGTCCTTGTCGTCGGGTACCTGGTAGCCGAGGTTGACCTGGAACGGCGAGGTCTCGTGGTCCATGTCCTGGCCCCACGAGAGGATACCGGCGGCGATCCGGCGGTGGTGTCCCGGCGCGATCTGCATGCCGCCGTGGTCTTTAACGGACTCGAGTACTGGATCCCAGACGCGTTCGGCGTGCTTCGACGCGTCTTTGACGTAGATTTCGAAGCCTTTCTCGCCGGAGAATCCGGTCTGGCTGATGAGTACCTCTGCCCCGTTGATTTCGGCCTCCATGAGCCCGTAGTACGGGATGTCGCTAACACTCTCGCCGACGACCTCGACCATAACGTCCTCGGAGAGCGGTCCCTGGATCTGCATCGGAGCAACGTCGATCTCGTCGATCTCGACGTCGTAATCCATGCCGACGTTGACACCCTGCAGCCACTGCATGAGCGTCGAATCTGAGATCGAGAACCAGAACTCGTCCTCTTCTGGGCGCAACAAGACAGGATCGTTCAGAATACCGCCGTCCTCGTTACAGAGGATGACGTACTTGCCGTTCATTGTTTCAATCTCCCGGGCGTCACGGGTGATGACCTGGTTCGTTAGCGCCTCGGCGTCGGGGCCTTTGACGCGGATCTGTCGCTCAACCGCGACATCCCAAAGCGTGACGCGCTCGGTTAGCGCCTCGTACTCTGCCATTGCGCCGCCATCCTCGGGTTCGACGAGGCCACGCGGGTGGTACAGACGGTTGTAGACGGTACAGCGCCACGCGCCCTCCTCGCCGAACGACTTGTGGAAGAACGGCGATTTGCGTACGCGGGTCGAGACCAGCATCTGGATTCCCGGATCTCCGCTTTGGCGGAGGTTCCGCGGAACAACTCGATCGGACTGGTCAACACTCGGATAATTTGGGTGCTCGTCGTTGCCTGACATGCTGATAAAGAATTTTCTCCACGGCCCATAAAATCACTCCCGGATAGTTTCCCCCGTTTATATACGGACGTTAATCGTGAGGGTTCTCGACAGTGCTATCGATGGACACAGAACCGCCAAACGGATCACCGATCGCGATCGCCAGACTCGTCGTCTGCGACGGTAGCCGCGATGAGGTTACGCATCCCGCGGCGCAGTCGTCCGCTCATGGCTGTTGAGGAAAGATCCATCTGCTCGGCGACTTCACTGAGTGAGATCTCCCGTGGCTCGCTGAAATACCCCGTCTCGTAGGCCAACTGGAGAGCCACCTCCTGTTCGGCAGTGAGCCCGTATGATCCCGCTCCGTCGGCGTCGTCGTTGCTGTAGATTTCGATGATATCGAGTCGAATGTCGTTTTCGCGGGTGTACTCCCAGATCGTGCTGAGCGCCTTTCTGTTCGGCAACAACAGTCGGACAAGCCAACCATCGTTTTTTGTCTCGGTGTGAACGAGAACGCCGTTGACGTCAGTGACGATCGAACTGATGAGCTTCGTTTCCGGGGTGTGTTTGATGTAGTAGATCCCGGTGTCGTTGGTCCAGTCGACAAGGCTGTGTTCTTCGACGGTTGGATCGTCCGCAAGTGCAGCCTCGACTGCGTCAGGATCGTCGTACTCGATGAGAAACGGGAAGAGTGCCGCGCCGGGATCGGTGTTTCCCTGTGTAATGACGCGGATACTGACGCCATCGAGGCTCCGCAGCGTCGGAACGAGCGCGAGGCGTTCGTGTTCAATGTGTATTTTAGCCGTTATCGACATATGTGTGGTCTCGGTTGTGGTGCATTCGGCGTCCAGTTTCGACGCGGGAGACGATCTGTCAGACAAACCGCCGTCGTCGATCAACTGAACCGGGAGTTCGTGATCCAGCTCATCAGTCGGCTCGTCTCAGTGTCGAAATGGATGCTCTCTGCAGCGGATACTACTTATAGTACACATTCGCTCAATAAGGTTTGCTATCGCCGAATCCGCCACCGAGCCAGACGATCAACCACGAGACAGTGAAAACCACTACCAAGAGACGTGGTATCACCCAAAACGCTCACAATTGTTCGTTGGATTATTTCAGTATATATATGCCTGTAAATATACGTGCATGAAGCTATCCGTGTCCATCCTCTATGTATAGATGTAATGAGTAACGCAAAACCGCGTCTCCCAAAAGACACAGAGTCGAACGAAATCTACCTCCCTGCGATGGCACTGCCGACATTCGATCGCGTCGAGCGGTTCCTCTCGAAGTTCAAGCTGCACGGCGTCGTCCGGATGCCGGCACGAAAAGACGAGTAACTGTTCAATCGGCGTTCGCGCTTTCGGACGATCGAATCACAACCATTTTCAAGCAGTTATGATCGATAGCCGCTGCGCTGTCGAATCTGCGGTTTGAAAACGGGTGCGTTAGGTGGGTAGCGCCCACCAAGTATGTCAGACGAGCACCCACACGAGGCCGTTACGGGACATACGCTGCGGGCTCAATTGGGCACAGAGCCCAGTTATGATATATCATACCAGTGTGTTAAGTGTGGATGCGGAACTATCACTGTTTTTAAAAACAACCGGCCAGGACCGCTACGGCGGTATTAGGGCAGATCGATCTCGACACCGGACTGCAGGCTCGCTGCCTTTGCCGTGTTGTACATCAACATCGCGATCGTCAGCGGACCAACGCCCCCTGGAACCGGCGTGATCGCGCCCGCCTTCTGTTTCGCGCTCTCGAAGTCGACATCGCCGATGAGTTCGTAGCCTTTCTCGGTGTCGGCGTCAACGCGGTTGATACCCACGTCGATAACCGTCGCACCCTCTCCGATCATGTCGCCGTCCACCATCTCGGGAACGCCCGCAGCGACCACGACGAGATCGGCGTTTCGGGTTTTTGCAGCCAGGTCCTTGGTTCGGGAGTGACAGACTGTCGTTGTCGCGTTGCCGCCGTCATCGCGCTGAATGAGCAGGTTCGCCATCGGCTTGCCGACAATGTCCGATCGCCCGACGACCACGGCGTCTGCGCCCTCAGTTTCGATATCGTACGCATCGAGAATTTTCTGGACACCGTGGGGCGTACAGGGCTTGTACCGCGCGTTCCCTGCTACGAGCCTGCCCACATTTTCGGGATGGAATCCGTCGACGTCTTTCATCGGGTCAATCCGGTTTAGCACAGTTCGTTTGTCCACGTGATCGGGTACCGGCATCTGGACGAGGATTCCGTGAACGTCCGGATCGTCGTTGAGTTCGTCAATCTTTGAAAATAGCTCCTCGGCCGGTGCCTCGGGGTCAATCTCGTGGTGGAAGCTGTTGATTCCGAGCTCCTCACAGGTCCGCTGTTTCATCGAAACGTACGTCGCGCTGGCCCCATCATCGCTCATGAGTACCGTCGCGAGGCCGGGTGTCTCATCTGCCGCCGTAAGCGTCTCGACACAGTCTTCGACGCCAGCTTGAATCTCCTCGGCCACTGAATTGCCGTCAATTATCGTTGTCATGGTGAGTTCGTGTATGTATCCACGCCGGGGCTCCACAGTCGTTTCGGTGCGGGACGATCGCCTCGCCGAGGCACTCGCCACGACACACTGCACCCCGCGCGTCGAGTTGCATGCTATCTCGGTGCGATCGCGTATAGTTCACCATGTGGAATACTGCACCGTTTGATACCAGTTGTTGATAATACGATTTCTGCATTCAATGGCGATCCAGTAATAAACGGTAATACGCCGTCATTATATGACCCGTATTGAGTAATAAAATTGTATTTTTGGCTCTGTTGAGATCCTCAATCGGAGATATATTCTTGAGGCGTGCTGAACACAAAGCGCGTATCTCGCACAGGATCATCTCCATATTCGACTCAGGTCGGGTTGGTCAACACAGGGCAAAGGAAGTGTATATCAGAACGGATTTAGACTGGCGAGGAGGAAACGTTGCATGCCCTCTGAAAAAACGAACAATACAATAGCTCTCACCCTCACCATCGTATTTGTCATCGTTACTCTCTTTTACGGGCTAATTGTCATCGATCGACCCTTCTTCACCAGTATTATCATCATCCTCGGACTCCCGTTGTATCTCATCTGGCGATACCTGTGATAGCCTTCGAAGGGGACACTATCGACGGACCAACCAGATAAACGGGACGTAGATGTACCCGATCGCAGCCACAGGGCCGGTTACGTACAAGAGGGTCATGATATCTATTCCACCGTAGATTTCGAGATATGGCGTGAGAAATCCAAGGGCGGCAAGCAGCGCTCCCACACCAACGAGGGCAGTGTATCCACGGCCGTCCGCGCCCGTCCAACGGTCCGAGAGTCGAATCACGGTGGCAGTTGCGATCGCTCCGCCATGGAGAAACATTAGGCCCCGGAAGAAGATCCAAATGAACCCTAGAAGGAAGTTCGGCGAATTAGGGGCCTCTGCAACGCCTGTTCGAAGGAGGTATTGGTCGCCGTTGAACTCAATGACCGAGTACCGAAATTCATCTGCGGGTCCCGGACCGTATATGAATTCTGACGGAAGGTCCTGCTCGTAGTAGCCGTCACAGACGAGTACATAGTTCTGACACACAATAGGAACGTACGTTGATGAGTCGGCACTCAGAGTTCGGTCGAACAGCTCTTGTGCCATCGGGGAGAGTTCCTCGTATTCATACGTGATGTCGTTGAGAGCGGTTTCTCCACCAAGCTCTAACTCGCCGGTGACGTTGTTAGCCGGCCCAGCTTCGACTTCGTGTTCGTAATTGTACGAATTTGGCTCATACCCCGGGCTGAAGGTTCCGGCATAAAAAGGGAGACCAATAAGGAGGAGGGCGACCACGGTTGCGAACGCCACGAGGCCAGCGTTGTCAACGTCCATTATACATACAAATCAGATTCGTGAAACAGTGTATATCCTTTGTGGTCGCTGAATGAGAGATTCAACCTTTCCGTGAGATGTAATTGATACCGCGCACTCAATTCGCCTGTTCATCTACCAGATGATTCTGGCTTCGATGCGTGAATTAAACTAATTTTGTATGCTGAATTCACTCTCTGTATTCAGCAACCAGTACCTATCAATCTCTGAGTATTTCAACAGAACCGTATTGTCAATTACTGACACAAATCGAAACTAAACCGCTGTAAATCCGCTTGCTCGCAGGCATCCGTCGTCCTACCGCTCTTCGTTGTCGAAGTCGTGGTGTAGTTGGATCTTCGGCAGCGCGTCGTACGCCTGCCGGACGATCGACGTGTGGCCTCGCTCAGACTTCCAAAGCGTCCACAAGAACGCGGCCATCGCGACGAGCGCGAGCAGCGCGAACGGCCCGCCAGTGAGCACGGCGATCGACTGGAGGGTCTCGGCCCCGCCGACGAACAACACTGACAGCGCAACAATCCCCTGAAAACCGCCCCAGAAGACGATATCGACGGTCGAGGGCGCAACGCCCGGGCGGGTTGCGATGATTGAGGTCACGAGTGTCGAGACTCCTGCAGAGGTTACCATGAACACGATAATCAGCCCCAAAAACAGGAAAATAAACAGCTCTCCGAGCGGCAGCGACGACAGCAGCTGAAAGCCAACGATCGCCTCCGAGCCGCCCGCATCGTTCACTGCCCCGAGAATATCGGCCCGCCCGGTGTGTTGAGCATGCAGTGACGTCCCTCCCAGGAGAAGGAACCAGACCATCGTCGCACCCGCAGTTGCGATCACACTTGTAAATACGACTGTCCGGATCGTCCGCCCACGAGAGATTGCCGCAATAAACACGCCAGCGAATGGCGCCCACGAGAACCACCACAGCCAGTTCCAGTAGGTCCAAGCGGCCACCCACCCAGAGCCGTCTCCTGTATACACGCTTAGCGGCACAAACCCTGCGAGATAGCTGCCGATCGCCCCCGCCGATCGCTCAATCAAGAACGGGCGCGGCCCGACCGCAACGACCAACAGCCCAAAGGCAACGAAGAGTACCACCGTGAGAACCGCGATTCGGCGAATCCCGCGGTGAATACCAGTGATACACGAGAGCACGTAAATCAGCGTCAGGGCCAAAATGAAAAGCGCCGGGCCAATTGCACCGGTTGTTACCCCCCACTGGAAGCTGATCCCCGCGAGGAACTGCTCGCTCACGAGCGCGATCGACGTCGCGATCCCGCCGATCGTCGCAAACACGGCCAGTGTGTCGACGAGCCGCCCCCATGGCGTGTCTGCGGCGGCCGCGCCGAAGATCGGCACGAGGATGGCAGAGACGCGAAGTGGTGCATCCCGGACAAAGACGTAGTACGCGATCGGGACTCCGAGAACAGCGTAGGCGCTCCACGCGGAGATCCCCCAATGGAACAACGAGTACGTCAACGCCCCGTCAATCGCTCCGGCGGATTCGGGGGCAGCGCCGATCGCTGGCGGTGGCGCGCTGTAGTGAAACAGCGCCTCCGCAGGACCCCAGAAAACGATCCCGGCAGCGATCCCGGCGGTGAAAATCAGCGTGACGTATATCGGATAGGTGTACGCTGGCTCGTCTTCGGGACCGCCGAGTGTGACCGCACCCCACGGCCCCAAAAGCAAGAGCAGGCAGTACAACACCGCCAGCAGGATAATCCCCGCTACAACGGGACCACCAACCGAAAGCACGGTGTCTGCCGCGGCGGAGACGGCCCGTGTCGTCGGCGCAGGGATGATGAGCTGCGCAAGAAGGTAGACGAGAAAGACCACAACGACGAGGATCAGTCCTTCCGGACGGTGATGTGCGAGAAAGCTGGTTGTCGCTGTGCGCAACCGTTCACGGCGGATCGTCAACAGCACCGGGCTTTCGCTATCGTCGTCCCCGTCTGCGTACGGCAGCAGCGAGAGATACCCGAGCCCGGAGATGAAAAAGATGAGGGCGATCGCAAGCCATGCCCGACCGGTTACTGCTTCCCCAACAAACGTTGGAAAGAAAAACGCGGACAACACCGCAATGCCCGACAGAAGGAAAAGCGGGATGAGCAGACTTGCGACCGTCGCTTCCAGAGAATGGGTGTGTTGGGTGCTCATAGGTTATTGGCGATCGTCTGAATCGGTCTGCGTGTTTGCTTCCGGTGGGGTATCTGGACTGTCCGGGTTGCTGACGACCGCGTCGGATTCGACGACGAGATCGGCTGCGGTGATCGATTTGAGGTCGCCAAGCACTGATTGGCCGAGCAGCCTTCCGCCAATGGCGCGGGGGTTGATGACAGCGTCGGCACCGACGCCGGCGAGTTTCTTTGTGTGCTTGGCTTCGTTGGCCGCTGCGACAATACGGACGTCGGGGTCGACGTTCCGGACTGCAATGATCGCAAGCGCGTCACGACCGTCATCAGGGCCGCTAACGACGACGCCACGGGCATCACTGATCTGTGCATCCTCGAGGACAGACTCATCAGTCGGATCTTCGGTGAGCACGTTGACCTCCTCGTCCTTTAGATCGCTCGCAGTGGCCGCATCAGGCGTCACGACGACGACGTCAGCGTCCGGGGCGACTTCCTCGAGCAACGATTCCGTCACGTCGCCGTAGCCAAGCACGACGACGTGGTCTTCTAAGAGCGTGAGTTCTGATGCAGTCATGTTTCCAAAAGCGGCGGCCATTCTGGACTCGATCGCCGGACCGATGAGCGTCCCCACGGCAACAGTGAACGCGCCAGTCCCAAGCAGAATAATCGACAGCGAAAACAGTTGGGCTTCTGGGGTGAGCGGCGTGATGTCGCCGTAGCCAACAGTTGCGATCGTGACGATCACGTAGTAGACTGCGTCACCCCACGTCTCCAGTTCGAGAAACTGATCACGCAAGCCGTAGGAGCCGACAGTGCCGTAGATCCCAACGCCGACGAATGAAAACAGCGCGGCGATCTGCAGCGGTGATAGCTCAATACGCTGATCGAAACTGTCGCGATTCGCGAGCAACAGCGGGTACGAGGCGATTATCGCTAGCATAAGCGGAAAGTCCCGCGGTTGCAGGCTCACAAGCGGCAGCAAGAGGAGTAACGGGAGGGTGACAACCGCCGCACGCCACGCAAGCCGCTTGCGACGGCTGAGCCCAACAGTAATGATCCCTAATAAGAACGCGAATAATACACCTCCGAACCGGACAAAAATCTCCGCAGCAGGCAGGATCGCTGCGACGGGGCCATCGGTCGGGACGGTCAGTTGACTCAGGTTCGAAAGTCCCGTAACGAACGAGAGGATGGTGACGATTCCAACGACCGCAACGGCGGGTTTCGCACCAGAGATCTCCCTCCAGTCAATGAAGGAGACGCGGTCCGCTGGATAGAACACGTCCTCAAATGCGCGTTCGGGACTGTCGGGTGAGTCAACCACTATCACACGTTGTTCAAGCGCGTATAAAAAGCCTGCCGGACAATCAACCAAGCTAGCCCCGTCAGCTAATTGGCACAAAACATCAGACTTCGTACTGGTTGAGCAACGGCTCCCCGGCCGAGCCGGGTTTTAAGAAACCGGACGAGATACGTCCGATCGTGAAACGAACTATCAGCACGGACGACGCACCAGCCGCAGTGGGAGCGTACAGCCAGGCGACGACGAACGGCGATTTGCTCATTACCGCGGGGCAGCTTCCGCTGACGGTCGACGGAGAACTGCTCGACGACGAACCGGTCGCCGAACAGACAAAACAGTGTCTGCAAAACGTCGAAGCGATCCTCGAATCTGAGGGCCTCGGACTTGAAGACGTGCTCAAAACGACAGTGTATCTCGACGACATTGACGACTTCGATGCGTTCAACGAGGCCTACAGTGGCTTTTTCACCGAGGATCCACCCGCCAGAAGCGCTGTCGAAGTCGGATCGGTTCCAAAAGGCGCCGCCGTCGAGATCGAAGCGATCGCGACGACCGAATAGCGCGTACCGCTCGCTTTTTTACAACAGTCTCGAGATTGGTTTTAGAACAGTCCCGAGATGTTGCCGTCGGCGTCGATGTCCATGTCGGCGGCTGCGGGCCGGGCGGGCAGCCCTGGCAGGGTCAACACGTCGCCGGTCAATGCAACGAGGAAACCAGCACCCGCGGAGGGGTAGATCTCGCGGACGTCAAGCTCCCAGCCGCTGGGTGCGCCTTTCTTCGTCGCGTCGTCGCTGAACGAGTGGAACGTCTTCGACAGACAGACCGGGAAGTCGTCGAAGCCGAGTTCCTCCATCCGCTCGATGTCATCTTCGGCGCTGCCGACGTAATTGACGCTGTCGGCACCGTAGATCTCGGTTGCGACTGTCTCGATTTTCTCTTTGATCGACGCCTCGTCAGTGTAAAGATGATCGAACTCGTCCTCGTCGCCTGCTTCGACCGCGTCGATGACTCGCTCGCCGAGTTCGACACCGCCCTCGCTTCCTTCGCCGAAGACGTTCGATTCGGCGGCCTCAACTCCGAGGTCCTCCCGGCAGTGTTCGAGCACCGTCTGGATCTCCTCGTCGGTATCTTCGGGGAAGCGGTTGACCGCAACGACAACCGGAGCGCCGAATTTCTGGATATTCGAGACGTGCCGATCGAGGTTCTCGAATCCGGCCTCCAGTTCCTCAATACCGGCCTCGTCGACCATGTCGTAGTCGATCGGCCACTCGCCGATTCCGTGGTACTGCAGCGCTCGGACGGTCGAAACCAAGACGACCGCGTTCGGCGTCATATCGCCCAGCCGGCAGACGATGTTCATGAACTTCTCCGCGCCGAGATCCGAGCCGAACCCGGCCTCAGTGACGAGGTAATCGCCCATCCCGAAGGCAGTCTTATCGGCGATGAGTGAGTTCGTCCCGTGGGCGATGTTTGCGAACGGACCGCCGTGAACGAATGCCGGAGTCCCCTCGATCGTCTGGACGATGTTCGGTTTGACCGCGTCGCGCAACAGCATCGTCACCGGACCGGTCGCCTCGATGTCGTCGACGGTGATCGGCTCGCCATCGTCGGTGTACGCGACAATAATCCGTGCGACGCGCTCTTTGAGGTCACCGAGGTCCTCGGCCAGACAGAGCACAGCCATGAGTTCGGAGGCTGCTGTGAGAAGGAAGCCGTCCTCGCGGGGCGTCCCGCCAGTCTCGCCGCCAAGTCCGATGACGGTGTTTCGCAGCGCGCGGTCGTTCATGTCGATCGCCCGCGGCCACGATACGTCGTTGACATCGACGCCGAGTTCGTTGCCTTTCGTGATCTTCGCGTCAAGCATCGCCGCGATGAGGTTGTGTGCGGAGGTGAGCGCGTGCAGGTCGCCGGTGAAGTGCAGGTTGATATCCTCCATTGGCAGCACCTGCGAGTAGCCGCCGCCGGCGGCACCGCCTTTGACGCCGAAGACGGGGCCAAGCGAGGGCTCGCGAATCGCGATCATCGCGTCCTCGCCGAGGTGGTTCAGCGTCTGACCGAGACCAACCGTCGTGACGGTTTTGCCCTCGCCCATTGGCGTCGGCGTCATCCCGGTGACGAGCACGAGGTTGCCCTCTTTGTTCTCTGCATTGTCCCGAAGGCGGTTGATCGCATCGTGTTTTACCTTCGCGACATGCTCGCCAAATAGCTGAAGATCGTCGGTCTCAACGCCCCAGGGCTCGAGGATGTCCCAGATTGGGTCTATTTCGGCGTTCTGTGCGATCTCGTAGTCGGACGGAAACGGCTCGTCGGATTCGCTCATAAGCGTACAAATATCCTCTGCAGCGGAGTAAGAATGTTGGCGTACATGACGGGCACAGTATAGGATGTGTTTCGTCGAGTCGTGGTCGTGACAGCCCACCAGAGGAGTCGTGTCCGAGCAATCGTCACCGGCTGTGACCCGCTCAGTAGCCGGCTTTCAACGGGGGGTGTCGACACCTTAATGCACTCCGCAGCGGCGATATGTGATATGAAATATCACGAGGCTGCTGACTACCTGTTGTCGTTTCAGCAGCGCCGCCCGAAGCTCGGGATCGACACGACGGCCCGGATGCTGTCACACTTCGGGGATCCCCACGAAGAGATCGACTGCGTACAGATCGCCGGCTCAAACGGCAAGGGCAGCACGGCGACCCTTCTCGCAGAGACCTTACAGGCAGCCGGACTCGATGTGGGGCTGTTCACGTCGCCGGGGCTCAACGATTTTCGTGAGCAGGTTCGGATAAACGGCCGGCGAATCCCGAAGTCGAAGGTCATCGAACACGTCGAGCGGATCGATCCGATCATCGAAACGCTGCGCGAAGAGAATGACGAGCCGACGCACTTCGAGGTACTCACCGCGATCGCGATCGCACACTTCGGCGCTGAGGACGTCGACGTGGCGGTTCTCGAGGTTGGCATTGGCGGCCGCTACGATGCGACGAGCGCGGTCGATCCGATCGCGAGCGCCGTCACGAGCGTGAGCCTCGAACACACAGAGCTGCTCGGGGACACTGTCGAGGAAATCGCCCGCGACAAAGCACAGGTCGCCCCAAAGGGTGCGCCGCTCGTCACCGGAACAAGCGGTTCAGCGCTGGAGGCAATAAAAGAGGAGACGGAGGTCGTGACTGTTGGCGCAGAGGGGACAGATGTCCGAGCGGTCGAGACAGGCATGGGATCGGCCAGCGAAAACACCGTCTCAATTTCCGCCGACGAGTGGTCACTCGAGACGCATCTGTCGCTTTTGGGCCAACACCAGGCGGTCAACGCCGGAATTGCCGCGACACTTGCCCGACAGATCGCCGATATGGATGAGTCGACGATCGCACGCGGACTGCGGGCAGCGAAGTGGCCCGGCCGGTTCGAACTCATGTCAACCGCGCCGACGATTGCGCTCGACGGTTCGCACAACCCCGGCGCGATGGAGACTGTACAGGCGCTGTTGGAGCGCTACGAGTACGATCGACTCCACGTCGTCTTCGGGGCGATGTCAGACAAAGACCACGAAGCGATGGTCACTGCCCTTCCAGCGGTCGATACAGCGTTCGTCACCCGTCCGGACATCGATCGCGCAGAGAGCGTCTCTGTCCTCGCAGACGCCTTCGAGGGATACGCAGACAGTATTCAGAAGGTTGACTCGGTCCCCGAGGCCACAGAGCGGGCGATCGCCGCCGCCGAGCTCGAGGATTTCGTCCTTGTCACCGGCTCGCTGTACGCGATCAGCGAAGCCCGCGATCGCTGGACGAGACGAGTAATCCCCCACGACCAGACCTCGGTCGATCCGTGGTCGGTGTTTTCCGGTGCGACATTCGAAAACCCCGAGGGGTTCCCGACCGACTACCACCTGCTTTCGACACAGCTTCGACCAGCACAGGCGGCCTGGGTCGAAACCGAGCTGTCTGCGATCGGCGGGGTGGCCGAATCCTCGGGCCTTGGCTCCGATGAGAAACTCCTCGAAGTTGTCTGTGCGGGGACGACCGCCCAGCTTGAGTCGCTGGCCGATCGTTGCGCTGGGTCGGGCCGCGGGCTTGCACAGTTCGGCGAGCAGGTTCGCGAAGCGATCGACGACACAGTGGCCAGCCCGTTCGGGCTCGATCGCACAGCCGTGATGGGAATTCTCAACGTAACGCCCGATAGCTTCTATGACGGCGGCGAGTACGATCGCCTCGACGCAGCGGTCGATCGTGTCGAACAGATGCTCGAAGCGGGCGCAGACATCATTGACATCGGCGGCGAAAGCACCCGACCCGGGGCAGAGCCTGTCTCTGTCGAAGACGAGATCGATCGGGTGGTTCCAGTCATCGAAGCGATCTCGGAGATCGACGTCCCGATTTCTATTGATACCCGGAAAGCGGCGGTCGCGGACGCGGCGCTGTCGGCCGGCGCAGAGATCGTCAACGACGTATCGGGACTCGACGATCCCGCCATGGCACCGGTTGTCGCCGAACACAACGCTTCGCTCGTGTTGATGCACAGTCTGTCTGCACCCGTCGATCCCGAACGAAGCGGCGACTACGGCGATGTCGTCAGAGACGTCATTGACGAACTCGTCGAGCCGCTTTTGGCCGCCGAGCGCGCTGGAATTGACCGTGAGGACATCATCATCGATCCCGGCTGTGGGTTCGGGAAAGATCCCGCAGAGTCCTTTGAGTTGGTTGATCGCTTGGGCGAGTTCCGTTCGCTCGGCTGCCCGGTGCTGATTGGCCACTCACGGAAGTCGATGCTTGAGCCGTTTGCCCCAGCAGACGGCGATCGGTTGGTTCCGACGCTCGCGGTAACCGCAATGGCTGTCGAACGAGACGCAGCCGTGGTTCGGGTTCACGACGTCGAAGAGAACGCGACGGTTGTCCGGACGGTTTCACGGTAGAGCGATCGACCGCGGCGTCGACCCTGACGCTTTTGCGGGCACGGTGTAACATCCGGGCATGGATCCAATAGTCGGTCGCTCGTTTGTCCAGACGGTGATCGCCGTAACGGCGTTCGATCCGACGGCGATCGAAGCGACCCCACGAAGCGTTCTAGCCGCAGCAACACTCATTTCGACTGTGTTTTTCGGCGGTTTCATCATGTATCGCTATGGCGGCCGCCTCGATGCGGGGATTGACGCCTCGATGGAGCGGCCGCTGCTCTCTGTCGTCTACGGAATCGTAAGCTACAGCATCGTCGTGTTTGTCGTCGGCTACGCGTACAGCCAACTGCTTCGGGTCGGTGTCGTCTCGACGGCGGTGAGTCTCCTCCTGACTGGAATGTTTGCGGCAATCGTGTTGTCGATCAGCGGCGCCGGATTCGTCATCACTGGGACGTGGCTCACACGAGCGATCGGGGTCGGCGATCCGTGGCTCGGGCTCATCGGCCTCGGTATTGTGAGTGCGATCGCGTGGCTCGTCTTGCCGCTCGCGATCGGCCTCGCAGTCTGGGGGGCAATTGCAGCGGTCGGCGTCGGTGGACCAGCACGGCTCTGGTTCAACGCAACTGCAAGTGAACGCTGATCGCGAGGGCGAGAGCGATCTTCACCCACGACATTCGAAATTTGTGATTACAGCGCGAGCACACACACAAGTGCGTGGCTGTTCGAGCGGAATAAAACAAAAATAATCAATCGCTGTTATACTACTGCCAAAACCCGTGTGGGTCGATCAGTCGTCGCTGTCTGGATCAGCACCTCCCTTCACGTCAGTGACAACCTCGCGGCCAGCCGTGGTGACTTGGACGTCATCGATGTCCGAAATGTCCTGAATCCGGTCAGCGAACTGCTCGGATTCGAGGATCTGGTACTCGTTTTTCAGACCCTGGTACACCGTGTAACACATCAGGGTGAGGATGATCGCGAACGGGAAGCCGGTCGCGATCGCTGCGGTCTGCAGTGCAGCCAGTCCGCCGCCGTACAGCAGCATGGAAGCGACCGCACCCTCGGTGATCGCCCAGAAGACCCGCTGGGCACGGGGAACGTCGTGTTTGCCACCGGAGGTCAGGTGATCGATGACCAGCGACCCCGAGTCCGAAGAGGTCACGAAGAACGTGATGACAAGCAGCGTTGCGATGCTTGCGGTAATCGCGCCGAGCGCGTACTGATCGAGCATCACGAACATCCCAAGCGTTTCGAAGGACGCGTAGCCGAGATCGCTGTACGCCTGCATGACAGCAGGCCCAGCCGTGCCTTCAACTCCCTCGACAGCGCCGTGGAGCGCACTCGCACCGAATGCCGACAGCCAGAGTGTCGAGAACAGCGATGGGAGGAACAACACGCCCAGCACGAACTGCCGAACCGTTCGGCCCTTCGAAATCCGGGCAATGAACATCCCGACGAATGGCGACCAGGCGATCCACCACGCCCAGTAGAACACCGTCCAGGCCCCGACTGTGCCACCGCCTTCACCGAGCGCACCGGTGAAGAAGGACAGCGAGAGAATGCTCCCGAGATACGCGCCGATGCTTTCGACCCACGTGCCGAGGATGAACGCCGTCGGCCCGATGATGAGCAAGAAGCCGAGCAGCAACAACATCAAGTAGAGGTTGAGCGTGCTGAGCCGCTTGACACCGCCGTCAAGACCAGCAGCGACCGATAGCGTCGCGATCGCAGTGATCCCAGCAATGAGGACGATCTGTGGGATAACGCCGACCGGAACACTTGCGACGCCGAGAATGTCACCCGCGACGTAGGACAGCCCGGAGTTGACCTGTGCGACACCGAGCCCCAGGGATGTCGAGAGGCCGAACAACGTCGCGAACACGGTTACAAGGTCAATCAGATGGCCGGGCCATCCGTAGATTCGTTCGCCAAGCAGCGGCCAGAAGATCGATCGGAACGTGAGCGGAAGGCCACGGTTGAACGAGAAGAACGCGAGTCCGAGACCGACAAGCCCGTAGATCGCCCACGGGTGCAGTCCCCAGTGGAAGAATGTCTGTGCCATCGCAGCGGACGCCGCTGCGCCAGTTCCGGCCTCAGCACCCCAGAAGCCCGGAACACTGTTGAAGTAGAACGTGGGTTCGAGGACGCTGAAGAACATCAGGCCGATTCCCATCCCGGCACTGAACAGCATCGCCATCCACGAAAAGTCGCTGAACTCTTTTTCTGCTTCGACGCCACCAATCTTGATCGTGCCGTACTTGCTGAACGCAAAGAACAGCACAGTCACGATGAAGATGTTTACCGCAAGTAGGTAGAACCATCCGAAGTTCCCTTCGAAGAACATGCGGATCGACGAATACGCCTCCGCGGCCTGATCGCCGAGAATGATCGTCACCGCGATGAACAGCGCGATGATTACCAGTGCGACCGGGAAGACGACCGGATGAATGTCGAACCCGAACTTCTCGATGTTCGTGTCACCCGGCTCCCGATCGGAATCTGGATGGAACAGCTCCACCTGCAGCCCGTCGGACATCTCTCCCGTAGTGTCTTTTTCACCATCTGCCATACGATACCACCTCAGGTCTTCCGAGTCGTCCGTCGTGTTGTGTCATGATCGTTGTCTCCAGCGGTTTGCTAGCGGTACTCCGATCGCGATCATCCCGTTTCCGGGGCGATCAAGGGGTCATGTCACGCTCCCCGGTATCGACGCGACGATCGCATCTTGGCGATACGTCGTTCGTAGGCCGTGTTTTCGTGTGTCGTGACACACAACCTCACCCGGTACCAGTAATTACACCGTAATAAATCTATGGCATATAGTGCCCGATTAATCGTTTAATATGTTTAAAACACCAGCTCTATTATAAAAAAGCGAGCGGGTACAGTCGAATGAGCCCGGAGAGGGTCAAATCGACACCAAAGCGGACACCTAAGTTTATAGAATTCCTATAACGTGTAATGACCGATATGTTACGTGTCGTGTTTCAGAATTGCCGAAAGGCGTTGAACGCTGCAGCCCAGCCGCTTCGGGCGGATTCTAAGATGGCGAACCTCACACTCGCAATTCCAGATGTTCACAACACAACAACCGACGGTGATGTCGGTTGGACCAACCGTCCGCCAGCACTGGTGGCCTGCCCACAGTGTGCCGCTGAGATCTATCAGAAAGACTCCCGAGATTCCATTGACTGCACCCGCTGTACGGCCGATCGCCCTGCAGACGAGTTCTCTGAGCTCGAGTTGATTACACTCGTCTGTCCATCGTGTGGCGATCACATGAAGCACGGTCGACGTCATCCCCAGCAGTTCGACGTTCCAGAGTGGGCGACCTGTCAGAACTGTTCGTACCACTGGGAGTTCGACCACATGTTTTGATTACGTCCGATTGACGGTCGTTTTTTAATCCCGGGACGCACGTATCCAATATGAACATCCCTGCAACCGTTGCGGCGCTCGCCGCAGTCGCGTTTTTTGCGATCGCGTTGTTTTTTATGTCGGTCGGCAACTACGGCGTGGCAGGATTCAGCTTTCTCGCAGCAAGCATGACGATCTATTTCCGCGAGCAGCGGCTCGTCGGGCAGTAGGGCAGGGAAAATCTGAGTTGCCGAGTGTTCACTCGTCGATTTGCATCCGCTGAGTGATAACCGGCACATTCGACGTCCGGACGACCTTGTCGGTCGTTCCGCCGAGCAAGTTGCCCAGTCGACCGCGATACGCCGAAGCGATGACGATCGCATCAGCACCCTGTTTGTCGGCCTGCTCGACGATCTGTTCGCTCACCGACCCTGGCACAATCGACGTCTCACAGTCGACGCCCAGTTCTGCGGCGGTATCTGCGAGTTCGGCCATCTTCTCCTCGCCAAACTCGCGGTATTCTTTGCGGAGTTGCTCTTCATCGTCCCGAAGCGCGACGGCCCGTGGCGCGCCCGGAAGATCCATCACGTAGAGGCCATGTATCGATGCATCGAGCGATGCCGCAAGTTTAATCCCGTGGTCAGCCCCTTTCTTCGCCTCGTCACTGCCGTCGTATGGTATCAGTATCTTATCGTACATTGTCTCCAACCCATCTGATGCGCACGACCGCTCAATATATAAAAGTCCGCTCGATAACGACGAAATCTGCCACCGTTCAGCGCGTTACAGCGACGTGGTATTCTTGACGCTGTAGCCGGCTGCCGACACCGAGTCGATGATTGACGCTGCGTGCTCAGCCCCACTCGATTCAACGGTAAACACCAGGTAGGCCTCGCCTATCTCGAGATCTTCGACCGATCGATCGTGACGGACGTCGCGGATGTTCGCACCCTCGTCGGCGATGATCCCCGAGATATACTCCATCTGGCCGGGACGATCGTCGATGCGAACCCGAAGCTGCAACAGCTGTTGGCGTTCGGTGAGCGCGTGAACCAATACTGTTTGGAGACGTGTCATGTCGAGGTTGCCACCGCAGAGCAGGGGCATCACTGTCTCCCCAGACACGTCGAGGTCATCGCTCAAAATCGCCGCGACCGACGCCGCGCCTGCGCCCTCAACGACCTGTTTCGCGCGTTCGAGCAACAGAAGAATCGCCCGGGCAATTTCGGTATCGGTGACAGTGACGATCTCGTCGACGTTCGCTTGGATAATCTCGAGCGTCGCCTCGGAGATGCCCCCGGTTGCGATGCCGTCGGCAATCGTGTTCACCTCGTCGAGCGTCACCGGAATTCCCTTATCGAGGCTCTTGTGGATCGTCTCCGCGCCGGTCGCTTGCACGCCGACGACGCGAGTCTCCGGCGAGAGGTGTTTGATTGCCGTCGAGATCCCGCTGATGAGCCCACCGCCGCCGATCGGGACGACAATGGTGTCGGCCTTTGGGCAGTCGTGATACATCTCGATCCCAAGCGTCCCCTGCCCGGCGATGATATCCGTGTCGTCGTAAGCGTGGACGAACTCGGCGTCTGACTCCTCGACAGCTTCCTTGGCATGTGCCATCGTCTCCTGGAAGTCCTTACCGACGAGTTCGACGGTCGCGCCGTACCCGCGGGTCGCATCAACCTTCGCCTGTGGGGCGTTTTCGGGCATGTAGATCGTCGAGTCCGCGCCGCACTTCGTGGCCGCGAGTGCAACACCCTGGGCGTGGTTGCCCGCGCTGGCGGCGATGAACTCGGTGACGCCGTTTTCGACATCCTGACTGATCTTGTTGTACGCCCCGCGTGTCTTGAACGAGCCAGTCCACTGGAGGTGTTCCATCTTGAGATACACCTCTCCGCCAACGAAGTCGTCGAGCGAGGAGCTGCGCTCGATCGGCGTCTCCTTGACGACACTCTCGTCGTCGAGCCGTTCGCGGGCCCGCTCGATGTCCACGTACGTGACTGGCAGCTCGGATGAGTCTTCAGATGCCATCTCGATCACCTGATCAGCTTATCGCGGCCAGGGTCGAAGAGTGGTTCGTCGCGGATCGTCGCATCGTAGCGCTCGCCTTCACACAACACTTCCACATCGGTCCCAGCCTCGGCGTACTCCTCTGGAACGTACGTGTACGCGATCGACTCGCCGATCGAGTAGCCGAAGTCTGCGGCCTGTACGTAGCCGATCGCTTCGCCGTCTTTCAATACCGGCCGACCGCTCATGAGGATATCCGTCGAGTCGTCGAGCGTGAGCGGGGTGATCCGGCTGTCGATTCCTGCTGCCTTGGCGGCTTCGAGTGCCTCCTTGCCGATAAAGTCAGTGTCCAGATCGACCGCGAACGGCAGCCCTGCCTCGTACGGATTCGAGTCGGTGTCAATGTCTGTTCCCCACAGGCGGTAGCCCTTTTCGAGGCGCATAGATTCGAGCGCGCCGCCGCCCATCGGCCGAACGTCGAGGTCCTGACCGGCTTCCCACAGCGTCTCCCACAGTTGTGCACCGTACTCGACAGGAGCCCACAGCTCCCAGCCGAGTTCACCGACGTAGGAGACCCGCAGCGCAATAACAGGCACCTCGCCGACGTAGATTTGTTTCGCGCGGAAGTACGGGAAGCCGCTGTTCGAGAGATCGGCGTCAGTACAGCGCTGCAACAGAAGTCGAGATTTCGGACCCCATAGCCCGATCGTACTCTTTGCGCCCTCCTCGATCGTCACTGACACTGTCTCCGGGGCGTGCTCTTTCAGCCACTCGCCGTGGATTCCCGGCGAGTTACCGCCACCGGTAGTCACCATGTACTCGTTCTCCTCGAGACGGACGACAGTGATGTCCGCAAGGATGCCGCCGCCCTCGTTGAGAAGCAGCGAGTACCGAACCTGCCCGATGTCGATGTCCACGTCGTTGCTGCAGACCCGCTGGAGGAACGCCTCGCTGTCTAGTCCCTCGATCATGATCGAACTGAAGGAGGTCATGTCGAACATCGACACGTGCTCGCGCGTGTGAAGGTGCTCTGCGCCCTCGATGGCCGATCGGTTCACGCCCTGCCATCCCTCCTGTTCGGGGATCTCGTCGGCGTAGCAGTCGACGAGATCGGCGTTCGACTCGTACCACTGTGGTGTCTCCCAGCCGCCGCCCTGGTAGAACTCCGCGCCGAGGTCGGCCTCGTGAGAATAGAACGGACTCCGGCGGAGACCGCGGTGGTCGGTCGCCTGCCAGCGAGGTTCGACGATACTGTACACCTGTTCATAGCGCTTTGCGCCGCGGTCGACGAAGTAGTCTTTTTCGCCAGCGTGCGGCTCGAACCGCCGGACGTGGACGCCGCCGGTGTCGACCGGTCCGGAGGGCAGTCGTGGCCTGCCGTTTTCCATCCACTCCGCGAGGATCCGGCCGTAACCGCCAGAGTGGGTCCACCAGATCGCAAGCGCACTCCACAGCCCCGAAACCTGTGCGGTCTCGCCGATCGCCGGCATGCCGTCTGGTGTGAAGACGAAAATTCCGTTTTCGGTAACCTCGTAGTCGACATCTGCCGTCGTGGGCAGCAGTTCGTCGAAGGCCTGTTTCGCAGACTTGTCGCGACCACGGTGTGTCGGCTGCGTCCAGTGTTCTTCAGTAAATCCGCGGACAGACGCCTGTCTGTCGTCGCTGTTGGTTCCCATGTCGTCGGGATCGACAGAGAGCGTTTCGTGGTTGTACGAGCCCATCCCGAGGCGATCGCCGTGGGTCCGGAAGTACAGCGAGTGGTCCTGATCGCGGCCGACCGGCTGGTGTGGGCCTTCGCTCATCGCCTCCTGAATGTCGCGGTTGCCCGGCACGTCGAGTCCAGTCGTGTTCTCGCCCATCGAGGAGCCGGCACCGGCCAGCTCTTCGAGCGGCTCAGTCACGACGTACTGGTGTTCGACCGGAGCGATCGGCAGATCTACGCCCGCGAGTTGCCCGGTCTGGTAGCCCCAGTTGTTTGTGGCCATCACACAGCGATCACAGTCGATTCGCCCCTTGTTCGTCTCGATCGCCTGGACCTCCCCACCGGCGGTAACGATGTCCGTGACTTCGGTGTCGCCGACGAACGTCGCCGTAGTCTGCTCCATGTACCACTGGAGGGCGGCAATGCCGTCGACCCGGCCGTCGGTTGGCGAGTAGTAGCCGCCGAGGATCTCGTCTTTGTCGACGAGCGGCAGGTGCTCTGTCACCTCCTCGGGCGACAGCAACTGTGGGTCAGGAAGCCCGTAGGCGGTTGCGTTCTCGACACGCCGTTCGAGGAAGTCCATTCGGTCCTCGCTGCGAGCGACTTCGATGCCGCCGACCTCGTCGTAGACACCGGCATCTGACAGCAGCCGGCTAGTGTAGTAGGCCGCCTTCGTCTGGATCTTTGACGGGGAGGTCTGGAACATGATCCCCGGTGCGTGGACCGACGAGCCGCCCGTGACCGGCAGGGGGCCCTGATCGACCACGACGATGTCCTCTGCGCCAAGTTCGCTCAGATGATAGGCGACGCTGCAACCGACCGCACCCGCGCCGATGATTACCGTCTCCGCGTTCTGTGGTAGCTCTGTCGTGCTCATTTCACTCACACGGAGTAACTGTCACAATCGTAAATAGGCTGGTGCTGCGATCGATATCGTGCCCGAAAGTCGGCCGAGTTCGGTCGATCGATACGGCATACTCCGGGTATTTAATATTGCCTTCGGCTCCGGGGATTCCAATGGGTTCCCGGTAGTGCAAGCAGAGTTCAAACTCAACCAATCAACTGATTGTTAAAAAAGGCTCCGCTGGGACTGAGAGGATTTGTGCCAGCTAGACGAGCGGTTCCTCTTGGACAGTCGCCGCGTACCGTTCGCCCTCGTAGAGAATCTCGACCTTGGTACCCGGCTCGGCATCCTCCGGCGGCAGGTACGTGTAGGCGACACACGCCCCGACGGTGTAGCCGTATTCGGCACTGTGGACGTAGCCGATCGACTCGTCCTCACCGGGACGGAACACCGGCCGGTGTGAGAGGATCGTTGCCTCCTCGTCGTCGAGTGTGAGACAGGCGACCTTGTGGGTGATGTTGTCGCCCGCTGCCGCCGAGGCAACGGCGTCCTTGCCGATGAAGTCGGTGTCGAGATCGACCGCCCAGCCGAGGCCGGCCTCGTATGGGTTGTGTTCGGTGTGTAGATCCGCCCCCCACAGCCGGAATCCCTTCTCGATCCGGAGAGAATTGAGCGCACCGCTGCCGTACGGACGGATGTCGTACTCCTCGCCGGCCGCGAGTATGTGCTCCCAGAGCTGTTCACCGTACTCCGAAGGCGTGTACAGCTCCCAGCCAAGCTCACCCGCGTAGGAGACTCGCAGCGCAGTGACTGGGACGTTCTTGACAAAGAACTGTTGGCTCGTGAAGAATGGGAACGCCTCATCGGAGAGATCCACGTCAGTCACCTTCGAGAGCACCTTTCGGGCATCCGGGCCGGTGCAGACCATCGCGGCCATACTCGATGTGACGTCGTTGACGATGACCCCATCAGGAGCGTTCTCGCGCACCCACGCGACGTGGTTGTTGCCGACCTCTCGACCGGTCGTGAGGACGAGATAGCGATCCTCGTCGGTGCGGGTGACGGTAATGTCTGCGCGCACGCCCCCGCCCTCGTTGCACATCAGGGTGTATTTGACCTGTCCCTCCTCGAGGTCCATGTCTCCCGTACAGAGGCGCTGGAGGAACTCACCGGCCTCTGCGCCGATGACTTCCATCTTGTTGAACGCGGTCATGTCGTGAAGCCCGACGGCCTCACGAACGTGGATCGCCTCAGCGCCCTCGATCGGCGACCAGTACTTCGCTTCCCACCCTTCTCGATCGGGGATGCGATCGGCGTACTTCGAGACGAGATCGGCGTTGGAGTCGAACCAGTGGGGCTCCTCCCAGCCGGCTTCGGCCCACAGCTCGGCGTCGTACTTCTTGTGGCTGTGGTACATCGGCGTCCGGCGGATGTCCCGTTGCTGCTCCGTCCACACCCACTTCGGGTGCATGATGTTGTAGACGATGCGGTACTCTTCGGCACCGAGGTCGCGGGCGAAGTCCCAACTGCCCTCGTGGGCGTCGAAGCGGTTCACGTCGCAGTGACCAACGTCGATCGGTCCGTCGTCGAGCTGTGGGACGCCGTTTACCATCCACTCAGCGAGCGCCTTTCCGGCCCCGCCGGCGTGAGTGACCCAGATTGCTGCTGCAGTCCAGAGTCCGTCGTATTTTTCGACCGGCCCCATCACGGGCAGCCCGTTTGGCGATTCGGCGAACATCCCGTTGTACTTGAACTCGAGTTCTTTGCCCGCAGTGGCCGGCAGCAGTTCGTCACTGGCCTGCCGCGGCGCTTTGTCCGGGCGATCTGGATGGGTCGCGTTGTCCATGTGGTAGTCGGTGAACTCGTGGACCGACCCCTGCTCGCCGTCTGGATCGTTGCCGCCGAGCTCCATCGGGTCGGGAACGATCGGATCGTGGTTGTACGAGCCGATCCCGTAGGAATCACCGTGCGTCCGGAAGTACATCGCGTTGTCCTGGTCCCGAAGGATCGGCCGATCGGGGCCGACGAGCAGCCGCTTTGCCTTCTCGCCGGAGACGTTCTCGTAGTTCTCGAACAGTGGGTGGTTGGTTATGTCGACGGCGTTGTCAGCCAGCTCATCGAGCGACTCGGTCATCGTGTACTGATGTTCGACCGGCGTTACGGGCAGATGTACGTCGAGTTCTTCGCCAAGTTGGCGCGCCCAGATGTTTGTCGCGATGACGACATCGTCACAGTCGATCGTTCCGTTTTCCGTCACAACCGACGTGACGGAGTTGCCGTCAGTTTCGACATCCGTGGTCCGTGTGTGCGGGACGAACGTCGCGCCGTTCGCCATTGCCTCGCGGGCGAGCGCGTCGCAGGCGACGACACCCGAGACCTGGCCATCCGTCGGTGAGTAGTAGCCGCCGAGGATTGTGTCCGGATCCACCAACGGCAGGTGCTCTGTCACCTCCTCGGGCGAGAGGATCTGTGGGTCTTCGATTCCCCACGCGTGGGCGTGTTCGACCCGGCGCTGGAGGAAGTCCATGCGTTCCTCGGTGCGGGCAACTTCGATCCCCCCGACTTCGTTGTACGCCTGCTGGCCGTCTGCTCCCTCGAGCTGACTATACAGCTTTCGGCTGTAGTTCGCAAACTGGCTGAGCTCTTTCGGCTCTGCGGTCTGAAACATGATTCCAGGCGCGTGCGTCGAGGAGCCGCCCGTCGTCGGCATCGGTCCCTGATCGACGACGACGACGTCTTCCCGGCCAAGCTGGGTGAGCTGGTAGGCGACGTTACAGCCGACGATACCGGCACCGACGACCACTGTATCTGCCGTCTCTGGCAGTGTCTCTGTTGGGTCCATGTGGCTGGTTCGTGCTCATGGAGGCGGGCGAATATACTTGTCGCCGATTGAGCCAGTTACACAACGTTTCCTGCTGTTGGTAGGATATGGTTCTGCGAGCGCCGTCCCAATCTCCGGAGCTTTTTGTCAGTCGAGCACCCCGAACGGATATGAACCACGAGCCGGCGACGCACATGAGCCGGACATTCGCTGTCGGTCAACTGCCCTCTGGGGGATCGATCGACGTCGTCGAACACACCTATCGAGGAGCCGACGGGCCGACCGTCTCGGTGATCGCCGGCCAACACGGCATCGAGCTGAACGGACCGGCTGTCGCACGCCGGCTCGGCGATCGGCTCTCGACAATGTCGATCGCTGGAACCGTCCGAGTGCTCCCAGTGGCGAACCCTCCAGCGATGGACCACCGGTCGTACATGGGTCCAGCCGCGTACGACGTGGTAAACCCAAACCTCAATCGGGTGTGGCCTGGCGATCTCGATGGGACACTGACCGAACGAATCGCCGCACGCCTGTGGGAGCGGCTGACAGATAGCGACGCAATTGTTGATCTCCACAGCGGCACACCGGAGATGCTCCCGCACGTGCGATACTGCGACGATGGGACCAACGCCGATCGACTTGCCACCGCTTTCGGCGTGACACATCTGCTGGTCGACGAGCCACCCAAGTCTGATTCTACCCGGACAACGCTCCGAAACGCGGCTTCACAAGCAGAGATCCCTGCGCTCACTGTCGAACTGGCCAACAGCCGGGAGGTCGCAACTGCGGCCGTCGCGGCCGGCCTCGACGGTGTCACCAACGTGCTCAAGACGATCGGAGTGATCGAAGGCGAGCCAGCGGAGGCACCCGCTCAGTGGGTGCTACGCGACGACATCCCCGCGGTCTGCCTGTCGAACGCAGGCCTCTTCGAGCCTGCCTCTGACGTAGACGTTGGTGATCGCGTGGATCGAGGAAGCGTGCTGGGCACCGTCCACAACCCCGAAACGTTCGAACTGGTCGAGACAGTCACGGCCGATCAGTCGGGCATCGTTTATTCGCTGTCGCGCGGTGGGGCGAACGCGGCTGGCGAGCGCGTTGTGAGCCTCGCGAGCCCAGTATCACTTCCTGACACCGAGCAAGATTGATCCACCAATTGCCACGGTAGCATACAAAACGCGGTTGGCAACGCCCTGGGGACAATACGAATTACTGACATCCGAATAAATGCTCATGAACTTTTAAATAGGTTGAGTATTCCTAACACAGGGTTATGTGACACAGAGTGTCAGTATGTGGTAATGATATGGTTGGGCACACCGCATTTGAAACACTCTCACGATTAGTCGAATCGCTTGAAGATCAAGATACATCGCCCGAAGCGGTTGAGGCAACGATGCATGAGGGGAAACTGCGGGCTTCGCTCACTGTCCCGATCGACCTCTCCGCAGACGCTGCCAAACAGGGTAACACACCCAAAGCCGTCGACATCGATACCGATGGCTCGCTCAGTGTGACGTACGAAAACCCGATCCGCAAACCGATCGAGGCCGCTAGTGGAGTACGTATCGAATCAGAGTCCGCACAGCATACCGAGGCCGACGGTCTCGTTCTCACAGTGGAGCTGACGATCGAAAGCCGTGGGGCGATCGAGCCGTCTACGGAGCAACCGGCTGAACCAACGGCGGACGTCGGGCAACGATCGGCGACCGACGTCGAGTCGGCGGGAGATCCAGAATCCACGGAAACGACAGCTGTAGATCGCCCCGAACAGGCAGTCCGTGACGACTCAGTGCCGCCCTATGATGACATCGAATACCTCGAAACCCTCTATGAGTGTTGTGAGACGTTCGATCAGATGAGCGATCGAATCGAGATGGAGGTCTCCGCAGAGACCGTTCGACGGTATATGATAGACGCAGGCGTCCACTCGCCGGTGACGTACGGATCCGACGATGACTGTGCTGAGGGTGACAGCGATACCACTCAGATCGAAGAACGACGTATCGAGGATCGACTCGCCGCAGACGGGATTGGACTGCCCGAGGGAGTTGGGATCGAACAGATCGTCAACACAGTCACGACATCGCGAACCGTCTACGAGGTCCAACGCGCGTTGGACCTCGATCGACAGGCGACGACGGATCTGCTTCGACGACTCAACGTTCTCGACCTTGTGTGTCATCGGGTTGCAGATGCGACCCAGCAGCCGTCACAGGAGGAAGTAACCGCGCGGATCAGAGAGTGCGTCCCGACGACTACCCCCTCGACCAGCTGAACGGATCGAACATTCTACCATGGTCGATTTAATAAACAGGTTGGTAGTATCACCCACAGACAAAAATACCTCTATCCCTAAGGATAGTTAATACATGTCCGTAGGAACCGCGGCGACAGCGGGAGTATCCGACGGTGCCGAGTACTTGCTTGAGAACGCCCGCTTTGAGCTGATGCCGTTCGACAGCTTCGACGACGAAATCGAACACCTTCCCGAAGGCGCGACGATCGCGATCACGACCTCTCCACAGTTAGGGATCGAACGCACCGTCGAAAAGAGCGAGGCAGCCGCAGCGGCGGGCTTCGAGGTCGTACCACACATCGCTGCGCGGTACATTGAAGGTCCTGACCAACTCGAAGAAATCGCCCGCCGGCTCACCGAGGCAGGGATCACGGACATCTTTGTTCCTGGCGGCGATCGCGAGGAACCCGTCGGCGAATTCGAGTCCGCGCACGACCTACTCGTCGAGCTCGAAGAGCTCGAATACGAGTTCGACGATGTCGGGATCACCGGCTATCCGGAGGGCCACGACTTCATCGACGATGAGACACTCGCAGCCGAGATGAAAAAGAAAGCGCCCTACGCGACATACATTGTGACACAGCTGTGTTACGATCCCGATACCGTCCTTGAATGGATTGAGGAGGTCCGCGATCGGGGAGTTGACCTCCCAGTAGAGATTGGGATTCCGGGAGTCATGAACTACCAACGGCTGATGAAGATTTCCCAGAAGGTTGGCGTCGGCGATTCGATCAAGTTCCTGCGAAAGACGACCGGCGTGCTCGGGTTCGTCAAACAGCTCGTCGGCTCGCGAGGGACGTACAAACCCGACGATCTGATCGACGGGCTCGGTGCCTATGTCGGCGACGAGGCCTACGGTATCCGTGGCGTCCACATCTACACATTTAACCAGACACCCGATACCGAGTCGTGGCGACTTGGCCGGCTCGACTCCTGAGACGAACTGACGAATTCCTCATCATCAACGGTTAAATACCGCCAGCTAGCAACGACTGGGTTATTTACCCTGGAGTTCCGAGCCTACGATATGACGTACGAGACTGTTCGGGAGACGGACCCGGACGCTGCGGCTGCGTTGGAAGGCGAACGTGCACGACAGAACAACACGCTGGCCATGATCGCGAGTGAGAACCACGTCTCAGAGGCGGTCATGGAGGCACAGAGCTCTGAACTGACGAACAACTATGCGGAGGGGTACCCCGGCGAGCGCTACTACGGCGGCTGTGAGTTCGCCGACGAGATCGAGCAGCTCGCGATCGATCGCGCCAAAGAGCTATGGGGGGCCGAACACGTTAATGTCCAGCCACATTCGGGCTCGCAGGCGAACATGGGCGTCTACCTCGCAATGCTTGATCCGGGCGATAAGATCCTCTCGCTGGATCTCACCCACGGAGGCCATCTGAGTCACGGCCACCCGGCGAACTTCGCCGGACAGGTCTACGAGGTAGAACAGTACGAGGTCGACATCGACTCCGGATACATTGACTACGAAGGCCTTGACGACATCGCCACCGAGTTCGAGCCGGATATTATCGTCTCAGGATACTCGGCGTATCCGCGCGAGGTCGACTTCGGGCGCATTCAAGAGACCGCCGACGCGGTCGGGGCGTACCACCTCGCGGATATCGCCCACATCACAGGACTCGTCGCCGCAGGCGTCCACGAGTCACCGATCGGCGTTGCGGACTTCGTAACCGGCTCGACGCACAAGACGATTCGATCGGGGCGCGGGGGAATCATCATGTGCGGCGAAGAGCACGCCGACGCGATCGACGGCGCGGTCTTCCCCGGTGCACAGGGCGGTCCAGCAATGCACGCGATCGCCGGCAAGGCGGTCGGCTTCGGCGAGGCGCTCCAGCCGGAGTTCAAAGACTATGCCGAACAGACTGTCGCGAACGCCAAAGCGCTGGCCGAGCAACTGCGTGAGAATGGACTGTCGCTCGTCTCCGGAGGCACCGACAACCACCTCGTACTGGTCGATCTTCGGCCGTCCCATCCCGACACGACCGGCAAGGTCGTTGAGGAGGCACTCGAATCGGCAGGAATCGTCCTCAACGCCAACACGGTCCCCGGTGAGACCCGATCGCCGTTCAATCCTTCGGGGATCCGCGCAGGGACGCCGGCGCTCACCACCCGCGGCTTCGGCGAGGAGGCCTGCCGCGAGGTCGCAGACCTCTTGTGTGACGTCATCGACGACCCCGAAAACGATGCAGTCCTCGAACGCGTGAGCGATCGCGTCGACGAGCTCACTGACGAGTATCCGCTGTACGACTGATCGCAATCGGGCGGTATTAGCCGTCGATCGCCGCCAGCACCTCGCCGGCGTGCCCGTCCGGTGACACGCCCTCGAAGGCGGCCTCGATCGTTCCGTCTGGACCGACGACGTACGTGTTCCTGAAGACTCCCTCAACGGTGTTTCCGAACAGCTGTTTTTCCCCATAGGAGTCGTAGGCGGTCGACACCGAGCCGTCTTCGTCGGAGAGTAACTCGAAGGGAAGATCGTACGCGTCTGCAAACGCCGCGAGGTCGTCAACCGGGTCGTCACTGATGCCGAACACGGTCGCATCTACGTCACGAAATTCGTCCCACGAGTCCCGAAATCCGCAGGCTTCTTTCGTGCACCCGGGCGTGTCCGCGCGCGGGTAGAAATACACTATGACTCGCTGTCCACGGTGCGCCGAGAGCGAAATCGGGGTGCCGTCTTGATTTGGAAGCGTAAAATCCGGGGCGTCGTCGCCAACACTGAGCATGAGAGAAGTCTGGACTGACGCGACAAAACAATTCTGTACTTTCATCCGCCCCCGGGTGCTACTGTACCCATGGCCCTTACCCTTCCACAGCGGATTCGATCGATCCCCAGAGACGACCTCCTCGGAGCCATCGTTGCGATCGTCCTCGTGAACCTCGTCGGTGCGAGCGGTGTCGTGTTCACGAATCCGAACAGCGAATGGTTTCAATCGCTGACGCTCCCGTGGTTCTATCCGCCACCGGCACTCTTCGGGATTGTCTGGACACTGCTGTTCTCGCTTCTTGGCGTGGCAGTGTACCTCGTGTACCGATCGCCGGCCGGCCGATCCCGATCGGTTGCCCTCGTCGTGTTTGGCGTGCAGATGGCGTTCAACGTTGCATGGTCACCCGCGTTTTTCGCCGCTGAGAGTCCCACGCTCGGGCTTGCCGTGATCATCCCCCTGTTTGGGCTGATCCTCGCCACGATCGCCGCGTTCGACCGCGTTGATCGACGCGCGGCAGGGCTGCTCGTCCCGTACCTGCTCTGGGTTGGATTCGCAACTGTCCTTAACGGGTCGATCTACGTGTTGAACTGAGAGTCTCCCCAGCCACACTCGCGAGCACTCGTTGGCTACAGGAGATCGTACTCCTCGTTAAATGTGGTAAGCGTGGCTGCGAGCACGCCGAAGATGACCGGTCCGACGAACAGTCCGGTAACGCCAATGGCGTAGATGCCGCCGAATACGCCAACGAGGATGACCGCGGGGTTGAGGTGGACCTGTTGGTCGATGAGGATGGGCCGTGCGTAGTTATCAACTGAACTTACGATCGCGAGCCCATACACCGTGAGCGCGATCGCCCCGACAGTGTCACCGATGAGAAACAGATAGACTGCGGCCGGCCCCCAGACAATGAACGCGCCGATGAGCGGTAACAGTGCGAGCAACACCATGACAAACGTCCAGAACACAACGTTCGGAATGCCGACCGCCCACATCCCCACGCCCGCGACGACTCCCTGTCCGACTGCGACGACAATGTGGCCGATGACGACCCCCCGAACCATCTGATCGATCTTCTCAAAGAGCCGATCGGTAACCGGATCAGGCATCGGGACGACATCGTGGCTCCACGCCACGAACCGGTCTCCATCACGGAGAATGTAATAGACAAGGAACAACACGAGCGCGAAGCCGATCGACAGTCGCGCCCCGACACTGAAGATACCCGAGACGTTGCCGAACAGGACATCAAAGGTTCCCTCCCCGAGCGCTTGCAACTGAGCTGAGAGGTCGACATCGACCCCGACAGTGTCAGCGATAGTCCGTTCAATTTCGCGGATGTCCAGGGAGGTCTCTCCGCGGATGAGCTGTTGGATATCGCTGTATAGCACGATCGCGATGTAGATAACCGGGACGATCATCGCAACGAACACGCCGACAATCAATACCATCGGCGAAACCATGGAACCAAAGTACGGCACTAGCCGCCGGTTGAACGGATAAAACACGTACGCGAGAATGACTGCACCGAGAACGTACTGAAGAAACGGCAAGACGATGTACAACGAGATCGCCGCTGACAGCGCAATACAGACGAGGAGGAACGACTGTGCGCGGTTCATACCGATGTATCCCGCGAGACCCGAATAAAGCCACCGTCACGATCAAGAGCAATTCAGTGTTTTGACGCACCGGGTTCGAGAACCGAATACATTTACACCCCGGCCGAACGAACAGACGTGTGATGGTTCGACCGCCGTCGGATCCGCCCGATCCCGAAGCCGACATCGTGTTGGACGCGCTTGGCGACGAGGGAGCAAGAACGATCGTCAAAGCCCTCTCGGAGCCGCGGACGGCAACCGAACTCTCCGAACGCTGTGACATTCCGCTGTCAACCATGTACCGCAAGCTCGATGCGCTCGTTGACGCGTCGTTGCTCTCCGAACAGACGCAGATCAAGCGAAACGGCCAGCACACGACGCGCTACGTTCGGAACTTCGAGCGTCTCACGATCGAGGTTGCCGAGGCGGACACGTTGCACGCGTCGGTCGATCGACCGGACGAGGCCGAAACTGCCGACCAACGGCTCGAGGAGCTGTGGGCGCAAATCAAAGAGGAAACATGATGTATCCCGAAATACTGCTCGTTGCAACCAAGACCGCGATCCTGCTGCTCGGTGGCAGCATCGCGTTTTTCGCGTTCAAGGCGTACCGACGGACAGGTGACCCATCACTTCGCGCGCTCGTCATCGGATTCAGTTTTGTAACGATCGGCGCTTTGCTCGGAGGGATCGCCGATCAACTGCTCAATATCGACCTTATCACGGGCGTAATCATTGACAGTCTATTGACCGCGATCGGGTTCGGCGTGATTGTCTACTCGCTGTTTCTTGAGTGACAGACCGCCGAGTTCAGAAAATTTCGATTACGCGATCGATTCGACGCGCCAGGTCGTTGCGCCCGTATACGACCACTTTTCGATTGTGATATCTGCAGCTGAATCCTGGAGTTTGACGATCAACGCGCCAATCTCCTTTGCGGACAGGCCGACGTCCTCGGCGATGAATTTACTTTTAAAATACATCTCGCCATCCTGGGCGCACTCGCGAAGGTAGTTCAACAGGCGCTCTTCTTTACTGATCGCCGAATCCGTGTGTTGTGTTGCAGTGCTCATAGGTTAGCGGTTGTTGTATCCGTGGCCGACAATGAGTGCGAGGACGTTCAGACAAAACAGTCCTGTAACTAGCATCGCCGTTGAGGCAGTCATGTCCGTCGCCAGAAGCGGCACGTACGCAAACGGAAGTGCGACTGCCAGCCAGAAGCTCGCAAATCGAATGGCTCCGATCGACCGGGAGACCAGTCCATCGACGGGCGAGTCCACGTGGTTGTTCGTCGTGGCGTTCGAGTCAAGTTTTGTTGCAGATTCCATGGGAGGGATCACCGACTTCACTTACTGGTAAGCTTGGCTTCCACATATAATGCGCCGAGCGTTGTCGATACTTCAGCACAATTAACGGAATCGCCCGACGATTTACTATCTTTTATAAATCCCTCAAAATCGTTTTAATGGTTTAAAATTCGATCTGAGAGCGTTTTTTGAGTAATATCAAATTATAACTTAATATATTCAGATATGATTGATTGAGTATACATCGGTATTGTTGAATAGCTCTGCGTCCTCTTACCGCCATGGCCGCCCCATCGATTCGAGAGGATTCGCTTGAGGCAACGATCGGCGATCGGCTTCGCGAGCGCGAGGAGACGATTGCAACAGCGGAGTCACTCACTGGTGGGCTCGTTAGTTCGACACTCACCGACGTGCCCGGATCAAGTGACTACTTCGTACGCGGCTTCGTCACATACGCCTACGACGCAAAGCGACAGGCACTCTCGGTTGCCCGAGAGGTGCTCGACGAACACGGCGCGGTCTCCGCTCCAGTTGCCAAACAGATGGCACAGGGAGCCCGCGACATCGCCGATACCACCTGGAGCGTCTCAGCAACGGGCATTGCCGGACCGGGCGGCGGGACGGCTGAAAAGCCAGTCGGGTTGGTGTATATCGGTGTCGCCTATGCCGGGCCGTGGGGTACCCAGACTTCGTTTTCAATGACTGCACGGCACGTCTTCGACGGCGATCGCCCATCGATCAAACAACAGACGGTCACTGCGTGCCTCGAAGCACTCGCAGAGGCGATCGACACGGTGAAATTGGACGAATAGCCGAGAGCGCTGTTTACACCCAGACGTGATTTGTTCAACACGATAGTGTCTGTTTCAGTCGTGAGCGGTCCGAACCAAGCGACATCCACTACACGAAGTCACGTGTGGCTGTATTGCCGAACGGTGGGTTCAGTTCGTTGAGATAATCTCGATCACGTCACGGTGTTCCAGTTCGTGGTCTGCGCCAACCTGTCGTTTTGTTCGGCAGTCGATCCCGTGAAGCAGCCCATCCCCAATATCTGAATGAAGATGATACGCGAATCCCTCCGTAGTCGCATTCTCAGGAAGAATGAAGCAGTCCCGGAACACCCCTTTTTCATCGCTGCGTCCGTTCGCCGACCCCGGGAAGATCGCGATACACCCGAGTTCGTCGAATAGCGCCGTTTCGAGCGCCTGTTGCACGCCGGTTCCGTCATAGGATTCAACGAACTCCTTGATTGTTGCTAGCCCCTCGCGTTGTTGATCAGAAACCGCGCCCGTAATCGAAAACGAGTCCTCGCCCGCAGTGTAGTCGACCACACCCGCTTCAGCCGCCGTCTTCAACGCCTTCTCTGCATGCGCGCTCGTCGGAACAAACGTCAGGTGCTCGTAGGCAGGATCCGTCGTTATCTCTGTCCAGTTTGTCGCCGCTGTGTCGGTGTCCATCTTGTTGGCTGCGACGATCATCGGCTTCGTCCGTTTTCTGATCTCTCTGGCAAGCCCGGCGCGATCGTCTCGCTCCCACGTTCCGGGATCTAGCTCCAATCCCTCCGAAAGGATCACCTGCTTGATTTCGTCTTTGTTCGTCCGGAAGGCGCTCATCTGTTCGGCCAGCTCTTCCTCAATGGTCGCCTCCGCGCCGTGATATTTGGTTTCAAAGCGTGCAATCCCCTTCTCGAGGATTTCGAGGTACCACATGTCGAGTTCTGCCTCAAGGAAGTCGATGTCCTCACGAGGGTCGTGGTTCTCTGTTGGTTCTCCCTCAATGTCTGTCTGCCCAGAGAAGTCGACGATGTGAACGAGGACATCTGCCTCGTTGAGATCGGTCAGAAACTGGTTGCCGAGGCCTTTCCCCTCGTGAGCACCTGGGATCAACCCAGCCACGTCGACTAATTTGACTGGGACGAACCGCGTCCCCGCTTTACAGGCCCCAACCGACGGCGTACAGGTCTCATCGAACTCTGGTGCCGCACACGGCACTCGCACGTAGGCCTCACCAACACTCGGATCGATCGTCGTAAACGGATACGCTCCTTCCGGCACGTCGTTCATCGTTGCTGCATTGAAAAAACTCGACTTGCCGACCGAGGGTTTCCCCACCAAGCCGATCTTATAACTCATTAGGTGTAGTGGTCGTCCAGCCGGCAAAAGCGGTTCTACACGGAGGCGCCGTGTGGTGATTTGCCATAGCAATCTGTCACAGCTGCACTGTTGTTTGGTCGTCCTATGGGTATCGTCTGCCAGCGATCGGGCGAACTCGGTCTGTATCGGTGAACGGTGGGTTGATTTGTGAGCATCTCTCATCGATCGTATGGACGAGCAGCCAGATGCCGATCGGTTTGGAGTCGCAATCCACCGAACCGACGCGGAGCTCCGGTTTCTCGTTCGGATCCCTTCGGAGATTAGCTCTGCGTGGCAGGACCCGGATGCGTTCCAGTCGCTCGTCGAGTCGCTCGTGTGGGATCGGCTCGATCGACAAGCAACGCTCGAATCGATTGTCCGTCACACCGAACCCGACGAAACCGTCTCGCTCGGTTCGATCACGATCCAACCCGACGGTACTGTCGTCGATGCTGATCTCGATACCCCATTTGGAGACGAATGATTGACTCGTTGTCAGATGCTGAACGGCCAATTTCTATCGACGAATTACAGGCTGCCGCGATCGATACCGCACTCACGGCTCGTGAGCCAGAGCACGCGGTCCGGCTCGTCGGAATCACCGCCCGCTACGCGGACGATACTGATCGCATCACGCCGCTCGAGGTGCTTTTGTTGTCACAGCTTGCAGTCGTCGGCAACTCCGCGCAACCTTCTCTCGCACCTGTACAACTGTCGATCGCTGGGCCGCAATCGATCGATCCAGCGCCGGAGAGCCTGCTACAGCGTGGGCTTGCGGTGATGTATGCGGACTTCGGCGTGGAGATTGAACCACTGTGTGCAACGCTGGGTGTTGCTCCGCAGACGATTTACAGCCAGTAAGGCAGCGATCGTTGGTTCAGCGGGAGTAATAACACGGTCGATCGAGAGTGCTGCCGCTCTGTAGTGTTGTGTGCCGCGCTGCGATCGTTACCTGACACAGCGCATCCGCTCTTCGGTGAATAATAACGTATGAATGGTGGGCGGCGATGCGCAACTCCCAGAGGATCGCTCACTCCAGTACTACGCACAACGCTGACGAGCTTAACTTCCGTGTTCGGGATGGGTACGGGTGGTCCCTCGTCGCTCTGGCCGCCCTAATACCCGCCGAGAGAATCGAACTCTCGCTCTGCCAATGCGGGACAAAGGGCTCGTGTAACTTGCGTACACCAACCGTATCTACGTGTAATCCAGTAAACGCCTGGACCCTTCACGGGTCAATAGCGCGGAATCTCATACAATTAACCGAACCAACCACACTGTATGAATGTGGCTCGGTCTGTTAGTGCTCGTGGGCTTAACACCTCGTTGCCTCGGTGCGCACACCCCGAGTCTATCAAACTCATCTTCTATGAGTGACCTCAACGGTACCTCGTTTTCATGTGGGTTTCGAGCTTAGATGCGTTCAGCTCTTACCCCGTGGCACGTGGCTACCCGGCGTCTGCACTCTCGTACAACCGGTACACCAGTGGTGCCCAATCGTAGTTCCTCTCGTACTATACGATCGTTCACGGCAGGTACCTTACACCCCCAATAGATAGCAGCCGACCTGTCTCACGACGGTCTAAACCCAGCTCACGACCTCCTTTAATAGGCGAACAACCTCACCCTTGCCCGCTTCTGCACGGGCAGGATGGAGGGAACCGACATCGAGGTAGCAAGCCACTCGGTCGATATGTGCTCTTGCGAGTGACGACTCTGTTATCCCTAAGGTAGCTTTTCTGTCATCTACGGGCCTCATCAATAGGCCTCGTAGGTTCGCTAGACCACGCTTTCGCGTCAGCGACACTCGTTGGGAATGTCACTGTCAGGCTTTCTTGTGCTCTTGCGCTCTTCTCCGGGTTCCCGACCCGGATGAGAAAACCATGGGGCGCGCTCGATATCTTTTCGAGCGCGTACCGCCCCAGTCAAACTGCCTAGCTATCGGTGTCCTCTCGAAAGAGTGAGAGTCGCAGTCACTACCGGGTAGTATTTCAATGATGCCTCGGTGGCCCGCTGGCGCGGGTACCTGTGTAATGGCTCCTACCTATGCTGCACAGTAGCGACCACGTCTCAGCGACAGCCTGCAGTAAAGCTCTATAGGGTCTTCGCTTCCCCTTGGGGGTCTCCAGACTCCGCACTGGAACGTACAGTTCACCGGGTCCAACGTTGGGACAGTGGCGCTCTCGTTTATCCATTCATGCAAGCCGCTACTGAAGCGGCAAGGTACTACGCTACCTTAAGAGGGTCATAGTTACCCCCGCCGTTGACGGGTCCTTCGTCCTCTTGTACGAGGTGTTCAGATACCCGCACTGGGCAGGATTCAGTGACCGTACGAGTCCTTACGGATTTGCGGTCACCTGTGTTGTTACTAGACAGTCGGAGCGCCCGAGTCACTGCGACCTGCCTTCTGCAAGGCAGGCATCCCTTATTGCGAACGTACGGGACTAACTTGCCGAATTCCCTAACGTCGGTTCTCCCGACAGACCTTGGCTTTCGCTGCCTGAGCACCTGTGTCGGATCTCGGTACGGACATCGTCGTTGCCTTTTCACGGGCTCTAAGTAACACCGACTTGCGCTATCTCAAGCTTCGACCGCTTCCTGCCATTACGGCTTCCACGGTGTTCCTTGATTCGACCGCGCGAAAACGCGGCTCGGTGGTCCTCAAAGCGTTGGCGTTTAGTCGACGATGGTACAGGAATATTAACCTGTTTCCCTGTTGGCTGTCTCGAATTGCGGACAGTCTTAGGACCGACTAACCCTCGGCTGACTAACAGTGCCGAGGAACCCTTGCTCGTAAGGTCGTCAGGGTTCTCACCCGACTCTCGCTGCTACTGTGACCAGGATTTTCGTTACCGGTTGGTCCACACGAGTTCTCACCCGTGCTTCCACCCAACCGGTATGCCGACCTACGCGGTCTTGTTGCCGCGAGGTATCGGAAGTGGATTTGAGCCCCGATCATTTTGGGCGCCTCAAACCTCGGCCGGTAAGCTGTTACGCTTTTCTTAGAGGGTAGCTGCTTCTAAGCTCACCTCCCGGCTGTTTAGGGCTTGAGACCACCTTCGGTCGCACTTAATCCACATTTTGGGTCCTTAACCTCGCTCTGGGTTGTCTCCCTCACGGTGTACAAGCTTACCCCGCACACCGGACTCCCATTGTCTACAACGTTCGTAAGTTCGGAGTTTGACAGGAAAGCCGACTCCTCTCGGAGGCGGGATTTCCAATCGGTCGCTCTACCTCACGAACTGTCTCGAATGAGGTCATGCTTCGACATGTTTCGGTCGGAACCAGCTGTTGCCGAGTTCGATGGGCCTTTCACCCCTATGCATAGATCACGGGAGGGTATTGTAGGACACCACCCCTAACGGGCCTCCACGCACCTTTCGGCACGCTTCACCCTGCCCATGCATAGATCACTCGGTTTCGGGTCGTATCCCTATGACTCCCCGCGTGTGAGCACGGTGGCCCTCGTACCGAAGTACTGCGGCCGTATCGCTTTCGCTTCGCCTCCCCTGCAAAACAGGTTAGACTCGCCATAAAGATACACTCCCTGGGTCGTTTTTCAAAACGCACGAGGCAACATCGGCTCTGGTAAAATCCTACTGCACGCTCGCACGTGGGTCGTTTCTCTACCAGCCTTGTATGCCACCTCGTTCTATCGCCGACTGAGTTCAAGCTCTATTGCACAATCCGTTGTGGAGTGCTTTTCAGCGTTCGCTCACGCTACTTGTTCGCTATCGGTCTTGAGGAGTGTTTAGTCTTATCTGGGGATGCCAGATACATTCACGAGGGATATCCGACCCCCGCTACTCTGGAGCTGACGCACACGTTACTACACACTTCTACGGGGTTGTCACCCTGTCTCACGCTCTGTTCCAAGAGACTTCGAAGTCTGTTTCACGTGCTGAAAGTCAGTCCGGACACCACATTGCCTGACGGCTTCGGTTTGGACTGTGTCGCGTTTACTCGCCGTTACTAACGATATCGCTGTTGCGTTCTTTTCCTGTCGGTACTAAGATGTTTCAATTCCCGACGTTCCCTATTGCGCGAAGCAATTGTGAAGGGATTCCCATTCGGAGATCCTGAGTTCTTCGCCTCCATGCGGCTTCCTCAGGCTTTTCGCAGCTTGGCACGTCCGTCTTCAGCTCTCAAGCCGAGCTATTCACCAGCCGGCACAGTAGCCAGTTGATATATAGTTGGTTGATTCGTAATTGTTGGGCGCGTTACTGTCCCGGTGAAGGGTCCAGTTGACGCCTGGATTACACGTACATACGGTCGTCATCGAGCCGGCCCGGGGTGTAACTCGGGCGCGGTCATCGAACCCTTCCCAGCCGCGGTTTCCCGGGCTGGTGCATCTGTTCGTTGCTGACCCATCCTTTCGCCGTCCCCCACTTAAGGGGCACGATGTCCGGTGGGGCAAACATGGACTCAGTGGGATTCGAACCCACGGCATCCTCCTTGCAAAGGAGGCACTCTACCGCTGAGCTATGAGCCCACCCTCCTCTCGGAGGGCTGTGTGTGAGCCATACTGGATCTAAAGTGCCCGAATACACGTGCTGATCTAACGGACCGTGCGTCCACCGCGAATACGACGAATGAAAGGTGGGACTGCCCAAAGGGCAGTTCCCGATCAGTAGGAGGTGATCCAGCCGCAGATTCCCCTACGGCTACCTTGTTACGACTTAAGCCCCCTTGCGAAGCCCAGATTCGACCACAGTGATGTGGCCTCATCCGGACCTCACTCGGGTGCTTTGACGGGCGGTGTGTGCAAGGAGCAGGGACGTATTCACCGCGCGCTACTGACACGCGATTACTACCGAATCCAGCTTCATGTGGGTGAGTTTCAACCCACAATCCGAACTACGATCAGGTTTCTGAGATTACCGTCGCCTCTCGGCGTTGGAACCCTTTGTCCTGACCATTGTAGCCCGCGTGTAGCCCAGCTCATTCGGGGCATACTGACCTACCGTTGCCCGTTCCTTCCTCCGTGTTAGCCACGGCAGTCCTCCTAATGTACCCACCCACCCGGGGGTGGTGCTGGCAATTAAGAGTGCGGGTCTCGCTCGTTGCCTGACTTAACAGGACGCCTCACGGTACGAGCTGACGGCGGCCATGCACCTCCTCTCTGTAACTCGTAGTAGAGGTCGGTAACCTGACTGTCATCATTACAGTCGGAGCTGGTGAGATGTCCGGCGTTGAGTCCAATTAAACCGCAGGCTCCTCCGGTTGTAGTGCTCCCCCGCCAATTCCTTTAAGTTTCATCCTTGCGGACGTACTTCCCAGGCGGCCTGTTTAGCGGCTTCCCTACGGCACAGCACCCACTCGTAGTGGGAGCCACACCTAACAGGCATCGTTTACGGCTAGGACTACCCGGGTATCTAATCCGGTTCGAGACCCTAGCTTTCGTCCCTCACTGTCGAATCCGTCCTCTCAGAGTGCTTTCGCCATCGGTGGTCCGTCCAGGATTACAGGATTTCACTCCTACCCTGGACGTACCCTCTGAGCCTTCCGGTTCCAAGCCACGGAGGTTCCGCCGGACGCCTCTCGGTTGAGCCGAGAGATTTCCCGACGGGCTTTCGTGGCCAGCTACGGACGCTTTAGGCCCAATAAAATCGGTCATCACTCGAGCTGCCGGTATTACCGCGGCGGCTGGCACCGGTCTTGCCCAGCTCTTGTTCGTGAACCGCCTTACGGTTCACAAAAGCGAGGGCTAGTATGCCCTCGCACTCGGGGTCCCCCTATCGCACTGGCGTGCAGTGTAAAGGTTTCGCGCCTGCTGCGCCCCGTAGGGCCCGGAATCTTGTCTCAGATTCCGTCTCCGGGCTCTTGCTCTCACAACCCGTACCGATTATGGGCACGGTGGGCCGTTACCCCACCGTCTACCTAATCGGCCGCAGCCACATCCTCAAGCGCCTCAGCGCTTAAGCCCGCTCGGTCTTCCACCTGAGCGGACGTATCGGCTATTAGCCTCAGTTTCCCGAGGGTATCGCCGTCTTGAGGGTAGTTTGACCACGTGTTACTGAGCTTTCCGCTACGAGTCTAAACTCGTGCAACTAGCATGGCTAAATCGGACCCCGATAGCAATGACCTCCGGCAGGATCAACCGGAATGTGTGCCTCTCGAAAGAGAGGCGGGTGGCGGGTGCTTCACGATCGAAGCACACCAAATGTCGTATCCAATTATGGTATATTGCATGGTCCGTTGGATCGGGTCACCGGAATGGTGACTGTCAGCGTAGTGCTGAGTGGTCACGAGTATTCGGGTGGCACCGATCCAGTATGGCTCACATCAGATTGCCTCGTGTACGGCGTACCGCAGGGGGGCAATCCTCATT
>SOPS01000006.1 GCA_005239175.1 halophilic archaeon SHRA6
TAAACACGACGAGTGGCGACTCCACGTGTCGGTTACGAACAAAAAACGCACTGTTGCATCTCCCAAAGATGCGAAGACTGTCGTTGGTGTGGACATCAACGAAGACTGTATGGCTCTCACCGCAATGTGTCGAAAAACGGGTGATATACTCGATTCAGCCGTTATCGAGTACCCAGACATCAAGCGAGTGCGACACGAGTATTTCACCAAACGAAAGCGAATGCAGAACGCCGGTCAAACAGCGTTCGAGACCGGTATCCGATCCGAAGAACAAGACTTTGTCCACGACCAACTTCACAAAGTTTCGCGTGACGTAACCAGATGGGTTTCGCAATTCAACGATCCGGTAATCGTCTTTGAAGACCTCAAAGACATGCGAGATTCAATCGATTACGGCACGAGGATGAACCGCCGCCTACACTCACTACCGTTCGGTGCGCTTCGTGAGATGGTGACGTACAAAGCCGCATGGAACGGTATTCCGTCGGATGACGTGAACCCGGAGTACACGTCCCAGCGGTGTCCTCGCACGGAATGTTTGCACATCGAGCGTGCGAATCGCTACAAGAAACGGTTCAAGTGTAAGAAGTGTGGTTTTCAAGACCATGCAGACCGGAAAGCGGCGGTGTGCGTGGCACAAGAGTGGTTCAACAAGCAGAATGAGAATGTGCTGTCTCTCGAAACCCTTCCTCATGTGAGAAAGGTGAGACGGACAGTATCGGGCCTGTGTGAAGAGGCCGACGCTCACGGAGCGGTTTTCGCTTCGGGTGTTACCGACACGGAGTCGGCACGACCTGAGAAGGGAGTGCGAGCGGAATTAAAGACTGTTGCGTCCACCGCGGACTAGACACAGACGCCACGGGTCACCCGACCCGTGGTACTTCAC